>CAWIJK010000002.1:0-1577686 GCA_963836375.1 uncultured Acidimicrobiaceae bacterium | reverse complement strand
ACATTTTGAGGAACCTTCTCCGGAATCCGAACTGGCTCCTTGGGAGCTGGTTCCGTCGGAGCGGGTACTGGCTTGGGTACCACAACCGGGTTGGGGATCGTCTCCGGAATGTCGATGGGTTCCGAGCCGGGTTGATGAGCACGAATCACGTGCGACCTTCTTGATCGAGCAGGCGGGATTGCCTGACTAACTCACTGCGGTACTTCTCAAGCAAAGACTGCACTTCCTGCAGAATTCCGCGAGATGACCTGGCTGGTATCTCGCGCCAGCCCTGAAAGAGGTGACTTTTCTTCTTCTTGATACGAACGGTCTCTTCAAAAGCGTACGCAACAAGCTCTTGGAGAGCGGCAAAGAACCTGTCGTCGTCGTCGCTCTCTGGATCATCTGTCCGGACCCACGGAGCATCGACGAGACCGTTGAGTATATGCCGCTCCAACAATGTTTCCATCTCCTCCTGGAACTGCATGCCGAGCTGATTCCAGTAACCCTGGTACTGAGCATGGACGAGAAGAGTGGCGAGAAGGTTGATGTTCTGGATGTCCAACCTACTACCACTGCCTGTGAGCAGATCGCTGCGACCGTTATCAAACGGCAGTTGGGGCTCGACGAGACGATGCTTGCCAGATCCCTTCCACCAATCAAAATTTCGGTCGAAGTCACCCTCTGCGTCATAGAGTACCAAGCGTCTCCCGCGTGGGTAGTATGGGTTTTTCGCAAAGGATGTTGCGAGATCTCCCAGAATGTAGCGCCGCAGCGTGTCCGACCCCAAGTAGAACCCTATCGCCAACAATGCCGAACGACGAGCATCGAGTCTCCCTGGAGAGCATACCTGGATCTGGATTTCCGGGTTACTGAAAAGTGCAGATCCAATAAAGTGCTCGATACACTCAAGAAGGAACATCGCCGAACGAGCATTGCCCACCGGAGGCAGCACAAGACACAGCGAGGCACGGGAGTGTTTGTAGTAGTTGACGTCGAGAATTTTTCGCGCTCCTCCAAGACCCTCCACCAGAGTAGAGAACTGACTTCCGTCGCCGAGGCAGTGGATTTTGAGTCCCACTGACAGACGGCCATGCTCAACGCGCCGACGATGAAGTGAGACCGCATCAACCTTCGCTGGAGCATGCCCGTGCATGAGAACCAGCAGATCTTCGAGACTGTATCGGTAAGGCACGAGGCATCTCTCTCATGCGCCCACGCGTTGCAGCGCGTCGGGCAAGCGCATACTCGGGGTTCTCCCGCCGCCTTCAACGCGGGTCGGATGTCGAAACGGACGCGCGCCGCAAGCAGCGTGCGCACGCACCGGCGCCGGTGCTATCAGCACCGGCGCCGAACGCAACTCTACTTGGAGTGTTGTGTTATTGTGCCTGCCGACGGCACCTGCGCTGCCACCTTGAGAGAACGGAGACTTCGGTATGTCCCCGATTTACGGGCAGCTCTCGGACAAGCCACTGCTTGCCTTTGCATACTCACATGGGGTGCTGGACGTAGAGCACAATAGGGATCGAGAAATTAAACGCCGAGCACCTTCTTGCCGTCCAGCCCGCGTCTCTGATCGGCAATTTCCAGACTTTCGGTCGTGGATCGGTGGTTTTTCGGCGCCAGTCTCTGCTCGCCTCTTTCGAATTCCGTTTCGGCATGCCGGAAGCCGGTTCGATATGCGACTGAGCCCGGTTTGCAGAGCCGTCAGCATCTCCCTGCAGCGCAGCTTACCGAAGCCATTTCATCTCTTCTTGGAAATCCTGAGAAACTCCGTTCCCTTGGTCATACATCAGACCGAGATTGAACTGCGCTACCGCCCCCCCCCTGCAGCGCAGCTAATCGGTACCATTTCATTGCTTCTTTAAAATCCTGAATAACCCCTTCTCCTCGGGCGTACATCTGACCAAGATGGAGCTGAGCAGCCGCATCGCCTTGTTCAGCTAAAGGACCAATTAGCCGCAGCGGAGCAGCGTAATCACCGTGGTTATAAGCTGCTTCTCCGTCTTCGAGTGGACCCGCAAAGATAACATCACTGCTCACGACCAAGCTCAACATGAGCATCGCAATCGTCAGTGCGCGAAAAACCTGTTCACCCATTTGCTACCCGCGACTACCCGCGACAGTATTACGCGTTGACCAAATAATATTCTAATCCACACACGAAAGCGGCGCTATGCAATTCAGCACGGGGAACATTTGCCACGCGCTTCACTGAAAAGGGGGGCAGCATGCACGCTTTCGGGTGCCAATCCGAGAGCGTCTTTTTGTTCGCGAAACCGCAAGAAGGAAAATGCTGGGTTTAATTCGAATTGCAGACCGCTGATACGGTTATTTCGCTGTGTGATCTTTGTCGTATTGCTTGAGCTTTAGCTTCTTGGTCGAGAAGCAATTTCTCGAACACCCCACGCCGCTCCAGATCGGTGCTGATTTTGAGCATTTCCCGATAGTGCTCAATGTTTTGCCGGATGACAGACCGCTCCAAAAAAGCCTCCGAAAGCCGCAACGCCCCCGCTGACCCTTGAGGCAGATCAATACGAGTTGGGGAGTCTATATCCACAATTCTCCAATGAGAACGGCATCAGACTGGAAGCCGATTGCCACAACGCCAGCGGATACCGACCTGGAGCTAAGTATCTACGATGGTGGGGAATTTCATGCATTGGTATTCCCCTGCCGACACGACGGGTCAGGCTGGCGTGACGTGACTGCCAACCGTCCCATGCCACTTAAGCCGACCCATTGGCGGCTTTGGGAAGCCAAGCGCGTTTTAGTGAGCATGCCCGCCCCGCTCGAAACCGATCCCGCGCATCGCTCGGCAGAGGACACCGAGTTTGTTTTTGAAGCGATGCGCCGAGAGCTTGGGGTGGCAGATGAACTCAAAGATATTCCGGGCATCACCACGCTGATGCTCGTAGCATTCGGCGAACAAGGCATCAAATCAATCGAAGATCTTGCGGGCTGTGCTACTGATGATCTCCACGGCTGGATCGAGGACAAGTCGGGAAATGTCACTAACCGCGAAGGCATCCTCGGTCATTTCAGGGTCTCGCGTAGTGAATGTGACGCTATAATTTTGCATGCCCGCATCAAGGCTGGATGGATCGAAGAGGTTTAATGCAGCGTGGTTCTACCACAGCATTGCTTGAATTTCTTGCCTGAGCCGCATGGACACGGATCGTTGCGCCCAATCTTCGGCGTAACGCGGTGAACCGTTGCGGTATTGCCAAACAGATGCTTTTCAACCAATCGCTGTGTTTCGAAGTAACGGTAAATTCCTGTCACCCCTGCAGCAGCACGGACGATCAATTTCTCGCGCAGCTCCGCGCTCACTGGCTCCTTGTACGGACGCATTTCAGGATCGGGGCTGTGTTCGGTCGCAAGCGCAAATATCTGAACAAGCCACCCGCCATTCCCTTCGTCGCCCAAGAGCGTAGCCCATTGCTCCTTATGAAACTCCATTCCACGAAGGAAACCAGTTGCCCAATCGTTGGCAGATCCAAAAATGATCCGAAGCCGGGCAAGAAACGGGAACATCGGACGCCCCCTGTTTCCAAAGAGTCATCTCCCTGATGGGCAAGCCATATTCTCAGGACTTACGTGAGCGTATGAGCGCCCATCCGGCGGCGGTCCCAAACCGAAGCTGGCGCCGCACGATGATGCCCCTCGTGCACGCGTTGCGGCCGAACCCGACATCACGCCCGCCGAACTGCAGGCTTGGTTACTCGCCGAGCGCAAAGGTCAACGTCAGCATTGGGCGCCTGTGGAACAGGCTCAAGTTTCTCAAACTCCTGCTCAAAAAAAGTCGAGAGCGAGCTGCTGAGCAGGATCGCCCAGATGTGGCCCAAGCGCGTGATGAGTGGCGTGCGAGCCAGGGCAAGTTGAATCCGGAACGCCTGGTTCCGAAATATGGCGACATCATCTGGTGGCCCAAAGGGTATGCTTGAGCCCCCTCGCTCGGCAGTCCAATCGCCCGAAAGCTGAAGCCGTCTTGAGCCCAGCGCAAGCTCGTCTCGATGATCTGAGCTGTAGTCGAAATGTCTGTTCTGCTAGCGAAGGACTATGTCCCGCACAAGGCCCGAGCCGATGAGCCCCGCAAAATTGAGGGTGAGATCGAATTCCGGATCGTCGGCAAGCGCGACCCCGATCGCTTCGCCGAGCGGCCAGCCCTCGTCCAGCGCGAGCAGGAATGCCGCGCCACCCGGCGGCAGCACGCGGACTTCCACGTCGAGATACGGGCGGACCACAAGGGCGTCCTCGCCGTACCAGTTCTCAAGGGGTGCAAGCTGTTGACCGCAGGAGTTCATCGCCCAGATCGTCACGATCGGATGAGGCGAACGAACGATCTCGGTCGAGGGATGTAAACCAAAGCGTATGCTGCCGATAGCGCAAGGATCGAGTGCCGCGAATTGGCCGGCGTCGAGCGGTGTGGCGTCAGCCGCATGGTAGGCCCGTGTGCGCGCCGCCTCGAGTCGCGCCACGTCTGCAAGGTAGGCAATCTCACGCGCCGGCTCAAACGCAGCAATGAAGGCGGCAAATTCGTCTCCGTAGGTTGCGAGCAGTGGAGTGCGTGGCGGCTGCTCCACCACGAAGGCACGCGCCATTGCGGCGAAGAATTCGTCGCCTACGATTTTCTCCACTGCCGGAAACCGGGTCTGGAGCGCTTTCACCGAGCCCGCCACCACGTTATTGCGGTGGACGGCAAAGCGCCGCGTTGGAACGGCCGCATTAGGCGCGGTGATACCCTGCGGAATCGCCTGCTTGGGGTCGAGCAGCGCCGCCGCGAACAATGCCTCAAACGGTGCGGGCATTGCCCCTCTCATGCTGCCGACGAGTGCGCGGCGTCAGCAAGAATATTCTGCGCCGCGATTGCTTGCGCGCGCAGCGTCGGCCAATCGGGGAGGTTGTTGTCCCACTCGATCAAAGTCGGAATCGGGCCGGTGCGGGCGATGAGATGCGCATAGAGCGTCCAGACCGCATCGACGACCGTTGATGCGTGGGCGTCGATCAATAGCGGCCCGCCGGCATCGTCCAGTTCCTCGTCATGCCCGGCTAGGTGGACTTCCCTGACCCGATCTAGCGGAAACGCCTCCAAATATGACTGGGGATCCGTACCGTGGTTCTTCGCCGACACAAAGACGTTGTTGACGTCGAGCAACAACCCGCATTCGGTCCTCTTCGCTACTTCGGTCAGGAAATCGACCTCAGGGATCGTGCTTTCGGCAATGCTAATGTAGTTGGACGGATTTTCGAGCAACATGGTGCGCCCGAGCGTCGTCTGCACCTCGTCGATGTGCTCGGCGACTCGCGCCAGCGTCTGTTGGGTATAAGGCAGCGGCAGGAGATCGTTGAAGTAGACGCCGGCATGTGACGACCAGGCGAGATGCTCCGAGAAGCTCTCCGGCTTGTAACGATTGCACAGCACTTTAAGTCGCGCGAGGTGGTCGCTATCGAGCGGCTGCATCGAGCCAATCGACAGTCCGACGCCATGCACCGACAATGCATAGCGCTCGCGTAACGCACCAAGCTGCGCATGCGGGGGTCCTCCGGCACCCATATAATTCTCCGCGTGCACCTCGAAGAACCCGATCGGTTGCACGGACGCGAGGATGTCGCGGAAATGCTCGGGCTTGAAACCGACGCCAGCGCGCGCGGGTAGATTTGAAATGTTGGACATAGGTACGTTCCAACCCATGCGGCCGGAGGAATAAATGGCGCAAGCGGGTGGCGCCGCGTCTTTGGAAAATCAAGACTTGATCGGCTCGAGTGAACCCTTGCCCTTGGGCGTTTGTATGGTTGTGCAAGTTCCCTTCGGCACGTACTTCCAGGCGTCGCCTTGGTAATCGGCCGTCGCCGTGCCGGCGCAGGTGGTGCCGGCGCCGGCCGCGCAATCATTGTCGCCCTTCATGGCGATGCCAAAGCATTTTTCCATAGTGGGCTGCGGTGGCTTCGGCCCGGCGACTGCCGGCGCGGCGATCATGGCAAGGGCGGCCGCGAACGAGCCGGCGATTGCCGCGGGAGAGATGGCGCTTTTTAAATTCATCGGCGATCCTTTCCGGAAACGGCGTCGCAATTTGAGAAACCGACACTTGAGCCGGGCCTTCCGCACATCGAAGAATCCGGCGATGTTCAGACTTATAGCAAATCTGGCAGGGCTGTTATATGCGTGATGTTGTGTTGAGTGCCGACGTCACAATTGCGTGATGGGGTTCGTCGGTTATATGACCGTTTTTCGATTTGCTCGCGGCAGAACAGCGTCGGTCAGCGCGCGAATACAGACGGTTCCAATGTGATCTACTTGGCCTTCATCGCGCTCGTCCCTTCCCAGTCCTCTCCTGGCGGCGATTGGAGAAACTCTGTGCACCGTTGGAGCATCATTCGCGCGGGCTGATCCGAGGCCCGAGCAGCCAAAAGCTGCTGAAAGAAGATCCTGGCGCCGACGAAATTCCGCGCGCGATACGCTGCAAGGCCCGATTTATATAGGGTGACCCAGCCCGGTGTCTCGGCGCCGGGTTCGGCCATGCCAAGCAATTCATAGATCGAAAGTCCTCCCTCCCGTCCATAGACCATCAGCCGGTCAAGCTCGGGTCGCCGCGGATCATCGCCAGGTTGTGGTGGTCCATGCGCGGGCAGCGCTCGAGCAGGTATGCCGTCAGCCGCCGGATCTCGTCCATGTTGACGTCGGTCGCGGTGGAGATGGAATGAATGCGCAGCCGCGGATCGCTCTCCTGCAATTGCGCCAGCGCATCGTAGGTCGGCCATGGCCTTGTCGAACGCGCCCGGCGAGCCCCGGAATTTGTTGTGGAATTCGCCCAGCCCGTCGAGCGAAATCTCCGCCACGAACAGATCCAGGTCCGGCTCTTTGAGGGTCTCGGTAATCTGTTTGACGGTGCGGTCGGCGAAATAGCCGTTGGTGGGAACGTAGATCTGGCGCACCTTGTTCTGGCGGATGAACTGGCGGCAGATCTCGCCGAATTCGGGCCGCAGGAACGGCTCGCCGCCGGACAGGTTCAGGTTTTCGATGCGCCCCAGCGAACGCGAAAGCGCGAAAATCTCTTCCTTGCTGAGATCGTCGCGGCGGTTCAGGTTGCGCCAGTAGAAGCAGTGCTCGCACTTCTGATTGCAGATGGAGTTGATGAACAGGATCAGAAATGGCGGGCTGGGCAGGTTCTGGTAATTCTGCCGCGTGATGCGGGCGTGGCGGACGATGCGTTCGACGGCGTTCATGGCGGCCAGACCTTCCCTTCCCGGCTCTAGACGTCCTTAGGCTCTCGCACGACCTGGGCCAATCCGCCCAATACCTTGTAAATGCGCCGAGATACGGCCGACCCGAGCAGGCTCCGGTGCAAAAGAACCGCCTGACTTGCGAAGCTTTGGGAAGTGCGGAGCCTGTTGCCGCATGCCGACGTCCGCAGATGGCGCTAGTCCGGCGCGAAGGCGTGGACGTAGTCTTGTTTGCCGCCGGGGTCCTGCATTTCTTTCAGCAGGAAGCAATTGCCGATGGGCGAGGCTTCGATTTCCGTTCCCATAAAGCAGCGGTAAGCGTCTTCCGGCGTGCACACGATGGGCTCGCCCCGCACGTTAAAGCTGGTGTTCACAATCACGGGGCAACCGGTGCGCTCCTTGAACGCCGAAATCAGGGCATGGTAGCGGGCGTTGGTCTCCCAATGCACCGTCTGGATGCGAGCCGAATAGTCCACGTGGGTGACGGCGGGGATCTCCGAGCGGGGAACCTTCAGCTTCTCGATCCCGAAGAGTTGCTGCTCCTCGGCGGTCATCTGCCGGCGGCGGCGGACTCGACCACGTCCGCCACCAGGAGCATATACGGGCTGTCGCAATCCAGGTCGAACCAGTCGGCCACGTCCTCGCGCAGTACCGATGGGGCGAACGGCCGGAAGGACGCTCGTGCCCCGGGCGGCCCGGACCATCGACCGGGCCATCGAGGAGCGCCATGAGGGCCCGATCATCCTCCGCCGGGACGGCGAGCGCCTCGACCGCCGCACCGCCCACCGCTGGGTGAAGTCCATCGGGAAGCGGGCCGGCCTGGGGTTCGTCCACCCCCACATGCTGCGCTCGGCCTTCATCATGGCGGCCCTCGACGCCGGCGTCCCGCTCCGAGACGTCCAGATCGCCGCCCGCCATGCCGATCCGAGGACCACCACAATCTACGACCGGCGCCGGGAGAACTTCGACCGCCACGCCGCCTACGTGGTCGTGGCCTTCGTGGCCGGTGGCTGAGCGAGCTGCACCAAAAATCCGGCTCCGCCGGGGGCGGAGCAGGCGGAGCAAGATAGGCACTTAGCTAGCTAAGTGGACTTGGTGACCCCGGTGGGCTGGGAAAATCCGGCTCCGCCAGGGGGCGGAGCGTGGGAGCAAGAAAGTGTTTCAGTTCCCTGAAACGTCTTGCGTTGTCGTCGCGGGCGACGACAACCTAACCGCCGTGCAATCACCCCCATCTTGGGGATGGGCCGCTGCGCTGGCACTTTCGAGAGGGGTCTGGGGCCAGGCGCGGGCATCTTGCACCGCGGGTCCGGCAGGATCGGGCCGGAGTTGCGGACCCGGTCGAGATTGCCTGTCGTTGGGTGGACTTACTGACGCGGGCGGGCCGGGCCCTACGTGGCGCGGGGCGCTGAACGGCTGCAATCTCCTCTCGGGACAACTGGGGCCTCCACACGGTGGCCACAGTGCCGCCCTGGCTGAGATCCCCGGCCCTGGGACCCTTCTGACGGCCTGGGGGGTACCCCTAGCGGCTCTGGCGTCCTCTGGAGCTCGGGATCGACCGTTCGGAGCTGTCCGGCATCGCGGAGCTGGCCGAGAGCTCCCCGGGCCTGGGCTCGTCGGAAGAGCCACCACCCCTGAGCTGGTCTTGGAATCCCTTTAGGAATGGTTCCAACAACGACGGCTTGGTCGATCCAAGTTGCGGGCGGGAACTCCTCCCACCGAATCATCGAGATCGCGACCGTTTCCTAGAGGAAGCGATGTCCGAAGTTGGCCAGTCCCCAGGGGAGTCGCCATGAAGACCCATAGACCGGGAGAACCGACCCTATTCGAGCTGACAGCCGAGACCGTCAAGGCATCCGGCGGCCAGCGTTTGGCACCAATCGTGTCAGAGACCAGTACCGACCCGAACGGTTCGGCCGATCGGGCGTTGAACCCCCCAGGCAGCGATCTTGCCGCCCGGGCCGTCCCGCACCTCATGGACATCACGGCCCTGGCCGAGCGCCTGGGGGTGACCCCACGCCACATCCGGCGCCTGGTGGCCGAGAGGCGTGTGCCATTCATCAAATGGGGCCACCTCATCCGCTTCGACCCCGCTGAGATTGCCGAATGGCTCGAGCAGGCCCGCATCCCCACAAATGACGGGGCGTGAACGGTACGCATGGGCGTCGGTGGCCCATGGGAGGATCAGGCTGGACTCGTCTCAGGGGCAAACAGAGCAGCGCCGATCTTGGTGGCCGCCTCGCGTTGCATCGTCTGGGTCACGTGGCTGTAGACGTTCATGAACAGCGAGGCGTCGGCGTGCCCGAGGCGCTCGGCGGCGACCTTGGGGGGGACGCCGCTGGCCAGCATCAGCGTGGCGCTCGTGTGGCGCAGGCCGTGGGCGGTCAGCCTGGGCAGACCCAGCTCCTTGGTGTAGGTGGCCAGCAGCCGGGACACCCACTGGGGGTGGTAGGGGCCACCGTCGGGCTTGGTGAAGACGAAATCGCTCGCTTCGAAGTCCGCCGACCCAGCCCGTTCTTTGGCCTGGAGCTTCTTGTGGCGCCGCAGGACATCTTCGAGGTACTCGTCCAGGTCGATCGTGCGCACGGCGTCGCGGCTCTTGCCCGTAGAGGTCACGATCTCGTGGTCGAGGGTGGAGACGAAGTCGACTACCCGGACGACATGTTCCCGCAGGTCCACGTTGGACCACCGCAGCGGGACCAGCTCGCCGATCCGCAGGCCCGAGCCCATCAAGAAGGCCCACAGCGTCCAGGTGCGGTCGCCCTCCATGAGGGCCAGGAACTGGCGGGCCTGCTCGGGGCTCCAGTGCTTGGGGATCGCCCGGCGTGCCTGGGGCCGGGGTGTGCCCAGCAGCGGGCTCACCGCCACGATGCCTTTGGTCGTGGCCAGCTTGAAGGCGCCCGAGAGCGGCGCTCGGGCCAGGCGGACCGTATTGGCCTTGAGTCCCTTCCCCGACTGGATGCCTCCCCCCTTGGTCAGCTGGCGCTGCCAGGCCTCGACGACCTCGGGAGTGACGTCGCGCACGCGCTTGTGGCCGAGATGGGGGCGGACGTAGTAGTCCGCGTAGTGGCGGTAGTCGAAGCAGGTCTTGGGCGAGAGCCGGCCGTCGGCCTCGATGCCGTCGAGGTACTCGTCGAGCAGCTGGTCGACGGTCAGAGTCACCTTGGAGGGCTTCAACTGGCCGCGGTGGATCCTGGCCAGGAGATCGAGCCGTTCCCGTCCGGCTTCGGCCGCGGTGCGGAACCCCCGTCGGGTGATCTGCTCGCGCCGTCCGCTCAGCGCGTCGCGTCCGACGGTGACCTTGAAGTACCACCGACCCTTGCTGTCGGGATAGACGCCTTCGGGCCTGGCGGGCATGCCCGGAACCTCCGTGAGAACGCTTTGGTTCTCAATAGGTTCTCACGGGCCTCGCTGCCGGCGCCACGTCTGGGCACAAAGGACTTCTGAACTGGCTCTTTACGTGGAGGCGATGGGACTCGAACCCACGAACCTCTTGACTGCCAGTCAAGCGCTCTACCAACTGAGCTACGCCCCCGTAGCGGACTGCGTTCAGGCGGGGCCGCCTGAACTAGCCAGTTTAGCGGGTCGGGCGGAGGGTCCCACCCTGCCTGCTTGCGTCGGCCACCGCCGCTTGGGCCACCCCAGTCCGCCGGGCGGCAGAGATCGTCGCAACGGTGACGGGACGGTTCCCGGGGCAATCGGGGGCCCGCCGCGGGTGACGTCTCGACCCAGTCGGCGGAGCCTTTAGCATTCCGGCATGGCCCGGGCCTACGACGTCGACGCCCTCGAGCGGAAGTGGCAGCAGCGCTGGCTCGACGAGGGGACCTACGAGGTGGACAACGACGACCCGCGTCCGCCCTACTACGCCCTGTGCATGTACCCCTACCCCTCGGGACCCGCCCACCAGGGCCACGTGCGGAACTACACCTTCGGTGACCTGGTGGTTCGCCACCAGACCATGATGGGAAAAGCTGTCCTCTCGCCGCTGGGCTTCGACTCGTTCGGCCTGCCGGCCGAGAACGCGGCGATCAAGACCGGCACCCACCCCCGGGAGTTCACCGAGGCCCGCATCGCCGAGCTCAAGGAGTCCTTGATGCGGCTGGGAGCGGTCTATGACTGGCGCCGGGAAGTCCGGAGCCACGACCCCGAGTACATCCGCTGGAACCAGGTCATCTTCCTGCGGCTGCTCGAGGCCGGCCTGGCCTACCGGGCCAACGCGCCGGTCAATTGGTGCCCGGGCTGTCAGACGGTGCTGGCCAACGAGCAGGTCCTGGCCGACGGCACCTGCGAGCGCTCCGGCGATCTGGTGGAGAAGCGCGACCTCGAGCAGTGGTTCTTCAGGATCACCGCCTACGCCGAGGAGCTCCTGGGGGCCCTCGACGACCTCGAGTGGCCCGAGCGGGTCAAGACCATGCAGCGCAACTGGATCGGGCGCTCCGAGGGGGCCGAGTTCGACCTGGCCGTGGTGGGGCGCGACGGTCAGGACGGGCGCCCGGCCCTCTCGCTGCGGGTGTTCACCACCCGGCCCGACACCAGCTTCGGGATGACCTACGCCGTGGTGGCCCCCGAGCACCCGCTGGTCGACGAGTTGACCGTCCCCGGCCAGCGCGCCGCCGTCGACGAACTGCGGCGTCGGGCCGCCGGGGAGAGCGACATCGAGCGGATGGCCTCGGCCGAGGGGGGCAAGGCCCTGGACAAGCGGGGGGCCTTCACCGGATCGAGCGTGCGCAACCCGTTCACCGGCCGCCCGGTTCCGGTCTACGTCGCCGACTACGTGCTCATGGGCTACGGCACCGGGGCGATCATGGCGGTGCCCGCCGAGGACGAGCGGGACTGGGCCTTCGCCAAGGCCTACGGCCTGCCGATCGTCCGCACGGTCCGCCCGCCCTCGGGTTGGGACGAGTCGGGCGGCGAGGCCTTCACCGGTGAGGGGGAGAAGATCAACAGCGGTTTCCTCGACGGCCTGGACATCGATACCGCCAAGGCGAGGGCCATCGAATTCCTCGAGTCCGAGGCGATCGGGACCCGCAAGGTCAACTACCGCCTGCGGGACTGGCTGGTCTCCCGGCAGCGGTTCTGGGGCTGCCCGATCCCCATCGTCTACTGCCCCAGCCACGGGGCGGTCCCGGTGCCCGAGGACCGCCTGCCCGTCCTCGCCCCCGACGATGTCGAGTTCGCGCCCACCGGGCGGTCCCCTCTGGCCAGCCACGAAGGTTTCAAGACGACCACCTGCCCGGTGTGCGGCGGCCCGGCCGAGCGCGAGACCGACACCATGGACACCTTCGTCGACTCGAGCTGGTACTTCCTGCGCTTCTGCGACCCGTTCGACGACCGGGCGCCGTTCGACCCGGCCGCCGCCGCCCACTGGATGCCGGTCGACCAGTACATCGGGGGCATCGAGCACGCCATCTTGCACCTGCTCTACGCCCGCTTCTACACCCGGGCCCTGATCGACGTGGGGCTGGCCCCCGGCCTCGAACGTGAGCCGTTCCACCGATTGTTCACCCAGGGGATGATCCGGATGGACGGGACCAAGATGTCCAAGTCCAAGGGCAACCTGGTGACCCCCTCGCGCTACTACGAGACGGTGGGGGCCGACGGCCTGCGGCTGTTCCACCTCTTCGTCGGCCCGCCGGCCGACTCGTTCGACTGGACCGAGCAGACCGACCAGGTCATCGAGGGGTGCGGGAAGTTCTTGGACCGGGTGTGGCGCCTGGTCACCGACGAGCGGGACACCCGCGCCGGGGAGCTCTCGGCCGAGGACATGGTGGTGCGCCGGGCCACCCACCGAATGATCCAGCAGGTGTCGGGCGACATCGACCGGTGGTCCTACAACACCGCGGTGGCCCACTGCATGGAGCTGGTCAACACCGTGTCGCGCTACGTCCGCGAGGCCGAGCCGGCGCACGCCGACGTGCTCGACGAGGCCTTCGACGCCCTGGTCCTGGTGATGGCGCCGATGGCCCCCCACGTCACGGCCGAGCTGTGGGAGCGCCGCCACCCCGGCGCCGACCCGCTGCACGCCCAGTCCTGGCCCACCTTCGACCCGGCGCTGGCCGCCGAGGAGCGGGTCACCATGGTCGTCCAGGTCAACGGGAAGGTCCGGGCCAAGCTGGACGTGGAGCCCTCCATCGGCGAGGCCGAGGCCACCGCCCTGGCCCTGGGCGTCCCCCGGGTGGCCGAGGCCCTCGACGGGACCGAACCGCGCCGCATCGTGGTCAAGGTCCCGCGCCTGGTGAACGTGGTCGTCTGACGCCGGGGGGACGGCGGCGTGCGGTCAGGCCGTGCGGAACCCCTCGAGGACCGAGCGCCACTGCTCGGGGTCGACCCGGTAGGGGGCGTAGAAGCTGAACCGGTCGACCACGTCGCCGAAGCGGGCGAGCACCCGGGCGGGGACCTCGTCGAGCGGGGCGACGACGGCGAAGGCGTCGAGCACCTCGTCGTCGATCAGCTCGCCCATCTTCACCCACTCGCCCCGCTTGGACAGGGTGTTGAGCTCGGGGTGGAGGTCCCCCCAGCCGTGGAGCTCGAGGACGCCGCGGTAGGCGGGGGTCGACCCGTAGAAGGCGATCTGGGCCTTGACCGCCCGGGTCGCCTCTTGCATGTCGGCCTCGGTGGTCCCGGTCACGACGAAGCCCGGGTACGAGACGGTCAGGTCGGCCCGGGTCTTGCCCGCCTTTGCCGCCCCCCGCTCGAGGGCCGGGAGGCTGACCTCGCGCAGGTAGCGCTCGGTGGTGAAGCCGTGGGCCAGCAGCCCGTCGCCGGCCTCGCCGGCCACCTCGGTCATGAGCGGTCCCACGGCGGCGAGGAGGATCTTGGGGTTCCCGTGAGGATTGGGCCCGGGGTTGAAGAACGGCGTCATCAGGGTGTGGGTGTAGTACTCGCCCCGGAACTCGAGCGCGCCCCCGGTCGCCCAGCACTCCCAGATGGCCCGGATGGCCAGGATCAGCTCGCGCATCCGCGGGGCCGGGTGCGACCAGGGCATCGAGTAGCGCTTGGTGATGTGGGGCTTGATCTGCGAGCCCATCCCGAGGATGAAGCGGCCCCCGGAGAGCCCGTGGATGTCGTTGGCCATCATGGCCAGGTTCATCGGGTTCCGGGCGAAGGCCACCGCGATGCCGGTGCCCAGGTCGAGGTGCTCGGTGGACGCGGCGGCGATGGCCAGGGGGAGGAACGGGTCGTGGCCGGTCTCGGCCGACCAGACGCCGTCGTAGCCGGTCTCCTCGGCTGCCCGGGCCGCCTGGGCGATCCCGGTCGGGTCGTAGCCGATCCCTCCGTCAACCTTCATCGAGCGCTCCTCTGTCGGTGGCGACGGGCACCTTACTGCTCGCCCCGGAGGAACCTCTCGAGCTCGGCCGCCAGCTCGTCGCCCGAGGGCATCTCTTCGATGCCCAGGGGGTTGCCCTCTGAAGCGTCGATGCTCTCCTCGAGCTTGCGCACCATGGCGACGTGCTCGGGGTTGTCGGCGACCAGCTCGTCGACCTGGCGCCGGGAGCTGTCGGCCACCGCCCGCAGGGCCGTCGAGTCGAGCTCGAGTCCCCCCATCGCGGCGAGCCCGTCGATCAGCGCCGCGCTGGCCTCGGGGAAGGGCATGGCCGCCACGTAGTGGGGGACCCGGGCCCACAGGCTGACGGCATCGACGCCGACGGCGCCGAAGCCGAGCTCGAGGGCGGCCAGGACGCCGGCTGGGACCTCGAGCTCGCCTTGGACCACGCCCACCCGGGCCACCAGCTCGGCCGAGGCGGGCGGGGCGGTGGCGGCCAGCTTGACCGGGCGGGTGTGGGGGGCAGGAGCGGGGAAGGCCCCCAGGCCGACCACCATGCGCACTCCCCAGCCGAGGGCCAGGCCCACCACGGCGTCGACGAACTGGCCCCAGTGGAAGTCGGGCTCGGGGCCCACCAGGTAGACGATGTCGGCGCCGGCGGCGTCCTGGCCGTGGCGGATCTGGGTCCGGGGCCAGGTCAGCTCGGTGGTCACCCCGTTCACGATGCGCGCCACCGGCCGTCGGGCCCGCTGGTCGATGAAGTGGTCGCCGTCGAAGGCCACCAGCTCGTGGGTCGGCGGGTCGGCCAGCAAGGTGGCCACCGCGGTCGCCGCGCCGAGACCGGCGTCCACCCAGCCCTCCAGGCAGACCACCATGACCGGGCGGTGCATCGGGCGCTCCTCGAGGACCTCGAAGAGCTCGGCCGCGCCCTCGGGGCTCACGGGACACTCACGGCGCGCTCGGGGCGGCCAGGGTGGTGGCCGCCAGTTCGGCCAGGCGCCGCACGGTCCGGGGGAACTCGTCGACGCTGCCGGTGTCCCCGGCCCCGGCCCCGGCCACGTAACGGGCGTAGACCCCCTGGAGGATGCAGGCGAGCTTCCAGTAGCCGAAGGCCATGTAGAACCCGATGTCGGCCACGTCGCGGCCTGACACCTCGGCGTAGCGGGACAGGACGGCGCCGCGGGTGGCGAAGCCGGCCGCGGCGGTGGGAGCGGCGGTCCCCAAGAACGGCGCACCGTCGTCGGGTCCGGCCCAGTAGACCATCAGCATCCCGACGTCGGCCAGCGGGTCGCCCAGGGTGCAGATCTCCCAGTCCAAGATGGCGACCACGGTGCCGTCCTCGCCGAGGACGACGTTGTCGAGCCGGTAGTCGCCGTGGACGATGGCCGTGGTGAGCTGTGGGGGGATCCGCTCGCCCAGCGCCGAGCCGACCTCTTCGACCAGGCCGCCCTGGTCGACCCCGTCGACCTGCATGTCCCGGTACTGGCCGGTCCAGCGCTTCAGCTGGCGCTCGATGTACCCCTCGCGCCGGCCCAGGTCCCCGAGGCCGACCCCGTCGACGTCGACGGCGTGGAGGCCGGCCAGGGTCTCGGCCATGTGGTCGCCGATCGGGGCCCGGGCCTCCTCGCTGAAGGCCGCTTCGGCGCTCGGCGCGTCGCGCAGGATGTGGCCGTCGACGAACTCCATGACGTAGAACGGCCGGCCGTTCACCGTCTCGTCCTCGCACAGGCCGAAGGTCTGCGGGACCGGGACGTCGGTCGGCCCGAGGGCGGTGATCACCCGGTACTCGCGGGCCATGTCGTGGGCCGTGGGCAGGACGTGGCTCACCGGCGGGCGGCGCAGGGCGAAGGCCCGTCCCGCCCGGTCCGCCACCCGGAAGGTCAGGTTGGAGCGGCCCCCGGCGATGAGTGAGAACGAGAGCGGCGGCTCGACCCCGGCCACGTGCTCGACGAACCATCCGGTGACCGGCTCGCGGTCGATCCCGACCGGCCCGCCGCCGGTCGCCTCGTCAGGGGGGCCCATCCCCGAGACGCTACCTGCTCCCGGCACGACCCGATCAGGCACAAGATAGGGTCGGACACCATGACCGACGTCACCGACGCGACGTTCGAAGAGGCGGTGATCGCCCGTTCGGCCCAGGTCCCCGTGGTGGTCGACCTGTGGGCGCCGTGGTGCGGGCCCTGCAAGACCCTGGGCCCGATCCTCGAGCGGGTGGTGGCGGGGACCGGCGGCGCCGTCGAGCTGGCCAAGGTCAACGTCGACGAGAACCCCCGGGTCTCGGCCACCTTCCAGGTCCAGTCGATCCCGGCCGTCTTCGCCCTGCACGACGGCAAGGTCGTCGACGAGTTCATCGGGGCCCTGCCCGAGGCCCAGGTGGCCGAGTTCGTCGCCCGCCTGGCCCCCCAGCCGAGCGAGGCCGACCGCTTGGTGGAGGCGGGCGACGAGGTGTCGCTGCGCCGGGCCCTCGAACTCGAGCCGGGACACCCCGGGGCGGTGGTCGCCCTGGGCCGCCTGTTGATCGGCACCGACCGGCCCGACGAGGCGCTCGAGGTGCTGGCCAAGATCCCCGAGACCCCCGAGACCAGGGCGCTGGCGGCCGAGGCCCGGCTGGCCGCCAGCCACGTCGACCTCGACGGGGGCGACGTCGGACCCCTCCTCGACTCGCTGCTCGAGCGCGCCGGCGACGACGAGGCGGCCCGCCGGGAGTTCCTCGACGTGCTCGAGACCCTGGGGCCCGACGACCCGCGGACCGCCCGTTACCGCAAGGCGCTGGCCGCCCGGCTGTTCTGATGGGGGGCGGTGGCCCGCTGGGTGCGGGCCCACAGGCCGCCGGACCCTCGACGACGCCCCCTCCAACCCCGGGCGCCCGCGCCCGGGTGGCGACCACCCTCGAGCTCGGCCCCCGTCGCTACGACGTGAGTCACTGGGCCCTCGTCATGGGCATCTTGAACCGGACCCCGGACTCGTTCTACGACCGGGGCGAGACCTTCGAGCTCGACCGGCTCTTCGAGCGGGCCGAGCGGCTGGTGGCCGACGGGGCCGACCTGCTCGACGTGGGGGGGGTGAAGGCGGGACCGGGGCCCGAGGTGACCGAGGCCGAGGAGCTCGACCGGGTGGTCCCGGCCGTGGCCGGCCTGTGCGCCCGCTTCGACGTGGCGGTCTCGGTCGACACCTGGCGGGCGTCCGTCGCCGAGGCGGCCTACTCGGCGGGCGCGGTGGTCGGCAACGACATCAGCGGGTTCGCCGACCCCGGCTACCTCGCTGCCGCGGCCGCGGCCGGGGCGTCGGTGGTGGCCACCCACATCCGCCTGGCCCCCCGGGTGCGCGATCCCGAGCCCCACTACGACGACGTGGTGGCCGACGTCAACGGGTTCCTGGCCGAGCGGGCCGCGTGGGCCCGGGCGGCGGGGATCCCGGCCCGCCGGGTGATCCTCGACGCCGGGCTCGACCTGGGCAAGACGGCCGAGCAGTCGCTCAGCCTCTTGCGGGGGTCCGCCACCCTGGTGGCCCTCGGGTTCCCGGTCCTGCTGTCGGCCTCGAACAAGACGTTCCTCGGCGCGCTCTTCGACCTCGAGCTGACCGAGCGGCGTGAGGCCTCGTTGGCGGCGGCGGCCCTCGGGGTCTCGCTCGGCTGTCGGATCCTGCGGGTCCACGACGTGGCGGGCACCCGACGGGTGCGCGACGCCCTGGCCGCGGTGGCCGAGGCCCCCGGGAACGGGCCCGATGGCCCCCGGAACCGAGGCCGACGGTGAGCGGACGCGGTGGCGACGGCGCCGCGCCGGCCTATCTGGTCAAGGGGGACGACGCGGCCCTGGTCGCCCAGGCCGCCCGGGCGCTGTTGGAGCAGTTGGTCGCCGGGCGCGACCCGGCCCTGGTGGTCGAAGAGCACGGTGGTTCCTCGGTCGAAGAGCTCGACGCCGGGGCTGTGGTCGACGCCTGTACGACCCCGCCGTTCCTGGTCGACCGGCGGGTGGTGGTCGTGCGTGATGCCGGCCGGCTGAACGCCGCCGATGCCGGCCGGCTGGTCGACGTGGTGAAGGACCCCCTGCCCTCCACCGTGCTGGTGCTCGTGTCCGGGGGCGGGGCGGTGCCCCAGGCCCTGGCCAAGGCGGTCAGCGCGGCGGGCGAGGTCGTCGACGCCGGGGTGGGGACCCGCCGCGACGAGCGGAGCCGGTGGCTGGCCGAGCAGTTGAAAGAGTCCCCGGTGCGCCTCAACCCGGCCGCCGCCTCGCGCCTGAACGCGCACCTCGGCGAGGACCTCGGTCGCCTGGCCGGGATCCTCCAGACGCTGGGCGCCGCCTACGGCGTCGGCGCCACGGTGGGCGCCGACGAGCTCGAGCCGTTCTTGGGGGAGGCCGGCTCGGTGCCACCGTGGGACCTCACCGACGCCGTCGACGAGGGGAAGCCGGCCGCCGCCCTGGCCGCCCTCCACCGCATGCTGGGCGCCGGCGGGCGGGCGGGCCCCGAGCTGGTGGCGATCCTGCACCGGCACTTCTCGAACATGTTGCAGCTCGACGGGGCCGACGTTGGCTCACCCGAGGACGCCGCCGCCCTCCTCGGCCTGCGCAGCACCTATCCGGCGAAGAAAGCGCTGTCCCAGTCCCGCCGGCTGGGCAGCGAGCGGCTGGTCCAGGCCGTCACCCTGATTGCCGAGGCCGACCTCGACGTGAAGGGCCAGAGTGCGCTCCCGACCGAACTGGTGCTCGAGATCCTCGTCGCCCGACTTTGCCGGCTGGTCCGGCCCCGGGCGACCGCGGGGCGCCGCTGAGCGCCCGGGCTCAGCGGCCTTCGGACTCGAGCGCGGCCACCCGGCGCATCAGGCGGGACTTGCGGTTCGCCGCCTGGTTCTTGTGGATCACACCTTGGGCCGCCGCCTTGTCGATCCGGCGCACGGCCAGGCGCAACGCGTCGGCGTTGTCGTCTGCTCCGGACTCGGCACTGGCCACCGCGTGCTTGGTCCGCGTCCGCAGCTCTGAGCGGACGCCCTTGTTGCGGACGCGGCGGCGCTCGTTCTGGCGATTGCGCTTGATCTGGCTGCGGATGTTGGCCACGTGGGATCCTCGGCTCGGGTGCCCGGGGGTTCGCCGGACCCGAAGGTCCACGACGTCCCGGAAGGTCCCGGACGGTCGTGGGCCGACCGCCGGGGCGACCCGCCACGATAGCAGCCCTAGGGCCCCGCCTGATCCCCACGGCCCGGCCCGGGCGCCGGCCGCACCGGGGGCGACGGCGGCACCGGCCCGGTCGGAGTGACGGTCTCGGTCTCGAGGTCCCACAGCTCGGGGGGCAGGCTGGCCATCATGTTGTTGAGCCGTCTGACCCGCCGGGTCCGCCGGCCCCGGCGGACCGAGCGCCACAGGACCACGACGGCCAGCGCCACCAGGATCACCACGGCGACCAGCCCGAGGAGCACGAAGGTGCCCTGGTGGCTGACTTCGGCCGCCACCGTCTGGTCGTCGAGGCCCGAGGGCCGGGGGCCGAAGCTCCGCTCCAGCCCGGCGTGGGTGAAGGTGGCCGCGCCCAGCCCCCTGACCTCGACGGTGAGGGTGGTGAAGGAGCCAGGGAGGTTCTGCCAGACCACGCTGGCAACGCCGGCGGTCTGGGCGCCGACGGTGCCGCCGTCGGGGCGGCGGTCGACCTGGACGGTGACCGCCGAGCCACCATTGGTGGGGTACCCGACGCTGGCGTCGGGGTAGCCCGCACTCTGCAGGGCGTCGGTCGTGCGGACCAGACCCGAGACGAGCGAGCACCCGGCGAGGGCCAGCGCACCGACCAGCACGGCCACCACCAGCCGCCGGCGGCCCGGGGCCCGGGCCGCCCCGGCCGTGGCGGCCGAGAGGGTCCGGCCGGATCCGGCGCGGCGCCAGCTCACCTCTCGACCCCCTTGTGCTCGCCCCGGACCAGCGTAGCGAAGGGCCCGGCGCGCCGGCCGGTACGATCGACGGACCGTGCCCCCCGCTCGACCGCCCGGACCGGTGGCCACCGACCGCATCCGGAACTTCTCGATCATCAGCCACGTCGACCACGGCAAGTCGACCCTCTCGGACCGCATCTTGGAGCTGACCGGGGCGGTCGACCCCCGACTGATGCGAGAGCAGTACCTCGACTCGATGGACATCGAGCGCGAGCGGGGCATCACCATCAAGGCCCAGAACGTGCGGGTCGTCTGGCGGGACCACGTCCTGCACCTCATCGACACCCCCGGCCACGTCGACTTCGGCTACGAGGTGAGCCGGTCGCTCGCCGCCTGCGAGGGGGCGGTGCTGCTGGTCGACGCCTCGCAGGGCATCCAGGCCCAGACCCTGGCCAACTGCTACCAGGCGATCGAGCACGACCTCGAGATCGTGGCCGCCCTGAACAAGATCGACCTGCCGGCCGCCGACCCCGAGCGCTGCGCGGCCGAGATCGAGCAGGTGCTCGGCCTCCCGGCCGAGGGCATCCTGCGCATCTCGGCCAAGACCGGCGAGGGGGTGGGGGCGTTGCTCGACGCGGTCATCGACCGGATGCCCCCCCGGTCGGCGACCGGGGGGCACCGCTGCGGGCCCTGATCTTCGACTCGGCCTACGACCAGTACCGGGGGGTAGTCAGCTCCATCCGGGTGGTCGAGGGGACCCTGCGGACCGACGCCCGGTTGCGCTTCATGCAGGCGGCCGCCGTGCACGACGTCGAAGAGATCGGGGTTCGCACGCCCGACCCGGTGCCCACCGCCGAGCTCGGCCCGGGCGAGGTCGGCTACCTGATCGCCGGCATCAAGGACGTGGGCGAGGCCCGCTCGGGTGAGACGGTGACCGACTCGTCGGCGCCGGCGGCCGAGCCGTTGGCCGGCTACCTGGACCCCAAGCCCATGGTCTTCTGCGGTCTGTACCCGGTCGACGGCGACGAGCTGCCCGAGCTGCGCGACGCCCTGGACAAGCTCAAGCTCAACGACGCCAGCTTCACCTACGAGCCCGAGTCCTCCCGGGCCCTCGGCTTCGGCTTCCGCTGCGGGTTCCTCGGCCTCTTGCACATGGAGATCGTCCGCGAGCGGCTCGAGCGCGAGTTCGACCTCTCCCTCATCGCCACCGCGCCCGTCGGTCGAGTACCGGGCCTTTCTCACCGACGGCACCGAGGTGGACGTCGACAACCCGACCGAGCTCCCCGAGGCCAGCCGGATCGACCACGTCGACGAGCCGATGCTGACGGCGACCATCCTCACCCCGGCCGAGTACACCGGCACCGTGATGGACCTGTGCCAGAGCCGGCGCGGCGAGATGACCAAGATGGAGTACCTGTCGCCCGAGCGCCTCGAGCTCGTCTACCGGATCCCCCTGGCCGAGGTGGTGGTCGACTTCTTCGACCAGCTGAAGTCCCGGACCAAGGGCTACGCCAGCTTGGACTACGAGCCGGCCGGCTACGCCACGGCCGACCTCGTCCGGGTCGACCTGCTCATCAACCACGTCCCGGTGGACGCGTTCTCGACCATCGTCCACCGCAGCCAGGCCGACACCTACGGTCGGCGGATGACCGAGAAGCTGCGCGAGCTCATCCCACGCCAGCTCTTCGACGTCCCCATCCAAGCGGCCATCGGCGGGCGGGTGGTCGCCCGCGAGACGGTCAAGGCCAAGCGCAAGGACGTGCTGGCCAAATGCTACGGGGGGGACATCACCCGCAAGCGCAAGCTGCTCGAGCGCCAAAAGGAGGGCAAGAAGCGGATGAAGAACATCGGCCGGGTGGAGGTCCCCCAAGAGGCGTTCATCTCTGCCCTGCGGCTCGAGGACTGAGGGTCCCCGTCCCGGGGCACCCCCGAGGCTGGCACTCGGTAGAATCGAGTGCCAAGCGACCGGTGGAGGCCATGGCCAAGCACGACACGACCAGCAGCGAGGGCCCGGCCGCTCGCGTCCTGGACGACCGCAAGGCGGCCATCTTGGAGGCCGTGGTGACCGAGTACATCGGCACCGCCCAGCCGGTGGGCTCCCAGCACGTGGCCCACGCGGCGGGGGTCCAGGTCTCCTCGGCCACCGTCCGCTCCGAGATGGTCGCCCTCGAGCACGAGGGCTACCTGGTCCAGCCCCACACCAGTGCCGGGCGCATCCCGACCGACAAGGGCTACCGCTTCTTCGTCGACCACCTGACCGAGCCGGGCGTCCTGGGCCCGGCCCAGCGCCAGAAGGTCAGCCGTTTCTTCGACCAGGTGCACGGCGAGATCGAAGAGATGCTCGAGCGGACCTCGGGCCTCCTGTCCGACCTCACCTCCTACGCGGCGGTCGTGGTGGGACCGACCCACGAGTCGACGGCCATCCGGTCGGTCCAGCTGGTCGGCCTCGGGCCCCGCCTGGCCCTCCTGGTCGTGGTCCTGGCCGACGGCACCGTCGAGAAGCGCTCGCTCGAGCTCACCCACGACGTGGGCGACGGGGTGCTCTCGGCGGCCACCGCCCAGCTCCAGGCCGCCTCCCAGGGACGGCTGCTGTCGGACCCGGGCCAGCCCGGCCGCACCGGCGACCCGCTGGTCGACCGGGTGCTCGAGAACGCCGCTCGGGCCCTGGGCGCGCTGTCGGGCACCGCCGAGGCCGACCAGGTCTTCGTCGGCGGCCCCTCCCGGCTGGCCGGGGCCTTCGACGCCGTCGAGACGGTCCGCTCGGTGCTCGGCATCCTCGAACAGCAGATGGTGGTGGTGTCGCTGCTGCGCGACGTGCTCGACCGCGGCCTGTCGGTGGCCATCGGGGTGGAGCACGGCTACGAGCCGCTCGCCTCGTGCGCGCTGGTCGTGGCCCCGGTGTCGGTCGACGGGTTCGACGCCGGCGCCGTCGGGCTCCTCGGTCCCACCCGGATGAACTACCCCCAGGCCCTGGCGGCGGCCCACGTCGTGGGCGAGCGGCTGGGCGAGCGGATCGGCGGGTCGCTCGGTGCGTCCGAAGGCGCCGTCGCCCCGTCACCCCTGACGGCCAAGCGGGGGGGTCGGCGTGCCGGGCGCTGACGCGAGGACCGACCTGTACGAACTGCTCGGCGTGCCCCACACCGCCACCGACGAGCAGATCAAGAGCGCCTACCGCAAGCGGGCCCGCGAGCTGCACCCCGACGCCAACGGGGGCGACCCCGAGTCCGAGGCCCACTTCAAGGAGGTGTCGCTCGCCTACGAGGTGCTGAGCGACCCCGACCGGCGGGCCCGCTACGACCGCTTCGGGCCCGAGGGCGTCTTCGGCCAGCCCGGGGCCGGCGGGTTCGACTTCGACGCCGGGCTGGGCGATCTGTTCGAGGCGTTCTTCGGCACCATGGGGGGCGGGGCCGGTCGGGGACGCCGACGCGGCCCCCAGCCCGGGACCGAC
Organism: uncultured Acidimicrobiaceae bacterium; assembly: GCA_963836375.1. GTDB lineage: Bacteria > Actinomycetota > Acidimicrobiia > Acidimicrobiales > RAAP-2 > CAWIJK01. The sequence goes on along the minus strand of CAWIJK010000002.1, from coordinate 1,553,923 downwards.
GCCGAGGTGACGCTCGGGCTGGCCTTCGCCGAGGCGGCCTTCGGGGCCAGAAAAGAGCTCTCGGTGCGCCTCCCGGTCACCTGCGCCACCTGCAGCGGGGCCGGGCCGCGCCCGGGGACCGAGGCCGTGGCCTGCCCGGACTGTCAGGGCACCGGCGAGATCCGCCGGATCCGCCAGTCCCTGCTCGGCCAGGTGGTCACCGCGGTGGCCTGCAGCCGCTGCCAGGGGCTGGGCGAGACGATCCCGGACCCGTGCCCGGACTGCCGGGGGGAGGGCCGCCGCCTCGAGGACCGGAGCTTCGTCGTCGAGGTGCCGGCCGGGGTCGAGGACGGCTCGACGCTGCGCCTGGCCGACCGGGGGCCGGCCGGCCCGCGCGGGGGGCCCAACGGCTCGCTGTTCGTCCATCTGGCCGTGGCCCCCGACGAGCGCTTCGAGCGCTCCGGCGACGACCTGCACACCACGATCCACCTCGGGGTGGCCCAGGCGGCCCTCGGGACCCACCTCGAGGTCCAGACGCTCGAGGAGGCCCGCCCGGTGGCGGTGGCCGCGGGCACCCAGACCGGCCACGTCGTCCGGTTGAAAGGGCTCGGGGTGCCCCACCTGCGGGGCCGGGGCCGGGGCGACCTGTTCGTGCACGTGGTGGTGGACACCCCGACCTCGCTCAGCGCCAAACAAGAGGAGCTCTTGCGCCAGCTGGCGGCCGAGCGGGGCGAGGAGGTCGGCCCCCAGGGCGGGGGCGACGGCATGTTCTCGCGCCTGCGCTCCGCCTTCGGCTGACCGCGGTGCCCGAAGACCCCGCCGCGGCGGCGGCCGAGCGACGGCGAGGCGCTCTGGCGGTCCGGGCTGCCGCGGCCGCCCAGGTCTTCGTGGCCGACCCCGCCCATCCGGTCGTCGAGGCGGCCGACGTCCACCACCTGGTCCGGGTCCTGCGCCTCCGCCGGGGCGACGCGGTGGTGGCCGCCGACGGCGCCGGACGCTGGTCGCTGTGCCGGGTGAGCGGCGCCGGCGACCCGTCGCCCGACGACGTGGTGGAGGTGGACGGACCGGTCGAGACCGACGAGGCGCCCGAGCCGCCGCTCACGGTCGGCTTCGCACCGGCCAAGGGCGAGCGGCCCGAATGGGTCGTCCAGAAGCTGACCGAGCTCGGGGTCGACCGGATGGTCCCGCTCTTGACCGAGCGCTCCGTCGTGCGCTGGGAGGGCGTCCGGGGGTCACGGGTCCTCGAGCGGCTGGCCCGGGTGGCCCGCGAGGCGGCGGCCCAGTGCCGTCGCACCCGTCTGCCCGAGCTGGGCCCGATGACCACCCTCGCGGCCTTCGCCGCCGCCGGGGGCGCCGGCCGATCCACGGTGGCCCTGGCCCAGCTGGGCGGGCCACCGCCCACGCGCCTCGTGACCTCGGTGGCCGTCGGCCCCGAGGGGGGCTGGGCCCCGAGCGAGCTGGCCCTCGGGCTGGCCACGGTCGGGCTGGCCAACCAGGTGCTGCGGGCCGAGACGGCCGCCGTGGTGGCCGGGGCCCTGCTGGGGGCCCTGCGCGACGGCACGCTGGCCGAGGGGCCACCGGCGCAGCGGGCGGGGCGCGACGGCCCGGGGGCCGGTGGCCCCGGGGTGTCGCCGGCCGGCGGTCCCGGCGCCGGGCGGGCCCGCAGAAGTGGGAGAGTCTGACCGATGGCCCAGAGCACCCGCTGGCTGAGCACCAAGGAGGCCGCCGGCCGCCTGGGGGTGACGCTGCGGAGCCTCTACCGGTTCATCGACGAGGGGGATCTCGCGGCATATAAGTTCGGGCGGGTGATCCGCCTCAAAGAGGCCGACATCGACCGGTTCATCGAGTCGTGCCGCATCACCCCGGGCGACCTCGGCCACCTGCACCCACCCCGAAAGCCCGGCGACGAGGACGAATGACCGACTGCCTGTTCTGCGGCATCGTGGCCCGCACGATCCCCGCCGACATCGTCCACGAGACCGACCGCACGGTCGCCTTCCGCGACATCAACCCGGCGGCGCCGGTGCACGTCCTCGTCGTCCCCCGTGAGCACATCGAGAACGCGGCGGCCATCACCGCCGAACACGCCGACGACCTCGCCGCCCTGGTGGTGGCGGCCCGCCAGGTGGCCGAGGCCGAGGGGGTCGCCGGTGCCGAGCGCGGCTACCGGCTGGTCTTCAACGTCGGGCCCGACGCCCTCAACTCGGTGCCCCACCTCCACCTGCACGTGCTCGGCGGCCGCGCCATGACCTGGCCGCCGGGGTGAGCACGACAGAGCGGGGGGCCGGGTCACCCGTCGCCGCCGGCGGGCGGGCCGAGACCCTGGTGCCCCACAACCACCTCATGGCCGGCCTGCTCGGCCAGCGCGACGAGCTGCTCCGCCTGGTGGAGGGGGCCTTCCCCCAGACCAGCATCGCCGTCCAGGGCAACCTGATCACCGCCGACGGGCCCGACGCCGAGCGGGTGGCCCGCCTCTTCGACGAGCTCGTGCTGGTCCTCCAGTCGGGCCAGGGCCTCGACGCGGCCAAGGTGGCCCGGACCATCGACATGGTCCGCGAGGACCTGCGACCCTCCGAGGTGCTCAACGCCGAGGTGGTGCGGGGACCCGGCGGGCGCACGGTCCGGCCCAACACCGCCGGGCAGAAGCGCTACACCGACGCCATCGCCCAGCACATCATCACCTTCGGCATCGGCCCGGCCGGCACCGGCAAGTCGTTCCTGGCGGTGGCGGCCGCCGTCCAGGCCCTCCAGAGCCGCCAGGTCAACCGGATCATCCTCACCCGCCCGGCGGTCGAGGCGGGCGAGCGGCTCGGGTTCTTGCCCGGCGACCTGATGGCCAAGGTCGACCCCTACCTGCGCCCCCTCTACGACGCCCTCTACGACCTGGTGGAGCCCGAAGGCGCCCAGCGCTTGCTCGACCGGGGCACGGTGGAGGTCGCCCCGCTGGCCTTCATGCGGGGGCGCACCCTCAACCAGTCGTTCATCATCCTCGACGAGGCGCAGAACACCACGCCCGAGCAGATGAAGATGTTCCTCACCCGGATCGGCTTCGGTTCGAAGTGCGTGGTCACCGGTGACGTGACCCAGGTCGACGTGGCCGGGGGCCGCTCGGGGCTGGTCGGCCTCGAGCCGGTCCTCGGCGGGGTCGACGGCATCGCCTTCGTCCACCTGACCCGGCGCGACGTGGTGCGCCACAAGATCGTGGCCGACATCGTGGAGGCCTATGAGCACGCCGAGGGCACGGGGCGCCCGGAGGCTGAGCGGGCCGGGGGAGGCGCGGGCAGCGGTGGCCGTTGACGTCTTCGCCGCCGACGAGCAGGCCGACGGCCCGGTCGACCTGGACCGGTGGGCCAACCTGGCGCGCGCCGTGCTCAAGAACCGGGGCGTCAAGGGCGACGCCGAGGTCTCGCTCCTGTTCGTCGACGAGCCGTCGATCGCCGCGCTGAACGAGCAGTTCTTGGATCGAAGCGGCCCGACCGACGTGCTGGCCTTCCCCATCGAGGACGCCCCGGCGCCCGGGGGCCGCTCGCCCGACGTCGGCGGCACCGGCCCGGGATCCGAGGTCGGCGAGGATCCGCTGGTCTTGCTGGGCGACGTGGTGATCTGCCCGGCGGTGGCCGCCCGCAACGCGGCCGAGCATGCGGCGAGCTACGAGGACGAGATGGCCCTGTTGGTCGTCCACGGGCTGCTCCACCTGCTGGGCATGGACCACCAGGCCGAGGCCGAGGCCGAGCGGATGGAGCGGCTCGAGCGCAAGCTCCTGGCCCGCTACCACCACCCCGGCGCACCGGCCGGCGGGGCCCCTGGCGACCGGGTCGAGGGGTGACCGCCACCACCGGCTTCCGGGGGGTCGACTGGCTGCTGATCGCGGTGATCGTGGTCCTGCTCGGGCTGTCGGGCTTCCTGGCCCTCTCCGAGACCAGCTTGGTCCGCACCTCGCGGGTGAAGGCCAAGGCCCTGCTCGACGACAACCGGCGCGGGGCCCGCCAGCTGGTGCGCCTCGTCGAGCACCCCGAGCAATTCCTGAACCCGGTACTGCTGCTGGTGCTGATCTGCCAGCTGGTCTCGGCCACCTTGGTCGGGGTGCTGGCCTCGGCCTGGCTCGGCGGCCTGGGCGTGCTCGTGGCCACCGTGTTCGAGGTGGTCGTCATCTTCGTCCTCTTCGAGGCGGTCCCCAAGAACTGGGCCGTGCACAACCCCGAGCGGGCCGCCCTGCTGGCGGCCCCCATCGTGAGCGCCGTGGTCCGGTTCCCCCTGGTGCGGGGCATCTCCTACGCCCTGATCGGGCTGGCCAACCTGCTCATCGGCCGCGGCGGGGAGAACGTGGCCCGCTCCAACGTCACCGAGTCCGAGCTGCTGGCCATGGCCGACGTGGCCCATGCCGACGACGTGATCGAGACGACCGAGCGGGCCTTCATCCACTCGATCATCGACTTCGGCGACGCCGTGGTCCGCGAGGTGATGGTCCCACGTCCCGACATGGTGACCCTCGAGGCGGACGCCACCGTGAGCTCAGGGCTCGAAGAGGCGCTGGAGGCCGGCTACAGCCGGCTGCCCGTGCACGACCACAACGTCGACGACGTGGTGGGGATCGCCTACGTGAAGGACCTGGTGAAGGTGGAGCACGAGGGTCGCGGGGGCGACCCGGTCCGCCACCACGTCCGCCCGGCCCACTTCGTCCCCGAGTCCAAGCGCCTGACCAGCCTTCTGGCCGAGATGCAGGACCGCAAGTACCACCTCTCGATCGTCGTCGACGAGTACGGGGGGACCGCCGGCCTGGTCACCTTGGAGGATCTGATCGAAGAGCTGATCGGCGAGATCGTCGACGAATACGACGTGGAGGAGCCGACCGTCGAGCGCCAGGCCGACGGCAGCGTGGTGGTCACCGCCCGCATGGCCATCGACGACGCGGACGAGCTCCTCGACGCCGAGCTGCCGACCGGGGCGTGGGACACCGTCGGCGGTCTCCTGCTCGACCTGGCCGGCCGGGTCCCTCGCGAGGGCGAGTCCTTCACGGTGGACGGGTTCCGGCTGATCGCCCAGAGGGTCCAGGGGCGCCGGATCGGCCGGGTCCGCATCGAGCGCACGGCCTCGAGCGTCGACGAACCCGGGGGCTGAGCGGTGCGCAGCGGGTTCGCCACCGTGGTCGGGCGCCCCAACGTGGGCAAGTCCACCCTCATCAACCGGATGGTCGGCTCCAAGGTGTCGATCACCTCGACGCGCCCCAACACCACCCGCCACACCGTGCGCGGGGTCCTGCACCGTCCCGACGCGCAGGTCGTCTTCGTCGACACTCCGGGGATCCACCGCCCCCGCACCGCCCTCGGGGAGCGGCTGAACGACACCGCGTCGACCTCGCTCGTCGACGTCGACGTCGTCGTGGCCCTGGTCGACGCGACGGCCGCCGTCGGCCCGGGCGACCGCACCGTGCTGGCCCGGGCCCTCGACGCGCTGCGCCGCAGGGCGGACGTGGACGATGCGGCCGGGGTGGGCGGGGCGGACGACGAAGGCATCGAGGGGCTGGTGCTGACCGGCGGTGCGGCGGCCGGGCCGGGCGGGGAGGGCGACGGCGCCGACACCGGCGGGGCCCCCGGGGCCGAGGGCCCACCGCCGGTGCCCCCGCTCATGGTGGCCGTCAACAAGGTCGACGCCGCCCGGCCCGACCAGGTGGTCGAGCGGCTGGCCACCGTGGCCGACGCCGTCGAGCGGCTGCTGGCCGAGCGGCACTGGGGCGAGGGCCGCCGGCCCGAGGTGGAGTACTTCCCGGTCTCGGCCACCACCGGCCGGGGCGTCGGGGCGCTCGTCGACGCCATCGTCGGCCACCTAGGCGAGGGGCCGGCCTACTACCCCGCCGACATGGTCACCGACACCCCCGAGGAGGAGCGGGTGGCCGAGCTGGTCCGCGAGCAGCTGCTCGTGCGGGCCCGCGACGAGCTGCCCCACGCCATCGCCTGCCGGGTCACCGAGTGGGAGTGGCCCCGGATCCGCTGCGAGATCCTGGTCGAGCGGGACTCCCAGAAGGCGATCGTCATCGGCAAGGGTGGCGAGGTCCTCAAGGCGGTGGGGACGGCCGTGCGGGCGTCGCTCCCGCCCGGCGCCTACCTGGAGTTGTTCGTCCGGGTCGAAAAGCACTGGCAGCAGCGCGACGACGCCCTGGACCGCCTCGGCTACTGAGCCGGCGACGCGAGGATCCGGGCCAAGAAGTCCTCGACCTGGCGCCGATCGGTGGTGCGTCGCATCGGGGGCATCCCGGCCAACAGCGCCCCCCGGTAGCCGGCGGTGGCCAGCCTGGGGTCGAGCACGGCCACCACGCCTCGGTCCTCGGCCGAGCGGATGAGCCGCCCCGCCCCCTGGGCCAGCAAGGTGGCCGCCCGGGGCAGGTCGACCAGGCGGAAGGCGGCGTCGCCGGCCCGCTCCCGGCGGGCCTCGAGCAGGGGGTCGTCGGGCCGGGCGAAGGGGAGGCGGTCGAGGGTGACCAGGGTGAGCGAGCGGCCCGGGACGTCGACGCCCTGCCAGAACCCCAGGGTCGCGAACAGGCACGACGACTCGTCGTCGGCGAAGGTGCGCAGCAGGCGCCCCTTGGGCAGCTCCCCTTGGACCAGCACCCGGTAGGGGAGGACGGGGCCGAGGGCCGCCGCCGCCGCCTCGGTCGCCCGGTGGCTGGTGAACAGGGCCAGCGTGCGGCCGCCGGCCGCCCGGATCAGGGCCTCGAGCTCGGCGTGGATGGCCGGCTCGGCCTCGGCCGTCCGGCGGTCCGGCAGGTGCCGGGCCACGTAGAGCATGGAGTGGTCGCGGTAGTCGAAGGGGCTGCCGACATCGAGCTCGGTTAGGGCGAACCCGCGCAGGCCGAGCCGCTCGGGGAGGCGCAGCGGGACGGTGGCGCTGGTCAGCACCGCGGTCACCTCGCCCCACAAGGTGGCGGCCAGTGGCGGCCCCACGTCGACCGGCGACAGGCGGAGCACCGGGGCCCGACGGGTCCCGTCGACCCAGGCCACCTCGTCGTCGCCCCGTCCGCCCAGACGGCCGAGGTCGGCCGACAGGTGGCCGGCGGCGCTCAGGACTCGGGCCCGCCGGCCCGAGCCGTCGCCCTCGCCAAGCAGGGTCGGCGCGTCGTCTTTGTGCAGGAGCGAGGTGAGAGCCTGCACCCGGGCCGTGGCCAGCTCGAGCACCTCGGCCAGCCGGCCGTCGCGCCCCTGGCGCTCGGCGGCGTCAGGCGCCGCCCCCCGCCGCCGACCCGGCCCCCCCGGGTCCCCCGGGTCCCCCCGGTGCCGCTCGCGCCCCTCGGGCCGCCCACCACCGCCGCCGCCGTCACCGCCGGGTCCGGGTTCGAACAGCACCCGGGTCCCCACCCGCTCGGCCAGCTCGGCCGAGAGCGAGGCGGCCACGTCGCTCAGCGCGTCGAGGGCGCCCCGGGACCCTTCGACGTCGAGCACCGGGCGGGCCAGGGCGACCAGGGCCCGTAGGCGTCCCGGCGAGAGCTCGACTCCGAGGCTCGAGGTCATCACCTCTTCGAGCTCGTGGGCCTCGTCGAAGACGACCACGTCGTGGTCGGGCAGGACGGCGCCGTCGCTCGCCAGGTGGGCCCCGTAGAGATGGGTGTTGACCACCACGACGTCGGCCGCCGCCGCCCGGGCCCGGGCCGCCTCGGCGAAGCACCGGCTCCCCGAGGGACAGCGGAAGGCACCGGGGCACTCGCGTGGTCCGACGCTGAGCATGGCCCAGGCCCTCGGGTGCGGTTCGAAGGCCAGGTCGGCCCGGTCCCCGGTCTGGGTCTCCTCGGCCCAGCCCAACAGGTGGCGCACCTGGTCGACCAGGCGACCGGGGTCCTCGGGATCGCCGTCCCCCGCGCCCTCGACCGACCGGTCCCCGGCCCCCCCGGCGGGGCCGTCTCGGCCCTCGGCGTCACCGGCGTCACCGGTCGTCGTCCAGGCTCTGCTGGAAGCCACGGTCGGCCAGCTCGACCGCCCGCTGGCGGCACAGGTAATTGCTCCGCCCCTTCAGCACGGCGAAGGTGAAGGGTTCCCCGAGCGCCCCGTCCACGAGCGGCAGGTCGTTGCCGGCCAGCTGGTCCTGGAGCGCCTTGGTGGCGGTGGCCACGACGACCCTGCGCCCAGAGAGGGCGGCCGGCACGAGGTAGGCCAGCGACTTGCCGGTGCCGGTCCCGGCCTGGACGACAAGGTGCCGGCCGTCGTCGACGGCCCGGGCCACCGCCGCACACATCTCGACCTGCTGGGGCCGGGACTCGCCCGCCGGGAGCCGCCGGGTGACCTCGGCCAGGGTAGCGGTGGCATGGGCGACCGCCTCGGGGTCCTCACCGGTCGGGTCGTCGGTGACGGGGTCGTCGGGCACACCCCGATCATGCCCGCGTCCGGTGACGGCTCGGCCCGCTCGGGCAGGCCCACGGCGGGCGGGCCCAGCGCAGGCGCCCACCGAGGCGATGATGTGCGACCGGTCGGTGACCGGGAGCTTCGCACGGGGCGCCCGTTCGGGGGCGGTAAGTTCGCCGGCATGGCCCGTTCCAGCCCGCGCCCCTGCGCGGCCGCCGCTCGGCCCTCCCCGCCGCCGCCGAGCACGGGGCCCCCGAGCACGGGGCCGCCGAGCACCGGGCGCCCGAGGTCGACCCGATCCCGGCCGACCTCGACCGGAGCCGGGTCCCCGCCCACGTGGCCTGTGTGATGGACGGCAACGGCCGCTGGGCCAGCCAGCGGGGGCTCCCGAGGACAGAGGGCCACGGGGCGGGGGAGAAGGCGCTGCTCGACGTGGTCAACGGCGCCCTCGAGATCGGGATCGGCTGGATCACCATGTACGCCTTTTCCACCGAGAACTGGCGCCGTCCCCCCGACGAGGTGCGCTATCTCATGGGGTTCAACGAGTCGCTGCTCATGCGCCGGCGCGACGAGCTCAACGACAAGGGCGTGCGCATCCGCTTCGCCGGTCGCCGGGACTGGCGGGTGCCCCGCCGGGTGCTGCGGCGCATGGACGAGTCGATCGAGCTGACCCAGCACAACCGGAGGATGACCCTCACGATGGCCTTCAATTACGGGGGCCGGGCGGAGATCGTCGACGCGGTCAAGGCCCTGGTGGCCGAGGGCGTTCCCGCCGGCAAAGTGGATGAGCGGGCCATCCGGCGCCACCTCTACTTCCCCGACATGCCCGATCCCGACCTGGTGATCCGGACCTCGGGCGAGCACCGGATCTCCAACTTCTTGTTGTGGGAGCTGGCCTACAGCGAGCTCATCTTCCCCGACGTGCTCTGGCCCGACGTCCGGCGGACCCATCTCTACGAGGCGGTGCTCGAGTTCCAGCGGCGGAACCGCCGCTTCGGGGGGGTCGCGTGAACGTGGGGTCCCCCCCGCCGACGGCGGCCGCCCGGTGATCGTCACCAAGGCGGCCATCGTGGTCGGCGTCGCCGTCTTCGGTTTCCTCTGTTACCTGGCCTTCGCCGGCTCCGCCCCGGCCACCGGCCTCGTGGTCACCGTCGTCGCCCTGGTGGTCCTCGTCGGCGGGGGCAACTGGCTGGGCGGCCGGAGCACGCCCGAACGGGGGCCCGCCGGGCCCCCGCCGGCGTCGGCCCCGGGGGTCGGGCGGCCAGAGCCCGGCGGGCCCGACGCCGCGGCCGGCGAACCGGCGCCCGGGGCGGCCCCCGGTCCGCGCACCGTCGCCCAGGCGGAGCCGCCCGCCCCCAGCACCGAACCACCGGGCGGGGCCGAAGGCCGGTCATGACCCTGTTCCGGGACCAGGGGGTGGTGCTCCGCACCTATCGGCTGGGCGAGGCCGACCGGATCATCGTGCTGCTGACCGAGCACCACGGCAAGGTCCGGGCGGTGGCCAAGGGCGTGCGGCGCACGGCGTCGAAGTTCGGCGCCCGCCTCGAGCCGCTGAGCCACGTCGCCCTTTTGCTCTGGCAGGGGCGCGGCGAGCTCGACATCGTGAACCAGGCCGAGGTCCTCGAGAACTTCCGGACGGTGCGCGAGGACCTGGACCGGGTGGGGAAGGGCCTCTCGGTGCTCGAGGTGGCCGACCAGCTGGCCCAGGAGCGCCATGCCGACCCCCGCCTCTACGCCATGGTGGTCGGGGCGCTGCGGGTCCTGGCCGACACCGGGCGCGATCCGCTGCTGGTCCCGCCCGCGTTCTTCTTGAAGGCCCTGGTGCTCGAGGGGGCCGGACCCGTCCTTGACGTGTGCGTCTCGTGCGGCGAGCCCGACGGCGAAGTCGAGCTGGTGGCCTTCGACCTCGTCGAAGGCGGTGCCCTGTGCCGCCGCTGCCGGCGCGGCCGGCCGGTCAGCCCCGAGGCACTCGACCTCGTGCGACGGATCGTGGGCGGCTCGCTCGGCTCGGTCCTCTCGGGGCCACCGCCGGCGTGCGCCGAGGAGGTGGCGGCGCTCGCCACCGAGGCCATGGAGGCCCACCTGGACCGGCGGCTGCGCAGCGTGCGCTCGGCCGCCGGTCTGTAGGGGCCCGGTGCCCGGGCGCCCAATGGGGAGCGCCGAGCCCCAAGCCTTCGGGGTCTACGTCCACATCCCGTTCTGTCGGGAGCGCTGCGACTACTGCGCCTTCGCCACCTACACCGACCGGGACCACCTCATGGTCCGCTACGTCGACGCCTGCGTCGCCGAGATCCACCGGGCCCAGATCGCCGGGGCCCTGCCCGCGGCCACCAGCGTGTTCTTCGGGGGCGGGACCCCGTCGCGGCTGGCGGCGGCTGAGCTGTGCCGCATCCTGGGCACCCTCGAGCTGCGGGCGGGAGCCGAGGTCACCGTTGAGTGCAATCCTGAGGACGCGTCGGACGAACGCCTGGCCACCTACCGCCGGGCCGGTGTCACCCGCCTCTCCTTCGGGGTCCAGTCCACCGTGCCCCACGTGCTGGCCGCCCTGGACCGCCACCACGACCCCTCGACGGTGGGCCGGGCCGTCTCGGCGGCCTGGGCGGCCGGCTTCGGCTCTTTCAACGTGGACCTGATCTTCGGGGCGACCGGGGAATCCGACGCCGACTGGGAGCACTCGCTGCGCTCGGTCCTCGAGCTCGAGCACCCCCCGCCCCACGTGAGCGCCTACGCCCTCACGGTCGAGCCGGGGACCCCCCTGGCCGCCGAACCCTCACGCCACCCCGACGACGACGTCTCGGCCCGGCGCTACGAGCGGGCCGACGAGTTGCTCGAGCGGGCCGGCTACCGCTGGGAGGAGGTGTCGAACTGGGCCCGGCCCGGCCACGGCTGCCGGCACAACCGCCTCTACTGGGCCCAGGGCGACTACCTGGGGATCGGCTCGGCGGCCCACTCGCACCGCCAGGGACACCGCTGGTGGAACGTGCGGACCCCGGACCGCTACGTGGCCGCCGTCGAGGCCGGCCGCTCGCCGGTGGCCGGCGACGAGTGGGTGACCGGCGAGCGCCGCCGTTTCGAGGCCCTGGCGCTGGCCCTGCGGACCCCCCGGGGGGTCCCGGCCGCCACCCTGGCGGCCGCACCCGAGCTCGACGGCCTGGTCGAGCGGCGCGGCGGGCGGGCGGTGCTCACCCGCCGGGGCCGGCTCCTGGCCAACGCGCTGACCGCCCGCCTGGAGGTGGGCGGGGGGACAGCCGGTAACCTGCGTCCATGAACCCCACTGCTTCGGCCCCGGGCTCCGACGCGCCAGCGGTGGCCGGGGCGGACGCCGGCGAGGGGCTGATGGACAAGGTGGTCAGCCTGTGCAAGCGGCGGGGCTTCATCTTCCAGTCGGCCGAGATCTACGGCGGGTTCCGGTCCACCTACGACTACGGCCCCCTGGGCGTCAACATGCTGCGGAACGTGAAGAACCGCTGGTGGTACTCGATGGTCCAGCTACGCAGCGACGTAGTGGGCCTGGACGCGGCGGTCCTGTCGCCCCCGGCCGTCTGGGAGGCCTCGGGGCACCTGGCCAACTTCACCGACCCGCTGGTCGACTGCCGCTCGTGCCACTCGAGGTGGCGGGCCGACAAGATCGACGGGGTCTGCCCGACCTGCGGGTCGACCGAGTTCACCGAGCCTCGGGCATTCAACCTGATGTTCAAGACCCACGCCGGTCCCCTCGAAGACGAGGGTGCGGTGGCCTACCTGCGGCCCGAGACGGCCCAGGGCATGTTCGTCAACTTCGCCAACGTGCTCCAGACGACCCGCAAGAAGCCGCCGTTCGGCATCGCCCAGGTCGGTAAGTCCTTCCGCAACGAGATCACCCCGCAGAACTTCGTGTTCCGGACCCGCGAGTTCGAGCAGATGGAGATGGAGTACTTCGTGGCCCCGGCCGAGGCCGACAAGTGGCACCGGTACTGGCTGGACGAGCGGTACCGCTGGTATCTCGAGCTCGGGATCCCAGAGGCCAAGCTCCGGCTGCGCCACCACGACCGCGGCGAGCTGTCCCACTACTCGGCCGGGACGGCCGACGTCGAGTTCCTCTTCCCCTGGGGCTGGGACGAGCTGGAGGGCATCGCCAACCGGACCGACTTCGACCTGAAGGCCCACGCCGAGGCGTCGGGGGAGCGGCTCGACTTCTTCGACCCGGCGACCAACGAGCGCTACGTGCCCTACGTCATCGAGCCGGCGGCCGGGGCCACCCGGACGATGATGGCCTTCCTGCTGGCCGCCTACGACGAGGACGAGGTCGGCGGCGAGCCCCGCACGGTGCTGCGCCTCGACCACCGGCTGGCCCCCTACCAGGTGGCGGTGCTGCCTCTCTCCAAGAAGGACACCCTCGAGCCGCTGAGCCGGGAGGTCCTCTCGGTGCTTCAGCCCCACTTCATGTGCGACTACGACCTGACCCAGGGGATCGGTCGCCGCTACCGCCGCCAGGACGAGGTCGGGACCCCGTGGTGCGTGACCATCGACTTCGACTCGCTGGAGGACCGGGCGGTCACCGTGCGCGACCGCGACTCGACCGAACAGGTCCGGGTGCCCCTCGACGGGTTGGTGGCCGAGTTGGAGGGCCGGGCCAAGGACTCCTGAGCCCCGGTCCGCTCAGGCCGTCCGGCGGTAGCGCCAGACGGCCAGGGGCACCAGCACCACCAGCAGGGCGATGCACCAGCCGATCGCCTTCCACTCGATCGGGATCGACCTCCAGGCACCGCCCAGCATGAGCGAGCGGGTGGCGTCGATCACGACGCTGACTGGCTGGTTGGCGGCGAAGCCCTGCAGCCACCCGGGCATGGTGGCCACCGGCACGAAGGCCGAGGACGCGAAGACGAAGGGGAACAGGATCGGGAAGGCCATCAGCTGGGCCGTCTCGCTGTTCGGCGCCGAGAGCCCGATGACGGCGAAGCCCCAGCTGAGGGCGTAGGCGAAGAAGAGGACCAGGAGGAGACCCAGCACGAAAAAGAACACGTTGGTGCCGATCCGAAAGCCCACGGCGAAACCGACCAGGGTGATCAAGATGACCACCCCCACGTTGCGGCACAGGTCGGCCGTGGTCCGGCCGCCGAGGACGGCCGCCCGGGCCATCGGAAGGGCTCGGAACCGCTCGATGAGGCCCTTCTGGAGGTCTTCGGCCAGCCCGACGCTGGTGCTCACGGCGCCGAACATCACCGTCTGGACGAAGATGCCGGGCATCAGGTAGTTGACGTAGCGCTCGCCGCCCGGGATGCGGATGGCCCCGCCGAAGACGTACACGAACAGCAGCGTGAACATGATCGGCTGGACGCTGGCGAAGAACATCTGCTCGGGGATCCGGGTGTAGTTGATCAGGTTGCGCCAGGTGACGGTCTTGATGTCGGCGATGGCCCAGGCGACCCGGGAACCCGGCGCCGCCTCGGATCCGTCCAGCTCGGGCGCCAGCGTGGCGATGGTCATCGGGCCTCCTTGTGGTCAGCCTTATGGTCGGTCTGGCCGACGGCGCCGGCCTGGGCCGCCACGGCGGCCGGGTCGCCCCGGCCGGTCGCCGCGGCGTCGTCCTCCGCCCGGTGCCCGGTCAGGCTCAAGAACACGTCGTCGAGGCTGGGCTCGCGCAGGGCCAGCCCGGCCACCTCGACCCGGTGCTGGTCGAGGGTCCGCAGCACCTCGGCCGCCACCTTGGGTCCGTCCTCCACCGTCAGTTCGACGACTGGGCCGTCCACCGAGGCCTCGTGTGGGCTCAGGCCGTGCAAGAGCGCGGCGGCACTCGGGGCCGAGGCGGGATCGTGCAGGGTCACCGAGATCACCGTCGTCCCGAGGCCGGCCTTGAGCTCGGCCGGGGTGCCCTCGGCGATGACCTTTCCGTGGTCGATGACGATCACCCGCCCGGCCAGGCGGTCCGCCTCCTCGAGGTACTGCGTGGTCAGCAGGACGGTCGTCCCCGACGCCACCAGGTGCTCGATCACCGACCACAGGTCCTGGCGGCTGGACGGGTCGAGGCCGGTGGTCGGCTCGTCCAAGAAGAGGATGGGGGGGCGCGCCACCAGGGCGGCCGCCACATCGACCCGGCGCCGCATGCCGCCCGAGTAGGTCTTGAGGGGCCGGTTGGCCGCGTCGGTGAGGTCGAACTGCTCCAACAGCTCGTCGGCCCGGGTCACGACGGCCCGCTTGGGCATGTGGCAGAGCCGCCCCACCATCTTCAGGTTCTCGCGGCCGGTCAGGTTCTCGTCCACCGTGGCGTACTGGCCGGCCAGCCCGATCAGCCGGCGGACGGTCGCCGCCTGTCGCACCACGTCGTGGCCGAGGACGGCGGCCCGCCCGCGGTCGGGGACGAGGATGGTGGACAAGATGCGCACGGCGGTGGTCTTGCCGGCTCCATTGGGTCCGAGCATGCCCAGCACCGTCCCCCGCTCGACGCTGAAGCTGACCCCGTCGAGGGCCCGGACCTCGCGCTTGCCCGAGAAGATCTTCACCAGGTCCTGTGCTTCGACCGCCAGCGACGACGCCATGTCCCGCCAAGCTACCGGCGCCGTGCGGCGCTCCGATCCGCGACGACCGCCGGCCGTCTCGCCGCAGCCCTCGGGCCGGCGGGCCGGTGGCCCGGGTCCCGGGTTCGGCGGCCGGGCGCCCGGGGGCACGGCCGGCCCCGACCCTCAGCCGGGCACCCCTGTCACGCCCGATACCATTGGTCCTCCCGCGACTGCGGTACCTGGGCGAGGAGGCCCGATGCCCTACGTCTTCGACTTCGACCACGCGCACCCCAAGCCCCCGATGGAGATGAAGGACCTCCTCGGCGGGAAGGGCGCCAACCTGGCCGAGATGACGTCGGTGCTCGGGCTGCCGGTGCCCCCGGGTTACACCATCTCGACCGACGCCTGCCGGGACCACATGACCGGCGGCTGGCCCAAGGGGCTGACCGACGAGGTGGCCCGGGCCCGGGGCCGCCTGGAGCGGGCCATGGGCAAGGCGATCGGCGACCCCTCCGACCCGCTCTTGGTCTCGGTCCGCTCCGGGGCCAAGTTCTCGATGCCCGGGATGATGGACACCGTCCTCAACCTCGGCCTGAACGACCAGTCGGTGGAGGGTCTGGCCAAGCAGACCGGCGACGAGCGGTTCGCCTACGACTCGTACCGACGGTTCGTCTCGATGTACGGGCGCATCGTGCTCGACGTCCCTGGCGCGCACTTCGACGAGTTGTTCGAGGCGGCGAAGAAGATGGCCGCCACCACCTCGGACGCCCGGGTGCCGACCGAGCTGCTCCGCTACCTGGTCGAGTCCTACCAGCACGTCGTCGAGACCCACACCGGCCAGCCCTTCCCCCAGGACCCTGCGGCCCAGCTGCGCGGCGCCATCGAGGCGGTCTTCCGCAGCTGGAACGGTCCCCGGGCCATCGCCTACCGGGAGCGGGAGCGGATCTCGCACGATCTCGGCACCGCGGTCAATGTCCAGGCCATGGTCTTCGGCAACCGCGACGACCAGTCAGGGACCGGGGTCGGCTTCACCCGTGACCCGGCGACGGGCGCCAAGGGTGCTTATGGGGACTTCCTGGTCAACGCCCAGGGCGAGGACGTGGTGGCTGGGATCCGCAACACCGAGCCCCTCTCGGCCCTGAAGTCGAAATTCCCCGCCGTCCACACCCAGCTGCACGACATCTTCGACCGGCTCGAGCGCCACTACCGCGACATGTGCGACACCGAATTTACGATCGAGCAGGGGAAGCTCTGGATGCTCCAGACGCGGGTGGGCAAGCGCACCGGGCGGGCCGCCCTCAAGATGGCCGTCGACATGACGGCGGAGACCAAGATCCGCCTGACCGAGTCAGAAGCGGTCGAGCGCATCACCGAGGACCACCTGGCCCAGGTCCTGCACCCCCAGTTCGCCGGCGGTGGGCACCCGGTCTTCGCCAAGGGTCTCGGGGCGTCGCCGGGCGCGGCGGTCGGTCGGGTCTACTTCACCGCCGACGACGCGGCCGCCGCCGCGGGCCGCGGGCACAAGGTGGTTCTGGTCCGGAGCGAGACCTCCCCCGAGGACGTGCACGGGATGCTGGCTGCCGAGGGGATCCTCACGGCCCGGGGGGGCCTGGTGAGCCACGCGGCGGTGGTCGCCCGGGGGTGGGGGAAGCCGGCGGTGGTGGGGGCCGAGGCCCTGCGGATCACCGCCCACAACGTGACGGTGGGCGACGTCACGGTGGCCGAGGGGGAATGGCTGTCAGTCGACGGCACCAACGGGATCGTGGTGGTGGGCCAGGTCCCCCTCACCGCCGCCGACCCTCCCCCCGAGTTCGACGTGCTGCTGGCCTGGGCCGACGAGATCAGAGCCGGCCATCTCGGGGTCCGGGCCAATGCCGACAACGGGGACGACGCGGCCAACGCCCGCCGACTGGGGGCGGCCGGGATCGGGCTGTGCCGCACCGAGCACATGTTCTTGGGCGAGGACCGTCTGCCGGTGGTGCGCAGGATGATCCTGGCCGACAACCCCGACGACGAGCGCGACGCGCTCGAGCACCTGCGGCGAGTCCAGCGCGAGGACTTCGTCGAGATCCTCGAGGCCATGGACGGTCTTCCGGTGACCGTCCGGCTGCTCGACCCGCCCCTGCACGAGTTCTTACCCTCCACCCACGACCTGGCGGTGAAAGAGGCGACGGTCGGGCTCGACGGCGAGGAGCGCCGCCTCTTCGACGCCGCCCGGGCCTGGCAGGAGGCCAACCCGATGCTCGGCACCCGCGGGGTGCGCCTCGGGGTGATCAAGCCGGGCCTCTACGCCATGCAGGTCCGGGCCCTGATGGAGGCGGCCCGCGACCGGGTGGCCGCTGGCGGGCACCCGGTCGTCGAGATCATGATCCCCCTCACGGTCAGCCGGGCCGAGATGGCCCTGGCCCGCAGCTGGGTCGAACAGGCCATCGCCGAGGTCGAGGCCGAAGCCCCCAGGTTGCGCCGGGGCAAGGGGCCGTCAAAGGCACCCAAGGGCGGTGGCCGGGCCGACGTGACCATCGGGACCATGATCGAGACGCCCCGTGCCGCGCTGGTGGCCGGCCAGATCGCCGAGGTGGCCGAGTTCTTCTCGTTCGGCACTAACGACCTCACCCAGATGACCTTCGGCTTCAGCCGGGACGACGTCGAGGGCCGGATGATGGCGGCCTACCTTGAGCTCGGCCTGCTGCCCCGCAACCCCTTCGAGACGGTCGACCCCGAGGGCGTGGGCGAGCTGGTCCGGCTCGGCGTCGAGCGGGGCCGGGCCACCAGGCCCGGGCTCAAGATCGGGGTATGCGGCGAGCACGGTGGGGATCCCGAGTCGATCAAGACCTTCTTCGCCGCCGGACTCGACTACGTGAGCTGCTCGCCCTTCCGGGTGCCAGTGGCCCGCCTGGCCGCCGCCCAGGCGGTCCTGGCCTCGGGCCGGCTCCCGACCAAGGCCGGCCGGTCACCCAAGGCCGGGGCGGGGGCCAAGGCCAAGGCCGGGTCGGGGGCCAAGGCCGGGACGGGGGCCAAGGCCGGGACGGGGACCAAGGCCACCGGGGCCGGGCGCGGCGCGGCCCGCCCCTCCGCCCGCCGCTAGGCCGTCTCGGGCGGCACACCCGGGCACTACCCTCACCTGCCATGGCCATCCCCGACGAGGACGTGGCCCAGGTGCGGGCGGCCACCGACATCGTGGCCCTGATCGGCGAGCACGCCGCGCTGCGCCACCAGGGGCGGCGCTGGGTCGGGCTGTGCCCGTTCCACGCCGAGAAGACCCCGTCGTTCTCGGTGAACGCCGAGGAGGGCTTCTACTACTGCTTCGGCTGCCAGGCTTCGGGCGACGCCATCAGCTTCGTCCGCGAGACCGAGCACCTCGACTTCGTCGACGCCGTGCGTTTCTTGGCCGACCGTTCCGGGGTCACCATCCACGAGGACGTCGAGGGGGGACCCGACCGCAAGCGGCGGGCGGAGCTCTTGGAGGCCATGGAGCGGGCCGTCGCCTGGTACCACGAGCGGCTGCTTGCGGCCCCCGACGCCGGGCGGGCCCGCGACTACCTGCGCTCGCGCGGCTACGACGGCGCTGTGGTGCGCCAGTTCCGCCTCGGCTGGGCCCCCGACGACTGGGACGCCCTGGCCAAAGCGCTCGGGCTCTCAGAGCGGGTCCTCACCGACTCGGGCCTCGGGTTCGTCAACCGCCGGGGCAGGGCCCAGGACGCCTTCAGGGCCCGGGTGCTCTTCCCGATCTGTGACCCCTCGGGTCGCCCGGTCGCCCTCGGGGGGAGGATCCTGCCCCCGCCGGCCGGAGGCGGTGGGGCGCAGGGCGGTGACCGCCGTCCCGAGCCCAAGTACAA
Source organism: uncultured Acidimicrobiaceae bacterium (assembly GCA_963836375.1). GTDB lineage: Bacteria > Actinomycetota > Acidimicrobiia > Acidimicrobiales > RAAP-2 > CAWIJK01. Next base: position 1,535,305 of record CAWIJK010000002.1, on the reverse strand, counting down.
GAACTCCCAGGAGACGGCGATCTACTCGAAGCGGCGCACCCTCTACGCGCTCAACTGGGCCAAGAAGGACATTGTGGCCTCCGGCGAGGTCCTGGTCTGCGAGGGCTACACCGACGTGATCGGGTTCTTCACCGCCGGGATCCCCCGGGCCGTAGCCACGTGCGGGACAGCCCTGGCCGAGGAGCACTTCAAGCTCCTGCGCAACTTCGGCAAGCGGATCGTCCTGGCCTACGACGCCGACAGCGCCGGCCAGTCGGCCACCTCCCGTGTCTACGAGTGGGAGCGCCGCCACGAAGTCGACGTGGCCGTGGCCGCCCTCCCCCCCGGGACCGACCCGGGCGAGCTGGCCCGCACCGACCCAGAGGCCCTGCGCGAAGCCGTGGCGGGGGCCCGGCCCTTCCTCCAGTTCCGCGTCGACCGGGTGTTCGACGGGGCCGACCTGTCGTCGGCCGAGGGCCGGGCCCACGCGGCCGACGCAGCCCTGGGCGCGGTGGCCGAGCATCCCGACGACCTGGTGCGCGACCAGTACGTGATGCAGATCTCAGACCGCTGCCGGCTGGAGCCGGCCCGGGTCCGCGAGCGCCTCGAGGAGGCCCGCCGGCGACCGGCACCGGGCCCGGGACCGCGGACCGACCGGTCGCTACAGCGCGGCGGTCAGCGGGCCGAGAGCGAGTCGGCGGGCACGTCGAGCGAACCTGAACCCTGGCCCGAAGATCCCGAGGGTCCGACCGGGCGGGCCTCCTCGGCCCGGGGCGACGCGACGAGCCGCCCCGGGCTCGAAGCCCTGCGCTTCGCCGTGCACCGACCCGAGGACGTAGCCGACCGTTTGGAAGACGTGCTCTTCGTCGACGACATCCAGCGCCGGGCCTTCGTCGCGCTGGCCGGGGCGGACGATCTGGGCCAGGCGGTGCAGGAATCACCGCCCGAGGTCGCGGCCCTCCTGCGCCGGATTTCGGTCGAAGAGCCGATCATCTCTGAGGATCCGCTCGCCGACCCGGCCGATGCCGTCGTCACCCAGCTCGTCCGGGAGGCTTCGCGCCGGGCCCTGGCCGACCTCGGCGTGCAGGCCCGGACGTCGGGCGGGGACCTGGGCGACATCGACGCCCAGACCGGTCGCGTGCGGCGCTGGCTCGAGGAGCTGGAGGATCCCGACGCCGGTCGCGACGCCGCCGACCGATTGCTAGCGTGGCTGATGGCGAAGGGCCAGGAGGGTTGATGACCGGGTACGTCCCGACAGAGGACGAGACGCACGAAGCCCCCGAATCGGGGCAGGCGTTGATGGCTCTCCCCGGAGCAGCGGCGCCCGACGTCATGTCGGGTGACGAGTTCGCCGAGCTGCTCGTGGTCGGCCGGGCCCGCGGTCACCTGACCCAGGGAGATCTGGTCGAGGCGGTCCACGACGTCGAGCTCACGCCCGACGCCATCGAACAACTCGTCCGTCGGGTGCGCGACGAGGGCATCGAGTACGTCGACGACGTCGAACTGGACGTCGACGCTGTTGTCAGCGTCGACGACCTCGTCGATGGGGCGCCGACGGGCTCCCGGCCGCCGACACCGGCCAACGGTAAGGCCGGCGCCACCACCAAAGCCAAACCGAGCCGCGGGTCGCCGGCCAAGGGATCGCCGGCCAAAGCGGCGAAGCCCAAGGCGCCGACGGGGGCGTCCGACTACTTCGGCGGCAGCGCCGAGGACCCGGTCCACACCTACCTGCGGGAGATCGGCAAGGTCCCGTTGCTGAGCGCCGAGCTCGAGGTGGAGATGGCCAAGCGGATCGAGTCGGGCAACGAGGCCGCTGCGCGCCTGGCCGCCCACACCCTGGCCGAGACCGACGGCGGGCCCGAGTCCGATCTGCTCTCGAGCGCCGACCAGAGCCGGGACCGTCGCCTCGTGCGCAAGGGACAACAGGGCAAGGATGTCCTGATCGAGGCCAACCTGCGGCTGGTGGTCTCGATTGCCAAGCGTTACCGCAACCGAGGCCTGGCCTTTCTCGACCTGATCCAAGAGGGAAACCTCGGTCTGATGCGGGCCGTCGACAAGTTCGACTACACCAAGGGCTTCAAATTCTCGACCTACGCCACCTGGTGGATCCGCCAGGCGATCACCCGGGCCATCGCCGACCAGGCCCGCACCATCCGGATCCCCGTCCACATGGTCGAGACGATCAACAAGGTGGTCTGGGCGCAACGCCAGCTCCTCCAAGAGCTCGGCCGGGAGCCGACGGCCGAGGAGGTCTCCCAGCGCGTCGAGTTCCCGATCGAGCGGGTGCGCGAGATCCAGCGGATCAACCAGGACACGGTGTCGCTCGAACAGCCCGTCGGCGAAGAGGACGACTTCAGCCTCTCGGACCTGATCGAGGACCGGGCCGCCGTCGTGCCCGACGACGCGGCCACCCGGGCCATGCTCGACCAGGCGGTCAAGGAGGCCCTGGCCCACCTCTCGCCGCGCGAGCAAGACGTGGTGCGCCTGCGCTTCGGCCTCGAGGACGGCAAGATCCGCACCCTCGAAGAGGTCGGCAAGGAGTTCGGGGTGACCCGCGAGCGGGTACGCCAGATCGAGTCCAAGACCCTGGCCAAGCTCCGCCGGCCGGACGCGGCCTACCTGCTGCGCGATTACCTCGAAGAGGCCTGAGCAACCGGGCTCGTCCCGCCGATGAGCGGGGCTCCGCCGGGCCGGAGGGCCCGGGAGCCCCTGATAACGTGCGTCGCGCACATTGCGATCCGGGGTAGCTCAACGGCAGAGCAAGCGGCTGTTAACCGCTAGGTTGAGAGTTCGAGTCTCTCCCCCGGAGCTTGCTTGCTAGTCTCCGCCTGACCGCCCGGTGCCGGACGGCTGAGAGGAGCAAGCGACGATGGCGGACCGAGTACGGGCCTTGTTCATGAACCACCGGGGTCTCCGCAGGTTCTTGGGGGCGTTGGTGGCGGTGCTTCCCGTCGCCCTGGTCCTCACCACCGGTGTCCCACCGGCCGCCGCCGGGCCGTTCGTCGGCAACGTCAGCTTCACCTATTCGGGTGGCGACCAGTACTGGACCATCCCCCTCAACACCACTCAGCTGGTGGTGACCTCCAACGGCGCATCGGGCGCCGGCGGGGGCAGCGGCATCGCCGGCGATCCCGGCGGCTCGGGCGGGGTTGGCTACCAGTTCGTGACCACGGTTCCGGTGGGTGGGGCGTCGGCGCTCCAGCCGGGGGATCAGCTGCAGGTTTTCGTCGGGGGCCAGGGGGGATCACCCCAGCTGTCCATGTTTGCCGGCGGCGGTGGCGGCGGCGGCAGTGAAGAGGGCGGTAATGGCGGCGGCGGCGGCGGCGGGTCGGCCGTCTACGACGAGACCGCCAACCAGTGGATCAACATCGCCGACGGCGGTGGTGGGGGCTCGGGCGCCGACGGCTTCGAGGGCAACGACGGTAAGAACGGCGGCTCGGGCTACGCCGGCGGCGACGGCTACAGCTCGAACGGCGGCGCCGGGGGATCCCAGCCTTCGGTGTGCTCCACGCCGCCGGGGAGTCCCAACAACGGCACCAACGGCGGGAACGCGGGCACCGCCACGGCGAGCGGCGGCGGCGGTGGCGGTGGCGGTGGTTGTCTCGGCGGCAACGGGGGCGGCGCCGGGGGGGTCGGCGGCTACGCCGGCGGCGGCGGGTCGACGGGGGCCCCGTGGTCGACATCTCTCGGCAGCGACACCACCGGCGACGCGCCCACCGGCAACGGGTCGGTCTCGGTCCAGTACACAGAGGAGATCCCGGTCGCCCCGACCATCACCAGCGCCGACAACATCACCTTCACCACCGGGAGCGCCGGGACGTTCACCGTCACCACCGGGGCGAGCACGTCGCCCACCGCTGCGCTCTCCGAGCTCGGCGCCCTGCCGAACGGCGTCACTTTCGTCGACAACGGCAATGGCACGGCGACCCTGGCCGGCACCCCTTCGGCGGGGACCGGCGGGATCTATGCGATCAGCTTCGTAGCCGCCAACACGGCGAGCCCGCCGGCCATCCAGAGCTTCACCCTGACCGTCGACCAGGCGCCGAGGATCACCAGCGCAGATCAGACCACCTTCACCGCGGGCGAGGTCGGGACCTTCACGGTGACCGCCACCGGGTACCCGACGCCGTCGCTCACCAGCCACAACACCCTGCCGAACGGCGTCACCTTCGTCGACAACGGCGACGGCACGGCGACCCTGGCCGGCACCCCGTCGGCGGGGACCGGCGGCGTCTATCCGATCACCATCGGGGCGTCGAACGGGGTGGGAACGAATGCCTCCCAGAGCTTTACCCTGACCGTCAACCAGGCGCCGGGGATCACCAGCGGCGACGAGACCACCTTCACGGTGGGCGACGCCGGGACGTTCACCGTCACCACTGCCGACAGAGCCTGGACCACCCCAGCCCTCTCGGAGGTCGGTGCCCTGCCGCACGGGGTCAGCTTCACCGACAACGGGGACGGCACCGGAACCCTGGCCGGCACCCCGGGGGCGGGGACCGGTGGGACCTACCCGATCAGCTTCGTGGCCACCAACACGACGAGCCCGCCGGCCATCCAGAGCTTCAGCCTGACCGTCGACCAGGCACCGGCGATCACCAGCGCGCAGCAAACCACTTTTGTCGCCGGGACGCCCGGGAACTTCACCGTCACTACCACCGGGAACCCGACCGCCACATTGAGCGAGATCGGGGCTCTCCCCCCAGAGGTCACCTTTACCGACAACGGCAATGGCACGGCCACGCTGGCCGGTACCCCTGAGGCGGGGACCGGCGGCGTCTACCCGATCACCATCGGGGCATCGAACGGCGTGGGATCCGATGCCTCCCAGAGCTTCACCCTGACCGTTGACCAGGCACCCGCAATCACGAGCGCCGACCATGCCACGTTCGTCGCCGGGAGCGCCGGGACGTTCACGGTCACCAGCACCGGGTTCCCGAGTGCGTCGCTGACCGAGCTCGGCGCCCTGCCGGCCGGTGTCAGCTTCACCGACAACGGCGACGGCACGGCGACCCTGGCCGGCACACCGGCCCCGGGGACCGGGGGCATCGTGCAATTCGCCATCCAGGCGGCCAACGCAACGGTCCCGGTGGCGACCCAGCACTTCAACCTGACCGTCGACCAGGCCCCTGTGGTCACCAGCCCGGGTCGGACCGGCTTCACCCTGGGCCAGTCCGGGTCCTTCACCGTGACCGCGTCGGGCTACCCGGCGCCGGCCCTGTCGCTGACAGGTCAGCTGCCCGCCGGGCTCGCCTTCAGCGACAACGGGAACGGCACGGCGACGATCTCGGGGACCCCGAGCCATCGGACCACGAGTCCGGTCACCGTGACCGTGACGGCGAAGAACGCCGCCGGGACGTCCGCTTCGCCGCTGGTCCTGACGGTGACGAGCGACCACGCCTGGCTGGCCGGGAGTGCCGGCGGGGTCTACCCGGTCGGCTCCACTCCCTCGTTCGGCTCGATGCAGTCGGGACTGCTCAACAAGCCCGTGGTAGGTACCGCGGCCACACCCGACGGGGGCGGCTACTGGCTGGTGGCCTCCGACGGCGGCATCTTCGCCTTCGGCGACGCCGCCTTCTACGGCTCGACCGGGGCCATGACCCTCAACAAGCCGATCGTCGGCATGGCGGCCACCCCCGACGGGGCCGGCTACTGGCTGGTGGCCTCCGACGGCGGCATCTTCGCCTTCGGTGACGCCGCCTTCTACGGCTCGACCGGGGCCATGACCCTCAACAAGCCGATCGTCGGGATGGCGGCCACCCCCGACGGGGCCGGCTACTGGCTGGTGGCCTCCGACGGCGGCATCTTCGCCTTCGGTGACGCCGCCTTCTACGGCTCCACCGGGTCGCTGACCCTGAACGATCCGATCGTCGGCATGGCGGCCACCCCCGACGGGGCCGGCTACTGGCTGGTGGCCTCCGACGGCGGCATCTTCAGTTTCGGCGACGCCGCCTTCTACGGCTCGGGGGCGGGGCACCTGAGCGCCCCGGTCGTCGCCATCGAGGGCGCCGCCGACGGGGCCGGTTACTCGCTGGTCACCGACCTCGGTGACGTGGTCGCCTACGGCGACGGGCCTTCGGGCGGGTCATTGGGCGGTTACGTCCTGAACGGCTCGATCGTCGGCATCGCCAGTCCCTGAGGGGACCTGCCCGGCTCGTCCACGCCGGCTCCAACGCCGGTGGGGTCCCAACACGTCGGGGTCTCGTGCCTCGCCAGAGGCGGAGGAGCGGCGACGGTTGACCGGAGCCCGCTCGAACGTGCCGACCGACCACGCCTCATCGGGCGAGGATCCTCGGCCGGCCGGTCTCGTGGTCCGGCGCGGACGGGCAGATCCCCGGGCCCACGTCGAAGACGGGTGTCCCCTCTTCGGAACAGCTCCCACTCCATTCGTTGCCAAGTTGCGGGACGCCGACGAACCACGGTGGGAGCACCGGCCACGCGATCGTCCCGAGCGGAATGCTCGGGACGTGAGGCCACCTGGGGACTGGCATCCGGCGATCTTCGTCTCACGAAGACCGAAACACCCCGGAAGATGGCGAGGCAGGCGGACGAATCCAGCAATATCGATGGACGGCAGCACGCCAACGGGGCGAAAGAGGTTGCGAAGAGCCGGCGGGAATCGTGCAGCACAGGGGGCCAACCGGCGTCAGCGGCACACCGATCCGGCGCCAACTTCTGCCGTGTGGCGCCCGTCGACTCAGCCGGTCGGCACCGCCCCGACCACGTTGGTGACCTGGACGCCCACCCCGGGCAGCGAGCCCTGGGAGGTGGCGTCACCGAAGGCGAAGACCCCGCCGTCAGAACCGATGAGCCAGTAGCCCCCGCCGTCGGGGGTGGGGACGATCGAGACGATGTTCGACACCGTGACCCCGAGACCGGGCAGCGAGCCGTGGGAGGTGGCGTCACCGAAGGCGTAGACCGCGCCGTTGGCCCCGACCACGTAGTAGCCCTGGCCGTCGGGGGTGGCCGCGATCCCGGTGATGTCGTTGACGGTGACCCCGATCCCGGGCAGTGAGCCCAGGAACGGGGCGTTGCCGAAGGTGAAGACCCCGCCGTCCTTGCCGACCAGGAAGTAGCCCCCACCTCCCGGGGTAGCCACGATGCCCACGATGTCTGAGACGTGGACGTTCTGGGCCGGTAAGGAGCCGTAGAAGCCGGCGGACTGGCCGACCGGGAAGACGAAGACCCCGCCGTCAGAACCCACCAGGTCATAGCCGGTGTAGTTGTTGGTGGGCACGATGCCCACCACGTCAGAGACGCTGACCTTGAGGCCGGGCAGGGACCCGAAGAAGCCCTGAGGACTGGCCGACGGGGAAGACGAACACCCCACCGTCGGAACCCACCAGGTTGTAGCCGGTGAAGTTGTTGGTGGGCACGATGCCCACGATGTTGGACACCTTCACGCCCAGACCTGGGAGTGAGCCGAAGAAGCCACTGGCCTGGCCCACCGGGAAGACGAAGACCCCGCCGTCCGATCCGGCCAGGTCGTAACCGGCGGTCGAGACCGCCTGGGTGGTGGTGGCCGAGGGGCCGCCGTTATTGGAGACCGTCTGGCCGGTGAAGGTCTGGGCTGTCGAGGTCCCCTGGGTGTTGGTCACGGTCAGGGTCACCTGGTAGGTGCCCGAGGCGGCGTAGGTGTGGGTGGTGGTGGCCGAGGTGGTCGTCGCCGTCGTCCCGTCACCGAAGTTCCAGGCGTAGGAGGCGATGGTCCCGATCGGCGAGGACGAGGCCGAGGCGTTGAAGGTGGTGGGGTTGCCCGGGGTCCCCGCCGTGAAGCTGAAGGCGGCCGTCGGGGCCTGGTCGGGGGTGATGGCGATGCCGTCGGGACCGTTCAACCCTCCGCCGGTGATCGGCGCTTTCACGGCGTTGGTGGCGAGGTCGATCGGCGTGACCGAGGTGGCGCCTGGAGTGGCGACGTAGGCCGTCTGCCCATCGGGGCTGATCGCGATCCCCGCCGGGAAGGGCAGGCCGATTCCGCCGCTGGTGATCGGTGTGCCCGGGGTGTTGGTGGCGAGGTCGATCGGCGTGACTTCCTCGCCCACCTCGTTCGAGACATAGGCGGTCTGACCATTCGGGGTGATGGCGATGTACTGCGGCGTTTCGAAACCGCCCCCTGCGATTGCCGTCTCAGCTGTGTTTGTCGCGAGGTTAATGGGTGTCACGGAGTTCCCGTCGAAGTTGACGACGTATGCGGTCTGTCCGTTGGGGGTGACGGCAATGCCCTGTGGACTGTCCATTCCCCCCCCGGTGATGGGCGTTCCGGCAGTGTTGGTGGCGAGGTTGATAGGGGTCACCGAGTCACCATGCGCGTTGCTGACGTACGCGGTCTGTCCGTTCGGTGCAACCGCAATGCCGTACGGGCCATTCATGGCCCCACCGGTGATCGGCGTTCCAGCGGTGTTCGTGACGAGGTTGATCGGTGTCACCGAATTGCCGAGAAAGTTGGCTACATAGGCTGTCTGTCCGTTCGGGGTGATGGCAATGGCCACGGCGAAATCCATCCCGCCGGTAATGGTGGTACCCGCGGCGCCAGTGGCAAGGTTGATCGGGGTTACCGAGTTGTTGTTCGTAATGGTGTAAGCAGTTTGTCCATCCGGCGTGATGGCGATCTTGCTCGGAGCGTTGCCCCCCAGGCTTATTGCTGTTCCCGCGGTGTTCGTGGCAAGTTCGATAGGGGTCACCGAGTTGCCATCGTTGTTCGTCACATAGGCGGTCGGCTGAATCGTGGACGCGCCGGCCGGCGTGTGAGCATCTACAACGACCGAGCCGACAACAGGGAAGAGGACTGATAAGCCAAAGAGCAAGGTTGTGGACACCCGCCGATTCGCATCTGCAATCCGCATGGCCCCTCCGATCATTCCTTCATTCATGATCATCGTCTTGGCGAGGCGAGTCTTCTCAAGATGGTGCAGAGTGTCAAGTGATTGAGCAGGCCAAGGAGCCACTAAATCGGGGACGTTCGGTAGTTGAATCGTCACGTAAATTTCGGCACGGCTGATCGCAGAACGCCGTGGTCGGTGCCCTCGTCACCTTCTCTGTCGGAACACTGTCCGGCCCTCTGATCGAGCAAGAGGAGGCCCTCCCCAATTCTTCGGCATTCGTACCGGCAGGTCCGTCGGCAAGCGGTAAAGAGCGTCAGGTTCCAGAAGTGCCGGTGCCATCCGGGCAGAAGGGTTCCACTTCGCCCGGAGCGGATCAGTGCGGATCAGACGGGCTCGACGATCCCGCTTTCGCGGTCAGCTACGAAGCCCGTCGTCTTTCGGAATACTCTTGACCTCAGCACTCTCGACGATGTGCACACCAGCACCCACCCGATCGGACCCGTATTCCATGGGCGGTAACGCCGCCACTGGCATTGGCTCGGGAACGTGGGTATCGAGGGAGAAGGGCACGATCACCCGATCTGGGGCAGCCGGCGCCTCCACCCTGGACCGTGCCAGACGGTCCAGGTCCCTCCGCAATGCCCGCTCACTCCGACGGCGGTGCCGCATCTCCAGTCCCCCTTGCTTTAGAGAGACTAAGGGCGCCCGAGGTGGGGATCAAGGGCTAAATCCAACCGTCGACCAGGAGACGCTGTCGAAGTGGTCCCGTGGATTTGGCACAAGGGAGACCTAGCGGGCCCTCCAAGTTGATCAGGCGGATTTCGCCAGCCGTTTCCGGTTGGAGGTTCTATGCACTTTGTGTTTCGACGGCGGCCCGATCAGGTTGACCCTCTTGTGCCCCTGGACAACGGTGAGCTCGAGCGAGCGGCCGAGCGTGTGAACGTCCTGGTCGAGTACATATCGTGACGTTGTGCGACCGCTCTATGACCGCCAGCCTGGCTGGGAGATACCGATCCGCTGGCCAGTCCCGCTGGGAAAGGGTCGCCTCCAGTCAGGCCTGGGCCATGAGCCTGCTTGCCTCATAAAATCGAGCCATGGAAGAGGAGGAAAGCTCGCCATCCGGCTCCCATCTGAGCATCCAGGAGTCCCTTTATCCCGACCTCACCTGCTTTGGGTGTGGACACGCCAACCCTGACGGATTGCATCTCCGGAGTTACCGGGACGGTGACCGTACCGTGGCGTCCTTCACACCGCGTACCGAACACGACAATGGGTTCGGCTTCCTCAACGGTGGGATCATTACGACGGTGCTCGACTGCCACACGGCCGCCGTTGTCCTGTGGGAGGCCGATCAGCGCGGTTGGAAGGCAGAGAACGGGGCACCTGCTCCGTTTATCACGGCCGGCCTCGAGGTCAAGTTCCTCAGGCCCACGCCATTGGGCCCGGTCTTGACCTTGCGTGCCGAACCGGAGCAGATTTCCGAGTCCGAGATAATCGTCAATGCGGAACTGGTGTTCGACGAGAAACAGCGGGCGACGCTGCGCGCACAGTGGTTGCGATTTCGTCCTCGCTGACCCTCCACGGGGCGGTTCTGCCCGCACGTGCTGGCCCTGCCCACATCCACCAGGACTGGCCCCCCACCGGGCGCCTCGGGGGTGGTTAGTGGCCTCGACAAGCGACACTCGTCGTTGACGACTGACCACGGCACCGGTCAGACGTGCCAAGGCTAACCTCGTCGCCGGAACGATCTGCTCTCGGAGGACTTCGTGAAGGTCATCGTCAGTTGCGTGCCCCAGGCGGGTCACATCACGCCCCTGTTGCCCTTGGCCGAGGCTTTCAGCGCCAACGGCGACGAGGTCATCGTCGCCAGTGGGCCCGATGCCGAGGGCGTGGTAACAAGCCGCGGACTTCGATTCCGCTCTGTCGGGCCGGTGTACGAGGCTTGGTTCTCTGCCCTGAGGGCGCGGACGCGGGGAATTCCTGGCGACGGGCTCGCCCCGTCACGCGTCGAGGGCTACTTTGTTCCGCGGCTGTTCGGCGAGGTCGGGATGGCGCTCGTGGTTGACGACCTGCTCGCGCTTTGCACGGAGATCGAACCGAAACTGCTCGTCTTCGAGCCTTACTCCTTGGCAGCCCCGCTGGCTGCTACGGCGGCGGGGACCCGTGCGGTGCTCCATGGTATCGGCCCGTGCCAGGACCCGGCGGTGATGGACCTCGTCACGGATGCCGTCTCTCCCATCTGGCGAGAGTTCGGCCTCGATGTCCCGCCCTCGGCGGGGATCTACTCGGGCACCATACTGGCGGTCTGTCCACCCTCGCTGGACCGTGGACCCGGAGGCCACGAGTACCAAGCCCTGCGGCCCTCGCCACTGCCATTGCCCAAACCAGCGGCATTGCCGGTGTCGTTCGCGAACCCGGACCGTCCGCTGATCTACCTGACACTTGGAACCTTCTCGAACAACGCCCTCGACATCTTCCGCCTCGTTCTTCGAGCGCTGGCGGACGAGCCGGTCAACGTGATTGCCACCGTTGGGCGTGACAACGACCCATCGGCTCTGGGCCCGACGCCCGAGAACGCACACGTGGAACGGTTCGTCGACCAGGCTCTGGTGCTTCCCCACTGCACCGCAGTGGTCCACCACGCGGGAGCCGGGACCATGTTCGGCGTTCTGGCACATGGGCTCCCTTCGGTGGCTCTGCCCCAGAGCGCGGACAATTTCATCAATGCGGGCCTTCTCGCCAGCGCGGGCTCCGCCCAGAAGGTGATGCCGGATGAGGTGACTGACGCCGCCGTGCGGTCCGCTCTTCGTTCAGTGCTCGACGACGCCAGCTACCGTCAGCGTGCGGAGCTCCTTGCGGATGAAATCGAGGCGATGCCCTCTCCCGCTGAGGTCGCATCCCGGTTGGCGCAGTAAGGGGGCTGGCGAAGAGCGCCGTCCTCCCCGCAGGACTGATGGGTTCGCCGACGAGGGTCCCCTATCGCGTCTGTCGAACCTGGAGGTGCACGGCCCTGCGATCTAATCCGGGTGAAGATGCCGACTCGGGCGTTGGTCTCAAGGGTCAACGTCGGCGGGGCCGAGTGCGGGGCAATCCGCCCACCGCTCACGGCATGCCTGCTAGCCAGCCGCTTCTCGTTTCATCGTCAGCGCTTGGCCGTTGATGACGAGGGTCAATTCGTCATCGACGATCGAGGCATCGGCTGTGATGGGAGCCCCCATCACGTCGGAGTGAAGCCGGCCGTCAGCGTCCATGGACCATGCCCCGGCGCGTGGCTTCTCGCCACTTACTTGCGCGGTCAGTCTCCCCTCCGGCTCGAAGGTGACGCTCAGCATTGGGCTCGTCCACTCGCCGACGATCCTTCCCGCGAGAGTTCCTGGGTCGGAGGGCACGAAGGTGGCAGGAACCTGATCAGGCAGGTATCGAGACACGTCACCGCCGATGGCAGCAAGGCGTGCTCTGGCCTCGGCCGAGCCGACCTGGTCGTGCGTCAGGGCCGCCGTTGCCCAGTCGCGGAGCGTCTGGAAGGTCCCTTGCATCGACGTATCGGTGAGGACGACGTCGGGCAGGCGTTCGAAATTCACCACCCAACGGCTGTGCGGCAGATAGAAGAGTCGCAGCATCCCCATCCCGGGTGCCGCCTCGTAGATCTCCTGGGAGGAGTCGAAGACCTGGTTGCCGATTTGCTGGCTCGCCACGCAGATCTCATAGGTGAGTAAATTGTTCTCGGTGTCGATGTATGCCGTCGGGCGCCTCTCCCGCTTCGTCGCCGCCCCCTCGATCACTTCGACTCGGCCAGCCTGCACATCGTTCGCCCAGGGGTCGATCCGCCGCCCGATGTGTCCCATGAGGCCCCTGTGCTTCCAGGCCACCTGCCCCTGGAGCTGGGCCAGTTGGCCGGCGCTCAATGCCCCGCGCCGGTTGGCCTCGAGAGCATCCTGTGAATAGACGGTCTCGCTCATCGGCCCTCTCGCCCTGGGTGCCGGGGCAAGTCTTGCTCGAAAGAGCACGGAGCTCGCCCCCCGCCGTGAACTCTCGTGGTGGACGCAGCTGCGTTGCGTGAAGCACCCTGTGGCAGCGCCAGACAGCCGACGACGGGAGGTGTGGTGCCGGAGAGCAATTCGGTCTGCGCCATATCGCCCTTCTCCCCTCGTACCAATTGGCGCGAACAAACCCATGTTATTCGGGCGTGGCAAGGACTGGCAACGGACGCGCAACGGGGCATGGACGGCGCCGAGGGCGCCGCCACCAGATGGATCAGCGGGAGAGGGGTATCTCACCCTGGTCTCCATTCGGAGGCTGGTCTTCTCGGTTGGGCCTCCCGGCACGACGCCTGTCGCCGGGTCATGACGGCGGGGAGCTACCGAGCCGCTCCTCCAAGCGGGCCAGCTGGGCGGCGATGGCGTTCAGCTGCTCACTGTCACCATTCCCCGCCGGACCTACTGCTCCCTGCTGTTTGGCCCGTGCCCGGGCGGCTTGGTCGATGAAGGCTGAGGAGATCTGTGCAGTGATCGTGGCCAGGACTCCGAATCCGACAAACATCAGTAGCGCCGCCGCCAAACGACCCTGCCAGGTGACCGGGGTGTAGTCGCCGTAGCCGACGGTGGTGAGGGTGACCACCGCCCACCACAGCGCATTGCCGACAGTTCTGATGTTCCCATGAGGCGCGCGGCGCTCGTAGAAGTACACGACGGCGGTGAGGTTCAGGAACATCAGGCCTGCCGCGAGAACGAACCTGCCGAGACTTCCTCGTTGGAAGATCGACCGCAACAGCCTGAGGCTGAAGGAAACTCGGAGGAACGGTAGGAAGACCGTAGCCACTGACAAGAGGTTGTGCCGAAGGTAATAGACGTGGTGAGGGGCGAGGATGCTCCTGATCATTATGTCGACGGCGTAGATCACGGAGAGCGCAACTCGGAGAACCAGAAGTAGCACATAGATCTTGTGGTTTGTCGTGATGACGCCGGGCGGCACCACGATGAACCAGAGCGTGACGAGGGCCAGCAGGTCAAGCGGGACCTGCCATCGTCGCTGGTATGCCTCGACCCGGCTCCGGTCGTCTCCGGGCCGGAAGCCCGACCCGAGAAGTAGGTGGTGAGCGCCCTCGTTATCCAGCGCTGTCAAACCGGGCTCGTTCATACCGTCGTCCTTTCCAACTGAGCATTCCGACGATCGTACGACCCGTACAAGCCGTCGCGAAGCCTCGTAGGCGGCGGGGGGAAGGGCATGTCCTGTCTCCTGCTCCGAAAGGCATGCCTCGACGGAGCTCGGCGATCTGCTCGGACTCAGCCGCCGACTCGGGCAGCCGGGTCAAGCGCACCGCCAACCGCCACTCGGATCGAGTCTCAAAGTTGTGGTGCCGGATCTGTGACAGGGCTTGCCCATTGAGGACGGCGGGAGGAGTGGAGAGCCGCTACGACAATCGCCATGCGCAATCGAATGGTTGACCCACTAGCTTGTCCGTAGCCGTGGGCACCTGGGCACGGCCTGCGAATGGAGGTCGTCATGGACGGGTTCAAGAGAGTGCCCCGCAGTGCCGCCGCCCTCTTGGGTGTCGTCGGCGTGATGATCCCAGTCACATCCACGATTGTCCTCTTGGGCCACTCTTTGGCCGGGGCGGCAGTGCTCGCGCCCACTGCCTACGTGGCGAACTACGGCAACGGCTCCGGGACAGGCGTGACCCCCATCCCGACCGCTACCAACGTTGCCGGATCGGCGATCACCGGTGGTGGCATAGCTGCGCCCTTAGCCATTGCCATCACACCGAACGGGCAGACCGCCTACGTTGCCAACGCCAACACCAATCCGGGAACTGTGACCCCGGTCAACCTGGCCACTGAGACCGCCGGACCGGTGATCACCACTTCGGGCGTGTTTCCATTTGACATCGCCATCGCCCCGGACGGACAGACGGCGTATGTCGCCGACGGAGCTGGTGTGGCCACCATCAACGTGGCGACCAACAACCCAGGACCGTTTATCACCCTGACTCATCAGGCCCTTGACGTTGCCATTACGCCCAATGGGAAGAGCGCCTACGTCGCAACTGCTGGCGGCTTCGTGATCCCCATCAATCTGGCAACCGATACCGCAGAGACGCCGATCACCCTCTCGGGGTTGACAAATCCGACTGGCATTGCCGTCACCCCGAACGGACAGACCGTCTACGTCATCAATCAGCAGAACGGGATCGGGCCGGCGGTGATCCCGATCAACGTGGCCGCGAACACCGCAGGCACTCCGATCACCGGAGGGGGTTTGAACGACCCCGTTGGCATTGCGATAACCCCGAACGGACAGACCGCCTACGTCACGAATTCGGGGGGCGACTCTGTGACTCCGATCGACGTAGCCACGGACTCCACGAAAACGCCCATCACAGGCACAAGCCTTTCGAGCCCGTGGGGCATTGCCATTACTCCCGACGGAACCACCGCCTACGTCGCTAACTACTCCTCTGCGTCTGTGAGCCCCATCAACCTGGCCACCAAGACGGTGGGATCCGCTATCACCGGGGGATCGATGAGTACCCCCTACGGCATCGCCATCACCCCCGACCAGGCGCCCACGGCCGCCTTCACCGTGACCCCGGGGCCCGCCGGTGGCGCCACCACCTTGAACGCCTCGGCCTCGAGCTCCCCGGTCGGCTCGATCGCCAGCTACGCCTGGAACTTCGGGGACGGGACGACGGCCACCACCACCTCGGCCACCACCACCCACACCTACGCCGCCTCGGACACCTACCAGGTGACCCTGACCGTGACCAACACCCAGGGGACCTCGACGGCCCAGGTCTTCACCGGCCAGACGGTCTCCAACAACGGGGGCCCGTCAGCGACGACCACCCAGAGCGTCACCATCCAGACCGCCGGTTACGACCTGGCCGGTTCTGACGGCGGGGTCTTCGTCTTCCCCGTCGGCCAGGCCAGTGGCTTCTTCGGCTCACTCCCAGGTCTGGGCGTGAAGGTCAACAACATCGTGGGCATCGTGCCCACCAACAACTTCACCGGCTACAACCTGGTGGGTTCCGACGGCGGGGTCTTCGTCTTCCCGGTCGGCCAGTCCTCGGGCTTCTTCGGATCGCTCCCGGGCTTGAACGTGAAGGTCTCGGACGTGGTGGGCATCGTGCCCACCAACAACTACCAGGGCTATGACCTGGTGGGTTCCGACGGCGGGGTCTTCGTCTTCCCGGTCGGCCAGTCGAGCGGCTTCTACGGCTCCTTACCGGCCCAGAACGTCCACGTCTCAAATATCGTGGGCATCGTGGCCACCCCGGGAGGTGGGGGCTACTTCCTGGTCGGAAAGGACGGCGGGGTCTTCACCTTCGGGAACGCCCCGTTCCTGGGCTCGCTCCCCGGGATCGGGGTCTCGGTCAACGACATCACCGGCATCGCGGCCACCCCCGACGGCCAGGGCTACTACGTGGTGGGGGCCAACGGCGCGGTCTACGCCTTCGGCGACGCCACCTCCCACGGCTCGCTGCCCGGTCTCGGGGTCACGGTGTCGAACATCGTCTCGATCGTGCCCACCCCCGACGGCGGGGGCTACTGGCTCATCGGTTCTGACGGCGGAGTCTTCGCCTTCGGCGACGCCACCTCCCAGGGCTCATTGCCCGGGGTGGGCGTCCACGTCACCAACGTCGTGGGGGCGGTGCCGACCGGGTAAGGGTGTGTCTCCCGTCAGCGCCCTAGAGAACTGCCGGAACTCGGGCGACACCCGACCTCCGTTCCGCCATAGGGCGTCATCGAGGATGAGTCCCGCCTCTACGAGGTTGCGAGAGAGACGGGTCTGCAGTGGAGCTCCGCAGAGCTAGTGCTGTCAGCGGTCCTCAGCGCTATTTCCCGGAGATGGGATCCAACCCTGCGTCGTCCACTCGGGAAGTGACGCCTCGACTCTCTCGAACCGTTTGTGCAAGTCCACGACATGGTCGGCCAGTTCGTGGACCGCTCTCGCCAACTCGGCGAGTGCTTCTCCGGTCGGCTCCTCGGCACCGCTGATGTACTTGCCAATTGACGTTTTCAGCTCGCTGATCCGGTCTTCGGGATTCGGATGCTCACCAATTCCTGGCATGGGCCAATCCTACGGTCTTCGACCTGACAATCGGTCACGGGATCACTGGGCACGAAACGAAAGACCGTCAGCCAGCGCAGACGCTCGCAGGGTGGGCCCTGTGTCGTGGGGCAGCGCCGTCGCTCACTACAATATTGGCGGGGCCACCGTGGCGTACGAGCGGCCCCCACCGAGTGCTCCCCAACCTATGGCTTGTCACGCAGCTGCACCGTGCCAGCTCGCTGACCGCTAGGTGACATCACTAGCGTTTCGAAAATATGGCACGTTTCCACTGGACTCGTCGTTCCCGCGCCCTGATGGCGACGGCAACCGTGCTGGTCGTGGCGTTCCTGGTACTCACCGCTGTCCTCTTCGTCTGGCCGGCAACCAATGCCCCACAACGAGTTAATGCCATCGTGGTTCTGAGCGGGTCCCCATGGTCGAGTCGATGGCAGAGGGGATTGGGGCTGGCCCGAGACGGCTATGCGCCGGTTCTGGTGCGGTCGGATCCTCTGTGGACGCCATGTCCCCGAGGTCCGGCGCGAGTCGAGGTGATCTGCTTTGACCCGGATCCGGCCACCACGCAGGGCGAAGCCGTGGACGTGGCCCGAATCGCCGCCGAACATCATTGGCACCGACTGTTGGTGGTGACCATCGTGACCCAAACCACTCGAGCCCGGATCCGCTTTGAGCGTTGCTACCACGGAGCCGTCCTGTTCAGCGCCGTCAGCCCCCGCGGGGTTGCAGGTTGGCTGTTCAATGTCGCCTACGAGTGGGGAGCTCTTGGCAAGGCGCTGGTCCTCCAGCGCGGATGTGGGTCCGGACCCCCTGAGAGAGTGCTGATCGTGCCGCCAAGACGGGTGGCCACCACGAGACGGACTTGAAGCACCGAACGGGCCCCGAAGCGGTGGCCGCTGTTCCCCGAACGCCCGGAGTAGCGGCGCTGGTCACCCATCTGGGATCGAATCTGTGAAGATCCTGCCGCGCCGCGGCCATTCCGACCCTCGTGGCCAGTTGCATGAGAATCTCTCTGCAGTTCGGGCACGAGATCACTGAACATCCCCACTCCGGTCGCCGGTCGCGCTTCGAGGGTTGACGACCAATGCGCCAGGACTTGTCCGTCGCTCTCGAGTCGCACGAGGTCTGACTGTGGATCGGCGTACCATCGGCCCGGCGTAGGCGCGACGGCCACGGACCGGGCCGGCCCCGGTCTTGCTACCTTGCACGGGGCCTTCCCGGTGAAGAGAGGCAAGAAAACCAGTTCAGGGGCGGTAGCTCAGTGGTCAGAGCAGGGGACTCATAATCCCTCGGTCGCAGGTTCGATCCCTGCCCGCCCCACCACACAGCCCCACCGCAGGCCCCACCACACAGCCCCACCGCAGGCCCCACCGCAGGCCCCACCGCAGGCCCCACCGCAGGCCAGCCCGACCGCAGGCAATGCCTGACTCGCCACCCTACCGACTCCGTATGCTCTGGGTGGGCTAAGACTGGATCATGCGAGCGGCGGTGGCCCGAAACGACCGACTCGAGCTGGAAGAGGTCCCCGACCCGGTGCCCGGTCCGGGTCACGTCCTGGTCCGGACGCTGCTCAACGGCATCTGCGGGTCCGACCTGCACGCCCTGACTGACCTCACCCACTTCGCCGAGTTGACCCGGAGGGTCGATGGCTTGCTGGCGATGGAACCGGGACAGGACACGGTCTTCGGCCACGAGTTTTGTGCCGAGATCGTCGACTTCGGACCCGACACCCAGCGGAACCTTTCCGTCGGGACCCGGGTGTGCTCGGTGCCGCTCGTCTTCGGTCCCGCGGGGGTGGAGGCGATCGGGTACTCGCCCCGCTTTCCCGGCGGTCTGGGGGAGTACATGGTCCTCCAGGAGTCCCTGGTAGTGCCGGTCGCCGAGGGCCTCGAGACCGAGCGGGCGACGCTGACCGAGCCGATGGCCGTCGGCGAGCACGCGGTCGGCCTGGCCGACTTGGCGCCCGAGGACGTCTGCCTGGTGGTGGGGTGCGGCCCGGTCGGCCTGGCGGTGATCGCCGCCCTGAAGGCCCGGGGGCACGGCCCGGTGCTGGCGGCCGACTTCTCGGCCGCCCGGCGTGAGCTGGCCGAGCGCTTCGGTGCCGACGAGGTGATCGACCCGGCCCAGCACTCCCCCCACGACCGCTGGTCGTCGTTCGGCGTGGCCCGGAGCCCACTCGATCGTGCGGCGACCGAGATGCTGGGGGGCCCGGTCCGCAGCGCCGTCATCTTCGAGGCGGTCGGGGTTCCGGGCATGCTCCAGTCGCTCATCGACGACGCACCGGCCCGTAGCCGGATCGTCGTGGTCGGAGTCTGCATGCAGACCGACCACCTCGAACCCTTCATCGCCGTGACCAAGGAGATCGAGCTGCGCTTCGCCTTCGGCTACTCGCCGGGCGAGTTCGCGCTGACGCTCGACCGGCTGACCGACGGGTCCTTGAAGGTTGACGGCCTGGTCACCGACGTGGTGGCCCTCGATGCGGTGACGGACGCCTTTGCCGCCCTGCGGTCGCCCGAGCGCCATGGGAAGATCCTGGTCAAGCCGTAGCCCCGCCGGCCCAGGCGAGCGTCGGACGGCGGGCACTGAAAGGGGCACCACATGACGCCGGGCACCGCGAACCACAAGCGCTTCGGCATCTTCCTGGCGCCATTCCATCCCGTGGGCCAGGACCCCACCCTCGCCCTCGAGCGCGATCTGGATCTCATCGTGCACCTGGACCGTCTCGGCTTCGACGAGGCGTGGATCGGGGAGCACCACTCCGCCGGCTACGAGATCATCGGGTCGCCCGAGGTGTTCATCGCCGTCGCCGCCGAGCGGACCCGGCATCTCAGGCTGGGCACCGGCGTGTCGTCACTGCCCTACCACCAGCCGCTGATCCTGGCCGACCGCATGGTCCTGCTCGACCATCTGACCCGGGGTCGGATCATGATCGGGGTGGGTCCCGGCGCCCTCCCTTCGGATGCCTTCATGATGGGGATCGACGTCGGCCGCCAGCGCGACATGATGGAAGAGGGCCTTGAGGCGATCCTGCTCCTCCTTCGCAGCAACGACCCGGTCGACTACAAGTCCGACTGGTTCACCCTCAACCAGGCCCGGTTGCAGCTCCGTCCCTTCCAACGACCCCACCCGGAGGTGGCGGTGGCCGCCCAGGTCTCGCCGGCGGGCCCCCGGGCGGCTGGGCGTTTCGGGTGCAGTCTGCTGTCGATCGGGGCCACCTCCATGGGCGGGTTCGACGCCCTCGGGTACCACTGGAGCGTGGTGGAGGAGCGGGCGGCCGAGTTCAAGACGGTGGCCGACCGCAGCCGCTGGCGCCTGGTCGGCCCGATGCACCTGGCCGAGACCAAAGAGCAGGCCATCGCCGACGTCGACTTCGGCCTGGCCGAGTGGGTCGACTACTTCGAGCGGGTGGCCGCCCTCCCGCTGGCCCCCGACGCCACCAACCACGCCACCCTGGTCGACGCGCTGAACGCCTCGGGGTTCGCCGTGATCGGCACCCCCGACGACGCCGTCGCCCAGATCGCCCGGCTCGAAGAGCAGTCGGGCGGCTTCGGGTCGTTCCTCCTAATGGGCCACGAGTGGGCCGACACCGAGGCCACCCGCCGCTCTTATGAACTGTTCGCCCGCTACGTGACCCCGGCCTTCAGGGGCTCGGCCGAAACCCTCACCGCCAGCCGGGACTGGGCGGCGGAGAACCGCCCACAGTTCATCGGGGCCGCCGGCAACGCCATCATGTCGGCCATCCAGCACCACGCCGACGAGAAGGCGGGGAAGGCACAGTCGGCCGCCGAGCGGACGCCGCCGGGGGGCGCCTGACGGCGGACCGGCCGCCCGGGGCTCAACGCCGGCAGTCAGTCACAGCACGAATCCCGCCAGCCACAGCCCACACACCGGAAGTGGGCGTGCTCAGGCTGCAGCTGCCCGCCGCAGTGCGGGCACTCGGCGAACGTCCCGAGCGGCGAGCGCCCGCACCTCGGGGTGCCCTGGTCGCCGGCTCCCGGGCCGGTCCGCTCGCCGGTCATCGTCATGACGCCAGACCGTAGCGGCCGGGCTTAGCGCCGCCGGGGATGGCCGGCCGGTGCCTCCGGAGCGGTGCGGGACGTGGAATCATCGGCCCGTGACCACGACCCGGAGGGGGGGCCCTTTGGGGCTGGGGGCGCTGGCCGTCGCCGTGGGCCTGGCGGTCGCCCTCGTTCCGGCAGCGGGCGGCCCGGCGATGGCGGCCACGACCGGGTCCCGAGTCCCCGTGGTCGTCTGCCCGACGACGTTCGGCATGACCCCGGCGCCCGCCCCGGTCTCCCAGCCGGCGTCGGTCACCGTGGGGATCGCCCCCTCCCTGGCCGCCACGGTTGCCCTCTACGTCGACAACCAGGGCAGCATGCGCCTCCTCGGGCCCAGGGCCTGGCGCTGCGCCGCCCAGTTCGGTGCCGACGGCTCGGGCGGGGTGCAGGTCTACCCGCCCAACCAGGCGCCGCCCTCGGGCCCGTCGTCGTTCCCGTCCCTGCGCCAGGCGGTCCTCGGGCTCCAGACCTCGGCGTGTCTCGGCTGCACCCTGGGCCAGGCCTGCCCGCTGTTCGCCGCCGCCGCCGCCGCCTACCACCGCGACTTCATGGCCCGCTGCCCGCTGACCCGCCCGGCCCGCGAGTCGGTGCGGGCGATCGGCGCCACGGTGGTCGGGTTCACCGACCCGCCCGGGGTGCGGGGCGACGGAATCCCCTCGGGCGGCCGGTACACCGCGTACGGGGTGCTGACCTACAACCCCGGGGCCGCACAGGGAAGCTGGCTGGCCACCTGCGCCCTGCCTGCGTCCGAGCGGGCCGTCTGCGCGGCCGGCCTCGCCCTGTTCGCCCGCCGCTACGGGCGGGCCTGACCGGGCCCCGAGGTCACAAGACGACGACCGAGCGCAGGACCTCGCCGCGCTCCATGCGCCCGAAGGCCTCTTCGACCTGGTCGAGGGGGATGGTCTCGGAGACGAACCCGTCGAGGTCGAGGCGCCCCGACAGGTACAGCCCGATCAGGAGGGGGAAGTCGCGGGTGGGCAGGCAGTCCCCGTACCACGACGACTTGAGGGCCCCGCCGCGGCCGAACAGCTCGATCATCGGCAGCTCGACGGTCATGGTCGGGTCGGGCACGCCGACCTGCACCAGGGTGCCGGCCAGGTCCCGGGCGAAGAACGCCTGGCGGTAGGTCTCGGGTCGCCCGACGGCCTCGATGACCACGTCGGCGCCGTTCCCACCGGTGAGGGCGCGGATCTGCTCCACCGGGTCGTCGGCGGTGGCGTCGACGGTGTGGGTGGCCCCGAACCGGCGGGCCCACTCGAGCTTGGTCGGGTCCACGTCGACGGCGATGATCACGCCGGCCCCGGCGACCTGTGCCCCAGCGATGGCGGCGTCACCCACCCCGCCACAGCCGATCACCGCCACCGAGTCGCCCCTCGAGACCGCCCCGGTGTTGACCGCCGCCCCGAAGCCGGCCATCACTCCGCAGCCGATGAGGCCGGCCGCCTCGGGCCGGGCCGCCGGGTCGACCTTCACCGCCTGGCCGGCGGCGACCAGGGTCTTTTGGGCGAAGGCCCCGATGCCGAGGGCCGCGGTGAGGGTGGTCCCGTCCTCGAGGGTCATCGGCTGGGCGGCGTTGGCGCTGTCGAAGCAGTACCAGGGGCGGCCCCGGAGGCACGACCGGCACGTGCCGCACGGGGCCCGCCAGGCGAGCACGACGTAGTCGCCGGGGGCCACGTTGGTCACCCCGTCGCCCACCGCGTCGACGAACCCGGCCGCCTCGTGGCCGAGGAGGAAGGGGAAGTCGTCGTTGATGGCCCCCTCCCGGTAGTGCAAGTCGGTGTGGCACACCCCGCAGGCCCGCACGGCGACGACCACCTCGCCGGGCCCGGGGTCGGGGACGAGCACCGTTTCGAGCGAGACCGGGCCGCCCCTTCTCCGAGCGACGATCCCGTCGACCGCGGTCGCCATCTGGTCGGCCTCCTCGTGGTTTATCCGGCCCGCCCGTCCTCGGTCGGGTCCGGAACCGCGCTAGGAGTGTAGGGAACCCGTTGGTCCGCCGTCAGCGCCAGAGGTCGTCCAGGTCGACCCCGACGACGGCCCGGCCGACAGAGGCCGGCGCCGGTGGACGGGCCGGGGTCAGCTCTTCGACGTCGAGGGTGCCCAGCACCTCGCCGGTCAGGAAGCGGCTGGCCGTAGCGAGGCTGTGGCGGTCGTCGGCGGCCCGGCGGTGGTGGGGCATCCGCAGCGGCACGTACAACGAGAGGCGGTCACAGGCCCTGGTGGCGGCCACGTAGAAGAGGCGCCGCTCCTCTTCGAGCCCGGCCGGCGTCCCGAGGGCCATGTCGGAGGGGAAGGCCCCGTCGACGAGGTGGGGGAGATGGACCACCGGCCACTCGAGGCCCTTGGCCGAGTGCACCGTCGAGATCACCACGTAGTCGTCGTCGAGGTGGGGCGGCCCGGCCAGGTCGCCGGTCGACGCCGGCGGGTCGAGGGTCACCTCGGCCAGCCAGGCGGCCAGGTCCTCGCTCGCCGCCGCGGCGCCGGCCAGCCGCTCGAGGTCGACTAGGCGGGCGGCGGCGTCGCGGTAACGGGTCTCGACCAGAGGACCGAGCGCGGCCACGACGGCGCCGGGGCGGTCCCCGACGCCGAGGTCCCGGGCGGCGGCCAAGGCCTCCAAGGTGGCGGTCAGGGTCACCCGGGCGCGGGCCGGGGCGAGGGCGACACCGTCGGCCCAGGCGCTGGTGGCCCAGGCTTCCATCGGGTGGAGGGCGGCCAGGATGGCCTTGGCCCGGGCCGGCCCGACCCCTTCGTGCAGGCGCAGGATGCGGAACCAGGCGATGTCGTCGGCCGGGTTGTCGAGCACCCGCACGGCGGCGACGAAGTCCTTCACATGGGCCGCCTCGAGGAACCGCAGGCCGCCGTACTTGCGGTACGGGATGCGACGGGCCGACAGTTCGAGCTCGATCAGGTCGCTGTGGTGGGCGGCGCGCACCAGCACCGCCTGGTGGCGCAGCGGCCGCCCCTGCTCGTGGTCGGCCAGGATCCTGGTGGCGACAGCACGGGCCTCGTCCGGCGCGTCGTGGCAGCGCACCAGCACCGGGCGCCGGCCGCCGGCGCGACGAGCCCGGAGCACCACCGGCGCACAACCATCGGGGCGGGCCCGGTTGGCCAGGTCGCAGATGGGCTGGTGCGAGCGGAAGTTGGACGCCAGGGTGATCACGGTGGCCCCGGGCAAGGAGGTGGCCAGGTCGCTCAGGTGCCGCGCGTCCGAGCCCCGGAACCCGTAGACCGCCTGGGCGTCGTCGCCCACCACGGTCAGGCCCCGGCCTCCCGGGCACAAGGACCGCACGATGTCGACCTGCAGGGCGTTCACGTCCTGATATTCGTCCACCAGCACGTGGTCGAACATCGAGGCCATCTGGGCCCCGAGGTGCTGGTCGGCCAGGGCGGCCCGCCAGTACAAGAGCAGGTCGTCGAAGTCGAGCTGGCCGTGCCGGCGCTTGGCCGCCACGTAGGACCGGCAGAGCCGGGCGACGGCGTCGGCGTGCGGCCGGCACCACGGGAAGTCGGCGGCGAGGACCTCGGCCACCGGTCGGCAGGTGTTGACGCAGCGCGAGTAGATGTCGACCAGGGTGGCCGGCCGCGGCACGCGGACCTCGGCCGAGGCCAGTCGCTCCCCGTCGCGCAACAGGTCCATCAGGTCGGCCGCGTCGGCCGGGTCGAGGACCGAGAAGCCGTTCGGCAGGCCGAGCGCCTCGGTCGAGGCACTGAGCAGCTGGTGGGCCACGGCGTGGAAGGTCCCCCCGCGCAGGCGACGGGCGTCGACCCGGCCGGCGGCCAGGGCAGCGGCCCGGCCGAACATGTCGTCGGCGGCCCGGCGGGTGAAGGTGAGAAGCAGGATCCGCTCGGGCGGGGTGCCCCGCTCGAGCAGGCGGGCCACCCGGGCCGTCAGGGTCCTTGTCTTGCCGGTGCCCGCCCCGGCCACCACGACCAGGGGGCCCTCGTCATGGAGCACCGCCTCGAGCTGGGCGTCGTCCAGCCCCTCGTCCCAACCCCCGGTATCGAACATATGTTCGTCAGGCTAGCCCGCCCGAGTGGCCGCCCGCCGTCCCCGGTCGGCCAGAATGCCGGCCATGGCGCCAGCCCCGGATCCGAAGAACCAGTCGATCGAACCCTGCCCGGCCAGCGAGGTGGGCCACTGGGCGACCGAGTGCGACGTGGTGGTGGTCGGCTTCGGGGCCGCCGGGTCCACCGCGGCCCACGCGGCCTGCGAGGCCGGGGCGGCGGTCACCGTGCTCGAGCGGACCGGCGGGGCAGGGGGCGCGGCGGCCCTCGCCGAGGGCATCGTGTACCTGGGTGGCGGCACCCCCATCCAAAGGGCTTGTGGGTTCGAGGACTCGCTCGACGAGATGTTCAAATACATGATGGCGGCCTGCGGCCCGGCGCCCGACGAGGCCAAGATCGCCGCCTACTGCGAGTCCAGCCTCGAACACTTCGACTGGCTGGTCGCCCGGGGGGTGCCGTTCGACCCGAGCTTCTGCGCCGAGACCTCGATGGCCCCGACCGGCGAGGAGGGCCTGGTCTACTCGGGGGGCGAGGACGCCTACCCCTTCGACCGCATCGCCCGCCCGGCCCCGCGGGGGCATCTGGCCAAGACCAAGCGGTCCACCGGCTGGCTGTTGATGCAGCACCTGGCCGAGGCGGCCCGGACAGCGGGGGCCGACGTCTCGACCGACACCCGGGTGGAGCGCCTGGTCGTCGACGACGGGGCGGTGACCGGGGTCATCGCCCGGCGCTTCGGGCAGACCGTGGCCGTCCGGGCCCGCCGAGGCGTCGTGCTCAGCGCCGGGGGTTTCGTGTTCAACGACGAGATGCTGCGCCGCCACGCGCCGGCGCTGGCCCGGGGCAACTACAAGGTGGGCACCGAGGGGGACGACGGGCGGGCCATCGAGATGGCCCAGGCGGTGGGGGCAGCCGTGCGCAACATGTACGCCGGCGAGGTGTCCCTGCCGATCACCCCGCCGCGCGGGCTCGTCCACGGCATCTTGGTCAACGGCCACGGCCAGCGGTACATCAACGAGGACACCTACATGGGCCGGGTGGGCCAGGCCACCCTCTACGCCCAGGACGGCGAGGCGTACCTGGTCCTCGACGAGGGGTCCTACGAGCCCAACTGGATGGGGCTGACCGCCAGCTGGGTCTGTGAGAGCGCGGCCGAGCTGGAGACAGAGATCGGCCTGCCCCCAGGGTCCCTCCAGGCGACCGTCGCCCTCTACAACCGACATGCCGAGTCCCATGAGGACCCGGTGTTCCACAAGAACGCCCACTGGGTGCGCCCGCTGCGCCCACCGCTCGGGGCCTTCGACCTGCGGCTGAGCGCAGCCCCCTACGCGCCGTTCACCCTGGGCGGTCTCGAGACGACGGTCGAGGGCGCGGTGCTCGACCTGGCCGGGGACCCGGTGCCGGGGCTCTACGCCGCCGGCCGCACCACGTCGGGGGTGTGCGCCTTCGGGTACGCGAGCGGCCTGTCGATCGGTGACGCCACGATGTTCGGGCGCTTCTGCGGCCGGGCCGCCGCCGCCGCCGGGCCCGGGTAGGCCGGCCGTGGCCCCCAGCGGCTACGTCGAGGTGGCCGAGGGCTGGAGCCGGCTCCGGTCACGGGGCTTCGGGCCCTTCGTGACCTTCGAGGAGCTGCGCCGGCCCGACGGGTCGACGGCGCTGTGGGACTCGCGCCGGCACCGCAAGCATTCCCGGGCGACCGGCCCCGAGCCGACCTGGTGGGCGCCCCGGGCCCTGGGGTGGTGGATCGGGGTCCTGTTCGCGCTCGGGTCGGCCTGCTTCGCCCTGGGCGCCTTCCCTCCCTACGCCACGGCGCTCGGAGCCCGCACCGACAGCATCACCTACTTCGTCGGCTCGCTCTTTTTCACCACGGCCGCCTTCTGCCAGTACACAGAGACGGTCAGGGCCAGTCCCCTGCTCGGCGGGGCGCCCGAGCGGCGCTGGCGCCGGCTGCTCGCCCCCGAGCCCCGACGGATCGACTGGTGGGCGGCCGCCGTCCAGTTCGTCGGCACCCTCTTGTTCAACCGCAGCACCTTCCAGGCGATCGTCACCAGCGCCGGGCCGGCGTCGCTCAACCACGACGTGTGGCGGCCCGACGTCTTCGGGTCGATCTGCTTCCTGGTGGCGAGCGGCCTGGCCTGGTTCGAGGTCTGCCACGGCGCCTGGGCCTGGCGCCCGCGCTCGATCTCGTGGTGGATCACGGCCCTCAACCTGGCCGGCTCGGTGGCTTTCGGCGTCTCGGCCGCCGCGGCCTACGTCGAGCCGGACGGCTCGCTGCGCAGCCTGGCCCTCACCAACCTGGGCACCTTCGTCGGGGCACTGTGCTTCCTGGCCGGCGGGGTGCTGCTGCTGCCCGAGCGCACGGCCGGTCCGCCGGCACCCCCCGTGTCGCCGGCCGTGGTGGCGCCGGCGGGGTCCTGACCGGCGTCGCCGCTGGTCGGGCGGCCGTCGGCGCCGGGTTTGGGACGTTCGGCCCTGGCCGGAAAGCCCGGGGTTCTCAAAGATGGCCGGGGGGCGCAGTGGGGTCGGTCAGCGAAAGGGCCATGGCAACGAGATCGACGGCGGTGCCGACGGCGACGAGGGGTCCGGCCGGCGGTGGCCCGCTCGACCCCCGGCTGCTGCGCTACGCCCGGGCCACCAGGAGGTTCCTGGTGCTCTCGGTGGCCCTCGGCGCCCTGACCGCCCTCCTGGTCGTCGCCCAGGCCTGGCTGCTCGCCGTCGCCGTCTCGGGTGCCGTCACCGGGCACCACGGGCTGGGCCAGCTCCGTTGGCCGGTGACCCTCCTCGCTGCCGTGGTCGTCGGCCGGGCCCTCTTGGCCTGGGGGGCCGAGCGGGCCGCCCACCGGGCCTCGGCCCGGGCCAAGTCTGACCTGCGCACCGGGCTGGCCGAGCGCATCGCCGCCCTCGGTCCGGCCGGACTGGACCGGGAGAAGAAGGGGGACCTGGCCGTCCTGGCCACCTCGGGCGTGGACGCCCTGGACGGCTACTTCGCCCGCTACCTGCCCCAGGTGTTCCTGGCCGTGATCGTGCCGGTCACCGTGATCTGCGTGGTGGCCGGCCTGGACTGGATCTCGGCGGTGATCATCGCGGTAACCGTCCCGTTGATCCCCCTGTTCATGGCCCTGGTGGGGGCGTCGACCCGGGCCCGCACCGAGCGCCAGGTCCGGACCCTCCAGCGCCTGGCCGGGCACTTCCTCGACGTGGTGGCCGGGCTCCCGACCTTGAAGGTCTTCGGCCGGGCCAAGGCCCAGGCCGCCGCCATCGCGGCGATCACCGACCGCTACCGGCGGGCCACCATGTCCACCCTCAAGGTGGCCTTCTTGTCCTCGCTCATCTTGGAGCTGCTGGCCACCGTGTCGGTCGCCCTGGTGGCCGTGGCCGTGGGCCTGCGCCTCTTGGGTGGCGACCTCAGCCTGCGCACCGCGCTTTTCGTCCTGGTGCTCGCACCCGAGGCCTACCTGCCCCTGCGGGCGCTCGGCACCAACTACCACGCCAGCGCCGAGGGGATGAAGGCGGCCGAGCAGATCTTCGACGTCTTGGACCGGCCGGCGCCGCCCCGCGGGGTCCGGCGCGACGTGCCCGACCTCACGAGCTCGGTGATCTCGGTGGGGGCGCTCCGGGTGGCCTACCCGGGCCGGAGCGAACCGGCGCTCGACGGCGCCAGCCTGACCGTCAGCCCCGGCGAGGTGCTGGCCGTCGTGGGCCCGAGCGGGTGCGGCAAGTCGTCGCTGCTGGGCGTGCTCCTCGGCCTGGTGCCCGTCGAGTCGGGGTCGGTGACCGTCGGCGGCGTCGACCTGGCCGAGTTCGACCCCGACGCCTGGCGCTCGAACCTGGCCTGGGTCCCCCAGCGCCCGCACCTGTTCGCCGCCACGGTGGCCGACAACATCCGCCTCGGCCGGCCCGACGCGCCCATGGCCGACGTCCACCGGGCGGTGGCCGACGCCGGGCTCACCGACGTGGTCGACCGGCTGCCCCAGGGCCTGTCGACGCCGCTCGGCGAGCACGGGGCGGGGCTGTCGGCCGGCGAGCGCCAGCGGGTGGCCCTGGCCCGGGCCTTCGTGCGTGACGCACCGGTCCTGTTGCTCGACGAGCCCACGGCCAACCTCGACGGGCGGACCGAACAGACCGTCCTCGACGCGGTGGGGCGACTGGTCCGAGGGCGCACCGCGGTGATCGTCGCCCACCGGCCGTCGCTGCGCGCCCTGGCCGACCGGGTGGTGGACCTCTCGGGTCTGGCGGCGGCGACGTGAGCCAGTCCACCGCGACGGGCGAGCGGGCCCCCTTGGTGGCGACCCTGCGGGTGGCCCGGCCGGCGGCGGCCCGGGTGGCCCTGGCCTCGCTGCTCGGCGCCGGTGCGGTGGCCGCCGGCATCGGACTCATCGCCGCCGCGGCCTGGCTGATCTCGCGCGCCTCGCAGCACCCCTACGAGTCCTCTCTCGGGCTGGCCATCGTCGCCGTGCAGTTCTTCGGCCTCTCGCGGGGGTTCTTTCGCTACGGCGAGCGGCTGGTGGGCCACGACGCCGCCTTCCGGGTGCTGGCCGACCTGCGGGTCCGGGTCTACGTGCGCCTGGAGGCCCTGGCCCCGACCGGGCTCCCGGCCTTCCGCAGCGGCGACCTCCTGGCCCGCCTGGTCCAAGACGTCGATGCCTTCCAGGACCTCATCGTCCGGGTCATCCCGCCCTTCGCCGTCGCCGCGGTGGTCGGGGCGGCGACGGTGGCCTTCATCTGGTGGATCCTGCCCGCCGCCGGCCTGATCCTGTTGGTCTGCCTGGTGCTCTCGGCCACCGCCGTGCCCTGGCTCACCGGCGCCCTGGCCCGTCGGGCCGAGGGGAGCCAGGCGGCGGCCCGGGGCCAACTGGCCTCCTCGGTGCTCGACCTGATCGACGGCGCCCCCGACCTGGTGGCCTACGGGGCGATGGGCGCCCAGCTGGGCGCCATCGAGCGGACCGACGCCGAGCTCACCGCCCAGGCCTCGGCCTCGGCCACCACCACGGGCATCGGCCAGGCCCTCACCACCGGGCTCACCGGGCTGGCCATGTGGGGGAACCTGGTCGTCGGGATCCTGGCCGTGCGCTCGGGCCGGATGCCCGGCGTCTTCCTGGCCGTGGTGGCCCTGGTGCCCCTGGCCGCCTTCGAGCTGGTAACCGGTCTGCCCGGGGCCACCCAGGCCCTCCAGCACGTGCGCCGCTCGGCCGCCCGGGTCTTCGCCGTGCTCGAGGCCGACGACCCGGTGGTCGATCCCGATCGCCCGGTCCCGGTCCCGTCCCCCCCGCTCACCGTGGCCACCGCCCACCTGGGCGCCACCTATCCCGGCGCTGAGGCCCCGGCCCTGGTCGACGTCGACCTGGTGCTCGGGCCGGGACGCCGGGTGGCCCTGGTCGGGCCGAGCGGGGCCGGCAAGTCGTCCCTGGCCGCGGTGCTGGCGCGCTTCTTGGCCTACCGCGGCTCGGCGAACCTGGGCGGCACCGAGCTCTGCTCCATGGACGGCGACGCCGTGCGCTCGGTCATCGGGACGGTGACCCAAGACGCCCACCTCTTCGACACCACCTTGGCCGAGAACCTGCGCATCGGCGCCAAGGGCGCCACCGACGCCGACCTGGCCGCCGTGGTGGAACGGGTCGGCCTGTCCCGCTGGGTGGCCGGTCTGCCCGACGGGCTGGGGACCGAGGTGGGCGACGCCGGTGCCCGGTTGTCGGGCGGCCAGCGCCAGCGGGTGGCGGTGGCCCGGGCCCTCCTCGCCGACTTCCCGGTCCTCATCCTCGACGAGCCGGCCGAGCACCTGGACCCGGTGGCGGCGGACCGGCTTACCGCCGACCTTCTTGACTTGAGCAGGGGGCGCTCGACGCTCCTCATCACCCACCGCCTGGCCGGGCTGGAGGCGCTCGACGAGATCATCGTGCTCGAGGCGGGCCGGGTGGTCGAGCGGGGCAGCCACGACGCGCTGTTGGCCGCGGGCGAGCGCTACGCCCGGCTGTGGCGACGGGAGACCGAAACCAACGAGGAGGACGTCCTATGTCGAGTTACGTGACGCCCGGCCGGGCGGGCCGGGCAGCAAGAGGGGCGGCCGGCCATGTCCGGTGACCTCGCCCGGTGGCAGTTCGCCACCACCAGCATCTACCACTTCTTCTTCGTCCCGGTCACCATCGGCCTCTCGTTCCTCGTGGCGTTGCTCGAGACCCTCTGGTACCGCTCGGGGGACCCCACCTACCGCAAGCTGACCCGGTTCTTCGGGACCCTGCTGTTGATCAACGTGGCGGTGGGCATCGTGACCGGACTGGTCCAGGAATTCGAGTTCGGGATGAACTGGTCGGCCTACTCGCGTTTCGTCGGCGATGTCTTCGGCGGGCCGCTGGCCATGGAGGGCCTGGCCGCCTTCTTCTTGGAGTCGACCTTCCTCGGGATCTGGATCTTCGGTTGGGACCGAATCTCCAAGCGGGCCCACCTGGCCTGCATCTGGGTGGTCGCTTTCGCCACCATGCTGTCGGCAGCCTTCATCATGGCGGCCAACTCGTGGATGCAGCACCCGGTCGGCTACGTGCTGAACCCCCACACCCACCAGCCCGAGCTCAACAACATCTGGGCCCTGTTCACCAACCCGGTGTTCGGCTGGGGCTATGTGCACGTGATCCTGGCCTCGCTGATCACCGGGGCCTCGGTGATGCTGGCCGTCTCGGCCTGGCACCTGATCCGCAAGAACGAGGTGGACGCCTTCCGGCGCACGGCCACCGCCTCGATGGTGGTGCTGATCCCGGCGCTCGTCCTCACCCTTTTCGTGGGCAGCGAGCTCGGGGTGCAAGAGGCGACCTACCAGCCCATGAAGATCGCCGCCGCCGAGGCCCAGTGGAACACCTGCCAGCCGTGCTCGTTCTCGGTGTTCCAGGTGGGGGGCGGGAACAACGACCAGACCCCCAGCCAGATCATCCTCGTCCCCCACGTCCTAAGTTTGCTGGCCACTAACTCGTGGAACGGCAAGGTCGTGGGGCTGAACCAGCTGCAGGCCCAGTACGTGAAGGAGTACGGCCCGGGGAACTACGTGCCGAACGTGTTCATCCAGTACTGGTCGATGCGGGTCATGGCCTATCTGGCCGGCATCGTGTTCCTCTTCGCCCTGTGGGGGGCCTGGCTGCTCTACCGGCGAAGACTGGAGCACTCCAAGTGGTTCCTGCGCATCGCCATCTGGGTGGTGGTCACCCCGTTCATCATGAACACCGCCGGGTGGATGCTGACCGAGAACGGCCGCCAGCCCTGGA
This sequence comes from uncultured Acidimicrobiaceae bacterium, assembly GCA_963836375.1. Lineage (GTDB taxonomy): Bacteria > Actinomycetota > Acidimicrobiia > Acidimicrobiales > RAAP-2 > CAWIJK01. The sequence goes on along the minus strand of CAWIJK010000002.1, from coordinate 1,503,133 downwards.
TCGTCCAGGGCCTGATGAAGACGATCAACGGGGTCTCGCCCAACGTCTCGTCGGTCGACATCTGGATCAGCCTGATCGCCTTTGTGCTCGTGTACATCGGCCTGGGTGTCGCCGACCTGGTCCTCATGCTCCGCTACTCGCGCAAGAGCCTCGACGAGGGCGGGGGCCACGGCGAGGGGGACTCGGGCGGCGGCGGGGGCGACGCCGGTGACGAAGAGACCGACCAGGACGACGACGCCCGCCTGCCGGCGCTCGTCTACTAGGAGGACGCCATGAAACTCGCCACACTCTGGTTCATCGTCGACGCCCTCTTCTGGATCGGCTTCTTCGTCCTGGAGGGCTTCGACTTCGGCGTCGGCATGCTGCACGTCGTCTTGGGCCGCGACGACACCGAGCGACGGGTCCTGGTCAACACCATCGGGCCGTTCTGGGACGGCAACCAGGTCTGGTTGATCGTGGCCGGGGCGGTGATCTTCGCCGCCTTCCCGTCGTGGTACGCCACCATGTTCTCGACCTTCTACCTGGCCCTGGTGGTGGTGCTGGTGGCCCTGATGGGCCGTGGGGTCTCCTTTGAGTATCAGCGCAAGATCGACGAGCCGCGCTGGCGCGCCACCTGGCGCTGGTCGCTCGTCATCGGCAGCGCCCTGGTCCCGCTGTTGGTGGGGGTGGCGCTCGGGGACCTGCTGCACGGGCTCCCCATCGACAAGGCCCACCAGTACACCGGGACCTTCTGGGGCCTGCTTGTCCCCTACGGGCTGTGGACCGGGGTCACCCTGCTGGTGCTGTGCCTCCTCATGGGGGTGACCTACCTGGCCCTCAAGACGACCGGCGAGCTGCACGCCCGGGTGGTGCGGGCGGCCCGGCCGATCGGCGTCGCCTCGTTCGTCGTGCTGTTCGGCTTTCTGACCTGGACCCACGTGGGCCTGGGCATCGGCTTCATCCCCGAGCCCCTGGAGGTGCTGGCCTTCATGGCCGTGGTGGCGGCGGCCTGGCTGGTCACCACCGAGAACGAGGGCTGGGCCTTCATCTCAGCCGCGGTGGCCATGGCCTCGACCGTCGGGTCGATCTTCACCGAGCTCTACCCGAGGGTGATGGTGTCGACCACCTCGAAGGCCTACGACCTGACGGTCGCCAACACGGCCAGCGGGTCCTACGCCCTCAAGGTCATGACGGTGGTCGCGGTGATCTTCTTCCCGATCGTCCTCGTCTACCAGTCCTGGAACTACCACATCTTCCGGGGCCGGCTCTCGGCCCCCAAGGTGGGGGGCAGCGGTCCCGAGGCGCCGACCCCCGACGGTCCGGCTTCGGACGTCGTCGTCCCCCCGGCCGGCGGCGGGGCGTCGGCGTCCGGTTAGATCCCGGTGGTGGCGATGACCGTGCCCTTTCCGATGGCCGCGACCAGCGCGTCGTGGTCCCGGTCGTTCTGGTCGGCATAGTCGGCGGCGAAGCTGCTGAGCGCCCGATCGAACTGGTCGCCGGTGCCGAGGTAGGCGCTGATGGCGATGGCGTCGCTGGACCGGGCGTGGGCCCGGGCCAGTGTCCACGCGCACATCTGGGCGTAGATCCTGAACATGGCTGGCTCCATGGTGTCGGGGTCGGCCGAGGCCTTCCAGTCCCACAGCTGGCGGAAGTAGTAGTCGTGGTCCAAGCCGTCGATCCCGGCCGTCCGATCCCACCCTAAGAAGATGTCGCTGGCCGCCTGCATGAGCCGCTGGCCCTCGACGACCCGCTGGCCGTGGTTCTGGTAGTTGCTCTTGTGCACGAAGGGCTCGAGGACCGAGGCCTCGGCCTCTTTGACCTGGAGGAAGAACGGGTCGCCGTCGTCCCGCCCCACCATGAGCGCCAACCAGCAACGGGTGCCGACGCTCCCCACCCCGACCACCTTGCGGGCCAGCTCGACGAAGCGGTACTGCTCGAGCAGGTGGCGGAGGTCACCTTGGAGGGAGTGGCGGTACGAGCGCAGCGACCGGTGGACGGTCTCTTCGAACAGCTGACCCTGGTCGACGCCGAACACCTCGTTGGCCGGGACCAACAGCGGGGGGTCGCTGATGAACTGCGGTTCGCCGTCGACGATCCGGGTCAGCTTGGCCGAGGCCTTGAGGCGGTCCTTGGACTTGGCCTTGGCGACGGTCCTCTGGAAATTGCGGACCACCGCCGCCCCGGCTTCCTTCCCCCACCGGTTCATGATGTCGGTGGTGTCCATCTTGGAGTACCAGATGTCCAGGGTGTGCATCCCGGCAAAGGACCGCATCGCCTCGCGGTAGCCCCGGGAGCCGGCCATGACGACCGCGGCCCGCTCCGTCGACGTCATGCCCCGGGCCCGGCCCGCCACCTCGAAGCTGGCCCCGAGTCGCTTGAGGTCCCACTCGAAGGGGCCCGGGAGGGTCTCGTCGAAGTCGTTGACGTCGAAGACCATGTCGCGCTCGGGGGAGGCGAAGCCCCCGAAGTTGACCAGGTGGGCGTCCCCGCAGAGCTGGACCTCGAGGGCGGTGCGGGGGCAGTCGGCCAGGTCGGCCGCCATCACCGCCGCCGCCCCCCGGTAGAAGGCGAAGGGCGAGGCGGCCATCCGGCCGTAGCGGATCGGGACCAGGTCGGGCATCCGGGTGGTGGCCTGGAGGGCCAGGACGGCCAGCGGGTCCCGTCGGGCCGACGGCTGCCAGGCCCCGTGGGCCGAGCGCGGGACGGCGGCGCGTGCCGCCTTGCCCGCCTCGGCGCGCTCTTGGGGCGTGTAGTGCGGGACCTGGCCCGCTCGGACGGCGGTCTTGGGCATCGTGCCTCCCTGGGCGGCTCACAACCGCGCCGGCACATGGTGGCGCGGCGACGTGGTCGAGCCTAGGCCGGTGCGCCGTTGCTCGCCGACGCCTACTCTGAGCGCCCATGGGTGAACCGGCCCCAACCGAGCAGCCGCCGGATCCCGGCGCGCTCGAACGCCTCGAAGCCGCCGCCGATGCCTGGCTCGGCGGTCTCCGGGCCGCCTTCGACATCGTGCGCGACGCCGAGGGCGTCCCCCGCAGCGACGTCGACGTGGCCGAAGGCTACCGGTGGGTGACGCGGCTGACCCGCCTCGCCCTCTACTGGTTCGTCGAGTACGCCGACCCGCTGCACCCCAAGCTCTTCGTGCTCCAAGACGAGGACCGCAAGCTCCTGGTCGACAACCCCGACGTCCGCTACCTGTTCAGTGTGCTCGACGAGACCCGGACCTACCGGCTCACCGGGACCAGGGGGGAGGCCGCCTACGTCGGGTTCACGTTCGGCACCCCGATGGGCAAGGGGGCGGTGCACGGGCGCACCGGCACCCTGATCCAGGCCCACCTCGACGAGTTCGAACTCGGGCCGGACGGGGAGGTCGACATCCTGATCGTGCCGCCCGGGGCAGTCCCCGATCCCCGCCCGGCCAACGTCATCGAGATGGTCCCGGGCACCGCCCAGCTGGCCGTGCGCGAGACCTTCTTCGACAAGCGCACCGAGCGGGCGGCCGAGCTCACCGTCGAGCTGGTGGGCGATGTGGCCCCGCCGGTCCTCACCGCCGACGAGCTGGTGCCCCAGCTCGAGTGGGTCGGCCTGTTCGTCCAGTTCGTTGCGGCCACGGCCGTCAACATGTGGCACGACACCGCGACCAGCGTCAACCACTTCGGCGGGGTGGCCGGCGCCGCCCACGTCGAGGCCCAGGACGACGAGGTGCGCTCGCACTCCAACGCCGAGATGACCTACCACGGGGGCCGCTTCGTGCTGGCCGAGGGCGAGGCCCTGGTGGTCACCGTCCACGAGCCGGACACACCGTTCCTCTACTGGGGACTGACCACGGCGAGCCCGTGGATGGAGAGCTACGACTACCGCTACACGACCACCAACCTCAACAACAAGACGGCCGAGCGCTCGGCCGACGGGAGCTGGCGCCTGGTGATCGCCCCGAGCGACCCCGGGGTGGTCAACTGGCTGGACACCGGCGGCCGCCTCGAGGGGTACATGCTGGTCCGCTGGGTGCTGGCCGACGACCCGCCGCACCCGAGCGCAGAGGTGGTGCGCCTGGCCGACCTGGCCCCCTGAGTCGCCCCGGCCACGGGGCCCTCAGACCTCCGAGTCGACCCCGAAGCGCTCCTGGTAGGCGGCGAGGAGGGCCCGGTGCTCGGCCAGGTCCAGCCCGGTGTCCTCGAAGCGGTAGTCGTGGCCCCCCCCGGCGCGGTTGGCGTGGCGGGCGGCGACGTAGGCCTCGAGGCGGGCCCGGAACCCGGGGGTGACCTCGAGGCCCCAACCGGCATAGAGGCGTTCGACGGTCCCGACGGGGTCGCCCACCAGGTCGCGGTAGACGATGTCGGCGATCTGGTCCTCGGGCAGCACCCCCGAGTCCCGCTCGGCGGTGACGGCGTCCATCTGGAGCTCGAGGCCCATGGTCATGAATTGGACAAGGATCTCGTGGTCGACCCGGTCCGAGTGCATCCAGTGCAAGGTGGCCATGAGGTCCGACAGCGAGCCGATCACCCGTAGCGGGTCCCGGTGGGTGATAACGACCCGGGCGTCGGGATAGGTGGCGAAGACCAGCGGGAGGGCGGCGAGATGCGAGGGCGCCTTGACCACGAAGCGGCCGGTCGGCGCGCCCCACTGGAGGGTCTGGAGCATCCGGCGGTGCCAGTCGTAGATCGGGGACTGGTCGACACCGCTCCGCCAGATCGTGTAGTCGGCCACGTTGTACAGGCCGGTGAACATGTCCGACGAGAACTGGTGGGCGAACATGAAGATGCACTCGGTCGGGAGGTAGCCACGCTGCTCGTGCATCGACGGGAAGGCCGGCACCATCTCGTCCATGATCGTGATCTCCTCGTCCATGAGGAGGGCCCGCGGTTCGTCGGTCAGGCCGCCCGCCGGCGGGGGAGGGACGGTGTGGAGCATCTCCCACAACAGCGGTGCCCGGTTGTCGGGGTCGCAGTCCAACAGCTCGTGGAGCAAGGTGGTGCCCGAGCGGCCGAGGCCGGTCAGGACGACCGGGGCGCGGATCTGCTCGTCGGCGATGGCGGGCTCCCGGCGCCACAGATCGACCAGCCGGAGGCGGTTCTCCATGATGAGCTGGAGCTCGCCGCGGGCCCGCAGCCGCCCGGGCAGGTGCAGCTCGGCCTCCCCGTTGAGCGAGTCGCACAGGCGCCCGAGGGACTCGCGGAACCAGTCGTCCCCGAGGTCGGCGAGCCCGGTGTTGGCCCGGGCGGCGGCGATGAGCTCGTCGGGTCGGAGCGAGACGATGCTGGCGCCGCCGTCGCCGAGCCCTCGGCCGAGGGCCGCCAACTTGTCGACCCAGGGCCCTCGGGGCGGGGGTTGCCAGGCCACGGCGGGCCACCGTAACACCGAGCCCGACGAACGGCCGCCGGCGCTGCGCTAAGCATTGGCCGCCCACCGGTGCCGGCGCCCGGCGGGCGGAACGGAGGAACGCAGTGATCGACGTCACCGACAACGGGAGCACCCGGATCGTCACCTTCGACCGGCCCGAGGTCCGAAACGCCTTCAACTTCGCCATGTACCGGGCCACCACCGAGGCGCTGTCGGCGGCGTCCGCCGATGACGGGGTCCGCACGGTGGTCCTGACCGGGCGCCCCCCGGCCTTCACCTCGGGCCAGGACCTGGCCGAGATGGCCGAGATCGCGGCGGGCACGGCGCCGGCGGGGGTCGAGCAGGGCTTCCGGGGCCTGCTCGACGCGGTGGGCGACTTCGACAAGCCGCTGTTGGCCGCGGTCAACGGGGTCGGCGTCGGCCTGGGGTTCACCATCCTCGGCCACTGCGACCTCGTCCTCGTCGACGCCGGGGCCCGCCTGCGGGTCCCCTTCGGCGAGCTCGGGGTGCCACCCGAGGCGGCCAGCAGCTACCTGTTCCCGCTCCGCATGGGCCGCCAACAGGCGGCCCGGGTGCTGCTCGGGTCCGAATGGGTGAGCGCCGCCGAGGCGGTCGACCTCGGCATGGCGCTCCGGGTCTGCCCCGAGGGCACCGTGCTGGAGGAGACCGTGGCCCTGGCGGCCAGGATCGGGTCCTTCCCACCCGGGGCGGTGTGCGAGATCAAGCGCCTGATGACCGTGACCGAGCGCGAGGCCATCGGGGCCGCCCGGGCCCGGGAGGACGAGGCCTTCACCAGGCTGCTCGGCAGCGCGGCCAACCGCGAGGCCCTGGACCGCTTCAACTCGCCGGGGGGGCCGGGCCCCGCGGGGTGAGAGGCCCCGGGGGCCGGGCACCCCGACGGGGCTTATGCTCTCGGCGTGAGCACCCTGCAGGTCGACTACACCGAGGCCGAGCTGCTGGCCGACCACGACTACGCCGAGCCCCTGGTGGTCAAGGGGGTCCGGTGCCACGGGGGCTTCGACGCCGACGGCCGCTACCGCTCGCCGCGGACCTTGCACCGCACCGAGGCGATCAGGGCCTGGGAGGCCCAGCGCCTCGAGCAGTTCTCCACCCCGCTGCTCGACATCCCCCTCGAGACCTGGCCCGAGACCTTCCCCAACGTCGAGCAGTCCAAGTTCCTCCTCTCCCACGGGGTGCGCGACCCCACCATCTCCGCCCTCACCCGCATCGGGACCGTCGAGGGGTTCGGGGGCATCCTGCGGGTGCTCCCGGTCCCGGACTTCCAGAAGAGCTTCGACGAGGACATCGCCGGCACCGCCGTGGCCCACATCGACGACGGCCTCTTCGAGGCCCACGCCCGGGACGAGGCCGGGCACGGCGATCAGGCCGGGCACAACACGATGTGGTTCGTGGCCCGCGACATCGCCTTCGAGGACCCGGTGACCGAGGACCAGACGGCCCGGATGCTGGCCCGGATGGGCGTGGCCAGCGGGACCCGCAGCAAAGAGGAGCTGGCCGACCTCCAAGAGGCGGCCCGGGCGCAGCGTTGCCTCCCCGGTGACATCGACCTCACCCTCGAACTGCTGGTCGGCCGGATGATCGGCCTCCTGCTCATCGAGATCTCCGCCTTCCACGGCTTCGCCTGGGCCGAGGCCGTCCTGGGCGACCCCGACCTCGTCGCCGGCGACGGGGAGGCGGCCCGCATCATCAGCTACGTCCGGGCCGACGAGACCCCCCACGTCGACTGGCTGAGGACCGCACTCTCAGAGATGCGGGACCGGACGTGGGTCGGAGACGGCGGGGCTCGCCACGACGGCACAGAGATGATCGGGCTGCTGTGGGACAGGGCGTTGCGCGACTCGGTGGTGTTGCGCCGGGCGGACGCCCTGGCCCTGGCTCTCTCCGAGATCGAGCGGGCGACGGCCGGCCGGCCCGACGCCGACGACCTGCTCGACGAGATGCTTAGCCTCGGCCGGGTGGCCCGCCGGCCCGACGGCACCCTGGGGGATCTCGGCGACCGAACACCGGGTGCCGGCGGCCACCCGGGGGCAACGCGGTGAGATTCGGCATCTTCTACGAGCACCAGCTGCCGAGGCCCTGGGAGGAGGACTCCGAGCGACGCCTGATCGCCGACGCCCTGGACCAGATCGAGCTGGCCGACCGCCTGGGTTTCGGGTACCTGTGGGAGGTCGAGCACCACTTCTTGGAGGAGTACTCGCACTCGAGCGCGCCCGAGGTCTTCCTGGCCGCGGCGAGCCAGCGCACCGAGCACATGCGGCTCGGGCACGGGATCATCCAGACGGCACCGCCCTACAATCACCCCGCCCGGACGGCCGAGCGGGTGGCCATGCTGGACCTGGTCTCGGGGGGCCGGGTCGAGTTCGGTTCGGGCGAGTCGTCGTCGGAGGCCGAGCTGGGGGGGTTCGGCATCGACCCCTCGGTCAAGCGGGAGGCCTGGCTGGAAGGCCTCGAGGTCGCCATCCGCTGCATGACCGAGAGCCCGTTCACCGGGGTCGAGGGCCGGTTCGTCACCATGCCGCCGCGCAACGTGGTCCCCAAACCGGTCCAGAAGCCCCACCCGCCCCTGTGGGTCGCCTGCAGCCGGCGCGACACGATCCTGTTGGCGGCGGAGCTGGGGATCGGGGCCCTCAGCTTCGCCTTCATCGAGCCCGAGGACGCCGCGCAGTGGGTGGCCGACTACGAGGCCACCCTCGAGGACCGCTGCGTCCCGGTCGGCCGGGCGGTCAACCCCCAGGTGGCCTGCGTCTCGCCGATGATGTGCGCCCGGGACGAGGAGACAGCGATCGCCCGCGGCCTCGAGGGGGCCAACTTCTTCGGGTACTCACTGGCCCACTACTACGTCTTCGGCGACCACGTCCCGGCCCGGACCAACGTCTGGGAGGAGTTCGAAGAGCGCCGGGGGAAGATGGGCTACTCGCCCGAGGCGGCCGTCGCCGCCGCCACCGAGACCCTGGGGGCCAAGGCTGCCGCCGGCGACCAGACCGGCCTGCGGGGGGCGGTGGGGACCCCCGACCAGCTGCGCGAATTCCTGCGCCGCTACGAGGCGGCGGGCGTGGACCAGCTGATCTTCGTGATGCAGGCCGGTCGCAACCGCCACGACGACATCATGGAGTCGATCGAGCTGTTCGGCACCGAGGTGCTGCCCGAGTTCGCCGAGCGCGACGAGGCGGCCGCCGCCGCCAAGGCCGAGCGGCTGGCCCCGGCCGTCGAGGCGGCGCTCGCCCGTCGGGTCGACGACAGCCCACCGATGCCGCCCGACTACGTCATGAAGGCCATCCCCCGCCAGATGGTCGACGCCGCAGCCGACGAGGGGGCCAAGCGCTGGATGGATGAGCTGGCCGACAACTCGGCCGCCGGCACCGACGAGGAGTTCCAGCGGCTGCTCGACGGCTGAGTCCTGGGGTTGAGCCCGGAGCCGGCCCCCGCGGCCGTCGCCGTCCTGACGGGGCCCACCGCCCCCCGGTACCCTTCGGCGTGCCGGTCGCCGTGTGGACCGGTCCACGGCCGGATGCACCGGTCGATCGCCCCGGGCACCGGAGCCGAGGCGGGAGGAGGGGCGGCGGGATGAAGCGGACAGCAGCACAGGTGGCTGGAGTGATCCTGGGCGCCCTGGCCCTGGCGGCGGTCCTGGCGGCGCCCGCCGGGGCATCGGGAAACGGCATCGCCAACGGCACCCCCCGCCAGATTCTGACCAAGGCCATCTCGGCCCTGGGGTCGGCCCAGAGTTTCCGGGTCACCGGCATCGTCCATGACAAGGGCCAGACCACCACACTGGCCGTGACCGCCAGCAAGAACGGGAACGGCTTCGGTACGGTGACCCTCGACGGATCGACCGTCCAGATCGTCAAAGTCGGCGGGAACCTGTACTTCCGGGCCGGCGCCGACTTCTGGCGCAGCCAGAGCGGGGCCCAGGCCGCTTCCCTGTTGGCCAACCGATGGGTGAAGGGACCGGCCACCGACCCGGACTTCTCCCAGCTGGCCTCGTTCTTCACCACGGGCGCCCTGACCAACGAGTTCCTGGGCAAGGCCGGCACCTCGACGACGAGGCTGGCCAAGGTGGGGACGTCCTCGATCAACGGACAGCCGGTGCTGGTCTTGTCCGGACGCGACATCAGCGACGGCGATGCCGGCCGGATCTTCGTCGCCACCACAGGACAGCCCTATGTCGTGCGGGTCACCCTACTCAGCGGCTCCGGGGGGGCTGGCAGCATCACCTTCACCCGCTTCAACGCCGCGGTGAACCCGACCGCGCCGGCGGGCGCCCTCGCGCTGGGCGGATCGACCGGCGGGTCGTCCACCACCGCGACCCCCTGACCGAGGGGCCCGGCGGCCCCGGGGGTGCCGCAGCGCCGCGGTGGCGTCGGTGTCGAAGGTCGAGGGTCGTCGGGACCCACGGCGGGCTGGTCGACGCCCGCGCCGGCGGGTTCGCCGCCGGGAGCTGCCCGACCCTCGAAGGGTCCGCTCGACGGGTCGGGGCGTCCACCTGAGCAGCTGAACGACCGGGTCGGCGTCCCGGGTCAGGGCAGGGGCGACGACCCGCCCAAGGCGCTCACCAGCCGGTCCAGCAGCTCGGCCTGGGCGGTGATGATCTTGGCCCTCGCCGCGTCCAGCGCGAACCACCCGGCCCGGTCGACCTCGGGGAACGACCGGCGCTGCCCCGAGCGTGGCGGCCACTCCAGCTCGAACTCGTTGCTCACCAGGTCCGCGGGGTCGAAGTCGCCGGCCACCGCCCAGGCCACCACCCGCTTGCCGCCCGCCTGGACAACCTCGCCCAACTCCAGGCGGCGGCCCCCGGGGACGGGTTGACCGGTCTCCTCGGTGAACTCCCGCTCGGCGGTCGCCCGGGGATCCTGTCCCGGCTCGATCTCTCCTTTGGGGACCGACCAGACGCCCTCGTCCTTGCGGGCCCAGAAGGGACCCCCGGGGTGCACGAGGAGCACCTCGAGGTCGGGGGCGGTCCGGTAGAGGAGGATGCCGGCGCTGCGCAGGGGCACCCCGCCATCATGGGCCACGGCGCCGGTCGAACCGGTCGGGCCCAATCAGCCGAGTTCGACGGCCTCGGCCGCAAAGCCCTGGGCCGAGGAGCGCACCGACCAGCACTCGAGCACGGTCGGACAGGTCAGGGCCCCACCGGCCTCCCGCCCGGACACGGCGGCGGCCGCCGGACCCTCGACCGCCCGCTCGAGGGCCGTGGGGCCGCCGGTGCGCTGGGACCCGCAGGCAGCGGGGCACAACGGGGCCCAACCGGTACCGGCGACCGGTCCGGCGCCTGGGGTCCCCGTCGCGCTCCACGCGTGCCCGCCGCCGGTGAAGACGACGGGCGAATCGCGCCCGCCGGTGCCTGTGGCCCAGCAGCGGGCGGCGGTCGGGCAGGTCACGGCGACCACCCCGGTGACCCCCGCGGCGCCGGCCACCGCGGCCAGCAGGTTGGGGCTCCAGGACCGGGCCCCGTCGTCGGAGCTGACCACGGCCGGCCCGGACCCCTCGGTCCCGCCGGCCCAGCAGGTCGTCACCGTCGGGCACGAGATGGCGTCGAGCGAGGCCACGCCCGTCGGGCCGGTCCGTCGGACCCAGGTCCCGCCCCCGTCGGTGGTGGCCACGATTACACCGCGGCCCCCGCCGGTCCCGGCCGCCCAGCAAGTGGTGACGGCAGGGCATGAGATCGCGTCGAGTGAAGCCACGCCCCGGGGGGCCGACTGACGGACCCAGGTGGACCCGCCGTCGCTGCTCGTCAGAATCGCCGCCTCGGCCCCCGAACCCCCGACGGCCCAGCAGCGGGCCGGGCCGGTGCAGGTCACGGCGTCGAGGCTGGTCACCCCCCCCGGCGCCCCCCGGTCCACCCAGGTCCGGCCGCCGTCCGCGCTGAGGGCGAGCGAGGCCCGGCCGGCCCGGTCGGCGACACCGATGCAGTCGAGGGCCCGCGGGCAGGCCACGGCGGCGAGCCGGGCCGTCCCCGTGCCCGGGGCCCCGCCGGCCACGGCCAGCTGCACCCGGTCGTCCACGACGGCCAGGCGACCGGCCGCGGTCGTCGGAGTGCCCGAGGGGTGCTCGCCACCGCGGCCGGGGAGGCCGAGTTCGGCCACGGCGACCAATGCGGCCACCGCCGCCGTCGCGGCCAGCGCCTCGCGCCCGAGGCGCCGGGCGACCGGCCTGGGGGCTCGCGCTCGGGTCAGAGGCGACGAGGGACCGGTGCGGGCCGGCGGGCCGAGTGAGATCGGATCGAGGGCCACGAGCGGGGCGACCGTCCCGGGGACGGACACTGGGTCGCCGGTGCCCGACGGCGACGTGCCCCACCGCTGCCCCCACCAGCTCGCCGGCAGACGGTCAAGGGACCGGGCGAGGGCGGTGAGCTCGTCGTCGGCGTCGGTCCCGAGAGGTCCTTCGCCTTGGCGCCGGCGCACGTCGATGGCGATGTCGAGGGCGAGGGCCTTCACGGCCTCCTCGTCGGGTAGGTGGCGGTCGGCGCGCCCAACAGGTCCGGTCACCGGATCGTCTCCAGCGACCGTGGCCCGCCGGTGACCGTGGCGAACTCGAGGCGGAGCCGGATCAGGGCGCGGTGTTGGAGCTGGCGCACCGCCGGGGCGCTCCGCCCGAGAAGCCGCGCGATCTCCTCGGAGGAGCGGCGCTCGGAGAACCGCAGTTCGAGCACCCGCCGGTACTCGTCGGGGAGCCGGCGCAGGGCGAGCCCGAGTGCGTCCCGGTCGGCCCGATCGAGGGCGAGGGCCTCGGGGCCCGGGACGTCGGATGCGCCGTCGGCCACTGGGGCACCGGGGTCGACGAAGCGCCGGCGTCGCCACCGGTCTCGCACCAGGTTGCGGGCGACCTGGGCCAGGTAGGCGTGGAGGGCGCCGGGATCGCTGAAGGTGTCGAGACGGGGCAGGACCCTGGCGAACGCCTCTTGGGTCAGGTCCTCGGCATCGGCCCGATCGCCGATCTCGGCCGTCACGATGCGGTGGATACGGGGCCATTCGCTCCTGATCAGTGCTTCGAGGGCTCGACGGTCGCCGGCGACGGCCAGCCGGACGTCGGGGTCGCTGAGGCCGCCCGGGAGTTCGGGTGTGGCGCGGCTGGCGCCGGTGGGCCGGCCCACCGTCACCGCCATCTCGGACTCCGTCCGGCCGCTCGTCGTGTGACCCATCCACCCTCTCCAGACGCAGGAGTACCTCGAGTGTGACGGGGCAACGTGAAGGCCCCATAAGAGCGACCTCGGGTCGCCCGGGCGGTGCCCGAGAGGCCGCCCGCCCCGGGGTGCTCGGGGACCCGAGCGACCGCCCCCTGTCCAGAGGTCGGCCGCCGCCGGGTTTGTCAGCCGTAGGCTTCGGCCGTGGCCCTCGACGAGTACACCAGCCCCGAGTTCGGGCGCTGCGCCCTCGTGACCATCGACGTCCAACGCGACGTGCTCGAGGGCGGCTCGCTGGAGGTTCCCGGGACGTCGGCGGTCCTGCCCCGGATCGCCGGCCTGGCCCGGGCCTTCCGGTCCGCCCGCCGCCCGGTCGTCCACATGGTGCGCCTCTACCAGCCCGGCGGCGACGACGTGGACCTGAGCCGCAGGGCCCGGTTGCGCTCGGGTCGACCGACGCTCGTGGCCGGCTCGGCGGGAGCCGAGCTGGCGCCCGGGCTCCTCGAGGTCGGTGCCGAGGAGTTGGACACGGCCAGGCTGCTCGAGGGGCTTCCCCAACGGGTCGGTGCCGACGAGGTCGTCATCTTCAAACCGCGCTGGGGGGCCTTCTTCCGCACGCCCTTGGCCGAGCACCTCGAGATGCTCTCGGTGAGCACGCTCGTGTTCGCCGGTGCCAACTTTCCAAACTGCCCGCGCACGTCGATCTACGAGGCGTCCGAGCGGGACTTCCGACTGGTGATGGCCAGCGACGGGATCTCGGGCCTCTACGAGCGGGGGATCGCCGAGCTCGAGGGAATCGGCGTGGCCGTCATGAGCAGCGAGGAGATCGCAGCCGCCCTCTCGGGTCCGGGCTAGGCCTGACCGACTTAGTCGGGCCGGAGGAGCACCAGCAGCTCTTCGATGTTGGCCTCGAGGTCGTCGGAGGCGTCGACCATCAAGTCGACGTCGGCCGGTGGTTCCCAGCGGTCACAGAAGGCGGCGACGTTGGCCCAGTCGAGTTCGGGCCAGCCCGGGATACCGCGTTGACGACCCTCCATCCGCGCCCGGTGCAGCCTCGGGTCCGCGCAAGAGGTGAGGACGACGACGCACCGGGCGCCGTGCTGGGCCGCCAGGATCCTCGTCTCGGCGACCTCGTCGTCCCGGGCCACGCCGTCGAGGACCACCGAACGACCGGCCCGGAGCTGGGCCCGGGCGAACTGCCAGAGCAGGGACCAGCCCACCCGACGGTAGGTGGGGTGGTCGAGCGCCTGCAGGGCGTCTTGGATCGGGTCGAAGGGAGTCAGGGCCCCTATGGCCCAGTCGTGCCCGAAGACCGGAGCCTGGAGCCATTCGGCCGAGACCTCCGCCAGGGTGGACTTTCCGGTCCCCGGCGGCCCGGTCAGGAGCACGAGGACCGGGGGCCCCGTCCGGCGGGGAGCGTCGTCGAGGGGGTCGGTCAAGCGTCTGGCTCGGAGGTCACCCAACCGAGGGCTCCGCCGACCAGGTTCTCTGCACGCCAACCGGCCTTGACGAGCGCCTGGGTCGCAGTGGCCGACCGCCCTCCCATGTGGCAGGTGACCACGATGGGCCTGTCCGTTGGCAGTTCGTCCGTACGATCGCCCAGCTGGCCCAACGGGATGTTCACCGCACCCGGGAAGGCCCATTCAGCGACCTCGGCGGGCTCGCGGACGTCGAGGATGAAGATGCTCTCCCCGGCCTTCAGCCGGGCACGCAGTTCGTCAGGTTGGATCTCCGGGTGGGCCATGCCTCTTCTAGGGTCAGTCTGCCCCGAAATCGGTGCATCGAACTCGAAGACCTCGCCATCCCGGTAATAGGTCAGTGTGACCCAGGGGTTGTGCATCCTCGCCGATAGTGGGTCAGTTTGGTCCCGGGGGGGCAGCCGGCGCTGCGCGATGCCTGATCCGTGGCAAGCCTTTCGATGTGACGAACGCCAGGCGATGATCGGCCGTCACTTGAGGGATGCCGTTGCCCAGGCAGTTGAAACCGTCAACAGTCCCGATTTCGTTAACGACCCGGTATTTGGTCCCAGCCCCCCCAGATATTTTGGCGCAAACGAGATGAGTTTGAGAAGGCGCTTCCTTGTCTTGGGCGCCGATTGGTCAAGAGCGAGGTGGTTTCAACCCGTCTTGGCACCGGACGGGAGGTCGGAGTTGGCAATCGTCCACTTCCGGTGTGTGGCTAGAGCTGTCCTACACCAAGCGATCCTCAACGGGTCACTCTTTAAGGATGGCCAATGAAGCCAGGTTGGTCTGGGACCACTGACGATTGGATCGAGGTACCTGAAGGGGATCCCCGCTCGCCGCATGGCCTCCCTCACTAGCCGGGGTCATGCCCACGATCGGTTGGTTGAGAGGGGTACCTCCAGTAGAGCCAAGTCCTGCAAAGCCATTAAGCTTGAAGATGCCACCATCGGCTGCCACCAGGTTGTACCCTCCAGAGACAGGTCGGTTGTGCCGACGATCGACTTGTTGAGTGGCTGCCCCGGTCCATCTGAACTGCCGGTAGATGACTTCTCGTTCCGTTGGTAGAGAGGTCTGGCACGTGTCCGCCCGTTAGTGAGTCACGCTGACCCACGACCGTCCAGCCCGGGGTCCCCACGGCCGCGGAGTGTGCCGGAGTGGGGTGGGGGTGCTTCGGTAGGGGGTCAGTTTGAATCTGGAGTCTAACTCTCTTGATATTTTGGCCATGCCTGTGGCCCTCCAACTCCACTCAGAGCTCGGCGAGGGCGCTCCTGTCAACCGCTCTCCAGGATCCCCCGAAGTCGGACAGACCCGCCGTTCGTCTGTTCCGCTGAAGATGCTCAAGACGAATCACCAACGCGTCTCTTATCGTCATATGAGATCCTACTGTTCCCACCTGGGAATCTGGACATCCCACCATGGTCGCTTAGGAATACAACGTCATATCTCTCCACTGATAGTTCGGAGGCCCACTTCGGGCGGCCATCCCCGAGAGCACATCCCAGTAGGCTACGGCGTCGAGCAACGATTTGTCGTACACGATCAGCGAAGCAGCCTCAGTTTGCTCTTCTAGCAACTGCCTATAGCCCACATAGTGTTGAAATGCGGGATCATCCCATGCGTTCAGGGATGGATTAAGCGTTTCCAACGCCTCTCTGGGAAGATCGGGCAGGACCACTTCCGACCCTAGCTTCCCCTGAAGGAGCTGAAATAGTGTCGTTTTGCCAGAAGCGGGTGGACCGCTAATTGCATCCGTCGCACTTTGAAGCTCCGGATATGTTGAGAGCCGCCACGATTCCTATCAGATCGCTCACATTCTCAGAGCCCACGTCTGGGCATTCTGAAAGCTGGCCAGTCCGATCGATAGAGAAGACCGATCTCCCGGAGGGGCATGAGAGCTTGTTGCATCTAGGGATACGCAGACTTACGGGGCAGTCATCAACACCGCCATCGTGTTAGCAAAATCTTCGGCAGTCCTTCGATTGATTTTGCCAAATGCGTCCAGGCTCTCGGGTAGCCTACCTTGCATAATCGGCGAAGTTACACTTACAGAGGCCAGGCCGAGGCTATTGAGATCACGGGCTAACAGGTTCGCCTGTCCGAGCACGCGGTCGTGCAACGACACATTCACGGTGACAGAAATGCCGGCTTCAACCAAGGCTGAGATGCCATGTACGGCGTGTCCGTAACCTCCCGCGCCGCTCTCCACGGAACCACATATACCCGACACCGACGCCCTCCAGCCCGACCGTGCAGAAGCGAAGTCCGGCAGCAACAAGCTCCCGCGCTCGCTCGACGTCGATCTGGATGGCGTTCGTGCAGAGGCTTGGCCGAACCCCGAGATCGTCGATGATCGAGATCAGATCGAGGATATTTGGCACCAGCGTTGGTTCGCCGCCTGAGATGACGACGCGATCGACTTGCAGCTTCCTCACTGCCGAGTCCAGCTCTGGAGCGAGGCACCCGAGATCGAGGGGCTCTGCCCGGGTGACAACTGCGGAGCGTAGGCAATGGATGCATCTTTGGTTACAGGCCCAGGTCACCGTCAGGAGCAAAACTCGGCCGAGGGAGAAGCAGCAGTCCACGCGGTCCCGATAGCGACGAGAGGCAGAATCGGACACGGAGATCACGGTACACCTGGACGCGGTTGATTTTGATTGATCGACTCATACTCCGTGGCTGCGTGTCTGATGCACAGCTTGGTGTCTGGCCACAGGTTGCGATCCGGGTAATCATCCAACGCGTCCAACCCCACCCATTTGCCACGCCCCATGGTCTTTTGATGCGGCTCTGCATATCCGAGGTACAGCAGATCGATATGACCCGGGACGTCATGGCTCTGAAGGCGGTTCTGTTGCATCACCATTATGGGCGGGTGTAGCAGCGAGTCAGGGATGTTGTTTTGCTCGGTTCTCGGATTGTAGGTGTCGACGTCTTCGGAAAATACCGCAAATGACCGTTGGCTGACGGCAAGGAGAGTCACATGCAGCCCGTCTCATCCTTTACGATTCGCCTAACCTCGGATTCGAAGTCCTTGTCCGAGCCTTTGACTCGTCCTCCCGGCCACAACAACACCTTATCGTCCCCGAAGCCCTCAAACGGACGTTCGACCATGAGTAAACGTAAGCGGCCTTTGTCTGGACTAAAGGCGATGCAACCTACGCTGAATGCATATCTTCGTTGTACCACGAAGACCTGGTCGGTCAGCCAATCCCAAACGGTATCGGTTCCCACCGATGCTCTTTCAGACTCCGCCCAAGCCTTCAAACCGCCGATGATGAACTTGATGAACGTCTTGGCAATCCAGCGCAGTGGACGTGGTTTGAACTTCCGACATAGGGCCCAAATCGCGGCAAGGATTGCAACGACGATCACTCCGACAACAGCCTGGAGCACCCTTTCAGAGGCGCCGGAGGTCGGCCACACGAGCCAGATGATGAACGCGGTGATCAAAGCGGCTAATGCTATGCCTGCGGCTTCCCTGAAGTTCATCCGCACAACAGACCTCCGGCCATGTCTTGCTCAGCATTCTCCGCATTCCTTGATCAAGATCAACCGCCAGCATTTCTGAACCAGAGAACCATCTCGCCGTTTCCGCATCACTGCCGGGGTTTAGCTCGACCTGATCCACAACGCACAAGAACCTCAGATCAAAGTGCAGGTGCTGAGGAGTCGAGCCGCTATCTGGAATCGTCTGGACCTCTATGTCGAACAGAGAGAGCTTGGATTGAGCAATCGGGATGCCAAGTTCCTCGTGCGTCTCCGAACCGCAACCTGTCCGAGATCACATTCGCCGATTTCGGCGTGGCCACCCGGTTGAAGCCACCGCCTAAGTTTCGCGTGATAGACGAGCGCCACGTACCCGCAACTGGAGACAACGAAAGCGCTACCTACGGCGTGACCCGGTGTGAAGCAGTTGCGACTAGCGGTCGAGGAGCTTCAGAAAGCCAAGTTTCAATTGCTTCGAGGTGAGAGCGCTCTTCGGCATCGCCAGCTGTAATTGCTCAGTTCCAACGCCAAGCTTCTTCCGCACGGGGTCACTAGGCTGGATGTGCCGTCAACGCAAATGCAGGACTCTTGACTTGAGTCATCGTTGGGGAAACGCCTTGTCATGTCCCTCATACGATACGAGGCTTATCGTCTTCGAAGCTGGTATTTACAGACGGCCGCTCAACTGTGTGACTTCTCAAAGGATCGAGTCCTGTAACTTACGAACAGATGTTTGGCAGCCGATGATGTCGCCGACAGCTTCTCGGCGAGTTCCAGAACCGCCGCCAAAAGGTCAGCTTCTCGAACCCGACTCTTCACGAAGCGTTCTCGAGCTCACTGAGATTCTTCGGATCATGGGATCGATAGACGAACATATGTTCGTAGTATACGCAACAAATCAAGGCCTGGTCGAGAAGGGGCCGACCTTCTATTTCTGACGCTAAAGGCAGCCGGGGAATGAGGGACTGCAACGTCCCGTATCATGTCTCCATGAGAAGTGCAAATGGGACGTATGACGCTCCCTTACCACCTGCCGGTCGAGTGCGATTGCCGACCCGACCCCGCCGATCTCCCCGTTGCACTGCTGACCGCCAGAATTGACGACCCGAGTCTCTCTCCGCCGCTCCTTGGCCTAACAGTTGATTACGAGGCCGGGAAATGGCGTGGTGACGCTCTCGCTCGGCACATCCTGGAGTGGGCGTTGGACTTCGCCTTGCTTCGGCGAGAACGCGAACACCTCTCAACCGGACGAGCCATGGAAGCCATCGGCAGAGCCGTAAGAGCAACCTTTGGCAATGGCAACGACCGCGGCGTTCCCGGGGAAATTCTTTTGCATGCAATCTGCAGGCAATTCTACGGTAGTGACACGGTCATAAACAAGGTCTGGTTCAAGACCGCCGACAATGACACCTACAAAGGGTTTGACGCTGTCCACTGTGTCCACAGCGGCGATGAACTCGAGCTATGGCTTGGGGAGGCCAAGTTCTACCGGAATCTGTCGGCGGCAATTCGCGCAGCGTTGAATGACCTTGACGAACACACTAACCGTGACTACCTACGCACTGAGTTGGCAATCATTGCCGAGAAGATTGACGACGATCACCCCCATGCCGCCGAACTGCGTACTCTTATGCACCCCAATTCGTCGTTGGATTCAGTATTTCGGAAAATCGTCATACCGGTTCTAATCGCCTACGACAGCGAGGCCACTCGCGACCACGACAAGGTTTGCGAAGATTATCGTGGGGCACTCGAAGCAGAAATCCGGAGAGCCTGGATGAGATTCGGGCGCGGCATTGATCCGGCACTACCCGTTGAAGTTCGACTGTTTCTCGTGCCAATGGCGGCAAAAAAGGAACTCCAAAACGCCCTATCCTCAGAGCTCGCGAAGTGGCGCTGACCTTTAGCGAGGCCCGTGGCTTGATGGCTAACGGTGCTCTCTCCGAGAGCGAGACGTTTCACGTACTCGCTGCCATAGGTCGACACGCGTCACTCGACGACCGAGATGAGGCACGTGATCTCTTGATCCGAGTGCTCGACCGTCTGGACGAAATTCCTTCCCGACTACTGGACCTCGTACAGGCGCTCGTGCGATCTCATGGGCTCTTCCCATATCTCCAGGACATCGCCGAGTTGCCCATTCAAGATCAGCTTGCCTACGAAACTCATCGGCCGTTTCCGTCGATCGGCGAGAACATTGTGTTTCACACCGAGCAGGCGATCATCTATGAGCGCCTCCTGGCCGGCGAGAACGTCGTCCTATCGGCTCCAACAAGCTTTGGGAAGAGCCTCGTCATCGATGCTGTTCTCTCTGCCCGCGATTTTCGGAACGCTGCGATTGTCGTGCCAACTCTCGCTCTGATGGATGAGACCAGGCGTCGTCTATCCAAGCAGAGAGAGCGGTACAAGATCATCACCCACGGAACTCAGTCACCGGGCGCTCGAAACCTCTACATAATGACCCAAGAACGAATGCTGGATATGTCGGAGCTCCCAAATATCGACTTTTTCGTAGTCGACGAGTTCTACAAGCTCGACCCCGCTCATAGTGACGATCGTTCGAATCGGTTGAATCTTTTACTTAGACAGCTCATTGCGAGCGGGGCGCAGTTCTATCTGCTCGGGCCGAATATCACCGAATTGACGGCTGGCGCAGCTGAAGCATTGCGTGCCACTTTTATATGTACCGGCTTCACTACCGTGGCCACAGATGTTGAGCGTGTGAACGTCACCAACTCCCAGCTTCCTGACACACTCGCCAGAACGTGCCGCGAGGTCGGACCCGGCACATTGATCTACTGCCGTTCACCGAAGCGCACACGTGAAGTCGCGCGGTGGTTGATCGAACATAACGTCGGTGGCGGCAAAGACCTAGACTCGGCGGCCATTGGATCGCGGACACCTACCACCCTGATTGGATAGTGGGTCGTGCACTTCGCCGAGGTATCGGAATCCACCATGGGAGTATGCCGAGAGCGCTAGGTCACCACATAGTCCGGCTCTTCAACGAGGGCCGGTTGGCTTATCTGTTGGTAACAAGCACCCTAATAGAGGGCGTCAACACGACCGCGCGGAATGTGATCGTGGTTGATAACAGAGTTGGTACTAGGAAATATGACTACTTCACCTACAGCAATATTCGTGGTCGATCCGGTCGAATGTCTGAACACTTCGTCGGTCGAGTAGTCGTATTCAACCCTGAACCACGCCGCACTGATTTGGTTGTGGATGTTCCCGTCCTGAGCCAACCTGCGAACACAAGTCTAGAGATCTTGATCCAACTACCGGAGGATGAACTCACTCCAGAAAACGCAGAGCGGCTGCGACCGTTCATTGAGCAAACGGTTGTAGGCATCGACACGCTGCGCTTGAACAAGGGACTTTCACCCAATCGGCAATTGAACGCTGCGAACGAGCTCGCCGACGACCCAGACCGATGGTCCCACGCACTCGCCTGGAAGGGTGCCTTTCCAGAGCGCCAGTCATTTACGGGAGATGGGGGTATTGCTCTTTACTCTCACGGGTAGCGGGAACGCCGTCCGATCTGCCGCTCAGCTTGCGGCGAGAATGAATATCGTAAGGCACCACCGGGGGAACGTGCATTCGCTCACGCGAGATGAAATTGCTCGGCGCAACCTTAGTGCCGATGAAGCGGTGGAAGATGCGCTCGATTTCTCCCGCAAATGGGCTGGAATTCCGGATCCCGGCCGCACTCACGGCCGCTCAGAATGTCGCCGAAGATGTTCTTGGTCGCAGCGGGCGGAGCGTGTCCGACGCAGGAGTGTTCGCTGGTGCAATGGAGAATCTCTTTCTTCCCCCGTTCACCACTGTCCTCGAAGAGTATGGAATGCCGACAGCGCTGTCATTGAAGCTTGAACCAGGTCTTCAGTTGGGTCGTGCCAGCGGCCTTGACGAGATTCTCGCTAATTTGCGAGCGCTCGATCCGCGAGCTTTAGGTTGAGTTCTTTGAATTGGAAATGATTGAAGACACGAGGAGTGGCCTTTAACGGCGTCTCCTTTCGCGACTTGTTAGAAGATGCCCGCTACTACGCCGGCGGCCAACCGACCAGTTTGATAACGCGCAGGGTCATCTGCAAGGACGGGGTTGCCGGTGAACGAATACATCACCGCTGCCAATTTCAAGCTAAATGAACCCGAATCCGCGGTCTTCCAGATACTTCGTGAGTGTTCCGGCTGCCGCTGGCGACTCCCTCTCCAAGGTTCTCCCGTGGTACATGCGGGATTAGGTGTCAACCCACTGTAGAAAGTCCTCCGCCTCCGCAGCACGCTCCTGATATGTGTGGCATGGCCCCTTACTTCCTCCGAGGACTGGTGCTATCGATCAAAATTACGTCGGGGCCCCAACTTCTCCCACTGCATCACCCGGGGCACCGCAAGGAGCAGCACTACGCGAAATAACGCTAAAGTAACGTATAGATCCGTGTTAACTCACTCGTCGGGGCGCCGAGGCGAAGCGGCGGGATCCCTACCTTGTATAATATACGAACACATGTTCGTATATGATAATCTGGAATGTAGCGGTCCAATATGGCTGAAATTGATTCTTCTAGAAGGCGTTCGAGACAACAGACTGCGTAAGCGTCTGCAGCGCGCTGTTGCCAAACTTCGAGACAACAAGACGTTCGGACTTGTCTATGAGTCCCACATTCCCGAGATCATTATGGTGAGCAGTTTGCCCAGCTACATCGTCCCGACCACGAGCGAATTCTCGGCACCGAACGACTACGTCAGTTGGCCCAGCGATTGTCAAGCGACGGCATCGATGATGACGCACCGGAAGCGGCGTCTAAGGTATTGATTCAGCGTTGGACAAGGAGCTGAAACAGAAGACATCGGATGCGCAGTTCGCAGACAAGATCCAACGTGCAGACTCCGTATCGATTGAAGCGGTTACGTGGACATTTGGAGAGAGCAAAACCCTCGCGTCCGACAGTTCAACCGTGACACTCGATCGAATGGATCTCGACAAGATCTTTGTTGCCGTAGGCCGGCGACCCGGAGACGTGTTCAAACCCTGGTGGCGTCACCGGGTTGAGGATGCTCATATTGACCCTGACCAGGCCCGCCGCGAAGTTATCGCTCTAGGCGAAGATTCTGGCGTGCAGTCCCGCCTGGAGAAGGTGGCTGAGGAGAAAGTCAATTCGCTCTTTTCTCGATATCAGAACGAGCTCAAGTCACAGAGTGATGCTGCGAAGCAGGTGTACGAGCGTATTCGAGACAACGGGGCTTCACCGGCATTGTCACCGCTCGAAATTCCGGAGTCCATAGACATCAAGCGCGACGACAATGCCACTGCCCTCCGAAAGAACCTATATGTCGATGCGCAAGGTCTCTTTCCGCGCAAGTTGAACAAGTGGGAGCGGCGAGTCATCGAGGAGGAGCTTCGCCGGGACGATGTAGTCGGTTGGCTGCATAACGAGCCACGGAAGCGGGATCGTTCACTGTGCACCAAGTACAGGTTGGGCGGTTCGGTCAAACCCATGTACCCAGACTTCATCCTGCTTCGCCAAGCGGAGAACGGCAGCATCGTCGCGGACATTCTTGACCCCCACACGACGAGTCTTGGTGACGCACCGGCCAAGGCGGTGGAGCTGCGGAATATGCCCGTGATCATGGATCCCCAAATTCGGGCGGATCGAGTTGATCATCGTGGACGAAACACAGGATCGGATAATCCGGCTTGACCTTCAGAAGCGCGCAATTCGGAAGCAGGTCTTGAAAGTTGCGATGGTCGAGCATCTCGAAGCCCTCTATGGCCTCTCTGGGACGTGAGGCAAAGTGTCAGTGTCTGACGTAGACGGGAAGATCGCAGATCTGGAAACATCCCGCGCATTAGCGCTGCGGAACCTTGAGTCCGCGACGAAAGCCTGGAAGAAGTGCCGACAGATGCGTGGTGCGGACGCTCACAAGCGGGCCTGGTACTTCGAGGAACAGATGAATAGAGCAAAGGTCGAATTTGGAACGGATTGATCGACAATTGGTCGAACTACGTGGTTTGTCGACCGAGTAGCACTGTTGGTTCAGGCCCCAGTCCGTGAGACAATCCAATCGACATTGGCTAAAGGGATTCAGAGAGTGACCAAAGAAGCACGGCTACTCAAAGCTAAAGCGATCAACTCGCTGATCCTCAGCGTCGACCACTTCAACCGACCCTGGGATGTGGGTCGAGCTGATGCTGTTCTAATGTTTCTTGATCACGCCTTCGAGATGCTGCTTAAGTCGGCCATCTTGGTGAAGGGTGGAAAGATCCGAGATCGACGGCAAAAGATGACCATCGGCTTCGATGCTTGTGTCAGACGAGCACTATCTGATGGCGATCGCCGATTCATTACTGAAGAGCAAGCGCTTAGCCTCCAAACGATCAATGGGCTGAGGGATGCTGCTCAGCACCATCTTCTTGATATATCAGAAGGGCACCTCTACCTTCAGGCACAGGCTGGCGTTACTTTGTTCAGAGATATTCTCCGCGATGTGTTCTCTGAGGAGTTAGTTGACTCACTGCCTGATCGGGCTTTGCCGATTGCAACGATTGCTCCGACAGAACCAATCGCGCTTTTTACTGACGAGCTGAAACAGGTTGAACTCCTATTGGCTCCAGGCAAGCGTAAGCGGAAAGAAGCGGAGGCACGGCTCACGGTTTGGCCATTGTGGACAGTGCCATACAGGGGCAAAAGATTCAGCCCGGTGAGGGCGATCTGCGAAAGCTTGGAGAAAGAGTCGCGCAGGGCAAGCAACTTGAGGATGTGTTTCCTGGTATTGCTGCCATCACATTTACGTCAGAAGGGTCTGGCCCGACACTTAGCCTCAGACTGACTAAGAGAGAAGGTGTACCTGTTCGGCTCGTCCACGAGGGGGCCGAAGGCGAAACTGTCGTGGCGATAAAGCGCGTTGATGAGCTCAGTTATTACAACCTGGGACACAAACAACTGGCAGGAAAATAGGTCTGTCAGCCCCCAAAACGAGCGCGTGGTGTCGCTTCTCGGTCTCCGGGGCGACCCCAATACCTCTTAAGGAGATTCGAATTGGAACCAATTCAAACGTTATTCACAGAAGGCGATGGATAGGACCATCGAGGCTAAGGCGAGTAACGACGTGGACGATATCTGGGAACATTTCGGACGAGGAGCCCGGGGTCACGAACGTGATCCCTGGCCACCAGCCCTTTTTAGTCTTGCAGCTGACGTAAAATGGGGAGCGGCGTTATCCCAGTTCAGAGGCCCATAATCGCGAGCAACGCATTAAGCCGTTCAGCAACGCCGGGTTCGAAAGCTGACCGATTAGGAGCGCTGGAATTGACACAGGCCGGGCACTCCAGTGCCCGGCCTGTGTCGGCCCGGGTTTCATAGAGACTCGTTGGTCTGTGAAGTCTGAATCGCCCCGGGTTTCATAGAGACTCGGTTGTTTGGGAAGGCACCAGTTCTCGGTGTTGTTCTGACGGTAGTAGTTGGCTTCGAACTCTGCCGGCGGGACCATGCCGATCTCGCCGTGCAGGCGGCGGTTGTTGAACCAGTCGACGTAGGTGAGCGTCGCCCACTCGACGTCGTCGACGCTCTTCCAGGGCCCTCGCCGGTGGATCAGCTCGGTCTTGTAGAGCCCGTTGAAGCTCTCGGCCAGGGCGTTGTCGTAGGAGTCGCCTCTTGCTGACCCGACCGATGCGACGACGCCGGCCTCGGCCAGTCGCTCGGTGTAGCGAATCGACGAGGTATTGAACGCCCCGGTCCGAGTGATGGACCAGGCCGTCGAGGTCCGGTCGCCGCGGGCGTAGATCGCCATCTCCAGCGCGTCGATGGCCAGGTCGCTGCGCAGCGAGGTCGACACCTGCCAGCCGACGACGCAGCGGCTGAAGACGTCGATGACGAAGGCGACGTAGACCCAGCCCGAGTGCGTCTTCACGTAGGTCAGGTCCGCCACCCACAGCCGGTTGGGCCGGTCGGCCACGAACTGGCGCTCCACCAGATCGGCCGGCCGGTGCTGAGCCTCGTCGGCGATCGTCGTCCGCTTCCACGCCCGGCCCCGCCGGGCGCCCTGGAGCTCCAGCTCCTCGCATCAGCCGCTCGACCGTGCAGCGGGCGACCTGGTGGCCTTCCCGGTTCAGCTGGGCCCAGACCTTGTCGGCGCCGTAGACGCGCGGTTCTCCGCGTGGACCCGGGCTGATCTCGGGCTTCAGCTCCTCGTCGCGGACCCGCCGGGCACAGCGGCGGCCGCGACTTGGCGGCGTAGTAGGTGGCGGGAGCGAACTGCAGCGCCCTGCAGATCGGCTCGACTCCCCATCGACCCTTTCGGGCGTCGATGTAGCGGACTACTTCTTCGTTCGACCGTCGAGCTCGGTCGCGAAGAAAATCGAGGCGTCCTTCAAGATCTCGTTGGCCCGGCGGAGCTCTCTGTCCTCCTTCTCGAGCTCCTTCAGCCGCTGGCGCTCGTCGGTGGTCAGCCCGGCCGCACGCCGTCGTCGACCTGGGCCCGGCGGACCCAGTTCCGCAGCGTCTCGGCGGTCATGCCGAGCTTGCCGGCGATCGACGTCATCGCCGCCCACTCGGAGGGGTACTCGTCCCGGTGCTCGAAGTACCATCCGGACGGCCCGCTCACGCACCTCCGGGGAGTACGGTGGTCCTTGGCATTGCTCCATCCTCTCAAGGGAAGGAGCCTCCAGGATTCCCGGGGCGGTTCAAGACGTCGTGGGCGAGTGGACGTCTGAGACCGAGGATTAATGCCAGGGGCTGTTGGCGCCGCCCTGGGGCAAGCGGACCCCATGGTTCACTACGCTCCGGCCTTCACACTGCTCCCCGAACGTTGCTTCCGGATGGTCACCGACCCTTCGGCTGGACTCCGCCGAAAGGCGAATCGCGACTCTCGACCGCCCCTTCCAGTTCCCGTCTGCCATCGATTGACCGGCTCCAGTTCGATCCGCCGGTTGCGCATCTTCCGAGCGTCAGACCGTTTGGTCAGAGGCGCTGGGCCTGCACTCATACCGTCGGGTCCTCCCACTTCCCCTCCTCCCTCCTGTCACCAGGACGTTCTTCTGCTCCGTTTGCCGGCCCAAGAACCCAAGAGAGGAGAGGCTGCCAAGTACGCTGGCTCGGGTGCCGATCTCGAGTCGGGTCCTGGGCGAAGATGAGGAGGTCCTCGTCGACCTCCGGCCCCATTGGCTGTTCCTGTCGGGTCCGGTGGTCCTCCTGGCGGTAGTCGTGGCTGTCGCCGCCGTGGTCACCGTCGAGGTCCCCGACGCTCCCGTCTGGGCGGCCTACGTCCTGGCGGTGGTCGTGGGCATCCCGCTGATCTGGCTGATCCTGCGGGCCGTCCGCTGGGCCGCCATCAGCCTGATCGTGACCACCAACCGGCTCATCTACCGGCGGGGGGTGCTCGGCCGGGACATGGTCCAGCTGCGCCTGACCAGGGTGAGCGAGGTCCACTGCCGCCAGAGGCTCTTCGAGCGGGTGCTCGGTTCGGGCAGCCTGGTGGTGGATCTGTTGGGCGAGGACCCGGTGACCGTGATCGACGTCCGTCGGGTCCGACTGGTCCAGCGGGTGATCTACGAGCAGATGGATCTGCTCGAGCGGGCCCCGGTGATGGCCGAGGCACCCAACCAGGCCGGGGTCCCGAGCCTGCCGGTGCAGGTCACGGCCCCCCCGGCCCTCGCCGCCACGCCGCCCCACGGGACGCTCGCCATCGGGCCGGGAGGAACGGCGCAGCGCCCCCGGGGCCCTGAGGGCGCCGCTTCCATCCACGAGCAGCTGGTCCAGCTCGATGACCTGCGCCGCCGGGGGATCGTCTCGGACCAGGAGTTCCAGTCCAAGAAGACCGAGCTCTTGAGCCGGCTCTGAGCGGATCGGCCGCCGGGTACGGCGGGCGGCGCGAGTACCGTGTGAGCCGTGGCCACCACCCGGTACCGCTGCACGGCATGCGGCAACCTGACCCGCTTCGACGTCACCACGACCCGGACGACGAAGACCTTCAACCACTACACCGTCGGGGGGGAGCTCGAGGTGGAAGAGGAGGAGGTCCTGGCCGAGTCGGTGGACGAGGTCTCGTGCCGCTGGTGCGGCCATGGCAACGCCGTCGAGGTGCTGGCGGCCGACGCCGGTCTCGACGACGGGGCGGGATCGGGCGGGAGCTCGGGCCAGGTCTCGACGGTCCGGTGAGCGAGGGGAGCGCCCGGCCCTCGCTCGACGGGCTGGTGCCGGTGCCCACCTACCGCGGCCGCCCGGCGACGTCGGCGGCCGACGTCTCGGGGGTCGATCTCGAGGGATCCCCCCGCACCGTGTCGGTGGTGGGGAGTGGGCGCTGGACGCTGCTCTTGTTCCTCTCGAGCGGCTGTGACGGCTGCCTCGAGCTGTGGCGGGCCCTCGGTGATCCCGGCCGGAAGGGCTTGTGCACCGACGAGGAGGTGGTCGTCGTCACCCGTGATCTGGCCGAGGAGGACGTTGCCCAGCTGAGGGCCCTGGCCCCGCCCTCGGTGCGCCCGCTGGCGTCGGGACGGGCCTGGCGGGCCTATCGCGTTCAGGGCCCGCCGTTCTTCGTGCTGGTGGACGGGACGACCGACCGGGTCGTGACCGAGGGGGTGGCCTGGGCCCCGGCCCAGGTCGGTGAGCACCTCCGGCGCGCCCGGGAGGGCACCGGCGGTCCCGACGTGGTCCGCCTCGCCCCCGAAGAGCCCGGTGAGCGATAGCGGGCGTGGACACCGAGCTGACCGAGGTCAGGACCGGGAGCCGGCGGGTCACCGACCTCACCGGTCTGGTCGCCCGCTTCTGTGCCGGGCGCGGCGACGGGCTCTGTCACGTCTTCGCCCCCCACGCCACCGCCGGCCTGGCCCTCATGGAGCTCGGATCGGGTTCCGAGGACGACCTCGACGAGCTCCTCGAGCGCCTCTTGCCCAAGGACGACCGCTACCGTCACCGTCACGGGGCGCGGGGGCACGGGGCCGACCACCTCCTGCCGGTCCTCGTCAGCCCCTCCCTCGTGCTGGCGGTGGCGGGCTCAGAGGTGCTGCTGGGCACCTGGCAGTCGGTGGTCCTGGTCGACCCCAACCCGGACAACCCGGTCCGCCAGGTCCGCTGCACGTGGCTCGGGGCCTCGTGATACACCCCGCGGTCAAGCTGTCCCCATCACAGCGACGGACAACGCCAGAGAGGCAAGGGGACCACGATGACCACTCCGACTGCTCCCACCCTTACGATCAGCTGCGACGAGTGCAGCCTGCAGGGCACGGACGCCTGTGACGACTGTGTCGTCAGCTTCCTGCTCGACCGAGAGCCCGAGGATGCCGTCGTCATCGACGCCGACGAGGCCCGGGCCATGCGCATGCTGGAGCGAGCCGGGCTGGTGCCCACCCTTCGCTTCGCCGACCGCGCCGTCTGACCCACGGCCCGCCGCCCCGGCGGGGGCCCCCATGCCGGTCTGCGCCCGGTGAGGCGGCACCTGCTCGTCACCAACGACTTCCCCCCCAAGGTCGGCGGCATCCAGTTCTACCTGTGGGAGCTCTGGCGGCGCCTGGACCCTGAGAGCTTCGTGGTCCTCACCGCC
This sequence comes from uncultured Acidimicrobiaceae bacterium, assembly GCA_963836375.1. Taxonomy (GTDB): domain Bacteria; phylum Actinomycetota; class Acidimicrobiia; order Acidimicrobiales; family RAAP-2; genus CAWIJK01. The sequence continues at coordinate 1,474,186 of CAWIJK010000002.1, read as the reverse complement.
ACCTCTGACCCGGGCGCCCCGGCCTTCGACGCCGCCCAGGCCGAGCTCGGGTTCCGGATCGAGCGCGTCCCCGAGGCCGTCTTGTACTTCCCGACCCCCGGCGCCGTCCGGCGGATCACCGCCCTGGCCGACGAGGTCGACGCGTCGGTGGTGGTGCTCGACCCCGCCCTCCCCCTGGGGCTCCTCGGTCCCCGGTTGGGCCGGCCCTACGCGGTGGTGCTGCACGGGGCGGAGGTGACGGTGCCCGGGCGCCTGCCCGGATCCCGCCAGGCCCTGGCCCACGTCCTGCGCCACGCTTCGCTCGTGATCTCGGCCGGCGGCTACCCGGCGGCCGAGGGGGCCCGCGCCACGGGGGGCCGGCTCCCCCCGGTGCTGAACGTGCCCCCCGGGGTGGACTGCGAGCGCTTCGTCCCCATGCTGGCCAGGGACAAGCCGGCCGCCCGCCGGCGTCTCGGGCTGCCGGCCCGCGGCCCCCTCGTTGTCGGGGTCAGCCGGCTGGTCCCCCGCAAGGGCATGGACGTGCTGATCGAGGCGGCCAGCCGCCTGGTCCCCTCCTTCCCCGACCTGACGGTCGCCATCGGCGGGCGCGGCCGGGAGTCCGACCGCCTGGCCCGCCTGGTGGCCGACAGCGGCGCTCCGGTCCGCCTGCTCGGTCCGGTGGCCGACGACGACCTGCCGGACCTGCTGGCGGCGGCCGACGTCTTCGCCGTGCCCTGTCGCAGCCGCTGGGCCCGTCTCGAGCAGGAGGGGTTCGGCATCGTCTTCGTGGAGGCGGCGGCGTCGGGGGTCCCCCAGGTGGCCGGTGCCTCGGGGGGCGCGGCCGAGGCGGTCTGTGACGGTGTCACCGGGATCGTGGTGCCGAACCCTGCCGACCCCGGCGAGGTCGCGGCGGCGCTGCGGCGCATCCTGGCCGACCCGCCCCTGCGCCGACGGATGGGCCGCGAGGCCCGGCGCAGGGCCCAGGCATCCTTCGACTACGCCCGGCTCGCCCCTAGGCTGGCCGAGGCGCTCGCCCAGGTGGGGGCTGACCCGTCTTCCCGGGCCTCCGGGTCCGGCGCGTAGGGTGTGGCCTCGCTGGTCCCGACAGGGAGGATGAAGGTGGCGGAACAGGCCACAGAGCACATGAGCGTCACGGCGCCGCCCGACCGCTGCTTTGCGGTCGTCGCCGACATCGAGCGGTACCCCGAGTGGGCGGCCGACATCAAAGAGGTGGCCGTCCACGAGCGCGACCCCCAGAACCGGCCCCTTCTCGTGACCTTCCGGGCCGCCGCCTTCGGCCGCTCCACCAGCTACACCCTGGCCTACGACTACTCCGAGGCGCCCCGGGTCCTGGCCTGGCGCCTGACCAAGGGGGACATCACCACCAAGCTCGACGGCAGCTACGTCTTCGACGCCGCCGAATCCGGGGGCGGGACCGACATCACCTACCACCTGGAGGTGGAGCTGCGGGTGCCCATCCCCGGTTTCATCAAGATGCGGGCTCAGAGCCGGATCATGTCGACGGCCCTGCGCGAGCTGAAGGCGCGGGTCGAGTCCTCCGCGTGACGCGGGGTCGCCGGGACGACCCCGCCGTCGCCCTCGGGGTCGACATCGGCGGCACCAAGGTGCTGGGGGTGGCCGTCGACCGCGCCGACCGGGTGGTGGCCGAGGCCCGGGTCCCCACCCCCCACGCCGCCGTCGAGCAACGGCGACCCGACCCGCCAACCGGTACCGGGGGGACCGGGGCCGAGGTCGCCGACGCCGTGGCCGAGGTGGTCACCGCCCTGCGCAGCGAGGTGGGAGGGACGGGGGGACCGACCGGCGGACCACCGCCGGTCGGGGTGGGGGCCCCGGGCATGCTCGACCGCAGCGGGGTCCTGGTCTTCGCCCCGAACCTCGGGGGGGCGGCGGGCGCCGACTTCCGCACCCTGGTGGGCGCGCGGCTGCCCGGGTTCCCCCTCTTGGTCGAGAACGACGCCAACTGTGCGGCGACCGCCGAGGTGCTGCTCGGCGCGGCCCGCGGCGTCGACGACATCGTGATGGTGACCCTGGGCACGGGCATCGGGGGCGGGCTGGTCAGCGGGGGGCGTGTGCTGGCCGGCGCCGCCGGGTTCGCCGGGGAGATCGGCCACATGACCGTCGACCCGTCCGGGCCGCCCTGCCCGTGCGGGCGTCGGGGCTGCTGGGAGCGCTACGCCTCGGGGGCCGGGCTCGGGCGGCTGGCCCGCGAGGCCGCCTACGCCGGGCGGCTCGCCGAGGTGGTGTCGCTGGCCGGGGGCGACCCCGAGGCGGTCCGCGGCGAGCACGTCACCCGGGCCGCCATCGGCGGAGAGGCCGGGGCCCTCGCCGTGCTCGAGGAGCTCGGCTGGTGGGTGGCCCTGGGTCTGGCCAACCTGGCCGCCGTGCTCGACCCGGCGCGCTACGTGCTCGGCGGGGGACTGATCGAGGCGGGCGAGCTCCTCTTGGCACCCACCCGGCGTGCCTTCGCCGGGCTCGTCGAGGGGGCGTCGGTCCGGCCCGAGATCGGGATCGTGGCCGCCGCCTTCGGCGAGCGGGCCGGGGCGGTCGGCGCCGCCCTGGCCGCGCGGGCCGGTGGGTTGTGGTGAGTCCAGCGGCGGGGCGGGGGTGGCGGTGAGGACCGGGGTCATCTTGCCGACCTTCGCCGACTCGGCCGAGCCCGCCCTCGAGGTGGCGGCCCGGGCCGAGGCCCTCGGAGTCGACGGAGTGTTCTGCTACGACCACCTGTGGCCCATGGGCCAGCCCGAACGCCCGGCGATCGCCCCGTTCCCGGTGCTCGGGGCGGTGGCCGGCCGCACGGCGCGCCTGGCGCTCGGGACCCTGGTGGCCCGGATCGGGCTCGCCCCAAACGAGGTGGTCGTGGCCGAGTTCGACGCCCTCAGGCTCTTGGCCCCCGGTCGGGTCATCGCCGTGCTGGGCACCGGCGACCATCTCAGCGCGGCCGAGAACGAGGCCTACGGGATCCCCTTCGCCCCGGCCCCCGAGCGCCGGGGCCAGCTGGCGGCGTGCGCCCGGACCCTGCGCGACCGCGGCCTGCCGGTGTGGGTGGGGGGTGGTGCGGCCAAGACGGTGGCGGTCGCCGAGGCCGAGCACGTGGCGGTCAACCTGTGGGCGGCCGATCCCGAGGCGGTCGCCGCACAGGCCGCCCGCAGCGAGGTCACCTGGGCCGGTCCGTGCCCGCTCGTAACCCGGGGCCCCGACCCCGGGGCCCCGGGGGGACCCCCCGACCCCGACGCCCTCGAGGCGCTGGTGGCCGAGCTGGCCGCCGCCGGGGCGACCTGGGCCGTCTTCGGGTGGCCGGTGCCGATGGAGGCCCTGGTCGCCGCGGCCGGCGCCGCCGGGCCGCCCGGTGACTGAGCGCAGCGGCGATCGCCGGTGGCCCAGCAGCGCGGGTGACCGCCGGGGCGGGACGTAGGATTGGACATGGAGTTCCGCCGGATCAACGGGCTGCCCCCCTACGTGCTTTCGACCATTAACGAGCTCAAGCTCGAGGTGCGCCGGGCCGGCAAGGACGTGATCGACTTCGGCTTCGGGAACCCCGATCTCCCCTCGCCCGACGTGGCGGTCGAGAAGCTGGCCGAGGCGGTGCGCAACCCCCGGAACCACCGCTACTCGGCGTCCAAGGGGATCCCCAAGCTCCGGCGGGCCGTGAGCGACCTGTACCTGCGCAAATTCGGTGTCGAGCTCGACCCGGACAACGAGGTGGTGACCACCATCGGGGCCAAAGAGGGCCTGTCGCACCTGATGTGGGTCCTGGTCGGTCCCGGTGACACCGCCCTGGTGCCGTCGCCGTCGTACCCGATCCACATCTACGCCCCGCTCTTCGCCGGGGCCGACGTCCGCCACGTGCGCCTGGAGGGCCCCGTCGCCGGCCAATCCGGTCCGGGCGCCGAGGGGGCCGAGGGTGCGCCCAGCCCCGGGGCCGCCTTCTTCGACTCGCTGATGGAGAACTTCGAGGACACCTGGCCCAAACCGCGGGTCATCATCTTGTCGTTCCCGCACAACCCCACCACCGCCTGCGTCGACCTGGCCTTCATGGAGCGCCTGGTGGCCTTCGCCCGCGAGCACGACGTGGTCCTGGTGCACGACTTCGCCTATGCCGACATCAGCTTCGACGGCTACACACCGCCGTCGATCCTCGAGGTCGACGGGGCCAAGGACGTGGCGGTCGAGCTGTACACCATGACCAAGTCCTTCTCCATGGCCGGCTGGCGGGTGGGGTTCCTGGTGGGCAACGCCGAGATCGTCCAGGCCCTCACCAAGCTGAAGAGCTATCTCGACTACGGGACCTTCCAACCGATCCAGATTGCGGCGATCGTGGCCATGAACGAGGCGCCGGACTACCCCAAGGAGATCAACGAGATCTACCACTCGCGCCGCGACGCCCTGTGCGACGGGCTCAACCGCATCGGCTGGGACGTGGTGCCCCCCAAGGGGACCATGTTCGTCTGGGCCCCGATCCCCGAGCCCTACCGCGAGATGGGCTCGCTCGAGTTCTCGAAGCTCTTGGTGCGCGAGGCCGAGGTGGCGACCTCGCCGGGGGTCGGCTTCGGACCCGGCGGCGACGGGCACGTCCGCTTCGCCCTGATCGAGAACGAGCAGCGCACCGGCCAGGCCGTGCGCAACCTGCGCCGGGCCCTGACCAAGCTCGGCTGAGCGCTTCCGGCGGCACGTCCCGCGGTGCGTCGGCCGCGGTCTAGGGCAGGCCGGCCCCGGGGACCTCGACCCGGGCCTGGACGATGCGGCCCGCCCCTTTGCCCCGGACCTTCGGCGGGTCGCTCGAGGGCGCGGTGAGGGCGTAGAGGGTCCTGCCGTCGGCGCCGCCGAGCATGCAGGCGTAGGTGTTGAGCGTGGTGGCCACCCGGTCGCGCACCTCGCCCCCCTCGGCCACCCGGACGCACTCGCGCCCGGCGGCGTTCGCCACCCAGATGCAGCCCTCGGCGTCGAGGCAGCAGCCGTCGGGGGCGACGCTCTCGAGCGGCGCCCAGACCCGCCGGTTGGACAAGGTGCCGTCGTCGCCGATGTCGAAGGCCGTCATCTGGAGACCGAAGGACTCCCCGACGACCAGGGTCCGCCCGTCGGGGAGGATCACCGTCCCGTTCGGGAAGGCCAGGTCCCCCGCCGCCTCCACCGACGTGCCGTCGGGGTCGACCCGGATCATCGAGGTGGTGGACGGACGGGGGGCGCCGGGACCACCGGCGTAGAGGGCCTCGAGGTCGAACCCGAAGTTGCCGACATAGGCCCGACCGTCGGCGGCGACCACCATGTCGTTGGCCAGCCCGGTGGCCCAGGGTTTGAGGTCGCCGTGGACCACGAGGGAGCCGTCGGGTTCGAGCCGCAAGAGCACCCGCTCGGCCATCGAGACCACGAGGAGCCGGCCGTCGGGCAGCCACCCGAGCCCCGAGGGCTGGTCGGTCAGCTCGAGCTCGGTGCGCCGGTCGCCGCCCTCGTCGACCGAGAAGACCCCCTGGCGGTAGAAGTCCGAGTACCACAGTCGCCCGTCGTGCCAGCGGGGAGCCTCGCCGAAATCGAGGCCGTCGACGAACGGCTCGGCCTGGCGGGGTTCGCTTGGGGGCATGGGGCACCTCCGTCGATCGTCGGGGCGGCGGCGCCCCGACGGCAGTTGAGCACATCGCGCTGGACCCGGCGCCCGGAGCGGGGGCCTTCTGGGACCCCGGCGCCGCCCGCCGGCGCGGGGGTAGCGTTCGTCATGACCTACTGGGTCCTCAAGGCAATCCTCACCCCGTTCTTCTTCGTGTTCTGGCGGGTCCGGGTGGAAGGGCGCGAGAACGTCCCCAAGAGCGGCCCCGCCGTCCTGGCCGCCAACCACCAGTCCTTCTGCGACTCGTTCTTCCTGCCGCTGGTGGTCCGGCGCAAGGTGACCTACCTGGCCAAGGCCGAGTACTTCGACTCCAAGCGCACCGCGTGGTTCTTCCGGGCGGCCGGGCAGATCCCCATCCGCCGGGGCGGCGGCAAGGTGTCCGAGCGGTCCCTCGAGACCGCCCGCGAGGTGCTGGGCGCCGGCCGGCTCCTCGGCCTCTACCCAGAGGGGACCCGGTCCCTCGACCGCTTCGTCCACAAGGGCCGGACCGGGGTGTCCCGCCTCTCGCGTGAGTGCGGCGTTCCGGTCATCCCGGTCGGCATCGAGGGCACCGTGGAGGTCCAGCCGGTGCACTCCAACTTCATGCGGCCCTTCAAGACGGTGACCATCCGCTTCGGTGCCCCGATGCGGATGGCCCCGGTCTCCAACCCCGACGACCCCTTCGAGGACCACGACCACGCGGTCTGCCGCAGCTTCACCGACGACCTCATGCACGAGATCGGCCGGCTCTCGGGGCGCGAGTACCGCGACGAGTACGTGCCCACGCGCAAAGAGCGCGAGGCCCAGGGCACCCAGGAACCGGTGTCGTAACCCGGCTGAAACCAACCGGTGCCGGTTTCCCCGTAACGTGAGGGCATGGGTCGCTACGTGCTCCGGATCTGGCTTCCGGATCGACCGGGGGCGCTGGGGCTGGTGGCCAGCCGGATCGGCGCCGTCGGTGGGGACATCGTGGCCATCGACATCCTCGACCGGGCCGAGGGGCGGGCCGTCGACGAGTTCGTGGTCGAGCTCGACCGCGACGACCTCGTCGAACTGCTGCGCACCGAGATCCACGAGGTCGACGGGGCCCGGGTCGAAGAGGTGAAGCGGGTCGAGGCGCACTCGGCCGCCCCCGACGACTGACCCCGACCCTCCGACCGGGCCGCCGGCCCGCTCGACCCGACCCGGGGACTCTCAGGCCCAGTTCCGGGACCGCTCGACGGCGCGGCGCCAGGCGCCGTAGGCGAGGTCGGCGAGGACGGGGTCCGTGACCGGCTCGAAGCGGACGTCGGGCGTCCAAAGCGACGCCAGTTCGTCGAGCGACCCCCACACCCCCTCGGCCAGGCCGGCCAGCGTGGCCGCCCCGAGGGCGGTCGACTCGACCGAGCGGGGTCGCACCACCGGCGCGCGGATCTGGTCGGCCTCGAGCTGGAGGAGGAGGGCCATGGCCGAGGCGCCCCCGTCGGCGCGCAGCTCGCTGACCGGTCCCTTCGTGGTGGCGACCACGGCCTCGACCATGTCGCGTACCTGGTAGGCCATGGCTTCGACGACCGCCCGGGCGAGCTGGGCCCGGCCGGTCCCCCGGGTGATCCCGGTGATCGTCCCCCGGGCCCCCGGGTCCCACCACGGGCTGCCCAGGCCGGTGAACGCCGGCACGACGGTCACCCCGCCGCTGTCGGGCACCGACTCGGCTAAGGGGCCGACCTCCTCGGCCCGCTCGATCAGCCCCAGCCCGTCGCGCAGCCACTGGATGGCGGCCCCCGAGACGAAGGTCGAGCCCTCGAGGGCGTAGGCCACCGGGCCTCCCGCACCACCGTGGTCGCCCAGGTCCCAGGCCACCGTCGTCACCAGGCCCTCGGGCACCGCTGGGCACGCCGGGCCGGCGTTGGCCAGCACGAAGCTCCCGGTGCCGTAGGTGACCTTGACCATCCCGGGCTCGAAGCAGGCCTGACCGAACAGGGCCGACTGCTGGTCGCCGGCGATCCCGCTCACCGGGGCCCCGGCCAGGACACCGGCCCCGGCGACCGCCCCCCCGGCCACCGCCCCGAAGCGTCCGCACGACGGCCGCACCTCGGCCAGCGAGGCCATCGGCACTCCGAAAAGCTCGCAGAGCTCGGGTGACCACGCCCGCGCCCCGATGTCATAGAGGAGGGTGCGGCTGGCGTTGGTGGCGTCGGTGGCGAACACCCCGCCGGCCGCCCCCCCGGTCAGGTTCCACAGCACCCAGCTGTCCACGGTGCCGAGGGCCAGGTCCCCGCCGGCCGGCACCCCGCCCTCGCCCAGCAGCCAGGCGTACTTGGTGGCCGAGAAGTACGGGTCGAGGACGAGCCCGGTCCGGGCCCGCACCGAGGGGAGGTGGCCCGCCTGGGCCAGCTCGTCGCAGGCCGGGGCGGTCCGCCGGTCCTGCCAGACGATGGCCCGGTGGCAGGGCCGGCCGCTCCGGCGGTCCCAGGCCACCGCCGTCTCGCGCTGGTTGGTGATGCCGAGGGCCGCCACCGACCGCCCGCCGGCGGCCAGGCGCCCCGAGACCTCGGCCAGGGTCGCCTGGACGGCCGTCCAGATCTCGGCGGCGTCGTGTTCGACCCATCCGGGGCGGGGGAAGTACTGGGTCAGCTCCCGGTAGGCGACGTCGACCACCGCTGCCGACTCGTCGACCACCAGGGCCCGGACCCCGGTGGTCCCGGCGTCGACGGCCACCACGCACGACATGGGCGCACGCTACCCAGCCCGGTCCGGCCACGGCGCCGTCGGACCCCGACCGTTCAGGGGTGCAAACCTTCGCGAACGGCTCGCCACCAGGGGCGATCCTCCCCCGGAACCGTTGACAGCGGCGTAACTACAGTGCTGTAATGACCCCAGCATCTTGTGCCTCGGGGGCGGTGCCACCACAGGATCTTGTGGTTCGGGGGATTTCCGACCTTCTCCAGGGCGTTGACAACATGAGCGGCGGTGGACGACCCGTCGCCGCAGCCAGCCGAGCGAACCAGCGAGACCAGAGGAGCACAGGGACCATGGCAATCGCCCCCCAGCGAGCCGGCATCGGCATCCGCCGACACTTCACCACCGAGGGCGTGCACCCTTATGACGAGGTGCGCTGGGAGCGCCGCGACGCGCGGATCACCAACTTCCGGGACGGCTCGGTCGCCTTCGAGCAGCTCGGGGTGGAGGTGCCCGAGTCCTGGAGCGTGAACGCCACCAACATCTTGGCCCAGAAGTACTTCCGGGGGACCCTCGGGACCGAAGAGCGCGAGTGGTCGCTCAAGCAGGTGGCCGACCGCGTCGTCGACACCATCACGGCCTGGGGCAAGAAGGATGGCTACTTCGTCGACGACGAGGAGGCCGAGGTCTTCTCGGCCGAACTCAAGTTCCTGATCATCCACCAGAAGGCCGCGTTCAACTCCCCGGTGTGGTTCAACATCGGGGTCAAAGGGGTGCCCCAGCAGGGGAGCGCGTGTTTCATCCTGGCCGTCGAGGACAAGATGGACTCGATCCTCAACTGGTACACCGAGGAGGGGACCATCTTCAAGGGCGGGTCGGGCGCCGGGGTCAACCTGTCGCGGATCCGCTCCTCGCACGAGAAGCTCAAGGGCGGGGGCACCGCGTCGGGCCCGGTGAGCTTCATGCGCGGTGCCGACGCCTCGGCCGGCACCATCAAGTCGGGTGGCAAGACCCGCCGGGCGGCCAAGATGGTCATCTTGGACGCCGACCACCCCGACATCACCGATTTCATCTGGTGCAAGGCCATCGAGGAGCGCAAGGCCCGGGTCCTGAGCGACGCCGGCTTCGACATGGACCTCGACGGGGCGGACAGCCACTCCACCCAATACCAGAACGCCAACAACTCGGTACGGGTGACCGACGAGTTCATGCAGGCTGTCCTGGACGGGCGTGACTGGGAGCTCCTGGCCCGGGTGGACGGCGAGGTGATCGACCGGGTCCCCGCCCGCGACCTGTTCCGCCAGATCGCCCACGCCGCCTGGGAGTGCGCCGACCCGGGCATGCAGTTCGACAGCACCATCAACTCGTGGCACACCGCCCCGAATACCGGCCGGATCAACGGGAGCAACCCCTGCTCGGAATACATGCACCTCGACAACTCGGCGTGCAACCTGGCCAGCCTGAACCTGATGACCTACCTGAACGACGACGACACCTTCGACGTCGAGGGCTTCAAGGCGGCCATCGAGGCGGTGTTCACCGCTCAGGAGATCCTGGTCGGCAACGCCGACTACCCGACCGAGCCCATCGCCCAGAACTCGCGGCGCTTCCGACAGCTCGGTCTCGGGTACGCCAACCTCGGCGCCCTGCTGATGGCCAACGGGCTGCCCTACGACTCCGACGGGGGCCGGGCCTGGGCCGGGGCGATCACCGCCCTCATGACCGGCCACGCCTACGCCACCTCGGCCCGCACCGCCGCCCGGATGGGCCCGTTCGCCGGCTTCCACGAGAACGCCGAGCCGATGGTGAACGTCCTGCGCAAGCACCAGGCCGAAGCGGCCAAGATCGACGAGGACGTCGTCCCGCCCGAGCTCTTGTCGGCGGCCCAGGAGGCCTGGGACGAGGCGGTCGAGCTGGCCGAGCAGTACGGGGTGCGCAACTCGCAGGCCTCGGTCCTGGCCCCGACCGGGTGCCTGGTCGGCGGCACCATGGTGTCGACGGATCGCGGGCTGGTCCGGTTGCACTCGCTGGGTGACACCGAGGGGGCCACGTGGCAGGACCTGGGGATCGACGTGGCGACCGACGAGGGTCCCCGAGAGGCCACCCGGTTCTTCGTGAACGGGCTGGAGCCTGTGGTCACGGTCCGAACGGCCCGCGGTCACCAGGTCCGGGGCACGACGACCCACCGCATCAAGGTGGTCGACCCCGACACCGGGGACTGGGTGTGGCGGAGGTTCGGGGACATCCGGCCCGGCGAACTGGTGCCCCTGGCCCTGGGTTCGCTGGTCGGCGGTCCACAGGAGGTGCCGCTCCCGCCCCTGGCCGACGCCTACTGGACCGGAGAGCACTCGCTCAAGGTCCCCCGGACGATGACCGAATCCCTGGCCGAGCTGATCGGGTACTTCATGGGGGACGGCTCCCTGCACAGCCGGGGCCTCAGGTTCTGCGTGACCGAAGGCGACTTCGACGTGGCCGAACGGCTGGCCCTGCTGGCCAAGGAGTGCTTCGGCGCCCCGGTCAAGCGCACCGCTAAGAAGGGCTACACCGAGGTCCGGATCGACTCGGTGCGCCTGGCCCTGTGGTGGGAGGCCTGCGGGTTCGCCCGGCGCTCACCCCGGGAGGGCCACGCCGGGAAGGGCTATACGGCCCACATCCCCGACGCGCTGCTACACGCCAACGACCGCCAGATCTACGGGGCCTTCGTCAGGGGCCTGTTCGAGGCCGACGGCGATGTCGGTTCGGGGATCCCGACCCTCAAGAACACCTCGATCCAGATGGTGCGCGACGTCCAGTCGCTGCTGCTGGCCCTCGGCTTCCCGACCACGCTGTCGATCAGGGACCGCTCCGAGGGAACGAGCTGGGGGACCGCACCGCTCGGGTCGCTCCGACTGGTGAACATGTCGTTCCACGGCCGGTGGCTCGAAGAGATCGGTTTCATGGGGGACCGCAAGAGCGCTGGTGTCCGGGTGCCCGACCCGGCAACCCCCCAGGCCGGCCGGAAGGACTACATCCCGGTCACTCGTGTCCTCGTCGATCGGCTCGCGCCCGAGAACGACCGGCTGCGCAAGGTGCTCTTGCTCGAGCTTTCCCGAGGAAGGATCAGCCGCTCGATCGCCACCGAGCTGTTCGACCGGACCGGGGACGAGGAACTGGGCCGGCTCTTGGGCTACTTCTACGATGCCGTCGACTCGGCCGAGCTGGGTGAGGAGGAGTTCACCTACGACATCTCAGTGCCCGACAACGTCACCTACGTGGCCAATGGTTTCGTGAGCCACAACACCATCGGACTCCTGATGGACTGTGACACCACCGGTGTCGAGCCCGACCTCGGACTGGTCAAGACGAAGAAGCTGGTCGGCGGGGGGACCATGTCGATCGTCAACCAGACCGTGCCCCGGGCCCTCAAGCAGCTCGGATACGGACCGGACCAGATCGACGAGATCATCGCCTACATCGACGAGCACAAGACGATCGTGGGTGCGCCCAAGCTGGCCGCCGAGGACCTGGCGGTCTTCGCCTGCTCGATGGGCGACAACACCATCCACTACTCGGGCCACGTCCGCATGATGGGAGCGGTGCAGCCGTTCATCTCGGGCGCCATCTCCAAGACGGTGAACATGCCCGAGGACGTCACCGTGGACGATGTCGAGCAGCTGCACATCGACGCCTGGAAGCTGGGCATCAAGGCGGTGGCCATCTACCGGGACAACTGCAAGGTGGGCCAGCCCCTCTCGACAACCAAGAAGGAGGCCATCGGCGGGGACGCGGCACCCCCAGGATCCGACGCCGAGGCCAGGGACCGGGCGGCCGCGGACCGCATCGCCGAGTTGGAGTCGGCCCTGGAGCACGAGCGGCAGCGCAAGACCGAGTCGGTGGTCGTGGGGGCGATTCGGGAGCGCCTCCCGCGGCGCCGGCGTTCGAACACCTTCGCCTTCAGGGTGGCCGACTGCGAGGGCTACGTGACCGTCGGCGAGTACGAGGACGGCCGCCCCGGCGAGGTCTTCATCAAGGTGTCCAAGCAGGGGTCGACACTGGCCGGGATCATGGACGCCTTCTCGATCTCGATCAGCCTCGGCCTGCAGCACCAGGTGCCGCTCTCTACATACGTGCGCAAGTACTCGCATATGAAGTTCGAGCCCGCCGGGATCACCGACGACGCCGAGCTGCGCATCGCCACGAGCCTGGTCGACTACATCTTCCGCCGGCTGGCGCTCGACTACCTGACCTACGACGAGCGGCTGGAGCTCGGGGTGCTCTCGACCGACGAACGCACCCAGCCGACCCTCCCGGGGGTCGAGGAGAGCGCCACGCTGTCCTCAGGGGTGATCGACGACGAGTTGCTGGCCGAGCCGATGGTCGAGCCCGCCCCTGCGCCCACCCGGGGGACTGCCGACAACGCCGCCACCCTGGCCCGGGCCGAGCAGCGGGACGCGCCGTTCTGCTACAGCTGCGGCAACGTCATGCAGCGGGCCGGGTCCTGCTACGTCTGCTCGAGCTGCGGGACCACTAGCGGCTGCTCGTAGCGTCGAACCCATCCAAGGGTCCTGTGTGACCGGTCACACGCGACCTGGTTTCGATCGGGACTCTCGGCCGGGCAGGGGGACACAGCACCCCTCGCTCGCGGTGCGTGCCGAGAAGCCCGGCGATCTTGATGGACGGCCGCGTGCCCGGGATCCGGTCGTTACTCGTCCGGCCCGGGTGGCTCGGCGACGAAGCTCTCCCGTAGTTTGAACTTCTGGATCTTGCCCGAGGCGGTCATCGGGAAGGGGGGTGCCCGCGTCGGCCGAGGCCAAGAACTCGTCCCACTCGGTGAACAGGACCTTCTCGCGCAGCCCCCGGACCTCGGGGCGGATCTCGTCGAGGAGTTGCGTCATCGGACTGCAGACCTCGGCACCAGGAATATCCCCGCCGCTCCCGACTGGTTGAGGACGAACGCCAACTCGGCCGGCCGGTTGGCGGGGTTGACCGTCACCAGGACCAACCCGGGCGAGCGCGGCGCCGAACTCCAGGATCACACACTCGGGGATGTTCGGCGCCCACACCGCCACCCGCTCGCCGGGCGTGAACCGCGCCGCCAGGGCCCGGGCGGCTTGCTCTGACTGCTCGAGGAGCTGGCCGTAGGTCCAACGATGGCGCTGTGCCGCGTCGGGCACGCCGGTCACCAGCGCCACCGAGTCCGGTGCTGCGGCCGCCGCCGATCGCAGCACACCGCCGACTGTCGTGTCGGTCACGGCCGAGGATGCTCGGAGGGCCAGTAGGACACGCTCAAGTCCGTTGCCGCCCCTTGGTCATCACCGGTGAAGGGGTCATGGTAACCACCATTCGCGCCGACATTGGGCTGAGATTCATGACCGCGCCACCACCGGTAATCGGGATCGGACATGGGTGTCCAGGTGACCGTTCGAGTGGAATTGACAGGCTGTCGACCCCGGCGAGGGGCCGGAGCCATCGCTGGCCTCAGGCTCGCGCCGGCCCTCTCAGTCCGCCACCGAACCTTGGAGCGGGTACTCGCAGCTCAGAGGCCTCTTCGATGTCCGGCGTGCCCGGGGTGCCGGTGAGCAGGCGGCCAGGGATTGCCCTACTGTGTGGCACCGGTGGGGGTGTTTGCTGAGGGCCGTCAGATGACCGGTGGGGCACAACGGCCTGAGCGAGCCGTGGTGTCGACGTGAGGCCGGTGTCCGCCCCTCGTGCCATGGGGCGTCGGGACCTCGTCGCCCGGACGCTGGTGGCCGTTGCCGTCGCCGCGGCGATCTCGCTGTGGATGTGCGGGGGCGAGACCCAGGTCGCCTCCGCGGCCACGTCGGGCGCCGGCCCGGCACCGTCGCCTCGGGCGCCGATCGAGGTGCCTCGATCCGGGACCTCTGCGGCGATGACGCCTCGATCATCGATCACGTTCGGATCAACCGGCGCCCTGCAGGCCGTGGTCGGCGGAAAGCGCCCGATCCGATGGCAACTGGTCCCCTCGGCGCTCGGTCGGGTTCGTCTCCGACCGCTCAGTGGGGCAACAACAACGGCGCGGGCCGGATCTCGCGTCTATGACGGCGGACTGCTCTCCGTGTGGTACTCGCACACGGCCACGGGAGCCGAGCAGGGGTTCACGGTCGCCAGGAGGCCGGCCGGGAGTGCCAGGACGGTGGTGATCGCCATGAGGACTGCTGGCGGGCTGACTCCCGAGCTCACTGGTCCGGCCGACCTCTCCCTCGTCGGCCCGGACGGGCGGACCGACCTGACGTACTCGGGACTGAAGGTCGTCGACGCCGCGGGGAGGCGCCTCCCGGCCCATCTCGAGGCTTCCGGCGGCACCGTCCGCATCGCCTTCGACGACCGGGGGGCCCAGTACCCGGTTGCCATCGACCCGTGGATCCAGGTGGCCGATCTCAATTCTCCGTCCGACGCGAACACCTTCGGCACGGTCGTGGCGACCTCCGCTAACGGTTCGACGGTCCTGGTGGGCGACCCCTATGGGGGAACGGGTGGCGTCGGCGAGGCAACGGTCTACACCTCGAGTGGCGACTCGTGGTCAGCGGGGATACCGCTCGTCCCGCCGGCGGCCGCCGAGTCCTTCGGGACCTCCGTCGCCCTTTCCGCCAACGGGACCACGGCGATCGTCGGCGATCCTGATGACGGCGCGTCCGGCGCGGCCACCGTCTACACGTACAACGGGACGTCCTGGTCATCTGGGACGCCGCTCATCCCACCCGCCACCGCGCTGTACTTCGGCACGTCGGTCGCGCTGTCGACCGACGGAACTGTCGCACTCGTCGGAGACCCCTCGGGAGGCGTCGGCTTCGGTGCCGCTACGGTGTACGAAGGTCCAGGTTTCGACACCACGCTCTCGTTGGCCCCGCCGGACACCGCCAGGGCCTTCGGAACGTCGGTTGCCCTGGGGGGAACCAGTGGCGCTACGGCCCTCGTCGGCGACTCGATAGGGGGGCCGTCGAGCCGTGGGGTGGCCAACGCGTTCACCGGATCCCACTGGGGAACCAGGACCCAGCTCGTGGAGCCGGCGAATTCCAAGAACTTCGCCACCTCGGTGGCCCTCTCGGCCAGCGGTTCGACGGCGCTGGTGGGTGACCCCACCGGCAACGGCGGGACCGGTGGGGCCTACATCGAGACCTTCAACGGGTCAACGTGGAGCACGCCGACGCCGCTGGCCCGACCGAGCGGCGCCGGTGCCTTCGGGTCCTCGGTGGCCCTGGGCGGCACCACGGCCCTCGTCGGGGACCCGACCGGTGGCGGCGGTACGGGCGCGGCCACCACCTACAGCGGCAGTGGCAGCACCTGGTCCGCCGGCTCCCCCCTGACGCCTCCTCAGGGTGCGACGGCCTTCGGTACCTCGGTCGCGGTCTCCCAGGACGGCTCCACCGCGCTCGTCGGGGACCCCGAGGGCGGCCCCACCCAGGTGGGAACCATGACGGCCTACATCTCGAATGGAAGTTCGTGGAACCTGGGCACGGCCGTGGTGTCCCCGGCCAACGCCTACTCGTTCGGCAGCTCGGTCGCCCTGTCGGAGAATGGTTCCACCCTGCTCGGGGGGGATCCCGGAGACGGCTCGACGCCCGGCGGCGAGGTCACGGTGTACAAGGACAACGACGGCACACTGTCGTCGGGTGCCCAGCTCGATCGTCCGCTGACGAGCAACTCCTTCGGCACCTCCGTCGCCGTCTCGGGCAACGGGACGACGGCGATCGTCGGCGACCCATATGGCGGCGAGAGCGGGGAGGCCACGATCTACACCTTCAATGGGACGACGTGGTCCAGTGGCACACCACTGCCTCCTCCCGACACAGCAAATTCGTTCGGTACATCGGTCGCGCTGTCGGCCGACGGGAAGACCGCATTGGTCGGCGATCCGTTGGGGGGGGACTCGGAAACCGGGGCGGCGACCGTGTTCAGCCTCAGCAACGGCTCGTGGACCGCCGGCCAGTCGCTGAACGCACCGGATGACGCTCAGGCTTTCGGAACGTCGGTGGCCCTCTCTCCCGACGGGGCAACCGCGCTGGTCGGGGACCCCGCGGCGAACGGGGGGGGGACAGTGACCGCCTACAGCGACAACTCCGGTTCGTGGTCGGCGGGAACGCAGCTGCCGGTGCCGACTGGTTCGCGCCAATTCGGGACCTCGGTCGCCCTGTCCTTCTCGGGTGTTGCGGCGATCGTGGGCGATCCCGAGGGAGGGGGATCCCAAACGGGGGCAGCCGACGTCTTCAGCTTCAACGGCCTGTCGTGGTCGACCGGTACCGCCCTCACCGCTCCGCCTGGGTCCGTCTCGTTCGGTACGTCGGTCGGCATTTCTGACTCCGGAACTCGAGCCATCGTGGGGGACCCTGGCACCAATCAGGCCGGCACGACGACGCTGTACAACTTCGCGGGGAATGCCTGGTCTTCGGGTATGCCACTCCAAACGCCGGTCAACGCCGGCCTGTTCGGCACCTCGGTCGCATTCTCGGGCGCGGGGACGACAGCGGCGGTCGGGGACCCCGATGGCAATGCCAATAGCGACGGTCAGGTGACGGTGTTCACGTTCCAATCCACGCTGGCGCAGGCGGTCGTGACAGCGTCGGCGACACCCGCCACAGCCTCACTGGGCGACCCGGTGACGTACTCGGCCACCGTGGCCCCCCAGTCGGGCGCGGGCACCCCCACCGGGGCGGTGAGTTTCACCGATGGGCCATTGACGCTGTGCACGGCGACCCTCGTGTCGGGTTCCGGGAGCTGCCAAGCGACCAACACCCCGATCGGAAACGGCGACGTCTTCGCCAGCTACTCGGGTGACTCCACCTACGCCGCGTCGAGTGGAAATGTCCCGGTCGACGTCGTCCGGGTCCCGTCGGCCACCGCCGTCACGGTCAGTCCCGCCTCGAGCACCGTCGGCTCGTCGGTCACCTTCTCGGCCGACGTCACCTCGGCCGGGGGGACCCCGACGGGCTCGGTGACCTTCAGCGTGGGGGGCACCACCTTGTGCACCACCGGCCCGTTGAGCGCCGGTGCGGCCAGCTGCACCGCCACCGACGCACCGGCCGGGGCCGACACGGTGACCGGGACCTACTCGGGTGACTCCACCTTCACCGGATCCGCCGGGACCGCCCAGCTGGCCGTGACCTACCCGTCGGCCACCGCCGTCACGGTCAGTCCCGCCTCGAGCACCGTCGGCTCGTCGGTCACCTTCTCGGCCGACGTCACCTCGGCCGGGGGGACCCCGACGGGCTCGGTGACCTTCAGCGTGGGGGGCACCACCTTGTGCACCACCGGCCCGTTGAGCGCCGGTGCGGCCAGCTGCACCGCCACCGACGCACCGGCCGGGGCCGACACGGTGACCGGGACCTACTCGGGTGACTCCACCTTCACCGGATCCGCCGGGACCGCCCAGCTGGCCGTGACCTACCCGTCGGCCACCGCCGTCACGGTCAGTCCCGCCTCGAGCACCGTCGGCTCGTCGGTCACCTTCTCGGCCGACGTCACCTCGGCCGGGGGGACCCCGACGGGCTCGGTGACCTTCAGCGTGGGGGGCACCACCTTGTGCACCACCGGCCCGTTGAGCGCCGGTGCGGCCAGCTGCACCGCCACCGACGCACCGGCCGGGGCCGACACGGTGACCGGGACCTACTCGGGTGACTCCACCTTCACCGGATCCGCCGGGACCGCCCAGCTGGCCGTGACCTACCCGTCGGCCACCGCCGTCACGGTCAGTCCCGCCTCGAGCACCGTCGGCTCGTCGGTCACCTTCTCGGCCGACGTCACCTCGGCCGGGGGGACCCCGACGGGCTCGGTGACCTTCAGCGTGGGGGGCACCACCTTGTGCACCACCGGCCCGTTGAGCGCCGGTGCGGCCAGCTGCACCGCCACCGACGCACCGGCCGGGGCCGACACGGTGACCGGGACCTACTCGGGTGACTCCACCTTCACCGGATCCGCCGGGACCGCCCAGCTGGCCGTGACCTACCCGTCGGCCACCGCCGTCACGGTCAGTCCCGCCTCGAGCACCGTCGGCTCGTCGGTCACCTTCTCGGCCGACGTCACCTCGGCCGGGGGGACCCCGACGGGCTCGGTGACCTTCAGCGTGGGGGGCACCACCTTGTGCACCACCGGCCCGTTGAGCGCCGGTGCGGCCAGCTGCACCGCCACCGACGCACCGGCCGGGGCCGACACGGTGACCGGGACCTACTCGGGTGACTCCACCTTCACCGGATCCGCCGGGACCGCCCAGCTGGCCGTGACCTACCCGTCGGCCACCGCCGTCACGGTCAGTCCCGCCTCGAGCACCGTCGGCTCGTCGGTCACCTTCTCGGCCGACGTCACCTCGGCCGGGGGGACCCCGACGGGCTCGGTGACCTTCAGCGTGGGGGGCACCACCTTGTGCACCACCGGCCCGTTGAGCGCCGGTGCGGCCAGCTGCACCGCCACCGACGCACCGGCCGGGGCCGACACGGTGACCGGGACCTACTCGGGTGACTCCACCTTCACCGGATCCGCCGGGACCGCCCAGCTGGCCGTGACCTACCCGTCGGCCACCGCCGTCACGGTCAGTCCCGCCTCGAGCACCGTCGGCTCGTCGGTCACCTTCTCGGCCGACGTCACCTCGGCCGGGGGGACCCCGACGGGCTCGGTGACCTTCAGCGTGGGGGGCACCACCTTGTGCACCACCGGCCCGTTGAGCGCCGGTGCGGCCAGCTGCACCGCCACCGACGCACCGGCCGGGGCCGACACGGTGACCGGGACCTACTCGGGTGACTCCACCTTCACCGGATCCGCCGGGACCGCCCAGCTGGCCGTGACCTACCCGTCGGCCACCGCCGTCACGGTCAGTCCCGCCTCGAGCACCGTCGGCTCGTCGGTCACCTTCTCGGCCGACGTCACCTCGGCCGGGGGGACCCCGACGGGCTCGGTGACCTTCAGCGTGGGGGGCACCACCTTGTGCACCACCGGCCCGTTGAGCGCCGGTGCGGCCAGCTGCACCGCCACCGACGCACCGGCCGGGGCCGACACGGTGACCGGGACCTACTCGGGTGACTCCACCTTCACCGGATCCGCCGGGACCGCCCAGCTGGCCGTGACCTACCCGTCGGCCACCGGGATCGGCCTCGAGCGCGTCGACCACGTCGACCGGCTACGGCTCGGCGGGCCAGACCATCCCGTTCAGCTATTTGGTGACCAACACCGGAACCACCACCTTGACCGGCGTCTCGGTCACCGACGTGTTGGTGCCTTCGGTCAGTTGCCCGTCGACGACGTTGACCGCGGGCAACTCTGAGACCTGCAGCGGCTCTTACACGGTCACCCAGGCCGACGTCGATGCGGGCTCGGTCGCCAGCTCCGCCACCGCGTCGGGCTACTCGGAGGGGACTGAGGTTGTCTCCGACCCGTGGTCGGTGACGGTCACGGCCACCCTGGCCACCTCGGCCATCGGCCTGACCGGGTCGAGCACGTCGACCGGCTACGGCTCGGCGGGCCAGACCGTCCCGTTCAGCTACCTGGTGACCGACACCGGGACCACCACCTTGACCGGCGTATCGCTCAGCGACCCGGTAGTGCCTTCGGTCAGTTGCCCGTCGACGACGTTGGCCCCTGGAGCCTCGGAGACCTGCACCGGCTCCTACACGGTCACCACCGGGGCCGTCGAAGCCGGCTCGCTGACGAGCACCGCCACGGCGTCGGGCACCGATCCCCACGGAGTGGTCGTGAATTCGACCCCGTCCTCGGTGACCGTTCCCGCAGCGGACTGCGCCCCGCCGATCTTCACCAGTTCTGGTTCAGAGACGGCGACGGCTGGGTCGCCAGTCGATTTCGAGGTGACGACGTGCAGTACTGCGCCCCCGGTCTTCAAGGCGAGCGGCCTGCCCAAGGGCCTCAGGCTTGTTGATGCCAACGGCGGGGCGTCCCTTTCGGGCACGCCGGCGTCCAGCGACCGCGGCATCTACTCGGCGACGATCTCAGCCAGCGTCAAGGGCCAGGCGGTCGCCACCCAGAACCTGGTGATCACGGTGGACCACGCCCCGGTGCTCAAGCCGGCCGTGGCGTACCTGGCGAAGGTCGGAACGGCCGTCGGCATCTCCGTCACCGCCGCCGAGGGCTACCCGATCCCGACCCTCGCCACATCCTCGGCCCTTCCCAGCGGAGTGAGTTTCGAGGACCAGCACACCGGGGCGGGTGAGCTCACCGGGATTCCAGGCGCGACAGCCGGTGGCGTCTACCCGATCACCGTCACCGCCGCCAACGGGGTGGGCCCGCCGGTCGAACAGCTCGTCACACTTACCGTCTACCAGCTGCCGGTGATCACCAGTCCGGCCACCGACGCCATCGCCCCGGTGGGGGCCATGACCCCGTTCACCGTGGACGCCACCGGTTATCCGGCGGTGAAGCTGACCGCGAGCGGTCTCCCTTCGGGTCTCAAGCTGCTTGACACCTCTGCGGGGACCGGAGTCATCTCGGGTACCGCCAGGGCCACGGCCGGCGCGACGTACCACGTCACGATCACGGCCTCGAACAAGGCGGGCTCGAGCACCCAGGCCTTCACGTTGACGGCCGGCCCGTAACCTCCACCGCACCGTCGCCATCTCAGGTGGTCACGGGCTCAGGGTGTCACGTGCTCCAGTCGAGCCATCCGCCGTGCTGTTGGACCGTGGCCAGGAGCGTGCCCGTGTGGGCCCCGTCGTCGAACAGGACCGCTCCGAGGACGTTGGACCCCCGATGGCCGTCCTCCTCGGAGGCGCCGGCCAACAGGTCGACCACGCCGGCACCGTCGGCGCTCAGCCAGCCGAGCGGCCGCCCGCGGGAGGCCCCGTCCAAGAGCTCGACGAACCGCCGCCGCTCGTCCTTCGAGAAGTAGGAGAACGACCAGGTGGTCATGACGACCGCCGGCGTCCCCGCCTCCAGTCCCGCCAGCACCTCTGAGAGGGCCGAGTTGGCGTCACCGGCGACCAGGTGGGGGAGTTGGCCCCGGGCCACCTCGATGGAGGCGGCCGTGCGCTCGAGCCGCCCGGTGTCGGGCCAGACGCAGGCCAATAGCCACCGTGCGTCGTCGGGATCGGAGAGGTCGACCGGGGAGCGGTCGATGCCGATCCGGTCGGCGAACGGAGCCAGGTTTGGCGCGATCGGCGGATGGCCCCCGACGACCCGGCAGGCCACCTGGACGGGCGAGTCGACCGGGCCGGTCGTCCCGTGCTCGCCGTAGTCGAGCAGGTAGCGGTCACAGAGGAGGTTGAGTCCGGCGCTGGTGCCGACGTCGACCAGTGCGAAGGGCGAATCGAATGCAGCCGAGAACCAGGTGAGGCCGGGGGCGATCAGCGCGCTGCGACCGCAGTCGTTGGTCTGGATGTGCCGGGTGGCGAGGAGGGCCAGCACCTCGTCGCGATGACTCAGGCAGAGCTGGCGGAACATCGGGACGGGATCGTCCCCCGAGCGCCCGGCGTAGACCGCGGCCAAGGGGTGGTCCAGCCCCTCGAGGAGCAGGTAGTGCACAGCCGCCAGGAGCGACGCCGGGAGATGGGCCGACGGCGGGGCGGAGAGGACCAGCTCCAAGAGCTCGGTGTCGTCGGCGACGGCCAGGGAGAGCCGCTCGTAGAGGGGCGAGTACCCGGCGCAGCTGTTGGTGGCGAACCACCGCCACAGCTCGGCGAGGGCGTCGGTCGGTTCTGCCATGTCCGGGTCCCCGCAGCGCTCAGGCGGGCGTCTGGTGCTCCTTGACGTAGGCGGCGGTGCCGGCCAGGAACCCGTCGAGGTCCTCGGCCTTGCGCGGGGCCAGCCCGGCGAACCATTCGGGCACGAAGACCTGCAGGGCGCCCCGGTCGAGGGCCCCGAGCACGGCCGTCACGACGTCGGAGACCGGGACGGCCTGGACCGAGGCCGTCATCGGGTCGTTGTCGGGCAGGGAGAAGAGCTCGGTGTCCACCACCCCCGGGTAGACCACGAGCACCTTGACGCCGCTGTCCCACAGGTCCACCGCCATCGCCTCGCTGAAGGCGGAGAGCGCCGCCTTCGAGGCGTCGTAGGCGGCCTCTCCGGGTGAGCTGAGGGTGGCGGCGACCGACGAGACGTTGACGATCCGGCCGTCGCCCCGTTCGAGCAGTGGCCGAGCAGGCCCAGGGTGAGGCGCACCGGGCTCAGGTAGTTGATCGCCATGACCGACTCCACTGTGGCCGGGTCGAGGCGGGTGACGTGGCGGCGCTTGGGGATCCCGGCGTTGTTGACCAGGACGTCGACCCCGCCGAGTTCACCCAGGGCATCGCGGGCCAGCTGGTCGACCGCCGCGGGATCGGAGAGGTCGACGGTCCACATGGTCGAGGCCGGGCTGTGCCGCCGGCAGCGTTCGAGGACCTCGGCCAGGCGGTCCGTGCGGCGGGCGCAGATGCCCACCACCGCCCCGGCCTCGGCGAACGCCTCGGCCAGGGCGGCCCCGATCCCCGACGAGGCTCCGGTCACCAGGACCCGTTTGCCAGAGAGCTCGTATCCCATCGCCAGATCGTCCTCCTCGAGAGCACCGCGGGGTCGGGCCGGCCCCTTTCTACCCGCCCCGTCGGGCCGGCGGGGTCGTCGAGCCCGAGCCCGGCATCCTAGGCTCGGGGGGTGGGGATCGACGTCGGGCTGTTGGTGCTCCCGAGCGACCGGTGGTCCGAGGCGCGCCGGCAGTGGCAGTGGGCCGAGGACGCCGGCTTCAAGACGGCCTACACCTACGACCACCTCCGCTGGGGGGGCATGCCGGCGGGGCCGTGGCACGCGGCGTACCCGGTTCTGGCGGCGGCGGCGGGGGTCACCGAGCGCATCCGGCTCGGAACCCTCGTCACGTCGCCCAACTTCCGCCACCCCGTCACGCTGGCCCGCGAGGTCGTCACCCTCGACGACCTGTCCGAAGGCCGCTTCGATCTCGGGATCGGGGCCGGGAGCCAAGGCCCCGACGCCTCGGTGCTCGGTCATGCGCCGTGGAGCACGGCCGAGCGGGCCGAGCGCTTCGCCGAGTTCGTCGAACTGCTCGACGGCCTGTTGACCGGGACGACGACGACAGTCACCGGCCGCTACTACGGCGTCCGGGAGGCGCCCACCAACCCGGGGTGCACGCAGGCCCCGCGGGTCCCGTTCACCGTCGCCGGCGCCGGCGACAGGAGCTTGGCGGTGGCGGCCCGCTTCGGGGAGCGGTGGGTGACGACCGGCCCGGTGGGGACCGGACCCCGTGACGCGGCCAGCGTGCTGGCGGCGGCCCGCGCCCAGTCCGAGCGGCTGACGGCGGCCTGTCGTGCCCTGGGGCGTGACCCGGCGGGGATCGGGCGGGTGCTGCTCCTGGCCGACCCCGCCCTCCAGCCCGGATCACTGGGGGAGTTCGAGGACCTGGCCGGGCCGCTTGGTGCATTGGGCTTCAACGAGGTCGTGCTGCACCACCCCGACCAGACCGGCCCGTTCGGAGGCGAACCGGCCACGATCGCCGCCATCTCGCACCGCTACCACGGCTGACCAGCCGCCGCCGGCTCGGACTTCGTGCCTGGACGGCGCCGGTCCCCGAGGGTGTTCGACATCGCCAGCCGGCCATGGTTCACTGAGGGGCGCAGATTCCCTGCGAATGCACATACATCTCTTTGGAGGGCAAGTGATCGGTTCGAGTTACCCGCTTCTCGACATCTTCTGGACGATGCTCGAGTTCTTCCTCTTCTTCATCTGGATCTGGATCGTGATCATGGTCTTCATGGACATCTTCCGGAGCCGCGACATGAGCGGGGGTGTGAAGTTCCTCTGGGTCCTGCTGGTGATCATCATCCCGTTCCTCGGCGTCTTCATCTACCTGATCGCCCGGGGCGGCTCGATGCACGAGCGGGCCGAGCAGGCCGCCCAGGCCCAGCAGAAGCAGTTCGACGACTACGTCCGCCAGCAGGCGGCGGCGGCCAGCCCGGCCGAGGAGCTGAGCAAGCTGGCCGACCTCAAGGCCAAAGGCGCCATCACCGACGCGGACTACGAGAAGGCGAAAGCGAAGCTGCTCAGCTGAGCCGCGGCCTGCGCACCCCGCCCCGGTCGGTCAGTGGCCGCCGGGGCCGGGCCGGGCCGGGCCGGGCTCAGAGTTCGCCCGGACCGAAGATGTTCACCCAGTTGCTCTGTGAGGACGTGCCGTCGGCCACGATCGAGGCGCCGCTGATGTAGCCCGCCGCCGGTGAGCACAGGAAGAGGATGACGGCCGCCATCTCCTCGACCGTGCCCATCCGGGTGGTGGTGCGCTCCGCCGCCATCTCGTCGTTGAAGCTCTCGGCGCTATGGCCCACCGTGTTGAGCTCGCCGGCCACCATCCCGGGCGTTGCGAAGACGCCGGGTGCGAGCGCGTTGATGGTCACCCCGTGGTGCATCAGGTAGGGGGCGAGGGTCTTGGTCAGGTTGACCACGCCGGCCCGGGCGGCGCCGGAGTGGGCGAAGAGTGGCGCTCCCCGGTCGAACGAGAAGATGTGCACCACGTTGACGATGGCACCGCTCCCGGCGTCGGCCATCGTGGTCATGAAGCGGCTGAGCATGTTCCAAGTGCCGTTCAGATTGAGGTCGATGACGGCACGCCACCCGTTGTCACTGATCCTCGAGGGCAGGGCGGGGAACTGCCCACCGGCGTTGTTCACCAAGAAGTCCACCCGGGGGAACTCGTTGTAGGCGCGACGATGGAGCTCGTCGACCTGGTCGGTCTCGCGGATGTTGGTCGGCACGGCCAGGCAGCGGCGGCCGAGCGACTCGATCTCGGCCTTGACTCCCAAGAGGCGCTCCTCGGTCCGCCCGGCCACCACGACATCAGCCCCGAGGCGTGAGAAGCCGACCGCGGCCTCGCGCCCGAGCCCGCTGCCCCCACCGGTCACCAGGGCCACCCGGCCCTCGAACAACCCGTCGGCGAAGACGGCCGTCGGCGCCCTCGCCGCTCCGTTCCCCTGGGGCACACCGAACCTCCCGTCTCGGACCCGACCCCGCCTCGCCGCCGGCCCACGCCCGGCGGCGGTGCCACGGCCCGGGGCACGGGCGGCCCATCATGGCATCGGGCCGGCCGTCGGGCGCCAGCCCGGACGGCCGCGGCCGTCGTCCGCGGTTCGGGCCGCCGCTCCTCGCTACGCTGCGCGGGGACGAGACGGGGAGGCCAGGGGTGAGCGAGCCGGCGGGTGGGGTGCGGGTGGTCGACAACCCGGCCGACCACCGCGTCGAGGCCTGGTCCGGCGACCAGCTGGCCGGCCTGCTGGCCTACCGGGAGGTCCCGGGCGGGTTGAACCTGGTCCACACCGAGGTGAAGCCGGCCTTCGAGGGGGAGGGCATCGCCGGGCGCCTGGTCGCCGCGGCGCTGGACCAGGCCCGGTCGCAGGGGCTCAGGGTCATCCCGACCTGCCCGTACGTGAGGCGGTACCTCGAGCGCCACCCCGAGGACACCGACCTGGTGGCCGGCGGGGGTGGGCCGGGAGCACCCTGAGCCGAGCGTCCCCGCCGGCGCCGGCCGGCTCAGCCGGCGAAGTCCCAGCTGCCGCCGGCCTCGTAGCGGTGCAGGACGTTCTTGGCGATCAGGATCCGGTGGACCTCGTCGGGGCCGTCGGCCAGCCGCAGGGTCCTGGCCGTCAGGTACATGCCGGCGAGGGGGAGGTCGTTGGAGACGCCGGCCGCTCCCCAGACCTGGATGGCCCGGTCGGCGACCCGGCTGAAGGCGGCGGGCACGAAGACCTTGATGGCCGAGATGTCGGTGCGTGCCTGCGGGTCGTCCCGGTCGACCATCTCGGCGGCACGGATGGTCATCAGCCGGGCCGACTGGATGTCCATGTAGCTGTCGGCGATGAAGCCCTGGATGAACTGCTTGTCCTTCAGGGGCCCCCCGTGCACCTGGCGGGTGAGGCTTCGCTCCACCATCAGGTCGAAGGCCCGCCACATCTGGCCGATCGAGTTCATGCAGTGGAAGATCCTTCCCGCCCCCAGACGGTCCTGTGCCGCCCGGTGCCCTTGGCCGACCTGGCCCAGGGCGTTGTCGAGGGGGACCCGCACGTTCTCGTAGCGGACCTCGCAGTGGTCAGAGGTCCCGTGGCCCCAGATGCCGATGCCCCGCACGATCTCGACGCCCGGCGTGTCGGTAGGCACGATCACCTGGACCATCTGCCCGGAGCGCCCGAGCTCGCCGCTCGGGTCCTCGGCCCGGCACATCACGATGAAGAAGTCGGCCTCCTTGCCGTTCGAGGTGAACCACTTGTGACCGTTGATGACCCACTCGTCCCCCTCGCGCACGGCCGAGGTGGTCAGCGACCGGGGGTCCGAGCCGGCGTTCTCGGGTTCGGTCATCGAGAATCCCGACTCCATGGTCCCTTCGATCAGAGGCAGCAGCCATCTGCGCTTCTGCTCCTCGGTGCCGTACTTGACCAGGATCGTCTGGTTGCCCGAGTTGGGGGCCACCACGCCGAAGAGCGACGCCGCGCCGACGGCGTAGGCCAGGATCTCGTTCATGTAGGCGTGGGCGAGGAAGTCGAGGCCCATCCCGCCGTACTCCTCGGGCAGGTGGGGCGCCCATAGCCCGGCCGCCCGGACCTTCTCTTTGACCTGTTCGCGCAGCTTGCGGGCCGCCTCGCGCTCCTCGCCCCCCGCCCCCGAGCCCCGGCGACCCTGCCAGAGGCGGTCCTCGACGGGGAGGATCTCCTCGTTGATGATGCGGGCCGTCCTCATCCGGATGTCGTTGATCCGGTCGTCGAGGGTGGCCACGGGCGTGACGTTGATCGGCATCGACCCTTCCTACCAGCCCGGCCCCCCGGCCGCAGCGGCCGGAGCGCGTCAGGCCCGGGTACGTTGTGGTGGAGGCCCGATACGGCGAGGGCAGGGAGGCGGACAGCACGTGTCACGCAGCTACGAGGAGGCGACGGCCAAGGTCACCGGGCCGGGCCAGATCTTCGAGATCACCGACCTCGAGGCCGGCGGGGTGGACTACCGGATCTTCACCCACGCACCGTCGACCCTGCGCGAGGCTTTCGCCTCGGCCCGCCACCAGGGTGACAACACCTTCATCGTCTACGAGGGCGAGCGCTGGAGCTTCGCCGAGGTCATGGTCCACGTCGACGCCCTGGCCTCGGCCCTGGTGCACCGCCTGGGTGTGAAGAAGGGCGACCGGGTGGCCATCGCCATGCGCAACCTGCCCGAATGGGTCATCTCGTTCGCGGCGATCCTGTCGGTGGGCGCGGTCTCGGTCTCTCTCAACGCCTGGTGGACCGAGGAGGAGCTCGACTACGCCTTGGCCGACTGCGGGGCAACCCTGCTCATCGCCGACCCGGCCCGCCTGGCCCGCTCGCGGATCGCCTGCCAGCGCCTCGGGGTCCACACCCTGGTGGCCCGGGCCGGCGACGACGCCGGGAACCCGCCCGACGTGGACCGCCTCGAGGACGTGCTCACCCTGGGTGACGTCATGCCCGAGGTGGAGGTGGGCCCCGAGGACGACGCCACGATCCTCTACACGTCGGGGACCACCGGCAGCCCGAAGGGGGCCGTCTCCACCCACCGGGCGGTCTGCCAGGCCCTGTTCGCCTTCGGCTGTGCCGTCGACATCCAGCGCGAGCGGGGGGCGGTGGGGGTGGTGGTGGTAGGCCGTCGCAGCCGCCGTCGTTCATTTTGATCGTGCCGTTGTTCCACGTCACCGGCTGCATCCCGGTGATGCTCTCGTGCTTCTACGCCGGGATGAAGCTGGTGATCATGTACAAGTGGGACCCCGAGGCCGCCCTCGAGCTGATCGAAAAGGAGAGGGTGACCAATTTCGTCGGGGTCCCCACCCAGAGCTGGGACCTCCTCGAGTCGCCCCGCTTCGCCGAGTTCGACACGTCCAGCCTGACCAGCATCGGTGGTGGCGGGGCCCCGGCGCCGCCCAAGCTCGTCCACCGGGTCGAGGACACCTTCCGCGGGCGCCCGCAGATCGGGTACGGCATGACCGAGACCAACGCGTATGGTCCGGGCAACTTCGGCGAGGACTACGTCACCCATCCCTCGAGCTCGGGCCGCACCGTCCCCATCGTCGAGGTCCAGGTCCGCGACCCCGCCGGCCGGGCGCTGCCCCACGGCGAGAGGGGAGAGATCTGGATGAAGGGGCCCAACCTCATCCGCGGCTACTGGGGCAAGCCCGAGGCGACCGCCGAGACCATCGTCGACGGGTGGCTGCGGACCGGTGACATCGGTCGGGTGGACCCCGAGGGCTTCGTCTACGTCGAGGACCGGGCCAAGGACATGGTCATCCGGGCGGGCGAGAACGTCTACTGCGCCGAGGTGGAGGCGGCGATCTACGAGCACCCGGCGGTCTACGAGGCGGCCGTGTTCGGCGTGCCCGACGAGCGGCTCGGCGAGGACGTGGTGGCCGTGGTCAACCCCAAGGCCGGCCAGTCGGTGACCGCCGAGGAGCTCCAGGCGCACGTGGCCGAGCGCCTGGCCGCCTTCAAGGTGCCCCACCGGGTCGTGTTCATCGACGAGCGCCTGCCGCGCAACGCCTCGGGGAAGATCCTCAAGCGGGACCTGCGGGGCCACTTCGAATGACCCGGGCCGCCCCCGCCCGGCGCCGCCCGGCGGTCAGGTGGCGGCCTGGGCGACGACGGCCAGCGCCTCGGGCAGCCCGTGCACCGACACCGTCCGCCCGGCCGCGAATTTCGGGAGGTAGAGGAAGGTGACCGTGGAGCCCGGAGCCCGGCCGACGCCGGTGTTCCCGACGACCGCCCACCGGCCGCTCGGGTCGAGGGCGATGGGGGTGGGTCCCACCCCGACCTTGATCGGCGTCTCGGCCTGGCCGGACTGCAGGTCGACCGGCGTGACCGTGTCCGTGTAGAGCGTCGTCGACCCGCCGTCGGTCACGAAGGCCCATTTGCCGTCCGGGGTGATGGCCAGGGCCTGGGGCCCCTTGCCCACGGCGATGGGGGCGGCCCGCTGCCCGTTCGCCAGATCGACCGGGGTCAGGGTGTCGAGCACCTTGGTGCCGTTGTTGGGGTTGGTCACATACGCCGTGGTGCTGTTGGGTCGCAGGGCGAACTCGCCGGCCGGCGCCCCCACCGAGATGGCGGAGCCGACCGTCCCCGTCGCCAGGTCGACCTCGATCAGTGCCCCGCCGGCCAGGTTCGAGATGTAGGCGGTGGTGCCGTCGGGTGCGATCTCGATGCTGGCCTGTGAGGGGGCCCCGGTCAGCACGGTCAACGCCGCGCCCACGGCCCCCGTCGCCAGGTCGACCGGCACCAGGTAGGTGCCGCTCTTGTCGACCGTGACCACGTAGGCGGTGGAGCCGTCGGGGGACAGGGCCATGGCCAGGGCGATCCGGGGGATCGAGGCCGGCGCCCCGGCCCGGTTGGTCGCCAGGTCGATTGGGGTGAGGTCGCTGGGCCCGTTGGCGTTGGGGGTGGACAGGACATAGGCCTCGTGGCGGGCCGGGTCGGCCTCGATGGCCTCGGCCCCCGCCGGGACGTTGATGGTCGAGCCCACCGAACCGGTGGCCAGGTTGACCGGGGTGACCACGCTGGTGCCGGTCTGCAGGTCGAGGGTGGTCACCACCAGGGCGGTCGACGCCGGCGGGGTGGGCAGCACCACCGAGGGGCTGGTGGTCGACCGGCCGAGGGCGATGCCGACCCCGAGCGCCCCGAGGAGGACGATCAGGGCGATGAGGACGACGACGAGGGTGTGTCGGCCCCTTTCGGCCGGGGCGGCCCCGGGGTGCTGGTGGTGGGGCGCCGTGGTGCCCGGCGGTGGGACACCCCAAGGGGCCCCGGGGCCGCCCGGACCGGGTCCGTAGGCGGAGGGACCCATGGGGGCGAGGGCGCCCGGGGGGCCGGGGTGGGGTGCTGCTGGGTGCGGGGTGACCCCCCGGTGCTGGGGGAGCCCGGGGTGCGGCGGTTGGCCCGGGGCGGCCCCGGGCGGCGTGGCCGGGGGACCGGTAGGGGATTCGGGGATCGACTCGAGGCCGGCGGGCGGTCGCAGGGCCGGATGTAGCTCCGGCGGGTACCACTTTCCGTCGGTGGCCTGCCACCAGGCTGGACCCAGCGGGAGGTCACTCACGGGGCGTCAGCTTAGGCAGGCCGTGGAGGGTGCTGACCACCGCCGCTCGGCGGTCGCTCGGCGCCGGCGCCCCTTGCGCGGCCGGCGCCGTCCCCGACGGCCGGGGGGGTGCCGGGCGGCGAAGGGTCGTCGAGGGCCCGGCCCACGCCGGGACGCCGCTCCAGGGCCACCCGGGCCACGATCTGTTGGAAGGTGATGGTGCGTTCGGCCCGGCCGGTGCCGATGAAGCTGATGGTCCACCGGGCCAGGGTTCCCAGCCGGTTCTTGAAGCCGGTCAAGAAGGCGATGTGGACCACGAGCCACAGGAGCCAGCCGATGAAGCCACCCACCGAGACCTTCTTGATCTTGGCCACCGCCCGGAAGCGGCTGATGGTGGCCAGCATCCCGAGGTCCCGGTAGTGGAAGGGCCGGCTGGCTTCGCCCTTGAGCCCCCGCTTGATCTGGTTGGCGGCGTGGGCCCCGGACTGCATGGCCACCTCGGCCATGCCCGGCAGGTCGTCGAGGGCCATCAGGTCCCCGACCACGAAGATCTCGGGATGTCCGGGCAGGCTGCAGTCCGAGAGGACCTTCAACCGGCCCATCGGGTCCACCTCGGCGCCGGTGGCCTCGGCCAGGGCCCGGGCGATCGGGGCGGCGGTCATGCCGGCGGCCCACACCTTGGTGCGCGCCGCCAACCGCTCGGTCCGACCGTCGGCCATGCGGACCTCGACGGCGCCGTCGTCCATGCCGGTCACCATGGCCTCGGTGTGGATCTCGACCCCCATCTGGCGGAGGGCCTTGGCGGTGTAGTCCGAGAGCCGGTCGCCGAAGGCGGCGAGCACCCGGTCCCCGCCCTCGAAGAGGAGCACCCGGGCGTCGGCCGGGTCGATGCGCCGGAAATTGCGCCGGAGCGAACGCCGTGAGAGCTCGGAGATCTGGCCGGCCATCTCCACGCCGGTCGGACCGCCCCCCACCACGGCGAAGGTCATCCACTCCCGACGGGCCTCGTCGTCGTCCTCCTGCTCGGCCATCTCGAACGCCCCGAAGATCCGGCCGCGCAGCTCGAGCGCGTCGTCGACGGTCTTCAAGCCCGGGGCCCACTGGCTGAAGCCGTCGTGGCCGAAGTAGGAGGTCTCCACCCCGGCGGCCACGATGAGGCTGTCGTAGGGGATCTCGAGCAGTCCGACGCCCTGGGTGGCGACGACGACCCGGCGAGCGGGGTCGACGGAGGTGACGAGCGACATCTGGACCCGGGTGTTGCGGGCCCGGCGCAGCACCTCGCGGGTGGGCGGGGCGATCTCCCCCTCCGAGAGGATCCCCGTGGCCAGTTGGTAGAGCAGGGGCTGGAAGAGGTGGTGGTTGGTGCGGTCGACGACGGTGACGTCGACCGGGGCGCGCCGCAACAGCCGGGCGGCGAAGAGCCCACCGAAGCCCGACCCGATGATCACGACCCGGTGCCGGCCGTCCCCGACCGGGCTCACCGGCCCCCCGCCAGGTCGCCCAGCAATTGGCCCAGGTGTCGCGCCAGAACCGCCGCCAGCCCCGAGCCGAAGGTGATCCGGGCCACCCCCAGGCCCCGGAGACGGGTGACGTCGGCCACCTCGGGTGCCGCCATGACGTTCACCGGTCCCCGGGCCCCGCGCACGAGGGCCCGCACGGTGGCGTCGTCGGAGGCGGTGATCGGGTAGACGCAGTCGGCCCCCGCCTCGAGGTAGGCCCGGCAACGCCTGAGGGCTTCGTCAACGCGGGTCTCCGGCGGACCCACGGCGCGGACGAAGACGTCGACCCGCGCGTTGAGGACCAGGTCGACGCCACAGCGCCGGGCCGACGCCTTGACCGCGGCCAGCCGGGCGGCCTGGACGTCGACGGGGACCAGCGGCGAGGCGCCCCGGTGGTCGGAGTCCTCCAGGTTGCAGCCCACGACCCCGGCCGACAGGGCCCGGGCCACGAGCTCGTCGGGGGCCAGGCCGTAGCCGTCCTCGAGGTCGGCGGTGACCGGGAGCTCGACCGAGCGTGCGAGTCGGCCCACGGCGGCGAAGACCTCGTCGGCCGGTGCCGACGAGCCGTCCTCGTACCCGAGGCTCCGCACCATCGCCCCGCTCGAGGTGGCCACGGCGGGGAACCCCGCCCGCTCCACCGCCCGGGCGCTCGCTGCGTCCCACGCGTTGGGCACGACGAGCGGGGTCCCGCCATGGTGGAGGCCCCGCAAGGTGGCGGCCGACTCGGCCAGCGCCGTGCTCATCGCCGGACCGTCCGACGCCGGGCACCGGTGGCGGGGGGGGCCATCACCCCACCGTAGGGGCACCCCACCCGAGGGGCCACCGGGCGCCCTGGAGCGGCTGCGGTCCGGCCGGCACCGGGTCGTGGTGTCGACCGGGGTGCCCGGTGCGCGCCCCGCGGCCCCGGCCTAGCCGAGTGCGGCCACCACGGCGGGGGGGGCGAAACCGACGAGGGCCTCGCGCACGTAGGGCATCAGCGGGAGCGAGCCCAGCTGGTCGGCGCCGACCCACCGCACGGCGTCGCTCGAGCCGGACTCCTCGGCCCGCAGCTCGCCGGACCAGCGTTCGACCCGGTAGACGATGCGCACCGTGTGCAGGAGGGTCCCGCCAGGGAGGGTCGAGGTGTCGGCGAGCACGCCGAGCAACGTCTCGTCGGAGACCATCAGGCCGGTCTCCTCGGCCACCTCCCGGCGCAGTGCGCCAACCGGATCCTCGCCGTGCTCGAGGCCGCCCCCGGGGAGGAACCACCGGCCCCGCACGCTCAGGTGCGCAGCGGCGCGCACCACGAGCACCCGGGTCCCGCTGTCGACGGCGATGCCGTAGACGGCCACCCGCTGGCGCCTGGGCGCCCGCGCACCCGCTCCCTTCTCAGGCTCGGTGTCGGACTCCACGTCCGACAGCTTGGCCGGATCGGGGCCGAGCCGGCTCAGAGCCGCTCGACCAGCGAGGCGGGCGCCACCGCGGCGAACGCCTCGTGGACGACCTCGGCCACCTCGTCCCAGTCGGGCGACTGGTCGATGCGCACCCCGACCCAGCCCCGGTGGCCCACGTAGGGCGGACGGAAGTAGCGGTCGGGGTCGTCGGCCACCAACGCGTCCTGGGCGCCCGGCGGGGCGGCGCACCACAGGGCGAGCCGGCCGTCGCCGTGGTGGTCGTCCCAGAATATGACGAAAGACCGCCGGGCCCGGACGAACCAGGTCGGCGTGCCGTGGCTCAGCCGCTCGCTCACCTCGGGCAGGGCGAGGCACAGGGCGCGCACCCGGCCGAGCGGGTCAGTGCCCACGGTGGACCTCCCCGTCGCCACCGCCCCCGGTACCGGCGGCGACCGTCACCCGCTGCCGGGACAGTCCCAACAGCACGGCGAAGACCCCGAGGAAGACGATGTTGAGGACCGTGGTGTAGTTCCACTCGAAGTGGGCCGGGGCGATGGTCGTCGGCCGGTGGGTGGGGATGATGCCGAGCGCCCTGAACAGGGCCTCGGTGGCCAGGCCGGCCAGTGACATCACCGACCAGAACACGACCAGCATCCGCAACGCCATCTTCCCACCGTAGAGACGGCGGTAGATGACCAGCAAGGGGAACGTGATCAGATCGGCGAACAAGAAGCTGATCACCCCGCCGAAGCTGATCCCGCCCGACCACAGGGCGGCGGCCATCGGGACGTTGCCCACCGAGCAGACGAAGCTGATGATGGCGATGAAGGGTCCGATGAGGACGTTCTCGATCGTGGTGGCGACGCCGTGGCCGTGCCAGAAGAGCGCGTTCCACACCCGGTCGGGGACCACGACGGCGAGGAGGCCCGCCACCACGTAGCCGAAGGCGATCTCCCGGCGCAGCATGCGCAGGTCGTCCATCATGTGGCCGGCGGCCTCGACCCATCCGTCGCGGGTGGCCAGGCGCGCCGAGAGCGGCGCGGCGGCCGGGGTCGTCGCCGCGGCGTCGACCGTGGGTCCGGCCGCTCGATCTGCGGGCTCCCCGTGGGCGCAGGCCGGGGTGGCGAGGGCCTCGGCCCCGGCCAGGTGCCGCCGGGCCCCGTCGACCAGGCGGGCCCCGAAGGCGGCCGAGCCGACCGCGGCCAGCAGCACGATCATGATCGTGCCCCCCACGAACTCGCCGGCGGCGAACTGCCACCCCATGAGGACGATCAGGACGATGCCCAGCTCGACGACCAGGTTGGTCGAGGCGAACATGAAGATCAGCGCCGAGACGAAGTCGGCCCCCTTCTCGAAGAGTGACTTGCCCACGGCCGTCGCCGCGTACGAGCACGACGACGACACCATCCCCCAACCCGACGCCCGGGCGACGGCGGCCGGCCGGTGGTCGCCCAGCTTCGCCCGGAACCCGGCCGGCGACCCGAAGGCTTGGACGGCACCCGAGAGGGCGAAGCCGAGCACGAGCGCCCACAGGGTCTCCCAGAACATGAAGAACCCCTCGCGCAGGCCGCGCAGAACCTCGAGGCCCACGTGACCCGCGCTGAGGGCGCCCAGGGTGGCGCTCACGACCGGACCAGCCGCTCGATCGCCCGCTGGGCCTCCTCCAGCTTGGCCTCGGCCCCCGGGCCCCCCTCGGCGACGGCGTCGCGCACGCAGTGGGCCAGGTGGTCGGCCAGCAATTGCAGGGCCACGGCCTGCAGGGCCCGGGTCGCCGCCGAGACCTGGGTCAAGACGTCGATGCAGTAGGCGTCCTCGTCGACCAGGCGCTGGAGCCCGCGGACCTGGCCCTCGACCCGGCGCAGCTTGGCCCGCACCTGGGCCTTGTCACCTGCGTAGCCGACGGTCATCGCCCACCTCCCCTCGGGGCCCGCCTCCCGGCGGGGTGCGCGCATCCTATACCCCCCAGGGGTATTATGGGGCGGGCGCAAGGAGACGGCGGCGGCCCTCGGACCAGCCTGGTCGAGGCCCGCCGGACAGTGGCCCTTGACTGGGACGCCTTCGAAACGGGTCCCCCCCGACCAGGGCCCGCCGGGGGTCGACACGTCGGCGGCACCGGGGCGCCGTCTCGGGCCCTGCGCTCAGCGGGTGCGGGGGAACCCGAGGTCGACGGCCGACGTCGAGGGGTCCGGCCAGCGGGTGGTGACCACCTTGGTCCGGGTGTAGAAGTCGATGCCGGCCGGTCCGTACATGGGGGTGTCGCCGAAGAGCGAGTCCTTCCAGCCACCGAAGCTGTAGGAGGCGACCGGGACCGGGATCGCCACGTTGACGCCGACCATCCCGCAGACCGCCTCGAGCTCGAACCGTCGGGCGGCGCCGCCGTCCCGGGTGAAGATCGCCGTGCCGTTGCCGTAGGGGTTCTCGTTCACCAAGGCGACCGCCTCGTCGAAGTCGGCCGCCCGGACCACCGAGAGCACGGGGCCGAAGATCTCCTCGTCGTAGACCCGCATGCCGGGGCGGACGCCGTCGAGGAGGGAGGGCCCGAGGAAGAACCCGCCCTCGGCGGGGCCGGCCAGCTCGTGGCGGCGCCCGTCGACCACCACGGTGGCCCCCTCGGCCTCGGCCCCGGCCACGTAGGCCGCCACCCGGTCGCGGTGGGCGGCGGTGATGAGCGGGCCCATCTGGGCGTCGGGGTCGGTCCCCGGGCCGAGGCGCAGCTTGGCCAAGCGCTCGGCGATGGCGCCGACCAGGTCGTCGCCCACCCCGCCCACGGCGACGACCACCGAGACCGCCATGCAACGCTCCCCGGCCGAGCCGCAGGCGGCGCTCACCGCCGCGTCGGCGGCCAGGTCGATCGGGGCGTCGGGGAGGACCACCATGTGGTTCTTCGCCCCTCCGAGGGCCTGGACCCGCTTGCCGGCAGCCGTCCCCCTCGCGTAGACGGCCCGGGCCACCGGGGTCGAGCCGACGAAGCTGACGGCGGCCACCCCCGGGTGGTCCACCAGGGCGTCGACGGCCACCTTGTCGCCCTGGACGACGTTGCACACGCCGGCGGGCAGCCCGGCCTCGGCCAGGAGGCGGGCCAGCACGAGCGAGGCCGACGGGTCCTTCTCACTCGGCTTGAGGATGAAGGCATTGCCACAGGCGATGGCCCCGGCCAGCATCCACAGCGGGACCATGGCCGGGAAGTTGAACGGGGTGATGCCGGCCACCACCCCCAGGGGCTGGCGCACCGAGTGCACGTCGACGCCCGAGGAGACCCGCTCGCTGAAGGTGCCCTTGACCAGGCTGGGGACGCCGCAGGCGAACTCGACGTTCTCGAGCCCCCGGGCCACCTCACCGGCGGCGTCGGCCGGGACCTTGCCGTGCTCGGCACTGACCACGGCGGCCACGTCGTCGAGGCGCGCCGCCAGTCGGTCCCGGAAGGCGAACATGACCGCCGCCCGCTGCGAGAGGGGCGCCGTGCGCCACCGGGCCGCCGCCTCGGTGGCCACGGCCACCGCGTCGCCTACCTCGGCCGCGCTCGAGAGCCCGACCTCGCCGGTGACCCGGCCGGTGGCCGGGTCGTAGACCGGCGCCGTGCGGCCCGAGGACGACGCCGCCTTGGCACCGCCGATCCAGCTGTCGATCCTGCGCATCTCCGGCTCCAAGAAGGCTCGACCCGACCGAGGCCCCGCCCGGCGGACCCCCGCCCGACGCTACCCCGGGGGCCGGCCGGGACCGCAGCTACACTCGCCCCCTCGGGCCGGACCGGGTGCCGGACCGGGCGCCGGGGCGAGTGTCGGACTGGGAGGGGAGCGCCGCAGCGTGCAGGCAGGCGACGGGGGAACCGGGGACGTCGAGGCCATCCACCAGCTCAAGTACGCCTATTTCCGCCTGCTCGACCTCAAGCGCTTCGACGAGCTCGGCGAGCTGCTCACCGAGGGTTGCACGGCCAGCTACGAGGACGGCACCCGACGGTTGTCGGGGCGCCCGGCCATCGTGGAGTTTTTGGACCAGTCGCTGCGCGACCCCCGGATCGTCTCGTCGCACTTCGGCCACCATCCCGAGATCCGCGTCCTGAGCCCCGACAGCGCCGCGGGGACCTGGTACCTCCAGGACCGGGTGGTAGCCCTCGACTACGACCTCGAGATCGGCGGCACCGCCCTCTACGCCGACGAGTACGCCAGGATCGACGGCCGTTGGCTGATCAGCCACACCGGCTACGAGCGGATCTTCGAGGAGCGCCGGGTCCACTCCACCATGGAGGTCCGTTCGTTCCGCTCGCGCTTTTAGCTCCGCCCGCCGCCCGGGCCATCGCGTCCGACGTGTCGTCCTCTTCGCTGTCCGGCGACGTGGTGACTCTTGGGGTCAGGGGCGGGTCTCGGGGCTGAGGGTGAACCCGGGGTCGCGCAGGACGGTGGGTTCGAGCACCTCGTCGATGGCCCGCATCAGGTCGGGCTCGAGGTCGATGTCGACCGCCTTGACGTTCTCGATGACCTGCTCGGGACGGGTGGCCCCGATGATGGCCGACGAGACGTTGCGGTTCTCGAGGACCCAGGCCAGGGCGACCGAGGCGGGGGTGTGCCCGGCCTCGCGGGCCAGGGCGGCGAACTGGGCGACGGGCTCGAGCACCTCGTCGCGCAGCAGCCAGCTGATGTCCCCTCCGCCCTCCTTGGAGGCCGCCCGCGAGCCCTCGGGGGGCGTGGCGCCGGGCTGGTACTTGCCGGTGAGGACGCCCTGGGCCAGGGGGGACCAGACGACCTGGCCGATGCCCTCGGTCTCGCACAAGGGAACCACCTCGGCCTCGATCACCCGCCAGAGCAACGAGTACTGGGGCTGGTTGGAGACGATCCGGTCGAAGCCCATCTCGTCGGCCACTCGCAGGGCGTCGGCGATCTGTTCGGCCGTCCACTCCGAGACCCCGATGTAGTGGACCTTGCCCTGGCGCACCAGGTCGTCGAAGGCCCGAAGGGTCTCTTCGAGCGGGGCCTCGTAGTCGTAGCGGTGGGCCTGGAGCAGGTCGACGTGGTCGGTCTGCAGGCGGACGAGCGAGGCGTTGAGCGACTCGATGATGTGCTTGCGCGAGAGGCCGCGGTTGTTCGGGTTGGGGCCGGTCGGCCAGTAGACCTTGGTGAAGATCTCGATCGAGTCGCGCCGGACGCCCTTGAGCGCCCGGCCGAGCACCTCCTCGGCCTTGCCGATCTCGTAGACGTCAGCTGTGTCGAAGGTGGTGATGCCCGAGTCCAAGGCGGTCCGCACGCAGCTGGCCGCGGCGTCCTCACCGACCTGGCCGCCGTGGGTGATCCAGTTGCCGTAGGCGAGGGCCGAGACGACCATGCCGCTACGTCCGAGGTGTCGATATTCCATGGGCCGGAGCGTATCGGTCGTACGCTCGGCGGGTGGCCGAGCCAGAGCACCGAGCCGCCGACCCCGGCCCCGGGGTGCTGCGGGTCAGCCGGGGACTGTCCATCCCGGCCGCCGAGATCGAGTGGCGGGCGACGACGCCCGGCGGTCCGGGCGGCCAGCACGCCAACCGCACCAACTCGCGCGTCGAGGTGCGTTTCGACATCGCCCGCTCGCGCACCCTCGGGCCGCGCCAGCGGGCCCGCCTGCTCGAGCGCCTCGGCCCGGTCGCCCGGGCCACCTCGTCGGAGGAGCGCTCACAGGTCCGCAACCGTCAGCTCGCCATGGACCGCCTGGCGCGGCGCCTGGCCGCGGCGCTGCGGACCGACAAGCCCCGGCGCCCGACCGCCCCCACCCGGGGGGCTACCGAACGCCGGCTGCACGAAAAGCGCCGGCGCGCCGACGTGAAACGCCACCGCCGGCTCCGGGGTGACCCCGACGAGTGAGCCGGTCCGGGGGGCGCTGGTCGAGCCGGCCCGGGGGAGCGGGCGTCGCCCTCAGGCGGGTCGGCGGCCCCGGTCCCGGCCGGCCCACACCTCGTCCAAGAAGTCGGTGATCTCGGCCGTGATCCGGGCCGGGGTGACCCGGAGCTCCCACATGGATCGGGCCTCGACCAGCCGGGCGTGGGGGAGCTGGTTGGCCAGCCGGTTGGCGTCGCCGAAGGGGTGCAGGCGGTCCGAACGGTGGCCGATGACCAAGGTGGGCATGGTCATCGCCGCGCGCTCCTCGGCGGTGGGGGCCACCGGCCCAACCAGCACGCCGTGGAGGACCGCCACCATCTCGTCGGGGTCCAGCATCAGGGGCCCCCAGAACTGGTCGAGGGGGCCGAGGCGGTTCCTCGGGACCCGGCGGGCCACCGACGAGAACGCCCGGACCACCGGCGCCGCGTAGTGGGTCACCGCCAGCAGCGGGGTGAAGAGGAGGGAGGCGAAGGGGGTGGCCGACTCGAGGACCGGCATCTCGACGATCATGGCCCGCACCCGCTCGGGGGCGGCCAACGCCACCTGGAGGGTCACGTCGGCCCCGAGCGAGATGCCGCCGATGACCGCCTCGTCCACGCCGAGCTCGTCGAGGAGGTGGACGACCCGGCGGGCGTAGGCGTCCATCCGGTGGGCGGCCGCCCGCCGGGGCTTGTCGGACGCACCGTGTCCGGGGAGGTCGAGGAGGATGACCCGGTTGCCCGCGTCGGCCAGGTCGCGCGCCAAGCGACGGTTGACCGCCGCGTCGAGCAGGAGCCCGTGGAGGTAGACCACGGTGCGCGGCCCGCTGCCGTGGACCTCGAAGGACAGGGTCAGGTCGTCGTCGACGAAGGTGCGCAGTTCGTGGGGCATCGGCTCAGCTTGCCATCACCGGCCCGGGCCCGCGGCTCGGCGCCGGGGAGCAATCAGAGGAGGCCGAGCTTGCGGGCGCACGCCGGCCACTGCCCCCAGCCGCTGCGGGCCTGGAGCGCTTGGGCGGCGGCGTCCTGGACGGCCGGCGGGGCGGCGGACGGCAGGCCGCTGTAGCCCAGGCCGAGCCAGGTGCCCAGGGAGAACTGATAGGCGCCGTAGTAGCCGTTGCCGGTGTCGTCGGCGTAGTTCCCGCCGGACTCGCACTGGCGCAGCGCGGCCCACACGCCGCCCGAGGGCGCGGTGGGCGGCGGGGGGGCGCTGCCCGGGGTCCCGCCAGCGGACGGGGTGGCCGCGGGGGCCTGGGGGGCCGTCGCCGGGGCCTGGGCGGCCGCCGCCTGGCGCTGGGCGACCTCTTGGGCCTCGGCCACCTTGAAGGCCTGGGCGGCCGCGCTGGCCGCCGCCAGCTGCTGGAGCCGGTAGGTGGCCACCATGGCGTTGAACTGGTCGGCCCGCATCGTGCCGAT
This sequence comes from uncultured Acidimicrobiaceae bacterium, assembly GCA_963836375.1. Taxonomy (GTDB): domain Bacteria; phylum Actinomycetota; class Acidimicrobiia; order Acidimicrobiales; family RAAP-2; genus CAWIJK01. The sequence goes on along the minus strand of CAWIJK010000002.1, from coordinate 1,433,887 downwards.
GTAGGTGCGCAGGATCTGGAGCTGGGCCGGCTGCTGGGTGCCCGACGCCAGGTCGTCGCTGTCGTTGGTGGCCGGCGGGGCCCCGGCGGCCACGGCGTCGGCGGCAGCCTGGGCGGCCCCCGCGCCCACCCCCTCGGAGAGGTGGTTCCAGCCGGGGGAGGTGGTGGCGGCCGCGGCCCCGGCGGCCGCGCCGGCGTCGGTGGTAGGCCGGGCCAGGATCACGAGCAATCCAGCCGCGGCCAGCAGGGCGAGAACGAAGCCGTGCAGTCGGTGCTTGCGCATCTTGCGCCTCCTCGAGGTCGAGTTGGTTTGGGAATGCGGGCGCCGTCTTCGGTGCATTCATCTCGCGAGCCGGCGCCGGGAAGGACGGTCGGCCCTGGACTTTCGATCGGGTCCGTACGAGGTGCGAGACGGGGTGTCCCTGGTTGGGCGGGTTCGGCTCCTTGTCGCTGTCGGGGTTCGGTCGGTCGGGTCGGTCGGTGGGCCGGTGGGTCGCAACGGTGGCGGCCGACCCGGGACCGACCCGCACCCGGGCGGCAGCTGCCGGGTGGGTGGGGCGACTCGGGAGGTGCCACGTCGGGTGGTCGGCCGGACCGCCGGCGCCGTGGGCGCCCCGGTCGCCGACCCGATGGCTGGCGAGTGTTACGGGAACGTAGCAACCGGAGTCACACCGGTGCAACTCGCATGCCATGTGCAACATTGACCGGGCCATCGGCGGGCCGGGGGGCCCCGGCCCGGGCCGCGGCCCGGCACGTCCGCAGAGAAACCGGGTGTGGGCTGGTCTTTCCCCGCCCCGTCCGCCCGGGTCGGGCCGCCCGGCGGCGAGGGCCCACCGGGCGCCGGGTGGTGGGCCGAGGTGGCGTGGCGGGACGCCCGGCCCGGCGGCGGTGCCCCGGTGGGCTCAGGGGCCCCGGGCCGGGCTCCGGATCGTCACCGATCCGACATGTGGCGAGACGGCCGGCCTACCGGTCCTTGGTCCTGGTGGCCTCAGCCCGGGGCGTGGACCCGGCCCAGCTGGTCGAGGGCGGCGCGGACCGTCCCGGCCGGGCCCTCGCCCACGTCCTCGCGCACCCCGGCCAGCGCGGTGAGCGAGGCGAACCCCGCCGCCACCAGCGACGCGTCGTCCTCGGGGTCCTCGTCGCCGATGTCGCCCAGTTGGGGGACGGCGGCGCCCAGGGTGAGTCGGACCTCGCCCTCTTCGGGCTCCCCGCCCGAGTGGGGGCCCCCGCTGGCCAGGTCGGCGGACCCTTGCGCGGGGTACGAGGTGTCCCGGGCCGACTTGATGATCCCGGCCGGGCCGACCCGCCCCGCCCGGACCCCCCGCAGCCCGGCCAAGGGGAGGGCGGGCACGTTGAGGTTCAAGACGGTGCGGGGCGGGGCCGCCGCCAGGACCTCGACGAGACCCACGGCGAGGACCGCCGCGGTCTCCCAGGGCTCGGGCTCGACGCCGGCCCGCATCGACACGGCCAGGCCGCTCACCCCGAGCTGGGCGGCGGTGAGGACGGCCCCGACGGTCCCTGAGTGCAGGACCGAGCGCCCGACGTTCACCCCGAGGTTGATCCCCGAGACCACCAGGTCGGGGCGGGGGCCGAAGGCCCCGAGCATGCCCACGATGACCGACAGGGCGGGCGAGGCGTCGAGACCGAAGCTCGGCACCCCCTCGGCCCCCGGGATCGGCACCGCCCGGTAGCCGATGGTCTCGCGCTCGTAGACCGTCCCGACCGCCGCCGAGGCCCCGCTGTGGTTGGCCAGGGGCGCCACCACCACCACCTGGCGGTCCCCGCCGCCCGCCCCGCCGCCCGACCAGCGGGCCAATTCCCTGGTGAGGGCGCCCAGGCCGGGAGCGTGCACGCCGTCGTCGTTGGTCACCAGGATCCGCACGCGCCAGTACGATACCGCCCACCCCCCGGGCCTCGGATCCGTGGGGCGCCCGACCCGGCGGCCGCCAGCGGGCCCGGGACCGTGGCCGAGACCATCCAAGGACGCCATGCCCGAGAACCGCCAGCGCCACGTCCCGGCGTCACCCACCGGCGAGCAGTGGGCGATCGGGCACGGCGGCCAGCGGCTGACGGTGACCGAGGTGGGTGCGACGATCAGGTGCTACACCGTCGACGGCCGCGACGTCCTCGACGGCTTCGGGCCCGACGAGTGGTCCGAGAGCGGGCGTGGCCAGGTCCTCGCCCCGTGGCCCAACCGCCTGGGCGACGGCCGCTACGAGTTCTCCGGGCGGCGGGCCCAGGCGGCGCTCGACGAACCCGAGCTGCACAACGCCATCCACGGCCTGGTGCGCTGGGCCTGCTGGCGCCTCGAGGCCCAGGCCCAGAACATGCTCAGCGCGGTGTGCACCGTGCACCCCTCGCCGGGCTACCCGTTCACCCTCGGCCTGCGGATCGAGTACCGGCTGGGCCGCGACGGGCTCACGGTCAGCACCCGGGCCGAGAACCTCGGGTCGCTCACCTTGCCCTTCGGGCTCGGGTTCCACCCCTACCTGCGCCCCGGCGAGGGCTCGGTCGACACCGCCCGTCTCCGGCTGCCGGCCACCCGGCGACTGGTGCTCGACGACCGGGGCCTGCCCACCGGCGAGCTGCGGCCCGTGTCGGGGACCGAGCTCGACTTCACCGCCGGACGGGCCATCGGGGCCACCCGCATGGACACCGCCTTCACCGGCCTGCACCGCGACGCCGACGGCCTGGCCTGGGCGTCGCTCGACGACGCCGAGGGCGACGGTGGCACCGAGCTGTGGGTGGACGACCGCTTCAACTACCTCATGTGCTACACCGGCGACACCATCGCCGACCCGGCCCGCCGGCGGAGGGCGGTGGCCATCGAGCCGATGACCTGTCCCCCCGACGCCCTGCGGTCCGGCAAGGACCTGGTCGTCCTCGGCGCCGGGCGAGGAGTGGGAGGGGAGCTGGGGGTTGCGGCCCCGGTGACCCCGGCTTCCCCCGGCGCCCCCCCACCCGCCGACGGCGGGTCGCTCGGGGGTCACGTGGCCCTGGTGACCGGGTCGTCGAGCGGGATCGGCGAGGAGGTCGCCCGGGCCTTCGCCCGGGCCGGGGCGTCGGTGCTGGTGAACTCGGCCACCTCGGTCGAGGCCGGCCGGGCGGTGGCCGAGTCGCTGCCCGACGCCCTCTACGTCCAAGGGGACATCACCGCCGTCGGGCAGTGCGAGGCTCTGGTGGCGGCGGCCCTCGGGCGCTGGGGGCGCCTCGACACCCTGGTGAACAACGCCGGGGCCACCGAGGTCATCGCCCACCACGACCTGGCGGCGGCCGACCTCGCCGTCTGGCGGCGGATCTTCGAGGTGAACGTCTTTGGGACCTGGGCCATGACCTGTGCCGCCGTGCCCGCCCTGCGCCAGTCCAGGGGTTCGGTGGTCAACGTCACCTCGATCGCCGGGCTGCGGCCCACGGGCAGCTCCATCCCCTACGCCAGCTCCAAGGCGGCCCTCAACCACCAGACGGTCCTGCTGGCCAAGGCCCTCGGCCCCGAGGTCCGGGTCAACGCCGTGGCCCCCGGGCTGATCGACACCCCGTGGACGGCGGACTGGGACCTGGTCCGCCAGGCGGTCACCGAGGTGGCGCCGCTCAAGCGCAGCGGCCGGCCCGGTGACGTGGCCCCGGTGGTCGTCGCCCTGGCCACCGGGGCCTACGTCACCGGTCAGATCGTGGCCGTCGACGGCGGGCTCACCCTCGCCCTGTGACGGGTGGCGCCCGGCCCCCCGGGCGGAGCCACGCTCAGGTCTCGTAGGGGCGGGGGGCGCCGGGGATGGCCACCGCCCAGCGCAACCCGGCGCATAGGGCGTGGCCGAGGGGCACCGTCACCAGGCGCTCGACCAGGGGCGGGTTGGGGATGCCCAGCTCGGCCCGGGCCCAGGGCGCGAGCAGGCTGACGGCCGCCCCGACGAACATCGCGTGGACGGCCCGGTCCTCGGGCTTGCGCCCCACCCCGCGCACCAAGAAGTCCCGGGCGACCAGGGCCTGTGGTCCGGCGTAGAGGTCGGGGCGGACCCGGGCCAGGTAGGCGGTCACCTCGTCGACCGAGCGGGGGACCCACGCGGCCCCGAGGGCGAGGGCCACGCCGGCGGTCTCCTCGTAGTAGCGGTCGCACTCGGCGCGACTGAAGCGCAGCGGGCCGAAGCGCTGGGCGGCGTGGAGGAACGAGGACATCTCGGCCACGTGGATCCAGGTGACGAGCTCAGGATCGTCGGCGGCATAGCGACGTCCGTCGGGGGCGACCCCGCGCACGGGGCGGTGCACGGCCTTGACCTTGGCGATCGCCCGCTCGGCCTCCTCCACCGTCCCGTAGGTGGTGGAGCCCACGAACGACGCCGTGCGCCGCAGCCGGCCGATGGCGTCCTCTTCGTAGTTGGAGTGCTCGGCCACCCCGGCCATGGCCAGCGGGTGGAGGGTCTGGAGCAGCAGCGCGCTGAGCCCGCCGACGAGCATCGAGGGCAGGTCGGCGTGGACCCGACGGGCAACCGCCCGGGGGGGAGGAACGACCGCTCGGGGTCCATGGCCAGGGGCTCGGGCTCGGCTGTGACCCCGAGCGACCGGCGCACGTCTCGTCGGATCCCGGCCCGGCGGGGCTCGGCGATCGAGCCCAACACCCGCAACGGGGCCAGGGCCACCTGGGTGCCGATGGCCCCCGCACGCTGGAGCGGATCGGTCATCGGCCGGCCATCGTGGTGCGCCGCCGGGCCATGGTCCAGCTTCGCGCGATCATCGCCGGGTGCGGTTCGTCGTCTACGGCGCCGGGGGGATCGGCGGGGTCATCGGGGCCCGCCTGCACCAGGCCGGCCACCGGGTCACCCTGATCGCCCGGGGGGAGCACCTGCGGGCGATCACCGGGCGCGGCCTGACCCTCGAGGCGCCCGGCGGGTCGGCCACCCTGTCGATCCCCGCCGTCGGCCGCCCCGACGAGGTCGACTGGTCGGGCGGGGAGACGGTCGTCGTGCTGGCCGTCAAGAGCCAAGACACCGAGCCGGCCCTGCGCGACCTGGTGGCGGCGGCCCCGCCGTCGACGCCGGTCGTGTGCGCCCAGAACGGGGTGGCCAACGAGCGGCGGGCGGCCAGGGTGCTGGCCCGCACCTACGCCATGTGTGTCATGTGTCCGGCCACCCACCTCGAGCCCGGCGTGGTGCAGGCCCACTCGGCCCCGGTGACCGGACTGTTGGACCTGGGTCGGTTCCCCTCGGGGTCCGACGCCACCGCCGAGGCGGTGGCGTCGGCCCTCAACGGCGCCACCTTCGACTCGAGGGTGCTGGACGACGCCATGCGATGGAAGTACGCCAAGCTGCTCAAGAACCTGGGCAACGCGGTCGAGGCCCTATGCGGTCCCGAGGGCCGGGGGAGCGAGGTCGACCGGCTGGCCCGGGCCGAAGGGGAGTCGGTCCTCGGGGCGGCCGGGATCCCCTTCGCCAGCGACGCCGAGGACGCCGAGCGCCGCGGCGACTTCTTGACCCTGCGCTCGACGGCCAGCGGGCGGTGGTCGGGGGGCTCGTCGTGGCAGAGCCTGGCCCGGGGCAACGGCTCGATCGAGGCCGACTACCTCAACGGCGAGGTCGCCCTCCTGGGGCGGCTCCACGGGGTGGCCACCCCGTGCAACGTCGTGCTGCAACGCCTGGCCAACGAGGCGGCCAGGTCCGCCTCGGCCCCCGGTCGCCTCGCCGTGGCCGACCTGCTGGCGCTGGTGGCCGACGGGCCGGCCGCCCGCTGAGGTTCCGCCCGGTCGGCGGCCCCGGGGGCCGGGGTCAGTCGCGGTGCAGCGCGGCGCGCACCTCGTGGCCCGGATCGCCGGGGGGGCGACCGGGGGTCTCGATCCGCAGCCGGTGGATCGTCCCGTTCCAGGGGTTCGGGGTCTCGTAGCGGGCCGACACCGGGAAGCCGGCGTCGTGGCCCAGGCGGAGGCCGGCCCCTCCGTGCTGCAGGGCGATCGGGAGCATGCCGTCGAAGTGGGTCGTCCCGACCGGGGTGTCGCCGTGGAGCAGGGTGAAGCTCCCCGTGGTGTCGGGGCCGAGCTCGTAGGAGACCCCGAGCTCGGCCCCGACGGCCCCGGTGGGCACCGGCCGGTCGGCCACCACCTCGAGCAGCTCGCCCGCCCGCTGAAAGGTGAACACCAGGCGCCCGTCGTCCGCCCACAGGGCGTAGCCGCCGTTCCAGTCCCCGAGGGCGCACAGCACCCCGGTGGGGACCTCGGTGCCCCCGGCGGTGTCGACGACCGCGGTGAGCCGGAACCCACCGAAGAGCATCGGCACCGACTCGTCGGACACCGGGCCGCCACCGGGGAGGAACGTCCGGTCCGGCCCCGGGGGCCAGGCGGGCGGGATCAGGGCCCGGATGCGCTCGGTGAACGAGTCCTCCACCGGCAGGACCTGGTTGCGTCCCGCCTCGACCAACCACAGCTCGGTGAGCCGGCGCACGATCTCGGGGTGCTCGGCCGACACGTCGGTCGACTCGGAGAAGTCGTGTCGCAGGTCGAACAGCCCCCAGTGGTCGTCGGCGAAGACCCGACTGCCGGTGGCCAGCTCCTCTTCGTCGAGCACCCCCATCCCGATGTGGTCGGTCGTCGCCTTCCACCCGGCGTGGTACATCGAGCGGGAGCCGAGCATCTCGAAGTACTGGGACTGGCGCGGGTCAGGCGCCCACGGATCGTCGAATGTCGGGACCAGGCTCGCCCCGTCGATCGGTTGCTGGGTCACCCCGTCGACCGACGCCGGCGCCTCGACGCCCGCCACCTCGAGCACCGTCGGCATGAGGTCGATGGCATGGGTGAATTGCGGGCGCACCGCACCGCCACCCTTGATCCGCGCCGGCCAGTGGACGATGAGCGGGGTCCGGGTGCCCCCGAGCCAGGTGTAGCGCTTCCACAGCCGCATCGGCGTGTTCCCGGCCCAGGCCCAGGCCCACGAGTAGTGGTTGTAGGTCCCGAACCCGCCCCACTCGTCCAAGGCGGCGAGGTTGTCGGCCTTGGACTCGGGGATGCGGGCGGTGAAGCGGTGCTCGTTGACGCTCCCGAGCCGGCCCCCCTCGGCGCTGGCCCCGTTGTCGGAGAACACCACGACGATGGTGTTGTCGAGCTGGCCGGTCTCGTCCAGGAAGCCGAGGAGGCGACCGATCTGGGCGTCGGTGTGGGTGAGGAAGCCGGCGAAGACCTCCTGCTGGCGGGCGTGCATCCGGCGCTCCTCGGCGTCGAGGTCGTCCCAGGCCTGCACCCAGCTCGGGCGGGGGGTGAGCACGGTGCCCTCGGGCACCACCCCGCTGGCCACCTGGCGGGCGAACAGCTCGTCGCGCCACGCGTCCCAGCCCTGGTCGAACGACCCGCGGTAGGGCTCGACCCATTCGTGGGCCACGTGGTGCGGCGCGTGCATGGCGCCCAGGGCCAGGTACAAGAAGAAGGGCTTGCCCGGCGCGGCCTGCTGCTGGTCCAAGACGTAGCCGATGGCCCGGTCGGCTAGGTCCTCGGTCAGGTGGTAGCCGTCCTCGGGGCGTGCCGGGGGCTCGACGTGGTGGTTGTCCTCGATCAGGTTCGGGCTCCAGTGGTTGGCGTCGCCGTGGAGGAAGCCGTAGTAGTGCTCGAAGCCCAGACCGAGGGGCCACAGGTCGAAGGGCCCGGCGGCCGAGCGCTGGAAGCGGGGCACCAGGTGCCACTTGCCGACGGCCATCGTGTTGTAGCCGCTGTCGCGCAGGATCCGGGCCACGGTGGCCGCCGACTTGGGGATGCGCGAGGTGTAGCCGGGATAGCCCATGGGGATGTCGGTCAGAAAGCCCATCCCGACCGCGTGGTGGTTGCGGCCGGTCAGGAACGAGGCCCGGGTGGGCGAGCAGAGCGCGGTGACGTGGAAGCGGTTGTAGCGCAGGCCCCCGGCGGCCAGGCGGTCCATGTGGGGGGTGGCGATGTCCGAGCCGAAGCTCCCCAGGTGCCCGAAGCCGGTGTCGTCGAGGACGATGGCCACCACGTTGGGCGCACCGGCGCGCGGCCTGGGGTCCTCGGGCATGCGGGGGGTGGACTCGGCCCCCGACATGCCGATGCGCTGGGCCGGGCTCACCGCGCTCCAACTGGGGTCTCACCCATGGGCCCAGGCTACGACGCCGCGGCCGGTACCACCACTTGGAGTGCAATCATCGTGTCCGGGCACGAGTTGGGGCGGCCCACCGGCGCGGGGAGGCCGGGTTGACCCGACGGCCACCACCCGAGCAGCCCGCCCGGCCCCGTCCCCCGGGCCCGCCGCCGCCGGCCTGGTCCAGGCCCGTCGGCCGAGTTCCAACTAGGGTTGCGCCCGGTTGTTTCGATCTCCGAGGAGGAGTCCCAATGAATCAGGTCGCAGCACGTAGCGCCTCCCGGCGTGCCGTCCCCTCAGGCCGGCTGGCCGCCCTGCTCGCCGGTGGCGCCACCCTCGCAGTCGCCGGCAGCCTCGCCCTCGCCGGTGCGGCCGGTGCGGCCAGTTCGTCCGGCCTGAACAACCTGCAGAAGGCCCTGAAGAACGCCTCGCACACCACCTACGAGGCGACGTACGCCATCGTGAACGGCTCGGGCAACCAGTCCATGGTCATCGCCCAGTCGGGGAACAAGTCGTACTTCAAGGCCTCGAGCGGTGTCGTGGTCAGCAACGGGAGCAAGACGTACTACTGCTCGAACGCCGGGGGCTCCCAGACCTGTGTGACGTCGAGCGGGGGTAACCCGCTGGCCGGGTTGACCGAGCTCTTCAGCCCCAACACCATCATCAGCGAGCTCGGAACCTATGAGAGTGAGCTTTCCAGCCACGTCTCGGGGGTCAAGGTCACGACGTCCTCGGGCACCTACGGCGGCCAGGCGTCGTCGTGCGTCACGGTCACCTCCTCGAGCAACAAGAGCACCTGGTGCGCGGTGAAGAACAAGGGCATCCTCTCCTACGAGTCGAGCGCCGGGAACTCGATCACCCTCAAGAGCTTCACCACCAGCGTGCCCTCGTCCCTCTTCGCCCTGCCGTCGGGGGCATCGGTGGTCACCATCCCGAGCGGGGTCAGCATCCCCAACGTCCCGGGTACCTGAGCGGGTACACCTGAATCCGACCCCGGGACCCGGGGCCGGACCTCGGGGCCGCCGGTAGGGTCGGGCCGTGGAGCCCGGCCCCGAGCAGCCCGAGGAGGGGATGGCCCCCGGTGAGCTCCCCGTGCCGCCGTTCAACACCAACGGCGGCCGGCGCCACCATGCCGACGGCACACCCGAGGGCGATCCGGCCGCCGGCGAGGACCCCTGGTCGCCCCGGCCCGGGTTCGTGGCCGACCGGGGGGAGGCGCTGGGCGGCGGTCGCGGGTTGGCACCGGTCGGGGTGGCGCGCCCGCCCGGGCCCGGCGGTGGCTTCGACGACGACTTCGACGACGAGCCGACCGGCCGTCGTCGCCGACCCCGGTGGGTACGGGTGGTGGGCCTGGTCGTCGCCCTGGCCCTCGTGCTCGCCAGCGTGAGCACCTGGGTCGGGATCCTCCTCGGGTCGGGCGGCGGCCCGGCGGTCCAGAGCGCGGTGGGCTCGGTCGGGCCGGTTCCCGGCCGGCCGGCCGCAGCGGACCTCGAACAGGTGACGTTCACCCTGGCCAACACCGGCTCCAACCCGGTCACGGCGTCGTGCACGGTATTGGTCGTGCGCGACGGGCAGACCCTCGGGTTGGTGCGGGCCCGTGCCGCCCAGCCCCTCCCGGCGGGCGAGGAGGTCAGGGCCCAGGTGTCGGTGCCGCTGGACCGCCCCGCGTTCGCCGGGACCGCCGACGACGCCCGGGTGTCGTGCACCACCTGAACGGCTGCTCGGTCACGACTGCTTGACTACGGCGTACCAGATCCGGTCGGCCGCCGACACGACGTGGTCGCCCATCCGTGCGTAGCGGCGGTACAGCTCGCGCCGGCCGGTGACCTCCCGGATCTCTTCGTCCTCCAGCAGCCTGGACATGGCCCGCCGGTAGACGTGCTCGACCTTGCGCTGGCGGTGGATCGCCGCGTCGGCCGCGTCGGTCGCCGTGTCGGACTTGGCTCCCAGGGCCGGCACCGCCCGGCCGAGGTCATGCACCGCCTGGCCGATGTGGTCGGCCATTTCGGCCATGGCGGCATCGGGCACCATGGCCAGGACCTCGGCCTCGCGCACGACGTTCTTGGCCGAGTTCAAGATGGTGTCGAGGCGTTCTGAGAACTCGAAGATGTCCTCGGGGCTGATGGGGTTGATGAAGGTCGTGCGCACCGCGGTGATCAGCTCGCGCCGGGCGGTGTCGGCCTCGTGCTCGCGGGCCCGGACCGCGGCCTGCTGGTCCAGATCGCCGGCCGACCACCGGACGAAGGCGTCCATCCCGGCGGTGGTCACGTCGGCCTGGCGGCCCAGCAGGGCGAGGATGTCGGTCGACTTGGGCAGGAACCACGGGCTCATGCGATCCACCTCCACAGCGGTAGGGTCAGCGCCGCCAGGGCGGCGCTGACCGGCAGGGTCACCGCCCAGGCCAGGGCGATCTCGCGCACGACCGCCCACCGTACGTGGTGCCAGCGCTCGCCCACCCCGACACCCACCACGGCCGGGGCCACCACGTCGGTGGTGCTGATCGGGGCGCCGAGCACCGAGGCGGCGAGGACGATCACCCCGGCCGAGCCCTGGCTGGCCAGGCCCTGGAGCGCCCCGAGCGGGTAGATCCGGCGCCCGAGCGTCCGCACCACCCGCCAACCGCCCAGGGCGGTCCCGAGGGTCAGCACCAGCGCCGACAACAGCACCACCCACAGGGGCACCGCGAAGTGGCTGAGCCGGCCTCCGGCCACCAGGGCGAGGGTGATCAAGCCCATCGTCTTCTGGGCGTCGTTGGACCCGTGGGCGAAGGCCAGCCCGGCCGTGGTGACCAACTCCCCCCGACGGATCGTCGGCCCGACGGTCCTGGTGGCCCGGCGCAGGGCCCGCCTCGAGCCCCGGATGGCCACCCAGGCCAGGGGCACGGCGACCACGGTCGAGAACAGGAGCCAGAGGAGGGACCCGATGACACCCACCGGCCGCAGCCCGTGCAGCCCTCCCCAGTTCACCGCGCTGGCGCCGCCCTCGGCCAGCGCCGCGCCGGCGAGGGCCCCGACCAGGCAGTGGCCCGAACTGCACGGGAGCCCCCACCACAAGGTGGCCACGTTCCAGACGAGGGCGCCCAGGAGGGCGGCGCCCACCACGGCGAGGACCTGGTCGGTCGGGACGGCGATGATCCCGGCCACGGTGACGGCCACGGCGGTCCCCACCACGAGCGCGCCGAGCACGTGGAAGACCGACGCCAAGACGATGGCCGGTCCGGGTCGCATGGCCCGGGTGACGATCGGCGCGGCGATGGCGTTCCCGGCGTCGTGGATGCCGTTGACGAGCCCGAACCCGGCGGCGAGAACGATGACCGCGAAGAGCACGCGCCGCCTCAGCCGGGGGTTCCAGGGCCGGTGGGCACGCCCAATACTGGCCCGGACCGCCACGCCCGCCGGTGACGGTTCGATGAACCGCCCCTGGTGGACGACGGGCGCCGGCCCCGCTGGCCGCTGGGGCCGGGAGGACCCCAGGTAGGGTTGACCTGTGCCGTTCGACCTCCCAGCGGGTGGCGCCCGGGGGCATGCAGGCCGCCGCTGACCGGTCGACCGGCGTCCACCCCAAGGGGCCGCTCCGGCGGGCATGGCCCTACATCCGCTTTGTGCTGGGGCTGGCCCTGGCCGCCCTGGCCCTTTGGGTCATCGGTGGGCACCGCGACGAGCTGCAGGGGCTCTCGGGCGTCCTCGACCACGTCCACTGGGTCTGGCTCGTCCTGGCGGTGGTCGTCGAGACGGGGTCCTTGGTGGCCTTCGCCGGGATGCAGTACCGCCTCTTGGAGGCGGGCGGCGTGCGGTCCCCGGTCGGCCCCCTGGTCGCCATGACCGTGGGCGCCCAGGCCATGAACAATTCCCTGCCCGGGGGGGCCGCCTTCGCCGCCGTCTACGGCTTCCGCTGGTACCGGCGCTTCGGGGCCGACGACGCCATCGCCGGGTGGACCCTGGTCGGGACCGGCGTGGCCGCCGCCCTCTCGCTGGCCCTCCTGGCGGCGGCCGGGGCCGCCCTGGCCGCCGAGTTGGGTGCCAGCCTCGGTCTGGTCCCGGTCATCGTCGGCGTCCTGGTGGTGACGGTCGCCGTGGCGGCGTTGTTCGTCTACGAGCGCCCGCTGGCCCTGCTCGTCAACTGGGGGGTCCGGATCTGTCGGCGCCTGACCGGCCGGCCTCACGGCGACGTGGTCGAGCAGATCGACCACGTGATCGAGCGCATCACCGTGGTCCGCCTCAGCTGGCGGTCCATGGGCGTGGTTCTCGGATGGGGACTCGTCAACTGGGTCCTCGACTGTGCATGCTTCGCCATGACGTTCCTCGCCATCGGGGCGCCCATCCCCTGGAAGGGGCTGCTGCTCGCCTACGGCGCCGGGCAGCTGGCGGCAAATCTGCCCATCACCCCCGGAGGCCTCGGGGCGGTGGAGGGCAGCATCACCATCGCCCTGGTGTTCTTCGGCGGCTCGCGCACGACCACCGTCGAGGCCGTCCTCATTTACCGCCTCATCAGCTTCTGGCTGGTGACCCTGGTGGGCTGGCTGTGCTGGGGGGGACTGGTCATCGGCATCCACCGCGGCCGTTGGCAACGCGCCGTGCGGTTCGGCCCGATCGAGGCGGCGCCGTCGAAGGGTGCCGCGGCGACGGCGGGCGACGGGCGGGCCCCGAGCCCGGTCGGGGTCGAAGGGGCCGACGCGTGACCCGGCGCTGGTGGCGCCCGGCCCCCGTCGGAGTCATCGTGGCCTGCCTGGTCACGTCGGTGAGCCTCACCGCCTGCGCGTCGGCCCGCTCGGACCTCGGGACTTCGTCGAGTCCGTGCTTCGTCGCCCTGCCGACGGCCGACGGCGCGGTGCACGGGGTGGGTCGGCTCGTGGGGGTGCGCCTGTTCACCGTGGCCAGCCTTCGCCACCAGGCCCCCCACGCCTATGACGCCGCGGTCTCGGCTGGGGCCAGGGGTTCGGACCGGGTATGCCTCGTGGCGTTCGAGGGTCGGTTCACCGCGGCCGCGGTGGAACACCCGAGGGGACGGCCCGCCGGGAAGTTCGCCGTCGTCATGGTGGGCTACCCGGCGACCCACCTCTTCAGCACCGTGATCTTCCGAAAGGTGCCCCTCAGGTTCGGGCACTTCCTCTCGCTGTCGGGGATCTGACCCCGAGAGGCCGTCAGCCCGAGTCGACCGAGAGAATCTGGGCCGCCGCCGGGTCGGCGGGGGCCGACTCGGTTGTCGCGCTGGCCTCGGGCGCGCCGGGTGTCGCCGTGGCGTTGGTGCAGGCCCGGTCCTGCTGCCAGCTGGCGACGGCCGCCTGGGCGGCCGGGCCCGACAGTGGTTGGGGGAGGTCGTCCTCGATCACCGCCGGCCGCCAGGTCACGTCGTCGATCCGCCGGCCGGTCGCCGTGACCACCAGGGCCCCGCTCTGGTTCTCGGGGGGGGAGTTGTCGTAGAAGGCGAAGTTGCCCAGCCCGTAGTCCACGAAGGCCGTGCCCAGATAGCCGGCCCCCAAGAGCACGTGGGCGTGGGTCCCCACGATGATGTCCGCTCCCGCCTTCACGAGCACCTCGGCCAGGGGCTCTTGGAGGGGGTTCGGACAGGCGTCGAGCTCGGTGCCCCAGTGCAGGTAGACGATCACCGTGTCGGAGTCCTTGCGGGCCGCCTCCACCGAGGCGACGAGGTCGTTCACGTCGTAGGCGGAGGCCAGGCCGGGCTGGGTCGTGGTGGCCGTCCAGGCGGTCTGCAGATCGCTGTCGATGACCTGGGTGGCGGCGATGATGGTGATCCGTTCCCCTCGGACCGTGATCCGGTAAGGGGTGAAGGCGTCGGCGGCGTTCTGCCCGATACCCAGGATCGTGTACCCGGACTGCTGGCGCGTGGCCAGGGCCATCTGCAGGCCGGCCGGACCGCAGTCCTCACCGTGGTTGTTGGCCTCGGTGATCAACGAGACGTGGGCGCCCTGGAAGGCGGTGATCGCTGACGACGGTGCGCTGAACACGTACTGCTTGGGCTGGGGGTCCGGGCAGGTCCCGTCAGTCAGGGCCGATTCGAGGTTGACCATCGAGAGGTCGGTGCCCGACAGCAGGGCGGGCACGGTCGGACCAAGGGCCGTGGCCGGGTCGGCCGCCAACCGGTCGCCCAGGTTGGTGCCGGCGGGGAAGTGGACATCGCCCCCGAAGCTGAAGCTGACGGGCTGGCCGTCGCCGTCCCAGTCCGGGTCGAGTGGACCCGCCTTGGCCGGCGGGGGATGACCGTGCGGTCGGAGCGGGTGGCTGATCCCGGTCCGGTGGCCGGGGTGTCCGCCCCCGCCGGCCAGCAGCAGGGCCGCCAGCAGAGCGGCGGCCAAGAGACCCAGTCCCCACCATCGCCGGTTCCGCCTGACGCGCGGCGAGGCCAGCCGCGTCCGGCGGGCGGTGCCGTCGACCCCGAGCGGACTGTCCAGCTCGGCTCGGGGTCGCTCCAACGTGTCGGTCAAGGGTGCCACGCTATCGCCGGTACGCCCACCGCAGCGTCCCGAGGATGCGCTGCCCCGGGGCTGGGAGCCACTGGCGGCGGGCAGGTGTCGGCCGCGGGTGTCCAGCGCTGTCGGGTCGGTGAAGTCGCCACCGCCGGACCAACACATCGGCGGTTTGGCGATTGGGCATTGCCGGGCCGATGGCAGACGACCGAACGCAACGACGTCGAGGGGAGAGGGAACGATGACCAGCGCAGGCACCGCCCCGGCTGCCGAGGCGGCCGCCCCGACGACCGAGATGGCGGCCACGCGCACCCCCGGGGGGCAAAGCGGCCGGGCCCGGCGTGCGCGAGGTTCCGGGGAGGACGGCCCGGGCCCGTCGGGCGGGGGCGCATGGTCGGACAGGCGGGCGACGCGGTGGAGCACCTGGTCGACGAGGTGAGACCGTCCTCCCGATAGGTGTCGGCGGCCCGGCCTGCGGCCGGTCAGAGCGGGAACCCTCGGACGTTCCCCGCCGGGTCCGGGACCGTCGAGAGGCTGGTCAGTGAGCGCCCGCCGGGTTCTCTGACACGGGCGTCAGGGAACAGATAGCCTTTCTCCATGGCACTTCCCAAGATCATCAGCGTCGACGACCACGTGGTGGAGCCGCCCCATGTCTGGCAGACCTGGCTGCCCGAGAAGTGGCGGGAGCGGGGTCCCCGTGTCGAACGCAAGAAGTGGGGGGCCTTCAAGCATCTCTCCGGGGCCAAGTACGACATGGTGGAGGATCCGGACGGGACGTGGGGGGACGCCTGGTACTACGACGACCAGTTGATCTACGTCCAGAAGAAGTTCGTGGCCATCCCCCAGGCGTCGACGTCGCTGGATGACCAGGGCAACATCGTCTTCGACCGCACCCAGATGACGATGACGGCGATCACGTTCGACGAGATGCGCAAGGGTTGCTGGGACCGCGACGAGAGGGTCCGGGACCTGACCCTCAACTACACCGACGGGTCCCTGCCATTCCCCACCTTCCCCCGCTTCTGCGGACAGACCTTCTACGAGGGTGAGGACAAGGAGCTGGGCCTGGCCTGCGTGAAGGCGAACAATGACTGGATGGTCGAGGAGTGGTGCGCGCCCTCGGGCGGCGTGAACATCCCGCTGTGCCTGATCCCGCTTTGGGACGCCGAGTTGGCGGCGGCTGAGACGAAGAGGAACGCCGAGCGCGGGGTTCGAGCCATCGCGTTCAGTGAGATCCCGACCCGGCTGAAGTTGCCCAGCATCAACACCGACTACTGGGATCCCCTGTGGGAGGTCTGCAACGAGTACGGCGTCACGATTTGCATGCACGTGGGTTCGAGCAGCACCAACCCGATCGCCTCCCCTGACTCGAACAAGGCCGTCGGGGTGACGCTCGGCTTCAACAATGCGATGGCGTCTCTCACGGACTGGTTGTTCTCGGGGAACCTCTTGAAGTTCCCGAAGCTGAAGCTGGCCTACTCGGAGGGTCAGATCGGCTGGATCCCGTACGTGCTCGAGCGTGCGGACACGGTGTGGGAGATGCACGACGCGTGGACACACGCCAAGGAGCGGATCCCGGTTCTTCCGTCGACGCAGTACTACGGCCGGATCTTCGGCTGTTTCACGGCCGACCGCCACGGACTCCGCTCGTTGGACGAGGTGGGGGAGGACAACATCTGCTTCGAGACGGACTACCCGCACACCGACACGACGTGGCCGCACTCGGAGGCCTACATCGAGAAGCTCTGCGCAGACCTCGACGACGACGTGGCCTACAAGGTCCTGCGGGGCAACGCCATCCGGATGCTGGATCTCGACAGGGTGTAGCGGCTGGCCGGTCGTGGAACCACGGCCGGTTCCGGGGACCCAGCGATCCTGGCGACCGGACCTGAGAGTCGGTCAACGAGCAGGATTCGTGGCGAGAGGAAGCGGGGCTCAACCGTTCCCCCGTGACGGTGGTGACGTGCCCAGTTGTCGGTGCCCGCAGGTCCCGGATCAGCCTGGCGACGGCGTCGCTGGTGCTCGGATTTCGCCCGAACCTCGGGTGCCCGAGGGCGACCCGCTCGCTGGGTCAGGCCGCGGACGGCCCGCCGTCGAGCCCGACGGTCCCGTTGTCGGCCACCTGCTGGGTCCAGATAGAGCCGTCCCAGAAGCGCTGCTGATGGCGGCGGGCCGGGTCGGGATACCAGCCGGCTGGAACATTGGGCTGGCGGTTCACCACGGGCTTGGGATCGGCCGGCGCCTTCATGGCCTCGGGTCCGGCGTAGAACGAGGGTATGGCCGGGAGGCTCGGGCCCTCATCGCAAGACCCTGCTCCGGCGAGTGGGCCGATCGGCTTCGACACGAAGTCGTAGACCTCATACTTCCTGTACCTCGTTTGATCTCCCATATGAAGAGAGTAAATCCGTCAGGTCTTCGTCCCGTCGCACCCAAGTTGCACTTTGGTTGTATCGGGCGCCGGGTGGTCCGGGCCGGGTTCCCCGGTGGCCGAAGCCCGGGCCACGGTCTGCTTTCGGGCCCCCTGACCAGGAGGGATTCGAAGAGACCCGCCCGGCTCGGGACACGGTTCGAGGACGACGGGTCACCTTCGGTAGCGTCGTGGTCGGGGTCGGTCGCACAGCGGGAGGGCCCGTGGAGATCACCAATCTGAACGACGAATCGCCCGAGTACCGCTCGAGCCGCGAGGCCCTCCTCGAGGCCGAGATCGAGCTCATGGCCCACCGGGAGCGGGTGGCCCGGCTGCGCCGCCAGCTTCCTGGGGGCCCGGCCGTCGAGAACTACGAGTTCCTCGAGGGCCCCGAGGACCTGGGCGCCGGCGACGGGCCGGTGCGAGGGGTCCAGCTGCAGGACCTGTTCAGCGGCCCGGATCGCCCGCTCATCGTCTACCACCTCATGTACGGCAAGTCCCAGACGACCCCGTGTCCCATGTGCACGTCATGGATCGACGGCCTCAACGGGATCGCCCACCACCTCGAGCAGAACGCCGATCTGGCCATCGTCGCCGCGGCAGAGCTCCCGGCCCTGCGGGCCCACGCGCGGGACCGGGGCTGGCACCGGCTTCGCCTCCTGAGCTGCGCCGACAACACATTCAAGCTCGATCTCGGCAGCGAAACCGAAGACGGGGCCCAGGACTCGCAGATCTCGGTGTTCACGTTGGACCCCGGCGGGCCGGTGCGCCACTTCTACAGTGCCCATCCCTGGATGTCCGCCGAGATCAAAGAGCGCGGCATCGATCTGTTGAACCCGGTCTGGCACCTGCTGGACCTGACGCCGTCTGGGCGGAAGGAGTGGTACGCGGGACTCGACTACGGGTCCTGAGCGTCCACCTGGCCGGCTATCCGGCCACCGCCACCTCCGGGTGCGCCATCAGACCGCTCGAGCCGGCGCGCCGCCGGTCCGACGCCCGGCCCGGTCGATCCTGACCGGGGCCCCCACCGGCCCACCGACGGCCCCCGCGGGCTCGACCACCGGGGTCGCCGCGGCCCGAGTCGCCCGGATCGACGCCCTTGACTCCTAAACGCATCATATTGACAAATCAGATGGTTTTAGTCAGGATATGCGCACACCGGCCGTCCGGCGACGAGTCCGACCGTCGAGGGCCGAGAGGAGGGCCCGGGGGCCGGCCATGAGAGGAGCAACGGGAACCATGCAGAGGCTGGGCAACCGTGGAGTGACCGCAGGGGCGATGGGCGTCGCCGCCATCGCCGCAAGCCTGCTCGTCGGTACCGGGGTGGCCGCCGCCGCTGCGCCGCCCGACCCCGCCGGGGGGGCGGTGCCGGTGGCCCCGCACTTCTACAACGGCAACGTCGAGCCGATCCGGGGGGCCGGATCGGACACGACGCTGTTCTTGATGCAGCGGATCTCTGATCTCTACACCGGGGCCGGTCTCTTCGGGTGCACCCTGAACACGAGCGCCGGCCAGACCCTGTACAACTCGAGCGACCCGGCGTCGTCGTCGAGCAACGAGGAGTACTACTGCCAGGCCGGCCAGAACGTCGCCACGACCGACGTGAGCGACAACTGGGACCGGACCGAGGTCTACGAGGGGGTGGACGACATCGGGGGCACCCCCGGATCCCAGCAGCTCTGCGGCTCGCTCCCCACGCCCTTGGCGGTCGACTTCGCCCGGGGGACCAAGCCGGCCCCGGCCATCGGCGGGTGCCCGGACCTCGACACCGGCTACGCCAAGGACGCTGTGCCGGCCATCGCCTACCCGCTCAACCCCTCCGCCTACGGTACGTCGACCTTCTCGGGCTATGACTCGGTCAACGGGGGCACCATCGGCCCGGTGGTGAGCGGCTGGCTGCCCGGCGACCCGACGGCCGGTCCCTACAACGGGACCCCGCTCAGCGACATCTCCAACGCTGACAACGGCGGCGGGGCGGGCAGCACCGTCTACCGCCTGTGGTGCGCAGGAGGGGGGACGAGGATCACCGACTGGGGCCAGCTGACCAACCTCGGCCCGGATCTCGAGATCGTCGACGTGACCACGAACTCGGGTTCCACCACCGCCACGCTGAGCGGGAGCGGCCCGGTCACCTCGTTCCCCGCCGCCATCGCCGCCGGCCAGGGCGTCAGCGGCCCGGGCATCGCCTCGAAAACGACGGTCTCGTCGGTGGCCGGTACCAGCCTCATCCTGTCGGCGCCGGCCACGGCGAGCTCCACCACCGCCACCTTGACCTTTGCCACCTCGACCACCTTCGCCGAGGGGTCCGGGGTGCCGTTCGGCCTGGCCATCAGGCTCATCGGGGTGAACACCGGTGCGGGTATTGAGTCGACCTTCGCCTCGTACGCCAACTCGGGGGTGTCGGGTGGCGGGTGCGCCTCGAACATGAACGCCAACTCGCCGGGGGACCCCAATCCGGTGACCGCCCCCAGTCCCAACTCGGCCCACATCGCCCTCCAGAACAGCTCGGACCAGATCGACCAGTTCGCCCAGTCGGACTTCCCGAACCCCGACTACGTGGACCAGGCCATCGAGGCGTCGACCACCATCTACATCGAGTCGAACGGCGTGTTCAACACCAACCCCTACGCCGCCGCGGTGACCATCGACGGGACCTCGTACTCGGGCACCAAGCTGACCCAGAACGGCGGGATCCTCCCGACCACCCCCAACCTGCTGTCCGACACGTACCCGACGACCATCACCCTGCGGAACATCTACCGGACTGACACGGTCCGGGCCTCGACGGCGGGTTTCTTGAACTGGATCTGCGACTCCAACGTCAACTTCAAGAAAGGCACCGACAACGAGACCGGGAAGAACTTCGACACCGAGCTCGGGACGGACATCTCGACGCTCTTCGGGTTCCCCCGACTGACCGACGAGTCCCAGGCCGCAGCGGTCTCGACCCCCGCCGACGGGATCGCCGCCCCCAACAACGAGTGCGCGGCGGACCTGCCGGTCACCACCACGTCCGGGTCGGACACCGTGACCCTCACGGCGGGGGGCGACTTCCCACCGGACATCACCGCAGCGGGCAGCCTCCCTTCGCCGTTCAACAACGTGACGGTGAGCGGGGCCGGCTTGCCCAGCGGTGGCTACGTGGTCAGCGGCGGGGGCACCCCGACGTTGACCCTGAACGCCCCGGCCACGGCCTCGGCCACCAACGTCTCGGTCATCTTCTACGGGGTGCCGGCGGTCACCGCCGTCGGACAACCCGGGACCTAGGCGGCTCCCTTCCCCGGGTCAAAACGGCGACGTCACGAGTTCCTCAGGCGCCGTACGGCCAACGGCGCGAACACTGCGATGAGCGCAGCCGACCAGAGCAGGGACGGGACAAGATAGGACGACAGTGAGTGACCGAGCAGCTGGCGGGCTGCCGGTCCTCCCGTCAGGATCCGCACCGTGTTGCACATGGCCGTCATCGGCTGGTGTGCGGCGAAGGCCTGCATCCACCCGGGCATGGTCGCCACCGGCACGTACGCGCTCGAGACGAAGCTCAACGGGAAGACCAAGAAGGACAGGCCCTGGGCCGCTTGGGGGCTCCCGGCCACGAGGCCGAGGGCGATGAAGAGCCAGACGAAGGCGAAGCCGTAGAAGATGGTCAAGCCGAACGCCGCCAGAGCCTGTCCCGGGGTGCCACCGATCCGGAAGCCGACGAGAAAGCCGACCACGGTCATGACGAAGACTCCCCAGGCCACCAGGGTGGTGTCGGCGCCGACCCTGCCGGTCACGATGGACAGCAGCCGGATGGGCAGGCTGCGCAGGCGGTCGAACAGGCCGCTCTCCAGGTCGTCGGCGACTCCGCTGGCCGCCCCCATGCCTTGGAACAGGACGCCGGTGACCACGAAGCCCGGCACCAAGAAGTCCACGTACGACAGCGATCCGGTGTGGGCCACCGCGCCGCCGAAGACGTAGCGGAAGATGAGGAGGAACAGCACGCCCTGGGCCGTCCCGGCGATGAGCAGCGCCGGCGTCCGGATGAATTTCTTGAGGGTCCGGCCGGCAACCTGCTGGGAGGCGACGAGATAGGGGGCGCCACCGTTCAGCGACGGCGACCCTCCGGGGCCGCCCAGCGGAGGCGTGCCGTCGACGGTGATGTCCATGGTCATGCTGCGTCCTCGGTTCGGGCTGACGGGGGCTTGGTCGGGGTCGGTGCGGTGGTCCGGCCGGTGAGGGCCAGGAAGACCTCGTCGAGGGTCGGTCGGCGCAGGGTGATGTCCTCCACTTCGACATGGGCGTCGTCGAGGGCGCGCACGACGACGGGGAGGAGGCGGGAGCCTCCCGGGGCGGCGATGGAGCACCGCCTGGTTGACGGGTCACTGAGCGCGTCGGCGACCCCGAGCGAGCCCAGGACCTCGGCCGCCCGCTCCATGGTCGGGACGTCGAGCGTATGGAGCTCGACCACGTCGGCCCCGACCCGGGTCTTGAGCTCCCCGGGGGTGCCCTGGGCGATGACCCGGCCCCCGTCGATGATCACGATGCAGGCCGCCAGTTGGTCCGCCTCGTCGAGATACTGCGTCGTCAGCACGACGTCGGTTCCCGCACTCGCCATCTGACGGATGCCGTCCCAGACCTCGATGCGGCTCGCCGGGTCCAGGCCCGTGGTGGGCTCATCGAGCAGCAGGATCCGTGGCGAGCCGACCAGGCTCGCTCCGAGGTCGAGGCGCCGGCGCATGCCGCCCGAATAGGTACGGACGAGGCGGTCGGCCGCCTCGGTGAGCCCCATCTGCTCGAGGATGGCCGCCGCACTGGCCCTGGCGGTCGATCGGCCCTGGCCGTACAGGCGGGCCACCATGACCAGGTTCTCCCGACCGGTCATCATCGCCTCGACGGCCGCAGACTGGCCGGCGAGGCCGATGATGCGCCGCACCGCCGGGGCGTCGCGTGACACGTCGTGGCCGTCGACGCTGAGGGTCCCCAGGTCGGGTTGGATGAGCGTGGCCAACATCCGGATGAAGGTGGTCTTGCCGGCGCCGTTGGGGCCGAGAATGGCCACCGGCTGCCCGTGGGGCAGCGTGAGATCGAGCTCGCTGAGGGCCTGGACCTTCCCGAACCGCTTGGAGAGGCGGCAGGCCTCGATAAGAGCGGGCATGGGCGCGCTCCTTTCATGATGCGGAAAAGAGCTTCGAGACAGCCGTGGCCTACCCTGGAGATGCCACTCGGGCGTCGGTCAGCTGACCGGGCTCGTGGATGTGCGGGCTCGGGGTCGCGTGGTGCAACACGCGGCCCCGAGTCATTCCGTGCCTGGTTGGTAGGTGAACACCACCCCCTCGGGGATCACTCCTTCGGTGTGGAACGCCTTCCACATGTCGAGGCCCCCCAGGGCGCCCGACTCGATGTCGACGATGAGCGCTGTGACGAACCTGAGCTCGGCGGCCAGTTGGTGCTCCTCGTATTCGGCCTCGAGGGCGAAGAGCCGGGGCAGGCCGGCCTCCCGGGCCGCCTTCATGGCGCCGTGCAGGCCGGCCAGCTTGAAGCCGAGGGCATCGGCCCGGCCCCGCAACGCGCTCGAGTGCCTCGTCGGGCTCGAGGGCGCCCAGGAACGAGAGCCCCGCCATGAAGGCGGGGTACTCCTTGGCGGGCACCCCGATGAGCTCGGTCATCCAGTCGACCATCTCCCGTGAGCCCTCGTCGGTGATCTCGTAGACGGTCCGCTCGGGCCGCTTGCCCTCTCGCACCGTCTCGCGGGCCTTGATCAGGCCCCGCCTCTCCAGCCCCTCGACGACCGCGTAGAGCGACCCGTAGTTGAGGCGCACGCTCTCCTGTTTGGCCCGCTGGCGCAGCGTCTGGGCCACCTCGTAGGGGTGCATCGGCCGCTCATAGAGGGTGACCAGGACCGCCAAGGCGAGAGGGTTGGAGCGGGCCGGGCGGGGCATAAAGGGAGGATACTCTGATTAGAGTGATCTGTAAAGAGTGTTCCGGGCAGTCTGGCCAGAGGGGGACTGAGGACCGGCGCGCCGCAGGCCGCCAAGCAGCCAGGGACCAGCCGCTGCGGCCACCCAGCCGGACGGTCCTGGAGCCTGCCGCCGAGCACCCCGGGCGCCGGGATCGCCCGAACGGGGATCTCCGACCGGCGGTCGGGATCAATCTGACAGGTCAGGCAGACTCGACTCAGATGAGGACGTACAGGCTCGAAATTCGGCCCGTGGTGGAAGTGGATCGATCACGGTACGTCGATCTCTTCATGGATCCTGCATTCATGGTGTATTCGGCCGTTGGTCCGCTCAGTGTGGCCGCAGCGAACGACCGCTTCGATCACATGCTTTCATTTTCCGATGTGGTTCCATTCTGCAAGCAGGCGGTCATCGAAACTGCGACTCGGTCTCACATTGGGTACGTG
The DNA here is from genome assembly GCA_963836375.1 of uncultured Acidimicrobiaceae bacterium. Classification (GTDB taxonomy): domain Bacteria; phylum Actinomycetota; class Acidimicrobiia; order Acidimicrobiales; family RAAP-2; genus CAWIJK01. Next base: position 1,410,615 of record CAWIJK010000002.1, on the reverse strand, counting down.
GGAGCCGACGAGTTCGAGCTTCGAGGTGAATCCCGCCTTGAGTTCGGCTATCGACTCATCCCGAGTGCCCGCGGTCAGGGCTATGCGACGGAGGCAGCGCGAGCCCTTCTGGAAGCAGCGAGCCAATCGTGGCACGGGGAGCTTCTGGCTTTCATCGATCCCACTAATGCCGAATCTCGCAGGGTTCTCACCAAGCTGAGGTTCGACTTCCTTGAGCGGACGATCATAAGACAAGGCGCCGCTGACCTCTACCGTCTTATCCTCTGATTGCTACTTGCCGATCGCCCCCGAACCAGCAGTGTCTGGGGCAGTGAGATCGGCAGCGGGTAGCTCACGACCAAATTCTTACAACGCTGGCTCGCCTCGAGCACATTCCGTGCGCCCCTCGGGATTCGAACCCGAAACCTGCGGATTAAGAGTCCGTTGCTCTGCCGTTGAGCTAGAGGCGCACCGAGAAGTGTAGGCGATTCGACCGTCCGATCCGGTCGTGGCCAGCTGAGGGGAAGGAACGACCGGGTATCGTGACCCGAACACGAGTGCCGCCCACCGGATCGGGCGAAGAGGGCGCCCGCCGCCTCGGCCGTCGGGCCCACAACCTGACCCTCGGGCCGCCGGATTGCCGTGAGATGGAGGAGACCAGGTGAGCGGTGAGGCCCCCGATCCGAGCGCCGTGACCCCGGATCGGCCGCTTCGCATCGCCGTGCTCGTCAAACAGGTGCCGGTGGCCGAATCGCTCGAGCTCGGCCCCGACGGCCGGCTCCAACGCGGGGGCACGGCCCTCGAGATGAACCCCTACTGCCGCCGAGCCGTTTCGGAGGGCGTCGAGCTGGCCCGGCGCTCGGGCGGCTCGTGCACGGCCATCACCCTGGGGCCGCCCTCGGCCGAGGACGTCCTGCGCGAGGCGGTCGCCTGGGGGTCGGCCACCGGCGTCCACCTCTGTGACGTAGCGTTCGCCGGTTCCGACACGCTCGCCACCTCCAGGGCCTTGGCGGCCGCGGTCGATCGGGAGGGACCCTTCGATCTGGTGCTCGCCGGGCGCAATTCGATCGACGGGGACACGGGACAGGTCGGCCCTGAGCTCGCCGAGCTGTTGGGGCTCCCGTTCGCCAGCGGCGTCAGACGGCTGGAACTCGACGGTGAGCAGCTGGTGCTCCGGCTCGAAGAGGACGACGGGTGGCGCGAGGTGGAGCTGGCGCTTCCGGCCGTCCTGTCTGTGGCCGAACGGCTCTGCGAACCGTGCAAGGTTGACCCCGAAGGGCGCCGGGCCGTACCGGCCGACCGGTTGCACCGTGTCTCGGCCGCCGATCTCGGGGCCGGACCCTGGGGTGAGGCCGGGAGTCCGACCAGGGTGGGGAGGGTCCGCACGATGCCCCACCGCCGGGTGCCCCATGTGCTCTCCGGCGAGCCGGCGGCCCAGGTGGCCGAGGCCGTCGGGCTGTTGGACGAGCGAGGTGCCCTGACCCCAGGACGGCGAGCCGACGGCGCCGCCGAGGACCTGGCCGAGGAGGCGGTGCGGTCGCTGGCCTCGGGGGTGGCGCTCGACGTCGGGGGCGCCGGTCTGGGCGGGTCGCCACCACTCGTGGTGGTCCTGGTCGAGGCGAATCGACCCCGGGTGGTCGCCGAGCTGTTGGGGGCGGCGGCCCGGTTGGCGGTCGAGGTCGGCGGTCGGGTGGTCGCTGGGTGCCCGGCCGGGGCGGACGGTGCCACCGAGCTGGGTGACCTCGGAGCCGACGAGGTGCTGGACCTGGTGGGGGTGGAGACCGGCGAGGATGTGGCGGCGGCCCTGTCGGCCTGGTCGTCGGCCCACGGCCCGTGGGCCGTCCTGGCGCCGAGTACCGCCTTCGGGCGTGAGGTGGCGAGCCGTGTCGCGGCGGCCCTCGGGGCCGGCCTGGTCGGTGACGCCATCGGTCTCGAGGTGGTCGACGGGATGCTGGTCGCCGCCAAGCCGGCGTTCTCCGGCGCGCTGGTCGCCGACATCACCTGCACCTCGGCGGTCCAACTGGTCACCGTGCGGCCCGGCGTCCTCGCCCTCCCGGCCCCGCGGCGCCACCGTGCCCGGCGGACGGCGTACGCCAGCCCGGCGCGGGCAAGGGTGAGGGTGCGTTCCCAGGCCCGGGACGACGACGTGGAGGTCCTGGCCCGGGCCGAGGTGGTGATCGGCGTGGGCACCGGGATCCAGCCCGACGACTACGAGCGGTTGAGCCCGCTGGCCGCACTCTTGGGAGCCGAGCTGGCGGCGACCAGAAAGGTCACCGACAAGGGATGGGCCCCCCGGGCGCGACAGGTGGGGATCACCGGACGGAGCATCGCCCCCCGCCTCTACGTGGCCATCGCCGTGGCGGGGAAGTTCAACCACATGGTGGGGGTCAGGGCAGCGGGCACGATCCTGGCCGTGAACTCGGACCTCGCCGCGCCGGTGTTCGGCTTCTGCGACGTCGGGCTGGTGGCCGACTGGCGCGAGGTCCTGCCGCTGCTCGAGGAAGCGCTGCGTCGGCGTGCCGCCGCCCCGCCCGGCACCGGGGTGGCGGCCCAGCCGAGGACCGGCTGAGCGCCCCGGACCGAGACGGCCGTCGGTGCTCGAAGGAGCCCGAAGATCCGCCCGGCGTTGCCCCATCGGCTGGGGACCAAGACCACGCGGGCGCCCACCACGCCCAGGTCCGCAACCCCGGGACGGGCCGGGCCGGCGCACCCGAACCTGACACTGGTGTCAGGTGGGTGTGTAACATCGTCGCAGCCCGGGCCCCCCGACGGCGAGCGACGATTCCGAAAGGCGCCACCTTGGACCTCGAGTTCAGCGACGACCAGGACGAGTTGCGCCGCTCGGTGCGGGCCTTTTTGGACCGGGAGTGCCCGCCGTCGGTGGCCCGCCGGGTGACCGAGACGGGCGAGCCGGCCACCGACCTGTGGTCGGCGATGGTCAAACTGGACTGGCCGGCCCTGGACGTCCCCGAGGACTGCGGGGGCATCGGCCTGTCCTTCGTCGAGGTGGCGGTGGTCCTCGAAGAGCTCGGGGCCCACATCGCCCCCGGTCCCTACCTGGCGACGGTGACCCAGTACGCCCCGGCCGTCCGCGAGGCCGGCACCCCCGAGCAGCGCCGTCGCTTCCTCGGACCGGTGGCCGCCGGGGAGAGCACCGGGGCGCTGGCCGTGGCCGACCATCCGCGCCGTTGGCGCCCGGCCGAGGTCACCGCCACCGCCGAGGCGACCGACGGCGGCTGGGTGCTGCGGGGTCGCAAGCGGGCGGTGCTGGCCACCCCCGACGTCGACGAAGTGGTGGTGGCCGCCCGCACCGGCGCCCAGGGTGGCGGTGGCCTCGGGCTGTTCGTCGTCCCCGCCTCACAGCTGGCGATCGTCCCCGAACGGAGCCTCGACATGTCGCGCCCGCTGGCCACGATCGAGCTCGACGGGGTGCGCGTTCCCGGTGACCGTGCCCTCGGCCAGCCGGGCGCCGACGCCGCGGGGGCCCTGGCCCGGGCGGCCGAGGAGGCGGCGGTGGCCCTCGCCCTCGAGACGGTCGGGACCTGTCAGCATCTGCTCGAGATGGTCGTGGCCTACGCCAAGGAGCGCCACCAGTTCGGCGTGCCGATCGGGAGCTTCCAGGCGGTCAAACACAAGATGGCCGACCTGTTCGTGACCATCGAGCGGGCCCGGGCCCTCGCCTACTACGCCGTCGCCGCCTTGGCCGAGGATGACCCGGCCCGGGCGGTCGCCGCGTCGATGGCCAAGGCGGCGGCCGACGACTGCCAGCGCCTGGTCTGCCAGGACTCGATCCAGACCTTGGGCGGGATCGGCTTCACCTGGGAGCACGACGTGCACCTCTTCGTCAAGCGGGCCCGGACGACCGGCACCCTCTTCGGGTCCTCGGCCGAGCACCGCCTGGTGGTGGCCGAGCAGCTCGGCCTGTCGCCCCGGTCCTGACCGCTCCCCGGCGCCCGGCTCAGGCCGGCGCCCGCACCTCGAGCACGGTGGCCGATCCCATGCCGCCACCGGCGCACAGCGTGCCCACCCCGATGCCGCCGCCGCGCCGGCGCAGTTCGTGGATCAAGGTGACCAGTATCCGGGTGCCCGAGCACCCGACCGGGTGCCCCATACCGACCGCTCCGCCGTTGACATTGACGATGTCGTGGGGGAAGCCGAGCTTTCGCGAGCAGGCCACCGACATGGAGGCGAAGGCCTCGTTGATCTCCACCAGGTCCACGTCGGCCAGTCCCAACCTGCCCAGTTCCAGGGCCCGAGGGACGGCGACCGTCGGGGCCAGGCCGGTGCGCGAGGGCTCGATGCCCGACGAGGCCCAGGCACGGACCACGGCCAGGACCTCGAGGCCCTTGGCGTCGGCGTAGTCCCGGTCGACGATCACCATCGCCGCCCCGCCGTCTCCGATGCCCGACGAGTTGCCGGCGGTGATCGTGCCGTCCGGACCGGTCAGCGACGCCAGCGCGGCCAACTTCTCGGGGGTCGTGTCGCGCCGTGGCTGCTCGTCGGTGGCGAAGGTCACCGTCTCGCCCCGCCCGACGGGGACGTCGACGGGGACGATCTCGGCGGCGTAGCGACCGTCGTCGGTTGCGGCGACCGCCCGGATGTTGGAGTGGTAGGCCCACTCGTCCTGCTCCTCGCGGGTGATCCCGCATTCGCGTGCGGTGTTTTCCCCGACGGTGATGAGCATGTTCATGTTCGGCGCATCGGGGGTGTCGGGGTGGCTCGGCGGCAGGTACCGCTCGACTCCCCCGAAGGGGAGGGGTGACCTCTCGAACTGGAGTGGGGAGCGGGTCATCGACTCGATGCCGCCGGCCACGACGACCCGGGCCATGCCGCTGCGGATCTGGGCGGCGGCGTCCTGGACGGCCATCATCCCGGTCGCGCACTGGCGCTGGACCGCCACCCCGGGGGTGTCGATGGGCAGCCCCAGGTCGACAGCGATGTAGCGGGCCGTGCAGCCGCCACCCTGAAGCACCTCGCCCAGGATCAGGTCATCGATGTCCTCGTGGTCGACGCTCGTGCGCGAGAGCACCCCGGACACCGTCGCCTTGCCGATCTCGGCCAGGCTGAGGGCGGCCAGGCTCCGACCCACCCGGGCGATCGGGGTCCTGGTCGCCGCCACCACCACTGCATCGGCCATGGGGCCTCCTGTGTGCTTGGCGGTCCCCCGGCTCAGGCCGGGACGAAGACCGGAATCGTGAAGTCGTCGCTGATCACCATGAAGCGGACCGAGAGCGCCATCCCGACCCGCAGGTCCTCGAAGGGGGTGTCGATGATGTTGGTCATCATGCGCGGGCCCTCGGTCAGGTCGACCACCGCGGCCACATAGGGCACGCGGTCTTTGAACGGCGGCATGTCGTTGCTGTAGATGACCGACCAGGTGTAGAGGGAGGCCTCGCCGCTCGCCTGGTGCCACTCGACCCGCTCGCTCCAGCAGCTGGGGCAGAACGGACGGGGGTAGTAGGAGTACTCCCCGCAGTCGAGGCAGTGCCGGATCAAGAGGCGCTCGTCTTTGGCCGCCTCCCACCACTCGGCCGTGTCGCCCTCGGGCGTGGGGAGGTCGAAGCGGACGGTGCTCACGTGTGCCGTACCCCCTTGGCGGGTGCCCGTCCCGGGGCCCCGCGGCTCGTCTCCCTGCGTGCGGTGCCCGGATTGACCACCGGGCGACCATCGGCCATGCTGCAACGAACCTGACACCGGCGTCAACTTTCGGCGGTGCCGGCCACCGATCGGAAGGGAATCGACCATGGGCAAGGGGCAGCGACGGGCTGCCGTCGACGAGGTGTGCAGCCGGGCGGTCGGGCCCCGGCGGGCCTCGGCGAGCCGGGAGTAGGCCGTGCTGTTGCCCGAGACCCTGGCCACGATGGCCGAGGCGTTCGGCGCCGAGACGGCCTATTCGGTGGTCGACGGGGGCTCGCTCACCTTCGCCGAGTGGGACGGGGGGGCCAACCGCCTGGCCCGGGGCCTGGTCGCCGCCGGCATCCGGCCCGACGACCGGGTGGCCCTCCACCTGTCGACCGACAACGCCCTGCGCTGGATCGTGGCCTATGCCGCTATCCACCGGGCCGGGGGGGTCGCCGTGCCCCTCAACCCCCGCCTGGCCCCGGCCGAGGTCGGCCACATGCTGGGCCACGCCGGGGCGGTCGGGGTGCTGGCCGACGAGGGCCGGGTGGACCAGGATCGCTCGCTGGGCGGCGCCGGGGGCGCCGTCCCGTCCCTCACCTTGGTGGTCGACGCCACCCCGGACCCGGGTGCGCCCCGGGAAGGGGGCCGGGGTCCGGTCCGGGTGGACTCCTGGGAGGAGGTCTCGAGCCCCGACGCCAGCGCCCTGCAGGTGCCGAGGGACGACCACGACCTGGCTGACATCCTCTACACGTCGGGGACCACCGGGCGCCCCAAGGGGGTCGCCGTCCGGCACGTGAACGCCTCGTTGGTGCCCCCCATGGCCCCGTCATGGAGCGGCGGGGCGTGGCTGCATGCCAGCCCGATGTTCACCTTTGCCGGCCTGGCCTTCGTCTACAACCCGATGAAGCTCGGCCTGCGCGGCATCTACATGCCCAAGTTCGACGCCGGCCGCTGGCTGGAAGTGGTGGACGCCGAGCGGCCGGTCGCCGTGTTCTTGGTGCCGGCCATGACCCATCTGCTGCTCGACCACCCCGCCTTCGCCGACGCCGACCTCTCATCCATCCAGATCTGCGCCATCGGCAGCGCCCCGCTGGCCCCGTTCGTGGTCGAGGCGCTGCAGGACAAGATGCCCGAGGCGATGGTCAACAACAACTACGGGATGACCGAGGCGGGGTCGGTCTACTGCATCACCCCCAAGGGGGAGGCCCGGCGCCGGCCGGGCTCGGTGGGCCGGCCGGTCCCGCCGGCCGAGGTGCGGATCGTCGACGGCGCGGGCGACGGGCTCCCGGTGGGCGAGGTCGGCGAGGTCCGGCTCAAGATCCCCGGGCGCACCCGCGAGTACTTCGGCGACCCCGAGGCTACCGCCGAGACCTGGGTCGACGGTTGGCTCGTGACCGGGGATCTCGGGAAGGTCGACGAGGACGGGTACCTCTACATCGTCGGTCGGAGCAAGGACGTGATCATCCGGGGCGGCAACAACATCCACGCCACCGACGTCGAGCACGTCATCTTGTCCCACCCCGACGTCGTGGAGGCGGCGGTGGTCGGCGCCCCCCACCCGGTGCTCGGCGAGGACGTGGTCGGCTTCGTGGTCCTGCGTCCCGGAGTCCCGCCCGACCTCGAGGCGCTCCGGGCCTTCTGTCTGACCCAGCTGGCCGACTACAAGGTGCCTCGCCAGTGGCACGTCGTCGACGAGCTCCCCCGCAACGCCACCGGCAAGGTGGTGAAGCCCGAGCTGCGGCGCCGGCTCGAGGACGCGCCGAGCACCGGCGGCCCGTGAGCGGCCCCCGAGGCGCCTTCGCCGCGACACCGGTCCGCGCACCGGCCCGAGAGGCGCCAGGTCCGGTCGCCCGGACCCCCGAGGGCCGAGACGCCTGACGGCCACAGCACCGACGACCAGAGCACCCGACGGCCAGAGCACCCGACGACCAGAACCGAACAGAGGAAGACGACGTGGACACCTTGCACGACCTGACCCTGGCCGACGTCCTCGCCGAGCACCGGCGGAGCCGCCCGAGGACCCTCGGGCTGGTCTGCGGCGACCAGCGCTTCACCTATCCCGAGTTCGACGAGCGGACCAACCGGCTGGCCAACGCCCTGGCGGCCAGGGGGGTCGGGACCGGCGACGTTGTGCTCTGGCTCGGCCAGAACTGCCACCGCCTGGTGGAGGGCCTCTTGGCCTCCGCCAAGCTCGGAGCGGTCTTCGCCCCGGCCAATTGGCGCCAGAGCCCCGAGGAGTTCGTGACCCTCCTCGACGACGCCCGGGCCAAGGTCGTCATCTGGCAGGACGAGGAGATCGGCGCCCAGGTCTCCGAGGCCCGGCGCCTCTGGGCCGGCGAGGCCCTCTGGCTGCAGCACGACGGGACCGGCACTGACGTCGACGGGGACGACGCGAGCTACGAGGCCTTCTTGGCCTCGGGGTCCCCCGCGGACCCCGGCGTCGCCGTCGACCCGGACGCCGCGGTGATCCAGCTCTACACCGGGGCCTTCGGGGGGGTCCCCAACGGGGCCCAGTTGGCCCACCGGGCGATCCTGGCCCAGGACGTGATGGTGGCCATGGTCCAGCGCGTCACCGAGGAGACCGTCTACTTGAACTCCGGTCCGATGTTCCACATGGCCACCCTGATGACCACCTTCGCCACCTTCCGGATGGGGGGCACCAACGTGCTGACCCGCCGGGTCGACGCCGAGGAGCTGTGCCGGATCATCGAGGCGGAGCACTGCAACTACGGCTTCGTCATGGGTCCGACGGCCCAAGAGATCATGGCGGTCAACGCCGACGGGAAGTACGACCTGTCGAGCCTGCGCACCTTCGGGGGCAACGAGGCGTGGAACGCCATGGTGACCGTCGACGACAGCCCCTGGGGCCTCCATCCCGCCGGGTACGGGCAGACCGAGGTGACCGGGATGCTGACCTTCAATGCGCTCGGGATCGGCACCGCGGGGACCAGCGGGCGCCCGTCGCCGCTGGTGCAGGTCCGCATCGTCGACCCCGAGGGCCACGAGGTGCCCGACGGCGAGACGGGCGAGATCGTGGCCCGGGGCCCCATCGTGACCAGCGGCTACCACCACCGGCCCGAGCTGAACGAGCAGCGGCGGCGCGGTGGGTGGTGGCACACGAGCGACCTGGGTCGGCGCGAGGAGGACGGCTCGATCACCTTCGTCGCCCCGCTGACCCGGATCGTGAAGTCGGCCGCCGAGAACATCTACCCGGCCGAGGTCGAGGGCTGCCTGGCCAAACACCCAGCGGTCAAGGAGGCGGCCATCATCGGCGTGCCGGACAAGGTCTGGACCCAGCGGGTCCTGGCGGTGGTGGTCCTGGCCGACGGCCAGACGGCCAGCGCCGAGGACCTGATCGAGCACTGCCGCTCGCACATCGCGTCCTACAAGAAGCCGGTCATCGTCGAGTTCGTCGACGAGCTGCCGCGCCAGGGTTGGGCCATCGACTACGACGCCCTCGACGAGCGCTTCGGCGGGGGCGGCTACCCGGGGACGGGGAACGCCCACTGACCGGTCGGGCCGGCCCGCCGCACCGACGCAGGAGGAGGGAGACACCATGAAGATCGCCGTGGCCTCCGACCATGCCGGCTTCGGACTGAAGGCGGCCGTGGCCGAGCATCTGCGTGGCGCCGGCCACGAGGTGACCGACCTCGGGACGTTCTCCGAGGAGCCCGTGGACTACCCGCCGATCTGTGCAGGGTGCGCCCGTGAGGTCGTGCGCGGTCCGGCCGACCTGGGCATCGTGATCGGGGGGAGCGGCCAGGGTGAGGCCCTGGCGGCCAACAAGGTTCGCGGGGCCCGGGCCGCCCTCTGCCACGACGAGTACACGGCCCGGCTCGCCCGCAAGCACAACGACGCCAACGTCTTGTCGATCGGGGCCCGGATCGTGGCCACCGAGCTGGCCCTCGACATCGTCGACGTGTTCGTGGCCACCGCCTTCGACGGCGGCCGCCACGCCCGCCGCCTGGCCGAGGTCACCGCCATCGAAGACGACGAGGCCCGCCGGGACTGAGTCGGAGCCCCGGGTCCCCGGGGCGCCTGTCAGGTCAGGGCCCCGCGGGCCGCCACCGCCCAGCGGTCGACCAGCCGGCCGTCGCGGGCGACGAAGAGCTGGTCGACCAGGTTCACGGCGCTGCAGACGTGGTTGGGCACGACGTGGAGCCGGTCACCGACCTCGGGCGTCGCCCGGCCGCCGGGTGCGAGCTGCACCACGGCGTGGTGCTCGGAGAGGCCGGTGACCACGGCGCCGGGGAGCCCGGGGAGGTGGCCGTGGCCCGACAACCAGGCGGGACGGTCGGCCCCGAGGACCTTGGAGCCGGCGTCGAGCACCAGGCGACCCGGCTCGGGGGCGCTGACCACGGTGGCCACGGCGCTGAGCGCCAGGTCGGCCGTCCCACACGTCCCGAGGGCGAGCTGCTGGGCGTCGTTGAAGGCGTAGACGCCGGGGCGCAGCTCGCCCACCCCCGCCGAGGTCATCCGGGCGGTGGGTGTCGACCCCCCGCTCCGGACCGACCCGTCGAGTCCGGCCGCCCCGAGCACGGCCGCTGCCTCGGCCAGCGCCCGGGCCTCGTCGGCGGCCGCTTCCGGCGGCGCCCCGGGGCCGTAGGCGTGCCCGGGGAAAGTGAAGACCCCGCGGACGGCCAGGCCGGCGTCCTGTGCCGCCCTGGCCACCTCGGCCGCCGACCGCGGCCGGCAGCCGCTGCGGTGCTGGCCGCAGTCCACCTCCACGAGGGCCTCGACCCGGGCCCCGGCCACCGCCCGGCCCATGGCCCGGGCCCCGGCGGCCGAGTCCACCCCGACCCGCAAGCGGACCCGCCGGGCCAGCGCGGCGAGCCGCCCCCGCCGGGCCCGGTCGGCCCAGAGGGGGTAGGCGATGAAGAGGTCGTCGATCCCCGCCTCGGCGAAGACCTCTGCCTCGCTGACGGTGGCGACCGAGAGCCCGACCGCCCCCAGGGCGAGCTGGCGGCGGGCGACCTCGACGCACTTGTGGGTCTTGGCGTGGGGCCGCAGGGCGGCGCCGAGCGCCGCCGCGGTCCCGGCCATCGCCGCCAGGTTGGCCTCCAAGACGGCCAGGTCCACGACCAGGGCCGGCGTCGGGCGGTCCTCGGGCAGGGGAACCGGGCGCGCCACCGCCGGGTCCACCTCAGCGCCCGCCGGCGTCTGGGCGGAACCGCCCTGGGGCTTTCGGGGTCACCGGGCCATCATGCCCCGGCACCCCGTGGCGCCGTCGGCCCGCCGGGCCTCAGCCGGTGGTTCGCAGGGCGCCGGGCTCGGCCAGCCAGCGGTTGAGGGCCGCCTTGCGGGCGTCGCGCAGGCACGACACGTGCTCGACGGCCCGGCGGACCCGCCGCTGCTGGTCGGCGGTGAGGACGACCTGGCGCAGCAGGTAGTCGGCGGCGTCGCCGTGGTCCTGCTCGGCGTAGGCGTGGACCCGGAAGTTCTCCACCTCGATGCCGTAGTGGTCCCGGAGGCCTTCGTACATCATCTTGGCGTAGCCGGTGCCCGCCGCCGTGCGCTCACCGGCCCAACCGAAGGCGGCCAGGCCCTCCTCGTAGGTGCGGCGCATGTAGTACATGGTGGTGAAGACGGTGCCGAGGGTCTCGGGCATGGGGCGGTAGGCGTCGAGCTCCTCGTCGGTGATCCCCAGTTGGTGGGCCCAGGTGACCTTCATGTCGACGTGGTTGGCGTCACCGGTGTAGCCGGTCTCGTCGGCCAGGTTCTGGAGCCAGTGCTCGAAGTGCTCGGTCCGCCCGAGCGAGACCGCGTCGGCGTCGGGGGCCAGCGAGGCCAGGCTGCCGAACTCGGTCGTGTAGTAGCGGCCGAGGGCGTGGTACTCCTTGCAGAGCCGCTTGACCCAGTCGGGGTGGAGGCTGCCGTCGGCCACCGCCTCCCAGACCAGGTTCTTGGTGGTGCAGATCTCGGCCTGGAGCGCCTCGAGCCCGGCCATGAACTCGTCCACGGCCAGGGGCTCGACCGGCGCGCGCCGTCCCCGGATGTTCTCGAAGTGCCTGGGCGGGCCCTCGTCATTCATGGCCGTCTCCTTCCGGGCCCGCCCCCATCCGCCGGGATTCTCAGGTCGAGGCGATCCCGACCCCGTCACTGATGTTGACGCCGATGCTCGGCAGCGACCCTTCGAAGACGGCGTCGCCGAAGGCGAAGATGCCCCCGTCCTTTGCGGTCATGTAGTACCCGCCGCCGTCGTAGGTCTCCGACATGCCGACGATCGGCTGGTTGAGCTTCATGCCCCCCGTCGAGCCGTAGAACTGGGCGTCGCCGAAGGCGAAGATGCCGCCGTCGGAGGCCACCTCCCAGTACCCGCCGCCGTTGGGCACCGGAGCGACGCCGACGATCGGCTGGTTGAGGGGCTTGCCACCCATCGAGCCGGCGAACTGGGCGTCACCGAAGCTGAAGATGCCACCGTCGGAGGCCACCAGCCAGTACCCGCCCCCGTCGGGGGTCGCCGCGATGCCGACGATCGGCTTGTTGAGCGGCTTGCCGCCCATCGAGCCGTCGTACGCCGCGTCGCCGAAGGCGAAGATCCCCCCGTCGGCCGCGGCCAGCCAGTAGCCGGCCCCGTCGGGGGTGGCGGCGATGCCCACCACCGGGGCGTTCAAGACGGTGCCCTGGAGGTTGCCGAAGCTGGCGGCGTCGCCGAAGGGCACCACGCCACCGTTCGAGCTGGCCACCCAGTAGCCCTTGTTGTCAGGGGTGTGGGCGATGCCCACGGCCGGGGCGTTCAGCCCGGGGCCCCCGGCCGAGCCGAAGAAGGTGGCGCCGCCGAAGGCGAAGACCCCGCCGTCGGCGCCGACGATCCAGTAACCCGGCGGGGGCGGCGGGATCACCACGACTTCGACCGCGCCCACGTCACAGGCCGGGCCCTGGGGCCGGCTCACGCCGCGCTCGTCGGTGGCCGGGCAGGTCGGCGCGCCGCCGCCGGCGTCGATGGCCGGCGATCCCTTCTGGGGGACCATGGTGGGGGCCGGGCCGCCGTTGTTGCCGAGCGGACCCAGGTCGGCGCTGACCCCGACCTGGTCGGTGGTCTGGGCCAGGCCGCACGAAGCGTCGCCCGAGAGGTTCCAGCCACCCGAGGTCAGGTCGATCGGGTTGGTCGACGGGGCGTTCGAGCAGTCGGACTCGCTGCCGCCGGCCGTGTTCCCGGCGATGATCGTCCCCACCGTCGTCCCGATGCCCGAGTCGTCGGGGAAGAAGAGGCCCGCCCCCTGCTGGCCGGTGTTCCCCGAGATGGTGGTGTAGCCCAGCACGACGGTCGAGCCGTCGGCGCCGTAGACGCCTCCGCCTCCGGGGAGGAATGCGTCGCAGTCCTCGCACGTGCCGTCAGGGTCGACGGCGGTGGCGGTGGCCGAATTGTCGGCGATGGTCACGTTGGACGTGGCCAGCTCGCTCTCGTAGGTGAGCATGAGCCCGCCGCCGATCTCGGCGCTGTTGTTGGCGATCGTCGAGTCCTGCACCTGGGCCAGGGTCCAGTCGTCGACCCACAGCCCACCGTTCCAGCCGGCCGCCGTGTTGTTGTCGATGGCGCTGTTGGCGATCTGGATGCTGCCGTCCTCGACGTAGACGCCGCCGGCGGCCCCGAAGTCGTAGGGGTCCGGGTTGGTGGCGTACGACCACGAGGAGGACGAGTTGTTGCCCGTGATCTGGTCACCGACGAGCTGGCTGCCGGCCAGCTCGGCGAAGGGGGAGTCGTCCTCGATCGGTGTCGTCTCCGAGTAGTCGTCGGGGTCCCACGACACGATCCCGGCTCCGACGCCGTCGACCGTGGTGTTGTTGGTGACCGACGAACCGCTCAGGTTGAAGCCGGGGCTGGCGGCGAAGATGCCGCCGCCGCCCGTGATCGAGCAGTCGTCCTCGGCGTCGTCGGCCCCGACCGCCTGGTTCCCGCTGATGAGCGAGCCGGTGACGGTCAGCGGGGCGTAGGTGGCGATCCCCCCACCGATGGCCGAGTTCATGGTGGTGTTGCCGGCCGGTCCCGTGCTGACCACGTTGCCGTTCACCGTGTCGTTGGCCATGGTGGTCCCGCCGTCGTTCAGGACGCCGCCTCCGAGGGCGCCGAAGTCGCAGTCGTCGGCGCAGGGGGCGGCCTGGGTCACGGTGTTGTTGTTGATCGTGGTGCCGTCCACGGCCACGTTGGCCTCCTGGGTGAACAGGCCCCCGCCGCCCTCGAACCCGCAGAAGTCGTCATTGACGTCGTCGACGCACTGGGCGTCGGCCGACGAGGTGACGGTGTTGTTCGAGATGCTCGAGTTGGTGATCGACATGGTGCTGCCGTAGAGGGCGGCGGCCCCACCGCCGGCCCCGAACCAGTCCTCGCAGCACTCCGTGCCGGTCTGGTTGCCGGTGTTCACGGTGTTGTAGGTGATGTTGACGTTGTCCAAGACGGCGGCGGAGAAGTCGTCCCAGCCGGTGACCAGGCCGGCGCCGGCCTCGACCTCGGAGTCGTCGGCCTGGCCGATCACCTGGTTGCCCGAGATGCTGGTGTTCTCGGCGTAGAGGGTGCCGTCAGCGCAGATGCCCCCGCCGGCCAGCTCGGCCGAGTTGCCGCTCACCACCACGTTGTTGAGCTCGAGCAGGTCGTTGGCGTTGGCCTGGTAGATGCCACCACCACAGGTCGGGTCGCCGTAGCCGGCCTGTGGGGTCGGGCTGCCAGCCGGGCGGGGGATGGTCGCTTCGACCTCTTCGGCGGTGCTGCCACCGGTGATGGTCACGCCGTTGAGGGCGACCGGCACCCCGTTGCCCTCTTCGATCCCGATGCCGATGACCCGGTCGCTGCCGTCCGAGGCGATGGTGGTCGAGCCCGAGCCGGCCCCGTTGACTGTCACGCCGGCGGAGTTGGAGAAGTAGATCTCCCCGCCCTGGGCCCCGGTCAAGGTGTAGGTGTTCGCCGGGAGGTTGATGGTGACCGCCACCGGCGGGGTCTGGTCCCCGAGGTTGTCGGCGGCCTCCACCGCGGCGCGCAACGAGCAGAGGTTGTTGGAGTCCTGGCAGGTGGTCGAGTCGGCGGGGGAGACCTGGGTGTCATAGGCCGTGTCGACGTTGAAGGTCACGCCGCTCGGGATGACCGCCGGGGTGGTGGCGGGAAGGGCCCGGGCGCCGGCGACTGATCCGGTCGTGCTGTTGACCGAGAGGGCGGACGACTTGACCTGGGGCTCACTGGCCACCGGGACGTGGAGGGGGAAGAAGGCGGGGTTGCCGGTGAAGTCGGCCGGGTGGATGAAGTGCGGCCGGTGGTGGTGGGCCCAGCCGCCCGGCGGGGGCGCGTCGGCCCCGGCGGCGGCGGTGAAGGTCAGGCTGGCGAAGGATGCCAGGAGGACGGTGGCGGCCACCGTGGTCACGGCCCGCCTGAGGCCCCCGGACGTGCGCAGGGCCTGGTGCAACTGCTTCATGTCGATTCCCTCCATGTCACGACCTGCCGGCCGTGGGTCGCGGACCGCCCAGGAATCACGTGCACCCTTATGCCGGGGCACCCTCCGCCTGTCTTGTCGGGCACGCTAGCGAGAGAGGGGGGGAAGGGCAACTATTGCCGCGCTGTCGCAATTAGGGGTCGCGACCAGGCCGGGAGCCCCCTCGCCGCGGTCTCGGTATAGGGTGAAGATGACACCGGTGTCAGTGAAATCGGGCGTCGGGCCGGCTCGGTCACGGTGCGGGGCCGGGGTGACCCGCTCAACCGAGATGACGGCACACGCGGCACAATCTGACGGCACAATCGGCACGGACCGGTAGCTGACGGACCAATCGGACGGACGATCTGACGGAAACCGGCGTCCGGAGCAGAGGGAGAGGCCATGAACGTCGATCTCAAGGCACTCGCAGGGCCGAGGGCGCGCCTGATGGAGGGCGGCACGGTCGATCCCGTCACCGCGGAGGTCATCCGGGGCTACATGGAGACCGTCTGCTTCGAGATGGCCATGTACGTCTCTCGCACCGCCACCACCCCGATCCTCAACCAGTCCAACGAGCGCAACGCCACCATCTTGGACGGCAAGGGGCGGCTGGCCGCCCTGAGCGTGGGTATCCCCCAGTTCATGCTCACCTCCACCCTCCCGGTGCGCTTCGCCCTGGACTTCTTGGGGGTCGACGAATTCCGGCAGGGGGACGTCTTCGTGGCCAACGACCCCTATCACGGCGGCGGCCATCTCCCCGACTACAACGTCTTCGCCCCGGTCGTCGTCGACGACCACCTGGTCCTCATCGCCAGCATCCAGTGCCACCACGGTGACACCGGCGGGGCGGTCCCCGGCGGGTACAACGTCACCGCCCAAGACGTCTGGGGCGAGGGCGTGCGCTGGCCGGTGATCAAGGTCCTCGACCGGGGGGTCGAGCGGCGCGACGTGCTCTACGCCCTCCAGGTGAACAATCGTCTGGACGGCTACCTCGGCGACATCCGGGCCCAGATCGGCGCGGCCGCCCAGGCGGCGAACGAGCTCAAGGAGCTGGTCGAGCGCTACGGCGTCGAGATGATCGAGGCCTCGGTCGACACCATGATCGACTACGCGGCACGGCGCTTCGCCGAGGAGGTGGAGGCGTGGCCCGACGGCGTCTACGAGGGTGACGCCTGGGTGGATCACGACCCGCTCGGGAACCCCGACATCCACCTGCACGTCAAGATCACCGTCGACGGGCCCAAGCTCACGATCGACTACACCGGCTCCGACGAGCGCCAGGAGCTGCAGGCCTGGTCGACCTACGGCAACACCCGGGGCTACACGGTCGCCCAGATCGCCGCCATGATGGATCCCGAGATCCCCAAGAACGAGGGGTTCTTCAATTCGATCGAGCTGATCGTGCCCGAGGGCTGCGTCCTCAACCCGGTGCCCGGGCGTCCGGTCTCGGCAGGGACACACCATCCCGGTGCCGACATCGGCGAGGTGATCGCGGTCACCTTGAGCCAGGTGCTGCCCGACCGGGCCGTCCCCCAGACCTACAAGACCGGCATCCCGACCACCATCCGCGGGGTGGACCCGCGCAGCGGCCAGACCTTCATCGACGGGTCGGCCGAGGTCTACGCCGGGTGGTGCAACGCGGCGAAGGGGATGGACGCCTGGGGCGCGGTCAGCGCCTCGTTCGGCAACCTGTGGAAGGCCACGGCCGAGATCAACGAGAGCCTCTACCCCCACATCCAGTGGAGCCGGGACTACCGCACCGACTCGGGCGGGCGCGGGCCGGTGGCGCGGGGGCTGCGGGAGCCACTACGTCAAGGAGGTCCGGGTCCCCTCCCACGTCTACACCTACGTGGTCGGGATGAAGTACCCGATGCCCGGCATCGCCGGTGGACAGAAGGGCGCGCCCAACCAGCTGACCTTGCGGGCCTTCTCGGACGACCCGTTCGTGGTCCGCCACACCGCCGACTGGGTGCCCATGGAGGCGGGGGACCGGATCGTCTACGACTACGGCGGCGGGGGCGGCTGGGGCGACCCCCTGGACCGGCCGGCCGAGGCTGTGCTCGACGACGTGCTGGACGAGTACGTGAGCGTCGAAGGGGCCGCGCCGCGACTACGGGGTCGTGCTCACCGGCTCGCTCGAGGACCTGACGCTCGAGATCGACCGGGAGGCCACCGAGGCCCGGCGGGCCGAGCGTCGGGGCGCCGGCAACGGACTCCGGGCCGGCCCGGCGGCCGGGTGAGCGCCGGGCCCCCCGAGCCGCCGGTGACCGACGCCGTCGTCCCGGGCCTCGAAGAGGACGGCGACCGGGCCGAGCTGCGCGCCCTGGCCCGGGCCGTGGCCGACCGGGAGCTGGCCCCCAACGCGGCGCGCTGGGACGAGCAGGGCGAGTTCCCCGAGGCCAGCTGGAAGGCCCTGGTCCAGGCCGACCTGACCGGGATCACGATCGATCCGGCCTACGGGGGCTCGGGCCTGGGCGACGTCGAGTCGGCCATCGTGCTCGAAGAGCTCGCCCGGGTCGACGTCTCGAGCGCCATCTTGGCCCAGCTGGCCATGAACGGACCGCCCCGGGTGGTCCAGCACCTGGCCCCCGACGCGCTGAAGGAACGCTGGCTGCCGCGCTGCGCCGCCGGTGAACTGTTCATGAGCATCGGGATCACCGAGGCCGACGCCGGGTCCGCCGTCGGAGCCATGCGGGCCCAGCTCACAGCGGACGGTGAGGGCTACCGGCTGAACGCCTACAAGAACTACTCGACCGGGGGCCACCGGGCCGGCGCCTGCCTGGTGTGGTGCCGGTTCCCCGGCAGCGAGGGGTCCAACGGGATCGGGGCGGTGCTCGTCGACCTCTCCTCGCCCGGGGTGAGTGTGGTCGGGACGCATCACAACATGGGCCTGCACGGCCTGACCGAGGCCGAGCTGGCCTTCGACGACGTCTCCGTCGGCCCCGACGACGTGGTGATCGCCGGCGACCCGTCCAACGCCGCCGCCTTTCGCACCCTGATCGGGCACCTCAACCACGAGCGGTGCGGCAACGCCGCCATGTGCGTCGGCGCCGCCCAGGGGGCCCTCGAACGCGCCGTGCGCTACCTGAACGACCGCACCACCGGCGGCCGGAGGCTCGCCGACCTCCAGGGGCTGCAGTGGAAGATCGCCGACATGGCGGTGGCCCTGGAGGGGGCCCGGCTGCTCCTGTTCAAGGCGGTCGGCCTGTCGGCGGCCAACGGCGGCACCCCGCCGGCGATGGAGTCGGCCATGGCCAAGGCGGCCGCCAACCTGGCGGCCAAGCACGTCTGCGACGAGGCCATGCAACTGCTCGGTGGCTACGGCTACAGCCGCGAGGAGCCGGTCGAGCGGGCGTTCCGGGACATCAGAGGCCTGTGCTTCGGCGGCGGCACGGTGGAGATCCAGCGCAACTACATCGGCCAGAACGTGCTGCGGGGCCGGAGCCCCGCCGGCCCGGCCTGGCGCAACGGAGAGGACACGTGATGGCCAAGAGCACGTCGGGTCGAGCCGGGGTGGCCCCGGTGGGCCTCGTCGGGGTGGGGGCGGCGCTGCCGTCGGGACGCCTGGCCGTGGCCGAGGTGGCCGCCGGCTGGGACCAGGCCGGCGGCCGGGGCCAGCTGGCGGTCTGCGGGCCCGACGAGGACTGTCTGACCCTGGCCTGGGCGGCCGCCGGGCGGGCCCTGGCCGCCGCCGGTCTCGACCCGGGCGAGGTCGGCGGCCTGTGGTGGGGCACGGCCCGTCCGCCGATGGCCGAGGGCCCGAGCCTGGCCTTCTTGGTGGCCGCGGTGGGCTTGGGCACGGCCAGCACCGGGCTGCTGGCCAGCGGGTCGGTCCACGCCGGGATGGACGCCCTGGTGGCCGCGTGGGACGCGCTGTGCGCCGGGGCGGTGGACACGGCCCTGGTCGTGGCCTCCGACGCCCTGGTCCCGGGTCCGGGGACCGGGGCCGAGCGGTCGACCGGGGCCGGGGCGGTGGCCCTCGTGCTCTCGGCCACGCAGGGCGACGCCCGCCTGGTGGCCCGGGCCACCCGGGTCCGCCCGCTGCTCGACCGCTACCGCGGTGACGGCCAGGCCGGCACCGGCGACCCCTACGACCCGCGCCTGTACCGCGAGCGCGAGCTCGTCCCGTCGGTCGCCTCGGCCGTCGCCGCCCTCGGCGACCGGGTGCCGGCCGGGGCCCGGTGGTCGGTCCCCGACCCCGACGGGCGCCTGGGCAAGGTCGTGGCCAAGGCGCTGCGGGCCGAAGCGGTCGCCTCCGAAGGGGTGGTGGGGTCGGTCGGCGACACCGGTTCGGCCGCCCCGTTCCTGGGCGCACTCGGCGCGCTGGGCCAGCCGGGCCCGATCGGCATCGTGGGCACCGGTGGTGGTCGGTCGACCGCCGTGGTGCTCGAGGTCGCGGCCCCCGTCCCCGGGGCCGCCGCCGCCCAGGGCGCCCTCTCGGGCGGGGCGAACGGGACCCGGCCGGTGACCTACGCCTCAGTGCTGCGCTCCCGGGGCCAGCTGGTCCCCCTGGCCGATCCGGTCCCGATGGGCGTGCCGCCGGGGAGCGCGGCGTTCGTCAGGGGCTCAGAGGAGCTCTTGAGCCTCGAGGGCCGCAAGTGCTCGGCCTGCGCCACGATCGCCGTCCCGCCCTCGATCCACCCGGTGTGCCTCGCTTGTGGCAACGACTCGGGGGAGTTGGTCCACCTGGCCCGCTCGGGCACGGTGCAGACCTTCGTCGTGAACCACACCATGCCGCCGCCCTTCGAGGCGCCGCTGCCCCTGGCCGTGGTGGACCTCGACGACGGTTCTCGGGTGATGCTCCAGGGCCTGCCCGAGGACGCGGCGGCCCTAGCCATCGGGGACCGGGTCGACCTCGAGCTCCGGCGCTACGCCCTCGAGCGGGGGGTGCCGGTGTACGGCTTCAAGGTGAGGCGCAGGATCGAGAACAATGGTGGGGCGCCGGGCGCGTCGGCCAACGGGGCCCGTACGGGCGCCGCGGCGACGGGCGAGCTGGCCGGTGCCGGAAAGGAGCGGTCATGAGCTGGAACCGGGTGGCGGTGGTCGGCGGGGGGCTGATCCGATTCGGAGAGCTCTTCGACCAGAGCTACGAGACGATGGCCCACGGCGCCTTCAAGGCCGCGGTGGCCAGTGTGGACAAGGGGTTCGAGCCGCGCCAGGTGGAGGCGGCGATCGTGGCCACCCAGCGGGGGACGCTGTGGGGCCAAGAGGGCATCGGCGGCAACACCGTCCCGAGCGCCATCGGGCTGGCCGGGGTGCCCTGCACCCGGGTCGAGAACGCCTGTCCGTCGGGCTCGGACGCCTTCCGCATCGGGGCCATGGTGGTGGCCAGCGGCGTGCACGACGTCGTGCTGGTCATCGGGGTCGAGAAGATGCGGGACAAGTCGACCGACGAGGGGCTGTTGTCGCGGGCCGCCGCCGGGCACCCCATCTACAACCGGGCCGAGACGGCGCCGGTGCTCTTCGCCCCCTTCGCCACCCGCCACATGCACGAGTTCGGGACCACCCGAGAGATGCTGGCCAGCGTGGCGGTCAAGAACCACCACAACGGCACCCTCGACCCCTACGCCCACTTCCAGTCCGAGATCACCGTCGACCAGGTCCTGGCCTCGCCCCCGGTCTGCCACCCCCTGCACCTGCTCGACTGCTGCCCCCAGACCGACGGGGCGGCGGCGGTCATCTTGGTCAACGCCGAGCGGGCCCACGAGTTCACCGACAAGCCGGTCTTCGTGGCCGGCTTCGGGGTGGCCACCGACCACCCGTACCTGCACGAGAAGTCGACGTTCACCGGCCTCCCGGTGACCACGGCGGCGGCCGAGCGGGCCTACGCCATGGCCGGGGTCGGCCCCGACCAGATCGACATGGCTGAGGTGCACGACTGCTTCACCATCACCGAGATCCTCGACATCGAGGACCTTGGCTTCGTGGAGAAGGGGAAGGGCGGCGTGGCCAGCTTGGAGGGCGAGACGGCGATCGGCGGCCGGATCCCGGTCAACCCCTCGGGGGGCCTGTTGTCCAAGGGCCACCCGATCGGGGCCACCGGTGTGGCCCAGATCACCGAGTGCTACTGGCAGCTGCGGGGCGAGGTCGGCGAGCGCCAGGTCGAGATCCGCCACGGCAACGCCCTCCAGCACAACGTGGGCGGGCGGGGCTCGGGGGTCTCGGTCGTCAACATCTTGACCACCAACCGCTGACCTGGCGGCACTGAGCGCCCGGGCACCGGCCCGGGCTCACCTACACTCGGGCGGCGTGCGCCCCGAGGACTCGATCCGTGTCGGTCGCATCGTCCGGGTCCTCCACGAGTTCGTCCGTCCGCGGCGCCGGGGCCCGTCGGTGCCCCTCGAGGTGGCCGCCTTCCACGTCCACGGCGAGCCGGTCACGGCCGCCGAGGCCTTCGCCGCCGACTACGAGCCGTTCGCCGTCGGCGGGGCGTGGGGCCCGGCCTGGGACACCACCTGGTTCCGCCTGCGTGGCGCCGTCCCACCCGAATGGGCCGGGCGCCAGGTGGCGCTCGGCTTCGCCATCGGCGGCGCCGGCTCGACTGGTTTCGGGGCCGAGGCCCTCGTGTGGCGCGACGGCCGGCCGGTCCAGGGGCTCTCCCCCAACCATCGCGAGCACCTGGTAGCGACGGCCGCCCTCGGCGGGGAGGCGGTCGAGGTGTTCGTCGAGGCGGCCGCCAACCCGCCCTCGCCCTTCGGCACCAACCCCTGGCCGATGCTGCTGGCCGAGCCCGACGGCGCCCCGCTGTTCACCCTGGCCCAGGCCGACCTCCACGTCCGGGACCCCGAGTTCGAGGGGTTCTGGCACGACTTCCGGGTCACCGTCGAGCTGCTGGGCGAGCTGCCCGAGGGCGAGCCCCGCTGGGCCCGGGTCTGCGCCGGGCTGGAGCGGGCCTGCAACCTGCTCGAGCTGCCCGACATCTCGCAGAGCTGGCGCCGGGCCGCCCCGGTGCTGAGCGAGCTGCTGGCCGAGCGGCCCGCTCCGGGCACCCACGCCGTGGCCATGATCGGCCACGCCCATCTCGACACGGCGTGGCTCTGGCCGCTGCGCGAGACGGTCCGCAAGTGCGCCCGGACCTTCTCCACCGCCCTCGACCTGATGGACCGCTACCCCGAGTACCGCTTCGCCGTCTCCCAGGCCCAGCACCTGGCCTGGATGCGCGACCGGTACCCGGACCTCTACGAGCGGTTGAAGGCCCGGATCGCCGAGGGGAGGGTCGAGCCCACCGGCTCGATGTGGGTGGAGGCCGACTGCAACATCCCGTCGGGCGAGTCGCTCGTCCGCCAGATCGTCCACGGCAAGCGCTTCTACCTCGACGAGTTCGGGATCGAGACCAGCGACGTCTGGCTGCCCGACGTGTTCGGCTACTCGGCCGCCCTGCCCCAGATCATGCGGCGGGCCGGCATCCGCTGGTTCCTCACCCAGAAGCTCTCGTGGAACCAGTACAACGTGCTGCCCCACCACAGCTTCTTCTGGGAGGGCATCGACGGCTCGCGGGTCTTCACCCACTTCCCGCCGGCGGACACTTACAACGGCAACGTGAGCGTGCGCGAGCTGCGCTTCGCCGTCGAGAACTTCAAGGACCACGACCGGGCCTCACGGTCGCTCTACCTCTTCGGCTGGGGGGACGGGGGCGGTGGCCCCACCGCCGAGATGCTCGAGTCGGCCCGCCGGCTGGCCGAGACCGACGGGGTGCCGCGGCTCAGCATCGAGGGACCCCGGGCGTTCTTCAGCCAAGCCGAGGCCGAGGCCGAGGCGGCCGACGCCCCGGTCTGGGCGGGCGAGCTCTACCTCGAGCTCCACCGGGGCACCTACACCAGCCAGGCGGCGACCAAGCTCGGGAACCGCCGCGGCGAGTTCGCCCTGCGCGAGGCCGAGCTCTGGGCGGCGTTGGTGACCGGGTCCGACTACCCGGCCGACGCCCTCGACGGGCTGTGGAAGGTGCTCCTCTTGCACCAGTTCCACGACATCATTCCCGGCTCGGGCATCCACTGGGTCTACGAGGACACCGCCCGCGACCACGCCAAGGTCATCGCCGAGGCGAACCAGCTGGCCGAGCGGGCCCTGGGCGAGCTGGCCGGTGCCGCCGACACCTCGGACACCGGCCACCCGGTGGTGGTCTTCAACCCCCTGTCGCACCCCCGCCGCGAGCTGGTCGCCGTCGAGGCCCCCGAGACGCTCACCGCGGCCACCGATCCCTCCGGGCGCACCGGCCCGGTCCAGCGCGACGCCGAGGGCCGGGCCCTGTTCGAAGCGACGGTGCCCGCCTTGGGCTTCGCCGTCTACGACCTCGGGCCCGGGGAGCGGTCCGACCCCGCCCGGGTGACCGCCGGGCCCCGCACCCTCGAGAACGAGCACCTCCGGGTCGTCCTCGACGACCGTGGCTTGTTGTCCTCGGTGTTCGACAAGGCCGTCGGGCGCGAGGTGCTGGCCGAGGGCGGACGGGCGAACCTCTTCCAGCTCCACCCCGACTACCCCAACTTCTACGACGCCTGGGACATCGACCGGTTCAGCTTCGACCAGGTGGAGGACCTCGACGCGGTCGACGCCATCGAGGTGGCCGAGGCCGGGCCGCTCCGAGCCGGCCTGCGGGTGACCCGCCACTTCGGCGACTCGAGTGTCACCCAGGTGATCCGTCTGGCGGCCGGCGCCCGCCATGTCGAATTCGACACCGAGGTGGAGTGGCACGAGACGAACCGGCTCTTGAAGGTGGCCTTCCCGGTCTCGGTCCGCAGCCTGCGGGCGACCTACGAGATCCAGTTCGGCCACGTCGAGCGACCGACCCACGCCAACACCAGCTGGGACGTGGCGCGTTTCGAGGTCTGTGCCCACAAGTGGGCCGACCTGTCAGAGTCCGGGTACGGCGTGGCCCTCCTGAACGACTGCAAGTACGGCTACGACATCACCGGCAACGTCATCCGGCTCTCGCTGCTGCGCGCCCCGACCTGGCCCGACCCGGTGGCCGACCGGGGGCACCAGCACTTCACCTACCGACTGGTGCCCCACGCCGGGGACCTGCGGGAGGCGGGCGTGATCGACGCCGGATACGACCTCAACGCCTCCCTCCGGGCCGTCCCGGCGACGGCCCACACCGGGCCGCTCGGCCGCCGGACCTCGCTGCTCTCGCTCGACGCGCCGAACGTGGTCGTCGAGACGGTCAAGCGGGCCGACGACGACCCCGAGGCCCTGGTGGTCCGCCTCTACGAGGCCTGGGGCCGCCGGGGGCCGGTCACCGTGACGGCGCCGTTCGGGCTCGGCCGGGCCACGGTCACCGACCTGTTGGAGCGGGAGCTGGCCGCGGCCGAGTCCAGCGGGGCGGCGGTGACCATCGCCTTGACGCCGTTCGAGGTGGTGACGCTCAGGCTCGAACGCTGAGTCTCCGGCACCCGGCCCGGCTCGGCCCGCCCGAATCGGTCCGGTCGGTCACAGAGCCGACGAGCAGGCGTGGACCCGATGATGATGATGGTGGTGGTGGTGGTGTCCGCACGAGGGGGGGACGCCGTGGGAGACGGTGAGCTGGTACCCGGGCTGGGTGTCAGAGGGCGCCGCGCCGGCGACCCCGGGCAGAACCCCCACGGCCACGAACGCCGTGACGAGCAGCGCCGGCCAGAGACGCCGTGCCCTCGAGACTCCCCCGCCGATCACGTCCCCGCGTCCTCCCGTCCGCCCGCAAACGGGCAGGCTACTACGGTGCCCTCCGGGGATCTCGGCCGGCCCCGCCGAACGAGACCCCCCAGGTCAGCCGTCAGAATCCCCCGGGGCGGCGGGTCCGGGCCCGGCGCCGACGCACGCCCGGCCGAGCGCCGGGAGCACCGCCGCGCCCGTGCGCTCAGGACCGGCGGGGGAGGGTGCCCGCGACGAGCTTGGCGATCACCGTGTAGCCGGCGGTGCGGGGGTGGATGTTGTGGTACTGGCAGAAGTAGGTGAGCTCGCAGACCTTGGCCACCGGGACCGGGATGGTGCCGTAGGGGGCGAGCATGGTGGTGGCGGTCAGCGGCCCGTAGGCGCCGGTGGCCGCGGTCACGTCCACGAACTGGCCGCCCACCTCGAGGTAGCCGGCCTTGAGGGCCGGGTTGATCAGGGTCTTGAAGGCCACCACCGAGAGGGTGGCCAGGTTCTTCTGGGCCGGTTGGGTCGAGAGGTCCTCGCCCAAGATCACGTCGGGGTAGGTGGTGCCGACGATGCGCACCTTCGGACCGGCGGCCGAGCGGAGCCCGTTGACCAGGGTGGAGAGGTTGTCCCGGATGGTGCGAACCGCGGTGGCGACGCACGGGATGGGCGTGGCCGACGTCGCGCAGGCGGTCACGTCGTTGCCCCCGATCGAGACCGTGATCAGCCCGATGCGGCCCTTGTGGGCCCTGATGAACTGTTCGGCCGCGGCGGCCTGGGTGAGGGTCGGGTACGAGGGTGCACCCGGCCCGAGCAGCACCCGCGCGCAGCCCTTGGAGGTCAAGATGGAGGTCGTGGTGGCGCCACCGCAGCCGAAGTTGACCAGCTTGTAGTGGTAGCCCTTGGCGGCGGCCAGCCGGACGACCTGGTAGGCGAAGCCGTTGGTGGTGCTGTGGCCGCCGGTGGCGCTGGTCGGCTGGTACCCCGCGGCGTAGGAGTCACCGACCGAGACGTAGTACTGCGGGGCGGTGGTGGACTGGGCCCCGGCCCCAGGCGAGCCCCCGACACCGGCGGCGCCCAGCCCGGCCAGGACGAACGCTGCGCCGGCCAGCGGGCGGGCGACGGCGGCGACGCCGGAGCGCCGGGGTCGGTTCCTGGGCATCGGTCGACACTAGCCAGGGGCGGTGGCCGGCCGGGGTCGGGCCACGGCCCGCTCAGTGGGTCTGTTCGCCCTTGGGCCGGAGTCCGAGCACCCGCAGCATGAACTTGCCGGCCTTGCCCGGCTGCCCGGGGTGATGGTGGTCCGAGCCGTGGCCGAGCCGGCCGGCACCGGTCTCGGCCCCGCCCCCCAGGCCGGCCAGCGGGATGTTGTTGGGCTCTTCGTACTTGGGCACCTTGGCCAGGCGTTGCTTGGGCTTGCGCGCTCGACTCCCCTTGGATCCCATCGCCCCATGATGCCCGATGGCGCGGGGCCAGCCCAACCCGGGGGCGCCGGGGCGCTCAGCGCTGGAGCGACTTCACCTCGAGGTACTCCTCGAAGCCGTACCGGCCCCGCTCGCGCCCGATGCCCGACTGGCGGTAACCCCCGAACGGAGCCTCGGGGTTGAAGGCGCCGCCGTTGATGTCGACCTGTCCAGTGCGCAGCCGCCGGGCCACCTGCTCGGCGTGCTCGTTGTCACCCGCCCAGACCCCGCCGGCCAGCCCGTAGATGGTGCTGTTGGCGATCTCGACCGCCTCGTCCTCGGTGTCGTAGGGGAGGATCGACAGGACCGGCCCGAAGATCTCCTCCTGGGCGATCGTCATGTCCTTGGTGACCTCGGAGAACACCGTCGGCTGGACGAAGTAGCCCTTGTCGTGGCCCTCGGGGGCCCCGGTGCCCCCGACGACGAGCTTGGCCCCCTCGTCGATGCCCTTTTGTATGTAGCCCCTGACCCGGTCGCGCTGGGTGGCCGAGATGAGCGGTCCGAGCATCACGCCCGGCTCGAAGGCGTCGCCCGGCGGGAAGCCGGCGGCCGCCGCCGCCGCCTTCTCCTCCACCTCGGCCAGCCGCGAGCGGGGCACGATCATCCGGGTGAGGGCCGAGCAGGTCTGGCCCGAGTTGAGGTAGCAGGCGAAGATGCCGCTCGGCACCGCCGCGTCGAGGTCGGCGTCCTCCAAGATGACGTTGGCCGACTTGCCGCCAAGCTCGAGGGCGACCCGCTTGACCGATTCGGCCGCCAGCTGCATCACCCGCTTGCCGGCCCGGGTCGAGCCGGTGAACGACACCATGTCGACCCTCGGGTGCGAGGCGATGGCCTCGCCGACCACCGGCCCCAGCCCCGGTGACCAGGTTGAAGACCCCCGGTGGCAGGCCGACCTCGTCGATCACCTCGGCCAGGGCGAAGGCGTTCAGGGGGGCCACCTCGCTCGGCTTGAGCACGACCGTGCAGCCCGAGGCCAGGGCGGGCGCCACCTTGAGGGCGATCTGGTAAAGGGGGTAGTTCCACGGGGTGATGGCGCCGACGACCCCGACCGGCTCGCGCACGATGAGCGAGTTGCCGAGCTCCTCCTCCCAGTCGAATTCGGTGATCTGCGTGGCGATCTCGGCGAAGGCCCCGGTGGGCAGGCCGACCTGGATGGCCCCCGACAGGGTCATCGGCATCCCGACCTCGCGCGAGATTGTCTGGGCGATCTCGTCGGTGCGTGCCGCCAGGCCCTCGGAGATCCGCGACAGCATCTTGGCCCGCTCCTCGACCGAGGTGGCCGACCAGTCGGCGAAGGCGTCGGCAGCGGCCTGGACCGCCTTGTCGACGTCCTCGGCGGTCCCCTCGGGGATGGTCGCCATCACCTCCTCGTTGTTCGAGTCGACGACCTCGAGCGTCCCGGTGCCGGTGGAGGGCACCCAGGCGCCCCCGATGTAGAGCTTGTCGCGGACTTCCATGCTGTCTCCCTGCGGGTGGCGGTCACCGGCCGGTGACCGGCGGCGGCGTGACGGTTGCTGGCGTGACGGTTGCTGGAGCACGGGCCGGTGCCCACCGGCAATTGCCGGCAGACCGACCCTAGCGGCGGCGCCGATCCGGTGCGACGGCGACGGACCCCCGGGGCGCGGGAGGTGTCGGCCTCAGTCCTTCTTGCCGATGAGGGGGTGGGCCGGCATCCCGACCGGCTGGAGGTGCTGGCCCAGGACCTCGTGGAAGTGGTCGGCCACCTGCTTGGGGGTCCAGCCGTCCTCGCGCCACATGGCGGCCACCTGCCGGGGGGTCTGGAAGATGGTGTAGGCGAAGCCGGTCCGCCCGAGGACCTGGCCGTTGACGTAGGAGGCGTCCTCGGAGGCCAGGTAGGCGACGAGGGGGGCGTTGAGGGCCGGGTCCTGGTCGGGGGGGGGCTCCGCCCCCTCGTAGAGGCCCTCGGTCATCCGGGTGAAGCCGGCCGGGGCCACCGCGTTGACCGTGATGCCGTAGCGGCCGAGCTCGAGGGCCCAGACGAAGGTCATGCCCATGATCGCCGCCTTGGCCGCCCCGTAGTTGGTCTGGCCGAAGTTGCCCCGCAGGCCGGCCGACGAGGTGATGTTGACGATCCTCCCGTAGCCGGCCTCTTTCATCAGCGGGGCGGCGTGCCGGGTGGTGTTGAAGGTCCCCTTCTGGTGGACGGCGATCACGGCGTCATAGTCGGACTCGTCCATCTTGACCAGGGTGCGGTCCCGGACGATCCCGGCGTTGTTGACCAGGATGTCGAGACGGCCGAAGGCCCCGGTGGCGGCGGCGACGATGCCGGCGGCGGCGTCGAAGTCGCTGACCGAGTCGTGGTTGGGGACGGCCTCGCCGCCCGCCGCCTCGATCTCCTTGCAGACGGCCGCCGCGGGGTCCTCGCCGGTGCCCTCGCCGGCCAAGGAGACCCCGACGTCGTTGACCACCAGCTTGGCCCCCTCTCCGGCCAAGCAGAGCGCGATGTCGCGCCCGATGCCCCGTCCTGCCCCGGTCACCACTGCCACCCGTCCGTCAAGAAGGCCCATCGGGCGAGCATATCCGCCGACCGAGTTCCCTGACATCTGCGTCAGGCAGGCCGGCCCGGGTCGAAGTACGATGGACCACGTCCCGCCGGGCCGCGCTGCGGCCCGGGCACCGCCAGCCAACCGCCACAAGGAGCCGTGCCCATGGCCCGCTTTGTCGAGAACGCCCACGAAGAGGTCCTGGCCGCGGCCAAGGAGCTCTTGGAGAAGGGCCTGGTCGAGGGGACGGCGGGCAACATCTCGGCCCGCCGCCAGGACGGAAACATCGTCATCACCCCCTCGTCGCTCGACTACCGCGAGATGACGCTCGAGGACCTGGTGGTCATCACCCCGGCCGGCGAGGTGGTCTCGGGGGACCGTTCACCGTCGTCGGAGAAGCTGCTGCACCTGGCCTGCATGGCCGCGTTCGACGACATCGCCTGTGTCATCCACTCCCACGCCATCCACGCCTCGATGTTCGCGGTGGCCCAGCAGGCCGTCCCGGCCTGCATCGACGAGTTCTCCGTGTACATCGGTGGCGACGTGCGCTGCACCGAGTACGCCATGAGCGGCACCGACGAGCTGGGGGAGCAGGCGGTCAAGGCCCTCCAGGGGCGCGGGGCGGCGCTCATCGCCAACCACGGGATGGTGGCCGTCGCACCCACGCCGGGCAAGGCCATGCACATCACCGCCCTGGTCGAGCGGAGCGCCAAGATCATCTGGGGGGCCCGCCAACTGGGCGAGATCCACCACCTCCCCGAGAAGGTCGACAAGAGCTTCGCCAGCGTCTACGAGTATCTGCGCACCCAGGGGTGAGCGCAGACCGGACGCGGGCCCGGCTCGAGGAGCTCGGCCTCACCCTCCACGGCCCCCACCCGCCGCACGACCCGCTCGACGCGGTCGTCGTGTTCGGCGGGGTGGCCCGGACCTCGGGCCAGCTGCCCCGGATCGCCGGCGAGCTGACCTGCCTGGGTACCCTCGGCGTCGACGTCACCGTCGAGCAGGGGGCCGAGGCGGCCGCCGTGTGCGCCCTCAACGCCCTGGCCGTCCTCGAGGTGGCGCTCGGCTCGCTGGACCGGATCTCGCGCATCTTGACGGTCACCGGGTACGTGGCCTCGGCCCCGGACTTCCACCAGCAGCCGGCCGTGGTCGACGGGGCCAGCCGGGTGCTGGCCGACGTGTTCGGCGAGGCCGGCCGGCACACCCGTTCGGCCGTCGGGGTGGCGGCGCTCCCCCGGGGTGGGGCGGTGGAGATCGAGGTCCTGGCGGCCGTGGCCGGCTGAGAACGGACGGTCCCGCTCAGCGGGCGCTCAGCCGCCCGACGAGCTCGAGGACGAGCCGGACGACGAGGGGCTGGTGATCGTGTCGGCGTTGACCGAAGACGACGGGGCGACGACGTTCAGCGGCTCGTTCCACTTGGTGAACACCACGTTGCCCCGCTCGGTCTTGCCGCTCTGGGTGCCCGAGCCCGAGAAGGTGACCGGCAGCGGCGTGCCGCTGCCCACGATGGTCATGGTCGCCGAGCCCTTGGAGCCCGACGACGAGAACGCGGCCGAGGTGCCGCGCACCAGCACCGTCGGGGACCCGCCCGCCCTCGGGCCGGTCGACGAGGTGTAGGGGGGGGCCATCGAGATCTGGGCGATGGCCTCGGGCAGGGTCAACGACTTGGCGATGGCGGCGTAGCTCTTCTGGTCCGAGGTGAAGGCGATCCAGCGCCCGGCGTACTTGGTGGCCAGGCTGGAGGGCATCCCGAGGTAGCCGACGAGCCCGTTGGCGTCGCCTCTGAAGTAGACGGCCTTGCCGTCGTAGCGGCCCGAGATCAGGCCGGTCTGCCCGGAGTTGCGCAGCCGGATCGTCTCTTTCCCCGAGGCCTGGCCGACGTCGGCCACGATGGTGACCGAGTTGGCACCAAGGCTGCTCACGGCCACGAAGTGCGCCGAGTGCTGCTTGGTCGCCGCCGACTTCGACGCGGCGACCAGGGCAGCCGGGCTGGAGGCGGCCCCGGCGCCCCCGGCGGCCAGGAGCGGGGCGAGGAGGGTCCCGCAGGCAGCCGCCCCGGCAGCCAGCCGCGCGGCGGTGCGCCGACGGGGGCGCCTCGGACCGGCGGGAATCGTGCGCTCGGGATTCTCGGGCATCGGGCGACGCTAACAGCCCCCGGCGCGGCGAGGAGGTCGCGGCGGGCGGCCCACCCGGGGGCCCGGGCGCTACCGTGCCTACATGCAGACCCGCCGGCTGGGCAGGACCGGGCACTTCTCGTCGCTGGCCATCCTCGGGGCGGCCGCCTTCTGGGACTCGGCTCCCGAGGTCTCGGCCGAGGCCTTCGAGGCCGCCCTGCGCGCCGGGGTCAACCATCTCGACATCGCCCCCCAGTACGGGCGGGCCCAGGAGCTGCTCGGGCCGTTGCTCCCCGCCGTGCGGGACCGCCTGTTCGTCGGGTGCAAGTCCCTGCGCCACAGCGCCGACGGCGTCCGGGCCCAGCTCGAGGAGTCGCTCAGCCTGCTCGGGTGCGACTCGTTCGACCTCTACCAGCTGCACGCGGTGACCAGTGTCGACGAGCTCGACCGGCGATCCGGCGCCGCCGAGGCCGTCCTGCGGGCCCGCGAGGAGGGCCTGTGCCGCTTCGTCGGGGTGACCGGTCACGACCTGACGGCGCCGGCCGCCCACCTCGAGGCCCTGCGGCGCTACGACCTCGACACCGTCATGTTCCCGGTCAACCCCCGCCTGTGGGCGGACCCCGACTACCGGCGCGACGCCGAGGCGCTCCTGGCCGAGTGCGCCCGGCGCGACCTCGGGGTGATGGCCATCAAGGCGGCGGCGGCCCGGCCCTGGGGTGCGCGGCCGCATGCCCAGGACACCTGGTACGAGCCGTACACGACACCCGACGAGGTGGCCCGCGGTGTGCGCTTCGCCCTGTCGGTCGACGGCGTCCACGCCTTTTGCACGCCGGGGGACCTCGGGGTGCTCCCGCTGGCCCTCGAGGCGGCCAACCGCTTCGAGGCCCTCGACGCCGGCGGGCTGGCGGCGGCGGCGGGCCAGGTGGCGGGGGAGCCCCACATCTTCCCCATGCCGCGCTGAGTCCGCCGACCCGCCGCTCAGTCGTCGAGGGTGCCCAGGATCTCGCCGGCGAACTCCTCGACCCGTCCCCGGCCCTCGCCGGGCCACCCGCAGACGAGGTAGCCCACCTTGGCGTCGCGCATGGCGGCGACGGTGCGCCGGATCTCGTCGAGGGGTTCTGAGAGCGAGAGCGACGACGCCCTGGTGATCGAGGCGGGGTCCCGGCCCGCCGCCTCGGCCAGCCGGTCCACCTGGGCCCCGAGCTCGGCCATCCGGGCCGGGTCGGCGAAGGTGTGCCACACGTCGGCGTGGCGGGCGGCCAGGGGCAGGGTGCGGCGGGGACCGGACCCGCCGATCCAGATCGGCGGCCGGGGCCGTTGCACCGGGGGCGGGCGCATGCGGGCGTCCTCGAGGCTGAATCGTGCGCCGCGGTAGGAGACCTCGTCGCCGGTGAAGAGCCGGCTCACGATCTCGCAGGTGTCCTCCAAGATGTCGAAGCGCTGGGAGGTCGGGGGGAAGTCGATCCCCAGCTGGCGGTGCTCGGGTTCGAACCACGCCGCGCCGAGGGCCAGTTCCAGCCGGCCCGACGAGGCATGGTCGACGGTGAGCGCCTGAGCGGCGAGCACCGAGGGGTGGCGGTAGGTCACGCCGGTCACCAAGAGGCCCAGGCGGATCCTCGAGGTGGCGGTGGCCAGGGCGGCCAGGGTGGTCATGCCCTCGAAGCAGTTCCCGGGCCCCTCGCCGTACATCGGCACGAAGTGGTCGAAGCCCCAGGCCCCGTCGAACCCCAGCTCCTCGGCGAAGCGGGCCCGGTCGACGACCTCGGCGAACGCCATCCGCTGCTGGGCGATGTCGATCCCGAACCGCACTGGCGCGACCCTAGCGAAGCTCACCGGCGCCCGGCGCCCGGCGCCCGGCGACCCGAGAGGGCCGGTCAGCCGCCGGCCGGCCGGTCAGGCTCTGAGCTTCGGGACGACCTCTCCCATGAACCGTCGCAGGGTCTCGTCGCCCGGGTAGTCGCGGAGCCACAAGATGAACTCCTTGCACCCAGCGTCGACGAAGCCCTGGGTCTTTTCGGTCACCTGCTCGACCGTGCCCACCAGGTTCTCGGCCAGGTAGTCGTCGGTCGACGAGGGGCCCCAGAGGTTCCCCCCGCCCGGGGACTCGCACCAGGCGCGGCACTCGGCGTCGGTGTCGAAGATGGCGCAGTCCGGGCCATGGGTGCGCACGATCGACCCGAAGGGCCGGCCCACCTCCTCGCAGTAGCGCTCGAGCAGCGCCGACTTGGTGATGAACGACTCCAGCCCGACCTGCCAGTTGGTGGCGTCGGCGTGCCGTGCGGCGATCCGCAGGGTGACCTGCTCGCCGCCCCCGCCGACCAGCACCCGGGGCAGCTGCTGGAGGGGCTTGGGGTGGCAGTGGGCGTCGGCGAAGTGCAGGTGCTCGCCGTCGAAGCTCACCGAGTCCTCGGTCCAGAGGCGGCGCACCACCTCGAGGGTCTCCTCCAAGACGGCGAGGCGGCGGCGGTCGGGCGGGTACTCGTAGCCGTAGGAGGCGTACTCCTGGTGGAACCAGCCGGCCCCCAGCCCGAGGATGAGCCGTCCGGCCGAGTACACATCGATGCAGGCGGCCTCTTTGGCCAGCAGCCCGGCGTTGCGGTACGACGAGCAGGTGACCAGCTGGCCCAGCTGGGCCCGGGTGGTGACCTGGGACAGGGCGGCCAGCATGGTGAAGGCCTCGAAGAGGTGCTCGGGCTCGCGCCGGGGCACGGTCTCGACGTGGTCGTACACCCAGAGGTGGTCGTAGCCGAGGTCCTCGGCCAGGCGGGCCAGCTCTACCGAGCGGGCCCAGGCGTCGGGGGCCGACCAGCCGGTGTACTCGAGCTTCCAGCCCTGGGGGACGAAGACCCCGTAGCGCAGCCCGTCGGCGCCGGCGGCCGCGCCCGCCGGCGGGGTCACGAGGTGAACTCCCACCACTGGAGCTCGCACATCATGGGCAGCAGGTACCGCACGTAGAGCGAGTGGATCCTGATCCGTCCCTGGTCGTCCACGTGCAGGTCGATCAGGTCGACCCGCGGGTCACGTTGGCGGTAGGCCTCGGCCCGGGACTGGACGCCCTTGAGCTCCTCGAGCGTTCCGACCGACAGCCCGAAGTGGTCCATGCGCGGGCACGTCATGGGCTCGTCGTCGGCGATCAGGAAGATGAACTGGTCCCAGTGCACGCAGCTCAGGATCAAGCGCTTGCGGTCGATGGACATGGTCGGCATCTCGGTGAAGCCGAAGACCTCGTCCCAGAACGCCACGATCTGCTTGCGGCCCGACTCGTCGAGGAGGTCGGCCGGCACGCTCATGGCGACGTGGTTGAAGTGGGGGTTGCCCGACGGGTAGTAGGGGTGGGTCATCGCGACACCGCGGCCTCGCCCGAGAGGCGGGGGACCACCATCACCTTTCCCCCGATGCGGCCGGTGGCCAGTCCCTCGATGGCCTCTGAGATCCCGTCCAGGGGCACGTCGCCGGGCTCAATCAGCCGCTCGTTGGGCAGGTCGCCCGAGGCGAGGAGCTCGAGCGCCCGCTCGAAACCGTCCTTGTCGTAGATGAACGAGCCGCACACGGTCAGCTCGTTGAGGATGAACCGGTTGGGGTCGAAGGTGGGGTGCTCGATGCCCGCACCGACCAGGGCCATCGTGCCCCCGCGGCGCAGTTGGTGGAACCCGGCCTCCATCGCCTCCTTCTTGCCCGAGCACTCGAGGACCACGTGGACCGCCCGCTCGGCGATGCGCTCGGGCTCGAAGGACGTGAACAGCTCGAGGTCGCCCGGCTCGAGCACCAGGTCGGCGCCCAGGTCCCGGGCCAGCTGCTGGCGCTTCTCGCCGGGCTCGACCGCGGTGATCGGCCCGATCCCCCGGGCCCGCAGGGCGGCGATGGTGAGGGCCCCGATGGGGCCGACCCCGATGACCATGGCCGTATCCCCCTGGCCGATGCCCGAGCGGGTGATGCCGTGGAGGGCGACGGCGAGGGGTTCGGCCAGTGCCGCGTGGCGGGCCGAGAGCCCCTCGGGCAGGGCGAGGAGCGAGGTGGCCCGCACCACGGCGTAGCGGGCGAAGGCCCCGTCGGCGTGGTCCATGGTCAGTCCGGACCGGTTCTCGCACTGGGAGGGTTTGCCTTCGAGGCAGCGCCGGCAGTGCCCGCACTTGGGGGACGGGCCGCCGACCACGTCCTGGCCGACCGCCCAGCCCTCGACCCCGTCGCCCACGTCGACGATCACCCCCGAGTACTCGTGGCCTGCGATGAACCCGGGCTTGTGGGCCCACCCGTCGCGCAGCATGTGGATGTCGGACCCGCAGATCCCGCAGTGGTCCACCTCGATCAGGACCTGGCCGGGCCCGGCCACGGGCACCGGCCGCTCCTCGACCGTCACCACCCCGGGCTTCTGGTAGACCGCCGCGGGCATCACGTCGGGCAACTCGCTCACGGTGACACCTCGTTCTGTGGGGAATCTGACACCGGCGTCACACAGTACCGGCCGGCCCCCTGGCCCGTCGGGCCCGGGGTCCCGCCCGGGCGGCCCGCCGGGCGGCCGGGGTCCTAGGCGGTCCCGAGGAGCCAGCCCAGCCCACCGCCCAGGTGGCGGAGGTAGTCCGGTGTCTCCCAGGCCCCTGGGAAGTGCCCGAGGGCGCTGTAGAACGTCCGGCCCCCGGCCTCGGTGTGGCACCAGGCCAGGGGGAACCCGCAGGCCGGGGTGCGGGCCCCCGGGGCCGTCATGTCCAGCTGCCCGTCGGCCAGGCGCAGGAGGACCCGGGCGTCGGGACGCAGGTCGGCGAAGAGGTAGACCTCGTCATGCCAGGGCCACGTCGCCTCGAGGTGGGCGGTGGCCGGGTGGGAGCGGTCGACGACGTCGACGTCGAAGTCCTGGGTCCAGGGGTGGCCGTCGAAGCGGGCCCCGAGCACCCGGCCGTAGTCCTCCCAGCAGTGGCAGGCATCGGTGGCCGAGTGCACGCCCAGCACGGCCAGGCGCCCGGCCCGCCAGGCGCCGGAGACCGCCTGGCGCTGGGCCGCGGTGAAGGGGGTCTCGCCGATGGTGAACAGGGCCAGCACGCCCCCGTTGTCCAGCTCGGCCGGGGCCACGTCGGCCACGTCGGCCACCGCCACCGGCTCGAGGTCGGACAAACGCGCCAGCTCGGCCAGTCCGGTCGTGGCCTGGCCGAGGACCCCGTGGACCCCGGCCGGTCCCTCGTCGACGTAGGGCGCCACCTGGGTCACGATGTACATCGGGCGGCCCGCCACGTCAGGCGGCCTCGCCGTCGACGCCCCGGCCCCGCTCGCCGGCCTCGAGCAGCCGCCCGATCTCGGCGACCTCGGCCGTGACCGACCGGGCGAACCACCCGCCGGCGAACGCGTCGTGGAGGAGCCCCAGGGGCCCGTGGCCGAGGTCGAGCTCTTCGACGTGGCGGATCCGGGTGCCGCCGGGCACCTCGTCGATCTCGAAGGTGGCGTGCAGGGACCGGGGCACCCCGTGCTCCAAGGTGACGTCGATGCGGGTGGGGCGCTCCCAGCGGTAGCGGGTGATCACCGACCCGCGGAACCGGCCCAAGAAGGTGCCGTCCTCGCGGGCGATCATCCCGTCGGGCGTGTCGGCCAACTTGGTGACCCAGACCATCTTGGTGTCGGCCTTGGTGTACTGGGCCGGGTCGAGGACGAAGTCGAACGCCTCGTCGGGGCTCACCCCCATCACCACCGTGGTGCCCTCGCCCCGGACCATGTCGCCTCCTGCGTGTCGGTCCCCCCGATGCCGGCCGAGTCTACGGTCGGGCCGATCCGGGCGCGCCGGTCGAGTCAGTCCCCGTCGTCGTCTCCTATCGTGTGGCCCGACGGCGTATGGCCCGGCAGCGTGTGGCCCGACAGCTCGGGTCGGAAGGGGAGTGACGTGGACACCGAGGGACTGGCACTGGCACTTGGCGACCTGGGATCGGCCACCCTCGGGGAATCGGGGGGGACGGCCATGCGTCCCCGGATCCGTCCGGCCTGGCTGGGTGCGGCGCTGGCCGCCCCGGCCTACCCGGTGCACTGCACGCCGGGCGACAACCTCGCCGTCCACGTCGCCGTGACCCGGGCCCCGATCGGCAGCGTGCTCGTGGTCGACGTCGGCTCGGCCGCCGAACGCGGCTACTGGGGCGAGGTGCTGACTACGGCGGCCGAGGCCCGGGGCCTGGGCGGGCTGGTCATCGACGGTGGCGTGCGGGACACCGCCGCCCTCGAGGCCCACCGGTTCCCGGTTTTCTCCTCGCTCGTCGCCCTGCGCGGCGCCACCAAGTCGCTGCCCGGGACGGTCGGCTTGCCGGTGACGGTCGGCGGGGTGGAGGTGGCCCAGGGGGACTGGGTGGTGGGCGACGGCGACGGCGTCGTCGTCATCGGGGCATCGGTCATCGACGAGGTGCTCGCCGCCGGACGCGAACGGGCCGAGAAGGAGGCGGGGTACTTCGCCGCCCTGTCGGCGGGCCGGACCACCGTCGAGCTCTTGGGGCTCGACGAGTCTGCGGTCCGGTCCCGCTGAGCCCTCGCTGAAGCGCCGCCCGCCGACCCCGTCGCCCACGGCGGCGCCGCAGTTCAACCGTGTCGACCTCCTGTGCCGACGCTCGACGGTCGTGCCGCCCGGCGCGGCGCGCCGTCCGCTCAGGCGGTGACCAGGTTGGGCGGGGTGCGCCCGGCCAGCACGTCGCACACCCCCTGGCAGGCCAGCCGGGCCATCCGGGTCCTGGTCTGGGTGGTGGCGCTTCCCACGTGGGGCAAGAGGGTGACCCGGGGGGCGCCGAGGAGCCTCGGGTTCACCGACGGCTCGCCCTCGTAGACGTCGAGGCCGGCGGCGAAGATTGTCCCCGCCTCGAGGGCGTCGACCAGCGCCGCCTCGTCGACCACCGATCCCCGGGCCGCGTTGACCAGCACGGCGGTGTCCTTCATCAGCGCGAGCTCCCGGGCACTGATCAGGTGCCGGGTCGAGGCGGTGAGCGGGACGTGGAGGCTCACGATGTCGGCGGTCGAGAGCAGGTCGTCGAGGTCGGCCACGTAGCCGGGGAAACCGGTGGGCGAGCGGGTGTGGTGCAGCACCTCCATGCCGAACCCCTCGGCCCGCCGGGCGACCTCCCGGGCGATGCGCCCGTAGCCAACCAGGCCGAGGATCGCCCCGTGCACGTCGCGCCCGAGGTGGTCCGAGATGCCCCAGCCGGCCCAGCGCCCGGCGCGCAGGTCGGCCTCGGCCCCCGAGGTCAGCCGGGAGGCTGTCAGGATGAGGAGGAAGGCCAGATCGGCCGTGGTCTGGTCCAGCACCCCGGGGGTGTTGCACACGGCGATGCCCAGGCCGGCCGCCGCGGCCACGTCGATGTTGTCGTAGCCGACGGCCGCATTGGCCACCACCCTCAGGCGCCCGGCCGCCCCGGCGGCCAGCACGTCGGGCCCGATGCGGTCGGTGAGCAGGCAGACGATCGCCTCGTGGTCCGGCACCGCGGCCACCAGTTCCTCAGGGCTGTAGGGGATGTCGCGCTCGCGCTGGACGACCTCATGACCGGTGGCCACCAACGGGTCGAGGCCACCCTCGGGGAGGTGGCGGGTGACGAGGACCCGTGCCACTCAGTGGTTGGTGTAGTCGATCGGGCCCGCGTCCTTGACCCCGATGGCGAAGCAGAAGCAGTGGATGGGGGCGTTGTCGCTGATCGGGCGGAGGGTGTGGACCTTGTCCGGCGGGATGTAGACCAGGTCACCCTGGGCGATCTCGCGGTCCACCCCCTCGATGGTCATGATGCCCCGGCCGTTGAGCACGTAATAGAACTCGTGGGTCGGGTGCGAGTGGGGGTCGACCATCCCGCCCCCGGCCACCTCGAACTCGTTGACCAGCTCCAAGAAGCCCCCGTCGGTGATGTCCTTGAATTCGCGCGACTTGATCATCCACCACACCGGCACCGTGCCGTTGTGCTCGACGATGGGCGCCACGTCCTCGATGCTGCGCACGTCCAGGGCCATCGCTCCTGCCACCTCCGGTTCGTAGACTGACGGTGACGTCAGGTTAGATCGGCGGAGGGGACCCGTCCCGAGGGCCCCTCGGAGCGACGGAGGAGGCGTGATGGGCCAGGTGGTGGCACAGATCGAGCCGACGAGCCTGAGCGAGGGGGCCTGGGCCCCCTTCGGCTGGCTGCCAGTCTCCGACACCGACCCCGCCGACGGCTCGCACCGTCTGGTCTTCGAGTGGTCCGACCCGCACGTGAACCTGATCGGGCACGCCCGGGCGGAGGTCCCGGCGGCCCCTGGGGGCCTGCGCTGCGAGATGCTCTACCGCCACAACACCCACACCCAGACGATCATGTCGGTGGACCATCCCTGCGTCATCGCCGTGGCGCCGGCCTCGACCGACTTCGAGGTCGCCGGGACCAACACCGAGATCCGGGCCTTCGTGCTCGAGCCCCTCGAGCCGGTCGTGCTCCACCGGGGCACTTGGCACTGGGGGCCGTTCCCGACCCGGGCCGGCGCCGTGCGCCTCTTCAACGTCCAGGGCCTGCGCTACGCCGAGGACAACGCCATGGTCGACCTAGCCGCCATGGGCCTCGCCCTCGACGTCCTCGTCGGCTGAACCCCGGCCGGCGTCGGGCGGGGACCGGCGGGCCGGTGGGTACGCTGCGGCCCGTGGACGCACCATCGAGCGCGCCGGGGGCCGAGCCGGCCGCGCCCGCCGACCCCGAGGCCCCGGCGGCGTCGGGGTCGATGGCCGAGCTCCGGTCGGCCCTGATCGCCCGGCCCACAGGTGGCGGAGCGTTCGCGGCCGAGAGCCCGGACTGGTGGGGAGGGGACCGGGTCTTCGGCGGCATGGTGGTGGCCCAGGCCCTCAGCGCGGCGATCCAGACCGTCGACCCGTCGATCCCGGTCCACTCGATGCACGGCTACTTCCTCCGGCCGTCCCAGCCCGGCCGGCCGGTCGAGCTGGCCGTCGGCCACCTGCGAGACGGGCGGTCCTTCACCACCCGCGAGGTGACCAGCTCGGTCGGCGGCAAGGTCACCTTCACGATGGTGTGCTCGTTCCACGCCGACGAGGCCGGCGACGAGTACCAGCTGGCGATGCCCGACGTGCCCGGCCCCGACGACGTCGAGCAGGCCGACGTGCCGATCCCGTTCTTCGTGCGCGAGCTCGGGCCCTCGGCCCGGCGGTCCGACGGCACCTACGCCTCGACCCGCCGGGTCTGGCTTCGCACCCGCACGGCGCTGCCCGACGACCCCATCCTCCATGCCTGTGTGGTGGCCTACCTGTCGGACATGACCGGGGCGGCCTTCCGGCCCAAGAGCCTGGGCACCTGGGGCACCCACACCGATGCCAGCTTGGACCACGCCCTGTGGTTCCATCGGGCCGTCCGGGCCGACCGGTGGCTGCTCTTCGACCTCCAGGCCCTGGTCAACGCGGGGGGCCGGGCCACCGTCCGCGGGGTGCTGTTCGACCGCGACGGCCTCCTGGTGGCCTCGATGGCCCAGGAGCTCCTGATCCGCCCCCTCGACGACCCCGAGCCCGAGACGGCGCCCGGCTGGTCGCCGGCCAGCCTCTGAGCACCCGGCCCCCACAGGGCCGCTCCCGGACGCACTCAGTGGTGCGGGGCGCTCACTTGTAGCCGGCCATCACGTGCTCGAACCAGGCCTGGGGTGCGGTGTTGACCAGTGTCTGCATGTCCCAGTAGTCGATCCAGCGCGTGATCCGTCCGTCGCTCAGCTCGTGGATCGAGACGATCGGCAGGCGCATCTGCTCGCCGGTCGTCCACGTCCAGACCTCCACGTGCTCGGTCACCACCGCCCGGTCGTCGGCGATCATCTGCCCCCGCTCGTCACCCATCGACTCGAGCGGGTCGATGGCCAGACGAAGGCGGGCCAGGATCTCGGCCGGGCCCCGGGCGAACTCGTCGTCGGGCGTCGGCGCGTCGGTGTAGGTGGCGTCCTGTGTGAAGTGCGCCGTGAAGGCGTCCCAACGACGGGCGTGCATGTCGGCCCAGAACTGCTCGACCGTGCGCCGGTTCTCCTCGGGTGTCGCCATGGCGCCTCCTTTGTGGTCGTGGCGTCGCCGAACCGTAGCCCCCGGCGCGGCCCGGTGCCCCTGGACGCGACGGGCGGTTGCTGCAACGCTTCGGTACCCCGGCACCGGGCGGACCGACCACAGGAGGAGACATGGGACTGCTCGACGGCCAGCGGGCCATCGTCACCGGCGGCGGGTCCGGGATCGGTCGGGCCACCTGCCGGCAGATGGCGGCCGAGGGTGCGGCGGTTTCGGTGCTCGACATCGACGGCGACCGGGCCACCGAGGTGGCGGGCGAGATCGGCGGCACCGCCCACCGGGCCGACGTCACCGACCCCGACGGGCTCTCGGGCGCCGTCGACGCGGCCGCCGCGGCGATGGGCGGCCTCACGATCATGTTCAACAACGCCGGGACCGGCAGCCAGACCCCGTTGCACGAGTGGGCCCCCGAGGAGTGGGACCGGCTGGTCCGGGTCAACCTCACCGGTGTCTACCTCGGGTTCCGTGCCGCCGTACCCCACCTCAAGGCGACGGGCGGCGGGAGCATCGTGAGCACCGCCTCGATCAGCGGCACCCGGCCGGCGGCCGGCGAGGCGCCCTACGCGGCGGCCAAGGCCGGAGTGGCGGCGATCACCGCCACCGCCGCCCTCGAGTACGGGCCCGGCATCCGGGTCAACGCGGTGTCACCGGGGATGATCCGCACCGCCCTCACCGAGCCCCTCCTCGAGTACTTCCCCCACGAGGTCGAGCGCTACGAGCGCACCACCCCGGTCGGGCGGATCGGCACCCCTGAGGACGTGGCCGACGTGGTGGTGTTCTTGTGCTCGGACCTGGCCCGCTTCATCACCGGCCAGAATCTGGTGGTCGACGGGGGGATGACCCTTCACGGCTCGGGGGTCGACGGGATCTACCAGCAACTCTTCGGCCCGCTCGGGGGCTGAGCGCCCGCTCGGCGCCGGGTGCGGCACGGTCGGTCCCGGGCTGGAATGATGCGACCCGTCCCCGGCGTCGGGGAACGCTAGAGACCCAGACGAACGCACCAGAGCGAGGAGCACCGATGGCCATCCCGTGGAGCTACGAGAACAAGCGTGTCGTGGTGAGCGGCGGCGGGGGCGCCGGCATGGGGGCCGCCGTCGTCGACGACCTCATCGAGTTGGGGGCCGAGATCCACGTGCTCGACCTCAAAGAGCCCGGGGCGCAGGTGGCCGGCTACTACCAGGTGGACCTGCGCGAGCCGGCGTCGATCGACGCCGCGGTGGCCGAGATCGGGGGCCGGGTGGACGCGCTGTTCAATTGCGCCGGGCTCCCCGGCCCGCCCCACTCGGGCCTGGACACGATGCTGGTGAACTTCGTCGCCGCCCGCCACCTCACCGAGCAGGTGGCGCCCCTCATGGGCACCAAGGGCGCCGTGGCCACTATCTCGTCGGCCGGGGGGATCGGCTGGGAGCACATGAAAGAGCCGATCGAAGACCTCTTGGCCACCAAGGGGTTCGACGAGGCTCGCCGCTGGCTCGAGGCCCGGCCCGACCTGGTCGGCGAGGGCTACCTCTTCTCCAAGCAGGTCATCATCTGGTGGACCCTGCATGCGGCGATCGACCTGGCCCCCGCCATCCGGGTGAACTGCACCAGCCCCGGGCCCACCGACACGCCGATGATGCCCTCGTTCGAGGCCTACATGGGCAAGGAGTTCATGGACGCCTTCCCCAAACCTCTGGGCCGCAACTCGACCGCCCCCGAGCAGGCCCACATCCTGGCCTTCTTGAACAGCGACGCCGCGTCGTACATGACCGGGGCCAATGTCTCGGTCGACGGGGGCTTCACGGCCGGGTTGACGACCGGCCGGCTCGGGATCTGAGGCGGCGGCGCCGGCGGGGGGTCGCCCTCAGCGCCCGGGCGACCCGGCCCCGTCGAAGAGCCCGCGGTAGACGATCGTCGTCAAGGTGTCGAGCGCGGCCTCGTCGACCGGGCGGCCCACGAACTCGCGCAGGTAGTGGAACCGGTCGAGCATGGCGATCACGGCCATGCCGGCCGTGTCGGGGTCCACGGCGGCCCCGCCGTCCTTGGCGTCCATCTGGGCGCCCAGCGCCCCGCACATGGCGGTCACCGCCTGGCGGACCTGGGCGCCGAGCTCGGGGTCGGTGGCCGCCAGGTCGGTCCAGGCCCGCAGCAGCGGGGCGTAGCGGACCCACAGCGCCGAGTACTGGGCCACCCAGCCCCGCACGTCGTCCCAGTCCGCGCCGCCGTCGGGGGTCACCGCGAGCGAGCTGTACAGCTCGGCCGCCTCGGCCGCCGCCTCGGCGACGAGCGCCCGGAGCAGGTCCTCTTTGTTGGAGAAGTAGAGGTAGAAGGTCCCGTGCGAGGTCTTGGCGATCTCGACGACGTCGTTGACCCGGGTGGCGTGGTAGCCGCGCCGGTCGAAGGCCTCCATGGCCGCGTCCAGCAGCTTGCGCATCGTGCGGCGGCCCTGGTTGCGCAGGGCCCGTCGGCTGGCCGGTGAGCCACCGGGCTCGAGGGCGCCGTCGAAGGGCCTGGTCGGCAGGGCCCCGCCGCCGACCGCGGCGGCCGAGCGCGCCACCGGTTTCTTGGACCCGCCGCCGGTCGGCGTCCTCGGCCCCTTGGCTCCCGAGGTCGTCCCCGCCCCCTTGGACCGTGCGGTCGCCGAACCGGCGGCGCCCGTCCGCTTGGCCGGGGTGCCGCGGCCAGCACCCGCCGGGTCGGCGTCCGGGCCCGCGCGGCGGGCCCGGGTCGCCCCCATCAGCTCGCCCCGCGGCGGCCGGCAGCTCCAGCGCTGAGACAGGTCACGCCTGGTGGATCGTAGTGCCTGCTGGCTAACCTGACACCGTGGTCAGGGTTCCAGGGGGTCGGCGTCTCGGGCTCCCGACCCGGGGCCGGGCGGGACCGAGCGGCGGGGCGGAGCGTTGAACCGGACGACCCTGGCCGACGCGGTGGGGCGCAACGTTCGCCCGGGCGACACCGTCCACGTGATGCTCGGGCACAGCCGGTGGACGGCCGGCGCCCGCGAGCTGGCCCGGCAGTTCTGGGGCACCGACCCGGGGTTCACCCTCGTCATGACCAGCCTGGGTGCGCTCGGGGCGCTGTTCTTCGAAGGCGGCCTGGTGCGCCGGGTGCTGACGGCCTACTCGGGCAACAGCTTCCCCACTTACTCGCCCAACCCGATCTTCGCCCGGGCCTACGAATCGGGTGCGGTGGAGGTGGAGCACTGGTCGATCCTGACCCTGGCCCAACGGATGGAGGCGGCCGCCCGGGGGTTGCCGGCCGCCGTCACCGGGTCGCTGATGGGGTCCTCGATGGAGGCCAACGACGCGTTCTCGGTGGCCGACACCGAGTTCGGCCCGGTGGGCCTGGTGGCCCCGCTCGCCCCCGACGT
Organism: uncultured Acidimicrobiaceae bacterium; assembly: GCA_963836375.1. Taxonomy (GTDB): domain Bacteria; phylum Actinomycetota; class Acidimicrobiia; order Acidimicrobiales; family RAAP-2; genus CAWIJK01. The sequence continues at coordinate 1,366,565 of CAWIJK010000002.1, read as the reverse complement.
GGCCCTCCTCCACGCGGCGGTCGCCGACGCCGAGGGGAACCTCGCCCTCTCAGAGCCCTTGCTCGAGGGGGTGTGGGGGGCGTGGGCGGCCCGCCGGGGGGTGGTGGCGACCGTCGAACGGGTGGTCGAGCGTCTCGACGGGCTCGGCTACCGGGTCAAGATCCCGGCCCACCGGGTCCTGGCGGTGGTCGAGACCCCCTTCGGGGCCCACCCCGGCGGCTGCTTCGCGCCGGGCCTCCCGTCCCGGACCTACGGCGAGGACGTGCCCTTTTGGATCGAGGCGGCCGCCGCGGCCCGCACGGACTTCGGGGCGTTCGCCCGGACCTACGCCCTCGGGCCGGCGGACCAGGAGGCCTACCTGAAGGTCCTCGGGGACGAGCGGCTGGACTGGCTGGTGGGGCGCAACGACCCGCAGAGCTGGCGCCAAGACGCCGACGACCACCCGCTCCCCGCCGACGAACCGGTCAGCGACTGGGAGAGGGCGGCCAGCCTCGGGGCCCGCGAGGTGGTGGCGACCGTCGGGCGCCTGGGGGCCGACGCCGTGTTGGCCGGCGCAGGGGTGGCCAACCTGGCGGCGTGGGTGGCGGTGGCCCGGGCCCGGGCCGATGGGCACCCGGTGGCCCTCACCGCCGAGCTCGGGCTGTGGGGCTACACCCCGACCCCGGCCGACCCCTACATCTTCAACCACCGGGTCTTCCCGGGGACCCCGTACCTGTCGGATGCCTCGAGCGTCCTCGGCATGGTGGTGGGCGGGCCGGGCACCACGGTCGTCGGTTGTCTCGGGGCGGCCGAGGTGGACCGCGACGGCAATCTCAACTCGACCCGCCTGGCCGGCGGGCGGTTCCTGGTCGGCTCCGGCGGGGCCAACGACGTGACCAGCCGGGCCGCCGCCTGTGTCGTCATCACCCTGGCCCGGCCCGAGCGGCTGCCGGCCCGGGCGGCCTACGTCACCTCCCCGGGGGCCACCGTGACGAGCGTGGTCACCGATCTCGGGGTGCTGCGCCGCCTCGACGGGGACCTGCGGGTGGCCGCGGTGCCCGCGGGGCCCGGACCCCTCGACGCCAGGGTGCGCGACCTGGTCGGTGCCTGCGGGTGGACACCCGAGGTGGCAAAAGACGTCGAAGAGCTCGACCCGGTCACCCCGGCCGAGGTGGGGGCGCTGCGGGACTACGACCGACAACGGCTCTTCTTGGCCTGAGCAGCGGCCGTGGGCAGGGTGCGCCGCCGGGCTCCTGTCGGGAGCAACGGTCCCCGCTACAGTGTGCGAACCTGACAGCGATGTCATGGATCGGCTCGGCCCGGGGGATCGGGCCGGTGACGCCGCACCCACCCCTCGACGGGGCAGGATGACGGCAACGAAAGGGGTGGGGTATGGGCACGCAGGGCCACAGGATGGGGCGTTGGATCGCCGCCGCGACGAGCAGCGTGCTGGCCGTGGCCATGACCGTGGGGCTCACCGCCACCGGGGCATCGGCGGCCACCACGACGTCGAGCGCACCGGGGGTCACGGCGACCCAGATCGACACCGGGGCCATCTCGACGCTGACCGGGCCGATCGCCTCGAACTTCGAGTCCCTGGTGCCCGGCATCCGCGCCTACTTCGACTGGGTCAACTCGACCGGGGGGATCAACGGTCGCAAGCTGGTGCTGGCCTACAACCTCGACGACGGCGGCAACCCGACCACCTTCACCCAGCTGACCCACACCCTGATCGACCAGGACCACGCCTTCGCCGCCGTGGGTATCGCCACCGCGTTCTTCTCGCCGAACTACTTCGCCTCCACCGGGACGCCGACCTATGGCTACGACGTGACCGGCAACTGGACCCCCGCCCCCAACCTCTACGCCGCCGGCGGCTCGTACCTGTGCTACTCGTGCGGCGTCCCGGCCTGGGCCTACCTGATCAAGCAGCTCAAGGTGAAGTCGGTCGCCGTCGTCGGCTACAACATCACCGCCTCCTCGGCGCCATGCACCACCGCGGCCAGCCTCTTGAAGAAGGCCGGGGTGAACGTGAACTACGTCGACGTCAACATCCAGTACCCGGGCTCCACGGTGGCCACCGACGTGCAGCGCATGCAGCAGGCCGGGTCACAGTTCGTCCTGAGCTGCATGGACGTCACCGGCAACCTCACCATGGCCCGGGCCATCAAGCAGTACGGCCTCAGCATCAAGCAGCTGTGGCTGAACGGCAACGACCAGCCGACGCTGGACGCGAACTCGAACCTGATGCAGGGCGTGTACTTCAACATCGAGCACGTGCCCTTCGCCTCGCCGACCAAGTACTACCCGGGCCTCAAGCTCTACCTGACCGCGATGGAGAAGTACGCCCCCCGGTACGTCGACGACGAGGTGGCCATCCAGGGCTGGCAGTCCGCCGCGCTGTTCGCGGCGGGGGTCAAGGCGGCCGGCAACAACCTGACCCAGGCCAACGTGGTGGCCCAGACCAACAAGATCACCGCCTTCACGGCCAACGGCCTGACCACGCCGATCAACTGGGCCAACTCGCACACCCGGCCCACCTTCCCGAGTTGCAGCGCCGACATCCAGGTGCAGGGGACCAAGTTCGTCCCGGTCTTCAACCAGGGCCACGAGGTGTTCTTGTGCTTCGGTCCGAGCGTCAAGAACCCCGTGCTGGTGACCCCCCCGGCTGGCACCCCGGGCGCCTGAGCCGACCCGGCACCGAGCACGAGGAGTAGGGAGCCGGGGACCGCAGTGGTCCACTTTCTGGGGTTCTCCGTCCCGGGCATCCCGAACGGGTGCACCTACGCCCTGTTCGCCATCGGACTGATCCTCACCTACCAGGCGACCGGGGTCTTCAACTTCGCCTTCGCGGCGCAGGCCTACACCTCGGCCTTCGTCTACGGGCTGCTCTGCCTGCACGGCTGGCCGGTGTGGCTGGCCTTCGTGATCTCGGTGGTGCTCCTGGCCCCGGCCCTCGGCCTGGCCTTCGACTACTTCTTGTTCCGAAGGATCCCCAACACCAACTCGACGGCCAAGGTGGTGACCGGGATCAGCCTGCTGGTCGGCATACCATCGCTGCTCACGGTCATCTTCGGCAACCAGCAGCTCGACGGGCCGCCCAGCCTGCTGTTCAACGCCAACACCGTGTACTTCCACCTCTTCGGGGTGTCCGAACTGCCCATCAACGGCATCGACCTCGGCACGGTGATCGTGACGGTGGTCGTCCTGGTGGCCATGGTGATCCTGCTGCGCTACACGAGCATGGGCCTCAAGATGCGGGCCTCGGTGGAGAGCCGGCGCCTGGTCCAGCTCGACGGGGTCAACGCGGTGCGGGTCGTTTCGGTCTCGTGGGCCGTGTCCAGCTTCCTGGCCGGTCTGGCCGGCGTGCTCTTCGCCCACCAGCTGGCGCCGGTCCAGCCCGAGAACTACCAGCTCTTGTTGATCACGGCGATCGCCGCCGCCGCCTGGGGCCGCCTGCGCTCGATGCCGATCGCCGCCCTGGTTGCCATCGCGCTGGGCGTCATCGAGTCGGTGGCCCCCGCCTACCTGCCGACCGGCGGCTTCTTGAACGCGGTGGTCGTGCCGGTCATCCCGATGATCGCCCTGGCCCTGGCCCTGTTGTTCGTGCCCGGGCTCCGGAGCCTCGACGACTCCAAGGACCCGCTGGCCTCGGTCGACCCCCCCACCCCGCCCACCGCGGCGGCGTCGCGGGCCCCGACCATGGACCGGATCATCCGGACCGGCTGGTGGGCGTTGTTGGCCGTCTTCATCGTCTCGATGCTGACCTGGATGCCGGTGCTGTGGGAGGGGGTCTTCAACGAGGGCTTGGCCTTCTCGGTGATCTTCTTGTCGATCACCCTCATCACCGGGATGGGCGGCCAGCTGTCGCTGGCCCAGGCCACCCTGGCCGGGATCGGGGCCTTCACCACCGGGCTGCTCTTCTACCACTTCGGGTTCAACGAGCTGGTCGGGGGCATCGTGGGCGCCCTGCTGGCCTCGGTGGTGGCCGTCGTCCTAGCCCTGTTGTCGTTGCGCCTGCGGGGGCTGGGGTTGGCGCTCATGACCCTGGCGGCGGCGGTCTTCTTCGACCAGGGGGTGTTCAACCAGCCCCAGGTCGAGCCCCAGAGCGGGGCCCTCAGCCTGATCCCGCTCAACAACCCGCGCTGGCACGGCCCCCTCGGGGTCTTCGAGCGCAACGGCCACTGGCTGTTCGTGGTCTGCATGGTGGTCCTGGTGCTGGTGACCCTGGCCATCCTGCAGATCCGCAAGGGCACGATCGGCCACTACCTGTCGGCCATGCGGGGGAGCGAGACCGGGGCGGCGGGCCTGGGGATCAACCTCACCTGGCAGCGCATCTTGATCTTCGCCCTCTCGGGGGCGGTGGCCGGCATCGGCGGCACCCTGTTCGCCCTGTACCAGACGAGCGTCACCCCGGACTACTTCAACGTGAGCTTCTCGCTGGTCTTCGTGGTCGTGGTGGTCACCACCGGGGTCAGTACCGTTGAGGGGGCGATCCAGGCCGGGATCGGGCTCACCGTCACCTTCCAGCTGGTCACCTACCTGCCGGGCCGGCTGGGCGGCCAGAGCCTGGTGTTCGTGCTGTTCGCCTTCGGGGCCCTGACCTACGCCCAGCACCCCGAGGGGGTGCTCGAGTACCAGAAGCGCCGGTCGACCCAGCGGTTCGAACGGCTCTTGTCCGGCCACTCGCGGACGGCGAGCACCGGTGGCGGCGGCCCGGGCCGCCCCACCGCGGCGGTGGCCTCCGAAGGCGGCGGTCGTGACTGAGGCCGGGGCGGGCGGGGTACCGTCCCTGGGCGGGGTGCGCCGGGCCGGGGGCGCCGGCGGTCCCACCCTGCTCGGCGATCCCCGGCCGCTGCTCAGCGTGCGCGGGGTCTCCAAGCTCTTCGGGGGCATCACCGCCGTCTCGGACGTGACCCTCGTCGTCGACCGCGGGGAGAGCGTGGGACTGGTGGGCCCCAACGGCGCCGGCAAGACGACCCTGTTCAACTGCATCTGCGGACAGCTCAAGCCCGACGGCGGCGGGGTGGAGTTCGACGGTGAGCGGCTGGGCACCCTGCCCACCTACCGGCGGGCCCGCCTGGGCATCGGGCGCACCTACCAGCGCATCGAGGTGTTCCCCGACATGAGCGTGCGCGAGCACCTCTTGGTGGCTGAACGGGCCCGCCGCGGGGACGGGCGCCTGTGGAAGGACCTGTTGAACCTGAGCTCGCCCACCCCCGACGAGCTCGGGCGGGTGAATGACGTCTTGGAGCTGGTAGGACTGGCCGACAAGGCGTCCACGCCGGTGTCGGCTCTCGGCCTCGGGCTCTGCCGGCTGGTGGAGCTGGGCCGGGCCCTGGTGGCCCAGCCGAAGCTGCTCATGGCGGACGAGCCGTCCTCGGGGCTCGACGTCCAAGAGACCCACGAGCTGGCCAACGTGCTGCGCACCCTCCAGCGCGAGCGGGGCATGGCGGTCCTGTTGGTCGAGCACGACCTGGGCATGGTGGGCGAGGTGGTGGACCGGGCGGTCGTCATGGACCTCGGCCAGGTCATCGCCGAGGGGACCTTTGACGAGGTCATGGCCAACCCCGAGGTCCGCCACGCCTACCTGGGGACTGCCGGGTGAGCCCGGGCCCCGAGCCGACCGGCGCGCTGGCCGCCCCGGCCGAGGGCGGCGAGCGGCGCCCGGCGCTCGAGGTGGACCACGTCGACGCCGCCTACGGCCCCTACCGGGCCCTGTTCGACGTGAGCTTCTCGGTTCCCGCCGGTGGCGTGGTCGCCCTGCTGGGCTCGAACGGGGCCGGCAAGTCGACGGTGGCCCGGGTGGTCTCGGGCCTCCTCCCGGCGACCAAGGGGGCGATCCGGGTCGACGGGGTCGACGTGACCCGCCAGCCCGCCTACAAGATCGCCCGGGCCGGCCTGGCCCACGTCCCCGAGGGCAGGGGGGTGTTCGCCAACCTCACGGTGGAGGAGAACCTCACCTTGGTGTTCCGCCAGCGGGTCGGGCGGGCGCTGGTGGCCCAGTCCCTGACCGCCGCCTACGAGGCGTTCCCGGTGCTCGGCGAGCGGCGCAAGCAGCGCGGCGGCACCCTGTCGGGCGGCCAGCAGCGGCTGCTGTCCCTGGCCAAGGTGCTGGTGGTCCCGCCCCGGCTCTTGGTGGCCGACGAGCTCTCGCTCGGGCTGGCCCCGGTCGTGGTCGACGCCGTCTACGACGGGCTGCGTCGGATCAACACGGCCGGCACGGCGCTGTTGGTGGTCGAACAGCAGGTCGACCGGGCCCTCGACCTGGCGACGCACGCCGTGGTCCTCGAGCACGGGACGGTCGCCTTCTCGGGACCCTCGGACCAGGCGCTGGCGGCGGTCGAGAAGGTGCTGGCGGCGCGGGGCGAGCGGACGGTCCTGACCGACGGCAAGGCGGCAGCGGCGGCGAGGGAGGCGGCCGGCCCCCTCGACCCGGTCACCAGGGCCCGGCGGGAGCGTCGCTGGTCCCGCGGGCGCGCACGGCGGTCCAAATCGAACGAACGGTCCAAGTCGAACGAACACGGAGAAACGGAGCAGCAATGAGCGAGGCACGCGAGCCGGTCATCGTCGACGTCCTGCGGACGACATTCGGGAAGCGGGGCGGGGCCCTGGCCAACTGGCACCCGGCCGATCTCCTGGCCTTCGCCCTCCGCACCCTGGTCGAGCGGACCGGCGTCGACCCGGCCCGGGTCGACGACGTCATCGGAGGGTGCGTCAGCCAGGTCGGTGAGCAGAGCACCAACGTGACCCGCAACGCCTGGGTGGCCGCCGGCCTGCCCCAAGAGGTCCCAGCGACGACCGTCGACCGCCAGTGCGGGTCCTCCCAGCAGGCCATGCACTTCGGGGCGGCCGGGGTGGCGGCGGGACACTACGACCTGGTGATCGCCTGCGGGGTGGAGGTGATGAGCAGGGTCCCGCTCGCCTCGAACGCCCGCGGCGGGACCGGCCCCTTCCCGCCGTCGTTCTTGGAGCAAATCGACGGGCGCCTCTGGGCCCAGTTCCGGGTGGCCCAACTGCTGGCCGAGCGCTGGGGGATCAGCCGTCAGGACATGGACGCCTTCTCCTTGCGCAGCCACCAGCGGGCGGCCGAGGCCTGGGACTCGGGGCACTTCGCCAAAGAGGCGGTGCCGGTCCCGATCAAAGACGAAGAGGGGCGCCTCACCGGCGCCAAGCTCGAGACCGACGAGGGCATCCGCCGGGGCGGCACCATGGAGGCCCTGGCCGCCCTGCCCGCCGCCCAGAGCTGGGAGCCCGACACCGCCCCTGACATCACGGCCGGGAACTCGTCGCAGACCACCGACGGCGCGGCGGCCATGGTGATCGCCGAGCGCTCGGTCGCCGAGCGGCTCGGCCTCCCGGTCCGGGCCAGGTTCGCCCACTTCGCGGTGGGTGCCGAGGACGCGGCGATCGTGCTGTCGGCACCGGTGCCGGTCACCACCAAGCTGCTGGAGCGCTCGGGCATGAAGATCGAGGACTTCGACGCCATGGAGTGCAACGAGGCCTTCGCGTCCATCGCCTTGATGTGGCAGGAGGCCTTCAAGCCTGACCCCGAGAAGTACAACCCCCGGGGCGGGGCCATCGCCATCGGCCACCCGCTCGGGGCGAGCGGGGTCCGGATCGCCGGCACCCTGTTGAACCAGCTCGAGTCGGTCGGCGGCCGCTTCGGCTTCCAGACCATGTGCGAGGGCGGCGGCCAGGCCAACGCCACCGTGCTCGAACGGCTGGACTGATCGCACCACCGGCGGCCCCCGCGGTCAGGGTCCCCGGTCCGGAGCCCGGATTGCACCCCCCGGCGCCGGGGTGCACACTCGTCGGGTGACGCAGAGAGTCCGGAGACCTGTGCCGTGGTGATGGCCCGGCGCCCCGGGGTGGCCCACGCGGTCGTGGCCGATCACCTCCACCGATCTGGCCGCGCTCGCCGGCTCGATGGGTGCCGCCCTGGCGCGGGTCCCGCTGCGCCGTCCCTGGGACCGGTCGGGCTCGGTGCTCGAGAACGTGGTCATGGCCACGACCCGCGAGACGATACGGACCTTCATGGGTTTCGCGTCGTCGCTCCCCATCGACGAGTGGCGCTCGGTCGAGTTGGCCCTCGACGATCTCTGCCGATTGCTGCTGCCCCCGATCAACGACGTCCGGGGGGTCCAGACCGAGCCCGGATCGGTGGCCGGCGTACCCGGCGTCTGGTACCGCCAGCGCGGCGCCGAGCCCCGGGGGACGGTCCTCTACCTCCACGGCGGGGGCTACATCGGGACCTCGCCGCGGATGTACGCCCTGTTCGTCTCGGCCCTGTCCCGGCTCACCCGGTGCGAATTCTTCGTGGCCGACTACCGGCTGGCCCCCGAGTTCCCATTCCCGGCCGGGGTGGAGGACGCCGCCTTGGTGCTCGAAGAGCTGCTCCACCGGGCCGACGACCCGGGCCGGGTCTTCTTGGCCGGTGACTCGGGTGGCGGCGGGTTGGTCGGCACCCTGCTCTACGTGAAGGCGGCGTCGGGGATCCCGCCGGTCGGGGGGGTCCTCCTGTTCTCACCCGAGGTCGACCTGGCGCTCGACGACCCGTCGGTGGCTGCCAACGCCAGCCTCGACATCTTGCCGTGGAACATCCCCACCGCGGCGTACCTTCACGGCCGCGATCCGGGGGCGCCCGCCATCTCGACGGTCCACCAGGACGTCTCGCACTGGCCCCCGACCTTCGTGGCCTTCGGCGGCGACGAGATGTTCCGGGATGCCATCCGCCGCTTCGTGGCCAACCTGGTGGCTGCCGGGGTCGACACCGAGTCCCACGAGGAGCCGGGCATGTTCCACGTCTTCCCGATCCTGATGCCCTGGTCGTCGCCCAGCCACTGCGTCTTCAGGTCGCTGGGCGAGTTCGTCGACAAGCACCTCCCCGACGGCTGAGTCACCGGCCGGCGTGCCGGATCGACCGACGGTGCCGGCACAGGCGAGGTTGAGCGGGTTGGGGCGACCCCGCGGGCGTGGGGCGTCCCGATCAGCCGAGCTGGTCCACGTGGCGCACCCGGCCGCCGTCTCGCGTGAAGAGGACGTCGTTGTAGCCCTGCCCGGGTCCCACCATCTCGAAGGTGACGGGGGGGACGAACGAGAGGTAGAGGGCCCGGCGCCCGGTGATCCCCCGCCCGCTCGGCGGGGGGGCGGCGTGGAGGGTGTGGCCGAAGTGCACGGTGACGTCGCCGGGGTCGGCGGGGAGGTCGACGACCGGGAGGGCGGCCACCTCGGCCGGCCCGGGCAGCCGTGAGGTCCCGAGGTGGGACCCGGCGATCATCTGGAGCTGCCCGGTCGCCGAGCTGGCCGTGTCCAGCTGGATGCCCACGTTGAGCATCGGGCACTTCACCGGGTGGCCGCCCATCCCGCAGTCACGGTGGAAGGGCAGGTCGGCCAGCCCCCCGTCGGCTCCGGGGACCTTGAGCACGACGCCGTTGCCATCGAGCCGGTCCTTGGCGTCGGCGAGGTCGTCGCCGCCCAGGGCGGCGATGCGCCGGAACCGGGCGTCGTCACCCAGGCCGGCGATACGGGCCGATCGATCGTTGAGGTAGTTGACCCGGTGGCAGACCTCCCGGCCGTCGACGGTCGTCCACCACGACCGCCGGTCGTCGGGGCGGGCCGCGGCGACGGCGGCCGTCACGTCGGCCCGCAGCGCCTCGATCTCGGTCCGCTGGAGGACGCCCCGCAGCACCACGAACCCGGCCCGGTCCAAGAACCCGGCAATCTCGGCGTCGGGGTCCTCGAGGGTGAACGAGCGGGTCAGGTCGAGCGGGTCGCCGTCGGCACCCAACACCGGGGGCGGGTCGTCGATGTCGTAGCGGGCCTGGCCGTCGATGGCCGTCCGCAGTGGCGGCTCCCAGCGGACGAACTGGCCGAAGCCCCCCCGAGAGACACTGAGCCGGTCGGCGTAGAACAGGGCGAAGCTCGAGCGCAGCTCGCGGGCGAAGGGCCACCAGTCGTCATAGTCGAGCTCGACCACGGTGCGGGCCCGGTCGGATCCGGCCTCGACCCCGAAGGTGTCGCCGCTCGGCACGTAGGTGTAGGACCGGCCGTCGCAGAGCTCCACGGCCAGGGGGGCGAGGACGGCGGTGTCGGCCCGGGAGAGCACCGGTCCCCGGGTGGCCAGGAGGGCGGGCAGCTCCTCGAGGTGGAACCGGTCGAAGTCGAGGGGGCCGAAGCGGTCTGCGTGCACCGGACCAACGTAGCGGCGGCCCGTCGCCGACGCCCGGCTCAGGACTCGGCCAGCTTCTCGATCTCGCCGACCCCGTCGCGCAGGCAGGCGACGAAGGTCTCGGGGTCGGCCACGGCCGCCGGATCGGTGCTCACCGCCAGGTGGAGTTCGTCCATGTAGCTCAGCACGGTGACGTTGCAGGCCGCCCCGCTCAGAGGCCCGAAACCGAAGTTCGCCTCCAGGCGGGCCCCGGCGATGTAGATCGGGACGGGGGCCCCCGGGACGTTGGAGGTCACGACGTCGATCGCCTTGAGCATCCCCCCGAACAGCGCGGTGGTCATGAAGACCGGGAGGCGGTTGAGCGCGCCCGAGATCGGCGCCGCCAGGTGGAGGGCGGGCTCGGCCCGCTCGGCGGCCACCAGGTCCCGCAGTTGGGCCATCCGCTCCAAGGGGTCGGCGATCGCCACGGGGAACGCGAAGCGCATCGGCACGAACTGATTGCCTCCGGCCTCGCCCTCCCCCCTGGGGCGGACGTTGATAGCCAGGGTCATGCGCAGCCGCTCCACCGGCATTTCGTGGGTGCGGTGGTAGCGGTCCAGGCCTCCGGCCACCGCGGCCAAGAAGGCGTCGTTCAGCCGGCCGTCGACCCGCTTGGCGGCCGCCCGCATCGCCGGGAGCGAGGCGGTCACGGTGTCGAAGTGGACGCTGAGCGAACGGGCCGTCATCAGCGGGCTCAACGGGCGCGACACCGGTCGGAGCATCCGGGCCACCGACGCGCCGGACCGCAGCGCCCGGGTGGTGGTGCCGAACGGGTCGCGGGCCATCGCCCCGGCCCGCCCCGGGGCCGATCCGAGGGCGCGCAATTGGCGCCGGAGCTGGTACTCGACCCCCGAGCGGAGCTGACCGACGACGCTCGGGTGCTCGGGTGCGGGGGCCGGCGGCATCGGCCCGGGGTCCACGACGACCCCGGGCCCGGCGTCGAGGAAGGCCGTCGACAGCTTCATCATCCCCACCCCGTCGGCCAGCGAGTGGTGGATCTTTTGGACCACGGCCGAGCGGCCACCTTCGAGGTCGGAGAGGACGATCATCTCCCACAGCGGGCGGGCGCGGTCGAAGCCCGACATGGCGAAGGGCTGGGCGAAGTCGAGGACGTCGCGCAGGGTGCCGTCCCCCGGGGCCCGCTGCCAGCGCAGATGGAAGTCGAGATCGAAGTGCTCGTCGATCACGTACTCGGGGGGGGCCAGGTTGCAGGGTGTCACCGCCACTCGCTGGCGCAGCCGGGGCACCGACCGGCTGGCCCGATCGATCCGGTCGGTCAGGGCTGCCCGGTCGGGCAACCGGTCCAAGATGGACACGCTGGTGATGGTCGAGCGGAGCAGCGGGTCCGCCTCGATCGACCACATGAGCGCGTCCTGTTCGCCCATCCGCCGGCTGAACTGCAGTGCCCTGGTGCTCATGGTGCGGCGCTCATGGTGCCTCCGGGGCCCTTGAACCCAGCCTCAGCCTACCGGTGATCGGGCGCCCCCGTCCCGGGGCGGGACGGGGTCAGAAGGGGAGGGCGTCGCCCTGCAGGGCCACCAGCTCGTCGAAGATGGCCCGGCACGACGCCTCGTCGGGCGGCGACAGGGGGTCGCGCCGCAGGGCCTCGAAGGCCGGTGCCGGGTCCCCGGTCAGGGCTGACTTGACCACCAGGTCCTGCAGCTCGATCTGGGTCTTCATGAAGTCGGCCAGGGGGTCGGGGATCGGGGGCATGGTGCACGGGGCAACCCCCTCGCCGTCACAGGTCGCCGGCACCTCCACGATCGCCCCGTCGGGCAGGTTGGGGACATAGCCGCGGTTGGGGACGTTCACCGCGTTGATCGAGCGCCGGTCGCCGCTCCAGACGGCGCCGATGACCGGGAAGGGCTCTTCGGCCGACCTCCCGGCCCGGTGCATCGGCACGTGCGACGTCCCGTCGCCGTAGCGGGTCACCAGGCCGCCGACCCGGCCCATGAGCGCCTGGTGGAAGTAGACCGGGGTCGGGTGCCAGCCGCTGACCTCCCGAGCGAACGGCACGTACTCGCCGATGTGGCTGTCGACCGAGCAGGGCAAGAGGCCGTACTCCCTGAACATGTGGGCCACCAGCGGCGCGTAGAATTGCTCGGCGGCGATCTGCACCCAGGGAACCTTCACCAGCTGACGGGCCACCGCGGTGACCGGCGGCGCGAAGTCGAAGAACCGGCGCTGCCAGAGCCGGCGCAGCCGGGGGTAGAGGTCCTCGCCGGTGTCGGCCCGGCGGATCTCGGTGAAGAACGTGAAGTGGTTGATGCCCGAGGCCTTGGCGGCAATCTTGGACTTGGGGAGGGCCAGGAGCGCCGAGATGCGGGCCACGCCGCCGGCGAACTCGTGGCACATCGAGATGCTGTTGAGATCGGTGGCCGTGTTGATGGCCAGGGCCACCCGGCTGAGCGGGTTGGTCAGGTTGATGAGCAGTGTGTCGGGGCAGTAGCGGGCGATGTCGTCGCAGATGCCGAGCATCGTCTTGATCGAGCGCAGGGAGTGGAAGACCGCCCCCGGCCCTCCGTTCTCCCCGGTGATCTGGGTGGCCCCGTGGCGGTTGGGGACCTCGTAGTCCTCGATCCAGTGCTGCCAGCGGCCGGTCTCGGCGCTGGTCAGGCAGAAGTCGGCGCCGGTGAGGGCCTCGGCCGGGTCCAGGGAGGCTTCGATGCGGATGGGCCCGCCGTTGCGGGCGTTGGCCCGCTCGGCGAACCGCCGGGCCACGGCCAGGCGGTCCGGGTCGACGTCGTGGAGCATCATGGTCGCTCCCCGGACCCGCCGGGTGTTGATGGCGTCGAGGACCATGACCGGACCGAAGGACATGCCGCCGGCCCCGACCAGACAGATCTTTGGTCCCCCGTCGCCCACGTCACCTCCCGGCTCGGCCCGGCCCGATCGTACCGGGTGGCGGCCCGAGGGCCGGCTCAGTGCTCGCTCAGCCGCCGCGGGGCGCGACCACCAACCTCCGGCGGCCAGGGCGGACCACGGGCCGGTCGACGGATCGATCAGGGCCAGCGTTTCGGCTTCCCGACCCACACCGGCCCAGGGCCCGCCCCGGGGGTGTGCCCTCCCGTTGGGCCGGTCGCCCGCTGGTCACGGGTGCCGGTCCGGGGGCAGGGGCCACCGGTAGAGACGGGCGGCGTTCTCGTGGGTGAGCTTTCGCAGCTCGTCGACCGGGAGGTGGCCCCAGGCCCCGGCGATGACGGCCTGGGTGTCGGGCCACGTGGAGTCCCCGTGGGGGTAGTCCACCTCCACCATGATGTGGTCGACCCCGATGACGCCGCGGGTGTCGATGGTGGAGGGGTCGTCGAGGGTGCAGAACCAGAAGTTCCGGGCCAGCACCTCGGCCGGTCGCAGCCCGGTGGCGTCGAAGTCCCGTCCGTAGCCGGAGCGCTCGACGATGTTCTCCAGCCGGTCGTGGAGCATGGCCACCCAGCCGATGCCCCCCTCGCTCATGGCGATCTGGAGGTCGGGGTGGCGGACGGCGGCCCCGGACCAGAGCCACTCGGCGCAGGCGGTCAACGACATCTGGCCGAAGAGGGTCGCGCCCAACTGGACCAAGGGGGCGTCCGGGGGCATGTCGGGCATGCCCGACGAGCCCACATGCAGCGAGATCACGGTCTGGGTCTCGGCGCAGGCGGCGATGATGGGTTCCCAGTAACCCGAGAAGATGGTGGGGAGCCCGATGCGGTGGGGACGCTCGGGCAGGGTGACCGAGCGGAAGCCCCGCTCGGCGTTGCGGCGGACCTCGGCCGCCCCCAGTTCGGGGTCGGCCAGAAACGTGATCCCGCACGGGATGATGCGGTCGGGGTACGGCTGCCACCACGCCTCGTAGAGCCAGTCGTTGAAGGCCCGGGTCACCGCCAGCCCGAGTTCGTGGTCGGCCGCCCCGGAGAACACCCGGCCCGAGAAGCCGGTGATCTGGGAGGGGAAGTTGAGGGAGGCCCAGACCCCGTTGATGTCCATGTCTTCGATGCGGGCGTCGATGTCCCAGCAGCCGCGTCGCATGTCCTCGAAGCGGGTCGGCTCGAGGGTCACGTACTCGGGCCGCCGCCCGGCCACCGCGTTCATCCCGACTTGGGTGTAGCGGTGGCCGTCGAACTCCCACAGCTGGCGTCCGTGGCGGTCCTCGACCACCCTGGGGGCGAGGTCGGCCAGGTGGGCCGGCATGCGACCCTCGAACATGTTCGGCGGCTCGACCAGGTGGTCGTCGACCGAGATGATGGTGGCCCGCACCTCGCGGGGCTCGGGGTCGGGCAGGAGGGTTTCGGTGCGTGTCTCGACGGTCGCTTCGGGGCCCACGGCGACCAGTATCTCAGCGCCGGGGGCGCCCCGTCGTTGGCCCCCGGGACCTCCGTGGCGGCCTGGCTACGCTGCCGGCGTGACCCTGCTCGACGCCGCCGCCCTGCAGCGCTTCTTGGTCGAGTCGTTCCCCGACTCGCCGCCCGAGTTCGTCGTCGAGGCCTCCGAGGACTGGGGGGTCCGCCTGCGCCTGCCCGCGGCCGCCCTGCTGGCCCGCCCGGGGGGCACCGTGGCCGGACCGACCTTGATGGCCCTGGCCGATAGCGCGGCCTGGATGGCCGTCTGCGCCCGGATCGGGCCGGTCGCCCTGTCGGTCACCACGAGCCTGCACATCGACTTCCTCCGCCGGCCCGAGATGGTCGATCTGGTGGCCGAGGGGCGGCCGATCAAGCTGGGTCGCCGGCTGGCGGTCACCGACGTTTCGATCCTCTCGGACGGGCGCCCCGAGCTGGTCGCCAAGGCCCAGGTCACCTACTCGATCCCGCCCGCGTGAGCTCGGCGGCGGCGGGTCGTGGCCGCCGGGGGCGGGTCAGGGGTTGACGAGGACGCAACGCGTGCCGCGGTAGATGGTCGGCATGCACTTGTTGCAATGGACGCACAAGGACTCGGTGGCCTCGCCCTTCTCCATGCGGTTGACGAGGTCGGGCTCGCGCAGGAGTGCCCGGGCCATGGCCACAAAGGCGAACCCCTCGTCGAGGGCGTGTTCGATCGTCTCCAGCCGGTTGATCCCGCCGAGCAGGATGAGCGGGAGGTCGACGGCGTCGCGGAACTGCCGGGCGTAGGGGAGGAAGAAGGCCTCCTCGAAGGGGTACTCGCGCAGGAAGCGCTTGCCGAAGAGTCGGAATCCGGCCCGCACCGGTCCGGGGAGGGTCGCCGCGAACTCCCGACGCGGCGCCTCGCCTCGGAACAGGTACATGGGGTTGGCCAGCGAGCTCCCGCCGGTGAGTTCGAGCGCGTCGAGGCAGCCGTCGGCGGCCAGCAGCCGGGCGATCTCGATGCTCTCCTCGAGCCAGAGGCCACCGGCGACGCCGTCGGCCATGTTGAGCTTGGCGGTGACGGCGGCCGTGGCCCCGACCTCCTGGCGCACCGCCTGGACGACGTGGCGGGCGAAGCGGGCCCGGTTCTCGAGGCTGCCGCCCCACCGGTCGCGGCGCCGGTTGAGCTTGGGACTCATGAACGCGCTGAGCAGGTAGTTGTGGCCGAGGTGGACCTCGATGCTGTCGAACCCCGCCTCGACGGCCAGGCCGGCGGCCCGCCGGTAGTCGGCGGTGATGCGTTCGATGTCGTCCTCGGTGGCCCCGTGGGTCACGGTGCCCATCAGGCTCACCGCCCGGGTGGGGGCGAGGGCCGGTGCCCGGTTCGATCGGGCATTGGCCACCGGGCCGGCGTGGCCGATCTGGGCCGCCACCGCGGCCCCGGTGGCGTGGACGGCGTCGGTCAGCCGACGGAGGCCGGCCACCGCCTCTGGTCGGATTACGATGCAGTGCCGGTCGGTCCGCCCTTCGGGGGAGACCGCCAGGTAGGCGACGGTCGTCATCCCCACCCCGCCCTCGCCCACCCGCCGGTGGAAGTCGACGAGGTCGTCGGTGACCTGGCCACCGGGCATGACCCCTTCGAAGGTGGCCGCCTTCACGATGCGGTTCCGCAGGGAGACCGGTCCGAGGTTCGCCGGTTGGAAGGCCCGGGCTGCCATCGCGCTCACCCTACCGGCCCTGACGCCACGCTCGGGTGGCCCTCGCCGGGCGACCGGCGGCCCGGCCCGTCGGACGGCCGGGGCACCACCGGGCGGATCCGGGGCAGACTCTCGGGCGTGAGCGAGCCCCACGACGACCGGCTGGCCGTCCCCTTCGTGGCCGACGAACCGACGATGCTGGCCGCCTGGCTCGACTTCCACCGGGCCACCCTGCTCGTCAAGTGCCAGGGGTTGACCCCCGAGCAGCTGGTCGAGCGCTCGATCCCGCCCTCGGAGCTGAGCCTGCTGGGACTGGTCCGCCACATGGCCGAGGTCGAACGCAACTGGTTCCAGCGGGTGTTCCTGGGCGTCGACGCCCCGCCGCACTACGGAGCGTCGGACCGCGACGCCGACTTCCACGCCGTGGACCCCTCGACGGTGGCCGCCGACCTCGCCCTCTTCGCCGCCGAGTGCGACGCCTCCCGGGCGGTGGTGGCGGCGGCCGGCTCGCTCGACGACGTCGACCGGGGCGGCGGCATCTCGCTCCGATGGATCATGGTGCACATGATTGAGGAGTACGCCCGCCACAACGGGCACGCGGACCTGCTGCGCGAGCGGATCGACGGCACCCGGGGCACCTGAGGGCCGAGGCCCAGGTCACGAGCAGCCCGTGGGGCCTGGTCCTGGTCCGGGCCCGGGGACGACCCCGATCCGGATCCGGTAGGTGAACCACCACGGGCGGGGGCCTCCGTGCAGTGCCCGTTCGGCCAGTGCGGCCAGTCGCGTGACCCCGAGGATCTCGTCGTCGAGCCCTGCCGCCCGGAGGACCTGGTAGTCGCCCTGACTGCGGAACAACCCCACGAACCGGGCGGCGTCTCCCTCCTCGACCCGGTGCAGAGCCAGCTCGTGGCACCAACCGAAGTGGCCTGAGCCGTGCATCCGCTCGAGGTGCTCGTCCTTCGACCAGCTGCGGACGCCGCCGGCCAGGCTGCGCTCCCGGTGGGCGTCGCGGCCCGAGTCGGCGCGTCCGGCGGGATCGTCGGGCCGGACGGGTCCCTCGAGTTCGGCGCCGCGCAGCCCGTCGGCCAGTCGGGCCTCGAGGACCCGGAGCGCCCGGCGGCACTCGGACCAGGTCCTCTCGAGCGGGGCCGAGGCGACGGTCGGCGGCCAGTCGCAGTCGACGGCGGCGAACACCCCGCCCGGACGCAGCAGCCGGGCCACCTCGGCCAGGGTGTCGACGGGCTCCATCCAGTGCAGGGACTGGACGGCCACGACGACGTCCGCGCTGGCCTCGGCGAGTCCGGTGTCATGGGCGAACCCCCCGACGAAGCGGGCGTTGTGCGGGACCCGTCGTTCGGCGATTTCGCGCATGTCGGCATTGGGCTCCACCCCGGTCACCGAACTGGCCCATCCGCTGGCCCAGCGGGTGGAGAGGCCGGTGCCGCTGCCGAGATCGACCACCGCCGGACGGCGCTCGCCGCAGTAGCGGGTCAACACCTCGGCCAGCTCGACCGGCGGGCTCGGGCGCACGTCGTCGTAGAGGCCGGCGAAGCCGGCGAAGCGCCCGGCGTTCGCGGCCAGCGCGGGCGGGGGGACTTCGGAGGGCACCGCCCCAGTGTGCCCCAGACCAGCGTGCGCGCCACAGTGGCCGCCAGGGAGGCCTCGTGACCCGAGCCGGCTACCGGCGGGAGGTGACAGCGGCGACCCGGCAGGCCACGATGAGCCGGTGACGGTTGACGGCCCTGGGGTCCGCGAGGCGTTGCTCGGCCAGTGGCACCGGCTGGCCGAGGCCGTTCCGGGTCTCGACCTCTCCCGTCCGAGCCGGGTCGAACGATGGCGCAACCGAGAGGTCGTCGCCCACCTCTGTCTGCAGCCGATCCTGCTCGGCCGATTCCTGGCCACCGAGTCCGACCGGCAGCCCTCGGTCGACGTGGCGGCGAATCTGGCCGGCACGGGGGCCCTCGGTGACCTCATCGACGCCTCGGCCACCCGAGCCGCTCGGCGGGGCGAGCTCGACCTGGCGGGCGCGGTGGCCGGCGTCGTCGCCGACCTGCGGGCGGCCCGCCTGGAGGGGACGATCGTCACCCTCCAGGGTCCGATCTCGCTGGTCGACTACCTGGTGACGAGGTGCGTGGAGGCCGTCGTGCACGGTGGGGACCTCGTCGAGCCGGTCCCCCCCGTCCCCGAGGCGGAGGCTCTCGCGGCCGCGGCGTTGGGACAGCTGCTGGCCCGGCGGGCGCCCCACCTGGTCGACCGGGCCGAGGAGCTGGGGGCGACCACGTGGATCGAGTTGGCCACCGGCAGGGCGGCGGCGACCGGCGAGCTCGGGGAGTATCTGCCCCTCATGACCTGAAACCCCCGGGGGCCGAGTGCAGTCCGACACCCGGGGTCGTGGTGGCGCGCCCGGGGGTCGTCTCGCCGGTGGGCCGGCCAGCCCGTTACGAGGCGGGAGTGGGGGCCGAAGGAGAGGTCCCGGCGGGCGCCCCGCCGGGTCCGCGGGCAGCAGGGAAGCCGCCGGGCGAACCCGGTGCGCCGAACAGCGT
This sequence comes from uncultured Acidimicrobiaceae bacterium, assembly GCA_963836375.1. Taxonomy (GTDB): domain Bacteria; phylum Actinomycetota; class Acidimicrobiia; order Acidimicrobiales; family RAAP-2; genus CAWIJK01. The sequence continues at coordinate 1,347,862 of CAWIJK010000002.1, read as the reverse complement.
CACCTTGACGGCCGTGACGGTGCCGTCCGCCGCCTTCGTCCCGCTGGCCGAGATGACGTCACCCGCCTTCAGCGCACCGAGCGAGCCGGGACCGGCGTTGGGGCTGCCACCGTTGACGAAGACCGTGCCCGAGGTCGTGTCGACGGTGGTGGTGGCCGACCCGGTGTAGGGCTGGAGGGTGATGGTCGACCCCGAGACGGCGGTGACCTTGCCGGTCACGACCGGAAGGATTACGTCGACAATGCTGGCGTCGAGGTCGGTGTGGTTGGCGTCAATGGTGCCGATGGCCGTCACCTGTGAGCCCACGACGACGCCGGACGAGGTGGCGGGTTCCCCGGATTGGAGGTAGGTGACCGGGCCCGAGATCTTGGCCGTCCGCCAGAAGCCCTGTGAGTCGGTCAGGGTGATCGAGCCGCTGCCCAGCGCGCTCACCGTTCCGGTCAGCTCGGGCAGGACGACGTTGACCGCGGTGGCCGTCGGGGTCACCGGTGTCGTGGTCGTCGTGGACGTCCCCGAGTTGCCGGGGAAGCTCCGCGGGCCGGGCGCCGTCCGGACGGTGACCTTGGAGCCGACGGACACCGCCGACGCGCTGGCCGGGGTCCCGTCGATCGTGTAGGTGGTGGACGAGGTCGTGTCGAACATGCGGGTCGTCCCGCCGGTCCCCGACACGCTCAGAGAGCCGTCGCCGACCGCGGTGACGCTCTGGCCCCCGACGGCCGGAGGGGTGGCCAACGAGGAGCCGAAGGCGCCGCCCCCAGGGGCGAACCCACCGGCGGCCCCGAATCCGCCGCCGCCCCCGCCGAACCCTCCGGGGCCACCGGCGAAGCCACGGTGCCCGAAGCCACCGTGCCCCGGCGTCGTCGTCGTGGTGGTGGCCGCGCCGGCGGCGCCTGCGGCCCCTGCGGCCCCAAAGGCCAGGGCCCCGGCGACGGCGCCACCCACTGCCAGGCGACCCACCCGGGTGGGTCGGCCCGCCCGCCACCGCGCCGCCCCGGCGCGGTGGAGGCCGCCGACCCGTTGGATCTCTTGGATCTGTTGCACGTGCTGACCTTCCCCCTCGACGACCCGGACCGGCCCGTGCCGACCACGTCGAAGGGCAAACTACCCCCCCAACCTGTCGAATCCCTGGCGGCCAGCGGGCCGTCTGGCCCACGCCGCCGGCGAACTAGGGGGCGACGACCGGGGAGGCGCGACGGTGTTTCTCTCGACGGCCGCCCATCCCCCCAGCTCGGCCCGTTGGGCGATGACGGCCCGGTGCCCACCCCGCAGACCGAAGAGGCGCTTGGCCACCAGCAGGTAGAGGGCGATGGCCACGTTGATCACCAGGGTCAGCACCTTGAGGGTGGTGATGGACCGGGTCAGCTCGTCGATCTCGAGGGGGATGAAGACGATGGTGGCGAGGAAGGTGAGGTACTCGGCCCAGCGCTTGGCGTACCACAGCCCCACCGCCTCGGTGGCCTCGAGCGCCGCGTAGGCAATGGCGGCGAAGCCGATCTCGTAGAGGTGGGCCGGGTCGGCGAAGAACCAGTGGCGGAAGTGTCCCAAGAAGCCGTGGAGGCCGTTGGGGTTCCCCGGCCCGCCGGTCAGCGCGCTCATGATGCGGTCGTAGTCGTCCTGGAGCGCGTGGCGGTGGCCGAGGAACAAGAAGATGACCAGGGCCAGTGCCGTCAGCACGATCACGTGGATCGTGCGGTCGATGGCGATCAACCGCAGGACGTAGCGGTCGCGCAGAGCCGGTCCGCGCAGGGGGACCTCGATCTGGTCCCTCGGGGGGACGGCGTCGAGGACGGGCGGCACGCTCAGCTCGATCGGCACCCAGTCGTCGCAGCGGATGCAGCGGTGCCACCGGAGGCCCCCGAGCTCGCGGACCACGACGGCGTCGTCGGCCACGACGGTGGCGGCGCCCACTCCGACCAGGGCGTGGCCCTTCCAGGCGCAGGTGAACAGCTCGTAGCGGTTGGAGGGTCGGGAGCGTCGCCGCATCGTGCGTTAGCTGTAGCACACCGCACGCCCGGTAGCATCGGCCGACCAGACCGCGCGGGCGGTGAGCGAACAGGGGAGCGCCGGGTGAGCCACGAGCCGCTCGAGGGGGCCAAGATCGTCGTCACCGGGGTGACCGGTCAGGTCGCCGCCCCGCTGGCCGCGTCGTTGGCGGCGGCCAACGAGGTCTACGGCGGCGCCCGTTTCACCGACCAGGGCGCCCGGGCCAGCCTAGAGGAGGTCGGGGTGCGCTGCGTGCGGATCGACCTGGCCGACGGCGACGTGGCCGGGCTGCCGGCCGACGCCGACTACGTCTTGAATTTCGCCGTCTCCAAGACCAACGACTGGATGACCGACCTCGACGCCAACGCCGGGGGTGTGGCCTGGCTGATGGAGCACCACCGGGGGGCCCGGGCCTTCCTCCATTGCTCGACGACGGCGGTGTACCGACCCTTGGGTCACCGGGTCTTCGTCGAAGAGGACCAACTGGGGGACAACCACGGGGTGTGGCCGTTCCTCCGGACCTACAGCATCTGCAAGATCGCCGCCGAGGGAGCCGCCCGCTGGGGAGCCCGGCGCTTCGGGTTGGCGACGACGATCGCCCGGCTCTCTGTTCCCTACGGGGACGGCGGCGGGTGGCCCGGGGTGCATCTCGAGATGCTCGTCAACGGCTCGGCGATCCCCGTCCACATCGACGCCCCCAGTACCTACAACCCCATCCACCACGACGACGTCGCCGCCAGCGTGCCCGGGCTCCTGGCCGGCGCCGGCGTCCCGGCGACCGTCGTCAACTGGGGGGGCGACGAGGCGGTCAGCATCGAGGAATGGTGCACCTACCTGGCCGGGCTCACCGGCCTGGACGCCACCTTCGCCCCGACGGACCGGACGATCGACAGCGTCGAGATCGACACCAACCGGCGACGCGCGCTGGCCGGGCCCACCACCGTCGCCTGGCGTGACGGGATGCGCCGGATGGTCGAGGCGCTCCATCCCGAACTCCTGGGGGGCTGAGTCTCCCCGGCCTACGCTGGGGTCGGCGTCCGAGAAGCGAGGTGGCCCGATGCCCCGAATCGATGTCCCGGCGGGCAAAGACCCGCTCCTCTACGTCTGGGGAGAGCTGGCCCCACCGCTGACCGCGGCCGCCGCCGGTTACAGCTCGGCGGTCTACGAGCGTTCCTCGCTCGGCCTGCGCGAGTTCGAGGCGGCCCGGATCACGGTCGCCCGGATCAACGACTGCACCTTGTGCCAGGACTTCCGCACCGCCCGTGACGTGCCCGGGCGCTCCGAGGACCCCGGCGCCGTCCCCGAGGACTTCTACGAGCAGGTGGCGCCGAACGGTGATTGGGCGGGGGCGACGGCCCGGGAACGTCTGGCCGTAGAATTCGCCTCCCGCTACGCCACCGACCACCTGGGCATGGACGACGAGCTCTGGAGCCGGCTCCACGCCCACTTCTCCGACGACGAGCTGGTCGACCTGGCCCTGTGCGTCGGCTCTTGGCTCGCTCTCGGCCGGTTCAACCGGGTGTTCGACATCGACGGCGCCTGCCGGGTGCGCTGAACCAGGATTCCCGCTGACGATCCTACCTACGAGGCCTGCCCAACCAAAGGGGCAAGTGACTCGAGAAGACCTTGGGAGACCCCACAGGAAGTCCTTGAAACACGAAGAGCAGGGCCCGATTGCGACCACGGAGTCGAAAGGTCGTCTGCTGGGCGGTCCCTCTATTGTGTGCACCGATGACGTTCGACGAATACCGCACACCTGACGACGGGGTTCGGTCCGAGGAGCAGCGCCTCGCTGCTCTGTCTTCAACTCTTGACCCTAGGACGTTTCGGGTCATTGACCGTATTGGCGTGACCGAAGGCTCGATCTGTCTCGAAGCCGGGGCAGGATCAGGGACCGTCAGTCGGGGCCTGGCCGAACGGGTCGGCTCAGCCGGACGGGTGTGGTCGATCGACAAAGACCTTCGCTTCCACCCTGAGATGCCCCCCAATGTGGAAGTCCGCGAGCTCGACCTCGCAAGAGACGAGCTGCCTGACGGACACTTCGACTTCGTGCACACCCGGGCGGTCCTCCAGCACATTCCTGAACGCGATGATGTGTTCTGCCGTTTGGCCGCGACCACCAGGCCCGGGGGGAGCCTCTTTGTCGAGGACTCCGACATGCGCGCCTTCACCGAACAACCGCTGCCAGAACCCTATGGCACTGTGCACCGGCTTCTGGCATCCGACACTTTGACCCCATGGCGTGACCCAAACTTCGGGACCCGACTGGTCGAGTGCTTCACCCGGGCGGGCTTCGAGGATCTGACCGTGGAAGGAGCGACCGGGCTGATGTATGCCGGTCAGCCGTCTGGCGAGTGGTGGTTCATCATGGTCGATCGCGTGCTCCCGCAACTGGTCGGGGCTTCAGTCATTACGTCAGCGCAGGCCGACGGATGTCGCGAACAATTGCGTGAGAGCAACCTGACGATCCTGGGACCTTTGATGCTTTCGGTCTGGGGCCGTCGCCCGAAGAACTGATTCAGGTGTTCACCCCGCCACCACGGCGAAGCGGGGGGAGACCCCGGCCAGGCGCTCGAGCGGGCCGAGGGCGCGCCCTTCGGCCCACTCCACGTCGCGCAGCCGCTCCACCCGCGGGTTTGGCCACCCGGCCCCGGTGACGGCGGCCAGGAGCCTGTCGGGCGGGGTCCCGGACCCGAGCGGCAGGGCCGCCCGCAGCTCGGCCGGGTAGGGGGCGTGGTGCTCTGGCTCGAGCCCGCGCCGGAGCCGCAGGGCCCGGCGCCCGGCGGCTCGGAGCCGCCCGGCCGGTCCGCCGTCCCCCCAGAGGCTTTCGAGCAGGACCAGGCGCCCGACCGGCGCCGCCGCCCGCCAGGCGCGCAGGGCCGCACCAGGGTCGGGCAGGGTCCAGACCAGATGGCGCTCGATCACGACGTCGAAGGGCCCCGGTGGGTCTTCGGCCAGGCCCTCAACCGCCTCGACCTCGACGCCGTCATGCTCGGCCGCCCGCCGGAGCTGGGCGAGCATGCCCGGCGACAGGTCGAGAGCGGTCACCCGGTGGCCCAGGCGGGCGGCCATCAGGGACACGAACCCGGTGCCGGCACCACAATCGAGCACCCGGGCCGGCGGGTCGGGCAACAGGCGGGCCACCGCGGCCAGCCAGGCCGCCCGCACCAGCGGGTCGGTCGGGCGGTGCCGGGGGGAGCGGTCGTAGGTCGGCGCGTCGTCGTCCCAGTAGCGCCGAGTCTGCCCGGTGACGTCCACGACCCCTTTCTACCGGCCCGGCCCCGGGGTTTCTGCCCGGTCGGCGGCGGAGCGGCCCTCGGGGTCCGGGTGTCACCCGGGACACCCGGCGGCGCGCGAGCATCGTGGGGTGCGGGTCCACCGGAACTTCGCGTTCATCGACCTCTCGGGCTTCAGCGCCCTCACCGAGGCGCAGGGCGACGAGCGGGCCGTCAGCGTCCTCAGCGCGTTCAGGGCGGCGGTCCGCGACATCTGCTCGCGCCGGGGAGTCCGGATCGCCAAGTGGCTGGGCGACGGGGCCATGCTGGTCAACGTCGAGGCGTCACCGGTGCTCGCCGCCACCTTGGAGATGCAGTGTGCCGTCGCTTTCGGTGACGCGCCCACCTCGATCCGGTGCGGCGTCTCGGGCGGCGACGTGATCTTGCTGGAGGGGGACGACTACATCGGCCACTCGGTCAACGTGGCCGCGAGGCTGTGCGACCTGGCCCGCGGGGGACAGGTCCTCGCCGTCCCGCCGGTCACCGAGCATCTGCCCAAGTGGGGCACGGTGCTCTCGGTCGAAGAGACTCCCGTCCGCGGGCTCGAGAACCCGATCCCAGTCGCCCACCTCGGCCTGCGCCCCCTGGAGGGCCCGGCCGAGCCCGACCCGGTGTGCGGGATTCCCCTGACCCGGGCCGTGGCCGAGATCGTCGAGCGCGACGCCGTGGGCGCGGAGACCTGGTTCTGCTCGGAGAGCTGCTTCGACACATGGCAGCGACGGCCCCGTCCGGTGCCCGAGCGCCAAGGGAGCCTGCGGATCCCGCTCATCGGGTCGTGAACCGAGCCTGACTCGTCGGCCCGCCCGGCCGGCGGGGTGCCGAGTCCTTGCCGGCGCCGGCCCGGGGTCCGAATCGCAGGTGTCGGGGTATCCTGGCCGGGTCGTCCTGCCTGGTGCGCCGCCCCACCGGGGTCGGCCCAGGTCACGGTGCACCCATGAGGCTCAACTTCAAACAGATCATCGCGTCCGCCGCCGGGGCGGTGCTCGCCGCGGTCATCGCCTCGTTCTTTGGCGTGAAGGGGACCATCGCCGGCGTGGCCATCGGCAGCATCGTCGCCACGTCGGGAACCGCCATCTTCGCCACCTCGCTCGACAAGACCCACCGGGCCGTGCGTCACGCGGTGATCGAGAACCCCAACGCCCCGACGTTCCTGCGCCAGTTCGGCCAGACCGAACCGGTAGGTGCGGTGAGCCGCGAGGAGGCCGGGGCACCGACGACCGCGGTGGAACAGGTCACCGGGCCCGACGACGAGCATGGCGCCGGCGACGGTGCCCGGGTTCCGGTGGCGGCGACCGAGCCGGTGACCCCAGTGCCGGTGGCCCGCGGGGTCCCGGGCACCCCGACTGCACCGGCTGGCCCGCCCCCGAGGTCTCGGGGTGTGCCCGATGAGAGGACCCCGCGGTTCCGGTGGCCGGTGCTGGCCGGGTCGGTCGCCGGGGTCTTCGTCCTCTCGCTGATCATCGTCACCTGCGTCGAGCTGGCCATCGGCAAGCCGCTCTCGGCGCTCTTCGGGGTCAACCCCCACGCCACCGGCACCTCGCTGTTCACCAACCCGGGCCCCACCACGACGGTACCGGCGACCACGACGACCAGTTCGTCGGCGACGACCTCGACCACCACCACCACGACCACGGCGCCGGCCGCATCCACGGCGACGTCGACCACGAGCGGGCCGTCGAGCACGACGACGTCGACGAGCTCCACCACCACGACGACCACCACGACGACGGTCCCGGGCGCAGGACCGACCACCACGACCGTCCGTCCCTGACCCCGCTGCTGTGGGCGGTGCGGGCTCCCCGCCCCCGAAGTGTCGCGCCGGTCGGCGGCGCGGAGCCGCCGGCCTGGGTTCTGGGATCGGCGGCGCGGAGCCGCCGACGGGCTACTTCTCCCAGCCCTTTCGGACCTTCGCCTGCGCCGCCTGCTTCTCGTGCTTGGCGGCGCGCTTTTCCTTCAGGGACCGGCCCGGCTTCTTCGACTCGCTGCTCTGCTTCGACTTTTCGGCCATGGTCCCGAGCCTACGGGGTCGGCGGCACCGGTGTGCAGTTACCAGCCCTTGAACTCGGCCGGGCGGCGCTCCACGAAACTGGCGATGCCCTCGCGGGAGTCCTCGGTGTGGGTGACCAGCTCCTGGCCGAAGGACTCGTCGTACATCGAGGTGGCCCGGTCGACGTCAAGGGCCCGGTTGGTCAGCCATTTGGCGATGCTGATGGCCTTGGTCGGGCTCTTGGCCAGGCGCTCGGCCATCTCGGTCAGGGTGGCCTCCAGCTCGGCCCGGGGCACGATCCGGTTGACCAGCCCGATCCGGTGGGCCTCGGCCGCCGGGACGTCGTCACCGAGGAAGAAGAGCTCCTTGGCCTTTTGGATCCCGACCAGCCTGGTGAGCAGCCACGCCCCGCCGGCGTCGGGGGCGATGCCCCGCCGGACGAAGACCTCGATGAACTTGGACTCCTCGGCCGCAATCACGAGGTCACAGGCCAGGGCCAGGTGCATCCCACCGCCGGCCGCCGTCCCGTTCACCCCGGCGATGACCGGCTTCTCGCAGTCGAGCACGGCGTTGACCAGGCGCTGCCACCCGGTCCGGATCACCCGGGCCCCGTCACCCATGGCGTTGTCCGGGGCGCCGGCCGGCCGGGGCAGGGCGGGGCCGCGACCGCCCCGCAGGTCGGCACCGGTGCAGAAGGCCCGGTCCCCGGCCGCGGTGATGACCACCACCCGGACGGCCAGGTCCGCCGAGGCCTCCTCGAGCCAGTCCGAGATCTGGTTGCGCATCGCCGCCGTCATGGCGTTGGCGGCGTCGGGTCGGTTGAGGACGATCCAGGCGACCCCGTCTTCGATGCGGCGGACCACGTCCTCGCCGACGCCGTTGGACTCGCTCATGTGCTCAACCGATCCTCTCGTCGATGCGCCGGACGGGATTGTCCGGCGCCGTTCTCCCGCCCGGGCCGGACGGCGCCGCCTATGCCAGCACGACCAGTGCGTCGGCCGCCACCGCACCCGACGGGCCGGCCAGCAGCGGGTTGATGTCGAGTTCGGCCACCTGCCCCGACATGTCCACCGCCATGCGCTGGACCTTCATGATCACGTCGACCAGAGCCCTCCGGTCGGCCGCCGGGATCCCCCGGGTCCCGGCCAGGACGGCCGCGCCGGCCAGCTCGTCGAGCATCTGGGCCGCCTGGTCCGAGGAGAAGGGCGGGACGCGGAAGGTCACGTCCTTGAGGATCTCGATGAACACACCGCCGATCCCGAACATCACCACCGGGCCGAAGAGCTGGTCCTGGGCGATGCCCACCACCGTCTCGACGCCCTGGGCCTGCTCGGCCACAAGCACCCCGTCAACCCGGGCCTTGGGCGCAGCCTTGGCCACCCGCCTCGTGAACCGGCGGAAAACGTCGCGCACCTCGTCGTCGGAGCGCACGCCGACCTCCACCAGGCCGAGATCGGACTTGTGGGGGATGTCCGCCGAGGCCACCTTCATGACCACCGGGTAGCCGATGCGCCGGGCCGCCTTGACGGCGTCCTTGGCCGTCTCGGCGACTCGCTCCTTGGGCACGTCGATGCCGTAGGCGGCGAGCAGGGCTTTTGAGTCCTGCTCCGAGAGCGTCGACCCGGCGGCCCGTTCGCGGCCCTTGGGGGCGAGCACCCTGGCCGCCTTGGCGGCGGCCTCCGAGGGCTTGAGCACCGGTCGGATGAACGGCGACTTGTACGAGCTGGCGAAGCGGTGGTGGTCGAAGTACGCCTTGGTGGCCATCACGGCGTTGGTGAAGGTGCGGAAGGTGGGCACGGCACTGCCGAGGAGGGTCTGGCGGTAGGCGTCCTCGTCGCCCACCGGCGAACCCCAGACGACGAGCAGGGGCTTGTCGGTCTTGGAGGCGGCGTGGACCAGGTCACGGGTGAGCTTGTCGGCCATCGAGGGCAGGGCCCCGGTGATCGGGCACAAGATGAGGTCGACGTTGGGATCCTCGCAGATGGCCTCGATGATCTTGGGCCCGCGCCAGTCGCGCACCGGAGGCCCCCCGTTGTCGACAGGGTTGGAGACCCGAAGATACGGGGGGATCCACTCGTGGAGCTGGGTCTGGGTCGCCTTGGTCAGCGGGGGCAATTCCAGGCCGGCCGCCGCCACCAGGTCGGCCATGTGGGCGCCGGTGCCGCCCGAGATCGAGTACACGCAGACCCGGCCACCAGCGCCCCGGCGCAGCCGGCGGAGCGCCTCGGCCGAGGGGGGGTTCGTCCGGGCCAGGGTGGCCGCCACCTCCAAGAGCTGGTCGAGCCCGTCCACCCGGGTCACCCCGAACTGGCGGAAGACAGCCGAGATGACGGCGTCCGAACCGGTGAGGTGCCCGGTGTGGGCCTTGGCCATCGAGGTGCCCTCGCTGGTCCGCCCGACCTTGACCGCCACCACCGGCACCTTGCGGCGTGCGGCCAGGTCGGCGGCCAGCTGGAGGGTGCGCCCGTTCTTGAAGCCTTCCACGTAGCAGGCCACGGCGCCGGTGTCGGGGAGGCCGGAGAAGTAGCCGACGAAGTCGGCGATCTCGAGGTCGGCCTCGTTGCCCACCGGCGCCCAGTGCGACAGCCGGATCCCCACCTCTTGGCCCTGGAAGACCGGGCGACCCTGGTGCCCGCTCTGGGTCACCAGGGCGATGGCCCGGCCGGGGAGGTCGTCGCGGAACTGCTCGAAGGCGTTCAGGTTGGTGTTCGGCCCGAGCACGTGGAGGTCGCTCGACGCGATGAGGTCCTCGAGCTCGGCCTGCATCCGCTCGCCCGCCTTGCCCACCTCGGAGAACCCGGCGGCGAAGACGATGGCGAACTTCGCCTTGGCCGCGATGGCGTCGCGGACGATGGGAACCGGGTCGCCGACCAAGATGGCGACCATGTCGATTGGCTCGGCGATCTCGGTGATCGAGGTGGCGCAGGGCCGGCCGGCCACGGTCGGCCGGTTGGGGTTCACATAGGAGATGGAGGCCCCCCGGGCCTCGGCCCAGGCGGTGATCTTCTGGGTCAGGGCCGTGTTGGGCTTGGCGTTCGAGTCCGACGCGCCGACCACGCACACCGAGCCCGGGTGGAAGAAGGTGTCGAGGTCGACGGCCCGCAGGGCGATCGGCAGGCCCATCACGTCGAGGGCCTTGCCCTGGGTGCGCCCGGCGGCCGGGGTCGCCCGGCGCACCGCGCGCTCGGTCACCACCCCCTTTCGGGTCGAGGCCGCCCGACCGGTCGGGGACTTGGTCGCCGTCCTGGCCGAGCCGGTGGCGCCGGTGCCCTTGGCGGCGCGTGGCCCCGCCCCTCTGCGGCCCCCGCGGCCGTCCCCCGAGCTCACTGCCATGTCCTCCTTCAAGGGCCAGGTGGCCGGTGCGCGTGGCGCCCGGTCGGCACCCCCCGCCGCTGCTCGCGGCACCGATGGGTGGCCGCCGGACCCCGAATTGTGGGGCCGGTCGGCGCCCGTTACCGTATCTGACATCCGTGTCAGTGTCGATCCCTAGGGGGGCGAATGGGCATTCTCGAAGGCAAGGTCGCGATCGTCACCGGCGCCGGTCACGGCATCGGCCGGGGCGAGGCGCTCGAGCTCGCGTCCGAGGGCGCCAAGGTGGTCGTGAACGACCTGGGCGGGACGGCCAGCGGCGAGGGTTCGGACAAGCGGGCGGCCGACGGCACCGTGGACGTGATCACGTCGCGCGGCGGCCAGGCGGTTGCCAACTACGACGACGTCTCGAGCTGGGACGGGGCCGCCAGCCTGGTCGCCAGCGCCTACGAGGCCTTCGGGGGCCACGACATCTTGGTCAACAACGCCGGGATCATCAGGGACAAGATGATCGTGTCCATGTCCGAGGAGGACTTCGACTCGGTCATCCGGGTCCACCTGAAGGGCACCTTCGCCACCACCCACCACGCGTGTGCCCGCTGGCGGGAGCGCACCAAGGCGGGTGAGACGATCCGGGCGGCCGTCGTGAACACCGTCTCGTCGGCCGGGCTCCAGGGCAACGTCGGACAGGCGAATTACGGCTCGGCCAAGGCCGCCATCGCCGCGCTGACCATCATCACCAGTCTCGAGGGCTCGCGCTACGGGGTCCGGGCGAACGCGGTGGCCCCCGGGGGCGTGACCCGGCTGACCGGCGGGGTGATCAAGGACATGGAGCTCAAAGAGCCCGAGGAGTACAGCGAGTTCAGCCGGCTCAACCCCCAGAACTCGGCGCCCATGGTGGCCTGGTTGGCGTCCGACGAGGCGTCGCACGTCACCGGTCAGGTCTTCCGAGCCGTGGGGGCCAGCATCGCCCACTACCAGCCCTGGCAGATCGGGGTCAGCATCGACAACCCCAAGGGCGAGGAGAAGTGGGACCCGTCCACCATCGGGCCCGAAGTGAACGCCCGGGTGTTCCATTCGCGGCACCCGGGCCTCAAGATGGGCGGCGGCTGAGCCGCACCACTGAGCCCATCACTGAGCCCATCACGAAGGCACGAGGAGACGAATGGCGAACCGCAAGGTGGCAGTGGTCGGCGCGGCCTGGTCCGACGTCGGCCGGGTCGACGACAAGACGGCCTTCGAGTTGCACTACCAGGGCACGACCAGGGCCCTAGCCGACGCCGGCATCGACAAGTCCGAGGTCGACGGGTTCATGTCCCACGGCACCGGGGCCCTGCCGCCGGTGGAGCTGGCCGAGTACCTGGGCCTGCGGCCCAACTGGGTCGACTCGACCGGTCACGGCGGCAGCGTCTGGGAGTTCATGACCGAGCACGCGGCGGCGGCGATCGCCCAGGGCCTGGTCGAGGTGGTCGTCCTCTCGTACGCCTCCACCCAGCGGGCCGACCTCAAGAAGCGGCTGCGGATGGCCAACCTCAGCTTCGGCACCAGGGGCCCGATCCAGTTCGACGCCCCCTTCGGGCACCCGGTCGGCTCCCGCTACGCCATGGCCGCCCGCCGCCACATGCACGAGTTCGGCACGACCATCGAACAGCTGGCCGAGATCGCCGTCTCCACCCGCTACAACGCCGGCTTCAACGACCAGGCCTACTACCGGGATCCGATCACCATCGACGACGTCCTGTCGTCGACGATGACGTGGGACCCATTGACCAAGCTGCACTGCTGCATCCGCTCCGACGGCGGCGGCTCGATCGTGCTCACCAGCGAGGAGCGGGCCCGGGACTGCGCCAAGGCCCCGGTCTGGGTGCTCGGCACCGGCGAAGCGGCCTCGCACACCACCATGAGCGAGTGGAAGGACTTCACCGAGTCCCCCTGCGTGCGTTCGGGTGCCCTGGCCTTCGGCCGGGCCGGCGTGACCCCGGCCGACATCGACACGTGCCAGTTCTACGACGCGTTCACCCCGATGGTGCTGCTGACCCTCGAGGGACTGGGTTTCTGCAAGAAGGGCGAGGGCGGGCCCTTCGTCGAGGACGGCAAGCTCCGGGTAGGGGGCGCCCTGCCGACCAACACCGACGGTGGGGGCCTGTCGGCCTGCCAGCCGGGCATGCGGGGGATCTTCCTCATGATCGAAGCGGTGCGCCAGCTGCGAGGCGAACTCGGCGAGCGCCAGGTCCCGGGGGCCAAGCTGGCCTGCGTGAACGGCACCAGCGGCTGGTTCTCTGCGGCCAGCACGATCATCTTGGGCGCCGACTGAACGCCGGCCGGCCTGTCGCCGGGTCGGTCCCGCCGGTCGGTCAGGGGCCGAAGAGCCCGACGAGGAGCCCGAGACTTCGGCCCCCGTTGGTGTGGTGCACGAGCGGCGTCAGGTAGACGATCTCGAGGGCGACCGCGGCGAGCACCAAGATGACCGCCAGCACCAAGATGACCAGCCAGATGCCCTGGGTGCTCGGGGCGGCGTCCTCGGCCGCCACCGGCACCGGCACGATCACCCGCTGGACCACCACCTGGGGGGCGGGGGCCGGCACCGGCACCCGGGGGGCGGGCTGGGGGAGCGGGGCCGTCGAGACCCGCCACTCGGCCGCCGCCGGGACCGGGAGCGCCGACGCTGCGCCGGTGCCTTCCCCGGCGCCCGGACCCGGCCGCTCGGGCCCGCCGGTGACCGGCCCACCCGGTGCACCCGGTGACCGGCCCGACACCACCCCGGGGTCGGGCGTCGTCGGGGGCGCCGGCACCGGCACCGCGGGTTGAGCGGCGGCCGAATGCCCGGCCGTCGTGTCGACCGCCTCGTCGGTGGGCCCCGGCTCCGTTCCGGCCGCCTCGGCCGCCTCGGCGTCCACGACCGGGCCGGCCCGCCTGGTCCGCTTCGCCGGCTCAGCCCGGCGGGCAGGGTCGCTCACCGACAGCGCCGACAGCACCTCTTCGACCATGGCCTGGGGGCTGTCGGGGGGTGGGCGCTCCGGGGTCTCCTCGACGGTACCCGACGGCGCGAAGCGCTTCGTCCGGACCAGGCGTCCTCGTTCGATAGCCATGGCACAAGCCCCCCTCCGCCACGGTTACCGCCCCGCTGGTCCAAGTGTACTCCCGGGCGCCCCCGACGTCGATGGGTCGCGTCAGCCCGGCGGGGTCGGCCGACCCCAGCCCGCCCCGTCGGTGGGGGGTTGGTCCGGCGCCGGCGCACGCGGGGGGCTCCCCAGATGGAAGCCATCGGTGGGGATCGGTCGGGCCCCGACACGCGGTGGCCTGATCCGCCAGGTCGTTTCGTAGCGGGGGTTCATGGCGACCTCACCCGAGGCCAGGGTGTAGGCCCCGGGGGCCGCCGTCCCGTAGGCGTTGAGGTCCGGCGGGAGGCTGAACGGCTTGTCGCCCGGTCGCTCGACGGTGACCATCGGGGAGACCGCGGTCACGTTGCCCATGAACTCCAACCGGCTCTGCTCGACGCCGCCCACCATATAGAGGACGTGGACGAGGAGCTTCTGACCGACCATCTCGTCGAGGCTGTGCACGCCCGACCCTAACCCGGCCGGCCGGCCGCGGACACGGATCGGCAGCCCCCGTTCCGGTACGCTTCGCCCCCATGGTCGACACCGAGCAGACGACGGATCAGGCGCCAGGAGCGGGGATCGGAGGGGCGACCGGCGCCCCCGTCGGGGGGGTGCCGGCCGGTGCCGAGGCGGCCCCGGCTCCCGCCACCGGTTCGGCCGACGTGGCCGGCCGCGGCCCGTCGGGGGCGTCCTGGGAGTTCCTCGAGATCCTGGCGGCCATCATCCTGGCCGCCGAGTCGCTCCGGATCGTGGGCTCGGTGATCGCCGGCGTGATCGACGGGCTCACGACCCCGGTCGGCCTGGCCGGGAACACCCACGTGATCGGCAACGCCATCGAGGTGGCGGCCAACTACTCCGACGGCCCCGGGATCGTCCTCCTCCTCGTGTCGCTGGCCATGGTGTGGTGGCGGGCCGAGCACTGGACCGAGCGGCTGCGGACCTCGGCCGCTGCGGGGGGGATGGACGGGGAATTGCCCACCGAGGGCATCCAGGTCCGCCGCCTGAAGGGCCTCGGCCGCTGGGCCATGCTCCTGTTCATCTTCGCCTTCGCCGGTGCGGTGGCCTACCTGATCGGCGACGTCATGGTCGCCACCTCGAGCCACCTGTCCAACAGTGCGCTGTGGCAGACCTACGCCGATGACCTGTTCTCGGTGGCCTACGCGGTGATCGCCGGAGCGGGGATCGCCGCATCGGTCAAGCTGGTCAAGCTGTGCGACACCGCCATGGACGACGCGCGGGGCCGCCGATGACCGACGGCCGCCGCAGAGCCGGCCGATCGAAGCCCACCGTTCGCAGGGGCTGGCGGGTCGTCGGCGCCGGCCTGCGGGCCTCGTGGCTCGCCGGGGCCGTCCTGGGCGCAGGCCTGGTGACCAGCGCTTGTGGGTCCTCGGCCAACGTGGTCACCGTCGTCCCGGCGTCGGCTGGACCGGCCGGCCAGTGCTACTACATCGCCACGCCCAAGGAGTGCACCAACCGGGGCGCCGCGGGCACCCCTACCCTGATGCCTCCCCAGTGGGAGGCCACCTATTGGCCGTACTACTCGAGCTCGCAGTACCTGAACACGGTTCCCCTCACCAACCAGTCCGCCTTCCAGGGCGACCTCAGCACCTTCCAGGACCAGGATCAGTCGCTCATCTCCGACGACTCGTCGGACGGCTCGTGGACCGACAGCGACGGCAACAGCTGGGACGGAACGGTGACCGAGGACCCGAGCGACACCGGTGACGACGCCAGCAGCGACGGCAGTTTCGACGCCCCCGACGACTCGAGCGACGACTCTGGGGGCGACGACGGCGGCGACGACGACGGGGGCGACGACGACGGGGGCGACGACGGCGGGGACGACGGGGGCGACGACGGCGGGGACGACGGGGGCGACGACTGACCCTTCACGCCCCGGACACCCCGAGGCGGCCGACCCGGCCGGCGTCGCTGCGCTCGGGCACCGTGGCGGCGAACCAGCGGGCCACCTCGGTCCTGGCCGTCAGGGCGGCGCCGAGACGGGTCGCCCGGGCGGCCACCCGCCGGGCGGGGCCGTCGGGTGCCCCCTCCAACAGCTCGTTCCAAAAGACCGCCCAGCCCCCGGCGAGAGCCGGGGCGACCAGCGGCGCCGTGAGGACCCGGCCGACGGCCGCCACGACCCGTGGCCTGGCCACCAGGTGGGCGTGGGTGGCGGCGGTGATCCGCTGGTACGGGAGGTGGGCGCTGGCCAGCGCCCGGCGGTAGCGGGCCGAGGCGTCGCCCCCGCCGAGCACCGCCTCGGCCGCCGCCCGGCCTGAGCCCATGGCCTGGGCGATGCCCTCGCCCTGGAGGGGGTTCACCAGCCCGGCGGCGTCGCCCACCACGAGCACCCGACCGGCCGCCGGCGCCGTGCCCACCATGCCCAGCTTGAGCCAGCCGCCGAGGGGACGGCCCGCGGCGCGGGCCACCGGGCGGTCGAGCAGCCCGAGACGGCCCAGATGGGAGAGGAAGTCCGGGAGGGCCCGGACCGCCCCCGCCCCGGCCGAACGGTCGGCGCGGGTCCCGATGCCGATCCCCACGTTGGCCCGACCGCCGGGTCCGGGAAAGATCCAGCCGTAGCCGGGAAAGGCTCGCCATCTCGATCGCTCCCACACCACGATCGTCGGCACCTCGACCTCCTGGTCGACGTACGTCCGCACGGCGAAGCCCCACAGCACCCGGTCGCCGTCGACCAGCCCGGCGGCCGCCGCCACGGCGCTGGTGGCCCCGTCGGCTCCGATGACGAAGTCGGCCCGCACCCGGTGCCCGCCGTCGGTGGCGAAGCCGTCGAGCCGCCCGTCGCCCCCGAGCGCCTCGCCGGCCCTGCCCTCGATCCCGACAGCGCCGGCCGCCAGGGCGGCGTCGCGCAGGGCGGCGTCGAACGCCGTGCGGGTCACCGCCGTGGCGTGCCCGGGGTAGGTGAGACCCTCGAAGCATGGCAGGCGGACCCGACGGCCGGTCGGCCCGACCACGTCCATGTCGCCGACGTCGAGGGAGATGGGCAACCCGACGCCGAGTTCGCCCAGCAATTGCAGGCCCCGGGGACCGACGAGGTCGCCGCAGGCCTTGTCGCGGGGGAAGGCCGCCTTGTCGAGAAGGGCCACCTTCGCCCCACCCCGGGCGAGCACCAGGGCGGCGATGCTGCCGGCGGGACCGGCGCCCACGACCAGTGCGTCGAAGCGGGTCGCGCCCACGCGGCTCCTCCCGGGTCCTCGGGGTACGGTGAGATCATCGCACCCCGGGGAGGGGCCATGAGCGTGAAGATCGCCGGCGACCGGAACCGGTTCGCCCAGCAGCTGTTCACCCCACTGCCCGAGCGCTACGACCGGCTGGCGGAGATCCTCTCAATGGGCCAGAACGGACGCTGGCGGCGCGAGATGGTCGACCACATCGTCCCGACCCGTCCGGGCCTCGTCCTCGACGTCGCCTCGGGCACGGCCGGGGTGGCCCTTCAGCTGGCCGACCGGACCCCGGCCCAGGTCGTCGGGGTGGACCTGACCGAGCAGATGCTCCGCCAGGGCCAGCAAAACGTGGGAGCGGCCGGAATGGCCGGCCGGGTGGCGCTGGTGGCCGGCCGGGCCGAGCAGCTCCCCTTCGCCGACCGGTCCTTCGACGCCCTCACCTTCACCTACCTGCTGCGCTACGTCGAGGACCCCCAGGCCACGCTGCGCGAGCTGGCCCGGGTGGTCAAACCGGGCGGGGCGGTGGCCAGCCTGGAGTTCTTCGTCCCCCCGAGCCGATTCTGGCGCTGGTGGTGGTGGCTCTACACCCGCACCGCCCTCCCGGCCGGCGGGTGGGTCACCGGGGGGCGCGAGTGGGCCCGGGTCGGCCGCTTCCTCGGCCCCAACATCACGGCCCACTACCGCAGGTACCCGCTGGACTGGACGGTCGAGGCCTGGCGCCGGGCCGGGTTCGACGACGTGGGGGTCCGGGTGATGAGCCTCGGCGGGGGCCTGGTGCTCTGGGGACGGCGGGCCGGTGGCTGAGCGACGGCAGCGGGCGACCGCCGAGGGGGCCGGTGCACGGCCCGCCTTCTACGCGGCGGGGCCCGGGCGATGGCGGGACTGGTGGACCCTGCTGCACCCGCCCTACACCGCCTGGCACCTGTCCTACGTCGTGCTCGGGGCGTGCCTGGCCCCGGTGGTCAACGTCACCCGCCTGGTGGCCACGGTGCTGGCGTTCTTTTTGGCCGTGGGCCTCGCCGCCCACGCCCTCGACGAACTCCACGGCCGCCCCCTGGGCACCCAGATCCCCGCGGCCGCCCTGGTGGCGGTGAGCGTGGTCGGGCTGGGCGGCGCGGTGGCCCTGGGCGTCGCCGGTGCCGTCGAGGTCGGGTGGGCCCTCGTCCCGTTCCTGGTGCTCGGCCCGCTCCTGGTGGTCGCCTACAACTTCGAGCTGTTCGGCGGGATGGTCCACACGGACCTCGGCTTCGCCGTCGCCTGGGGGGCCTTCCCCGTCCTCACCGCCTATGTTGCCCAGACCGGCCGGCTGGCCCCGGCGGCGGTGCTCGCCGCCGTCGCTGCCGTGGCGCTGTCGGCGGCGCAGCGTCGCCTGAGCACGCCGGCCAGGATGCTGCGCCGGCGGGCCCGGGTGGTCGGGGGCACGGTCGTCCTGGCCGACGGGAGCGTGGTCAACCTCGACGAGCGCACCCTGCTGGCTCCGCTCGAGCAGGCCCTCGAGGCGATGTCATGGGCCGTCGTGCTCCTGGCCACCGCCCTGGCCGTGGCCCGGCTCACCTGAGAGGGGCCCGGTGCCCGTCACGTCGGCGAGCTGGCGTTTGAACCCGGCCACGGTCATGTCGACCACCCGGTCATGACCCCACTGGAGGATCGGCCGGGTAAAGACGCTGGCAAGGCGCATCGGGCGCTGCATCATCTCGACGCTCCAGGCCACCTCCGCCTGGGTCCCGCCGCCGCCGGGCCGCAGGCGCAGCCGGGCGTCCCCCCGCAGGTCGCCGTGGACGACGGCGTCGATGGCGCGCGCCGGTATGCAGCGGACCAGCTCGACCTCGATGCGCATCCGGTAGGGGACCGGCGGGGAGACCACGCCGTGGAGCACCGATCCCGCCACCAGCCCGTCGCCCTCCAGGCGGAACTGGTCCAGCCACGGCCACCAGCGTTCGAACTCGTCGACCCGACCGATGGCCGTCCACAGCTCCGACGGGGACGTCGCGAAGTCGTGGACCCGGCGGTACTCGATAATCGGCGGTGCCACGGGGTCACGTTACGGGGCGTCCACGCGGCCCAAGCGCGACGATCTGGGGGCGACGATGCGTCCCCGGGCGCCCCGGCGACTGGGGTCAGGTGACCGATCCATCCGGCCACCTCGAGGATCCCCGAGCGGACTGGGCCATCACGGGGGAGATCGCCCGGCTCCGCCGAGCCCTCGAGGCCTCGGGTACGGTCACCCAATTCCTCGAGTCGGGGGCCGGCGAGCCGATCGTCGCCCGCAAGCTGCGCCACGACCAGGTCCGGGTCCCGGCCGCCAACCCGCTTGGGCTCCCGGCCGGAGAGGCGGTGGCCGACCGGGCCGTCCTCCTCGAGGGGCGGACCAGCGGGCGGTCCTTCGCCTACGCCGAGTCGTCCATCGCCTGCCGGCGGCTCCCGGGGGCGGTGTGCCGCCGGCTCGCCTCGGGCGACGACCCGATCGGGCGGGTGCTCGTCGAGGAGAGTTTGATCGTCACGGGGGTGCCCCGGGGGCGCACCGCCGGCCCGAGGGGCCCCGTCGGGTCCGGGCTTGCCGGCGAGCTGGCTGCCTCGCCACTCGTCCGCTCCTACCTCCTCGAGGTCGCACGGATACCGGTCGTGGCGATCGACGAGTGGTTCTTGCCCGCCGTCCTCGAGATCGTCCTCCCGGGGTGAGGGGTACGGGGTCTCTGGGCGGCCCCGGCAGACCGACGTCACGGACTGCCCCTTTGGTCGGTGACATCGGCGAGCGGCACTGTTAGGTTGTCCGAGCAGCTAGCACCCACCGGCCGTGACGATCGGCAACCTGGAGGCACGATGGCAACGAGCACGAGCATCCGCACCTTGCGTCTTCTCGGCAGCCTGGCGGTGGTACTGCCCGGCGTGGCCGCGTTGGGCGCCGTGTCGGCGGCACCGGCCGGGGCGGCCTCGCCGGTAGAGACCGCCTACGTCGCCAACGTCGACAACGTCGGCGTGTTCGCCACGGCCACCAACACCGTCGGCACTCCGATCCCGGTAAGCTCGGCGGTCCCCAACTTCATCGCCGTCACCCCCAACGGCCAGACCGCCTACGTGACCGATGAACACGGGACCGTCATCCCCATCGCCACCGCCACCAACACCCCGGGCACACCGATCTCGCTGGGCGGGACACCGTTCGGCATCGCCATCACCCCCAACGGCCAGACCGCCTACGTCACCAACAACTCGGTTCGGGAACCGTGGTCCCGATCAATCTGGCCACCAACACCCCGGGCACCCCGATCACCGTCGGGTCGGAACCGTTCGGCATCGCCATCACCCCTAACGGCCAGACCGCCTACGTGACCAATTCCGACTCGGGCACGGTCACGCCGATCAACCTGGCGACCAACACTGCGGGCACGCCCATCAATGTCGGACTCGATCCTGAGGGGATCGCCGTCACCCCGAACGGTGCGACGGTCTACGTGGCGAGCGAAATGAGCGGCAGCCTGACGGCGATCGCCACCGCCACGAACACCCCCAGTGGTGCCATCCCGATCGGCGCCAATCCGAGGGGTCTCGCCATCACCCCCGACGGCAAGACGGTCTGGGTGACCAACGGCAGCCCCACGAACACGGTGACCCCGCTCAACGTCGCCACCAACGTCGCTGGCACGCCCATCGGGGTGGGATCCGATCCTGCCGATGTGGTCGTCACGCCCGATGGTAAGACGGTCTACGTGGTGGACGAAGCGGGTGGCGCCATAACCCCCATCTCCACGGCCACCGACACGGCGGGAACGAGCTTCGCCATCGGGACGGAACCGCTGGGCATCGCTGTCACCCCCGACCAGGCCCCGACGGCCGCCTTCACCTTCACGGCGGGGACCCCGGGCAACCCGACCACCTTCAACGCCTCGGCCTCGAGCTCTCCGATCGGGACCATCGCCTCCTACGCCTGGAACTTCGGTGACGGGACCACGGCCATCACCACTTCGGCCACCACCACCCACACCTATGCCGCCTCGGGCACCTACAACGTGACCCTGACGGTCACCAACACCCAGGGGACCTCGACGGCCCAGGTCTTCACCGGCCGGACGGTGTCCAACAACGGGGGGCCGTCGGCCACAACCAGCCAGGCGGTCTCGACCGCCGGTTATGACCTGGCCGGTTCCGACGGTGGGGTCTTCGTCTTCCCGGTGGGGAAGGCCACGGGCTTCTTCGGCTCGCTGCCCGGGCTCGGGGTCAAGGTGAACAACATCGTGGGCATCGTGCCCACCAACAACTTTGCCGGCTACAACCTGGTGGGGTCCGACGGCGGGGTCTTCGTGTTCCCGACCGGCCAGTCCTCGGGCTTCTTCGGGTCCCTGCCCGGGCTCAAAGTCAGCGTCAACAACATCGTGGGCATCGTGCCCACCAACAACTACCAGGGCTATGACCTGGTGGGATCCGACGGCGGGGTCTTCGTCTTCCCGGTCGGCCAGAGTGCCGGCTTCTATGGCTCGCTGCCCTCGATGAACGTCCACGTCTCAAATATCGTGGGCATCGTGGCCACCCCGGGAGGTGGGGGCTACTTCCTGGTCGGAAAGGACGGCGGGGTCTTCACCTTCGGCAACGCCCCGTTCCTGGGTTCCCTCCCCGGCATCGGGGTCTCGGTCAACGACATCACCGGGATCGCGGCCACCCCCGACGGGAAGGGCTACTACGTGGTGGGGGCCAACGGGGCGGTCTACGCCTTCGGCGACGCCACCTCCCACGGCTCGCTGCCCGGTCTCGGGGTCACGGTGTCGGACATCGTGTCGATCGTGCCCACCCCCGACGGCGGGGGCTACTGGCTCATCGGTTCGGACGGCGGGGTCTTCGCCTTCGGCGACGCCACCTCCCAGGGGTCGCTGCCCGGCGTGGGCGTCCACGTGACCAACATCATCGGGGCGGTGCCGACAAGCTGAGCGGCGGGGTGGTCGCACCCCGCCTCCTCCTGAACGCCGGACCGGGTCGGGTCGAGTCGGCCGCGGCGCGGCGACGGGGCCGGGAGTTCGAGCGGGTGCCTACCCGGCCCGTCGCTCCTCGGTGCGCCGGGCCCGACGGCTCCGGGCCGGTGGCCGGTGGCCGGCGACGCCGGGACGGTCAGGGTTGGGGGAACGTCTGGCCCCAGCCATTCATCGGGGCAGTTGCCCCGTCACAGGTCCCGGACGGCTTCATGTTGAAGTACATGGCCGGGCCGGGGAGGTTGTCGGCGGTGACAGCGGTGGCGCCGGGCTCGGCGTCGAGCACGTACCAGCAGGCGCCGTCGTTCGACCGGGTGGCCACCAGGGCGCTCGTCGGGGTGATGGCCAGGCTGATCTGGTCACCGTGCTGGACGGGGGCGGCCCCCGGGACCCAGCTGACCCCGGGCGAGCGCTGGTCCAGCCAGGGGAGCGTCACGAGCCCGTAGGTGTTGAGGTAGGAGAACTGGCTCTTGAGGAGGGTGATCCCCCGGATCAGCTCGGTCTGGGAGCGCTGATCGGGGGTGGCGACGGTGACCGAGGTGGCTCGGATCGGCGACCGGCCGGAGGTGACCGGGGCGCCGGACCGGCCGGTGTGGTCGTGGGTGCGGACGATGAGGACCACCAGCACGGCGATCACCACGAGCACCGCGAGGGCACCCACGGCGGCCGGAAGGGTAGACCGCTGGCCCGCAGCCCCCTCCTCCGGGCCGACCACCCCCGGCGGTGCCTGGGCGGTGTCGGGGGTGACGGGTTCGGGTTCGTCCCCGGGGGCTGGGCGGACCGGGTCCACCGGAGCGGTCCCGGCCACCTGGGCCGGGTCGGGGGAGAAGGTGGGGCGGGCCGACTCGGGGTTACCCGCGCCGGGCCCGGGGGCGGTTCCCTCGGTCGGTGGGGGCCCGCCGTCGCCCGGGTGCGCCGGCGATCCCTGCGACGTCTCGCTCATCGATCTCCTCGTCTGACGCCCTGTCCGCCGGTGGACCGCCACCGCGCACCCCCTGATCCGCCGCTGCCTCCGGCGCCTGCCCGGTCGCCTCGGCCCGGGCGCCTCGGCCCGGGCGACGGCGCGACCCTAGGCGAAGCCGCGCTCGGGGGTCGAAGGCGTGCCTGGGCCGGGCCGGGCCCGAACCGGAGCCGGTGGCCGCGCCGGCCCCGGGGCGCCCCCAGGCCCCTCAGGCCCTGGTCAGCGGTTCTTCCACTCCGGGGTGCGTTTCTCGGCGAAGGCCCGCGGCCCCTCCTTGGCGTCCTCGCTCGAGAAGACCTCGTGGGACAGCTCGGACTCGATCCGGTAGGCCTCTTTCATGTCGGTGGCCAGCCCCCGCAGCACGGACTCTTTGGTCTTGCGGATGGCGAACGGCCCATTGGCCGTGATCCGGTGGGCGTAGTCGTAGGCGCGCTCCAAGAGCGTCTCGGGGGTGGTCACCTCGTTGAGGAGCCCCATCTCGTAGGCCCTGCGGGCGGGGACCCGGTCGGCGCAGAGCAGGAGCTCCATCGCTGCGGGGAACGGGACCTGACGGGGTAAGCGGACGGTCGTGCCCCCGCCGGCGAAGAGCCCCCGCTTGGGCTCCATCACCCCGAAGGTGGCCGTGTCGGAGGCCACCCGCAGATCACAGCCGCCCAGCATCTCCATCCCGCCGGCCACGCAGGTACCGTTGACGGCGGCGACGATCGGCTTGTAGAGCTTGGTGCCCCGCAGGACCGCTTTGATCCCGTCGTCGATGCGGTAGCCACCCACCTCGGTTGCCTCGCCCGAGGCGATCTTCTTCTGCAGCTCGGTGACCTGGGGAATGTAGGTCTTGAGGTCCGCCCCCACGCAGAAGTCAAGGCCCACCCCGGTGATCACGGCGACCCAGAGGTCGTCCTCTACGTCGAACGTCTCCCAGGCCTTGCGCAACTCGAAGAAGTGCTCCATGTCGAGCGAGTTGCGGTGCTCGGGACGGTCGATCGTGATCCGGACGACATGGTCGTCCCCCCGTTCGAAATGGATCGGCACGTCAGCCGGCGTCCTCGTCTGCGGTCCCCAGCTTCTTGATCACCGAGCCGAGATCGGTGATCCCGGTGGCCTTCGTCTTGGGGCCGTCCTTGGAGCGCGAGACGATGGAGGTGTCGACGTCGGACGCCTCGGCCCGTAGCGCCCCGACGGTGCACTGCTCGCGGGGCCGGACGCTAAAGGGGTCGAAGGTGAAGAGGCGCATGGCGTTGCGGTGGGTCATCTTGTCGATCTCGTCGTCCGGGACGCCCTCGACGTACTTCATCAGCGCCTCGGGGGACTGCGGCCAGGTCGAGTCCGAATGTGGGTAGTCGCACTCCCACGTGATGTTGTCGACGTTGAGGTAGTGGCGGTTGGCCACCCCGAAGGCGTCGTCGATGAAACAGGTGATGATCCGCTCCTTGAAGAGCTGGCTCGGGAGCATGTCACCGAAGTCCTGGCCGGTCCACGCGTGGTGGTGCTGGTAGACGTAGTCGATCCGCTCCAAAGCGTAGGGGATCCACCCGATGCCGCCCTCCGAGAGGGCGAAGCGCAGGTCCTTGAACTTGCGCAGGACCGGCGACCACAGCAGGTCGGCGGCGGCCTGGACCATGTTCATCGGCTGCAGGCTGATCATCACGTCGATCGGCGCCTCGACCGAGGTCACCACCAGCTGGGACGACGACCCCAGGTGCATGCAGACGACGGTTCCCTCGTCGGCACACGCCGTCCAGAACGGGTCCCAGTGGCTGTTGTGCAGGGACGGCCAGCCGAGCTTCTCGGGGTTCTCCGAGAAGGTCACCGCCCGGCAGCCCTTGGCCGCCACCCGCCGGACCTCGGCCGCGGCCAACTCGGGGTCCCAGATGGCCGGGATCGAGAGCGGGATGAAGCGCCCGGGCTCGGCCCCGCACCAGCCCTCGATGTGCCAGTCGTTGTAGGCCCTGACCATGGCCAGCGCCTCGTCCTTGTCCTCGCGCCGGGCGAAGAGCTGGCCGCAGAACTGGGGGAACGAGGGGAAGCACATCGAGCCGAGCACCCCGTTGGCGCTCATGTCGCGCACCCGCTCGTGGACGTCGTAGCAACCGCGTCGCATGTCGTCGAAGGACTGGGGCTCAATCCCGTACTCCTCGGGGGGTCGGCCGACCACGGCGTTGAGGCCCACGTTGGGCATCTCGGCCCCGTTGTAGTGCCAGAAGTCGGTCCCGTCGGGCCGGCGGACGAGCTTGGGCGCCAGGTCCTGGTACTTGGCCGGCAGCCGCCCGTCGAACATGTCGCCGGGCTCGATGACGTGGTCGTCCACGCTGATCAGGATCATGTCCTCGGTACGCATACGGCATCTCCCACGTGAACGACCGTCTCTGACACTCGTGTCAGACACACTACCGGCCGGCGCCCGCTGCGCACCACGGGGCCGGCCCCGGCGGGGCCCCGGTGGTGGCACCCCGGGTGGGCGGCCGGCCGCCGGTAGCGTGGCGCTCGAGAACGCCGCATGGCGGTCTCGAAGAAGGGCGCGGGGATGGAGACCGGTCGTCTCGAGGCGTTCAGCGACGGGGTGATGGCCGTCGCCATCACGCTGCTGGTGCTGAACCTGGCCGTCAGCGGACCCGGCCACGGGACGCTCACCCACCAGCTCTACGAGAAGCGGTGGGCCTTCGCCGCCTTCGGGGTCAGCTTCTTCACCATCGGGATCATCTGGGTCAACCACCACAACCTGTTCAAGAGCATCACCCAGGTGGACCGGCCGATGCTCTTCATCAACCTGGTCCTCTTGGTCTTCGTGGTGCTGATCCCGTTCGTCACGGCGACCTTGGCCCAGTACCTGCCGGCGGTCGACGCCGGCAGGAGCGACAACCTGGCTGCCGTCTTGTACTGCGCGGTGATGGAGGGGATGGCCGTCAGTTTCAGCCTTATCTACTTCCGCGCCGTCCGGCGCCGGCTGTTCATCGTTCCGATCGCGCCCTCCGCCGTGCGCTCGGCCACGCTGCGGTTCAGCGTCGGGTCGGCCGTCTACCTTGCGGCGATCGTGGTGGCCGCCTTCAGCGCTCCCCTCGCCCTCCTGGTGAGCCTGCTGGCCGACGTCTACTACGTGTTCGAGCAGATGGGGCGGACGGCGCCCACGGCGGCCGGGGTGGGCGCTGGGCTCATCCCGCCGCCTCGAGGACCGGGGCCGACAGGCCCCGACGGGGGCTGATGATCTCGTCGATCAGGCCGTAGGCCATCGCCTCGGACGCCGTCATGAAGTAGTCCCGGTCGATGTCCCGCTCGACCTGGTCGAGCGGCCGTCCGCTGTGGTGGGCGATGATCTCGGCCATCCGGCGGGTGGTGGCCAGGACCTCGCGCAGTTGGATCTCCATGTCGCTCGGCGCTCCCCGGGTCCCGGCCGAACCCTGGTGGATCATGATCCGCGAGTTCGGGAGGGCGAGACGCTTCCCGGGCGACCCGCCGCACAGGATCATGGCGGCCGCCGACATCCCCATGCCGACGCAGATGGTCGAGACCTCGGGCCGGACGTGCTGGATCACGTCGTAGATGGCCAGGCCGGCGTAGGCCATGCCGCCCGGCGAGTTGATGTAGAGCGCGATGTCCTTGTCGGGGTCCTGGGCCTCGAGGTAGAGCATCTGGGTGATGATCAGGTTGGCGATCTGGTCGTCGACCTCCTGGCCGAGAAAGACGATGCGCTCGCGCAAGAGCAGCGAGTAGATGTCGAACGCCCGCTCCCCCCGGTTGGACTCCTCCACCACGGTGGGGATGAGTGACTGCAGGGCCATGTCGACCTCCTGTCCCGCCCGGGCCCGGTGCCCGCTATCGCTCCCATGGTATCTCAAAAATGATATATTCGGAGGCCGACCGCGGCAGCCCACCGAGCGACAGGCCCACGTGAGCGAACGACGACACGAGACGGTGTTCCCGGGTTTCGCCCAGCTGGCGGCGCGCCGCCGGGCGCTGAGCGACGAGCTGGCCAGCCGGCGCCGGGCCCTCGGGCTCTCCCAGACCGAGGTGGCGGCCCGCATGGGCACCTCGCAGTCGGCGGTGGCCCGGCTCGAGTCCGGGGCCGGCGACGTCCGCCTGTCGACCGTCGAGCGCTACGCGGCGGCGCTCGGGTGGCAGCTCGACTGGCGGCTCCAGGACGGTGTCGGGTGAGCGGGCCGCACGTCCCGGGACCGGGCGGCTGGCCGGTCGAGGACCCCGCCGAGGACCTCCGGGCGAGGTTGTTCGACCAGCGGGTGGTCTTCGTCTCGGGCCCTCTCGACCAGGCGGGGGCCAACCGGGCGGCCATGGAGATCATGACCCTCGACGCCTCGGGCGACGACCCGATCAACCTCCAGATCGACAGCCCCGGGGGCGAGCTCGAGGCTGCGGTGGCCCTCATGGACGTGATCGAGCTGGCCGGGGTGCCGGTGCGGGTCAGCGCGTTCGGCGCGGTAGGCGGCCCGGCGGTCGGGGTGGTGGCGCTGGGCCCCCGCCGGATGGCCAGCGCACACACCCGCTTCCACCTCCACGAGCCCGACGGCGCCTTCGAGGGCCACGTCCGGGACGTCGAGGCCTTCGCCGAGCACCGCCGGGTCCAGTGGGCGACATTCTGCGAACGGGTTGCCGCCGCCGCCGGCCGGCCGGCGGCGGCGGTGGCCGGCGACTTCGGTCGGGGGCGGTTCCTGAGCGCCCAGGAGGCCCTCGAGTACGGACTCCTCGACGAGCTGTGCCGGCCCGAGGCCCGCCTCTACCGGCTCCCGGGCCCGACGATGGGCTTCGGTGCCCAGCGTTGAGGGCGCGTGACGCCCGGTCCTCAGGGGCTCGAGGTGAGCGCGGCGGCGATCTCGCCCAGCGCGGTGGCGAAGGCGTCGGCCGAGGCCTCGTCGAGCACGCCGTACGCGGGTAGCACCAGCTCGTCGGTCATACGCTCGGCCGCCGCCATCTTGGACCGTTCGACCTCGGTGATGACCGGTGCGTCCTCGGCGCTCCAGCCGAACATGGCAATGTCCTTGGGGCGGGTGATGAAGTGCGCCGTCTTGGCATCGAGTCCCGACGCCCGGACGGCCAGCAGATGGGCGCTCCCCCGGAACTCCCGGAGGACCGAGAGGAGCTGCATCGATCGGCCCGGCACGTCGTCGGCCAGGGTCAGGGTCCTGGCCGCCGCGTAGAGGGTGAGCCCGGTGGCGTCGGCAGCGTCGTTGACCGCGCCGGCGGCCTCACAAAAGGCCCCGAGGCCCCCGACGGCACCGAAGCGTTCGCGTCCGAGGTCCGCCGCGCACCCGAAGTACGCCGCCGCGGCCTCACCCGGGTCCACCTTGGCCCGGCCGGCATCCCACATCTGTTCGACCAGCGAGGGCTTGAAGTACCCGAAGGCGTGGGTGACCACCTCGGCCGGCACGTTCCCGAGGACACCGCCGCGGCCGAGGAAGTAGAAGGTGAAGACGTCGAGACCGAGGCCTTCCCCGACGGTGACGGTCTCGGGCGCGAAGTAGTGGGCCCACCCGAAGTCGCGGATCGTCGGGCACACGCGTTCGATGAGCTCCTGAGTCGTCATCAACCCAGCCTAGGCGGTCCCTCCGCCGACGCCCTGTGGGTCCGGGTCAGGTCAGTCCGACCAGCGCGCCCGGGTCGAGCTGACCGGTGCTCTCAACGAGCAGGCCCCGCAGATCGGTGGCGCACCTGCGCGATTACTTCGGCCGGGTCCTGCGCCCGAGTCCCCAGGCCTACCGGCGAGCCTTCCGAGGAGCCTCGAGGACCAGGCGCCGTCGACCGCGGCGGGTCGGAGCGCTCAGTCGAAGAAGTCGGCGACCACCGCGCCAAGGCGTGGGGACCCGAAGATGTCGTAGTGGGTGGTTGCTGGCAGGATCGCCAGTTCGGTGGCGAAACCACCGTGGACGACGACCATCGGGGTGCCCCCGCGCCCGCGAACCTCCGCGTACATCTCCACGCCGTTGACGGCGACAGAGTCGATCGCCGGACCCTCGGGCATCAGGTGGTCCTCTCTTCCCGGGGCTCTGGAAGGACGGGCGCATCGCCGGCGCCTGGTTGCCCGGACGCCGCTGGGCGCTCGGGCGGCGCTCGGTGGGGCCGGGGTCGGCGCGCGCTGGCACCGACGAGGCCGTCGCGCCACGGACCGAGATCGAGAGCCGGGTAGCGGCGGGCCGTCTGGGCGAGGAGCTCCTCGCTCCAGATCGGGTGTCCGGGAGGCGGGAAGCCGAACAGCTCGAGCTCGCGTGGCGTGGAGTGCTCGGCGAAGGTGGTCCACTCCGGGCCGGTCGACCGGGACTGCGCCTGGTCGTAACCGATCCAGTCCTGCCCGGCCCGTTTGAAGGCCAGTGCGAGCAGGAAGCGGGCCGTGCCCGGTGAACCGAAGGGTGCCCCCCGGTGGAAGACGTCCGATCGGTAGGCCAGGTACGAGCCCCGCCGTCCGGGGGCAGCCCGCTCGGCGGCGTAGAGCTCGGGATCCATGGCCGGAAGGATCACCGGGTACTTGGTGGTCACGTTGGCCGAGTCGGCGACCGACACGAGCCTCGTCGGGTTCTCGGACCCGGTCACGTCCGACAGGTAGCAGAAGCCCTCCAGGTTCCACCAGGGCCCTCGACCGACGGCGGGAAGCCACGAGTGGTTGCGGTCAGTGTGCATGGGTTGTTCGTAGTTCGTCAGCCCCGAGTACTTGGCGTTGGCATGGGCCTGATAGAGGCGGATGTCGGGCGTCTCGAGCGCCCGCTCGGCGAAGTCGACGATCGAGGGGTGCACGCAAAGCCGGTTGAGCGAGCCCGATCCGGCGAAGGGGAACGCCGCCATCCACCGCTGCTGCTCGGGGCGGAACCCGGGGCCCTCGGGAGGCCAGACGTAGTCCTCCTCGGGCGTGACGGGGCTGCCCTTCCATCGCCTGGTGACGCCATCGGGGTCGGCGTGGTACGCCTCGGGGCTCGGGAAGACGATGCGCAGGTCGTCGAGTGCGGCGTCGACGTCTGCCTCGTCGACCAGGCCCTCGAGAAGAACCCACCCCTCGTCGCGCCAGCGTTCAACCTCGGCGTCGGTCGCTCGTCGCGAGCCCATGTGCGTCCCCTCCTGATCGGACCGAGCTGTGGCCCATGAGCCTAAACAACGCCACGGCGGGGCTCCCTTGACACCTCGGTCGGCCGCGCTCATCATGCACCCGGCGCCGACGGCCGCGGCGACCGGAGAGGGACGTCGTGGAGGACTGGGCAGGCAGGGCAGAAGCGCTCCTCGTGGCCCGTGGGGCCGACGGCCTCGAACACCCCGGCGGGACCCTCTTGGAGCACCTCGGTCGGGTCGCGGGCCTGCTCGGGGAGTGGGGAGCAGGCGAGGACCTGCGGGCGGCCGGGCTCTGTCACGCCTGTTACGGCACCGACGGCTTCCCGAGACCTCTCCTCGGACCCGACGAGCGCCCGCTCCTGGCCGAGACCATCGGCACCGAAGCCGAGCGACTCGTCTATCTCTATGCGGGCTGTGACCGCCGGGCCGTCTACCCGCGGCTGGCCTCATCGGGCCCGCTCGTGATGACCGACCGCTTCACCGGGCACTCGGCTGCGGTCGCCGAGGCCGACGCCCGGGCGTTCGTGGAGCTGACGGCGGCGAACGAGCTCGACCTCGTCCTGGTCAACCCCGACGTGGCCGCTACCTGGGGCCCGGGATTCTTCGAGCTCCTCGTCGGCGCCCGACGCCGGTTGAGCGAGGTGGGCTTGCGGGCGTGGCGCGCGGCTTTGGCCACCCCCGGGGCGCCGTCGCCGTCCGGGAGGGCGCCGGCCTCGCCGGTCGCCTGAACCTGCCCCGGCACCTGGGACTCCCCGGACGCCGGGGGAGCGGCCAGGGACCCCAACTTTGGGCCTTTCGGCCCTGGGCCCGGCCGGTGGCCGGGCGCACGGTGGCTCTATGGAGCGCGACCCGGCGGGAGCGGACGCGGTCAGAGGACCCAAGGGTGCGGACTGGCTGACGTGGAAGCGCACGACCGTCGACGGCCGGACGGCGCTGTACGGGGAGGCCGGCTCGGGGCCGCCGGTCCTGTTCTTGCACGGGTGGGGGCTCGACCACAAGGCCTACAAGCGCGCCCTCTCGCGTCTGGTGGCCGCGGGCGTCCATGTCCTGGCCCCGGCGCTGCCCGGTTTCGGCGGCACGGCGGCGCTGCCCAAAGAGTCGATGAGCCTGAGCGGCTACGGCGAGTGGGCCGCCCAATTCCTGACGGCGGTCGGCGTGGACCAGCCGGCACTCGTCATGGGGCATTCGTTCGGTGGCGGGGTGGCCATCGTCGTCGCCCACGACTACCCGGCCCGCGTCCGGGCCCTGGTGCTGGTCAACTCCATCGGGGGATCGGCGTGGACCCGCCGGGGCTCGACGATCCGCTCGATGGCCGAGCGACCGCTGTGGGACTGGGGCATCCACTTCCCGGCCGACCTGCTGCCGGTGCGCCAGGCCCGCCGTGTGCTGCCGGTCATCATCGCCGAGGCCCTCCCCAACATCGTGCGCGACCCGCGGGCCTTTTTTGGGGCAGCCGGCCTCGTCCGCCGGGCGGATCTCACCGCCGAGCTCGACGAGCTCCGCCGGCGCGGCCTGCCGGTGGTGGTGCTGTGGGGTCAGCGCGACCAGTTGATCACCCGTGCGTCCTTCGAGGACATGTGCAAGACGCTGGGCCAGCCCCAGCGCGTGACGGTGCCCGGGACCCACGCCTGGCTGCTGGCCGATCCCGACGCCTTCGGGGAGGTCATGACCAACGTGGTCGACGTCTTGGGCATGGCCGGTGGCGACGACACCTTGGACGAGGCCGTCTGAGCCCGTCCGCCCGGGTCCGCGCCGCGCCGGAGCTCAAGAGAAGCGGGCCGGGCTGAACGGGGCCAGCGCCGGGTCGAGCGGTTCGCCCAGGACGGCCCGGGCGACGACCAGCCCGCTGTAGGGGCCGAGCAGGAGACCCTCGGTGCCGTGCCCGGTCGCCAGGTGCACGTTGTCCAGGCCGGGCAGCGGCCCGAGGAGCGGGTCGCCGTCGGCCGACGCCGGCCGCAGCCCGACCCGGACCTCGGACAGGGTGGCCCCGGCCAGCCCCGGCGCGTTGATTAGGCACTCCCGGAGCAGCTCGGCCACCCCGCCCGCGGTGGCCCGGTGGTCGAAGCCGGCCGCCGCCTCCATCGTGCCCCCGCAGACGACCCGGCCCCCCGGCCAGGCCACCAGGTAGTAGCTCAGGACCGGCTGGAGGATCGGCCACGAGGCGCTGTCGGCCCCGGGCACCTGGAGGTGGACGATCTGGCCCTTCAGCGGTCGGACCGCCAACGGCGGACCGAGGCCCTCGGTGAGCCGGCCGGTCCAGGCACCACCGGCCAGGACCACCGCTCCGCAGTCGACCCTCCCGGCGGCGGTCTCGACCCCGAGGGCCCGGGTGCCCGAGACGACCAGCCGCTCCGCCCTGGTCACGAGGAGCCGCGCACCGCGGCGCTGGGCCCCGTGGGCCAACGCGGCGTTGATCGCCCGACCGTCGACCCGGGCGGCGACCGGGCTGAACAGGGCCCGGCGGACAGGGGCCAGCGGGGGGAAGCGGTCGGCCGCCTCGGCGGCGGCGACCTCGGTGACCACCCCGAGGTGGCGGGCGGTGAGGAGGGCGGCGTCGGTCGCGAACAGGTCGTCTTCACCCGCCCGGACCGCCACCTTCAAGAGGCCGCAGGTGGCGTAGCCGGTGTCGGCCGCCCCCTCCTCGACCAGCCCCGGGACGAGGGACCGGTAGTGCTCGGCCGCCGCCAGGGCGAAGTCGAGCCGGCCGCCCTCGAGACCGGTGTTGGTCTCGGGCGAGAGGATCCCCGCCCCCGCGTCGGTGGCCCGACCCGGGTCGTGCTCGTCGACGATGACCGTGTCGGCCCCGAGGCGGGCGAGCTCGTAGGCGGTCGCCGTCCCCACCAGGCCGGCCCCCACCACCGCCACGTCGCAGCGCTCGGTGCTCACGGAGTGGCCCGCCCGATGCTCAGAGGGCGGCCCGGTTGACGCCGTCGCCGGTCGTCAGGGTGACGGTGCGCCCCACCAGGTCGGCCCGCTCGGCCTCGGCCAGGGCGGCCGGGTCCTCGAGGCGGGCATAGCAGCGGGTGCCGTCCGGCAGGTCGCAGACGAGGGCGGCCCACTCGGGCGAGCCGTCGCGGCCGTGGAGGACCGAGAAGGTGGTGACGGTGGCGTCACCTTCGGCCGTGTCGGTGACGGCGACCAGCTCCTGGTCGGCGCGGACCTGGCCGGCCAGCCGGTCGAGGTCGGGCGGGGTGAACGGCCCCGGTTCGGTCGACCACAGGCCGTAGACGTGCTTGGTCATGTGCATCCCGACCCCGCTGACCAGTCCGAAGCTGCCGGGGTCGGCCCGCAGCCGCTCGGTCATCGCCGCCATCGAGTGGGTCATGTAGCTGCTGCCCGGGCCCCCGTGGTAGGGGAGGCCCCCGGTGACGGTGACGGCCCGGCCGCCGGTGAGGAACGGGTCGTGGTCGACCCCGAGCGCGTCGAGGGCGAAGGAGAGCGAGCTGGCGAAGCACGAGTAGAGGTCGAAGTGGGACACGTCATCGGCTCCGATGCCCGCCCCGGCGAGGGCCGACCGGCTGGCGGCCACCATGGCCGCCGAGCGCCACAGTTCGCGCCGCTCGGCCACGTAGTCCGGGTCGCGGGCGTACCCCCAGCCCCGCAGGTACACCCGCCGGTCGACGGGCACCCCGAGCTCGTCCGCCCTGGCGTCGCTGGCCAACAGGACCGCGGCGGCCATGTCGACGTCCATGATCGAGGTCATCAGCTTGGTGTAGGGGTAGGCGACCATCCGGTTGTCGGCCGTCGGCTCGACGATCTCGTCGGGCCGACGGGCGATCGGGAACCAGGCGTTGGACGGGTCGGCCGCCGCCACCTCGGTCATCCGGGCCAGCAGCGGGCCGATCCTGGCCCGGTGCTCGGCGACGGTGCGCCCGAGGTGACCCCGCCGGGCGTTGTCGAACAGGGCGAAGGTCAAGTAGGCCTCGAAGACCGAGTGGGCCACCTCGGCCGGGTGGAAGGCGATGTCGAAGGGGAACGGCCGCCGCTCGGCCGGCTTGTGGGACCAGGCGGGCCTGGTCCCGGCCTTCTTCAGTCGTCGCACGGTGGCCAGGGCCTCGCCGCCCACCACCAGCCCCAGGTCGAGGTGGCCGGCCGCCACCGCCTCGGCGGCCTCGGCCGCCAGGACCTGGGGCACCGAGCCGCCGATGCCCGAGTAGCGGGACCGGGGCGGGGTGGCGCCCAGGCGTTCGGCCAGCCGCCCCGCCGGGTCGTCGTACTGCCAGGCCTGGCAGTAGACGACGTCGAGCGACCCGAGGCTCCCGAGGGCGCCGGGGGCGCCGGCGTCGGCCGCCGCCTCTCGTGCCACCTGTTCCCACATGTCCAGGGGCTCGGGGGCTCCGTCGGGACCGACGTCGTCGGGGTGCCAGGTCCGGCGGGCGACGCCGATGATGCACGGCGCCCGGGGATCGCGCGCGGTGGTCGCCACGGCCGGGCGCTAGGACTTGCGGGACTGGCCGGGGAGCTTGATGGCCCGGTCGGCGATGATGTTCTTCTGGACCTCGGTGGAGCCGCCGCCGATCGAGCTGTAGCGCTGGAACGAGTAGAGGCGCGCCCACTTCCCCCGGTCGACGGCGTCGGGGCCGCCCCGCAGGAGCACCCCGGCCGGTCCCAGGAGGTCGACCGACAGGGCGGCGAGGTCCTGGGCCAGATAGGCCCAGGTGATCTTGGCGAACTGCACCTCGGGCCAGGGTTTCTCGCCCTTGATGATCCGGCTGAGGGCCCGAAGCGAGAGGAGCTTGGCCAACTCGATCTCGGTCCAGGCCGTGGCCAGGCGCTCTTGGAGCGAGGGGTCGTCCAGCGCGTCGGGGTTGAGGGTGCGGGCCGCCTCGGTCATCGCCCGCAGGTCGGCGCTCAGGATCGAGAGCTGGCCGGCGATGCCGACCCGCTCGAAGCCGAGGGTTCCCATGGCCACCATCCAGCCCTGGCCCTCGTCGCCCAGCCGGCAGTCGACCGGGATGCGCGCGTCGGTGAAGAAGATCTCGTTGAACATCTCCTCGCCGGCCATGTCCCGGATCGGCCGGCACTCGATGCCCGGCGTCTCCATGTCCACGATGAAGGCGGTGATCCCCTCGTGCTTGGCCCCCCGTTCGATGGCCGTCGGGTCGGTCCGGAGCAAGAAGAGGCCCCACTTGGCCAGGTGGGCCGTCGAGATCCAGATCTTCTGGCCGTTCACGACGTAGTGGTCACCGTCCAAGATGGCCGTCGTCCGCAGGTTGGCCAGGTCGTTGCCGGCCTGGGGCTCGGAAAAGCCCTGGCACCAGTGGTCGTGGGCCTCGAGGATGCTCGGGAGCCACCGGGCCTTCTGCTCGTCGGTGCCCCAGGTGATGATCATCGGCCCGATCTGCCAGACGCCGTTGGTGTTGAACATCCCCGGCGTGCGGTACTCGGCCATCACCTCAGAGGCGATGACCCGCTGCATGGCGGTGGCGGCCCGGCCGCCGTACTCGGCGGGCCAGTGGATGGCCGCCCAGCGACCCTTGTTGAGCTCGCGCTGCCAGGCGGCCCGTCGCTGCTGTGACGCCCCGCCCGACAGCTTGGCCTCGTCGTCCAGGGCTTCTTTCTCCAAGAACGGGGGGAGGTGCTCGTCCAGCCACGCCCGCAACTCGTCGCGGAACGCCTCGTCCTCGGGGCCAAGCGCGAAGTCCACGGGCCGAAGCGTAGCGGAATTGTCGTGTACCCTGACGCTGGCGTCAGGGTCGGCGCCGGTCGGTCGGGACCGGCTCGGCGTCCGCCAGCGGGCGCGCGCCGGGCGGAGCGCCCGGAGAGGGAGGCAGGCCGTGGACTTCACCTTCAACGCCGAGCAGATCGCCCTACGCGACGTCTCCCGCCAGGCCCTCGAGCGGATGGTCGACCCCCAGAGCGTGCGGGTCCTGGCCGACGACCCGACCGGCGTGACCGACGAGCTGTGGAGCTCGTTGGTGGAGCTGGGCTGGACCGGCCTGCTGATTCCAGAGGCCCACGGCGGTTCGGGAGCGCCGCTGCTCGAGACCTGCATCGTGCTCGAGCAGATGGGCCGGGTCCCGCTTCCGGGGCCCTTCTTCTCCTCGGCCGTGCTGGCCACCCTGGCCGCCCGGGCCCTCGGGGCCGACGACCTGCTGTCCACCCTGGCCACCGGCGAGCAACGCGGCACGGTCGCCCTCGGCGAGATGGGTCACGGCGACCCGCTGGGGACCGTGCGCACCCGGGCCCGGCGCAAGGGCGCCGACTGGGTGGTGAGCGGCCACAAGCCGTTGGTGCTCGACGGCCACACCGCCGACTGGGCCATTGTCGTCGCCCGCAGCGAGGAGGGGGTGCGCTCCTTTCTCCTCGAGCACCCCGACGCCGAGGCGGTGCCCACCCTCGACCCCACCCGCAAGGCGGCCCGCCTCGTCCTCGAGGAGACCCGCGTCCAACCCCTCGGCCCCGACGGGCCCCAGGGTGCGCTGTGGCGCCGGGTGCTCGACGACGTCGCCGTCGCTCTGTCCTCCGAACTGGTCGGGGTCTGCGACCGAGCACTCGAAGAAGCCATCGAGTACGCCAAGGTCCGGGTGGTCTTCGACCGCCCGGTGGCCGAGTTCCAGGTGGTGAAGCACCGGATGGTCGACATGTTCCATCAGCTCGAGATGGCCCGGGTGGGCGCCCAGTTCGCCGCCTGGGCCTCGGACACCGACGACCCCCAGCGCGAGCGGGCGGCGGCCATGGCCGCCAGCTACTCGGCCGAGGCGGCGAACCACTTGACCGCCGACAACATCCAGACCCACGGAGGGGTGGGGTTCACCTGGGCCAACGACGCCCACTTCTTGTTCAAGCGGGCCAAGCAGAACGAGGTCCTGATGGGCGGGATCAGTCACGAGCGCCGCCGGCTGGCCTCCATGCTGGTCGAATCGGCCTGACGGCGCCGGCCGTGGCCACCTGGGAGCTCCGACCGGTACCGGCCGACCTGGCCCGCCGCTACCGCGAGCAGGGTGCCTGGGACGACCGGTCGCTCGGTCGCTTCCTGACCGACTGCCTGCTGGTCGACCCGGGGCGCCGGATCCGGATCTGGTCGCCCACCAACCCCCACACCGGCACGGTCGGCGAGGTCTACGAGGACGCCCGCCGGGTGGCCGGGGGGCTGCGGGATCTCGGCCTCGGCCCCGGCGACGTGGTGGCCTTCCAGCTGCCCAACTGGGTGGAGGCGGCCGCCACCTTCTACGCCTGCGCCATGCTCGGCGTGGTCCTGGTACCGATCGTCCACTTCTACGGGCCCAAGGAGGTGGGCTTCATCCTGGATCAGTCCGGGGCCCGGGCCCTCATCCAGGTGGGCCGGATCGGCCAGCGCGACTACCTGGGGGACCTCGCCACCTTGCGCGAGGGCCTGGGCCAGCTCGAGCACGTCGTGGTGGTCGGGGCCGAGCCGCCGCCGGGTGACACGTCGTTCGACGCGCTGCGCCGGGCCCGCCCGGTCGACGGCCCGGCCGACGTCGACCCCGACGGCCCGGCCGTGATCGGCTACACCTCGGGGACGACGGCCGACCCCAAGGGGGTGGTCCACACCCACCGGACCCTCGGTTTCGAGGTCCGCCAACTGGGCGACCATCAAGACGAGCGGGCCGTCCCCAACCTGACCGGGGCCCCGGTCGGCCACTCCATCGGCATGCTGGCCGGGCTGCTGGTTCCCCTGTACCGGGGCCAGCCGCTGTACCTCATCGACGGCTGGGACCCGCCCACCGTGCTCGACGCCATGGTCGAAGAGGGGATCGGGGCCGGCAACGGCTCCACCTACTTCTTCACCAGCCTCCTCGACGCGCCGGGCTTCGGGCCCGAGCACCTCGAGAAGATGCCCATGGTCTCCCTCGGCGGTTCGCCCATCCCCGACGCCGTGGCCGACCGGGCCGACCGGCTCGGCATCTCGCTCACCCGGGCCTACGGCTGCACCGAGCACCCGTCGGTCACCGGCAGCCGGCACAGCGACGCCCGCGAGAAACGCATCCACACCGACGGTCGACCGCTGGCCTTCGTCGAGCTGCGGACGGTCGACGAGGGGGGGCGCGACACCCCGAGCGGGGTCCCCGGCGAGATCCTCACCCGGGGCCCGGACCGCTTCGCCGGGTACACCGACCCGGCCCTCACCGCGGCATCGGTCGACCCCGAGGGGTGGTTCCGGACCGGTGACGTCGGCGTCGTCGACGACGACGGCTACCTGACGGTGACCGACCGGGTGAAGGACATCATCATCCGGGGCGGTGAGAACGTGAGTGCCGCCGAGGTGGAGCAGTTGCTGGCCAAGATGGACGGGGTGGCCGAGGTGGCCGTGGTCGCCGCCCCCGACGAGCGGATGGGCGAGCACGGCTGCGCCTTCTTCCGCATGCAGGCCGGGACCCGGCCCCCGTCGATCGACGACCTGCGGGCCCACCTCAACTCGGCCGGTCTGGCCCGCCAGAAGTGGCCCGAGGAGATCAGGGTGGTCGACGAGCTGCCCCGGACCGCCTCGGGCAAGGTGCAAAAGTTCGTCCTGCGCGACCGGCTCCGGGCCGGTCACTGAGTCCAGGCCGCCGGGCGCTCGGGACCGGTGGCCCGTCGGTGATGCCGGGGTTCAGCGGAGCAGTTCCGCGAAACGCCGGGCGAACAGGTAGGCGTCCCCGGGCCAGCGGGCCGACACGTAACGGCCGTCGACCACGCAGAAGGCGTGGCGGTCCGAGGTCCGGGTGCCCCGCCCGGTGAGCTGCAGCGGGCCTCTCACGAACTGGCGGGAGGGGTCGTCGAGACTGGCCCGC
Organism: uncultured Acidimicrobiaceae bacterium; assembly: GCA_963836375.1. Classification (GTDB taxonomy): domain Bacteria; phylum Actinomycetota; class Acidimicrobiia; order Acidimicrobiales; family RAAP-2; genus CAWIJK01. The sequence goes on along the minus strand of CAWIJK010000002.1, from coordinate 1,309,333 downwards.
ACCTCGTCTTGGACGTAGGCCGGGTAGGTCCGGTAGTAGCGGCCGAGGTTCCAGCCGGTCAGCCAGTAGGCCGCCCGCTCCATGTACTTGGGCAGGCAGGTCGTTCGCCGGTCGTGGAGCACGCTGCGCCCGGTCGCCGGGTCGAGCGTGCGGGCCAGGACCAGCACCCCGTGGCAGATGGCCCCGACCGGCCGGCCGGTGGCCCAGAAGTCGGCCACCAGGCGCTGCAGCGGCGCGTTGCCGAGGTACTGGCGCATGCCCGGGGCGTGGCCGCCCGGAAGGACCAGCCCGTCGAACTCGCCGGCCGACAGCTCGCCCCACGTCGCCGGACGGTCGAACTCGGCCGAGCGGGCCAACTGCGCGAAGAGCTCCTTTGCCGCGGGGTCGGCCCCGAGCTTTCCGAACAACACCCCGTCGAGCAGTCGCTGGTCGGGCGCCGGCCGCCCGCCGTGCTCGGTGGCGACGACCACCCCGTGACCGGCGTCGGTGAGCAGGCGCCACGGGACGGCGACCTCGGTGACGTCGACGTCGCGGTCGGGCAGTGCGAGCAGCACTCGGCGCGCCGGGGGCATCGGATGCTCCCCGAGGCCGCGGGCCTCAGCCGGTCCCCGACGCGGCTTCCTCGGCGGTGAGCTCGGCCAGGGGGTCGGCCTCCAGGCGCTCGTCGGGGATCACCGCCCCGCTGCGGACCGACCGGCCGTAGGTGCCGGCGGCCAGGCGCTCCTCGGCCCGGTTCAGTGCGGCCAGCCGGCGCTTCAAGAGACCGGCCACCGCCTCGTCGGTCTCCTCGTCGGTCTCGGCCGGGCCGGCGTCCGACCAGTCGGGGGCGTCGCCGCCTTCGACGCCGCTCAGCTCGGCGCCGACGTCGGCCGCCGCCGCCTCGAGGACCCTGCGCTCGTGGTCCACCAGCTGGCGCGCTCGTGCTTGGTCCATGGGCCCGGTCCCCCGTGTCGCTCGGCGGTCGTCGGGCCATGGTAACGGCCCGGCGCCGGTGCCCGGGGGCTCGCCGTTCACAGGTCGAGCATCTCGTCGGACCGGGCGAGCCAGAACTCGACCTCGCCGGCTGCACCCCTGCGGATGGCCCAGTCGAGGAACCGCACGAACAGGTGGGCCAGGTAGGCCCTCCTCTTCGTGTCGCCGAGCCCCTCGAAGGCCGCCCGGGACAGCCGGGTGCGCACCCCGGGCTCACACGGCAGGGCCAGGCTGGCCGTCGCCAGCATGACCAGGTCGAAGGCGCCGTCGCCGACGGCGGCGAAATCGGTGTCGACGATGGCGCTGAGGCCGTCGGGGCCCGCCAGCAGGTTGCCGGGGTGTAGGTCCCAGTGCACCACGTCTTCGCCGTCGAGGTCGTCGGGGTCGACCGATCGTCCGTATGCCTCGATCCGGGCGAGGAGCCGGGCAGTCCGCCCGTCATAGCCGCGGAGCGAGTCGTGGCGGCAGTACCCGACACCGCCCTCGGTGAGCGTCTCTAACAACGCGGCGGGCCAGTGGCTCGGATCGGCCGGCGTGGCCATGCCCAGCCGCCGGGCGTGGAGGTCGAGGAGCTGGTCGGCCAGCCCGAGGGTCACCACCCGGACCGTCTCGCCGGGCATGAACTCTTGGAGGAAGAAGCGCCAGTCACCCACGTCGAGAACCCGCTGGCGGGGGACCGGCCACCCCCCCTGGTCCCGCAGCCGCTCCGCCAGGACGACCGCCTCGGTGCGCAGCGCCTTGGCTCGGGGCGATGACTCCCATTTCACGACGAGGGGCCCATCGGGCCCGAGGACTTCGTGGGCGCCGGTCTCACCGCCGGCGAGACGGCCCACCAGTTCGTAGCGCTCGCCCGTCAATCCGGCCAGGAGGGACGCGGCGTCGGCGGGGTGCAGACCGGCTCCAGTCGTCGCTTCTCGGGCCATCGGCTCCAGCATGGCAGCCGGGCCGACGCCGGGTCCTCAGCTGGTGCACACGGTCTCGGGGGCGGGTGGGGTCACGGTGAGGAGATAGCTCTGGACCAGCGCGGCGAACGCACGGGCTGTAGAAGTACGCCACGTGGTCGACGCCGTCGCGGGTGACGAGCACGCCGTGCTGGAGCTCGTGGGCCACCGAGACCGCCCACTGGTACGGGGTCGCCGGATCGCCCGTCGTGCCCACCACCACGATCGGCGGCGATCCCGGGGCCAGGATCGAACCCGGGGTGCGGCTCGGGGGCACCGGCCAGACAGCGCACCCGGCCTGGCCCCAGGCCAGCAGGGGTCCGAAGACCGGGGCGGCCACCCCGTCGGCGGCGGCCAGACCCGGGTAGACGGCGAGGTCGCGTGACACCGGGTGGTCGAGGCAGCTGATCGCCGTGCCGGCGTCGGCACCGTTGGCCGAGCCGTTGGCCGTGTAGTCCGAGGACATGGCGAGCACCGCCGAGCCGTTCCCGGTCGCCGCCCCGGCCAGGGCGTCGGCCAGCCTGGGCCAGTCCGACTCCGAGTACAGGCCGCCCAAGAGGGCGTCGTAGAGCTGGCCCGGACCGACGGTCTGTCCGTCGCCGGCCGGCAGCGGCTCGAGGCGTGACCGTTCGATGAGGGCCAGGACGGCGGCCGTCGGGTCACCGGCCGGACGCCACGGGCACGAGGCGGAACCGGCGCACCAGCTGAAGAAGTCGTCGAGCGAGTTCTCGAAGCCGGTGGCCTGGGCCAGGACCATCTGGTTGGCGCTGAGCGCTGGGTCGACGGCGCTGTCGAGGACCATGGCCCGCACGCGGGCCGGGAACATGCCGGCGTAGGTGGCGCCGAGCAGCGTCCCGTAGGACTGGCCCATGTAGGTGAGGGTGGCGTCACCCAGGGCCGCCCGGATCCGGTCGAGGTCCTGGGCCGCTTGGACCGTGCCCACGTCGGCGAGGGTGGTTCCGCTGGCCTGCTCGCACCCTTGGGCATACGAGCGGAAGGAGGCGATCAGGGCCTGCTGGGCGGCGGCCGTCTCGGGCACCGGGTCGAGCGGTGGACCGGGCGTCGTCGTGGTCGTGGACGGCGCCCTCGGCGTGCAGCTCACCGGATCGCTGCGCTGGACCCCGCGGGGGTCGAACATCACGATGTCGAAGTCGTCGAGCAGGCCCTGGGTCAGTGCGCTCATCTCGTTGGCCATGTCGTCGACACCGGACACCCCCGGTCCCCCCGGGTCGATGACCAACGACCCGATCCGTTGGGAGGGGACGTCCGCCGGGTGCCGGATCAGCGCGATCTGGATAGTCGGGCCGCCGGGGTCGGCGTAGTCGAGCGGCACCGTGACCGAGCCGCACTGGTAGGCCCCGCACGGTGACCACTGCACCGGCCCGGGGGCCGGCAGGGTATCGGTGGTCGTCGTCGCCGGGGCGCCCGAGGTGGTCGTGGGCCGCTCGGGCACGGCGACCGTGGCCCGGGTGGCCGAGGGCCCGCCCGGCAGAGGGGCGCAGGCGCTCGCCAGCACGACCACGAGCGCGGCCACCACGAGGCCACCCCAGCCGGTCCGGCGTCGAGGGGACCGCCCCGGCCCACCGTTCGCGGCCACCGGTTCACTGTGGCACGTCGGGGACGCACCGAGTGGTCGGGCCCGGCGCGGCGGGCCAGAATGCGCCCATGGCCCAACCGTCGACCCCGGTGTGCGTCTCCCGCCAGATCGGCGCGCCGGCGGAGCGGGTCTGGGCCCTGGTGACCGACCTCGAGCGCATGGGTGAGTGGTCGCCCGAGAACACGGGCGGCGCCTGGGTGCGGGGGTCGAGCGGCCCGGGTCCGGGGGCCCGGTTTAAGGGCACCAACCGCAACGGGAAGAGGCGCTGGAGCACCGAGGTCCGGGTCGTGACCTTCGAGGCTCCCCGCTCCTTCGAGTTCGACGTCACCGCCCTCGGCCTCGCCGTGGCGAGGTGGGGCTACGCCATCGAGCCGGCCGGCGACCGGTGCCGGGTCACCGAGACCTGGGTCGACCGGCGCGGATGGTTGGTCCGGGCGCTCGGCGGCCCGGTCAGCGGGGTGGCCGAGCGGGCCGCGCACAACCGCCAGGGCATGGAGCGGACGTTGGCCGCCCTGGCGGCCTCGGCCGAGGGTGAGGGTTCGCCCGGAGCGGATTGACCGGCCGTCGGCCACCTCTTAGGTTCTGGCGCCATGGGCTTGTTGCCGGTGGCCGTCGCCGACTCCACCAACGGTGCGGGCTACAAGACGCTCCTCGTGATCCACATCGTGGCCGCCATCGCATGGCTGGGAGGCGGCCTAATGCTGACGCTGCAGGCCCAGCGGGCCAGATCGGCGCGCAACGATGCCGAGTACGCCGAGGTGGCGTCGTCGGCCGAGTTCTGGGCGACCCGGTTCTTCGTCCCGGCGTCCCTCGTCCTGCTGGCTTGTGGCTTCGGCATGATCGGGATCGCCCATCTCGGGTTCTCCAAGCCCTTTCTCAGCGTCGGCATGGCCGGGTGGGCCATCTCGCTCGGTATCACCACCGGCTACGTCGGTCCCCAGGGGGGCAAGGTGCACGAGATGCTCGAGGCCTCCGGGGGGACGGTCACACCCGAGGTGCGCCAACGGGTCGGGCGGATCGTCACCGCCGCCCGGGTGGATCTCGTGATCCTTTTCGCCGTGGTGGTGGTGATGGTGGTCCAACCGGGCGGCGGCGCGTGAACGACCCGGCGCCGGCGTGGCGGCTCTGAAGGTCGACGTGCTCCTCGGGACCGACCCGGGGGGAGCAGGGCAGCGGGCCGCCGAGCTGGCCCGGACCGGGGTGGACGGGCTCTTCAGCTTCGAGAACGCCCACGACGTGTTCTTCCCCTTGGTGTTGGCGGCCGGGCTGGCCGACGTCGATCTGATGACCAACGTGGCGGTCGCCCTGCCCCGGAGTCCCTTCCACCTGGCCCAGCAGGCCTACGACCTCCAGGCGCTCTCGGGCGGTCGCTTCCGGCTCGGCCTGGGCTCGCAGATCAAGGCCCACATCGAGCGCCGTTACGGGTCGACGTGGACCAAGCCCGTCGCCCGCATGCGCGAGTCGGTGCTCGCCGTCAAGGCGATCCTGGCGTCGTGGCAGGACAGGTCGCCGGTCCACTTCGTGGGGGAGTTCACCACCCACACCCTCATGACCCCGGCCTTCGACCCCGGGCCCAACCCGTTCGGCGCCCCCCCGGTGCTCGTCGGCGCGCTCGGGCCGAAGATGACCGAGATGGCGGCCGAGGTGGCCGACGGGATCCTCGTGATGCCCTTCAACAGCGCCCGCCACCTCCGCCAGCGCACGGCGCCGGCCATCGGACGGGGCCTCGCCGCCGCCGGCCGAGCGCCCGAGGACCTCGAGGTGGTGGGCGAGGCGATCGTCGCCGTCGGCCGGGGGGACGACGAGCTGGAGGCCGCCCGCCAGGGGGTCCGCCTGCTGCTCGCCTTCTACGGGTCGACCCCGGCCTACCGGCCGGTGCTCGACGTCGAGGGTTGGGGCGACCTGCAGCCCCGTCTCAACGCCCTGTCCAAGCGGGGGGAGTGGTCGGCCATGTCCGGGCTGATCGACGAGGCCATGCTCGGGACCCTGGCCGTCGTCGGGACCCCCGAGGAGTGTGCCGCGGAGATCTCGCGGCGCTTCGGGGGCTTGGCCTCACGGGTCTGTTGCTACTTCCCGGGCTACCCGATCGCCGACGAGCGGATCGCCGAGCTGGTGGCGGCCATCAAGGCACGGTGAGGTCAGCCACCCGAGCTTGTTGCCCTGGACCGTCAGGCACCCCGGACGCGGGGCGCTCCACCGGCTCGGAGACCGGCCGTCGACCGGGCGACGGGTCCCACCCCGGGGCATGGTCCTCCAGTCCCTACACTCGGGACCGAGGCGGCCGGGGCTCGCCCGGAGGGAGAGACCATGAGCGCGACAGCCGAGGGGCCCGGGTGGTGGCTGGCCTCCGACGGCCGCTGGTACCCCCCGAGCACCGCACCGTCCCGGGTGGTCACGGCGCCCCCACCGGCTCCGGAGGTCCCGGCGGCGCCGGCCGCATCGGCGCCCGGGCCCGAGACCGGGCGGGCGCCGGCCCCACGGGGCCGGACCCCCTGGGAACTGGCCGAAGGGGTGGCGGCGGCCCTCTTGGTGGCCGCGGTGCTGCGCTTCGCCGGCGTCATCGTGGCCACTGGGATCTGGGGGTCGCCCCCGGCCCCGACTCATGGTCAGCGCCTCGGCCTGCTGCTCCAGTCCGCCTTCGAGTACGCCGACGGCGAGGGCGTGCTCCTGCTCCTGGTCATCCTCGGCCTCTTGTGGTGGCAGGCGGTCAAGTGGTCCGAACGGCGCTGGATCGTCCAGCACTACGTCGACGCGCAGGGGGCGGCCGCCGAGGTCGCCGGACACCTCTCGCGCACCAGGCGCCTCCTGCGATGCACCGGCGTGCTCTTCGCCCTTGGGGCCATCGGGGGGGCCGCCTTCATCGCCGGCCTTGTCTTCGAGTACATCGGTGACGGGTCCTGGCGGACCCAGTGGTACCACATCGCCGGCTCGGGTTCCTTGGAAGCCGCTTACGTCCTCGCGTCGATGGCCGGCCTGGTCGCCGTGCGCCACCTGTTGGCCGGGCTCCGCGTCCCCACCTCGTACCCCGCACCCGCCTGAAGATCCGGTGCACGTGGTGGCGAGGGCGCAGGGGTGGTTGGGCGGCGAGCGTGCCTCCAACTGGTTCGCCGACTACGTCTACGGGACCATCGCCACCCTGGTGGCCATCCTCGGGCTGACCTTCGAGCCCCACCCCGACGCCCTGAGCGTGGGCGCCGTCATCATCATCGGAGCCGTCGCCATCTGGCTGGCCCACGGAATGTCCCAGGTCGTGGCCGAGCGCCGCCGACGGCCCACCCTGACCATGCCGGTCCGCGACATCGCCGCCGAGTTCGCCTCGTCGTGGGCCATCGTGTCGGCTGCCGTGCCGGCCACGATCGTGATGATCCTGGCCGAGGTGGGCGTGTACTCGACGACCACCGGGCTCAGGGTGGCCCAGATCGTCGGGGTACTGGCCCTGGCGGCCGTGGGCATCGCCACCGCCGGGGGCCCCCGCCGCTCGGTCTACCGCCGCGTCGGCTATGTCACCCTGGTGACCGGGGTGGGGGTGCTGATCGTCCTCTTGGAGTCGGCGGCCCACCGCCTGTGACCCCGAGCCCGGAAGGAGAGCGATGGGCAGAGTGAGATTTCACATCTCGGTGTCCCTCGACGGCTTCGTGGCCGGCGAGCACCCGTCAGCCGAGCACCCGCTCGGGATAGGCGGGATGCAGCTCCATGAGTGGCTCTTCGCGCTGGCGGCGTGGAGGGCCCCCCACGGCATCGACGGCGGCGACACCAACGCCAGCAGCCGGGTCGTCGAAGAGGGCCTGGCCGGCGTCGGCGCGGTCATCATGGGCCGCAACATGTTCGGCGGCGGCCCCGGACCGTGGCCCGAGGACGCCTGGACCGGTTGGTGGGGGGACAACCCTCCCTTCCACATGCCGGTCTTTGTCCTCACCCACCACGCCCGGGAACCCCTCGAGCTCGACGGCGCCACGACGTTCACCTTCGTGACCGATGGCATCGGTGCGGCGCTCGAGCAGGCCCGGCTGGCCGCCGCTGGGGGGGACGTCACCGTGGCCGGGGGGGCCCAGGTCGCCCAGCAGTACCTCGCGGCGGGCCTCGTCGACGACATGGAGCTCCACGTGGTGCCCTGCCTGCTCGGTGGGGGCAGTCGCCTCTTCGAGAACCTCGGGGACCGGGCGCCCCGGTTCGAACAGGTCCGGGCGGTCGAGGGTCCCGGTGTGACCCACCTCAGGTACCGGGCATCGGGTCTGGCGCGCCAGCCGGGCTGAGCAGCGCGGCGCCGGGCTCAGGGTCGGGTCACTCGCCGGGCTCGATCACGCGGGTGGCCTTGTAGCCGGCCCGGGGGATGGTGTCACGGGGCAGGATCTGCACGTCGGCCACCACGGTGAGCGTCTCGCGCAGTCCGGCGGCCGCCTGCTGGCCCGCCGCCTCTCGCACCGCTGGGTCCTCCGACGCCACCTCCACCCGCACCACCAGTGGCCCGCCGCCCCCGTCGGGTCGGACCACCTGGTACTCGAGCGAGGGCTCGCGGAGCTCTTTGATGCCTCGCAGGACCGCCTCGAGCTCGTTGAGCTGGAAGCGAGTCCCCTGGCAGCTCAGCAGGTCCTTGAAGCGCCCGCCCCAGAGTCCGCGGATGGAGGTCTCCCCGCACGGGCACGGCTCGCGCAAGATGGCGCAGGCCTCCTCGAGGTCGTAGCGCAACAGCCCGTTGTCCCGGTCGAGGGTGGTCACGGTGAGGTTGCCCCACTCGCCGTCGGGCACCTCCTTGCCGGTGGCCGGGTCCACCGCCTGGACGACGGCCCAGTCCTCGTGGATGTGGGCCCCCGGCGACTGGCCGCAGGGGCCGCCGACGTAGGCGTAGCACTCGGCCCCGGCTGTCATGAGCGGCATGCCGCCACGGCCGAGCCCGAAGCCCGGGGGGGCCTTCAGCCCGACCAGGCCGGCGTCTTCGAGCGGGATCCCTAGTTTCCCGGCCACCTCCAAGAAGCGCCCGGTGGCGAAGCCCATGAACGGCACGTCGGGGGTGACCCGGGTCCAGAACCGCACCGCCTGCTCGGCCAGCTCGTCGGTGTCGGGCGGCGGGACCCAGATGCTGAGCAGGCCCATGTACTCGTAGGTGCCCTGGAGCATCACCCCGCCCCCGTACAGGTAGGCGGGGTGGGCGTGGGTGACGACCGTCCCGGGTCGGTACCCCATGCGCCACCAGTTCCGGGCCCCCGACTCGTACTCGATCCACAGGTCCTTTCGGGTCCACACCGTGATCGTTGGCTGGCCGGTGGTGCCGGTCGAGGTACCCAGGCGCACGGCGTGGCGCGGCGCGGTGAAGCGATAGCCACCCCACGGGGGGTCGGCCGCCTCGGAGTCGCGGAGGTCCTGTTTGACGGTGAGGGGGACCCGCCAGAGGTCGTCGACCCCCCTGACGTCACCCGCCTCCAGCCCGGCGTCTTTGAGCTTGCCCGCGAAGAGCGGCACCGGGGTGTCGAGGACCTTGGCGATGAGGTCGCGGACACGGGCGTCTTGCAGCTCGCGCCGGCGGGCGGGATCCATGGCCTGCTTGGCCGGGTCCCACAGGGCCTGGGTGTCGTCGCGGGGCATCGGCCCGAAGGTGCCGGGAGCGAAGTCGGGCGTGGAGATCTCGTTGGCTGGGGAAGCTGACATGCCGGTCATGTTTCCACAACCGGCGCCGGGCGATCTCAGGCCCGGTGGCGCTCCTCGAGCACCGCCTGCATGGCGTCGAGCTCGCCGCGGATCTGTCGACGGCCTCCGGCCAGCAGCTCGAGGGCGGTGTCGGCCGCCAACCGGGCCGGGAGATCGATCCACAGCGAGAGGGTGGCCCGGCAGCGCCCGGTACCGGCCGGCTCGACGACGAAGACCTCGTTGGCCGACATGCCGCCCTTCATGGTGGCCGCCACCTCCCGGTCCTTGACGGCTCCGGTCGTGGTCAAGGTGACCGGGTGCGACCCGTGCTCGGTGGCCAGGTTGAAGGCGTAGCGCGCCCCGGCGCCGGCCGCCCCGCCGTCTCCCGAGCCGTCGGCGACCCGCTCGACCCCGCTCACGTCGGGGTTGTACTCGGGGAGGTTGGTGAAGTCGAGGCGGTAGGCCCACACCTCGGCCAGCGGCGCGGCGATCTCGACCTGCTCCACGGCGGCCAGCTCGGACATGGCCCCTTGCTATCTTCCCCGGGGGCCGGCGGCAACTGGGTCCGGTGCCGGTCGGGCGCCCAGTGCTACCGTGCTCCGGCGTGTCGGCGGGAACCGAAGGCCAGGACGCACCGGGCGACGCTGTGGGTCGGGGGGTGGGCGACCACGCCGCGGCGTCCCCGGACCGTCCGGCGATGGTGGTGGGCGGACGGTCGCGGACCTACCGGGAGCTCGACCAGCGGTCCCGCCGCCTGGCCCACGTGCTGGCCGGCCTCGGTGCCGGCCCGGGCCGGCCGGTGGCCTCGGTGCTGCCCAACGGTTTCGAGCCCTTCGAGGTGGCCATCGCCGCCGCCATGGCGGGGGCACCGTTCCTGCCGGTCAACTGGCACCTGAAGGCGGCCGAGCTGTCCTACCTGTTGGCCGACGCCGGGGTCGGCGCGGTGGTGGGCCACGCCGACCACGAGGGCGAGCTGGGCGGCGCCCTGGCCCCGGGGGGCCCGCCGGTCGGGCGCCTGGTGGTGGGGCGCGACTACGAGGAGCGCCTGGCCGCCGCCCCGGTCGACCCGGCGCTCGACGCCGGCCCGGGCCCCGAGCTCGTCTTCTACACCTCGGGCACGACGGCCCGGCCCAAGGGCGTGGTCCACGGCGGGCTCGGCGAGGAGGTGACCCGCCGGGCGGGCATGGAGGGCCAGTCCCTCTTGTGGGGCTGGACGGCCGACGACGTCTACGTGATGTCGGGCCCGTGCTACCACGCCTCCCACGCCGGCTGGGCCATGACCTCTTTGTACGTGGGGGCGACGATGGTGATCCCGCCCCGCTTCGACGCCCGCGGCTTCCTCTCTGACATCGAGCGCTTCGGCGGGACCCGGTCGTTCATGGTGCCGTCGCACTTCATCCGCATCCTCGAGCTGCCCGACGACGTGCGGGCGGACATCGACACCTCGAGCCTGCGCCTCATCGTCCACGGCGGGGCCCCCTGCCCGGTGGCGGTGAAGCGCCGGATGATGGCCGCCTTCCCCACCACCGAGATCCACGAGCTCTACGGGGCGAGCGAGGGCGGGGCCACCCGCATCGCCCCGGCCGAGTGGCTCGAGCGTCCCGGCAGCGTCGGCCGCCCGTGGCCGGGGGTGGAGATCAGGATCCTCGACGCAGAGGGGCAGCCCCAGCCCGCCGGGGCCGACGGGGTGGTCTGGATCCGCCCGCCGGGGGCCCACCGCTTCACCTACCGCAACGACCCCGAGGCCACGGCGCGCGCCTGGCGCGACGACGCCTTCAGCGTCGGTGATGTCGGTCACGTCGACGAGGAGGGCTACCTGACCATTACCGACCGGGTGTCGGACATGGTGCTCTGGGGCGGGGTCAACATCGCCCCGCGCGAGATCGAAGAGGTCCTCCACGACCATCCCGCCGTGGTCGACTGCGCCGTGTTCGGGATCCCCGACGAGCGCGACGGTGAGCACCTCAAGGCCATGGTGGAGCTGCGCGGGGAGGCCACGACCGACGAGCTGGCAACCTGGGTCCGCCAGCACCTGGCCGACTACAAGGTCCCCCACGCCTGGGAGATCGTCGACGAGCTGCCCCGGGACCCCAACGGCAAGGTGCTCAAGCGACTGCTGCGCCAGCAGAGCCGGGTCTGACCGCGCCGGCCCGGTTCCCCGGTGCTCACGGCGCGGCGTCCCCGAGCCGGGCGACCAGGCGTTCGCGCACCGTGGGCCACTCCTCGGCGGTGATCGAGAACAGCACGGTGTCGCGGACGGTCCCGTCGTCGCGTCGCTGGTAGCGGCGCAGCGTCCCCTCGTAGCGGGCCCCGAGCCGGGCGATCGCCCGTTGGCTGCGCCGGTTGCGCACGTCGGTCTTGAGCTGCACCCGGCCCGCCCCGAGCCGGTCGAAGGCCAGGCCGAGCAGCACGAGCTTGGCCTCGGGGTTGACGGCGGTCCCCCACACCGACCGGACGTACAAGGTGGCCCCGATCTCGAGGCGGGCGTCGCGCGGCGAGACCTCCAGGTACGACGTGGTCCCGAGGACCGTCCCCGCCGGCCGGCCACCGACCGGACGGGCCGCCCGGACCAGCCACTGGAGGCGGCCCGGGTCGGCCACCGCGGCGGCCATGGCCTCAGCGAGGCGCGCCGCGCTCTGTGGGCGCCCGGGGACGTGGCGCCACACCTCGTCGTCGTCGAGGGCGGCGAAGAGCTCTTCGGCGTCGCCCGCCGGGTCGGCCGGCGCCAGCCGCACCGTGGCACCCGAAAGCTCGCCCGGGGCCCCGGCCGGCCAGGTCATGGCCGGCCAGACACGGTCGTCGGGCCGGGGGTCGTCCGGTGGCTCGAAGGCACCGGGCCCGGGGTTCCCGGCCCCCGTCGGGTCGCCGGTCACCGCAGCGTCAAACCGATCGGGCCCGGAGCACGGCGGCGGCCTCGGCGGCCCGCTGCTCGAAGGCGGCGGCGGTGTCCCCGCCGTCGTCAAGCACCCCGGCGACGTGCTCGAAGAAGAGCCCGACGACCATGGCCCGGAGCATCCGGGCCACCTCGGGGGCACCGGAGCGCTCGCACAGCTCGGGCTCGGTCTCGGTCAGCCAGCGCTCGAGCGACTCTTGGGTCGCGCTCGAACAGCTCGACGCCGACCCCGTGGGCGGTGTCGTCGCCGCGCATCACCTCGCCCAGCATCAGGCGGATGAAGTCCTCGACCTCGAGCATGGAGGCCAGCATGTCGTTGAGCATCCCGGCCAGCTCGTCGCCCGAGCGGCGGACCAGGGCAGGGGGGCGGGGAGCGGCCAGGTCGTCGAGGAACCCGCGCTCGTCGAGGACGGCCACCAGCAGGTCGCGCTTGGAGGGGAAGTAGTGGTAGAGCGAGGCCACGTTCAGGCCGGCGGCGTTGGCCAGGTCGCGCATGCTCGTCCCGTCGACCCCGCGCTGGGCCATGAGCGACAGGGCGGTGTCCAAGATGTGCTGGCGCTGAGAGGTGGCGCCGGGTCGGGCGGCCTCTCGTCCGGGGGGCATGCCCCCATCTTCGGGCCACGGGGGCCCGGCGTCGAACCGCGCCCTCCCCAGGCGTGGGCCCGGGCCGGCTCGGACCCGGCCTGACCTGGGGCTGGGCGGTGGCCCAATCCAAACGAACGTTTGATATAGGCTCGCCGCGTTCGGCGGCCGGGGCCGCCGTCAGGGAGGAAAGCCCTTATGGCCAGCACCGATACCGGCGAGCAGCTCACGCCGTTCGACCCCTACGAGCTGCAGGACACCGTGGCCGGCAATATCGTCGACCCGTTCCCCCGCCTGGCCGAACTGCGCCGCCAGAGCCCGGTCCACGTGGGCGCCATCGACGTGGGCGACGGGGCCAGTGAGTCGTTCGGACCCGTCGAGCCGGTCACCGTGCTCGGTTTCGACGAGTGCGTCCAGGTGCTGCGGGACAACGAGACCTACTCGTCGATCATCTACGAAGGGGTCATCGGCATGGTGATGGGCCGCACCATCTTGCAGATGGACGAGCCCGAACACCGTATGCAGCGGGCCCTGGTCTCCCCGGCCTTCCGCTCCAAGATGCTCGAGCGCTGGGAGGAGGGTCTGGTCCGCGCCGTGGTCAACGAACTGATCGACGGCTTCGCCGGTCGCGGTCGGGCCGATTTGGTGCGCGAGCTCACCTTCAACTTCCCGGTGCAGGTCATCGCCCGGATCCTCGGGCTCCCCCGGTCCGACTATCCGAAGTTCCAGCGGTGGGCCATCGAGATCACCAGTGTGGCCGCCAACTGGGACCGCGGGGTGGCGGCCTCCGAGGGCCTGCGGGACTACTTCGCCGAGGTGCTGGCCGACCGCCGCCAGAACCCCGACGACGACCTCATCACCGAGCTCGTGAACGTCGAGGTGGACGGGGCCAAGCTCAGCGACGAGGAGATCTACTCGTTCCTGCGGCTCCTGCTCCCGGCCGGGGTTGAGACCACCTACCGGGCCTCGGGCAGCATGCTCTTCGGGCTGCTCACCAACCCCGACCAGCTGGCCATGGTGATCGAGGACCGCTCGCTGATCCCCACGGCGATCGAAGAGACCATCCGGTGGGAGCCGCCGGTCACGGTGATCCTGCGCCGGGCGCTCACTCAGACCGAGCTGGCCGGGGTGACCGTCGACGAGGGGGCCGACGTCGCCCTGTTGCTGGGCGCGGCCAACCGGGACGAGCGCAAATACGAGAACCCCGACGCCTTCGACATCACCCGCGAGGTCAAGCAGCACGTCGGGTTCGGATTCGGGGTGCACGTCTGCCTCGGTATGCACCTGGCCCGCATGGAGACCCGGGTGGCGATGAACACCCTGTTCGACCGGTTGCCCGACCTCCGACTGGATCCCGAGGCCGAGGCCCCCCAGATCTGCGGGATGGCGTTCCGCTCGCCTCTGTCGCTGCCGGTCGTCTTCCAGGCCCGCTGAGCGGGGCGCGGGCGTTAACGTCACGGTCCGTGGCTCACCGAACCGACCGCGCCGTTCTGCGCGATACCACGGCCATCGCCGGGATCGGCCAGACGCCGTTCGCCAAGCACCTCGACGCCCCCGAGGGCCAGCTGGCGGCCGAGGCGGTGGTGGCCGCCCTGGCCGACGCCGGCATCGACCCCGGCGAGGTGGACGGGCTGTGCTCCTACACTCTGGAGACGACCGACGAGGTCGCCATGGCCAAGAACATCGGGGCCGGCGACGTGACCTTCTTCTCCCAGGTCGCCCACGGTGGTGGCGCCGGCTGCGCCACCATCGGCCACGCCGCCATGGCGGTGGCCACCGGCCAGGCCGACGTGGTGGTGGCCTGGCGGTCGCGCAAGCGCGGGGCGAGGTCCAGCCGCCCGTGGGCCGCCGCCCCCACCCGGCTGCCGATCCAGGCCCAGTGGACCCGGCCCTTCGGCCTGCTGCGGCCGGTGGACGAAGTGGCCATGCTGACCCGGCGCTACATGCACGAGTACGGCGCCACCCGTGAGCATCTGGCCGAGGTGGCCATGGCCGTGCGGGCCCATGCCAACCGGAACCCCGCGGCGTTGATGTACGACAAGGCGATGACCCTCGACGACTACATGTCGGCCCGCTGGGTCTCAGAGCCGCTGTGCCTCTTCGACAACTGCCTCGAGACCGACGGGGCCCTGGCGGCGGTGGTCGTCTCGGCCGAGCGGGCGGCCGACGGGCCCAACCCCCCGGCCCTGATCCACTCGTTCGCCCAGGGCCTCCACCGCCAGCACGAGTCGATGGTCAACTACTACTGCGACGACCCGCTGACCGGACCGGCCTGGGCCTGTGCGGCCAAGCTGTGGGAACAGTCCGATCTCGGTCCCGACGACGTGGACGTGGCCCAGATCTACGACGCCTTCAGCCCGCTGGTCCTGCTCTCCTTGGAGGGCTACGGCTTCTGCGGCCGGGGGGAGGCGCCGGCCTTCGTGGCCGAGGGGAACCTGCGGGTCGACGGCGGTCGCCTCCCGGTCAACACCTCGGGCGGAGGCATGTCCGAGGCGTACGTCCACGGCTTCAACCTGATCACCGAGGGGGTGCGCCAGATCCGGGGGACGTCGACGGCCCAGGTCGCCGGGGCGAGCACCTGCCTGGTTACTTCGGGCGAGGGCGTGCCGACCAGTGCCCTGTTGCTGCGCCGCCCATGAGGCCCGACCGGCGCGCCGGTGCGCGCATCGGACACAGTGGGGCACAGCGATGAGCCACCGCATCGAGATCCGCATCGACCGCGACACCTGCATGGGCTCGGGGAACTGCCTGTTCTGGGCCCCCGAGAGCTTCGACCTCGACGACGACGGCCACGCCGTCGTCGTCGATCCCGAGGCCACCGACCCCGAGCGCCTCAAGGTGGTGGCCGAAGGGTGCCCGGTCGGTGCCATCTCGCTGTGGCGCGACGGCCAGCGGCTGGACCACGGGGCGCCCTGAGATGCCCGTCGCCGTCGCCGAGGAGCACGAGGACCTGCGCCGGACCGTGCGTCGCTGGAGCGAGTTGCACTGCCCGCCGGCCGTGGCCCGGGCCGCACTGGAGGCCCCGGCCACCGAGCTGCCCGGGGTCTTCAAGGAGCTGGCCGACCAGGGGTGGCTGGGCCTGCACATCGCAGAGGCCGACGGCGGCCAGGGCTTCGGGCTGGTCGAGACGGCGGTGGTGCTCGAAGAGCTGGGCCGGGCCCTGGTCCCGGGCCCGCTCCTGACCACCTTGGTGCTCTCGGCGGCCGTGGCCGCCACCGGCACCCCGGCCACCCGTTCGGCCCTCCTGGCCGGCCTGGCCGACGGGTCGGCGCCCGGCGCCGTGCACCTCGGGCCCGGGGAGCTCGAGGTGGTGTCGTCGGGGAGCGACGGGTCGGTCGTGGTGGGCGGGACCCTGCGGCCGGTGCCCGGCGCGCCCACCGCCCGGCTGCTCCTCGTCCCGATCTCGGGCGGCGAGTGGTGCGTGCTCGACACCGAGTGCGACGGCGTCGCCGTCGAGCCGATCGAGTCGCTCGACGTGACCCGCCCCCTCGGGGCGCTCAGCGTGGAGCGGGCCGAGATCCCCGCCGTCCGCCGGCTCGGCGCACTCGATGCGGACACGGTGCGCGACCTGGCGCTCGTGCTGGCCTCGGCCGAGTGCGCCGGCGGGGCCGACTGGTGCCTGTCGACCGCCTCGCAGTACGCCAAGGTGCGGGTGCAGTTCGGCCGGCCGATCGGCCAGTTCCAGGCGATCAAGCACAAGCTGGCCGACATGCTGGTGGTGGTCGAGCAGGCCGCCGCCGCGGCCTGGGACGCCGCCCGGGCCTGGTCGGCCGACCGGCTGTCGGGCGAGGGGAGTCCGGGGGAGGGGGCCGGGCGCGACGAGCGGGCACTGGCCGCTGCCGTGGCCGGGGCCCTGGCCCTCGACGGTTTCTGCACCTGCGCCAAGCAGTGCGTGCAGGTCCTGGGCGGGATCGGCTTCACCTGGGAGCACGACGCCCACCTCTACTTGAAGCGGGCCATGGCTACCCGCCAGCTGCTGGCCGGCGGGCCCGGCTCGCTCGACGAGCGGGTGGCCACCTTGGCCCTCGGGGGCGCCCGCCGGGCCCTGGCCGCCGACCTCCCCCCGGGCGCCGAGGCGGTCCGGGCCGAGTTGGCGCCGCTGGTGGCCGCCGCCGCCGCCGTGAGCGGGGCCGAGCAGCGGCGCTACCTGGCCGAGTCCGGCCTGTTGGTGCCCCACTGGCCCCCACCCTGGGGCCGGGGGGCCTCGGCCCTCGAGCAGCTGGTGCTCGACGAAGAGCTGGCGGCGGCCGGGGTGCTGCGGCCCAACCTCGGGGTGGGCGCCTGGGCGCTGCCCACCATCGTGGCCCACGGGACGCCCGCCCAACAGGAGCGCTGGGTGGGGCCGACCCTGCTCGGCCAGCTGGCCTGGTGCCAGCTGTTCAGCGAGCCGGGCGCCGGGTCGGACCTGGCCGCCCTGGCCACGAGGGCCGAGCGGGTGGACGGCGGCTGGCGGCTCAACGGCCAGAAGGTGTGGACGTCGCTCGCCCAGGTGGCCGACTGGGGCATCTGCATGGCCCGCAGCGACCCCACCGTGCCCAAGCACGAGGGGATCACCTACTTCATCGTCGCCATGAAGTCGCCGGGCATCGAGATCCGCCCGCTGCGCGAGCTGACCGGCGCCGCCATGTTCAACGAGGTGTTCTTGACCGACGTCGTGGTCCCCGACGACTGCGTCATCGGCCGGCCGGGCCAGGGCTGGGCCGTCGGTCGGACCACGCTGGCCAACGAGCGGGTCTCGATGTCCTCGGGCTCCACCTTCGGGGCGGGGGCCGAGTCGGTGTTGCGGCGGCTCGGCCGACTGGGCGACGACGCCCCCCCCGGCGCCCTGGTGGACCTGGGCGGGCTGCTGGCCGAGGCTCAGTCGATCCGCCTCATGGGGCACCGGGCCGGGCTGCGGTCGCTGTCGGGCCTCGACCCGGGTGCCGGGGCCAGCGTGCGCAAGCTGCTCGGGGCCGAGCACGAGCAACGGGTCCAAGAGATGGGGCTCTCGCTCTACGGTGCCGAGGGGGCGACGCTCGAGGCCAGCGCGGCCCGCTGGTCACAGGGGTTCTTGGCCACCCGCTGCCTCACCATCGCCGGGGGCACCAGCGAGGTCCAGCGCAACGTCATCGCCGAGCGGCTTCTCGGCCAGCCCCGCGATCCCGAGCCCGGGTCGTGACGTTGGGGCCACCGGTAAGGTGCGGGGCGTGATGACGAGATGAACGAGGCGGTGCGACGGTGAGCGACCGGCGCCCCGAGGGCGTCGACGACGTCTGGCCCTTTCCCTCCGAGCGCTACCTGCACGAGTGGGCGCCCAACGTGCAGCTGGCCCAGAACGCCTGGCTGGCCTCGATCGACTCGCTCACCTCGCCGGACCGAAAGACCCACGAGCTGATCCGCATGGTCTGCACGGTGATCGCCCGCCAGTCCCAGGGCATCGAGCGCCACGCCAAGCTGGCGGCCGAGGTGGGGGCCACCTGGGACGAGATCGCCGGGTCCATCCTCTTGACCGAGCCGGCCTTCGGCATCGTGCTCGCCGTCGAGGCCTTCCCGGCCGCCCGCCGGGGCTTCAAGGCCGCCTCGGACCCCTCGGCCCACGACGAGGGCGGGGCGGCCGGCTCCTGACTCGGGCGACCGGGGCCGGTCGGGCCCTGCCTCGCCCGGTGCCTGACACCCGTGTCATAGTGAGGCATGCGGCTGGCCCCGGACGAGTCGCTGGCCGCCTTCCGCCGCCAGTTCGAGGAGTGGCTGGACGAGCACCTCCCGACCCCGGCCCAGATGACCGAGTCCCGGCGCTCCTCGGCCCACCTCCCCGACTGGGCCCGGGCCTGGCAGCGCCGGCTGTTCGACGACGGGTGGCTGGTCCCGGGCTTCCCCCCCGAGCTCGGCGGGCGCAACGCCTCCCCCCAAGAGCAGATGGCCTACTTCGAGGTGGTGGCCGAGCGCCAGATCCCCCGGGCCCTCAACCCCCAGGGCCTCTCGATCTGCGCCGCCTCGATCATCGAGTTCGGCACCGAGGAGCAAAAGGAGCGCTACGCGGTCCCGACCCTCAAAGGGGAGCTCACCTGGTGCGTCGGCATGAGCGAGCCGAACGCCGGCAGCGACCTGGCCTCGCTCAGCACCCGGGCCGAGCTCGAGGGGGACCATTTCGTGGTGAACGGCCAGAAGGTGTGGACCTCGGGCGCCCACGAGGCCGACCTGTGCATGTGCTACGTGCGCACCGACCCCGAGGCGGCCAAGCACCGGGGCATCAGCGTCCTCATCATCGACATGAAGGCCCCTGGGGTGACCTGTCGCCCGTTGCCCGAGCTGACCGACCTGCACCACGTCGACTTCAACGAGGTCTTCTTCACCGACGTCGAGGTCCCGGCCGAGAACCTGGTCGGCGAGCTCAACGCCGGCTGGGCTCTGGCCCAGGGCTCGCTGCGCCACGAGCGGGCGATGCTGTGGGTGATGAACGTGACGACCTTCGAGCGGGCCGTGGCCGGACTGACCCGGCTGGCGGCGCGCGACGACGGGGCTGGGGGCCGGATCGGCGACGACCCACGGTTCGCCGAGTCCCTGGCTGCCCTGGCCATCGACGCGCAGGCCATGCGTTGTCTCGGGTACCGGGGCTTTGCCAAGGCCACCCGGGGGGAGATGCCGGCCGAGCACCTCATCCTCAAGCTCTTCACCAGCGAGGCCGACCGGCGCGCCTACCAGCTCGGGATGGAGTCGCTCGGCGCTGGCG
This sequence comes from uncultured Acidimicrobiaceae bacterium, assembly GCA_963836375.1. Classification (GTDB taxonomy): domain Bacteria; phylum Actinomycetota; class Acidimicrobiia; order Acidimicrobiales; family RAAP-2; genus CAWIJK01. The sequence goes on along the minus strand of CAWIJK010000002.1, from coordinate 1,290,017 downwards.
GGCTGGACCTCGACGGCCCCGGCCCCAACCGCTGGACCGAGTTCGACACCGAGCACTTCGGCGCCCCGCCGGTCAACCCGTCGCTCAGCGCCCCGTTCTCCGACGGGCCCTGGGCCGTCCAGTACCTGCGCTCGTTCGCCGGGACCATCGCCGGGGGCACGTCTGAGATCCAGCGCAACATCATCGCCGAGCGGGTGCTCGGCATGCCCCGCAGCTGAGCGGGCCTGAACCAGTCCGAGAGGAGCACGTGCGATGACCATGACGGTGCTGAAGGAGAGGGACCGCCTCGGGGTGAGGCCCGGTCGGCTGTTCATCGACGGCGCGTGGGCCGACGCCACTGACGGCGCCACCTTCGACCAGGTGAACCCGGCCACCAACGAGGTGGTGACCACCTTCGCCCTGGGCACGGTCGCCGATGTCGACCGGGCGGTGCGGGCCGCCCGGGTGGCCTTCGACGAGGGCCCCTGGCCCCGTTTGCACGCAAAGGATCGCAAGGCGATCCTGGGGCGCCTGGTCGAGCTCATCACCCGCAACGGTGACGAGCTCAACCGGCTCCAGACCCTCGAGAACGGAATGCCGATCGCCTTCAGCTCGATGTCGGTGGTGTCCTCGGCCATGGCCGCCGCCGTGTTCGACCATCACGCCGGCTGGATCGACAAGATCTGCGGGCAGACCTTCCCGTCCTACGAGGCCTCGCCGACCGGGGCCGACGTCCAGGTGCTCAGCTTCCGCGAGCCGGTGGGCGTGGTCGCCGCGGTCATCCCGTGGAACGCCCCGATGATGCTCTTCGCCCAGAAGGTGGCCCCGGCCCTGGCCACCGGCTGCACGGTGGTGCTCAAGCCCTCCGAGTTCGCCGTGCTGACCTCGATCCGGCTCACCGAGCTGATCGAGGAGGCGGGCGTGCCGCCCGGGGTCTTCAACCTGGTGACCGGGACGGGGGACCCGACCGGCGAGACCCTGGTCACCCACCCGGGGGTGGACAAGGTGACCTTCACCGGCAGCCGGGCCGTCGGGCAGCGGATCCTGGCGGCCAGCGGCAACGGCATCAAGCGGGTCACCCTCGAGCTCGGGGGCAAGAGCCCGAGCATCATCTTCGAGGACGCCACCAGCGTGTCGGGCGCCGCCATGATGGCCATGGGGATGGTGTCGATGGGCATCTCGGGCCAGGGTTGTGTCTGCCAGACCCGGTCCCTCGTCCAGCGCAACGTCTACGACGAGTTCGTCGAGTCGGCCTCGGGGCTCGCCTCGATGGTGACCTTCGGCGACCCCTTCGACCCGGCGACGACCTCGGGGGCGATCATCAACCAGCGCCAGCTCGACCGGATCCTCGGGTTCATCGACCAGGCGCCCAAGGACGGGGCCCGGCTGGTGGTGGGCGGGGACCGTCCGGGGGGCGACCTGGCCCAGGGGAACTTCGTCAACCCGACCCTGTTCGCCGACGTCGACAACACCATGTCGGTGACCAGAGAGGAGGTCTTCGGACCGGTGCTGGTGGCCATGCCCTTCGACGACGAGGACGAGGCGATCCGTCTGGCCAACGACACCGACTACGGGCTGGGTGCGGGGGTCTACACGACCAACATCGCCCGGGGACTGCGGGTGGCCAAGGCGGTGCGGGCCGGCACCGTGGGCATCAACGAGTACACGGTGATGCCCAACACCCCGTTCGGCGGGTACAAGTCCTCCGGGCTCGGGCGCGAGGGCGGCTGGGGGTCGATCGAGGCGTTCACCGAGGTCAAGTCGGTCATCGTCGGGCTGTCCGGGTGAGCGGGGCCCGGTGAGCGGGGCCGGCCACCGGGTCGTTGCTCGCTGAGACGGTCGCCGAGGCGGCGCAGCGCTTCGGCGACCGCCCGGCACTGGTCACCGAGGGGGGCTGGTCCCTCAGCTTCGCTGATCTCGACCGGCTGGCCGACGGGGTGGCGGTGGGCATGGCCCGGGCCGGTGTCGGCCCCGGCGACGTCGTGGCCCTGGTGCTTCCGTCGGGGCCCGAGCACATCGTGGCCTACCTGGGGGCGGCCAAGCTGGGCGCGGTCACCGCGGCGGTCAACGCCAAGCTGGGCCCCGTCGAGCGCGCCGCCGTCCTCGGCGCGGCCGGCCCGCGGGTGGTGGTCACCACCGACGCCCTGGCGCCCGACGAGTCCGACCTCGACGGGGCCCGGGTGCTGGCGGTGACCGAGGCCGACTCCCCCGACTCGGTCCTGGCCGAGCTGGCCTCGGCCGGCGAGTCCCCGCCGGCCCTGGTCACCGACCCCGGGCGCCCGGTGGCCATCGTCTTCACCTCGGGGACCACCGGGGTCCCCAAGGGTGCCCTGTTCTGCGAGCGCCAGATCGCCTTCATCACCCGGACCGACGTGGGTCCCGAGTGGGGCGGCGGCGGCAAGGCCCTGGCCGGCTCGGCCCTGGCCCACCTGGGCCCCATGACCAAGCTGGCCGGCAACCTGCGGCGGGGGACCACCCAGTACCTGACCCGCAACTGGCGGGCCGCCGACACCCTGCGGCGGATCGCCGAGCTCCAGATCGCCGCGGTGGCCGGGGTGCCGACCCAGCTGGCGCTCTTGCTGCGCGTGCCCGACTTCGACCGCTACGACCTCTCGAGCGTCCGGGCCATCGTCGTCGGGGGTGGCCCGGCCACCCCGGCCCTGGTGCGCGAGGCCCGGGCCCGCTTCGGGGTCCCGCTGTCCACCCGCTATTCGTGCACCGAGGCCGGGATCGGCACCGCGACGTCGTTCGACGACCCCGACGAGGACGCGGAGGTGAGTGTGGGCCGTCCCCAGCCCGGGGTCACCTTGGCCGTGGTCGACCCCGAGGGGCGGCCGGTCCCCGACGGCGAGGTGGGCGAGGTGACGCTGGGTTCGCCGGCGGTGATGGAGGGCTACTGGCACGACCCGGCGGCCACCGCCGCCGCCTTCACCCCCTCGGGTTCGGTGCGCACCGGCGACCTCGGGTGGATCGACGACCGCGGGCGCCTTCGCCTGGCCGGTCGGGCCCTCGAGCGCTACGTGCGGGGCGGCTACAACGTGCACCCGATGGAGGTCGAGGCGGTCCTGGCCGACCACCCCCAGGTGGCGGCCCTGGCCCTGGTCGGCCGGCCCGACCCGGTGATGGGCGAGGTGGGGGTGGCCGTGGTGGTGCCGAGCCCCGGGTCAGCGCCACCCGACGTTGACTCGCTCCGGCGCTTCGCCGGGGACCGGCTGGCCCGCTACAAGCTGCCCGACGAGGTGACGGTGGTCGACGCCCTGCCCCTCACGGCCATGGACAAGGTCGACCGCCGCGCCCTCTCGGCCCTGGTCGCCGAGCGGAGTCGGACCGCCGAGGGCCGAGAAGGCCCGGACCGCGGCGTCGGGGGGGCCGAGGGTGACTGAGCGCCCGGACGAGGGGTCACTGGCCCGGTTCCGCCGCGAGCTGCGCGACTGGCTCGACGCCCACCTGCGCCACGAGGTGGTCGAGGCGGGGCGGGGCGGGTTCGACGAGGCGGACAACTTCGAGGTGCTCCGGGAGTGGAACCGCCAGCTCTACGAGGGCCGCTGGGCGGCGGTCTCCTGGCCGGCCCGCTACGGCGGGCGCGACGCGGGCATCGACGAGCAACTGGCCTACCTCGAAGAGATGTCCCGGGCCGAGGCCCCGGGTCCGGTCAACGTCATCGGGGTTTCCAACATCGCCCCGGCCATCATGGCCATCGGGACCGACGCCCAGCGGGAGCGCTTCCTCGAGCCGATGCTGCGGGGCGACGAGATCTGGTCCCAGGGGATGTCCGAGCCCGACGCCGGCTCCGACCTGGCCTCACTGCGCACCCGGGCCGACCTCGACGGCGACCAGTTCGTCGTCAACGGGCAGAAGACCTGGAACAGCCTGGGCTCGAGGGCCGATTGGTGCCAGCTCTACGTCCGCACCAACACCGAGGTCCCCAAGCACAAGGGGATCAGCTGCCTGCTGGTCGACATGGGCACCCCGGGCATCGAGGTCCGCCCGTTGCGCACGATGGCCGGCGAGCGCACCTTCTCGGAGCTGTTCTTCGACAATGTGGCCGTCCCGGCCTCGGCGTTGCTGGGCGAGCTCGACGGGGGCTGGCGGGTGGCCATGACCACCCTCAGCTTCGAGCGGGCCGGGGTGGCCCGCCTCCACCTGGGCCTGAGCGCCCGGCTGGCCGGGCTGTTGGAGGAGGCCCGTGGGTGCGACGCCCTCGGCGACCCCGTCGTGCGGGACCGGCTGGCCGCCCTCTACAGCCGGATCGCCTGCATGAGGTGGACCACGACCCGAGAGCTCGAGGCCATCGGCCGCGGTGCTGCACCTTCGCCGGTCATGGGCAGCGGGGCCAAGCTGCTGTGGGCGGCCGCCGAGCGGGAGATGGCCGAGCTGGCCCTGGCCATCTTGGGCCCGGCCGCCCTCTGCGGGCGCTGGGCCACCAACCTGGCCTCGGCCCCCCAGGCCTCGATCGCCGGGGGGACGAGCGAGATCAACCGCACCATCGTGGCCGAGCACGGGCTGGGCCTTCCCCGCGACGCCACCGCCCGCTAGCCCGGCGCTCCGCGTCGTGGCCCGTCCCGGCGCGCCGGGGGGCGGGGGCAGTGCCACGCTGCCGTGTAGCGTGATCGCCGACGCGGCGCTGCGGGGTGCCGACGGACGGGTGAGGGGACGCCGCTGCACCGGACGCACGCAGAGACACGGTGCCACGCGCCGACCGGGGGCGGCCCGGCCCCGCCGCCGGCCCGCCGCCGGTGGTCGGCGCTCGGGGCGCTGCTCGTCGTCGGCGCGCTCGGTGCGGGCGGCGCCCCCGCCGCCGGTGCCCCACCGAGAGACAGCGTCGGCGCGGTACGGGCCTCGGCCGGGCTCGTGCCCCCGGCGAACCCGCCGGCCAACATCGTCGCCTCGAGCCCGGACCCCGAGCAGGCCACCGACCAGGCCCGGGCCGACGAGGGTCTGGGCCCGCTGACCTTCGACCAGGGTGCTTTCGACACCCTGTCTGTGCCCGAGCAGATCTTCGTGGTCGAGAACCTCGAGCGGACCGCCCGGGGGCTGGCCCCCTTCGTGGCGATGACGGCCCAGCTCGACGGGGCGGCCCAGGCGGCCGCCGACTCGTCGAGCGACCCCTCGTTCCCCCAGTCCCTGACCGGTGGGGGACCAGTGTTGGCCGGGGGCGGGATCTGGGCCGGTGGCTGGTCGAGCGCCCTCGCCGCCAATTACGAGTGGATGTACCAGGACGGCTGGGGAGGTTCGTCGCTCAGCACCTTGAACATCAACTGCACCTCGCCGACGGCCGGCGGCTGCTGGGGTCACCGCGACGTCATCTTGGCCGGCTACGCGGGCTGCACCCCGCCGGGCACTGCGCCCACCTTGGTGATGGGGGCGGGCGCCAACCCGACCGCTTTTTTCAACGGCTCGCTGGCCGCCATCTTCGTCTGCACCGACGCCCCGCCGACCGACGAGGTCTTCACCTGGACCCAGGCCCAGCAGCTGCTCGGCATCGCCCCCGGTGTCGTCGCCATGGCGGCCGCCCCCGGTGGCACCGGGTACTGGGAGGTGAGCTCGACCGGGGTGATCAGGGCCTTCGGTTCGGCCGCCCCACTCGGCGACATGTCGGGGGAGGCGCTCAACGCGCCGATCGTCGGCATGGCGGCGACCCCCGACGGCGGCGGCTACTGGCTGGTGGCCGCCGACGGGGGGCTCTTCAGCTTCGGTGACGCCCGCTTCTACGGCTCCACCGGGGCGATCCGCCTCACGGCGCCCATCGTCGGCATGGCGGTCACCCCCGACGGCGGCGGCTATTGGTTCGTGGCCGCCGACGGCGGGGTCTTCGCCTTCGGCGACGCGCCGTTCGACGGCTCGATGGGCGGCGCCCGGCTCAACCGCCCGGTGGTGGCGATGGCGGCCGACGACGCCACCGGCGGCTACTGGCTGGTGGCCGCCGACGGGGGCGTCTTCAGCTTCGGCGCCCCCTTCTACGGCTCCACCGGGGCGATCGGCCTCAACCGCCCGATCGTGGGCATGGAGGCCGCACCGCAGGGGACCGGCTACCGGTTCGTCGCCGCCGACGGTGGTGTCTTCTCCTTCGACCTCCCCTTCGAGGGGTCGATGGGGGGCCGCCCCCTGGCCCAGCCGGTGACCGGGATGGCCGCCACCGGGGACAGCGGCTACTGGCTGGTGGCCGCCGACGGGGGACTCTTCAGCTTCGGCGCCGCCGGCTTCTTCGGCTCGGTGGCCTGAGTGGGCGCCCCCGACCGAGCCGGGGGCCCGCCGAGCGCGCTCTCGGGCAAGCTCGGCATCGGCCCCGGGTTGCGTCGTGGCCCTCCTCGACGCGCCGGCCGGGGTGCTCGACGACCCCGGACCCGGGGTCACGCTGCGGCGCCGGGCGCAGGGACGGGCCGACGTGGTGGTGGCCTCCTTCACCGAGCGGCGGGTGCTCGAGGGCCGGATCGAGCGGCTGGCCCGCATGGTCCACCCCGACGGCGGCCTGTGGATCTGCTGGCCCAAGCGGGCCTCGAAGACGGCGATCAACCTCACCGACGATGTCGGGGGGAACCTGACCCTCCCGCTCGGCCTGGTCGACAACAAGGTTTGCGCCGTCGACGCCACCTGGACCGCGCCGCGCCTGGTGGTGAGGCGCCGGTACCGCACCTGACCCGGGGCCCTCAGCGGGCCGGTCGGCCGAGCGCCTCGTCGGGTGCCGTCACCTGCGGGGTCGCGGGCGGGGCCGTGGCCTCGGCCGGTCCCCCGCCCGCGCCGGCGTCGGGGTGCGCCTCTTGGAGGCCGGCCCGCAGGCCGAACAGGCCCACCACAGCGGCCGTGGCCATGATGGCGCACATGACGTAGAGGACGGCCTGGGTGGCGTAGGCGAAGTCCAGCCGGGCGAACGAGGGGATGGTGGCGGTCGAGCCGCCCCCCTGGGACTCGGACAGCGCGGCCGCCACCCGGGCGGCGTCGGGCACGTGGCGGGCCGCCAGCGACGTGGTGAGGTGGTTGCGCTCGACGGTCAACAGGATCGTGCCGAGCACGGCGATCCCCAGGCTGGCCCCGTAGTTGCGGACGGTCTGGGTGATGCCGGTGGCCTCCCCGTACGACAGGTGGCCGGCCCGGTTCACGGCGTCGGTGTTGGCCGGCCCGAGCATCATGCCCATGCCGAAGCCGGCCAGGATCACGTACCACTGCTGGCTGGCCAGTTTGAGGGTCGTCACCTCCCCGGCCCACAGGGCGAAACCCACCGCCGACATCGCGCACCCGAGCACCACCGCCCGCTTGGCCCCCTCGCGGTCGAGCATCCGCCCGCCGATCTGGGCGGCGACGACGAAGCCGACGAAGAAGAAGAGCAGGAAGACACCGGCAGTCGACGCCGTCTTGTCCAGCGAGATCTGGGCGTACTCGCTGGCGAAGAAGAACACCGGGATGAAGCTCATCATGGCGATGAGCAGCACCAGGTTCTCCACCAGGAACGGGCGGATCTTGAAGATCCTGATCTCGACCAGCGGGGGCCGGGTTCGCAGCTCGACGACGACGAAGACGGCGATCAGGGCCAGGCCGCCGAGGATGCAGACCCAGATGAGCGGGTCGTGCCACCCCCACGGGACCGACTGCTGGAACCCGAACACGCTGAGCCCGATGCCCGCCGCGATCAACACGGCGCCCAGGTGGTCGAGCCGGGCCCAGCGGTACTCGGTCTTGGGCCTCGAGGCGGCGATGAGGACCAGGGCGATGATGGCCACGGGGACGTTGACCCAGAAGATCGCCCGCCAGGTCCACTGGGTGAGGTAGCCACCGAGGATCGGGCCGACGGCGGTCAGGCCGCCGGCGATGCCGAAGAACAGGGCCAGGGCCCTCCCCCGTTCGCGCAGCGCGAACGTGTTGACCACGATGGCCAGGGCCGCGGGGAACATGAGGGCGGCCCCGGCCCCCTGGACGACCCGGAAGGCGACGATCCAGGCCTCGGCGATGCTCCCGGTGGGGGTGAGCCCGCACATGGTCGACGCGCCGGCGAAGACGATGACGCCGATGACGCAGCATTTGGCGTGCCCGTAGATGTCCCCCAGTCGACCGCCCAGGGCGAACAGGGCCGCCAGGGCGATCAGGTAGCCGTTCACCACCCACTGGACCCCCGTCGAGGTCAGTTTGAGCTCGTGCTGGATGTTGGGCACGGCGATCGAGACGATGGTCTGGTCGATGAACGTCATCGAGACGGCGAAGATCATCGCCGCCAGGACCAGGGTCTTGTTCTGCCCGTCTCTCGCCATCACACCCCCTTGGTCGCAAGTCGCCGCGACGGCCCGTCCCGGCCGCCGGCCCGGGCGGCACACCTCAGATTGGCAGACCGACGACGCCCCCGCCCCCGGGCCCCCGACCCAGCTGTGGTGTCGGCGCCGCTCAGTGACGCCGGCACTCGGCCGCGGCGGCGTCGGTGATGGCGGCCGTCGCCGTTGCGGTGTCGCGCCCGAGCTTGGCCAGTCGTCCGAGCGCACCGGGATGGCGCAGGACCACCCGGGCCACCGCCCCCAGGTCGGCGCGCCCGTCGGGTCTGGTCATGGCCAACGTCGACTGGTCGACGATGCCATCGGCCACCCGGTCGCTGATCGCCCGGAAGACCGACCACGGCCGGCCCCCGGCCTCGCAGCAGGCCCCGACCGCCGCCGTCTCCATGTCGAGGGCGACCACTCCGTCGCCGCGCAGCCGGTCCAGCTGCCCGGGGTCACCGATGATGGTGTCCGAGGTGTAGAGGACGCCCGCCGCCCGGTGGCCCTCGGGGGTGGTCGGCCGCAGGCGCCGGCCGGTCGTCCCGTCGAGCACCGCCTCGGGCACGACCAGGTCGCCGATGCCGAGCGCGGGGTCGAGGCCCCCGGCCACGCCGATCATGAGGACCAGGTCGACGGTGAACGAGGCGAGGAAGCGCCCGGTGACGTCGTGGGCCCGGGCCGGGCCGACCCCGGTGATCCCCGCCGTGACCTCGGTGGCAGCGCAGCGCCCCCGCCAGACCGAGGCCTCCCCCCACCGCTGGCGACCCAACCCCAGGGTCTTGGCCAGCCGGCGCAGCTCGATGGGCATGGCGGCCAGGACGCCCACGTGGCGGGTCCCCGACATCGGCTCAGACGACCCCGTCGCGCCGGAGTGCCTCGAGCTCGCCAGGAGTCAGCCCGACCAGTGCGCACCAGACCTCATCGTTGTGCTCCCCGAGGCGGGGGGCCCCGGTGGGGACCACCGGTGGCTCGCCGACGAAGCGGGGGAATGGCGCCTGCTGGCGGACCGGGCCGATGACCGGGTCGTCCACGGCCACCAGGTCACCCCGCTCGGCCATGTGCGGGTCGGCGAAGATGTCGGCGGCGCTGTAGGCGGTGCCCACCGGCACGTCGTGGTCGATGCAGCGCCGCTCGACGTCTGCGGCCGGGAGCGACGCCGTCCAGGCGGCGACGATGCCGTTGATCTCGTCGCCCCGGCTCGCCCGTTCGGCCAGGGAGGCGAAGCGCGGGTCGGCGGCCAGCTCAGGGCGGTCCATGGCCGCGCACAACCGGTTGAAGTTGGCGTCGGAGCCGGCCACGATGCACACGTAGAAGCCGTCGGCCGTGGGGTAGTTGTCGAGGGGGGCCGAGTGGCCGAGCCGGTTGCCCTCGCGCTGGCGGACGACGCCGAGGCGGTCGTAGCCGGCGAGCGTCCACTCCAAGATGCGCAGCACCGCCCCGTAGAGGGGGGCGTCGATCACCCGCCCCGACCCGGCCCCGGCTCCGGGGCGGCCGACGTCCCGTCCGTAGAGGCCGGCCACCGCCGCGCAGGCGGCGAAGACCCCGGTCAGGTAGTCCGACACGGTGACCCCGGGGCGCACCGGCGGCCGGTCGGGGTCGCCGGTCAGGTGGAGGAGCCCTCCGTAGGCGATGCCCAGGCGGTCCAGGCCGGGTCGGGGCGAGTAGGGCCCGGACTGGCCGAAGACGCTGATGCGCACGTAGACCAGCCGCCGGTCGAGGTCCTCGGGGCCGAGGTGCCACTTCTCCATCGTCCCGGGACGGAAGTTCTCGCACACCACGTCGGCCTGGGCGGCGAGCCGGGCGAACAGCGCCTGGCCTTCGGGGCGGCGCAGGTCGCAGGTCACCGAGCGGCGGCCCCGGCCCTCGACGGCCCACGAGAGCGAGTAGGCCTCCCCGCCGCCGTCGGGCTCGACGAACGGCCCCATCGAGCGCATGAAATCGCCGTGGCCCGGTAGCTCGACCTTGATCACGTCGGCACCGAGCTCGCCCAGCAGGCCGGCGCAGAACGGCGCCGAGATCCTGGTGCCCACGTCGACCACCCGCACGCCGGCCAGGGGGCCCGGCACCGGGGGCGTCTCGCTGGTCCCGGCCACCTCAGGCGCCGTCAGACGGCCGGTCGCCCTCGTCCCGGTCGGCCAGGACCTCTCGCATCGAGCCCTTGTGCTTGCGGGCCTCCAGGGCGTTCAGCGCCGTGGCGGTGTTGTGGGTCCAGTGGTGGGCCATGAAGTGGTACTTCCACGAATTGGTCTTGCCCATCAGCTCGGCGGTGTGGTTGATGGAGTCCTTGACGATCTGGGCGGTGATCGGGGGGACCAGGGCCACCCGGTCGGCCAGCTCGCGGGTGCGGGCCGCCAGCTCGTCACGGGGGACGACCCGGTTGACCAGGCCCAGTCGCCAGGCCTCCTGGGCGTCGATCGTCTCGCCGGTCAACAGGAATTCCTTGGCCTTGCGGATGCCGAGCTCCCACGGCTCGACCAAGAGCTCCACCCCGGCGCCGGTCATGCGCAGAACCGGGTTCGAGAACTGGGCGTCGTCGGCGGCCACGATCAGGTCGCACATGCAGGCCAGCATGAGGCCGGCCGCGATGCAGCTCCCCTGCACGGCCGCGATCGTCGGCTTGGCGAAGTCGTAGATCCGCCGGCAACGGTCGAAGTACATGACCTTCTCGTGGTGGAACTTCCCCTCGGGGGTCTCGCGCATCTTCACCCACTCGTCGGCCTCGGACTGACCGACGATGGCCTTGAGGTCGTGGCCGGCCGAGAAGTGCTTGCCGGCGGCGGCCAGGATCACCACCCGCACCTCGTCATCGGCCTCGGCCAGGTCGAAGGCGGCGTCCAGCTCGTCGATGAGCAGGCTGCTCTGGGCGTTGGCCGCCTCGGGCCGGTTCATGGTCACCGTGGCCACGCCCCCGTGGGCCTCGTAGAGGACCGTCTCGAAGCTCATGGGGCCCATCCTCCCTCGATGCGGCACCCCGGCGCCGGTCCGGCGCGGTGAGGGGGCGTGGCGCGGGTGGTCACGACCGGGGCAGGCCGAGCACCCGCTCGCCCACCAGTGTCCGCTGGATCTCGTTGGTGCCGGCGAAGATCGAGGCCGCCTGGTAGTAGAGCCAGCTGCGCTGCCAGGTGCCGTCGGCCGGGTTGCCCTCGGCGCCGGCCCACAGGGGGGCCGCCTCGCCCAGGACGTCCATCGCCGTGGCGTGGAGGCGCTTGGACATCTCGCTCCAGTACAGCTTGAGGGCGCTGCCCTCGGGGCCCGGCTCCTCCCCCTTGTCCAGGCGGGTGAGCGAACGCCAGTTGTGCAGCTGGAAGAGGCGGACCTCGGTGTAGGCCTCGGCCAGGGCCTGTCGCTTGCGCCAGTCCCCGAAGGCGCCCCGTTCGTCGGCCAGGGCCAGGAGCTCGTCGACCAACTGGCCGTGGATGACCAGCTGACGGGGGTTGACGCCGCGCTCGTGGGCCAGGGTGGAGCCGGCCACCCTCCAGCCACCGCCCTCGGGGCCGACCAGCCGGTCGGCCGGCACGAACACCTCGTGCAGGACGACCTCGTTGAACTCGGCCTCGCCGGTCAACTGGACGAGCGGGCGCACCTCCACCCCCTCGGCGTGCATGTCCACGGCCAGCACCGAGATCCCCTGCTGGCGCTTCGGCGCCGTCGGGTCGGTGCGGGCCAGGCACAGCCCCCAGTCGGCGAACTGGGCGTAGGAGGTCCAGACCTTGGCCCCGCTCACCCGGTAGCCCCCGTCCACCGGGACCGCCCGGGTGCTGAGCGAGGCCAGGTCGCTGCCGGCGTCGGGCTCGCTGAAGAGCTGGCACCACAGGGCCCGGGCCGAGAGGATCTCGGGGAGCCAGCGCCGTCGCTGGTCATCGGTGCCGTGGGCGAGGAGCGTCGGGCCGACCAGGTTGACCCCGATCCGCCCCACCAGCTCGGGGGCCCGGGCCCGGGCCAGCTCTTCGACCACGACGTAGTTCTCCACCGGGCCGAGCCCCCGCCCGCCCAGCTCGGTCGGCCAGGTGACCCCGACCCAGCGGTCCCGGGCCAACGCCGCCTGCCAGCGCCGGCCGAACTGCACCGCCTCGGCCAGGTCGTCGAAGCGGGGGGGCAGCCCCACCCCGTAGTCCCAGGGGAGGTGGGCACGGAGCCACTCGCGCAGCTCGGCCCGCAGGGCCTCCTGTTCGGGTGTCGTCCCGAGGTCCATGGCCGGCCAGCATGGCACAGCGCCCGCAGAGGTGACACCGGTGTCAGGGTTGGCCGTAGACTCGCCAGCCGTGGACTTCGACCTGTCCGCCGACCAGATCGCCCTTCGCGACGCGGCGGCCCAGCTCCTCGACCGACACGCCTCGCGCCAGCGGGTCCGGGCCCGGGTCGGAGACGGGGTGGTGGTCGGGACCCTCCCGGGTGCGGGGGCGGCCACCGAGACGGTGGGCACCGCCGACGCCCCGGCCGGCTACGACGCCGCGCTGTGGTCGGCCATGGCCGACCAGGGGTGGCTGGCCGTCGAGCGGCCCGAGGCCGACGGCGGCCTCGGACTCGGGATGGTCGAGGTGGCGGTGCTGTGCGAGGCCCTCGGGCGCCACACCGCACCCGCCCCGTTCCTCTCGACGGTCCTCGCCCTCGACGCCCTCGGGGTCGGGGCCGACGCGGGGTCAAAGCCACCGGCGGCGTGGGCCGAGGGGCTGGCCAGCGGCGAGCTGGTGGGGTGCGTCGCCTGGTCGGCCCGCCACGATGCGGTCGAGGTCTCAGAGCGGGCCGGGGTGCCCCATCTGCGGGGGCGTCCCGAGCCGGTGCTCTACGCCCCCTCGGCCGACGTGGCCGTGGTGGCCGCCGGCGACGCGCTCTTTGCCCTGTCCCTCGATGACGGCAAGCGGCCCGACCCCCAACCGGCGATGGACCGCACCCGCGAGCTCGGCTGGCTCGAGCTCGACGACGTGGCGGCGGTCCGGGTGGGCGGGGCGGCCGCCGCCGCCCGCCTGCTCGACCGCGCGGCCACCGGGACCTCGGCCGAGCTGTTGGGCGGGGCGGCCCGGGTCCTCGAGATGTCGGTCGACTACGCCAAGGACCGGGTGCAGTTCAACAAACCCATCGGCAGCTTCCAGGCGATCAAGCACCGGCTGGCCGACGCGCTGGTGGACGTGGAGGGGATGCGCTCGACCGCCTACTACGCCGCCTGGTGCACCGCGTCGGAGGACCCCGAGGCCGACCTGGCGGCCTCGATGGCCAAGGCCTGGTGCTCGGACGCCTCGCGCCGGGTGCTGGCCACCGGCCTGCAGGTGCACGGGGGGATCGGCTTCACCTGGGAGCACGACCTGCACCTGTTCTTGAAGCGGGGCCAGCTCGACCAGGTCTCCTACGGCGACGCCCCCTACCACAAGGACCGCATCGCCCGGCTCTTGCGCGAGCGGCTGGCCGCCGGGCGCGGCGTGCTCTGAGCGGTCCGGGCCGGCCGGCGGTCAGCCGGCGGGCACGATCCAGTCGCCGATCTTGGAGAACCGCAGCAGGGCGCTCGAGGACTGGGTCCCGGCCACCGAGGTGAGGACCACCTGCTGGTGGAGCCGCACCATGTAGCCGTTGTCGACAGTGAGGAAGATCAGCTCCGCCGCCTTGGAGCCCGTCGACGAGCTCCCGGTCATCTCGGTGACGTAGAGCGAGCCGCGCTTGGTGAAGCTCCGCTGCTCGAGGTCCGAGAGGCTTTTCAGCTGGGTGGCCACCGCCGGCCCGGTGAGCGTCGTGGCCCGGTGCTGGTTCCGGTAGGTCTCGACCACCCGCATGGCGTCTGGGGCGCGGTAGGCCACACGGACCACGATCGGCGACGCCGAGGAGGTCTGGACGGCGGTGAAGTTGGGGGCCAGCAGGGTCTCGCCCACCGCGTTGTGGGCCGCCAGGTCGGCCGACCCCGGGGCCTGGCTGAGGCCCAGGATGGCGGCGGCCACCGCCAGGGTGACCAGGACCGACAGCACCAACCACGGCATCCCGTTGTCCCGTCGCATCCGGGCAAGGGTAACCGCGCCGGACCGCGGCGCGGTGCGCCCGGCCGGCACGCGGCGCCCGGACCCCCCAGGGGCCACCGTCACCCGACCGGTCAGGGCCCGGTGCTGGCCGCCCGGTCCCGCAGGGCCGACCGGTCCGCCTTGCCCGATCCGAGCAGCGGGAGCCGCTCGAGGCGGTCCACCCGCTCGGGCGTCTTGAACCGGGCCATGCCCCGCTCGGCGAACCACCGGCGGGCCGTCTCGAGGTCGAAGGGTCCGTCGGCGACCACGAAGGCGGCCACCCGCTCACCCATCAGCGGGTCGGGGTAACCGACGGCGACGGCCTGGCGCACCAAGGGGTGGGCCTCGAGGGCCGCTTCTACCTCGGAGGCCGAGATGTTCTCGCCGCCCCGGATGATCACGTCCTTCAGGCGACCGACGATGCGCAGCCAACCCTCGGGGTCGACGGTGGCCAGGTCGCCGGTGCGGAACCACCCGCCCCGGGCCACGACCTCGGCCGTCTGGGCCCGTTGGGCGTAGCCGCAGAACAGCTCCGGGCCACGCACCCACAGTTCGCCGGGCTGGCCGGGCGCCAACGGGGCCCCGGTGCCGGGCTCGGCCACCTTCAGCTCGACCTCGCCGACCGCCCGCCCGTCGGTGTCGCGGGCCATCTCGGCCGGGTCGTCGTCGGTGCTCGTGGTCACCGTGGGCGCCTCGGTGGAGCCGTAGGTCCGCTTGACCCGGCACCCGAAGGCGGTCGCCGTCGACTCGACGAAGGCCGGGGTGACCGAGGCCCCGCCGCTCGAGACGAGCCGCACGCTGGAAACGTCGGCCGCCCCCGGATCGTCGGCCAGCAGCGCCGCCATGGCCACGAAGAAGGTCGGGGGGCCGGCCAGGAAGCTGATGCGCTCCCGGCCGATCAGGGCCAGGCCCTCGGCCGGGTCGAAGCGGCGGACCAGCACCGAGCGCATCTTGGAGGCCCCGGGGACCAGCACCCCGTTGAGGAGGCCCGAGATGTGGGCCATCGGCGCCGGCATCAATACGGCGTCGCCCGGCCCGAGGCCGTGGACCCGGGCCATGAGCGACGCCTTGAAGGCCAGGGCCCGGTTGGAGTGGAGCACCGCCTTGGGCGTGCCGGTCGACCCCGAGGTGAACAGCACGAGGGCCAGGTCCGACGGGTGGCCCCGGACGGTCCCGGCGGCCACCGCCGGCCCGTCCACCACCTCGACCAAGGCGTCGGGGTCCGACACCGACGACGGGTCGAGCTCGACGACGAGGGTCGGGTCGACCTGCTCCAGGGCACCGGCCAGCTCGCTCGGCCCGAGGGAGTGGAGGACCGGGGTCGCCACCGCCCCGATCCGCCAGCAGGCCCGAGCCAGCACCAGGGGGGCCAGGCCGTTGGGCAGCTGCCAGGCCACCCGCTGGCCCCGGCGCACACCGCGGGCGGCCAGGCCGCCCGCCACCCGGGCCACCAGGGCCTCGACCGCGTCGGCCGAGAAGCGGCCCTTGCCGCTCACCACCTCACCGCCGTTCGCGCTGAGCAGCGCGTCGAGGCTGGGCCCGTCCCAGGGGCCGCCGGGCCGGCGGTAGCGGCGGGTGTGGGCGGGGACCCAGGTCGCCCGGAGACCGGCGCTGGCGCTCGTCACGAGAGGGCACCCTACCGGGCGCCCCGGTAACGTGACACTCATGTCAGGGAACGGATCGGGCCGGGGGTCGCGGTGGACCTGGCCCTGAGTCCCGACGACGAGGCGTTCGCCGGGTCGGTGCGCGACTGGCTGGCCCAGCACTTGGAGGCCCCCCCGGCCTTCAGCGACCTGGCCGACGAGGTGGCCTGGGGCCGCCGCTGGCAGGCCACGATGGCGGCCGACCGCTGGGTCGGGGTGCACTGGCCCGAGGCCTACGGCGGGCGGGGCGCCACCCCGGTGCAGGTGGCCCTCTACCAGAGCGAGTACGCCCGGTCCCAGGCCCCTCAACCGGTGAACCGGGTCGGGATCAACCTGGTCGGGCCCACCCTGTTGGCCCACGGCACCGAGGAGCAGCGCCGCGAGTGGATGCCCCGGATACTCTCGGCCGACCAACTGTGGTGTCAGCTCTTCAGCGAGCCCGACGCCGGCAGCGATCTGGCCTCGCTCAGCACCCGGGCCGTCGCCGTGCCCGGTGGCTACGCCGTGACCGGACGCAAGGTCTGGACCTCCTACGCCCAGTTCGCCGACTGGGGTCTGTGCCTGGCCCGCACCGACCCCGACGCGGCGCGTCCCCAGCAGGGCATCTCGGCCATGGCCGTCGACATGCGCGCCGAAGGGGTCGACATCAGGCCCCTCGTCCAGTTGACCGGGGACGCCGAGTTCAACGAGGTCTTCTTGGACCAGGTCTTCGTGCCCGCCGAGCACCTCATCGGCGTCGAGGGTCAGGGGTGGACGGTGGCGGGCTCGACCCTGGCCCACGAGCGGGGCACCAACTTCCCGTTCAAAGAGCAGGTCGTCCACGAGGCCTATCTCTCCCGCCTCTACGAGGAGGCGGGAGCCGGCGGCGCCCTCGACGACCCGGTGGTGGCCGACGCCCTGGCCGCGGCGTGGATCGAGCTCGGGGTCCTGCGCCTGCACAACCTGCGCACGCTGACCCGCCTCGGACGGGGGGAGGCCCCCGGGCCCGAGTCGTCGTGGGTCAAGCTGGCCTGGACGGCCATGACCCAGGACCTCTCCGAGGCGGCACTGGCGGTGACGGGGCGGGGGACCGGTTCGTCGCTGTCGGGGCCCTGGGCCCGCCAGTGGCTCTGGAGCCGGGCGGCCAGCATCGCCGGGGGCACCTCTGAGATCCAACGCGACATCATCGCCGGGCGGATCCTCGGACTGCCCCGGGGGTGACGGCTCGACTGGGCCCGGTGGCCGGATCGAGGGGCCTCGGCCGGTCACGACGGGCTGGTTGGTGCTGACCCAGCGCCGGCGAGGCGACCGGAGCCGCCCGGTGGCCCGCCGACCCACGGAGGGTGACCAATGGCGGCGATAGGGATCGTGCTCGGGCTCACCGCCGCCGTCGTCTACGGCGCGTCGGACTTCCTGGGCGGTGCCGCCTCCAAGGTGGTGTCGGCCGCATGGGTGCTGCTCGTCTCCCAGACAGTTGGGCTGGTCGCCACGCTGGTCGCCGTCGGGGTCGACACCCACGCCCGGCCGAACGCGCTGGCCCTGGCCCACGGGGCGGTGGCCGGGGCGATCGCGGTGGGGGCGCTCGGCCTGTTGTACAGGGCGCTGGCCATCGGCCCGATGGTGGTCATCGCCCCCATCGCCGCGGTCCTCGGGGCCCTGGTGCCCTTCGGGTGGGGGCTGGCGCGCGGCGAGCACCCGTCGGTCCCGGCCCTCGTCGGCGTGGCCCTGGCGGTGGGGGCGGTGGTCCTGGTGAGCCTCCACCCGCGCGAGGAGGTGGGCGATGAGCCGGTCGAGCGGGGCCGGTTCCCGATCGGGGTGCCGCTGGCCGTCCTGGCCGGCTTCGGCCTCGGGGTGGTCGCCGTGCTGGTGGCCGACACACCGTCGGCGACCGGCCTCTGGCCGCTGGTGGCCTGGCGCTGCGTGTCGTTGCCGTTGGTCGCGCTGGCGGTGCTGGTCCTGCGGCCGCTTCCCCGGCCCGGTCGCCGGATCGTGCTGATGGGGATGGCCGTCGGCCTGATGGAGGTGGCCGGCAACGGCTCGTTCATCATCGCCGCCCGCCACGGGCTCGTGGCCCTGGTCGGGGTGCTGGCGTCGCTCTACCCGGTCTCCACGGTGGTCCTGGCCCGGCTGCGCTACCGCGAGCGGTTGGTGCCCCTCCAGGTGGTGGGCCTCGCCCTGGCCGTGACCGGGATCGCCCTGATCGCCGCCTGAGGGGCGGTTGTGGCCGGGGTGTCACAATTGTGGGGTCTCGATCGTCTCAGGCAATGACAGACGAGCAAAAGGTGGTGGCCCATGGCCCACGTTCCGTTGGAGAACCAGCCCGAGGGCGTGGTGGCGCGCCTGGCCCGGACCTACACCGAGCGGCGCTTCGGCCAGATGGTCGAGCCCACGGCGGCGGCTTCGCACCATGCCGGCGTCCTGGTGGCCATGGGGGCGCTCGAGACCACGGTCCAGTTGGGCTGGAAGAAGCTGGACGAGACGCTGCGGTGGCTGGCCGTCCAGAAGGTAGCGATGACCATCGGCTGCTCGTGGTGCATCGACTACGGCTACTTCGAGGGCGTGCACGGGGGCATCGACCCCGACAAGGTCCGGGCCGTCGACCGGTGGCGCGAGAGCTCGGTGTTCGACGACCGGGAGCGACTGGTCCTCGAGTACGCCGAGGCGGCCTCGGCGAACCCGGCCGCGGTCACCGAGGACCTGGCCGACCGGCTGCACCTGGCCCTCAGTGACGCGGAGATCGTCGAGCTGGCGGGGTGGGTGGCCCTCGAGCAGTTCCGCTCCCGCTTCAACGCCGGACTGGGTCTGCACAGCCAGGGGTTCGCCGAGCACTGCAACGTCCCGAGCGCCGCCACGAGCGACGACCGCCACGGTGTCCTCGACGTCGGCTGACGACGACGTCGCCGCCTTCGAGGAGTGGCGACCGCTGCTCTTCGGCATCGCCTATCGGATGCTCGGGAGTGCGGCGGACGCCGAGGACATCGTCCAGGAGGCCTGCATCCGCTGGCTCGAACGGGCCGGGCCCGACGTGGAGTCGGTGCGGGCCTACCTGGTGACCGTCGTCACCCGCTTGTGCATCGACCAGCTGGGCTCGGCCCGGGTCACCCGGACCACCTACACCGGACCCTGGCTGCCCGAGCCGGTGGCCCTCGACGACCGGTCGTCGGTGGAGCAGGCCGACTCCTTGTCGCTGGCCTTCTTGGTCCTCTTGGAGGAGCTCACGCCGCCCGAGCGCGCCGCGTACCTCCTCCACGACGTCTTCGGGTACGGGTTCGACGAGATCGCCCGCTCGATGGGACGGACCCCGGCCGGCTGCCGGCAACTGGCCTCGCGGGCCCGCCGGCGGATCGGGGACCGCCGCCGGCGCTTTGACGCCGACGAGCGACACGGTCGCGAGATGACCCGGCGGTTCGTGGAGGCCTGCGCCACCGGCGACCTCGAAGGACTCCTCGGCATGCTGGCCGACGACGTGGTGGTGTGGACCGACGGCGGCGGGAAGGTCCGCGCCGCGCTGCGCCCGGTGGTCGGTCCCCACCGGGCGTCGCGCTTCTTGCTCAACGTGGCCAAGAGGGTCGTGGGCGTGCCCGAGGAGGCCACCCTCAACGGCCAGCCGGCGATGGTCCTGGTCGACGGTGACCGGGTCGTCTCGGCGGTGGTGCTCGACATCGCCGACGCACGGATCGTCGGGGTGCGGGTGGTGTCCAACCCCGACAAGCTCGGGCGCCTCCGCGGCCCGTGGGCAGCCCGCTGAGGGGCCCCGGCGGGTCCGGCGTCGCTAGAGTCGGGCGGTGGCCACCTTCGTCCTCGTCCACGGGGCCATGCACGGTGGTTGGTGCTGGCGCGACGTGCGCCCGCTCTTGGCCGAGCGGGGCCACCGGGTCTTCACCCCGACGCTCAGCGGGCACGGTGCGCGGGCCCGGGAGCTCAGCCCGTCGATCGGCGTCGAGGACCACGTGGGGGACCTGGTCGAGCTCATGTGGTACGAGGACCTCCACGACGTCCACCTCGTGGTGCACAGCTACTCGGGGATCCTGGCCGGGCCGGTGGTCGAACGCTCCGAGGGCCGGGTGGCGTCCGTCGTGTTCTTGGGCGCCTTTTTGGCCGCGCCGGGCCAGTGCCTGCTCGACGTCGAGCCGCCCGAGGTGGCCGAGCACTATCGCCGCGAGGTGGGCGAGTTCGGGGGCGGCTGGCGGTTGCCGGCCTCGGAGGGCTTCTTGGCCCAGTGGGGGATCACCGACGCCGCCCTGGCGGCCTGGGTCCGCCCCCGGCTGACCGACTTCCCCTTCCGCTGCCAGACCGACCCGGTCGACTACGACCCGGGCCCGCTGGGTGCCGTGCGCAAGGTCTACGTCGAGCACACCGACCCGCCGATGGCCAGCCTGGACCGCTTCGCCCACGAGGCCGCGTCGGCCGGGTGGGAGACCCACGCCGTGGCCAGCGGGCACGACATGATGCTGGCCGCCCCGGTCGAGACGTCGGCCCTGCTGGACCGGGTCGCCGGCGGCTGAGCGCAGCGGCCCGGCGGACCGGCCCCGGGCGGCCCCCGGCGGTGGCGCTCAGGGGGCGACGGTGATGTCGTAGTTGCCGTGCTCGTCGAGCCGGGCCGCGTCGCCGGGTCCGAGCACGATCACCGTGAAGGGCTCGTCGATCAGGGCCGGCCCGGTGACCTCGGCCCCCGGAGCGAGCTGGGCGCCGTCGTAGGTGGGTGCGTCGACGAAGCCGTCACCGAAGTGGGCCGGTCGGCTGCCGGTCCTGGCCTCCTCGGCGTTGACCACGGTGCCCAGGTGGGCCAGCACCGGCGGCTTGGGGGTGATGCCCCGCTGGACGAGGCGGATCCCGCGCACCACCGGCTGCTGGTTGGGGAAGGCGAAGCCCCGGGACGACTCGTGGAGCCGGTGGAAGCGCTCGGCCAGGTCGAGCAGGTTCTCCTCGCTCAGCTGCCGCGCCCTCGGGGATCGGCACGCTCATGTCGAAGTTCTGGCCGTGGTAGCACATCTGGGCGAACAGGCTGGCCTCCACCTTGTCCGGCCCGAGCCGGGCCGGGGCCAGCTCGACGTCGGCCTCCCGGCGCAGTTCGTCCGCCAGGGAGCGCACCCGCTCCACGTCGACGTCGGAAAGCTTGGCCACGTAGGCCCGCATCAGGTCGACCACGTAGTCGGACACGAGGAGCCCGAGGGCCGAGAAGGCGGGCGAGGCCTTGGGGACGAGCACCCGGTGGATGCCCAGCTCGCGGGCCTGGGCCCAGGCGTGGACGGGCCCGCCGCCGCCGTAGGCGATCAGGGCCAGGGTCCGCGGGTCCGCACCGTGGGAGGAGAGCACCTTGCGCACGGCGTTGGCCATGTTGGCATTGACGATGCGCTGGACCGACCAGGCGGCGTCGTCGACGTCGAGGCCCATGGGCCCGGCGATGTCGCGCTCGATGGCCCGCCGGGCCGACTCGACGTCGAGCTCCATGCGTGCCGCCGGCGAAGCCCTTGGCCGGCAGGTAGCCGAGCACGGCGTCGGCGTCGGTGACGGTCGGGTCGGTGCCGCCCCGCCCGTAGCAGACCGGTCCGGGATGCGAGCCGGCGCTGTCGGGCCCGACCAGCAGGGCACCCTGGCGGACCCGGGCGATCGAGCCCCCGCCGGCCCCGACGCTGTGGATGTCGACCATCGGGATGTTGAGGTAGTAGCGGTGCCGCCAGTTCCAGTCGGTGGCCACCGCCGGCGCGCTGCCCTGGACCAGGCAGACGTCATAGGAGGTGCCGCCCATGTCGGCGGCGACGAACTCGGTGACGCCGCTGCGCTCGGCGGCCAGGGCGGCGGCCATGACCCCTCCGGTCGGGCCCGAACCGAGCAGGGAGACCGCCCGGCGGGCCACCGACTCGGGGGGCATCACCCCGCCGCTCGACTGCATGAGCACCACCTGGCCGTCGAAGCCCGCCTGGTGCAGGCGCTCCACCAGGCGCCCCACGTAGGCGGTGATGCGGGGGGCCACGTACGCGTTCACCAAGGTGGTCGAGGTCCGCTCGAACTCGGGTGCCCGGGGCAGGACCTCGTGGGAGAGCGAGACGTGCTCGACGTCGGGATACTCCTCGGCGATGAGCGCTCCGGCCCGCAACTCGTGCTCGGGGTTGACGAAGCTGAACAGGAAGCAGACGGCGATCGAGTCGACGCCCAGCTTGCGGAGCCGCCGGACCCCGCGGCGGACCGCCTCCTCGTCGAGGGCCAGGATCTCGTTCCCCTCGAAGTCCAGACGCTCGGGGATGGGGATGCGGGCCCGGCGACGGGCGATGGGGACCGGCGGAGGGTAGGTGGGGTCCCAGATCTCCTCTTTGTGGTCTCGCCGCAGCTCGATCTCGTCCCGGTGGCCCTCGGTGGTCAACAGGCCCGTCGTCGCCCCGCTCATCTCGATCATGGTGTTGTCCGCGGTGGTGGTGCCGTGGACGAACGCCTCGAGGGACCCGCAGAAGCCGGCCAGGTCCGATCCGACGGTCCCGGCCAACAGGCCCAGGCCATTGACCACCCCCTCGGACTGGTCGTGGGGTGTGGTCGGCGTCTTGTCGAGGATCACCTCGCCGTCGGGGGTGATGCAGATGAGGTCGGTGAAGGTGCCGCCGACGTCGACGCCGACGCGGTGGCGTCCGTTCGCATCCTCGGGCCCGCTGGCCCCGGCCGTGGTCACGCTGGTGGTCCCTCCCCGGAGCGAGGGCACTCGGCGCCCATCGCGCCGGCGAGTTTAACCTGACAGAGGCGTCAGCAAACAGGACGGGGCCTTGCTACGTTGGCCGCCGTGCCCGTCTGGCTGACCGAGCCCGAGTACCGGATCCTGGCCGCCGTGTGCGACCGGGTGGTCCCGGCCGACGGGGACCAGCCCGGGGCGCTGGCTTGCGGGGCGCCCGACTACATCGACACCCTGCTCGGAGCGTTCCTGTTCGACCCGCCCCGGATCTGGGCCGGAGGCCCCACGTCGGGGCGCCACGGCGGTGAAGCCTGCTTCGGCCGGTTCGTCCCCCTCGGTGCCCTCGACGAGCTGGCCTGGCGCACCCGCATCGAGGGCTCCGGCGGCCGGGCAGAACGTGAGTTCAACGGGCCGGTCGTCGGCCTCCAAGAGCGCTACCGGAGCGCGCTGGGCGCCCTGGGGGAGCGGTTCTGCCAGCTCGACCAGCGGGCCCAGGCGGTGTTCCTGCGGGCCGACCCCTCGTTCCTCGCCCTCGTGTTCGCCCACTGCTGCGAGGGGATGTACGGGGCGCCCGAGTACGGCGGCAACCGCGACCTCGCTGGGTGGGAGGCCATCGGTTTCGCCGGCGACGTCCAGCCCCGGGGCTTCACCGACGTCGAGGTCTCGGAGCGGTGAGGGTCGCCGGGACCGAGGTTTCGGGCCGCCGGTGACCGTCGACGCCATCATTGTCGGGTCCGGGCCGGGTGGTGCGACGGCGGCCGACGTCTTGACCCAGGCCGGCTGGTCCGTGGTCATCTTCGAGAAGGGTCGCAACCACCTGCTCGATCCCGACGACCTGCGCCGGCCCTCGTCGGACTACTCCAACGACGAGATCAAGTTCGTGCACCGCCACTTCCTCGGGCCGGACCCCTTCTTGGAGCCGCGGACCTTCCGCCAGAGTGCCGACGACGGGGACCACTCCCACGTGGGCGAGGTGAACTCGATCCCCTCGACCGTCGGGGGCGGGGGAACGCACGCCGATGGCAAGACCCCGCGCTTTCGCGAGGAGGACTTTGCCATGCGGTCCACCTACGGTCCCCAGCCCGGGGCCGACGTGGAGGACTGGCCGGTGGCCTACGACGAGCTCGAGCCCTACTACGCCCACGTGGAGCGGGCCATCGGGGTGGCCGGCACCGAGGGGGCCAACCCCTTCGCCGCCTGGCGCTCGGGGCCCTACCCGATGCCCTCGGGGGCGCCGATGTACGGGGCCACCCTCTCGGTGCCCGCCGCCGAGAAGCTGGGCTTGCACCCCTACCCCGCGCCGACCGCGGCCAACAGCGTTCCGTACGACGGTCGGCCGGCCTGCAACAACTGCGGCTTCTGCGCCAACCTGGGCTGCCCGATCCACGCCAAGGGCGATCCGGTCGCCCTGCTCACCCGGACCATGGCTACCGGCCGGGCCGAGTTGGTGCCCGAGAGCTTCGTGTCGCGGATCCGCACCGACGGGAGGAGGGCCACCGGCGTCGACTACATCGGCCCCGACGGCGTCGAGCGCTCGATGGACGCCCGCCACGTCGTCGTGGCCGGCGGGGCCATCGAGACGCCCCGCCTGTTGCTCCTCTCGGGGCTGGACAACCCGCTGATCGGTCGGTACCTGATGGTCCACTACCAGACCATCGTGGTCGGCACCATGCCCCACGCCCTGCACAGCGAGCGGGGGCGGGCCGTGACCCACGTCCACGACGACGCCATGATCCCCGACCCTGCCTCGCAGGCGGCGGCCCGGGTGGCCGGGCTCCCCTGGCTGCGCGGCGGCATGGTCGAGCACGGCGGGGCCTCGCTGCCGGTGCGCGAGGCGAAGATCTACCCCTGGGGCCGCCGGCACACCTCGATGATGGCCGATTCGCCGATGCGCAACCGGCTCTGGGCCTTCATCATGCAGGGCGAGGACCTGGCCTACCCCACCAACACCGTGGACCTCGACCCTACGGTACGCGACGCGCGGGGGTTCCCCGCGGCACGCATCACCTACAAGGGTGGTCGCCACGAGCGGGTGGCCTGCGAGCACTATGGGCCGAGGCTCGAAGCAGTCCTCACCGAGATGGGCGCCGAGTGGACGCTGCGGACCAGTTCGCCAGGCACCGGCAAGTATGGTCCGCTCGACCACGAGATGCCCGAGAGCCGCCACGTCATGGGCACCACCCGTATGGGAACGGACCCGAAGACCTCGGTGGTCGACCCGTGGTGCCGGGTGCACGGCCTGGAGAACCTGGTGGTGGCCGACTCGTCGGTCTTCGTCACCTCCTCTGGGTACGGACCCACCCTCACCCTGGTCGCCCTGGCCGCCCGGGCGGCGAGCGCCCTGGCCGGGCGGGGCGGGCCGCCCTGAACGGCGACCCCGGTCAGTCGGCCGGCCCGGGGGTCCCCGGGCCGGTGCCCACCAGGTCGGCCAGGGTCGAGAGCGCGACGTCGCGGGCCCGGGCCGTCGGGAGGGAGGGGTCCGACAGGGCCAGCGGGGTCACCAGGCCGTCGAGCAACGAGAGCACCTGGAGGGCGACCCGCTTCGGATCGATGGACGGGTCGAAGGCGCCCTCCCGCACGCCCTCGGCGACGATCCCGCCGACCAGGTCCCGCCAGCTCTGGTAGTCGGCAATGACGTTGGCCCGCACCGCCGGGTCGCGCAGCGCCAGGGCGAAGAACTCGGCGTAGAGGAGGCTCGAGGGTGACCCGGTGGTGTCGTAGGCGCAGATCTGGGCGTCCACCACGGCCGCCAGCCGGTCCCAGGGGCCCGGCAGGGTCTCGAGGTGGGCCCGCACGCTGTCGCGGTCAGCGGCCGTCCCGTGGTGGAAGGCGGCGAGCAGCAGCTGGTGGCGCGAACCGAAGTAGTGCTGCAGGGTCCCGATCGGCACCCCGCTGGCCTCGGCGATGTCCGAGTAGCGGGTGGCGTGGGCCCCCCGTTCGAGGATGACCCCGACAGCGGCCTCGAGCACCTGGGCCCGACGGCGGTCCGCCCGCCCGGCCCTGGGTCCCCGGCCGGTGGCCGGGTCCTGGTCGGCCTCGGCCACCGGCCCTGTCTAGCATCGCCTGCAACCGCTGTTGCGGAGCGGCCGGGCGCTGTCGGCCGGGCGCTGTCGGCCGGGCGTCAGGACCCGGGCACCACCGGCGTCCGCCCGCCGGGGGTGAAGACCTCCACCCCGGCCGGCGCGCCAAGCGAGGACGTCCCGGTCCCGAGCACCACGGCGTCGCCCACCGTGGCGATGCCCGACCAGCAGGGGATGCCGGTCGCCAGGCGGGCCAGCACCCGTCCGGTGGCCGCGACCCGGACCTCGACGACGGGGTGGAGGGCCAGTCCGTTGAACGTCATCCCCCCGGCCACCGTGGTCGGTGCGACCGAGTAGGCCAACGAGGCCTGCCAGAGCACCTTTCCGGTCGCGGCGTCGAAGGCGTGGACGCTCGGGTTCTCGAACTGAGTGTCCCGCCGATTGGACGGGTCGCACAATTGGGGGCCGTTCGACTCGAAGCGGCCGAAGTCCCCGAAGGCCGTTGACCCGTACACCCGATGGCCGTCGTAGGCGGTGGTGGCGATGAAGCCGCCCGAGAACCCGCCGAAGACCACGTTGGTGATCCAGCGCGGCCGGCCGGTCGCCGGGTTGAGCGAGTAGTAGCTCCCGTCCTTGCTGCCCAGTCCGACGAAGGTCGCCGCACCGTCGGCGGCCAGCCCGATGTTCGCCGAGCCGCCGAAGTCGTAGTCACACTCGGGGTCGGGCCGTGACGGCCGGTAGCGCCAGACCAGCTTTCCGTTGCTGATGCGCAAGGCAAAGACCGTCTCGGCCGTGGGCGGGGGATTG
Organism: uncultured Acidimicrobiaceae bacterium; assembly: GCA_963836375.1. Taxonomy (GTDB): domain Bacteria; phylum Actinomycetota; class Acidimicrobiia; order Acidimicrobiales; family RAAP-2; genus CAWIJK01. Next base: position 1,263,713 of record CAWIJK010000002.1, on the reverse strand, counting down.
GAGAAGTCGCAGTCGGCCTCGCTGAACACGACCAGGCCGGGGTTCGGGATGATGCTGCCCGATGACCAGATGTTGCCGCAGCCGTTGTTGAGGATGTGACCGCTGCTCGAGACGTCGGTCTGGTCGACCCACACCGGATCGCCGGTCTGCAGCGAGGCAGCCACCACGTAGCCACGCTCGTCCTTCTGGCCGTCGACCGACAGTCCGAAGAGCACCCGGCCGTCGGCCACCACCGGCGAGGAGAAGATGCGGGCGTTGTCCTGGTTCGGGTCGGGTGGTGACCCGGGACGGCCGGTGTAGTCGTGGCGCCAGAAGAGGCTCCCGGTCGCGGCGTTCAGCGCGTAGAGGGTGTAGCCGCCACCGAAGATGACCAGGGCCGGGCGGTGGGGGCCCGGGGGTTCGTACCAGGCCGACGAGGTGACCAGGCCCCCGTCGGAGGTGACCGGGCGGGGTGTCTCACCAGGGTACGGCTCGACCCCGTCTTGTTGGGAGAGCTGGTAGCTCCACCGGAGCTTTCCCGTGGCCAGGGAGATCGCGTAGAAGCGGGTGTCCCAGCTCCCGACGTAGACCGTGCCGTCGACCACGGTCGGGGTGGCGGTGACCGCGTCGCCGGTGGGGAAGAACCAGGCCCGCTGCAGGTCGCTGACGTCGCCCCGGGTCAACGTGGTGCGTCCGGCGAAGGTGTGCTGGGCGTCGTGGCCGTAGGTCGGCCAGTCCCAGGGCCCGGGCGTCCCCACCGCCTTGGGGGCGACCGACGCTCCGCTGCCGCCCGTCGCCAGGAGCGAGCCGGCCACGGCGAGGACGGCCGCGGTGAGGACGAGGACAACAGTGCCGGCCCGCCGGGGTGCCCGGTGGTCGGGGCCGGGCCCCGAGCGTTCGCTCACGCCGAGGGCGTCAGCCGGCTTCGGCCTTGGTCCCCTGCGAGGGGGGACCGGTCCGGTGGTCGGGGAACGGGCAGATCCCGTGCCCGATGGCACAGACGGTGACACTGGTCGGGAAGTCGAAGCCCCCGGCGATCTGGCTAGGCGCGCTCGGCTGCCCGTCGGTGAAGGTGACCCGCATCACCCGCCCCTGGTTGTTGGTTGGACCGCACTGGCCGAGGTTGCCGCCCTGGCAGATGATGTGGATGTCGACGAAGTACAGCGTGCCGTCGGGTGCAAAGGCCATCCCGAAGGGGTTGTAGCCCGCCGTGGAGGGCTTGCCGAATTCGCTGAGGGTCTCACCGGGGACGCTCGGGTGCCCGGTGATCGGGACGCCGTCTTGGTTGAGCCAGACGATGGCGGGGTCCCCGAACGCGGTGTCGACGGCGAAGCAGTCGCAGGTCGGATCCTTGGCCACCGCCATGGGCACGGGCAGCAGCGACCCGGTGCCCTGGAACCAGACGGTGTCGTGGATTGAGGAGCGGGGGTAGACCCCTCCGGGACACTGCGAGGCGCTCTCGGGGAACGACGAGTGGTCGAACTCGAGGACCTGGCCCCCGAGACCCCCTGTCGGCGAGGCGGCATCGGGAAGGAGGAGGTCACCGTTGTCGGCCCAGGCCAGCATGCCCGGCTGCGCCAGGCCACCTGTTCCGTCGACGTGGTGGTCACCGTCGACACCGCCGGCCGTCGGGCCGTAGAGGATGCACGAGCTGGTGTAGTTGGGCGCGAACCACTCGACCAGGCGGCCGTCGGTCGGCGTCGGGAAGGAGCCCTGGGCGGTGCCGATGTCGTCGGCGAAGACGTTGTGGTGGGCGTCGACCGCGCAGCCGGTGTAGGTGGACTGGCCGTTGAACACCCCCTGGGCGTTTGGGGGGGAGTCCTCGCCGGGCCCATCCTTGTAGTGATACGGGCCCGCCACGTAGAGGTTCTCGCCGGTGAAGCCCCCGGTGCGGTTGTCGAGCTCCTCGCCGATAGGGGGCTGCTTGAAGGGGTGGTTGGGCGGGCCGCCGGGGTTGTGCTGGCTCGGGTTGGTCGGGTCGTACCCGACGACGAAGCGCCCGGTTCCGTCGTTCAACAGGCACATCTGACCGTTGGGGTCCCACGGGGTCACCAGCTGGGCCTCGGTGTTTGTCGCCGAGGCGTAGTAGTCCTCCTCCTCGTTCTGGTCCCAGTAGACCAGGTAACCCGAATGGGGCTCGGCGGTCGTGGCGGTGGCTCCCGAGGCCGAAGTCGCCGAGGTGGCCAAGGTCGGCACCGCGACCGTCACGAGGAGCGCCAGTGCACCCGGAAACGCCCAGCGCCCTCGCCCCACGTCGCCCCCTTTCCGGCCGGATCCCCCCCGGGTTCCGCCGGCGCGACCCCGGCCGCGCCCCGACAAGCTAGCCCGAGGCGGCATGCCGGTGGCGAACACCCGCCACGGCGCCCGCTGGGAAGAACCGTCCACCACCGGGTGCGCCGGAGCCGCCTCACCCACTGCGGCCAGGCCAAGCGTGGGGCCAGGCGTCGGCCAGGCAGGGATGGTCAACGGCGATCGGCGGGATCGTTGCGGGCGATCTGCAGGCTTCGCGCGCCCGGTTCGGGCGGACCGGGGGTCGGGGGTGACCAACATTGCGCCACCGGGCCGCTATAGTGCCCGCTTCGGTACAACCGCCGCCGTCGGCACCACGCGCACCGCGTCGTGAGCGACGGCCAGGCCGGCACCGAGCACACGCCCGCCAGCCGTGCCATGTCGCGCGGACCGTGACGGGCCCACGTACCACCAGAGGACGCCTAACGACAACCCAACGGGATCTCACACCACCCCACGCCGGATGCGAGAGCGAGCCGGGCCGATCCTTCCTGATCTCCCGGTGCCGGTCTGAATGGACCCGGTGGTGCCCAACCAAAGGTCATTCGTTTCGACTCCGGAGGCACCACTGTGCGTATCCCTCAACGGGTTCTTCCCGTTCTGTCTGCAATAGCAATCTCGACCATCACCTTCGCCGGCCCAACCGCGAACGCGTCAGCGGCCCCGCCCACCGGGATCGGTATCACCCTCAAAGCACCGGTCGTGGCAACGGCGGCCACTCCCGACGGGGGCGGCTACTGGCTGGTGACCGGAGACGGTGGCGTCTTCGCCTACGGCAACGCCCCCTTCTTGGGTTCGGCCACGACCATCAACCCGGCCAGCCCGGTCGTCGGCATGGCGGCCAGCCCCGACGGAGGCGGCTACTGGCTGGTGGCCACCGACGGCGGCGTCTTCAGCTTCGGCGACGCCCAGTACTACGGCTCGGCCGGGGGCCAGCCGCTGGCCAGCCCGATCGTGAGCATGGCGGCGACCCCCGACGGGCACGGCTACTGGCTGGTGGCACGCGACGGCGGCGTTTTCAGCTTCGGCGACGCTCGGTACTACGGCTCGGCCGGGGGCCAGCCGCTGGCCAGCCCGATCGTGGGCATGGCGCCCACCCCCGACGGGCACGGCTACTGGCTGGTGGCCGGCGACGGCGGCGTCTTCGCCTACGGGGACGCCACCTTTGACGGCTCGATGGTGGGCCAGTCGGTGAACGGGTCGATCGTCGGCATCGTCGCCGCCGACGGCGGCTACCAGCTGGTGGGGAGCGACGGGGCGGTCTTCGCCTTCGGGGGCGCCCCCTTCTACGGCGCCGGGGTCGGCCAGACCAACAACCAGTGGATCATCGGCATGGCCCCCAAGGCCGGCGGCGGCTACTGGCTGGTGGCCTTCGACGGGAGCGTCTTCACGTACGGCAACGCCGGGTTCTTCGGTTCCCTCGGCGGTGCCCTCCTCAGCATCGTCCTCCCGGCCCCCGTCGTGGTCGGCGACGGGGTCACCCCCGCGGAGCGCGCCGCATGGGAGCGGGTCGCGGTGTGCGAAGAGGGCGGGAACTGGCAGGCCAACGGTCCGATGTTCAGCGGTGGGCTCGGGATCACCAGGGCCAACTGGGCCGCCTTCGGGGGAACCCAGTTTGCCCCGGAGGGGGCCCTGGCCACCGAGGACCAGCAAATCATCGTGGCCATGAGGATCTCGCCGAACCCGCCCGACCAGAGCGGCTGCACCGGCTCGTGGTGAGCCGGTGCCTCGGCGGTCCGGTGGTCCGGTCGTCACGGTACCGTGGGCGTCGTGGCGCCCTGCGATGGAGAGGCCGTTTCCGGGCCCCCGGCTGATCCCGAGGACTGGACCGACGAGCAATGGCTCGCCTGGCTCGACGCGACCGACACCGAGGACACCGCGCCCGCCCCTCGGGCGGCCCGCACCCCCGGGGCGCGGGTGGTCGAGTCCCCCGCCGGCCGTGTGCTCGGCGACGCCATGCTGGGCCTGGCCTACGCCGTCTTCGGGCGCCAGGTCGACGAGGTGGCGATCGTGGCCGAGGGGGACTCGGAGCCCGGCGACGACGAGGCCTTCAGTGTGCGTCTCGACCCCGAGCACCCCGAACGCTCCGTCGTGATCTTCCCGAGGACCGATCCGCCCGCCACCTGAGTCCCGCTCCGCCGGGAGGGCACCGGTCGTCGGCGGGCCGTCCGGTCGTGGGCGGGCGCCGACTGCTCACTCGTGGACCGGTGCGGTGCCCCCGAGTGGGGGATTGGGACCCTGGGGGTTCGGGACCTTGGTCCCTAGGAGGTCCCTTCGGCCACCCTTACGATCGCATCAGAACTCCGATCGGCGGAGTTTCCAGACGGAAGCGAGACCAACGATGCGACGCAAGACGTTCGACGCCATCTTGACGACGGTGGGAGCGGTGCTCACCGTCTTCCTGATCGTCGCCGGTGCCCTGGGCTTGTGGGCCTACAGCTTTGCCAACTCCAATGTGCACAACCAGCTGGCCGAGCAGCAGATCGTGTTCCCGGCCAAGGTGGCCTTCGCCTCGGCCAAGCCGGGGACAGAGATCACCCCCGGGATGATCCCGTACCTCGAGAAGTACGCAGGTGAGCAACTGGTGACCGGTCAGCAGGCCGAGGCCTACGCCGACCACTTCATCGCCATCCACCTCCAGGAGATCGGCGGCGGCCTCACCTATGCCCAGCTGTCGGCCAAGGCACTGGCCCTCCCCAAGGGCTCCGCGGCCTACACCGCCGAAGAGGCCAAGGTGCAGACGGTCTTCCAGGGCACGACGCTCCGGGGGCTGCTGCTCGAGGCCTACGCCTTCTGGCAGATGGGCCAGATCGCGTTCTGGGCGGCCATCGCCTGCTTCGTCGCCGCCGGGATCATGCTGATCCTGACCATCCTCGGGTTCTTGCACCTGCGCCGGGTGCCCGACACCGAAGAGCTCTAGACCGCGGCCGAGGCCGTTGGTGGCCCCGGCGGGTCGAGAACCGTCGGCGGGCTCTGCGAGCCGGTCGACGAGAGGTTTGGGAGACGGGCCAGTCGGTCGAACCGGCTGGCCCGTTCTCCTGTCAGCGGTGGCGGGTGAGGAGCATGGAGCCGGCGATGGGGCCGCCGCCGTTGGCCACCGCCGCCACCTCGGGGTGCCCTGGCACCTGACGGGCGCCGCCCTCGCCCCGGAGCTGGACGACCGCCTCGTGCAGGAGACCGAAGCCGTGGAGCCGCCCGCCCGACAGCTGGCCGCCCGCGGTGTTGAGCGGCAGGGCCCCGTCGCGGGCGATGGTGGCCCCTCCCTCGACGAAGGGCCCGCTCTCCCCCCGACCGCAGAACCCGAGCGCCTCCAGCCACACCAGGGCGAGGACCGAGAAGCCGTCGTAGAGCTGTGCCACGTCGACGTCGGCCGGCGTCAGCTCGGTGCGCTCCCACATCGACGCGGCGGCGTCCCGGGCGGCCATCGAGGTCATGTCGTCGAACTGGTCCCAACTCGGCCGGCCCCGCAGGGCGGTCCCCACCGCGTTCACGTGCGCGGCCGGGTGGGGGGTGTCGGGGGCGTAGTCGGCGTGCGAGACGACGACCGCGGTGGCCCCGTCGCACGGGGCGTCGCAGTCGAAGAGGCACAGGGGCGTCGAGATCATGCGGGCCGCCAGGTAGTCGGCCATCGTCATCGGGTCCCGGTAGACGGCCTTGGGATTGAGGGCCGCGTTGCGCCGGCCGTTGAGGGCGATCTGGCCGAGCTGCTCGCGGGTCAGGCCGAACTCGTGGACCCGACGCTGGCCGACCAGGGCGATCCAGTTGGCGGCCGAGACGGCCCCGAACGGCAGCGACCACTGGAGGAACCCCGAGAACCGGGGGACGCCCCGTCCGCCGCCGCTGCCCCCGATGCCCGCCCGGCCGCCCGCCCCTTGGGCGGTGGACTCCGTCACCGTCCGGTAGACCAGGACGTGCTTGGCCAGCCCGGCGCCGACGGCGATGCACGCCGCGATGACGGCCCGGATCTGGGCCGGGCCCTCGCCGCCCCCGTCGTGCCAGTTGAGGCGCAGCCGCAGGGCGTCTTGGACCTCGGGGGTGCTCGGGCCGGCGAACCCGGGCGTCCCCGCCCCCATGCCCGGGTAGGTGGCCAGGCCGTCGATGTCGTCGCGGGTCAGCCCGGCGTCGGCGATGGCGGCCAGGGCGGCCTGCACGGTGAGGTCGAGGTCGCTGCGGCCCAGGCGCCGGCCGATGTCGGACTGGCCGATCCCCGAGATGATGGACCGCCGCTCGAGCGGCTCCTCGGCGCCGGGGGGGCTCACGCCGCCCCGCCGAGTCGGCGGAAAAGCGGCAGCCACACGTCGTCGGCCGGCTCGAAGGTGACCTCCACCGGCATCCCGATGGTGACCTCGTCGGGTTCGATGCCGACGAGGTTGGTGGTCAGCCGCACGTCGGGCTGCTCGGCGATCGAGACCCAGGCCACGATGTAGGGGTCGGCCCCGGGAATCCACTGCTGGTAGTTGACGGTGAAGGTCTCGACGACGCCGCGGCCCGACACCGCCTCGGGTGTCAGGGACTCAGACAGGCATTGGGGGCAACGGGGTGCGGGCGGGTGGACGAACGACCGGCAGGCCCCGCAGCGCAGGAAGCGGAGCCGCCCGTCCTCCCCGCTGGTCCAGAAGAACCGGTTGTCGGCGTCGAGGCGCGGCAGGAGCCGGAACGGTGGGCCGTCAGCGATCATCGGGCGATGTTAGGCGTTCGGCGAACCCAGCACGGACGGCAGGGCCGAGATCGAGAGCCGGCTGATCTTGTCGCCGGCGACGATGAACTCGTCGACCACCATGGTGTCGGTCCCGCCGATGTGCAGGTCGATGGCCACCTCCACCCGGACGCCGTGGACGTCGTAGGCGGACGGGCGCGGCCGGAGGTCGTCGAAGCCGAAGGCACCCTCGGCGTAGAAGCGGGCGATCTCGTCGACGCCGCGGTGGACCGCCCGGTCGGTCGCAAGCTCGGCGTCGCCGGCGAACAGTCGTCGGATGGCCGCGGTGTCCCGGGTGGTGATGGCGGCGAAGTAGGCGTCGACGACGGCCGACGGCCCGGTGCGGTGGGGGGGCAGCCGGTAGATGCGCTGGGCGTTGAGGCCGAGCACCATCGCCTGGGCGTCGGGGGTGAGGGGGCCGAGCGTCCGCCGCAGCTCGTGCACGGCACCGGGGAACGTGGCGTCGTGGTGCGGATAGTCCGAGCCCCACACCACCCGCTCGCGGCCGATGTGGGGCAGGAGGGCCGGCAGGGTCCGCTCGTCGACCTCGTAGCTGATGGCGCACTGCCGGGCGAAGTACTCACTCGGGCGGAGGCGCATCTCGGGGCAGAACCCGCCGAAGCTCTCGGCCTGCTCGTCGAGGCGCTCGAGCCAGAAGGGGGCCCAGCCCCCTCCGGACTCGAGGAACACCACCTGGAGGTCGGGGTGCCGCTCGAGGACACCGAAGGCGATCAGTTGGGCGCAGGCCAGCATCTCTTCGAAGGCGTGGGAGGTGGCGTGGAGGATCAGGGGGTTGAAGGGCCGGTCGGCGCCGAGGGTGGGGACGATCACCGAGCTGCCCTCGTGGATGCCGATGGGCACCCCGAGCTCTTCGGCCGCCGACCAGACCACCTCGTTGGCCGGATCGGACAGGGAGCGTCCGGCGCAGGGATTGGGCCGCACGAAGGCGGCGGGGAAGTGGAGCTCGCCGACGGCCCGGCGCAGCTCGGCCGCCGCCGCCGCCGGGTCTTGCATCGGCAGCATGGCCGCCCCGAACAGCCGCAGGGGGTCGGCGGCACAGTAGGAGGCGAGCCAGTCGTTGTAGGCGCGGGCCAGGGCCACCGCCGTCGATGCCTCGCGCACCGCGGAGAAGTACAGCCCGATGGAGGGGAACAGCATCGCCTGGTCAATGCCCTCGGTGTCCATGTCGTCGAGGCGGAGCCCGGGATTGGCCCCCCCGGGCTGGGCCTGGGCCAGCGGGGTGAAGGCCTCGGGGTCCGAGAACCTCGAGCCCGGCGTGGCCAGGGTGCCCAGGGGGACGGCGAGGATCTCCTGGTCGTCGACGATGACGTGCTCGTAGTGGGCGGCGTCCTCTTCGATGCGAGGGCGCTCGGACTCGCCGAGCGCGGCCCAGGCGTCGGGCGGTTCGACCACGTGACCGTCGGCGTCGACGACCACGGTGGCCACCGAGGCGCTCACCGTCATCCCCCCCGCCAGTCGTCGCTCGGGGGCAGGGGGTGCCGGAACAGGGCGGCGGCGTTCCCCGCCGCCATGGCCCGCAGCTCGGGCTCGGGGACCCCGGCCATGGTGGCGGCGAGCACGGCCTGGGTGTCGGGCCAGCTCGAGTCGGCGTGGGGATAGTCGCTCTCCACCATGATGTGGTCCACCCCGATGGTGTGGCGCAACGGGATCACCGACGGGTCGTCGATGCTGCAGAACCAGAAGTTCCGGCGCAGCACCTCGCTCGGGCGCAGCGCCGACGGCCAGGCCCCCGACTCGGTGCCCGAGGCCGAGTGGTCCACGACGTAGTCGACGCGGTCCATCAGCATGGGGACCCATCCCATGCCCCCCTCGGAGAGGGCGACGGCGAGGTCCGGGAACCGCAGGGGCACCCCGGACCACAACCACTCGGCCGCGGCCACCAGGGCGTTGACCGGGAACAGGGTCGGCAGCAGCTCGAACGGGGGGTCGGGCGAGGGGAGCGGGGCCCAGGCGGAGGCGCCGGTGTGCAGGCACACCACGGTGGAGGTCTCCTCGCAGGCGGCGAACAACGGGTCCCAGTGCCCCGAGAAGATCGAGGGCAGGCCGAGCTGGGCCGGGAACTCGGGGAAGCTGACCGCTTTGAAGCCCCGGGCCGCGTTGGCCCTGACGTCGGCCGTCGCCACGGCCACGTCGGACAGCCAGGTCAGCTGGAGGGGGATGATGCGCTCGGGGTGGCGTCCCGCCCAGACCTCGAGGTGCCAGTCGTTCCAGGCCCTGACACAGGCCAGCCCGAGTTCGGGGTCGCGCGACCGGCTGAACACCGAGCCGCAGAAGCCCGCCACCAGCGACGGGAAGCACAACGAGGCCCAGATCCCGGCCGTGTCCATGTCGGCGATGCGGGCGTCGATGTCGTAACAACCGGGGCGCATCTCACTGAAGCGGGCCGGGTCCATGCTCCAGTCCTCGCGGGGCCGGCCGACCACTGCGTTCAGCCCGACGTTGGGGTAGAGGTTGCCCTCGAACTCCCAGGCCTCGCGTCCGCCGTCGAGCTCGACCACCCTGGGCGCTCTCGGGGCGAGGGCACCGGGCAGCCTCCCGTCGAAGAGGTCGGGCGGCTCGATCAGGTGGTCGTCGACCGAGATGACCGGCACCACGATCTCCCTCGGGTCGGGGTCCGCCAAGAGGGGGGAACCGTGGGCCGTCCCGGCCGGGCTCACCCCGGCCCTCCCGACAGCGCCGTCTCGCTCACCGGAAGGTGACACTATCGTCAGGATCGACGGGTCCCCCGGGCCGGGTGCCACCGGAGGGCGGGCCGAGGTGGCGGGCGCCGGCCCGCCGCAGAGACGATCGGGGGCACGGTGGCGATCGGGGGCACGGTGGGCGAGCAATTCGGGCTGGTGATCGACGGCGAGACGGTGGCCGGGGACGCCGGCACCTATGCGGTGACGAACCCGGTGCGACCGGCCGAGGTGGTGCTCGAGGCGCCGTCGGCCTCGGTGGCCCAGCTCGACGCGGCGGTGGCCGCCGCCCGGCGCGCCTTCCCGTCGTGGGCGGCCACCGATCCGGCGGCGCGCGCCGAGCGGGTCGTGGCCGCCGGCCAGGCCGCCGCCGCCGCCGTCGAGCGCGATGCCCTGGCCCGCCTGCTCACCCGCGAGCACGGCAAGGTCCTGTTCGAGGCCATGTTCGACTCTGGAACCCTGGCCGGCATGGCCGGGGCCTTCGCCCCGTTCACCGCCGAGGCCCTCACCCCGCGCCTGGTGGGCGAGGGCCACCGGCGCACCGAGGTTGAGTATGTGCCCCACGGCGTGATCGCCGCGCTGCTGCCGTTCAACTGGCCGGTCTCGGTGATGGGGAACAAGGTGCTGCCGGCGCTGCTCACCGGCAACACCGTTGTCGCCAAGGCTCCCCCGACCTGCCCGGGAGCCGTGCTGGCGACGGTGGCCGCCATGGCGGCGGCGCTACCACGGGGGGTCCTCAACATCGTGAACGGTCCCGAGGCCGCCCTGGGCGAGGCGTTGGTCGCGCACCGAGACGTCAACATGATCTCGTTCACCGGCGGGGTCCCGACCGGTCGGGCCGTCATGGCGTCGGCCTCGGCGGGGACCAAGCCGGTGGTGCTCGAGCTCGGCGGGAACGACCCGGCCCTCTTGGCCCCCGACGTCGAGATCGACGACGCGCTGGCCTCCAAGCTGGTCGAGGCGGCCTTCGTGACGAGCGGCCAGGTCTGCATGGCCATCAAGCGGCTCTACGTCCACGAGGACCGACTGGCCGACCTGGTGGAGGCCCTGACGGCCCGCCTGGCGACCGAGGTGGTCGGAGACGGGTTGGCCGACGGGGTGACCATGGGCCCGGTCCACCGGCCCGAGGCCCGGGACCGGGTGGAGTCGCTCATTGCCGAGGCCGGGTCGCTCGGGGGCCGGGTCCACCGGCCGGCCACCGTGCGTCCCGAGGACGCCTCCTCCGGCGGCTACCTGGTGTCACCGGCCCTGGTCGTTTCGCCGCCCCCCGACTCGCGCCTCGTCCGCGAGGAGCAGTTCGCGCCGGCCCTCCCCGTCCTTTCCTACCGCGACCTCGACGAAGCGCTGGCCGCGGCCAACGACACCAGCTTCGGACTGTGCGCCTCGGTCTGGAGCAACGACGACGACCTCGCCGCGTCGGTGGCCCACCGGCTCGAGGCGGGCACCGTGTTCGTGAACTGCCACGGCATGTCGGCCATGGACTTCCGGGCCCCGATGGGCGGGTGGAAGCAGTCCGGGTTCGGGGTCGAGCTCGGGCCCGAGGGCATGCGGGCCTTCACCCGGCCACGCACGGTCCTGACCGCCCCGGGCCCCGCCCACCACTAGGCCGGGGACGGGCCGATGTTCGATCTGGTCATCCGCGGCGGGACGGTCGTCGACGGCACCGGGGCGGCGTCCCGCCAAGCCGACCTCGGTGTGCGCGACGGCCGGGTGGTCGAGCTGGGCCCGATCAGCGAGGGCGCGCCACGGGTCATCGACGCCGACGGGCTGGTGGTGGCCCCCGGGTTCGTCGACCTCCACACCCACTACGACGCCCAGCTCTTCTGGGACCCCGCCGCCAGCCCGTCCCCGCTGCACGGGGTCACCACGGTGTTCGGGGGCAACTGCGGGTTCTCGCTGGCCCCGGCGGGCCCGGACCATGCCGGGTACCTCACCGAGATGATGGCCCGGGTGGAGGGGATGCCCCTGGCCGCCTTGCGCGAGGGCCTGGACTGGTCGTGGACCTCGTTCGGCGAGTGGCTCGGACGGCTCGAGGGCAGGGTCGGGGTGAACGCCGGCTTCTTGGTCGGCCACTCGGCGCTGCGCCGCACGACGATGGGGCCCGACGCCGTGGGCACCGAGGCGACCGCCGCCCAGGTGGCGGCCATGGTCGAGGCGCTCGGTCGGGCCCTCGACGAAGGGGCGGTCGGGTTCTCGACGTCCCAGGCCCACACCCACCACGACGGCGACGGGCGGCCGGTGCCCTCCCGGTCGGCGGCCCGCAGCGAGATCGAGGCCCTGGCCGCCGAGGTGGCGGCCCACCCCGGCACCACGGTGGAGCTGATCGTGCCCGGCTGCCTCAACGGCTTCAGTGACGAGGAGGTCGACCTCATGGCCGCGGTCTCGCTGCTGGCGGACCGCCCGGTCAACTGGAACGTCCTCGGGGTCTCGGCCATGAACCCCGGAGGCACCGAGCACCAGCTCGGCGCCTCCGACGCCGCGGCGGCCCGGGGGGCGACCGTGGTCGCCCTCACCCTCCCGCACACCATGCGGATCCGGCTCTCCTTTGCGTCCGGGGCCATCTTGGACGGTCTGCCCGGCTGGCGCGAGGTCCTGGCCCTGCCGGTCCCCGAGCGCCTGGCCGCCCTGTCGGACCCGGCGGTCCGCCGGCGCCTCGACCAGGGGGCCCAGTCCGAGGAGGCGGGGATCCTGCGCCACCTGACGGTCTGGAGGCGCCTCGTCTTCGAGGAGACCTTCGTGCCCGAGACGGCGGCCTGCGAGGGTCGCACCGTCGGTCAGGTGGCGGCCGAGCGGGGCCTTGACCCCTTCGACGCCCTCCTCGACGTGGTGGTGGCGGACGGGCTCCGCACCGGCCTGCGACCGCCCATCCCCGAGTCCGACGCCGACTGGGACGCCCGGGCCAAGGTCTGGACCGACCCGCGGGCGATCGTCGGGGGCTCCGACGCCGGGGCCCACCTCGACACCATGTGCGGGGCCATTTACTCGACGTCGTTGCTCGGGGACGGGGTGCGGGCCCGGGGCCTGCTCAGCTGGGAGGAGGCGGTGCACCAGCTGACCGAGGTGCCGGCCCGCCTCTACGGGCTGCGTGACCGGGGCCGCCTGGCCGAGGGCTGCTGGGCCGATGTGGTGGTGTTCGACCCCGGGCGGGTGGGGCACGGCCCCGAACGGACCCGCGACGACCTGCCCGGGGGGGCCAGCCGGCTCTACGCCGAGGCGACCGGGATCGAGCACGTGCTGGTGAACGGGACCGAGCTGGTGCACCAGGGGGCCTTCACCGGGGCCCGCCCCGGCCGGGTGCTGCGTTCGGGACGCGACACCGACACCGTCGTCGCCGGATCGGACTGGGCCGGGGCCCGTGGGCGGACCGGTCCTCCCTCGGGGCCCGGACAGTGACCGGTTCGGGTCGGGTGGTGCGGGCCGCCGTGGCCCGAGGGGTGGGCGACACGGTGAGGGCCGAGGCGATCGAGCTCGCCCCGACCGGTCCCCGCCAGGTGCGGGTGCGCCTGGCGGCGAGCGGGGTGTGCCACTCGGACCTGTCGGTGCTGCGCGGGACCCTGCCCTTCGTGTTCCCGACCGTGCTTGGCCACGAGGGGGCCGGCGTGGTCGAAGAGGTGGGCGAGCAGGTCACCCGCGTCGGCGTGGGCGACCACGTCGTGCTCGGATGGAACCCGCCGTGCCGGTACTGCTTCTACTGCCTGGCCGGCCAGCCCATGCTCTGTGAGGTCGGCCTGGCCGACTCGCTCGGCAGCCCCTACGGCACCCTCGACGGCGAGCCCCTGGTCCGGGGGCTCGGGGTGGGCGCCTTCGCCGAGGCGACGCTCGTGCCCGAGGGCAGCGCCGTGCGGGTGGACCCCGCCGTCCCGCTCGACCTGGCCGCCCTGGTCGGCTGCGCCCTGGCCACCGGGGTCGGATCGGTCCTCAACGTCGCCCGGGTCCCCGCCGGGTCGTCGGTGGCCGTGGTCGGGTGCGGCGGGGTGGGGCTGTGCGTCGTCCAAGGTGCCCTCCTGGCCGGGGCCGGACAGGTGATCGCGCTGGACCGGGTGGCGGCCAAGGCGGCCATGGCCGTCTCGATGGGGGCGACGGCCGCCGTGGACGCCTCGGCGCAAGACCCCCTCGAGGCGGTGCGGGCGCTGACCGGCGGGAGGGGGCCCGACTACGTCTTCGAGGTGGTCGGGCGGCCCGAGACCATTCGCCTCGCCTACTCGATGGTCCGCCGGGGGGGCACCGCCGTGGTCGTCGGGGCGGGCTCGGCCGACGACCAGGTCGCCTTCAACGCCATGGAGCTCTTCGCCGACGCCAAGACGCTGGTCGGCAGCGTCTACGGCTCGGCCGACCCCGACCGGGACTTCCCGATGCTGGTCGGCCTGATCCAGTCGGGCGCCCTCGACCCGGGCGCGCTGGTCACCCGGCGGATCGGGCTCGACGAGGTCGACGGGGCATTCGCCGCCATGGAGGCCGGCGAGGTCGCTCGTAGCGTGATCGTCTTCGACGACCCATAGTCGTCGGCGCGCCGGCCCGCCCGGTGCTTGAATGCCCCGGTGGAGCTCGACGAGATGTACGTCGGCCTCCAAGACGGGTTCCTCGCCGCGCTCGACCCCACCGCGGCCGGCCCATCGGAGGCTGGCCCATCGGCGGCCGACACCGCGGTCCCGGCCTGTCCGGGTTGGCACGTGCGCGACGTGCTGGCCCACGTGGCCGGGCTGGCCCAGGACGCGGCGGACGGGACCGTGCCGCCGCTCGACCTCCTCGAGCAGTGGCGGGACGACACGGTGGCCGCTGGGCGCGACGCCATGACCGCCGCCCAGGTGCGTCGGGCCGGATCGGCCGGCGTCGCCCAGCTCTCGGCGTCCTGGCGCTCGGTCATGGTCCGCCTCGGCCCCATGCTCCGCGGCGAGGTGGCCTTCTCGGATCCGGCGCCGGTGGCCATGGGCGCCGTCTTGGTGACCGACCTCGTCGTCCACGACCAGGACGTGCGGGGCGCCCTCGGGCTCGACCACGCCCCCGACGGGCCGGCCACGGCCCTGGCCTTGGCCACCTACGGCTTCGGGGTCGACTACCGGATCCGCCAGCTGGGCCTCCCGGCCTTGGCCCTTCGGGCCGGGGGCCGGGAGCGGGTCCTCGGCGAGGGACCGCCCGGGGCCACGGTGAGCGCCGAGCGGTTCGAGCTGGTGCGGGCCCTGGCCGGGCGGCGAAGCCGCGCCCAGATCCTGGGCCTCGACTGGGACGGGGACCCAGAGCCGTACCTCGGGATCATCCCGGCCTACGGCGAGCGGGCGGACGACCTCTGTGAGTGAACGGGTCCGCCCGGCGCGGGGACGGGCGGAGCGGGGGCGGGCGGCTCAGGGGGTGGGGCTGGGCGGGGCGCCGGCCGTGCGGTGGCGCCGGGCGCGGTCCGAGAGGAGCCAGGCGGCCAGGACCCCCCCGAGGAGGCCGAAGAGGTGTCCCTGCCAGGACACGCCCTGGTGGTCGGGGAGGAGGCCGGTCAGGATCGTCCAGTAGAGGGCGCCCACCACCAGCCCGACGAGCAGGTCGGTCGGGCGTCGGTCCAACAGGCCCCGGGCGATCAGGTAGCCGAAGTACCCGAAGATCACCCCGCTGGCGCCGACGGTGACCGAGTCGGCCGGCGCGGTGAGCCACACCCCGAGCCCGCTCACCACGATGATCACCACCGTGGCCACCACGAGGCGCCGGAGGCCGCCCAAGGCGACGAAGAAGCCGAGGACGAACAGGGGCAGGGTGTTGGCCAGCACGTGGGCCCAGCTGACGTGGAGGAAGGGGGCGGACAGGACGTCGCCCAGATCGTCGAGCCGGCGGGGGTGGATGCCGAAACGCAGGAGCGCCTCGTGGGTCAGGCTGTCGATGAGCTGGAGGACCCACAGCAGCGCGACGACGCCCGTCATCACCACGAGGGCCGTTCGCACCCGAGCGGTGCGGCCGGGTGCCGCCGGCTGGCCGGGCAAGTCGTGTGCGGGGTCGGGCGGCAGCGGGCCTCCAGGCGGTCGTGGCTCCGCTCACCCTATGGGTGCTCTGGGGGATGGGTGTGCTGCGCACCGGCTCCCGAGCCCGGCCGCAGGTAGATTTGGTCCCCTGCGAGCTGCCACGATGACCCAGACCGTCGACCTGCCCACGATCTCGGCGCCGGACGCCGACGAGGTGCGCGCCTACGAGGACCTGTGGGCGGTGATCGTCTGGAACGACGACGTCACGACCTTCCAGACGGTGATCTCGGCCTTCGTCGAAATCTTCGGCCACACGCCCGAGCGAGCCGAGCAGCTGGCGTGGCGGATCCACCGCACCGGCAAGGCGGTGGTGGCCATCCGGCCCAAGGCGGAG
Source organism: uncultured Acidimicrobiaceae bacterium (assembly GCA_963836375.1). GTDB lineage: Bacteria > Actinomycetota > Acidimicrobiia > Acidimicrobiales > RAAP-2 > CAWIJK01. The sequence continues at coordinate 1,247,717 of CAWIJK010000002.1, read as the reverse complement.
GCCGAGGACGCCGTGCACCGGCTGCACCACCGCAAGATCCAGGCCTCGCTCGACCGGGCCTGAGCCCGGGCACCGTGCGTCAGTCGGGCGGGAGCTCGGAGCGGTCGAGGCCGAGCGAGTAGCCCTCCAAGAAGATCGAGGCCTCCCGCTGTCGGGGGAACCGGTCGGCCAGGCGGTGGAACTCGGGCGAGTGGTCGGGGTGGACCAGATGGGCCAGCTCGTGGACGATGGTGGCGTCGAGCACCCACTCGGGGACCGTCTGGAGCCGGTGCGAGAGTCGGATCTGGCCGGACTCGGCCGAACACGACCCCCACCGCTTGGCCTGGTTGGAGACCCAGCGGATGGACGACGGGCGGACCCGGTCCACGTAGCGGTCGGCCAGGTCGGCCGCCCGGGCGGCCAGTGCCTCGTCGGACGCCGAGGCTCGTGGGCGCCGGGCCAGGACCCGGGCCACCAGCCAGTCGACCAGTTCGGGCCGTTCGGCCCGACGGACGTGGGCGGGCACCACGACCACGATCCGACCGCGCTCCCAAAAGGCGGTGGCCGTCTTGCGCCGCCGGGTGCTCGTGCGCACGATCACCTCGGGAGGACCGGTCGGTGCCGGGGCCGGGGCTGGCGCGACCGCGCCGGCCGGCGGTGCGGGCGCCGCGCCCTGCGGCTCGGGCGCCGGTTCCTCGACGGCGTCATCGGTCCAGCGCAGCGGTAGGGGGGGCGGCAGCGGGGCCTCGGCCATCGGACCATTGTGCAGGGCGGGCGCGACCGGCGGTGAGACCCCCGGGGCCCGCCGGGCCGACCAGGGCCGTCGTGCCGGCCGGGCCCGCCCCGAGCCGTGTGGTGGGCTCAGCGCCCGAGCACCTCGGGATTCACGACGTTGAGGGGGCGGGCACCGGCCAGGAGCCGGCAGAGGTCCTCGGCGATGGTGGCCGTGTGGTTGGCCTCGGTGTCGTAGGTGGCCCCGCCGATGTGCGGGGTGAGGACGACCGAGTCGAACGTGGTCAGCGGGTGGTCCGGCGCCAGGTGCTCGCCCTCGAAGTGGTCCAGGCCGGCGGCCGCCACCTTTCCCGAACGCAGGGCCTCGACCAGGGCGTCGGTGTCGTGGATTTTGGCCCGGGCCGTGTTGAGGAAGATCACCCCGTCGCGCATCTGGGCGAACTGGGCGGCGCCGAGCATCGCGGTGGTCTCCTCGGTGACCGGGGCGTGGACCGAGACGACGTCGGAGCGGGCCAACAGTTCGTCCAGGCCCGACGTGGCGTCGGGCGCGTAGGGGTCGTAGGCGAGGACGTCCATGCCGAGGCCCCGCAGGCGCCAGCGCAGGGCCCGGCCCACGGCGCCGAGACCGACCAGCCCGACAGTCTTGCCGGCCAGTTCCCAGGCCCGGAACCGCTGGTAGGGGATGGTGCCGTCCTTGTAGATCTCGCCGACCCGCACGTCGTGGTCGGCGGCCACGACCCGCCGGCTGGCCGCGAACAGGAGGGCCACGGCCAGCTCGGCCACGGCGTCGGCGTTGCGGCCCGGGGCCCGCAGCACCGGGACCCCCGCTGCGGTGGCCGCCGCCACGTCGACGTTGTTCGGGTCCCCCCGACAGCTGGCCACGGCGATGAGCGGCTGGGAGCGCTCGAAGAGGGGACCGGCGCACTGGTCGCTCTCGACCACCACGATGTCGGCCCCCTCGGCCTCCACCCGGTCGGCCAGCTGCTGGGCGTTGTAGATGCGCAGGCTCGGTTGGTCGAGCCACGAGTCGAGCACCAGGTCCGCCAGCTCGCCGAGCAGGTCGAGCCCGGGCCCCCGGACAGCGGCGGTCACCAGGGCTTTCGGGCGGGTCGGGGTCATGTGCTCCATAATGGCTGATCATGACACCGATGTCAGGTTCGTAGCGTGGCGGACCCGGTCACCGTCGGTGTCGACATTGGCACCACCTCGGTCAAGGCGCTGGCCGTCGACGGCGACGGTCACGTGGTGGCCACCGCCCGGGTGCCGCACAAGATCTCGACGCCGGCGGCCGACATGCTCGAGCACGACGCCCGCCGGGCCTGGCGCGCCGGGCCGCGCCGGGCCTACTCGGCGGTCACGGCCGACCTCTCGGCCCCAGTGGCCGGGGTGAGCGTCGCCTCCATGGTGCCCTCGCTCACCGCGGTCGACCGGCGCGGGGTCCCGGTGATCCCCGGCCTCTTGTACGGCGACGTGCGGGGCCGCCCCGAGGACGGTGACGAACCCGCCGAGACCCCCGCCTTCTCCGGGGCCATGCCCGACGCCGAAGGCTTCTTGCGCTGGGCGGTCGCTGAGGCCCCCGGCGCCGCCGGCTACTGGCCCTGCCAGGCGGTGGCCACCTTCGCCCTGTCGGGCGTCGCCGCGGTGGACTCGGCCATGGTCGCCTCCTTGGGGGGCCTGCACGCCAAGGGCGAGTGGAACACCTCGCTCCTCGACAAGTTCGGGGTCGACCCGTCCCAGCTCCCGGTGGTCGTCCCCATGTGCGAGGCCGGCGGGACGCTCCCGGGCACCGACACGGTGTTCACCGGCGGCACCATCGATGCGTTGTGCGACCAGGTGGTGGCCGGTGCCACCGAGCCGGGCGACGTGCTGGCCATCTTCGGCGCCACCCTGGTGATCTGGGTGGTTACCGACCGCTGGGTGGAGGTCCCGGACCTGATCAGCGTCCCGCACACCGTGGCCGGCCGGTTCTTGATGGGAGGACCGAGCAACGCCGGGGCCCTCTTCGTCGACTGGGCCCGGCGGCTCCTGCCGCGGGCTGCCGCTCCCCGGCCCGGCGACCCGGCCGGCCGAGGTCCGCCCCGGCGACCCCCAACGCGTACCGGTGTGGCTTCCCTACCTGCGGGGCGAGCGGACCCCCTACAACAACCCGATGTTGCGGGCCAGCGTGCACGGCCTCGACATCACCCAGGGACCGGGGGCCATCGGGCGGGGCGCCTACGAGGCGAGCGGGTTCGTGATCCGCCGGATGCTCGAGCGGGCAGGCGTCGAGGGTCGGCGCATCGTGGCCAGCGGCGGCGGCACCAGGGTCGAGGCGTGGATGGCCGGGGTGGCCGACGCAACCGGACTGCCGGTCGACACCGTCGCCGTGCCCGAGGGCGCGGCGTTCGGGGCCGCCTTCTTCGCCCGACTGGCCGCCGGTCTCGAGCGCTCGCTCGACGACTCGGCCCGGTGGGCCAGGGTCGGGCGCCGGGTGGAACCGGACCCGGCGTGGGCCCGGGCGGCCGCCGTGCGCTACCGGCTCTTCGAAGAGCTGGGCCCGGGGACCTGACCCGGCCCGGCCCCGCCCTCAGAACCGGGGCGCCCGCCGCTCGCGCAGGGCGGCCACCCCCTCGGCGAAATCCGCCCCGGCCATCATCTCCTCGAGCCGTTCGCCGGCGTCGGCTACCGACGAGGCGACGTCGCGGTGCAAGTCGGTGTAGAGCTGGAGCTTGGTGGCGGCCAGCGACGCCGGTGACACCTCGGTGGCCAGGACGTGGGCGTACTCGACCGTGGCCTCGAGGACCTCGTCGGGCGCGAGGACCCGGTTGACCAGACCCACCTCGGCCGCTTCTTCGGCCAACACCACCCGGCTCGAGAGCAGCAGGTCGGCCGCCCGGGTGAGTCCGATGAGGCGGGGCAGGAGCCACGAGAGGCCGAACTCGGGCGGCAGCCCCAGCCGGCCGTGGGCGGTCGTGAGCTTGGCCCCGGCGGCGGCGAACCGCAGGTCGCAGTAACAGGCCAGGGCGAAGCCGACCCCGGCCGCCGGGCCGTTGATGCAGGCCAGCACCGGTTTGGGCAGGCCGAAGTGGTAGGCGAACTCGGCGTCGAACTCGGGTCGCACCCCGTAACCGGGGGTGGCCAGGTCGGGGCCGGTGCCCGGGTCGTAGCCCCCCCGCTCGACGTGGCCGGCCAGGGCCTCGGTGTCCGCGCCGGCGCAGAAGCCCCGTCCGGAACCGGTCACCACGATCACCCGGACTCCCGGATCGGCGCAGGCCCGGGCGAGGAGCGACCGGTACTCGGTGTGCATCCGGCCGGTCCAGGCGTTCAGCCGCCCGGGCCGGTCCAAGGTGACCGTGGCGACCGCGTCGTCGACCCCGTAGCGGGTGACCTTCAGTTCGGAGAGCTCCATCGTCGACCTCATCTCACATGGCGCAGGCGCCCGGGTCCCGCCGGTGGCTCCAGGATCCGGCGCCGAGCGGCCCGGGCCGAACGTACACTCGCCGCAGTCGATCGGCCGGGAGGCGCTCCATGAAGGTCGGGATCCACTTCGTGAACTTCACCCTGCCGGGTCAACCCGAGAGCCTCGGTCCCACCCTGGCCGCCACCGCCCGGGCGGCCGAGGAGGGCGGTGTCTCGCTGTTCACCGTCATGGACCACTGGTTCCAGATGGAAGAGTTCGCCTCGTCGGCTGAGCCGATGCTCGAGGGCTACACCTCGCTCGGCTTCGTCGCCGGGCAGACCGAGACGATGACCCTCGGGCTGCTCGTGACCGGGGTCACCTACCGCCACCCCGGGCTGCTGGCCAAGACGGTGACCACCCTCGACGTCTTGTCGGGCGGTCGGGCCCAGCTCGGGATCGGGGCCGCCTGGTACGAGCGGGAGCACCGGGGCCTCGGAGTCCCGTTCCCTCCGCTGGCCGAACGCTTCGAGCGCCTCGAAGAGACCCTCCAGATCTGCCTGCAGATGTGGAGTGACGACGACGGTCCCTACGAGGGCCGCTACTACCAGCTGGCGGAGACCGTCTGCTCCCCCCGGCCCGTCGCACGACCACGGCCCCGGGTGCTGATCGGCGGCAGCGGCGAGCACAAGACGCTCCGTCTGGTCGCCCGTTACGCCGACGCCTGCAATCTCTTTGCCCCCGAGCCCTCGGTGGTTGCGCACAAACTCGAGGTCCTGGCCCGGCACTGCGACACCGAGGGCCGGGATCCCGCCGAGATCGAAAAGACCATCCTCAGTTTCGGGGACCCGCTCGGCGACGTCGACCGTTTCGTCGCCGACATGGAGCACTACGCGCGCCTCGGCGTCGGCACCGTGTGCCTGATGCCGTTGGTGGACGACCCGGCCGGCTACGCCCGCCAGCTGGGGGAGCGGGTGGTCCCCCAGCTGGCCGAGCTGGTGCCTCCCAGCTGACCGGGAGTGCCGGCCCGAATCTTGGCGGCCCGCTCGTCGGCCGCCGGGACCACGGCGATGGCCGGAACCAGCCCGGCGACCGCCGCGTCCGCCGACTGGCCAGGAGGGGACCCGACGTGGAGTTCACGGTGCTCGCGCACGCTCCAGTGCAAGATAGGAACGGTGGCGATCACCGCCGCCAGGATCATAAGGGGGATCATCGTCATCCAGATCATTGTGTTTCGGAGCGGTGGTGGGATGTCCGCTCGCCTCCTTCACCGGGCCAACCTAGGGTTCGGGTCTCGGAGTGGGCGGTGGCCCAGCGTAGGGCCCGCTGCGAATCGCGATGACGTGCTCGCAACGGTCATGGCCGTGCACGGGCGGCCCCCCAGGCCGATCCGGGCCGGGGCTTCGGGGTGAGCGAGGGGACTTGAACCCCCGGCCTCCAGGGCCACAACCTGGCGCTCTAACCACCTGAGCTACGCCCACCGAGGTCATCCAGTGTGGCACAGGCTCAAATCTGCACCGGACGGTCGCTGTCACCCGGCCGGAACCTTCCAGCCCATGCTGGCGGCGATCTCCTTGCAGGTGGGACAGAGCGGATAGCGCTTGGGGTCGCGGCCGGGCACCCAGACCTTGCCGCAGAGGGCCTGGACCGGGGTCCCGTTGACCATGCCCTCGACGACGCCGGCGCCGGCCGGGACGAAGTCGCCCTTTTTTGGCTTGAACCCCTCCAGGACGATGTGGGTCATCCGCTCGTGGTCGGCGTCGTCGATCACCGGCTCGGGCCGGGCCGGGGCGATCGTTGGCGACCGGGTCACCTCGGGGTTCGACACCATCGCCTCCTTTCCCCGCCGACCGGAGCATCCGATTCTAAAGCGGCCGCTCGGGTTTGACGGTGAACCAGCCAGGACCCTGGAGACGGCGAACCTGTGTGCGGTACCTCTACCACGCGCAAGGCGCCCGATCCAGGTGCGGGTTACCATGCCGAGAGCAGACCATTTGCGGTGCAAGCCATCGTTACCCATCCCAGCAGCCAATTGGAGGTTTCTCATGCCCATCGACACGTTCTTCGCGTATTCCGGCTTGTACGCCAATGTGAAGGATGCGCTGGAGGACTACGACGCTGTTCACGCCCTGCATACGGAAGCCGGATTGATCGATGCCTACGACGCCGCTGTCGTGGAGCGCAAGCCCGACGGCAAGGTCAAGATCGTGAAGAAGCATGAGACGCCCACCCGGGTTGGCGGGGTGCTCGGTGGTGGCGTGGGTCTGGCTACCGGGTTGGTGATCGCGTTGTTCCCAGCCGCTGCCATCGGCGGCGGACTACTCCTCGCTACCGGGGGCGGGGGAGCATTGCTGGGAGCCGTCGCCGGGCACGCGGCGGCGGGCATGAGCCGCAAGGACTTGAAGGAGCTGGGCGAAGAGCTGGACGAGGGTCAGGCTGGTCTGGTGGTCGTGGCCATCGTGGACATGCAGTCCAAGGTCGAAGCCGGCATGAAGCACGCAGAGAAGATCCAGGCGAAGGAGCTGAAAGCCGACCAGAAGGCGATCGAAGCTGATGCCAAAGGTGACGTCGCGTCGGGGTGATCCAGAACGTCTGAGCGAAAGTCATTTCAGGTGGGTCCACACGAGCGGAACGGTTGACTGAGTTTCGGACCGAACCAGCACCTCTCTTGGAACCCGTGACGGCGCCAAGTGTGCCGGCGCCGGATCGCAACGAACCACGTCACAAGGGCAAAGACCACCCCGGTCGTTCCGGACCATCAATATGAAATCCCGGGACCGGTCCTTTCAGGCAGCGCTGCTCATTCCCGGCACCGCCCCGCTTCTCGGACCGGGCAACTCACTGCGATGCTTCGCCGTCCAGACATCCGCCCCGCAACAGACGCGGGTGGCGTCGGTCCATCAGCGCCCGGTCCTTCGAAGAGGAAACGGTCCGTCCGCATAAAGACTCGCCCCGCGGAACTCCTCCTGGCTGACCCGGCGAACTGCGTACAGGACAATACAAACAGGGCAGTCATGGACCCGGGCGGGAGAAAGGCAACGGCTCGGAAGGTTGGGGTGGTTTGGTACCGGCTAGCAGCACAATGCCGATCAACGCGACCCCAAGCCCGATAAGGGCGGGGGCCAGTCGATTGGTTCCGTTCGAGAGCTTTTCTCCGAAGACGGCGACCCCGAGTATGACGCTTGCGAACAGAGTGACTGCATTGCTCGACGCCATGGCCGGCGCGAGAACCCCGGTCTTAAGGGCAGACTGCTGCAGTACGAAACCCACGATTGCTGAGGCGATGAGCGCGTAGATCTCCCAGCTCGACAGCAGCGTCCCAATGCTGTCGCCGATGATGGTCATGAACTCTTTCGTGACCGTCGCCTGTAGCGCGAATCCCACGCCGGCGGCTGATCCGAGCAAGAGCGCCTTCGATGCTCCACTACGCCGCCAGCCAAGCCTTGTGAGAAGGACGATGACGGCAGCCCCTGTGATCCCCGCCGACCACCAGGCGGCGGCGCTGGGATGGCTGGTTCCCTTCTCGGGAGAACCGACCGACAAGAAGAGCACGATTCCGACAATGATGGCAACCGCGCCCAGTATCACTTTGCGACTGATCTGCTGGTTCGTTATGCGGGCGCCGAGGGGCAGAGCGATGACGAGGCTGGTAGCGGTGAGAGATTGTACGACGACCAAGGGGCCGCGATCGAGAGCCGCTGCCTGGAGTACCCAACCCAACGCTTGCAAGCCGCCTCCGGCCAGCCATACTGGTCTTTTCAGGATCTGGACCAGGAATCGAGGATTGTCACCTCCTGCTGGCGTTTCAAGTGTGCCCTTCTGCTGCAGAACATTTCCGAAGGCAAATGCGAACGCAGCGAGCAATGCCAACAAGACGACCATCAGTCAACACGGCCTCTCATCCGAGGACCATTCCTACACGGGTCGTCAGCTTACGATTGATCACAAGTGTTCCAGTTATTGGTAATGGAGAATGGGTCACCTGGATTCCTAAGCCCCCGTTGGTACCCTCGATCTCGGTATCATCCGCTGCCCGTTGGAGACGCTAGTGCGACGTCCCAGGCAAGACTAGAGACCTCAGACACCAGACGTGAGTCACGGACTGGCAGTGCGAGTCCCACTGCAAGGAGCCATGCTTGTTGGGTAACTGGCAGGCTCGCTTCGGAGATCACAACTTGCTCCGTGGTCAGGGCATTGCTGGCGAAATTGGCGCGCCTTGTTGTCGGGTGAACGCGCCAGTCCGTCACAACATGGCCGGTGGCGACGGCTCGAGATCAGCCGGTGCCGTTCGGGACAGTACGCTGACCCCAGCGACCATCACGGCGAATGAGACGACCCGGAGGGGGATCTTGATTGGGCTGTCGGTGAATCGCTCGTCGAAGAGCCACATGCTGAGCACGATACTGGCGAAGGGGTCGACCGCGGCGAGCAGCGGTTGGGACACGCTTCGCGGTCCAACATGGAGTGCCGCCTGCTGGAGGAAGGTCCCGGCGACTGCGGAAATCAGTCCTACTGATGTTGACGGCACGCGTAGAATGACACCGTGTGGGACCAGGGGTCCCGTCCGATGGCCTCACGCAGGGAGTCCTCGCGCTGGGGGTTTGGACTCGTGAATGAGGACACCCGGTCGGTCGAATGCTCGCATCCGATCCGCTTGCGGAGACGGAGTTGCACCACCAGGGAGGTAGCACACGGGGATGCTTGCCCGAGAGGGTAGAGGGACCCAAGAAGGTCATCGACGCGACCAGGAGAGTGAAAAGTGGGGAAGTCGAAGCACCAAGAGAAGCACAAGGTCGCGAAAGGGTCGATTCGCGCGGGGACTCACGCGTTGCCCGCTCACTCCAGGGAGAAGGTCCTTGGTTCCGATTCACCGCCAGGAGCCCTGGACGCCATGGATCGACCAAAGATGACAGGGAAAGAGTACCAACGGGCGCTCCGTCCCCTCCAGGGAGAACTTGTCGCATTGCAGGAGTGGGTGAAAGGGACTGGGGCGAAAATCTGCGTCGTGTTCGAAGGCCGGGACACAGCGGGAAAGGGCGGCACCATCAAGGCGATCACTCAACGGGTGAGCCCTCGGGTCTTTCGTGTTGTTGCCCTACCGGCACCAACCGAACGGGAGCAGTCTCAAATGTATGTCCAGCGCTATGTTCCCCATTTCCCGGCAGCCGGCGAGGTGGTGATCTTCGACCGAAGTTGGTACAACCGCGCCGGTGTGGAACGTGTCATGGGGTTCTGTTCAGACGACCAGGTGCGGCGGTTCCTCGACATGGTGCCGGGAGTTGAGAAAGCGATGGTTGATTCGGGTATACACCTTTTGAAATATTGGCTAGAAGTCAGCGCTGGGGAACAGACAAGACGACTCGAGAGTCGGATCGACGATCCCCGTAAAGTGTGGAAACTGACCGACATGGATCTCGCTTCTTACGCCAAATGGGATGAGTACACCTTGGCCAGAGACGACATGTTCGCTGCGTCTGATACCGCATGGGCGCCATGGTGGGTAGCACAGACAGACGACAAGAAACGAGGTCGGCTCAATGTCATCTCGCATTTACTGGGCAACATCCCTTACCTATCTCTGACCCCTCTCGAGGTCCGGCTAGGAAAACGACGAATCACCGACTCCCGCGGAGACCGGATCTTCCAAATACGCAGCGTCCCTCCGCTGTTCTAAGTCGCCGACGAGGTTGGGATCCGGCGCGAACCCAGTGGCCGTTCGGTTAGGTGGAGCCGGACGCATCGGTTCGATTCGGTGGATGACCGCGAATGAGGTTCGTCCCTCGGATCCCAACTAACGCCATTCAGCTACGTCGAGCCCGATCCTGGCGCGAGCGATCACATCGAGCCTTATTCAGTGGTCATCGGCAACGAGCAGGGGTGACGGCCGAGGGGTTCTGAGCTCGGGCCGAACGGCTCTCCGCCGATTGCGGCATCGCCGTCGAGCCACCGCTCACCGATATTGGTTCTTGCGAAGGGAGTTCGCCGCCGTCCCTGCGGTAGGGCTCGCCACAGTCCCCCCCGGCTACCGGCCCCAGGCGAGGTCCAGGCGAGCAGAGCGCTGCAACCTGCACTCCCTTGGCCGATTAGGCCGATGCCGCGGGCTGGACCGCTGGGGGCCAGCCCAACTTTCGGCTTGCCCACTGGCTCCAGATCTACAACCATCATCGGCACCGCCACCATCCCGGGGTCACCATGCGCCGTGTTGGCAACTTCATCGGCCCCAACAGCGAACCAGCCGAATTCGTGTGGTTCCGAAGGAAGGGAAGGGAGGGAGGGGTTACTTGGCGATGCTGAAACGGGTGCCGATAGTCCGGATGATCGCCAGTTACAAGCTGCGCTGGTTGTCGAAAGACCTGGTGGCCGGGCTGGTGCTGACGGCCATTCTTGTACCCCAAGGGATGGCCTACGCCGAACTTGCGGGCCTGCCGGCGATCACAGGTCTTTACACCTCGATCCTTTGCCTCGTGGGCTATGCCGTACTCGGTCCGTCGCGGATCCTGGTTCTCGGACCGGACTCGTCGCTCGGTCCGATGATTGCCGCCACGATCCTCCCACTGGTGGCTGCGGACGGCAGTCCGACCCGAGCGGTCGAACTGGCCTCGATGCTTGCGATCCTTGTGGGTGCCACGATGATCCTGGCCGGTGTTGCGAGGTTGGGCTTCGTCGCGGATCTGCTTTCCAAGCCGACCCAGATCGGCTATATGACGGGACTGGCGCTGACAATCGTCGTTGGTCAGCTACCCAAGCTCTTCGGGTTCTCCGTGCACTCCGACAACCTGATCGGAGACATCACCGGATTCGTGGACGGCATCCGGAAGAACGAGACAGTCACGGCGGCCGTCCTTATCGGACTTTTCGGCCTGGCCGTGATGCTTGTCCTCCAGCGCTGGCTACCCAAAATCCCCGGAGTCCTAGTGGCGGTGGTGCTCTCCATTGGTGCTGCAGTGCTGTTCGACCTTGGGGAGCACGGCGTCGCACTTGTGGGCACACTTCCCCAAGGTCTGCCACCGTTCACTGTGCCGAGCGTCTCGGTTTCGGATCTCGGACTCCTCGTCGCAGGGGCGCTGGGAATCTCGCTCGTCGCCTTGACCGACACCATCTCGACTGCCTCGGTGTTTGCCTCCCGGAGCGGGGACGAGTTGCAGGCTAATCAGGAGATGATTGGCATCGGCACAGCGAATCTCGCCGCGGGGGTTTTCCAGGGCTTCCCTGTCAGCACGAGTGGATCGCGGACCGCAGTGGCTGAACAATCCGGGGCCAAGACGCAGGTCACGGGCCTGGTCGGTGCCGGCGTGATTGTGTTGATGCTCGTCGTGGTGCCCGGACTCTTTCGCAACCTCCCGCAACCCACCCTGGCAGCAGTGGTCATCACAGCGGCCCTCTCGCTCGCCGACTTGGCCGGGATGCGGCGGCTTTGGCAGGTCCGTCGCACCGAATTCGGACTCTCGATCGCCGCCTTCTCTGGCGTCGCGCTCCTCGGTGTGCTCCCGGGGATCGCCATTGCCGTCGGACTTTCGATCCTTAATGTCTTTCGTCGATCGTGGTGGCCCTATAGTGCGGTTCTGGGACGAGTCGTGGGGATACCCGGTTACCACGACATGCTTTCCCATCCGGATGCCGAGGAACTCGAAGGGTTGGTCATCTTCAGGTTCGACGCCCCCCTCTTCTTCGCTAATGCTCGGGCGTTTCGTGAGCAGGTCCGGAGGTTGGCGGCGGCCAAGCCGGCCCCCCGGTGGATCGTCGTTGCCGCTGAGCCCATTACGGACGTCGACACGACGGCCGCTGACATGCTCGAGGAACTCGATAAGACGCTCAACGAGGACGGGATCTCTCTCGTTTTCGCAGAGATGAAAGATCCGGTGCGAGCGAAGATCGAGCGCTACGAACTGACTCGGACGATCGATCCCACGCATTTCTACCCGACGATTGAGTCCGCCATTTCCGCGTTTCCGAGATCACCGCTGATCGCTGAAGAGGATCCGTCGGACGACGCGAATGAGACGGAGGGCGACCAGGATCGTGATCATGGTTGATCAACAGCTGAAATGCTCGCACCGGTGGGCGGCGATGGTCGCCTCTCCTGGTTTGCCCTTTTGTTTCTCGGTGCCGCCATACTCCTCGCCGTCTGCTGAAACTGGTCGGACCGATAGCAGCGCGCTCCCGGATCCCAGTGCTTGCTGACGAGGCGTGGGGGCAGATCAACGAGTCAAATGAATTTGAGGCAGACCCGTGTCCCGTCTGCGACCAAGTTACGGTCGTCCCTGACTCGAGCAGGGTCGTGAGGCTGGAAAGAACCGCAGGCCAGCCCTTGGAGATGCCCTGAAGAACGCCGCTTCCAGAATCGAAGCCGTCGTGGACGACGGTGAGCTTGACCACGGCGCCCTCGACGTCGAAGGCGACCTTGGCATGGGCTCAGCCCGCCAGGCGTCAGCGGTGTCCTTATCCATGCCGACCTCGGCGGCCCATTCGGGGGTGGCCGTCTGCCGGGAGCCGGCGGTAGGGATCGGTCTCGAGCATCACCTGTTCGGGATCGCGACTCGGGGCCACCATGTGCTCCCACGGCGGGAGAGCGCCCGCAATCGAGTTCCCATCGAGGTCCTCTGCCGCTCTCTGTGAGCCTCTCTGTGAACCCTCCCCCCGGGGTTGAGGGCGGCGCCCCTCCCCCTTCCCGGCCGCCGACCCCGGACCCGAGAAGTCGCCAATTGGCTGCAAGCACCCCCGGCACCTCCCAGATTCCGCCAGCAGCTGGTGGCCGCCTACTCGGCGGCAGCCCAAGTGGCCGACACGATCTCGACCGGCGGCTCGGCAGACGCCGGGATCGGGGTGCCTTCGATGCCGAGCGTCAGCGAGTTCAGCCAGGCGCTCGGGACGCTGAGCAGCGCGCAGATCTCCGAGGTCTACGATGCATTCCAGAAGGCTCCCGGGGGATTCGCCGGATTCGCAGCCGAGCTATCCGAAGTGCAGAACTCGATCCCGGGCGCACAGCAGCCGTCGTCAGACACATCCGTCCGTCCCGCGTTGCAGGCGGACAATTCGGGGACGGGGAACACGTTTACTGCCGCGACGACCGAGACGACAGACGCAGCCGGGAACGCAGCAAACTGTCCGGCTTCCGCCCCGGGGGGCAACGACGGGGACGACGGGATCTTCGCGGCAACGCTGGCCGTCGACATCGCCACCGTCGCGGCGGCCGTCGTGCCGCAGTCACTGGTGCTCGGCGCCTACGTCCTCGGAGAGGGCGCGACGTTCACCATCCCCGATCCGGTCAACATCGTGACCCAGGTCCTGATCGGGATCGGCCAGATCGCCCGGGACACCCTGATCTGGCTGCACGCGATCAACGCCGACTGTACAGGCGGCGCTGCGGAGGAGCAGGTGGGGATCATCTTCGATAACGTGAACTCGCTCATCGGCCTCGTCGATTCGCGGACTACGGCGATCGACAACGAAGAACAGCTGCTCTACGCGCTGGTCGACTCCCGCAACACGTTGATCCTCGACAAGATCGCAGCTATCCAGGCGAGTCTCAATCTGGAGCTCAAGATCACCATCGAGAACGACCTTCTCCAGGGGACCAGCGGAGCGGTGGCCGACCTCGAGGTTCCGGCCAGCGACGGCGGGTATCTCGACGCGACACCTATCGGGGTCCAGCAACTCGTGACGGCGGCACTCCAGTCCGAGCAGGCCGCCGGCCAGGCGGTCAACCCGGCCGCCCCCGAGGATCTGGCGGCGGCGAACGCCGACCTGACGGCGCAGCAGTACAAGGCAGCCTTCAACCTGTACGGCCAGACCTACCGCGAGATTGTGGGCGGCTGAACCGCCCGAGTTGGGCCGGTCGCTGCCGCTCCCCAGATCCCCGCGAGGGCGGTCGGACGCGCTGCCAGTGCGTGGGCGTAGCGATTGAGCGTGATGGTCGAATGGGCGTAGCCATGGCGCTGGTCCGGAAATCCACTCCGACGTCGATGAGTGTGGTCACGCTGAAGCCCCCTAGGTCGTGAAGGCGAAACGGCCAAAGCTCGTCCGCCTTCAAGTCCCAACCGGCCTTCTTGGCCTTGGTTCGGGCCGAATCTCACGAGGAGGGGCGAATCCGCCCCTCGATCTTGCGGCGGCACTCGGCAACGGTCTTGGGGCTCCGTGTCGGGGTGATTTGGTCAAGCCAACGGTCGAGGACGTCGCCCACCCTGGCCCGGCTCGGTCGAACCTGCCGGCCTCGATATCGGTCACCATCCTGGCGAGCTCTTTGGCCGCCCCTTGGACTGGTCTCCCGGTGGTGGGGTCCGGGCCGACGTAAACCCGGAACTGCCACCGCCCGGGCCCCGCAGGTCGCTCGCGCATCGTGCCCAGTCGCCGGGCCGCCATGCGAAGATGGTGGTGCAGGGTCGTAGGACAAAACTAGGACAACCGGGCAGGTTCAGCCCTGCGAAGAAGATAAAAGCCCAGCTAGCCCCCGTGGCCGAGCGGATCAGGCAACGGACTTCTAATCCGTACCACGCAGGTTCGAATCCTGCCGGGGGCGCCTGGTCGGGGGCGGTATGGCCAACCTGGTCCCCCGACAGTGACTACAAAAAGACTACAATCCCGGGGCATGAGAGGAACCAAGACCGAAATCCGTCCCGGGGTGTGGCGCCTGCGGGTGTACGCCGGCCGCAGGAATGCCAACGGCGGTCCGGTCCAGGTGTCCAAGATCGTCAGGGGCCCCGACACGAAGCCGGGATCTGGCACTCGTCTCGCCGACCGTGAGCTCGCCAAGATGGTGGCCGAGGTGTCGAAGGGCGGGACGGCCACCGGCACCGAGACGGTCGGGGACCTCCTGACCGAATGGCTCGACCATTGCGATTCGCTCAACCGCTCGCCGACCACGATGCGGGAGTACCGCCGGATCGCCGAGAAGATCGTCCGGCCAGAGCTGGGCGGGGTGCGACTGGCCAAGCTCACGGCCCGGGACCTGAACAAGCTCTATGCGAAGCTCACGGCCAAAGGCAACAAGGCCACCACGGTCCGCCGGGTCCACGCCCTCCTGAGCGCGGCGCTCCGCTACGCCGAGAATGGTGACATGGTCGACCGCAACGTCGCCCGTCGGGCCCAACCGCCGACCGTGAGGCCCGCTGGCGTCGAGGCGCCGTCTCCCGTCGAGGTCCAGGCCATCCTCACCGAGGCCGACAGACTCGAGCCGGCCCTGGCGGTTCTGTTGCTCCTGGCGGCACTCACAGGGGCCAGGAGGGGCGAACTGTGCGCCCTGCGGTGGACCGACATCGACGTCGCCGGCGGCACCGTGACTATCGCTCGCTCGGTCTACGACACGCCGGATGGCTGGGCCGAGAAGCCCACGAAGACCCACCAGGCCCGGACGATCGGCCTCGACGCCCTCGGCCTCGAGGCGCTACGCCGGCACCGGGCGGCCGCCAGCGAACTCGCCCGCGGCCTCGGTCTCACCATGGAGGCCGATGGATTCGTCTTCAGCCGGTCGCCCATGGGGTCCGAGCCGTTTCTGCCCAGCGTGGTGACCAAGTTCACCAAGCGGGTGGCCAAGGCCGCCGGCGTCGACACCCATCTCCACGCCCTGCGCCACTTCTCGGCCACCCAGGGCATCGCGGCGGGATACGACCCGGTGACCGTTAGCGCCCGCCTCGGCCACGCCGACCCGTCGATCACGCTGAGGGTCTACAGCCACGCCCTCGAGCAGCGCGACCAGGAACTCGCCGCGGCGGTAGGTCGCACCCTGGCACTACCCGCCGCTAGCGGCGTCCAAAACCCCAGGTCAGGGGGGGGACACAGCGGGAAACTAGGGTTTTCCCCAACCAAGGGCCTTTTGGCCAGAACCCGGAGGATCCACCATCGTGGCGACTGACGTACAAAGCCGGCCCGCCCCTGAACCGGGGACTCCCGCAGCCGTCATCGGGACCATGCTCGGCAACGCCATGGCTCGAGGTCATTCGGCTGCCGCGGCCCGGGTCTCCAGCTTCTCCGGTCACCCACCTGCCACCCTCACGGAGGGTGACGACGTAACGGCGGCGGTGACCTATCGGCTGGGGGACGCCGAACATACGGACGTGGAGCGCCTCGATCTGATCTGGCGATTGGCCGAGGCCGGCGCAACCCTGATCGACCTGCGCTGTCCTGACGAGCACCCCCCGATCACATTCGTCGCCGCGGCGATGGTGTGGGACGCCAGGGGCACCCGCCACGACCTGGTGGTGATCGATCGCCGGGGCGGACAGCCCGCCGCTCTCGCCTCCCCAGTGGTCGTCCACCGTAAGCCGGTCGGGCAGATCATGCGGGCCCACGTCCTGAAATACGCCAACGCCGCCGAGCGGAGGCGGGCGCGGAGTTCGATCGTCAAGCTCACCAAGGAGAACCAGGGCCCGGATGGCCTTGAGCCCGTCGGACCACTTGTGTTTGGCACCGGCGTCGCCGAGTGGCTCATGGGGGGGGACCCGACCAAGCGGGGCCTCGATGAGGGCCGAGCCCAGCTTCAGTGGTCGTACAAGACGGTGGACCCCGACGGAACCGAGCACATAATCGCAGTGTCCGATCCCGACTTCGCCCCGGAGCCCGTGAGCAGAGCGGCCACGGCTGGGGCGTCTACCGTGAGTATCGACGAGCTGGCCCGGACGAAGGCACAGGCACAAGGCGCCAACGTATGGAACCGGCAGGTCGACCCCAAGGGCCTGGACCAACCGCCAGCCACCCGACCGGCCCAGAAGTTCGACCTAAGCGAAAAGGACCCCAACTGGGCGTCGGAGGTCACGGTCAAGAAGGTCGCACCCCGGCCGCTGAAGACGAAGACCGGGACCTGCACCTTCTGTGGTGCAGCGGGAGTGGTCCTCAGAGGTGACGACGACCCCCGCTGCCTGGAGTGCTTCAAATCCGACAACGCCGCCCGCGCTCGGATGGCCGAGTTCAAGGAGCCCGTGCCAACGCCGGTCTATGACCCCTTCCGCCGCAAACCAGAGGACGACGAGATCAAGCCTCGGCCCAACGACACCAGGGAGTGGAACGACTCGGCGGGAGAGTTCGGGTCGGCACTGGCGGACAATCGGGCCCCGTACGAAGCCGTCCTGGCCCTGGGGAACATCCCCGAGGAGAATGCGAAGGAGGGATTGAAGGACCGCTGGCGCCGTGCCGGCCTGACCGAGCTGGAGATATCGATCCTGCTGGACGACCAGGCTGGGAAGCCTCAATCCGAGATCGCCGACCGGGTCGGACTGCACCAGGCATCCATCAGCCGGCGGATCAGAACGGCCAAGAAAAAGTTGGAGAAATCCTGAGATGCCGCGCATAGAACCCGGCCCTGGCGTCCCTCTATAGGTAGGAGGTCACCGATATGGCACTCGCAATACTCAAACTCGACGGCGTCGAGAACGGGGTCGAGCTCCGCAGTAGCGACACCCTGATCTGCAGGACCATGTGGCGACTCATGAGCACCGCGGTCACACCTGAGGAGATGGTTGCTCTGAACAACTCCCCGCCCACGGAAGATCGCCCCTAGACCGCCGCCCACCGCTAACTGTTCCCCCGCTTGTGGGGGAACAGGACTCCCCCAACCAAAGGCCGCCCATGCAACATGGGCGGCCTTTTCGCTGTCCCAAGGAGCGTTAGAAATGCCCTTCCCCGGTGAAGTCCAATGACGGCCCTACCGTCCGATGTCAAACTCCTGTCGTGGGCTGCTGACCAGCTCGGGATCGGGCGTGAGCACCGCCTACCGTCTGGCCGCTTCAGGCCAGATCCCGGGTGCCTTCAAGGTGGGAGCCCAGTGGCGCGTGAGCGTGCCGCGGTTCCAGCGGGAGATCCACGGGGGCACGACTCCGGCGCTCCCGGCGGGTGAGGCGTCGTGAGCCGCGACCGTGGCACGTTGCACACTGACCCGGGCCGCTGGCCACAGCTCGGCCCAGGCGAACCGCCCACGCCCGAGCAGGAGGCCAGATGGCTCGAGGCCCTCAAACCGCCGGCAATCACGGATGACCCAGAGGTTCGGCGTGCCGAGCATCTAGCAGGTCTCGACCCAGAGTCCGTCGAGCAGCTTCGACGCTGGCTCGAGGTGGGCAAGGCTGACCTCGAGCGCCAGGTCGCACCGTGAGCGTCCTGATCTCCGGAGCCGTGTGGAAGTACTCGAAGGCCACCGCGACCGACCTACTCGTTCTCCTGGCCCTCGCCGACCAGGCAGACGACCAGGGGGAGTGCTGGCCGTCCATGGGCTACATCGGGAAGAAGTGCCGGATTGATACCCGCACCGCCCGGCGCCACATCCGTCAACTCGAGGAGCTCGGCGAGGTGATCGTCGTCCTGGGCGGCGGCAAGGCGAGTGCGCCCGGCTCCACCCGGTCGAATCGATACCGGATCGTCGTCCATATCCCCGCTACAGAGGGGGGCAATCTGCCCGACTCTACAGACGGGGGCAATCTGCCCGAGGCGGACACGGGTGTCCGACTGAGTAGGGCACGGGTGACCGGGCGGAGTAGGGCACGGGCGCCCGCATAACCGTCAGTTATCCGTCAGTGATCCGGAAAACCCCCTAACCCCCACGACTGACGTCGTAGGGTCTACCGATCCTCCGAAGAACTCACGGGCCCACGGGACAAATCCCCGGGCTCTGCGAGCCAAGGAGACCGAGGTGCATCGCAGTCCAGGACGACCTCGATGCGTGGTGGCGTCTCGGCCATGACCGAGCGGTTCTCGGATGGTCAACCCAGGAGCTCCTGGACCACATCGATCATCTACCGAGGTTCGCATCGGAAGATCAGCGACGGGCAGCCCTCGATGGATTCGCTGCCTTATCCCAGGCGGTGACTGCGTGACCACGATGACCACGACCAAGGCAGGGACCTGACGTGGGCCGCAAGCATGGCGCCAGCCGGAAGCGGGCGCAGATGAAGCGGCCATCGACCCGTCGTCACCAGCGTCAGGTCGGCCAGGCGAGGGATGCCCAAAGGGACCGAGTGCAGGGACAACAGATCCAACTCGATCCCGACTGCCCCTTGGCCCTGGTGACCTCGATGGACTGACCCAACGGGGGCCGGTTTGTTGCCCTGACCAGGGACGATAGGGGTGGTGGGGGTATATGCACCTTCCGCTGCAGGTAGTCCCCGCGACCCGCATGGTTCTTTTCGTTAACTCCCCGACATGCAATAGGGCCTCTCGCGGACATTCTTCGTCGCCATTCGGCTCAGGACCCGCCTCCTATTCGGAGGTACCTCGTGAGACGTCGCCAAAACTTGCGCGCGGTGCGGTGACGCCTTCCAGTCGCCCAGGACGGCCACTCGGCGCTTCTAGCGCTTCTGCTCTTCCCGAAGTTTTTTTGCCGTTACTAGCCCCGCTTAGACGCCCTACGGAGCCACTCGATCGCGGGGTCCGTGACGGCCACTTGCAGGGGGTTCGGCCGACCCGTCCAGCGGGTCGTGGACGGCCGCCCCACTCAGTGCCCGTTCATGCCGGGTCGATGATCTCTAGAGCTTGCGCACATCTGCAGTAACCTGCCGCGAATCGGACTGGCTCCGCCCGGTGCGCTAGCTGTCGGCAGCTTCGCCGGGAGGCCTATGACGCCCGGAGGCCCTCGGCCGGCCGAGCGGGGCTACGGCGTCGGAGCACTTCCGCCTGCCGCCGCGAGTGGGACGCCGAAGGTCCAGCGTGGCGAGTGCTACTGCGCCGCTCCCGTCTGCCACAACCCCGGCGGAAGGTGGATTGCCCCAGGTACGCCGTGGGACCTCGACCACACCGCCGACCGCACCGGCTACCGGGGCCCATCCCACGCCCAGTGCAACCGCTCGACCACGGGACGCCAACCCGAGCCGGTGACGAGGCACAGCCGTGTGTGGTGACCCCCCGAATCTGCCCACCGTTGCCCCGACGACCCGAAAGGACCACCCCCAAATGGCCAACATCATGTGCGAATGCGGCGCCGAGGTGCCGCAGCTCGATTTGCCCCGCCACCGACACGTCTGAGCGCACGGGCCCGAAAGGCGCAGGAAGACCAGCAGCGCCGTGCAGCGCAGATCAACCCCGGTGCCCCGACCGTGCGAGGACTGCGGGGCCATCGATCAACCCCCGGGCATCTTCCACGCCTGCCCCGGACGCCCCGTCGACGCCGCCCTCGCCGCGGCCTTGGCCTTCAGGCGAGCCGACCAGGTCGCCCCGATCATCGTGGCCGAGCTCGAGCGCTCAGGGCTGGACCCCACCCGCACCCGCCGCCCGACCATCGTGCGACATGACGATTCCCCGAGCGCCGTGGTCAGTTCGGACGTCCGGGCCGACACCAACGTCGTCGACCTGGAGGAGCGCCGGCTCTGGCCGCAGCTCCGTCGCGGCAAGTCGTGACCTCCGACGATCATCCGGCGCGTCAGCCGCGCTGGACACCCGAGCAACGGCCGGGCCCGACGATGCCGCCCTCGCTGACACCCACAACGCCCCTTCCCCTCCGGTGGCGCCTGGCCCTGGCCTGGTGACGCTTCTGGAGCTGACCCTACCACTTCGCAATACCCCCACCAACAAACAGAAAGCGAGGCTCGCCGTGAGCACCCTTGAAAGCACCCCACCCACCACCGAGCGTTCCGCGCTCCCGGTCCCCGAGCGGGACGACCTCGACGCCGCCGGTCACACAATGGCCGCCTTCGACGCCGAGACCGCGGCCGAGTTTGCCGAACGCTGGCGGGACGGTCAGCTCCGCGCTGCCGCTCGATTGATCCGCAAGCACGACGCCCAACGACAGAGCGCCTCCCCGTCGAGCCCGTAATGAGGTCGGCGACAGCCTTCGCCCGGGCCGACAAGAACGCCGATCGCGCCGAGCGGTACCTGGCCATACGTGACATCCACAGCGGCGCCGCGGTCGTCCGATCGGAACCCCGTGTCTACGGGCCAGACTCCCCGAACTCGCTACTACATCGACATCGCCCGCAGCGTTCTCCCGGGCTCCGGCTTTCGGTCAGGAGGCGGCCCGTGCCAACCTCTCCGCGGTACGCCCGGGAGCTCGCGGTCGAGATAAAGGCCGACAGCGCCGAGGGCCGCCGCGCCAAGCGTGCCACCAGGTGCCGCTCGCCGATGGCCCCAGGGTCCCGAGCGTCGAGCGATGGACTCGCACCTCCACCTCCGGTGGCTCGTTCGTTACCCCGATCCACCTCATGGACCTGGGTCAGTACGGGCTTTACAACTGCGTACCCGCCGCAGTCGTCTCGCAGTGCCATCCCAACTCCCCGACCCGGGCTACGGCTTGCAGTTGAACATCCCGGCATTCTCCTCCGCCACGAGCGTCGCAGCGCAGAGTGGCCGCAACGGCAACGCCGTCGAGTCGACCACGCCCTCAGCATCGATCCTGCAAGCGTCCCTGGTGACGCATTCCAGCGAAATCGTGGTCTCCCAGTCGCTCTTCGACCGCACGATCGACCAGCCCGGCGTCGGGATTGACGACGTGATCACTCCGCGCTGTTCCAGCAGCTCGTAACGGCGCAAGACTTCTACGCCATCTCGCAGATGACCGGCGTCGGCTCGAGCGTCGCGGCGGCGAGCGTCTTCTGTCCGGCCGCGTTCTACGGCGACATCGCCAAGGCCAAGGCTGCGATGATGACCGCAGCCGGCACGCTGCTCCCGCCGAGCCGCGATCTTTATGACGCCGAACATCGAGGAGTGGCTTCTCGCACAGAGCGACCCCAACGGGCGCCCGCTGCTCCTACCGACCGCCCCCGATGCGTGGGTCACGATGAATAAGCCGGCGCCCGGGTATTCCGGCTATTCGTTGCTCGGGCTGCCCGTGTTCTGGGATGCCAACATCCCAGCGTCGTCGTCCAACGCGCAGATCCTTCTGGCATCGATGCCCGAAGTGCTGACCCTGCGCACCGAGCCGACAGTGGTGGCCTATCCCGAGACGACCGCCAACGATCTTCAGGTCCAGATCATCCTCAACGCCTACACCGGGACCGTCATCCGCCACCCGGCCGCCACGCAGTCACTCATCGGGGCGGCATACCCGCAGAGCCCGACATTCTCGTGAGGCGCCCCAATCACGCAGAAATCCGCCGCCAGGTCGACTCTGACCTCGCCCGCCTCCGCTCGCTCCTCGGCGCGAGCCGAGGCCCGGCGGAGCAGTCCGACCGGTGCGGCCGCCCTCGAGCACCTCGATTCCGCTGCCAACGCAAGGGGGCGCGCCCGTATCGCCCAGACTGCGGAACTGCTCGCGTCCATCCTCCGCGAGGAGGGACGGCAGACGTCCACCGTTGAAACCAGGGCGGTCCCCCCAGCTCTACCGCTGCGCCGTTCTTGCCCCTCGTAGCCGTCGGTGCCCTTGTCCTCTCTATCTCTTGTCCTGAGCGTCGTACCGTTCAGCGTAGCCGCCTTGTTCCCTTCGCCTTTTCTTACTGTCCCTCTACCCTTCATCGCGGTCGTCGGCCGCGGCGGTGAGCTGATTCCTCAGGCGCGGCGGCGTTTGCTCAGCACCGACACCGCCGAGGTCGCATCGTCGCCGTCCAGGCCTCGTAGATCGCCGTCGTGTTCGGTGACTGGTGGCCGAGCAGCTCTTGCGTGAGCCGGTTGTCGTGGTCTCGGCATAGATCGTCGTTCCGTACCAGTGGCGCTACTGGTGCGCCGTGGCTTCGATCCCGTCGTCGGCGTAGTAGCCCCGCTTGTCGATCGACACTTGAGCCACGTTGTACTTGCCGCCCCGCGGCCTCCGATAGACCCACCCGGACCGGGTGAGCGGCACGCACCGCAACGCCGAGCTCACCTCAGCGTGCAGCGAGAAACTCGCTGGTGCCGCCCTTGCCGTTCGCCTCGTTGAGCACCGGCGGGTCTCTGGTGTCCAGCTCGTCCTCCCTGGCCAGCCCAGCTATCTCCTAGCACCGCAGACCTTGGTAGGCGCCGAGCTTGAGCATCGCCCGAATCTGCGGGGTGCCTGTCGATCGCCTCGGCCAGGTCGACGTCGGCGATCGGGCGGGGGAGCGTGCGGCGCATCTTCGGCCAGTTGATTCGAGCCGTCGGTCCTTGTCGAGCACTTCGGCCACCGCCCAGCGGTAGACTGCTGCAGGTGGCTGAGCCACGTGTACCGGGTGCGAGCGCCGATCTGTCGACCGTCGTAGGTCCGGCGCCGTCCAGATAGCTCTCGATATCCTCCCGCTGAGCCTCGAGCAGCTTGCGGGGCCAGGTAGGCGGCCAGCGTACGTAGCATCCCCTCCCGCTTCTCGATAGTCGACGCAGCAGGCCCCGTCGCTCCTGAGCCAGTCGGTGCCAGCCCAGTAGCGCCACCGGCCGCGTCCAGCACCGGGAGTGCCGCGTAGGCCGTCACCCGTTGACTGCTTCCAGCAGCCGCAGGTGTCCTCTACGCGGCGTCGCATTCCTCATAGCTCTCGGCGCCTTCTATGGCCTCGGCGAGCCTCGGCGAGACCCGACGCACGTCGTCGGCCAGGTAGAGGTCCTCGATCGTCTTGGCGCTCTCTACTCCTCGACCTCGTCTAGTTGCAGAGCTCGACGTCGTCCTCAGCCACCCCGATCCGCTCTATCAGCTCGTTGCCCCGTTTGAGTTCCCTAGCATCTTCATCTTCAGCGGTCTTGCTGCACCGCCCTACTCGTTGCCACACCGCCTCAGCCCATTCGTTGCACACTCGCTCTAAGCGTTCGCCTTGCCCTGAGCTTGCGCACCGTTCTCGCCCTTCATCTATCTCTCAGCGCAGGTGTCCGTCTCAGCTATCGCTGTTGCCATTGCTCCCCCTTTGGGGTCGTGACACCCAGCGGGAGGCGGCAGCGGAGGGCGGTCCCATGATGCGGGTTGCGCATCGCGTAATCTCGCCACGTCGTCACCTCTTACCAGGTGTCGGCCATGCCCCCGGGCCGTCTCAAGCGGTCGCGGGGGCTCTATGTCACCCAGAACGGTACACCCAGCGCCGCCGTGATCGCTGGGATAGCGTCCAAGAAAGGCAGGCGGGGGGACCCAGGCAAAGGGGCGGGACGCATGAGTCAGACCAGCCAAGGGCCGGACTCGTGGATGGCCACTGATGGGAAGTGGTACCCGCCAACTAGCCGCCCCGGCCCGCCAGGTGCTCCCCAGCCCCGCCTGCTCCCCCCGTATCATCGGCCGCCCCGGCGAAGGCGCAAAAGAAGGGTAACCCGAGGCGATCGGGTGCCTCACGGTGTTAGTTCTGGTGGTGATCGTCGTCATCCTGGTGGTTGCACTCGGCGGTAGCTCCGGCACTACCTATTCGGTCCGGGTGGTCTCGGCGACACCTACGAGCAACCAGGAGTTGGCTGTCGTGTGGAGTGTGACGAACACCGGCAAGTCGGCTGGCAAGCCAACCTGTACGGTAAACGCCAACTCGCCGGGGTACGCCGACACTGGCGTCGACGTGGCGACGGCCGTCGATAACCTGTCTCCGGGGCAGACGGGGATCTACCACGACGTCATCACGATCACGAATAATGGGGCCAACAACGTCCTTCCCTCGGGCGTCAAGGTGTCCTGCTCATAGCGATGGTGGCAAACCGCCTAGCCGTGCTCGCGTCCATCGCCCACGCTGAGGCCCAACCGGCTAAAAGCACCATCCGGGTCCCCAGCGCCTCAAACGAGTCAATCGTGGAGTCCGTCCCCAGCGCCTCAAACGAGTCAATCGTGGAGTCCACCGGGCTCGACCCGGAGACAGTCGCATCGGTCCTTCGGGAGCTGTGGCACAGTCACGAGATCGAGGGCATCCTGACCCGCGGGCGGCGTGCGCTCCGCACCTCATGGGGATCAGGCGGGTGCTACCGGGCCGCCCGAGGGCATGGGCGAACGATGGGTGGTACGTGGAGCAACCCGGCTGAGAGCCGGGTCCTAGCCCGCCATCCGGCGCGACCGCCGCCGTTCGCCTCGGTGGTGCCGCCCCACACTCCCACTAGCGAAGGATCGGCCAGGGCGTGCTCGAGGCATTCCTGGCGGACTGGGCATCGCCCGCACGTCATAGCGCCGCCTCGGACGCCCCGCCGCCCCTCGGGACGAACGATCGACGTCAGTACCCCGACAGGCCCCTTGAGTCATCCACGCTGGCCGGTCCAGACCTCCGCGAAGTCGGCCAACCACGGCCCTCGGGGACCATCAGCCAGAGCACCGTCGCCTCGTCCATCTCGGCGTCGATGGTACGGGCACGCTGTGACGGGGGCGCACCCACTGGGGACGCTCGCCGCACTACAACGCTACAACTCCCGGCCAAACCTCGCGAGGCTCACCGACCCCGGACCATTGGGCAGTCATGCGGCCTATCGGCCAGCCGTCGTCACCCGTGAAAACCCCGGGATTGGACTTCTAATCCGTACCACGCAGGTTCGAATCCTGCCGGGGGCGCCACTGCCGTGTATTGGTTCGGGTGATCCTGGACGAAACAGTTCCGGGTGATCCTTTACACAGCTCCGCCTGATGCTTTACAGAGTTCCGGTTGATGCTTGATACCTCTCCCACCTGGGCTTGCTCTTAGGGGCAAGGAGGTGGCCGAGTGCTTGTGGAGCTCAGCAAGGTGGCCTGACCAAGCGGAGCTTCCTGCGCTTTTGTGCTGCTGGTTACACCGATCCCCACCTGTGCCGCCGGATCGGCCGGGCTCGCCTCGGTCGATTCCTTCACCACCATTCCCACGGCCATTTCGGCGATCAGGAGGCCATCCGTCTGCTGACGGCGGCCAATGAAACACTGGCCATCTGGGGCGACGAGCTCGATTTCGGTGAGCTGGCCGACGATATCGCCATCGAGGCCCGGCTGGCCCTGGCCCTGACCGTCGAAATCGGCGAGCTCGAGGAGCGCATCGCGGTGATGTATCGGGCCTGGATCCCGACGGGATCCTGCGATCCGTTCCAGGCGTCGGTGCCATCAACGCCGCTCAGATCCTCGGTCGACTCGGTGATCCGGGGCGGTTTCGCTCTCTGGCCGGGGTCCGATCCTTCAGCGGGCTCGTGCCCTCACTGGACTCCTCTGGGCAGAACGGCCGTCACGGCGGACCGACCAAGTCCGGCGACGCTCTATTGCGCGAAGCCCTGTTCATGAGTGCCGATGCCGCACGCAAGATCGATCCCACCTTGGCCCAGCGCTATCACCGACTGATGACGGTCGCCGGCAAGCATCACAACTCGGCGCTGTGCCACATCTCGGCTGTCCTTTTGACCCGGATCACCTCGTGCTGGAAGAGCCAGGAGCCCTACGTGATCAGGGACACCGATGGCACGGTCATCACCCCCGAGCAAGGTCGCCGGATCATCCATGCCAACTATCAGGTCTCCGCCGGCGTCCGAGAGCTGCGCAGAACCACAAAGAGGAACGCGGGGACGGGCCGGCGAAGCAAGGAGTCGCAGAGCGCTCCGTCGACCGGCCCGTCCAGATCCGAGATTAGAGCCGGAGCCGCTTGACATCGCTTAGGAACTCAACGGCAAGGTCTTCACCAACCGCTTCGGGGTCACCCCGACCGAGGTGCTCTTCGACAAGATCTGCCGGGAGAACGGGATCACCCACCGCCTGACCGCTCCTCGTTCACCCACCACGACCGGCAAGATCGATCGCTTCCATCGCACCTGGCGCACTCGAGTTCTTGGGCGGGCAGATCTTTCCTTCCCTCGAAGTGGCCCAAAAACAGCTCGATGCCTGGGTCGACGATTACAACACCAACCGGCCCCATCAGAGCCTCAAGATGGCAACCCCGGCCGAGCGCTTCTCCGAGGGAAGGGAGCACACGGTCCCCGACCTCAGCCCGGACCTGCGCGTCCTCACCGACGACCGCTGCGGCGAGGACTGGATCTCTCGCGATGTGACGGTCAACGGGGTGATTTCAGTGTCCAACCAGCCCTTCAGCGTGGGTAAGCACCGCCGGGGCAACGTGGTCGACGTCCACGTCCTCGAGAACTTCCTAGAAGTCTGGGACGGCCCCGAACTGGTCAAGACCGTCCTTCGAACCTCCAAGGGGGTGGTGCGCAAGAAGAGGGCAGAAATTCACTGAAACCCAGTACACGAGGTGTAAAGCTACAACCGAAGGCAATTTGTCAACCATCAACCGGAGTCACACAGGGGCGCCACTGCCGGGGGCGCCGCTGAACCGCGTCCACGGTGGCGGTGGGCCCAAATCACTCGGTGGTGTCCTATGTCTGGACACATCTCTCAGTCCGGCGGTCTCACCTGTCCCGAACCGGTCAGACACCGTCGATCCCCTTGCGCCTCGGCCACGCGACGCTCTGGCCCGGGAGCTCGCCGACCGCCCCACGAGGCCCTCCTGAGAGGCCCGTCGGGGACCCAGGCCGTCGCCCTCGCCGGGTCCTAGACTCGTGGGATGCCCAAGGTCGTCGCCGTGGCGAACCAGAAGGGCGGCGTGGCCAAGACCACCACCGTGCAGTGCCTGGGCGTGGCCCTGGCCCAGGGGGGTAAGCGGGTCCTGGTGGTGGACCTCGACCCCCAGGCCTGCCTCACTTTCTCGCTCGGCTTCGACCCCGACGCCCTTGAGAGCTCGCTCCACGACGTCCTGGTCCGCCGGGCCAAAGTGGCCGACGTGACCCGGTCGGTGCCCAGCGTCGACGGGCTGGCCCTCGTGCCGGCGACGATCGACCTGGCGGGCGCCGAGGTGCACCTCCTGGCCAAGACCGGGCGCGAGCACGTCCTGGCGCGGGCGCTCGAGCCGGTCCTCGGCGACTACGACCTGGTCCTGGTGGACTGCCCGCCGTCGCTCGGGGTGCTCACCATCAACGGCCTGACGGCGGCCGACGGGGTCGTGATTCCTCTGCAGTGTGAGGCCCTCAGCCACCGGGGCGTCGGCCAGCTCCTCGAGACGATCGACGACGTCCGGACCTTCGCCAACGCCGACCTCGAGGTCCTCGGCGTGGTCGCCACCATGTACGACGGCCGCACCCGCCATGCCCGCCACGTGCTCGACGAGGTGGGGTCGCGCGTACGGCTTGGTCGTCTTCGAGCCCCCGGTGCCCAAGTCGGTGCGCTTCGCCGAGGCGCCCGAGTACGGCCGTTCCATCCTCGAGCACGCGCCCGACTCGGCCGGTGCCGACGCCTACCGGGCCATCGCCGCCCGCCTGGGCGAGCTGTTGGTCGGGGTGTAGTCGGTGCCCGGCGACGGCCACCCGGCCGGAGGGGCCAGGCGCCCGCCCGCCCGCCGCCCGCCCGCCGAACCTGGCCCGCCCGACCAACCGGCCGGGGCGGCGCG
The DNA here is from genome assembly GCA_963836375.1 of uncultured Acidimicrobiaceae bacterium. Classification (GTDB taxonomy): domain Bacteria; phylum Actinomycetota; class Acidimicrobiia; order Acidimicrobiales; family RAAP-2; genus CAWIJK01. Next base: position 1,219,502 of record CAWIJK010000002.1, on the reverse strand, counting down.
GCGGCGCCGATCGCCCGACCCCTTGGGCAAGCGGGCGCTGTTTTGGGTTCCCGCCTCCCAGGAGTCACCGGCCGCCCGGAGAGCCGGCCCGCCGCTCGGCAAGCGGGCCCTCTACTCGGAGGCCCAGCCGAGTCCCGGGGTCGACGAGATGGAACCGGAGAACCCCCTGGCCGACTCCGGTCCGATCAGGGTGGAGTGTTCGTCGTGCGGGGCCGTCAGGCGGGTGGGCGTCGTCGACTTCCTCCTCTTCCAGCTCCCGGTGGGCATCTGGCTGCCCCGGGGCCGCTTCGACAGGAGGATGACCTGCCCTGCCTGTCGGCGGCGGGTGTGGGCGAGTGTGACGCTTCGGCGGAAGTGACCGCCCCGATCGGGCGCCCATGACCTCTGGCCTCGTCGCCAGCCTGAGCATCAACGGCCTGATCGAGAGTTGGGGCTACCTCGCCGTGGCCTTGCTCGTCGGGTTGGAGAGCTTCGGGGTGCCGCTCCCGGGGGAGACGACCCTGGTGGCCGCCGCGGTCTACGCCGGCCACACCGGGAAGCTCAACGTCTGGGGGATCTTCGCCGTGGCCGCCGCCGCCGCCATCGTCGGCGACTCGGCCGGCTACTGGATCGGGGACAAGGGCGGCTACCGATTGCTCGTCCGCTACGGCAACCTGGTGCGCTTCGACGAGCCGAAAGTCAAGGTCGCCCGATATCTCTTCGAGCGCCACGGGGGCAAGGTGGTCTTCTTCGGCCGCTTCGTCTCGGTGCTGCGGACCTACGCCGCCTTCCTGGCCGGGACGACCCGGATGCACTACGCCAAATTCTTCGCCTTCAACGCCTCGGGGGGGATCGTCTGGGCCGCCGCCTACACCTTCGCCGCATACTTCGCCGGTGCCACACTGGCCAAGCTGTCCACGCCGCTGACCGTCGCCTTCGTGGTGCTCGCCGTGGTCGCCATCGTCGCTGGGGTGGTGCTGGCCCGCCGCCGCTACGCGTCCATCCTGCCCAAGGCCCTGGCCGCCTATCCCGAGCCCCTCGAGCCCTGAGACTGCCCGGCCCGGGCTCCCGGCCGGTCGGCCAAGTAGAAGCGGGCCGGGACGTCGGCCTCCCGGTGGACTCGTCCCCGGGTCTCGAGCAGCACCAGGTGGGCCAGGGTCTCCCCGTTGGCCGCCCGTTGCATGTAGGGCTGGATGTCGTCCCACGGCCGGGACCACTCGAGGGAGAGGGTGATCTCCCAGGCCGACACGCCGGGCCGCTCGGCCAGCACCGCCTCGATGGCGGTCAGCCGCTCGGCGTGGTGCGCCTCGATCCCGCTCAACCGGTCGGCCAGATCGGCGAAGCGGTACTCGTGGGCCGGCAGGACCTCGTCGGGGTCGAGGGCGCGCAGGCGGGCCAGCGACTCGAGGTAGTCGCCCAGGGGGTTGTGGATCTGCTGGGAATGGAACGAGATGTTGGGGGTGATCCGGGGGAGCACGTGGTCGCCCGACAGGAGCAGGCGGTGGCGGTCGCTGTAGAGGCACAGGTGGCCCGGTGAGTGCCCGGGGGTCCAGATGGTGCGCAGGTCCCAGCCCGCCAGGTCGACCTTGACGTCGTCTTCCAACAAGACGTCGGGCTCGGCCATCGAGACCAGCGAGCGGATCTCCATCGAGGCGTGGGCCAGGTTGGGCCGCTTGTCCTCGGGCACCCCCGAGATGGCCAGGAGGTCCAGCATCCTTTCGACCAGCTGGTCTGTCTCGACGTAGCGGCCCTGCAGCAGGGCGGCATCGGCCGGGTGGAGGCCGACCCAGGCCCCCGAGGCCTCCCGCACCCGTCCGGCCAGCCCGTAGTGGTCGGGGTGGATGTGGGTCACCACCACCGACCGCACGTCGGCCATCGAGCCGCCGGCCGTCCTCAGGCCGTCATCGAGGGCCTGCCAGGCGTCGTCGGTGTTCCAGCCTGCGTCGACCAAGGCCACCCCGTCGTCGAGCTCGAAGGCGTAGACCAGGACGTAGCGCAGCGGGTTGTTCGGGATGGGCACCGGGATCGACCAGAGGCCCGGGCGCACCTGCTCGACCGGCGGGAGCACGTCGCGGTCCCAGGCCTCCTTTTGGAGGGTGCCGGTCACTCGGAGCATCGGTGCACGGTACTTCGGGCCCTCCGGCGGGAGCACACCACCTGGCCCTTGGCCCGCCGGGGGCCCCGGGGACCCAGCCCGTGGGCGGTGGGGCTTCCGGGCGGCCGGTCCGGCTGAATTCGGCGCCGCCGGGGCCGTGGTCGAACCGCCGGGCCGGAATCGGCCCCGGGGGAGATTCCGGAAAGACAGTCCATCCCATTTGTTTGCAACCCGTTTGAAACTCCCACGGTCCGTCCGGGGGGTCTCGGTTGCAGTCAGGTTGTCAAGCGGAAAGAGAAAACCCGTTCCAAGCATGGCTATGGGGAAAGGACCGCGGTACTGTTTTCGTCGGGCATGCAATGCGGGTGACAGACCCGGCCCGGTAGGGCAGCCCGGAGCGGTGTCGGTCGCTTCGGCTGCGAGGTGGGACTGCGGGAGGGGGTGTTGTGGCCCGCACAGACGACGCGAGTTACCGGTTCCGCCAGGTGATCGACAGTTGTCGCGACGCGTTCGTCGAGGTTGGCCCGGACTACCGGGTCACCGAGTGGAGCCGGTCGGCCGAGGAGCTTTTCGGGTGGAGCCGCGAGGAGATGGCCGGTCGGCCCGTCGCCGAGATCTTCGACCCGCGGGGGAGCGACCTGGTCAAAGAGGGGATCCGGGCCCTGCGGGAGACGGCGGGAGTGGGCAGCTGCGCCGGCATGGCCGATCCCCGGGCCACCGGGCCGGGGATCGGCGGCCAGTTGGTGCTCGAGCTCGAGCTGTTGCACCGGGACGGCTCGGTGGTCCGGGCCAGCGGGCTGGTCTTCGCCACCGGGACCGGCGGGGACTTCCGCATGGGTGGCTTCGTGCGCCGGAGCACCGCGGAGCCCGCAACCGGCGACGACCTCCTTTCCCCCGACGCCATGCACGACCCGTTGACCGGGTTGGCCACCCGGGGGCACTTCACCCGCCGGCTGACCGCCGCCATCGACGACCTGGGCCACGGGCACGGGACGGTGGCCGTGGCCGTGTTCGACCTGGACCGCTTCAAGGCGATCAACGATTCGATGGGTCACGACGTGGGCGACGAGCTCCTGGTGGCGGTGGTGAACCGGCTGCGCCTGGCCAGTGGGCCGGTCCGCCCGTTCCTGGCCCGGTTGGGCGGTGACGAGTTCCTCGCCCTCTTCGAACGGCCCACCATCGGCGCCCGGGAGGCGGCCGAGGACTTCGCCGAGCGGGCCCTGGCCGCGCTCGGGGACCCCTTCGACATCGGGGGCAGCGAGATCTTCCTGACGGCCAGCGTGGGCATTTCGGCCACCGGCGACGCCGACGCCGACGCCTCCACGCTGCTCTCGAACGCCGACGCGGCCATGCACGAGACCAAGGCCGCCGGTGGAGGGGCCCACCGCGTCTTCGGAGAGTCCATGCGCCGCCAGGTGGTCGAGCGGATGACGACCGAGCACTCTTTACACCGGGCACTGGACCGGCGCGAGCTCACCTTGCTGTACCAGCCCGTCGTCGCCATCTCGGGCAACGGCACGATGGGGGTCGAGGCCCTCATCCGCTGGCAGCACCCCGAGCAGGGCCTGGTGCCCCCGGACCGCTTCATTCCCGTCGCCGAGGAGAGCGGGCTGATCATCCCGATCGGGGCCTGGGTCCTCGAAGAGGCGTGCCGGCAGCTTCGCCACTGGCGGGAGAGCGGAGAGTCCGGGCCGGCGGGCCGCATGGAGGTGAACCTCTCGGCGCGTCAGATCGACCACCCCGAGCTGGTGGCCACGGTGGAGGGGATCCTCGAGCAGACCGGGCTGCCGCCGGAGAACCTGACCCTCGAGATCACCGAGAGCGCCCTGATGCGAGACGCCGTCTCCGCCCTGCAGGTGCTCCAGGCGCTCAAGTCGATCGGGGTGGCCCTGGCCATCGACGATTTCGGGACCGGCTACTCGTCGCTCAGCTATCTCCAGCGCTTCCCGCTCGACATCTTGAAGGTCGACAAGTCCTTCGTGGACGAACTGGGCCTCGACCAGGGCACCGAGATCGTGGCCGCGGTGATCAACCTGGCCCACGCCCTCGGGCTGAACGTCGTGGCCGAAGGGGTCGAGACCGAAGAGCAGCTGACCTCGCTCCAGCAGCTCGGGTGCGACTACGCCCAGGGCTTTCTCTTCTCACGCCCGGTGCCGGCCAGCGAGCTCGCCGGGAGGTTCGCTCTGGGGGCCTGACGGCCCTTCTCGGGGCCCCGAACCCCGCCCCGGTGCCTGACGAAAGCTATTTTCCCTTGGTGGCCGCCCCCTAGTTGACCGGGGGTCCTCCGGCTTGTTAGGTTCCGCCCCGGCAGGGTAATTGCGCATCGTTGCATTGAACTTTGGCGCAGTGAACCCTGTTCGGCCGCCGGCCGTGGTGGGACGGCGGCTCGCGGACGGATCCAAAGAGGTGGCGGAAGTTGGCGGAACGAGGGGAAAGGGCCGCCGATTGGCGCGTCGTGGCCACTTGCAGCCCGTTCATCTGTGTGGCGCCGCTCGGTGGCCGGGGTCGTCGGTTGACCCATGGCCCGGCGGTCTCTGCCCGGCCCAGGGTCCGTCCAGACGTCCCGTCCTTTGCCGTACCCCGTTGTGACGATGAGTTGGAGGCGTTGACCCATGGCTGAACACGTGCACCTCGACCAGGGCGGTGCCGCCGGACCCCAGTCCTCCACCCGCCGGCGCGGCCCCCGGTGGCGAGCGGCGTTCATGGCGACCGTCCTCCCGCTGGGCCTGCTCACGGTCCTGGCCCAGGGACTGGTGGCCTCCACCCCGGCCGCAGCGGCCACGGCCCCTGTGACCTGGAACGGCGGGTCGCTCGCCTGTGGCACGGCCAACAACGCCACGGCCCCCCCGGGGACCACCTCGGTGACCGCCACGATTCTCGGCGGCGGCGGTGGTGGTGGTGCGGGTTCGGGGACCGGAGGCACCAAGGGCGGGAACGGCAACGCGGCCGGGCAGGTCACGCTCACCTACGCCCTGAGCCCGGGGGCGTTCATCTGGACTGAGATCGGCTGCGGCGGCGGCCCGGGCGCCATCGGCGCCACCGCCTCGGGCGGCACCGGCGGCACCGGCTACGCGTCGGGTGGCACGGGGGGGAGCGGGACGGGGACCGCCACCTACCTCGGCGGGAGCGGCGGCGGCGGCGGCGGAGCCTCCGCCCTGTGCGCCAGCGCCACCGGCTCGAACTGCACCACGCTGCTGGCGGTCGCCCCGGGTGGCGGCGCCGGCGGGGTGGGCGGCGGGGACGACACCGATGGCTGCGGGGGCGCCTACGGCGGCGCCGGTGGTACCGGTGGTGGGACAGGGACGGCCGGCGGGGCGGGCGGAGGCTTCGTGGCCGGTAACGGCGGGGCCAACGGCAGCGACGGGACGGCGGGAGCCACCGGCACTGCAGGGTTCAGCGGGAGCGGTGGCGGCGGCGGGGCCGGCAAGACAGTCTCGCCCGCTCAAGGCGCCGGAGGCGGCGGCGGCGGGAGCAACAGCAGCGCCGGCGGTGCCGGTGGCACGACGCCGAGCGGGGCCAGCGCGGGGGCAGGCGGCACGGCGACGAACGGGGGCAAGGGCGGTGCGGCCGGCGGCGGGACCGGTGGCAACGGTGGGGCCGGCACCGGCGGGGCCGGCGGCACGGCCACCGGGGGTTCAGGACAGAACATGAACCTCGGCGGGGGCGGCGGTGGCGGCGGTTACACCGGCGGCGGCGGCGGTGGAGGCTCCTACTGCGACGGGACCAATCTGGCCGCGGCCGGCGGTGGCGCCGGCGGTGCCGCGTGGTACGCAACGGTGGGCGGCGTCTCGGGCCAGTCCACCCAGGCCACGGCGGCAAACGTGGCGACGTGCACGGTGGGCCAGGCCACAGGCAGCGGGGCGGGCGGCACCGGTGCGGCGTCGAACACCGCCGGTTCGATCGGTTGCCCCGGCAACGTCTCGGCGATCACCTGGAACGGAAATGCACCCTCTATGCCGACCATGTCCGCAGGCTCGCTCGCCTACACCGTCGGCTATCCGGGCAGCACCACCTACACGGCGACCGGAGCGGCCTCCTACGCCGTCGCAACGGGCGCCTTGCCGACAGGCGTCACGCTGAACGCCGCCACCGGGGTCATCGCGGGGACACCGGCGGCCGGTACGGTCGGCACGTACAACTTCCGGGTGTCAGCGACCAACGTGTTCGGTACGTCCCCCAACAGCACCCTTCAGACCCTGGTCGTCGGAAAGGGTGCGACCAGCACCTCGACGCCGACCAGCTCCTCCAATCCCTCGGTGCTGGGGACGCCCATCACGTATTCGACGACGGTCACCACCGGCTCCGTGGCGCCGACTGGCAAGGTCGAGTTCTTCGATGGCGGAAACCCGATCACCGGCTGCACCGCGGTCTCGCTCACCGGTGCCACGTCTCCGTACTCGGCCAGCTGCCCCACGACGCCCCCGACCATCGGAACCCACCACATCACGGCGTCGTTCCTCGGTGACTCGAACTACAGCACCTCGAACTCTCCTTCGAACCTGTCCCAAGTCGTCAACCCGGCCCCGCCGACGGTCACCGCCGTCAGCCCTCAGGCTGGACCGACGACTGGTGGAACCCACGTCACCATCACCGGCACGTCCTTCCAGCCCGGCTCGACGGTGAAGTTCGGTGCGAATAGCGCGTCCGCGGTGAGCGTCGTCTCCACCACGACGATTACCGCCAACTCGCCTCCTGGCAGCCCGGGGTCCGTCGACGTCGTGGTCAACAACGGCTTCGGCCTCTCTCCGACCAGCCCCGCCGACCTGTTCGCCTACGGGCTCCCCTCGGTCATCTCGATCAGCCCGAACCACGGACCCCCCGGTGGCGGCACGTCGGTGACCATCACCGGGACCGGCTTCACCGCCGGCTCCGCCGTGTCGTTCGGGGGCACGCCGGCCAGTGCGGTGACCGTGGTCTCGGCCACCCAGGTCCTGGCCACCAGCCCGGCTGGCGCCGGCTCGGTGGACGTCACCGTCACTAACGGTAACGGGACGTCGCCGACCAGCCCCGCCGACCTGTTCAGCTACCAGGTCCCGGCGGTCACGGCCATCAGTCCGAACCACGGCCCGGCCGGGGGCGGGACCTCGGTCACCATCACCGGGACCGGCTTCACCGCCGACTCCACCGTGTCGTTTGGCGGCACCCCGGCTAGTGCGGTCACCGTGGTCTCGGCCACCCAGCTCCTGGCCACCAGCCCCGGGGGCACCGGCTCGGTCGACGTCACCGTCTCCAACGGCAACGGCACCTCGGCCACTAGCCCGGCCGACCTGTTCGCCTACGAGGCCCCGACGGTCACCGCCATCAGCCCGGACTTCGGGCCGGCCGGCGGCGGGACCTCGGTCACGGTCACCGGGACCGGCTTCACCGCCGACTCCACCGTGTCGTTTGGCGGCACGCCGGCTAGCGCGGTCACCGTGGTCTCGGCCACCGAGCTGCTGGCCACCAGCCCCGGGGGCACCGGCTCGGTCGACGTCACCGTCTCCAACGGCAACGGCACCTCGCCCACCAGCCCGGCCGACCTGTTCGCCTACGAGGCCCCGACGGTCACCGCCATCAGCCCGGACTTCGGGCCGGCCGGCGGTGGGACGTCGGTCACGGTCACCGGGACCGGCTTCGTCGGCGACTCCGGCGTCAACTTCGGGGGCACCCCGGCCACGCGGTCACCGTGGTCTCGGCCACCGAGCTGCTGGCCACCAGCCCCGGGGGCACCGGCTCGGTCGACGTCACCGTCACTAACGGTAACGGGACGTCGCCGACCAGCCCCGCCGACCTGTTCAGCTACCAGGTCCCGGCGGTCACGGCCATCAGTCCGAACCACGGGCCGGCCGGGGGCGGGACCTCGGTCACGGTCACCGGGACCGGCTTCACCGCCGACTCCACCGTGTCGTTTGGCGGCACGCCGGCTAGCGCGGTGACCGTGGTCTCGGCCACCGAGCTGCTGGCCACCAGCCCCGGGGGCACCGGCTCGGTCGACGTCACCGTCTCCAACGGCAACGGCACCTCGCCCACCAGCCCGGCCGACCTCTTCGCCTACGAGGCCCCGACGGTCACCGCCATCAGCCCGGACTTCGGGCCGGCCGGCGGTGGGACCTCGGTCACGGTCACCGGCACCGGCTTCGTCGGCGACTCCACCGTGTCGTTTGGCGGCACCCCGGCCAGTGCGGTCACCGTGGTCTCGGCCACCGAGCTGCTGGCCACCAGCCCCGGGGGCACCGGCTCGGTCGACGTCACCGTCTCCAACGGCAACGGCACCTCGCCCACCAGCCCGGCCGACCTCTTCGCCTACGACATGCCGACGGTCACCGCCATCAGCCCCGACGCCGGGCCCGAGAGCGGGGGGACCTCGGTCACGGTCACCGGGACCGGCTTCGTCGGCGACTCGGGCGTCAACTTCGGCGGCACCCCGGCTAGTGCGGTCACCGTGGTCTCGGCCACTGAGCTGTTGGCCACCAGCCCCGGCGGCACCGGGACGGTCGACGTCACGGTCAACAACGGCAACGGTCCGTCGGCCACCAGCCCGGCCGACCTGTTCGCCTACGAGGCCCCGACGGTCACCGCCATCAGCCCGGACTTCGGGCCGGCCGGCGGCGGGACCTCGGTCACGGTCACCGGGACCGGTTTTGTCGGCGCCTCGGTGGTCGACTTCGGCCTGGACGCCGCCAGCGCGGTCACCGTGGTCTCGGCCACTGAGCTGTTGGCCACCAGCCCCGGCGGCACCGGCTCGGTCGACGTGACCGTCTCCAACGACAATGGGACGTCGGCCACCAGCCCGGCCGACCTCTTCGCCTACGAGGCGCCGACGGTCACCGCCATCAGCCCGGACTTCGGGCCGGCCGGCGGTGGGACGTCGGTCACGGTCACCGGGACCGGCTTCGTCGGCGACTCGAGCGTCAACTTCGGGGGCACCCCGGCCAGCGCGGTCACCGTGGTCTCGGCCACCCAGCTCCTGGCCACCAGCCCCGGGGGCACCGGCTCGGTCGACGTCACCGTCTCCAACGGGAACGGAACCTCGCCGACCAGCCCGGCCGACCTGTTCGCCTACGACATGCCCACGGTCACCGCCATCAGCCCCGACGCCGGGCCCGCGAGCGGGGGGACCTCGGTCACGGTCACCGGGACCGGCTTCGTCGGCGACTCGGGCGTCAACTTCGGCGGCACCCCGGCCACGTCGGTCACCGTGGTCTCGTCCACCCAGCTGCTGGCCACCAGCCCGGCCGGCACCGGGTCGGTCGACGTCACGGTCAACAACGGCAACGGTCCATCGGCCACCAGCCCGGCCGACCTGTTCGCCTACGAGGCGCCGACGGTCACCGCCGTCAGCCCGGACTTCGGGCCGGCCGGCGGCGGGACCTCGGTCACCATCACCGGGACCGGTTTCGTCGGCGACTCGGTGGTCGACTTCGGCCTGGACGCCGCCAGCGCGGTCACCGTGGTCTCGGCCACCGAGCTGTTGGCCACCAGCCCCGGCGGCACCGGCTCGGTCGACGTCACCGTCTCCAACGACAATGGGACCTCGCCGACCAGCCCGGCCGACCTGTTCGCCTACGAGGCCCCGACGGTCACCGCCATCAGCCCGGACTTCGGGCCGGCCGGCGGCGGGACGTCGGTCACGGTCACCGGGACCGGCTTCGTCGGCGACTCGGGCGTCAACTTCGGCGGCACCCCGGCCAGTCGGTCACCGTGGTCTCGGCCACCCAGCTGCTGGCCACCAGCCCCGGGGGCACCGGCTCGGTCGACGTCACCGTCTCCAACGGGAACGGCACCTCGCCCACCACCCCGGCCGACCTGTTCGCCTACGAGGCCCCGACGGTCACCGCCATCAGCCCGGACTTCGGGCCGGCCGGCGGCGGGACGTCGGTCACGGTCACCGGGACCGGCTTCGTCGGCGACTCGGGCGTCAACTTCGGCGGCACCCCGGCCACGTCGGTCACCGTGGTCTCGGCCACCCAGCTGCTGGCCACCAGCCCCGGGGGCACCGGCTCGGTCGACGTCACCGTCTCCAACGGGAACGGGACCTCGCCCACCACCCCGGCCGACCTGTTCGCCTACGAGGCGCCGACGGTCACCGCCATCAGCCCGGACTTCGGGCCGGCCGGCGGCGGGACGTCGGTCACGGTCACCGGGACCGGCTTCGTCGGCGACTCGGGCGTCAACTTCGGCGGCACCCCGGCCACGTCGGTCACCGTGGTCTCGGCCACCCAGCTGCTGGCCACCAGCCCCGGGGGCACCGGCTCGGTCGACGTCACCGTCTCCAACGGGAACGGAACCTCGCCCACCAGCCCGGCCGACCTGTTCGCCTACGAGGCGCCGACGGTCACCGCCGTCAGCCCGGACTTCGGGCCGGCCGGCGGCGGGACGTCGGTCACGGTCACCGGGACCGGCTTCGTCGGCGACTCGGGCGTCAACGTTCGGGGGCACCCCGGCCACGTCGGTCACCGTGGTCTCGGCCACCCAGCTGCTGGCCACCAGCCCCGGGGGCACCGGCTCGGTCGACGTCACCGTCTCCAACGGGAACGGGACCTCGCCCACCAGCCCGGCCGACCTGTTCGCCTACGAGGCCCCGACGGTCACCGCCGTCAGCCCGAACTACGGCCCGCCCGCCGGCGGGACCTCGGTGACCATCACCGGCACCGGCTTCGTCGGCGACTCCACGGTCTCGTTCGGGGGCACCCCGGCCACCGCGGTGACCGTGGTCTCGGCCACCCAGATCCTGGCCACCAGCCCGGCCGGCACCGGGACCGTCGACGTGACGGTGTCCAACGGCAACGGGACGTCGCCCACCTCGGTCAACGACCTGTTCACCTACAGCCTGCCCACGGTGACCAGCGTCAACCTCAACTACGGCTCGGCCGGCGACACCGTGACCATCACCGGTACCAACTTCGTCCTCGGGGCCACGGTCGACTTCGGTCCCGGCAACCCGGCGAACTCCACCGTCGACTCGTCCACCGAGATCACCGCCACCGTGCCCACCGGCACCGGGACGGTCGACGTGACGGTGACGACCGGTGAGGGCACATCGCCGACCTCGGTGAACGACCTCTTCGCCTATGGAACTCCGACGGTGACCAGCGTCGACCTCAACCACGGCTCGGCCGGGGACACCGTGACGATCACCGGGACCAACTTCATCCCGGATTCGACAGTCGACTTCGGTGTGGCCAACCCGGCCGCCTTCACCGTCGACTCGTCGACCGAGATCACCGCCACCGTGCCCACGGGCACCGGAACGGTGGACGTGACGGTGACCACCGGGCTCGGGACCTCGCCGACCTCGGTCAACGACCTGTTCACGTACGGAACCCCGACCGTGACCAACGTCAACCTCAACTACGGCTCGGCCGGCGACACCGTCACGGTCACCGGAACCAACTTCGTGCCCGGAGCCACGGTCACCTTTGGTTCGTCACTGGGCACCTCGGTGGTGGTCGTCTCGTCGACCCAGCTCACGGTCACCGCTCCGACGGGGTCGGGCACGGTCGACGTGAGGGTGAACAACGGGAATGGCACCTCGCCGACCTCGGTCGACGACCTGTTCGCCTACGGCTCCCCGACGGTCACCGCCATCAGCCCGGACTTCGGCCCACCCGGCGGTTCCACCTCGGTGACCGTCACCGGGACCGACTTCATCCCCGGAGCCACGGTTGCATTCGGCTCCAGCCCCGGCACCGCGGTGGTGGTCGACTCGTCGACCCAGCTGACGGTCACCTCGCCCTCGGGCACCGGGACCGTCGACGTGACGGTGACCACCGGCAAGGGCACGTCGCCCACCAGCCCGGCCGACCTCTTCGCCTACGAGCCGCCGACGGTCACCGCCATCAGCCCGGACTTCGGGCCGGCCGGCGGGGGGACCTCGGTGACCGTCACCGGCACCAACTTCGTCGGGAACTCGGGCGTCGACTTCGGGGGAACCCCGGCCAGTGCGGTGACCGTGGTCTCGTCGACCGAGATCCTCGCCACCAGCCCCGGCGGCACCGGCTCGGTCGACGTCACCGTGTCCAACGGCCACGGGACCTCGCCCACCAGCCCCGCCGACCTCTTCGCCTACCAGAAGCCCACCGTCACCGCCGTCACGCCGGACTTCGGTCCGGCCGCCGGCGGGACCCAGGTGACCGTCACCGGGACCGGTTTCGTGGGCAACTCGGGCGTCGACTTCGGGTCGACACCGGCCGCCGCGGTGACCGTGGTCTCGTCGACCGAGATCCTGGCCACCAGCCCGGCCGGCACGGGGACCGTCGACGTCACGGTTTCCAACGGCAACGGCACCTCGGCCACGTCGGTGGCCGACCTGTTCACCTACGGGATCCCCTCGGTGACCTCGGTCGTCCCGGACCACGGGGGCAACGGGACCTCGGTCGCCGTCACCGGCACCAATTTCGTGCTCGGCACCACGGTCAAGTTCGGCTCGACGCCGGGGACCTCGGTGGTGGTGGACTCGTCGACCCAGCTCACGGTGACCGCCCCGGCGGGATCGGGCACGGTCGATGTCACCGTCACCAACGGTCTCGGTACGTCGCCGACCTCGGTCAACGACCTGTTCACCTACGGCACCCCGACGGTGACGTCGGTCTCCCCGAACCATGGCGGGGCCGGGACCTCAGTCACGGTCACCGGCACCAACTTCGTGCCGGGTACGACGGTCAAGTTCGGCCCGACGCCGGGGACCTCTGTGGTGGTCGACTCGTCGACCCAGCTCACGGTGACCGCCCCGGCGGGGTCGGGCACGGTCGACCTGACGGTCAACAACGGCAACGGCACCTCGCCGACCTCGATCAACGACCTGTTCGCCTACGCCAGCCCCACGGTCACGTCGGTCACCCCGAACTTCGGGGGCCCCGGCGGGGGTACGACGGTCACGGTGACCGGGACCAACTTCGTCCCCGGGGTGACGGTGGACTTCGGGTCCGTTCCCGGCACCTCGGTGGTCGTCGACTCGCCCACCCAACTCACCCTGGTCAGCCCGCCCGGGTCGGGCACGGTCGACGTCACGGTCGGCAACGGGAACGGCATCTCGCCCACCTCGGTCAACGACCTGTTCGCCTACGGGCCGCCGGTCGTGACCGCCCTCACCCCCAATGTCGGACCGTCGGCCGGCGGGACCTCGGTGCTTGTCACCGGCAGTGGGTTCCTGCCCGGGGCCACGGTGAGCTTCGGTTCCACCCCGGCGGCCAGCGTCACCTTCAACTCGGGGACGTCGCTCACCGTCGTCTCGCCGCCGGGGCACTTCGGCACGGTCGACGTGACGGTCACCACGCCGGCGGGAACCTCGGCCACGTCCCCGGCCGACGTCTACACCTACTCGTCGGGTGGCTACTGGGAGGTGGCGGCCGACGGGGGCGTCTTCAGCTTCGGGACCGCACCGTTCTACGGCTCGACCGGTGGCATGCACCTGAACAAGCCGGTGGTGGGTATGGCGGCCACCCCCGACGGACGGGGCTACTGGATGGTGGCCACCGACGGCGGGATCTTCGCCTTCGGTGACGCCACCTTCTTCGGCTCGACCGGGAACATGCACCTCAACCAGCCCATCGTCGGCATGGCGGCCACCCCCGACGGCCGCGGCTACTGGCTGGTCGCCTCCGACGGCGGGATCTTCAGTTTCGGGGACGCCACCTTCTTCGGCTCGACGGGGTCCCTGCACCTGAACAAGCCCATCGTCGGCATGGCGGCCACCCCCGACGGCGGGGGCTACTGGCTGGTGGCCTCCGACGGCGGGATCTTCGCCTTCGGTGACGCCACCTTCTTCGGCTCGACCGGGAACATCGCCCTCAACAAGCCGGTGGTCGGTATGACCACTACCCCCGACGGCCATGGCTACTGGCTGACCGCCTCTGACGGCGGGATCTTCGCCTTCGGGACCTCGACGTTCTTCGGCTCGACCGGGAACATCGCCCTGAACAAGCCGATCGTCGGCATGGCCCGGACACCCAGCGGTCGGGGTTACTGGCTCTTCGCCTCCGACGGCGGGGTGTTCAGCTTCGGCGACGCCCAGTTCTTCGGCTCGATGGGCGGGCGACCGCTCAACCAACCCATGGTCGGCGGGGCACCCGTCCCCTGAGCGGCCCCGCGCTCAGGCGGCCAGGTCGCCGGCCACCGCCGCCTCGTCGATCCCCGACAACGATGCCCCGGGACCGGCCACGAAGGCGACGGTCGTGACCTGGTCGCCGTGGAGCACGGTGACCAGGTCGGCGCTGGCGCGGGTCGTCGCCGTGCCGACCTTGACGGTGAGCGAGAGCCGGTGCGAGACGGCGCCGTCGGCGATGTCGGGCGTCCCTCGGGTGCTCGTGGCCAGGGTACCGAAACCCGTCCCGGCCGGGAGCAGGCTGAAGACGTAGGGGACCAGGCCCTCACCGCAGGCGTCGAAGGTGGCGGCCGACCAGGCCGTGAAGGCCTCGTGGGCGGCAGCGGCCGACGGGTAGGACTCGGTGAACGAGAAGGCCTTGACGCCCCCCCGGCTCTCGTAGACCGTCGAGGCGCTGGTGTGGGTGGCGGCCGGGAGATCCCGGTGGAGGCAGGTGGCCACCTGCTGGAGCTGAGCCGTCCGGAGCGGGGCCTGGGTGCCGGCCTTGGTCCACGCACCCCGGAGGTCCCCGGCCCCCAGGGTGCTCGACCGGTGTGCCGGGGCCGGCGGGACGCTGCTCGAGCAGGCGCTTGCACCGGCGGCGGCGACCAGCATCGCTGCGCCGACGCCGAGACGCCGCCGGGAGGTCGCTGAACAGGGGCCGGACAAGGGACCGATCGTAGTGCCGGGCCCGACGGTGGCGGGATCGGCCCGGTGGGGGAGAGCATGCCAGGTGCCCACTCGGCGGACGCCGCGGTGCCCCCGGGGTCGCGGCGCGATCTCCCGCTCGGCGTGTCTTCGAGCCCGCCTTCACGTCGGCTCGAGGGCGTGGGCGTCGTCGTGAACCGGCTGAGTCGGGGAGGGGGGATTTGAACCCCCGACCTCCTGCCCCCAAAGCAGGCGCGCTACCGGCTGCGCCACTCCCCGATGACGATGTGCCTCTGACAAGGTACTCGGTGAGGGCGAACCGGCAATCACCGCGGGCCCTGTGGCTGGTTCCATTCGATCCAGCCCAGTCCCGAGCGCCCGTCGGATCCTTCGAAGCGGGCCATCGCCCGGGGGAACCGGCTGAGGCGCCCGTCGGGTGCGGTGAGCAGGATGGGCGCGAACCCGAGCGGCTCGACCGACAGATCCAAGGCTCCCGGTTCGAGCGTCACCCGTCCGCGCTCGGGGAAGCCGTCAGGCCCGAGCTCTTCGACCACCGAGAGCGACGTCAGCGGTGCCGTCGGCGCCGAGGGTGCCTGGACGTAGCCGAAGGCCACCGGCGAACCGGGGATCCGGATGTCTGCCGCGTGCACCCGGGTCCCGTCGCCGAGTCGCGCCGCCAACCAGCACCACCCGAAGGCCCACCAGTCGCGCACCCCCCAGGAATGGTCGCGTTGACCGTGACCGCGCAGGGCAACGTCGTGGCCGTCCAGGTGGATCGTGCCCTCCACCAGGCAGGGGATCTCATAACGCGTCGTCAGCCGGTAGTGGTACGGCTCGCCGTCGGTCCGCCAGGTGAGGTCGAGACCCAGGTCGGCGGGACGACCGGGCTCCCCCCGGTAGACGCCGGCCGGGTCCTCGAAGACGGCCGCGTCGGCGGTGGAGGTAACGACGAGGGTGGAGAGCGGATCGGGGATCGCCAGGGCCGCGGTGCAGCGCGGCCCGCTGGCCTCGAGTGCCGGCGCCTCACCAGGGACGAGGTCGAAGGCCAGCGACAGCACGCTGGGCTCGCCCGGCCGCACCAGCGCGGTCGTCCACCAGGCCACGCCGAGGTTCGGGTAGAAGCCGAGGCGGACGTAGCCGCCCACCGAGCCGTCCTCGGCCACGAAGTCCATGTAGTACGACTCGTTCCACAGGGGCTCGTCACCGGGGCGATGGCGGGACTCGTCGTGCCCCGCCACCTCCCAGGGCCGTCCGTCCGGGCTCACCGGACACTGCTCGTGACGAGCGCCAGGGCATCGAGGTCGAGGGCGTGTTGGGCGTGACGGGCCGCGCTGGTCACGAACATCTCGTCCCCCCGCTCGGTCTGTTGGACCATCATCGACGCCCCGACCGCCATCATGACCCCGCCCAGACTCTCCCGGCGGTAGTCGGCCTGGAGCTGACCCAGGGGGTAGTGGACGACACCCCCGGCACCCAGTCGGCGGTGGTACTCGGCGACCAGGGCGGCCTCGTGGGCATGGCGCACCTCTTCGGTGAGGCAACCCCCGATGAAATAGGCGAGGTCGTAGGCCGCGGGTCCCCAGATGACCGTCTGGAAGTCGACCACGACCGGGCTGCCAGGTCCCCGTGGGAACAAGAGGTTGTCGAGCCGGTAATCCCCGTGGACGAGCGTGCGCGGGCCGGACCGCAGGGCCAACCATCCGCCGAGATTCGAGATGAACGCTTCGATGAGGGCCAGGTGCTCAGCCGAGAGCCGGTCCCCGTAGCGCTCGAGGAATCCGGGCAGCACGCCGGCCACCAGCTGCGCCGTCACCTGGTCCGAGCGGGGCGTCGTGCGGTGCAACCACTCCAGGCCCGCCAGGTCGGCCGCCTCCCAGCACGGTCCGTGGAGCCCGGCCATCCCCTCGAGGGCCGCCGCCGCGGTGTCGGCGTCGCACCCGACGATCTGGTCGCCCGGCGCGGCGTCGCCGACGTCTTCGACCAGGAGGGTGAACCACGCCTCGTCGGAGTCGAAGGCGCAGAAGATGGCCCCCGGGACACGCGCCGTGACCCGCCCGGCCACGTCGCCGTAGAAGCGGACCTCGGCCTCGTAGGCCCGCAGCGCCCGTCCGGTCGCCCGGCTCCGGGGGTCTTCCGAGGCGAACTTGCCGACCAGGGTCGCCGGCCCGGCGCCGGCGGGCTCGTAGGTGGCGGCCAGACGGACCGTGTCGGCCATCTGGCCTGTGCCCACGGGGTCGACGGCGACCTCGCGCACCCGGTGCGCCCGGCCGAGGAGCCCCTTCGACCGGAGGACCTCGGTGAGCCAGGTCACGGTGATCTGCGATGGTCGGCGGACCACCCCCTGCCGCCCGGCCACCGAGGAGGACATCGGCCTACTCGGGGCCTGGGCCCGGGACCTCGCACACCGGATCGGGCCGGTCGTCGAACTCGGTCCGAAGGGCGCGGGACATCACCGCATGGGCCAGGTACAAGGTGACGACGTAGGTGAGCTCGAGCATCGACTCGTCGCCGAGGTGCCCGAGCAGGGGTTCGAACACATCGTCGGACACCCGACCGTGGTCGAGGGCCAGGGCGTCACAGTAGGCGAGTACCAGCCGCTCGACCTCGTCGAAGGCATCCGACGCGGCACCGACTGCGACCGCACGAATCCGCTCCTCGCTCACGCCGAGGGAGCGGAGCGCCCGACAATGTTGGGAGAAGACGAACTGGCTCCCGACGACCCACCCCGTCCGGCACTGGCCGAGCTCGCGCAGGACGGGGTCGAGCTTTCGAGCCGGGCTCTGGTAGAGGGCGAACCCGGTGACGGCGTGCTCGAGGATGTCGGGGGACAGCGCGAACACCGTCCACCAGTCCCCCCGGGTCCCGTCCTCGGTGCCGGGCTGGGTCACCGGGTCGCGCTCGGCGAAGAGGTAGTCGTACATCCCGAGGACCACCGGGGAGGTGGCCTCGGCCCGCCGGACCTGTCGGAGCCGGGGCACGATGTTCAGGCCGGCGCGGTGCGAGGGGCCCGGGTGGGTTCGTGGCGGACGTCGCCCGGACCGAAGGGCCGGGTCCACGTGGCGAACTCGAGGAGGATCCCGTCGGGGTCGAAGAAGTACACCGAACGCACGAAGACCCCTTCGTGCAACTCCTCGGCGATTCCCAGCTCCGAATCGTCGTGGTTGGCCACCTCGGTGCACTCGACGCCGGCGGCGAGTAGTCGGTCCCGGTACTCGTCGATCCTCTCGGGCGCCACGTCGAACGCCACGTGGTTCATCGACCCAATGGCGCTGGTCAGCGAACCTCTGTCCGGACGGTCGGCGGGGGCGGAAACGCCGGGCTCGGGTTCCGGCGCGTCGGGGAACCAGAAGAAGGCCAACGCGTCACCGCCGCCGCAGTCGAAGAAGAAGTGCTGGCCGAGGCCCGCCGGCAGCTCGATCGTCTTGGTCAGGGTCATGCCCAGGACCCTGGTGTAGAAGTCGACCGTCCGGGCCATGTCCCGGCAGACCAGGGCCAGGTGGTTGATCCCACGCAGCTCGAAGGCGCGGCTCGTGGGACCCGCACCATTCGTGGGACTCGTGGCGTTCGTCGGGCCCGCACCGTTCGTCGGGCCCCCACCGTGGCGGTGGTCACCCCGAGCGCTGGGGCCTCGGGGAACTGTGGCTCCCGGCTCGTTGTCGACCGATCGAGGCATCGCGGCCCGACTCTACCGGAGGGGCCTCCGGGGGCCCGCGGCGGGGGGGCGGTGCGACGGCTGCCAGGAGCTCAAGGTCACGCACGCTCACGGGCCTCTCGGCCCGGGGGCGGTGAGCGCTCAGCGGGCCCCGCGCAGGAGTTGACCCGGTCGTTCGCCGGTGTCCCGGCCTCGGTCGAAGGTCGTCACCCCGGACTTGATGGTGGCCACGTAGCCGGTTGCGTCCTGGACGAGGCGGCGGCCGCCGGCCGGGAGGTCGGCCACCACCCTGGGGCTGGAGACCTGGAGGTGCTCGTAGTCGATGAGATTGAGGTCGGCCAGCTTGCCCGGGGCCACCACCCCCCGGTCGCCGAGGCCGTAGAGGGCCGCGGTCTCGGCCGTCTGCTTGCGCACCACCGTCTCGACCGTCAGGCGCTCGCCTCGGGTGCGGTCCCGGGTCCAGTGGGTGAGCATGAAGGTGGGCATCGACGCGTCGCAGATGGTGCCCACGTGGGCTCCGCCGTCGGCCAGGCCCAACGCGGCCCGGGGGTGGAGCAGCATCTTGCGGGTGGGCTCGAGGTCGCCCGAGGAGTAGTTGAGGATCGGCAGGTAGAGGAGCCCGAAGCCCTCGTCGGCCAGCATGGCGTCGTAGGCGACGTCGAGGGGCGTCCGCCCGCTGGCGGCGGCGAGGGCGGCCACCGAGCGCTCAGGACCGGGCTCGTAGTCGGGCGGGGAGCCCAGCAGGTACACGTGGCGGTAGGCGTGGTCCATGGCCTCGGCGCCGGCGCTGTCGGGGGGCTCCCAGGTCACGATGGCCCGCCGGACCTCGGGGTCGCAAAGGGCCCGGTACAGGTCCGCCGGGGCCAGGCCCCGGGCCCGGAGCTCCTGGTAGGCCGGGATCTGGTCGAACAGGACGAAGCTGGTGTGGTGCCCGGCCAGGAGCCCGGTGGGGCGCCCGGCGACCTGGGGCACCACGTCGGCCCCATCGTCCAGTGCGGCGACCGACTCCTCGAGCAACTCGGACCACAGGTCGGGGTTGGAATCGACCTGCAAGAGGGCGAAGGTCACCGGTCGGCCGATGGCGGCCGAGAGCCGGCGCATCCAGTCCATCTCCTTCTTGGGGTCGTCGACGACCTCGCCGGCCACCCCGGCCGGGGCCAGCTCGAAGATCCCGGTACCGAGCTCGCCGAGGGCGCCGCCGATCCCAAAGAGCTCGTCCTCGGCGGCGAAGGTGCCCGGGACCGGCTCGCCGTCGATGGCCCGGTGGGCGATGGTGCGCGAGGTCGACACCCCGAGGGCCCCGACGGCCACCGCCTCTTTCACGATGGCCCGCATGGCGGCGATGTCACCGGGGGTCGCCGGCTCGTTGCGGGCGCCTCGCTCGCCCATGACGTAGGCCCGGACCGCCCCGTGGGGCACCTGGGTGCCCACGTCGACCGTCCAGCGCCGGGCCTCGAGGGCGTCGAGGTACTGGGGGAAGGTCTCCCACGCCCACTCGATCCCCTCGCTGAGCGCGGTGCCCGGGATGTCCTCCACCCCCTCCATCAGGCCGATCAGCCAGTCGTGGCTGCCGGGCCGGGCCGGGGCGAACCCCACCCCGCAGTTGCCCATGACCAGGGTGGTCACCCCGTGCCAGGCGGTCGGGGCGAGGACGTCGTCCCAGGTGACCTGGCCGTCGTAGTGGGTGTGGACGTCGACCCACCCCGGGGTGACCATGAGGCCGTCGGCGTCGATGGTGCGCCGGGCCGGCCCGTCGATGCGGCCGACCCCGCTGATCAGGCCCCCGTCGACCGCCACGTCGGCCACCGTCGCCGGGGCGCCGGTTCCGTCAACAACGGTGCCGCCGCGGATCACGAGGTCGTGCATTCGTCCATCCTCGCGCTCGGGCTGCCCCAACGTGCCACCGGCCCCCTCCCGGCGCCGGACGACCGACAGCCCGCCCCGGGGGGCGGGCTGTCGCACACCGATGGGCGCCGCCGCGCCCCGGGGGTCAGGCCTTCTTGCCCAGGATCCTGTTCATCTTGGTCCCGCAGGTCGGGCACTGGCCCTGGGCGGCCCGGCGACCGTTGGCCAGCTCGACCTCGTGGCCATCGAACTTTCGCTTCTCTCGGCACTTCACGCAGTAGCCTTCGTACTCCGCCATAGCGGCTCCTCTCAGCTTCGTGGTCCCCCACTGACCTAGGGCGGGCCCTGGGTCTGAGACGGATCGAAGCTATCGCCGGGCCGTGCCTGGATGGGGGATGGTCGATCCTGGCCCCTCGCCCCCCGTCCCCGGATCGCGGCCGCCCGGCGGCGGTGTCGCCCCTGGTCACGGGCTGATTCCCCGTCGGGAGGACCCGGGCCCGGAGCTTGCTCAGTCGCTCCCCGGTGCAGGGCCCGGCGCCCGGCCTGGCGACTTCTCCTCGAGCATCCGGCTGACGTCGCCCGGGAAGAGGGGCGGGCTGAAGAAGAAGCCCTGGGCCGTGGTGCAGCCCCGTTGGAGCAGGATCCGGCTCTGGTGGGATGTCTCGACCCCCTCGGCCACGCAGTCGAGCCCCAGGCGCTCGGCCATCCCGACGATGGCCGAGCCGAGGGCGCCGAGCTCGTCGGCCGGCCCGAGGATCTGGACGAACGAGCGGTCGATCTTGAGCGTGCTGACCGGGAAGGCGGCCACCTGCTCCACCGAGGCGCCCCCGCCCCCGAAATCCTCGATCGAGAAGCGGACCCCGTGGTTGCGCAGCTCCTCGACGGTCTGGCGCATCACGCCCTCGTGGTCCGGGGAGATGCGCTCGGTGATCTCGACCTCGAAGCGACCGGGATCGACGTCGTGCTCGGCCAGCGCCCCGACGACGGTCTGGACGAAGCCGGGATGGAGCAGGTCGCTGGCCGACACGTTGACCGACATCCGGAGGGGCTCGACCCCCTCGGCCGCCCACCGGCCCATCTGGCGGGCCGCCTCGCGGATCACGTACTCGTCGATGGCGATGATCAGGCGGGACTCCTCGGCCTGGGGGAGGAAGGACCCCGGCTCGATGACCCCCCGGACCGGGTGTCGCCAACGGACCAGGGCCTCGACGCCGACCACCCGGTTGGTCTGGAGATCGATGTAGGGCTGGTAGAGGACGAAGAGCTCGTTGCGCTCCAGGGCGTGGTGCAGGTCGGCCTCGAGCTCGGCGTCGCCGAGCAGCGTGTTCTGGGGGTTCTCGGTGAAGATCTGGAAGGTGTTACGGCCCATGTCCTTGGACCGGTACATCGCCTCGTCGGCCCGGCTGAGCAGCTCGTCGTAGGTGTTGCCGTGCTCGGGGTACGAGGCGACGCCGATGCTGGCCGAGGTGTAGACCTCAGCACCGTCGATCAGATAGGGCTGGTGCAACGACTCGAGCATCCGCTCGGCCAAGAGGCGCACCGTGACCTCCTCGCCCATCCCGGGGAGCAGGATGGCGAACTCGTCGCCGCCCAGGCGGGCCACCGTGTCCTGTCGACGGACCACGGCCACCAGCCGGGCCGCCACCTGCCTGATCAGCTCGTCGCCCGCCCCGTGGCCCATCGTGTCGTTGACCTTCTTGAAGCGGTCGAGGTCGACGAAGAAGACCGCCGACGGCTCGGAGAGCCGGCTGGCCCGTTCGATCTCCTGGCGGACCCGGTCCTCGAGCAGGCGCCGGTTGGGCAGTCCGGTCAAGGCGTCGTGCCAGGCCAGGTGGCCGACCTGCTCGAGCAGGCGGGCGTTCTGGAAGGCGGTGACCGCCTGGTCGGCCAGGGCCCGGAGCCGCTCTTGGAGGTCGCGGTCGCGACGGGGGTCGACCTTGGGCACCTGGAGGAAGTCGGCGGCCACGATGCCCAGGAACTCCTCGTCGCTGAACAGCGGGGCCATGACGCTGAGGGCGATGCCGAACCTGTGCAGGACGGCGAGCAGGAACGGGTCGGAGGTGGAGCCGTCGAGCACCACGATGTCCCGTGAGGTCATGACGGTGCCGACGAGCGGTGAGTCCTCCGGAGAGATGGAGGTGAAGTCGCGCCCGTCCCCGTCGTCGGTCCGGGGCCGGGGGGGAGGTGCCGACCCCGAGAGCGCCTTGAAGACCAGTCGCTGTTCGTAGGGGTCCCAGAGCATCACCGAGGCCCGCTCGCACCCGACCACGGCCGGGACCGTGTCGGCCAGGGTCTGGGACACCTCGTCGGTGGTCCCGACCCTCGAGAGCGAGCGGGAGAAGTCCAAGAGCGCCCGGGCGGTGGCGTTCGAGCCCCTGGACTCGGCCAGGGCCGTCACCAGGTCGAGCGCCGTGGCGGCGTAGTTGGCGTAGAGCGAGAAGATCTCCCGCTCCCGGGGCATGAAGCGCATCCCGGGGGGGTAGACGGCGGCCAGGCGCCCGTAGGTCTGGCGGGACGAGGCGATGTCGACGATGAGGCGCGAACCGTCGGCGTCGTCGGGATCGGGTTGCCACAGCTCGGCCGCCAGCTCGCGGGCCTCGGCGGCGCCGAAACCGTGGTGGTGGAGCTGGACGGTCTCGTCGGGCGCGGTCCGCACCACCAGCAGGTACCGCGGGGCGTTCACGGCGCCCGCGGCCCGGCGCATGATGCTGTCGAGCAGCTCGGAGAGGTCCTCGATCGACAAGAGGTCCGAGGCGGTCGAGAAGACCTCCTCCAAGCGGCCGTCCATCTGTCGCAGCTGCTCGGTCAGCAGGGTGACGCGGGTCTCGGCGTCCATCTCGAGCTCCGAGCGGGCCTCGACGACGCCCTGCTCGCCCCAGGCCATGGTGTAGAGGCTCGAACGCTCGTCGACGAATGACGACCACTGCCCGCCCTCCCAGGCCACGCTGTAGAGGCAGAACCGGCCGCCGCGCGCCTGGCACTCCGATTCGGTGACCATGGCCGGCACCAGCCCGAAGAGGGCCGGTACCTGGGAGAGCAGGCCCTTGGTGAAGTCGCACAGGTACGGGTGGCGCAAGAACCCGGGTCGCGTGTGGGCCCGGACCACGGCGTGGGCGTCGCCCACCTCGAGGGGGTCGAGCGAGGAGACCGTGGTGAACTTGGCCGCCGCCGCCGTCACGTTGCGCAAGAGCTCGGACGGCGAGCCGAGGGACCGCAGCAGGTTCGCCACCTCGGTCCCGTCGTGCTGACGCAGCATCTCTTCGCCGACGTGCCGGGCGATGTCGGGATCGCCGGTCACCTGGCTGGCGGCGTGCAGCAGGACGACGGCCTGGTCGTGGGTGCTCCAGCTCCGGGGGTCCTCGAGGAGGGTCACCGGCCGGTGCTCGCCCGAGGCCGCCAGCAGCTGGGTCACCCCGGTCTCGCCGGCCCGGGCCCGGACGTAGCGCACGATGACGCTCGTCACCGCCCCTGAGATGTCCTGGGGCCCCGCACCCACCTGAGTCGCCCCCGCCGTCGTCATCCGTCGACTTCTCTCCCCTCTGGCCGGGGCACTGGAGAACCCCAGGTCCAGGTCACAATGCTACCCGGCCCCCGGGGCCTCCAAAAGGGCGGACCCGAGGGACCGGACCCTACGATTGGACCATGGCCGTCCCCCTGCCAGCGTCTCGCCCCGAGCCGGTGATCGGCCAGCTCGAGGAGGTCTGGGCCTCGACCGTCGACGCCTGCTCGGGACTCGAGCCCGAGGAGTGGGACCGGCCCACGGACTGTCCGGGCTGGAGCGTCCGGGACCTGCTGTCGCACCTGATCGGGATCGAGCGCTCGCTCATGGGCGATGCTGCCCCGGTCCTCGGTGGCCCGGTGCCCGGGCACGTGCGGAACCCGATGGGGGAGCTGAACGAGGCCTGGGTGGCGGCCCGCAGGGAACGGCGGGGCGACGATGTGCTGGCCGAGTTCGCCGCGGTGACGGCCCGACGGCTCGACCAGCTGGCGGGCCTCGGCCCCGAGGACTGGGTCCGGGTCGGATGGAGCCCGGTGGGCGAGGTCGCCTACCGCGACTTCATGGTGGTGCGGGTGTTCGACAGCTGGGTCCACGAGCAAGACGCCCGCCGGGCGCTCGGGCGCCCCGGAGGGCGTGGCGGGGCCGGTGAGCGGATCTCCGTCGACCGGGTGGCCTCGGCCATGGGCTACGTCGTCGGCAAGGTGGTGGCGCCGCCGGACGGCTCCTCGGTGCTCTGGACGGTCACCGGGCCGGTCCCGGTGTCGCTCGCCGTGCGGATGGACGCCGGCCGGGCCCGACCGGCCGACCCGGTGCCCGACCGGCCCACGGTCCGCCTCGAGCTCGACGACGAGACCTTCTGGCGCCTCGGGTGCGGACGGATCTCGGCCGACGAGGTGCTCGCCTCGGGCGCGGCGCGGGTCACTGGGGACGGCGCGTTGGGCCGACGGGTCCTCGACGCCATGGCGTTCATGATCTGAGCGGCACCGCCGGGCGCTGGCGCTCTCCTCGGGTTCGGCCCCGACCGGGCCCAGGTCGTCGCCGGCCCTCGGGACGGGGACCTCCAAGAGGCCCGGTAGAGTGAGGCACCCGCTATGCGAGCCACCACCGAACCCGTCGAGGGCAACAAGGTCCGGTTGTCCGTCGAGATCGACGAGCCCGACGTGGACAAGGTCCTCGACGAGATGGTGCGCGATATCTCGCGCCAAGCCCGGATCCCGGGCTTCCGTCCCGGCAAGGTGCCCCGCCAGGTGCTCGAGGCCAGGATGGGCGGGGCGGGGGCGCTGCGGGCCGAGGCCCTGCGCGAGGCGCTTCCCGACTTCTACGCCCAGGCCGTCGCCGAGGCCGGCGTCGAGCCGATCGCCTCGCCCGAGATCGACATCACGTCGGGGGAGGAGGGCGGCGCGGTGGCCTTCGACGCCGTCGTCGAGGTGCGCCCGATCGTGGCCATCCCCGGGTACGCGGGGTTGCGGGTGACCCTGCCGTCGCCCCGGGTGGCCGACGAGGAGATCGAGGCACAGCTGGAGCGGATGCGCGAGACCGAGGCCGAACTGGTCGAGGTGGGGCGCTCGGCCGTCGACCGGGACAACGTGACCATCGACGTCCACGGGACCGACGGCGGCGGCCAGGAGGTCATGGGGGCCGACGACTTCCTCTACGAGGTGGGGAGCGGCCGGGTCGTGCCCGAGCTCGACGAGCAGCTCCGGGGGGCCAAGGTGGGCGACATCCTGGCCTTCTCGGCCACGCCGGAAGGGGCGGGTCCGGTGTCCTTCCGGGTGCTCGTGAAGGACGTGAAGGAGAAGAAGCTCCCCCAGCTGACCGACGAGTGGGCCTCGGAGAGCTCGGAGTTCGACACGGTCGAGGCCCTCCGGGCCGACCTCACCGAGCGGATGGGCAAGGTGAAGGTGGTCCAAGCCCAGCTGGCCCTGCGGGAGAAGGCACTGGACGAGCTGAGCAATCTGGTCGACGACGACGAGGTCCCCGAGGTCCTGGTCGACGACGAGGTGCGCCAACGGGTGCACGACCTCAACCACCGGCTCGAGGAGCAGCGCCTCACCATCGACCAGCTCCTGGCGGCCACCGGGCGCACCGGCGAAGAACTGGTGGCCGAGGTGCGGGTGGAGGCCGCCCGGGCGGTCAAGGCCGACCTCGCGCTCCGGGCGCTGGCCGAGGCCGAAGGGCTCGTCGTGGACGACGAGGACCTGACCAGCGAATTGTCGGTGATGGCGGAGCGGATGGAGATCGATCTGGCCGAGCTGCGGGAGCGCCTCGACCACGCCGGCAGGACTGCCGCGGTACGCTCGGAGCAAAAGAAGGCCAAGGCGATGACGTGGCTCATCGACCACGTTGAGTTGGTCGATGACGAGGGCAACCCGATCTCCCGTGAGGAGCTGGCGGTCGACCAGGGGGCCGAAGGGGAGGACTCCGACGACGAGGGTGCAGCACCCCGCACCGAAGAGGGGCCAAGCGACCAGGTGGGGACGAGCGGGGAGGAGACGGAGGGATGAGCATGCACGACGACAGATTCCGGGCCAGCAATTACCTGGTGCCAACCGTGGTGGAGTCGTCGAACCGCGGTGAGCGGGCCTACGACCTGTACTCCCGCCTCCTCAAGGAGCGGATCATCTTCCTCGGCACCCCGATCGACGACACGGTGGCCAACCTGGTCTGCGCCCAGCTGCTCTTCTTGGAGTCCGAGGAGCCCGACAAGGACATCCACCTCTACATCAACTCTCCGGGCGGTGACATCACGGCCCTCTTCGCCATCTACGACACCATGAAGTTCTTGAAGCCGGACATCTCCACCTTCTGCTTCGGGCAGGCGGCGTCGGCCGCCGCGGTGCTGCTGGCCGCCGGGGCCCACGGGAAGCGCTTCGCCCTCCCGCACGCCCGGATCCTCCTGCACCAGCCGTTCGGGGGGGTCGAGGGCCAGGCCAGCGACATCGAGCTGCAGGCCAAGGAGATCCTCCGAATCCGCGACCTGCTCACCGGGATGCTGGCCGAGGACACCGGCCAGGCCCACGACAAGGTGGCCAAGGACACCGACCGGGACTTCGTGATGACGGCCCAAGAGGCCGTCGCCTACGGGGTGATCGACGAGGTGATCACCGTCCGGGAGGCGGCGTCCCTCGAGGCCGTCGGCGCGGCGTAGGCACGGTCTCGGGTCGATCCGGGCACGGGTAGCGGACACAGGACCAGGTCGGGAACGAAACGAGAGGAGTCGGGGCGCCGTGGCGAAGTTCGGTGAGGGGGGGGACCTGGTCAAGTGCAGCTTCTGTGGCAAATCACAGAAGCAGGTCAAGAAGCTGATCGCCGGGCCCGGCGTCTACATCTGCGACGAGTGCATCGACCTGTGCAACGACATCATCGCCGAGGAGCTCACCGAGACCACCGAGCTCAGCTTCGACGAGCTCCCCAAGCCCCGGGAGATCTTCGACTTCCTCAATGACTACGTGGTCG
Source organism: uncultured Acidimicrobiaceae bacterium (assembly GCA_963836375.1). GTDB lineage: Bacteria > Actinomycetota > Acidimicrobiia > Acidimicrobiales > RAAP-2 > CAWIJK01. The sequence goes on along the minus strand of CAWIJK010000002.1, from coordinate 1,192,267 downwards.
GCCAGGAGTACGCCAAGAAGATCCTCTCGGTGGCCGTCTACAACCACTACAAGCGGGTGCAGGCCGGACCGGCCGTCGAGGACGCCGTCGAGCTCGCCAAGTCCAACATCCTTCTCCTCGGGCCCACCGGCTGCGGCAAGACCCTGCTGGCCCAGACCCTGGCCCGGATGCTGAATGTCCCGTTCGCCATCGCCGACGCCACCGCCCTCACCGAGGCCGGTTACGTGGGCGAGGACGTCGAGAACATCCTGCTCAAGCTGATCCAGGCGGCGGACTACGACGTGAAGCGGGCCGAGACCGGGATCATCTACATCGACGAGATCGACAAGATTGCCCGCAAGAGCGAGAACCCCTCGATCACCCGCGACGTCTCGGGCGAGGGCGTCCAGCAGGCCCTGCTCAAGATCCTCGAGGGGACCACCGCCTCGGTCCCTCCCCAGGGGGGCCGCAAGCATCCCCACCAGGAGTTCATCCAGATCGACACCACGAACATCCTGTTCATCTGCGGCGGGGCGTTCGCCGGGCTGGACAAGATCATCGAGAGCCGGATCGGCCGTAAGGGCATCGGGTTCCGGGCCGAGGTCAAGCGGGCCGAGCGCGACGAGTCCGAGGTCCTCCGCCACGTGTTGCCCGAGGACCTGATCAAGTTCGGCCTGATCCCCGAGTTCATCGGGAGGCTCCCCGTGGTGAGCGCGGTCTCCCAGCTCTTCAAGGACGCGCTGATCAAGATCCTGGTCGAGCCGAAGAATGCCCTGACCCGTCAGTACGAGCGGGTGTTCGACCTCGATGGGGTGAAGCTCGAGTTCACCGACGACGCCCTCGAGGCGGTGGCCGAGCAGGCTCTGTTGCGGGGGACCGGGGCCCGGGGCCTACGGGCCATCCTCGAAGAGGTCCTCCTCGACGTGATGTACGACCTGCCCAGCCGCACCGACGTGGGCAAGTGCGTCGTCGACCGGGCGGTCGTGCTCGACCGGGTGAACCCGACCCTGGTCCCGGTCGGTGGGCCCCCGGCGAAGTCGAGCCGGAGCCGGCGAGCCGCTTCCTGAGCCCACCGGTGGCCATGCCGTTCACCTCCCTCGGGGAGGCCCTGGCCTGGCTGGACGCCCACACCGACTTCGAGTCCTCGGTCCCGTCCCGGCGGGCCCTGCCCACCCTCGAGCGCATGCGCGAGTTGTGCACCCTCCTGGGCGACCCGGAGCGGGCCTTCCCCTCGGTCCACCTGACCGGGACCAACGGCAAGGGCTCGACGGCGGCCATGGTGACCTCCCTGCTCGGGGCGAGCGGCCTGAGCGTCGGCACGTACACCAGTCCCAACCTCTCGGCCGTCAACGAGCGCCTGGCGGCCAACTCGGTGCCGATCGACGACGAGGCCCTCACCGCGGTGCTGAGCCGGCTCTGCCTGCTCGAGCCGCTGCTCAGCGACCGTCCGACCCGCTTCGAGCTGCTCACGGCCGCCGCCCTCACCTGGTTCGCCGACGAGGCGGTCGACGTGGCCGTGGTGGAGGTGGGGCTGGGGGGCACCTGGGACTGCACCAACGTGGTCGACGCCGAGGTCGCCGTGGTCACCAACATCAGCTTCGACCACACCGAGGTTCTCGGTCCCACCCTGGAGGGCATCGCCACCGACAAGGCCGGGATCATCAAGGCCGGCAGCCGGGTGGTGATCGGCGAGACCCGGCCCGAACTGGTCGCCGCCATCACCGCCCGGGCCGATGAGGTGGGGGCTCTCGAGGTGTGGCTCCGGGGCACCGAGTTCGACTGCGTGGTCAACCGGGTGGCCGTCGGCGGGCGGCTGGTCGACCTGCGCACGCCCGGGGCCGCCTACGGCGAGGTCCTCGTCCCGCTCCACGGGCCTCACCAAGGGGTGAATGCCGCATGCGCGCTGGCCGCCACCGAGGCCTTCTTCGGGGCACCGCTCACCGAGGACCTGGTGGAGGACGGGTTCGCCGCGGTGCGCGTGCCGGGCCGGCTCGAGGTCGTGGGCCGCCGCCCGCTGTGCCTGGTCGACGGGGCCCACAACGTGGCCGGCATGGAGGCCCTCGCCGACGCACTGCTCGAAGAGTTCGCCGTCGAGGGCGAGGGGGTGGCGGTGGTCGGGATGCTCCGCGGCCGGGACCCGTCGGCCATGTTGGCCCCGCTGGCCCGGGCCGGGGTCCGAACGGTGCTGGCCTGCCCCCCCGACTCTCCCCGGGCCCTGCCGGTCGAAACCCTGGCCGAGGCGGCCCGGGCCCTCGGGCTGTCGGTGACGCCCACCGCCTCGGTGGCCGAGGCGGTGGGCGCCGCCCGCTCGGTCGTGGCCGACGACGGGTTGTTGGTGGTGGCCGGCTCGCTCTACGTGGTGGCCGACGCCCGGGTCTTGCTGGCCGGGGGCGTCACCCGGGCGTGATCCGCCCCGCCCCTCGGCACCCCCTGGGGATGGGCCGGCGGCCACTGCTGCTATCGTCCGCGGCTCGTGAACCGCACTCTCGTCATCGTGAAGCCCGACGGCGTCGAGCGGGGACTGGTCGGAGAGATCGTCGGCCGGCTCGAGCGCAAGGGGCTGGTCCTCGTGGCGGCCGAGCTCCGCACCATCACCACCGACGTGGCCGCCGTCCACTACGCCGAGCACGAGGGCAAGCCCTTCTACGCGGACCTGGTGGCCTTCATCACCCGGTCGCCGGCCGTCGTCATGGTGGTCGAGGGCCCGGGCGACGAGACCTACAAGGTGGTCCGGAACCTCATGGGGGCCACGGACCCCAAAGCGGCCGCCCCGGGCACGATCCGCGGTGACCTGGCGATCGAGCTCACCGAGAACCTCGTCCACGGCTCGGACTCGGCGGCGTCGGCCAGCCGGGAGATCGGCCTCTTCTTCCCCGACCTCGCCTGAGCCGGCCGGGCGACCACGGGCCCCGATCGGCTAGCTTGGCCGGGGCCGCCCGGGGGTAGAGCCCCGGAGTCGTCCCCGCCGACCGGGGCCCCGACGTCGCCCGAACACCCCGGCCGTGGCCGCCCGGACGACGGGCCCAGCCTTGTGCCGTTCCCGACCGTCCCGTAGCCTTGGGCGGGAACCGGTCCCGGGCACGGCCGCCCGGTCCAACGCCCACCCCCGAGAGGAACCGCACCTCGATGTCCGAGAACCGCCTCAACCTGCTCGGCCGCGACATGGCCGTCGACCTCGGCACGGCCAACACGCTCGTCTACGTGCGGGGCCGCGGCATCGTCTTGAACGAGCCGTCGGTGGTCGCCGTCGACGTGAAGGACGGACGGCCGCTGGCCGTCGGTGCCGAGGCCAAACGGATGATCGGTCGGACACCGTCGAACATCCAGGCCATCCGGCCGCTGAAGGACGGCGTCATCGCCGACTTCGAGATCTGCGAGAAGATGCTGCGCTACTTCATCCACCGGGTGCACCAGCGCCGCTTCGCCAAGCCGCGCATGGTTATCTGCGTGCCCTCGGGTATCACCGGCGTCGAGCAGCGCGCCGTCATGGAGGCGGCCGAGTACGCCGGCGCCCGCAAGGCCTACATCATCGAAGAGCCGATGGCCGCCGCCATCGGTGCCGGACTACCGGTGCACGAGCCGACCGGCAACATGGTCGTCGACATCGGCGGTGGCACGACCGAGGTCGCGGTGATCTCCCTCGGGGGCATCGTCACCAGCCAGTCGGTCCGCATCGGCGGCGACGAACTGGACGAGGCGATCGTGTCGTTCGTGAAGAAGGAGTTCAGCCTGGCCCTCGGTGAGCGCACGGCGGAGGAGATCAAGATCTCGCTCGGCTCGGCCTTCCCGCTCGAAGAGGAGCTGCACGCCGAGATCCGTGGTCGCGATCTGGTGACCGGCCTGCCCAAGACCGTGGTCATCTCGACCGAGGAGATCCGCCACGCCATCGACGAGCCGGTCTCGGCCATCATCGACGCCGTGAAGGTCACCTTGGACCGCACGCCGCCCGAGCTGGCCGCCGACATCATGGAGCAGGGAATCGTGCTGACCGGGGGCGGTGCCCTCCTGCACGGCCTCGACTCGCGGCTCCAGCACGAGACCGGCATGCCGATCGTCGTGGCCCGTGACCCGCTGAATTGCGTGGCCATCGGGAGCGGGCAGTGCCTCGAGGAGTTCGACGCCCTGAAGAGGGTGCTCATCACCTCGTCTTCGCGCTGACCGAGCAGCGGGGCGTCCCCGGGTGGCCAAACCCAGGCGGTCCCGCCGCACCCTGACCACCCTGATCGTGCTGATCCTGATCTCGGTGACCGTGATCAGCATCGACACGAGCGGACGTACCCACTCGATCACCTCGGGTCTGCGGTCGGTGGCCAACGACATCTTCTCCCCGATCCGCTCGGGCGTGAACGACGTCCTCGAGCCGATCGGGAACTTCTTCGCCGGGGCGTTCCACTACGGCTCAGTGGTGGAGGAGAACCATAAGTTGCAGGCCGAGCTGGGGAGGCTGCGGCAACAGGCGGCCACCCAGCCGTTCGAGGACCGACAGCTGCGCCAGGTGATGGCCCTCGAACACCTGGCCTTCCTCGGACAGATCCCGACGGTGATGGCCGAGACCCAGGCCGTCTCGGCCTCGAACTTCGCCGCCACCATCCAGATCGACAAGGGGCGTTCTGAGGGGGTGGACGTCGGCATGCCGGTCGTGGGGGCCGGAGGGCTGGTCGGCCAGATCGTCCAGGCCAACCACAGCTCGGCGACCGTCCGCCTCCTGACCGACGGCCAGTCCAAGGTGGGCGTGACCTTCGGCGACCCGGCCCAGCAGGCGACGGTCGACGGGCAGGGCCCCGACGACCCGCTGACCGCCGACTTCATCGCTCCGGGGACGCCGATCCACGCGCACCAGGTGATGTACACCAACGGCCTGCAGGGCGGCGAGTTCCCCCCAGGGATCCCGGTGGCCTTCGTGACCTCCATCCACACCCTGCCCGGCGCCAGCCAGATGACCGTGCAGGTCCAACCCATGGCCAACTTGAACCAGCTGGCCTACGTCGCCGTCGTCCAGTGGTACCCGACGCCGTGACCCTGCGCGCCGTCGGCCGGACGTTCCTGGTGGTCCTGTTGGTCCTGGTCGTCCAATCGACCATCGGCCTGGACATCCGGGTGGCCGGCGTCCACCCCGACCTCATGCTCCTCTTGCCCATCGCCGCCGGGCTGGCGCTGGGCCCCGAGGAGGGGGCGGTGATGGGATTCGTCGCCGGGATGGCGGCGGACCTCCTGCTCCCCACCCCCTTCGGCCTGTCGGCCCTGGTCGGATGCCTGGTGGGCTTCGGGGTGGGCTCGATGACCGGCCGGATCACCGAGGGGATCTGGTGGCTCAAGTCGCTGGTCGCGCTCGCGGCGAGTGCCGCAGCCGTCATGCTGTACGCCGTGCTGGGTGCCGTCCTCGGACAAGAACAGTTCCTCTATGTCGACCTTGCCGCCATCGTGGTCGTGGTGTCGGTGGTCAACGCGGCCCTGGCGCCGCTCGCCGTCCGGGTGGTGCGCTGGGCCGTGGGCGGCTCGGGGTTCGACGACACCCGGTCGGCGCCGGCCGGGGCCCGCTGGTGACCCACCGGTCCCTCCGCCACCCGATCCGCGGTGACCGCGTCTATGCCGCTCCGGCGACCGGGCGCTCGCGCCGGGCCAACCGGCGACCCCGCACCCGACAGTTCCGGATGCGGCCGCGCAAGAGCATCAACCCGGCCACCCTGGTCGCCTCGCCCGAGGACCAGCCGTCCCGACCCCAGCTCCGCCTCCAGATCGTCGGTCTGATCGTCCTGGTGCTCTTCGGTGTCATGGTGCTACGCCTCTGGTCGCTCCAGGTGATCAACGCCAATCACTATGCCGCCGCCGTGACGGCGAACCAGATCCGCATCGTCGACGTGCCCGCCCCCCGGGGCGAGATCGTGGACCGCAACGACACCGTGCTGGTGACCAACGTCGTGCAGTACCAGATCGTCTTGTCCCGCGGGGAGGCGGCCCAGGATCCCGACGTCATCGGTCAGGTGGCGGCGCTGATCGGCCAGACCCCGGCCCAGGTGGAGGCCTCCATCAACGACCCGCGCTACAGCCCCTACGAGCCGGTGCCGGTCCTGACCAACGCCCCGTCCTCGACGGTGCAGTACCTCCAAGAGCACCAGGCGGACTACCCGGGGGTCTCGGTGCAAGAGGTCACCCAGCGGACCTACCCCCAGACCGACTCGGCCGGCCAGCCGGTGGCCCCCCACATCTTGGGCTACGTCGGCGACATCACCGGCCAGGAGCTGGCCGAGCATCCCGGGCAGAACTACAACCCGGGCAGCCAGATCGGAAAGTCCGGGATCGAGTACCAGTACGAGCAGTACCTGCGGGGCACCGACGGCCAGCAGGCCCTGGAGGTCAACGCGCAGGGCCAGGTGGTGGGCACCCTGCGCAACACCAGGCCGGTCCAGGGCGACACCGTCGTGTTGAACGTCGACCTCGGGCTCCAACAAGCGCTGCAGAGCGCCCTGCAGAACCAGATCCTGGCCCTGCGCCACAGCACCGACCCCCGCTCGGGCCGCACCCCGCCCGCCGTCAACGGGGCCGCGGTGGTGATGGATCCCCAGAACGGACAGGTGCTGGCCATGGCCTCGTACCCGAGCTTCAACCTGAACCAGTGGGTCGGCGGGATCAGCCAGGCCGACCTCAACGCCATCGAGGCCACGGGGGGGCTGAACGACTACGCCATCGAGGGGCTCTACACCCCGGGCTCGACCTTCAAGCTGGTCACGGCGACCGCCGCCCTCAACAGCGGGATCGTCAGCGTCACCCAGTCGGTCGACGACACCGGGACCTTCACCGTGCCCGGGTGCACCGGGGCGGGGGCCGGCTGCTCGTTCCACGACGACGAGGCGGTCGGGGCCGGCGAGGTGGACCTTCCCCGGGCCCTCACCATCTCCGACGACTACTACTTCTACAACCTGGGCTACCAGTTCGCCATCGCCGACCCGCCGGACGGCAACGGCCCCCAGCCGATAGAGGACACGGCGGCCGCCTACGGGCTCGGTGAGCCGACTGGCATCGACCTCCCCGGTGAGGCGACCGGCCGGGTCGACAGCCCGGCGGTCCGCAAGCTGCTCCACGCCGAGGCGCCCGCCGCCTATCCCAACGACACCTGGTACGTCGGGGACAACGTCGAGCTGGCGTTCGGACAAGGTGGCACCGTGATCACGCCCATCTCCCAGGCGGTCGCCTACTCGACCTTCGCCAACGGCGGGACCCGGTACGCGCCCCAGGTGGCCGGGGCCATCGTCAGCCCGGGTGGCCAGCTGGTGACCAAGTTCACCCCCAAGGTGACCGGCCACGTCGGTCTGTCGCCGTCGAACTATCAAGCGATCCTCTCGGGTTTCGAGGGCGTGATCTCGAACCCGAGCGGGACCGCCTACAGCGCCTTCGAGGGGTTCCCCCTCCAGCAGTTCCCCCTGGCCGGCAAGACGGGCACGGCCAGCAACGCCGGCGAACTGGAGCCGAACTCGTGGTTCGTGGCCTTCGGCCCGCTGCCCAATCCCCAGTACGTGGTGGTGGCCGTGGTCGACCAGGGTGGCTACGGGGCCACCGCGGCGGCCCCCATCGTGCGCGACGCCTTCAACTACCTGCTCACCAACCCGATCCCGCCCAACCTGAGCATCCCCACCGCCACCGTCCAGCCGTCGGCGACCCCGCCGGCCACCAACCCCCCGGCCGGGTCGCCGACCACCACCACGTCGAGCACCACGACCACGACGGTCCCGGGGGCCAAGCCCCAGCCCACCGGGGCCCCGGGGACCGGAGGGACCACCACCACATCGACCACCCAGGTCGGCGGCTGAGACCGGGGCCGGGCCGGGTCACCCGTAGACTCGGCTGGTCATGGAATCGCTCTGGCCGAGGATCGAGCCCCTGCTGTGGGGGGTGACCAAGCCGGCCCGCTACATCGGCGGCGAGCAGGGGGCCCGGCGCCCGGTGCGGACACCAGGTGACGTGGCCTGGCTCCTGATCTATCCCGACACCTACGAGATCGGCCTGCCCAACCAGGGGCTCCAGATCCTCTACGAGATCCTGAACGACCGCCCCGACGCCGTGGCCGAGCGCGCCTACGCCCCGTGGATCGACATGGAAGCGGCCATGCGCGAGGCCGCCGTCCCGCTCTTCTCGGTCGAGAACCACCTCCCGGCCCGGGCCTTCGACGTCCTGGCCTTCAACCTCTCGGCCGAGCTGGTGTACACCAACCTGGTCAACCTGGTCGACCTGGCCGGCCTGGCGGTGCGCTCCGCCGAGCGCGGCTCCGGCGACCCGCTGGTGGTGGCCGGCGGCCACTGCACCTTCAACCCCGAGCCCCTGGCCGACTTCGTCGACGCCTTCGCGCTGGGCGACGGCGAGGAGGTCGTGAGCGAGATGAACGAGGTGATCGGCCGCTGGCTGGCCGGTCCCGGCGCCCGCACCGACCGCGACGGCCTCCTGCGGGCCCTGGCCCGCATCGACGGTGTCTACGTCCCGTCGCTCTACGTGCCCCGATACGACGCCGACGGCCGCCTGGCGGCCACCGAGCCGATCGACGACACGGTTCCGGCCAGCGTCGAGAAGCGAACCATCGCCGACCTGGCCGAGTGGCCGTACCCCTCGCGCCAGCTGGTTCCGCTGACCGAGGTCGTCCACGACCGGCTCAACGTCGAGGTCTTCCGGGGCTGCACCCGGGGCTGCCGGTTCTGCCAGGCCGGGATGATCACCCGCCCCGTCCGCGAGCGCCCGGCCGACCAGGTGCGCCAGATGGTGGCCGACGGCCTGGAGTGGACCGGCTACGACGAGGTGGCCCTGACCTCGCTGTCCACGGCGGACTTCTCGGGGATCGAGGACACCGTGCGCGACATCATCGAGGACCCGCGCCACGGCGAGCGGGTCTCGGTCAGCCTGCCCAGCCTGCGGGTGGACGCCTTCACTGTGGGCACGGCGGCCCAGATCCAGCGGGTCCGCCGGACCGGACTGACCTTCGCCCCCGAGGGCGGGACCTGGCGGATGCGCCAGGTCATCAACAAGCTGATCCGTGAAGAGGACCTTTACAGCGCCGTGGACGCCGCCTTCAGCCAAGGTTGGCGCCGGGTGAAGCTCTACTTCATGATCGGCCTGCCGACCGAGCTCGACGAAGACGTCCTCGGCATCGCCGAGCTCGGGAAGCGCTGCGTTGAGATCGGCCGCCGCTACCACCGCTCGGTCACCGTGGTGTGCTCGGTCGGCGGCTTCGTCCCCAAGCCCCACACCCCGTTCCAGTGGTTCGGCCAGGACACCGTCGCCGAGCTCCGTCGCAAGGTGGCGCTCGTCCGCGAGGCCGGGCGGGGGGCCAAGGGCCTCACCATCCGCTGGCACGACCCCGAGGCCTCGGTGGCCGAGGGGATCGCCAGCCGGGGTGACCGTCGGATCGGTGCGGTCATCGAGCGGGTGTGGCGGGCCGGGGGGACCTTCCAGGAGTGGTCGGAGCGCTTCGATCTTGGGCTGTGGGAGGAGGCGTTGGCTGCCGAGGGCCTCTCGCTCGAGCGCACCGTGTACCGGGACCGCGGTCGCGACGAGCCGCTCCCGTGGGATCACCTCTCGGCCGGCCTCCACCGCGACTTCCTGTGGGACGACTGGCAGGACGCCATCGCCGAGAAGGGCCTGGAGGACTGCCGCTGGACCCCGTGCTACGACTGCGGCGCCTGCACCGGCTTCGGCATCGAGCACGTCGTGGCCTCGGCCGTGCCGCCGGCCGGCGGGAGCCAGGGCACCGGCCAGGACCTGGCCCTCGGGGGACGGGTGCCGGTGCGTTTCGTGACGGCCGCGGCGGGGGATCGGCGGTGAGCCTCTCCTCGGCCACGGTGGGGGCCGCCGAGAGCCCGGGCGCGGCGCCGCTCGCGACGGCCGGCGACGCCCCGCCGCCGGCCCCGACCCACGAGCGGATCCGGCTCCGCTACGCCAAGGTGGGCAAGATCCGTTTCACCAGCCACCGGGACGTGGCCCGGATGTGGGAGCGGGCGCTCCGGCGCAGCGGGCTGCCGGTGGCCTGGTCGGAGGGATTCTCCCCCCACCCGCTGTTGAGCTTCGGCCTCGCCTTGCCCACCGGCTGCGAGTCGCTCGCCGAGTACCTCGACGTCCGGCTCGATCCGCCCGAGGGGCCGGGGCGCCGCCCGGGCGAGGACCCGGCGCCCGCCGAGCTGGCCGCCATCCTCACCGAGCTGCTGCCCGAGGGGATCGAGGTCCAGGCGCTGGGGTCGGTGCCCGGTGGTGCCGGTTCTCTCCAGCAGGAGGTAACATCCTGCAACTGGGAGCTGGAGGTACTCGGGGTGGCCGCAAAGGAGTTGGCGACACGGATCGGGCGACTGCTCGATGCCCCGAGTGTCGTCATCCGGCGGCAGCGCAAGGGGCGCCAGGTGGAGGACGACCTCCGCCCGTCGGTGCTGGCGCTGGCCCCGATCGAGGCGGTGGCCAGGCCCGGAGCGACGGGCGTCGCCGCCCTCGGACTCCGAGCGGAGCTGGCCACCCACCCCCGCGGGGTACGCCCAGGGGAACTGTTAGAGGGGCTCGGTACCGACCTGGTGCTGGTACGGGCCTGCAGGACGCATCAATGGATCGAGCGCGACGGCGCCCGGACCGAGCCGCTGGCCTCCAGCGGCACGGAGCCGGGGAATGGCGCTCCGCACGCCCAGGAGCGTGCGTCGTGAACCGCGTAAGGAGGGATCTCCCTCATGTCCGAGTCGGAGAACGGCGGACCCGGGAGCGGGCCGCCGAGCACGCCCATCGAGGGTGGGCGGCCGCCCAACGAGCCTGTCGGGGAGGTCGCGGCACCGGCTAGTCCGGTGGTCGCTCCCACCCCTGGGCTGGCGGCGCCGCCGCCCCCCAAGCCGAGGATCGGTGACACGCGCCCCGCGCCTGGTGTGGCCCGCCCGGTGGCCCCACCTTCCCCTGGCGTCGACCAGCCCGGAGGGGGGGACGGGGGAGCGGAACGGCCAACGGGACGCGTGACCCGGGGACCCGCGAGGCGGGGGCCCGCGATCCCAGGACCCGTGAGCCTGCGACCGGGAGTCGCGGCGGCCGCGGCGCCGGCCTCGACCGGCCCCCAGCCCCGCCGACGGCCCCTTCGGCACCGGGCCCGGCCACCCGCGCCGCAGATGCCGAGGAGTCCGAGAGCGGCCCGCGCCGGTCGCGGGGCCGCCGTCGGGGAGGGCGCGACCGGCGGGGCAAGTCGGTCGGTCGGTACCTGGTGGCGGTCCACGTCCAGCCGAATGTCACTCAGATCTCGATGCTCGAGGGGCGGACCCTGGTCGAGCACTACGTGGCCCGAGCGGCGGACGAGACCACCCAGATCGACGGCAACATCTACCGGGGCCGGGTCCAGAACGTCCTGCCGGGAATGGAAGCCGCCTTCATCGACATCGGGATCCCCAAGAACGCCGTGCTCTACCGGGGCGACGTCCGCTACGACCGTGACGACATCGAGGGGGGTGGCCAGGGCCAGGGCTCCCAGCCCCGGATCGAAGACGTCCTCAAGGCCGGCCAGAACATCTTGTGCCAGGTGACCAAGAACCCCATCGGGGCCAAGGGGGCCCGGCTGACCCAGGAGGTCTCGCTGCCGGGCCGCTTCGCCGTGCTCGTCCCCAACTCGAGCGCCTTCGGGATCTCCAAGCGTCTGGGCGACAACGAGCGCCGACGCCTCCGGCGCATCGTCGACGAGGTCCGGCCGGCCGGCCACGGCCTCATCGTGCGGACCGCGGCCGAGGGGGCCAGCGAGGACGAACTGCGTCGGGATGTCAACGGCTTGCTCGAGCAGTGGAAGGCGATCGAGGCCGAGGCCTCCCGCTCGGACGCGCCGGGCCTGTTGTACCGCGAGCCCGACCTGGCGGTGCGCATCCTGCGCGAGGAGCTCAACAGCGAGTACCGGGGGGTCGTCATCGACGACCCGGTGCTCTACGAGCAGGTCCGCGACTACGTGGGCACGGTCAGCCCCGAACTGGCCGAGCGGGTCGAGCTCTACGACACCGAGGCCGAGGGCCAGCCGATCTTCGACCGCTACCACGTCCACGAGCAGCTGCACAAGGCCCTCGACCGCAAGGTGTGGCTGCCATCGGGCGGATCGCTCATCATCGAGCGGACCGAGGCGCTCACCGTGATCGACGTGAACACCGGCAAGAACGTGGGCAAGACCAATCTCGAAGAAACAGTCTTCCGCAACAACATGGAGGCGGCCGAGGAGGTCGCCCGCCAACTGCGGCTCCGGGACATCGGCGGCATCATCGTCATCGACTTCATCGACATGGAGATCCGCGAGAACCGGGACAAGGTGGCGGCCGCCCTGCGCAACGCACTGGCCCGGGACAAGACCCGGACCCAGGTCTTCGACATCTCCGAGCTCGGGCTGGTCGAGATGACCCGCAAGCGGATCTCCGAGGGTCTGATCGAGTCCCTCTCGACGGTGTGCGAGGTCTGCCACGGGCGGGGCATCATCTTGGACCAGTCGGTCCTGTGAGCGGCGGTCCCGGGGACCGGGCTGACCCGCCCCGCCGGGCGCGATAGCATCTGACCCTTATGTACGCCGTGATCAGGACCGGGGGCAAGCAGGAGCGGGTGGCCGAGGGCCAGCGGCTCCGGGTCGAGTTGTTGGGCCAGCCGGTGGGGGCCGAGGTCAGCTTCGAGCCGGTGCTGGTGGTCGACGGCGACACCGTGCTGGCCACCCCGGACCAGCTGGCCGGGGCCAGCGTCACCGCCGAGATCGTGGGCGAGGAACAGGGACCCAAGATCAACGCCCTGACCTACAAGAACAAGACGAACCAGCGCCGCCGGTGGGGCCACCGCCAGCGCTACGCCACGGTGGAGATCCGTTCCATCTCGGCGGCCGGCTGAGGAGGCACCAGCGATGTCCAAGACCAAAGGTGGCGGCTCGACCCGAAACGGTCGGGACTCGAACGCTCAGCGCCTCGGGGTGAAAGTCTTCTCGGGGACCTCGGTCCCGGCCGGCTCGATCATCGTGCGCCAGCGCGGCACGCGTTTTCACCCGGGCGAGAACGTGGGCCGCGGCGGCGACGACACCTTGTTCGCCATGATCGACGGGGTGGTGCGCTTCGGCTCCCGACAGGGCCGCAAGCTGGTCGACGTCGTCCCGGACTGACCGTTCGAACCCCGGCCGCCGACCGATGTCCGGAACGACCGGCGCTCAGCGCTTCTCGGGCGTTTCGGGGGTGATGCCGGCGGCGGTCAGGATCCGACGCAGTTCCATGACGTGCTCGATGTCGAGGTCGTGCGAACGCTTCGGATCGAACGTCTCGCTCCGCTGACCCACCCGGACGACCAGCTTGCCGTCGGGGTGCTCGTTGACCGAGCCCACCTGCTCGAGCAGGGACTGCACGTCGTGCCACTGGATGTTGTGGCTGGTCGGATGGGCGAAGAGCCGCTCGAGGGTGTGACGGTTGTGCCCGTCGAGCTTGATGGAGCCGGCCTCGCTCTGGTCCGATTCCGCCGTGTGGTCAGTGGTCATCTGGTCGCTCCCGGTTGGCTGGCCCGAGCCTAGGCCGGATCCTGGGGGGTGCTCCCCAGCCCGGTGCCCCCAACCCGTGCCGCCAGCCCGGTGCGGTCCCTGACGACGAGTGGCGTCGGCGACCCGGGCGACGGCCGACGACACCGGTCTGTCCCTCTGTGCCGCGCCGTTCTTTGGGGGCGCGGGCGGTCTCGAGGACCGACGTCGAGACGATGTGGGCGACCGAGACACCGAACCGTGACCGCGGTCATGGGGTCGGGCTGCCGGGGGGCCGACCACGCCGACCCTGAGCGCGAGGGCCCCGGGCCGGGGGTGGCCGCCCACCTCTCGTCTCATGGAGCCGGGGGTGCCGCCGCCTCGACGCCGGGGCTTCACCGCCCCCTGGCGAAGGGCCCGGTGATCGGTGAGGGCCATGGCGGCCGGCACCCTGGGCGACCCCAACGCCGGGCGGCGCACCGGCCCCGCCACCGCGTGCTCTGGCCTGGGGGGTCGCCCGGCACTCCCCGGGACCACGCCGGGGGGATCGAGGACCGTCCGGCGTGGGTCCGCCCGGAACGGCGCCGGGGCTCCGCCAGCACGGCCCGGCCACCATCCCCGACCTCCGGACCCCAAATTTGCAAGGATGGGGGCCGACTAGACGATCCGGCCGGGCATCAGGAGACTGGGGCGACGGCCGGCATGCCTGGAAAGGGCGACGACAATGAACTGCACGAACTGCGGTCAGGTCCTCCCGGCGGGCGCAACCGCCTGCCCCAACTGCGGGACGGCCGCCGCCGTCGCACCGCCGGCCGCCGCGACGGCCTCCGGTGCACCTCCGCCGGCCGGGTCCGGGGCGGCCGGTCATGCAGCGGCGGGAAGTTCGCTGCCCGGCTTCAAGTTCGACGCCGCCAACCTCACCCGAGCCGACTGGATAACCGGGATCGCGTCGTTCGTGCTGCTGATCTCGCTGTTCCTCGAGTGGTACACGGTCAATCTGCCGATCGTCGGGAGTCAGGGCATCAGCGGTGTGTCGGGCCACGGGTGGCTGTACCTGGTCTTCTTGCTCTGCCTGGTCGTCATCGCCTACGAGGTGATGAAGCTTGGCTGGGGCCGCATGCCCTTCAATACGCCACTGAACGAGGAGCGGGCGCTGCTCATCGTCACCGTGATCAACCTGATCCTGGTGGTGCTCGCCTTCTTGTTCAAGGCCGGCACCGGTGCCGCCGTCGGCATCGACATCAAGATCGGGTGGGGTTTCGGTGCCTTCGTGGGCCTCATCGCCGCCGTCGTGGCCGCCGCCCCGCTGGTGGTGCCGGCCATCCAGGCCCGCTCGGGCAAGTAGCGGGTTCCGCCCTCCTCGCCCCGCCTGCCCCGGGCGCCCGGGGCGGGCGGTCAGTCGTCCAGGCCCTCGAGCACCTGGCGGGTGATCCTGGCCACCTGGTCGACGGCGGCGCCGGCTGACCGGGTGATCTCGGTCCCGGTCAGCGGCCCGCTGCCGAGGCCGGCGGCCGCGTTGGTGACCACCGCCAACCCCAGGACCTCGGCTCCGACGTGCCGGGCGGCGATGGCCTCGGGCACGATCGACATGCCCACCAGGTCGGCCCCGAGGACGCCCAGCATCCTGACCTCGGCCGGCGTCTCGAGATTGGGCCCGACCATCTGGGCGTAGACCCCCTCTTGGAGGGAGGGCTCCGCCCGCCGGGCGAGCGCCCGCAGGCGCGGCGACCAGGCGTCGGTCAGGTCGACGTAGGGGAGGCCCATCTGGTGGTCGGCCGGGATGCCGATCAGTGGCGAGGTGGCGGTCAGGTTCAGGTGGTCGGAGACGACGACGACGTCGCCCACGGCCAGGCCCGGGCGGATAGCCCCGGCGCTGCAGGTCAGGATGACTGTCCGACAGCCCGTGGCCAGCGCGGTGCGGATCGGGTGGACCAGCTCGGCCGGCGTGCCACCCTCGTAGAGGTGGGTGCGCCCGGCCATCACCAGGGTCCGGCGCCCCCCGATCTCGACCGACCAGGCCTCGGGCCGGTGCCCGAGGCCAGTGAAGCGGGGGAACCAGGGCAGGGCGCTCAGTTCGACGGCGGGCTCGGAGGCTCCGAGGAGCGGCGCCACCGGCGAGAGGCCGGTCCCGAGGACGACGACAGCGTCGTGCTGGTCGACCCCGCACCGCCGTCCGAGCTCGCGGGCGGCCAGGCGGGCATGCTCGAAGGGGTCCGTGCCCCGGGCGCCTGGGGACGTGGTGGGCATCGGGTCATCGTAGGTGCCCGATCCCGGTCGCCCCAGGTGGGGGCGGCGACCGGAGCACCGGACCGACGTTGCCGATGGCCCGGGGCCCACCTACCCTGACGCCCACGTCAGCGCAACGCTGGCCCGCGAGCCCGGCGCTCACCGGGTTGGGGGTGCCGTGTCGCCGTCCGAAGCTGCCCAGCCGGTCGACCATCCGCTCGCCACACTGCGGGCGGACGAGATCCGGGTCGCGGTCGACGTGGCCCGGGCCACCGGTCGCCTGGACGAGCGGGCCCGGTTCGCCTACATCGGCCTGCACGAACCCTCCAAGGACCTCGTGCGCTCGTTCGTCCCCGGCGAGACGATCGACCGCCAGGTGCGGCTGGTCATCGTGACCGGGCCGGAGGCCGGCCTGGTGGAGGCGGTCGTCTCGGTAACCCGCGGCGCGGTCCGCTCGTGGTCGGTAGTCGACGACGCCCGCCCCGCACTTCTCATCGAAGAGTCGATGCATGCCATCGAGGCCCTCAAGGCCCACCCCGAGTGGCAGGCGGCCATGCGCCGGCGGGGCGTCACCGACTTCGACTCGGTGCAGATCGACCCCTGGCCGGCCGGCTCGTTCGGGGTGGCTCACGAGAAGGCCCGTCGGATCTGTCGGTGCCTGTCGTATGTGCGCGAGTCCCCCGGCGACAACGGCTACGCCCGCCCGGTCGAGGGCGTCATCGGCTTCGTCGATATGGGTCGGGGCGAGGTGCTCGAGGTGACCGACACCGGGGTCGTGGCCCTGCCGCCCGAGCGGGGCAGCTACTACCCCGAGGACCAGCCGACGCTGCGCCGTGACCTCAAGCCCCTCGAGATCACCCAGCCCGAGGGTCCCAGCTTCAGCGTGGAGGGCAACCTGGTCCGCTGGCAGCGCTGGAGCATGCGGATCGCCATGGACCCGCTGGAGGGCCTGGTCCTGCACACCGTCGGCTACGAGGACGCAGGCCGGGCGCGCCCGATTCTCTACCGGGCATCGGTGAGCGAGATGGTGGTGCCCTACGGGGACCCGGGTCCGATGCACGGCTGGAAGAACGCCTTCGACGTCGGCGAGTGGGGGCTCGGCCGGATGGCCAACTCCCTCACCTTGGGCTGTGACTGTCTGGGCGAGATCTTCTACTTCGACCATGTCTACGCCGACGAGCGGGGCCGCCCCCACACGCTGACCAACGCCGTGTGCATGCACGAGGAGGACTACGGGATCCTCTGGAAGCACGTCGATCTGCACACCGCCCGGACCGAGGTGCGCCGCTCCCGGCGGCTGGTCGTCAGCTCGATCGCCACGGTAGGCAACTACGAATACGGCTTCTACTGGTACTTCTACCTCGACGGCACCATCCAGCTCGAGGTGAAGCTCACCGGGATCATGTCGACCATGGCCATCGAGGCCGGCGACGAACCCCGCTTCGCCACCGTCGTCGCCCCCCAGCTGGCCGCCCCCTACCACCAGCACCTGTTCAACGTCCGCCTCGACGTCGACGTCGACGGCCCGGCCAACTCGGTCTACGAGATCGACGCCGTCGCGGTTCCCCCCGGCCCGGACAACCCCTGGGCCAACGCCTTCGACGCGGTGGCCACGCCCCTGCGCACCGAGCGCGAGGCCCAACGGGTGGTCGACCCGTCCCGGAGCCGCAGCTGGCGGGTGGTCAACCACGGCTCGCGCAACGGCCTGGGCCAGCCGGTGGCCTTCAAGCTGATCCCGGGCCCGACCCCAACCCTGCTGGCCGACCCGGGCTCGAGCGTCGGCCGGCGGGCCACCTTCGCCACCAAGAACCTCTGGGTCACCCCGTTCTCCAGCGACGAGCGCCGGGCGGCCGGCGACCATCCCAACCAGCACCCCGGGGGGGACGGCCTTCCCCGCTGGACGACGGCCGACCGCCCGATCACCGACACCGACGTGGTGCTCTGGTACACGTTCGGGGTCACCCACCTCCCGCGACCCGAGGACTGGCCGGTCATGCCGGTCGAGTACACGGGCTTTCACCTCGTGCCCTTCGGCTTCTTCGACCGGAACCCCGCCCTCGACGTGCCCCCCACGGACGACCACTGCCACGACGCTTGACCCGGACAACCGACGCCCCGGGGACGAGCCGTCGCCAGCGAGAGCGCCCAGCCGGCCGGCGGGCGACCCCCGGTAGGATCGGTGGCTGTGGAGGACGGCTACCACCCCCCGGTCGAGGAGTACCTCGAGGCGGTGCTCTCGCTCAAAGAGGAGGGCACGCCGGTCATCCAGGCCCGAATCGCCGAGCGCCTCGGGCGATCCGCCCCGTCGGTGTCAGAGATGCTCGAGCGGCTCTGCGACGACGGCTACGTGCGGCGGGACGGGCGGGTCGTCGAGCTGACCGAGAAGGGCTCGGACCTGGCCGAGAAGGTGGTGCGCCGGCACCGGCTGGCCGAACGCCTCCTGGTCGACGTGATCGGGCTCGAATGGCACAAGGTCCACAAAGAGGCCGGGCGTTGGGAGCACGTGATCTCCGACGACGTCGAGGCCCGACTGGTCATCTTGTTGGGCGACCCGGCAACGTGCCCCCACGGCAATCCGATCCCCGGTTCGCACTCGGTCGCTCCCTCGGGCGAACAGCGGCCCCTGTCGGGGGTGGCCCCGGGCACCGAGGTCCGACTGGAGCGGATCAGCGAGGAGGTCGAGCTCGACATGGCATCGCTCGCCTATCTCGACGCCAACCGTTTCATCCCCGGGGCGAGCGCCCTGGTCGCCTCTCGGGGCCCCGACGAGACCCTGTTGCTCGAGTTGGGCGAGGCCACCGTCGCCTTCGGCCCGGAGTTGTCGAGCCGGCTGTACGTCTCGGTCCTCTGAGTGCCCATGGGGCGCGGCGGGGGCGGCCGGTGAGGATCCGCTACCTGGGCGACGCCGTGGTCACCGCCGATCCCGCCGGCTCGGTCCACCGCCCCGGCGCCCTCGACGTCGAAGACGGGCTCATCGCCTGGGTCGGGCCGATCCCCGATGCCCCGAGTGTGCCGGCCGAGGTGGTCAGGCTCGGCGGGCTGGTGATGCCCGGGCTGGTGAACACCCACGCCCACACCCCGATGACCTTGGTGCGCAGCGCCGGCGACGGCCTGCCCCTCGAGCGCTGGCTGCGCGAGGCGGTCTGGCCCCGGGAGGCGGCACTCACCGAGGACGACGTGCGCTGGGGGATGCTGCTCGGCTGTGACGAGATGCTCCGGGCGGGGGTCACCACGACCTGTGAGATGTACCTCCACGGCGCGACGGTGGCCGAAGCGGCTCTCGAGGCGGGGATCCGCTGCGTCCTGACCCCGGGGATCTTCGACCTGCCCGGTTCCGGGCTGACCTGGCAGGGGTGCCTGGAGGACGCCCGGCGCCTCCACCGCGACTACGACGGGCGGGGCGGACTGGTCACGGTGGGCGTGGGGCCCCATTCGGCCTACGTGCTGCCCACCGAGGGCCTGGTGGCGGTGGCCGAGCTGGCGGCCGAGACCGGTGGGCTCGTCCAGATCCACCTGGCCGAGACCCGAGGGGAGGGTCGGGCCCTCGAGGAGGCCTACGGCTGCAGCGTGCCGGTGCTGCTCGAACGGCTCGGGCTGTTCGACCAACGGGTGCTGGCCGCCCATTCGGTCTGGTTGAGCGACGCCGACCTCGACGTCTACGCCCGCCACGACGTGGCGGTGGCCCACTGTCCGCAGAGCAACGGCAAGCTGGGCAGCGGGGTGGCCCGGGTGGCCGAGATGCTGGCCCGGGGACTCCGGGTGGGTCTGGGGACCGACGGCCCGGCCTCCAACGACAACCTCGACCTGTGGGAGGAGCTGCGGCTGGCCCCGCTCCTGGCCCGGGCCCTCGCCGCCGACCCGGGGGCGGTCACCACGGCCGACGCCCTGGCCCTGGCCACCCGGGGTGGGGCCGAGGCCCTCGGTCTGGCGACCGGCAGCCTCGAGCCCGGTCGCTGTGCCGACTTCATCCGGCTGGACATGGAGGACCCGGTCTTCGTGCCCACTCTCGACGACGCCGAGCTCCTCGGCCACCTGGTGTGGGCGGCCTCGTCACGCCAGGTGACCGACGTCTGGGTCGGCGGGCGCCGCGTGGTCGCCGAGCGGATCTGCACCACCGTCGACGACGGCGCCGCCCGACAAGAGGCCGCCCACCGGGCCCGGCGTCTGGTCGAGGTTGCCCGGGGGTGACCCGGGGTGGCCCGCCGCCCAGTCGGACCCCGTGGCCAGGGGCGACGCCGCGGCCCCGTAGGATCGCTGCATGTCAGGCTTCGTCGACGAGGCGCAGCTCCACGCCAAGGCGGGCGACGGTGGTGCGGGGGCGGTCTCCTTCCGCCGCGAGGCCCACGTCGACAAGGGTGGCCCCGACGGGGGCGACGGGGGCCGGGGGGGCGACGTCTGGCTGGTCGCCACGCCCAACCAGGCCTCATTGCTCGGGTTCCGGGACCATCCCCACCGCCGGGCCACCGACGGCGGGCACGGCTCGGGCAAGCGGCGCCACGGGGGGCGCGGACCCGATCTCGAGGTCCCCGTTCCGGTGGGCACGGTCGTACGCGAGCGCGACGGCTCGCTCTTGTGCGACCTGACCGGGGCCGGCGACCGCTGGCTGGCCGCCGAGGGGGGCCGGGGGGGGCGGGGGAACGCCCGCTTTCTCTCCAACAAGCGGCGGGCCCCGGCCTTCGCCGAACAGGGTGAGAAGGGGGAGGAGCGTTGGCTCGACATCGAGCTGAAGCTGGTCGCCGACGTCGCCCTGGTGGGCTTCCCCAACGCCGGCAAGTCCACCCTGATCTCGTCGGTGTCGGCGGCCAAGCCCAAGATCGCCGACTACCCCTTCACCACCCTCCAGCCCCATCTCGGGGTGGTGCGGACCGGGGGCCGGCCGGGGGATGACGAGGTCGAGTTCGTCATGGCCGACATCCCGGGGCTGGTCGAGGGGGCGGCCGAGGGCCGCGGGCTCGGGCACCGGTTCTTGCGCCACGTCGAACGGAGCCGGGTCCTGGTCGTTCTGGTCGACCTGGCGCCGCCCGACGGCCGGTCGGCCGACGACCAGGTGGCCGTCCTCTTGGGCGAGCTCGGCCGCTACCGGCCCGAGTTGCTCGAGCGACCCCGGGTGGTCGTCGGGTCCAAGGCCGACCTCGCCGGCGACCTCGCCGGGGTGGGAACCGACGCGCTGGAGCTGCGGATCTCGGCGGTGACCCGGGCCGGCCTGGACCGCCTGGTCGCCCGTCTGGCCACGATGGTCGCCGAGGCCCGGGCGGCAGAGGCGGTGCCCGCGCCCGCAGAGATCGTGGTGCACCGGCCGGCGCCCGAGGGGGTGGTGGTCGAGCGCGAGGCCCCCGGGGTCTGGCGGCTCGGCGGCCGGGCGGCCGAACGGGCGGTGAGCTTCTCGGACCTGACCGACGAGGGCGCCCTGGCCGAGTCGGTGACCAGGCTCAAGCGCCTCGGGGTCGACCGGGCGCTGTCGCGGGCCGGTGCCCACGACGGCGACGAGGTCCGCGTCGGAGACGTCGCCTTCACCTGGTTCCGCGAGCGGGGGGACTCGGTGCTCGACGCCACCGAGACCAGCCGCTCCCGGCGCGCCGGACCCCGGCGCGGGCGGGGCGGCCCCAGCGCAGCAGGCGGGGCCCGGTGACCGCCGAGGAGGCCGAGGGGCCGCCGCCACACACCCTGGTGGTCAAGATCGGGTCGTCCTCGGTGACCACCGCCGACGGGCGGACCGACGAGCAGGTGGTGGGCCGCCTGGCCGGCGAGATCGCCGGACTGCACGCCTCGGGACATCGGGTGGTCGTCGTCACCTCGGGCGCCATCGCCGCCGGCTGGTCGGCCCTGGCCGGCGGTGGGCCGCGCCCGTCGGACCCCGCAGTGCTCCAGGCCGTCTCGGCCGTCGGTCAGCCCGGCCTGATGCGTACCTGGCAGGACGGCCTCGGCCGTCACGGCCTACTGGCCGGACAGGTCCTCCTGGCCCCGCTCGACTTCGTGCACCGCCAGCAGTACCTGCGCGCCCGCGGGACACTCGGACATTTGCTCGAGCTCGGCGTCGTGCCGGTGGTCAACGAGAACGACGCGGTGGCCGACGAGGAGATCCGCTTCGGCGACAACGACCGGCTGGGCGCCCTGGTCGCCCATCTGGTGGGGGCCGAGCTCCTGGTGCTCCTGACCGACACACCGGGTCTGCTCACCGCCGACCCCCGGACCGTCGCCGAGGCCTCTCTCATCGAAGAGGTGGTCGAGATCGATCAGCAGCTCGAGCAGATGGCCGGGGGTCCGGGCACCGCCGTGGGCAGCGGCGGCATGTCGTCGAAGCTGGCGGCGGCCAAGATCGCCACCTGGTCGGGGGTGGAGGCGGTCATCGCCGACGCCGGGCGCCAGGGGGTCCTGGCCGACGTCGTGGCGGGCGAGCCCGGCGCCGGCACGGTCTTTCGGGCCCGGCCCCGGCGGCTCCCCGCCCGCAAGCTTTGGATCGCCTTCGCCGTCGGGGCGACCGGCTCGCTGGTGGTCGACGAGGGGGCCCGGCGGGCCCTGGTCGAACGGGGACGCTCGCTGCTCCCGGCCGGGGTCGTGGCCGTGCACGGTTCCTTCCTCCCCGAGGACGCGGTGGAGATCGTTGGGCCCGACGGCCGCGTCTTCGCCAAGGGCCTGTCCCGCTACGCCTCGGGCCGCGCCCCTGAGTGGGTCGGGCGGCGCAGCGACGAGCTCCCCGAGGACCTCCCCCAAGAGGTCATCCACCGCGACGACCTGGTGGTGCTCACCTGAAGCGCGGGTCGGGGTCGTCTTTGGCCCCGGGTAACCTGGCCCGGTGACCGGCACCGACCTCTTCGAGCTGGGCCGACGCGTGAAAGCCGCCTCCCGGGAGGTGGCCCGGTCCTCGTCGGCGGCCCGGGACGAGGCGCTGTCGGCGGCCGCCGAGCTCTTGGAAGCCGAGTCGGCATCCCTGCTGGCCGCCAACCGGGTCGACCTCGAACGGGCGTCGGCCGAGGGGCTGGCCGAGACCGCCGTCGACCGGCTGCGCCTGAGCAAGGACCGAGTCGACCAGATGGCCCGGGGCCTGGCCACCGTGGCCGCCCTGCCCGACCCCGTCGGCGAGGTCGTCGACGGTTGGGTCCGGCCCAACGGTCTGCGGGTGAGCAGGGTCCGGGTGCCGCTCGGGGTGGTCGGCGTCATCTACGAGAACCGGCCCAACGTGACGAGCGATGCCGCGGGGCTGTGCCTGAAGGCGGGCAACGCCGCCTTCCTGCGCGGCTCGGCCACCGCCCTCGAGTCGAACCGGGCGGTGGTCGGGATCCTGCGCCGGGCCCTGGTCAAGGCCGGCTTGCCCGAAGCGGCCATCACCTTGGTGGAGGACACCAGCCACGAGACCGCAGCCGAGTTCATGGGGCTGCGGGGCATCATCGACTGCCTGATCCCCCGGGGCGGCCCGGCTCTGGTCGCCTCGCTGCTCGAGCATGCGAGGGTGCCCTACGTCCTCGACGGGGACGGGAACTGCCACGTCTACGTGGACGCGGCGGCCGACCTGGGCGTGGCCACCGAGATCGTGGTCAACGCCAAGACCCAGCGACCCGGCGTGTGCAACGCGGCCGAGTCGCTGCTCGTGCACGCGGCGGTGGCCGACGAGTTCCTGGCCCGACTGGGCCCCGCCTTGGCCGGGGTCGAACTGGTCGGCGACGAGGCCACCCGGGCCGTCCTCCCCGATGCCGGAGAGGCCACCGAGGTCGACTACCGGACCGAGTTCCTCGGACCGAAGCTCTCGATCGCCGTGGTCGAGGACCTCGACGGGGCGATCGACCACATCGCCCGCTTCGGCTCGGGCCACTCCGAGGCGATCGTCACCACCGACCTGGCCGCCGCCGAGCGGTTCGTGGGTGAGGTGGACGCCGGGGCGGTGGTGGTCAACGCCTCGACCCGGTTCGTCGACGGAGGGGAGCTCGGACTCGGTGCCGAGGTCGGCATCTCGACCCAGAAGCTCCACGCCCGCGGACCCATGGGACTGCGCGCGCTCACCTGCGTGAAATGGGTGGTCCGAGGCGAGGGCCAGGTCCGGTCGTGAGCGCGACCGACCACGACGCAACCGGCCAGCAGGCGGCCCTCGGCCTCCCGGCGTCGGGGCCGCCCCGCTTCGATTCGGTGCCGGCAGTGCGCCGTGGACTGGCCGACGTCGGGTACCTGGCCGACGAGGGCATCGCCGGGGTGGTGTACCTGGCCGACCGGTTGGCCAAGCCGGTCCTGGTGGAGGGTCCGGCCGGAACCGGCAAGACCCAGCTGGCCAAGTCGGTGGCCGAACTGACGGGCAGCCGGCTGATCCGCCTCCAGTGCTACGAGGGCCTGGACGAGTCCAAGGCCCTCTACGAGTGGAACTACCGCAAGCAGCTGCTGCGCATCCAGGCCGGCCAGGTCATCGGCGAGTCGTCGGGCCCCGACGGCGCCACCGGATCGGCCACCTGGAAGGAGCTCGAGGAGGACATCTTCTCCGAAGACTTCCTCTTGACCCGCCCGCTGCTCGAGGCCATCCGCTCAGCCGACCCGGTGGTGCTGTTGGTCGACGAGGTGGACCGGGTGGAGCTCGAGACCGAGGCGCTCTTGCTCGAGGTGCTCTCTGAATACCAGGTCTCGATCCCCGAGCTGGGCACGGTCCGGGCCACGCGCCTGCCGATGGTGTTCCTCACCTCCAACAACACCCGGGAGCTGTCCGAGGCCCTGAAACGCCGCTGCCTCTACCTCCACATCGACTACCCGGACCTCGAGCGCGAGCGCCAGATCGTGTCCTCCCGGGTGCCGGGCATCACCGAGGAGCTGGCCGACCAGGTGGCCCGGATCGTCCGTTCGCTGCGCACCCTCGAGCTGCGCAAGGCGCCGTCGGTCTCTGAGACCCTCGACTGGGCCCGCACGCTGGTGGTCCTGGGCGTCGAATCCATCGACGCCACCGGTGCCCGTGACACCCTGCACATCTTGCTCAAGTACCAGAGCGACATCGAGCGGGCGGCCAAGGAACTGCTGTCCGCCGAGCCTTGATCCCCACCCCCACCGGCTGAGCGACGCCGTGCTCGATCTGCTGTCGGGATTCGTCACCGAGCTCCGCGGGGCCGGGCTCCCGGTCTCGTTGACCGAGCACCTCGACGCCGCCGAGGCTGTCCACCACATCCCGCTCGAGGACCGCGAGTCGCTCAAGTACGCGCTGGCGGCCACCCTGGTCAAGTCGAGCGCCCACTGGCGGGCCTTCGAGACCGCCTTCGAGGTCTATTTCGCCACCCGGGGCCCGGGCACCGACGACGGTTGGTCCGACGAGGAGGGTGGCCCGGAGGGGGAGCCGGCCGATGCGGCCGGCTCGGGCGCCCAGTCCGGGCGTGGCCAGGGCCGGGGTGGCGGAGGGGTCGAGTCGATGACCCCAGAAGAGCTCGCCGAACTGCTCTACCGGGCGCTGGCCTCGGGGGAGGCCTCGCTGGCCGACGTCGTGGCCCGCTACGCCGTGACCCGTTACGCCGGCATGGAGCCCGGGCGCCCGGTGGGCGGTACCTACTACCTGTACCGGACCCTGCGGAACCTCGACCTCGACGGGGTACTCGAGCGGCTTCTGCAGGCGGCGCGGGACGCGGCCCCCGGTGACCAGGGCCTGACCGGCCTCGAGGAACGCCTCGTGGCCGACGAGTACCGGGCCCGTATCGACCGGCTGCGTCGGGCGGTGGAGTCCGAGATTCGGCGCCGCCTGGTGATGGACCGTGGGGTCGAGGCCCTGGCCCGCTCGGTCCGAAAGCCCCTCCCCGAGGACATCGACGTCATGCACGCCACCCGCGATGAGTTGGCGACGTTGCACCGCACGCTGCACCCGTTGTCGCGCAAGCTGGCGGTGCGCCTGGCCCGCAAGCGCCGTCACGGGCGCAAGGGACCGCTCGACTTCCGCGCCACCGTCCGCCGCTCGCTGTCGACCGGCGGGGTGCCGGTCGAGCCCCGGTTCCGACACCCCCGACCGGCTAAGCCCGAGATCTTCGTCGTCGCCGACATCTCGGGCTCGGTGGCCAGCTTCGCCCGTTTCACCCTCCACCTCGTTTACGCCATTAGCTCGCAGTTCTCCAAGGTCCGCAGCTTCGTCTTCGTGGACGGGATCGACGAGGTCACCCGGTTCTTCGAGGGGGCCGACGACCCGGCGGTAGCGGTCCACCGGATCAACACCGAGGCGGACGTCATCTGGGTCGACGGGCACTCCGACTACGGCCACGCACTGTCGGTGTTCAACCAGCGCTGGGGGGACGACGTGACCTCGCGTACCAGCGTGCTCATCCTGGGCGACGCCCGGAACAACTACCACGCCTCGGAGTCCTGGGTGCTCGAGGAGCTTTCCCACCAGGCGCGCCACGTCTACTGGCTCAACCCCGAGCCCCGCGACTACTGGGGGTCCGGGGACTCGATCGTCGACGAGTACGCCGTGCACTGCGACGACGTCGTCGAGTGCCGCACCCTGCGCCAGCTCGAGCGCTTCGTTGGCGATCTCACATGACCGGGCCCGACCCCGAGTCCTTGAACCCCGAGCGGGTGCCCCCGCCCGGGGTTCGCACCACCGGGGCGGCGTCCGGCCGGCCGACCCGGGTGGTGCTGGTCCGCCACGGAGAGGCGGTCTGTAATGCCGAGGGCGTGGTGGGCGGCGTCCGGGGGTGCACCGGGCTGACCGAGCTCGGTGTTCGACAGGTCGACGCACTGGCCGAGCGGCTGGCCCGCACCGGCGAGCTGGCCGGGGTGGCCGCCCTCTACTCGTCGGTCCTGCCCCGGGCCGTCCAGACGGCCCGGATCCTCGCCCCGGCCCTGGAGCGCTGGCGCGAGGGGCCCCCGCTCGAACCAGTCGAGGACTGCGACCTGTGCGAGCTGCACCCCGGCCAGGCCGACGGGCTCACCTGGCCCGAGTTCGCCGAGCGGTTCGAGGTCCCGGACTGGGACGCCGATCCCGACCAGGTCCTGGCCCCGGGGGCGGAGAGCTGGCGCGGCTTCACGGCCCGGGCGGCCGCCGGGGTCACCGCCCTGGCCGACGCCCACCCCGGCCAGTTGGTCCTGGCCGCCTGCCACGCCGGGGTCATCGAGGCCACCATGGTGCACTTCGTGCCGGTGCGGCCGATCCGCCTCGGCCTGCGGACCGAGCACGCCTCGATGACCGAGTGGGAGCGCCAGGGCGACGGCTGGCTGCTGCGGCGCTACAACGACGCCACCCCGATCGGCGACGCCAGGTTCACCGGCTGAGCGTCGGCGGCCCCGCCCGCCGACCGAGCGGTCCCGCCGACGATTCGATGACGAATCAGTGAACGTGTCGCCACACGGAGGGTCGCCGTCCTCCCCGGCCGGCCCAGGGACCCCGGAAATGAGACGGTCGCCCAGGTCCTCGGAACCGCCGGTCGAAGACCGAACCTGGCAAAGGGCCACGGGCGCCCGTAGGGTGTCCCTGTCGAGCCCGGGGGGAGGCGAGCGGCACCGCGAGCCGAGGCAAGGAGGCTGACGATGGGCCACGAGGCGAACCTCCCGGTACGGCGGGTGTTGCAGGTGTTGGCGGCGAGCTGCCTTGTGCTGGGCGGCGGGGCCGTGGTCAGCCTCGCGGGATCCGCACCGGCCGGCGCGTCAGCGGTCACCCCAACGGCCTACGTGACGCTCAGCGGCGACCACGACGTGACACCCATCCCAACGGCGACCAACACCCCGGGGACCCCGATCCCGGTCGGCACCGACCCTGAGAGCATCGCCATCACCCCCAACGGCCAGACGGCCTATGTCCCGAACGCCGGTGACGACGACGTCACCCCCGTCGCCACGGCGACCAACACCCCGGGGACCCCGATCCCGGTCGGCTCGGGCCCCGCGGGAGTCGCCATCACCCCCAACGCACAGACCGCCTATGTCGCGAACCTCGATGACGACACGGTGACACCGATCTCGCTCCCCGGTGGAACAGCCGGGACCCCGATCGGCGTCGGTGTCGCCCCGGAGGGCATTGCGGTCACCCCGGACGGCAAGACCGTCTACGTCGCCAACTTCGCCAGCGGCAACGTGACTCCGATTGCCACGGCAACGAACACCGCGGGGACCCCGATCCCCGCCGGGTCCGGCCCCATCGCCATCGCCATCACCCCCAACGGCAAGACCGCCTACGTCGTCAATTGGATTTCTAGCTCGGTGACCCCGATCGCCACCGCCACCAACACCGCCGGGACGGCGATCCCGCTCGGAGCCGGGGAGCTCCCCCGGGCGATCGCCATCACCCCGAACGGGAACACCGCCTACGTGGCCCTGGAGGGGGATTCGGCCGTGGCACCCATCGCCACGGCATCCAACACCGTCGGGACCTTCATCCCGGTGGGAGCCAATCCCGACGCTGTCGCCGTCACCCCCGACGGCAAGACCGCCTATGTGGGGAACGACCTTTCCAACACGATCAGCCCGATCGCCACGGCCACCAACACCACTGGGACGGCGATCCCGGTGGGGAACAACCCCGACGGCATCGCCATCACCCCCGACCAGGCCCCGACGGCCGCCTTCAGCTTCACGGCGGGGACCCCGGGCAACCCCACCACCTTCAACGCCTCGGCCTCGAGCTCTCCGGTGGGTTCCATCGCCAGCTACGCCTGGAGCTTCGGGGACGGGACGACGGCGACGACCACCTCGGCCACCACCACCCACGCCTACGCCGCCTCGGGCACCTACAACGTCACCCTGACCGTGACCAACACCCAGGGGACCTCGACGGCCCAGACCTTCACCGGCCAGACGGTCTCGAACAACGGCGGCCCCTCGGCCACCACCACCCAGGCGGTCTCGACCGCCGGTTACGACCTGGCCGGATCGGACGGCGGGGTCTTCGTCTTCCCGGTGGGCCAGGCCAGTGGCTTCTTCGGCTCACTCCCAGGTCTGGGCGTGAAGGTGTCCAACATCGTGGGCATCGTGCCCACCAACAACTTCACCGGCTACAACCTGGTGGGTTCTGACGGTGGGGTGTTCGTCTTCCCGGTCGGCCAGTCCTCGGGCTTCTTCGGGTCCCTGCCCGGCCTCAAGGTCAGCGTCTCTGACGTGGTGGGCATCGTGCCCACCAACAACTACCAGGGCTATGACCTGGTGGGTTCTGACGGCGGGGTCTTCGTGTTCCCGGTCGGCCAGTCCGCCGGCTTCTACGGCTCCTTACCGGCCCAGAACGTCCACGTCTCAAATATCGTGGGCATTGTGGCCACCCCGGGCGGTGGGGGCTACTTCCTGGTCGGCAAGGACGGCGGGGTCTTCACCTTCGGCAACGCCCCGTTCCTGGGCTCGTTGCCCGGGATCGGGGTCACGGTCAACGACATCACGGGGATCGCGGCCACCCCCGACGGCCAGGGCTACTACGTGGTCGGCGCCAACGGGGCGGTCTACGCCTTCGGTGACGCCACCTCCCACGGCTCGCTCCCCGGTCTCGGGGTCACGGTGTCGGACATCGTGTCGATCGTGCCCACCCCCGACGGCGGGGGCTACTGGCTGATCGGCTCTGACGGGGGGGTCTTCGCCTTCGGCGACGCCACCTCCCAGGGCTCGCTGCCCGGGGTGGGCGTCCACGTCACCAACGTGGTGGGGGCGGTGCCGACCGGCTAGAGGACACTGTGGGACGCGGGACCCTCAGCGAGCCCTTGGATCAGCAGGCGTAGTCGCCGTCGAAGCCGTTGACGTTGCTCGAGTACTGCGTCATCACCACCGGGCCGGTCGGCAGCTGTTCGGTGGATGTCCACTGGCCGGCGTTGGAGCAGTTGTACGGCCCACCCTGGCCCGAGTACCAGGCCATCCAGTAGGGGACGTCCGGCTGGTAGTTGCCGACCACCTTGTTCCACACCCCCGGGCTGGCGTAGATGCCGACGTTGTTGATGCCCTCGGCCCGCAGGCCGAGGATGGCCCCCATCACCACCTGGGCGTTCTCGGGCAGCTGGGTGGACCAGAACTGGGTCGGTGCCTCGACGTCGAGCCACCAGGTGACCTGGGTGTTGACCCCGGCGTCCACGGCCCAGCCGTAGACGCTCTGGGCCTGGTTGAAGCCGAAGTTGCAGGCTAGGTCCCCCTGGCAGGCCGCCGGCCCGCTGCTCGAGGTGCCGTAGTACAAGAAGTCGTAGAGGTTGAGGCCTCCCCCGGCCCAGGCCGCCTCCTGGGCCAGGCAGGGGTTGGGGTTGGCGAAGGTGGTGCCGTCCCCGTCGACCTCGACCACGCCGATGGCGTGGGGGGATGGCGGCAGGTTGGCGCACTGGTAGACCGAGACGTCGTAGCCGTAGGAGCCCGACAGGTAGGGGGAGCCGGCGAACTGGCCGGTCCCGGCGGCCTCGGCCATCCCCACTACCGGCCGGTTGAGGACCTGGGGGGCCGAGCCGAAGTAGCCGGCCGCCCCGAAGGCCGACACCGCCCCGTTGTTGTCGGTGAACCAGTAGCCGTTCCCGGTGGGGGTGGTGGCCATGGCCACGATGGGGCGGGTCAGGCCGGACCCGCCCAGCGAGCCGTAGAACTGGGTGTCGCCGTAGGCGAAGATCCCGCCGTCGGAGGCCACGAGCGTGTAGCCGGCGCCGTTGGGGCCCACCGTCATGCCCACGATCGGCTGGTTCAAGGTGAGGCTCCCAGTCGAGCCGTAGAACTGGGCGTCACCGAAGGCGAAGATGCCACCGTCCGAGGCCACCTCCCAGTAACCGCCGCCGTCGGGCGTGGCCGCCATGCCCACGATCGGCTTGTTGAGCGGCCGCCCGCCCATCGACCCGTAGAACGGGGCGTCACCGAACGAGAAGATCCCTCCGTCCGAGGCCACCAGCCAATACCCCTGGCCGTCGGCCGTGGGGGCCATGCCGACCACCGGCTTGTCGAGGGCCATGCCCCCGGTCGAGCCGAAGAAGCCGGCGTCCCCGAAGGTGAAGATCCCCCCGTCGGAGGCCACCTCCCAGTAGCCGCCGCTGTCGGGGGTGCCGGCCATGGCGACCACCGGGCTGTTGAGCTGCATCCCACCGGTCGAGCCGTAGAAGCCGGCGCCACCGAACGAGAAGATGCCGCCGTCGGAGGCCACCAGCCAGTAAGCGGGCACCATGCCCCCCGCCGTCGCCGGGGCGGCGTTGTCGAAGAGGTTCGGGCTGGCGCCGGCCGGTGCCGAGGCGACGGGCGCCGAGACGGCCAAGCCTGTCGCGGCGACGACCAGTGCGATCACCGATGCGAACCGTCCGAGCGCCGAGCCGGTCACTCGGGGCGCGCTGGGCCGGCCTATTGCGCGTCGGAAGGTGCGAAGACGTCTCACGCCGGGGACGATTGTACAAGCGGAGGAGCCACCGTTGGACCACACCTCCAGCCCCCGGCGTGGCCGGGATGGGCGGGACCGGTCGAGCGGTCAGTCGCGGCAGGAGCTCGGCCACCCGGAAGGCGAGGTCCAGGGACTGCCGGGCGTTCAGCCGGGGATCGCAGGCGGTGGTGTAGCGCTGGTCCAGATCGTTCTCGAAGATCTCCTCGGCCCCGCCCAGGCACTCGGTGACGTCGTCGCCGGTCAGCTCGATGTGGACGCCGCCGGGCCAGGTCCCGTGGGCCCGGTGGACGGCGAAGAACTCGCGGAGCTCGCCCAAGATGTCGTCGAAGCGACGGGTCTTTCGGCCGCCCTCGCTGGTGAACGTGTTCCCGTGCATCGGGTCACAGGCCCAGACCACCGGGTGGCCCGAGCTGCCGACCGCCTCGAGGAGCGGGGGCAGGAGGCGTTCGACGTTGCCGGCCCCGAACCGGGTGATGAGCGTCAGCCGCCCGGGGGTGTGGTCAGGGTCCAGGCGCTCGCAGATGCCCACCACGTCGTCAGGTGTGGCCGTGGGCCCGATCTTGGCCGCAACCGGGTTAATGACCCCGGACAGGAACTCGACGTGGGCGCCGTCGACCTGGCGCGTCCGCTCGCCGACCCACAGCAGGTGGGCCGAGCAGTCCACCCAGTCACCGGTGAGGGAGTCCTGACGAGTCAGCGCCTCCTCGTAGTTGAGGATGAGGGCCTCGTGGCTCGTCCAGAAGTCGACCTGGTGCAGGCCCCCTTCGGCATCGAGGTCGATACCGCACGCCGCCATGAAGCGCAGCGCCCGGTCGATCTCCGACGCGATGCGCTCGTAGCGCCGACCCTCGGCCGACGAGGCGACGAACTGCTGGTTCCACGCGTGGACATGGGAGAGATCGGCGAAGCCGCCCTTGGTGAAGGCCCGCAGTAGGTTCAAGGTGGAGGCCGACTGGTGGTAGGCGGCGATCAGACGGCCGGGGTCGGGACGGCGCGAGTCGCCGTCGAAGGGCTCGTCGTTGACCATGTGTCCCCGGAAGGCGTCGAGCTCCACGTCGCCGATGCGTTCGGTGCCCGACGTGCGCGGCTTGGCGAACTGCCCGGCGATGCGGCCCACCTTCACCACCGGCACCCCGGCGGCATAGGTGAGGGCGACCGCCATCTGCAGGATCACCTTGAGCTTGTCCCGGATGGCGTCGGCGGCGAAGTCCTCGAACGACTCGGCGCAGTCACCGGCCTGCAGGAGAAAGGCCCGGCCGTCGGCCACCTGGGCCAGTGCCGCCCTGAGCTGGCGGGCCTCCTGGGCGACCACCAGGGGCGGGAGCGTCGAGACCTGGGCCTCGACGCGCTTGAGGGCCTCGGCGTCGGGCCACACCGGTTGCTGGAGGGCGGGCCGTTGCCGCCATGCCGCCGCGTGCCACCGCCCGCCGCCGGCGGGCGGCTGGGAGGTGGCGGACGGGTCGGTGTGGGCGGCCCCGGACATGCCCCCAGCGTACGGCCTCTCGGACCGGGCGCGGTGCGCACGCCCCGACCTAGGCTCGGGGGGTGACCCCCTTCCGCTTCGCCGTCCAGGTTTCGGGCGCCGCCAGCGCCTCGGCGTGGCGGGACCTGGCCCGCAAGATCGAGGACCTCGGGTACGCAACCCTCTACGTGCCCGACCACCTGGACGATCAATGGGCCCCGATGATCGCCCTGACGGCGGCCGCAGAGGCCACCAGCACACTCCGGGTCGGATCGCTCGTGCTGGACAACGACTTCCGTCATCCCGTCGTACTGGCCAAGGAGGCGGCGACTCTCGACGTCGTCTCCGAGGGCCGACTGGAGCTCGGGATGGGGGCCGGGTGGATGCGGACCGACTATGAGACCTCGGGCATCGACATGGATCCGCCGGCCACCAGGATCGAGCGGTTGGCCGAGAGCCTCCAGATCATGAAGGCGATGTGGCAGTCGGGCAGTGCATCGTTCGAGGGTGCGCACTACCGGGTCGAGGAGGCCTCGGGGACGCCGCCCACCTTCACCAGGCCACACCCGAGGTTGGTCATCGGTGGCGGCAGCCGCCGGATCCTCACCCTGGCGGCCGAGCAGGCCGACATCGTGAGTGTGATCCCCAGCCTGGCCGCCGGCCACATCGGTCCCGAGGTGGCGGCCGAGTCGTTGCGCGAGAAGTTCCACGAGCGGATCGGTTGGGTGGCCGAGGCCGCCGGCGACCGGATGGGCGCCATCGAGTTGCAGTGCTGGACGGTGGCCGTCCAGGTCGTGGCGAACGCGGTGGAGGTTCGCGCCCAGATGGCGCCGTTGTTCAGCCTCACCCCCGAGCAGCTGGCCGACATCCCCCTGGCCCTGATCGGGACCACCGACGAGCTCATCGAGATCCTCCAGCGCCGGCGGGAGGAGTACGGCTTCAGCTACGTGGTGGTCCACGAGCCCGAACTCGAGGCCTTCGCCCCGGTCGTGGCCAAGCTTGCCGGGACCTGACGGGGCCGGCCTGGCCCGGCCCGAACGGATCGGGCTGCTCGGTGGCACCTTCGATCCACCGCATCTCGGTCATCTCGAGGCCGCCCGTCGGTGCCGTCGACAGCTCGACCTCGACCGCGTCCTTCTCGTCGTGGCCAACCACCCGTGGCAGAAGGTGCCGGTGCGGGCAATCTCGTCGGCGGCCGACCGACTCGCCATGGTGGACGACGCGGTGGCCGGGCTGGAGGGAATCGAGGTCAGCCGGCTCGAGATCGACCGCGGCGGGCCGAGCTACACCGTCGACACCGTCGAGGAGCTGCTGGGTGAGGCCCGGGGTCTCGACCGGACCCCGCCCGAGCTCTTCGTGATCGTCGGGTCGGACCTGGTCGCGGGCCTCGGGACCTGGGAGCGGGCGGACGATCTGCGCCGGCTGGTGACCCTCGTGGTGGTCTCGCGGCCCCACAGCCCCGCTCCCGGACCGCCACTGGGATGGCGGACCGAGCTGGTCGAGGGCCCCGGGATCGACGTCTCGAGCTCAGAGGTCCGGGCCCGGGTGGCCGAGGGCCGGTCCCTGGTCGGACTGGTCCCCGAGCCGGTGATCCGTTGCATTCAGCGCAGAGATCTGTACGCTGTTCGGAGATGACCGCCTCGAGCGCCGACACCGCCGAGATCCCCGTGGCCGGCCGGACGGCGTTCGTCACGGCGCCCCGGGAGGCACCCCCCGCCGGGCCGGTGATCGACGAGGCGACGGCCGGGCCCCGGATCGAGCCCCAGTTCCTCCCGCCCCTCGGCGGCCTGCGGCCGGTCGGGACCGGCCCCAGCGCCTTCGCACCCGGTCTCGACGTCACCTCGGTCGAACCGCCGAGCAGCGTCGCCGACGACCCGAAGACCGACCCGGTTACCCAGGCCGCGCCGGTGCACCCTTCGGCCCTGGCGGCCCCGGCGACCAAGCAGGCGTGCCGGGCCGAGCTCCAGGCGCAGCGCATCCAGGCCCGGCGCCTGCGCCGTCGCTACGCCGTCTTCGGCCTGTCGGTGGTGGCGGGGACCCTCGGAGCCACCGTCGTCGTCTTGGACACGCTCCATTGAGGCGCCGGTGAGCGAACCGGCTGGTGCGGTTCGCGCGGAGAGTGGCCGCGGCGGTGCCGGGGCCGGCGAGCCCGGGGAGCCCATCTTGAGTGCGGAGCCAACCGTGCCTGGCGGAGCCGTGGCTGCCGCTGAGGCGGCGGACGACAAACTGGGCCAAGACACGGTGGTGCTGGCCATGGGCGAACTGTTCGGCGCGGTCGACGCCTTCGTCGTGACGGCCGGGCGCAACGTCCGCCAGGTTCGAACCCTGGTCGAAGAGGTGGAGCGTCGGGTCAAAGAGACCGAGGGCCGGTCGCCCACCAGTGTCGAAGGGCTGCGGGACGGCACCTGGGTCCTCATGGACTACGGCGACTTCATCGTCCACGTCTTCTTGGAAGAGACCCGGTCGTACTACGACCTCGAGCACCTCTGGTCGGCGGCTCCCCGGGTGCGGTGGCGATCCGGGGTCACCGGCTGAGCTGACCTCAAGGCGCCGCGGTCGGCGTCGTCGAACCCGTCGTCGCCGTGCCGAAGGGGGCGGTCGTCGTCGAGCCGGGTGGCGGCGGCGCCAGGGCCGCGTACTGCAAGAGGTGGACCGGTCCGGGCACCTGGGCGCCGGTGGCGACCGGCACGTTGGTGGGGGTCCCGCCGATCTCGAAGGTGACACCGGTCTCGGGGGTGAGCTGGCTGGTCACCGTGAAGACCACCTGGGCCACGGCCAGAATCTGCTCGGGCCCGGTGATGTCGCCGAAGGCGCTGTTGAAGTTGACGGTGGCAACCCCCCCGCTGACGCCGGCGCTCAGGACCCGGACACCGCTGCTGAACGCCGTTTGGACGCCGAGGGCCAGCTCGCTGGCCGTCGGCCCGGCCAACAGGGCGTCGAGGACCGCGCTCAGCTGGGCCGGCGGGGCGACCAGGCGCTGGCTGGACACGAGGTACTGGGAGGTCGGATTGACCAGGTAGACCAGGACGGGCACGGTGAAGGCCGGCGACGGCGTCGTCACCGTGGTGGTGGTCGGCGCCTCGGGGTCGAGGAGGTGGAACGGCACCTGGGCCTTGGCGATGACCTGGGGGGCATTCTGGGTGGGGACCCCGCAGGCAGCGGTGACGCTCAGGGCCGCCAGCCCGAGGACCCACCAGGCCCGCCGGGCCGTCACCGCAGGTCCACGTTGTTGTCGACGGGGAGTTCGACGATGAACCGGGCCCCACCCCCGTCGGCCTCCTCGGCCCACACCGAGCCACCGTTGAGCCGCACATGCTCGGCCACCAGGGCCAGGCCCAGACCCGAGCCGGTCCCCGCGCCCCGCCGGCCCGCCACGTGGCCGCGGTAAAAGCGCTCGAACACCCGCGCCCGCTCGGTCGGCTCGAGGCCGGGTCCGGCGTCTTCGACCCCGATCCGGACGGTGTGTCGGCCGTCGCCACGGACCGGCCCGGCCGAGGCCCGCACCGTGGTGGCACCGCCGCCGTAGAGGGCGGCGTTCTCCAACAGGTTGGCCATGACCCGTTCGAAGCGGCGCTTGTCGATGCTGAGCCAGGCGTCGCCGACCGCGGGGTCGACGGTGACCCTGGGCGCGCTGACCTCGGAGGGCAGCGACCGCGAGCTCACCGTGACCGCCTGGCGCACCAGCTCACCGGCCTGCACCTCTTCGAGCGACACGTCCGCCGACCCGGTGTCCGAGCGCGAGATCTCGAGCAGATCGCCCACCATCCGTCGGAAGCGGTGCAGGTCGGCGCTGAGCAGCACCAGGGCCCGCTGGGCCCGGCCGGAGAGCTCCTCGGAGTGGGCCTCGAGCACGTCCAACGACGCCGACAACGTGGTGAGCGGGGAGCGCAGCTCGTGGCTGACGTCGGAGGTGAACCGGGCCTCGCGCTCGATCCGCTCCTGAAGCTGGTCGACCATCCGGTTGAACGAGTTGGTCAGTCCAGCCAGGTCGGGGTCACCGGCGGCGGACGGCAGCCTGGTGTCGAGCCGACCGGCGGCGATGGCCACCGCGGCGCGCGAGACCCCGGTGAGGGGACGCAGCGACCTGCCCGCCGCCGACTGCCCGACGGCGATGCCGAGCACGGTGGTGATGATGCCGGCGGCCATCAGGGCCAGGGCCAGCACGCGCAGCGTATGGTCGAGGTCGCTGACGTCGAAGACCTCGAAGTAGTTGGCGTGGACCGAGGGGATGGGGACCCCCACCGCGATCAGGGGCCGGCCGCCGACCACGAAGGTCTGGGTGGCCGGGGTGCCGTTCGAGACCGCCCCGAGTAGGTCGTCGGGGACCTGCCGGGTGGCGGCCAGGGGCGACGCGAAGGCGGTGCCGTGCACGTCGAGGACCGACGTGGACCCCGATCCCGAGTCGAGCGAGGCCAGCAGCTGGTCGACCTGCATGTCGCCCTCATGGAGCGAGCTCCGGATCAAGGAGGCGTTCACGTAGGCCTGCCGGAGGGACGCCGACTCGCGTTCGGCCACCAGGAAGTGCCGGGTGGTGAAGTACGAGATGCCGCCCATCGCCACCGACAAGAGCAGGGCCCCAAGGCCGAACATCACCGTGACCCGGCCCCGGAGGCCGAGTCGTCGCCACAGGGCCGCACGCTGGCGCAGTCTCCGGCTGTCGGGGGAGTCGTCGCCGGCCGGCGGCGTCGCAACCGGCCCGCTCACGTCAGGGGACCAGCTTGTAGCCCATGCCCCGCACGGTCAGGATGTGGCGCGGGAGGGCGGGGTCCGGTTCGACCTTGGTGCGCAGCCGCCGGATGTGGACGTCGACCAGGCGGCCGTCCCCGAAGTAGTCGTACCCCCAGACCCGGTCGAGCAGCTGCTCGCGGCTCAAGACCTTGTTCGGGTTGGCAGCCAACTCGCACAGGAGGCGGAACTCGGTCCGGGTGCAGTGGACCTCGGTGCCGTCCTTGCGACGGAGCAGCCCCTCGTCGGGCAGGAGCTCCATGTCACCGAACGACAGCACGGTGGGCTCGTCCTCGGCCGGCCGGGCCCGGCGGAGCAGGGCCCGGATGCGTGCCCCGAGCTCTTTGGCCACGAAGGGCTTGGTGACGTAGTCGTCGGCCCCGGCCTCGAGGCCGGCCACCACGTCGTGGGTGTCGGTGCGGGCGGTGACGATGATGATGGGGACCGCGCTCTGCCGACGCAGGGCTCGGCAGCACTCGAAGCCGTCCATGCCGGGCAGCATGAGGTCGATCAGGGTGACGTCGGGGGCCTGGGCGGCGAAGTGGTCGAGGGCGTCCTCGCCACTCGCCGCCTCGTCGACGTCGTAGCCCTCCCCCTCGAGCGCCAGCCGCATGGACGATCGGATCCGCTCGTCGTCCTCGACTACCAGGATCCGACTGCTCATCCTGCTCCGTCCACCTTGCGTCCCGGCTCGACCGGGCTCGGCCGACCCGGGCTGGAAGGGGCCGGATCGGCGGCCGCCGCGGCCGCCTCCCTAGCTGGTCTTCCAGATCTGGGTCGTCCAGACCGACCCGCCGATCATGCCATAGGCCTTCTGACCCGACGGAGTGGTGGGGTTATTGAAGTTCTGCACCTTGGGGTAGGCGATGACCGCCCAGGTGGCCCTGTCGTTCCACAGGTAGGGGAGGTCCTGGGCCAGGTACTGGTTGACGCTCTGGTAGGCGGCGACGCGGGCCTGGGGGTTGGTGCTGGTCCGGCCGACCTGGAGGGCCGCCTCCACCCGGGGGTCGTTGTTGCGGGCCATGTTGATGGACAGGCCGTTGGCGTTGTAGGTGGTTGTGCTCCAGAAGATGTAGTTGAGGTCCGGGTTCACCGCCCCGAACTGGCGCCAGGTGTAGGCCTGGAACTTTCCGACCAGGGCGTTGTCGATGTAGTCGTTCTGCTCCACGACGGTGGTGCTCACGACCATCCCCACCTGCTTGAACTGCTGGGCCAGGTAGGTCTGGCCCCGGATGGCCGACGGGCTGTTGGTCGTCCCCAGGGTGAACGAGATCGGCTTGCCGGACTGCTGCTGGACCTGCTGGACGAGTTTCTTGGCCCCGGCCGGGTCGTAGGTCGGGAAGCCGGTCTTGGAGTAGTAGGGGGTGCCCGGGCTGAACAGGCCGGTCGAGGGTGGGTTGACCCCGATGTCGATGATCCGCGAGTAGGCGGGTGAACTGATGGCCTTGGCCATGGCCAGGCGGACCGTCGGGTTGTTGAACGGGGCGACGGCCAGGTTGAGCTGTACGCAGTTCATGTCCGCCTCGCCCACGACCGGCCCGCTGTCGTCGACGTAGGACCACTGGTGGTTTCCCCGGTAGAGCACGATCTCTTGGGGAGTGTCGGTGATCATCATGTCGATGGTCCCCGACTGCAGGGCCTCCGAGCGGGCCGTGTCGTCGGGGATGGGCTTGTAGGTGACCTGGTGCAGGTAGGGGAGGCCCGGCCGCCAGTAGTTCGGGTTGGCGGTCGCCGTGAAGTGGTCGTTGGGGATCCACTCGGTGAACTTGAAGGGGCCGGTGCCGACCGGGTTGTCGGTCCCCCCGTTGGGGGCGTTGATCATGGACGGTGCCATCGGGTAGGCGATCTGCCCGCCGATCCCCCCGGCCAGGTAGTAGGGGAAGGGGATCCAGGGCTGCTTGAGGTTCATCGTCACCGCGAGGGGCCCGGTCTGGGTGAAGTTCACGACGACCGGCTGGAGCACGGGGCCGACCAGCAGCGAGTGGAGGTGCGCCTCGAAGTTCATGAGCAGGGCGGCACCGTTGAGCGGCGTCCCGTCGTGGAACATGACCCCGGGGCGCAGGTTGATGGTCCAGGAGCTGTAGGTGGCGTTCGGGACGACCGACTGGGCGAGATAGGGGGCCCAGCTCCCGTTGGGCAAGATGATGGTGAGCGGGTCGAAGACGGTACGGGCGTACATGACGCCCACCTCGTCGAAGCGGGCAGTCGTCGGGTTGAAGCCCTGCTCCTCGGCGTCGACCCCGAAGATCAGGCTCCCGCCCTTGACCGGCTTCTGCACGCTGACCCCGTTGCGGCCGGGCCCGTTGGTCCCGATGGCGAAGGCGTCACCGCCGCCGAGCAGCGCGTCGCCCGCCGCGCCGGCCGCGACCACCCCCGCCGCGGTGGCCGCACTGCGGGCGAGGAACGCCCTTCGGTCGATCGAACCAGCCACGTCGTCCTCCCCTGTCACCGAATAGTCCCCCCGGAGCCGCCGACGGCGCCCTCGGTTGCGGTCACGTTACCGCGACGAGTCGGATCCAAAGGGGCGGCCGGGAGCGGGTCCCCCGGTCGGTGGCCTGTGGCCGGCCGGCCGTGGTGATGACGGCGGGCCGGCACGGTGTGACGGCCCGGTTGCACTCCTGTGACATGGGCGTTCCCCGGGCCGCGGGGTGCCGGGCGGTACCGTGGGTCATGGCTGACCAGCGAGCCCGAGGGGCCCCGGGCGACCCCGGGACCACCGGAGGCGCCGGGGGCGCCGGGGTCTCCCCGGCCTGGGAGCTGGCCGCCTTCGGGGCGTGGCTGGCCCCGCGTCCGGCGGCGACCGCCCGGGCCTATCGGGCCGACCTGGCGTCGTTCTGCTCGTGGGCCGAACGCGGCGGGTGCACCGGGCCGACCGACGTCACCAGGATCCTGCTCCGGCGCTACCTCGCCTACCTCGGGACCAGGCGCTACGCCCGGGCCACCATCGCCCGCAAGGCGGCGGCCCTGCGAGCGTACTTCGCCTGGTGCCAGCGCCGGGGGCTGTCGAGTTCTGACCCGGCCCGCCGGCTCTCGGCCCCCTCGGCCAGGGGCCGACTCCCGACGGTGCTCTCGGCCGCCGAGCTCGCAGCGCTCCTCGAGCCGGCCCGGTCACCCGCCGCCGGCGCCTCGGTGCTCGAGGTGGCCCTGGCCCGGCGCGACGACGCCCTGCTCGAGCTGCTCTACGCCGCCGGGCTGCGGGTGGCCGAGCTCTGCTCGCTCGACCGGGCCGGGGTGGACCTCGGCGGGCGGACGGTCACGGTGCGGGGCAAGGGCGACAAGGAGCGCCGGGTGCCCATCCACGACCGCAGCGTGGCCACCCTCGGTGTGTGGCTGGCCGAGGGGCGTCAGGTGCTGGCCGGCCCCCAGAGCCCCGATCAGGCGGTCTTCTTGAACCGCCGGGGGAACCGGATGGGCCCGAGGGACGTCCGCCGGGTCCTCGACCGTCGGTCGCCGGTCCCGACCCACCCCCACGCCCTGCGGCACAGCTTCGCCACCCACCTGCTCGACGGGGGGGCCGACCTGCGGGTGGTCCAGGAGCTCTTGGGCCACGCCAGCCTCCAGACCACCCAGATCTACACCCACGTGAGCAAAGAGCGGCTGGTCAGGGTCTACGAGGGGACCCACCCGAGGGCCTGAGCCGACCGGTCAGGGCCCCACCGGGTGGCCGGTTGCCGCCCTGAGCTGGTCCTCGAGGTGGCCGCCGCGCAGGGGAGCGACTATCCTCGCGGTGCCCCGCCGTCCGGTGGGGCTCACACCTAGGAGCACGCACCCGGGCGCGTTCCACGGTCGCCTCCTTCGAGAGGTGCTGCGCTCGGGGTTGGCAACCGACTGGAGGAACACATCTATGGCCGTCGTCACCATGCGACAGCTGCTGGACGCCGGGGTGCATTTCGGCCACCAGACCGCGCCGATGGAACCCCAAGATGCGCCGCTACATCCTCGGCGAGCGCAACGGGATCTACCTGATCGATCTCCGCAAGACGCTCGACGGGATCGATCACGCCTACAGCTTCATCCGCGACCTGGTGGCCGGGGG
Organism: uncultured Acidimicrobiaceae bacterium; assembly: GCA_963836375.1. Taxonomy (GTDB): domain Bacteria; phylum Actinomycetota; class Acidimicrobiia; order Acidimicrobiales; family RAAP-2; genus CAWIJK01. The sequence continues at coordinate 1,151,142 of CAWIJK010000002.1, read as the reverse complement.
AGGGACGGTGCTGTTCGTGGGCACGAAGAAGCAGACCCAGGGCCCGGTGTCCGAGTACGCCGAGGCTTGTGGCATGCCCTATGTGAACCAACGGTGGCTGGGCGGCATGCTGACCAACTTCGCCACTGTGTCGTCGCGGGTCAAGCGCATGCAGGAGCTCCGGGCCATGCAGGCGGCCGGCGACTTCGAGGCCATGCCCAAGAAGGAGGCGCTTCGCCACGTCCGCGAGCTCGAGAAGCTGAGCCGGAACCTCGGTGGGATCAGCGGCCTCGACAAGTTGCCCGACGCCATTTTCGTCATCGACACGAAGAAGGAGCACATCGCAGTCACCGAGGCCAACAAGCTCGGGATGCCGGTGGTGGCCGTGGTCGACACGAACTGCGACCCCGATGTGATCGAGTATGTGATCCCGGGCAACGACGACGCCATCCGGTCGGGCACCCTGATGTGCCGGGTGGTGGCCGACGCGGTGGCCGAGGGCCGCTGGGTCGCCCAGCACCGCCCACCGCCCAAGCCCCGGGAGACCCCGGACGCCCCGCCCACCGGGCCGGCCCCGTCGCGCCAGCGGCCGCCGGCCGCGCCCGGCGCGGGGGCACCGGCGGCGCCGCCCGCCCCGGCGAGCGCCGAGCCCGGCACCCCGCCGTCACCGCCGGCCGGCGAGGTAGCCGACTCGCCGGCCCCGTCGGGCGCCACCCCAGCCGGCGACACCCCACCGGCCGACAGCCCAGCCGGCGACACCCCACCGGCCGATAGCCCAGCCGGCGGCACCCCACCGGCCGACAGTTCGGTCGCCCTCGCGGCGGAGGCCTGATCATGGCCTTCACCGCAAAGGATGTGCAGGCGCTGCGCCAGGCGACCGGGGTCGGGATGCTCGACGCCAAGCGGGCCCTCGAAGAGAACGATGGCGACATCGACGAGGCGACCCAGTGGCTCCGGGTCCAGGGCCTGGCCGGTGCGGCCAAGCGTGCCGACCGTGAAGCGTCCCAAGGCGCCGTGGCCGTCGTCCGGGAGGGATCGGTCGCCGCCATGGTGGAGCTGCGCTGCGAGACCGACTTCGTGGCCAAGGCGGCCGAGTTCGTCTCCTTGGCCGACGAGCTGGCGTCGCTGGTGGCGGCCAAGGGGGAGCAGGCGGGCTCCGAGCGTCAGGACGAGATCGACCACCTGCGCACGACCCTCAAGGAGAACATCTCACTGGGCCGGACAGTTCGCTTCGAGGCGACCGAGGGCCAGGTGCTCGACACCTACCTCCACCAGCAGGCCGGTCGGGGGGTCAACGGGGTGCTCGTCCTCCTCGGCGGCGGCGGGCAGGACCTGGCGCACGACGTCGCCCTGCACATCGCCTTTGCCAAGCCGACCTACCTGCGGCGCGAGGACGTGCCCGAGGGAGAGGTTGCGGCCGAGCGGGCGACGGTCGAAGAGATCAGCCGCAACGAGGGCAAGCCGGAGAACGCCCTGCCCAAGATCGTCGAGGGGCGGATGAACGGTTGGTTCAAGGAGCGGTGCCTGCTGGAGCAGAACTTCGCCCGGGACGAGAAGCAGACCATCGCCGGGATGCTCGATTCGGCCGGCGCCGAGGTGGTCAAGTTCGCCCAGATCGTCATCGGCTCCTGAGCATCGGGCCGCCACACAGAGGGGAGGGGCCGGGGCGTGGGTGAACCGCGACGCATCGTGCTCAAGATGTCCGGGGAGGCCCTCGCCTCCTCGGCGTCGGACGAGACGATCGACGCCACCGTGGTCGAGCGCCTGGCCGGGGAGATCGCCGAGGCCCGAGGCGAGCTCGACCTCCAACTGGCGGTGATGGTGGGTGGCGGCAACATCTGGCGCGGCACGACGGGCGCGGGAGCCGGGATGGACCGGGCAACGTCGGACACCATGGGGATGCTCGGGACGGTGATCAACGCCCTGGCCCTGCAAGATGCGCTCGAACACCACGGCCAACCGACCCGGGTGCTGACGGCGGTGCAGATGGCCGAAGTGGCCGAGCCCTACATTCGGCGCCGGGCCATCCGCCACCTCGAGAAGGACCGGGTGGTGGTGTTCGCTGCCGGAATGGGCAACCCGTTCTTCACCACCGACACCTCGGCGGCTCTGCGGGCGGCCGAGATCGAGGCCCAGCTGCTCCTCAAGGGCACCCACGGGGGGGTCGACGGGGTCTACAGCGCCGATCCAAAGCTGGACCCGTCCGCCACCCGCTACGAGGAGGTCGCCTTCATGGAGGTGATCGCCAAGGACCTGCGGGTGATGGACCTCACGGCCATCACGTTCTGCAAGGACAACCGCCTCCCGATCCTGGTTTTCGACCTGATGGAGCCGGGGAACCTGCGCCGTGCGCTCAGCGGCGAACAGATCGGTACGCTGGTCCGATGAGCGACGACGAGCTCGCCGCGGTGGCGCTCGAGGAAGCCCGGGAGAAGATGGTCAAGGCCACCGTCCACGTCCGCAGCGAGTTCGCCAACGTCCGGACCGGCCGGGCGGCGCCGGCGCTGGTCGAGGCGTTGGTCGTCGAGTACTACGGTCAGCAGGTCCCGCTGCGCCAACTCGCCGGCTTCAGCGTGCCCGACGCCATGATGCTGGTGATCTCCCCCTACGACAAGAGTTCGCTCGGGGCCATCGAGAAGGCGATCCAGTCGTCGGACCTGGGCATCAACCCGACCAACGACGGAACCGTGATCCGACTGTCGTTCCCACCGCTCACCGAGGAGCGGCGCAAGGAGCTGGTGAAGGTCGTGCGCCACAAGGCCGAAGAGGCACGGGTCGCGGTGCGCAACGTTCGCCGGGCGTCGCGTCATGAGCTCGAAGCGCTGGAGAAGGAGGGCTCACTGTCCTCCGACGATCTCGAGCGGGTGGAGAAGGAGCTCGAGAAGTTGACCCACGAGCAGGTGCAAGGAATCGACCAGCTCCTCTCGCACAAGGAGCGGGAGCTCCTCGAGGTCTGATGGGATGACCATGGACGACGAGCGCGACGACAGCGGGAACGAACAGGACCCACCGGTGCTGCGGTCCGGGCGGGTGCGGATCGTCGGTGCCGAGCCGGTCGCTGCGGGGACCCCGGGCGAGGCCGAGGACCAACCCGACTCCGCCCCCCCGGCGGCTCCCGAGACGCTTGGCACCCCGTTGCCCGAGGGTGGGGCCACCCCGGCCCCCGCCGGCTCGGCGCCGCCCCGCCCGGGCGACGAGGAGCCGTTCCTCCCGCTCACCGGCGCCCCTCTCAGCGCCCTGGGCCCCGAGGACGCGGCACCCGCCACCTTCGAGCCGCTCCCGGACCTCCCGCACTGGACCGAGGCCCCGACCGGCGAGGTGCCGGCGGTGCTCGCCCGCGACACCGGAGGAACCGGCAACGACGCGGCCGACCGCTGGTCGACCATGCCGGCACCGACATGGCGTGAGGAGCACACCGACTGGGAGGCCCACGAGGAGACCTTCGAGCCCTCCATGCTGGCCCAAGACGAGTCGCGCCTGGGTTCGCTCGACGACTCTGGTCAGTCGGACCGCCAACCGTGGAGCTTCGACCTCCCCGGCGCCGAGCACGACGAGGTGTCGGCACCGGGCGGCCCGGCTGCGCCCGCCGACCCCGGCGCCGCCGGTGACATCAACCGCCACGACGACCAGGACACGATGATCGTCCCCGCCGTCCGGGTCCTCGGCGGCGCCGACGGCGCGCCGGCCCCGCGCGACGCCGAACCCGCCGAATCGGCCACGGTCCCCGCCGCCGGTCCCTCCGATGAGGACGGCCCGGTCGGAACCGCTGGGCCGGATGCCGAGTCCGACCGGGTCGTGGTGCCCGACGTCGACGGGGTGGCCACGCGGCCGGCGGTTCCGGGTCCGGCCGAGGGCCCCGGCTTGGCCGACGACGCGACGACGACGATGGCGGTCGGCGCCTCGAGTGCGGGGACCGGGGTCGAGCCCCGCCGACGGCGCACCAGTTCGGGCCGTCGGCGCAACGGGTCCAAGCCGGCCCCCGCCCGGCCAGTGCCGCTCAGCCCCGACGAGGGCGGCGAGGACCCCCGGCCGAGCGGCCGGGTCCGCCGGAGCGTGCCCCCGGCCCCCGAACCCGCCCCCGCGCCGCGCCGGGCCGTGCCCCGGCCCCGTCCAGGCGGCGGGCTGCGACCGCCCGAACCGCCGGTGGAGGCCCGGAGCGGCCGGGACCTCCAGGCGGCCGTGGTGAGCGGCGTGGCCATCGGGGTGATCGCCCTGATCTGCTTCAAGCTCGGCACCGTGGCCTCTGTCACCCTGATCACCGTGCTGGCCGCCCTGGCCGTGATCGAGGCCTACGCAGCCTTCCGTAAGGCCGGCTACCACCCGGCGACCCTGCTCGGCATCGTGGCCACGGTCTCGCTGATGATCGCCACCTACAACAAGGGGCTCGAGGCGCTGCCGCTGGTGATCGTGCTGGTGATCGCCTTCACCCTGCTGTGGCACATCGTCGGGGTCGAAAAGGTCCCCGATCCCGTGCAGAGCACGGCGGCCACGGTCTTCGTCTTCTGCTGGATCGGGGTGTTCGCCTCGTTCGCGGCACTGCTGTTGAACCCGACCCTGTTCCCGGACCGCCACGGGATCGCCTTCCTCCTCGGGGCGATCATCGCCGCCGTCGCCTACGACATCGGGGCCCTGGCCGTCGGTGCGTGGATTGGACGCCACCCCTTGGCCCCCTCGATCAGCCCGAACAAGACCTGGGAGGGATGCGTCGGGGGGGCGGTCGCCGCGGTGCTGGCCTCGGTGATCATCGTCCACTTCATCTCGCCGTGGACGCTGGGCAAGGCGGCGGCCCTGGGCCTCGTGGTGGCGGTCGTCAGCCCGATCGGCGATCTCGGCGAGTCGCTGGTCAAGCGTGGCCTCGGCCTGAAGGACATGGGCCGCATCCTGCCCGGCCACGGCGGGCTGCTCGACCGCCTCGACGGGCTGCTCTTCGTGCTCCCGGCCACGTACTACCTGGTGAAGGCCGTTCACCTGGGGTGACAGCCGGCCGGCGGGGACCCGGTGGCATGCTGAAGGCAGGGACACAGGTCGACACGCGAGGTAGCCGGTGGCCGCGACAACGGTGAGTGTGGTCGGGTCGACGGGCTCGATCGGGACCCAGGCCCTCGAGGTCGTGGGGGCCGATCCAGAGCGTTTCAGCGTGGTGGCCCTGGGTGCCAACCGCTCGGTCGACCTGCTGGTCGAGCAGGCCGAGAGGTTCCGTCCCGGGCTGGTCGCCATCGGGGAGCCGACCCTGGCGGCCGAGCTGGCCGCCAGGGTGCCCTCCGGGACCGAGGTCGTCGCCGGCCCCGACGGGCTCCGAGCGGCCGCGGTGGCCGCCCAGGTGGTGGTGAACGGCGTGGTCGGCTTCGCCGGCCTGCCGGTCACCCTCGCCGCGCTCGGGGCCGGTCGCCGGCTGGCCCTGGCCAACAAGGAGTCCCTGATCGCCGGGGCGCCGGTGGTCCAACGGGCCCGGCGGACGCCGGGGGCCGAGATCCTTCCCGTCGACTCCGAGCACTGCGCCATCCACCAGTGCCTGTCCGCCGCCTCGACGCGGGGGGCCGCCCTCGACCCGTCGGTGGTCCGCCGGCTCTTGGTCACCGCGTCGGGGGGACCGTTCCGGGGGCGGAGTCCGGTCGAGCTGGCATCGGTCGGCGTCGACGACGCCCTGGCCCACCCCACCTGGAGCATGGGGCCCAAGATCACCATCGACTCGTCGACCCTGATGAACAAGGGGCTCGAGGTGATCGAGGCCCACGAACTGTTTGCAATCCCCTACGAGCGCATCGACGTCGTCGTCCACCCCCAGTCGATCGTGCACTCCATGGTGGAGCTGGTCGACGGGGCGACGATCGCCCAGCTCTCCCGGCCCGACATGCGCCTGGCCATCGGCTACGCCATGGGCTGGCCCGAGCGGCTGTCGACCCCCTACGGCGCCCTCGACTGGTCGGCCCCGTTGTCGCTCACCTTCGAGCCGCCGGACCGGGCGGTGTTCGCCTGCCTCGACCTGGCCTACCGGGCCGGCCGGACCGGCGGCTCGGCGCCGGCGTGGCTCAACGCGGCCAACGAGGTGGCGGTGGCCGCCTTCTTGGGCGGGCATCTCGGGTGGCTGGGTATCGCCCGGGTGGTCGAAGAGACCCTGGACCGGTGCAAGGACGACCCCATCGACTCGGTCGACGCCGTGCTGGAGGCCGACCGGCTGGCCCGTATCGAGGCAGAGGCCGCGGTCGTCAGGGCCCGGGAGGCGGCGTGACGGCGGGCGGCGCCTCCTGGAATGGGGGGGCGGGCCGGGGCGTTGGCTCAGCCATGGCGGCCGTCGACGTCCAACGCACTGGGGCGGGCGCGCCTGGTCCCGCCGGCGCGCCCGACGAGGGGTCCGGCCCGCCGGCCCCCGAGACAAGCGGCTCTGGGGCGTGGGCCCTCGTCCGCCTACTAGCGGTGCTGGCCCTGGTGGTGGCCGTGTTCCTCTTCCTCGGGGCCGGCCCGTTGCTCTTCTTCATCGTGGCCCTGGTGGTGATCGTGATGCTCCACGAGCTCGGCCACTTCGCCACGGCCAAGTGGAGCGGGATGAAGGTCACCGAGTACTTCGTGGGGTTCGGCCCCAAGCTCTGGTCGGTGCGCAAGGGGGAGACCGAGTACGGGGTAAAGGCGATCCCCGCCGGGGGCTACGTGAAGATCCCCGGGATGTCGAGCCTCGAGGAGATCCACCCAGACGACGAACCGCGCACCTACCGCCAGCAGCCGGTCCGCAACCGGGTGCTCGTGGCCTCGGCCGGCTCGATCATGCACATCCTGATCGCCCTGGCCCTGGCCTACGTGGCCGTGGTGGCCATCGGGGTGCCGACCTCCCAGGTCAAGGTGGCCTCGCTCAGTGCCTTCCCCAAGGGGGTGGTGAGCCCGGCCGCCGCCGCCGGGCTCGAGGCCGGGGATGTCATCGTGTCGGTGAACGGCCATCCGCTCACCAATCCCGACCAGTTCGAGAACACGGTCGGCCACTCGGTGGGCAAGCCGGTCACCTTGGGCATCGAGCGCGACGGCCGGACGATCACCAAGGTGCTCACGCCGGTCAACGGCACCCGCATCGTCGTCGACGGCACGCCTTACCGGACGCCGGCGGATCACAGCAACGGGATCGTCGGGATCATGCAGGGGTCGGTCTACAGCCCTGAGGGTCCGCTGCGCGCCGTCGGCACCAGCGTGATCGACGTGGTCCGGGTCGGCTCAGCCACCGTGGCCGGGCTCGGGCACTTCTTCTCACCGCACGGACTCTCCAACTTCTTCACCGAGGTGACCAACTCCAAGGCCGGCCAGGCCTCGGCCGAGAACCCGCAGGGCTCGGACCGGCCGATGTCGCTCATCGGCATCGGGCGGGCCACCATCCAGGCCCAGCAGCAGGGTTTCATCGACGTGATCGAGATCCTGATCGCCATCAACATCGGCTTCGCCATCCTCAACATGCTCCCGATGCTCCCCCTCGACGGCGGCCACGTGGCGATCGCCCTCTACGAGCGGGTGCGGACCCGGAAGGGCCGCCCCTACTACCGGGCCGACGTGACCAAGCTGCTCCCGGTGGCCTACGCCTTCATGGCCTTTCTGATCCTGATCACGGTCTCGGCCGTCTTCTTGGACATCGCCCATCCGGCCCAGCTGTTCCACTGAGCGGTCCCGGCCCGGCACCGCCGGGCCCCCGGCACGGCAGAATGGGGGCATGGACCAGTCCGGCGGGCTCGTGACCCCGCGGCGCATGACCCGCCAGATCCACCTGGGCGGCGTGGCCGTCGGCGGGGGGGCCCCGGTGTCGATCCAGTCCATGACCACCACCAAGACGGCCGACGTCGAAGGGACCCTGGCCCAGATCTACGCGCTTGCCGCCGCGGGGGCCGACATCGTCCGGTGCACCTGCAACGAGGAGGCGGCGGCCGAGGGGCTGGCCCAGATCGTCCCCCGTTCGCCGGTACCGATCGTGGCCGACATCCACTTCCACCACGAGATGGCCCTGGCCGCGCTGGAGGCCGGGGTCCAGGGGCTGCGGCTCAACCCGGGGAACCTGCGCAAGGAGGCCGAGATCAAAGAGGTGGCGGCCGAGGCCCGGGACCGGGGCGTCCCCATCCGCATCGGGGTCAACGCCGGGTCGCTGCACCCGGACCTCTACAAGCGCTTCGGCGGGGCCACCCCCGAGGCCCTGGTCGAGTCGGCCCGCATGGAGCTGGCCTATTTCGAAGAGGTCGACTTCACCGACGTCAAGATCTCGGTCAAGGCGTCGTCGGTGGCCCTGATGATTGCCGCCTACCGGCTGGCCTCGGAGACCTTCGACCACCCCCTGCACCTCGGGGTGACCGAGGCCGGCCCGCCTCCGGCGGGGCTGATCAAAGGGACCGCCGGCATCGGTACTCTGCTGGCCGAGGGCATCGGTGACACCATCCGCTACTCGCTCACCGCCGACCCGGTCGAAGAAGCCCGGGCCGGGCGCCAGCTCCTCGAGTCCCTGGGACTGCGTGAGCGCAGGGGCCTCGACTTGATCGCCTGCCCGTCGTGCGGCCGGGCCCAGGTCGACGTGATCGCCGTCGCCAAGTCGGCCCAAGAGGCGCTCGAGGACCGCAACCTGGCGATCCAGGTGGCGGTCATGGGCTGCGTGGTGAACGGCCCCGGTGAGGCCCGCGAGGCGGACCTCGGGATCGCGGCGGGAAAGGCCAAGGGCCACCTGTTCATCAAGGGCAAGATCGTCCGGGTCGTCCCCGAGGACGAGATGGTCGAGGCCCTGGTGGCCGAGGCCGAGAAGCTGGTGGCCGAGGGGGTCGAGGCCCGGCTGGCCGCCGCCGACCGCTCGGCCGAGGCTGAGGCGGCCGCCGACCGGCGCGAGCTGCTCGAAGAGAGCGGGTCCGACCCCAACGCCACCGGGGTCAAGATCGCCCACATCCGCGACCGCTTCGGCGAGACGCCGCGCGGCTGAGCGCTGCCGCCGGCCGACCGGCGCCGCCCCCCGTCGGGTGGACCGCCGCGCAACCGGTAGCCTGACCGGCCATGACGAGCGCCCCCGATGCCGAGCGGGCACCGGCGTCGAAGGGTGGGCTCACGCCGCGGGCCACCGACTTCCCCCGCTGGTACCAAGAGGTGGTGGCCCGGGCCGAACTGGCCGAAAACGGGCCGGTCCGGGGCACGATGGTCATCCGGCCCTGGGGCTATGCGATCTGGGAACGTCTGCAGGCGGCGCTCGACGAGCGGATCAAGGCGGCCGGGGCCGAGAACGCCTACTTCCCGCTGTTCATTCCCGAGGCCTTCTTGCGCCTGGAGGCCGAGCACGTGGAGGGGTTCAGCCCAGAGCTGGCCGTGGTGACCCACGCCGGGGGCAAAGATCTCGACGAACCGGTGGTGGTCCGCCCGACCAGCGAGACGGTCGTCAACAGCTACTTCGCCAAGTGGGTCCAGAGCCATCGCGACCTGCCGCTCCTGATCAACCAGTGGGCCAACGTGGTCCGTTGGGAGCTGCGGCCCCGGCTCCTGCTCCGAACGACCGAGTTCCTCTGGCAAGAGGGCCACACCGCCCATGCCACCGAGTCCGACGCCCGCTCCTATGCCCTGCAGATCCTGCGCGACGTCTACCTGTCGACCATGGAAGGGGTGGCCTCGGTGCCGGTGGTCGCCGGGCACAAGACAGCCCGGGAGCGCTTCGCCGGGGCCACCCGGACCTGGACGTGCGAGGGGATGATGGGTGACGGCAAGGCGCTGCAGATGGGCACCAGCCACGAGCTGGGGCAGAACTTCGCCAAGGCCTTCGGCATCCAGTTCTCCGACGAGGAGGGGACCCAGCGCTACGTCTGGCAGACGTCGTGGGGGGTGTCGACCCGGTTGCTCGGGGCGGTCGTGATGGCCCACGGCGACGACTACGGCCTGCGCCTGCCGCCGGCCCTGGCCCCCACAGAGGTGGTCGTCGTGGTGGTGCGCGACGATCCCGAGGTCCGGCCGGTGGCCGCCGCGGTGGCCGACGAGTTGGCGGCGGCGGGCCACCGGGTGCGCGTCGACGACCGCACCGACACCGGCTTCGGGCGGCGGTCGGTGGACTGGGAGCTGAAGGGTGTGCCGGTCCGGGTCGAACTCGGCCCCCGGGACCTCGCCGAGGGCCACGCCACGGTGGTCACCCGCCACGACCGGGCCAAGTCGACGGTGCCGGTGGCCCAGGTCGCCGGGCGGGCCTCGGCGGCCCTGGCCACGGTGGCCGCCGCCCTGTGGGACGAGGCCTCAGCCTCGCTCCGGTCCGGCACCGTCGAGGTGAGCGGCGTCGACGAGGCACTCGAGGCCGGGGGGCGCGGGTTCGCCCGGCTGGCGTGGTCGTCCGTCGGGCCCACGGGCGAGGACCGGCTCGGCGCCGAGGGCCTCAGCGTGCGGTGCCTGCAGCGGGCCGACGGCAGTCTGGCCGGGAACGACGAGGACGAGGCCGGGCTGGTGGCCGTGGTGGGCCGCTCGTACTGAGCCCCGCCCACCACCGTCTCCGATGGGGTGCGGAATTGCTATAATTCCGGTGCTGTCCGGTTTGTAGCAGGACCCTGGAAAGCGTGGGCTGGCGCCCACGCTTTCATTTTGGGTCCGGACGGGTCGGGTGGTCGGGCAGGCCGGCGTCCGCTCAAGGGGCGCTGGCCGGCCGCACGGAAGGGGCGAATCGCAGGTCGACGAAGGGTCGGAGAGGAGGTGACGGCAGTGTCCGATGCGCTGTACGACGCGCTGTCGCCGATCCTCGCCGCCTCGGGTCTCGATCTCGTCGATCTCGAGGTCCGCTCCGGGGCGGTCCGGGTGACCGTCGACCGTGAGGGCGGGGTCGATCTCGACGCCCTGGCCCAGGTCAACCGGGCCGTCTCGGCCGCCCTCGACGAGCTCGACCCGATCCCGGGGCGCTACACCCTCGAGGTGTCCAGCCCCGGGGTGGAGCGGCGCCTGCGGACGCCGGCCCACTTCGCGCGGGCGCTCGGAGAGACCGTCTCGGTGCGCACGGTGCCCGGCACCGCCGGGGTCCGCCGACTGCTCGGCCGTCTGGCCGAGGCCGACGCCACCGGCATCGTGGTGGAGGGACCCGAGGTGCCCGGTGGCTCGGCCCGGCTCGGCTACGACGAGGTGGAGCGGGCCCGCACCGTCTTCGAGTGGGGCCCGGCCCCCCGGCGGAGCGGGGGGGCCACGGCCAAGCCGGGGGGCAACGGCTCCCGGGTCAAGAAGAACGCGCAGACAGAGAGGGTCACGACGCCATGAGCAAGACGAACTTCGAGTTCCTCGACGCGCTCGGCCAGATCGCCCGGGACAAGGGCATCTCGGTGGAGACCCTGTTGGACGCGCTGGCCAACGCGCTGGTCGCCGCCTACAAGCGTCGTCCCGACGCGGCCGAAGAGGCCGTGGTCACCATCGACCCGGACTCGGGCGAAATCCGGGTCTACGGCCAGGAGCTCGACGAGGACGGCAACGTCGTCAACGAGTGGGACGACACCCCCGACGACTTCGGCCGGATCGCCGCCCAGACGGCCAAGCAGGTCATCTTGCAGCGCATCCGCGAGGTCGAGCGCGACATGAAGTACGACGAGTACGCCGGGCGCGAGGGCGACATCGTGACCGGCATCGTCCAGCAGACCGACAACCGCTACACCCTGCTCGACCTGGGCAAGGTGGAGGCGCTGCTGCCCCAGGCCGAGCAGGTCTCCTACGAGCGCTACGAGCACGGCGCCCGGCTGAAGGCCTACATCGTCGAGGTCCGCAAGACCACCAAGGGTCCCCAGATCGTGGTCAGCCGCACCCACCCGGGCCTCATCAAGCGGCTCTTCGAGCTCGAGGTCCCCGAGATCTCCTCGGGGGTGGTGGAGATCAAGGCGGCGGCCCGCGAGCCCGGGCACCGCACGAAGATCGCCGTGTGGTCGAACGACCCCAACGTCGACCCGGTCGGGGCGTGCGTCGGGGCCCGGGGGTCGCGGGTCCGCATGGTCACCAACGAGCTGCGCGGCGAGCGGGTCGACGTGGTGCCCTTTTCCGACGATCCGGTGGAGCTGATCCAAAACGCCCTGGCCCCGGCCCGGGTCCGCGAGGTCCGCCTGGACGACGAGACCGGGACGGCCACCGTCGTGGTCAGCGACTACCAGCTCTCGTTAGCCATCGGCAAGGAGGGCCAGAACGCCCGGCTGGCGGCCCGGCTGACCGGTTGGCGGATCGACATCAAGAGCGAGACCCAACTGGCCGAGGAGGAGTCCGGCTACGCCGGCCAGGAGTGGGCCGAGGGCGAGTGGGTCGAGAACGAGGCCGGCGAGATGGTGTGGAAGCCGGCCGAGGGCGGGGCCGCCATTTCGGCCACGGAGTGGTCACACCAGGCCGAGGAGCAGTCCGAAGGCGACGCCGCGGCGCCGCCGGCGGACGGCGCCGACGACACCGCGGCCGCCCAGGATCAAGGGATGGCCCCGGAGCCGGCCCCGGCCGAGGCCGTCCAGTCGGGCGAGGGGGACGGCGCATAGGCCCGCGCCGGACCTGCGTCGGGTGTCGCCGCACGGCGCCGGTCGACGAGCTGGTCCGGGTGACTCGGGCACCCGACGGGACCCTCAGGGTCAGCCGGGATGACCCCGGGCGCGGCGCCTGGCTCTGCCGGGGGTCGGCGGCCTGCCTGGACCGGGCGGCCCGCCGCCGGGCCTTCGACCGGGCCCTGCGGGGCCCGGTGGCCGACGGCGCCACCGAGCGGCTGCGCACCGACCCGGGCCTCGGTGCCCCGGGTCCGAGGCCCGACGAGGCCAGGGGCGCCGGGGGCGCTCCGCCGCCCTCTTGGGGGGAACCAAGGCCCTGATGTGCGAGGATGGAGAGCCCGGCCGCCCGCATGGGGGCCGCAAACGCGAAGGACACTGAGAAGAGTTGGCCAAGAAGATCCGCGTCTACGAACTGGGCCGTGAGCTCGGTCTGACGAACAAAGAGGCGCTCGACCTCTGCGTGGCCCTGGGCATCGGGGTGAAGAGCCACTCCTCGTCGATCGAGGATGCGCAGGCCGACCGGGTCCGCCGCAAGGCCGACGCCGAGGGGCTCCGCCGGCCGGTGGCGCCCGAGGAGCCTGCCCCGGCCAAGAAGGCACCGGCCAAGAAGGCAGCGGCCAAGAAAGCACCGGCGGAGCGGGCCGCCGCCCCGCCGCGCCCGGCGACGGGCGACGGAACGCCGACCCCAGAGCCACCGGCCGAGACCCCACGGCCCCGGCTGGTCTCGAGCCGGGGCACCCCCGCGCCGGCCCGTCCGGCCGAGCGGGCACCGGCCGCCCCCGCCCGCCCGGCCGCCGCGCCCTCCCCCCCGGCCGCCCCGACGCCCCCGCATAGCGCACCGCGCCCGGCGGCTCCGGCGGCCCCGGCCGCCGGCCCCGCCGCACCGGCGCCGGCCGCCCCCGAGCGCGCGGCCGCCCCCCTTCCCGACGGCGGCGGGGGAGCACCGGCCGAGACCCGCCCGCCCGCCGCGGGCACCGGGACCCGACCGTCGCGGCCCCCGATGAGCCCGTCGGGCCGCCCGGTCCCGCCCCCTCCGGTCCGACCGCCGATGGGCCCGAGCGGGAGGCCCATCCCGCCCCCGCCCGGCATGGGTGGGCGCCGAGCCGCCGCCCCCGGTCCGAGCCGGCCTGGTGGGCCGCCCAGTTCGGGGGGCTACCCCCAACGATCCGGCGGCCGGCCCGCGCCCTCAGGCGGCCCCCCGTCACGGACCGGCGGTGGCTTCGCCGGCGGGCGTGTCGGCGGGGGAGGCGGCTTCGGCGGCCGCTCGGGCGGCGGTGGGCCGGTGGGCGGCGGCCCGCCCGGTGGCCGCGGCGGAGGGCTCCCGGGCCGACGACCGCCCCAGCGGCGCTCGCGCCGGCGGCGCCGCAACCTCGAAGAGCTCGAGCCGACCCAGCTGACCGCGTACACGCCCTCGACGGCCCCGGTCCCCGAGGGTGAGGTGATCGTCGAGCGCGGCTCGACAGCACGCGATCTCGGCCCCAAGCTCAACCGCTCGGCCGGCGACGTCATCCGCTTCCTCTTGCTCCAAGGCGAGATGGTCACCGCCACCCAGTCGCTCAGTGACGACATGATCGAGCTCTTCGCCGCCGAGCTGGCGGCGGACGTCCGCCTGGTCGACCCCGGCGAAGAACGCGAGGCCGAGCTGTTGGCCAAGTTCTTCGAGGACGAGGACGAAGAGGACGCCGACGAGGCGGACCTGCGCCCCCGCCCGCCGGTGGTCACCGTGATGGGACACGTCGACCACGGCAAGACGCTTCTGCTCGACCGGATCCGCTCCACCGACGTGGTCGCCGGCGAGGCCGGGGGGATCACCCAGCACATCGGCGCCTACCAGGTCACCTGGCAGGACCACCTCATCACGTTCATCGACACGCCGGGCCACGAGGCGTTCACCGCCATGCGGGCCCGGGGGGCCGAGGTGACTGACATCGTCGTGCTGGTGGTGGCGGCCGACGACGGGGTGATGCCCCAGACCGTCGAGGCGATCGACCACGCCAAGGCGGCCGACGTCCCGATCATCGTGGCCGTGAACAAGATGGACCGGCCCGACGCCAACCCCGAGCGGGTCCTCCAACAGCTCTCCGAACGGGGCCTCGTGCCCGAGGCCTGGGGCGGGGACACGATCGTGGTCCAGGTGTCGGCCCTCCAGGGGACCGGTCTCGACGACCTGCTCGAGCAGATCACCCTGGTGGCCGAGGTCGAAGAGCTCGAGGCGAGCCCCGAGGGCCGGGCGCACGGCGCGGTGCTCGAGGCCGAACTGGAGGCCGGCCGGGGTCCGGTGGCCACGGTGATCGTCCAGGCGGGGACGCTGCGGGTGGGCGACCCGGTGGTGGCCGGTGCCGCCTGGGGCAAGGTCAAGGCCCTCCTCGACGACCACGGCGACCACGTGAAGGAGGCGTTGCCCTCGATGCCGGTCCAGGTGCTCGGGTTCTCAGAGCCCCCTCAGGCCGGCGACGAGTTGCGGGGGGCCAAGGACCTGGCCACCGCCCGGACCCTGGGTGAGGCCCGCGCCCAGCGCTTCCGCCTGTCGGGCCACCGCCCGGTCGCCTCGGCCGCCACCGGGGCGAAGCTCGAGGACCTCTTCGAGCAGATCCAGCGGGGCGAGACGGCGACGCTCAACCTGGTGCTGAAGGCCGATGTCCAGGGGTCGCTGGAGGCCGTCACCGAGAGCCTGCGCAAGCTCGAGCGTGACGACGTCAAGCTCAGTTTCGTGCACCGCGGGATCGGCGGTGTGACCGAGAACGACGTCCAGCTGGCCCGGGCCTCCAACGCCACCATCATCGGGTTCAACGTCCGACCCGACCGGCGGTCGCGCGAGATGGCCGAGGCCGGCGACGTGGAGATCCGGACGTACGAGATCATCTACAAGCTGCTCGAGGACATCGAGGCGGCGATGCTCGGGATGCTCTCGCCCGAGTACGAAGAGGTGGTGACCGGCGAGGCCGAGGTCCGCCAGGTCTTCCGGATCCCAAGGGTGGGGGCGATCGCCGGCTGCTACGTCCGCGAGGGGGTCATCACCCGGGGCTCGAAGGTCCGCTTCCTGCGCGAGGGGGTCATCATCTGGAAGGGCTCGATCACCTCGCTGCGTCGGTTCAAAGACGACGCGCGTGAGGTGGCCGCCGGGTTCGAGTGCGGGATCGGGCTCTCTGACTACCAGGATCTCAAGGAGGGCGACATCATCGAGACCTTTGAGGAGCGCGAGATCCCGAGGGTCTGAGGCGACGGGAAGGCGACGGTGCCGTCGGGACGCCACAATCGAGCGCACGGGGCGGGCGGGGCCTCACCGTACCCGAGGGCGCTGCGGGTCAACGAGGTGCTGCGCCAGATCGTGGCCGAGGAGATCGAGCGGCTGGCCGACGCCGACGAGCGGCTCCGGCTGGTGACCGTCACCTCGGTGCAGACGTCGGCGGACCTGCGCCACGCCACCGTCTACGTCGGGACCCTGAGCGAGGACGCCGCAGAGTCGCTCGAGGAGCGCCGGGCCCAGCTCCAACGCGAGGTCGGCCGGCAGGTCCGGATGAAGCGGACGCCGCGCCTGCGCTTCGAGGCCGACCCGGCGGTCTCGGCCGGGGCCCGGGTCGAAGAGGTCCTCCGCCGCCTGCGCGCCCCGGGCACCGAGGGGGACCCCCCGGAGCGCCCCGGCCCGGCGGGCGGAGCCGAGGACCACGGGTGAAGAGCCGGCCCAACGGTGCGGTGACCACCGGGCTGGTGGTGCTCGACAAGGAGCCGGGCTGGACCTCCCACGACGCGGTGGCCGCGGTCCGCGGGGTCTTCGGCCAGCGCCGGGTGGGCCACGCCGGTACCCTCGACCCCGACGCCACCGGGGTGCTGCTGGTCGGCCTCGGCCGGGCCACCCGGCTGCTGCGCTTCCTGAGCGCCATGGACAAGGAGTACACCGGCGAGGTGGTCCTCGGGACGGCCACCGACACCCTCGACGCGTCGGGGTCGGTGGTCGGGCGTTTCGAGATGGGCGGGGTCGGCCTGGACCAGGTGCGCGCCGCGGCGGCGGCGCTCACCGGAGAGATCGAGCAGGTCCCCCCCATGGTCTCGGCGGTCAAGATCGGGGGCCGACCGCTGCACAAGCTGGCCCGCCAGGGGCTCGAGGTCGAGCGGCCCCCTCGGCCGGTCACCGTCTATGCGTTCTCGGTCGGAGCACCGAGCGAGCCCGGGGTGTTCCCGATCACCGTGACCTGCTCGTCGGGCACCTACGTGCGGACGCTGGCCGCCGATCTCGGGGCGGCGCTCGGCGGCGGGGCCCACCTCCGCAACCTGCGGCGGACCCGGATCGGCTCGTTCAGCGTCGACCAGGCGGTCACCGTGGCCCACCTGGGGCCGGCCGACCTGCTGGCGCCGGCCGAGGCGGTCCGGGACCTCGACCGGGCGACGGCCGACGCCGAGATCGCCCGCCTGATCGCCCGGGGGCTCCCCCTCGACCGGGTCTCGGTCGGCGCCGACGGTGACGGGCCGTTCGCCCTCCTCGACGAGCGGGGCCAGCTGCTCGCCGTCTACGAGGCGACCGAGACCGACCGCATCCGTCCCGCCGTCGTGCTGAGCGCCCATTGACCCGGCGCCGTCTAGTCTCGGGCGCGATGCAGGTGCTCGGGCCCGAGGACACCACGGCGCCGGGTCCGGGCTCGGCGGTGACGATTGGCGCCTACGACGGCGTCCACCTCGGACACCGGGCCCTCCTGGCCGAGCTGTCGGCCCAGGCCGCCCGACGCGGCCTGGTCTCGGCCGTCGTCACCTTCGACCGCCACCCGGCGACGGTCGTCCGGCCCGAGTCGGCCCCGCCCCAACTGACCGACCTGGCCCAGAAGCTCGAGCTGCTCGAGTCCTGCGGGATCGACCGGACGGTGGTGGTGCCCTTCGACCGGGACCGGGCCGACGAGACGGCCGACGAGTTCGTGGCCGAGATCCTCGTGGGTGCCCTCGGGGCCCGCCTGGTGGTGGTGGGGGAGGACTTCCACTTCGGTCACGGCCGCAAGGGCAACGTGGCCCTCCTGCGCGAGCTGGGGGCGGCCGGGGCTTTCGAGGTCGACGGCGTGGCCCTGACCGGGGGGGCCGAGCCGGTCTCGTCCACCCGCATCAGGCGCCTGGTGGCCCAGGGCGACGTGGCCGCCGCCGCCGCCCTGCTGGGCCGGGCCCACCAGGTCCGGGGCGAGGTGGTCGTCGGCGACGGCCGCGGGGCGGCCGAGCTCGGGGTCCCGACGGCCAACGTCGACGTTCCCCCCGACATCGCCCTGCCGGGGCTGGGCGTCTACGCCGGGCGCTACCAGCGCCCCGACGGGGCCGAGCACCCGGCCGCCATCTCGGTCGGCCGGCGGCCGACCTTCTACGACGATGCGCCGGCCCCGCTGGTCGAGGCCCACCTATTGGACTTCGACGGCGACCTCTACGGCGAGCAGGCCCGGGTCTCGTTCGTGGCCCGCCTGCGCGACGAGCGACGCTTCGACTCGACCGGGGAGCTGATCGCCCAGATGCGCCGGGACATCGACGACGCGCGGGGGGCCCTGGCCCCCTGAGCGCCCGGGGGGTCGCATCGGTCCTGCCCAGGGGGGCCGGCCGGGCCCCCACCGGGGCACGCCGGCGGGCGCCGGCCCCCCCCGCCTGCTATCCTCGCGCCTGGTCGGGGCACGTCCCCGCCGCCCAGAGCGTTGCTCCGGCCCGGGTCACCGCGGTGCCCTGCGGGCGCCACGCTCCGAGGCTTTCCCACGAAATTCCGAGGTTCGCCCGTACATGCCCGACAAGCAGGCCACCATCGCCGAGTACCGGCTGCACGACGTCGACACCGGCTCGTCCGAGGTCCAGATCGCGCTGCTGACCGAGCGGATCTCGCACCTCACCGAACATCTGAAGGTCCACAAGGGCGACCATCACACCCGCCGGGGGCTCATGAAGCTCATCGGCCGGCGCCGGCGCCTGCTGGACTACGTGCGGGACAACGACGTCGAGCGCTACCGGGCGATCATCGGCCGGCTCGGCATCCGCCGCTAGGAGAAAAGGAACATTGCGTCGCCCGGCCCTCGGCCGGGCGGTTGTACAGAACAAGACCGGTACGCCAGGACGTCGGCTGCCAGTCGCCGGTCACCTTCGCGGTCCGGGCCCCACGTGGTGGGCCGAGATCGCGTCGAGGTGGTCGACCACTGGGAACCGGCCACGGCGTGCCCCCAAGCACAAGGAGCACCATGGCTGACGCCATCTCCGTCTCGGCGCCGATCAGCGGCACCGAGCGAACCATGACTTTCGAGGCCGGCAAACTGGCCCAACTGGCCGACGGGGCGGTGGTCGGCCGCATCGGCGACACCGTCCTCTTGGCCACGGCCACCGCGGCCCGCTCGGTGCGCGAGGGCGCCGACTTCTTCCCCCTCACCGTCGACATCGAAGAGCGGGCCTACGCGGCGGGCAAGATCCCCGGCTCGTTCTTCCGTCGAGAGGGCAAGTCCTCGGACCAGGCCATCTTGACCTGCCGGCTGATCGACCGCCCGCTGCGGCCGTCGTTCCCCAAGGGCTTCCGCAACGAGGTCCACGTGGTGGGCACCATCTTCGGGGCCGATCAGGTCAACCCCCACGACGTCCTGGCCATCAACGCCGCCTCGGCGGCCCTGATGCTCTCGGGTATCCCCTTCGACGGCCCGATCGGCGCGGTGCGGATCGCGTACTCGATCGACGGGACCTGGATCCCGCACCCGAGCTACCAGGAGGGCGACGAGTCGACCTTCGAGCTGGTGGTCGCCGGCCGGGCGCTCTCCGAGGGCGACGACGCCGAGATCGCCATCATGATGGTCGAGGCCGGCGGCACCGAGCGGGCCTGGCAGTTCTACGACGAGGGCGCACCCAAAGTGACCGAGGAGGTCCTCACCGAGGGCCTCGAGGCGGCCAAGACCTGGATCCGCGAGTCCATCGTCTTGCAGCGCAAGCTGGTGGCCGACTACGTGGCCGCCCGCGGCCCCATACAGGCGATCGAGTTCTCCACCCACTCCGACTACGCCGACGACGTCTGGGAGCGGGTGCTGGCCGTCGGCACCGACCCGGTGGCCAAGGCCAACACCCTCACCGCCAAGGCGGAGCGCAACGCGGCCATCGACTCGGCCACCGCCGAGGTGGTCGACCAGCTGGCCGGCGAGTTCCCCGAGCGCGAGCGCGAGATCAAGGCCGCCGTCAAGGCCCTGACCAAGAAGCTGGTCCGCAAGCGGATCGTCGAAGAAGGTGTGCGCATCGACGGGCGGGGCACCGCCGACATCCGGCCGCTGTCGGCCGAGGTGGATCTCCTGCCGACCGCCCACGGCTCGGCCCTCTTCCAGCGGGGCGAGACCCAGGTCCTCAACGTCACCACCCTGGGCATGCCCCGCATGAACCAGATGCTCGACACGATCAGCCCCGAGCAGTTCAAGCGCTACATGCACCACTACAACTTCCCGCCCTTCTCGACGGGGGAGACCGGCTTCATGCGCGGCCCCAAGCGCCGGGAGATCGGCCACGGCCTGCTGGCCGAGCGGGCTCTGCTGCCCGTCGTCCCCTACCAAGAGGACTTCCCCTACACCCTGCGCCTCGTGTCCGACGTGCTCAGCTCCAACGGCTCGACGTCGATGGCGTCGGTCTGCGGGTCGACCCTGTCGCTCATGGCGGCCGGGGTGCCGATCAAGGCCCCGGTGGCCGGGATCGCCATGGGCCTCGTCTACGACGGGGGAACCTACGTCACCCTGACCGACATCTTGGGGGCCGAGGACGCCTTCGGCGACATGGACTTCAAGGTGGCCGGGACCTCCGAGGTGGTGACCGCCCTGCAGCTGGACACCAAGATCGACGGCCTCCCGGCCGACGTCTTGGGTCGGGCCCTGCTGCAGGCCAAGGAGGCCCGCCTCAAGATCCTCGAGGTGATGCACGGTGCCATCGCCGAGCCCCGCCAGCAGGTGGCGGCCAGCGCGCCCAAGATCGTGTCGATGGAGATCCCGATCGACAAGATCGGTGAGGTCATCGGGCCCAAGGGCAAGGTGATCAATACCCTCCAGCAGGAGACTGGCGCCGACATCGCCGTCGACGACGACGGAATGGTGGGCACGGTCACCATCGGGGCGGTGGACGGCAACGCGGTGGAAGAGGCCCGCCGCCGGATCTCTTTGATTCTGGATCCACCGACGGCAGACGTGGGTGCGGTGTACCAGGGCAAGGTGGTCAACCTGACCAAGTTCGGCGCCTTTGTCAACGTGCTGCCCGGCCGCGACGGCCTGCTGCACATCTCGAAGCTTTCCAGCCTCGCCGGCGGCAAGCGGGTAGGGGCGGTCGAGGACGTCCTCACGCTCGGCCAGGCCGTCGAGGTCCGGGTGGACGACATCGACCCCCAGGGCAAGGTCTCGCTCTCGCTGGCCAACGTGCCCGAGGGCGCCGAGGCCCCGGCCGAGCCCCGCCGCGACCGGGGTGGCGACCGCTTCGACCGGGGGGACCGGGCCGAGCGCGGCGGACGTGACCGCCCGCCCCGGGGTGACGGCGGGAGCCAGGCCCGTCCGAACGGGGGGCCGGCCGGTGCCGTCTCCTTCGAGGACGCCTTCGAGGCCGAACTGGTGGCCGACCTCGGCGACCTCGGGCCGGGCGCGCCGGCCGGCGGCGACCCCGGCCGGGGCGGCGGCGACGAGGACCGTCGCCGCAACCGGAACCGCCCCCGGCGCCGTTGAGCCCGGGGCGTTTGCCCTCGCCGATCAGTACCGACCAGCTGCCGTGCGGGATCCAGCTGGTCACTGAGGCCATGGCCGACGTGCGGTCGGTGGCCATCGGATTTTGGGTGGGCACCGGCTCGCGCGACGAGAGCGACGAACGGGCCGGTGCCTCCCACTTCTTGGAGCACCTGCTCTTCAAGGGCACCCCGACCCGCTCGGCCGAGGCGATCGCCGAGGCCCTCGACGAGGTCGGCGGGGACTGCAACGCCTTCACCACCAAGGAGTACACGGCCTTCTATGTCCGTTTGTTGGCCGAGCACCTTGGACTGGGCCTGGACATCCTCGGCGACATCATGTCCGAGCCCGCGTTGCGGCCGGCCGACGTGGACGCCGAGCGGACGGTCATTCTCGACGAGATCCTGATGCACGCCGACGAGCCGGCCGATCTGGCGGCCGAGCTGTGGACGGCAGCGCTGTTCCCGGGCCACCCGCTCGGGCGCGACACCCTGGGCACGGCCGAAAGCGTCGGCGAACTCTCGGCCCCTGACATCCGGCGGTTCTTCGACCAGCACTACCGACCGTCCAACATGGTGGTCTCGGTGGCCGGTGACTTCGCCCACGACGAGGTTGCGGCCGCCGTGGAGGCCAGGTTCTGCGACCGGGCCGGCGGGGGACCGCCCCGACGGGCCGCCCCGGTGGACCCGCCGGTGCCCCTGGCGGTGGTGCGCCGACCCACCGAGCAGGCCCACCTCGTCCTCGGGGCCCGGTCGTTCTCCCGCTTCGACGAGCGTCGCTGGGCCCTGGCCGTGCTGAACCACGTGCTGGGCGGTGGACTGTCGAGCCGGCTGTTCCAGAAGGTACGCGAGCAGCGCGGGCTGGCGTACTCGGTGTGGTCCGACCGGGCCGGCTTCGAGGACACCGGCACCCTGTCGGTGGTGGTGGGCACCGCCCCCGAGTACGTCGACGAGGTGCTCGGGATCGTGACCGACGAGCTCGGGGACCTGGCCGAGCACGGCGTCAGCGACCGCGAGCTGGCCGTGGCCAAGGGGAACCTGCGGGCCGACACCTTGCTGGCCGGGGAGGACTCGGGTGCCCGAATGAGCCGCATCGGCGCCTCGATGCTGCTGCACCACGAGGTGCGCACGGTTGACGAGATCCTGGCCCGCATCGAAGGCGTCGGCGGCGACGACGTCCGGGCGGTGGCCGAGGTGGTGGCGTCGGCCCCGAGGACCCTGGCCGCGGTCGGGCCGTTCGAGCCGGACCTCTTCGACCCGGCGGCCCTGGGCCTCGCCGGTCGCGTCGCCTGAGGGGGCCGGTGACGACCACCGGCGCCGGGTCCGGGGCGGCGCGCGCCGGCCCGGCTCGGGCACCGGCCCGCCTTCGGCGTTGGCTCGGGACCGCCGACGGGCGGGCGGTCAGCGTCTTGGTGGTCGTGCCCCTGGTGCTGTTCGTGGTGCCCGCGCTCTTCGGTTACCCGGCCATCGCCGGGGACAACACCATCCAGAACTTCCCCCTGCGCGCCCTGACCGGCGAGGTGGTCCGCCAGGGCCACCTCCCACTGTGGAACCCGTTCATCTGGTCGGGCAGCCCGCTGCTCGGGGGGCTCAACGCCGGTGCGGCCTACCCGTTCACGGCCGCCTTCGTGGTCCTGCCGCCGGTCGCCGCTTTCGTCGTGAACCTGCTGGCCACCTACTGGGCCGCCGGGCTCGGGCTCTACCTGCTGCTGCGCCAGTTCGCCCTGCGCCCGCTGGCCTGCTTGCTGGCCTCGCTCACCTTCGCCTTCGCCGGGGCCATGTCCGGCCAGATCGTCCACCTCGGGATGGTCCAGGGGTACGGCTGGCTGCCGTTGATGGTGCTGGCCCAGTTCCGGCTCTCGTGGGCCCTTTTCGGGACCGGCCCGCCCGCACCCCGGCCCCGGCCCGATCGCCTCGGCGAGGCCCCGGGCGTCGCCGGGACCGGTCGGCGGCCCTCGGTCTGGGCCTCCACCGTCCTTTTGGGCGTGGTCCTGGGCTTCATCCTCCTCACCGGCGAGCCCCGGGCCATGGCCGAAGCCGAGATCGTCAGCGCGCTGGTGACCCTGTGGCTGGTCCTGCGGCCCTACGCCGGCGTCGCCGTCTCGTGGGGGAGCCGGGTCGCCTACCTGTGCTACTCGTTGCTCGCCGCCGTCTGGGGACTGGCCCTCGGCGCCGTGCAGCTGCTGCCGGGCTGGCAGTTCATCTCCACCTCCCAGCGCTCGAGCGAGAACTACACCTTCTTCGCTTCGGGGTCGTTCCATCCCCAGTGGTCGGTCCTGATGCTCGTCCCGGACCTGTTCGGGGGCGACGGCATCTTGCACCAGCCGACCTACTTCAACTCCTACAACCTCCCCGAAGTGGTCGGCTACGTCGGCCTGCTGCCGCTGGCCGCCGCTCTGGCCCTTCTCACCCGGTCGTTCGGCCGCAACCGGGATCCTCGCTCGGCCGACTGGGCGCCGTGGCTGGCTCTGGCCGTCGTGGGGACGTTGTTGACCTTCGGCTCCTACACCTGGTTCGGGGGGCTCTTCGGGCACATCCCGTTCTTCAACAAGGTGCGCCTGCAGAGCCGCAACCTGGTCCTGGTCGACCTCTCGTTGGCCGTCCTCCTCGGCTTCTGGGCCGACCGCCTGCTGGCCGGCCGGGCCGAGGGGGCGGGGGTGTCGGGCTGGCGGCGGTGGGTGACCGCCGCGCCGCCGCTGGCCGCGGTGGTGCTGTGCCTGGTGGCCATCGCCACCCCGACCCGGCTCGAGACGGCCTTGAGCTTCCAGGGGATCCTCGTCGACGTCGGCCGGAGGCTGACCCCGTGGTTCGCCGTCGAGCTCGTGGTGGCCGTCGCCGCGGCCGGGCTCGTCCTCGGATGGCCGGCCATCCCGCACCGGTGGCGTGCGGGGTCCCTGGCCGCGGTGGTGGTGGCCGACCTGGTGCTGTTCACCGCCTCGACCTCGGTCGGCCTCACCGCCGGCCACGCCACGCTCGAGCCGACCACGGCGCAGGCGGTGGCAGTCCTCGGGGCCCGAGGACGCTTCGCCATCTACGACACGACCGCTCTCAACATCGACGACCTGAGCGTGGTGGGCCAGCCCGACCTCAACGCATTCACGAAACTCCCGAGCGTCCAGGGCTACGGCTCGATCGTCTCGAACGACTACGGCGACGCCACCGGCAGCCACGACCTCGACACCCTCGACCCGTGCGCGATGGCCCGCGGTGTCTTCGGCCCGCTCCGCCTGGCCAGCTTTCTGACCCTGCCCGAGTTCGTGGCTCCCGGGCTCGGGCCCGCCGGCGGGATCCCGGCGCCCCCGGCCGCCTGCCCCGGCGCCCCGCCCCCGGGGACGGCGGGGCGCCGGATCCTCTACCTGGGCTGGGCGCCGACCCTGGTCTCGGCCGAGGTGCGGGTGCGCCCGGGCACCCCGGCCGCCGCCCTGGCCGCCCGGATCCGGGTCGGGATCCTCACTGCCGACGGCGCCACCCGCTGGCCGGCCGACAGCGTGGTGCGGACGAGTGACGGCTGGTCGGTGCGCTTCGCCCGGCCGCTCAGCGCGGCCGGCCTGGTGGTCGCCGGGCCGGCCCGGGTGGTCTCGGACACCTCGAGCGTGCGGGCCCCCGGCGGCGCCGGGTGGGCCTTCGACGGCCCCCTCCAAGACGCCCTGGGCACGGCCGGCTGGTCCTACACCGGAAACTGGCGCCAGTTCAGCCAGTTCCGCCACCCGTCGGTCCCGCCCCCGGTGTGGGTGGTCGGCTCGGCTCTCGACGGCACCGTCCGACGGCTTCAGGTGACCGACTGGGGCACCGAGACCGACCGGGTCCGGGCCCACCGCCCGGTCCTGGTGGTGCGCTCGGAGGCCTACGCCGCGGGCTGGCGGGTGGAGGCCACCCCGGTGGGCGGCGGCCCGAGCCGCACCCTGGCGGTGGTCCCGGTGGGTCTGGTCCAAGGGGTCACGGTGCCGGCGGGGTCCTGGGACCTGACCTTCCTCTACCGCCCCCGGGGACTCACCCTCGGCCTGGTCGGCTCCTCGGCCGGTCTGGCGGCGCTGGTGGCGGCGGGGGTGGTGGCCCTGGGCCGGCGCCGGGCCCGGGCCCGGGCCGGGTCCGTCCGCGAAGAGGGACGTTAGGGTGCAGCCATGCTGCGGGTAGGGGTGGTCGGCGCCGGCGGCCGCATGGGCCAAGAGGTCTGCCGGGCCGTGATCGCGGCCGACGGGCTCGAGCTGGTGTCGGCCGTCGACCCGAACCTCGCCGGCATCGACCTGCGCCAGGTCCTCGGGGGCGAGGTCCCCGACCTGCACGCCTCGGGCCACGTCGAGGCGCTGGCCGAGGCCGGGGCCGAGGTGGCAGTCGACTTCACCGTCGCCGAGGCGGCCCGGGTGAACCTGGCCTGGTGCGCCGCACACGGAGTCCACGCCGTGGTCGGCACCACCGGGCTCGACGACGAGGACATGGCGACCCTCGGGTCGCTGTTCGACGGCAGCCGGGCCAACGCGGTGGTGGCCGCCAACTTCGCCATCGGGGCGGTCCTGCTCATGCGTCTGTGCGAGCTGGCGGCCCCCTTCATGGATGCCGTCGAGGTGATCGAGCTCCACCACGACGCCAAGCGTGACGCCCCCTCGGGCACCGCCCTGCGCACCGCGGCCCGGATCGCCGAGGCCCGCCGGCTCGCCGGATCCGGCCCGCTGCCCGACGATCCCACCTCCGAGTACGTCCTCCCCGGCGCCCGGGGGGGTGCGGGGCCGGGGGGCATCAGGATCCACTCGGTCCGCCTGCCGGGGCTGGTGGCCCACGAAGAGGTGCTGTTCGGCTCGCTCGGCCAGACCCTCAGCATCCGCCACGACGCCACCGACCGGCGATCGTTCCTGGCCGGGGTCGTCCTCGCCGTGCGCCAGGTGCCGGACCGGCCGGGGCTCACCGTCGGGCTCGACCCCCTACTCGGTTTCTGAGCATGGTCGGTCCCTGAGCATGGTGGGCGCCGACCCCGGGGGCGTGCGCCAGGCGATCCTCGAGGCGACCTACGAGTGCGTCGGACGGTGGGGACTGTCCAAGACGACGGTGGAGGACGCCGCCCGCGCCGCGGGGGTCTCGCGGGCCACCGTCTACCGCTACTTCCCGGGGGGGCGTGACGAGCTCATGCGGGCGGTGGTGTCCTGGGAGTACGCCCGCTTCTTCACCCGCCTCTACGACGAGGTCCAGTCGGCCGGGTCGCTCGAAGAGGTCATGGAACGCGGGCTCTCCTTCGCCGGGCGATCGATCAAGGACCACGAGGTGCTCCAGCGCATCCTCCAGACCGAGCCCGACGTGCTCCTGCCCCGGCTGACCACCGAGTCCCAGGGCACCCAGGAGCTGATCGCCGCCTTCTTGGTGCCCTACCTGACCCGCCACGAGCTGGCCCCCGGGGTGGACGTGGCCGAGGCCGCGGACTTCTTGGCCCGGATGGTGCTCTCCTACATCTCGTCGCCGGGGCGCTGGGACCTCGACGACCCCGACCAGGTCGCCAAGCTGGTGCGGGCCGAATTGCTGGCCGGCATCGTGCCGCCGGGCGCCCGGGACCGCTGAGGGCCGGCGACCGCTTGGCTCAGCGGCGGCCCAGGACCTCGCCGTGGAGGACGGCGAAGAAGGCGTCGGGAGCGGCGGCCCAGCGCTGCCAGGCCCCGGCCAACGCGGCCAGCTCATCGGGGTCGCTCAGCCCGTAGGCCACTGCCTGGTCGGCAAAGGCCGAGTAGCGCACCCTGTCCGCCCACAGCTCGCCCCACCAGCGCCGGCTCTCCGGATCGGCGAAGGTCCACGTCGAGCTGGTGGCCACCAGGTCGTCGAACCCGGCCCGCCGGGCCCAGCCGAGCTGGTAGCGGCCGGCGTTGGGCTCGGCACCGTTGCGCCGGGTGACCTCGTCGTAGAGGCCGGCCCAGCGGTCGAGCAGCGGGTCGTCGGGGGCCCAGGCGAAGGCGGCGTAGTCGCTGTCGCGCACGGCCAGCACCCCGCCCGGTCGCAGGACCCGGCGCATCTCGGCCAGGGCGTCGACCGGCCGGGTGAGGTGCTGGAGCACCTGGTGGGCGTGGACCACGTCGAAGGACGCGTCGTCGAAGGCCAGCGCGTAGACGTCGCCGGTGGCGAAGCGGACGTTGCCCGGGCCGCTCGCCCGCCCGAGCTCGCCCGCCCGGGCCACCACCTCGGCCGAGACGTCGATCCCGATCACCTGGCCGGGCGCCACCCGGGTGGCCAGGTCGACGGTGATCGTCCCCGGGCCGCAGCCCACGTCCAAGAGGTCCTGGCCGGGGCCGAGGGACCCGAGCAGGTAGGCCGCCGAGTTCTCGGCCGTGCGCCAGGTGTGGCTGCGCAGGACCGACTCGTGGTGGCCGTGGGTGTAGACGTCGCCCATCGGCCCATGATGCCAGGAGCCCCCGCCGCCACCTGTGGGGTCATTGACAATGAGACAGATTCCGCCGTATTGTTTCACGGATGCCCGAGGTCGGTCTCCAGCTGGTCGAAGGCGCCGCGGCGCGCCGAGCGCCGGGAGGCCCGGGGACCGCCGGCCGATCGCCCGGCGCCCCGACCTGGCGTCCGGGGCCCGCCGTGGTCACCCACCTGGGCACGGACGACCGCTCCTCGCAGCGGATCCGGGTGGTCGACGCCGCCCTGCGCTGCCTGGCCCGCCAGGGCACGGCCAAGACCACCGTCGACGACGTCGCCCGCGACGCGGGGATCTCTCGGGCCACCCTCTACCGTGCCTTTCCGGGGGGCAAGGACGCCGTGCTCGACGCGGTCGTCGAGACCGAGGTGGCCCGGCTGTTCTCCGCCCTGGCCGTGGCCATGGGGGAGGCCCACGACCTCGAGGACCTGCTGGTCGCCGGGATGGTCGAGGCCGCCGGGCGCCTCTCGACCCACCGGGCGCTGGCCTACCTGTTCGAGCACGAGCCCGAGGTCATCCTCCCGCACCTGGCCTTCGCCGAGATGGACCGGGTCCTCGTGGCGGCGAGCGCCTTCATCGCCCCGTTCTTCGGCCGGTGGCTCGAGCCCGAGCAGGCCGTCCGGGCCGCGGAGTGGGCGGTGCGCATCGTGGTCTCCTACCTGTCGTGCCCGTCGTCGGCATGCGACCTCACCGACCCCGCCGACGCCCGTCACCTGGTCGTCACCTTCGTGATCCCCGGGATCCAGGCGCTCCGGACGAGCGTGGGCGACTGAGGTCCGGGGCACCGTGCACACCACCTTCACCGACCACCAGTTCCGGACCAGACGACACCGATCCTCACCCATCGAACCAAAGCGCAAGGGGGCCCTCCAGCCATGACCACCGTCGACAACGAGCGGGACCAGATGCGGAGCAACGCCGAGCTCATCGGCCGCGAGGACATCAACGACTACGAGGCCGTCCTCGCCGTGGTCGGCCACCAAGAGGCGGACGGCCGCCATCTGGTCCCGGACAACTGCGAGGCCGAGTTCACCTGGGACTACGAGAAGGGCCGGCGGCCCCAGCTCGAGAAGCTCTACGAGAAGGCCAAGAACGCCCAGTGGAACGGTCGGACTGACCTGCCCTGGGAGACCGAGGTCGACCAGGAGCGGGTCGTCATGGCCAACGCCGAGGCCAACAACGACGCCATGCGCTGGGCCAACACCGACTACACCGGCACGATTCTCGAGAAGTGGGACGACAAGGACTGGATGAGGTTCGGCATCGAGAACCAGAACTGGCTGCTGTCCCAGTTCATGCACGGCGAGCAGGGGGCGCTCTTGTGCACGGCCAAGATCGTCGAGACGGTGCCGTGGATCGACGCCAAGTACTACGCGGCGACCCAGGTGATGGACGAGGCCCGTCACGTGGAGGTCTTCGCCCGGTACCTCGACGAGAAGCTTTCGGGCCACTACCCGTTGAACGGCCACCTTGGCCTCCTGCTCGACGAGATCATCAGCGACTCGCGCTGGGACATGACCTACCTGGGCATGCAGATCATGGTGGAGGGCCTGGCCCTGGCCGCCTTCGGCTTCATCCACGCCATGACGACCGAGCCGCTGCTCAAGAAGTTGCTTCGCTACGTCATGGCCGACGAGGCCCGTCACGTTGCCTTCGGGGTGCTGAGCCTGAAGGAGTACTACGCGGACCTGTCGTCCGCCGAGTTGCGCGAGCGCCAGGAGTTCGCCTTCGAGGCGGCGATCCGGATGAAGGACCGGATGGTCATGCAAGAGGTCTGGGAGCGCCTGGAGGTCCCGAGGGCCGATGTGCTCAAGATCGTCTCCCAGGCCCCCGAGCGCGACGACTTCCAGATCCTCTTGTTCTCCAAGATCGTCCCCAACCTGAAGAAGCTGGGTCTGCTCGACGCGGCCGACGGCTGGTTGCGCGAGAAGTTCACCCAGATGGGGGCGATCGCCTTCGAGGACCTCGAGGACACCACCCAGGACCAAGACGCCTTCGCCGACGGCTCACCGGCCGAGCGCGACGTGGCCTGAGGTCCGGTCGGCCGCTCGCGACGCGTCACCCCCGCCCACGGGGGCGGGGACGAGCCTGCTGGTAACGTACGAACGATGATCCGGCGCGACCAGCCTCCGAGGTTCGGCTCCGTCGTGACGGCGATGGTCACGCCGTTCGACCCCGACGGCGCGCTGGACCTCGACGCCGCCGCCTCGGTGGCCCGGTGGCTGACCGACCACGGCAGCGACGGGCTGGTCGTCGCTGGGACCACCGGTGAGGGGCCGGTCCTCGCCGACTCCGAGCGATTCGACCTGTGGCGGGCGGTGGCCGAGGCGGTCACCGTGCCGGTCATCGCCGGCAGCGGCACCAACGACACCGCGCATTCGATCCGGCTGACCAAGGCGGCGACCGAGGCCGGCGCCGACGCCGTCTTGGTGGTGACCCCGTACTACAACCGTCCCTCCCAGGACGGTCTCTACGAGCACTTCCGGGCGGTGGCCGGCTCGACCCCCCTCCCCGTCGTCCTCTACGACGTCCCGGTGCGCACCGGCCGCCGGATCCGCTGCGAGACCGTGGTCCGGCTGGCCAGCGAGGTGGCCAACGTCGTGGCCGTCAAGGACGCGGCGGGTGATCCGGCCGGGTCGGCCCGCCTGGTCCACCACGCGCCGGCCTCGTTCGAGCTCTACAGCGGGGACGACGCCCTGACCCTCTCCCTGCTGGCCGTCGGCGCCGTCGGGGTGGTGAGCGTCGCCGCCCACTGGGTGGGGCAGGAGATGGCCGAGATGGTCGCCGCCTCGATGAAGGGCGACGTCGAGGGCGCCCGCCGGGCCAACGCCCGGCTGATCGAGTCCTACGACTTCGAGTCGACCGACGAGTTCCCCAACCCGCTCCCGGCCAAGGCCGCCTGCCGGGTGCTGGGGTTGCCCGTCGGGCAGTGCCGGCCGCCGATGGGCGCCGCCCCCCCCGAACTCGAGGGCGAGGTCCACCGGATCCTCACCCGGCTCGGGCGGTCGAGCGACGGCGGCTCGCTTGCCTGAACAGCGCGAGGGCAGTGGTTCGTCCAGCCGTGCCAAGCGCCGCAAGGGCGCCGGGCACAAGGACACCGCCACCAAGGGCGCCGCCCCCAAGGACAACAGGGCCACCGAGGCCGCGCCCCGAGCCAGCGCCCCGGCGGCCAACGGTGGGGGGACCAAAGGCGGGGCGACCAAGTCTGGCGGTCGGGCCCACAAGAGCGGGGGGAAGGGCCCGGCCGCCGTGAGGACCCGCCCGGAGAACCGGCGGGCGGCGGGCGGCGCAAAGGGCGTGGCATCGGTACGGATCACGTTCCTCGGCGGCCTGGGTGAGATCGGTCGGAACTGCGCCTGCATCGAGGTCGACGGGCGGATCGTGGTCCTCGACTGCGGGATCATGTTCCCCGATCCCGACATGCCCGGGGTCGACCTGGTCCTCCCCGACTTCACCTACCTGCACGAGAACGCCAGCCGGGTCGACGCCGTCGTGCTGACCCACGGCCACGAGGACCACACCGGGGGCCTGGCCTTCTTGCTCCGGGACCTGGCGGTGCCCATCTACGGGTCCGAGCTGACGGTCGGGCTGGCCCGGAACCGAATCGACGAGGCGGGGCTGTCGGACCGCACCGAGTACATCGCGGTGGCCGACGGGGAGCGCC
Organism: uncultured Acidimicrobiaceae bacterium; assembly: GCA_963836375.1. GTDB lineage: Bacteria > Actinomycetota > Acidimicrobiia > Acidimicrobiales > RAAP-2 > CAWIJK01. The sequence goes on along the minus strand of CAWIJK010000002.1, from coordinate 1,119,985 downwards.
GCCGAATCGGTCCCTGCGACGTCGAGTTCATCCCGGTCACCCACTCGGTGCCCAACGCCTTCGCCATCGCCTTCCACACCCCCCAAGGGGTCGTCTTGCACTCGGGGGACTTCAAGCTCGACCTCCAGCCGGTGGACGGCCGGCGGACCGACCTGGCCCGCATCGGCGCCCTGGCGGACGAGCCGGGCATCCGGCTGCTCCTGTCGGACTCGACCAACGCCGAGGAGCCGGGTTTCACCGCTTCTGAGTCCACGGTCGGGGTGACCATGCGGCGGGTCTTCGCCGCCCGTCCCGGCCGGCGTTTCATCGTCGCCTGCTTCGCCAGCCACCTCCACCGGATCCAACAGGTCGTCGACGCGGCGGTGGCCAGCGGGCGTCGGGTGGCGACCCTGGGCCGCTCGATGGCCAAGAACGTGGATCTGGGCATGCGGCTGGGACTGCTTGAGATCCCCGACGGCGCCCTGATCGACATCGAAGACGTCGACTCGCTGCCTCGAGGTGAGGTCTGCGTCATCTCGACGGGTTCCCAAGGCGAGCCCATGTCCGCCCTGTCGTTGATGGCGACCGGCGACAACAAGTGGCTCCGGATCGAAGACGACGACGTCGTGGTGATCAGCGCCCATCCCATCCCGGGCAACGAGTGGTCGGTGGGGCGGGTGATCGACGACCTGCACCGCCGGGGGGCCGAGGTCATCCACTCGGGGGCCGAAGCCGTCCACGTGAGCGGTCATGCACGCCAGGGTGAGCTGCAGACGCTGATGTCGGTGGCCAAGCCCGAGGCCTTCGTGCCGGTCCACGGCGAGTACCGCCACATGGTGCACCACGCGGAGCTGGCGGTGGCGATGGGAATCCGGCCCGACCAGGTCCTCTTGTGCGAGGACGGCGACGCGGTGCGCCTCGACCACGACGGTCTGCGGCGCGACGGGACGGTCCCCGCCGGCTACGTCTATGTGGACGGCACGGTGGGCGACATCGGCCACGGCGTGCTCCGGGACCGCAAGATGCTGGCCGAAGAGGGGGTGGTGATGGTGGTGGCCACCGTCGACCTGCATACGCGCACCCTGAGCACCATGCCCCAGATCGCCACTCGGGGCTGGGTGCACGCCCCCGAGGCCGAGGCCCTGCTCGGCGAAGCCAGCCAGGTGGTGGCCGACGCGCTGACCCAGGCCATGGCGGACGGCGCCCACGACGTCGAGGTCCTGAGCCGCCACGCCCGCAAGGCACTCGGCCGCCTGGTCGGGGACCGGACACGGCGCCGGCCGATGATCGTCCCGGTGGTCTTGGTCGTCTGACCGCCCGCGGCGGCCGGGTCCGAGCTCAGTCGCCGGTCGGCTCCCCGTGGGCGGCGTTGGCCACCCCGAGGCGCCAGTAGGGCTTGGCCGAGAGCTGCCCGGGCTCGAGACCCCGCCCGGCCAGGGCGGCGCGGGCGGCGGCCACCACCGCCAGCTCGGCCGCCAGGTAGGCGTGGCGCCGGCCACCGGGCAGCGGGGCCCGGCCGGCCGCCTCGGCCAGCACGCCGCTCGTCCCCGGCGCCGCCCCGCCCCGCTCGAGCCAGGTCACCTCGACGGCCACCCCGTCGGGCACCGTCACCTCCCGGCGCTCCTCGGGCCCGGCCACCTCCAAGAAGGCGGCGGCCCGGGTCCCCGGCGGGAGGGCGCCCAGCATGGCCACGGTGGCCGGGATGCCCGACTCGTCGGCGAAGAACAGGTGGGACTCGGCCCCGGGCTCGAGGGTGATCTTGCCCCGGGGCCCGAGGGCCTCGAGCCGGTCACCGTGGGCCGCGGTGGCGGCCCAGTGGGCCCCGGGCCCCTCGCCGTGCACGACCATCTCGAGGTCGACCCGGCCGAGCCGGGGTTCAGCCCGGGCGATGGTGTAGCGGCGCCGGAAGACCAGGCCGCCGGCGTCGGGCACGGCCAGCATGAGGTCCTGGCCCGGCCGGTGCCCGAGCGCTCCGAGTCCGGGCGCCGTCACCGAGATCCTGCGCATGGCCGGGGTGAGCTGGAGGGTGTCGACCACGCTGAGATCCCAGGCGGACACGCCGGGGAGCCGTTGCAGCAGGGCCGACGTCTCGAGAGGGCCGGCGCGCCCTTCGGCCGGCCGCGGCGACCCGTCGTCGGTCCCGCTCACGCCGGCTCGGGTCCGAGGGAGGGGTTGGCCAGGCGGCCGTCGACGGCCTCGCCGGGGCGCCGTCCGAGCCTGGGCACGAGGAAGGCGGCGAGGAAGGCGGCGCCGGTCAAAAAGGCGGCCACGGTGAAGGCCTGGGCGTAGCCGTGGGCCAGCGCTGCGTCCAAGGACACCGCGGCGTGCGAGGAGAGAGCGTCTTTGGTGTGGGTGGTGGCCACGGTGGCCAGGACGGCCAGCCCGATGGACCCGCCCACCTGGCGCGAAGTGTTGAGGACGCCCGAGGCCAACCCGGCCTCGTGCTGGGCCACCCCGGCCGTGGCCGCGTGGGCCAGCGGGGTGAACAGCAGGCCCAGGGCGAGGGCGACTGCCGTCCCCGGGCCGAACACGGCGTCCCAGTACGAGCTCGTCGCCTGGATGTGAGAAAGCCAGACGAAGCCGGCCGTCGCCAACACCGTCCCCAAGAACAACAGGGGTCGGACGCCGGTGCGCGAGAGGAGCCGCGAGCTGGTCTGGGCGCCCACGATGATGGCCAGGGCCATCGGCACGAAGGCGAGGCCGGTGCGCAGGGCGCTGAACCCGAGGACGTTTTGCATGTAGAGCGACAGGAAGTACCACATTGAGAAGAAGGCGGCCCCGATGAGGAACATGACGATGTTGGAGCCCGAGACCGACCGGGACCGGAACAGGGTGAGGGGCACCAGGGGTTCGGTCGCCACCCGCAGCTGGATGAACAAGAACACGCCGAGCAGGGCGGCGGCGAGGGCCAGGGTGAGCAGGGTCCGGGCCGAACCCCACGGGGAGGTGTCGGTGCTCACGATGGCATAGGCGAGCGTCGCCAGGCCGGCCGTGACGGTGACCGCGCCGGCCACGTCGAGGCGCGGCCTCGCCCCGGTGCGCCGCAGCTCGGGCAGGTACACCAGGGCGGCGACCATGGCGGCCAGGCCGATCGGCACGTTGATGAACAGCACCCAACGCCAGCTGAGCTCGGCCACCAAGATGCCGCCCAGGATCGAGCCCACCGCGCCCCCCGCTCCGGCGACCGCACTCCACGCGCCGAGGGCCCTGGGCAGCCGGCTACCGCTGAACGTGGTGACGATGATCGTCAGGGTGGCGGGGGAGAGGAAGGCCCCGCCGATGCCCTGGACCGCCCGGGCCGCAGTCAGCCAGGCCGCGTTCTGGGCCAGCCCCCCGAGCAGGCTGGCTCCGACGAACACGGCCAGGCCGAACAGGTAGACCCGTCGCCGACCGAAGATGTCGGCCGCCCGGCCCCCGAGCAGCAAGAACCCGGCAAACGTCAGGACATAAGCGTTCACCACCCACTGCAGACCGGTGGCGCTGTAGTGCAGGTCGCGCCCGATCGAGGGCAGGGCCACGTTCACCACCGAGACGTCGAGGACGACCATGAACTGGGCCACGCAGGCGATGGCCAAGATGACCCAGTCGGGCGCGTGCCGGCGGGGGCCGGTCGGGGTCAGGCTCATGGATCCGGGTCTACCGCACGCCGGGGGACGGCCGTGCCGTCAGGGGCCGAGCACACGCAGGGCGTGGACCGGAAGGTTCCGGGCGACCCAGAAGACGACCGTGGTGGCCACGAAGGCGACCAGGACCCACCGTTTGGCCGGGATGCGCCACAGATGGGGCCCGCCCACCGAGTCGAGGGTCCAGGCGAGCCACGCCCAGACGAGGAGGGGCAAGAGGGCGATGAGCAGGGGATTGTGGCCGAAGGCGGCCCCGGCGTCGCCGTGGAGGAGCGAGTGCAGGGCCCGCGAGGAGCCGCAGATCGGGCACCACAGCCCGGTCAGTTCGTGGAAGGGGCACGGCGGTGCCTGCCCCCGGTAGGGGTTGAGGACCGCGGCCGCCGCGCAGACCCCCGCGGCGGCGGCCGCGGCCGCCGCCGGGCCGGCCCACCGCGGCACCTGGTGGGGCGGCACCACCTCGTCTCGCGTCGTCGCCACCTCGCCTCCCGTCGCCGCCGGGCACCGGCCGCCGCCGCCACCGCACGCTACCAGCGCCCTCACAGGAGCCGGAGTTGTTCGGCCGGTCGTCGGTGGGCCGCGGCCGGGTGGCGGGCCGTCGGCGACCCCGGGCGCCCGGCCTTCGCGTCGTCGGCGCCACCGGGCGTTGTGTCCGGATGCCCGGTCGTGGTGAACCTCGCCCCCCGAGCGGACCGGCGGTTGACGGCGGGCGCCCCCGAGCGCCTGGTGACCCCGGCCACGAGGTCGGCCAGCCGGGCCTGCTCGGACTTGGCCTGGTAGGAGCGGTCGCCGAAGCGCTCGACGTAGAGGGGGACCAGGTCGGGCCGCTTGCGGCCCAGCCAGGCCATGAAGTGGTCGCGGATCCCGGGTCGCAGGTGCAGGGCCACGGCGGAGATCGAAATGGCCCCGGCGTCCCGGCAGGCCTCGACAACCTGGCGGACCTGGTCGTCGCCGTCGGAGAGCCCGGGCAGGACCGGGGCCACCAGGACGCCGCAGGGGATCCCGGCCTCGTTGAGGCGGCGCACCGCGTCCACCCGCTTGTCGGGCGGCGGCGTTCCCGGCTCGGTCAGTCGCCAGACGTCACGGTCGAGGGTGCCGATCGACAGGTTGAGGTGGACGGCGGTGCGGCCGGCGGCGACGGCCAGGGCCTCGAGGTCGCGCAGCACGAGGGTCGACTTGGTCAGGATGCTGAACGGGTTGCGGGCCTCGCTCAGGACACCGATGATGCCCCGGGTCAGGTGGTACTTGCCCTCGGCAGCCTGGTACGGGTCGGTGTTGGTCCCCATGGCGATGTGTTCGCCGCCCCATTTCGAGGAGCGGATCTCTGCCCCGAGCCGCTCGACCGCGTTCACCTTGACCACGATCTTGGTGTCGAAGTCCTCGCCGATGCCGAGACCGAGGTAGTCGTGGGTCGGGCGGGCGAAGCAATAGGCGCAGGCGTGCGAGCACCCGCGGTAGGCGTTGATCGTGTGGCGGAACGGCATCGCCGTTGACGCCGGCACGGTGTTGATGATGCTGCGGGCGTTCACGTGCAGGAACTCGAGGCCACGGTACGCACCGGTCCCCACGTGGCGCTCGAGCGCCGTCTCGTCGGGGAAGAGGGCGACGAGCGCCTCCTCGCCGGCCTGGGTCCATCGCAACGCCGGGCGGGCGGGGCGGGGGTCGACGGCCACCGTCCCACTATAGCGAACAGGTGTTCGCCTGCAAGGGGCCGGGCCGCTCGGCGCCGGCCACGGCGACCTGCCAGGCTGTCGGACGACCCGGGGGGGAGTCCGGAGCAAAAGGGGGCTTGGATGTCACCGCACGTCGACCGACGGTCGTTCCTGTTGGGCGGGGCCGCGCTGGCCGGGGGCCTGGCCCTCGGGGCCCAGATCGCTGGCGAGGGTGGCGCCGGCGCCGTCCGGACCAACGGGCCGGGCCGCAACGGTGTGGGGATCGGCCGCCCGAGGCGCGGCGGCAACCTGAACATCGGGGTCAACGCCGAAGAGCAGGGCTTCAACCCGGCCAGCGGGCGCTTCGACACCACCGGATTTATGTACGGCCGCACGGTGTTCGACCCGCTGATGGTGGTGACGGCCACCGGGGGGGTGGTGCCCTACCTGGCCCAGTCCGTCGTCCCCAACGCCGACTTCACCGTGTGGACGGTCACGGCCCGCTCGGGGGTCACCTTCCACGACGGCACGCCGCTCGACGGGGCGGCGCTGTTGCAGAACCTCACCTCGGTCTACAACTCGCCCCTCACCGGCATTGCCCTCAAGCCCATCATCGCCGGCTTCCGCCAAAGCGGCCCGCTGTCGATACAGATCATGACCCGGCACCCCTACGTCACCTTCCCCTACACCCTGGCCGAGTCCCAGGTCGCCTACATCGCCGCGCCGTCGATGCTCGACGCACCCAACGGCGGCACGGACAACCCCATCGGCACCGGCCCCTTCAAGTTCCAAGAGTGGGTGCCCAACAGCCACTTCACCGCCACGGCCAACTCGCACTACTGGCGGCCGAACCAGCCCTACTTGAACTCGGTCACCTTCAAGCCGGTCCCCGACGCCAACGCCCGGGCCGAAGCACTCCAGAGCGGCGAGGTCGACATGATCCACCTCGACGAGGCCCAGCAGATGCTCGAGTTCCGGGGCAACCGGCAATGGTCCTATGCGGACAACAGCGGCGCCACGGTCGGCTCGCCCACCTCGAACCTCCTCATGTTGAACCTGTCCAAGCCGCCCTTCAACAACGCCAACCTGCGGGTGGCGGTGGCCAAGGGCATCAACCGGGCCCAGATCTCCCGGGTCCTGGAATTCGGGGTCAATGCCCCCTCCACCGGGCTCTACCAGCCCGGCTCCCCCTACTACCAGAAGACGACCTACCCCGACTTCGACCCGGCCGGGGCCCGCAGAATGGTGCGCCAGATCGCCCGGCGGACCGGCGCGCCGGTGAGCTTCACCCTCAACACCCTGGCCGCGCCCACCACCATCCGCGACGCCCTGTTCATCCAGCAGGCGATGCAGAACATCGGGATCACCATGAAGATCGCCGAGTTCGACCAGACCACGGTCATCAACAACGCCCTCTACGGGTCGTTCGAGGCCACCGAATGGATGCAGTTCGGGGCCACCAGCCCCGACCTCAACTACGTGTGGTTCTCGACCACCACCGTGAACGACAACGGACTGTCGATCAACATGGCCCGAAACGTGGACCCGCGGATCGAGGCGGCGATGTTGACCGGCACCGAGTCGGTCGACGCGAAGACCCGGATCGCCGCCTTCTCGAGCGTCAACGAGTTCTTGGCCCAGGACCTGCCCTACCTGTGGACCACCCGGGCGACGTGGGCCCTCGTGTCCACGCCCTCGGTCATGAACTGGAACAGCCCGACCTCACCGGGCGGCACCCCGACCCTGGCCAACAACGAAGGGGTCTGGTGGCTCAATCAGATCTGGCTGAGCTAATGGCGCAGCTGGCGCCGTCTGGACCCTGGGTGGTGTGACCCCGCGCCAGCTCGGGGCAACCGGAGACTCGGTTGCCATAATTGGGTGATGCCGCAATGTTCCCTCTGTGCCGACAACGCAGCAGCCGACGATGGGGCTGATCCATGGTTGGTTGCGCGCCTCCAAACGGGCTACGTGCGACTGGTGCCCAACCAGTACTTCAGAGGAAGCGCGTTTTTTGTCTCCAGGCACTGCGTCAGGGAAGTCTTCGACTTGGATATGGTGGCTCGGAGCCTCCACCTCGCAGAGATGGCCGAAGTGGCTGCTGCAGTCAACGAATCGTTCCGACCTCGGAAGCTCAACATTGAGTCCCTGGGAAATGGTGTCCCCCATCTCCATTGGTGGATAACTCCTCGCTACGAAACCGATCCTCGACCCGGAGGACCGATCTGGGAGGATCTCGATTTCCTTCGGCTGCTCTGGGGCGAAGGTGGCCGTCCCTCGGCTGAGGAGTTCGCAGCACTGCAGGGTTCTTTGCTCGGTGCCCTTCAGTCCCGCGACGTCACGATCGAGCGAGGCCCCTGACTGAGTGTCAGCTCGTCGGTTCCCCATGGGCGGGGGACGGTGAGGGCGGTGCCCGAAGGGGCACGAGCGGCGTGCCCCGGCGGCGGCCCCCGGGATTGCTAGGTTCACCGGGGATGAGACGCGGCCGGCCCTGGACCGACGGGCGTCACGGCGACGCCCGTCCGAGCCTGCGCGCGCCGGGTCGCTGAGTCGATGCCGACCATCGAGGCCCGGGGACTGACCAAGCGCTTCGGCTCGGAGGTCCTCGCCGTCGACCACCTGGACTTCACCGTGGCGCCGGGCGTGGTGACCGGGTTCCTCGGTCCCAACGGTGCCGGCAAGACGACGACACTGCGCATGCTGGTGGGCCTGGTGAGGCCGACCTCGGGGTCGATCCTCATCGACGGTCACGACTACCGCCACGTGACGAACCCGACGATGCGGGTGGGGGCGGTCCTGGAGGCGTCGGGCTTCCACCCGGCCCGCTCGGCCCGCAACCACCTCAAGCTGATTGCCACCATGGCCGGGATCCCGTTCAGCCGGGTCGACCAGTGCCTGGAGCTGGTGGGCATCTCGGAAGCCGCCGACCGGGCGGTCGGCGGCTACTCGATGGGCATGCGCCAGCGTCTCGAGCTGGCCCGGGCCCTTCTCGGGGAGCCCGACACCTTGATCCTCGACGAGCCGGCCAACGGCCTGGACCCCCAGGGCATCGCCTGGTTGCGCGACTTCCTGAAGGCCTACGCCGCCGAGCGGGAGGGTCGCATCGTCCTCGTCTCGTCCCACCTTCTGTCCGAGGCTCAGCTCACGGTCGAAGACGTCATCATCCTGGCGTCGGGGCGCCTGGCCGCCCAGGGGAAACTCGTGGACCTGCTCTCGGGTTCGAAGACCGCGGTGCGAATCCGGACGCCCGACGCGGGCCGCCTGGTCGAGGCCCTGGCCGCCGCCCATCTGGCGGCGCACCAGAGCGGCGACGTTGTCGTCTGCGACGGCACCACGCCCTCGGTTGTCGGCCCGATCCTCGTCGACCACCGCATCGAAGTCCACGAGATGACCTCGTCGGCCGAGTCGCTCGAGTCGCTGTTCTTCGCCCTGACCGGCGGAGAGGGGATGGACCCGAGCCACGGTGCGGTCCCGATGGGGGGGAGCCGACCGGGTCCCGGTGGGCCGCCGACCACCCCACCGACGCCAGACCCGGGACCGGTGGAGGGGCCGACGTGATCAGGCTCCTGCGGGCCGAAACCCGCAAGCTCTGGACGATCTGGTCGACCTATGTCCTCTTCGGCATCGTCGTCGTCGTCGACCTGGTCTTCGGTTTCGCCCTCGCCTTCGCACCCGGGGGGCGGCGCGGCGGGACGGCCGGGATCGTCCCCCACGGTTCCGAGCAGTGGTTCGCCAACGTCTTCTCGGTCCTCAGCAACTCGCGACTACTGGCCCTCGTCCTCGGCGTCCTGATCGTGACGGGCGAGTACCGCCACAAGACGGTCACGCCGGTGTTCTTGGCCGAGCCGCGGCGGGGCCACATCGTCACGGCCAAGCTCGGCATCGGGTTCGCCGGAGGGGTCGTCCTCGGGGCGCTCAGCATGCTGACCGGCCTGGTCATGGGCCTGATCCTGGTGGCCCTCAAGGTCCACTCGTGTGTGACCTTCACCGGCGTCCCCCATCCGATCGCCGTCCATCAGGGGATGGCCCAGGCCGCGTGCCGCGCCCAGCACGGGCTCTACTACGTGGCCAACACCCACGACATGTGGCACGAGTGGTCCCACGTGGCGCCCGGGATCATCCTCGGGACCGGGCTCTTCGCCATCTACGGCGTCGGCCTCGGTGCCCTGCTCAAGAACCAGATCGTGGCGGTGGTGGTGGGGTTGGGTTTCACCTTGGTGGTCGAGTCGATCATCGTGGCCATCTGGCCGACCATCGGTGAGTACCTCCCCGGACAGGCGGCCACCGCCCTCGAGGATGCCAAGACCACGATCGGCATCGGCCACTCGAGCCTGCTGCCCTGGTGGGGCGGCGCCATCATGCTGGTGATCTACGGGGTCGTCCTCACGGTCGTCGGCACCTTGACCACGCTGCGTTCCGACATCACCTGACCCCGGCCGGCCCCGCCCCCTCGGGCCACGGCTCGGGGTTCGGGGGCCGGGCCCGACGGCCCGGCGGCGGGCGTGACCTGCCGTTCTCGTGCCGGGGCGTCCCCCGGAGCGTCACGGCCCGGCGGTAGCCTTCTCCCTACTGTGGTGACGACCAAGGGCCGACCGGCGACGAAGCGCTCCCCGGCTCGGCCAGCACCGACGTCGAGGGGTCGTCCCTCGTCGCGCTCGAAGGGGCCGGCCACGGCGAACCGGTCCGGGCCGGGCGGCGGGGAGGCGTCGGGTGGCATCTGGAGCGACCACGCCGCCGATCTGTGGGCGATCGCCCTGGTCACCGTGGGGGTCCTGTTGGCCCTCGCCCTCTATGGGGCCGCCGCCGGTTCGGTCGGCACCGGGGTGGACAAGGCCCTGGGCGCGGTCATCGGTTGGACCCGCTACCTCCTCCCGCCGGCGTGCATCGCCGGCGGGGTCCTGATCATCGCCGGGCGCCGCCGACCCGACCCGGTCCGCACCGGCATCGGTGCCGCGCTCGGGTTGCTGGCCGTCTGCGGCCTGGCCGAGCTGGCCGGGGGCAGCCCCAAGCTCACGGCGAGCACCTCCGAGCTCAGCGCGGCGGGCGGATGGGTCGGCGCCGCCGTCGGCCGGCCGCTGCAGCTGGGGCTGGGGACGGCCGGGGCCGTCGTGGTGCTGGTGGCGCTGGCCTGTGTGGGCGTCGTGTTGTCCACCGGCGTCTCGCTGGGTGCCATAGGCCGGGCGCTGATGGCCGCCGTCGCGGCCGTCGGCCGCACCGTCGGCCGGTGGTGGGCCGGGGGCATGGTCGATCACGCCGACCTCGAGCCGGCACCACCCGCGGTCGCGGTTGAGGCCCCGGCCGAGCCGGCGCCGTGGACGACGGCCGCGGAGCCGACGAGCACCATGGCCGACACCGGCGAGACGCCGGCCGTTGCATCCGACGCCACGGCCGGGCCCGAGACCGCTGGAGAGGCCCGCCGCCGTTCGAAGACCGCCCGCCCCGAGGCGCCGGTCGCGCCGGGCGGCGAATGGCTGCTCCCCGAGATGGCCCTTCTCAAGCGGTCGGGGGCCCAGCGCCACGACGAACGCCAGCTCGAGCTGGCCGGCGAGGCCCTGGTGGCCTCCCTCGGCGCACACGGGGTGGACACCCGGCTCGTCGGGCGCACCGTCGGGCCGACGGTCACCCGCTTCGAGCTCGAGCTCGGTCCGGGGGTGAAGGTGGCCCGGGTGACCAGCCTCTCGAAGGACATCGCCTATGCCATGGCGTCGCCCGACGTGCGCATCCTGGCCCCGATCCCGGGGAAGTCGGCCATCGGGGTCGAGGTCCCCAACCGCCAGCGCATGCTGGTGTCGCTGGGCGACATCCTCTCGTCGCCCGAGGCCGGTGCGGCCGACCACCCGCTCGAGGTCGCTCTCGGCCGGGACATCGCCGGGCGGCCGGTGCTGGTGAACCTGGCCGACATGCCCCATGTCCTGATCTCGGGGGCGACCGGAGCCGGAAAGTCCTCGTGCATCAACTCGCTGATCTCCTCTGTCCTCATGCGTTCGACCCCCGACCAGGTGCGGATGATCCTGGTCGACCCCAAGCGGGTCGAGCTGGGTCAGTACAACGGGCTGCCCCACCTGCTCACCCAGGTCGTCGTGGACCCGAAGAAGGCGGCCAACGCCCTGGCTTGGGCGGTCAAGGAGATGGAGCGCCGCTACGACCTGCTGGCCGAGTACGGCGTGCGCGACATCACCGGGTACAACGAGGCGTTCGACGCGGGCGAACTCGGGCCCCTGGGCGGCCCGTCGATACGGAGCCGGTCGGCCGAAGTGGCCGCCCGGGCCAAGGCGGCCGCCGCCGACGCTCGAGAACCGGCCGACGGCGCCGATCCCGGGTCGACCGTACCCGAGCGGGTCGACACCGACGACGACGAGGAGGTGGTACCCGAGCGGTTGCCCTTCATCCTGGTCGTCGTCGACGAGCTCAATGACCTCATGATGGTGGCCGCCCGCGACGTCGAGGACTCGGTCTGCCGCATCGCCCAGATGGCCCGGGCCGTCGGTATCCACCTGGTGCTGGCGACCCAGCGACCCTCGGTCGACGTGATCACCGGGGTGATCAAAGCCAACATCCCGAGCCGGCTCGCCTTCTCGGTGTCCTCGCTCGCCGACAGCCGGGTGATCCTCGACCAGCCGGGCGCCGAGCGGCTGATCGGCAAGGGCGACATGCTCTTGCTGACCGCCTCGTCGAGCATCCCCCGGCGTATCCAGGGCCCGTGGGTGTCCGAAGCCGAGGTGCGCACCGTGGTGGACCACTGGCGCCGGCAGGGCCGGACCTCTGAGCCCGCGGTCGGCATCGAGGGGGTGGAAGACCAGGTGGGGGGGACCGAGGGCGCCGACGAGGACGACGACGAGCTGCTCCCGGCGGCCATGGACCTGGTCGTCCGGTCCCAGCTCGGTTCCACCTCTATGCTGCAGCGCAAGCTCCGGGTCGGGTTCGCCCGGGCAGGCCGCCTGATGGACCTTCTCGAGCGGCGGGGGGTCGTGGGCCCCTCGGAGGGCTCCAAGGTTCGGGCGGTGCTGATGACCCCCGAGGAGCTGGACAGCCGCCCGCGCTAGCCGGAGGATTGCGAGTGCCGTCGAATGTGCTGCCCCCGGGGCCCGACGCCCCGGGACCCGACGCCGCCCCAGCTGGCGCGTCCACCGTGGCCCTCGGCGAGGCAGAGGGCGCTCGGGCACCCGGACCCGATGCCCAGCCGAGGTCGCCTGGGGCCCCGGCGACGCCCGAGGGTGCCGCCGACCCGTCCCCCGCCGCACCGGGCGCGCTCGGCGCCCCGCCGCTCGGCGCCGCGGCGGGAAGGCCGCCACTCGCCCCCCCGACGACCAGGGCCGAGATCCGCCAGGCCCGGCGGCCCCACCGCTCCATCGCCCGGCGCGCCGTCGTCTGGGTGGCCATCGTGGTGGTCCTGGCCATGGCGGCCGGGGCCGGAGCCCTGGCCCACACCCGGCTCTACGCGCCGCCGCCCCGGGCCACCGTGACCCTCACGGTCGCCCCGAAGGGACCGGTCATCGACCCCGGGGCTGTGGCGTCGGCGGCGGCACCCCTGCCGTGGCCGGCGATCGGCCAGGGGGCGGTCGCCATCCCGTCGGTCGGGTACTCGGCCCAGTCGGGCCCCGAGCAGTCGGTGCCGGTGGCCAGCATGACCAAGATCATGACCGGCTACCTGATCCTGCGCGACCACCCGCTCGGCCCCGGCCAGGACGGCCCGCCGATCACCATCACGCCGGCCGACGTCTCCTACTACGACCAGGACACCGCCACCGACCAGGCCAACGTGCCCCTGGCGGCGGGGGAGGTGCTGAGCGAGCGTCAGATGCTCGAGGGCCTGCTCATCCACTCGGCCAACGACTTCGCCTACTCGCTGGGCGCGTGGGACGCCGGCAGCGTGCCCGCCTTCGTGGCCAAGATGAACGCCGCGGCGTCCCAGCTCGGCATGGCCCAGACCCACTACGTGGACCCGAGCGGCTACCTGCCCCAGTCCCAGTCCACGGCGGCCGACCTGTTGAAGGTGGCGACCGTCGCGTTACACGAGCCCACCTTCGCCTCGATCGTCACCATGGCGAACGTGAGCCTCCCCCTGAGCGGGCTGGTGAGCAGTTACACCCCGCTGCTGCCCGGCGAGGTCGACGGGAACCCGGCGGTGGTCGGGGTCAAGTCCGGGTTCACCACCGCCGCCGGCGGCGGCGACGTGCTGGCCTTCAACCAGGAGGTGGGCGGCCATCAGGTGCTGGTGCTGGCCGCGGTGACCGGCCAGCAGACCGGCGACGTCCTCACGGCCGCCGGACTGGCGGCCCTGGCGCTGGCCCAGGCGGCCGGGTCACGACTGGTGGTGGCCACCACCGACCCGATAGGCACCGCCGTCGGCACGGCGCAGGTCCCGGGGGCCAGTGTGCCGGCGGTCACGACCGGCTCGGGTTCCCTCGTGGCCTGGCCCGGCCAGCGCCTGGGGCAGGGGACGACCGTGGTCAATCGTCCCTACGCCGGTGCGCCGGCGGGGGCGGCGCTCGGCTACGTCACGTACTCGCTCGGCAGCCAACGGTTGGCGGCCCTGGTCCGGACCACGGCGGGGCTCCCCGCCCCGTCTGTCACCCAGCGCCTATTCTGAGCGCGTGCGCGCCCGGGCTCCTGCGTCGGCAGCGAATCTGGGCCCCGGATTCGACGCCCTGGCCCTGGCCCTCGACCGCTACGTCGAGGTGGAGGTGGAGTCCGCCCCCCGGCTGAGCGTGCGCAGTGAGGGCGAGGGGGCGGGACTGTCCGACGACGCCGGCCACCTGGCGGCCCGGGTGGCCATGGACGTGGCCGGCCACGACCGGCTGGCGATCACCGTGCGCTCCCAGATCCCCGTCGCCCGGGGACTCGGCTCCTCGGCCGCGCTGGCCGTGGCGGCTGCCGCGGCGGCCGGGGCGCCGGATCCCCTGGCGGTGGCCGCCCGGGTCGACGGGCATCCCGAGAACGCCGCCGCCAGCGCCGTGGGCGGCCTGGTGGCGGCCAGCATGGTGCGGGGGTCGGTGCACGCCGTGCGCCTGGCGCTCGACCCGACCCTGGTGTTCGTGCTGGCCGTCCCGGACCGTCCCCTGCCCACCTCGAGGGCCCGCCAGGCGCTGCCGGCCCAGGTGAGCCGGGAGGACGCGTCGTTCAACCTGGGCCGCATGGGGCTCTTGGTGGCCGGGCTGGCCGACCACCGGCTGTTGATCCGCGAGGCGGCCGAGGACCGCCTCCACCAGGACTACAGGAGCCCGCTGTTCCCCGAGGCCCAGCGGGTCATGGCCGGGTTGCTCGCCGGGGGGGCCCTGGCCGCCTGCTGGTCGGGGGCGGGGCCGAGCCTGCTCGGGATCTGCGTCGACGCCGACGCGGACCGGGTGCGGGCGGCCGCCGTGGAGGCCATGGGCGCAGCCAAGGTCCCCGGTACGGTGCTGGTCCTCCACGCCGACCTGCGGGGACTGGTGAGTGGGGACGCGGCGACCCTGCCCGCCCTCGACGCTGGCCCCGCCGCCCCGGCATCCAACCCCCTAGGCGAGGGGTCCGGGCCCACGGGTGCCGGCCTGTTCGACTTCGACGCCCAGGGCTGAGCACCGTTCGGCCCCGCCCCGGCGGGCCTACACTTCGAGGGTGGCGCGCAAGTTCATGATCCGCACCTTTGGGTGCCAGATGAACGAGCACGACTCGGAGCGACTGGCCGGCCTGCTCACGGCCGATGGCCTCGAGGCGACCGACGACGTTCGCCAGGCCGACCTCGTCGTCCTCAACACCTGTTGTATCCGCGAGAACGCCGACAACAAGCTCTACGGCCACCTGGGCCACCTCAAGGGCCTGCGCGACGCCAAGCCGGGGCTTCAGATCGCCGTGGGTGGCTGTCTGGCCCAGAAGGACCGCGACCTCGTCCGTCAGCGGGCCGGCCACGTCGACGTGGTCTTCGGCACCCACAACCTGGCCCGGGCCCCCGAGCTGCTGCGCCGCGCCGCCGCCGAGGGACCCCAGGTCGAGATCCTCGACGCCCCGGATCCAGACGCGGCGCCCGACCACCTGGCGGCCCTCTCGGCGGTCCGCGAAGCCCCGTACGCGGCCTGGGTCACGATCCAGACCGGTTGTGACAACTCGTGTGCCTTTTGCATCGTGCCCTCGGTGCGCGGGCCCGAGGTGAGCCGTCCGTTCGACGATCTGGTGACCGAGGTCACGGCTCTGGCCGGGCGCGGGGTGGTGGAGGTGACCCTGCTCGGACAGAACGTCAACTCCTACGGCCGGGACATCACCGGGCGGCGGCCGCTGTTCGCCGAACTGCTCCGGGCGGTCGGCTCGGTCGAGGGGATCCGGCGGGTGCGGTTCACGAGTCCCCATCCCAAGGACCTCCGGCCCGAGACCATCGCGGCGATGGCCGAGGTCCCGGCCGTCTGCCCCCAGCTCCACCTCCCCCTCCAGTCGGGGAGCGACCGGGTCCTGGCCGCCATGCGCCGCGGGTACACGGCCGAGCGCTACCTGCGTCGGCTGGCCGACGCCCGTCGGGCCATCCCCGACCTGGCGGTGACCACCGACGTGATCGTGGGCTTCCCCGGGGAGACCGACGACGACTTGGAGGCCACGCTGTCGGTGGTGGCCGAGGCCGCCTACGACAGCGCCTACACCTTCATCTTCTCCCCCCGCCCCGGAACTCGGGCTGCCGCGTTGACCGAGCGCTTCGTCGCCCCCGAGGTCGTGGCCGACCGTTTCGAGCGGCTGCGCACGGTGGTGGAGCGTTCTGCGCTGGCCCGACACCGGTCCCGGGTGGGGCGCACCGAAGAGGTCCTGGTGGAGGGGCCGAGCCGGCGCAACGACTCGGTGCTGACCGGCCGCAGTGCCCAGGGCAAGGCGGTGCACTTCGACCCCGTCGACCGGGCCCCCTCGCCCGGCTCGTTCGCCGAGGTGGCCGTGGAGGGAGCGGCGCCGCACCACCTCACCGGGAGCCTGGTGCGGGTCACGGCGGGCCCCCGCCACCGTACCCGGATCCCGGTCGCCGCCGGCTGACGGCCCGTCGGTGAGCCCCGACCGGGCCGGAGCCCCCGTGGCCCTGGTGGGCACGACCGCCTCGGGGAAGTCGGCGCTGGCCCAGGCGGCCGCCCGGGCCGTCGGTGGCGTCGAGATCCTCTCGGTCGACTCGATGTCGGTCTACCGGGGGATGGACATCGCCACCGCCAAGCCCGACGCCGTGGCCCGGGCCGAGGTGCCCCACCACCTGATCGACCTGGTCGAGCCGGACGAGGAGTTCACCGTCGCCGACTACCAGCGCCTGGCCCGGGCCGCCCTGGGTCAGGTGGCGGCCCGGGGGCACCGGGCCCTGCTGGTCGGGGGGACCGGGCTGTACTTGCGGGCGGTGGTCGACGATCTGCGTCCTACCCGGCCGCTACCCCGAGGTGGTCGCCGAGCTCGAACAGGCGGCCGACGGCCCCGAGGGCGTCGCCGGTCTGCACGCCCGCCTGGCCCGCCTCGACCCGGTGGCCGCCGGGCGGACCACGCCGACGAACCGCCGGCGGGTCGTGCGGGCCCTCGAGGTGACGATCGGCTCCGGCGCGCCCTTCTCCTCGTTCGGCCCCGGCCTGGCCGCCTACCCGCCCACCCCCTTCACCCTGCTCGGGCTCCGTTTCGACCCCGCCGTGGTCGACGAGCGGATCGCCGAGCGCTTCGCCCGCTGGCTCGACCAGGGGCTGGTGGACGAAGTGGCGGCATTGGCGAGGCGGCCCGGCGGCCTGTCGCGCACCGCCCGCCAGGCCCTCGGCTACCGCGAGGTCCTGGCCCACGTCGAAGAGGGGGTGGCGCTCGAGCGCTGCGTCGACGAGGCGCTGCGGCGCACCCGGGCCTTCGCCCGGCGCCAGTGGGCCTGGTTCCGGCGCGACCCCCGGATCCGCTGGTTGGAGCCCGGCGAGGACCCCTTCGAGGTGCTGACCGCGGCCCTCTGAGGTGGTGCGCTGAGGGCCCGGACCGCTCGGTGGCGGGCCTCGGGATGCGAGACTGGGGGCGGTGGCTGCGACGGACCGCTCGCCTCTCAGGCTCTCCAAGCACGAGGGGGCGGGCAACGACTTCTTGGTGGTGGTCGACGCCGACGGCGCGGAGGCCCTCGGTCCGGGGCTGGTCCGCGCCCTGTGCGACCGGCACCGGGGGCTCGGTGCCGACGGCGTCATCCGGGTCGGGCCCCCGGCCGGGGGCGCCGACCTCTCGATGGAGCTGCGCAACGCCGACGGGGCCCGGGCCGAGATGAGCGGGAACGGCATCCGCTGCCTGGCCCAGGCGGCGGTCGACGCCGGCCTGGTCGCCCCACCCCGTTTCACGGTCGCCACCGCGGCGGGCGTCCGCACCGTCGAGTACCAGGCGGGCGACCGCCCGGGCCGGGCCTGGGCCGGCGTCGACATGGGGGTGGTCACCTTGGGTGAGGACCAGCCCCAGGAGTTCACCGACCGGCGGCGCCCGGCGGGTCGACGTGGGAAACCCCCACCTGGTCCTGTTGGGCCCGGACCCCGCCGGCATCGACGTCGGGGTGCTCGGGCCGCGCCTCGAAGCGGTCCACCCGGGCGGGATGAACATCGAGTTCGTCTCCCTGGCCGGCCCCGCCGACACCTTGGTGCTCCGGGTCTGGGAGCGTGGGGTGGGCGAGACGCTGGCCTGTGGCACCGGGAGCTGCGCCGCCGCCGCCGCCGCCCACAGCTGGGGGCTGGTCGGGCGCCGGGTGACCGTCGACAACCCCGGCGGACCCCTCGAGGTGACCCTCGGGGAGGGTCCGGGCGACCCGGTCCACCTAGCCGGGCCGGTCCGCAAGGTGGCCGACGTGGTTGTCGAGCGGTCCTGGTGGGACGAACCGGCGTGACCTACCTCCCGGGCACCCTCATCGACCGCACCTTCCGGGAGCGGATCGTCCTGGTCGGCGTGGTGCTCCCGGGCACCGACGCGGCGACGGTCGAGGCGGCCCTCGACGAGCTGGCCCTGCTGGTCGACACGGCCGGGGCCGACGTGGCGGCCCGCGTCGTCCAGCGGCGGGACCGCCCGGACCCGGCCACCTACGTCGGGCGGGGCAAGGCGGCCGAGCTGGCCGCCCTGTCGGTGGAGGTCGACGCCGACACCGTGGTGTTCGACGAGGAGCTCACCCCGGCCCAGCAACGCAACCTGGAGAAGATCCTCGGCCGCACGGCCATCGACCGCACCGCGGTGATCCTCGACATCTTCGCCCAGAACGCCCGCAGCCCCGAGGGCAAGGCCCAGGTGGAGCTGGCCCTCCTGCGGTACCGCTTGCCCCGCCTGCGCGGCCGGGGGGTCGAGCTCAGCCAGCAGGCCGGTGGCATCGGGACCCGGGGTCCCGGTGAGACCCAGCTCGAGGTCGACCGGCGGCGGCTGGTCCGGCGCATGCACCGCCTCGAGTCCGACCTGGTCGCGGTGGAGCGCACCCGCGACGTCCAACGGCGCTCGCGTCGTCGTGGCCGGCACCGCGAGATGGCCCTGGTCGGCTACACCAACGCCGGCAAGTCGACCCTGCTCAACTGCCTGACCGACGCCGGTGTGCCGGCCGCCGACCGGCTGTTCGTCACCCTCGACCCCCGGACCCGCCAGCTCTCGCTCCCCGGCGGCGAGACGGTGCTCGTCACCGACACGGTCGGGTTCGTGCGCAAGCTGCCCCACGAGCTCGTCGAGGCGTTCCGCTCGACCCTCGACTCGGTGCGGCTGGCCGACCTGGTCGTCCACGTGGTCGACGGCGCCGCCGCCGACCCCGAGGGCCAGATCGACGCGGTGCGCGCCGTGCTGGTCGAGATCGGTGCCGCCGACGTTCCCGAGCTGGTCGTGGTCAACAAGGCCGACCGCTCGGCCGACGCCGCCCGCCTGGCGGCCGCGCACCGAGGGGGCGGTGGCCATCTCGGCCAAGACCGGCCAGGGCGTCGACGGCCTGCTGCGGGCGGTCGGCGACCGCCTCCGGGTGGCCGACCGGGTCGTCGAGCTGGTCATCCCGTGGGCCCGGGGCGACGTGCTGGCCGCCGTCCACCGGGAGGGCGAGGTAGTCGGTCAGCGGGCCGGCGACGAGGCGGCGACCCTCCAGGTCGTCCTCGACGAGGCCGGGCGGGCCCGCTTCTCCGAGTACGTGGTGGCATGAGCGCCCCCCGCCCCTTCGAGCCCCCGCCCTATCCCTACGAGCGGCTGGCCGGACTGCGGGCCAAGGCTGAGTCCCTTCCCGGTGGGGTGGTCGACTGCTCGATCGGGACCCCGTGCGACCCCCCGCCGGCCTCGGTCCTTCGGGCCCTGGCCGTGTCGGGCACCGAGCGGGGCTATCCGGCCTCGGCCGGGGGGCCGGGCCTGCGTCGGGCCGCCGCCGACTGGTTGCGGCGGCGCTTCGGGGTGCGGATCGACCCCGGGGCGGTCGCCGCCTGCGTGGGGACCAAGGAGCTGGTGGCCTCGGTCGCCCATCACCTGCACCTGCGCGATCCCTCCCGGGACACGGTGCTGTACCCAGCCGTGTCCTACCCGACCTATGCCATGGGGGCGACCTTGGCCGGCTGCCGGGCCGTGCCGGTGCCCCCGGTGACCGCCGAGGGGAGCGGCCTCGACCTCGACCGGGTCGACCCGGTTGACGCCGAGCGGGCCCTTTTGCTCTGGGCCAACTCGCCGTCCAACCCGACCGGCGGCCTGAGCGACCTGGTCGCCATCGCGGCCTGGGGGCGCGAGCGCGGGATCGCGGTCTTCAGCGACGAGTGCTACTGCGAGTTCACCTGGGCCGGCCCGCCCCGCTCGGTGCTCCAGTCGGGGACCGTCGGGGTGGTGGCCGTCCACTCGCTCTCGAAGCGCTCCAACATGGCCGGGGTCCGGGCCGGCTTCTTCGCCGGCGACGCCGCGCTGGTCCGATACCTGCGCGACGTGCGCCAGCACGCCGGGCTCATGGTCCCCGGTCCGGTGCAGGCCGCGGCCGCGGTGGCCCTGGCCGACGACGAGCACGTCGGGGCCCAGCGCGAGCGCTACTGGGAGCGGCTCGTGTTCATGTCCGAGCAGCTGGGCGAGGCCGGTTGTCCGGTCGACCCCCCGGCCGGCGGGTTCTACCTATGGGTCCCGGTCCCCCCCCGCTGGCCGGACGCCTGGGCGATGGCGACCGACCTGGCCGCCGACGGCGGCATCCTGGTCAGCCCGGGCGACCTCTACGGAGAGACCGGGGCCGGCCACATCCGGGTCGCCGTGGTCCAGCCCATGGTGCGCCTGCGCCTGGTGGCCGAGCGGCTGCGGGCGGCGGGCTGGAGCGCCTGAGCGCACGGGGGCCAGCTTCGGCCGACCGGGCGCCCGCCGAGCGGGCCGGTCAGCCCCGGGCCACCGCCGCGTCGCGGTCCGAGAGGGCGGCGGCGGCCAGACCCTGGAGGGCTGGCAGGGTCGCCTCGTCGATCTGGACCGTGACCCCACGCGTGCCGATGGCCCGCTTGAACCGCAACGTGAGGGGGACCCGGCCGTGCTTCCGCCGACCGAACTCGGCCCCTTCGAGCTTGGCCACGACCAGTCGGCGCACCGTGCCGTCCGCACCCACCAGGTCGAGGTGGCCGTCGTCGTAGAGGCGGATCGAGCCATCCGGCCACAGCGGCTCTTCGTGGGTCAACATGGCGCTCCCTCCCGGCCCCCGTGCTCCGACGCCACGTGGCCCGCCGGCCCGAGGTCGGCGGGGGCCGGGACCAGGCTATGGCCGCGGTGGCCGGTGATGGGTGATGGGTGATGGGGGGATGGGGGGATGGGTGATCGGGGCGGCGCGAGCCCGTCGGGCGGTTAGCGTCCGGTGGGTGATCGAGGTGGCCCCGGAGCGTTTCGAGCAGATGGTGGCCGACGCCCTGGACTCGCTGCCGAGCGACCTCGGGCGGGCCATGGACAACGTGGCCGTGGTGGTCGGGGACAAGGCCGAGGGGCGCCCGCTCTTCGGGCTCTACGAGGGGATCCCGCTCACCAGCCGGGGCACCTACGCCGGAGCCGTCCCGGACCGGATCACCATCTACCAGGGCACCATCTGCGAGCGCTGCACCACCGAGGCCGAGGTCGTGGCCCAGGTCCGCAAGACGGTGCTCCACGAGGTGGGGCACCACTTCGGCATCTCCGACGCCCGCCTCCACGAGCTCGGCTGGGCGTAGCGGTCGCTACGCTCTGGCGATGCCCGACCTCGAGCGTCAGATCGACGCACTCTGGACTAGGGCCGGCGAGCTGTCGCCGGCCGACCGCGACGCCGCGTCGACCGTGGAGGAGGCCATCGAGCTCCTCGACAGCGGCCAGGCACGGGTGGCCGAGATCGGCGACGATGGTCAGACCGTCGTGCACGAGTGGTTGAAGAAGGCGATCCTCCTCTTGTTCCGGCTGCGGTCCATGGAGACCCTCGAGGTCGGCCCGTTCGAGTTCGCCGACAAGCTCCCGCTCAAGCACGATTTCGCCGCCGCCGGGGTACGGGTGGTCCCGGGGGCCTCGGCCCGGCGGGGCTCGTATCTCGCCCCCGGGGTCATCTTGATGCCGAGCTACGTCAACATCGGGGCCCGGGTGGGCGAGGGCACCATGGTCGACACCTGGGCCACTGTTGGGTCGTGCGCGCAGATCGGCGCGGGGGTGCACCTGTCGGGGGGGGTGGGCATCGGCGGGGTCCTCGAACCCCCCAACGCGGTGCCGGTGATCGTCGAGGACGAGGCGATGATCGGGAGCCGCTGCATGGTCACCCAGGGGGCCCGGGTCGGCCGGGGGGCGGTCCTCGGCGAGGGGACCATCCTCAACCCGAGCATCCCGGTCATCGACGCCGAGACCGGGGTCGAGCTCAGCCGGGGCGCCGTGCCGGCCTGGTCGGTGGCCGTCTCGGCCTCGCGCCGGCGCGAGTTCCCCGGTGGCGAGTTCTTCTTGCCCTGTGTGTTGGTGATCCGGCGCCTCACCGAGGGACAGCGCCACGACAAGGCGCAGCTCAACGCCGTGCTGCGCGAGTTCGGCGTCAGCGCGTGAGCCGGGGCGACCTGCTCGCCTTGGCGGCCGAGCTGGTGGCTGTCCCGTCGGTCAGCCACGCCGAGTCTGCCCTGGCCGACCGGGTGGAGCGGGACCTGCGCGCCTGCGAGGGCCTCGAGGTCGAGCGGGTGGGCGACAACGTGGTGGCCCGTACCGCGCTCGGCCGTCAACGGCGACTGGTCCTGGCCGGCCACCTCGACACCGTGCCCCCGGCCGGAAACGGGTCGGCCCGGGTGCACGGCGACACCCTCTACGGCGTGGGATCGGCCGACATGAAAGGTGGCCTTGCCGTCATGTTGGACCTGGCCGCGACCGTGCACGACCCGGGCGTCGACGTCACCTGGTGCTTCTACGCCTGCGAGGAGGTGGGGCGCGACGAGAGCGGACTGGCCCAGTTGTGGGCGGCCCGCCCCGAGCTGCTGGCCGGCGACGCGGCGGTGCTCGGTGAGCCGACCGAGGCCCGGGTCGAGGCCGGTTGCCAGGGCACGATGCGGATGGTGGTCCGCCTGCGCGGGGCCCGGGCCCACACCTCACGCCCGTTCGTCGGCCGCAACGCCATCCACCGCCTGGCACCGTTGTTGGAACGGGTGGCCGGCTACCGGCCCCGCTCCGTCGTCATCGACGGGTGCACCTACACCGAGCAGCTCCAGGCGGTCCACATCGACGGGGGGGTAGCGGCCAACGTCGTCCCCGACGCCGCCTCGGTGACGCTGAATTTCCGGTTCGCCCCCGACCGGGATTCGGCCGGCGCCCGGGCCTTCGTCGACTCCCTGCTCGACGGCGTGGTCGATCCGGCCTCGGGCGACGAGGTGGAGGTGGTCGACCAGGCCGACGGCGCACCTCCGGCGCTCAACGACCCCTCCTTGGTCGCCCTGGTCGCCGGCTCGGGCCAGGCGCCGCGGGCCAAGGTGGGCTGGACCGACGTGGCCTCGTTCTGGGCCCACGGGGTGCCGGCGGCCAACTTCGGCCCGGGCGACCCGCTCCTGGCCCACCACCCCGACGAGTGCGTCACCCGGGACTCGCTCGAGCGGGCCCGCACGGTGCTCAAGACGGTGCTCATGGGTTGAGAGGCTCCGGCCAGCCGAGCCGGCCCACGTTCGATGGCGCAGAAGCCGGTGTCGGCCGGACGACCTGCCAACCGGTCGGGGTCGATCGGGTTGTAGGTGTCGCCGAGGTGCAAGGCCCGGATCCCGTCGTTGTCGACCCCTCGGCGGCCACCGGCGAGCCACCGGGCCCGAGCACCCGGGCCAGGTCGACGTCGAGCCTCGACCGCCATGCGGTGTTCCACCGCCGAGGCCAAGATGTCCCGGGTCGGTCTGGGCCCCGGGCCGATCTCTACGACGTTCGGGCCGAGATCCACCTTGGCCAGTGCCCGGGGCACGAAGGTGTCTTCGAGGAGCCGTCGCCACTCGGGACTGGCAGAGAACTCGAGGTGCCTCGCGTTCGTCACCGCACCGCCTCTCGAGGACGCCCAGACCATCGCGTCGTCCGCGCCGCCCGAGCGCCCTGTGGCCGGGTTCCTCGCTGGCGAGGGGACTGGCGATCGACCGCCCGGGCTCTTCCACGGGGAGGTGGCGACAAACTAAGCTGCGCCGAGCGCGCAGATCGCGCCGTGGAGGAGGCTGGAACCGATGATGCGTCGACGAGTGGGGATGGGGATCGCCGTCGCGGGCGTCGGAGCGGCCCTTGCGGTCCTTCCAATGGCGCCCGCCCTGGCCAGCGGGCATTCGGGCCTCTGCGGGCTCAGCAAGTCCAACCAGGCCGCAGAGTCCAAGGCGACGGCGTCGGTCACCAAGGCGATCGAGTCGGGGAACTGGGCGTCGGCCCAGAGCGCCCTGCTGGCGTCGTTCAACTCCGAGGAGAAGGCCGAGGCTCTGGCCATCGCCGCCCTGTCGGGTGCGCCCTCCAATGTGCGGGCGGCCGGCGCGGTGATGCTCAGGTTCGCCGGCACCGAGAAGAAGATCATCCAGAGCTCGACCAGCGCCGCCCAGTTCGAGTCCGGTGTCGAGTCGGCGACCCAGAATCCCAAGATCGCGAACGCCGAGAAGCTCCTGGCCGGCTACTTCACCACCAAGTGTGGGTCGGTGACGTCCACCACCTGAGCACCCGGTGAGGCCCCGGCGGTGGGGCGGGTGACCGGGCAGCCGGCCAGTCCGGGGACGGGGGTTAACCCCCCGGACGAGACACCGGCCAACCACCTGGGCAGCGCCGCCCGGGATCTCTAAGGTGGCGGGGTGAGGTGTTCGCCCGCGATCCCCCCGGCCCGGGCCGCCTCCGGGCCGCTGGGGGGCGTGGCGGTTCCTGGGGGTGTCCAGTGGTCATCGTGATCCCCGAGCAGCTCGAGGCCAGAGCCCGGGTGCTCGCCGACCAAGTGGTGCGGGCACCGTTCACCAGACGGACCTGGTCCGAGCTCTGGTTCCTCGTCGTCGGCACCGCGTTCGCCGCTTTCGGCCTGGCCTTCGTGGCGTTCACGATGGCCGTCGGGGTCGCCTTCGCGGTGACGTTCTTCGGGCTGGCGGTGATCGGGCTCTCGGTTCGCGGTGCCCGGGGGATCGGCAGGATGCAGCGGGGCCTGGCCCGGAGCCTCCTCGAGGAGCGGATCGAGGAACCGGCACCGTTCACCTCGCGTCCGGGCTTCCTCGGATGGCTCCAGGCGGCACTTCGGGACCGCACCGGCTGGCGCTCGATGGCCTACGTGGTGGTGAAGGCCCCGTTGGCGTTCGTCGAGATCCTCGTCGCCTTCAGCGTCTGGTTCGACGCCTTCACCTGCCTGGTCTATCCGCTGAGTGGCGCGAGCCAGCCGGCGGTCTTCGGCATCGTGAGGGTCGTCGCCCCGTCGTATCTGCTCGTCGGACGATCCGGGTTCGTCCACGGGGCGGCCGTCTTCGTGACCGGGATCATCTTGTTCTTCCTGGCCCCCTGGGCCGTCCGGGGCGTGCTCTACGTGGACCGCCACCTGATGCGGGGCCTGCTGGGACCCGACGCCACGGCCCGCCGGGTGCGCTCCCTCGAGTCTGCACGGGCCCAGACCGTCGACGCTTCCGCGGCCACCCTCCGGCGCATCGAACGGGACCTCCACGACGGGACCCAGGCCCAGCTGGTCGCCGTCGCCATGCGTCTCGGGCTGGCGAAGGAGAAGTTGGCCGACCCCGACAACGTCGATCTCGACTCGGTCCGCGAACTGGTCGACAGCGCCCACCGCGGCGCCAAAGAGACCATTGTCGAGCTGCGGGACCTGGCCCGTGGGATCCACCCCCCGGCCCTCGACATCGGACTGGAGGGGGCGCTGTCCACCCTGGCGGCACGCAGCACCGTGCCGACCGATCTCACCGTCACCTTGAAGGACCGGCCGGCACCGGCGATCGAGGCCATCGCCTATTTCTGCGTGGCGGAGCTCCTGGCCAACGTGGCCCAGCACGCCCAGGCCTCCCGGGCCGCCGTCTCGTGCGCCCAGCACGGGCGGTGGCTCCGGGTGGTCGTGCGTGACGACGGGATCGGCGGGGCACGGGCGCCGGCCAACGGAACCGCCTCGAGCGGCTTGCGCGGGCTGCGCGAGCGGGTGGGAACCGTCGACGGGCGCCTCGAGATCGTGAGTCCCAAGGGTGGACCCACGGTGGCCACCGTCGATCTGCCGCTCCAGGTGTAGATGTCGGCACCGTTGCAGGTCGTGATCGCGGAGGATTCAGCCGTGCTCCGTGACGGGCTGGTGCAGCTCCTGGCCGACCGGGGTTTCGTCGTCACCGACGCGGTGGGGGACCCCGGCGCCCTGCGTCGCGCAGTCGACCGCCAGGTCCCCGATGTGGCCGTGGTCGACATCCGCATGCCGCCCACCTTCACCGACGAGGGGCTCCGTGCCGCCATCGAGCTCCGACGCGTCCACGCCGGGCTCGGTCTGCTGGTGTTCTCCCAGTACATCGAGACCCGTTACGCGGCCGAACTCCTGGCGAACGACGCCGCGGGGATCGGCTACCTCCTGAAGGACCGGGTCGCCGACGTCGGCGATTTCGTCGAGGCACTGGTGCGGGTGGCGTCGGGCGGAACCGCCCTCGACCCCGAGGTGGTCACCCAGCTCATGGGGGCCTCTCGCCGGGCGGGCTCGATCTCGGCGCTGACGCCGCGCGAGCGCGAGGTCCTCTCCCTCATGGCCGAGGGCCGGTCCAACGCGGCGATCGCCGGTGCGTTGGTCGTCTCCGAAGGGGCCGTGGAGAAACACGTCGCGAGCATCTTCGCCAAGCTCGCCCTCCCGGTGTCCCCGTCGGAGAACCGCCGGGTGCTGGCGGTGCTGCGCTTCCTCGACTCGTGACCCCGACCCGACCGGTCCGGCGGGCGACCGCCCGGCCGACGCCGGCCGAGAACAGGTACCGGCACAAGAAGCCCACCTCGCCTCTGGGCATGACGCCCGAGCCCACCCGTTTCCAGAGCCGTCGGGGCGCGAAGCGGGCCATCTCCTGGGCCCTCGGGCTCTCGGCCAGGCGCCGGCCGGCCTCCGTCGCGTCGACGTCGATCTGGCGGCCCTCTTGGCGCATGATCCGCCTCAGGAGCTGGTGGGCCTCTTTGGTCGCCAGGCGTCCGTAGCCGGCCGGGTGGTCCCGGCCTGAGCCCGACGGGACCAAGACCTGCATCGCGTCTCCGGCCGCTGTTACGGTGCGGCCCATGAGCGACGAAGAGCCCAAGAAGCCCCGGCCGATCGAGATCACCGCCGGTGCCGAGCCGGTCAAGCTGGGCTCGATGCTGCTCACGATCGTCGAGCCTCACCGGGGCCACGAGGTGGCCTACAACCGCTGGTACGAGCGCGACCACTTCTACTCGGGCTGCATGGTCGGCCCCTACAATTTCGCGGGGCGGCGCTTCGTGGCCACAGCCGACCTCAAGGCCATGCGCGATCCCGACCCCTCCGAGATCACCGGGGAGCCGGGCCGGGGCTCCTATGTGTCGGTCTACTGGGTGCTCGACGGCTACCACGACATCTGGAACCGCTGGGCCGTCCGCCAGGTCCGGGCCCTGCACGCGGCGAACCGGATGTTCGAAGAACGCGACCACGTGCACACCCTGTTGTACCGGTTCGCCTGGGAGCACCGCCGCGAACCCGACGGCGTGCCCATCGAACTGGCCCTGGACCACCCCTACAAGGGTTTCGTGCCGGTCTGGGTCGACCGGGCGGACGACGTCACGAACGACAAGCTGTGGGAGTCCCTGCGAACCGAGCTCCTCCCGGGGCTCTTGCCCGGGAGCGACGCCGGTCTGGTGGCCGCCTTCACCCCGCTGCCCCTGCTGATCGACGCCCCGGGCGACGTCCCCCGGCAAGAGGCCACCGACCGGCGCACACTCCTCTTGTTCTTCCTCGACGGGCACCCCACCACCTCATGGGAGCCGGTCATCGTGGCCCTCGCCCGGCGTCTCGAGACGAGTGGCCTCGGTTTCGTGGTCGCCGCCCTGCCGTTCGTCCCGACGATCCCGGGCACCGACATCTACACCGACCAGCTCTGGCCCTGAGGAACGTTCTGACACCCGGTGGCGCCCCCGGCTGCCCCCGGGGGGTGACGGGCCGGTCGGGACAGGAGGACACGTGGCACCCAAGATCACCATCGTCGGGGGTGGGAGCACGCACTGGACCCCCCGGCTCCTCACCGACTTCGCCAACACCCCCAGCCTGGCCGGGGCCGAGGTGGCGCTGCACGACGTCGACGAGCCCTCCCTCGCCCCGATGCTGGCCATCGGCAAGCACATCGCCGCCAGCCGCGACATCGGCCTCCAGGTCACCGCCGGCACCGACCTGCCACGGGCCCTCGAGGGGGCCGACTTCGTCATCTCCGCCTTCACCGTCGGCGGTTTCGAGAGCATGCGCCACGACCTGGAGATCCCGGCCCTCCACGGCCTTCGCCAGCCGGTGGGCGACTCGGTCGGCCCGGGTGGGATCTTCCGTTCGCTCCGGAGCATCCCGGTGATGGTGTCGATCGCCCGGGAGGTTGAGCGGCGGGCGCCCGGGGCTCTCTTGCTCAACGTCTCGAACCCGATGACCGCCCTGTGCCGTGCCGTGACCTCGCAGACCTCGGTGCGGACGGTGGGCCTGTGCAACGAGCTGGTCGGTCTCCAGTTCTGGCTGAGTCTCGTCTTCGACGTGCCGATGCACGAGGTGGACCCGACGGTGGCCGGGGTCAACCATCTCCCCCTGGTGACCTCGCTGCGCCTGGGCGCCGACGACGGCTTCGCGCGGCTACGCCAGGTGCTCGACGAGCCGGCCCGGCTCGAGGGCCGGCCCGTGTGGATGGACCCGCCCGAGCAGTCGCACTGGAAGAGGATCGACCCGTCGGGTGGGTGGACCAAGGCCGACATCGTCTACAACAATCGGCTCAAGCTCGAGATCTTCCGCCGCTTCGGCGTGCTCCCCGGGTCGGCCGACACCCACGTGTCGGAGTTCTTCTCGTGGTTCGTGACCGCAGCGTCCGACTACGGGCGCGACTGGGGTGTGCACCACTACGGGCTGGCGGGGCACAGGTCGGACAAGGTGGCCGACGACACCGAGGCGGCCGAGCTGGCCGGCGGTGGCGAGGTGTCCCCGTGGCCGTCGGGGGAGCTGGCGGCTCCGTTGCTCGACGCGCTCATCACCGGCAAGTCACGATCGTTGCCGGTGAACATCCCCAACGCCGGCCAGGTGCCGGATCTGGCCGAAGGGCTGGTGGTCGAGTGCATGGGTCTCGTCGATGCCGGCGGCGTGCGTGCGCGCGACGTGGCCAGCGCCGGGGCGGCGGCCGAGCATCTGCGTCGGGTGGCGGCGTCCCAGGAGCTCACAGTGCGGGCCGCCCTCACCGGGGACCGCGCCTCGGTGCTCGAAGCGATGCTGGCCGACCCCGTCGCCGGCAGCCTGCCCTGGGAGGCGGTTGTCGAGATGACCGGCGATCTGCTGGCGGCGACCGCCCCCTGGCTGCCCCAATTCGAGCGCTGAGCGATCGCCGGCCGCCGTCACCGACGACCCGGCCGGTGCTCAGCTCTGGGTGGTCGCCGCGGCCCTGCGCCCGAGCATCTCTCCGGGTCGGCCGTCGGCGGTGGCTCCGGTCACGAGGGGAGACCGCGACAACGTGAAGGCACCGGCGCACATGACGGCCAGGGCCAGGATCTCGCCGATGACGTAGGCCGGGCCCGTCCGCAGGTGCTCGTTGAACGCCAAGACGCCGATGGCGATGCTGACCAGGGGATTGACGATGACCATCACCGAGCGGGATGCGGCGATCGGCCCGGCGTGCAGGGCGTTTTGGAGCATGAAGAAGCCGAGCAGACCGGTGGCCGCCAGGGCGTAGGGCTCCCAGTGGGTGAAGACGTGGCCCCAGCCACCGGTGATCAGGGTGGTGGTGGCCTTGGTGAACGACGAGTTGTAGGCGAAGAGCATGGCCGCGACCGCCCCGAACGCCGCCGCCCGCCACCAGCGGGGGCCCTGCCGGGCCACCAGGACCAGGACCACGAAGGCGGCGGCCACCACCAGGGTCACCGTCACCCAGGCCCGGTTGCTCGGGATGCCCCGTCCGGCGGCCGGGGCCGACAGGGCGATGAAGGCGGCCAGTCCGGCGACGATGGCGGCCGCTCCGCCCCAGTCACGCCACCCGAGGGGGTGGTGGAAGACCACGGCCAAGATGGCGATCAGGAAGAGGAGGTCGGTCGTCAAGATGGGCTGGACCACCGTCAGATCGCCGAAGCGCAGGGCCATCGCCTGCAGGACGAACGTGACCAGGAGGAAGGCGAAACCGGCCAGCCAGACGCCCCGGCGAAGGGCGTTGGTCAACAGGCGCAGCCGCATGGCGTCCTCGGGTGGTGCCGACTCGACGCCGATCCGCTGGAGGACACCGCCGATGGCGCTGGCCAGTGCCGAAGCGAGCGCCAGAACGTAGACCACGCCACGTTCTAGCGCGCCCGGCGACCGGGGCCCGGGTCCGGCGCCGCCGGGTGGGTCCCGGCGCCGGATCCGGTGGCTGGCCTACGTTGGCCCCCGTGGACCCCCCGACCATGACCGAGCACCTCGAGGAGGCCTGGCACCGCGACGGCTGGTGCGTCGTGGAGGGGGCGATCCCCCCGGAGGACCTGGCCGGGGCCCAGGACGCGCTGAAGCGGCTGTTCCCGTCGGCCGAGGAGATGGACCGCGGCGTCGACGACGAGCGGACGGCCCCCTGGCGCACATGGGACGCGGCCTGGCCGGAGTTCCCGTTCCGCAGCGCCCGCCTCAACCGGATCGTGGTCCACGACGTGGTCATCGACCTCGCCGAGCGTCTCCTCGGGACCCCAGACGTCCGGCTGTACCTGGCCCTCCTCTCGGCCAAGTACGCCGACCAGCCGTCGGGCTACAACCAGCTCTTGCACACCGACTACCCCAACCACTCCCTGGTGGTGCCCCGCCGTGAGCCCGGCTACCAGCAGCTGGAGCTGTTCATCTACCTGAACGACGTCTCGGCGAGCAACGGGGCCACCCGCATGGTCTCGAGGACGCGTACGGCTGAGATCCCGGTCGAACAGCACACCTTGAACCTGGTCGACTACGCGGCGCTCTATGACGACCCCGGCGAGGCGTCCGCACCGGCCGGGTCGATCGTCGCCTACCGGCCCGACGTCTATCACCGCTCGGTGGACGTTTCGGAGCCGGGCGCGGCCCGGTTCATGTTCCACGTCTCGTACAAGCCGGCCGGCACCGAGTGGCTCGGCTACCAGGCGTGGCCGATCAAGGGCTTCTCGGCCGAGTGGCACACCTTCGTCGAGCGGTCCGGGCCCCGTCAGCTCGCCGTGGTCGGCTTCCCCGAGCCCGGCCATCCCTACTGGACCGAAGAGACCCTGGCCGGGGTCTCCGCCCGCTACCCCGGTCTCGACATGACGCCCTGGCGGGATGCTGCCCCCGGACCCGCCTAGTGGTTAGAGCCGGCGCAGGACGGTGACGACCTTGCCGTAGACGGTCACGTCGGCCGGGTCGTACTCCATGGGGGAGAGGGTGGGGTTGGCCGGGGTCAGGACCACCTTGGTCCGTTTGCGGCCGAAGGTCTTGACGGTCGCTTCACCGTCGGGGATGCCGGCGACGACGACGTCGCCCTGTTCGGCCTCTGGCTGTTGGCGGACGACCACGAAGTCGCCGTCGAAGATCCCCGCCTCGATCATCGAGTCCCCCCGCACCCTCAACATGAAGGTCGAACCGGTCCCGGTGAACTGCTCGGGCAGGGGCAGGAGCTCCTCGACGTTCTCGTGGGCCAGCACGCCGGTGCCGGCGGCCACGTCACCGATGAGCGGGACGTGACGGACGGGGCCGGCCGCCATGGCCGCCTTGGACGACGGGTCATAGCGGACCTGGATGGCCCGGGGTTTGGTGGGGTCCCGCTGGAGGTAGCCCTCGCGCTGGAGGACCGCCAGGTGTGTGTGCACCGTGGCCGACGAGGTGAGGCCGACCGCCTCCCCGATTTCGCGAACCGAGGGGGGGTAGCCCCGTTCGCGCAGGCACTCGCCGATGAAGTCCAGGATCTGCTGTCGCTTGCCGCTCAGGACCTCTGCCACCGTGGGCTCCCTCCGTCGTCTCCCCGGGGACGGGCTCCCCGGGGTGGTGCGAACACCCGTTTGCTTTCGACGATAACCCCCGGCGCCGGTGATTACAAACACCTGTTCGAGTTGGCCCTTGACACGAACACCCGTTCGTGTTCGAATAAGTCCTATGACGAACGGATGTTCGTACCTGAACTTCGGCCGGAACGGCCCGGCTGGCCCGCGCCGGGAGGCCCGCTGATGGCCATCGCCGCCCTGGGCGACGAGGAGTGCCTCGAGAGCCCCTGGCCCCGCCCGGTGCTCAGGCTGGTCGGGCCAGCCGAGGCTGTGGCCCACCCGGCGGCCGTCGCCGACCCGGTGCCTCGGGCCACACAGAAGCCGCTGAACTGGGTGGACGTCGAACCGCTGGGAGAACCGGCCTCGCCGGCCGACCCGTACCCGGCGGCCCGTATCGCTGCGGCCCGTCGGCCGCAGCGGCGGTCTCAGGCCCTCCGACGGCGGCGGGCCGCCCTCGGTGTGCTGGTCGTGGGGCTGCTGGTGGCGTTGGCCGCCCCGGTGAGCGCGCTGGGTGGGCGCCCGGTCAGCACCGGGGTCCCGGCCGGCGCCGTCGCCCCCCCGGTGCGGGCCCACGCCACGGTGTACGTGGTCCGGCCCGGGGACTCGCTCAGCTCCATCGCCGCCCGGTTCAGCCCCGGCCCCTCCGGCCGGTCGCTGGCCGGGGTGCTGGCGACCGAGCTCGGGACGAACCGTGTCTTCGTTGGGGAGCGGTTGGTCCTGCCCTAAACGGCGCCGGGAGCCGTCCAGGCAACGCAGGTAACGTCGGCGTGTGCGTTGCCCCTGGTGCTCTGCCGACGACGATCGGGTGGTGGACTCCCGACTGGCCGACGAGGGCGTCGCCATCAGGCGGCGCCGCGAGTGTCTGGACTGTGGCAGACGTTTCACCACGTTCGAACGGGTGGAGGAACAACCGCTATGGGTTGTGAAGCGCTCCGGTCAACGCGAGCCGTTCGACCGGGCCAAGGTGATCGCCGGCGTGCAGGCGGCCAGCAAGAACCGCCCCGTCTCCGATGACGACCTCCACGAGTTGGCCCAGCAGGTCGAAGAGGTGTTGCGCATGGAGTCGACCGAGCCCACGACCGAGCAGGTCGGCATGGCGGTCCTCGAGCAGCTCAAGGCGCTCGACGAGATTGCCTACGTCCGCTTCGCCAGCGTCTACAAGGGCTTCGACGACCTGGGGGACTTCCAGCGTGAGGTGGGGCTCCTCAAGACGACCGAACCCAAGCGCCGGCGCTGAGTGCCCGGCCGGGGCCGCGCCATGCCCGAGCTGGTGACCGAGGTGCCGTCGGTGGTGCTGGCGGTCTACGCCCACCCCGACGACGCCGACGTGGGGGCGGGCGGGACGCTGGCGCGATGGGCCAAGGCCGGCGCCGAGGTCCACCTGGTCGTCTGCACCGACGGGGGCCGGGGCACGGCCGATGCCGGCATCGAGCCGGCCGAGCTGGCCCGCCGCCGGCAGGGGGAACTGGCCGAGGCGGCGGCGCTGGTGGGGCTGGCCTCCCACGAAGTGCTGGGTCTGACCGACGGTGAGCTCACCGACGGCCCCGAGCTCCGCGGCGTCCTCGTGGCCCGTATCCGTCGGACCCGGCCCGACGTGGTCCTCGGGCACGACCCGACCGCGGTGTTCTTCGGCCAGGACTACTTCAACCATCGGGATCACCGGACGGCCGGCTGGGCGCTCCTGGACGCACTGGCCCCGGCGGCCGCATTGCCGCACTACTTTCCCGAGGCCGGCTCCCCCCATCAGGCCGCCACCGCCTATCTCTCGGGAACCCTCGAGCCCGACGTCTGGGTGGACGTCTCGGACACGATCGCCGTGAAGGCGGCGGCCGTGGAGTGCCACCGGAGCCAGTTCCAGAGC
The DNA here is from genome assembly GCA_963836375.1 of uncultured Acidimicrobiaceae bacterium. Classification (GTDB taxonomy): domain Bacteria; phylum Actinomycetota; class Acidimicrobiia; order Acidimicrobiales; family RAAP-2; genus CAWIJK01. The sequence goes on along the minus strand of CAWIJK010000002.1, from coordinate 1,086,386 downwards.
AGTGACGGCTGGGCGGGCGAGGCGGTCCACCTCCGGGCCGAAGAGGAGGGCCGGCGGGCCGGTGTCGCCTTCGCCGAAGGCTTCCGCCGGCTCCGGCTCGGTGGCTGAGCCGCACCCCCCGGCCGGCGCCGCCTCGGGCGGCGACGACGGCCTCACGCCGTCCATCCTCCACGTCGACATGGATGCCTTCTTCGCTGCCGTCGAGGTGCTCGACGACCCGAGCCTGGCCGGCAAGGCGGTCATCGTGGGCGGCACCGGGAATCGGGGGGTGGTGGCGTCGTGCACCTACGAGGCCCGGGCCTTCGGGGTCCGCTCGGCCATGCCGACGGTCCGGGCCCGCCAGCTCTGTCCCGGCGCCGTCTTCGTCGACGGGCACTTCAGCCGGTATTCGGAGATGAGCCGCCAGTTCCACGCCGTCCTCCACGACGTGACCCCGACGGTCGAGCCGATCGGGCTCGACGAGGCGTTCTTGGACGTCACCGGGGCCCGTCGGCTGCTGGGCCCGCCCGAGCTCATCGCCGCCGACATCCGGCGCCAGGTGCACGAACGGCTGTCGCTGGCCTGCTCGGTGGGAGTCGGGCGTTCCAAGATGGTGGCCAAGTTGGCCTCGAGGGCGGCCAAGCCGACCGCCAACCGCCGGGGCACCCGTCCGGGGCCCGGGGTGGTCGTGGTCCGGGCCGCCGACGAGCTGGCGTTCTTGCACCCCCTGGCGGTGGAGTCGTTGTGGGGGGTGGGCCCGGCCACCTCCCGTCGGCTCCACGAACTTGGGATCCGGAGCGTGGGTGAGCTGGCCGCGGTGGGCGAGGCGGTCATGGTGCGCCACTTCGGCCGGGCCCAGGGGCTGCACCTGGCCGCGCTGGCCCGGGGGGAGGACCCCGGTGTCGTGGTGCCCGACCGCCCGGCCAAGTCGATCGGCCACGAGGAGACATTCAGCCAGGACCTCACCGAGATGGCCGAGCTCCAGCGCCATGTCCTGCGGATGGCCGAGTCGGTGGCGGCCCACCTGCGCGACAGCGAGTTGGCGGCGCGCACCATCTCGGTCAAGGTCCGCTACGGGGACTTTACGATGATCACCCGGGCCTACACCCTGCCGTTCGCCATGGACACCGGCCCCGCCCTCGGGGCCGTGGCCGGCGCCCTGCTCGATGCGGTCGACCTGGGAGACGGGGTGCGCCTGCTCGGGGTGAGCGCGTCGGGTCTGGTGGCCAACGGGGTCGCACGCCAGCTGGCCTTCGAGCTCGGCGACCCGGCGTCGTCCGCCCCCGCACCTGGCCCGGCACCGGGCGCGCCGGACGACCGGCCCGGGGCACGCCCCGCCGGGCGCGAGCGCCAGGCGGCCGGGCTCCAGACCAGCTGGCAGGAGGTCACCGCAGCGGTCGACGCCATCCGGGCCCGGTTCGGGCGGGGCTCGGTGGGCACGGTGGCCATGGTCGGCGACGACGGCATCGCCGTCCCCGGCCGGCGCGAGGCCCCCTGGGGGCCCTCGGCCCAGGACCCCTCGGTCTGAGCGCGCCCGCCACCGGGGCCCGGCGGCGGGCGCCTTCAGCCCCTGGGGCCCCACCAGCGCAGCCATGCGCCGTGGTGGTGCATGTCGGCCAGTCGCCGGGCGTCGAGCGGGCCGGTGCCGGCCCGCACCAGCACCAGGGCCGTGGCCCCGCGCTCAGCGTCGCCGACCGGCGGGGGCGGGACCAAGAGGCCCGGCGTCTCGGGCGGGCTCTCGGCGAAGAGCCAGCTCACCGGTCGCCGGGCCGCCACCTCCTCGACGGCGGCGCTGAGCGCCCGCTGGCGGTCCGGGGCCAGGTAGGCCGCCACCCAGGAGTGGAAGAGGCAGAGGTGGGCCGACCCGGGGATCGCGGCGGTCACCGAGCCCAGGTCCTCGACCATGTCCCCGGCGCTGACCGGGGGCGGTCCCGCCCCGGCGACGGCCACGGCCAGCGCGTCGCGCAGTCGCCGGAAGCGGGGCAGGTGACCCGGCCACTGGCAGCCCAGGAGCCAACGCCGCCCGTCCTCGTCGGCCGGGTCGAGGGGCCGGCGGTCCAGACCCACGCGGGCGGCCACCGGGGCCACCGTCAGGGGGGGCACCGTCGGGCCCCGCAGTTCGCAGGTCAGGTGGACGGGCGAACCTGCCTCGCCGGCCCGCCGGCCTCCCCCGTAGTCGTAGGCGTAGCGGTCGAAGATGAGGTTGAGCCCGGCCGAGGCCCCGAGGTCGACCAGGGCGAGCGGGCGCCCGGGGTGCTCGGCCGCCACGGTGGCGAAGGCCGGCAGGAGGGCGGTGCACCGACCGATCTCGTTGGTCTGGGTGGCCCGGGTGGCCAGCAGCTTGGTCAACTCGTCACGCCGGGCCCGGCAGAACTCGGCGAATTCCTCGACGAGGGCCCCCTCGGTGCCGCTCGGTGGGCCGAGACCGCGGAACTCGCACACGGTGTCGTAGTGACGGCCGAGCTCGTCGCCGGCGCCACCGAGGAGGAGGTAGTGGACGGCGGCCAGGATCAGGTTCGGTCGGCGCTGGTCGGCCGGCGAGGACCCGGCCAGGTCCAAGAGCTCGTCGTTCCCGGCGATGCCGGCGCAGATCGCCTCGTAGACCGGGGAGCCGTCGCGGGCCGCCGCCCGGCTGAAGGAGCGGAACTGGTCGGCCAGCGACGGGGTCTCGTGCCCCTCACGCACCGTGGGGCGCGCTCGAGCCGTCCTCGTCGCCGGTCTCGGTCGACAGGGTCGAGGACCACGGGTCGCCCGAGATCGGCGGGGGCATGATGGGCGTGCCGCCGGCCGAGGCCGTCCCGGTCGACCACAAGGTGGCCTCGGGGGCCTCGTCCTCGGCGGCCGGGCCGCCGTTGGTGGACTCGGTCGTCACCCAGCCTTCGGGGGCCGGCGGGACAGAGGACGGCGAGGGGGGGACGAACGGGGGCAGGGGCGTGCCGGCCGACCCCTCGGCGATCTCGACCTCGACCTCGACCTCGGCCCCGGCCCCGGCCGCCTCCGCCTCGGCGACGGTGGGTTCGCTCACCGCCGGCTCAGGAGCGCTCGAGGGAGGGGTCATCACGAGCGGGGTGGCCGGGGCGGGCTCGATCGGGGGCCCCATGCTCCCGCCGTGCTCGTCGGCGGTGATCAGCCGGGCGGTCAGCAGCTCGCCCAGGGTCCGCAGGGTGTCGAGGGGGTGCAGCGGGGAGGCGTCGACCACCTGGCGCACGGTGCGACCCCCGCCGACGAGGCTCAGCAGCTGCCACTGGTCGCCCCGGATCTGGACCTCGGCCGCCGGGGTGGACGCCGACATCTTCACCACCGTGTCGAAAGGGAGCCGGGCCACCAGGTCCCGCCACTCGGCCACCTGGGGTCCGACACCGGCCAGCACCGAGGTCACCGGGCTGCGCGAACCGCCCTCGGGGGGGAGCTCGCCCGAGGTGAAGTAGAACCAGCCCTCTTCGATGCAGGCGAGGTCGAACAAGACCGTGTCGACCGAACTGGAGCCCGAGGTCACCAGGTCGCCCTGGTCCATCCAGACCCGTTGGTCGATGCCCCGTCCCACCACCTGCAGCTCGCCGGTGTGGTTGGTCCGGGCCAGGAGATCGAGGATGTCGACCAGGGAGAAGGTGGCGAGCGAGCCCACCAGTGCGGCGGCGGCGGCTTCTGATCCCGACTGGACCTGACTCATCGCTGGCGACCCTTTCCCCCCTGCGCCCGAGGGCGCCCGACAGGGGCGAAGCCTACAAGCTAGGTACCGGGTTGACCATGGTTTGTTCCCGGTGCCACCAGGGGCGTTGGCCGGTGGGGCCCGAGTGCGGCGTCACCGGGCCGGCCGGGCTCGGGCGCCGGGTCCTCAGAAGCTCGCCGGGAGGAGCGGGGTCAGCGAGCCGAAGAAGAAGAACAGCGCCACGAGGAGCAACCCGGCGCCGGGCACGTAGACAACCCAGGGGTGGCGGGCCCGCCGCCCGACGACCACGACGGCCAGGCCGAGGGCCACCGTGCCCAGGCCCCAGGCCACGGCCGCGGGCCACGACCCGTCGCCGCTGGCCCCGGCCAGCCCGTCCGCCCCGCCCGCCCCAGAGGCCGCCGCGGTGCGCCCGGGGCCGGCCGGCCCGTGGTCGGCGAACAGGAGCGAGCGCACCAGCACCGCGTGGACGACCAGACGGGTGGCCGCGCTGTAGCGCGGGTTGCAGGTGGTGAGGGTGAGCTGGGGGGTGGCGGTGGGGTCCAGCACGCCGACGTCGGTCGGGGCGACGACCAGGGACTGGCGGTCGGCGTAGACGAAGATGCCCTGGGGGGTGGTGATCACGATCTGGTCGCCCGGGCCGAGCTCGTTGAGGTCGTAGAAGGGATGGGCGTAGGTCGTGCGGTGGCCGGCCACGGCCGCGTTGCCGGCCTGGCCGGGGAGCGGCGTCCCGGGGTAGTGGCCCGGGCCGGTGCGCAGCTGGGGCGCGTCGACGCCCTCGACGATCACCTGGTCGAGGCCGATCCTCGGGATGTCGAGCACGCCGACGGGCCGCCCGACGGCCGGCGCCGCCCGCGGGGGGGCCGCCGCCGGAGGGATCGTCGAGGTGGGCGGCGCGCCGGCCAGGCCGGCGGCCCGGTCGACGGCGCCCGGCGGCAAGGAGCGGGCGAGCTCTGAGCGGAGCACCGACTGGTCGTGGGCCTCGACCAGGCCGGTGCCCCACAGCTGGTAGGCGGTGAAGGCCAAGAGAAGGAGCCCGGCCGCCACCAGGATGCGGCCGACGACGCCGAGCACCTTCGTAAGCACGGCGCCCAACCTAGGAGGCCCCCGGGGTGGCCCGGGTGCCGGCGGGGTTCGTCGGCCAGGACGGTAACCTCCCAAGATGGTGAGCCCGAGGCTCGAGCCGGCGATCGACAAGGGTCGGGCCGGGCTGGTGCGCCTGGCCACCGCGTCGCCCCCGATGCGCCGGGCCATGGCCCGGGCCGGGCGGGAGCTCTCCCGGGCCGCTCGGGTGGCCACCGTGGTCGCCGAGGCCCGCTCGGCTTCCCCGCCGGGCGACGGGCGCGACCACCCGATCTACGGCGACGCCTACTTCGGGGTGGGACGCGACCCGTCGGGGGACCGCGAGGGACGCTCGGGCTACGCCAGCTACGACCGGGTCTCGTCCAACGCCGACATCGCCGCCTTCGTGTTGTGGCGCAACTTCACCGTGCGCCGGACCCTCGACGTCGGCTGCGCCCGGGGCTACCTGGTCGAGGCCCTGCGCGAGCTCGGGATCGACGCCAACGGCTCGGACGTGAGCGCCTTCGCCGTCGAGCACGCCTCGCCGGGCGCCCTCGGCTTCGTCCGCCTCGGCGACCTGGCCCGGGGACTGCCCTATGCCGACGGTGCCTTCGACCTGGTCAGCGCGCTCGAGATCCTCGAGCACCTCGAGCCGGCCGACGTGCCCGGGGCGCTGCGCGAACTGGCCCGGGTCTGCGGGGGCGCCCTGGTCGCCACCATCCCCTCGTTCGGGCCGAATACCTCGGGTCCAGACGGTCACTTCGACGGAAAGGTCCGGCCCGAGCGCCTCGAGCACTACCGCTCCTTGGGTCCGGACTACGAGGGCCCGGTGCCGAGGGAGGACCTGGCGGTCGACGCCGAGGGGGCGTTGCTCGAGGGCCATCTCACGATCGCCTCGTTCGAGTGGTGGTCGGCCCGCTTCGCCGAGGCCGGCCTCGAACGCCGGGTCGACGTCGAGCGCCGCCTCTACGCCGACATCGCCCCGGCCGGGTTGGGTCGGTTCTGGAACCTCTACGTCTGTACGGTGCCCGGGGCCCCGGCGTCGCTCACCGAGCCCAAGAGCCCCGAGAAGTCCCTGCGCCAGCTCGGCCTCGTGCACCCGCTCATCGAGCACTCGGCGATGGAGGCCGCAGTGAGCGAAGATGGCTGACGCCGTCGTCGGGTTCGACCGTTACGAGCACCTGCGCTTCGAGCGCCGCCGGGGCGGGGTCCTCGTGATCACCATCGACCGGCCCGAGGTGCTCAACGCGGCCAACGAGCGGTTGCACCGCGAGCTGTCCGAGGTCTGGCCGGCGGTAGACGCCGACCCGACGGTCAGGGTCTCGGTGATCACCGGCGCCGGCCGGGCCTTCAGCGCCGGGGGCGACCTCGAGATGATCGAGCGGATGACGCTCAGCTTCGAGGCGACGGTCGAGCAGTGGCGCGACGCCGGGGCCATCGTGGAGGCCATGGTGGCCAGCACCAAGCCGATCGTCTCGGCGATCAACGGGGTGGCGGTCGGGGCGGGCCTGGCGGTGGCCCTCTTGGCCGACGTGAGCATCGCGGCCGAGTCGGCCCGCTTCTCGGACGGCCACGCACGGCTGGGCGTGGCCGCCGGCGACCACGCCGCGCTGTTGTGGCCCCTCTTGTGCGGCCTGGCCAAGGCCAAGTACTACTTGTTGACCGCCGACTTCGTCGATGGGCCCGAGGCCGAGCGGATCGGCCTGGTGACCCGCTGCGTGCCCGACGACCGGGTGCTCGACGAGGCCCTGGCGGTGGCTGACCGCCTGGCCGCGGGGAGCGCCACCGCCCAGCAGTGGACCAAACGGGTCCTCAACCAGTGGCTCCGCCAGTCCGCCGCGGTGTTCGGAGAGTCGCTGGCCCTCGAGATGCTCGGGTTCTTGGGCCCCGACGCCAAGGAGGGGCTGGCCGCGTTGCAGGAGCGCCGGGAGCCCCGGTTCCCCTCGCGGAGCTGACCCGAGGTCCGCCCGGCCCGCCGCCGGCGGAGCCGGCCTACTGGACGGTGACCAGGGTGCCGATCGGGGTCTTCGGGTAGACGATGGCGGCGTTGGCCGGCGGCATCTCGACGCAGCCGTCGCTCTGGGGGTAGCCGTAGCTGCCCCGCACGAAGCCGTGCAGGGCGTCGCTCGCCGTTGAAGTAGCTGACCCAGGGGATCCCCGGGTCCACGTACTTCGACCCGTCGGGGTTGGTCCCGCTCATGGTGGTCACCTGGTAGCGCAGGTACACCGGGAAGGTCCCCGAGGCGGTCGGTGCGGCGGCGACGCCGGTGTTGGCCGGCGTCTCGTAGGTCTCCACCCCGTTCTGGTAGACGGTCACCGATTCGGGCTCGGGGGTCCTCTGCACGTAGACGTAGTCGTAGCTGTTGGGGTCAGACGCACCCGATTCGGCCGCCGCCAGCAGCCGCACCCCAGACCTGGGGTCCGGCCAGCCCGTCGGTGGTCAGGCCGTGCTGGTCCTCGAAGCTCATGATGGCGCCCTTGGTGATGGTGTTGTAAGAGTCGGGGTCCCACAACGAGGTCAGCGAGCTCGGGCTGATCGGGCCAGCGCCAGTTGAAGGTCCCCTGCTGGGGGTCGGCCTCTTGCTGTGGCGAGCTGGGCTGGGTGGCCGGGGTGAACGAGAGCGGAAGGTAGCCGAGCTGGGCCAGCAGCTGCTGGAGCCGCAGCGTCGAGCCCTGGGCCACCGTGAAGGGCACGGACACGGATGCCGCCAGGTGCTGGCCCTGGGTGCTCACCAGCCCGTTGGGTCCCCCGGGCACGGTGATGGTCTCCTGGGAGCCCGGGACTAGAGGCCCGGTGCTCACGAACTGGAGCTCGGTGGGCGACAGGGCCGACCAGTTGCCCGCCAGGGACGGCGAGATCGTCGGCATCGGGCTGTCGGCGGCCAGCGGGGTGGAAAGGGCGACGGTGACCGCCGTGCTGGGGGCGATGTTCGTTGCGTTGGCGGCTGGCGTGGTGCCCACCACGTCGAGCGGGACCACCTGGGGCGGCGTCGTCGCCGAGGCGCTGCCGGTGCCGGTCGGACGGGTGGCCAGCACGATCCCGCCGGCCAGGAGCGCCAGGACGACGACGGCGAGGGCCACGGTGAGCACGACGGTGCCGCGGCTCATGTGCCGGGTACTCGTCTTGTGTGCCGGATCGCTCCCCATTGCTCCTCCGAACCAGGGTCGGACCGGATGTTACCAGTCCCCCTGCGGCGCAAAACGCGTGCTCCGGGCCAATTCCTTACGATTCGGTTCCCCGGCGCCTCCCGGGCGCTCAGGAGTGGCTGGCGGGCCCGTGGGCGGCCGGACGCCGCCGGGCACCCGGGGCCCCGCGACCCCGGAGGGTCCGGCGGGCAGCTCGGCCGGCTCAGGTCCGCCGGCTCAGCGCCGGCGGGTCGCAGAGCACGGCCCGGACGGCCGCCTCGAGGTCGGCCAGGGCGGCCGGGTCGCTCACCTTGCCCCCGGCGGCGTCGCGCACGTAGAAGGCGTCGACGACCTCGCGTGCCGATCGTCGAGACCCGAGCCGAGACCACGTCGAGGTCGCAGTCGAACAGGGCCCGGGTCACCCGGTGGAGCAGGCCCACCTCGTCGGCCGCCCGGACCTCGACCACGCGTCGAGGAGGCCGAGGCCTCGTTGTCCACGCTGACCTGGGGCACCACCGGGCGGGCGGCTGGTCGCCGGGCGGTGGCCGGTCGTAGTCCTTGGCCTTGGCCGCCAGCCGGTCGCCCAGGGCGAGGCGGTCGTCGAGCACCGCCTCGAGGTCCTCGCGCAGCCGGGCGCTGTCGGGCCAGCGACCCCCGGCCCACCTCGACGGTGAACACCTCGACGGCCACCCCGTCCTCGCTGGTGGCGTCGGCGCTGCGCACGTCGAGGCCGTGGAGGGCCAGGGTCCCGGCCACCGAGGCCAGGAGGCCGCGGCGGTCCGGGGCGGCCACCACCACCCGGGGCGGGTCGAGCACGACGGCCGGCCCGTCCGCCGGCACGCACCTCGGCCATGACCGAGCGGTGGGCGTCGGTGACCCAGCCGCTTCCTGGTCGGCGGTGGACTGGCCCTCGAGCTGCGCGGCGGGCCCGCTCGACCAGCTCGGCCACCAGGCCGGCCTTCCAGCTGCCCCAGGCCGAGGGACCGGTGGCCAGGCTGTCCGCCTCGGTCAGGGCGCCCAGGAGCTCGAGGGTCGCCGACGTCGCCGACCGCCTTGGCCACCGTGTCGATGGTGGCCGGGTCGTCGAGGTCGCGTCGGGTGGCGGTGTCGGGGAGCAGGAGGTGGTAGCGGCACATGGCCACCAGGGTCTCGACGTCGCCCGGCGCGAAGCCCATCCGCCGGGCGATGGTGGCCACCAGGCCGATGCCCGACCTCGGTGTGGTCGCCGGGGTAGCCCTTGCCGATGTCGTGGAGGAGGGCGCCCACCACCAGGAGGTCCGGCCGGTCCACCCGGTCGGCCAGCTCGGCCGCGTTGGCCGCCGCCTCGAGCAGGTGCCGGTCGACGGTGAAGCGGTGGTAGGCGTTGCGCTGGGGCTTGTTGCGCACGGCCGCCCACTCGGGCAGGATGCGGGCGAGGAGGTCCTGCGTGGTCGAGCGCCTCGAGGGCGGCGACCGCCGGCGTGCCCGGCGCAGAGCACCCGGACCAGCGCCTGGCGGGTCTCGAGCGGCCAGGGGTCGGGGGGCGGGCGCCATCTTGTCGGCCAACCGGTGCAGGGCGCCGCGGGCGATGGGCAGGTCCCGCTCGGCCGCCACCGCGGCCAGCCGGAGGGCCAGCGACGAGTCGTCGGCCACGGCGGCCGCCGGGGTCAGGGCCACCTCGCCGCCGACCAGCGCGATGCCCGGCTCGAGCTCCCCGCGGTTGCGGCTCGGTGGCACGCCGGGTGGCCCTCGTGGTGGCCGCGGTCGCCGGCGGCGGCGCCCCCGCCGGCCGGTCCCTCGGGCTGCCAGAGCCGCCGCCGGCGCCAGGCATCGTCGCTGACCCAGGCGATGGCCCGGCCGGCCGTCGACACCGCGGCCATCAGTTCGTCGGCGTCGCCGTAGGCGAGGACGCGCGGCGATGTGGTCCTGTTCTTGGAGGAGCAGTCGGTCGAGCTCCCGCCCGGCATCTGCGGTGCAGCTCGACCCGGACCGCGGTCGAGTACGGCGGCGGCCGGCTCCAACGAGGCCAGGTTGACGTAGTCGGCCAGCAGGGGGGCGTAGGCGGCCACCGCCCGCAGCACGTTGACGTCGCGCAGCCCGCCGTGGCTCTCCTTCAGGTCGGGTTCGAGCAGGAAGGCCACGTCACCCTGCGGTGCGGTGCCGCTCGGCCATCTGCTCGGCCAAGGTCGGCAGCCACTGGGCGCCCAGTCGCGACCGCCACAGATCGGTCGCCCGGCCGAGCAGGGGACCGGCCACCCGCTCGTCGCCCCACACCAGGCGGGCGTCGAGGAGCCCCAGGGCCACCCGGAGGTCGCTCGGCGGCGGCCGCCAGGACCTCGGCCGGGCGGCGGACGCTAGTGGTCGAGGTGCACCCCCTGGTCCCAGACCGGGTACCAGATGGCGTCGGCCACCGCGCGCCACGTCGCGTCGGCCGTCGTGGACCAGCACCACGTCGAGGTCGCTGAACGGGCACAGCTCGCCCCGGCCGTAGCCGCCGACGGCCAGCAGCGCCAGGCGGCGGTGGCTGCCCCCGGCCGCTCGGTCGGCCAGGCCCGACAAGCCAGTCGTCGGCCTCGGCGGCGTAGGCCCGGCAGAAGTCGGTCCCCTGCAGGCCCGGGCGGTCCAAGAGGGCCTGGCGCCGATCCCGGAGCGAGACCTCGACCATGGGCTCGGAACGTAGCATTGGGGGTGGTCCCGCCCCGACGGTGGGACCGACGAGGAGGCACCATGGCCGGAGAAGTCGAGAAGCAAAAGAGCGGGGGCCTCCGACTGTTCGATGGTCTGGTGCTGGTGGCGGTGGGCGTGGTCGGAGTGCTCATCGCCTTCTGGGTGCTGAGCGCGGTGGCCGGGCTCGTCTGGGGCCTGGTGAAGCTGGCCGTGCTGATCGGAGTCGTGGCCGGCGCCCTGTGGCTCTTGTTCCGGCGCCGCTCGTAGCGCCCGGCGCTTCGGGTCCGCGGCCGCGCTGCGCTCAGGACCGCGCCACCAAGGTCGGCGAACAGCTCGAGGTGGTCCGCCACCATGCGGCGGGTGGAGAAGGGCCCCTCGACCGCCGCCCGGCAGTCGGCCCGGTCGAGTTCGCCCAGCCGACCGAGGGCGTCGACCATCTCGACCTCGCTGTCGCAGAGGAAACCGGTCCGCCCGTGCTCGACCACCTCGGGGGCGGCGCCCTCGGGGAAGGCGAGGACCGGGGTCCCGCACGCCATGGCCTCGAGCATGACGAGGCCGAACGGCTCGTTCCAGCGGATCGGGAACAAGAGCGCGCTGGCCCCGTCGAGCAGGTCGAGTTTCTGTTCGTGGGGCACTTCGCCGAGGTAGACCGCGTCGGGCCCCAGCAGGGGCTCGACCATCTCGGTGAAGTAGCGGACCTCCCACGGCTCGCGCATCTTGGCGGCCATGAGGAGGCGCAGCCCGGCCTTGCGGGCGACCTCGATGGCCCGGTGGGCCCCTTTGTCCGGGGCCATGCGGCCGAGGAAGAGGCAGTAGTCGCCGTCGGTGTCGCCCGAGCCGTCGCCCACCGGGAAGAGCGAGGCGTCGATGCCGTGGAGGATGACCCGGGCCACCGGGATCTGCGGGGCCACCCGGTGCTGGGCCTCGGAGATGCACACGATCGGCACCCGGTCGCCGAGAGCGCCGTAGAGGTCCACCAGATCCTCGTTCAACGGACCGTGGACGGTTGTCACCACCGGGAACGGCGTGGACCGGGCCGCCGCCAGGAGGGGGCCGGCCAGGGTGTGGTCGTGGACGATGTCACAGTCGACCAGGCTGTCGTAGGCGCCGATCACGTGGCGCAGCTCGGGAACCGCCATCCCGATCCGCATGCCTTCGGCCTCGGGCAGGATCCAGCGGCGGGGCACCGGGCAGGTGGAGTCGCCGGTGGTGTAGAGGACCACCTCGTGCCCGGCGCTCTGAAAGCCGCGGGCCAGCTCGTCGACCACCAGCTCGATCCCCCCGTACAGGGGAGGGGGTACCGGGGTCCACGGGGGGGCGACCAGTCCGATTCGCATGGTGCCGATTCAAGCACCGCCGGGGGCACCGTCGGTCGGGCGCCGCCGGCGGGGGCCCGAGCCCGGGCCCGGCGTGCCCCGGGTCGGTGACGGGCAAATCGAAACGAAACGGTTGCGTTTTATTCCGGATCGGCTTAGTATCGGAACTGAACCGTTTCGTTCTCTCGACCGATGAACCCGCCCCCCGCCCCCCCGACCGCCCCCCACACCCTCGGTCGGCCGCGCTCGGAGACCCGGGAGCAGGCCATCTTGGACGCCGCCCTCGAACTGGTGGTGGAGGTCGGCTACGACGGGCTGAGCATGGACGCCCTGGCCGAACGGGCCCGGGCCTCCAAGGCCACCATCTACCGCCGCTGGTCGGGCAAGGCCGAGGTGGTGGCCGAGGCGGTCCGGTGCCGCCAGTGCCACCAGCTCGCCCTCCCCGACACCGGGAGCCTGCGGGGCGACCTGCTGACCATGGCGGGCGAGATCGGCACCGCCTTGGCCTCCGAGGACGGGGCCTTGGTGGCCGGGGTGCTGTGGGCGGCCCGCTCGGACCCCGTGCTGGCCGGGCTGATGCGGGACCAGGCCACCGAGGGCAAGCAGGCGGTGGCCCGCCACATCGTCGACCTTGCCGTCGCCCGGGGCGAGGTCCCGGCCACCGCCGACCCCCGATCGATCACCGAGGTGCTCCCGGCCATGATCTTCATGCGGCTGCTCATCACCGGCGAACCACTCGACGGGGCGTTCTTCGAACACGTCGTCGACGACATCGTCCTGCCCGTCCTCACCGCCTGAGGTCGCCCGCCACCCGGCGACTGCTGTCCCTCCACCCCCACCCCCCGTTCGACCACCACCGAAGGAACGCCCGATGACCGACCTCCACCAGGCACCTGCCCCCGAGACCGAACCCGCCGACGGCGGCGCCTCTACCGATCCCCGCCGGTGGCTGGCCCTGGCCGTCATCGCCGTGGCCCAACTGATGGTGGTGCTCGACGCCTCGATCGTCACCATCGCGCTCCCCTCGGCGCAGCACTCGCTGCACATCTCGACAGCCAACCGTCAGTGGGTCGTCACCGCGTACACCCTGACGTTCGGCGGCCTGCTCCTCTTGGGGGGGAGGATCGCCGACTTCCGGGGCCGCAAGCGGATGTTCATCGTCGGTCTGCTCGGGTTCGCAACGGCTTCGGCCCTCGGCGGTCTGGCCCAGAACTCGGCCATGCTCTTCGGGTCCCGTGCCCTCCAGGGCGCCTTCGCCGCCCTGATGGCGCCGGCCGCCCTATCGCTCATCTCGGTGACCTTCACCGAGCCCACCGAGCGGGCCAAGGCCTTCGGGGTCTTCGGGGCCATCGCCGGTGGCGGCGCGGCCATCGGGCTGGTCATGGGCGGCCTGCTCACCGAGTACGCGTCGTGGCGCTGGTGCCTGTTGGTCAACGTGCCGATCTCGCTGGTGGCCGCTCTGGCCGCGGTGCGCCTGGTGCGCGAGAGCAGGGCGCACGGCAATACGAGCTACGACATCCCCGGGGCGGTGACGGCGACGGCCGGCCTGATGGCCCTGGTCTACGGACTGACCACCGCCACCACCCACGGATGGGCCTCGACCCTCACCCTCGCGTTCCTCGGCTTGTCGGTCGTCCTGCTCGTCGCCTTCGTGGTCGTCGAACTGCGCTCGAGGCACCCCCTCTTGCCCATGCGGGTGATCCTCGACCGCAACCGCGGCGGCTCGTTCCTCGGCTCGTTCCTGACCGGGGTGGGGATGCTCGGGATGTTCCTGTTCCTTACCTACTACTTCCAGGGGACGCTGCACTACTCGGCCCTCATGGCCGGCTTCGCCTTCCTGCCCTTCTCGGCCGGGATCATCGTCGCGGCCACCGTCGCCAGCCGGGTCCTCCCCCGGATCGGACCGCGCCCGATGCTCGTGGGGGGCTTCCTGGCTGGTGTGGTCGGGCTGCTCTGGCTCACCCAGATCGGCGTGCACACGAGCTACGTTCTCCACGTCCTGCCGGCGGAGATCGTGATGAGCCTCGGGCTCGGCTTCGCCTTCGTTCCGATGTCGAGCACCGCCTTGCTCGACGTGGACAACCACGACGCCGGGGTGGCCAGTGCCACCTTCAACGCCAGTCAGCAGGTTGGGGGCTCGCTCGGCACGGCCCTGCTCAACACGATCTACGCCACCTCGGCCACCGCCTACGTCGTCGCGCACGCCGGCACCCCCGGCGCGGTCTCCGCCGGGATGGTGCACGGGTACACGGTGGGTTTCCTGTTCGGTGCCGGTGCCCTGGCCGCGGCGGCGATCGCCGCCGCCGTGCTCGTGTCGGCCCGCAGGGACCAGGTCGGGGGGACCGAGCTCGCCCTGGCCGGGTGAGTGAACGGCTCCTCGAGCGATCCCGCCCACCGGTTAGGCTGACCCGGTCCGGCGGCGTGGCCGAGTGGTTTAGGCAGGGGCCTGCAAAGCCCCGTACGTCGGTTCGATTCCGACCGCCGCCTCTGCACCCGTCTGGCTATCATCGCTGGTCAGTGGCTATTTCTGGAGGGACCACCAGTGGCCGTGCCTGACCGGCGGTGACCTCCAGACATCGCCCATTCACCCCTGGTTTTGCACCGGCGTGCTCTCTCCACGCTCCTTGCGAACCGAAGAGGTTATCGAGATGGGGTTCATCGAGAAGCGGGGCCAGCGCTACCCGGCGCTCCGGGCCCGGCTCAACGTCCGGGCCCGCAAGGGGTTGGTGACCGAGCAGCTGGTCCGCCTGAGAACCGGGGAGTGGCTCCCCAAGGAACCGAAATCGTCGTTATCTGTCCGTTCCATCACGATCTTTTCCGTCACCACCAACCTCCTCGCCGACCATCTCAAGCGTTTTGCCGCAGCCGGGCCGGAGGGCATCGTCTTCCCAACTCCGCCGGCCACCCGTTGCTCTCTTCGAGCTTCTGGGGCAGCCACTTCACACCGGCGCTCCGCCGGGCCGGTGTGAAGTGCCGGCTCCATAACCGGCGGCGTGGCCCTCGCCATTGCCGAAGGAGCCCATTCCAAGTCCATCCAGAGCCGGATGAGTCATTCGTCAATCAGTATCACCCTCGACGGCCACGACTACCTTCTTCCCGAGCTGGGCGAATCAATTGCTGCCTCGTTCGGCAAGCGTTCTGACGCGGCCCGGCAGGATCCTCGGTCAACGCTCGTACATGCGTGGTTCGGGTCGATCTGAGGGTGGCCAAACCGGGCCAGTCCAGTGGCCGCGACGGATAACCGCTGCTGCCAACCGGCACTTCGGGGCCTCCCGCACCTTCTCCATCAGGCTGAGAACGGATCCCGTACGGGCGCCACCCGCCGGGACCTAATGTGCACCTTATGCGTTTCGCTTTCAAGACCTCTCCGCAGGAAACGACCTGGGCCAACATGCTTGCCGTGTGGAGAGTGGCCGACGACATCGAGTTGTTCGAATCGGGCTGGACCTTCGACCACTTCTATCCGATCTTTTCCGACAGCACCGGCCCATGCATGGAGGGCTGGATCACCCTGACGGCGCTGGCTCAGGCGACGACCCGCCTGCGCATGGGAACGCTGGTCACCGGCATCCACTATCGCCACCCGGCGATCCTGGCCAACATGGCAACCACCCTCGACATCGTGTCCAATGGCCGGCTGGAGCTTGGGATCGGGGCCGGGTGGAACGAGGAGGAGTCGGGCGCCTACGGGATCGAGATGGGCACGCCGGGCGAACGCAGCGACCGCTTCGAGGAGGCCTGCGAAGTGATCATCGGCCTCCTCACGCAGGAAACGACGACCTTCAAAGGCCGGTACTACCAGCTCAGCGATGCCCGTAACGAGCCGAAACCGGTGCAGCGCCCTCACCCGCCGATCTGCGTCGGCGGTAGCGGCGAGAAGAGGACGCTGCGCACGGCAGCCCGGTTTGGCCAGCACTGGAACTTCGTGGGTGGCACGCCGGAGGAGTTCGCCCGCAAGCGCGACGTACTGCACCAGCACTGCGAGAACCTTGGGCGAGACCCTACGGAGATTCTCCTTTCCAGTCACATCCGATTCACGGGGGACGCGAAGACCACCGCTCAGCAGGCCGCCGCATTCGCAGAGGTCGGCGTCGAGCTGGGCATTGTGTACCTCCCGCCGCCCCTGGATCCGGGCGTGCTCGAGCCACTGGCCGCCGCCTTGCGTGAGATCTAAAGAGACGACGACAGCTCCTCATCCAGAGCGGGCCGCGAGCCTGAAGTCCACGGGACCCAAGGGTCGCCCCGATCACCGAATCGGGAGGCGATATCTCAAACCCCTGCCGAGTCACCTGTTCCGCCGTCTCGGCGGCGGGGCCGCACAGCCACGACGAGAGTGCAGCGTGTAACCACGGTCTCGGCAAGGTCACAAATGTCGACCGCCACCTCCACTTCTGCCGGTTCGCCAGCCTCCACTAATGACCGTGCGGCTTCGAACGTCTCTTTGGGTATTTCTCCGGTTGCCACGACAGTTCCTCGAGCCGGCGCTAGATATTCGATGGAGGCGCTCTTCACGACGGTGTAGGAACGGGCGGCAAGTACCAACATTCCAGCTACTACGGCTCCTGCGCCTGCGACCTCCGCTAAGGCGTAGAGAATGGGGGCGTTGATCGTGCCGTTGTGATTGAGGTGGACCGGCTGGGGATCCAGGCGAATGACGGCCCGGCCCTCACCGGCGTCGAGCGGTTGGATTCCCAGGAATTTGATCCAAGCCAGCTCGGTGAACTGATCTGGGGAACTGCTATCGGCCTGGCTCATTAACCCAATTCCTTTTGGCTGAAATTCAGCCCCGGTCTTCCCTCGTGACGCTACCTGAATCAACGCAGAATGGACTGGCCCTGTTCACCGGGGGCGGGTCACACGCCGGCGCCGTGGGGACACCGTCCAGTATTCCCATGACACCATGGGAAAATGAGCGACGAAGGCCAGGAGCGCTACTACCACGGCACCTGTGCCGATTTGAAGCCTGGAGACCTAATCGAGCCGGGCAATAGCTCCAACTTCGGCAGCCGCAGGAAGGCCCAGCACGTCTATCTGACGGCCACCGTGGATGCCGCTGTCTGGGGAGCGGAACTGGCAATCGGCGAAGGCTCCGGCCGGATCTACATCGTGGAACCAACGGGACCCATCGAGGACGACCCGAACTTGACCGATAAGAAGTTCCCCGGCAACCCTACGAAGTCGTATCGCTCTCGTGACCCTCTAGTGGTCACGGGCGAACTGACAGACTGGGAAGGGCATCCCCCCGGCGTCTTCCAGGCGATGAAAGACAACGTCGAACGGCTCAAGAAGCTTGGTATCGAGGCCATCGACGACTGATGACCCAACGGGCCGAAGGTGCCGGACTGATCTAAGGCAATCTCAGCATCCCCGATTACCGGATGGGGGCGCCCCAATGGCCCAACTCACCAGCGCAATCGAAAATCCGAGCTAGTAGCTTGTCACCAGCCGTGGACATCCTGGTCACGACCCGTCCGAGAAGGTCTGCCATGCACCTGGACAAGAGATTGCCCGGAACAATGGCGGCCTTTGCGACAGCCGTCGCCCTGGCGATCCCGCTCGCTTGTGGCGTCGTGCTTCCCGGCCACACGCCTGCGGGGGCCTCCGTGATCCCGCCGACCGCCTACGTCACAAACGGCAACGGCGGTCACTCCGTGATCCCCATCAACCTGGCCACCAACATCCCAGGGACACCGATCATGGGGGGAGGGTTGGATGGTCCCTACGACATCGCCATCACCCCGAACGGCCAGACGGCCTACGCCGCTAACGAGTCCAACTTCACTGTGACCCCCATCGCCACGGCCACCGGCACATCTGGGACGGCGATCACCGTGGGGGTTAACCCCACCGCTGTCGCCATCACACCGAACGGCCAGACGGCCTACGTCGTTAGCGGTGTGGACAACTCAGTGACTCCCATCAACCTGGCCACCAACATCCCAGGGACACCGATCACGGGGGGAGGGTTGGATGGTCCCCACGGCATCGCCATCACCCCCAACGGTCTAACCGCCTACGTCACCAACGAGAACAGCGATTCGGTAACCCCCATCAACCTGGCCGCCGGGACGGCCGGAATCCCGATCACCGGGGGAGGGTTGGACCAACCCACAGAGATAGCCATCACCCCGAACGGCCAGACCGCCTACGTCACCAACTATGACGACACCGTGACCCCCATCAGCCTGGCCACCAACATGGCGGGGAACCCGATCAATGATGGTGGGTCGAACGCTCCAGCAGGCATCGCCATCACCCCCAACGGTCAAATCGCCTACGTCACCAAGTATTACGACCACACGGTGACCCCCATCAACCTGGCCACCAACATGGCGGGGAACCCGATTACCAGCGCGCACCTTTCCGGCCCAAACGACATCGCCATCACCCCCAACGGTCAAACCGCCTACGTCACCAACATTGCGAACACCTCGGTAACCCCGATCAACCTGTCCACCAACACGGTGGGGAACCCGATTACCGGTGTGGGGTTGACTTTTCCCTACGGCATCGCCATCACCCCCGATCAGGCGCCGACGGCCGCCTTCGCGGTCACCCCCGGCGGCACCGGCTCGCCCACCGCCTTCAACGCCTCAGCCTCGAGCTCGCCGGTGGGCACCATCGCCTCCTACGCCTGGAATTTCGGTGACGGCTCGACCATCACCACCACGAGCGCCACTGCCACCCACACCTACGCGGCAGCCGGTCCCTATTCGGTGACGCTCACGGTGACCAACAGCCAGGGGACCAGCACCACCCAGACCTTCACCGGCCAGACGGTCTCGAACAATGGGGGGCCCTCGGCCACTACCACCCAGACGGTTGTGATCGGGCCGGCCGGCTACGACTTGGCCGGGTCCGACGGTGGGGTCTTCGTGTTTCCGGTAGGCCAGGCCTCTGGCTTCTTCGGTTCCATCCCCGGCCTGGGTGTCAAGGTGAACAACGTGGTCGGCATCGTGCCCACCAACAACTTCACGGGCTACAACCTGGTGGGATCCGACGGGGGGGTCTTCGTCTTCCCGGTCGGCCAGTCCAGTGGCTTTTTCGGATCCCTCCCCGGCCTCGGGGTAAGCGTGAGCAACATCGTGGGCATCGTGCCCACCAACAACGACCAAGGCTATGACCTGGTGGGGAACGACGGGGGGGTCTTCGTCTTCCCCGTCGGTCAGTCGGCCGGGTTCTATGGCTCGTTGCCGTCCATGAACGTCCACGTGAACGACATCGTGGGCATCGTGGCCACCCCCGGGGGTGGGGGCTACTTCTTGGTGGGAAAGGACGGCGGGGTCTTCACCTTCGGCAACGCCCCGTTCTTGGGGTCCCTCCCGGGAATCGGGGCCTCGGTCACCAACATCACCGGAATCGCCTCCACCCCCGACGGCCAGGGCTACTACGTGGTCGGGGCCGACGGGGCGGTTTACGGGTTCGGTGACGCCACCTCCTTCGGCTCATTGCCGGGCCTGGGGGTGGCGGTTTCCAACATCGTGAGCATCGTGCCCACCCCAGATGGCGGGGGCTACTGGCTGATCGGCTCGGACGGCGGGGTCTTCGCCTTCGGCGACGCCACCAGCCAGGGCTCGCTCCCCGGGGTAGGAGTCCACGTCACCAACGTGGTGGGGGCGGTGCCGACGGGCTGAGATGGGTGCCCCTTACCGCACCGGCACTGGGGCACCCCGTGTCCAGAATGTGAACGCAATCCATCGACGGGCTTATGGGCTGAATCCCCCGATCGGTGATGCGCGCAGTCCCGTGAGGAGACGCAGAACAAGATCACCGACCTCAGAGCGTGCAGTTTCGGGGTCGTCAGAATCAGCAACGTAGAGACACGACTCTGAAAGCGCCCCCATGAGCAGGAGAGCCAGCGGGCGAAGGGGCTGAGGGTCGATGATTCCCTTCCTGATGGCGCGCCGCAGCACGCCCCGCAAGGG
Organism: uncultured Acidimicrobiaceae bacterium; assembly: GCA_963836375.1. Taxonomy (GTDB): domain Bacteria; phylum Actinomycetota; class Acidimicrobiia; order Acidimicrobiales; family RAAP-2; genus CAWIJK01. The sequence goes on along the minus strand of CAWIJK010000002.1, from coordinate 1,066,665 downwards.
GACGGCGCCAAAACGCGCCTCGACCTCGCGCACTGCGTCCCACCCCAGTACCGCCCTGGCGTCTCGCAGGGCAATTCGACGCACTGAAGGGTCGAGATGCGCGTCAATCCAAAGGTTCGATCCCACCACGAGGGCCTCCCAGGGATCGGGCTCCAGGAATTTGGCTACAACGCGGTCGGACACCTGGCGCTGGATCTGCTCGTACACGGCCGCGAAGAGGTCCTCCTTCCCGTGAAAGTGGTGGTACATCGCCCCTTTGGTGACGCCGGCACGCGCCACGACCTCGTCGATAGAGGTGCCGGGGTACCCGCGCTCCCCAAAGAGTTCTCGGGCAGCCTCTAGCAAGGCGTCGCGGGTCGCGGCACCTTGGGCGGCGCGTCCCTTGCGCCCGTGTTGGATGTTCTCACCTGGGAGTTCAGTTTTCGGCTTGACGTCCATACTCATAGTATGCATAATACCATACTGAAGGTACGAATAGTGCCATACCAGTGGTATGGCCCGGAATCGGGGGTGGACATGCCGAAGTACGTCATTGAGCGGGACCTACCTGGTGCGGCGAGCTTGTCGGCTGCTGAGCTGCGGTCGATCAGCCAGAAATCCAACAAGGTCATCTCGGAGCTGGGCCCCGATATCCGTTGGCTTACCAGCTACGTCACTGACGACAAGATCTACTGCGTCTATGTCGCACCCGACAAGGACATCATCGAGGAGCACGCTCGCTGTGGCGGCTTCCCCGCAAATGTCATCACCGAGGTGACAGCCGTCATCGACCCATCAACCGGGGACTGACGCTAGAAGCTGCTCGGGTAGGCACTACCGGATAAGGGGGATTCACTCCATGCGGGAAACGGCGGTAGCCCGCTCTTCGAAACCTCGAATGTCGACGATTAGTCCATCCTTCACCGTAAGAATCTGCCAGCGTTGGTTCTGATCATCAGAATCGGATGACTGAGCATCGAGGATTGTGAGACCGACGAGAATCTTGTCCTTGTGAACGACCGTCTCGGTGACGTTTGCCCGTACCCCTTTGGCCCTGCCACGCCGATACCAGGCGAGCACCTGGTCACGGTTTCGGCAACCAGATTCGTGGTCGTCGGGTGCTCCCCACGTGACGTTTGGATCCAATAGCTCTCGGTAGGCGATCAGATCGGCCGTCTGGAGCGCAGCCTGAACCTGCCCGGCGATCTGCTTCATCCGATCCCTGTCACTTGCCACGAAGATCCTCCTTCGGCTGAGTCGACCCACTCTGTCAGACTCCGAAATGAGTGCTCCCACGAAGCCCCAGCCCCAGCCCCGGATCGCCGGGACAGGGCCTCAACGGGCGCCCCTCCGGGCAAGTGGAGGAACGGCGATCCAGGATGACCAGTCCCTGTGTTCCTAGGTAACCCGTAAGGAAGCGGCCAAGAACGAGAGTGGCGGAAGCTCGAACTGCGCTGACCCATCCATTAAGCGAATCTCGGTGTACTCCTCGGCCACCACCTCCGGCACTGCGTTGAACGCATTGGCGGACTTCGGCCTTGCTCCGGTGAGAAGTTCGGCGTCCAACGGCGTCGATACCGATGCTCCTGCGATATCGATCTCGACGGGCGCTACCTGATCGACGGACCGATTGACGGCGAAGACGTGCAGAGTATCCCCGTCCAGAATGGCGCTGGCATCGATGACGGGAACTGCGCCATGGGCGCGTGTTGGGTACGTAGGTCCGTCGACCACGGTACGGAGACTAACGCCGTGACGGCGTTGGGACACCATCCGAAAGGAGTGGAAGATGGACTGGACGAGGAGATCGTTGCCTTGCGTCACCAGCGGGGCAATCACGTTCACTACCTGAGCCAGGTTGGCGATCTTTACAGCGTCTGCGTGCCGGATGAAGCTGTTCAGGAATCCTGCGACGACCAGGGCGTCCTCAAGGTTGTAGACCTCCTCGATCAGGTGGGGGGCGAACTCCCCGTGACCATCCGTCTCGAGATCCTTGTACCAGACGTTCCATTCGTCGAAGCAGATGTAGGGTCGCTTTGCGCTGCGGGATCTGCCCTGGGCGTAGCGGCACACAGCGTCGGCCTGCTCGATCTGTAGGTCCACACTGTGCCCCGAGGCGAGGAATTCGGGGGTATCGTCGGCGAGATTGTTCACGTAGCGGTGGACGCTCAGGTAGTCGGCCCGATCGCCCAGGCATTCAAGGACCGTTCGGTCCCACTCTAGGTAGCTCGGGAGATCCGGCGTCGACGAGCCGCAGACAACGGTCTCGACGGTCGGGTCGACACCCTGCATCAGCTGGGCTGCCGACAGTGCGCGTTCCGCGTACGCCTCGGCGGGCACGTGACCTAACTGCCATGGTCCGTCCATCTCATTTCCAAGGCACCACAAGCGCACCCCGTACGGATCGGGATGCCCATGGTCGGCGCGGAGATCTGCAACCGAGGTCCCCGTCTGACCATTGCAGTACTCGACTAAGTCCCTGGCCTCTTCGGGTCCGCCGGTTCCCAGATTGACCGCCAGCATCGGCGTCCACGACATGCGCTCGCACAGACCGAGAAAGTCATCGGTACCGAATCGGTTGCGCTCCACACTGTTCCAGGCGAGCTCGCGGACGGTGGGTCGCTGATCGACGGGCCCGATGCCGTCCCGCCAGTGGTAACCCGACACGAAATTGCCACCCGGATAGCGAACCACCGTCATGTCGAGCTGCCGGAGATGGTCGAGCACGTCGGCGCGGCAGCCATACGGGTCGGCGTGGGGACTTTCGGGCTCGTACACGCCGCCGTACACAGCCCTGCCCATGTGTTCGAGAAAGCCGCCGAAGATCCTTGGGTCCACGGGAGCGATCGTCAATCCAACGTGACACCGGAGGGTCGAAGTCTGCACCCAGACAGCCTCGCGCACTCCGCTCCTTGGCGAATGACCCTGACCCGATCACTGGGACCGTGCGACCGGCAGGGCCTCCTCAAGAGAATGATCGGGGGCGCCCTCCCACCTAACTATTGGTGACTGACGAGGGTCCAAGACAGCCCAGCATTCTCCGACCTCTCGATGAATCCTCTAGCACTGTCACTCTCGTCGACGCCGGACGCCAGGCAAATTGATGTGCCCAGTTGACAGGTCAGACCGATGATCGACGGTGAACCGAGTCCAGTGAGCGACCGGGGCGTCCAGGTCAGTCCGCCGTTCGACGTGGCGACGAGTTCGTTACCGCCCGCGGCCAAGCAATGCAGCGGGTCCGCGCATGCAACGGAAGTGAATGCCCCAATCCAGTTGGACCTTGGCGAGAAATGGCTCCAAGCAGCGCCGTTGTCGAAGGTTGTGTAGAGGTACCTCCCGGCCAAGATGCAGTGTGTCGCACTGGGACAGACCGCCCGGATGACAACACCAGCTCCGGTGGTAGATGGTGATTGCACCCAGGTCTGACCACCGTCCCGACTTGCGAAAAGCGCCGTGTGGGGAAGACCGACGGAGACGAAACAGTCTTCTGGGGTGCTGCACCAAACGGCAGAAGGGACTTCGGTTGTCGGGAGCGACTCTGGAGTCCATGCTCGGCCCCCGTCTGCTGTCCGCTCGACGAGCGTTTGTCCTACTCGGAAGAGCCCTGGGGACAGGCAGTCATTCTCTGTCGGACAAGCAAGGCCGAAAGACTCGAATCCATTGATGGCAATGGACCAATGGTGACCCCCATCGTTCGTCAAGCTGACGAGACCGGAGTTGAGTGAGCCAGCCGCCAGGCAGTGCGTTGGTCCAAAACATTGCAAGGATTCGTTTCCCGCGTCTCCGGCGAGTGCGCCGCCCGTCACCCAGATCCTTCCCCCGTTCGAAGAGGTTCAATGAGAAGACGCCTTCCTGGTCGAACCCGACTGACATGCAATTCGTCGAGGTGGAGCAGGTGAGGGCGGTGACCGGACCCTGTGGACCAGACCCACCATGCTCGATAATGGCGAGAGTCACTCCGAGCGCAATCAGGGCGATGGTCAAACCGACCAGGACCAGTGAGAGACGGTTCCGCGCGACCATGCTCAACCAGTATGGCAATGGGCTAAGGGACTGTGGCGGGTGTCCGCTGGGAATGCCCCCGAACGTGGACCCCCGAATAGTTACGATCGGGGGTGCCCCCGTCCGCCGAGCCGGCGCCCCTCAAGCTAGGGCGCCGAATAATCAAGTCGGTTTCGCACCTCAGCGGAATCCACGCCAAGCGCACGCAGGAGCTCCGCAGCGGGATCGGGTGATTCCAGATCAAGAATTCGGACAAGTACGTGTTCAGCAGCGATATGCTTGCCTCGTCGGATGGGCCTTCCCGCATCCTGAAGTACTCGCTTCGCGGCTGGAGTCATCCGAATTCGATCCTGTAGTACCGCCTTAATGGTCGGCTTCTTGGGAACTGGATGCATTCGCAGGGGCGGAGCATCGATACCTTGCGCAATTCCCAAGGCATCCAGCGCCTCTCTGTCAATCCGACCAAGACGGTCCCGAGCCTCGGGCAGACTTACTCCCAACACAGCTTCGATCTCCGGTTCTTGCAGTAAGCCCAGTAATAGGTGGTCGGTGCCTGCTCTACGATCACCTCGGCGCCGGGCCTCCTCACTGGCCCACATGTACGTGGTCCAAGGGTGATAGGTGCGTGTTTCTGCAGACCCCTTCGTCATCAGGACTCCTTGGCATACTTTGTGTGTACGGACTGTCGGGTGACTCCGAGAGCGTCACCGATTTGCTGCCAGGACCAACCCGCTTCTCGGGCGGCGGCGACATGACTCGCCTCCACCCTTTCGGCCAACCGATGGAGGGCCAACGATGCCCGAAGCCCTACTTCGGGGTCGTCGGCTAGGACGCCTTCCGGATTCTCCTCAACGTTCACAGACGTCAGTCTAGATTGACGTCCGGGAAATGTCAATCTAAATTGACATACCGCAGACACGTTGCCTAGGTAGGGGTGCCCGAGTCCACCGCGTCGGTGGCATTGGCGGGGGCCATCAAATGGGCCTGACCGAAGACGGCGGCGACTTAGGGTGCCGCTGCGTTCCCCGCAAGGGTCCACCCAACGAGAGCGTTGGCGTGTCCGTGGCCCATTCCGTACTCGGACTTCAGGTGACCGACGATCGTCATGTGCTTCTCTAGGCGACAGTTGGCGATGATCGTCTGCCACTCCGCGATCGAGTGTCCGTACCTCTTCTCGATCGAAGGGAAGTACGACGCAGGTCCTTGTTTCGGCCATGGTGCAGTGTTGTCAGTCAATTGCCCTCCTTAGATTGGGCCGGCGCCTGGCCCGGTCGTTGGTGTTGTCGAACTTGCTCAGCTGGCCGCGATGTTGACCTGCCAGCCGATTCCAAACTTGTCGATGAGGGCGCCGAAAATGTCACCCCAGAACATCTTCTCGAGCGGGGCCTTCACGGTCCCTCCCTGACTCAGACCATCGAAGATCCTGCGCAGGTCGCCCTCGTCGGTCCCGACGATGGTCAGTTCGATCCTGGTCTGGACCACGTTCGTCGCGTCGGCCCGATCGCTCGCTCGCAGCGTGAACGTTCCGGCGTCCAGCGCTGCGTTGATGACAAGGTGCTTTTCGTCCTGGGACGCCGCCGGGTCGACGTCGCCCCGACGGGTGATCGACAGGTCGCCCCCGAGGATGCTCTGGTAGTGGTTCATCGCTTCCTCGGTGTTGCCCGGAAAGAACAGGTATGCCTCGAGATTCATGACCGACCTCCTATGGTGGTGTAGGAACTAGACCGTATAGTACTCTACTGGAACTGGTCCGTCTAGTACCCTTAGGGAGATGGCGGCAATGAACCCTGCGGAACCGGCAGAGCGCAGTTCGGACAGACGGCACCGCGAAATCCGGGAAGCGGCCATCGGCGCCTTCCTAGCCCGTGGATACGAAGGCACCACGATGGAGGAGATCGCGGCGCGTGCCGGGGTCTCCAAGCAGACCGTCTACAAGCACTTCACCGACAAGCAGCACCTCTTTGCCGACATCGTGCTGTCGACAACCGACGACATGAGCGCCCTGATCGGCATCATCGCCGAGAGATTGCCGGCAACCACCGACCTCTCAAGAGACCTGGAGAACCTGTCCGAGACGTTCCTCGTGGCCTTGATGCAGCCACGCGTACTGCGACTCCGGCGTTTGGTGATCTCTTCCGCGGATCGTTTCCCCGAGATCTCGAGCGCCTGGTACGAGAAGGGCTTCGAACGAGTACTCGCAGCGCTGGCAAGCAGTTTTCGAGCCCTTGCAGATCGCAACCTACTCGCTGTTGACGACGCGACTGCGGCAGCGGAGCATTTCGTCGGCATGCTGTTCTGGATCCCAGTCAACAAGGCAATGTTCACGGGTAACGACGACTACGCGGCGACTCATGACCTCGTTCCTGTGGCCAGGACAGCTGCTGCCGCGTTCATGAATGCCTACGGAATCCACGAAGCTGAGCCAGGCAAACGGTGATAAAGCGGAAGGACATCCGACTGCCCCCGACCACCGGATCAGGGGGCCGGCTCAGATCCACCTGAGCCGGAGGGGGCGGTCGGGACGTGCGTTTTCCCGTCATGGACCAATAGGTGGCCGCCGCACCCTGGGGCCGAAGGCCGCACCCTGGGGCCGAAGTAGGTTGGCACCCATGGGAACCGAACAGGCGATTGCCCTGCTGCAGGCAGTGTTGTCAGACCTCCGCGCCGCCTCCGAGGGTCAGCAGGACGCTATTGACCTGGCCGCAATCGGGAGAATGGCCGACACCGTCGAGATGGCACTTGCAGCGCTCTCGGACTGACAGGTCGTCTGATGTCCTCGAGTACGGCAATGGTCCATCTTCGGCTCAGCCGGTCGTCTCAGATTGAGCTGCCTCCGATCACCGGGTCGGCGGCCCACTGTTCGGATTCGTCGAATCGGGGAGAATGACACCGTGTCGTCTCGGCTCGAAAAGTCCTGGAGGGTTCTGGCCAGCCACCAGACGCCAGTAGGTGATCGATGCGTCGATATCTTTTTCCGACCTTCTGGAACGTTTGGATTTGAGGAGTTCCGGAGAGATCCGGAGGACATGGGGGCGTGGACCCCGGTCAGCTACCACTCTGGACGAGAGTACGTGAGCGAAGCCGAGGCCATCGAGGCGGCCCGCAGGGCGGTCCCATGGCTGGGCGCTGTGCTCGACGGCTAACTAGGCAATACCGTCCCTGAACGCCGGTAAGACGCCTACGGGCTCCTTCGAGAAGGTAGAGCAGCGATCACGAGAACGGCGCCGCAGAGGGCGACGCCGGCACCGACAGCTAACGAGACCTCTAGTCCGCTCATGAACGCGCCCCGGGCCGCGTCCGACAACAAGGCGCCCGTGGCTCCACCAACTCTTGCCGCGACAGCTAACCCCCCGCCGAGTGAGCCCAAGATGCTATTTGCGACAGCTATCGGGAGGTGCCGTCCAGCCAGGACGGCCGTCATGTGGTCCTGGTAGCGGGTTGCCATCACACTCCCGATCACCGCCACCCCGAGTGCACCACCGACCTGGAGTGCCACCGCGTTGGACGCCGATCCCGTCCCCGAATCGCCCTGTGGGACCGAGCCCACGACCGAGTTCGTGGCCGTCGGAATCAAGAGCCCCGCCCCGAGGCCGAGTAGCAGCAGCCCGGGAACCACGTCCCGATAGGTCGTTGTCACAGCCGATGCCGCTGAGATCTGCCACAAACCACCTGCGATCGCCATCAATCCTGCGGCGACGGTCACCTTGACCCCGATGAAACGGGCGGCGACCGGTGACAATAGGGCAGCCGCCACCAGGACGACGGCCATTGGCAAGATCCGAATTCCCGCTTGAAGAGGCGAGTTGTTGAGATCGAACTGGAGAAACTGTGTCTGCAAGAACAACGCCCCGAGTAGCCCGAAGGTTCCGAGAGACTCGGCCGCCAAGGCGATGGAGAACCGCCGTTCCGAGAAGAACGTGAGCTTCAGCATCGGATGGCGACAGTGGGCCTCCCAAGCGACAAAAGAGCCGAGCACTGCAAGGCTGGCCAGCCCCGCCGTGACCACGCCAGGGGAAGTCCATCCCTTGCTCGGTGCTTCGATGATGGCCCAAAGCAACAGACCCAATCCTGCAATCGACAGGATCGCGCCAATGGGATCCGGACGATCGGCGGCGTGGTTCTTCGAGTCTGGGACCAGGAGAACGGCTCCTACGAACGCGGCGATAACGATTGGGACGTTGACCAGAAATATCGATCCCCACCAAAATCGGGCGAGCAGCAAGCCTCCGGCAATCGGACCGATGGCGATACCGAGGCCGATGGTTCCCCCCCAAGCACCGATGGCTCGGGCCCTTTCCTTCGGGTCGCGGAACACATCGTTGATGATCGACAGGGAAGAAGGAATCGTCAGAGCTGCGCCGGCCCCCATGACGGCACGAAATGCGATCAAGACAGGGACGGAACTCGACAGGGCCGCCCCCACCGATCCCACGAGGAAGACAGTCAGGCCGATTAGAAAGAATCGCTTACGCCCAAACCGATCCGCCAAGCTGCCACTGACGAGCAATAACCCCGCGAAGACCATCGCGTAGGAGTCGACAATCCACTGCAGCTGGCTGGTCGAGGCATGGAGATCACGTACGAGCGTTGGCAGGGCCACGTTCAGTATCGTGTTGTCGACGTTGATAATGAGGGCGGCACCGCACAGCACTACCACCGCGGCCCAGCGGTGAGGGTGCTTCTCTTCAGCCGGTTTGGAAACCGGGAGAATTGTCAGGCTCACAATCCACTAGATCACTCTTGGGGGAGCGCTGTCCATAGTGGCCAGATCAGATATGAAGGCTCACCGGCTGCCCCCTACCACCTAACACCAGTTCGGGGACGACGGCTGAAATCGCGGTTCAGGGACTATTTCTGGAGCGACCACCACAGACCGGTGGTGATCCAGAGACCCCTCTGGGAGAACATACGAGACCGGTGACAACCCGTGCGTGACCGCCCCTAGCCGTTGAACCGATCACGCAAGGATCTTTCGGCAGCGAAAAGGGTGGAGTAGGAGCGACATGAGGTGCATGGTCCTGCGCAGGGTTCGACTCCGCCCGCCTCCACCAGCGCGGTCGTCGGCTCCGGGCCGGGCCCGCCCCTAGCTAGGGGACGGCGTTGATGTGGGGCCAGTTGGCGGCTTCGAAGGGATGGGTCAGGACATAGTCGCGGATCAGCATCAGCAGCGGCTCAGCAAGCCCCGGTGGGACGTTCTCGCCGCTCTCGCGCACGGCGAGGGTGATGGCAGCGTCAACACTGCGGACGTCGACAACCGAGCTCCGACCGGCGCCGTCGCGGCCAACGATGAACCGATCGAGATCCCCCCGTGCGGCGGCTTCGATCGTCCTGTCCAGGACCGCTCGGCTGATCCGCTGTTCGGTGACGCCGTCGGCGCTGCGGGCCTTCTCCCGGACGACAGGGGCCGAGAAGACCACATCGGTGATGATCTCCATCGTCACCTCGTCACCGATGACGTCGGGTATCCGCAGTGCCCGCCGGATTAGCTCGCGCCATCCGTAGTCGTTCAATGCCATGAGCTGCGGCCTCCCGGGTAAGCTTGACTAGGCGGCTCACACTATCGAGTGCCGGTCACCGCACAACCTCGGTGCGCGGCGCCGGGGGCGACGTGGCGCGCGGCGGCCCGTCACCTGCGGTTACCCCGTGCCCCACGGTGGCCCCACGGGGTGGTTGATCGCCGCCTCGGCCCCCGAGGCGCCAAGCGAGTGGGTCCCCGTGCCGGGGGCGCCGTCGGTACACTCCGGGTATGGCGGAGGGCATCAGCCCCGTCGCTCGTCACCGCCGGGCCTGTGAGGGCTTCGGCGACGTCGTGGGCCAGGTGGGGGAGCGATGGCACGAGGGCTCCCCGTGCCCGGTGTGGGACGCTCGCGGGGTCCTCGAACACGTCATCGGCTTCCACGAGGTCCTCCTCCTTCGCCCCCTCGGCATAAGAGCGAACCGCCCGAGAGACGACATGGCGGGCCGGTGGACCGTGACCCAGTCGGCCATCTTCGCGGCGCTGGAGGCCGCTGGTGACCGGGCCGGCGCTCTTCCCGGGGCCACGTCGTTTGACATCGACGGAGTGCTCCCCACGCTCACGATCGAGGTGCTGGTCCACACATGGGACCTGGGCCAGGCGGCCGAGGTGCCCGTGCGGCTCGATCCCGAGCTCTGCGGGGTCGCCCTGGCCGGGGCTCGGCGCAACGAGGCCGAACTCAGGTCGAGCGGGATGTTCGGCCCTCCCGTGGCCGTCGACGAGGACGCAGCCGTGCAGGACCGGCTCCTCGGTTTTCTCGGCCGAGATCCCCGTTGGTGACCCGTCGGGCGGGGTGGTGGCGATGCTCGGCCAGCCGCAGGGTTAGCGTACGATCACCACCGGGCAGTGGGCGTGCTGGGAACACTGCAGTCCGATGGACCCGAGCAGGAGCCCCCGGAAGCCTCCGAGGCCCCGTGAGCCGACCACCAAGAGCTCAGCCCCCTCGCTGGCCTCGATCAGCGCCGCCGCCGGCGCCTCTTGGTGGCTGATCGTGGTGGTCGCGACCTCGGGGGCGTCCCCGGCCGCTGCCTCGGTGGCCTGCTCAAGGACCCGCCGCATGGCCATCTCGACCTCTTCTGACGTCGCGAAGGCGTACCCGGGCTCGTAGGCGGTGTGGATCTCGAGGGCGGCACCGGTCCGCTGGGCCTGCTCGGCCGCCCACTCAAGCGCCCGCTCGGCGTGCTCGGACCCGTCGACACCGACGATGATGCGTTTTACCTTCCCCCCGGCACCAGGACTCGTCATCTTCGGTACCCCGCTTTCGTGGTGGGCGGACCGACGGCTGCCAGCCGGTCCGCATGGAACCGGGCCATTCAATCACCCCTTGGTCCCCGGTGACCGGGGTGAGGGCGCCAGCCAGCGGGGCCGGCCCTGTGAGCGCGGCCTGAGCATCCGCGTCGTTGTTACACCTCGATGCCAAGCTCAATGTATGGTCCCGTGCGCGCCATGGAGCGAGGGGGAGCTGTTGGGCTTCGATCTCGAGACCACCGGCATCGATCGATTCTCCGACGTGCCGGTGTCCTTCGCGTTGATCACCTGTAGGGCCGGTGAGGTCGTCGAGCGCGAAGGGGCGATGGTGGACCCAGGCCGGGAGATTCCCCCGGGCGCGACGGCCATCCACGGTATCTCGACGGCGAGGGCCCGGGCCGAGGGGCGGCAACTCGGCGAGGTGATCGAACACCTGGCGGCGCGGCTTGTCGCGGCGTCACAGGGTGCGGTGCCCGTGGTCGGGATGAACCTGAGCTATGACCTGACCATCGTCGACGCCCAGTGCCGGCGGCTCGACGGCCGGGGACTCGTCGAGCGGGGGTGGGATGGGCCGGCCCTCGATGCACTCCCGATCGATCGACAGGTCGATCGTTACCGGAAGGGCTCCAGGAGACTCGAGGACCTTTGCGAGCACTACGGCGTCGTCCTTGAGGACGCCCATGACGCCATCGCCGACGCCGAGGCCGCGCTCCGGGTCGTACTCGCCCTGGCCGGCCGCTACCCGGAGATCTCCGAGAGCTCGCCGGGCGAACTCCACCTCAATCAGGTTGGGTGGCACCGTGAGTGGGCCGGCTCCTTCGACGAGTTCTGCCGGTCCAACGGGCGGACTCCGCTCGTCCCGGGCGACTTCCACTGGCCCATCGCACCGTTCGACGAGCCCGAGCGCCACGTCGCCTGAGGGCGGAACCGGCGCGACGATAGGACCATGCGAGCCTGGGAGGTCACCCGACCGGCGCCGATCGACGACGCTCCCCTGGAGCTGGTCGAGCGTCGGGAACCCGAGCCGGGACCCGGCCAGGTCCGGGTCCGTATCGCCGCCTGTGGCGTCTGTCGCACCGACCTGCACGTCAGCGAGGGCGACCTCCCTGTGCACCGACCACGGGTGGTTCCGGGCCACGAGGTGGTCGGCCGGGTCGACGCCGCCGGGCCCGGGGCCGCGCGGTTCCGGACCGGTGACCGGGTGGGCGTCGCCTGGCTGGCCTGGACGTGCGGGGTCTGCCGGTTCTGCCGACGCGGTCAGGAGAATTTGTGCCTGCGGGCAACCTTCACCGGTTGGGACCACGACGGCGGCTACGCCGAGTCGACCGTGGTCGACGAACGCTACGCCTACCGGCTCCCAGACGACCTCGACGACGACCAGGCCGCCCCGCTGCTGTGCGCGGGGATCATCGGCTACCGGGCCCTGCGCAGCACCGGGCTGCCGCACGGCGGTCGGCTCGGCATCTACGGTTTCGGCGGCTCGGCCCACATCACGGCCCAGATCGCCCTGGCCGAGGGGGCCAGCCTCTACGTGGCCACCCGCTCGGCCGAGGCCCGGAGCCTGGCCGGCCGCCTCGGAGCCACCTGGGTCGGCCCGGCCGATGCCCGCCCTCCCGACCCCCTCGACGCCGCCATCTACTTCGCCCCGGTCGGCGACCTCGTCCCGGGGCTCTCGAGGCGCTCGACCGGGGCGGGACGCTGGTGATCGCCGGGATCCACCTGAGCGACATCCCGGCCCTGGACTACTCCGCACAGCTCTTCGAGGAACGCAAGCTTCGGTCGGTGACGGCCAACACTCGCCAGGACGGTGAGGAGCTCCTACGGCTGGCACCGCGCCTCGGCGTCCAGGCGGTCACCACGCAGTACCCACTCGAGCAGGCCGACCGGGCACTGGCCGACCTGGCTCACGATCGGGTGACCGGCGCCGCAGTTCTGCGGGTGGGCTGACGTCGACGCTAGGCGGGGTCGACCTTTGCCAGGTCCCAGACGAGGTTGGCGTCCTCGTCGGTGCGAAGGAGTCGCTTCCCGGGGTGCTCCTTGTCGATGTGGCCGATCAGCCCGTTGTAGATGGAGTAACCGCACAGCTCCTGAAGGCGTCGCGGGAACCTCCGGACCGTTTCGAGTGGGATACCCAGCTGTTGGTTCTCCTGCTGGCGGATGAAGCCGGCGCAGTAGTTCATGGCGATGCCGACCCGTCGCTCCCGGGTGTGGTTGGCCCCCCCGCCGTGCCAGAGGCCTCCCACCCACACCAGCACGCTGCCCCTGGCCATCTCGGCTGGGATCGAGTCGTAGTGGACGAGGGGGTCCGGGTTATGGTCGGAACGGTGGCTGCCCGGGACCAGTCGGGTTGCACCGTTCTTCTCGGTGAAGTCGGTGATCGCCCACATCGTGTTGCAGATGATCGGGATATGGGGCTTGGTCAGCGGTATGAGCTGGTCGTCGGCGTGGATGAGCTGGGCCTCCTCATCGGGCCCGATGGCGATGGACGAGAGAGAGGAGATCAGCAAGCCCGGGTCGAGGACGGCCTCGACGACCGGCAACACGGCGGGGTGGACCGGGATCCGCTCGTAGAGTGGGCCGTGCACCAAGAGGTTGTAGATCCGTGTGGTGCGGAGCCCCTCGAAGAGGTTGTCGGCCGGGACCACCCCGAGGTCGCGCTCTAACCGGAGGAGGCCCTCGCCGATCTCATCGACCAGATCGGGCTCGATGACGTCCTCCAGCACCGTCCAACCCTCGGTGGCGATGCGGGCCACGTGGACATCGACGTCCCAGATCCCCATTACCCCCCAGGCTACGGCGCGGGATGCTTCGGTATGGCGGCGGGACCCGTGGCGGAGGCCAGGCCTGCCCAAACTGATATCGTTCCTGGTACGGGCCGTTGGCGCAGTTGGTAGCGCACTTGCATGACGCGCAAGGGGTCAGAGGTTCGAGTCCTCTACGGCCCACGGCGTTGTCGGAATGACAACGTGTTCCCTCTTCAGGGGCCGTATTTCGGACCATCGGATTCTGCGGCTGGGCAGGATGTCGAGAATCTGGTGGTGCTCGACGTCGGCCACGGTCGTGGCGTAGTCGGTGCGGTTGCCCGCCAGTCGCACGAAGGAGGTCTCGTCGAGGCCGATAGCCGAGGTGCGATTGAGACGCTTGCGATCGGCCTTGAGGAGCGCCTGGCCATAGGTGGTCACGGCGTCGTTGACGGTGTGCCAATCGCAGGCGAGCTCGGCCGCCACCTCCTTGACCGTGCGCCCGTCACCGATCTGACGGGTGGCCCACTTGGCCGCCCGCGTCGTCAGCAGGCAGTTCTTGGCCGCAATGCGGTGGTCAGTCAGGACCCACGAGCCCTTGAGGCAGGCCTGGTTCACACAACGCATCCGGTGCTTCTTCCAGCACAGGCGCATCGGCGAGCCATAGACCGGCAGGTCGATGTAACGCACGGTCGGCCGGTCTTTGGTCCGGGCCTGTTCCTGGCAGGCCGGACACCGGACCACCCCGACCCTCTGCTCGATCGCCAACTCAACGTCGGGACCCCGTCGCTCAAGGTGCAGGACCTCGACGTCTTTGAGGCCGACCAGAGCGGCCAGGATCTGGGTAGGGTCAGTGATGACGTAGGTGCTTCTTGTTTTTTGGGTCACACCTCAAGCTTGAAGCACCTTCGTCGCGTCTGAGGTGATCCTGGTCAGGGGCGCGCCCCACCAGAATCCGATGAGCCGGAAAATGGCGACGTTCGAACCCCTGTGAGCGCAGGGGGAATCAGAACCTGAGTAGGACAAGCGATCGATCCGTCAACGAGTCAACCGAATTGGGGGCAGACCCCTGAGTCGGATTCGCTAGGTCGCGTCAGTACCGCGTCGGGGGCACAACTCGGATGGGGAACTTCTACGTGAACGTTTCCGGATGGATCAGCCAATGACGGCCATCCGCTAGTGCCTGTTTGAGAAATCCGGCATGGATCGACGTCAAGGGGTCGGACGGAATCCTCATCCTCGGGGAACGGGGCACGTTCAACCAGGACGAGTGGACGTCTCGGCCCGATGCACCGAGTTGCCCGAGAAGCCTATCCAGGTCCCAGTTGGTCCCGTTTCAAGCTGACGGGTGAGGGTGAGCTGTCACAGGGAGCGAACTTGGGCACCCGCTCACCCTTCGACGGTATACAGACTCCATTCGCCGGCTACTCCTTTTAGTGAGTGCGTTCCTTTGTCCTGCACCTTCAGATTCGAGCCGACCAGCATCCCCCGCACAGTATCTGAGACCAGGACTTCACCATCACCCGCCATGTCACAGATGCGCTTCGCGATGTTGACGGCGATACCCATAATGTCGTCGTGTCGGATCTCCACTTCACCCAAGTGGACACCGGCTCGAACATCGAGCCCTATTCCTTTCGCCCCATTGACCATCTCAAGTGCTGCTCGAACGGCCCGGGTCGTGGAATCGAAAGTGGCGAGGAAGCCGTCCCCGAGAGTCTTGATCTCCTTGCCCCGCACCCTGTTCAGGGCGGTGCGTACCATTGCGTCGTGCTCGTCGGTGAGTACCGTCCACTGACGATGGCCCAGGCGAGCTGCCTGCTCCGTTGACGAAGCGATATCGGTGAAGAGGATTGTGGTCGTGACGACATTGCCTTCCGGGCCTTGATGGCTACCGGTGAGAAACTCCTCGATGGGATCGACCAGTCCGTCGACGTCCCCCACGAAGTAGAGCTGGTCTTCGCCCGGAAGCTCGACGTACACGGTTCCGGGGATGTTCGCCCCCAGATATCGGCCGGCATCGATCGTGATAAATCGGCCATCCTCGCGATGCACGACGAGTGAGGGGCAGGCAACCCGTGGGAGCAGGTCACGCACGTCCTGGGTACAGGCGAGCCGGGTGCTCTCGATGACGTTGTCCGGAGAGAAGCCGAATCGCTCGTAGCGGGCTACCCGATCCCGAAGCTCTGTGTCCTCTGCCCGGTTTGGGGCGAGAGCAGCCAGCAGATAGCCAGTACCCCATACGGCTCGCCCCAGGGTGAGCCGTTCCTCAAGTTCGGTGTCAGTGGGGCCGACTGGGTAGTCAGGACCTCGCAGGTAGCGGGCGTACGAGTCGACAAGGATGAGCGCGGCGGTCCGTTCGGGGTGAGCAACCGCGTAACGGACGGCGACCGTCCCACTGTGTCCCCAGCCGAGCAGGACTGCCTGTTGCGAGTCGATGGCGTCGAGAACCGCCTGCAAATCGGTCACCAACAGATCGGGCGTGTTGTCGAGGAAGCTCCCGCCTGAGGCCCCAAAGCCTCTCGCCTCATACCAAATGGTCCGGCTGAAGGCGCCGAGCCGTCGAGCCAGGTGCACGAATCCAGGTTCATCGGCCACGAGTTCGCCCGGGTAGCCGAGACCGGCAATCCACACCAGATCGAGCGGGCCGTCTCCTGTGATCCGGTAGGCGAGACTGATGCCGTCAGCGGTTTCGACATACCTGGTGGGGGATCCTTTGTTCACCAGTCGTCAGTCTTCTAAGAATCCGGATGGGATTCAAACGATCGTTGACCCAGGTCGATCATTCCATTGGCGCCAGTGCCAGGTATCTCAGCGTGAGCCAGGACGCCCTGGCGGCGACCGCCCGAGGGGTCATGGGGAGAGATACTGAGGGCGATGAAGGTGCTCTGCTGCCGATGGCTTCTACTCGACGCCCTCCTGCTCGCCGTGAGTCTTCTGATGCCCACTGCGGCCTCGGCTACTCCACCGGGGAGATCTCCGATTCAGCTCACCGGCAAGGGTTTGGGGGTCGTCGACTTCGGTTCGTCGGTCCGCACTGTCACTAAGGCGGTCTCGGCAGTGCTGGGGCCCCCGACTGGCCGTCCAAACGCCGGCTGCTTGGGTGTTTACAGGCAGCTGGCCTGGCACAGCCTGATCGTCCAGTTCCGCCATGGTCGGTTCACCGGATACCGCTACGGGAACGACAGCGGTCTTGGTTCGCCCCTCCCGCCCGGGTCGTCTGTTTCCCCGAAACTGGAGACGGCAAGAGGAATCACGATTGGCAGCACGTTTGGAGAGTTGAAGGGCACCTACAGGCTCACCCAGACGGGGACGGACTTTTGGATGTCGAATGGCATCGTCTTCGCGCTCTTGAGCGCGACGTACCCGTCCCCGCCGAGTTCCCCGATCTACGAGATCAAGTCCTACGGAGTATGTCCAGCCGCGCTGTGACCTCCGACCGCGCTTCCAAGGGGAGCTGGGTAGCGAGCGCGTAGGACCGGGTGCGGAGCGGATCGGGTACTAGGTACCGCGCCCTGCCTGGCCGGGCATGTGGAGAAAGGAGCCGAACCCCTCCTTGGACCGGATCTCACCTAAACGGCGTTCCCGAAAGCGAAGAACCTTCCCGTCAGGACCGGTCGGTGTTCCTCGGTGGCGGACTCACCGTGAGTCATTCGCCTCGTCCGCGTCGTTCGGCACGGCGACGATGGCGCCGCATGATCCCGAGCCCAATCCACAAGAGCGCTCCGAACACGGCAACGAGGAGGGTGTAGAGCCACAGTGGCCACGTGAAGTGCCAGAGCAAGAAGTGAAGCCTGATCTTCTCTGTGTTCTGAAGGATGAAGATGAGCAGCAATCCGCCCCCGACAAGAGCGGTGATCGCTCCTCCGCTCAGTCGGCCTCGGCCGCCTCCGCCTCCTGATTGGGCTTGATCTGGCATTCCCAACCTCCAACCTGACCTCGGGAAAAGCATTTGATCGACGAAGCGAGCCTCTCACACATGGTTCGGCGCGTGTGCCATCGGTGCCTACGCAGGCGTGCGGTCAGGACGGCCTTCCAACGGGCTGGTTGGACCCCCATCGGGGGTCTAGCGAAGCGCGGAGTCTCCGAGCCGGTCGCCGTGGTCCGTTTCCCACGCCCTTGTCCCAGCACGCGCTATCTCTGATGGTTCTTCGGCAACCGCGAGCCGGGGGGACGCCTGCCCAAGAGGTGTGGTGAGCGGCCGGCTTGGGTGAGCGTTGCGGGGTGTGGTTCGTGGGTAGCCGGAGTCCCGGCCCCGCGACGATCACTGCCGCCACGATCGCGGCCGTAAATACCGTCGCGGTCGAGGGCACTCGGCGGCGCGGAAGGAGGGGCGACAGCAAGTGTCGCCCCTCCTCCGCGGCCCCTCCGGATTCTCCGCCGAAAATCCTTCGAGATGGTTCCCGCCTTCCGACCTTGCACCGAATCCTCGGTGCAAAGCCCCCCTCTCATCTCTAGTTGTACTCCCCAGTTGTCGCAGTGCCGTCGCAGTAACATCGCAATTCGGTTGCGGGCGCGATCCCACGAAGGAGCACCGTGTTTGGACGCGATGCGTCGGCCGGCGGGGGGAACCCCAGGGCGACGGTGGGGGGCACTGCCTCGGGTTTAGGGAAAGTCGGTTTGCCCGATGGCCGTCGCACCGAACGCCGAGCCCTCTGAGTGTTCGCCGGGATCACTGGCCGTGAAGCCGAGGATCGTCCGCTCAGGGTCCCCGGCTAGTTGACAGGGACCCGCGTGCGGAACCGCTTGGGTGCCGGCGCCCGGCCGCCGTTGAGATGGGGCCGATCGATTGCGAACTCGCCGAGCTCCCGCCGGCGGCCGGGCATCGGTGGCGACGGGGAACCGAGGCTCCGCGCCCGGCCCGTCACCGAAGGGCCGGTGACCCCAACAATGGGTCGAGCTGGTCCTCGGCGACCCCGCAGAGTTCACGCAGGATCCGCCGGTTGTCGCCGCCGAGGGTCGGCGAAGCCCCCTCGTAGCCGCCGAGATCTGGCTCGAGCCGGTAGCCGCTCCGCTCGGCCAGGACCGGTCCGAGGACGGGGTGGTCCTGGGCCACGAAGTGGGCGCGTGCACCGAGGGTGGGGTCGGCGGCCACGTCGCAGTAGTCGGCGACCGGCACCGCTTCGACCCCGAGCTCCTGCAGCCGGTCGGCCACCTCGTCGGCGGTGCGTCGGGCCGTGTAGTCCTCCAACGCGGCCTCGATCTGCTCGGCCGCCGCGACCCGCTCACCGAGGGTGTCGAGCGCCGGTCCCTCCCACCCGATGGCGTCTCGAAGCGACTGCCACTCGTCGTCGGACCAAACGGCCACCGCCACCCAGCGGTCGTCCCCCGCACACCGGTACACGCCGTGGGGGACCGCGCCGTCGGCCAGGTTGCCCCCGCGGGACCAGGTGCCCCCCGCCCGACACCACGCCAGCCACGGTGAGAGGGCGTAGAGCGCCGTCTCCACCTGGGCGAGGTCCAACTGGAACCCCTCGCCGGTGCGGCGTCGACGCAGCAGGGCGGCGGCCAGGGCCGCCGCCGCGAACCGCGGGTTGAGCGAGTCGGTGATGGTCGTGGCCGGCCCGATGGGCGGCCCGTCCGGCCAGCCGGTGAGGTTGTTGAAGCCTGAAGCGGCCGAACCGAGCGCGCCGAAGCCAGCCTCGTGGCGCCGGGGCCCGGTCTGGCCGTTGAACGAGGTGCTCAGCAGCACCAGATCGGGCCGGATCTCAGCCAGGACCTCGTAGCCGAGGCCGAGCCGGTCGAGGGTGCCCGGGGTGAAATTCTCGATCACGGCGTCGGCCCGGCGGATCAGTTCGAGCAGGAGGCGACGCCCTTCGGGATCCTTGAGGTCGAGGGAGAGCCCCAACTTGGCCGTGTTGGTCCACACGTACTGGGTCGAGCCCTCGAGCCCGTGGGGGTTCTCGGGACCGAGCGCGTAGAGGCGGAGGAAGTCGGGCCGGGTGGCAGACTCCACCCGAACCACCCGGGCGCCCTGCTCGGCGAAGTACCGGCCCACCAGCGGACCGGCCACCCCCGAGCCGAGCTCGACGATGGTCGTGCCGTCCCAGGGGGCACCGCCCACGACGCCGGCCGCTCCCCAAGAGCCCGATCGCCGCCACTCGTCCCGGGGCCCGGGGCCTCCTAGCCAGTGCCAGGCCCCCCCGGGGCGGCGGGCGGCGGCGAATGATGAGGGCCGGCCCTCGGCGTCGAAGAATCGACGCCCCTCGAGCTGGGGACTGCGGGCGATGGCCGCCGCGTCGAGCACAGGGGCCACCAGCACCCCCTCTTCGGCCAGCTGCTCGAGCTCGTCGAGCGTAAGGCTCCTGAGGAGTTCGGCCACGGCCGCCGTCAGCTGGGCCAGGAACTCGGGGTCCGCCGATCTCGGGTTGTACGTCTCCCAGGCGACGCCCTCGAGGCGGCGGTCGCCCCTGGCGGAGGCCAATTCGGCGAGCCGGCGCAAGCTGGGCACCCGGGCCGGCCCACCCCGCAGCCCGAAGGAGACCCAGCCGTCGCGGCAGGGCCAGATCTCCCGGGTGAGGCCGATAACGTCCCCGGTCCGTTGCCCCCGGTCGCCCACCGCCCCGAGGTTGGCTGGGGCCCCCAGACAGGCGCCCACCATCGTCTCGGCCATGGAGACGTCGGCCCTCGGCGAGCCGCCGGCCAGGGCACAGAGCGCGGCAAACGCGGCCTCGGCCCCCACGTGGATCGCCCCGAGCGGGGCGGCACACCGAACCGGTGGGCGGTCCGGCTGGCCGGTGGCCCACAGGTTCCCGCTGGCCGCGGCCACGCCGAGATCGCCGGCCCGCCAGCCTGCCCTGGGCCCCGAGGACCCGAACGGGCTCACCTCCACGATGACTGGACCCTCCGCCCGGTCGCCACCCGTCCCCGGACCGGAACCGGCCGAGCCTTTCGTCGGGTCCCGTTCGTCCTCTGGGGACCATCGGAGGACGACGTCGGCCCGGGCCAGCAAGCGCTGTTCGTCGTCGGTGCCGGCGCCGACCTGGGTCTCGTGGATCGCCCAGACTGACGCGCGCTGACACCACCGGCGATCGAACCGGGAGGTGGCGGTCGGGCCGCCGATCACCCGGACCACAGTGGCGCCCAGCCGGGCCAGGATGTCGCCGGTCATACCGAGCTCGGGCGGCAGCAGATCGGCCACCACCAACCCGTCGAGCAGTCGGGGCGGCTCATCGGGGGCCGGCGTCATCGCCGAAGTACTGTGCCGGGCTGGCGAGTCGTGGACACCGGACAAGTGTTGCAGCTGGGCGTCGGTCCGGACGTCCCGCTTGTCGGACCGGGAGTGGAACGGGCGAGCCGGGCAAAGCTCCCCGGGGGCCCCGGTTGGCACCTAACCTGTCATGGCGGACGACATGACGCACATGGGGGGATCGATGCGGGTCCTGGTACTGGGTGCCGGCTTCGGCGGCCTCGAACTCACCACCAGGCTGTCCGAGGAGCTGGGCGACACCGTCGACATCGTGCTCCTCGACCAGGCCGAGGGTTTCGTCTTCGGCTTCTCGAAGCTCGACGTGATGTTCGGCCGGACCACGGCCGATGCGGTTGTACACCCCTACGGTGGTCTGGTGAAACCGGGCGTGCGCTTTGTGCGGACCACCGTCCGTTCGATCGACCCGGTCAACAAGGCGGTCGAGACCGACGACGGCCGGTTCGAGGGTGACGTGCTGGTGGTGGCTCTCGGCGCCGATCTCCATCCTGAGGCCACCCCTGGGCTGGTCGAGGGGGGTCACGAGTTCTACACGGTGCCCGGTGCCTTCGGCCTGCGCGACCTGCTGGCCGACTTCGACGGCGGCAGCGTCGTCGTGGGGGTGACCTCCACCCCCTTCAAGTGCCCACCGGCACCGAGCGAGACGGTCCTGCTCGTCCACGACCACCTCGTCGAACGGGGCCTGCGCGACCGATCGGAGCTCACCTTGGTCATGCCTTTCGGCGTCCCCATCCCGCCGTCACCGAGCGCCTCGGCCGCCCTCGTGTCGGCGTTCGCCGATCGGGCGATCCAGTGGCGCCCCAACCAGACCGTCAGCGCCCTTGACCCGGCGGGCAAGGTGGCCCGGTTGGCCGACGGAGGCGAGATCCCCTACGACCTGTTCCTCGGGGTCCCGGTCCACCGGGCACCCGAGGTGGTCAGGACGTCGGGGTTGTGCGTCGACGGTTGGATCCCGGTGGACCCCGGGACCCTCGAGACGCGGTTCACCGGGGTCTACGCGGTCGGCGACGTGACCAGCGTGGGCACACCCAAGGCGGGCGTGTTCGCCGAGGGCCAGGCGGCCGTGGTCGCCGCCGGGATCATCGCGGGGCAGCGCGGAGGGGACCGGTCGGCGCCCTACGACGGCAACGGGCTGTGCTACCTCGAGTTCGGCGGTGACCGGGTGGCCAAGGTCGACGTGACCTTCACGCCGGGGGTTCCACCGTCGGGCACCTTCGAGGAGCCCTCGAGCGAGTTGGTCCACGAGAAGTCCGAATTCGGTGCGACCAGGATCCGGCGGTGGTTCGGTCGCCAGTGGTCGGCGGTCTGACCGTCACCGGCCACGGCGAACCGGTCCGGGCCGGGGACGTGGCTCAGCCCGGGCCGAGCACCAAGGACAGCTCGTCTTGGATCACTGGGGTCAGATACGAGGCGTAGGTGGCGGTGAGGTGATTGTCGTCGCGGTAGACGAGCAGATTGTCGACCATCACCGCGCAGGTGCTGGCCGTGCAGAACCACGGGGTCGTGTCGATGTAGGTGCCGCCGGCCGACCGCACGGCGGCCGCCTCGGCCGCCTCGCCGGTCGCGTTGAGGCCCTGGCTGCGTGGCACGGTGCACGCCGTGGCCGACGTCAGGTGGACCGACAGGCACCCGGGGACGTCGGAGGGGGGCTTGGGGATCGGCCCGAGCACGACCACCGCCGGACCCATCTGGCGGATCGTGCTCACCATTTCCGACAGTCCCTGGAGCCACTGGGGCCCGTAAACGGTGAACCCGTAGGCGGTGCTGTAGTGCCGGGCCACCCCCAAGATGACCATCGCCGGGTGCAGAGCGGAGATCCGGTCGAGGACCTGCTGGCGCCAGTCGGTGCACTCGGTGAAGGTCCGGCCCAGCTCGGGGCTGAAGACCGTGAGGACCAGTGGCGGGCAGGTGGCCTTGGTCAACGTGACCAGGTTCCATTGAAGGGCGTCGGCGGTGTTGTCCACCGCGGGGAACCACATGGCGGCGTGGGAGTCACCGAAGAGCAGGACCGTTCGCTCCGACGAGGTGTCACCGAAGTCGCAGGGCAGGACGTTCGAGGCGAGGAACGAGTCGAGACAGCCGTCGACGAAGACCGGTGGTTCGTCGCCGGCTGCGTCGGGGAGCGAGGGTGAGAGGTTGGTCGGGACATCGGCCACGGTGACCGACCGCTTTACCGCCGCCTGGACCTGGGCGGTCGCCGAGGCCAGTCGTGCGGCCATTGGGTTGACCGTGGCGACGTCGACGGTTCGGTGCGCACCGGGAGGCGGCGGGGAGCGCACAGAGATGGCGGCGGTCGGGGCGACCCCGCGCCCGGTCAGCGACGGGAGCCCCACGATGGCGAGCAGGCACACCCCGACCCCGGCCGCAGTCAGGGCCGCCCCGAGCCGCAGGTCGCGTCGGGGCCGGGCCCGCAGCCACGTCCACGACCGGACCGGGTTCTCCACCGTCACGAACGTCACCAGGGCCAACACCCCGCTCGCCGCCGCCAGCCCCAGGTTCTGGGGGAGCGAGAGCGCGTGGTGGACGACGTAGGGGGCGATGATCAGCACCGGCCAGTGCCACAGGTACCACGAATAGGAGATTCGGCCGATGACCTGCATCCCGACCCGCCCGAGCACGAGGACCGGGCCCCGGGCCGGCCGGGCGCAGCCCGAGGCGATGACCGCGGCCGTGCCGAGCACCGGGGCCAGGGCGGCCACCCCGGGGTAGGGGGTCGAGCTGGTCAGGACCGCGGCCGCCCCGACCACGGCGCACAGACCGGCCCACCCGAGGACCGCCGCGCCGGTTTCGCTGAGGCGTCGGAGCCACGGGACCGAGAAGGCGACCAGGCCCCCCGCCGCCAGTTCCCAGGCCCGGGTCGGGAGGGAGAAGAAGGCCCATGGTTGGGAGACGTTGGTGAGCCACACGCAGAGCCCGAAGGAGGCCGCCCCGAGGACCGCCAGGGCTCCCACCGCCGAGCGCTTCGAGGGCCGCCGTCCCCGCCAGGCGAGAGAGGCCCCGAGCAAGAGGAGCGGCCAGAGGAGGTAGAACTGCTCCTCGACGCTGAGGGACCAGTAGTGCTGGAAGGGCGAGACGGGGCCGAGGGCCGTGAGGTAGTTCGTCTGGAGTAGTGCGAACCGGTAGTTGGCCACGTACAGGGCGCTGGCCACGCCGTCCTTCAGGTCGGCGTGGGCCTGCAGCGGTGGCAACCAGTGCATGGTCGCCAGGGCGGTTGCGCCGAGGACGAGGAACGACATCGGGAGCAGGCGCTGGATCCGGCGCCCGTAGAACGCCCGGAACGAAAGACGGCGCTTCTCGGCGACCTCCCGCCAGAGCAGCCCGGTGATGAGGAAGCCCGAGATCACGTAGAAGTCGTCGACGCCCGTGTAGCCACCGGGCAGGACCGGCAGGTGGGCGTGGTAGAGGACCACGGCCAAGATGGCCACCGCCCGCATCCCCTCGATGTCTCGGCGGTAGCGCCGTCGCCTGGGAGCGGCTCGGGGCTGCACGGCCAAACGGTAGGTCTGAGCTGGCCCGGGTTCAGGCGCTCGGGATGACTTGACAAATCCTATAGAAACGCTAAAACCTATGGGATGACTCGCCGTTCTCGCACTCCCCGGTGCGCCCGTCGACCGGTCGCCCTCGCCGCCGTGGCCCTGGTCACGGCCCTGGGCGTCGCCGCCCCGGCCGCCGGGGCCCAAGCGGCCACCGGTGGTTCGGTCGCCCTGGTGGCCTACTCGACCCCGAAGCCGGCCTTCGCCAAGCTGATCAGCGCCTTCGTGACCACCAAGGCCGGGGCCGGCGTGACCTTCAGCCAGTCCTACGGGCCGTCGGGGACCCAGGCCACCGCGGTCACCCAGGGCTTGCCGGCCGACGTCGTGAACTTCTCCTTGAGCCCCGACATGCAGAAGCTGGTCAAGGCCGGGACCGTCTCGCCGTCGTGGAGCGCCGGGCCGACCAAGGGGTTCGTCACCAACTCGATCGTGTCGTTCGTGGTCCGTCCGGGCAACCCCAAACACATCACCACGTGGGCAGATCTGGTGAAGTCAGGTGTCCAGGTCATCACGCCGAACCCCTTTAGTTCGGGCAGCGCGAAGTGGAACCTCATGGCCGCCTACGGTGCGCAGCTGGCCCTGGGCAAGTCCAAGGCCCAGGCGACGGCCTACCTCGGCGCATTGCTGAAGCACACCGTGGCCCAGCCGAGCAGCGCCAGTAACGCCCTGCAGACCTTCCTGTCGGGACAGGGCGACGTCCTGCTTGACTACGAGGACGACGCGCTCTACGCCAAGAGCAAGGGCGAGCCGGTGACGGTGGTCACCCCACCCCAGACCATCTTGATCCAGAACCCGATCGCCGTGACCAAGGACGCCTCGAACCCGACGGCGGCCAAGGCCTTCTTGGCCTTCCTCCTCTCACCGGCTGGCCAGAAGATCTGGGGCCAGCAGGGCTACCGCCCGGTCCTGGCCTCGGTGGCCGCCCAATTCAATTTCCCCAAGCCCAAGGTCCTCTTCACGATCGGCTCGCTGGGCGGCTGGACCAAGGTCAATACCGTGTTCTTCACCCCGTCGACCGGGGTGGTGGCCAAGATCGAGCAGGGCCTCGGGGTCTCGACCTCGAGTGGCTGACGTCGGGATCAGCTCGGCGGCCTCCCGCCGCCTGATGGTTGCCCGTCCGCACCGCCATCTCGGTCGGACGGTCGGGCGGATGGCCGGGCCCGCGCTCGCCATCACCTACCTGAGCCTGCTGGTCCTGCTGCCGATCGCCGCCATCTTGAGCAAGGCGTTCAGTACCGGGCTGGGATCGTTCTGGTCGGCCATCTCCGAGCCCGAGGCGCTGGCCGCGCTCAAGCTCACCTTCGTGTGCTCGGTCGCCGTGGCCATCTTCAACTCGCTGGCCGGTCTGGTCATCGCCTGGGTGCTCGTCCGCGACGAGTTCCCAGGGAAGCGGGTGCTCGGCGCGGTCATCGACCTTCCCTTCGCCCTACCGACGGTGGTCGCCGGCCTCACCTTGCTCACCCTGTACGGCCCCGACAGCCCTTTCGGGGTCAACGTGGCTGGCACCAGGATCGGCATCATGCTGGCCCTGGCCTTCGTGACCCTGCCCTTCTGCGTGCGTTCGGTCCAGCCCGTCTTGGCCGAGCTGGACCAAGAGACCGAGGAGGCGGCGTCTTCCCTCGGTGCCTCGCCGGCCACCGTGCTCCGGCGGATCGTCCTCCCGAGCGTCGCTCCGGGGATGCTGGCCGGTGCCGGGCTCGCCTTCGCCCGGGCCATCGGGGAGTTCGGATCGGTGGTCCTCATCTCGGGCAACCTGCCGTTCAAGACCGAGGTGGCGTCATCGTGGATCTACAGCCTCACCCAGAGTGACGAGCTCTCGTCGGCCGCCGCGGTGTCGGTCGTGCTCATCGTCGTCGCCCTCGGGGTGCTCGTGGGCATCGGCCTCCTCCGGCGCCGCTTCGAGATCGACGAGTCGCTGTGACCTCGCCCTGGCGCTGGCCGATCCGACTGGCCGCCTTCGGGTACCTGGGCCTGCTAGTCGTGATCCCGGTGGCCTCGGTCTTCTACCGTGCCTTCGAGCACGGCTTGGTCACAGCGTTGAACGCCGTCACCACACCCGACGCGCTCCACGCCCTGTGGCTGACCCTGCTGGTGGTGCTGATCGCCGTGCCCCTCGACACGGTGTTCGGCGTTGGGGTGGCCCTGATCCTGGCCCGGCACCGGTTCCCCGGCTCGTGGCTGCTCGACGCCCTCGTCGACATCCCGCTGGCCATCTCGCCGGTCGTCATCGGCCTGTCGCTGATCCTGGTCTACGGCAAGGTCGGCTGGTTCGGGAACTGGCTGGCCGCCCACGGCATCGAGATCATCTTCTCGGTTCCCGGGATCGTCATGGCGTCCGCCGCCGTGGCCCTGCCCTACGTCGTGCGCGAGGTCCTCCCGGTGCTCCAAGAGATCGGTACCGAACAGGAGCAGGCGGCGGCCACCCTCGGGGCGGGGCCCGTGACGACGTTCCGCCGGATCACCCTGCCGTCGATCCGACGCAGCCTCGCCTACGGGGTGACCCTCACCACCGCCCGGGTCCTCGGGGAGTTCGGGGCCGTGGTCATCGTCTCGGGGGCCATCGCCGGGCGGACCGAGACGCTCACCTTGTTCATCCAGGACAGCATCGAGAACCTCAACCCCACCGGCGCCTACGCCGGCGCCGTCATCTTGGCCCTTCTGGCTCTGATGGTGCTGGTCGTGTTGGGCTCGGACCCTGAGAGGAGGAAGCGGAGATGGCGATCAGCATCCGAGACGTCTCCAAGCGGTTCGGAGACGCCGTCGCTCTCGACGACGTGACCCTCGAGGTCCCCGAGGGGTCCCTGACCGCCCTTCTTGGACCGAGCGGCGGCGGCAAGTCCACCCTGTTGCGGATCATCGCCGGCCTGGAGGTGCCCGACACCGGCACCGTCGAGATCGACGGCGAGGACGTGACCGCCGTTCCTGTGCGGGACCGGGGGATCGGCTTCTGCTTCCAGCACTACGCGCCCTTCCGCCACCTCACGGTGCGTCGGAACGTGGCCTTCGGGCTCGAGGTCCGGCGCCGTCCCAAGGCCGAGGTCCGGGCGCGGGTCGACGAACTGCTCGATCTGGTGCGCATCTCGCACCTGGCGGACCGGTACCCCTCCCAGCTCTCCGGCGGGCAGCGCCAGCGCATGGCCCTGGCCAGGGCCCTGGCCATCGAGCCGCGGGTGCTCTTGCTGGACGAGCCGTTCGGGGCCCTCGACGCCCAGGTCCGCCAGCAGCTCCGGGCCTGGCTGCGCGAGCTGCACACCCGGATCTCGGTGACCACGCTCTTGGTCACCCACGACCAGGAAGAGGCGATGGAGGTGGCGGACCGCCTGGTGATCATCAACGAGGGGCGGCTCGAGCAGATCGGCGCCCCCGCCGCCATGTACGACCGCCCGGCCAACGAGTTCGTGCTCAAGTTCCTCGGCCCGGCCACCTTGTGGGACAGCCGCTGGGTCCGGCCCCATGACCTGGTCGTACACCGGGACCCCGATCTCGGCGGCGTGCGGGCCACCGTCGAGCGCATCACCCATCTCGGCTTCGAGATACGCGTCGACCTGGCCCTGGCCGACGGCGCGGCGGTCTGGGCCCAGCTCAGCCGGGGCAGCGCGGCCGAACTCGACCTGTCGCCCGGGGACCAGGTCCGAGTGGCCCTGGCCGAGTCCGCCGGGCCGACGGGCCAGGCCGGCGCCGAGCCGTCGGGGGACGAGGCGCTGGCCCGTCCCGACCGAGCGCCCCTGCCCGCCCCCGTGCGCTCATAGGGCCCGCCCCGATCCGTGCCTCATACGCTCCGATCGGCCCTGGGGGGTGGCCCGTCTCGCCTACGGTGGCGCCAGGAGGGAGTGTGCACCATGTCGGTGGGACGGGAAGTCAAGGTAGGTGTGGGGGCGGCGGCGTTGAGCCTGTTCGCACCGTTGATCTTCGTGGCGGTCCTGGCCCGGCGGGCCGGTTGGCGCCGGGCGGTCGCCGTGTACGGCACCTGGCGGGGTCGGGCCTCGGCCGAGCTCGACCACTGGCGTTTCGAGTACACCCTCCACGAGTTCTTGACCGGGGAGATGAAACGGGACGCCCGCAGCTGAGCCGGTCGCCCCTCGGGCCGACCGACCCTCGCGGGACACGGCGCCCCAGGTGCGCCCGGATGCGCCACCTGGCGCGCCGGGTGCACTAAGAAAGGCCCGACTCCGGCCGGGCGGCCGGGGGGCGGAGGAGAGGCCATGGGCTACCCGGCAGTCATCGAGACCGTCGTCCGTTCGCTGCGATCGTTCGCACCCGGACCGACCGAGCGCCAGTCGGTGGAGGTGCTCACGCTCGGGAAGGCCCGTCGTGCCGTCGGCATGCGCCACCGCGACGGCGTCGAGGTTAGAGTCACCGGCGACGCCAGCTGCCCGGGGCCGACGGCCAACCGGTGCCAGGTCCAGATCGTCCAATCCGGCGCGGTGGTGCTCCAGGCCTACGGGATCCCGGCGGTGGGGGTCGGACGGGTGGCCAAGGCCCTTTATGAATGCCTGCGCGAGCAGCGGCTCCTGGTGACCCCCGACGAGATCATCGCCGCCTACTCCGAGAACGTGCGGACCAACCAGGGGTATGGGCTCGACACGGTGCGCGCCGTGGCCGAGGACGCCCACGGCCAGGCGTGGCTGGAGGTCGTCGACCACGCCTACCTGCTCGGCTACGACCTCGACGCCGACGACGGGAACGGCCGCCAGATGCTCTGGCAGGCCTTCCGCGACTACCAGGACCGCCTCCGGGCCGAGATCGGCCTGGCCCCGAGCATGGTGAGCCACTGAGCCACTGAGCCACTCAGCCACTGGGCCACTCGGCCACTGAGGCCGGGCCCTTCGGGTGGGCCGGGCCGCGCCGGGCGCGAGAATGGGCCGGTGCTGATCGTCGCCGGGCCCACCGGGGAACACGAACACGACGGCGGCGGTCACCCCGAGCGCCCGGCCCGGGTCACCGCGGCCATGGAGGGTGTGCGGGACCTGGGCCTGGGCGACGAGCTGGCGTTGATCGACCCGGGGCTGGCCGAGGTCGAGTCGCTGGCCCTGGTGCACACCCGCTCCTACCTCGACGGGCTGGCCGAGCTCAGTGCGTCGGGCGGCGGTCGGGCCGATCCCGACACCTTCGTGACGGCCGACTCGTGGCGGGCGGCACGGCGTGCTGCGGGGGCCGGACTTTCGGCCATCGAGGCCCTCGACGCGGCGGGCGAGGGCTACGCGTTCGTGGCCAGCCGGCCGCCGGGCCACCACGCCATGGCCGACCATGCGATGGGCTTCTGTCTGGTGAACAACGTCGCCGTGGCGGCGGCGACCCTGACGGCGCGCGGCGAGCGGGTCCTGATCGTCGATTGGGACGTTCATCACGGCAACGGCACCCAGGCCATCTTCTGGGACGACCCCGATGTCCTCTACGTCTCCACCCACCAGTGGCCCCTGTACCCGGGGACCGGCCACCCCCAAGAGGTGGGCGGGAGGGACGCCCCGGGGACGACGGTCAACATCCCGCTTCCTCCGGGGGCCACCGGTGACGTGGTCCAGCGGGCCTTCGGAGAACTGGTCACCCCGGTGGTGGACGCGTTCGCGCCGACCTGGGTCCTCGTGTCCGCCGGGTTCGACGCCCACCGTGACGACCCGCTGGCCGAACTGGCCCTCTCGAGCGCCGACTTCGCTGGGCTGGCCCGCCGTGCGGCGTCCTACGCGCCCTCGCCGGGCCGGGTGGTGCTCTTCTTGGAGGGCGGCTACGACCTGCGGGCCATCCGGCACTCGGTCGAGGCGACGCTCGGCGCCCTGCTGGGCGGGACCGCCGAGCGGGAGGCGCCAACGCACGGAGGCCCCGGCGCCGAGGACCTCGAGGCCCTTCGGGGCATCCACCGATCGGCCCGCGAGCGGGCCCTCGAGGCCGGGGGTTCGCCCGGGTCGATCTGACCAGGGAGGGGAGCGGGGCCGCTCTGCCCGGTCCGGCCCCTCCATGGGGGGACTTCTTGGGCGCAGGTCCCGGCCGTATACTCGCTTCGTGGCCGGCTCCATCCTTCCCCAGCTCATCGTCGGGCTGCTGCTGCTCATCTTGTTGCTGCTGCTGGCGGCGGCGGTGGGCCTGACCTTGCTGGTGCTCTGGGGGCGGCGCAAGTATCGCCAGGTCCGCAACCACGTCGCCGGGCAGACCGTGGCCGGCGCCTGGTCGTATGTCCAGAGCCGTCGTTCCCCGTGGGCGTCCCACTTCACCTGGGACGACGTGCACGGGTGGACCCCCCAGCGGGCCCGTCGGGAGATGTGGCGCGCGGTCGACGCGGCAGAGTCCGCCGTCGGGGTGGCCGCCCAGGGGGGAGCGTCGGTGGCCGAACTCCCCTCCCTGTGCCGGCGGATCCGCGCCGTGTCCTCCGACGTGGACCGGATCCTGCGGGTCGAGCCCGCGCCCCGGTCGGGGGCCTCGGACACCTCGGACCTCCGTCGACAAGTGGCCGACGTGATCGACGCCGCCATCGACGTGCAGCGGGCGGCCGTCGCCGCGGCCAGCGACGCCAACGCGGCCAAGGTCAGCGCCCTGACCCGCGACGCCGGCGACGAGCTCGACTGCGTCGCTGCCGGCCTGTCGCGCGCCGCGCACCCCATCGCCTCGCGCGGCCACTGAGCGCCGGCGCACGGGGCCCCCACCGACAGCGGGTCCCGACGGCACCCGGTGAGCCGGTCGGTCAGTCGTCGAGATCCGAGCCCAGGCGGAGCCGGGCCGAGGCCA
This sequence comes from uncultured Acidimicrobiaceae bacterium, assembly GCA_963836375.1. Classification (GTDB taxonomy): domain Bacteria; phylum Actinomycetota; class Acidimicrobiia; order Acidimicrobiales; family RAAP-2; genus CAWIJK01. The sequence continues at coordinate 1,035,723 of CAWIJK010000002.1, read as the reverse complement.
GTGCGACCAGTTCGGCCGCCGAGAGGTCCGGGACCGGGTGGCTGAGCAGGACCAGCTCGAGCGGCAGCAGGCCTTCATCCTGGAGGGCCCGCATGGTTTCGGGGTCTCTCCGGCTCAGCCGGGCCAACTCTCCGGCCAGCGTGCTTACCGCCCACTCTCACGTCCCCCAGCCGGATCGCCGGGTCCCGAGGGCTGCGGCCAGGGCGGTCACCCGCTCGGGCTCCTGGTGCACTACGGGGTTGAGCCAGGCCCCGGGCGGCACCCGCCCACCGGCGCCGAACAGCTCGGGTGAGCGGCCGAGCACGAAGGCAGCGGTCTCTTCGACCAACGCCTCGGCCGGGCCGAGGCGGCGGCGTTCGCTCATGGGTTGGTGCTCGTGGTCACGTTCCTCCCGGTTCTCGGACCCGGTGCCTCTCGTCTCCGGGTCTCCACCCACCACGACGACCGGCCAAGCGGGCCCGACCTCAGGATGCGCCCTCGACCCCTGACCCTCCGCGTCGGGGGTCCACGACCCTCCACATGACGTGGTCGCCCGGCCGATCGGGGCCCCGGGGCACGCACCAGACCTCGGGCGCCGGGGACCGGTGGGGCCCGCCCGAGCTACCGTGGCGGCCGACGGAACGGGGGTGCACCGATGCCGGCTCACGCGCTCAGTCACGAACAGCGGCGTCAGATCGAGGACATCGTCTTGGACCTCACCGGCCGTCACGGCTTCGACGGCTGGCGGATCAGCGACGTCGTCAGGGGCTCGGGGATCTCGTCGCGCACGTTGTACAAGTACTACCCGTCGAAGGAGTACCTGGTCCTCCGGGCCTTCACCGAACGGACCCGGGAGACCCTTGGGCCGCTGCTCGACGGCGGCCGGGTGAAGGGCCGCACCCCGAGGAGCCGGGTGCTCAGCCTCACCGGGACCCTGACCGACGCCCTCACCTCGTCGCCGACCAGCAGCCGGGCCCTGGTCCACACCCTGGTCTGCGGCCAAGAGGCGGTGGTGCCGATGTTGCGGGCCTTCGACGACACGATGCGCATGCTCATCGGCCGGGCGCTGGCCGGGGGCGAACCCGGCGACCCCGAGTGGGCCAAGGCCGAGCTGATCCAACAGGTCTGGTTCGCGGCGATCATCGCCTGGTCGTCGAACATCCAGCCGACCGAGCACATCGACGAGTCCATGGTCCGGGTGCTGCGACTCCTCGACGTCAACCACTGAGCCGAGGGGCCGAGGGACGCCCGGGCCCACCGCCCCGGGGTCGACGGGGACCCGAGGGTCAGCGAGCCACGGCCGCCAAGGGCTCGAGGATCGTCCGGGCGTGGTTGCGCAGCAGCGAGACGTGTCCCTCCCCGGCCACGATCGTCAGCTCCGCGTCCGGCAGGTGCTCGACCAAGAGCACCGGGTCCTCGGGCGGGCACTGGGTGTCCTCGGAGCCCTGCCAGACGTGGACGTGGATCGAGACCTCTTCGAGGGCGAACCCCCACGGCTCGCCGAATACCCGGTAGTCGGCGATGACCCCGCGGGTCCCTCCCCGCAGCGACTCCTTCATGAAGGCCACCGACCGGTCCGGTGGTCCGGCCCGCCGGATGGCGTCCATGTCGACGGCCAGCAGGCTGTGGGCGATCGAACGTTCGAGCCGGCTCGGCGACGGGAGCCCGATCGAGAGACGCAGGGCCTGGGAGGCGGCCCACGGGACGCGCTCGCTCATGAACAGGAGCGCCCGGTCGGCCAGGCTCAGCCCGCGGCGCCCGGAGATCTCGAGGGGGACGGCCGAGGCCACCATGGCCCCCGCCGTCATGCGCTCGGGCGCGGCGTAGCCGCAGGCGGCCACATAGGGCCCCCCGGCCGACCAGCCGACGGCGCCGAAGCGTCCGAGGCCCAGCCCGTCGGCCAGGGCCAGCGCGTCGCGGGGCCAGTCGAGGAGCGTCCGGCCGACCTGGAAGTCAGAGAGCCCGATGCCCGGGCGGTCCGGGGCCACCAGGCGGATGCCGAGCTCACGGCAGGCCCCGTCGGCCGGGGCCGCGTCCAGCCGGGAGCTCAGGCCTCCGTGGAAGCTCAGCACCGGGACGCCGTCGGGGTCGCCGTACTCGGCGAAGCCCAGGCGGCGGCCGTCGGGGAGGGTGAGGACCTGCGCCTCGCGCCCCCCGGCGCCGTCGCGCGCCCCCCCGCTCACCGGCCCGTCCCCGGGACCTGCCAGTGGACCAGGTCGGTGCTCCGGGCGATCCCGATCTCGGCGTGGCCCCACCCGCCGAACTGGCTCAGCTCCGAGCTGCCGGCGTAGAGGAGGTAGTCGTAGCCGTCGACGGACCGGGCGTCGCACAAGAAGGCCGAGTTGGCGTGCTCGAAGCCGATGCTCGAGATCCCCTCTCCGGTGTCCCAGGGCGCGGCGGGGACGAGCAGCTGGCGACCGGCGCTCCACCGGAGCCACCCCGAAGGGGTGGCGGGGTCGCCGGTCAGCGAGAACAGCCACGGTTGGTCGAGCTCGTTGGAGGTGGCCACCAGGTCCCAGTGGCCGCCCACCGTCACGAACTCGTAGTTCTCGACGGTGCCGTCGTCAACCGAGATGTCCGGCTTGCCGACGACCGTCCAGGGTCCGGCCAACGAGCCGGTGGGGGACCAGGCGACCTCGAAGGCCTGGGAGCCCCCCTCGACCCCGGACTTGTAGCCCAAGATCACACCGTGGCCAGTCCAGGCCAGGGCGCCGTCGATCATGCGGTCCCCGGGCGCCGGCGCCAGGGCGTGGGCCAGTGGGCGAGGGGCCGAGAAGTGGACCAGGTCCGACGAGGTCCGCTCGTAGAGGCGGTCCTGGCGCCCCCCCGGCTCACCGGGGTCCGACTGGTAGGTGACCACGAAGCGGCCCGAGGGGCTCCGGGTCACGTCGGGCGAGGCGACCCCCTCGACGTCCGGCTGGCGGGGCCAGGGGGAGGGCGCGGACCAGTGGGTCAGGTCGTCGCTGGTGGCGGTGGCGATGTTCCACAGGACCCCCCCGGGGACCCTGGGGTCGTCGGTGAGGTAGCTGAACACCATGTGCCAGCGGCCGCCGGCCCAGACCAGGGCCTCGTCCTTGGCCCCGGCGTCGGGGTAGGCGAGGATCGGGTTGGTCAGCTGGGCCCAGTCGATGCGGGGCGGGCCGTGCCCGGCCACGATGCAGGCGTGTCCCGCGCCCGCCGCCAGCTGGGCCTCGCTCAACGGGGAAGGGCCGGACGAGTCGCCGCCAGACGCGCCCGCCGGTGCCTGGGCCAGGACCAACGCGACGCCGACCGGGGCCAGGAGGGCGGCCACGCCCACCAGGGCGGCCGCCGCTCCCCGGGAGCGAACCCAGCCCGTGGTGGAGACAGTGGTGGACACTGCGGCGCACGCTACCGGGACCGACCCGGTGCTCGGCCCGCGTCCCTGGCGTCAACAACGCCCAGCCCCGGCCGACGGCGGCCCAGGTGCGGGTCCTGGCGGCCAGCCGTGGAGGGGTGGCCCAGCTTCGATGAGCACGGGCCGCCGACACGGGTCGTCGTCGAAGCCGAACTCGAGACGTCAGGGGCCCATCTCGGTGCGGTGGCTGGTCCGCCGCGCCGCGTCCGGCGTGGTGCCCGGGGCGCTGGTCGCGGTGGCTGGCCGCGTCATCGACGAGCACGTCAACGGGCGGTGTTCATCGGATCTGTCGGGTCAACGGCCGCGGGGCGGGGGCCCGTCGGGCTCCTCCTCCAAGAGCTGATAGCCGATGCCCGGCTGTGTCCGCAGCAGCCCCCCGGCGTCACCGAGCTTGCGGCGCAGTCGGTGGGCATAGACCCGCAGGTAGTGCGACTCGGTGCCGTAGGCCGTTCCCCAGACCTCTCGCAGGATCATCTGGTGGGTGCACACCTTGCCGGCGTGGCGGGCCAGATAGGCCAGCAGGTCGAACTCGCGACCGGTGAGGTTGAGGCGGTCACCGTCGAGTCGGGCCATGTGGTGGACCAGGTCGACCTGGATGCGTCCAACGGTGATCTCGGTGGGCTCGGCCGGGCCGCTCCGGGCGGTGACCCGGCGCAGGGCCACCCGGACCCGGGCCTCGAGCTCGGCCATGCCGAACGGCTTGGTGACGTAGTCATCGGCGCCCCCGTCGAGGGCGGCCACCTTGCGGTCCTCGGACCCGGCCGCCGACAGCACGATGATCGGCACCTGGCTCCACGTGCGCAGCCGCCGGCAGACCTCGACCCCGTCGACGTCGGGAAGCCCGAGGTCGAGCACCACCACGTCTGGCGAGGTGAGCGACGCCTGGGTGACGCCTTCGGCACCGGTCCGGGCGACGACCACCTCGTAACCACGGGCACTGAGTCCGATGCGCAGGGCCCGGAGTAGCGAGGCGTCGTCGTCGATCAGCAGGATCCGGGCCACGCTGCCGCCCCTTTCACGCACTCGCCTCGGGCGGCAGGAGCGCCCGGGGCATGGTGAACGTGAACTCCGCCCCCCCCTCCGGCGCGTCGCCGACGTGAATGCTCTGGCCGTGCGCTTCCACGAAGGCCTTGGCGATGGTGAGGCCGAGCCCGGCCCTTCCGCCCCCGCTCACCTGGTTGAACATGTGGAAGATCCGCTCCCGGTCGGCCAGCGCGACCCCCGGTCCGTGATCGCGGACCGACACCTCCACCAGGCCGTTGTGGGCGGAGGCCCCGACCTCGACCGGCTGGCCCTCGGGCGAGTAGCGGGCCGCGTTCTCCAAGAGATTGGCCAGAACCTGGACCATCAGGACCTGGTCGACGTCGACCGGGGGCAGGTCGCTCGGGAGCTCCGATGTGACGTTGATGGGAGCCACCTCGTTGGCCATGGTGTGGACGGCGTCGTCGACCACGTCGGCCACCGGCACGATCTCCCGGCGCAGCTCGAGCGTCCCGGACCGGATCCGCGTCATGTCGAGGAGGTTGGCCACCAACCGGTCGAGGTTGTCGGACTGCCGCTCGATCATCTCGAGGAGCTCGGACCGGTCAGCCTGGTCGAGAGCGCCGGCGTCGTCGCGCAGGGTGGAGACAGCGGTCTTGATCGACGCCAGCGGAGTCCGCAGGTCGTGGGAGACGGCGCCCATCATGGCGTCGCGCCACCGGTCGACCTCCTCGAGGAGCTCGCTCCGCATGGCTTGGCGCCGCAGCTGACTACGCTCGAGGGCCAGGGCCGCCTGGTTGCAGTACGTCCGGAGCAGCTCCCACTCGTGGGCGTCGGGGGTGGACCCGGCCATGGCCAGCATGCCGACCGGCCGGTCCCGGGCGCTCAGGGCGATCCGGATGATCTCGTCGCTCCCGCCTGTGCGCAGGCTCTGGAGTTGACCGGGCGGGGGGGAGAGGTGCCGGCGCTCCTCGTCGGACAGCGGGGCCCCGGCCACCGCGGCCACGCCCAGGGCGTCGCCGTCGGGAAGGAGCACCGCCACCCACCGGGGCCGGAAGGCTCGCTCGATGGTCGAGGCGATCCGCTCGAGGAGGTCACCCAGCGGCTGTTCACCGATCAGCAGGTCCGAAAGGAGATAGAGGCGCCGGGTCTCCTCCTCGCGCCGGCGGGCCTGGGCCCGGGCCTGTTGCAGCGTGGCCACCACCCGGGCCACGATGAGCATCACCGCCACATAGACGACGAGCGCCGTCCAGTTCTGCCCGTTGCCGACCGAGAGCGTGCCGTACGGCGGGATGAAGAAGAGGTCATAGGCCACGAAGCCCAGAGCCACGGCCACACCACCGGCGACGAGACCCCCGATGGCCACCCCGACGACCACCGGGACGACCAGGACCAGTCCGGCGGTGGCCACCGAGAGGTGGGGGCGCAGGGGCAGCATGACCGCCGTGAGCAGGGCCACGCCGACCAGGGCGACCAGCGCCCCTGCAAGACTCCTGCGCACCGAAGTCATCGACACTCTCCCGTCGGGCTGCCCGACCAGGGAGTGTAGAGGGCGCCCGCCGGGCTCTCGGAGGGTCCTCGCTGGTCACCGAGCCGGGCCGTCTTCGCCGCCGGGGCCGGCGTCCGGCACAATGGGACCGTGAGCGATGTCCCGGCCGCGGTCGACGAGGAATCCCGTCAGGCTGTCCGCCCGGCCGGCAAGTTCCGGATCTACCTGGGCTCGGCGGCCGGGGTCGGCAAGACCTGCGCCATGTTGGACGAGGGTTGGCGCCGTCACAACCGGGGGGCCGACGTGGTGGTCGGTTTCGTCGAGACCCACGGCCGCTCCCACACGGCGGAGTTGATCCGTGACCTCGAGGTGGTCCCCCGCACCGTGGTCGAGTACCGGGGCGCCACCTTCGAGGAAATGGACCTCGCCGCCGTGCTCGAGCGGCGCCCCGAGGTGGCCCTGGTCGACGAACTGGCCCACACCAACGTCCCCGGCTCGGGCCCGCACGAGAAGCGCTGGGAGGACGTGCTCGACCTGTTGGAGGCCGGGATCGGTGTGGTGAGCACCGTCAACATCCAACACCTCGAGAGCGTGGCCGACGCGGTGGAGGAGATCACCGGGGTCAAGATCCGCGAGCGGGTCCCGGACTGGGTGGTCCGCAAGGCCGATCAGGTCGAGCTGATCGACTCCTCGGCCGACCAGCTGCGGCGGCGGATGCTCCACGGCAACATCTACCCGAGCGACAAGGTGCCCGGGGCGCTGACGGGGTTCTTCAAGACCGAGAACCTGGTGGCGCTGCGAGAGCTGGCGCTCCGCTTCGTGGCCGACGAGACCGAAGAGGAGCTCCTCGGGTACCTGCGCAACCAGCGGCCCGGTGCGTTCTGGGACACCTCGGAGCGGATCATGGTGGCGGTCACCGGGGCGCCCGGGAGTGACGGGGTGGTGCGCCGAGCCGCCCGCATCGCCCAGCGGACCAAGGGGGACCTCCTGGTGGTCCACGTCACCAGCGAGGAGCAGGGGGGAGCGGGCGGGCCAGGCCCTGGCGGCCATCCGCCGGCTGGTGGCCGACGTCGGCGGGGAGTGGTTCGAGATCCCCGGCGACGACCCGGCCCAGAAGGTGTTCGAGTTCGCCGAGCAGCACCACGTCACCCAGATCGTCATCGGGGCCACCCGGCGAAGTCGCTGGCAGGAGCTCACGAAGGGTTCGGTGATCCGAAAGATCCTGCGCTACACGGCCGAGTCCGGCATCGACCTCCACGTGATCGCCCGCCGTGACGCACACGGGGGCGGCGGGCTGGCCGACGAGGGTGCAGAGGGGGACGCCCCCGGACCGGCGGCGGAGCCCGAGGGCGGCTCAGAGGGCCCCCGGGCGCTGAGAGGAGCAACGCAATGACCACCACCGAGACGGCACCCGATGTGCCCGCCGAGGTCGACCGCCTGGTCGACCAGCTGCTGGCCCAGGCCCCGCCGGGCACGGCCACCACCAGCGATGTGCTCGGGGCCCAGTTCGACCTGGGCCTGGCCTGGGTGCACTTCCCGGAGGGGGCGGGGGGCCTCGGGCTCAACCCCGGGGTCCAGCAACGGGTGGCCAACCGGCTGCGCGAGGCCGGGTACAGCGCCTCAGGCCTGCGCAACATCATCGGCTACGGCATGGTCGCCCCGACCCTGGTGGCCCACGGCACCCTCGAGCAGCAGGCCCGCTACCTGCGACCCCTGTTCACCTGCGAGGAGATCTGGTGCCAACTCTTCAGCGAGCCGGGGGCCGGCTCGGACGTGGCGAGCCTGTCGTCGCGGGCCGAGCGCGACGGGGACGAGTGGGTGCTCAACGGCCAAAAGGTCTGGACGACCCTGGCCCACCTGGCCAGCTTCGGCCTGCTCATCGCCCGCACCGACCCCGACCTGCCCAAGCACCAGGGCCTGACGTGTTTTCTGGTGGACATGCACGCCCCGGGCGTCGAGGTGCGCCCGCTCTACCAGATCACCGGTGAGGCGGAGTTCAACGAGGTCTTCTTCACCGACGTCCGGATCCCCGACTCGGCCCGCCTGGGCGGTGTCGGTGACGGCTGGCGGGTGGCCCTGACGACCCTCATGAACGAGCGGGTCTCGATCGGCGGAGCGGTGTCCCGCCGGGGCGAGGGCCCCATCGGCGACGCCCTGCGCATCTGGAGGCAACGCTGGCGGGGCGACACCTCGGCCCACGCCGCCGCCCTGCGCGACCGACTGATGGCCAGTTGGGTGCGCAACGAGGTCACCCAGCTCACCAACCGCCGGGCCTCCGAGTCCCGGCGGGTGGGCACCCCAGGCCCCGAGGGCTCGGTGGCCAAGTTGGCCTACGCCGAGGAGAACCAGCGTATCTACGACTTGTGCGTCGACCTGATGGGGGCCGAGGGCATGCTCTACGGCTCGGACTACCCCAAGATCCGCCCCGAGCACGTGGCCATCGGCACCACCGACGTCCACAAGGCGTTCCTCAGGGTCCGGGCCAACTCGATCGAGGGGGGAACCTCCGAGGTGATGCGCAACATCCTGGGCGAGCGGGTCCTCGGCCTCCCCGGCGAGCCCCGGACCGACAAGGACCGGGCCTGGAAGGACGTTCCCGCGCAGTTGAGGCGGTCCCGGTCGTTGTCCTCTGCCGCCCCGGGCCGGTACGGTTGGGGGGAGCGGGGAGCCGGGGGACGGGTCCGGACCGGCCGTGGGGGTGGCGAGGGTCGATGAGCGAGGTGTCCCAGGGACCGGGCTGGTGGGTTGCCTCCGACGGGAAGTGGTACCCGCCCGAGCAGCACCCGTCGGTCCGACAGGCCGTGGCGTCGCCGATGGCGACGACCGCGCCCCGGTCGGCGGCCGCGCCACCCAGCTCCCATGCCGTCTACGACAGCGAATTCGTGGGCGCCGTCCCCGGTGCCGCCCCCCCGTCGTCGGCCCCCTCCGAGGCCCCGCCGCCCGACCTGCCCTCGTACTGGTCGGGGCCCCAGAGGGGCCAGGCCGGCGCCGGGACCGAGGGGCCGGCCCAGCCGGCCAACATCCCCGCCCCGCCGCCGGTGATCATCCCCCAGGTCCGCACGCCCCTGCGCCGCCCGGCGACGGTGGCCGGCATCCCGCCGCCCGGCGGGGTTCCCCTGGCCAACGGCCCGTCCCCGAGCGCCCCGGGCCAGCCGGTGGCCGGACCGGCCGGCGGCTACGGCGGGACCCGGGCACCCCTCTCGCCGTTTGAAGAGGGGGTCTACTCGGGGGCGGCCCTCACCCAGCGTCGCCGCAAGCGCCGGTGGCCGGTCTGGTGGGCGGTCATCTTCGTGGTGGCAGCGGTCGGGGCCACGGTGGGCACCCTCTACTACCTGAAGAACTCAAACCCGCACCGTTCGGCGGTGGCGATCGCCGAAGACTATCTGGTCGCCATCTCGAACCACAGCAAATCGCAGGAGAAGGCCGACGTCCTCCCCGGGCAACAGCCGGTCACCGGAGGCTTCGACCAGTCCGGCCTGTCGTTCGCCGTGACCGGCACGACCATGTCGGGCACGGACCGGATGGTCAACCTCTTGGTCTGCTCGGGCCTCTACTCGGGGGCCTCGTGCTCGAGCACGATCGACGGGTCGGCAGCCGGCTTCGTCCCCACCCGCGAGGTGGACGGCAAGTGGTACGTGGACGTGACGGCGTTCCCCATCTGTCAATCCCGTGTCGAGACCCTGGTCTGCGTCTCGCCTGCGTCCTGACGTCGGAGTGGTCAGGCCGGCTGGAACCGGACCGGCAGCGAGGTGGGTGAGCGGAAGATCAACCCGTGGATGTGCGGGTCCCCGGCGGGCTCGAGGCGGATCCCACCGAGGCGGTCCAGCACGGCACCGACCACCACCCGGGTCTCGAGCCGGGCCAGGTGCATGCCGAGGCACATGTGGGGACCGTGGGCGAAGGCCAGGTGGCCGAGGGGCGCCCGGAAGATGTCGAAGCGCTCGGCGTCGCGCCAGCGCGTCTCATCGCGGTTGGCCGATCCAAGGCACGGGGTCACGCTGGCCCCGGCCGGGACGGTGACCCCGGCCACCTCGACGTCGCGGGTGGCCGTCCGGTTGATCGTCAACAGGGGTGGCTCGAAGCGGAGGCCCTCCTCGATGGCCTGGGGGAGCAATGAGCGGTCGTGGGCCACGCTCGCCAGCTGCTCGGGGTGGGAGAGCAGGAGGTAGAGGAGGTTGCCCGAGGAGCGGTACGTCGTCTCTGCCCCCGCCGGGAGGAGCAGGCGCAGGAAGGCGAAGATGGCCTCGTCGTCGAGCTTCTCCCCGTCGATCTCGGCCGTGACCAGGTCGCTGATCACGTCGTCACGGGGCTGGCGGCGGCGGTCGGCGACCACGCCGGCGAAGTAGCACTTCAGGCTCTCCGAGGCGGCGAGGCCCCGGTCGATGTCCGCCCCGAGCCCGATCAGCTCGACCGACCAGCGCTGGAACCGGGGGAAGTCCTCCTCGGGCAGGCCGAGGAGCCTGGCGATGACCCGAACCGGGAACTCGAAGGTGAGCTCGCGGACGAGATCGGCCTCTCCCAGGTCGATGAAGCGGTCGATCAGCTCGTTGCAGATCGGCGCGATGAGCTCGGGCTCCCAGCGGGCGAGTGACCGCTCGCGGAAGGCCTCGGCGACCAGATTGCGCTTCTGGCGGTGCTCGGGCTCGTCCATCCCCAGGATCATGTGGCCCATGACCATGCCGATGGTGGCGTCGTAGCCGACCGAGCTGAAGGTCTTGGCGTCGCGCAGGATCCGTGAGCAGTCGTCGTAGCGAAAGACGATCCAGTCGTCGCCCACCTCGATGCCGTCTGGCACCAGGTCGCGGTTCATGAAGCTCCCCCGCCAGACCGGATGGTTGCGCCGCTTGTCGGCGAAGTCGGGGTACGGGTCCCGCACGTCGCCGCCGATCACGTCGTCGAACGCCTCGAACGGGTCGTAGTCGTCCACCGGGTGATCCACCGGCCCGGCCGTCAACTGTTGGTCCACCACCGGGCCCTCCCTGGTGCGCGGTCTCGGGGCCTGTCCGGCCCGGGCGGCGGCCCGGCGCCACCGCGGGGCCGGCCCGACGCCCGGTCGGTGCCCACTGTACCGAGGGCCGGGCGGCGGCATCGGGCGGCACGCGTCGCCCACCCCAGACCCCGGTGCCCCGGGTAGGGTGACCCAGGTCCGGGCGCCGGCGCCGGACACGGGAGGCGCGTGGTGAGCGAACGAGCGGGCCTGCTGACGGCCGTGGACGTCGCCGTGGTGGGCGGGGGCTTCTCGGGCATCGGCATGGCCATCAAGCTCCGGGAGATGGGGATCGAGGACTTCGTCGTGCTCGACCGGGGCGCCGACGTCGGTGGCACCTGGCGGGACAACACCTATCCGGGTGCCGCCTGCGACGTCCCCTCCCATCTCTATTCGTTCTCGTTCGCCCCTAACCCCGACTGGACCCGGGCCTACTCCCCCCAGCCCGAGATCTGGTCCTACCTGCGGTCCGTCGTCGAGCGCTTCGGGGTGGGGGGCCACTTCCGCTACGGCCAGGACGTGACCGAGGCCCGCTTCGACCGGACCGACGAGCGCTGGCACCTCACGACGCCCACCGGCACGCTCAGCGCCCGGGTCCTCGTCTGGGCCACCGGGCCGCTCAGCGAGCCCAACGTCCCCGAACTCGCCGGGCTGGAGGGCTTCGCCGGCCAGGTCTTCCACTCGGCGGCCTGGGACCACCGGGTGGACCTCGCCGGCCGCCGGGTGGCGGTCGTCGGGACCGGCGCCTCGGCCATCCAGTTCGTGCCCCAGATCCAGCCAACCGTGGCCGCGCTGTTCGTGCACCAGCGCACCCCGCCATGGATCATCCCCCGCCGAGACCGCGCCCTCGGGCGGATCCGCCGCCTCGCCTACCGGCACCTGCCCCTCGTGCGCAAGGCGGCCCGGCTCGGGATCTACCTCCGCTTGGAGTACATCATGGGGCCCGTCGTCCTCGGGACCAGCGAGCGCAAGCGGGCGCTGGTGCGAAAGCTGGCCAGGGCCCACCTCTTCGACCAGATCAGCGATCCGGCTCTGCGCAAGACGTTGTCGCCGGACTACGAGATCGGTTGCAAGCGGGTCCTCATCTCCGACGACTACTACCCGTCACTAACCCAACCCAACGTCGAGGTGGTGTCGGCGGGCGTAGCCGGATTCACCCCCGACGGCGTGGTGGACGAGCACGGGAACGAGCGCAAGGTGGACACCGTCATCCTGGCCACCGGCTTCCGGGCGGCCGAGCCGTCCTTCGCCACCCGGATCGTCGGGCCCGACGGCACCCGGCTGTCGGAGACCTGGAACGACGGCATGGAGGCGTACCTCGGCTCGACGGTGTCGGGCTACCCGAACCTGTTCATGCTCATCGGACCCAACACCACCCTCGGCCACAACTCGATGATCTTCATGATCGAGTCCCAGCTCAACTACGTGGTCGACGCCGTCGGTTTCCTGGCCCGCCCGGGGGTGGGGACGGTGGAGGTGCGCCGGGGGGTCTTGGAGCGCTTCAACCGGGTCCTCCAAGACGAGATGGCGCCCACGGTCTGGGTGACCGGTGGGTGCACCAGCTGGTACCTGGACCACCGCGGGGTCAACACGACGCTGTGGCCCCGGCCCACCCCCGAGTTCCGCCGCCTGACTCGGCACTTCCACCCCGCCGACTACACGGTGCGTGCGCCCGGTGCCCTCGGGGTGCCCGAGGGCACCGGGGTGGCCGCCGCCCGCTGACCGGGCGCTCGGCCGGCCCGCAGCCGGTGCCGGGCCCTCACGAGGCCAGGTGCCGGTCGAACCAGTCCAGGGTGCGGTGCCAGGCGTGCTTGGCCGCGGTCGGGTTGTACGACGGCCGCTGGTCGCAGTTGAACCCGTGCTCGGCGTCGGCATAGCGCACGACCTCGGTCTCGACCGGCGCCTTGGCCACCGCCTCGCGCAGGGCTTCGACGTCTTCGACCGGGATGCCCTGGTCGAGGTCGCCGTAAAGGCCGAGCCAGGGGACCCGCAACGAGGGGGCCAGCTCGACCAGAGAAGGCAGGCCGAAGCGGCCCTGGCTGACCCCGCCGCCGTAGAAGGTGACGGCGGCGCCGATCGGCCGCAGGGTGGCGGCGTAGAAGGCCACCGTCCCGCCCATGCAGAAGCCCACGATCCCGGTGCGGTGTGGCGCCGAACCGGCCGTCTCGAGATGGTCGAAGGTGGCGGCGAGGTCGGTGGCGAGCCCACCGGCGCTGAGCGCGCTCATCACGGGCATCACCTTGTCGAACTCGTCGTAGCCGAGGACCGGAGATCCCTGGCGGTGGAAGAGGGCCGGGGCAACGGCCAGCCACCCCGCGTCGGCCAGCCGCCGGGCGACGTCCTCGATGTGCCCAGTGACCCCGAAGGCCTCCTGGATGACCACGACGGCCCCCCGGGGCTCGCCGTCGGGCGACGCCTCGAAGGTCGGCATCGGCCCGTCGTCGGTCTGGATGGAGATCTCGGCGGTGCTCACGGTGTGGGTGCTCCTCTGGGCTCGGACGGGCGGTCCGGCGACCGCCGGACCGCCCTTTTCCTACCCGCGGAGCGGGGCCGGGCGCATCTCGGGCCCGCCCGACCGGTCCCCGCCCGCTCTCAGGGGATGCCCCCGTCCACCCGCAGCACGGCGCCGGTGGTGTAGCTCGACGCCTCGCTGGCCAGGTAGAGGGCGGCGCCGACGATCTCGTCGGGCTGGCCGCCCCGGCCCAGCGCGTGGCGGCTGGCCGCCTCGGCCTCGAACTGGTCCATGTCCCATGCCGCGCTCACGTCGGTGAGGAAGGGTCCGGCCATGATGCAGTTCACCCGGACCGTCGGCCCGAAGGCGTGGGCGAACCCGACGGTCAACGCGTTGAGGCCGGCCTTGGCCGCGTCGTAGGGGAGCATGAAGGGGGCGGGGCGGATCGACCCGGTGCTCGAGATGTTGATCACCGAACCGCCCCGGCCGGCCGCCATCCGGGCGCCGGCCAGCGCGGTGAGGCGGAACGGGCCCTTCAGGTTCAAGTCGACCACCTTGTCCCAGACGGCCTCGGTGACCTGGGGCAGGCTTGGATAGAGCAGTGACATGCCGGCGTTGTTGACCAGCACGTCCACCTGGCCCATGGCCCTCCATGCCGTGTCGAGCAGGGGCTCGAGCTCGTCCCAGTGCCCGACGTGGGCGGCCACGGCCAGGGCCCGCCGCCCCTTGGCCTCCACCTCGGCCGCCACCGCCCGGCAGGCGTCGAGCTTGCGGCTGGCCACCACCACGTCGGCCCCGGCGTCGGCCAAGCCGAGGGCCATGGCCCGGCCCAGTCCCCGGCTGCCCCCGGTGACTAGGGCCACCCGGCCGGTGAGGTCGAAGCGCTCGGCCGGGGTCGTCACCGCAAGGAGGTGGTGGCGGCCAGCTCGGCCGCCCTGGACGCCATGTCGAGGACCACGTCGCCGAACATCTGCATCTTGGGGTTGTCCGCCTCGCCCTGGACCACCCGGGCGTAGCCGCCCTCGAGCACGATGGCCAGTTTGAAGCGGGCCAGGATCACGTAGTAGTCGATCTCGTCCACCGGCCGCCCGCTCTCGCGCTGGTAGTACTCCAAGAGCTCGGTGCCCGACGGCATGCCGGTGTAGTCGACGTAGCTCACCGTGCCCTGCCCCGACGACATCGTCGCATCGTCGGGCCAGCCATTGATCACCCATCCGAGGTCCAGCAAGGGATCGCCGATCGTGGCCATCTCCCAGTCGACGATGGCGGCCAGGCGGGCCGGGGCACCGTGGCGGTACATGACGTTGGCGAACTGGTAGTCGCCGTGCATGATGCCCGGGACGTAACTCCGTGGTTTGTGGGTCCGCAGCCACGCCGCCGCCTCGTCGATCCCCGGGATGGGCCGGAATTCGAAGGCCCGGAGGTGGGCCAGCCAGCGGTCAACCTGGCGCTCGTGGAAGCCCTCGGGGTGACCGAATCCCTCGAGGCCCCGTGCCTGCCAGTCCACCTTCGAGAGCCTGGCGATCCCGTCCACCAACTCGAAGGCCAGGCCTCGCCGGGCGTCGAGGTCGACGTCGAAGGGGGCCGGCCAGGTGGTGCCCTCTTGGATGGGTGACCAGCCGTCGACGAACTCCATCAGGTAGAAGCACCCGCCGATCACCGAGGGGTCGTCGCAGCCGGCGATGGCCCGGGCATGCGGCACGTCGGTGCCGCCCAGCGCGGCCAGGAGCCGGTACTCGCGCAGCATCGTCTCGTTGCGGCCCTTGGGCACCACCGCCGGGGGACGCCGCAGGGCCATGGTGTGGCCGTCCCGTTTGAGCTCGAAAAGCTCGTTGGAGGCGCCCCCGGTGATGAAGCGGCTGGTGAGGGTCTCGCCCCGCCCGGGTAGGCCCTGGTCGTCCATCCAGCGCCCGAGCCGGTCGTGGTCGATCTCGCTGTAGACGTCGCCACCGAGGTCGCCTCCGCCGACCGGTGCGCCGCCCGCGCTCGGGTCGGCGCTCACTGGTTCCCCACCTCGTGCTCGAAGTAGCGGGCGAACTTCTCCTGGGCGGCGGCCACCCGGGTCGGGGTGTGCTGGCTCGGCCAGAGGTCCGCCACCGGCCGGTAGCGCTTGAGCACCTGGCGCCCGACGGTGGCCCGGTGCACCTCGGTGGGCCCGTCGACCAGTCCCATGATCGGGGCCGCCATCCACATCGAGCCCAGCGGCATCTCGTTGGAGACCCCCAGTGCCCCGTGCACCTGGATGGCCCGCTGGGCCACGTTGTGCAGCACCTGGGGGGTGAGGACCTTGATGGCCGCGATGTCGTGGCGGACGGCGCGGTAGTCGCCGGTCTGGTCGATGGTCCAGGCGACGTAGAGCACGTACAGCCGGAACTGGGTCAGCTCGATGTAGGACTCGGCGACGTAGTCCCGCACGCTCGGCTTGTCCGCCAGCACCCCGTCCCGGGTCCGCCGGCTCACCGCCCGCTCGCACAGCATGTCGAGGGCCCGCTGGGCCATGCCAACCGTGCGCATGGCGTGGTGGACCCGGCCGCCGCCGAGGCGGGTCTGGGCGATGGCGAAGGCCTGCCCCTCGCCCCCCAAGAGGTTGTCCGCGGGTACGCGCACCTCGTCGTAGTGGATCAGGGCGTGCATCCCCTCGTGCCCGGGCTCTTCGCCCATGAGCCCGATGTTGCGGACGATCTCGACCCCGGGGGTGTCCGTCGGGACCAAGAACATCGACATCCCCCGGTAGACGTCGGTGTCGGGGTCGGTGATGGCCATGACGATGAGGAAGGAGGACGTGCGGGCATTGGAGGAGAAGTACTTCCACCCGTTGATGACCCACTCGTCGCCGTCGCGGCGGGCCGAGGTCTCGAAGAGCGACGGATCCGACCCCCCCTGGGGCTCGGTCATCGAATAGCACGAGAAGATCTCACCGTCGAGCAGCGGCCGGAGGTAGCGCTCCTTCTGCTCGTCGGTCCCGTAGTGGGCGATGATCTCGGCATTGCCGGTGTCGGGCGCCTGGGTCCCGAACACGATCGGCGCCCACTGGGACCTTCCGAGGATCTCGTTCATGAGGGAGAGCTTCACCTGCCCGTAGCCCTGGCCACCGAGCTCGGGGCCGAGGTGGCAGGCCCACAGGCCGCGTTCGCGGACCTGCTGTTTGAGCGGGTCGACGATGGCCCGCAGTGTGTCGTCGAGCGGGTGGAAGGCCTTGTTCCCCCAAAGAAGGTCGATCGGCTCAACCTCGTCGCGGACGAAGGCGTCGATCCAGTCCAGCTTCTCTTGGAACTCGGGCTCGGTGGAGAACTCCCACCCCATCTGCTCACCCCCTTGCGCCGGCCCGCTGTGAACCTGACGTGCGTGTCAGCGTAGCGAAGCGGGGCTCGGGGCCCGCCGGGTCAGGGGCGGTGCGGCACCGCGACGACCAGGTGGGCCACGGCGGCCGAGACGGCCCGGGCCATCGGCAGGTGCAGGGCCTCGTTGGGGCCGTGGGCGTTGCTGCCCGGCCCGAGGACCCCGGTGGCCACGAGCGGCGTTCCCGGGTAGCGCCGGCCCAGCTCGGCCAGGAAGGGGATCGTCCCCCCCTCGCCGTAGCTCGAGGGCGGCACCCCGAAGGATCCGAGCGAGGCCCGGGCCAGGGCCGCTGCCACCCAGGGCTCGGGGTCGGGCGCCACCCAGCCGTCGGCGCAGGTGTCGAGGGTGACCGTGACCCGGGACCCCGACGGCGGGTCGGCGGTGAGGATCCGGACCAGGGCGGCGCCGGCCGCCGTGGCGTCGACCGTGGGCGGCAGGCGCAGCGAGACCTTGGCCTCGGTGTAGGGCCGCAGCACGTTGCCGGCGTCGGCGGGCGCCGGGATGCCGGCCATGCCGGTGACGGCCAGGGCCGGGGCCCAGGCCCTGGCCACCAGGCGTTCGGCCTCGCTCGACTGCTCCAGGACCAGGCCGGGCACCGTCGGGAGTTCGCCGCCGAGCGCGTCGGGGAACTCCGCCGCCACCGCCTCGAGGTTGGCCCGGTGCCGGGGTGGGACCGGCGCGCCCAGCTCGGGCAGCACGATGTCGCCGGTGCGCTCGTCCTCGAGGCGCGAGAGCAGCCGGCGCAACAGCCGGAACGACGACGGCACGACCCCACCGGCCAGGCCGCTGTGCATCCCCTCGGTCAGCACCTCGACCCCGACGTCGGCCGTCAGGTTCCCCCGCAGCGAGTCGGTCAGCCAGAGCCGGTCGTAGGTGAGGCAGCCCGAGTCCAAGCAGACCACCAGGTCTGGTCGGCCGATCCGCGGGGCCAGCCGGGTCAGGTACTCGGCCAGGTGCGGACTCCCGCTCTCCTCGCTGCCCTCGATGAGTACGAGGACCCGGGGTCGCTCGGCGCCCAGCGCGGCCAGCGCCTCGAGCGCGCTCAGGGCCGCGAACACCGAGTACCCGTCGTCGGCCGTGCCCCGGCCGAAAAGCAGGTCACCCTCGTGCACCGGGCGGTAGGGCCCGAGGCCCTCGCGCCAGGCCCCCTGGGGGGGTTGTTTGTCCAGGTGGCCGTAGACCACCACGGCGCCGCCGGCGGCGCCCACCGCCGGGGCGTCGACCACGAGTGTCGGTGTGAGCCCGGGGGCCTCGTCCACCTCGACCGCCAGACCGGGGATCGGCCGGGCCGAGCACCAGTCGGCCAGCAGCGACGCCGCCCGGCGCAACTCGCCGGTCTCGGCCCAGTCGGGCGCGTAGGCCGGTGAGAGGCACTTGACGGTCGTGTACTCCGAGAGGGTCGGGAGCACGTCGCGCTGCCAGGTGCCCTCGATGTGGGCGGCCAGCGCGTCGTGGTCCAACAGCGCGTCGTGGTCCACGGGGTCGCCCATCGGCCGCACGCTACCGGGGCGCCCGGCCAGGTCCGCCGAGCAGCTCGATACGGCGGGCCAGGTTGACCGCGTGGTCCCCCAACCGCTCGTAGAAGCGGGCCAGTAAGGTGACCTGGGCGGCCACCGGGGTCGGCATGGCCTCGGCGGCGATCTCGTTTGTCAGCCGCTGGTGGAGGATGTCGATCTCCTCGTCGTCCTCGGCCAGGTCTTCGCCCCCGGCGGTGCCCGCCGCGTAGGCGTCGGCCGCCGTGTGCCACATCTCGACCGCCACCTCGGTCATCCGCTGGACGATCCCGCGGCTGAGCGGGCTCATCGCGGCGCCGAGGTTGCTGACCGCCCGTTGTGCGATGTGCTCGGCCAGGTCGGCGCTGCGTTCGAGCTCGGGGAGGATCAGGAGCACCCCGACCAGGCGCCGCAGCTCGTCGGTGTCCACCGGCGGGGCCTGGAGCTGGTCCCAGACCAGCAGCTCGACCTCGGCGGTGAGGTCGTCGATGGCCTGGTCCCCGTCGACCACCGCCTGGCCGGTGGCCGGGCTGCCCGCCAGGAGGGCGTCGGTGGCCTGGGCGATCGCCTCTGAGACCAGGGCGAACAGCTGGGCGACCCGCCGGTCGACGCGGGCCAGACCCTCCTCGTCGGTGTCCACGGCCCCGGGCACCTCGCGGTGGGGCCCGGGGCGCCAGGGGGCTCTTGGCACACCGACCGGGCCCGGGGCTCCCGGCTCTGTCGGGCGGTCCGCGACGCCGTCCATCCTCAACCGGCCATCGTCAACTGGCCGGGCTGACCGAGCTCATGTTGAAGTCGGGGATCCGCAGGGGCGGCATGGCCGTCCGGTTGACCCATTCGCCGAACTCGCGCCCGAGCGCCCTCTGGGTGCCCCCGGCCTCGGTCGCCCGGCCCAGCAGGTCGACCGGGCTCTCGTTGAAGCGGAAATTGTTGGCCGCTCCGGTCACCTTGCCGTCCTCGACCACGTAGACGCCGTCGCGGGTGAGCCCGGTCAGAAGCAGGGTGGAGGGGTCGACCTCGCGGATGTACCACAGGCAGGTGAGCAGCAGACCCCGCCCAGTGCGGGCCACGAGGTCGTCCACCGAGCCCGTCGCCCCGGGGAGCTCGAGCACCAGGTTGTCGATCGGCGGGCCTACCGGGACCCCCGAGCGCCCGGCGCCCGCACGGTGGGAGCGCAGCCGGTTGAGCCGCCCTTGGGAGATCCAAGCGGTTCGCTCGAGCGCCAACCCGTTGTCGAAGACTGAGACGTCGGGCCCCGAGGCCCCGACGGCCAGGAACGGGGAGCACTCGAGCGGGTGCTCGAGCGGGTCGCTGCGCAGCTCGAAGGGAAGGGCCGAGAGCTCGTCGCCCAGGGCGGTGGCGCCGCCGGGCCTCGAAAAGACGCTCCGGCCGTCCTCGGCGTCCTGCAGGGAGGCCGACTCGACCAGGTCGACCATCAGGTCGGCCACCGCCTCGGGCGGGAGCAGCACCTCGTAGCGGCCGGCCTCGAGGTCGACTCGCCGGCGTGCCCAGCCGAGGCGAAGGGCCAGCCGTTCCTCGAGTTCGTCGACCGTCACGTCGGCGAAGTCCACGGTGCCGGCCCCGGCCCAGGCCGAGCGGACGCCGTCGGTGCCGCGGGCCACCAGGTGCAGGGCGCCGGTCGGTTGGGCGTGACGGTGCCGGAGTCCGGTCGACGTCCCGAGATAGACGGTCGACACCGAGTGCTCGGCGAACCCGGCCAGGACCCGCTCGGCCTGTTCGGCCCGGCCGAAGGCACCGCCGAGGTCGCCCAGCACCCCCGAGAGGACCGACAGGTCGGTCGAGATGGGCGGCTCGCCGAAGTCACCGTCGGCCGAGCCCCCGACGAGCGGCGCCGCGTCCTCGGCCGCCGGGGAGCCCGCCGCGTCGGCCTCGGCCGCCCGGACCAGGTCGGCCGCATCGACGTCGCCCGAGCGCCGGGCCACCCCGGCCGCCACGCCCCCGTCGACCTCCCAGAAACTGATGGCGGTCACCCGGCGCGAGCGCCTGAGTCCGTTGGTGGTGGTCGTGTTGTTGGCGAAGCGCACCTCGGCCTCGCTCGACTCCTCGACGATGACCGCGCAGTCGGTGCCGCCGGCCGCCCGAAGGGCCGCCTCGACCACCTCGTCGGCCGGGGGGAGCCCGGCGTCGGTCGACCCCGTGCTCAACGCCCCGCCTCCGCCCGGGCGTTGAGCACGTTCACGCCGCGCACGAGGGCCGAGGGGCAGCCGTGGCTCACCGGGGCCACCTGGCCCGGCTGGCCCTTGCCGCAATTGAAGGCCCCGGCCAGCAGGTAGGTCGACCGATCGCCCACCGCCTCCAGCGCGCCCCAGAAATCGGTCGTCGTGGCCTGGTAGGCGACGTCGCGGAGCTGGCCGGCCAGGCGGCCGTGGTCGATAAGGAAGAAGCGCTGCCCGGTGAACTGGAAGTTGTAGCGCTGCATGTCGATGGACCAGCTCTTGTCGCCCACGATGAAGATGCCCCGCTCCACGCCCGCGATCAGCTCCTCGGTGCTCGGACCCTCCCCGGGTGCCGGTTGGAGCGAGACGTTGGCCATCCGTTGGATCGGCACGTGGAGGGGCGAGTCGGCGAAGGCGCAGCCGTTCGAGCGACCCAGCCCCGAGGCGGCAGCGATGGAGCGGTCGAGCTGGTACCCGGCCAGCACGCCGTCGCGCACGAGGTCGAAGGACTGGGCCTCGACACCCTCGTCGTCGATGGCCACGGTCGCCAACCCGTGCTCGGCCGTGCGGTCACCGGTGACGTGCATCACCTCGGAGCCGTAGCGCAGCGAGCCCAGTTTGTCGAAGGTGGCGAACGAGGTCCCGGCGTAGGCGGCCTCAAACCCCATGGCCCGGTCGAGTTCGGTGGCGTGGCCGATCGACTCGTGGATGGTGAGCCACAGGTTGGTGGGGTCGATCACCAGGTCGTAGCGGCCCGGTTCCACCGTCGGGGCGGCGAGCTTAGCCGCCAGCAGTTCGGGCAGCCGGCCCAGCTCGGCCTCCCAATCCCACCCGTCGCCCTCGAGGTACTCCCAGCCCCGCCCGACCGGCGGGGCGACGGTGCGCATGGTCTCGAAGCCCGCTCCCGAGGGCTCCAGGGCGATCGCCTCGACCTGGGGGTGGACCCGGATCCGCCGCTGGTCGGCGACCGTGCCGGCCAGGTCGGCGTAGTGGGTGTCCTCGGTGACGGCGAGGACCGAGGCGCTCACGTGGTCGACGCTCCGGGCATTGAGGAGCCGGCGGCTCCAGCCCTCGAGCAGGTCCACCTTGTCGGCCAGCGGGACGGCCACCGGGTCGATCCGGTGGCCCGACGACCAGGTGATCGTGCCGTGCCCGGGCTCGTCGGCCAGCTCGACCGGTCGGCGCCGGGCGACGGCCACCGCCCGGGCCGCCCCCACGGCCAGGCCGGCCAGTCCGGCGGCCGCCGCCGGGGTGACCGCCACGGTGGCGGCGAACCCGATCGAACCCTCGTACAGCACGCGCAGGCCCATCCCGACCTCGTCGTCGTCGGCCGCCGTCTCGACCGACCCGTCGCGCAGGCGCACCATCTGTGAGCGGATTCGCTCGATCCGCAGCTCGGCGTGGGTGGCTCCCAGGCGTTGGGCCTCGCTCAGCGCGGCGGTCCGCGCTCGGTCGAGCGCGTCGGGGTCGACAGGGTCGCCGGCGGGGCTCACGCTGGGCACCCTAACCTCGCACGCCCGACCCTGTCGGGTGGGTCGCGGTGGGGTGCGAGCGCCCCTTTCAAGGGGTGCTCGGTCGGCGCGGCTCGAGCCCGGCGGCCCGATACACGTCGTCGATCACCGCCATGTTCTTGATGGCGTCCTCGGGCGGCGTCAGCACCGGCGTCCCGCCGTTGACCGCGTCGACGAAGGCCCGTAGCTGGAAATTGTACGTGGGCTCGCGGGTCACGTGCTCGACCCGGCGGACCCCGCCGGAGCGCACGGTCAGCCGGTGCAGGAACTGGGGCGCGAAGGGATTGAAGACCCTCAGCTGACCGTCCTGGCCGGTGACGGTGGCGTGCATCGCCAGGACCGACGAGGAGAACATCGAGCACCGGGTGCGGGCGGTGCCGCCCCCGGGGAGCTCGTAGTCGGCCCGCATGGCCCGGTCCACGCCGGGCGACGACAGCTTGGCCCTGGCTTTTACGACCCGGGGCTCGCGCCCTGACAACGTCCGGAGCAGGCTGACCGTGTAACAGCCCATGTCCATGAGGGCGCCGCCGGCCAGGTCCAATCGGTAACGGATGTCCCCCCGCTTGGCCAGCGGGGCCGAGAACGAGATCTCGATGCGCTCCACCGGGCCCAGCTCGCCCCCGCCGACGATCTGGACGAGACGGGCGGCCAGCGGGTGGTACCGGTAGTGGAAGGCCTCCATGACCACCAGGCCGGTCCCGGCCGCCTCGCGGGCGACGTCGCGGGCCTCGTCGGCGTCGGCGGTGAAGGGCTTCTCGCACAAGACGTGTTTGCCCGCGGCCAGCGCGGCCTTGGTCCAGTGGCCGTGCAGCCCGTTGGGCAAGGGGTTGTAGACGGCGTCAATCTGGGGGTCCGCGACCAGCTGGTCGTAGGTGTCGAGGATCCGGGGCACGTGGTGCTTGTGGGCGAAGGCCCGGGCCCGCTCGGGGTCCCGGGCGGCCACGGCCACGACCTCGACCCCTTCGACGTGGCGGGCGGGACGGATGAGGGCGGCCGGGGCGATGCGGGCCGCACCGAGGATGCCGATTCGCAGGCTGGTCACCGGGCCGACGCTACCGCCGGCCACCGGTCCCCGTCCGGTGGATTTAGCCTGGTGGGCCATGACCGAGTCGGGGCGGGGGCCGCGCTTTCACCATGTCGACGGGCTGGACGGGGTCCGGGCCTTCGCCGTGCTGGCGGTCATCGCCTTCCATTCGGGGTTCTCGTGGATCCCGGGCGGCTACTACGGCGTCGACGCCTTCTTCGTTCTCTCGGGCTTCCTCATCACCTCGCTGCTGGTCACCGAGTGGCGGGGGAGCGGGACGGTAGCCCTGGGCCGCTTCTGGGCCCGCCGGGCCCGCCGGCTCCTCCCGGCGCTGTTCGTGCTCCTCTTCGCCATCGGGGTGGTCGCCGCCGTCTGGCCATCGGTGCTCAACACGACCCATCTGCTGTCCAGCGCGGTGGCGACCACCTTCTACGTGGCCAACTGGTACTTCGTGGCCGGCCACGCCAATTACTTCACCGCCGTCTCGCAGCCCTCGCCTCTGTTGCACACCTGGTCGCTGGCGATCGAAGAGCAGTTCTACGTGGTGTGGCCGCTGGTCGTCCTGGCGGTCTTGAGGGGCCGACGCCGGGCCCGCCCGGCGGCTGTCGCCGGCACCGACGGCGACGACGAGGGCGACCTCAGCGGGGGGAGCGGGGCGGTCCCGGTCGCCGGCCGTCCCGGGTCGGTCGTCGTGGTGGCCGCCCCGGCGGTCGGCCAGGGACCGAGCGGGGTGTCGGGGGCCCCCGAGCGGGCCCGACGCCTCGAGGTGCTCCTCGCCATCTCGGTGGTGGGCGCCGTGGCCTCGGCCGTGGTCATGGCCGTGATCACCCCGGTGGGCGGTGATCCCACCCGGGCCTACTACGGCACCGACACCCGGGCCCAGGGCCTGTTGGTCGGCGCCGCCCTGGCCGCCGCCTTCGCCCGGTGGGGTTCGGTGCGCGGGGCCCGGGGCCGGGGGGCGATGGCCGGGCTCGCCGTCGTCGGGGTGGCCGGGACGGCCCTGCTGTGGTGGCGGGTCCCTGAGACGTCGTCGCTGGCCTTCCACGGGGGCTTCCTCCTGGCCTCGCTGGCGGCGGCGGCAGTGGTCGCCGGGGCGGTCCAGGCCCCGGCCAGCCCGGTGCCCCGGGTCCTCGGGTGGGGCCCAGTCCGGGCCCTCGGCCGGATCTCGTACGGCGTCTACCTTTGGTACTGGCCGGTGCTGTTGGTGATGACCGGCGCCCGGGTCCACCTCGACGGCTGGCCCCTTTTCGGAGCCCGGGTGGCGGTGACCGTGGCCATCGCCGCCACGTCGTACCACCTGATCGAACGGCCGGTGCGCCGCGGGGCCTTCCCGGGACGCTGGGCCCTGGTGGCCGCCCCGGCTGCCGCCGCCCTGGCCCTGTCGGTCGTGGTGGTCGCAGCCCTCGTCGTCCCGAGCGCGCCCGTCGGAGCGCCGCTCAGCGCGTCGGGGCCCGCCGCCGGGGCGACCCACCCCACGCCGGCCGGCGCCGGAAGCACCCTCGGGGCGTCCAACGGGGCGGCGACGGTCACCGGCCACCCGCTGCGCGTCCTGTTGGTGGGCGACTCGGTGGCCGGGTCGCTCGGCGTGGGCCTGGACCAAGAGGCCGCCCACTACGGCATCCAACTGGTCAACGAGGGGGCGCCGGGCTGCTCGGTGTCGATGGACCAGCTGATCAAGGTGCTCTGGTACACGCTGCCGCCTGGGACGCCCTGTGAGAGCGGAAACCCCGCCGCCCTGCTGCGCCAGTGGCAGCGCTGGGTGGACCACTACAACCCCGACGTCGTCCTCTACCTGGCCCGGGGCGAGCTGTTCGACCAAGAGGTGGTCGGGCAATGGTCCAACCTGGGCCAGCGCGGCTTCGACCGCTACGTCACCGGGCGCTTCAAGAAGGCGACGGCCGTCCTCGGTTCTCGCGGCGCCGCCGTGGTCCTTTTGACCACGCCCTACTACGACAGCGGCGAGCAACCGAGCGGGGCCCCTTGGCCCGAAGACGCCCCGTCGCGGGTGGCGATGGACAACGACATCATCGACCAGGTCGCCCGGGCCGCCGATCCGGGCCCCGGGGCCCACGTCGGTTCGGCGCCCGATGCCGACCTCACCTCGTCGGTCCGGGTACTCGCGCCTCAGCCGGTCAGGGTCTTCGCCCTCGGGGCCATCGCCTCGCCCGGCGGGCACTTCGACCAGGACGTGGACGGGGTCGACCTGCGCTGCAGCGACGGCGTCCATTTCACCGCGGCCGGCGGGGAGTGGTTGGCCCGCCGGCTCTTGCCGACGGTGGCCGCGCTGGCCCAGGTGCACCACCAGACCTCGCCGACGGGGACGTGGCCGTCCGCCCTTCCCCCGCCGGTGCCCTCGTGGTGGGACAAGCTCCCGTGCGGCTGACCGGCTGACCGGCTGACTTGCTCACCGGCTGACCGGCCGGTGGGCGCCGGACCGGTCCGGTGGTGCAGACTGACCGTCGCCCGGCCCAGCACCCGACGACAACGAGGGATCCGATCATGACGCTGCACGACCGAAGGACCGTCCGTGACGAGCTCTTGGACTCGGTCTTCGCCAGCCACGACCTCCACCACGCCATCCCCAAGTACAAGTTCCCCGAGCACATGACCCGGCCCGATGACGCCTACCAGGTGATCTCCGACGAGCTCTTGCTCGAGGGCAACGCCCGGCAGAACCTGGCCACCTTCTGCCAGACCTGGGAGGAGCCCGAGATCCACAAGTTGATGGACATGGCCATCGACAAGAACATGATCGACAAGGACGAGTACCCCCAGACGGCCGAACTCGAGCGCCGTTGCGTGCACATGCTGGGTGATCTGTGGAACGCCCCGGCCGCCGGCAACCCGGTCGGCTGCTCGGCCATCGGTTCCTCGGAGGCCTGCATGCTCGGCGGCATGGCCGCCAAGTGGCGGTGGCGGGCCAAGCGGGCGGCGGCCGGCAAGCCCGCCGACAAGCCGAACATGGTCTGCGGGCCGGTCCAGGTGGTCTGGCACAAGTTCGCCCGCTACTGGGACGTCGAGATCCGCGAGGTTCCGATGGCCCCGGGTCGCTACCACATGGACGCCGAAGAGATGCTCAAGCGGGTCGACGAGAACACCATCATGGTGGTCCCCACCTTCGGGGTGACCTATACCGGGGCCTACGAGCCCGTGCTGGAGCTCTCCCAGGCCCTCGACAAGCTCCAGGAGGACACCGGGCTCGACATCGACATCCACGTCGACGGGGCCTCGGGGGCCTTTTTGGCCCCGTTCTGCGCGTCCGACATCGAGTGGGACTTCAGGGTCCCCCGGGTCAAGTCGATCAGCACCTCGGGCCACAAGTTCGGCCTGGCCCCGCTCGGGGTGGGCTGGGTCCTCTGGCGGGACGCGGCCGAGCTTCCCGAGGACCTCATCTTCCACGTGACCTATCTCGGTGGGGACATGCCGGTCTTCCAGATCAACTTCTCCCGCCCGGCCGGCCAGATCGTCGCCCAGTACTACGAGTTCGTCCGGCTGGGCCGGGAGGGCTACAACCACGTCCACACCTCGTCGTACGAGACGGCCCAGTGGTTGGCCAAGCAGATCCTCCCGCTCGGCCCCTTCGAGTTGCTCTGCGACGGCGATCCCACCAAGGGCATCCCGACGGTGGCCTGGCGGATCAAAGAGGGCGAAGACCCCGGCTACACGCTCTACGACGTGGCCGACCGCCTCCGGGTCCGCGGCTGGCAGGTGCCCGCCTACCCGCTGACCGGGACGGTGTCGGACGTCTCGATCCAGCGCATCTTGGTGCGCCAGGACGTGAGCCGTGACCTGGCCACGATCCTGATGGACGACATCAAGACGGCCATCGGCCACTTCTCCAAGCACCCGGTCACCGTCTCGATGACCAAGGAGGAAGCGGGGGGCTTCAGCCACCTCTGAGCCCGACGCTCCCCGGGCGGCCTTGCACGACGGCGCGGGGCCGGCCCCTACGCTCCCAGCATGCCCGAGCGCCCCCTGACCCTCATGGCCGTGCACGCCCACCCCGACGACGAGGCCTCGAGCACCGGCGGGGTACTGGCCCGCTACGCCGACGAGGGGATCACCACCGTGCTCGTGACCTGCACGAACGGGGAGCTGGGTGACGGTCCGGGCGGGGTGAAGCCCGGGCAGGCCGGCCACGATGTGGCCGAGTTGGTCGACCTGCGTCGCCAAGAGCTCGAGTCGAGCTGCCGGATCCTCGGGGTGCGGCACCTCGAGCTGCTCGGCTACCACGATTCGGGCATGGCCGGCTGGCCGCAGAACGAGGCGCCGGGGGCCTTCTGGAGTACGCCGGTGGACGAGGCGGCGGCGAAGCTGGGGGCCCTGATGGAGCGCTACGAGCCCCAGGTCGTCGTGACCTACGACGAGAACGGCTTCTACGGCCACCCCGACCACATCCAGGCCAACCGGGTCACCCTGGCCGCGGCGGCGGCGACCGGCATCCCCGACAAGCTCTACTACACGGGCGTGCCCCGCTCGATGGTGGCCGGTTTCGCCGACCTCCTGCGTGACAACGGGATCGAGCCGCCCGAGCCCATCGGCGAGGACCCCGATTTCGGCACGCCCGACGATCTCATCACGACCTACGTCGACTGCTCGGCCGTGGTCGAGCGCAAGTACGACAGCCTGGCCACCCACGCCAGCCAAGCCGAGAACATCTTCTTCCTCGATATGGGCCGCGAGCTGTTCGCCAGTATTTTCGCCCGCGAGTCGTTTCAACGGGTCCAGGACCGCACCGGGGCGCCGATGCCCGAAGACGACCTCTTCGCCGGGCTTCGCTGAGCTTCACCGGCACCGAGGCCGCCCGCCACTGGTACACGGTGGCCGGGGCGCTGCGGGGGGAGCGCCTAGCATTGGGCCCTCGAGGAGGACACGAGGGGGCCGTGCGGGCGACGACGAGGAGTCGAGAGGTGCCCCGGGCGAGCGGCGCCGTGCTCCGGGCCGCGGCGGCGCTGGTCGCGCTGGGCGCCCCGGCGACCGCCCTCGTGGCGGCGGCCCGACCGGCGGCGGCGGCGCCGACCGTCTACCAGAACCCCCTCACCCCAGCGGACGCCCCCGACCCCGACATCGTCGCCCAGAACGGCACGTACTACGCCTTCACCACCGGCGGGGCGCACGGGCACATCCAAGAGTTCACCTCGAGCGACCTCGTCAACTGGTCGGCCGTGCCCGCTCCGGGCGCCCTGGCCTCCGAACCGTGGTGGGTGAACCCGGGTCTCGAGTGGGCGCCGACGGTCACCGAGTTCGGCGGCACCTGGGTGATGCTGTACGCCACCTTCGACGAGTGGCTCGACGCCGAGTGCGTGACCGAGGCCACCGCCCCCGCCGTCGGTGGCCCCTACGTCAACGACGCTGCCGGACCACTGGTCTGCCAACCGCTGTTGGGCGGTAGCGGCCTCTACTACGGCGGTGACATCGACCCCGACGTGTTCTTCGACAGCGACGGCACGCCGTACCTGCTCTGGAAGGCGAACCCGGGCGGCTTCGAGACCCAGGCCGTGATCTGGTCCGAGCAACTGTCCCCAGACGGACTGTCGCTCCTCCCCGGATCCCAGCCCCACGCCCTCATCGCCCAGGACCAGGCCTGGGAGTCGACGGTGGAGAACCCGGACCTGGTGCTGGCCGACGGCGCGTACTATCTCTTCTATTCGGCGGGGAACTGGATGGACGCCACCTACGGCGTCGGCTACGCCGTGTGCGAGGGGCCGAGCGGGCCGTGCGCCAAGCCGACCGTGCGGCCGATCCTCGCCTCGTCGGGCCCGGTCGTCGGCCCGGGCGGCGAGTGGGCCTTCGAGGACGGGTCGGGACAGTGGTGGATGGCCTACGCCGCCTGGACGGCCGGCGACGTGGGCTACCCGTTCGGTGCCCGGTCCTTGCGGATGGACCCGCTGTGCTTCGCCAACGGCGGCCAGGGCGGCCCGGGGACGCCGGTGGTCCCCGGGCCCACCAGCTCCCCCCAGCCCCTGGCCCAGACCTGCCCGACCCTCGACGACGACGCGGCCTACCGGCTGGTGGCGGCCGACGGCGGGCTGTTCAGCTACGGCGGAGCCCCCTTCGACGGCTCGGGGGCCGCCAAGCGCGGCGGGCCGATCGCTGCCATGGCCACCGACCCGGCCACCGACGGCTACTGGGAGGCGGGGGCGGACGGGTCCGTGCAGAACTTCGGCGCCCCGGCGCTAGGGGGCCTGCGGGGCCCGCTGCGGGCCCCGGTGGTCGGCATGGCGGCCACCCCCGACGGCGGCGGCTACTGGCTGGTGGCGGCCGACGGCGGGGTCTTCAGCTTCGGTGACGCCGCCTTCTTCGGGTCCGCCGACTCGCTCAGCCTGGTCAGCCCGATCGTGGGCATGGCGGCCACCCCCGACGGCGGCGGCTACTGGTTGGTGGCGGCCGACGGCGGGGTCTTCGCCTACGGTGACGCCGCCTTCTTCGGGTCGATGGGCGCCAAGCCCCTCGACGCCCCGATCGTCGGGATGGCGGCGATGCCCGACAGCGGGGGTTACTGGCTGGTGGCCTCCGACGGCGGCGTCTTCAGCTTCGGCGACGCCCCGTTCCGGGGCTCGACCGGCGGCCTGGCCCTCAACCGCCCGATCGTGGGCATGGCCGAGGACGGCGACGGCGGGGGTTACTGGTTGGTGGCCTCCGACGGCGGCATCTTCGCCTTCGGCTCGGCCCCGTTCGAGGGCTCGACCGGCTCGCTGACCCTCAACCAGCCGATCGTGGGCATGGCGTCGTCGTAAGGCGGGCCTAGGATCCCGGCCATGCCCCGAGCCCGGGTCCCCTCCGCCACGCCCGCCGCTCGCCCACCCGACGATCCGACGGCGGTGCGCCTGGCCACCGAGGCCGACGTGGCCGGGATGTGCGCCATGCTGGCCCGCGCCTTCGACGACGATCCGGTTGCCTGCTACCTGGCGCCCTCGGCCTGGCGGCGCCCGGCCGCCCTGCGGGCCTTCTTCCGCCTGCAGCTGGTGAACGACTACCACCTGGCCTTCGGTGGTGTGTTCACGACCGACGACCACGCCGGGACGGCGACCTGGGCCCCCCCGGGCAAGCCGAGGATGACCGGGGTGCGCTCGCTCCTGGGGGTGCTCCCGCTGGCCCCCCACTACGCCGGGCCGGCCCTTCCCCGGGCCCTTCGTTTCTTGGCCCAGTTGGAGGCCACTCACCCCCGCGAGCCCCACTGGTACCTGGCCACGTTGGGCACCGAGCCCGCCCTGCAGGGCCGCGGCGTCGGCTCGGCCCTCCTGGCCCCGGTCCTCGCCCGCTGCGACGCCGACGGCGTACGGGCCTACCTCGAGTCCTCCAAGGAGCAGAACATCGCCTTCTACCGGCGCCACGGCTTCGAGGTGACCGGCGAGCTGCGCACCCAGGGCGGCCCGACCCTCTGGCAGATGTGGCGGGAACCGACGCCCCCCTCGTAACCCGCCGGGGACGGGAGCCCGTTCAGCGGGACCGGGCCCCGATCGCCGGGTGCAGACCGGCCGGCAGCGCGGCGGGCTCGTCGATGAGGTCGCGCAGGATGTCGATCAGGGCCCGGGCCGGGGCCGAGGGGAAGCCGCGGCTGCGCACCGCCACCCCGACCCGTCGCCGCGGGTTCCCCTCGATGGGCAAGAGGGCGAAGCGTTCGCGCAGGTGGCCGGGCACGGCGGGGGCGGGGAGGATGGCGGGCCCGTAGCCGTCGAAGGTGAGCGAGGCGATCATCCGCAGCCCGTCGAGCTCCATCGAGGGGTGCAGCTCCACGCCGACCGGGTTCACGGCGGCGTCGATCTCGTCGCGCAGCGCAGTCCCCGGAAGGGGCAGGAGCAGCTCGAGGCTGCCTAGGGCCTCGATCGGTAGGGGCCCGGCGCCACAGGTGGCCACCAAGGGGTGGTCGGCCGGCACCACGAGCATCAGGTCCTCTTCGAACAGGGGCGAGGCCGAGAGCTCGTCGTCGGGCACCGGGAGGGTGACCACCGCCAGGTCGAGCTGGCCGGAGATGAGCTGGGGCTCGAGGGTGGCGCTCGTCCCGTCGGCCACGGTCATCACCACCGCCGGATGGCGGTCGTGGAGCCGGGCGGCCAGCAACGGGACCAGCCAACGCCCGGTGGTCCCGATCATGCCCACCCGCACCGTGCCGCGGACCTCGTGGCGCATGGCGACCACGTCGGAGACCAGGGCGTCGAGCTCGCTCAGCATGCGGCGGGCCCGGTCGACGACGACCTCACCCTCCTCGGTCAGCCGGCCCGAGGACCGGTCGACCAGCATCACGTCGAGCTCACGCTCGAGCCGGGCCACGTGGGCCGAGACGTTGGACTGGACGGTGCCGATCTGGGCGGCGGCGGCCGAGAAACTGCCGGTGTCGGCGATGCCGACCAGTGCTTGCAGGTGTTTAAGTTCCATCCACCCCTCCTGGGAGGAACGCTTGCAGCTGTTCCTGAGTTACATCACCTAACACGATATCAAGTATCTCCCAAAGCTGCTTGACAGATTCGTGGGCATCCTCCAGGATTGCTTCAGACCTCGAGGAGAACACGGAACCCCCCCCTCCGTGCCTCGATGGGTCCGAGTGAAGGGATCGCCACCCCCCCCCGGCGGTCCCTTCACCGCGTTCAGGGCCCGTTGGCGCGTCGGGGCCGGACCCCGGTGGGTGCCAGGGCCACTCCGCCTCGCCACGGCGGGCCGGTAGCCTCGGCGAGCGTGGGCGTCGTCTTCGTCGATCTGGACCGGACCCTGCTCCGTCGGGCCAGCGGGCCCGTGCTCAACCAGGCCCTGGTGGCCGAGGGGGTGCTCAAGAGCGAGCGCTCCGTCCCCGGGGACCGGCTGCTCTACGGGCTCTACGACCGGTTCGGGGAGAACCTAGTGGCCATGGGGCTGGCCCGGGGGGCCGCCCGGGTGGCCCGGGGGTGGGAACGGTCCGGGGTGCAGGCCGCCGGGGCCCGGGCCGTGCCGGCGCTGGCCGACCTGGTGGCGCCGTTCGCCCCCGGGCACCTGGCCGACTTCCGGCGGGCCGGGCACCGCCTGGTCCTGGCCACCACCACCCCGGTCGACATGATCGCCCCGTTCGCCGAGGCCCTCGGCTTCGACGGGGTCGTCGCCACGGTCTACGAGGTGACCGACGGGCGCTACACCGGTCGGCTCGACGGTGGCTTCGTGTGGGGTCTGGGCAAGCTCCAGGCGGTCAAGCGCTGGGCCGACGCCGAGGGGGTCGACCTTGCCCAGTGCCACGCCTGCTCGGACAGTTTCTTCGACCTGCCCCTGCTCTCGAGCGTGGGCTCGCCCCATGCGGTCAACCCCGACCCGCGTCTCAACGTCGTCGCCTCCCTCCGGCGCTGGCCGATCGAGTACTGGGACCGCCCGGTCGGCGTCCCCTCGGTGGTCGGGCTCGAGCCTTACCACCTGCTGCGCCCATTCGTGCGACCCGAGACGTTCCCCTACGCGCGCTTCGACGTGAAGGGCGTCGAGAAGATCCCCCGGCGCGGCCCGGTCCTTTTGGCCTCCAACCACCGGAGCTACTTCGACGTGGTGGCCCTGGCGATCGTGGCGGCCAAGATCGGCCGGCCGGTCCGGTTCCTGGCCAAGCGCGAGCTGTTCGACGCGCCGGTCATCGGCTGGGTGGCCAGGTCGATCGGGGGCATCCCGGTCGACCGGGGCAGTCACTCCGACCAACCGCTGCGCGAGGCCGAGGCGGCCCTGCGGGCCGGCGAGGTCGTGATCGTCCTGCCCGAAGGGACCATCCCGCGCGGCGAGGCCTTCTTCGACCCGGTGCTGCACGGTAAGACCGGCACCGCCCGGCTGGCCGCCTCGACCGGGGCGCCCGTGCTCCCGATCGGGCTCTGGGGAACCGAGCGGGTGTGGCCCCGCTCGGTCAGGGTGCCCGACGTCACCGGGGTGCGCCACCCGCCGGCGGTGCGGGTGCGGGTGGGCGACCCGGTCCCCCTCGACCTCGACGACGCCCGGGCCGACACCGCAACGTTGATGGGGGCCATCAGCGCGCTGTTGCCCCCCGAGGCCCGTCGGCCGCACCACCCGAGCCCCGACGAGCTGGCTCGGACCTATCCCCCCGGGAGGGGCCCCTCGGCCGCCCAGTCGGGGACGTCGCGCCGCTCGGCCCGGTGACGACGACGGGGGTCGGTGCGCGCCTCGGGGCGCGGGCCCGGTTGGCCGTCGGGGTGACGCGGGCGGTCAACGCCGTGTCCCGTCAGCTCCGGCTGGGGAGCGGCACCGTCATCGGGGGCCGGGCCGGCCTCGCCCTCGACCCGGGTCTCTTGGGGCGCCTGGCCGCCGGTCGGACCGTCGCCCTGGTCAGCGGGACCAACGGCAAGACCACCACCACCCGGCTGCTGGCGGTGGCCCTGGCCGCCGGTGAGCGCACCGGGAACGTGGTGACCAACGCCACCGGCTCGAACATGCCGGCCGGCCACGTGGCGGCCCTGGCCGCCGGCCCCCGGGGGGCCCCGGTCGTCTTGGAGGTCGACGAGGGCTACGTGCCCGCACTGGTGGCGGCCATCGGGCCGGGCGCCATGGTGCTGCTCAACCTCTCGCGCGACCAGCTCGACCGCACGAGCGAGGTGCGCATGGTGGCCGGGCGCTGGCGGGACGCCTTGGGCGACGCGCCGTCGACGACGGTGGTGGCCAACGCGGACGACCCGCTGGTGACCTGGGGGGCCGGGAGGGCACGTCGGGTGGTGTGGGTGGCCGCAGGGCTCGGTTGGCGCTTCGACGCGGTCGGCTGTCCGGCCTGTGAGGGCACGATCACCTTCGCCGCCGACGGGGACTGGTCGTGCCGGTGCGGTTTCGCCCGACCCCCGCTCGACGTGACCCTCGAGAACGGGCTGGGCGACGAGGTGGTGTCCCGGTGGCCCGACGGGCGCCGCCTGCCGGTCGACCTCGGCCTCCCGGGCCGCTTCAACCGGGCCAACGGGGTCATGGCCGCCGCCGCCGCCGAGGCCCTCGGGGTGCCGGCCGACCGGGCTCTGGCGGCCATGTCGACCGTGGAGCAGGTGGCGGGCCGCTTCACGACCCCCACCATCGGCGGTGTGGCGACCCGGCTCATGCTGGCCAAGAACCCCGCGGGTTGGGTCGAGCTGCTCGGGCTGGTGCGCGGCGGCGCGGGCCCGGTGGTGGTGGGCATCAACGCCCGCGTGGCCGACGGGCGCGACCCGTCGTGGTTGTGGGATGTGCCCTTCGACGAGCTGGGTGGTCGGACCGTTGTGGCGACCGGCGAACGCTGCTGGGACCTGGCGGTGCGCCTGCGCTACGCCGAGGTGGCCCACGAGACGGTGCCCGACCCCCGCCAGGCCGTGGCCACGGCGGCCCGCGGGTGGGTGGGCGCCGACGCATGCCGGGTGGACTTCATCGGCAACTACACGGCCTTCCACGACCTGCTGGGGCACCGGTGAGCGCCTCGTGCACCGTGGCCGTCGTCTACCCCGACCTCCTCGGGACCTACGGCGACGGTGGCAACGGGTTGGTGCTGGCCCGCCGGGCGCAGTGGCGGGGGTTCGCTGCCCAGCTCCTCGAGGCCCCCTCGTCCGAGCCGTTGCCCCAGGCCGACGTGTACTGCCTGGGTGGGGGCGAGGACGGCCCCCAGGTGCGGGCGGCCGAGGCCCTGGTGGCCGACGGCACGCTGGCCCGTGCGGTCGAGGCCGGCGCGACGGTGCTGGCCGTGTGCGCCGGCTACCAGATCGTCGGGCGGTCCTTCCCCGACGCCCACGGCGCCGCCCGGCCCGGGGTGGGCCTCCTCGACGTCACCACGGTCAAGGGGACCGGGCCCCGGGCGGTAGGTGAGGTGCTGGCCGAGCCGGTGGCACCGGGGCCCGGGGGGCGAGGACTGCCCACCCTGACCGGCTTCGAGAACCACGGAGGGGTGACCACGGTCGGGCCAGCGGCCCGGCCCCTGGCCC
Organism: uncultured Acidimicrobiaceae bacterium; assembly: GCA_963836375.1. Classification (GTDB taxonomy): domain Bacteria; phylum Actinomycetota; class Acidimicrobiia; order Acidimicrobiales; family RAAP-2; genus CAWIJK01. The sequence continues at coordinate 1,001,036 of CAWIJK010000002.1, read as the reverse complement.
GGGTGGTGGCCGGGGCGGGCAACGGGGGCGGCGACGGCACCGAGGGGGCGTGGGCCGGCCGAGTGGTGGGCACCTACCTGCACGGTCCGGTGCTGGCCCGGAACCCGGCGTTGGCCGACCTCTTGGTGGGTTGGGCCGTGGGCCTCCCCGGTGCACTGGACCCGCTGGCCGACGACGAGGAACGGGCCCTGCGGGGCGAACGGCTGGCCGCCGGGCGGCGGGCCGGGCGGGGGGGGCGACGGTGAGCCGTCTCGACCTCGGCTCCCGGGCATCCGAGCAGCCCGACACCCCGGCGGTGGTGATGGGCTCGAGCCGCCAGACCGTGACCTACGGCCAACTCGACGAGCGCTCCAACCGGCTGGCCCGCCTGCTGCGGGCCCACGGGCTCGTCGAGGGCGACCACCTGGCGATCCTGATGGACAACGACCCCCGCTACCTCGAGGTGGCCTGGGCGGCCCAGCGCAGCGGCCTCTACTACACCGCCCTCAACCACCATCTGTTGGCCGCCGAGGTCCAGTACATCCTCGACGACTGCGGGGCGACCGTGCTCGTCGCCGGGGCCGGCCAGCGGGCGGCCGTGGCCGGCCTGGACCTCTCGGGGGTACCGGTCCGCCTCTCGGTGGGGGGGGACCTGGAGGGGTTCGAGCGCTACGAGGACCGGGTCGGCGCGTTCGAGCCGGTCGCCCTGGCCGACGAGTCCGAAGGTCGCGAGATGCTCTACTCCTCGGGGACCACCGGCCGGCCCAAGGGGGTGCGCAAGGCGTTGGGCGGCACCGCCATGGGGGACCCGGCCGCGGCCCCGGTCCAGATTGCCGCGTTCATGAGCCGCTCGGGGGCGGGGCCCGGCGCGGTCTACCTGTCCCCGGCCCCCCTCTACCACTCGGCCCCGCTCGTCTATTCGATGTCGATGCTGCGGTTGGGGGCCACCGTCGTCGTGATGGAGCACTTCGACCCGGCCGAGTGCCTGGCCCTGATCGAGCGCCACCGTGTCACCCACGCCCAGTTCGTCCCGACCATGTTCGTGCGGCTGCTCAAGCTCGCACCCGCCGAGCGCCAGGCCCACGACCTCTCCAGCCTGCGCTACGTCGTCCACGCCGCCGCCCCCTGCCCGGTGGCGGTGAAGCGCCAGATGCTCGAGTGGTGGGGCCCGATCATCCACGAGTACTACTCGGGCACCGAGGACATCGGGGCGACCTGGATCACCCCCGAGGAATGGCTGGCCCACCCCGGCTCGGTGGGGCGCCCGATGAGCCCGGCCCACATCGTCGGGCCCGACGGCGACGAAGTGGCACCAGGGGAGGAGGGGGCGATCTACTTCGAGGGCGGGCGGAGCTTCGAGTACCACAACGACCCGGATAAGACGGCGTCGATCACCGACCCCCACGGGTGGCGGACCCTGGGCGACGTCGGCCGGCTCGACGCCGACGGCTATCTCTACCTGACCGACCGGGCGTCGCACATGATCATCGCCGGCGGGGTCAACATCTACCCCCAGGAGGCCGAGAACGTCCTGGCCAGCCACCCGGCGGTGGCCGACGTGGCCGTCCTCGGCGTGCCCGACCCCGAGATGGGCGAGGCGGTCAAGGCGGTGGTCGAGCTGGTGGACCCCTCGCTTGGCGGACCCGGGCTCGAGGCCGACCTCATCGCCTACTGCAGGGCCGCCCTGGCCGCCTACAAGTGCCCCCGCTCGGTCGATGTCGTTGACGAGCTCCCCCGGGACCCGAGCGGCAAGCTCTACAAGCGCCTGTTGAAGGACCGCTACTGGTCGGGCCACGAGTCGCGGGTCCTTTGAACGGGCGCCGGCGGCCCGGGTCGGCCGGGGAGCCGGCCCCCGACGACGAGCACCACGCAGGTGTCCCTGGCCTACACGGCTCGCCGGGCCGCCCGGCCCGGGCCGCTCAGCCCCAGGGGGCGAGGTCCGGGACCCCGGGGGGTCGCAGCCGCCCGTAGAGCCAGGCCAGCTCCTCGCGGCGCTCGAGGGTGCCCGGGGCGGGGAGGATCGCCCCGGCCGGGAGCCGCCCGGTCGCCCCGGCCCGCAGCCGGGGCAGCCAGGTCTCGACGAACGATTCGGGCCAGTCCGAAACGCTCACCCCGAGGCCGAGGTCGATCGCGTGGACCTCGAGTTCCTGCCAGCGCCGGCCCGGCAGCTCGCGCAGCGGCCGCTCGCGGCCGCCCACGTCGCGCGAGGTCACCGACCAGGCGGCGGGGGGGAGCGACTGCCAGGTCCGCCACAGGCGCTCGGCGGAGCCGGCAACGTCGTCGACCAGCGCTCGGGCACTGCGGCCCGCCCCGGCGTCGATCTCGGCGGCCCGGCCCTCGAAGCCGCCCGGGTACTGGTCGACGCCCTCGCCCCGAGCGGCCGCCTCGGCCCGGCGGACGTGGCTGTCGGCATTGCGGGCCACGTGGGTGAGCACGTGGCCGACCGTCCAGCCGGGCAACGCCGAGGGTGCCGCCGCCTCGAGGTCGCCCAGCGGTTCGACAACGGCCAGGAACCGCGCCTGGGCGTCGGCGACCAGGCCGAGGTCGCCGCTCGGGACGCCGGTCGTCTCGCCCACCGGGTCCACGCTAGACGGGCGGCCCCGGACCCTCGGGACGGCCGCGGTCCCCCTACGATGGACCACCGGTGCCAACCCCCCGGGACCCGGACCCCGCCGACAGGGCCGAGCGCCGCCTGGCCCGCCACCTGTGGCGGCTGCTCGAGCCCTACCACGCGCTCACCTACTTCGCCCCCGAGAGTCGCCGGGCCTTCGGCGCGGCGGGCCTGCGCGGCTTTTGGATGGGCTACTTCGCCGGTCGGTCGGCGCCGATGGGCCCGGTCGGCCCGGCGGTGGTGGCGGCCACCTTCTTCAACTTCGCCCCGGCCATGGTGGCCCGCTCGATCCCCGACGCCTGGAGCTTCGCCACCCCGGCGTCGATCCTCGACGCCCGACTGGGGGCGATCGACGAGGCGTTGGGCCGCCTGCTCGGCCCGACCCTGGCCGACCCGAGCCTGGCCCGCGCCGCCGACCTGGCGGTGCGCGCGGTGGGCGAGGCCGACGGCGCCGGGCGCCCCCTCTTCGCCGCCAACGCCGCATTGCCCACCCCCGCGCCGGCCCACCTTGCCCTGTGGTGGGCCGCCACCTGCCTGCGCGAGCACCGCGGCGACGGCCACGTCGCCGCGGCGACGGTGGCCGGCCTCGACGGGTGCGAGGTCCACGTGACGTTGGTGGCGACCGGCGCCCTCACCCGGGAGGTCCTCCAGCCCAACCGGGGGTGGACCGACCACGAGTGGGACGCCGCGGTCGGGCGGCTGCGCTCGCGGGGCTGGCTCGACGCCGAGGGGGCGCTCACCGGCTCGGGGCGGCGGGCCCGGGCCCGGCTCGAAGCGGACACCGACCGCCTGGCCGCGGCGCTTTGGCGGCGGGACGGCCGGGCGGCCGAGGAGCTGGCCGGCCTGCTCAAGCCGGTCGCCGGGGCGCTGCTGGCGGCCGGCGAGATCCCGATGCCCAACCCGATGGGCCTGCCCCGGTTCTGACCCGGTCCACCGGGCCCGGGATCAGGCGAAGACCAGCTGGCCGTAGGTGCTGCAGAGCCCGAAGGCGTCGATGATGAGGAAGGCGGCGACGACGGCCACGATCACCGGGCCCCGCCAGCGCCCGCCCCGGTGGCCCATGGCGGGGGGCATGTACCAGTTGGGGAGCGGGCCGGGTAGCCCCGACAGGTAGACCGAGAGGGGGACGGCGTCCTCGCCCAGCGGCTGGTCGGACGGGGCGGCCAGGGCCAGCCCGGCCAGCTCGTCGTCGGTCCAGGGCCCGGGCGTCGCCCGGGCGGTGGTCGCGCCGTCCGTCGGGTGGGTCATGCGGGCTCCCTCTGCGGGTGGTCGTGGTCGTCCGGCCGGTGTCGATGCTAACGGCGGGGCGGTCACCTGGGGTCGCGGGACCCTGACGAGTGGGCGACGGCCCGGATCACACCGGCCTCAGGTGCGCCGGCGCCGGGCCTTGTCGGTGATCGACGGTGGCTCCCAGGGTCCATCGCCCCGGTTGAGGTCGGTGCCGGGCGGGACGATCTCGTCGATGCGGTCGAGGACAGCGCCGGTGAGCGGGCGCTCGACCGCGCTCAGCTGGGACTCGAGCTGTTCCATGGTCCGGGGGCCGATGATGGGGCAGGTCACGGCGGGGTGAGCGAGCACGAACCCGAGGGCCAGCTCGATCAGGGTCAGTCCGGCCTCGTCGGCCACCTTGGCCAGCTCGGTGACGACCTCGACCTTGCGCTGGTTCCCTGGGCGCGACAGGTCGTAGCGGTCCGGGACCATGGCCGATCGCCGGCTCGTGTTGTCCTTGCCCTCGCCGAAGCGTCCCGAGAGCCAACCGCCGGCCAGCGGGCTCCAGCTGAGCACCCCCATGCCGTACTGCTGGCAGACCGGCAGGACGTCGGCCTCGATCGACCGGACCAGGATCGAGTAGGGGGGCTGCTCGGTGACGAACCGCTCCCGGTTGCGGCGCTCGGCCACCCACTGGGCTTCGACGATCTGGTGGGCCGGGAAGGTCGAGCACCCGAAGTAGCGGATCTTCCCGGCGTGGACCAGGTCGCTCAGCGCCCCGAGTGTCTCGTCGATGTCGGTCTCGGGGGAGGGCCGGTGGATCTGGTAGAGGTCGATGTGGTCGGTGCCCAGGCGCTGCAGGCTGTGCTCGCACTCGGCGATGATCCAGCGGCGGGAATTGCCCTGGGCGTTGGGGTCCGGGCCCATGACGCCATGCACCTTGGTGGCGAGCACGATCGAGTCGCGGTCGAGTTGCGAGAGGGCTTTGCCCACGATGACCTCGGACTCGCCGCCCGAGTAGACGTCGGCCGTGTCGATGAGGTTGATCCCGGCGTCGACCGCCCGGTGGATGATCCGGACCGAGTCCTCGTGGTCGGTGTTGCCCCAGGCGCCGAACATCATCGCCCCGAGGCACAGCGGGCTGACCTGTACGCCAGTGCGTCCGAGTGTGCGGTGGTCCATGGGCGGAGCGTACCGGCTGGCCGGCGCGGGCCCAGCGGCCGCTCAGACCTTGGGCCACTCCCGCTCGCCGGCCACCGGGTGCTCGTCACCGGGGGCGGGGCCGAGGGCCCAGGCCCGGCGCCAGGCCGGGGCCTCAGGACCCCGGGCCGACGGGCCCTGCCCGGTCGCCGACCGGCGCCGGGCGGTCCACCAGTCGGTGGCCACCTCGTCGGCCAGCAGGGCCACCGCGCCCTCCACCCGGGCGCCGAAGCGCCGGGCGTCCTCCCCTTGGCGCGGCGACAGGGGCGGCCCGAAGACCACGGTGACCGGGGAGCGCCGCAGGCCGCGCCCGCCCCGGGCCTCGGTGCCCGAGCCGCCCGGCGGTCGGCCGGGCGCCCCGACCGACTTGCGGCCACGTGGCGGGTGCCGTGGAGGTAGACGGGCACCACCGGGCGGCCGGTGCGCCGGGCCAGGTAGGCGGCGCCGCCCCGGAAGGGCTGGGTCCAGCCGTCGGGCGAGCGGCCCCCCTCGGGGAAGATCACCAGGTTCCAGCCGTCCTCGAGCAGCTCGGCCGCGGTGTCGGCCGAGCGCCGGTTGACCTTGGAGCGCTCGATCGGGATGGCGGCCAGGGAGAACGACCACAGCACCGCCTTCCAGGTGCGGTCGAAGAAGTAGTCCGAGGCGGCGGCCACGACGGTGCGGTGGCGGAACTCGAGCGGCAAGGTGGTGAGGAGCAGCGGGGTGTCGACGTGGCTGGCGTGGTTGGCGGCGAAGATCACCGGCCCCTCGAGGTGGCGCAGGTGCTCGATGCCCCGGACCGTGGTCGGGGCCACGATCTTGGCCACCGGCCGGGTGACGTTGTCGAGGACCACGGCCCGGGCCAGGCGCACCGGGTAGCGCCGCGACCACTCGTGGTCGTAGTCGAGGCCCACCTTGCGCTCGGGCGCCGGCCGGGGCACGCCGCCGGGCCAGGTGGGCGCGGCGAGCGGAAACCGGGCCCGGCCGAGGCGCGCCACGAGGTCGGCCGGCCTCACGTGACGTCCGCCATCAAGAGGGGGGGGTGTGCAGGTGGGTGAGGGTGGGCGACGGCCCGACCACGTCGCGGGCCATCTCGAGGGCATCGTCGAAGGTCGTGGCCGGCGAGAAGCCCATGCGCCGGACGGCCTTCGGGTTGCCCCCGACGACGATCACCCGGCCGAGGTGCTCGAGGCGCGTGGGCGCACCAGTACCACATGTAGAAGGGGTGGACGCCGTGGTAGGCGTGGCCGGTTCGGTAGAGGTGGATGTACCACGGGTCGGTGGCGAAGGACTCCTCGTAGACCTTGGACATTCGGGCGGGGTCGGTCGTCTCGGAGAGGACCTGCTCGAAGAAGTCGATGTAGCTCGGGTGGTGGGCGGGGTGGAAGTCCCACGGCGTGGGGTGGTGCATGATGAGCACCCCGCCCTCGCGTACCAGCGGCTTGCCCCGGTAGAGGTTGAAGAAGTACCCGAGGCCGAGGCAGGCCACGAGGATCGGGTTCATGATCGAGTTGACGTTGTACGGGCAGATGTAGGGCAGGCCCATGGTCAAGATGTCGGTCTGGCCCTAGACCTCGACCCCCTGCTGCTCCCAGACGTTGGCCGTGGTGACGGCGTGGACCGCCTCGACCTCGCCGGCCTGGACCGACGTCATGGCGTGGGGCGACTTGATCGACTGGAAGATCTGGCGGGCCACCCGGTCCGGCGTGCGGTCGAGCGCCGCCGCCGACGGCGGCGAAGGTGGCCCGGTCCCGCAACGACCACTCCCACTCGCGCTTTTGCAGGAAGCTGAACGGCGGGCGGGAAGGTGTCGGTGTTGAGGGTGGTCTCGATCTGGAAGACCTTGACGCCGCTCTCGGCGATCAGCCGGCCCATCCGCCAGTTGGAGGAGTGCAGCTCGGAGGCCGGCGCGTCCATGAACGACCTGCGAGTGCCGCATGGTCTTGGGGTTGTGGTGGTGCCGCAGGCTCTTGTAGCTGGCCAGGCCGGTGGCCACGCTCTTGTGGCCGCCGTCCATGGCCACCAGGTTGATGTTGACGTAGACCAGCAGGTCGCTGGTGGCCGCCCGCTTGTTGATCTCGACGTCCTCGCCCTGGTCGGTCCGGCCGAGGTCGACCAGGTTGTCGGGGTCCTCGGCGTCGTGCTGGGTGAGGAGGCCGTAGGGCGCGAAGGCGTCGTAGACCCGGTTGCCGAGGGCGTGGCGGAGCTCGGCTTCGGTCATCCGGCGGTGCAGGGCCAAGGCGGCGATGAGCACCACGTCGTCCACCCCGGCCGCCGCCGCCATGTCGAGGACCTCCTCGATGACCAGCTGGCGGACGTCGGGGGCCTGCATGGGGGGGAGGGGCAGGGAGATGTCGTCGAAGCAGATGGTGAGGCGCATACCGGCCCGCAGCAGCAGCCGACAGCGGCTGGCTGTCGCCGAGCGGGTGCTCGAGGGCGTGGCGGATGGCCGCCACCGGGTCCTCGATGCTTGTCGAGGGGCTCGGGGGCGTAGACCACCCGGCTCCCCTCGGGCAGGCGTTGGAGGCCGTAGCGCTCGCCGTTCCACAACAAGGTGGGTGGGGTGGAGCGGTCGACCTCGAGCACGAATCCGGGCCTGGGGCTCATCTCAGCGTCCTTTCCCGGCCCTCGGCTCGGGGCGGAGGTCGAAGGCGATCTTGACGGCACCCCGGCGACCGGCCGCCCCGGCGTGGGCGACCGCCTCTTCGAAGCGCTCGAGCGGGTAGGTGGCCGAGACCAGCCGGCCGGTCCCCAGGGCGGCGACGACCTCGATGGCCAGGTCGAACGTGCGCACCGGTTCGGCCCCGCCCGCCACCTGCTCGGTGCCGTAGGCGTAGGCGCCGACGAGGGCCACCTCCCGGTGCCACAGCGGGGCCAGGTCGACGTGGACCCGGCCGGGCATCCCGACCAGGACCACCCGGCCCCGGGGCCGGACCATGGCCAGGGACTGGGCGATCGAGTCGGCCGAGCCCACGCAGTCGAAGACGACGTCGGCCCCGCCGGTGAGCCGCTGGCGCGCCGGTCCCGGGCGCCCCGAGGGCCAGCGAGCGGCTCCGGCGCCGGACGGCCCGGGCCAGCTGGTCGGGGGGCAGGGCCTCGCCGGCCCCGAGCTCGCTCGGCCAGTCGCCGCTGGTGCGCGTAGCGGGCGCCCACGAGCCAGCGACGACGGCAACGGGCAGCGTCCCGACGCCGACGAGGTGGGCCAGCGACGCGGTGACGCACAGGCCCAGGGTGCCCGCCCCGAGCACCGCCACCGAGTCGCCGTCGTCCAGGCCGGCTCCCAGGACGGCGTGGACGGCGCAGGCCACCGGCTCGACGGTCACCGCGTCGTGCGTCGCTCAGCCCGGTCGGGCACGCGGTGGAGCTGGCTCTCGTGGGCCACCAGGCCCGCTGCCGACCAGCCCCCGCCGGTGTCGGCGCAGAACCCGGTCTGGAGGCCCGGACGCAGGTGCCCGAAGGCGACGTGCTCGCAGTCGCCGAGCCGGCCCGCCGCACACGCCGCGCAGGGCGGCTCGATGGCCCGCGCGGCGCAGCCCAGGACCGGTTCGAGCACGACTCGGTCGCCCTCGGCCAGGGGCCGGCCGTCGGCACCGGTGCCGGCCGACGCGAGGGTGCCCACCACCTCGTGGCCCGGTACGAAGGGGAAGCTCACCAGGTCCTCGAAGTACCGCGAGCTGCGGCCGTCGATGGTGGCGAGGTCCGAGCCGCAGATCCCCGACAGCACCGGGCGGACCCGGTGCCAGTCGTCGCCGGGCAGCTCAGGTGGGTCGGCCTCGACGAGCCGCAGCGGTCCGACCGTCGCGCCGCGCCCCGACCCGAAGGCCGAGGCCACCCGGGCGGCGGCGAACCGGGGCAGGTTGCGCTCGAAGACCAGGGTCTTCACGACGTCGCCCCGAGGGTGCCGGTGGCGATGGCCCTGGCCGCCGCCCGCTCGGTGGCCGTCCGCCGGCCACCGCCGGGGAGGACCGAGTCCAGCGGGCCGAGAGGGAGGGGCCGGTGCGAGCCCCCCGCGGCCCTCGCCCAGTGCTCGACGTGCCAGCCCCGGCGCCGGGCGATGGCGGCCAGGCGGGACTCGGGGTTGACGGCGACGGGGAACCCGACCGCCTCGAGCATGGCCAGGTCGCTGGCCGAGTCGGCGTAGGCGACCGACTCCTCCAGCGAGAGGCCGTGTTTGGCGGCGTAGTCGGCCAGGACCAGGGCCCGGGCCTCGCCGATCGGCGGCAGCTCCTCGAGTCGGCCGGTAAGCGGCCGTCGCTCTCGGAGAGCCGGGCGCAGACGATGTCGTCGAACAGCGGCCGGAGGGGGGCGATGACGAAGTCGAGAGCCCCGGTGATGAGCAGCGTGCGGTGCCCCAGCCGGCGGTGCTCGCGCACCCGGGCGAACCCGGCCGGGAACGACCGGGTCAGCAGCTGGCGGTGGAACAGCTCCCAGGAGTCTTCTTCGAGGACGGCCACCGGGGCGTCCTCGTAGCGGCGGTAGAACGAGCGCAGGAAGTCACCCCGGTCCCGGCGGTCGAGGGCCAGGAGCGACGGACCTTCGCGCACCAGGTCGGCGACGAACTTCGACCCGCTTGGGGGCGGACAGGTGACGGCTGGCCAGCCAGGCGTAGGTGTCGACGACGTTGGAGGCGATGAGGGTGTGCTCGAGGTCGAAGACGGCCAGGTGCCGGTCGGAGGAGAGGATGGCGGCGCGGGCCCGCTCCGGTCGGCTGGCCACCACCGACTTCGCCGAGGTGGTGCGCACCCGGGCGTGCTCGATGACCGAGGGCAGGTGCACGTCGTGGACGTAGTGGGCCCAGTCGATGACCACCGGGTCGAAGCAGAAGCGCTCCCGGTCCCCGTCGCTCAGCGAGTCCCACAAGACGAGCAGCCGGTCGACCCGGTAGCGGGCTTCGGTCTCGGTGTAGGCCCCGTAGAGCTCGACGTAGCCGAGGGCCCGCTTGGCCTGGGCGTTGCGATCCTCGAGCCGGGCCGAGAGCTGCGGCCTGGCGTCCGCGGACGGGAAGGGTGGTGATCAGCCGTTCGACCGCGTCCATCGCCCTGGTTGGCCCGCTGCAGCTGGCGCTGGACCCGGCCCCGACCGGGGAAGGACCACTCCGGCACGCTGATCGGCTGGCCCCGGTCGTCGTAGAGGGGGTGGCGCTGGAACCAGTCGGTGGCCAGCTCGACCAGCCGGCCGTAGCGCAACGGGTTCCGGACCCCCGAGGCCACGTGGTACACGGTGGGACCCGAGGGGTCGGGTCCGGTGGCGGCCACGGCCACGATGGCCGCCACCACCATGTCCACCGGGATGACGTCGGTGACCCCCTCGGGCACGCCGGGGAACTCCCGGAGCAGTCCGCGGGCGTACGAGACGATGATCGGCTCGGCCATCCGAAAGCCGCGGATCCAACCCGGTCGCGGCTCGGCCAGGGCCGACTCGATGATCGAGGGCCGCACGATGGTCAGCGGCACCGCATCGGCCTCGGTGGCGGTGCCGATCCCGTGTCCGGCGATGAGCGCCCGCTCGCCCAGGGCCTTGGTGAACGGGTAGGCGTCGGGCCACCCGAGGGCCTGGGCCCTCGACGTCCCGGCGTCGACGAGCTGACGCTTCACCCACTCCTCGCGCAGCTTCTCGCTGCGAGAGGCCAGCAGGTGGTCCCCGGCCGCCCCCAGCTCCTCGCGGGCCTTCTTCATGAACGCGGCCAGCTGGCCCTTTCGCCGGGACTCGGCCTGGAAGTCGGCCCGCAGGCGCCGGGCGTTGGCCACCTCGGCCTCCCAGTCGACGTCGAGCGAGAAGCGGTTGGCGTCGAGGAGCTCCTCTTTGGCCTCCCCCTGGTGGGTCCCGGCAACGTAGGCGGTGGACACGGCGATCAGGTGGGCCGGCCCGCTCTCGCCGCCGGCCGCCGCTTCGGCCCGGGCCCGGGCGACCTCGGCCGCCACCCGGGCCGGCCCGAGGAGGTTGATCTCGACGGCCTGGTCGAGGGGGGCGTCGAAGCTCACCGTGGCGGCTGAGTGGACGACCACGTCGCAGGCGGCCAGCAGGCGGCGGCCGTCGGGGTCGAGGCCGAGCCCGTCGCGTCCGACGTCGCCGGCCACCGCCACGAGCCGGGCCCCCACCTCGTCGTCGAACCGGTCCCCGAGCTCGTGGCGGAGGCGGTCGAAGCAGTCGTTCTTGAGGATCTCCCGGGCGGCCCGTTGTGCCGCGGTGGCCCGACGGCCCGGTCGGATCAGGACGACGACCTCGGCGTCGGGCAGGCAGCGCAAGATGCGCTCGACCAGGGCAGTGCCCAGAAAGCCGGTGGCGCCGGTGATGAAGAAGCGCTTGGCGGCCAGCTCGTCGCCGATGACCATGGCCCGATGGTCTACCATCTGGTAGGGACTTTGTCTACCATATGGTAGATGGCCAGCAGCACGCCGGACCGCATCCTCGACGCCGCCCTGCAGTCGTTCGGCACCCGTGGGTACGAGGCCACCTCGCTCGACGCCCTCGCCGGGGCCCTCGACCTCACCAAGCAGAGCATCCTCTACTGGTTCCCCAGTAAAGAAGCCCTGATGGAGGCGGTGATCGACCGCAGCGCCGGCGAGCTGGCCGACGCCATGCAAGCCGCCTTGGACGGGGCCGGGGGTGGCTGGGAGCGGGTGGAGGCGGTGGTGCGCTCGGTCTTCCGTCTCGCCGCCCGACGGCCCGAACTGCTCGGGCTCCTGCGCGAGGTGGCCCGGCTGGGCCCCCCGGCCGCCACCCAGATGACCGTGGCCCTGGACCCACTCGTCCAGCGGGCGACCGACTTCTTGCAGGCCGAGATGGACGCCGGGACCATGCGGCGCCACGACCCCCGTCTGCTGCTGTTGGCCATCTACTCGACGGTGATCGGGATGGTGACCGAGGTGGAGGTGTTGCGGGCTCTGGGCGAGGAACCGTCCGCCCGCTCGTTGGTCCGACGCCGGGCCGATGTGCTCGGGCTCCTGCGGTCGGCCCTCATGACCGACCCCGCGCGGGGTGCGTCCGGTCCCCGCACTCAGGGGTCGCCGGCGGCCTGACCCCTCACGTCGGCGGCGGGACCTTCTTCTTGGGCGGGGCTTTGGGGGTGTAGCGCTTGTTGGGGGCCGTTGGGCGTCGGCTCGCGTCGGTCGGCGCTGCCTGGGGCTTCTTGGTGCGCCGGCCGTTGGCCGGGGCCTTGCCCCGGGCGGGGCCGGTCGTCGTTGACGAGCCGTTCACGGCGGCCTTGCCGGTGGCCCCGCGCCCGCTCAGCTGGAGCGGCGGATCCCCACGCTTGGCGGTGGGCGATCCGTAGCGCTGGCTCTTCCAGGCCCGGATGAGCAGCCACGCTCCGGCGGCGAGGAAGGGGAGGCCGAAGAGACCCAGGGTCACCTCGAAGGCCAGCCCGGTCATCAGTGCCGCGTAGGCCAGGGGTGCCCGGCGGCCGATACGAACGGTCACCAAGATGGCGAGCGGGAAGGCCAGCAGGATCAGGAGGGTGACGAACCAGTAGGTGCGCGAGTAGATGATCGGAACACAGCGGGCGACATGGCTCGCCGTCTTGGCCTGGAATTGATAGCGCACGCCGCAGCTCTTCGACACGATCTGCGCATGGGTGGCGGCCGTGACCTTGGCGCCCTCCTTGGGATTGCTGATGTAGGGGACGGTGAAGGTCAGCGCCATGACGGCGCCCAGGCCGGCCCCGAGGTACCCGATCCTGCGTTCGGTCTGATCGATCTTGGTGACCTTGGCCTTGAGCTCCCTGTCGGTCAGCGGGCGGTCCGGATCGGGGTCCGGGTCGGCCTTCGACCTACCTCCCGAGAGCTTGAAGTACGCCTGGGAGAGGCGGCCCAGAGGGGAGGGTGGGAGGGTGGCCTCAGGATCTTGTGCTGCGCCACTCTCGCCGTTCGCGCTGTCCGTGGGATCGTCAGGCATGCAAGAGCCAGGTTAGTGGCCGCCGGATCGACCACAGAAACCGCGTCCCTGGCACCCGCGCTAACGTCATTCACCTCATCACGCCCACGGGCGACCCAAAAGGGCGCTTAGCTCAGCTGGTTAGAGCGCAGCCTTCACACGGCTGAGGTCGAGGGTTCGAGTCCCCCAGCGCCCACCCGGTCCTTGACCAGCAACAACGTAGATCGTGGCGGACGGTGCACGGATCGCCCTCGCGATCAGCGCAGGGGGACTACCGAGAGTAAGCCGTGATCCAGTCGAACTCGGAGGTGATGCGGATCCCGATCCCAGGAACCTGCATCGGTTCGATGACGCTGCGTAAGCCGTCGCAGAAGTCATCGAGACCGACTGCCCGTATCGCCGGAACCGAAGGGCCGGCCGCCACGAGCGCGCGGACGGCGATTTCGGTGTCGGGCCATTCGTTGACGACGGTGACGGTCCCCCGCTCGAGGCGTTCGAACCCAGTGGCCTTCAACATGTCCTCGATCACGTTCTGGGTGTCGCCGTGTTCCACGTTGGCCGCGGCGTGGGAGGCTTCTGAAAGCTCGATCACCTTGACGAAGTACGGCATGAGGCCGAGGTGCTCGAACTGGCCCCAGAAAGTTAGGCCGAGCCGGCCTCCCGGGACCACTACCCGGCGCGCTTCGAGCAGGGCCCCCTCGCAGCCTTTCCAGATCCCGTTGAAGCTGGTGGCCGTCTCGAAGGACGCGTCGGGGAACGGCAAGGCGAACATGTCACCCACACGGAAGTCGCCCTTCGGCGTGCGGGCGCGGGCGATGGTCACGAGGCCCTCAGAGGCGTCGATGCCCGAGACGGCTGCGCCACGCTCGCTCGCCAGATGCGCGGCGAAGCCTGACCCGCAGGCGATGTCCAGCAACCGCGTGCCATCGGCGACGGCGAGTTGGTCGAAGACCGCCTGGTTGGCCGATCGGGCGTAGGGCTCCCACAGGTACGCCCAGTCGGTTGCCCGGTCTCCCCAGGCCTGCCCGGCCTCTCGCCAGTCGCGGCTCGTGCTCGTTTCCTGGGCCATGGTCCACTCCTTAGACGAACGGTCGTATACTATAGGATGGATGGTCGTCCGTCTATCCTGGAATGGGAGCTGTAAGGACCGGGGGCCAATGGCAGACGAGCAGGGACGAACAGCTAGGCAAACCCGGGCGCCCGGGGACCGGGCGCGGGCCCGGATCGTCGAGCATGCGGCGCGCCTCGCAACCATCGAGGGGCTTGAAGGGTTATCGATCGGCCGGCTCGCCGAGGCCAGCGGCGTGGCGAAGAGCAGTGTTCATGCGCTCTTCGGTTCGAAAGTGGAACTCCAGCTGGCCACCATCAACGCGGCGCGGGAGAACTTCATCGCCGAAGTCGTCGGACCCGCGCTCGCTAGGACTTCGCCGGGTCGTGAGCGGCTCCTCGCGCTCTGCGAGGGGTACTTTTCCTTCGTCGAGCGGCGAGTCTTCCCCGGAGGGTGCTTCTTCGTCGCCGCATCAGCCGAGGTAGGAGCGCAGCCTGGACGCTTACACGACGAAGTAGCGCGCGTTCAGCAGCAATGGCGCGACCTCCTTCTTCAAGAGGCCCACGCTGCCGCCGACAGGGGCGAGCTGAGCACCGCCGATGAGCCCGCACAGCTCGCCTTCGAACTCGGAGTGATCCTTGCCGGTACTGACATTGTCGCCATCCTTCACGACGACCCTGGTGCCGTTTCCCGTGGTCGAGCCGCCGTGTTGGCCCGCCTCAACGGTCCTCAGAACTGACGAATCGTGACGCTGCCACGACGGAAGGATCCGGCGATCCTGAATCATTCCCACGTGGAGGGGGTCCGGCATGTTGATGTGGACGACGGCGGATCGGCCGCCGAGTTGTTTCCCAGATGTGCAACGAGAAGCAATCGCGTCCGGGTCCCGTAATGTCTCTCAATCCGTGTGGATGTCCGGGCCGGGAATGATAGGTCCACGGTTCATTATCACAAATTGGTTTTGGCGAAATTTGGATTGCAGGTGATTGCGCCGCATTTCGCTCCCTCAGGATTCGGTCAGCTCGGGTTCTCATCAATTGACGTTCGAGAACCGAGCGCCCGGGGACACAGGAGCTCCGGGGGCGCAGGGGAGAGGGGGGACAGAGGCTCGGTCCAGTGATTACCCCGTCGGCACTGCCCCCACCACGTTGTTTACGTGGACGCCGAGGCCCGGCAGCGACCCGATCGAGGTGGCGTCCCCGAAGGCGAAGACCCCCCCGTCAGAGCCGATCAGCCAGTAACCCCCGCCGTCGGGGGTGGGCACGATGGCCACGATGTCAGAGACCGTCACGCCCTGCCCTGGAAGCGAGCCGTGGGGGGTCGCGTCCCCGAAGGTGTACACCGAGCCGTTGGCGCCGACCACGTAGTAGCCCATCCCGTCGTGGGTGGCCGCGATCCCGGTGATGTTGGCGACTGTGACCCCGATGCCCGGCAGCGAGCCCAAGAATGGGGCGTTGCCGAAGGTGAAGACCCCACCGTCCTTCCCGACCAGGAAGTAGCCACCACCCCCCGGTGTGGCCACGATGCCCACGATGTCGTTCACGTGGACGTTGTCGCCTGGGAGCGACCCGTAGAAGCCCTGCGACTGGCCGACCGGGAAGACGAAGACCCCGCCGTCCGACCCGACGAGGTTATAGCCCTGGTCGTCGTTGGTGGGCACGATGCCCACGATGTCGCTGACCTTGACCCCGAGCCCGGGCAGGGACCCGAAGAACCCACTGGCCTGGCCCACCGGGAAGACGAAGACCCCGCCGTCGGACCCCACCAGGTTGTAGCCGGTGAAGTTGTTCGTGGGCACGATGCCCACGATGTCGCTGACCTTAACCCCGAGCCCGGGCAGGGACCCGAAGAACCCACTGGCCTGGCCCACCGGGAAGACGAAGACCCCGCCGTCGGAGCCGGCCAGGTCGTAGCCGGCGGTCGACACGCTCTGGGTGACCGTGGCCGAGGGTCCCCCGTTGTTGGAGACCGTCTGGCCGGTGAAGGTCTGGGAGGTGGACGTCCCCTGGGTGTTGGTCACGGTGAGGGTCACGTTGTAGGTGCCCGAAACGGCGAAGACATGGGTGGTGGTGGGGCCCGTCGTGGTGGCCATGGTCCCGTCGCCGAAGTTCCAGGTGTAGCTGGCGATCGAGCCCACCGGCGAGGACGAGGCCGAGGCGTCGAAGGATGTCGGGTTGCCTGGGGTCCCGGCGACGAAGGTGAAGGCGGCCGTGGGGGCCTGGTCAGGCGTGAAGGCCACAGCGTAGGGACCGTTGCCCACTTCGATCGGCGACCCCGCCGTGTTATTTGCCGTCGAAATAGGGGTGACCGAGTTCAAGCCGTAGTTGACGACATAGACTGTCTTGCCATCGGGGGAGATCGCGAGATTCCAGGCTTGGCTGCCGACCGCGATCTCCGTGCCGACAGCCCGGGTCGCCAGATTGATGGGGACCACCGTGTCGTTCCCATTGAGGACGACGTACGCAGTCTGCCCGTCGGGCGTGATCTTGATGGCATACGGGACGTGGTTCCCTACATTGATCGGCGTCCCAGTGGTTCCTTGCGCTATGTGAATGGGGACCACGTTTCCGTCCACGCACGCGACATACGCAGTCTGCCCGTCGGGAGTGATGGCGATTGATTGGGGGCCCGAGCAGGCCAGGGGGATCGGGCTGCCGACGAAACCGTTTGCGGTGTCGATCGGAGTGACGCTGTTGCTCCCGCCGTTGACCACGTACGCGGTGGTTCCGTCCGGAGTGAAAGCGATCGCCTCGGGCGTAGCGGTGTGGATGGCCGGCCCGGCGGTGTTCGTGGCCGTGTCGAAGGGGGTCACGGTGCCGCTGGTGTAGTTGGCGACATATCCCAGGTTCCCATTCGGGCTGATGGCGATGGCCTGGGGATGTGACCCAGCGCTGAACGGTGTTCCAGCGGCGTTGGTTGCCGTGTCGATGGGCGTCACCTTGGCGTCGAAGTAGTCGGTGACATAGGCGGTCTGCCCGTTCGGCGTGATCGCGACATCGTATGGCGTCGTCCCGAGACCGATCGGGGAACCGGCGGTGCCGGTGGCAGTGGTGATCGGGGTGACGCTGCTGCCCTGGTAGTTGACGACGTACGCCGTCGGCGTCACTGCCGCTGCGCCAGCATGCGGCGCCGGGCTCAATGCCGACTGGAGTAGGAAACTTGCTGCGAGCATGAGTGAGGCGACGGCGGTCATGACGAGTCGCAGCCTCGTCCTCGGGGTTGCTACCTGCATAACGATGACTCCTCCTGCGTGGTCGCTCCGAAACAGCCCGCCGCGTACGGTCTGACGGGGGGCTGGGATCCCGTCTAGCAGTCCGGTCGGATTACCTGAACGCTCCACCCGCTGGCGACACCCTCAATGATCGAGACTATGAGCGGTCCAGCGAGACGGGGTGCCTTCGGAACTGCCATGTGCCGACTACCTTCGGTCGAGTGACACTCGCTGGATCGACCTTAACAATCTGGTAATCCGTGGGCAACAGTTCGCAAGGACGAGATGGTGGTATACGACGTGGTCGGGCTAATCGATGAAAACTGGCCGCCGAGCGGTCTGGACCCTCGGGGGCTCCGACGTTCGGTGCGGGGAGTATTCCACGACGCATCCGGTGGGCGGGTGGGGTTCCGAGCTCATCGTGAGCGAGTGGCCTGTGGCTTTGGAGCCGGCGAAGCGCTGCCCGTCCATTTACCATCGGACCTCGCCCTGCAGGCCGGTGTTCAACTCGTCGCGCCGGCGCGGCAGCGCTGGGACGGCGCGAGAGCCCGGTTACGGTGTGGCTACAGGTTCTCCCTGAAGGCCCGGAGGATCTTCTCGTTCGGGCTCCGCAACATTGCGTACACACTCTCTGTGTTCGCGGTTGCCCGCATCGCCACCTGGGTGTCCAATCCGGCCGGTTGCAGGCTGACGCTCAGTCGGCCCAAGGTCGTGGCTTTCCGATAGTCGCCATAGATCTGGAACAGGGTCCCGTTCACGGTGAGGTTCTTGAAGCCGGCGGTGCTCATCGCTTGTTGGCAGCGGGTGAGGAGGCGGGTCCGATCTCCCGGAACGACCATTGTCTCCTCGCGGCAGTTTCCCGTCGCCTTGCCGCCCAGTTTCAATGTCGGCACCCTTCTACTGGCCAGCACGATCGTCTCCCTGGAAGCCGGCGATCGACCAGCGAATGCCCCCGTCGAAGCGCTCTTCGAAAAGGCAATCGTCCCCGAACATTTGAACGGCGGTCTGTCTGGCGCTGGTCAGCGTCATCCGATGTGAGCTGACCGGCCCGTTGGCGAATTGGAAGGTCGCGACATCGCCGTCTTCGCGGGTGCACCACGTGACCGAGATGAGCTTTGGACTGGCCCAGACGTACGCCACGGAGCGGCTCCCTTAAGCGCTCAACGGCTCGGGAGCGGTGACCGCTCTCTGCCGGAGCCGCTTACGCTGCCTGGCGCTTGTTCCGGCCCACACCCCCGAAAGCGAAGGGTCGGACAGTGCGTAGGACAGGCATTCGGTGGCCACCGGGCAACGCCCGCAGAGGAGTCGCGCTGTGGCCGGAACGTCTCCGACGTCCGGGAAAAACTGCTCGGTGTCGACACCACGGCAGGCCGCCCGGTCATGCCACGAGGGCCGCTCGAAGAATGCCGCCCAAGACTCCCCAGGGGTCATCAATCGTTCGATGAGAGCCACTTCCATGGCTAAACCTGCTCTCGGACCAGGCGGGAGCTAGGAGCTGCGTCCACGGCGGGTGCAACCGGGTAGCGCCCGAGGTAACTCAACCGGTAGCGAGGAGCGGGACGGCTGGCCCGACCTGTTGGTGCGCTGGCCAGCCACCACGCCTCAAGCGCCGGGGTCCACAGAACACCCTCCGAACTTTCCGCCTTCTTCATCGTCTCGCCCCCTTTACCGTGCAGCCACTTTCACACACTGGGGGGGCAACAAGGTTGGCTCCGGGTTGCCGTTAGGTGGAAATGGGCCGGACCTCCAGACCACGCCTGACCTGGGGATCTGTCGTTAGCGGGCGGTGCGTTGGCGCACCCGGGTGCTCCGTTTCCACCGTCGGCCACCTCGGGTTGGTGCATCGGGACGGGTCCTTGGCACCGTGATCCGGACTCTTGGGTGTTCCACGCATGACGACCCGGCGCCGACAGTCGCCTTCAGGCCGAGAGCGGTGGTTGCACCGCTCCACGAGGCGACCCGTGCCGGGCTCCGGTCGGTGCGCGAACGATGAGGTTGGAGCAGAGCAGGGTCGAACCTGGCGCCCGGTGGTCGAACGAGCTCGTCGTGTCAGGGTCGGTCACTCCCGGTCAGGGCTGTGACTGGTCGAAGGCGTCCCACGCCGCACGGGTCTCTCGCTCCGTCAGGTCGTGAGGAGTTCTCGACTGGACATCGCCGGCATCCTCGATCCGAACCGGCTCTCGGAGCGGCGGTTCGTCGGGCGGTTCGTCGCAACTCTCGACGCCGTCGTCACGTACCAGCTTCGTTGGTGTGCCATCGGACAGCCAGCGGGCCTCATGACGTGCGAAGGGATCGGTGAACCAACCCTCCTCAGAGCCCTGTCGCAAGTTGTCCATGGGGTCCACCTCCTCGGACGAGGATATCCCCACCTTGGTTCAGCAGCTTGAGATGCCCTTATGACACGGTTCGGTCACCTCTTGTTTACCTCGTTCCGTGACAATGGGCGCCGACGAGACTGAGGGGTGTGCCAGTGGCGGAGAACGCAGCGCCGTTCAAGCGGTTGTACTCGCAGGTGAGCCGCGGTGACTTCGACAGCTCGAAGAGTCTCTTCGCGAAGTCGTACCGACAGCACATCGAGGGCATGGGGGTCGAATACTCGACGCGAGAGCAAGCGATCGAGGGGCTCCGCAGCCTCTTCGACCAGCTGAAGATCGAGCTGCATCTCGAGCACGCAGTCAAGCACGGCTCTTTCGTGGTGGTGTTTGTCACCATGAAGTCGAGGCTCCACAAGCGGCCCGTCAAGGCGGTCCATGTCTACCGGCTGCAGGAACGCTCCATCGTGGAGGGATGGGTATTTTCGCCTCCGCTCGGGTAGTGGGTCGTCGGCAGAGGGTCTCGGTCAACGCCGTTCGGACGTGGCCCTTGGGGCGCGGTCGGCTGGGCCTGTTGAGCTCGCACGAAGGGACCGCCGCCGTCGGGGCCGCCGGCCAGGCTCTGGGCGCCCGTGCGGTCATGGCACGGGGCAGGAAATGGGTTCCGTGCACGGGGAAGGAAGAACAAAGTCGCCGGCGATGGCAACCCGCCCAGGACCGTCATCGCCGGCTCAGGCGTCGATCAGGGCTGGCGCCTTGTGATGGTGGGCCTCGAGATGCCGGCGCACCATGAGCAGCGCGGCGATCCCGTCGCCTACCGCCGAGCCCAATTGCTTGGTTGAGCCGGAGCGGACGTCGCCGGCGGCGAAGACCCCGGCGATGGCGGTCTCCATGGTGGCTCCGGTCACCATGAACCCGCCGGCGTCCCGCTCGACGGCGTCACCGAGGAAGGCGTCGTTGGGGTGAAGCCCGATGAAGACGAAGGCGGCGGCGGCCGGGAACCGGTGTGTCTCGCCCGTGTCGCGATCCCGGGCGACCACGGCGGCGAACCGGCCCCGTTCTCCCTCGAGCTCGACGATGTCCACCCCGGTGTGGACCGTGAATTGGGGATCCGACCTGACCCGTTCCTGGAGAACAGCGGAGGCGCTGAGGTCGTCGCGGGCCAGGATCCGCACCCGCTTGGCGAACTCGGATAGATGGAGGCCCTCCTCGAGGGCCGAGTTGCCGCCTCCGATCACCACCACCTCGTCGGACCCCTTGTAGAAGGGCCCGTCACAGGTGGCGCAGAAGTGGACCCCGGCCCCGATGAGGTCGTCCTCGCCGGGGACTCCGAGCAGCCGGTAGGTGGAGCCGGTGGCCACGATCACCGCGTGGGAGCTGAGCTTTTGTCCCGAGGACAGGGAGGTCACGAGGTCATCGCCGTCGGGCTCGACCGCGGTGACCGAGACGGCGGAGAGGAGCTCGACGCCGTAGCGCCGGGCCTGGGCCACGAATCGCTCCGCCAGATCGGCGCCCGAGATGCCGTCGGGGAAGCCCGGATAGTTGTCGATGCGGTCGCTGATCCCGGCCTGGCCGCCGAGCGCACCGGCGTCGACCACGATAGCGTCGATGCCCTCCCGGGCGGCGTAGATGGCGGCGGCCAGGCCGGCCGGTCCACCGCCGACGATCACCAGGTCGTAGGCGGTCCGATCGGCCTCGATGGTCAACCCGATGCGCCGGGCCAGTGCCTCGTCGCCCGGGTTCACGTCGTAGGTCCCGTCGGCGTAGACCACCGTCGGGATGATCTGACCGCCGTCTTGGAGCTCCTTGAGGCGCTCGATGGCCGCGGGGTTCCCGTCGATGTCGACGAAGTCGTAGTGCACCCGGTGGGCGGCCAGAAACCTCTTGACCCGCTTGCAGTGGGGACACCACGAGGCCCCGTAGAGGGTGAGGGTGGCTTCGCCGGTCGTGGTCATCGACCGACTCTAACGACGCCCCGAGAGGTCCGGGCCGAGCGCTCAGGATCCCGTCCCGCCCTCGTCGGGTCCGCTCGGCCCGTCGGCCCCGGCCGGCCCGCCGGCCAGGGCAACGCCGCCCGGCGCCGATGGCCCCCCGTCCGGCTCGGTGTACAACCAGACCTCCTGGAAGATGACCTGAAGAGACCCGGCGATGGGCACGGCCAGGAGGGCTCCAACGAAACCGCCGGCGAAGCCGCCGATCCAGCTCCCGATCTCGGCCCCCACGATGACCGAGGTGAGCACCAGCAGAGGGTTGATCCTGACGGTCCGGCTCATGACCACCGGATTGAGGACGTGGTTCTCGATCTGGGTGTAGACGAGGAAGACCACGAGGGTGATCACCCCGGCGGTCAGGGAGTGGATGGTGGCGAAGAGCACCGTGGGGATGCCGGCCAGGGCACCGCCCACGACCGGCAGGAAGTCCACCAGGGCGACCCAGAGCCCCCAGAGGAACGGGAAAGGGACGCCGAGGATCAATAGGGTGACGAAGACAACGACGCCGGCGATCAGTGAGGTCAAGAAGTCCCCGAAGACGTACCCCGTGACCGAGCGGTTGACCCGGGCCGCCACCTCGGTGATGCGCTCGGCCCGTTCGGGGGCCAGTGTCTTGAGCAGGCCTCCGCGGATCTTGGGGGCCTCGAGGAGGAGGAGCACGACCAGCGCGAACAGGGCGGCCAACGCGGTCAGGACCGAGACCGCCCCCTTGCCCACCGCCAGCGCAGGACGGCCGAGGTCAGCCCCGAAGCCGGCCAGCTTGGCCTCGTTCTTCTGTACCCAACGTTGGACGTGGTACTTGCGCGCCAGGTGGCCCAACCAACCACGACCGTGCTCGACCTGGTTGACGTAGGTCGGAAGGCGGTGGGCCAGGTTATTGACCGCGTTGACCAGGGGGTAGCCGAAGACCACCGCCAAACCAAGGAACACCAACACCGCCCACACCGTCACGATAGCCACCGCGAACCCGCGCCGAGGGACCTTCCAGTTCTGGAGCCACACGACGAGCGGATTGAGCACCAGCGCCACGAACCCACCGACGATGAACAAGAGGATCACGTCGCGCAGTCGGAAGGCGACCTTGGCCGTGACGTAGAGCGCGACCACGACGGCCGTGACGGTGAGGATGGTGCCGAGGGGGATGCCCCGACGGGCCGCCATCTCGAGCAGTTGCCCCCGGCGGGTGGGCGACGCCCCGCGTGGATTGGCCATTGCCGCACGATGATACGCAGGGCGCCCCTCACGGGCGCGCATGGGCCAGCGGGCTGACCCGGCCGGCGTCGGAGGTCTGGAGGGGCGACGGAGTCGGGCCACGACCGACACAGGACGGTCGCTACGTTGCCTCTGTTCGCCGCCCGCCCCGGGGAGTAGAACTCTTGGGGGGGCCGTCGGGGGCACCCGGGGAGCCCCCAGAGAGGGAGGCGGGCCCATGTGCACATCCCTGCGGCTCACGGCGGACGACGGTACCGTCCTGATCGGCCGGACTATGGAGTACTCGTTGCCGCTCAACTGGGAGTGGCGCGCCGTGCCGAGGGGGGTGGAGCAGGCCAGCACCGCGCCCGGGGGAGCCGGGGTCCGCTGGCAGGGGGCCCACGGCTACGTGGGCCTCGGGATCGGTGAAACCACTGCGTTCGGGATGACGGTTCCCAGCCAGCCCTCGGTTCCCGACGGCGTCAACGAACAGGGGCTCTACGCCGGGCTCTTGTACCTACCGACCTTCGCCGCCTACGAAGCGACCGTCGGCGTAGGCGACGAGGTGTTGCTGGCTCCCATCGATGTCGCCTCCTACGTGCTGGCGACGTGCTCAGGTGTCGCCGAGGCGGTGTCCGCCCTCGAGTCGGTGGTCGTCTGGGCAGCCGAGGTTCCGGTCATCGGCGTGCCGCCGCTCCATCTCGTCCTTCACGACCGGGGCGGGACCTCCGCCGTCATCGAATGGGTCGGGGGGGCGCGCAAGGTCCACGACAATCCCCTCGGGGTGGCGACCAACAGCCCGCCGTTCGACTGGCACATGACGAACCTGTGCAACTACGTCAACCAAACCGCCATGGACGTCCCACCGCTCGACATCGACGGGACGACACTGGCCCCGATAGGCCAGGGCTCGGGGATGCTGGGTCTTCCGGGCGACTTCACCCCGCCCTCCCGGTTCGTGCGGGCCGTCGCCTTCTCGACGTCGGCCCGACGTCCGAGCACCGGGGCGGAAGGGGTCTGTTCGATGATGCACCTGCTCAGCAGCTTCGACATCACCAAGGGCGTCGTCCGTGACGCGGCACCCGAGGGGGTCATGGCCGAACAGGCCGCCGGTCTGGGCGACTACACCTGCTTCTCGTCGGTCTCCTCGTTAGGTCCCGAACCCACCTACACCGTGAGGACCTATGACGACGCTGTTCTGCGCCAGATCGTCCTGGCGCAGAGTGACCTGGCGACCGGGCCGGTGCGGGCTTGCCCGGTCGTGGCGTCACCCCCGGTACCGGTAACTCTCTGAGTCTGGGCACCGCGTCTGGGCACGGCCGCCGATCTCGCGGTCGTGGGCGGAACCGCGGGAACGGACCACAGGTTCACGGTCGGAGAAAGGGCCGTTGCGTCTCTCGAGCAGAGGACCGTTGGAGACGGCGAACACTCGATAGGCTGACGGGATCGGCGCTGCCGAGGTCGGGGGAGCGCGGGGATGAGGTCGCATGACTGCCGCCCAGGATGAGCCAGGTGCCTCGGACCCCGACGCCGCGTCGGGCCGGGGCCGGGTGCTGGTCGTCGAGGACGACCCGGGGACGTTGCGCTTTGTCTGCCTGGCCCTCGACCGGGCCGGGTTCGAGGTCGAGAGCGCCACCAACGCCCCCGACGCCGTCACCGTGCTCTCGGCGGTTCGCCCCGAGGTGTTGCTGGCCGACATCGGACTCCCGGGGATGTCGGGATTCGAGCTGATCCGCGAGGCCAGGCGGCTAGCCCCGGAGCTGGCCATTGCCCTCATGACGGCCGATGCGAGCGTGGACGTCGCCGTCCAGGCGCTCCGCAGTGACGTTGACGACTTCCTGCCCAAGCCGATCAGCCCGGTGGACCTCGTCGAGCAGATCGACCGGCTGGTGCAGCGGGCCCGGACCAGACCCCGCCACGTGTCCGAGCGTGTCCTGGCCGTCGGTGCGCACCCCGACGACGTCGAGATCGGTGTCGGGGGGATCCTCGTCGGCCATCGACGGGCCAACGACAAGACCACCATCTTGACCATGAGCCACGGGAGCCGGGGTGGCGACGCCGGGCGGCGGGCCGAGGAGGCGGAGAAGGCAGCCAGCCTCCTCGGGGCGGACCTCATCCTGGGTGACCTGGACGACACAAGGATCCCCGAGGGGGACCCGACGGTCGGGCTGATCGAGTCGGCCATCGAAAGCGTGGGACCGAGCATCGTCTACACCCACACGCTCTACGATCTGCACCAGGACCATCGCAACGTGAACCGAGCCACCATGGTCGCCGCACGCCAGGTGTCGAGTGTCTATTGCTACGAGAGCCCGTCGGCGACGGTGAAATTCGAGCCGGTGCGTTTCGTGGACATCGACGCGTATCTCGACGAGAAGGTGGCGGCAATCAACGCTTACGCCAGCCAGACCGAGCAGCGCTCCTACTTAGAAGAAGATCTGGTGCGGGCCACCGCCCGGTACTGGGGCCGCTTCGGGCGGAGTCGGTACTCCGAGCCCCTCGAGGTGGTGCGGGACCGCCCGCCCAGGCGAGACGACACCGGGCGGGTGTCGTAGTTCGTGGTTGGGCAGGCACCCGACTTCCTGGCTGACCTGCACGTCCACTCGGTGTTCTCCGACGGCCGGAACACGATCGCCGAGAACGTGGCCCAGGCCCGCCGTCGCGGATTGCGCACGCTGTGCCTCGTCGACCACGTCCGGGCTGATACCGACTGGCTGCCTCGGTTCGTGTCGGCCACCGCCGAGCTAATCGAGGCCGACCGGGCGCAGCACAGCGAACCGCTCGAGATCCGGCGAGGTGTGGAGACCAAGGTGTTGGACCGGGCCGGCCACCTCGACCTGCCGCCGGGGCTCGAGGAGCTGGACCACATCTTGGTGGCCGACCACCGGTTCCCCCTGGCCGACGGCCCCCATGACCCCCGGGAGATCCAGGACGGTCGGGTGGGGGGCACCTGGTCGGACGCCGAGCTGGCCGACAGCCTGCTCGACGCGGTCGAGAACTCGCTCGAGGCCGTGGCCGGTCGGGGGATCCTCGCCCACATGTTCAGCGTCCTGCCCAAGGCGGGCATGTCCGAAGACTGCCTGCCCCCGTCGCGGATCGACCGGCTGGCCGCTCGCTGCGCCGAGCTCGGGGTGGCCGTCGAGGCCAACGAGCGTTGGGGGTGCCCGTCGGGTCGCACCCTCGGGCACTTCGTCACCCACGGGGTGCCCGTCGTCTGTGCCACCGACAGCCATCGGATCGAGACCATCGGCATCTACGAGCGGGTCCGGGTCCTCGTGGCCGAGGCGTTCGGCGGGGACGCCGGGCGGTGACGTCGCCGGGGGGGGCCGAGGGCCAGCTGGGAGACCAGGTGGTCCTGGTCACCGGGGCCGGCGGCGCGGCCGGGGTCTCGGTCATCGGTGCCCTGCGCTCGCTCGGACAGCGCTCGGTCGGCGCCGACGCCTCGCCCGAGGCGGTGGGTCTGCGCCTGGCCGACGTCGGCGGCACCCTGCCACTGGCCGACCGGCCGGACTACGCCGACGAGCTCTGCCGACTGGTCAGCGCGCACCGGGTGACGGCGCTGATCCCGACGGTGGCCGAGGAGCTGGTCGCCCTCCACGGGGTCTCGGGCCGCCTGGCGGCCTCGGGTGTCGCCCACTGGCTGCCCGATCCCGGCGCGGTGGTCTCGTGCACCGACAAGTGGCGCTTCCACCAGGTGGCGACGGCTGCCGGGGTACCGGTGCCGGCGACCGCGCTCGGCACGTCGGCGGGGGTGCCCGGACCTTGGATCATCAAGCCCCGGCACGGCCGGGGCTCGCGCGACATCTACCCGTCCGAGGACGAGGCCGAGGTGGCCGACCTGGTAGCCCGGGTCCCCGGGGCCCTGGTGCAGCACCGGCTGAGCGGGCGCGAGTTCACCGTCGACGCCCTGGTTGACCGCTCGGGAGACCTCGCCGCCGCGGTGCCCCGGTGGCGCAACGACACCAAGGGGGGCATCTCGGTGCAGGGGGAGACCTTCGCCCACCCCGGCATCACCGAGGGCGTCGGGCGGCTGCTGGCCGCCCTGGGGCACAGCGGTCCGGCGAACGTGCAGGGCTTCGTCGATCCCGGCGTCGGGGCGACCGACGGGGTCGTGTTCACCGAGGTGAACCCCCGGTTCTCCGGAGGCCTGCCCCTCAGCCTGGCGGCCGGGGCCGACCTCGTCGGCCAGTACCTGCGGGGGATGCATTCCCTGGCGCTCCAACCCGAGCGCCTCGGTTTCCGGCCCGGGGTCCGCATGTACCGCTACTTCGCCGAGATCTTCGAAGAACCCGCTCGCTGAGACGCTCCGGGTGGCCAGCGCACGCGGTGCGGGGCACCGGCGGTCGACCCGGGCGGTCAGTCACGGCAACCGGTCGAGTATGGCGATGAGATCGGCGACGTTGAGCGGTTTTGGGAGACAAGCCGCCGCGCCCTCGTCGAGCAGCCGCTCGAGCCGCCCCGGGGTGGCATCGGCCGACAAGATGACGACGGGCACCGACGCGGTCGCCCGATCGGCCTTGAGCTGCCGGAGCACCTCTTCACCGCTGAGATCGGGGAGATGCAGATCGAGGAGGATGAGCCGAGGCCGCAGTTCCCGGGCCAGGTTGAGGATCATCCGTCCCTGCAGGGCGACCTCGAGCGTCTCGGGCCTCCGCTCGAAGACCCGTTCGACGACTCGCAGGGTGGCCAGGTTGTCCTCGGCGTAGATGACGGTGACCGACCGGTCCTTGGGCTCGCCCCCACCACGGTCCCGCCGGTCGGTCGGCGCGGCCACGGTGGCCGCCGGCAGGGTCACCGAGAACGTCGATCCCTCGCCGAGCTCGCTCGAGGCCTCGATGGAGCCGTGCATAGCCTCGGTCAGCGATCGGCACAACGAAAGGCCCACGCCAACCCCCTCGATGCCCGACTGCTCGGCCCCCAGCCGCTCGAACGGCTGGAACAGCCGTTGGAGGTTCTTCTCGTCGATGCCGACGCCGGTGTCGGTCACCTCGACCGTCACAGTGCCGTCGGACGTCGAGACCGAGGAGACGACGATGCTTCCCCCCTCCCGGTTGTACTTGATGGCATTGGACACCAGGTTGATGAGCACCTGCTTGAGGCGTTGGCGGTCGGCTTGCACCGCCAAGCCGTCGAGGTCGCGCACCTCGGTCGTCACCCGGTGCTCGTCGGCCAGCGGGCGCATGAGGGAGACCGACTCCTCGACGACCTCGCTCAGGAGGATCGGTTCGAGCGAGAGCGAGAGGTTCCCGGTCTCGATGCGGGCGATGTCGAGCACGTCGTTGATGAGGGCGAGCAGGTGCTCGCCGGCGGCGACGATGTGATTGACGCTGTCGGCGTCATCGGGGCTGAGGTTCTCGAATTGCAGCAGTTGGCCGAAACCGAGGACTGCGGTCAGCGGCGTCCGCAGCTCGTGGCTGATACGGCTGAGGAACTGGTCTTTGGCGCGGGTGGCGGCCACCGCCTCGTCGCGCGCCGAATGGAGCTCGCGTTCTCGTTGTTCCAGGAGGTCGGCCGCCTCGAGCAGGTCCGCTTCCAACAACCCGATCTCGTCGGCGGACGGGGTGATTGGCTCGAGTGGTTGCCCGGCGATGAATCGGTCGGTGTTCCGGCGCACCGCCGCCACCCGTCGGGAGATCCCGTGGATGAACAGCAGCATGGCCAGGATGCCCGCCGCGATCCCGACCGACAGGCCGGCGATGCTGATGTCCCTCGAGGCGTCCTCCCACGAGGCGACCTGTTGCTGGCGCCGAGCCAACGATGCGCGCTGGCGGGCTTGGATGGAGGCGACCGTGCTCCGGAGGTGGTCGACCGTCGCCTGGTCCTCGAGGAGCATCTTGTCGAGCGCGCCGGCGCGCAGCGACCCCGAGGCGGTCCCAGCCCGCAGGGTGGCGAGGATGGCGAACTCTCGGAGCCCGAGTTCCTGCAAGGTCCGTGACTGGGCTCCGGTGATTCCCCCGGTGGTCTGGTGCGATCGCACGATTGGGGCGAGCTCTTTGATCGCCGCGTCGTAGGGCGCCAGGAAGGCCGGATTGCCGGTGGCGACATACCCGCGCACGCTGGTCTCGGCGTCGAGGACCACCTGGAGCCGCTGGTTGACGACCGAGATGGAATTCGAGCTGGCTGACGACGCACTGAACAGGGCATCGAGCTTGGTCGACAGCATGAGGTTGGAAACCCCGAGGGCCACGAGGGTGACCATCGGGATGGCCAGGACGATCAGCCCCTTGGTGCGTAAGGACGTGTCGAGCCACCAACGACCGACCGCGTGCTGGGGGGGCCGGTCCGGGGTCGCCGGCATCTCACTCCGCGTGCACCGAGCCCCCGGTGACCGGGGAGGAGACGGCGAGGGCGGAGGGCAACGTCCGGGCGACGGACCGGTCGCCGACCGACCGCCCGGTGGGAGGACCAGCAGATGTGCCCATGTCGCGTTCCTCGCCGGTAGCACCGGTGCCCGGCGACGCACCGAGCGGGGGTGCCCCGACCAGACTAGGACGATTCCCCCTTTCCAGGGGCGGTTGCGTCCGCTGGGTGTCGCCCGGTGAGCCGTAGGCTGGCCGGTATCAGAACCCGAGGCACTGAGCTGATCCCCGGCCACCGGACCCTGCGGAGCGTCGGCGCGTGAACGGCGACCTCCAGATGGCGGTCGGTTGGCTCCTGATCGTCCTGGTGCTGGCCGCCGCCGCCTTCCCAGTGGTGGCGACATATCAGTTCGTGCTGGTCGCGGCCCACTTCAAGCGGAACCACTACCGCAAGTGCGCTCCGTACTTCCCCCGAACGGCCGTCCTGGTCCCTGCGTGGAACGAGGCGGCGGTCATCGGCCACACCATCGACCGGTTGATGGCGTTGGACTACCCGCCCCAGTGCCTCCGGGTGTACCTGATCGACGACGCCAGCACTGACGACACTCCGGCTGTCGTGCGGGCCAAGGTCGACCAGTATCCCGGACACGTGGTCTACCTCCGCCGCGACCACGGGGGACAGGGGAAGTCCCACACGCTCAACCACGGGCTACGGGCCGCCTTCCAGGACGAGTGGATGGAGGCCGTGCTCATCATGGACGCCGACGTGCTCTACGAGCCGACAGCGCTCCGCAAGATGACCCGCCACCTGGCCGACGACAAGGTGGGCGCGGTCACCGCGTATATCAAAGAGGGGAGCCGGCCCGGCAACTATCTGAACCGTTTCGTGGCCTACGAGTACGTCACCGCCCAGGCCGCCGCCCGACGGGGGCAGAACGTGATCGGGGCCGTGGCCTGTCTCGCCGGCGGCGCCCAGCTCCACTCGCGGGCGAACCTCGAGGCGCTCGGCGGTCAGATCGACACGACGTCGCTGGCCGAGGACACCTTCACCACAATGAAGACTCAGCTGGCGGGACGCACGGTGGTTTTCGAACCCCAGGCCATCGTCTGGGCTGAAGAGCCCCATACGATCGAGGCGCTCTGGAAGCAGCGGGTCCGGTGGGCCCGCGGGAACGTCCAGGCAACCAAGGCCTTCTCGGACCTGTGGTTCCGAAGGTCCAAGGGCCATGCCGGCGGCGTGGCGTTCGGATTGTTCTGGTTCGCCGTCCTCCTGCTGCCCCTGGTGATGGTCCTGGCGTCGGCCTCGCTCGTCGCCCTCTTCTTCCTCGACTTCAAGACGGCCTGGATCGTGTTCCGGGCGCTTTGGATCATCAACGTCGTGAGCTACGTCTTCATCACCAGTTTCGCCCTCATGATCGATCCTGAGGTCGCCCGCCGTTGCTGGCGGGAGGCCGTCCTCTTCCCTGGTCTGATCAGCCTGGTCATCATCGCCTACACCTGCTTCCCGAAACTGTTCGCCTGGCTGGTGCGTCACGGGGCCTCGGCGGTCGGGATCCGGGTGACGGTCGAGGACGTACGGTGGCTGATCCTCTTCGCCTTCGTCTGGCTGGCCGCCTGCATGCTCGTGGCGCTGTGCGCCAAGCTGGTGGAGGGCCTGTGGATCGGCAGGGTGCTGAGTCCGCTGATCGTGTACGTGGGCGGCTACGGCCCACTGCTCTGCTGCATCACGTTTGCCGCCTACATCAAAGAGCTCCGGGGGGCCGAACTGCGCTGGGAGAAGACCGAGAAGACCGGTCGGGCGGTGATGCCGACGTGAGCGGCGCGACGGCGCCGGGTGGGGGAGTAGACGGGCCGAGGGACGGCAGTTTCGACCGGGAGATCGACGGGGCCGTCCGGACCGAACGCCGGCTCTTCTTCAAGGCGCTCATCGCCCTCGGGATCGTGGTCGTCGTGGTGGTGCTGCGGGCCCTGTTCTTCGCCTGAGGATCGCCGCCTGCCCGGCGCCGCCCGCCCAAGAGGGGGGGCTCAGCCGGGGGGGTCGGCGCGGCGCCGCAGCGGCTTGCCGGTCGCTGTCCGGGGGAGCTGGTCGACGAACTCCACGTCGCGGGGGACCTTGTAGCGGGCGAGCCGGGACCGCACGAACGCCTTCACCTCGGTCTCGGTGGCCGTCCGTCCGTCACGGAGGACGACCAGCGCCCGGAGGCGCTGACCGAAACGCTCGTCGTGGACCCCGATGACCGTCGACTCGAGGACGGCGGGGTGTCCCGAGAGGACGTCCTCCACCTCCTGGGGGTAGACGTTCTCGCCCCCCGAGACGACCATGTCGTCCTCGCGGCCGTCCACGAAGAGGAGACCGGACCGGTCGAAGTGCCCGAGGTCGCCGGTGGCCACCGCCCCCCGGGTCAAGCCCGCGGCGGGGCCGCCGGTCTCAGAGTCAGATGTCAGGATGTTTCGCACCACGACCCGCCCGACCTGGCCGGGTGGACAGGCCCGGCCGTCCTCGTCGACGACGGTGACGGTGACGCCCTGGGGCGGCCGGCCGGCGGTCTGCGGGTTGCGGCGCAGGTCGGCCGGGGTGGCGATCGACGCCCATGCAGCCTCGGTCGAGCCGTAGACGTTGTAGAGGATGTCGCCGAAGCGGTCCATGAACCGGGTGGCCAGCCGGCCGGGGAGGGCCGACCCGCTGGTGACGACGACCTCGAGCGACGACGTGTCGTGGCGGCGGTCGACGCGTTCGTCGACCTCCAAGAGGCGCTGGAGCATGACCGGCACGGCCACTAGCACCCGCACCCGGTGCCGGTCGAGCGCGGCCAGGGTGGCCTCGGGATCGAAGCGGGGATGGAGGACGACCGTCGACGACAAGACCATGGCCAGGCCGAGATTCCCGAACCCCCAGGCGTGGAAGAGGGGTGAGGCGATCAAGGTGACGTCGCGGACGCGCAGCGGCACCCGGGTGACCAGCGCCGTGAGGGGGTCGATGCTGAGGGGGACCGGCCTCGAGGTCCCCCTGGGGGTGCCCGTGGTCCCCGAGCTGAGGAGGGTGAAGTGGCTGCCCGGGAACCGGGCCACCCTCAGCCGTCGACGCGCTGGTTGCCTCACGGCGCCGGGCCATCCGTTCGCCCACTCGCCCACGCTGCGGTGGGGGACCAAGGGTCCGTCGCCGGCCGAGAACCGGGAGTCGAACTCGTCGTCATGGACGACCAGGTCGAGGCGCTGGCTGGCGGCCACCGCCCCGACCTCCGCCGCGGTGGCCTCCACGCTGAGCAGGACGACGTTGGAGCCCAGGCTGGAGAGCGCGGCCGAGGTGAGCACGAAGCCCCGGTGATTGCGGCACAGCACGCCGACCCGGTGCCCGGGGCCGACACCCGACACCTCGAGCACCGAGGCGAGGTCGGCGATGTGGCGGGCCACCTGGGCGAAGGTCAGCGTGCCCCGGTCATCGACCAGGGCGACCGCGTCGGGGTAGCGGACGGCGGCCACCCCGTAGGCGGCCGCCGGCGAGAACCCGTCGCGGGCGACGGCGAGGACGGCGCGGGCCAAGGTGTCGGGTCGCATCGGCCGGAGGAGCCCGGCCGCAGCCAGGGCCCGTGTCCCGGCGGCCAGTTCCGCCAGACGCTGGTGGGGCCACCTAGGCACCGGCGGCCCGTCGGTCCGGGCGGTACTTACCGCGCGAGGAGGCGCTCACCCCTCGAGCCTAATGGGTGCCGGTCGGCCCTCCCCGGGGCGTCGCGTCGGCCGGCGGGCGCGAAAAGGACCGCCGGCGATCGCCGGCGGTCCTTTTCGAGGTGCTCAGAGCTCAGATGGGTCGAACGTTCTGTGCCTCTTCGCCCTTGCGACCGGGAGCAACGTCGAACTCGACCTGCTGCCCCTCGGCCAGAGACTTGTAGCCTTCTCCTTGGATATTGGAGTAGTGGACGAACACGTCGTCACCCTGCTCACGCGAGATAAAGCCATAGCCCTTCTCGGAATTGAAGAACTTCACCGTTCCTGTAGCCAACGAACTCTCACTCTCATCTTGTGCGGACCCAGACCGTTCCGAGAACGCTGCAAGAGGTTACAGCCCCCGAAGGGTCGGCCGCCGCACCGAGGCTCACCCACGACCTGGCGGGACCCTGGCCGGGTGCCGGCCGGGTCGGCCCACCCGTCCTCCTCGGCCCCCCGGGAGGCAGAGTTGTCCACAGGCCACGATGCCCCGAAACGTCGATAATGGCCGGGTGGAGGAGCGGGCGCTGGTCGAGCGGGAGGCCTTCGGGGCCGAGGGGCGCTGGGTCAACGCCCGGGCGGCGATCCTCGGGCCGGCCGTGGGCAACCACGAGCAGGGGCTCTTCGGCGCCCTCGAGGGGTACCACGGCGCCCTGGTCAGGTCGTCGGTTTGCCGGCGGCGAGGGGCGGCCTGGGGGATCGTGGCGGCGGGGACGGGGAGACGGGTTGTCGTGCCGTGAGCACCAACGGACCCACCGCGCCACCGTGGCCCGACGAGTTGACGACGCTCTTCGACCGGGCGATCACCTGTGAGTACGCCAGCTTGACCGGTTCGGGCGACCCGGTCACCGTCCCCGTCACACCCTATGTGGGCGAGACGGGGACGACCCTGGACGTCTCCACCGGACTCACCTATCCGGCCAAGGCGGAGCGGGCTCGCCGCAATCCGAAGGTGGCCCTCTTGTTCGCCGATCCGCTCGGGAGCGGCCTGGAGGATCCGCCGACCGTCCTCGTCCAGGGTCTCGCCGCAGTGCGCGACGCCGACCTCCAGGCGAACACCGACCGGTACGTTCGGGTATCGCTGGCCAAGCTGCCGGCGGTCACCAAGGGGCAGCCCAGGCTCGTGCTCCGTCGGATGGCCTTTTACTACGCTCGGCTCTGGGTGGAGATCACGCCGCTGCGCTTGCGGTGGTGGACCGACCGTGGCCTGACGACGCCACCGTCGGAGTGGTCGAACCCGAACCCGGGCCCGGTCCCTCGCTCCGACCCCGCCCCGCCGGGGCGCCCCCCGCCGCCGTGGCTCGCGGCGCCGCCCTCGTGGCATCACGTCGCGGTGCACGCCGTTGGGCTCCCCGAGGCCGACCTCACGGTGGTCGACGCCGACGGCTACCCGGTGATCGTGCCGGTTCGCGCCCTCGGCGTCGACGAGGGGGCGGTGCGGCTCGAGATCGGCCCGGGAGCACCGGAGCTGGCGGGCGGGCCCGCCTGCTTGACCCTCCACAGCCATCCCGAGGCGTTCACCGGCCAGGAGAACCACACCCTGGTGGGCTCGTTGCTCCCGGGCCCACCAGGCCCCCGTCTGGTCGTCGAACGGGCCCTGGCCGACTGGAGCGTGGTGGGCAACCGGTTCCAGGTGGCGGTGGGCTTCTTGGCCAAGGGTCGCCGGCTCGCACCGCGCCTCAAAGCCGAAGCGGCGCGGCGCGGACAGCCGGTTCCCCGGGTCAACCTGCCCTGAGCGGTCGGGTGCCGCGACCCCTTTGTCGTCGGGCCGCCGCGGCGAACTGGCGGGTCGGTTGTGGCGACGGCCAGCACGGAGCGGTGGCCCTGTCCGCCCCGGCGCGGCGGTGTCGGTACAGTGTCGGGACGATCGACGAGGCGAGGGGGGCGCCCGGCGCTCGCCCAGCCGCTGTGCCAGGGGGTCACGTGCGCGACGGAGAGCCAACCAGGCCGAGCCGGTGGGAGTCGTCGTGAGCGACCCTCGGGCGAACCCGGGCCCGGCCCAAACGGACCCCGCCGCGAAGAGCCCGCCGGCACAACCCGCCCCGGGCCCGACCGGGCTCGGCGGGGTGGCGGCCATGCTGCGGGACAAGGGCTACATCCGACTGCTGATCCTGGCGGCCCTGCTCGGCGCACCGATCTCCGCCGTGGCCTTCGGCTTCATGCAGCTGGTCAACCACCTCCAGCACTGGTTCTACGACTCGCTGCCCGAAAAGTTCGGCTTCCACGGCACCCCCGTGTGGTGGCCGCTCCCGCTGCTGGCCCTGAGCGGGGTGCTGGTGGCGCTGTTCATCACCCGGCTTCCCGGGCGCGGCGGCCACTCGCCGGCCGACCCGTTCGGGGCCGGCATGACCGAGCCCAAGGCCCTGCCGGGGGTGATCCTGGCCGCGCTGGGGACCCTCGGTCTCGGTGTCGTCCTCGGCCCCGAGGCTCCCCTGATCGCCCTCGGCGGGGGACTGGCCGTGCTGACCATCCGGCTGGCCAATAAAGACACCCCGATGATGGCCCAGACGGTGTTCGCCGCCGCCGGGAGCTTCGCCGCCCTGGGGACGATCCTCGGGTCACCGATCGTGGCCGCCGTGTTCATGATGGAGGCCATCGGCCTGGGCGGCCCGCTGCTCTCGCTGGTGCTGTTGCCCGGACTGCTGGCGGCGGCCATCGGATCGCTCGTGTTCATCGGCCTCGGCCAGTGGACCGGTCTCGGTTCGGCCACGCTTTCGATCCCGAGCCTGCCCGCCTTCCCCAGGCCCACCCTGGCCGACCTGGGTTGGGCCCTGGTCCTCGGTCTGGTCATCCCCTTCGTGGCCTTCGCCATCCGCCAGACGGCCTTTTTCGTGCGGGCCCGGGTCGAGCCCAAGATGGTGGTCCTCATGCCGGTCCTGGGGCTGGCCATCGGGGCCCTGGCGATCATCTTCGCCGAGGCGACCGGGCGTCCGGTCACCGACGTCTTGTTCTCAGGGCAGAGCTTCACCGCACCGTTGATCGCCAGCGCCTCGAGCTGGACGGTCAAGGCGCTCGTGCTGCTGGTGCTCTGCAAGGGGGCGGCCTACGCACTATCGCTGAGCAGCTTCCGGGGCGGACCCATCTTCCCCTCGCTCCTGCTCGGGGCGGCCGGCGGCATCGCCGCCTCCCACCTGCCGGGTTTGGCCCTGGTGCCGGCCATCGGCATCTGCATGGGGGCCATGACCGCGGCGATGCTGCGGCTCCCAGTCTCCTCAGTGCTGCTGCCCACCCTCTTGCTGGCCAAGGACGCGGTGGCCGTTGCGCCCGTCATCATCGGGGCCGTCGTCGTGAGCTACGTGGTGATGAACGTGCTCATGCCGGTGCCCGAAGCGGCCGCTCCGGTGCCCGCCGGCGCGTCGTGACCCCGGCCGGCCCCGCCCGGGGCCGGCTCGGCCGGGTTCAAGCCAGGATCCGGGCCTTCTCCTGGGCGAACTCCTCGTCGGTCAGGGCGCCCGAGTCGTGCAGCTGGGCCAGCTGTTGGAGCTGGGCGATCCGGTCGGGTGCGGCGGCGACCCCGGGGGCCGGGGCGGCCGGAGCCGGGGCGGGCGCGGGTTGGGGCGCCTCTTGGGCCGGAGCCTGGTTTGCGGCCATGGCCTTGTTGGTGCCGGCCTTGGCGCCCA
Organism: uncultured Acidimicrobiaceae bacterium; assembly: GCA_963836375.1. GTDB lineage: Bacteria > Actinomycetota > Acidimicrobiia > Acidimicrobiales > RAAP-2 > CAWIJK01. Next base: position 964,812 of record CAWIJK010000002.1, on the reverse strand, counting down.
TGTAGGCCACGCCGCCGACGGCGGCCGCTCGGAGCAGGGGACGTCTGCGCAACATGATCTCTCCTCAGTCTGGTCGTCTCGTGTTTGGGATGCTCAGGGGTGTCGGTGGGACGGCCGGAGCCTCAGGCGTCCAGGCCCTCGAGGTCGATGCCGAGACCGAGGGCCAGCTCGGGGGCCGCGGCGACCACCCGGGCGTTGCCCACGATCGGGTTGAGGGCCACCAGCAGCCCCAAGATCTCCTCGGGGCTCACGCCGGCCTCAAGGGCCAAGGAGACCTGCCACACGTAGGAAGCCGGGGGGCCGTCGAGCGCGATCAACGCGGCGACGCTGACGAGCGAGTAGGTCTTGGGGTCGAGCCCGGAGGCATCGAGGTTCTCGATGCGTGCCTTGAGCATCCCCTCGAGCACCTGGGGGTTGTGCTGGGCGATCCCGACGATCAGGTTGGTGGTTTCTTCGGACGGGGACATCGGCTCCTCCACTGGTCGCGCACGGGCGGTCCGCCCGACGAGCCATGTGTAACACGAATCCCCTGCGGTTGTCCCATGCCGCCCGCTGTGTCCGCCCGAGGCCGGGCCGGGCCCGGGGAGGCCGGCCCGGTCAGCTGGCCGGTCCGGTCAGCTGGCCGGCTCGGTGGCCGAGGCGAAGGGGGTGGCGTAGAAGTCGAAGCCCACTCGGGGTGCCCCAGACGGCGGTGTCGGCCAGTTCGGCTGCTCGAAGACGCCGGCACCGCAGAGGAAGAACGTCCCGTCGCTCAAGAGCAGCCAGTAGCCGACCCCCGGCGGGACCGTGGAGAACCCGACCATCGTGCCCAGCCCGCGGCCGACGGCCGATCCATAGGAGACGGCGTCCCCGAAGCTGAACACACCGCCGTCGGCCGCCACCATCCAGTAGCCGCCGCCGTCGGGGGTGGCCGCCATGCCCACGACGGGCGCGTTGAGCCGGTGGCCGCCCATCGAACCGTAGAACTGGGCGTCGCCGAAGGCGAAGATGCCGCCGTCGGCCGCCACCATCCAGTAGCCGCCGCCGTCGGGGGTGGCCGCCATGCCGGTGATCGGCTCGAGCAGGGGCCGACCGCCCATCGACCCGTAGAACTGAGCGTCGCCGAACGAGAAGATGCCGCCGTCGGCCGCCACCATCCAGTAGCCGTCCCCGTCGGGCGTGGTGGCGATCCCGACGATCGGGGAGTTCAACCTGACCGCCCCCATCGACCCGTAGAACTGGGCGTCGCCGAACGAGAAGATCCCGCCGTCGGTGGCCACCAGCCAGTAGCCCTCACCGTCGGGCGTGGCCGCCAGCCCGACGATCGGGCTGTTGAGCGGCTGTCCGCCCATCGACCCGAAGTACGGGGCCGCGCCCACCGCGAAGACGCCCCCGTCGGCCGCCGTCTCCCAGTACCCGTGGACGATGTTGAAGTTGGTCGGTGCGTCATACCAGAACCTCGAACCGTCACCGGCGACCGAGCGCACGCCCTGGTCGATGACGGTCACGTTGTCGAGTGCCGGGACGCCCGACGCGGGGACCCGGGCGATGATCTCGTCGTTGGTGACCATCTGGAAGTCGGCCGGGTCGGAGCCGAAGTCGACCTCGCTCACCCCGCTGAAGCCGGTGCCGCTCAGCACCACGCTGCCCCCGCCGGCCACCGGGGCGCCGCTCGGCTGAACCGAAGAGACCTGCGCCCCCGAGACGGCGGCACCCGCCGGGGCCGGGCACCCGCGGGCCGGCTCGAGCCCGGCCCCTAGCGCCATCGCCTGGGGGGTTCCGAGGCCGGTGGTGAGGTTGTAGCCGCTGGTCGCCGGGTACTCGCCCCAGCTCTCGTCGGTGTAGTCGTTGCCCTGGGAGGTGACGTCGGCGAAGCCGATGTGGCGGGCCTGGAGCCGGTAGAGGGCGGGATTGACGAAGCCCAGGCGGCCCGGGCAGCCCGTCGAGACGTCGGCCAGCAGCCCGGCCCACAGCGGCGCCGCGGCCGAGGTGCCGCCCATCGTGATCCAGTCCCCGTCCCAGAAGGTCAGGTCGCCGTCGGCCGGATCGGCGTTGGCGGCGACGTCGGGGACGGCCCGGCAGTAGGTGGCGGCGCACTGGCCGCCGGGGGGGGTGACCCGCCGCTGGTAGGAGGGCTGGCCCCAGTTCGACGAGAGGCCGCCGCCGGTGGCCCCCCCCTCGCCGATCGCCGCGCAGTCGGCGAAGGTCAGCTGCCAGCAGGTGTTCCACGCTTCTTGGGCGGCGAACGAGCCGGACTGGGGCGCCTGGGAGCTGGTGCCCCCGACGCCGGTCACGTAGGGCTGGCTGGCCGGGTCGCTCGCCGCGAGCCCCATGTCCTGGGAGCTCAGGTAACAACCCTCCGAACCCGAGTCCCCCGACGCCGCCAGCACCGTCTGGCCCTGTGCCGCCATCTGCTCGAAGACCAGGTTCTCCGCCGCCACCAGGCCGGCCGGGGCCTCGGGTTCGCACAGTCCCCAGCTGGTGGAGACGATCTGGGCGTTGTCATCGTTGGCAATCGCCTGGTAAACGTCGAGGGCCTGCCCGTCGGTGCCGTCGGGGCCGGTGTAGACCTCGATGTTGGCGTCGGGGGCCAGTCCCGCGACCTCTTCGATGTCCAAGGCGGCTTCCCCGGACCCCGGACCAACCCCCGCACCCCCGTCGACGGCGACGTCGCTGATCGACCTGGCCCCTCCGAAACACGACGCGTAGGCGGCGATGTCGCTCGGCGCGTACGAGCCGAGCTCGTAGAGGGCAACCGTCGTCCCGGCGCCGTCGTCACCTCGGGCCTGGAGCCCGTCGATCCCGTAGGCCTGCGCCAGGTTGGCCGGCGTGTAGCCCGAGGCACCGAATTGGCTCGTCGCCGCCTGGCACACCGTCTGGGTGGCCGCGTTCTTCGAGTCGGGGTGCGGGGGCGAGGCGACCGAGTCCGACCCGGGCGCCTGGACGGGGCGCCGACCAACCAGAGCACCGCTCTGGGGGACGGCCAGGCTTTCGAGCCCGACCACTCCGGCCACCGAGCCGAGGAGGGACGAGGGCACCGAGACCACGTCCTCTGGCGCCACGCGCGCTTGTCCGTCCACCGAGTACCGGTTCAGCGTCGTCCCGAAGGCGGCCTCGGCGGACCCGGCGGTGCCCGAGAACCGGACGAACAGGCCGTCGGGGTCGACCGTCGTCTGCAGACCGTGCAGGCCGAGCCAGGCCTGGGTGGCCTGGACGACCGTCGGGTCGGCACCGAAACGACCGGCGAAATGGCCCGGGCCGAGATAGGCGCCGTAGGAATTGCTGTCGGGGTCCGACACGCCGTCGATGAAGGTCGCCAAGCCCCGCGGGTCCTGGCTCGTGAGCACCACCTCACCGCTGACGGCGTGGCTGGGGTCGACCGGGCCTTCGAGCGCGGCACCCTTGGGAACGGCCACCGCCGAGTCGGTGAGCGGGGCCAAGGCGCTGGTGGCCATCGACGACACCACCGACGCCGGAAGGCTCCCGACGGCGGCGCCTGGCGCCATGACTCCGGGTGCGACCACCAGCGCGGTCGCCAACGCGACCACACCCGCCCCGACGAGCACGAGACGCCCCCCTCGGTCCGCCGTCCGTCCCGTGCCCGTTTGGTCCCCCTGCCTTGTCCCGCTCGTCTGTCGTGCTGTCTTCATCGTCTTGACCCCCAAGACGTCCGCCGTTACCGAACACCTTGGAGACGCAGCAGCCATTGCACCCAGGGCACTAGGTCCATTGGCGGGATCGCCAAAGGTCCCCTCTCTCGCAACAGCTATTGCGCAACAAACTGGCGCATCGAGGACGCAACTAGGCGTACACTGTTGTTGCAACCAGTAGTGACATCGAAGTGTGCAGCAGGCGGGGGCGCTCGCAGTCGGGGGGCGATATGCAGTCCGAAGAAGTGGTGACCGTTCTCGGGGACGTGTGCGTGGCCCTCGAGGACAGCAAGCGGCGGATGGACGTGGCACTCGATGAGGCGCGTCGACTGCAGCGTGAGGAGTTGGCAGGCGCATCGCACGCCGCCTGCCTGCAGCAAACGTCGGGGCCCCTGATCGTCACCGTGCTGCGATCGAACCTGCTGGCCCTCCAAGAAGTCGGTCACCGTCTGCGGGTGGTCGAGGTCGAGGCTCTCCATCGCGACGGGGCGACCACCACCGAGATCGCCAAGCTCTTGGGTATCTCCCGCCAGCGCGCCGGTGCCCTGCTGCACGCCAACGACAACGGCCGGCGCTGCGGCGAGGCTTCCTGAGTTTCATTCGACGCACCTCGGTCATCGGGCGCGCCGCGGAGAGGTGGCGTTGCACGAGCGGTGCGAGGCGATCGGGGTGATGATGGGGCGATGATCACCGCCGTCCACGCCATCATCTACGCTGATGACCCCGAGGCCGCCCGTGGCTTCTTCCGTGACGTGCTCGGGTTCGCCAACGTCGACGCCCGCGACGGCTGGCTCATCTTCGGGCTTCCCCCGGCCGAGCTCGGGGTCCACCCGGCCGGCCAACCGGGGGCGGCGGCCACCGGCCCCCCGAGCGGTTGCCACGAGCTGTACCTGATGTGCGACGACGTGGTGGCGACCGTGGCCGAGCTTTCGGCCAAGGGGGTCGAGTTCGGCGGAGCGGTCCAGAGCCAGGGCTTCGGGTTGCTCGCCCGGATGCGGGTGCCGGGGTCCGGCGAGATCGGGCTCTACGAACCGAGACACCTGACGGCCTACGAGCTGGGGGTCTGAGGACCCTCGAGCCCGCCGGTGGCCTCTGGTACCGTGGGCCCGCACAATTCACTCACTACCGCGGGGAAGCCGGTCGAAGTCCGGCGCTGGTCCGCAACCGTAGGTGGCAGCCGATGGTCGGCCGCCACGAGCCGGGATACCGAGGTGGTGCGGTCTTGAGCTCCCATACCGTCGAGAAATGCGGACAGGGGCTCGGTCTGTCCCACGCCCGTCACCCGGGTGCGGTGCTTCCGAGGCCTGGTCCCGGAAGCGAGGACATGATGACCATCCGTGGAGTGCTGGGCGCCGCGTTGGGTGCCTGCGTCACGATCGCCGTCGCCGCGGGACCGGCGAGCGCGGTCCCCGGCTCGTTCGCCAAAACGGCGTCCACCCCGCCGCCGGCCGGCGGGGCCCTCCCCCAGCTCGCGCCGGCCAAGGCGGCCGCCCAGTGGCTGGCCGGCCAGCTCACCCCCCAGGGTTACGTGGCGTCGACGGTGACGCCAAGCCAGCCCGACCTGTCGAGCACGGTCCAGGTGTCCCTGGCGCTCGCCGCGGCGAACACCGACCCGGCCGGTGCCCGCGCCGCCTTCGGTTTCATGGCCACTCAGGTCGACAACTACGTCACGGTGGACGGCAGCGACGGCCCGGGGCAGCTGGCCCTCTTGATCCTCGACGCCCACGCGCTCGGCGTCGACCCGACCGACGTCGACGGCTCGAACCTGGTTGGCCGGTTGCTCGCCACCGAGCAGACCAGCGGCCCCGACGCCGGTCTCTTCGGGAGCCAGGACCCGACGAACGACGGCGCCTTCCGTCAGGGGCTCTCGCTGGCCGCGCTGGGCGCGGCCGGGGTCGCGGCGCCTGGCCCGGCGGTGCAGTGGCTCGAGGACCAGCAGTGCCCCAACGGCGGGTGGACGAGTTACCAGAGCGTCGACAACCCCTGTACCGGGGACCCGGCGGACTACGAAGGACCCGACACCAACTCGACGGCGCTGGCCCTCGAGGGCCTGGCCGCCCAACGGGCCTTGCGCGCTCCAGCGGCCGCCAGCGCCACCGCCTTTCTCGCCGCGGCCCAAGACCCCGACGGCGGCTTCGGCTACTACCCCAACGCCGCCGACGCTCCGGGTACGAGCGACCCCGACTCCACCGCCCTGGTCATCCAGGGGATCCTGGCCCTCGGCGAGTCGCCGACCGCCGCGCCCTTCGTGCAGGGCAGCTTCAACCCGCTGAGCGCGCTCGAGTCGTTCCAGCTGACGAGTGGCCCCGCCGCCGGCGCCCTCATCTTCCCGCTCGCCGCCGGGGGTTCGGGCACCGCCAACCTCATCGCCACCTACCAGGGGGTTCCCGCCCTGGCCGGCCTGGCCTTCCCCTTCGGGCCCTCGGGCGGCTCGTACTGGCTGGCGGCGGCGGACGGTGGGGTGTTCGCCTTCGGTGACGCCGGCTACTTCGGGTCCCTCCCGGCCCTCGGGGTGCACGTGAGCGACATCCGGTCCTTCGTCTCGACGGTCGACGGGTTCGGGTATTCGATGGTCGGCGCCGACGGCGGGGTCTACGCCTTCGGCGACGCCGGGTACTACGGCTCGGTGCCCGGCGTCGGGGTGGCCGTCACCAACGTGGTGGGGATGGTGCCCACCGCTGACGGCCGGGGCTACTGGGTGGTCGGCGCCGACGGCGGGGTCTACGCCTTCGGTGACGCCGGCTTCGTCGGTTCGCTGCCCGGTCTCGGGGTCCACGTCAGCGACATCGTGGGCATTGTGCCCACCCCCGACGGGCTCGGCTACTGGCTGGTCGGGGCCGACGGCGGTGTGTTCGCCTTCGGTGACGCCGGTTTCGTCGGTTCCCTGCCCGATCTCGGGGTCCACGTCAGCGACATCGTGGGCATCTCGCCGTCGCCCGATGGCCGGGGCTACCTGTTGTGCGGAACCGACGGCGGGGTGTTCGCCTTCGGCGACGTCGGGTACGCCGGGTCGCTGCCCGCCCTCGGGGTCCAGGTCAGCAACGTCGTGGGAATCGCGGCCACCCCCGACGGCGCCGGGTACTGGATGGCCGGCGCCAACGGCGGGCTCTACGCATTCGGGTCGGCCGGCTTCGCCGGCTCGGTGGCCAACGCCGCGCTGAGCGAACCCATCGTGGCCGTGGCGGCCAGCCCGGCCCGCGCCACGTGAGCGGTCGGGTCCGCCTCGGCGCGTTGGCCCCGGCCGCCCTCGTCCTCGGGGCCGGTGCCGCCGCCTTGGCGCCGGGCGGTCCCGACGCCCTGGCCCCCTTGCGGGCGGCGGCCGCCGCCGCCGCCGAGGTCTCCGTGGCCGTGGTCATCGACTTCGGCGGAGGCTCCGGGGCGCCGTCGACCGTCGTCCAGTGCGTCCAGGTGCCGAGCGGCTCGACCGACGCCGACGCGCTGAGCGCGGTCGCCAGCCAGCAGGTGGCGTACGCCCAGAGCGGTCTGCTGTGCCAGATCGACGGCTACCCGGCCGGCGGGGTCTCCACCTGCAACGCCACCGCGGGCCAGGAGTACTACTTCTGGTCCTATTGGCACGGCTCGAGCGGCAGTTGGGTCTACGCCAACAACGGCCCCGGGAGCCAGCCGGTGGCGCCGGGCGAGGTGGAGGGATGGCGCTACCAGGACCCGGGGCCGGCCAACCCGAGTGCCCCCGCCCCGGGGCCCGCGCCGGACTACGCCTCGATCTGCCCAGACGCGTCGGCCGCGTCGACGACAAGCACCACCGTCGCCCCCCCGTCGGCGGGCCCGGGCCCGGTGCCCGGGGCGGCGGCCACCGCCACCACCACCCCCACGCCGGCCGCGGCGCCCGGGGGCGCCGGGGTCACGACCACCGTCGCCAAGGCGGCGCCGCCTAGCGCGCTCAGCGCCCGCGGTGCACCCCCGACGCCGGTGACCGCGGCCGCCGGCACGCTGGGCCCCGGTGCCACGACAACGACCTCGCCGCGTCCGGCCACCACGGGGAGCGCGCACGGGGTGACCGTTCGACCGGGTGACCTCAGCCGTCGGGCGCTGGCCGCCGGGACACCCGCCGACGAGCGCCGGCCGGCCAGCGGCGGAGCGCTGCTCCCGGCGGTCGTCGTCGGGGTCCTGGCCCTGGCCCTGGCCCTAGTGGCCGCCCTGCGGTGGAAGAAGCGCACGGAGTCGTCGTGAGCCGACGGCCCCGCCCGTCGGCGGGACGCCGGAGCCTGCACCCGGTGGCCTGGTGGCTCTGGGCGGGGGGCATGGCGGTGGCGGCGTCCAAGACGACTAACCCGGTGCTCTTGTTGCTGATCGCCACGGTGTGCGCGTTCGTCGTCGTGGCCCGGCGGACCTCGGCGCCCTGGGCCCGCTCGCTGGGTTTTTTCGTCCGGCTCGGTCTGGTGGTGATCGCCGTCCGGGTGGTCATCGAGATCGTGTTCGGCCAACGTGGGGTCCCCGGGCACGTCATGTTCACCATCCCCGCCATCCACCTGCCCTCGTGGGCCGAGGGGGTGAGCATCGGCGGACCGGTCACCCTCGAGTCGATCCTGGTGGCCGTGACCCAGGGGATGCGACTGGCGGCCATCTTGGTCTGCTTCGGGGCCGCCAACTCACTGGCCAGCCCCTACCGGTTGCTCCGCTGCCTCCCGGCCATCGTCTACGAGGCCGGGGTGGCGGTGACCGTGGCCCTGGCCTTCGCCCCCGAGCTGGTCCTGAGCATCGCCGGCGTGCGCGAGGCCCGGCGGCTCCGGGGGCGGCCGGTGCGCGGACCGCGGGGGTTGCGGGGCATGGCGGTGCCGGTGCTCGAGGGTTCGCTCGACCGCTCGCTGCAGCTAGCGGCCTCCATGGACGCCCGTGGCTACGGCCGCCGCCAGACCCTCGGGCGCGGCGTCAGGCGGGCGGCCACCGTGGGGCTGTTCGTCGGGCTTCTGGCCGTGACCGCCGGGGTCTACGGCGTCGTGGACCCCGGGTCGACCTTCGGGCTCGGGCTCCCGGTCCTGGCCCTCGGCGCGGTGGCCGTGGCCGGCTCGCTGGTGGCCGGCGGCCGGCGGACCGCCCGCACCCGCTACCGGCCCGATCGATGGGGCTGGCGCGAGTGGGTGGTCACCGCCTCTGGGGCGGTCGCCCTGGCCGCCGTCGCCGTGGCCGAGGCCACCGGGTCCGCCGGCGTCCAGGTGGCCTTCACCCCCCTCGAGGTGCCCGCCCTCCCCCTGCTGGCGGTGGCCGGCATCCTGGTCGGCCTGGTCCCCGCCACCGTCGCCCCGGCCCCGGCCCGGGGGCGCCCGAGCGCACGGCCGGGCCCCCCGACGCCCGTGTCGGCGACCGCCCCCCAAGGAACGCCGCTCGCCGACGCCGACGTGGCGGAGGGTTCGCGGTGATCGAGTTCACCGACGTCTCGTTCACTTACGTGGACGCGCCCCGACCAACCCTCTCGCACGTCGACCTGGCCATCGGCGAAGGGGAGTTGTGCTTGGTGGTCGGGCCGACCGGCTCGGGGAAGTCGACCCTGCTGCGCGCCATCAACGGGCTCGTCCCCCACTTCAGCGGAGGCCACCTGGCCGGTGAGGTCACCGTCGCCGGCCGGTCGACCCGCCGGTTCGAGCCGCGCGAGCTGGCCGACGTGGTCGGCTTCGTCGGGCAGAACCCGGCGGCCAGTTTCGTGACCGACGTGGTGGAGGACGAGTTGGCGTACACCATGGAGAACCTGGGTGTCGCACCGGCGGCCATGCGGCGCCGGGTCGAAGACACCCTCGAGCTGTTGGGCCTCCACGAGCTGAGGGACCGCTCCTTGCTGTCCCTGTCCGGCGGCCAGCAGCAGCGGGTGGCCATCGGGGCCGTCCTCACGGCGTCGCCCCGGGTGCTCGTACTCGACGAGCCAACCTCGGCCCTCGACCCGGCGGCGGCCGAGGAGGTGCTCGCCTCCCTCGCCCGGTTGGTCCACGACGTCGGTCTCACCGTGGTCGTGGCCGAACACCGGCTCGAGCGGGTGCTGCCCTTCGCCGACTCGGTGGTGCTGGTGCCCGGCGACGGGCGGGCGCTCGTCCGGGGCACCCCGGGCGAGGTCATGGCCCACGCACCGGTCGCGCCCCCGATCGTCGAGCTGGGCCGGCTGGCCGGCTGGGACCCCCTGCCCCTCTCGGTGCGCGACGCCCGCCGCCTGGCCGCTCCGCTGCGCGAGCGCCTCGCCCCTCTCGAACCGCGGCTGCCGGACCGTGACCACCGCGAGCGGGCCGCGGGGAGCCGTGGCGGCCCCGGGCCGGGCGACGGCGTCGTGGCCACGACCGAGCGCCTGGGCGTCGCCTACGGCGAGGTGGTCGCCCTCGACAGCGTCGGGCTGGCCGTGGCCCGCGGCGAGGTAGTCGCCCTCATGGGCCGCAACGGCTCGGGCAAGTCGACCCTGCTCGGTCAGCTGGCCGGCCAACGTCGTCCGAGCGCGGGGCGGGTACGGGTCCTGGGCGAGGACCCCGCCGGCCTGGCCCCCCGGCACCTCATCACCCGGGTCGGCCTTGTGCCCCAGGACGCCGGGCTCTTGCTCTACGGCGAGTCGGTGGGCGCCGAGTGCGAGTCGGCGGACCACGACGGCGGCTTGGCCCCGGGGACGGCGGCCGCCACCTTGGAACGGGTCCTGCCCTCCATGCCGGCCCACCGTCACCCGCGGGACCTCTCCGAGGGCCAGCGCCTGGCCCTGGCCCTGGCGTTGGTGCTGGCCCCCGCCCCGCCGCTGGTGCTCCTCGACGAGCCCACCCGCGGGCTGGACTACCCGGCCAAGGAGCGGCTGGTGGGCGTGCTGGGCGACCTTTCCTCCTCGGGCCACGCCATCGTGGTGGCCACCCACGACGTGGAACTGGTGGCCCGGGTGGCCGACCGGGCGGTGGTGTTGGCCGCCGGGGACGTCGTGGCCGATGGGGCCGCCCGCGAGGTGGTCTGCCACTCGCCGGTCTTCGCTCCCCAGGTGGCCAAGGTGCTCGCCCCTGAACAGTGGCTGACCGTCGACGAGGTCCGCCGGGCTCTCCAGGGGGCACCGCCGTGAGCGTCGGGGCGCCCGAGATGGCCACCCGACCGACGTCGGCCATCAGGCTTCGAGCCCGAGCCTGGGTCCTGATCGGCGTGGCCTCGGCGCTCGGACTGGCGGCCTACGGCTGGCCGCTGCTCATCCACCGCCACGCCGGCCAGAACGCCGCCCACGGGGGCGACGCCCCGTGGGTGTTCGTGGCGCTGCTGCCGCTGCTCTTGGGCATCGTCCTGGCCGAGATCGCCGAGGGCTCGCTCGACGCCAAGGCGGTGGCCCTCCTCGGGATCCTGGCCGCCTGCGCGGCGGCACTTCGGGTCCCGAGCCCGGGGATCGACGGCTTCGAGCCGATGTGGTTCCTCATCATCCTGGCCGCCCGGGTCTACGGGCGGGGGTTCGGCTTCGTGCTCGGTGCGTTGGCCATGCTCACCTCGGCCCTGATCACCGGGGGGGTGGGCCCGTGGCTGCCCTTCGAGATCTTCGGCGCGGCCTGGATGGGCCTCGGCGCCGCCTGCCTCCCGCCGGCCCGTGGCCGCCGGGAGCTGCTCCTGCTGGCCGGCTACGCCGTGGTGGCCTGTCTCCTCTACGGCGCGTTGCTCAACTTCTGGTTCTGGCCCTTCGTCGGCGCGACCACGGTCTTCCAGTTCGTCCCGGGGGCGGGACTGCTCACCAACCTTCACCGTTTCTTCCTCTTCGACCTGTCGACCTCGCTCGGCTTCGACATCCCCCGGGCGGTGACCAACGCGGTGCTCATCGTGGTCCTCGGCCGTCCGGTGCTGGCCGCCCTGCGTCGAGGCGCCCGCCGCGCCGCCTTCGACGCACCGGTCACCTTCGCGCCCCCGACGCCGTCGGGTGGGGCCGCGGACGCGGCCGCCGGGCCGGACGGGCCGTAAGGTGCGCGCCCGCCGGCGCTCAGCTGCGGGGCCCCGGCTCGCAGCCGGCGATGAGTCGGGCGGTCTGGCGGTCGATGGTCCCTTGGAGCCCGGCCGGGGAGGGTCCGACCGTGGCGTTCTGGGCCGCCTCGGCCCGCAGGATCGCCCGGTCGCCCAGGGCGTCGGTGCCGGCGCAGCCGGCGACCGAGATCGGGGCCCCGGCGTAGATGGCGTCGACCTCGTTCTGGTTCCGCTCGTCGGCCACGTTGAGGGCGGCGTCGAGCGAGTTGGGCCCGGCGGCGGCGGCGGCGCCGGGATCGCAGGCCGTGATGGTCACCGAGGTGCCGGCCCGGCCCACCGTCGCCTGGCCGCTGGGGAGGGCCGCCGCCCACCGGCCGACGGCGCCGGCGAGCGCGCTCGTGGCCGCAGCGGTGCGACCGGCCAGGTCCACCCGGGTGCACGACCGGGTCCCGTCGGCGAACTGGACCATCGACCCCCCGCCCCAGCCGTCGGCGGCCTGGAGGGCGGTGGTGGCGTCGAGGCGCGAGGCCAGCATCAGGTACAAGGTGAGGGCACCAAAGTCACCGGGGCTGGCCTCCTCGCGCTCACCGCTGGCCAGGTACGGCGCGGCGAGGGTGCGGGTCTGCACATGGCCCAGGTAGTCGACCGGGTTGAGGACGTCGAGCTCGGTCGTGGGGGGAGCGTCGAAGGCGTCGTCGATGCCGCGGTTGCCGCCGGCGGCGTAGATCGCCCCGACCATGTCCGGACCGAGCACGTAGGGGATGTTGGCCTCGACGTCGACGATGCCCGGCACCGCCGGTCCGCCCGAGGAGCCCGACTCTTCGGCCGCGTCGAGGCGTTGCTGGGAGAGCGGCAGCGAGTTGAGGTAGTCGCCCTCGTCGAGGACGGCGTCGCCCTCCTCGAGCGCGCTGAGCGCGTTCTGCTCCCCGTTCGTCGTGGCCTGCGAGTCGAGCCGGTCCAGCCCGAAATACTGGTCCTGGAGGGCGTGGGTGAGCTCGTGGGCGATGGTCACCCGGACCTCGGGGGTCAGGTCTGAACCCCGCACGTAGAGGGCCTTGGTGCCCGAGTCGTAGTAGCCGAGCACGGTTCCGGCGTCCTCGGAGGCCTCGGCCCGGACCAAGTTCACCGAGCCGGCCAACAGCCCGAGGGCCCGGTACTCCGACGCCGTGTGCCGGTCGTCGGCCAGTTGCCCCGCGCCCACGCCGGCGTCCTGGGCGGCGATCCGGGCGTCGAAAGCCCTCGGGCTCATCAGGTGCACCGGGACCACCCGCTTGAAGGCGAGGCCACGATCGCTGCTGACGAAGGCGGCGATCGGGGCGACCGACGCCGGCCAGGCCACCCCGGCCGGGCCCGGGGCCGTGGCCAGCCCCACCCCGGTGGCCACGGCCGCCAGGGCGACGATTCCCAGCGCGCTGAGCCCCGAGCGGGCGCTGAGCGGCCGCCGCACCAGGTCTCAGGCCCGTCCGGGCCAGAGAGGTTCGCCGACGTGGAGGCCCGGGGGGCCTCCCCAGTGGTTGCGGTAGGTGACCTCGGCGACCGGCCGCCGCTCGGCGGTGCCCCAGCGGCCGGTGGGGTAGCCGAAGCTGACGCACCCGGCGAGCTGCCAGCCCTCGTCGTCGGGCACCCCGAGGGCCTCGAGCGTCTCGGCCAGGTGGAAGACCCCGAGGACCACCGTGAGGCAGCTGCCCACGCCCTCGGCCCGGGCGGCCAGCATGGCACTCCAGACGGCGGGGTAGATGGAGCCGCCGGTCGGGTCGTACTGGCAGAAGGGGAAGAGCAAGAGCGGTACCTGCTCGAAGTGGTCGGCCAACCACTGGGCCGAGCGGGCGACCTTCTCGAAGCGCACGCTGGCCGGCTCGTCGGGATGCTCCCGGGCCGACGCCAGCTGGGGGGCGTAGATGGTCTCCCAGAGCTGGGCCAACGCGTCGCGGTAGAGGGGGCCGAGGACTGCTCGGATGGACGGGTCGTCGACCAGGAGGAACCGCCAGTTCTGCTGGTTGCCGCCACTCGGGGCCCGGATGGCGGCGTCGAGGATGCGGGACTGGACTTCGAGGGGGATCGGGTCGGGCCGAACCCGGCGCATGGCCCGGGTCGTGTACAGCGCCTCGTGCAGGTCCATGGTCGCCCCCGATCCCCTCCGCCCCGTCGGCCGAAGCGCGCGAACCCGGCCGAGGCTAGGCCACCGCCGGGGCGCAGGGCGCGCTACCGCCGGTGGGCCGGGGCACCTCAGCGGCCGGCCTCAGTCGTCGACCAGGCTCACCTTGCCCACCGCGTCGATGTACTCGTCGACCATCTCCAAGATGACGTCGCGGGACTTGCGGACCTTGGTGGCCCGCCCGATGACCTGGCCGGCCGGGTTGAAGCTCACCTTCTTGGCTTGCTCGGGGTAGGCGTGGCCGCGCGACACCGCCTCGATGGCCACCATCATCTGCAGGGGCATCGGCAGGGGGTCGGGGGTGTCGGGCTTCTCCCAGGCGTCGGTCCAGTCGTTGCGGATCAGCCGGCACGGCTTGCCGGTGAACGAGCGCGAGCGGACGGTGTCGCGGCTGGTGGCCGACAGGTACGTCTCCATCTGCGCCGGCGGGACGTCGGCTTCCTCCACGGTCAGCCAGAGCGAGCCGGTCCACACCCCGGCCGCACCCATGACCATGGCCGCCGCCATCTGCCGCCCGCTGCCGATGCCCCCCGCCGCGAGCACCGGCAGTGGGGCGACGGCGTCGATGACCTCGGGCCACAGCACGATGCTCCCGACGTCGCCGGTGTGCCCGCCACCCTCGCTGCCCTGGCAGATCACGATGTCGACCCCGGCGTTCTTGTGGTTGAGGGCGTGCTTGACCGACCCGGCCAGCGCGGCGACGAGGCGGCCGGTGGAGTGGACGTGCTCGATGACGTCGTCGGGCGGGGTGCCGAGAGCGTTGGCCACCAGCTTGACCTTGGGGTGCGTGAGGATGACCTCGACCTGGGGGGCGGCCGTGGCGGCCGTCCAGCCCAGCAGCTCGCGGCGGGGCCCCCCGGGGAGCTCGGGGACGCCGTGCTCGGCCAGCAGGGTCTTGGTGAACGTGCGGTGGCCCTCGGGGACCATGGCCTTGAGCTCGGCCTCGAGCTTCACCGGGTCCAGCTCGCCCATGCCCTCGTACTTGCCCGGAATCACGATGTCGACGCCGTAGGGGTGGTCGCCCACGTGCTCGTCGAGCCAGGCCAGCTCGGTCTCGAGCTCCTCGGCGCTGAAGCCGACCGCCCCCAGGACGCCCAGGCCCCCGGCGTTGCTGACGGCGGCGACCACGTCGCGGCAGTGGGTGAAGGCGAAGATGGGGAACTCGATGCCCAGCCGTTCGCAGAGCTCGTTGTGCACGGGGTACCTCCGGATCGGATCCGGCCGGGAGGCCGAAACGAGAACCGATTCTAATTCGCCCGGGGGGCGGTGCCCAGCGGCGGCCCCCGGGGTGCCCAGCGGCGCCGGCGCCGGGGGCGGTGCGATACTCGGGCCCCGGTCGCCCTGCGGGCGGCCCGAGCGGCCCGGCCCGGGCCACCGAGACGGAGGATCCATGCCATTCCGGACATCGCCGGTGATCGCCGAGGACGAGTGGCAGCTGCGCCTCGAGGTGGACGAGGGCATCGGGGTGCTCACCTTGGACCGGCCGGACAAGCTCAACGCGTGGAGCTGGGAGGCGTCCCGCCAGCTCGGGGCGAGGGCGGACCAGATCCGCTTCGACGACCGGGTCAGGGTGCTCGTGGTCCGGGGCGAGGGCCGGGCCTTCTGCGCCGGGGTGGATCTGGGCATGCCCGAGGACAGGGTGACCGGGCGCTCACCGGCCGAGAAAGTCCGCAACTACTACGAGGGCATCCGCTGGGTCCACGAGCGCTTCCGGGTCTTCTCCGAGCTGCCCCAGCCCATCGTGTGCGCCGTGCAGGGTTACTGCCTCGGCTTCGGCTTCGAGCTGGCCCTGATGGCCGACATCAGGGTGGCGGCCGACAACGCCGTCTTCGCCCTCCCCGAGGCCACGGTCGGGGTCTCGATCGACGCCGGGGGCGACCTGCGGCTGGCCCACGAGGTGGGTGCCGGGTGGGCCAAGCTGCTGGCCTTCACCGGCCGTCGCATCGACGCGTCGACGGCCGAACGCCTGGGGATCGTCCAGCAGGTCACCACCCCCGACGACCTCCTCCCCACGGCGATGGGGATCGCCACCGAGATCGCCGCCAACGCGCCGTTGGCCGTGCAGAGCATCAAGCGGACGGTGGACGCCTTCAGCTACCGGGGCCTGGCCGAGGCGCTGAAATTCGAGGCCATGAGCGCGTCGGTCGAGTTCGTCTCCGACGACATGCCGGCGGGGTACGCGGCCAAGGCGAAGAAAGAACCCGTCCGTTTCGAGGGCAAGTGAGCGGCCTGGCCGAGCCGCCCCCCGCCGGTGGGGCGATGCTGCCCGAGGGCACCTTCGCCGGCACCACGGCCATCGTGACCGGTGGCGGCACCGGTCTCGGCCGGGCCATCGCCGTCGAGCTGGCTCGGGCCGGGGCGGCGATCGGGGTCCTGTCCCGGCGCGAGGAGCACCGCCTGGCCGGGGTGGCCGCCGTCGAGGCGGTGGGCGGCCGGGCGGCGCACGCCGGCGCCGACATCCGCGAGGCCGACCAGGTGGCCGCGGCGTTCGACCAGCTCGAAGGGGCCCTCGGCCCGGCCCGGGTCCTGGTCAACAACGCCGCGGCGAACTTCCCGGTCCTGGCCCAGGACATGAGCCCCAACGCCTGGCGGGCGGTGGCCCGCATCGTCCTGGACGGCACCTTCTTCTGCAGCCAGGAACTCCACCGCCGGGCCAAGGCGGCCGGCCAGCCCGGTGCCATCTGCAATATCTTGGCGACCCAGTCGTTCACCGGCGGGCCCGGGATGGCCCACTCGGCGGCGGCCAAGGCCGGGGTGGGGAACCTCACCAAGTCGCTGGCGGTGGAGTGGGCACCCGACGGGGTGCGGGTCAACGCCCTGGCGCCGGGACTCTTCCCCCACGAGGACATGCGCGAGGACCTCAAAGCCCTGCGTCCCGAGGGCGAGCAGGTCGACGCCCGCCGTTCGCCGGCCGGGCGACTGGGGCGCCTGCACGAGCTGGGCTGGGCCGTGGCCTGGCTGTGCTCGCCCTACGCGGCCTTCGTCACCGGCCATACCCTGGTGGTCGACGGGGGGAACTGGTTGCGCCGGGACTTCGTCATGCCCGAGTTCGTGCCGGTGGCCGAGCAGCTGGCGGCGGTGCTCAAGCGCCCCTGATGGGGACCGACCGCCCGGGCGCGATGGGTGAGCTGCCGGTCGTCGACCTCCGCCCGCTGCTCGACGGCGGCGAGGTCGGGGGTGTGGCGTCGGCGATCGACGCCGCCTGTCGGCGCTTCGGCTTCTTCTACCTGACGGGTCACGGGGTCGACCCGACCCTGGGGACAAGGCTCGAGGGACTGGCCCGGGCCTTCTTCGCCCTGAGCGACCAGGAGAAGTCCGACGTCGCCATGGAGCGGGCCGGGACGGCCTGGCGGGGGTGGTTCCCGCTGGGCGCCGAACTGACCGGGGGGGTGCCGGACCGAAAGGAGGGTCTGTACTTCGGGACCGAGCTCAGCCCCGACGACCCGAGGGTCCTCGCCCGCCGGCCGCTGCACGGGCCCAACCTGTTCCCGGCCCGCCCGCCGGACCTGCGCGAGGTGGTGCTCGGCTACATGGACCAGCTGACCCGGTTGGGCCAGACCGTCCTCGGGGCCATGGCGGTGGCACTGGGCCTGGAGCGGACCTGGTTCAGTGAGCGCCTGACGACAGACCCGGTGGTCCTGTTCCGGATCTTCCACTACCCCCCGGCCTCGACCGGGGCGGGGTGGGGGGTGGGGGAGCACACCGACTACGGGTTGGTGACCCTGCTCGGGACCGACCAACCCGGGCTCGAGGTCCGCACGCCGCGGGGCTGGGTCGAAGCACCACCGCTCGACGGGGCCATCGTGTGCAACCTGGGCGACATGGTCGAGCGGCTGACCGGGGGCCGGTACCGGTCCACGCCCCACCGGGTCCTCGACACCGGCGAGGACCGCCTGTCGTACCCGCTGTTCCTCGACCCGGGTTTCGACGCCGTCGTCGAGCGGCTCCCGGTGGTGCCCCGGCCGACCGACGAGGAGGCCGCCGGACGCTGGGACCACACCAGCGTCCACGGGTTCTCGGGCACCTACGGCGACTACCTGCTGGGCAAGGTGGCCCGGGTGTTCCCGGGCCTGGCCGCCCGGACCATGCCCGACTGACGGGGGCCGGTTGGCGCCGATGCCTGCCCCGGTGCCGCCGGGGAGGCCAGGCAAGGGCTGCCCGGGGCGGTCGGTGACGACGGTCCACGCATTGGTGGCGGTGGTGCGAGAGGATTGCCGCGGTGGACATCGGCGGCCTTGAGAGCCTCGAACGCTCGAGTCTCGCCAGGACCGCGCTCAGGGCGCTCGCCACCTGCGCCGTCCTCCTGGCGCTGTACTACGAGCTGCCGATCGAGCACCGGCCGCACCAGTCGGTGCTCCTGCGTCTCGTCGTGGCCCTGGCGATCGTGGTCGCCGATCTCATCTACGAGGTGCAGGCCATCGTCAATCACGACCACCCGGTGCTGCGCGCCGGCCTGGCCATGGCAACCATCATCCCGCTGTTCATCGTCCTGTTCGCCTGGATCTACCTCACCCTCTCCCACTCGGATCCGGCGTCGTTCGGCGGTCCGCTCGACCGGACGTCGGCGCTGTACTTCACTGTCACGGTGTTCTCCACCGTCGGTTTCGGCGACATCACGGCGAAGACCGATGCCGCTCGGCTCGTGGTCACCGTCCAGATGCTGGCCGACCTCGCCGTGATCGCCGTGGTGGTCCGCCTCATCATGGGGGCGGCCTCGCGGGGCCAGGCCCGTCAACGGATCGGTGCGTCCTGACTGCTGAGGACAGCACCGCGCCGACGCTGCGCCAGGCGGTCCGAGAGGAATTCCGGAGCGCCTTCCAGCCGCCCTTCGAGACCCCGACCGTTGTCGCGGTGAACGGGGCGCTCATGACGTCGGCCTGGTTCTTCCTCCCGGCTTCGTTGAAGGACAAGTTGTTCACCTTCCACGGGACGCTGGCCTTTGCCGTTGTGCTCGCCTTTTGGATGTACTCCGACGTCCCGGCCACCAACGTGCTCGGGCCCGACCGCCTCCGGGTCATCGCCGCCATCGACGATCCGGTGATCCAACGACGACTGCTCTACGCCAAGAACATCGTTCTTTGGATTCTGGTCACGCCCATCTGCGTGGTGGTGGCCTTCGCCATCGGCCTCTACGAGCGCGACCTGCTCGCCACCTTGTACACCATCGTGTGGCTCGGTCTGGTGCCGCTCGGGGTGCTCGGTCTTTCTAACCTGGTGGGGATCCGGTTCCCGTACCACCCGATGCCGCTCCGATTCCGCTGGGAGCACCGGGTGCCCCGCCGCCGCATGCTGGTTCGCTGGTTGGCGCTCGTCGTCACCCCCTACGGCCTGGTCCCGGCGCTCGGTGTGCTCTTGATGCTCCCGTCACTCGCGCTCTGGGGTTTCACGGCGAAGGGCGGTCTGTCCAAGCGCCTGCCCAGCAATGACCTCGGCTGGGGGATCGCCCTGGCCTGTGGGATCGCCGGGCTGGCGTGGTGGGGCGGCCACCGGGTGGGCACGTGGCTGCTCCGGCGCCGCCGGGCCCAGGTGCTCGACTTCCTCGGTGATCCTGGGCGCGGCTAGCGGGGTGCGGGTCAGGCCCGCTCGGCCAGCCCCCGTAGGTAGGCCGCCTGGCCGGCGTGCTGGAGGTCGTCGGCGATCACGCTCACGAACCGAACCCCGAGGGTCACCGGCGGGTCCCAGGCCCGGTCGACGACGCGGTCGAGGTCCCGCTCGTCCACGGTGGCCAGGTAGCGGCGGGTCGCCGCCAGGACCTCGTCGTGGTAGCCGGTGAGCAGCTCGGCGGCGTCGACCCTGACCGCGGCCACGTCGTCGGGGCCGTGACCGTAGCCGGTCTCGGCGGCGTCGAAGGGCAGGGCGAAGCGCTCCTGCCAGCCCTTGGCCGTCCAGACCTGCTCGGTGCCGGCCACGTCGGCCAGGTGGTCGTCTTGGATCCGGGTCAGGTGCCAGACCAGCCAGGCGATGGAGTTGGCCTCGGGTCCCGCCCGGAAGGCCAGCTGGTCGGCCGACAGGCCGTCGACCGTGTGGTGGACGACGTCGTGGACGCGCCCGAAGGCGTCGCTCAGGAGCTCGGCTGGGGTCATTGGCGGGCCTTTCTCCGGTCGGTCAACGGGTCACACGGTGTGCTCGAGGGGCGGCGTCGGCGCCTCGACCTGGTCGGCGAACTGGGTGCGGTAGAGCTCGGCGTACACCCCGCCCAGGGCCAGCAGCTCGCGATGGGTTCCCCGCTCGACCACCCGGCCGCCGTCGATCACCAACAGCACGTCCGCCTCGCGCACGGTCGAGAGGCGGTGGGCGATGACCAGTGACGTCCGCCCGGCCAGGGTGATCCGGAGCGCCTCTTGGACCGCCGCCTCGGACTCCGAGTCGAGATGGGCGGTGGCCTCGTCGAGCACCACCACGTCGGGGGCCTTGAGGATCAGGCGGGCCAGGGCGACCCGCTGCTTCTCGCCCCCCGACAAGCGGTAGCCGCGCTCGCCGACCACGGTGTCGAGCCCGTCGGGCAGGGAAGCCACCAGGGGGAGGATCTGGGCCCGCTCCAGGGCGTCGAAGAGCTGCTCGTCGGTGGCCTCGGGCCGGGCGTAGACGAGGTTGGCCCGCAGGGTCTCGTGGAAGAGGTGCGGGTCCTGGGTCACCACCCCGACGGCGTCGCGCAGGGACTCCTCGGTGGCCGCCCGGACGTCGATCCCGTGGATCCTCACCGCGCCACCCGAGACGTCGTAGAGGCGCGGGACTAGGTTCGAGATGGTGGTCTTGCCGGCGCCCGACGGTCCGACCAGGGCCGCCATCTGGCCCGGCTCCACCCGGAAGGACACGTCGTGGAGCACCGGGTGGCGCTCGGGGGCCTCCAGGACGGCCACCGCTTCGAGGGAGGCCAGCGAGACGTCCTCGGCACTCGGGTAGGAGAAGTCGACGTGGTCGAACTCGATGGCGGCGGGTCCGCGGGGGATGGCCACCGCATCGGGGCTCTCTTGGATCATCGGGACCAGGTCGAGGACCTCGAAGACCCGTTCGAAAGAGACCAGGGCGGTCATGACGTCGAGGTTCACGTTGGAGAGCTGGGTCAGCGGCGCGTAGAGGCGGGCCAGGTAGGCGGTCAGGGCGACCACGGTGCCGACGGCCAGGGTGCCGTTCACCGCCTCCACCCCGCCGAACCCGTAGGCGAAGGCCGTGGCCAAGGCGGCGGTCAGGGTCAAGGCCACCATGAAGAGGCGGGCGTAGAGGGCCTGGGCCACCCCGATGTCGCGGACCCGCGACGCCTTCTTCTCGAAGGACTCGGCCTCCTCCTCGCGCCGACCGAAGAGCTTGACCAGCATGGCCCCCGACACGTTGAACCGCTCGTTCATGACCATGTTCATCTCGGCGTTGAGGTTGTACCCCTCATGGGTCATGGCCCCGAGCTTGCGCCCGACGATGCGGGCGGGAATCAAGAAGATGGGCAAAAGGACGAGGGCCATCAGGGTGATCTGCCAGCTGAGGATGAACATGAAGACGAGCACGATGACGACGGTGACCAGGTTGCCGACGACGTTGGACAGCAGGTCGGTGAAGGCCTGCTGGGCCCCGATGACGTCGTTGTTGAGCCGGCTCACCAGGGCACCGGTCTGGGTCCGGGTGAAAAAGGCCAGCGGCATCCGTTGGATGTGGCGGAACACCTTGGATCGCATGTCGTAGATCAGGCCCTCGCCGACCAGGGCCGACACCCGGCGCTCGTAGAGCGAGAGGCCGGCGTCGACGATGGCCAGGCCGCCGGCCAGAAGGGCGAGCTGGACGACGAGGGTGGAGTTCTTGGCCAGGATGCCCTTGTCGATCAGGGCCCGCAGGACCAGGGGGTTGATCCCGGCCACCGCGGCGTCGATGACGACCACGACCAGGAAGAAGACCAGGATCCGCCGGTAGGGGACCGAGAACTGGAGCATCCGCCGGGTGGTGCCCTTCTTGACCCGGTGATGGAGGACGGAGCGGTCCTGGCGGAACGAGCGCATGCCCATCCAGCCCCCGCCGCCCATCCCGCCCCTACCCGGAGGTGGCACCGTGACCCTCGTGTCGTCTCACGTCGTGTCGAGCCTACCGGTGGCCCACCCGGCCCGGTCCGCCGGCCGAGCCACCCGGGCGGCACTCCAGCGGCCGGGCCGAGCCGGTCGATGGCATGCTGGCGCCGGGAAGGAGTGATCCATGACGGCAAGGGAATTCGGTGGGCGGATCGGACGGGACTGGCGTGACTCGGAGCCCTGGTGGCCCCCCGAGCCGGTGCCGCCCGAGGGGGCGCCCAACGTGGTGCTCGTCGTCCTCGACGACGTCGGGTTCGCGCAGCTCGGCTGCTACGGCTCGGACATCGCCACGCCGACCATCGACCGGCTGGCCGCCGGTGGGGTCCAGCTGGCCAACTTCCACACCACCGCACTGTGCTCGCCCACCCGGGCCTGCCTGCTCACCGGGCGCAACCACCACCGCAGCGGCATGGGCCGGGTGGCCGACCTGGCCAGCGGGTTCCCCGGCTACTGGGGCAAGGCGCCCCGGGAGAACGGCTACCTCTCCGAGATCCTCCGGAGCACCGGCTACGCCAGCTACGCGGTGGGCAAGTGGCACCTGACCCCCGAGGACGAGACGTCGATGGCGGCCTCGCGGGCCACCTGGCCCCTCGGGCGGGGGTTCGACCGGTGGTACGGGTTCCACGGCGGCGAGACCCACCAGTTCGTCCCCGCCCTCTACCACGACAACCACTCCGTCCAGCCCCCCCAGGGGCCGAGCGACGAATACCACCTGAGCGCCGACCTGGTCGACCGGGCCATCGGCTTCGTGGGCGACCTGCGGGCGGTGGAGGCCGAGCAGCCGTTCTTCTTGTACTGCTGCACCGGGGCCTGCCACTCGCCCCACCAGGCCCCCCGCCCGTGGATCGATCGCTACCGGGGGCGCTTCGACGGCGGCTGGGACGAGTGGCGGGTCCGGGCCCACGCCCGCCAGCTCGAGCTCGGGGTGATCCCTCCGGGCACCGCCCTGTCGCCGCGCCCGGCGTGGGTGCCGGCCTGGGACCGGCTCGGGGCCGACCAAAAGGAGCTGGCCGCCCGCTTCATGGAGTGCTTCGCCGGCTTCTTGTCCTACACCGACGACCAGCTGGGCCGGCTGGTGGCCTTCCTCGACGACCTGGGCGAGCTCGACCGGACCCTGCTCATGGTCGTCTCGGACAACGGGGCCAGCGCCGAAGGCGGACCCGAGGGGTCGATCAACGACGTCCGCCTCTCCAACCTCGACCCGGCCGGGCTGCGCGAGATGCACGAGCGGCTCGAGGAGATCGGCGGTCCGCTCACCCACAACAACTACCCGTGGGGATGGACGATGGCCGGCAACACGCCGTTCAAGCGCTGGAAGCGCGAGGTCCACGAGGGCGGGGTGGCCGACCCGTGCATCGTGCACTGGCCCGCCGGTCCGCTGGCCACCGGGGTCGTCCGCCACCAGTTCGCCCACGCCGTCGACGTGCTCCCGACCGTGCTCGAGCTGTGCGGGGTCGAGGCGCCGCCGGTCATCGACTGGGTCCCCCAGTCCCCGATCGACGGGGTGAGCTTCGCCTACCTGCTCGGTCGCGACGGCCAGGACGAGCCGGGGCGTCACGTGACCCAGCACTTCGAAATGTTGGGGTCCCGGGCCCTGTACCACGACGGGTGGAAGGCGGTGACCTACCACCCGGTCGGGCCGCTCTACGACGACGGGCTCAACCCCAACGCACCGTTCGACGACGACGTGTGGGAGCTCTACCACGTGGCCGAGGACCTCTCCGAGACCGTGGACCTGGCGGCCGAGCGGCCCGAGCTGCTGGCCGAGATGGTCGAGCGCTGGTGGGTCGAGGCCGAGCGCAACGACGTGCTGCCGCTCGACAACCGGGTGCTGTGGGTGCTCACCCACCCGAGGCCCGACCACCGCCCGGCCCGTTCGACCTACCGCTACTTCCCCGGGGGGGCCCAGGTGCCCGAGCCCGTGGCCGTCAACGTGCGGAACCGCTCGCACGCCATCTGGATCGACGTGACCCTGCCCGAGGACACGCCGGCCGCCGGGGCCCTGGTGGCCCTGGGCTCGGCCCTCGGCGGGTGGTCCCTCCACCTGCTCGACGGGCACCTGCGGTACGTCCACAACCTCTACGGCAAGCGCCGTTACCTCCTGGCCGCACCCGAACCGCTCACCCCGGGGCCCCACCGGCTCGGGTTCCGCTTCGAGAAGGACGAGGGGGCGGGGGGGACCGGGACGCTCGAGTGCGACGAGGTCGTCGTCGCCACCGGGCCGATCAAGCGGTTCACCCCGGCCGGCTTCAACGGGGTCGGGGCCGGACTCACCTGCGGGTACGAGTGGGGCCCGGCCATCGGTGAGGGCTACCGGGCACCCTTCGTCTTCAACGGCGTCATCGGGCGGGCGGTAGTGGAGGTGACCGGTCCGGTCGTGCGCGACCCGCTGGCCGAGATGGCGGCCATCTTGGCCGAGCAGTAGGCGAGCAGTAGGGACGGGCCCCGGGGTGGTTCAGGCCGGGGTGAAGGTGATGTCGGCGTCGCCCCAGTAGGCGCTGACCGCGGCGATGCGGGCGTCGTCGGCGAAGGTGAAGACCTCGACCCCGACGATCGTCATGGCCCCGCCCTCCATGGTCACCTGCACCTCGAAGTCGACCGCGATGTGGTTGCCGCAGACGTGGACGGCGGTGGCCTCCCAGCTCGAGGCGGTGCTGGCGTCGAAGGCGTTCTGGAAGAAGGTCCCGATGGCCTGGCGGCCGATGTTGGCCGGCACGTTGGCCGGGTCGGCCTGTACCGCGTCCTCAGTAAACAGCCCGACCAGGCTCTCGAGGTCCCGAGAACCGAAGGCCTCGGCGTAGCGGGCCAGGGTGTGCGACATCTCCTCGGGGCTGGCCACGGCTCAGGCTCCCACGGCGTGTACGCCGCCGTCCACGTGGAGCAGCTCCCCGGTGGTCATCGGGAACCAGTCCGACAGGAGGGCGACACAGGCCCGGGCCACCACGTCGGCGCCGTGGACGTCCCAGCCGAGCGGGGCCCGGGTCGCCCAGGTGTCCTCGAAGCCCGAGAACCCGGGCACGCCCTTGGCCGCCATGGTGCGGACCGGACCGGCCCCGACCAGGTTGACCCGCACCCCGGCCGGGCCCAGGTCGCGGGCCAGATAGCGGGTGAGTGACTCGAGGGCGGCCTTGGCCACCCCCATCCAGTTGTAGAGCGGCCAGGCGACGCTGGCGTCGAAGTCGAGGCCCACGACCGAGGCCCCGCCGTTACGCCCGGCTGCCTCGAGCTGGGGACGGAAAGCCTCGACCAGGGCCTTGAGGGAGTAGGCGGAGACTTCGAGGGCGACGGCCACCTCGGGCCAGCCGGCGGCGAACATGTCCTGACCGAGGCACGCCGGCGGGGCGAAGCCGATGGCGTGGAGCAGCCCGTCCAGGCGGCCCCAGCGTTCGGCGACCGCCGCCCCGGCCGCCGCCAGCTGTTCGGGGCGGGTCACGTCGATCTCGAGCACGTCGGCCTCGACGGGCAGCTTGCGGGCGGTCCGGCGGGTGAGCGACAGGCCCCGCCCGGCCCCCGAGAGCACCACCTCGGCCCCCTCGTGCTGGGCCAGTTTGGCCACGGCGAAGGCCAAGGAGGCGTCGGTCAGGACGCCGGTGACCAAGAGGCGCTTGCCGTCGAGGAGTCCCATGGCGGCCGACGTTAGATCAGCCCCGTCGACCGGGCCCACCTGGGCGCGAGGGCGGCACTTCGGGAACACAAGCCGGACCGGGCCGGTTTACCCCACCGGCGGCCGGGCGTGGAAAGGTGAGGACCGTGGGCGTAGACGTGGGGATCCTCGGGGGGACCGGGCCGGCAGGCCGGGGGCTGGCCACCCGACTGGGGGCCGCCGGGGTCGCCGTCACCATCGGCTCGCGCGACGAGGCCCGGGCGGCCGAAGTGGCGGCCAGCGTGGTCGGCCGGTGGCCGGCACGGGGCCTGCCGATCGGCGGGGCCGACAACGCCGGGGCGGCCGAGCGCCAGGTGGTCGTGGTGGCCACGCCCTGGGAGAGCGCCCCGGCCACGGTGCGCTCGGTGGCCGGGGCGCTCGACGGCAAGGTGGTGATCTCCATGGCCAACGCGCTGGTCAAAGAGGGGCCCGAGATGTTGGCCCTGGTGCCGCCCCGGGGCTCGGTCGCGGCGACGGTGGCCGCGGCGGCGCCCCGGGCCATGGTCGCCGCCGCCCTCCACCATCTGCCCGCTTCGGAGATGGAGGACCTGGATTCGGGGCTCCAAGCCGACGTGCTGGTCTGCTCGGACCATCCCGAGGCCACCTCGGTCACCTTGGCCCTGATCGAGGCCCTCGACGGGCTGCGCCCGCTCGATGCGGGGAGCCTCAGCCAGGCGGCGGCGATCGAGGCCTTCACCGCCGTTTGCATCACCCTCAACATCCGTCACCGGGTGCACAGCACCCTGCGGCTGTGGGGGATCTGAGCGGGCCATGGGGATGCGGCTCTACGACACGGCCAAGCGCGCGGTGGTTCCGTTCGCACCACCGCCGCTGGTCAAGATCTACACCTGCGGGATCACTCCGTACGACTCGGCCCATCTCGGCCACGCCGCGGTCTACCTGGCCTTCGACGTCCTCCAGCGCCGGCTCCGCGACCTCGGTCACGAGACGGCGTGCGTGCGCAACGTCACCGACGTCGACGACGACATCCTGCGCAAGGCCCGCGAGCTCGGCGTGCACTACCTGGACCTGGCGGCTGAGGAGATGGCCCGCTTCGACAGCGACATGGAGGCGCTCGGGCTGCTGCCCGTGTTCAGCGAGCCGCGGGCCACCTCGGCCATCTCGGACATCTTGTCGTTGGTCGGCGCCGCCTTGCAGCGGGGGAACGCCTACCAGTCCGGCGGGGCCGTCTACTTCGACGTCTCGAGCTTCGCCGGCTTCGGTGACCTCAGTCATCTGGACCGCTTTTCGATGCTGGCCCTGGCCGCCGAGCACGGGGGCAACCCCGACGACCCCAACAAGCGGGACCCGCTCGACTTCGTGCTCTGGCAGCCTTCGTTGGCCGATGAGCCATCCTGGGAGTCGCGCTGGGGACCGGGTCGGCCGGGCTGGCACGTCGAGTGCTCGGCGTTGGCCCTGCGCGAGCTCGGGGTGACCGTGGACGTGCACGGGGGTGGCCGAGACCTCGTCTTCCCCCACCACGAGTGCGAGACGGCCCAGTCCGAGTCGGTCACCGGCCAACCTTTCGTCAGCCACTGGATGCACGTCGGCCTGGTCGGGTTGGGCGGCGAGAAGATGTCCAAGTCGCTCGGCAACCTCGTCTTCGTGAGCGACCTGGTGAAGGAGTGCGAGCCGATGGCCGTCCGCCTCGCCCTGCTGGCCCATCACTACCGCTCGGACTGGGAGTGGGGCCCCGACGATCTGCCGGCCGCTGCCGCCCGCCTGGCCGCCTGGCGGGGTTCGGGGGGGAGTCGGCAGCGACCGGCCGGGACCCCGCCCTCGAGGCCGTGCGCTGGCGTCTCGACGACGACCTGGACACCCCCGGCGCGCTGGCCGAGCTGGACGAGCGGGCGGCCGTCGGCCAGCCGGTGGCCGCGGCCGCCGCCCTGCTCGGCGTCAGCCTCTGAACGGGGCGGTCGGCCGAGACCGGGTCCGCCGCCGTCCCCCGGGCCGCCGTCGCCCAGGCGGTACGCTCTTCGGTGTGGAACCGGCCCGCACCCCTTCGGAGCGTCGTCCCGACGGCGCCCGGCGCCGTTCCACGACGACCGCCTGACCCGGGCCGGATGGCCCGGGGCCCCCGGCGGGGCTCGTCCGACCCCGCCCGCCGGCGGTTCCCGTCCGCCGACCCCGGCCAAGCCGACACGCACACGGACGACCCAGCACACGCCAGGACCCAGCACACGGCAGGACCCAGCACACGGCACGACGAACGGAGGGTGACGAGATGGCGGCGACCGTGACGGTCCGGCTCCCCGACGGCTCCACCAAGGAGTTGGCCGCCGGCTCGACGGCTCTGGACCTGGCGTCGTCGATCGGACCCCGCTTGGCCAAAGATGCGGTGGCGGCCGCGGTCGACGGCCACCTGATCGACCTGTCGAGCGAGCTGGCCGACGGGGCCTCGGTCGCCATCGTGACCACCACCCAAGAGGCCGGGCGCGAGGTGCTGCGCCACTCCACCGCCCACGTCCTGGCCCAGGCCGTGCTCCGGCTGTGGCCGGGCGCGCGTTACGCCATCGGCCCGGTGATCGAAGACGGCTTCTACTACGACTTCGAGTTGCCCGGTGGGGCGCACTTCAGCGACGAGGACCTCGGCCGGATCGAGGCCACCATGCGCGAGATCATGGCCGAGGACCAGCCCTTCGAACGCCATGAGCACACCATCGACGAGGGCCTGGCCATCTTCGGTGACCAGCCCTTCAAGCGCGAGATCATCGAGGCGGTCGGGCGCGGTGCAGAGGAGGTGGACGCTGGACCGGCCGGGGGGAGCCCGGGCGCAGGAGCGGTCGTCTCGACCTACTGGAATGCGCCGACGTTCACCGACCTGTGCCGGGGCCCCCACGTCCCGTCGACGTCGCGGCTGGGCCACTTCAAGCTGATGCGGGTGGCCGGCGCCTACTGGCGGGGAGATGAGAAGCGTCCCCAGCTCCAGCGCATCTACGGCACCGCCTGGGAGTCCGAGAAGGCCCTCAACGAGCACCTCCACCGCCTGGAGGAGGCCGAGCGCCGTGACCACCGCAAGCTCGGGGCCGAGCTCGACCTGTTCTCGTTCCCGGCCGAGATCGGATCGGGCCTGGCCGTCTTTCACCCCAAGGGTGGCATCGTCCGCCGCCTGATGGAGGACTACTCGCGCCAGCAGCACGCGGCCGGGGGCTACGAGTTCGTCTACTCGCCCCATATCACCAAGTCCGACCTCTTCGAGGAGTCGGGGCACCTGGACTGGTTCGCCGAGAGCATGTACCCGCCGATGGAGCTCGACGGGGGCACCGACTACTACCTCAAGCCGATGAACTGCCCGTTCCACATCCTGATCTACCGGAGCCGCCAGCGCTCGTATCGCGAGCTGCCGCTGCGGCTCTTCGAGTTCGGCACCGTCTACCGCTACGAGAAGTCGGGCGTCGTGCACGGGCTGACCCGGGTCCGCGGCATGACCCAAGACGATGCCCACATCTTCTGCACCCGTGACCAGATGGCCGCCGAGCTCGACTCGCTCTTGACGTTCGTCCTCGACCTGCTCCAGGACTACGGGCTGTCGGACTTCTATCTCGAGCTCTCCACCAAGCCGGAGGACAAGGCCGTCGGCAGCGATGCCGAGTGGGACGAGGCGACCGAGACCCTGCGCTCGGTGGCCGGCGCCCGGGACCTCGAGCTGGTGATGGACGAAGGGGGTGGGGCCTTCTACGGCCCCAAGATCTCGGTCCAGGCCCGCGACGCCATCGGCCGGACCTGGCAGATGTCGACCATCCAGCTCGACTTCCAGCTCCCCCAGCGCTTCGGGCTCGAGTACATCGGGGCCGACAACGAGCGGCACCGGCCGATCATGATCCACCGCGCCCTGTTCGGCTCGGTGGAGCGGTTCTTCGCCGTCCTGCTCGAGCACTATGCCGGGGCCCTGCCCACTTGGCTCGCTCCCGAGCAGGCCCGGGTCCTGGCCGTGCGCGACGAGAACGAGCCCTACGCCCGGGCCCTGGCCGACCGGCTGGTGGCTGCGGGATTCCGGGCCGCCGCCGACGCAGCCGACGAGCCGCTCAAGGCCCGGATCCGCAAGGCCAAGCTGCACAAGGTCCCCTACGTGCTCGTGGTCGGCGACGACGACGTCGGCGCCGGCACCGTGGGGGTGAACCGGCGGGGTTCGGAGCGGCCCGAGCGTGGGGTGGCGGTCGAGGACCTCCTGGCCGAGATGGCCGCCGATGTGGCGGCCAAGCGCGCCGGGACGCCGGCGGGCTGAGCGGTGTCGCTCGAGCAGCTGTGGGCTGGCTGGCGCCGGGAGTACGTGGTGGGGGCCACCGAGGCCGATCGCGCCGGTGGGGCCGACGACTGCGTGTTCTGTCGCATCGCGGCGAGCGGGCCACCGTCGACGGACAACGGGGTTGTCTGGCGCGGTGAGCTGACCCTGGCCGTGCTCAACCTCTACCCCTACGCCAGCGGGCATCTGCTGGTGCTGCCGGTGCGCCACCTGGAGGGGCTCGACGAGCTCACCCCGGCCGAGTCCGCCGAGCTGTGGGCGACCACCGGGGCCGCGGCGGACGCCCTGGGGGCCGCCTACCGGCCCGACGGCCTCAACCTCGGGGCCAACCTGGGCCGGGCGGCGGGGGCCGGGATCCCCCAGCACCTCCACCTCCACGCCGTGCCCCGCTGGGCCGGTGACACCAACTTCATGACCAGCATCGGTGGCACCCGGGTCCTCCCCGAGTCCCTGGCCGACGCCTGGGCGGCCCTCCACGCCGCCTGGCCCGCCTGAACCGCACCGCCCGCCGTCTCGGGCCTCCCGGGCCCTTAGGTGTGGGCGGTCGCGCCGGAAGCCCGGGACAGCGACGAGACCAGGTGCTCGGGCACCTGGTCGTAGTGGTCGGGTTCGCTGCGGAAGCGACCCCGGCCGCCGGTGATGGCCCGCAGGTCGACCGCGTAGCGTGAGAGCTCCGCCGCCGGCACGAGGGCCACCACCGTCTGGAATCCGTCACCGTCGGTGTCGGTGCCCTGGATGCGGGCCCGACGTGCATGCAGGTCGCCGAGGACGTCGCCTTGCAGATCGGTCGGGACGGTCACCTCGAGCCGCGATACCGGCTCCAACAGGACGGGGCCCGCGTTAGCCAGGGCCTCGCGGAAGGCGAGGGCACCGGCCATCTTGAAGCTCATCTCCGAGGAGTCAACCGAGTGGTACTTGCCGTCGTCGACGGTCACCGAGACGTCGACCACCGGGTACCCGAAGGCGCCGCCCGACGCCATGGCCTCGGCCACCCCCTTTTCGACGGCCGGGATGTACTGGCGGGGGATGGCCCCGCCGACCACCTCGTCGCGGAACTCGAAGCCCCCGCCGCGCCCGAGCGGTTCGATCCGCAGGTGGCAGACCCCGAACTGGCCGTGGCCGCCGGACTGCTTCTTGTGCTTGCCCTCGGCCGCCGCCGGCTTGGAGACCGTCTCGCGGTAGGGGATCAGGACGTCCTCGCGCTCGACGCTGACCGAGTATTTGCGGGCGAGGCGCTCGAGGGTCACCGCGAAGTGCACCTCACCGGCCACCCCGAGCACGGTCTGATGGGTCTCGTCCACCCGGGTCACCGTGAGGGCCGGGTCCTCTTCGCCCAGTCGTTGCAGTGCCGACATGAGCTTGTCGTCGTCGGCCCTCGAGGCCGGCCGGACGGCCACCGACAGGGCCGGGGGGTCCGGGTCCGGGAGGTCCACGACGACCGGGGTGCCCTTGGGGGCGAGCGTGTCGCCGGTCCGGGTGCTGGTCAGCCGGGGCACGGCCACGAAGTCACCGGCCACGGCTTCTTGGACCGGAGCCGTCTCGTGCCCTCGCAGGGTCTCGAGCACGTGCAGCCGTTCGTCGTCGCGGGTCCGCGGGTTGGTGAGGATGATGTCGGGCCGCAGGGTGCCCGACACCACCTTGCACAATGAGATCCGCCCGGCGTGGGGGTCCGCCAGGGTCTTGCAGACGACGGCCAGTGGCGGCCCCGCCGGGTCGCAGGCCACCTCGGTGGTGGCATCGCCGGCGGTGACGGCCAGGGCCCCCCGGGACCCCGGGGCGGGGCCGAGCTCGACGAGGAGGCGGGCCAGCCGGTCGATTCCCACCCCGGTGGCCCCCGAGCAGCACAGCACCGGGAAGACCGAGCCCGAGGCGACCCCCCCGGCCAGGCTGGCTTCGAGCTCGTCGCGCCCGATCGTCTCGCCGTCGAGGTAGCGGGCCATCAGGTCGTCGTCACCCACCACGATGCCCTCCACCAGCTGCTCGTGGACCTCGTGCTCGGTGTTCACGAGGTCCTCGGGGATGGGACCCTCGGTGCCGGTGGCCGGCGGCCCACCGTCGAGGTCGTAGAGGGTGGCGCTGTCGTCGAGCAGGTCGATCACCCCGCGAAACGACGACTCGGCGCCGATCGGCAGCTCGACCGGGGCCACCCCGGCCCCGAAGGCGCTGCGGACCTCGGCCAGCACCCGGTCGAAGTCGGCCCGCTCCCGGTCCAGCTTGTCGATGACGATCACCCGGGGGATCCCGAGTGCCGCCGCGGCACGCCAGGCGTCCTCGGTCTGGGCCTGGACGCCGTCGGTCGCGCTCACCACCACCACGGCCAGGTCGCTCAGGGAAAGGGCCGTGCGCATCTCGGCGGCGAAGTCGGCGTAGCCCGGCGCGTCGAGCAGGTTGACCTTCACCCCCTCGACCGTGAAGGGGGCGATGGCCACCGAGACCGACAGCTGGCGGGCCGCCTCTTCGGGTTCGAAGTCGCACACCGTCGTGCCACGGTCGACGGAGCCCTGCCGGGGGATCGCCCCGGCCGACGCCAAGAGCGCCTCGGCCAGCGTGGTCTTGCCGGCGCCGTGGTGGCCCACCAGGGCCACGTTGCGGATCGATGACGGTGACGGGGTCACGCTGGCACCTCCTCCGGCGCCGTACCGGGCGGGCCGCCCGTCGGTCGTCGCGCGCGGTCGAGCATACGTGCGCCGGCCCCGGGCGTGCCTGGGAGGGCCACTCGCGGCGTCGCCCCAACCCGGGCCACAGGGGTCCCGGTGCTACCCTGGAGGTGAGGCCCGAGCCCCACCGGGAGCGGGGTTTCATCCCTCTCGAGGGCCTCGGGCTCCGAGGGCCTCGGGACCCGTCCGGTTCTCCCCGTCGGGGCGGCAGGGCGGGCCGAGAAGCCGGGGTCCGGACACGTCGGCCCGGGACACATCGGGCCGAGACAAGGAGCGGGCATGTTCGACGGCCGATGGCGCGAGGGGGTGGACCGGACGACCGGTCCGGTCGGCAAGACCCTCGTGCGCCATGGCGTCACCGCCGACGTGTTGACCGCCTCGGGGCTCGTGTTCGCCGTCGGTACCGCGGTGGCCGTCGCCACCGGGCATCTCTTGCTGGCCGTGCCGCTCCTGGCCATCACCGGCTTCCACGACCTGCTCGACGGCCCGGTGGCCAAGGCGGCGGGAACGGCGTCGGTCCGGGGGGCCTTCTTCGACTCGGTGACCGACCGGGTGGCCGACATCGTGGTGATGGGCGGCGTCGCGTGGTACCTGGTGTCGGTCCACGAGGGGCACCTGGTCCTCCTGCCCCTGGCCATCGTCGGGGTCAGCTCGCTCGTCTCCTACGAGCGGGCCAAGGCCGAGGCCCTGGGATTGGCGGCCAAGGGCGGCCTCATGGAGCGGGCCGAGCGGATGATCCTCCTCGGCGTCGGCTTCCTCGCCTCGTGGCTGCTCGTGCCGGTGCTGTGGGTCCTCCTCGCGCTGACCACGGCCACCGCCGTCGGGCGCTTCGTCCGGGTCTGGCGGGCGGCCGAGGGCCCGGCCCGCAGCGCAGCGGACGTGCGGGCGTCGTTCCGGGCCGAAGAGGGTGCAGCGGGCCTTGCCGCCGCGTCGACGACCCGCGACGGGCAAGCCCGCTGGCGCCAGGGACGCGTGGAGTCGCGCTGGCGGGCCTGGCGGGAAGGCGCGGCCCCGCGCAGCACGGTGGGCCGGGCGGGCGAGCCAGTGGGGCGTTGGCGGGCCCGGCGCCAAGAGGCGCTGGCCAGCCGGACCGGGCGGGCCCGCCGGGCCCGGCCGCCCCGCGACCGCCAGAACGGCCGCGGGGCCCGGGCCACTGGGTCCGGTCGCCGCCGGGCCTGAGCACCCCCCGCCGACCAGCCACCGATGGGGCGTTTCGAGAAGTCCAAGGCGACCTACGCCGTCTACCGGACCCTCGGCACGCTGCTCGGCGCCCTGCCTGAGCCGGCCGCCCAGGCGGCGGCGGCGGTCGTGGGCGAGGTCATGGCCCGGCGTCGCAACGGCCCCCGGGAGATCTCGGCCCACCACCTGACGCGGGTGCTGGCCAGCACCAGCCCGGTGGTCGCACCCGACCCCGAGCTGGTCCGGCGCTGGTCGCGCCGGGCCTTCCGCGCCTATGCCCGCTACTGGGTGGAGGGCGCCCGGCTACCCACGACGAGCGTGGCCGAGGTCACCCAGCGGATGTGGATCGCCCCGGGCTACGAGCACCTCAAGGGGGCCATGGCCGAGGGCAAGGGGGTCGTGATGGCCCTCCCCCACGTCGGGAGCTGGGAGTGGGGCGGGGCCTTCTTGGCGGCCGACGGCTATCCGATGACCGCGGTTGCCGAGGTGATCGAGCCCCCCGAGCTCTTCGAGTGGTTCATCGCCCAGCGCCAGGCCATGGGCCTGACCATCGTCCCGCTGGGACACGATTCGGGGGGCGCCGTCCTGCGGGCCCTGCGCGACGGGTTGCTGGTAGGCCTCCTGTGCGACCGTGACCTCCAGGGACACGGGGTCGAGGTCGAGTTCTTCGGCGAACGCACGACCTTCCCGGCCGGGCCGGCCACGCTGGCCTTGCGGACCGGGGCCGCCCTGGTCACCGCGGTGGTGTTCAGCGGCCCCGGGCGCGACCACGTCGGGGAGATCTCGGCCCCGATCGACACCGCGCGGACCGGGCCGCTGCGCAAGGACGTGGGACGGATCACCCAGGAGATCGCCCGTCACTTCGAGGGCTACATCCGGCGAAACCCCGAGCAGTGGCACCTGTTCCAGCCCAACTGGCCGAGCGACCCCGGCTGGGCCCCGCCTGGCGGCCCGGGGCCCGCCGACCGGGCGCCCG
Source organism: uncultured Acidimicrobiaceae bacterium (assembly GCA_963836375.1). GTDB lineage: Bacteria > Actinomycetota > Acidimicrobiia > Acidimicrobiales > RAAP-2 > CAWIJK01. The sequence continues at coordinate 930,377 of CAWIJK010000002.1, read as the reverse complement.
GGCAGTGAGCCCGGTGCGGGTGGCCATGGTCTGTCCCTACAGCCTTTCTCGACCCGGCGGGGTCCAAGGACAGGTCGAGGGACTGGCCCGGGCCCTGGGCGACATCGGGGTCGACGTCTACGTCGTGGCCCCGGCCGACGACCGGCCCCTCGGCCTGCACGGCACCACCTTCGTGGCCGGGCGCTCGACCGGGCTGCGGGCCAACGGGTCGGTGGCCCCGGTCTCGCTCTCGCCGGGCGCCGCGTTGCGGGCCCTGCGCTTCACCCGTGACGCCGACACCGATCTCGTCCACCTGCACGAACCGATGGCTCCCGCCCTCGGCTACGCCTGCTTGGCCCGCTCCCGGGTCCCGTTGATCGGGACCTACCACCGGTCGGGGGACACCAGCTGGTACCGGGCGTTGGCCCCGGCCGCCCGCTGGGCCAACGGCCGCCTGGCGGCGCGCTGCGCGGTGTCGGAGTCGGCGGCGCGCACGGCCCGGCGGGCCATGGGCGGTGAGTACGAGGTGCTGTTCAACGGGGTCGAGGTCGAGCGGTACGCGGGGCGCCCTCCGGCGGCCGGCGGTCCCCCTTCGGTGCTGTTCCTCGGTCGCCACGAGGAGCGCAAGGGCCTGGCGGTGCTCTTGGAAGCCTTCGCCATGGTCCCGGGCGACGCCGTGCTCTGGGTGGCCGGCGACGGGCCGGCCACCGCCGCCCTGCAGAACCGGTTCCCGGCCTCGCCCCGGGTCCAGTGGCTGGGGGTGGTCTCCGAGGAGGAGAAGCTCGCCCGCCTCGGGGCCGCCGACGTCGTCTGCGCGCCCTCCCTCGGGGGCGAGTCGTTCGGTGTGGTGCTGGTGGAGGCCATGGCGGCCCGCTCCGCGGTGGTCGCCTCGGACATCGAGGGCTACCGCGCGGCCGCCGACGGGTTGGCCCTCTTGGTGCCACCGGGTGACCCGGTCGCGTTGGCCAAGGCCCTCGAGGGGGTCCTGGCCGAGGTGGGCTCGGGCACGGGGCGGCGCGCCCCGGCCGCCCTCGAGGCCGGGGTGGCTCGGGCCCAGGAGTGGTCCATGAACCGGCTGGCCGCCCGCTACGCGGCACTCTACGAGCGGGTGCTGGGCAGGGCCGCCGGCGGATCGGGCACTACCCTGGGGCGGTCATGAGTGACGCCACCACCCCTTCGCCCGCCCCGGCGCCCCGTGGCGGCGGGGGCGCCGGACGCTCGGGTGCCCGGGGGGGCTCGGGGCGCCCGCAGGGCGGGTCGAAAAGCGGCGGCGGGGGGCAGAACCGTGGGGGTGCGGGCGGGGGGCGCAGTCGTTCCGGCTCGGGTGGGGGGCGTGGGCGCGCCCGGTCGGGTGCGGGGTCGGGTGCGGGGGGCCGCTCGGGTGCGGGGGGCCGGCCGGCACGCCCGGTCTCGTCGGGCGCCGCCGGCCAGGGCCGCCGGACCCCGGCCGAGCCGGCCACCCAGGTGGCGGCGCCGGCGCCGACCGAGGCCCCGGCCGGGGCGTTCTCGATCACCGGCGAGGAGATCCGGGCCAACCGGCGGCGCGCGGTCGCCCTGAGCGTGGCCGGACCGGTGGTGGCCGGTGTCGTCCTGGGCGTGGTGCTGGGCGTGGTGGCCGGCGTGGTGGTCGCCCTGGTGGCCGGCGCGGTGCTCTTGGTGGTGCTCGTCGCCGTCCAGCGGCGGCTCGCCGACGGGCTGGCCCGCTCCCTGCTCGGTGCGACGCCCCTGGGCGACGGTGAGGACCCGGGCCTCGAGAACGTGGTCGAAGGGCTTTGTGCCACCTTCGGCCTGCGGGTCCCGGCGCTGTTGGTGGTCGACGACCAGGTGCCTAACGCCTGTTCGCTCGGGCGGGACCCCTCCCACGCCGCTCTCGTCGTCACGACCGGTCTGCTCGACCGCCTCGACCTGATCGAGATGGAGGGCGTGGTGGCCCACGAGCTGACCCACGTGAAGCGCCACGACACCGCGGTCACCGTGGCGGCCCTGGCCGCCCTGGGTCCGCTGTCGTGGCTCGGGGGGAGCGAGCGCTGGCTGCACGCGGCGCTGGGGGCCGGTCGCGAGTACCGGGCCGACCAGGTCGCCGCGGCCACCGTCCGTTACCCACCGGGGCTCCGCGACGCGCTGGAGGCGATGGCGCGGGGTCCGGCGCCGGCGCCCGGCTCGATCTTCGCCGAGCGCCCCTTGGCCCGGACCCGGTGGATCTGGATCGATCCGATGGTAGGCCGTCGCCAGGGGGTGTCGCTGGTTGGGGAGAACGACGCCACCCCGGTGCGGATCGCCGCGTTGGGCGAGTGGTGAGACCGGCGCCCCACCAGGTGGACGGACGGGACGGAGCCGCTCGGGTGCTCGGTAGGATGGATCCTGTGACCGTTGACCCAGGGGCGATCGGCGCCGGGCCGGCGCCGGGTGAAGAACCAGCGCGCCTGACCGGCACCTTCACCGTGAAGCGGGGTCTGGCCGACATGCTGCGCGGCGGGGTGATCATGGACGTGGTGACCCCCGAGCAGGCCAAGATCGCTGAAGACGCCGGGGCCGTCTCGGTCATGGCGCTCGAGCGGGTGCCGGCCGACATCAGGCGTGACGGCGGCGTGGCCCGCATGAGCGATCCGGCGCTGATCGAGGGCATCCAGCACGCGGTGACCATCCCGGTGATGGCGAAGGCTCGGATTGGTCACTTCGCCGAGGCCCAGGTGCTCGAGGCACTCGGCGTCGACTACATCGACGAGAGCGAGGTGCTCACCCCGGCCGACGAGGCCTACCACATCGACAAATGGGGTTACACGGTGCCGTTCGTGTGCGGGGCCACCACCCTGGGCGAAGCCCTGCGCCGTATCTCGGAGGGGGCGGCGATGATCCGTTCCAAGGGCGAGGCCGGCACCGGCAACATCGTCGAGGCCGTCCGCCACCTCCGCTCGATCCTTGGTGACATCGGCCGTCTCACCCGGACCGACGGGGCCGAGCAGTACGGCTGGGCCAAGCAGCTGACGGCGCCGATCGGACTGGTCCAAGAGGTCGCCCGGACCGGCCGCCTGCCGGTCCCCTTGTTCTGCGCCGGCGGCATCGCCACCCCGGCCGACGCGTCCCTTGTGATGCAGCTCGGGGCCGAGGCCGTCTTCGTGGGCTCGGGCATCTTCAAGAGTGGCGACCCGGCCCGCATGGCGCGGGCGATCGTCGAGGCCACCACCCACTACGAGGACGCCGCCTACGTGGCCAAGGTCAGTTCGGGGCTGGGCGCCGCCATGGCCGGCCAGGAGCTCTCCGACCTGACCGAGCGCCTGGCCGACCGCGGTTGGTAGCCGGCACGCCGCCGGCCGTCCATGGACCCGTCGGCATCCTCGCCCTCCAGGGCGACGTACGCGAGCACGCGGCCGCCTTCGCCGAGCTGGCGGTGACCACCCGGGTTGTCCGGCGGCCGGCCGACCTCGAGGGGCTCTGCGGGATCGTGCTGCCCGGTGGGGAGTCCACGACGCTGTCGATGCTTCTCCAGTCCTCGGGGCTCTTCGAACCCCTGGCCTCGGCGGTGGCCGGCGGGCTGGCCGTTCTCGGGACGTGCGCCGGTCTTGTCTTGGTGGCCGAAGAGGTCCTCGACGGCCGGCCGGACCAGCGCAGCCTCGGGGCGCTCAACTGCAGGGTGCGGCGCAACGGCTACGGACGCCAGGCCGAGTCGTTCGAGGCCACGCTCGACGCGGCGAAGCTCGCCGCGGAGCTGGGGACCGGCACCGACACCATGGCGGCCGTGTTCATCCGGGCCCCGGTGGTGACCGGGGTCGGGCCCGGGGTGGAGGTGCTGGCCCAGCTGGCGGGGCCCGACGGCCGGGTGGATCCGGTCGTGCTCCGGCAGGGGAGCGTGCTCGCCACGTCGTTCCACCCCGAGCTGACCGGTGACCGACGGGTGCACGAGCTGTTCTGCACCATGTTGGCCCGGTAGAGGGAAAGGGCCGGGAAGTCGGCTCGGGGATCCCGAGCCGCTCCGATAGCATCAGCCGCGCCGGCGCCTGGGGGCCCAGGGCCGGGCAGAGAGGGACGGACGATGTCGGGGCACTCCAAGTGGGCCACCACCAAGTACCGCAAGGGCGCGCAGGACAAGGCGCGGGCCAAGGTGTTCGCCAAGCTGATCCGTCAGGTCGAGGTCGCCGCCCGGGAAGGTGGCAGCGACATCAACGCCAACGCCTCGCTGCGCACCATGTACCAGAAGGCCCGGGACGCCTCGGTCCCCCTGGACACCATCGAGCGGGCCATCAAGCGGGGGAGTGGGGAGCTCGAAGGCGTCCGCTACGAGGCGGTCAACTACGAGGGGTACGCGCCCGGTGGGGTGGCCGTCATCGTCGAGACCTTGACCGACAACAGGAACCGCACCGGCGCCGAGGTGCGCAACCTGTTCAGCCGTAACGGCGGCTCGATGGCTGAGCCCGGCGCGGTGAGCTGGCAGTTCGAGCGCAAGGGCCTGGTGGAGCTGCCCCGCGAGCTCTCCGAGGAGCAGATCATGGAGGTGGCCATGGACGCAGGGGCCGAGGACTTGGCCGACGACGGTGAGCACTGGGTGCTGACCTGTGCCCCCCACGACCTGGCCGCGGTCCGCGCCGCGCTGGAGGAGGCCAGCCTCGGGGTGGACTCGGCGGAGCTCTCCTTGGTGCCGACGTCGACGGTGGCGGTGAGCGACGAGGTGGAGGCCAAGAAGATCCTGCGCCTGCTCGAGGCCATCGACGACCACGACGACGTCCAGGCCGTCCACGCCAACTACGACATCCCCGACGCGGTCCTCGCCGGCTTCGACGGCTGAGCGCCGCGATCTGTGAACGGCCCGGACGGGAACGGCCGGCACCTTCGGGCACCCTCGGGCCCCGTCGGGGCCGCCCCTGCCGGCCGGGTCCGGGCCCCTGGCGCGGCCCCGGCGCCGTGGGCGGCCATCGGGACGGCGCCGCCCCCGGCGCGGCCGGCCCACGCCCGCAGCGGGACCGGCGCCCTGGGCCGGACCGCCCGGGTCGTCGTCGTGGTGGTCGTCGTCGGCGCCGCCCTCTTCGGTGGCCTGCTGCGGGCCTGGCTGCTGGCCCATCTCCCGCTGTTCGGCGACGAGGCGGTGGTCGGCCTCATGACCCAGGCCATCGCCTCGGGCCACTTCTCGACCTTCTACTGGGGTCAGCATTACGGCGGCCTCGAGCCCTACCTGGCGACCCTGTTCGTCAAGGCGGTCAACGGGGGTCCGGTGGGCCTCAACGTGACGGCGTCGTTCCTGGTGGCGGTGGCCGCCCTGGTGGTGGCCGCCATCGTGCACGAGGCCACCGGGAGCGGGCGCCTCGGCGCACTGGCCGGCGCCTTGGTCTGGGTCTGGCCCTACGCGGTGGTGTGGAACTCGGTGCACGAGTTCGGCTTCCGGGAGGCCGCCTTGGTCTGCGGGTTGGTCATGGTGTGGTGCGCCCTCCAGATCCACCGGACCCGGCCCAACCCGTGGACCTACGCCGTGCTGGGCCTGGCCGGCGGGCTCGGCTGGTGGGCCTCGCCCGAGATCGTGTACTTCGTGGTCCCCACAGCGGTGCTGCTGGTCGCCTCGTGGCGACGGTTGTGGCGCAAGGGCGGGGACCCGCCGCTGTCGGTCAGCCACGTCCCGGTCGTGCTGGCCGCGCTCGGCGCCCTGCTCGGCGCGCTCCCGTGGATCTACACCAACGTGCGGGGCGGCTTCGAGTCCGTGCGCCCCGGGGCCCTCCCGTCCTCGGGCGGGGTGACCTACGGCGGGAGACTCTCGGTCGTCGTCCACGACGTGGTGCCCACCCAGCTCGGCCTACGGACCGTCCCCGGCGGTGCCTGGGTGTTCGGCGCCGGGCCGGTGGTGTCGGTGCTGTGCGTCGTCGTGGTGCTGGCGGCGGCGGCCTGGTCCCTCTACTGGGCGGTGCGCCGGGGCCGATCGGCCGCCCCCATGCTGGCGGCGGCCGTGGCCGTCGTGGCCTTCCCGTTCATCGCGGCGGCCTTCCCCACCTCGTCGTACTGGATCGACGGCCGCTATGGCCTGTTGTTGCCACCCCTGGTGGTGGTCTTGTTGGCCCTGGCCCTCGCTGGGCCACCGCTCGACCCGGCGATCGCCGCCGAGCGGCTCGGTACCGAGAGCCGCCGCTTGTCGTCGAAGCGGGCGATGGTGCGGGCCACCCGGGGACCGCGCCGGCTCAGCGACGTGACGTCGGTGGCCTTGGTGGTGGCCTCGCTGGTTGTCGTCCTCGGGGGCGCGGCCACTCTGGCCGCCGCCCACGAGGGCGGTGGCGTCCCGGTGTCGCCGGCCCGCTTCTTCTCGGGATGGTCCGATCCGAACGCGCCGGCCCGCCAGGTGATCGACCGGATGGAGGCCGAGCACCTCACCACCGCCTACGGCGACTACTGGACGGCCTACGTTCTCGACTTCCTCGCTCCGGGCCGGGTCGCGGTGAGTCCCTCGCCCCTCGACTACGACCGCTGGCCGGCCATGGCAGCCAGGGTGGCCGCGGCACGCCATCCGGCGTGGCTCTTCTTCGCCCCCGGCCAGACGGCCGCCGCCGCCCAGGCCTTCAGCAACCCCGAGGTGGGCCCGGGCCCCTACAGCGAGGCCAGCTTTGAGGCGTTGCTGGCGGCGGAGCACGTGCCCTACCGGGTGGTGCACCTGGGGGTGCTCGACGCCGTGGTGCCGGCCCGCCGGGTGGTCCTGGCGCCTGCGCCGGCCCGCTGAGGCGTCCGGCGTCCCCCACCCCGGCCAGCTCCGGCGCTACAGTCGAACGCGTGTTCGTCTTGGGAATCGACCCGGGCCTGTCCCGCTGCGGCTACGGGCTGGTGGGCCGGGACCCGGTGGCCGGGAAGATGGCCGCTGTGGCGGCCGGGGTGATCGAGACCGACCACCGTGTCGCGCTCCCCGAGCGCTTGTGGACGGTCCAACAAGAGCTGCGCGCCCTGATGGCCGAGCACCGCCCGGGTGCGGTGGCCGTCGAGCGGGTCTTCTTCCAGGTGAACGCCCGGACTGCCATGTCGGTGGGCCAGGCGAGCGGGCTGGCCCTGGCCGCCGCGGCCGAGGTCGGCTGCGAGGTGGCCCAGTACACGGCGAACGAGGTCAAACAGGCCCTGGTCGGCTACGGCGGGGCGACCAAGGACCAGATGCAACAGATGGTGGCCCGGGTCCTCGGTGTCCCCGAGGTCCCCGGCCCGCCCGACGTGGCCGACGCCCTGGCCCTGGCCGTCTGCCATCTCACCGGCCTCCGCCTGCGGCAGGCGGTGGAGGGGGCGTCGGACGGCTCGGGCCCGAGCGGTCCCGGCGGGTCGGCCCTGGCCGCGGCGATCGGACGGGCCTCGTCCTCGGGGGCCGGGCGGTGATCGGCTCGCTCCGGGGGACCCTGGCCGCCCGGACCGGCGAGGCCGAGGTGGTGGTGGAGGTCGGCGGCGTCGGCTACCGGGTGGCGGTGACCACCGGGACGGCGGCCGGCCTTGGGCCCTCCGGCGCCCAGGTGTTCTTCTACGTGCACACCCATGTCCGCGAGGACGCCATCGTCCTTTACGGCTTCGCCCACGACGACGAGCGGCGATGCTTCGAGGCGCTGCTCGGGGCGCACGGGGTCGGTCCGGCCCTGGCCCTGGCCGTGCTCTCGACGCTCTCCCCGGCCGCCCTGTCGACCGCCGTGCTCGAAGACGACGTCGACACTCTGTGCGCCGTCCCCGGTGTCGGGCGCAAGACGGCGGCTCGGCTCCTGATCGACCTCAAGTCCCGCCTCGACCTGCCCGACCTGTCGGGGACCGGTCCGCTCGGCGGGGAGGCCGGCCGCTCGGCCCGCTCGGAGGCCCGCGCCGCGCTGGCCGAACTCGGGTACGGCCCCGAGGAGATCCGCCGGGCGGTGGAGGGACTGGGCGAGGACCTCGGGGTCGAAGAGATGCTCCGGCTGGCCCTGCGCGAACTGGCGGCCCGGTGAGCCCGCGGGCACGCCGCCAGGTGCTCGGCCCACCCGACGACGTGACCACTGGGGGCGACCCGGAGCCCGTCGGCGACCTGGACCCGGCGGCGGTGCCGGCCGAGGAGGTCGAAGAGGCCGGGCTCCGGCCCCGCACGCTCGTCGAGTTCGTCGGTCAGCCCCAGCTGGTCGAGCACCTGGGCATTGTGTTGCAGGCGGCCCGGCGGCGGCGCCAGGCCGTCGACCACCTCCTCTTCGCCGGCCCACCCGGGCTGGGGAAGACCTCGCTGGCCGGCATCGTGGCCGTCGAGATGGGCGTCGGGTTCCGGGTCACCTCGGGGCCGGTGCTGGCCCGGGCCGGAGACCTGGCGGCCCTCCTGACCGACCTCCAAGAGGGCGACGTCTTGTTCATCGACGAGATCCACCGCTTGCACCGCTCGGTCGAAGAAGTCCTCTACCCGGCCATGGAGGACGCCAAGCTCGACATCGTGATCGGCAAGGGGCCCACCGCTCGGTCGATCCGCCTCGACCTGCCCCGCTTCACCCTGGTCGGGGCCACGACCCGCACCGGCCTGGTGGCCGGGCCGCTGCGGGACCGCTTCGGGTTCGTGGGCCGCCTCGACCTCTACGACCCCGTCGACCTGCGGGCGATCGTGGAGCGATCGGCCCGGATCCTCGGGGTGACGGTGGACGCCGAGGGGGCCACCCGGATCGCCGAGCGCTCCCGGGGGACGCCCCGGGTGGCCAACCGGCTCCTCCGGCGGGTGCGCGACTTCGTCGAGGTCCGCGGGGACGGAGCCATCACCGGACCGACGGCCGCCGAGGGACTGGCCCTGTTCGGGGTGGACGAGCTCGGCCTGGACAAGGTGGACCGGGCGATCCTCGACGCCCTGTGCCGGCGCTTCGGGGGCAAGCCGGTGGGCCTCACCACCTTGAGCCAGTGCGTGGGCGAGGAGCCCGACACCATCGAGGACGCCTACGAGCCCTTCTTGTTGCAGCAGGGTCTGATCCAGCGCACCCCCCGGGGCCGGGTGGCCACCCAGCGGGCCTTCGCGCATCTGGGCGAGGTGCCCGACGAGTCGCCCCTGTTCTGAGCATTCGGGGCGCCCTGGGCCGGGGCCCGCGGCGTCGTTCAGGACGAGGTGTGAGCCGGCGTCCCCGGCGGGGCCGGGGCCGGCCCGGCCGCGCCGGGCGGCGGCGGCGGCACCACCGGGCGCTGCGCCAAGGGCAGGTGGACCCGGAAGGTGGTCGCCCAGCCCGGGGTGTCGACGATCTGGATCGTGCCCTCGTGGGCCTCGACGACCGACTTGGCGATGGCCAGGCCGAGGCCGGTACCCGGGACGCCCTGGCTGGTGGAGCTGGCCAGGCGGTAGAAGCGCTCGAAGAGCTGCTCGCGCTGGTCGGTCGGGATGCCGGGCCCGGTGTCGAGGACGTCGAGGCGGGCGAAGTGGTCCAGCGCGCCTACCTGCACCTCGACCCGTCCGCCCGGCGGGGTGAACTTGAGGGCGTTGGACAGCAGATTGGCGAAGAGCTGGTGCAGGCGCGAGTTGTCCCCGAGGATGATGACCGGGCGGTCGACGACGAGCCGCAGGCCGATGTCCCGGCTGGCCGCGGTGGCGGCCATCGTGTCGACCGCGTCTCGGGCCAGGGTCGACAGGTTGGTCGCCGCGAACTTGACCCGCAGGCCTTGGCCGCCGCCGGGGTCTGCCAGCAGGTCCTCGGCCACCTGGAGGAGCTGGCGGGAACTGCGGTCGATGGTCTTGAGCATCCGTATCTGCTCGGGGTCGAACCCCTCGGACTTCCCGTCCAACAAGAGCTCGACGAAGCCGCGGATCGAGGTCAGCGGCGTCCGCAGCTCGTGGGAGACGGTCGCCACGACGTCGTCTTTCATCTGGGTCAGCTCTCGGAGCCGGTGGTTCTGCTCCACCAGCACCTGGGTCACCTCGCGCTGGACGGCGAGCAGGCGCTCGCGCTCGACGTCGAGCTGCTCGCGCTCGGTGACGTCGTGGGCCACGATGACATAACCCCGGTGGCCGCTCACCGTCCGCTGCGAGGTGATCGCCACCGAGCACCGGCGCTTCACCCGGTCCTTTCGGACGTAGGTCCAGATCGGTTCTTCGGCCGGGGTGGTCTGGTTGTGGGCCCGCCGTACCAGGGCCTCGAGGTCCTCTTGGCGCTCGAAGAGCTCTCGGCGGTCGATGACCAGGGTGCCGACGACCTCTTCGGCGCTGTAGCCGAACATCCGTTGGGCCCCGGCCGAGAAGAAGCTGACCAGGCCGTTCTCGTCGGCCCCGATGACCGCCGTCCCGGTGGCCGCCCGCAGGAGCGAGGCCAGCTGCTCTCGGGTCTCAAGGGCCTGGCGGGCGTTCTGGCGGGCCAGCAGGGACTGCTCGGCCATGTCGGCGACGTAGTCGCGGTCCCTGGTCACCATGGTCAAGAACGAGAAGGACACGAGGCTGAGGACAATCGTGGTGACCACGACCAGCCGCCACTCCGAGGCGGGGTACTCGGGCGGACCCACCACCAGGATCGGGATGACCATGGCCAAGAAGACAGCGACCAGCCCCACGATGAGCTGTTCGCGCCGGCCGTAGAAGGCGAGCCAGACGATGGGCAGGAAGTACAGGGCCTCGAGCCCCGAGATCGTGCCTCCCTGCGCGTCGCGCAACAAGGCGATGACCGCGATGTAGCCGATGGGGATGACCGGCCAGAACCACTCGGGGAGCCGTCGCCAGGGCAGCACCACCGCCGCCGCCGTGAGGACGAAGAACAGGGCCCCGGCCACCAGGATCTCGGCCGTCCGCTCGTGGGGGAACGGGATGAGGGCGGCCAGGACCGACAGGGCCCCGACGGCGGCGAAGATCGGGAGGCGCTGACGGATCGTCCCGTAGAAGCCGGGGGGGTAGCCGGGACCGCGCAGGTGCTCGAGGGTGATGGCCGGATCGAGCTCCGGCCCCTCGGCGGCGGCCCCGGTGACGGTCATCGCCGGTTCACGCCCGCTGCGGCCGGTAGCGGTACCCGAAACCCCGGACGGTCTCGAGCGGCGATTCGTCGGGGTCGTCCCAGTCGAGCTTGCGCCGGAGCCGCAGGACGGCGTACTTGACCCGGGCCGGGGCCAGCCCGGAGGGGTCGTCCCAGGCCAGCTCGATGAGCTGGTCGGCCGAGAGGATCTGCCCGGCGTGGCGGACCAGGGCCGACAGCAGTCGGTACTCGGTCGGGGTGAGCACGATCTGGCCCCCGCCCATGGTCACCTGCTGGTGGGCGAAGTCGAGCCGGATCCGGCCGTCGTCGAAGACGGCCCGCGGGGTGGCGTTGGCCACCTGGCGGCGGCGGATCGCCTGGAGCCGGGCCAGGAGCTCGACCCGGCTGAAGGGCTTGGTCAGGTAGTCGTCGGCGCCGGCGTTGAGCCCCCGGACCTTGTCGCGCTCTGAGGAGCGGGCGGTCAGGACCAGCACCGGGGCGTCGCTCATGTCCCTGATCCGCTCGAGGACCTGCCAGCCGTCGAGGTCGGGCAGCCCGACGTCGAGGATGACCAGGTCGGGCCGGGCCTGGTGGAAGGCCCGCAGGCCGTCGCGCCCCGTCGCCGCCTCGGTGACCGTGTAGCCCTCCCGGTCCAGCAGGGCCCGCAGCAATTGCCGGATATCGGCATCGTCTTCGATCGCGAGAACCGATGTGACGCCGTCGCGCACGTGACTCATCCCCAAGCGGCGAGACCCTGGCCGGGAGGGTTCCCGGTCGATCGCAGCACCGGCGCCGCAACCGAATCCTATCCAAGGCCGCGGCGGGCGACGAGAACCCCGGCTCCCGGGCGCGAAAAAGGGGAGAGGGGGGTCCGGCCCGTCACCCCCGGGGCTCGCCCGGGTGAACCCCGGGCCCCCGGGGGTGACGCCGCTTTCAGCCGGCCCCTCTCCCTGTACCCCCCTCTGCCCGGTCCTCGCCGGGACCGATCGTCCGAGGCCCCCCCTCAGCACCTCGGGCGCCCGGTCGACTTGTCGGCGTGGACCGTCTCCGGGGAGTATCAACCAAATTTGGTGCAACGTCGGTGTAAGCAGGTTGCGATTCGGTTGTACCTTGCACGCCAGTGCAACCGAATCGCCCGCCGCGAGCGGCCCCCGGGTGGCCGCGGGGCGAGGACCCCGGTGCCTCCACCAGGCTGTAGGGTGTCGCTCCTGTGCGGGCACTGAACGAGCATCGACGCGCCCGGGGGAGCCTCGGCCGATGACCCTGCACCTGGCCGTGCTCCACATCCTGGCGGCCTCGTCGTCCTCGACGACGAAAAAGTCCAGTTCGGCGACCTTCCTGCTCTTCTTGGTGGTCATCGCCGCCGCCGGCTACTTCTTGCTGCTGCGGCCCCAGCAGCAAAAGGCCCGCAAGGCCAAAGAGACGATGTCCCAGGTCGGGGTGGGTGACGAGGTCCTCACCGCCGGGGGCATCGTGGGGCGGATCCTCGAGATGGACGACGACCGCTTCACCATCTTGACCGGGGAGGACAACGAGGAGGGCTCCATCGAGGGCACCCCCACCCGGATCGTCATGGTCCGCAGCGCCATCCTGCGCAAGATCGAGGCCCCGGCCGGGGAGCACCACCTGGCCGAGGCCGAGCTCGACCACGACCAGGACGAGCACGACGACGAGCACGAGACCCACGACGACGAGGGCGAGTCCGACGGGAGGGCCACCGGAGGCACGGGCCCATGAGCCCCCCGTCGTCGCGTGCCCAGGCCCGGCGGCAGCAGTCCCTGATCGTCAGCCTCGTCGTCGTCGTGGTGGTGGCCTTCGGCTCGCTGGCCCTCACCCTCTCGGCCGGCTGGGCGCCCAAGCTGGGCCTGGACCTTGCCGGCGGCCTCTCGGTGGTCTACACCCCGGTCCACAAGACCTCCCAGGCCAACCTGGATGAGGCCGTCACCATCTTGAACAACCGGGTCAATGGCCTCGGGGTCTCCGGGGCCGAGGTCAGCACCCAGGGCGGGAACATCGCCGTGTCGGTGCCCGGCGTGAAGAACGGCCAGCAGCTCCTCCAGACCATCGGCCAGACGGCCCAGCTCTACTTCCGCCCGGTGTGGTGCTACGCCCCCCAGTACCAGGCGCCCAAGAAGGACTCCAAGGTGGCGCCGACCCCGCTGCCAACCTCGGGCTCGGCTTGCGGCCAGTACGAGCTGACGGCGGCGAACCTGGGGGTGAAGCCGAACTCGAACGCCCAGAACGGCTACACCTCGAACAACATCGGGGCCGACGCCTCCTACCTCGAGACCCCGACCACCGCCCAGGACAACGACGACCCGTCGAAGCCGGTCATCCTGCCCCCCCTGGCCAACTCGGGGTTCACCGGCCGCTACCTGCTCGGTCCCTCCCAGTTGAGCGGCCACGCGGTGAAGTCGGCCGTGGCCCAGCAGGACCAGACCGGGGCCTGGGTGGTCAACTACACACTGACCGGGCCGGGCTCGAGCGAGTGGGACAAGGTGGCCTCGGACAACTTCCACCAGCTGGTGGCGATCGAGCTCGACGGCGTCGTCCAGTCGGCCCCGATCATCCAGCCCACCCAGGGCTCGTTCACGTCCTTCGGCGGCCAGGGGGAGATCTCGGGCGGCAACATGACCGAGGCCCAGGCCAAGAACCTGGCCCTGGCCATGCAGTTCGGCGCCCTGCCGGTGCGCCTGCACCAGCTGACCGTCCAGACCGTGTCGCCCACCTTGGGCAAGGCCTCGCTCAAGGCCGGGCTCTTCGCCGGCCTGGCCGGGCTGTTCTTGGTCCTGATCTACGTGATCGTCTACTACCGGCTCTTGGGCTTCGTGGTGGTGTCGGGGCTGGCGGTGACCGCCGCCCTTTTGTGGTCGATCATCTCGGGGCTCGGCCATACCGCGGTGGCCCCGAGCTTCAACCTGGCCGGGGTCACCGGCATCATCGTGTCCATCGGGATCACCGTCGACTCGTACATCGTCTATTTCGAGCGGCTGAAGGACGAGACCAGATCGGGCCGGACCGTCCGCACCTCGGTCGACCGCGGCTTCAAGAGCGCCTGGCGGACCGTGCTCGCCGCCGACCTGGTGTCGTTGGCCGCAGCCGTGGTGCTCTACCTCGTGGCCCTCGGTGACGTGAGGGGCTTCGCCTTCTTCCTCGGCCTCTCCACGCTGCTCGACATCTTCGTCACCTACTTCTACACCCGCCCGCTGGTGATCCTCCTCGGCCGCAACGAGCGGCTGACCGAGGGCAAGACCATGGGCATCTCGCGCGGCTTGGCCGTGCGGACGGCGGGGGCCGAGGGATGAGCCCGGTCGAGCGCAACGACCCGAAGCTGCGCGACCTTGAGCTCGACGACTCGGGTGCTGGGCCGCCCGACGACGTCGTCGAGCAGGTCGAAGAGGAGCTCGACGCCGGCCTCGAACCGAGTGAAGAGGAGCTGGACGAGGCGCTCGACGAGGAGGAGTACGAAGAGTTCGAGGAGATGGAGGAGCACGCGGCCGAGCTCAAGGCGGCCAAGGCGACTCACCAGCGTCACCCCGGCCCGATCTCGCGGCTCTACAACGGCGAGACCTCCTTCGACTTCGTCGGCCGCAAGAAGTGGTGGTTCTTGATCTCGGGCATCATCATCGTCGTCGGCATGCTCTCGCTCGGCTTCCGGGGGCTGAACCTGGGCATCGACTTCAAGGGCGGCCAGGCCTGGATCGTCCCCGCTCCCGGGGTCACCCAGACCCAGGCCCAAGACGCAGTCGAGGCGGCCGGGCTGACCCAACCGACGGTGGAGCTGCTCGGGACCGGGGCCCACCAGTCGATCGAGGTGCAGGCCGACCTGAACAGCCTCCCGGCGGCCCAGCAGGTCAAGGTCAGCAACGACGTCCAGACCTCCCTGGCCAAACTGGCCCACGTCCCAGACGACGAGGTGTCGGTGACCTCGGTTGGACCCACCTGGGGCGGTCAGGTGACCCAACGCGCCCTATTGGCCCTGGTGGTCTTCTTCATCGTCGTCGCCATCTACATCAGCTTCCGCTTCGAGCCGAAGATGGCGATCGCCGCCTTCGTGGCCATGGTCCACGACCTGTTGATCACCATCGGTGTCTATTCGCTGGCCGGGTTCCAGGTCACGCCGGACACGGTCATTGCCATCCTGACCATCCTCGGATACTCGCTCTACGACACCGTCGTCGTCTTCGACCGGGTCCGGGACAACACCAAGGGATTCGGCGCCTCGGGACGGATGACGTACTCGGAGATGATCAACCTCTCGATGAACCAGACCCTGGCCCGGTCGATCAACACCTCGTTGGTGGCTATCTTGCCGGTACTGGCCGTGCTCATCGTCGGGGCCGAGATCCTCGGGGCCACCACGCTGCAGGACTACGGCCTGGCCCTGACCGTCGGTCTGATCAGCGGGGCCTACTCGTCGATCTTCATCGCCGCCCCGGTCCTGGCCGTGCTCAAAGAGCGCGAGCCCCGCTACGCCACCATCCGCCAGCGCCTCGAGTCCCGGGGGGAGCGGGCGGGCCTGCTGACCCCCTCGGCCGCCGCCGCGCTGGCCGGTGCGGCCACGGCGTCGGCCCGGCCCGCCACCAAGGCCGTGAAGCCCGGGAAGGGGGCCCGTAGCGGCGCCATCCGCCCCGGCGCGGCCAAGGCGGCCTCGCGGCCCAAGGTGGGGGCCACCGCCGGGTCGTCGTCGGGCGCCGGCGCGCTCGTCGGGCGCGGCGCGCGCTGGTGGACCGTCGAGTGCTGGCGGCCCGTCGTCGTCGGGTGGATCGGCCGGCGGCGCCAAGGGATCGGGGGCCGCGGGTACCCGCCGGCCACCGCCCCGACCCCGCAAGGGTTCCAAGAACAAGGGCAAGAAGCGGCGCTGAGCGCACGCCCGCGGGGCCCCGACGGCCGAAGAGCGGCCGTCGGCCACCCGGGCGGGGACCAGCGGCAGCGTTGGGCGGCCGCAGGACGAACGGGCGTGTCGGCTAGCCTGGATCAATGGTGACCCTGGCACGGGTTTCTTTCGAGGACGAGGCCGGGGACGGCGCGCTCGAGGTGCTCCTCGAGCCGGCCCTGCGGGCGTTCACGGCCCGCCATCCCGGTGAGGACCCCGACCTGATCGTGCGGGCCGGCGCGGCGGCGGCCCGGGCCCACACCGACCAGTTCCGGCGCTCGGGCGAGCCCTACGTCACCCACCCGATGGCGGTGGCGGCCATCGTGGCCGAGCTCGGCCTCGACGCCCAGACCGTGGCCGCCGCCCTCCTCCACGACGCCGTGGAGGACACCGGCCTGACCCTCGAGGCCATCGCCACCGAGTTCGGCCCGGCGGTGGCCAACGTGGTCGACGGGGTCACCAAGCTCGACCGGCTCCAGTTCGACTCCAAAGAGCAGCAGCAGGCCGCCACCATCCGCAAGATGCTGCTGGCCATGGCCAACGACTGGCGGGTCCTGCTGATCAAGCTGGCCGACCGGCTGCACAACATGCGGACCCTGGCCGTCATGCCCGAGTGGAAGCAGCGGCGCACGGCCCAGGAGACCTTCGACGTCTACGCCCCGCTGGCCCATCGCCTCGGGGTCCAGCAGGTGCGCTGGCAGCTCGAGGACCTGGCCTTCGCCACCTTGCACCCGAAGCGCTACGCCGAGATCGAGCAGATGGTCGCCGCCCGGGCGCCCCAGCGCGAGGAGTACCTGGCCCGGGTGCTGGTGGCCGTTCGGGACCGGCTGGCCGGCGCCGGCATCGAGGCCGAGGTGACCGGCCGACCCAAGCACCTGTGGAGCATCTACGAGAAGATGGTCGTCCGGGGCAAGGAGTTCGACGACATCCACGACCTGGTCGGCATCCGGGTGGTCACCGCCTCGGAGAAGGACTGCTGGGCCGCCCTCGGTGCCATCCACGCCATCTGGCCCCCGGTCCAGGGACGCTTTAAGGACTACATCAACACCCCGAAGTTCAACCTCTACCAGTCGCTGCACACGACGGTCATCGGGCTCGACGGCAAACCCATCGAGGTGCAGGTGCGCACGACCGAGATGCACCGACGGGCCGAGTACGGCATCGCCGCGCACTGGGGCTACAAGGAGAAGGAGGACTCCTCCTCGGAGATGGCCTGGATGCAGCGGATCGCCGACGTCGACCGCGAGACGACCGATCCGATCGAATTCCTCGAGGCACTCAAGCTCGACCTCGGCCAGGACGAGGTCTACGTCTTCACCCCGAAGGGCCGGGTGATCGCCCTGCCCGCCCGCTCCACCCCGGTCGACTTCGCCTACGCCATCCACACCGAGGTCGGGCACCGCTGCATCGGGGCCCGGGTGAACGGCCGTCTGGTCCCCCTGGACACGGTGTTGAACTCGGCCGACACCGTCGAGATCTTCACTTCCAAATCGGCGACGGCCGGCCCCTCGCGGGACTGGCTCCAGATCGTGGCCTCTCCCCGGGCGCGTAACAAGATCCGCCAGTGGTTCAGCCGGGAGCGACGCGAGGATGCCATCGAGACCGGGCGCGAGGAGCTGGCCAAGGCGCTGCGTCGCGAGGGCATGCCCCTCCAAAAAGTGCTCGGCTCGAGCGCGCTGGTGGCGGTGGCCGCGTCGATGAACCTGTCCGACGCCGACGCCCTCTACGCCAGCATCGGCGAGCACCAGGTGTCGGCCCAGTCCATCGTCCAGCGGCTCTCGCGCGAGCTGCGCGGGGGGAGCCCGAGCAGCTCCCGACCACGGCGACGACCGGGGTCAGGGCCCCCCGGGCCGGCCGTCGGTCCACCGCCGGGGTCTACGTCGAGGGCCTCGACGACGTGATGGTCCACCTGGCCCGCTGCTGCACCCCGGTGCCCGGTGACCAGATCGTGGGCTTCGTCACCCAGGGCCGGGGGGTCTCGGTGCACCGGTCGGACTGCTCGAACGCGGCGGCGCTCTCCCGGCGCTCCCAGGAGCGCCTGATCGAGGTCGAGTGGGACCGGGGCGGCGAAGGGGTCTTCGTGGCCACCGTAGAGGTGCGGGCCTTCGACCGGTCCCGGCTGCTGGCCGACGTCAGCCGGGTGGTCTCCGAGCACCACCTCAACATCGTGGCCGCCCGGACGGCCACCGCCCCGGACCGGGTGAGCCGGATGGCCTTCGACGTCGAGCTGGCCGACCCGACCCACCTCGAGTCGTTGATCGCCTCGCTCAAACACCTCGACGGCGTCTTCGACGCCTACCGCCAGCTTCCCGGCAAGAAGGCCTAGGTCCGGCGTGGTCGACGAGACGGTTGGGCGCGCGCCCCCCAACGGCCCGAGCGCGGCCCGGCCCGTGCCCCGAGGGGCACCCACGACGTGCTGTGGCCCGAGTCCACCCGCTGGGAGGCGTTCGTGGCCCGCTTCGCCGGCGAGGTCGAGCGGGCCGGCTACGGCCTGGTCCACACGCCGATGTTCGAGGACGCGGCGGTGTTCCGGCGCGGGATCGGCGACGAGAGCGACGTCGTGCACAAAGAGATGTACGAGTTCACCGACCGGGGAGGGCGCCAGCTGGCCCTGCGGCCCGAGGGCACCGCCCCCATGGTGCGGGCCTTCGTCCAGCACCACCCGACCCTGCCCTGGAAAGCGTGGTACGTGACGCCCTCGTTCCGTTACGAGCGGCCCGCCGCCGGCCGGTACCGCCAGCACCACCAGGTCGGGGTGGAGGCGCTCGGGCCGTCGGACCCCGACCTCGACGTGGAGGTGGTGGCCCTGGCCGACGCCTTCTTCAGGTCTCTTCGGCTGGCGGACTACTCGTTGCGCATCAACTCGATGGGTGACGGGCGGTGCCGTCCGGGGTACCTGGCCCTCTTGGTGGAGTACCTGGCGGCCCGGCGGGACCAGCTGTGCGACGAGCACGCCGCCCGCCTGGAGGCCAACCCCCTTCGGGTCCTCGACTGCAAGAAGCCGTCGTGCCGGGCGGCCACCGCCGGGGCTCCCCATGTCGTCGACCACCTCTGCGAGGCGTGCGGGTCCCACTTCACCCGGGTGCTCGAAGGTCTCGACGCCCTCGGGGTGCCCGCCACCATCGACCACCGGCTAGTGCGCGGCTTCGATTACTACACCCGGACCACCTTCGAGTTCGCTTCGGGTGCGCTCGAGGCGGCGGAGAACGCCATCGGTGGCGGTGGGCGCTATGACGGCCTGGTCGAGATGCTCGGGGGACCGCCCACCCCGGGCATCGGCTTCGGGGTCGGCATCGAACGGGTGCTGGCTGCCTGCGACGCCGAGGGGGTCTTCCCCGTCGACCCGACGCCGCTCGACGCGTTCGTGGTCGACGTGGCCGGCGGGACCACGGCGCGCGACCTCACCGCCGCCCTACGCCGGGCCGGGTTGCGGGCCGACCGGGCCTTCGACGACCGGTCGATGAAGTCCCAGCTCAAGGCGGCCGACCGCTCCGGGGCCCGGGTGGCGCTGCTCGTCGGACCCGAGGAGCTGGCGGCGGGTACGGTGGCCCTCCGCCCGCTGCGCGGTGACGGCGGGCAGCGCAGCGTGCCGTTGGGCGAGGCGGTCGTCGCCGTGTCGGCCGAGTTGGCGGCCGAGGGCGTCGACGGGGAGGTGGCGGCGGTGGAGGTCGTGGTGGTCGAGCGCGACCCGCGGACCGGGGAACCGTGAGCACGGGCGAGGGCGCGCTCGGCGGCGCCGTGGGCGCCACCTCGATGCGCTCACACCTGTGCGGTCGGCTCAGCGACGACGACGTCGGGGCGGTGGTCCGCCTCTGCGGCTGGGTGGGCCGCCGGCGCGAGCACGGCGAACACCTGGCCTTCGTCGACCTGCGCGACTTCAGCGGGGTCGTCCAGTGCGTGGTCGACGGCACGGTCGACGTGCGCAGCGAGTTCGTGATCGCCGTGACCGGCACCGTCCGCCGCCGGCCCGAGGGTATGGAGAACCCGGCGTTGACCACCGGCCGCCTCGAGGTGGGCGACTGCACGGTGGAGGTCCTGTCGGCGGCCGAACCGCCGCCGTTCGGCGTCGAGGACCGGGTGGAGGTGGACGAGGCGGTTCGCCTCCGGTACCGCTACGTCGACCTCCGCCGGCCGCGCATGCAAGAGAACCTCCGGCTGCGCGCCGTGGTCAACGCGGCCATCCGGGCGGCCATGGACCGACAGGGTTTCTGCGAGGTGGAGACCCCGCTGCTGTGGGCCCCCACCCCCGAGGGGGCCCGGGAGTTCGCCGTCCCGAGCCGGCTGCACCCCGGTTCGTTCTATGTGCTGCCCCAGAGCCCCCAGCTGGCCAAGCAGCTCTTGATGGTGTCGGGCCTAGACCGCTACTACCAGATCGCCCGGTGCCTGCGCGACGAGGACCTGCGGGCCGACCGGCAATTCGAGTTCACCCAGCTCGACATGGAGGCGTCCTTCGTCACCCAAGACGACGTGCTCGGCTTCGTGTCCGAGGCCGTCTTGGACGCCGCCGAGGCGGCCACCGGCGTCCGCCCCGGGCCGATCGAGACCCTGACCTGGGCCGAGGCCATGGACCGCTTCGGCTCGGACAAGCCGGACCTGCGTTTTGGGATGGAACTGGTCGACCTCGGATCGATCTTCGCCGGCACCGAGGTCCGGGCCTTCGCCCCGGGTGCGGGGTCCCGGCGCCACGCCGTCAAGGCCCTGTGCGTCACCGGGGGGGCGGCCATGAGCCGGTCCCAGCTCGACGGCCTGGTCGACCGGGCCAAGGCCCACGGGGCCAAGGGGCTGGCCTGGTTCAAGGTCACGGCTGCCGACGGCGCCCTCGGCCTCGACTCCCCCCTGGATCGCTTCTTGGGGGACGACGAACGCGCCGGTCTCGTGGCCGCCACCGGGGCGGGATCCGGTGACCTGGTCCTGGTGGTTTCCGACGAGTACCGGCTGGCCTGCAGCGTCCTGGGCCAGCTGCGCCTCGCCCTGGGGGCCCAGCCGGTCAGCGAGGGCCCCTACCGCTACGTCTGGGTCACCGAGTTCCCGATGTTCGACGGCGTCGACACCGCCGGCAACCCGGTGCCGGCCCACCACCCGTTCACCATGCCCCACCCCGACGACCTGGCGCTGCTCTCGACCGATCCCGCGGCGGTGCGGTCCCAGGCGTACGACCTGGTACTGAACGGCTGGGAGCTCGGGTCGGGGAGCGTGCGGATCCACCGGGCCGACATCCAGCGGGCCGTCTTCGAGGCGCTCGGGATCACCGACGACGAGGCCGAGGCCCGCTTCGGGTTCTTGCTGGGCGCCTTCCGCTACGGGGCCCCGCCCCACGCCGGCTTCGCCTTCGGCATCGACCGCCTGGTCGCCATCTTCTGCGGAGAGGACAACATCCGCGAGGTGATCGCCTTCCCCAAGACCCAGTCCGGCGCCGACCCGTTGACCGGCGCCCCCAAGCCCCTGGCCCCCGGGGCCCTGGCCGACCTGGGGATCCGGGTGCCGGCGCCGCCGAGCCAGGGATGAGCCCGGAGGGGGACCTCTTCAGCGCCGCGGCGGAACGCCGGCTGGCCACCGGGGCCCCCCTGGCCGCCCGATTGCGGCCCCGCACCCTCGACGAGGTGGTCGGCCAGCGCCACCTGGTCGCCCCCGGCGCCCCGTTGCGGGTGCTGGTCGAGGGCGACCGGCTGGGCTCGGCCATCTTGTGGGGGCCGCCGGGCACCGGGAAGACCACGTTGGCCCGCCTGCTGGCCGACGCCACGGCCAAGGCCTTCGTGCCCCTGTCGGCGGTGGCCTCGGGGGTGAAAGACGTACGCGAGGCGCTCGAGGCGGCGCGACGCCGGCTCGGCGAGCAGGGCCGGGGCACCATCTTGTTCGTCGACGAGGTCCACCGCTTCAACAAGGCCCAGCAGGACGTGCTCCTCCCGGCGGTCGAAGAGGGGCTGGTGGTCCTGGTCGGGGCGACGACCGAGAACCCCTACTTCGAGGTCAACGCCCCCCTCATGAGCCGGGCCACCCTCTGGCGCCTCGAGCCGCTCTCGACCGACGAGCTGGCGGCGGTGGTCGACCGGGGGCTGGCGGCAGAGTCGGCCGAGGCCGACCCCGAGGCGCTGGCCGCCCTGGTGGCGGCGGCCGACGGGGACGCCCGGGCCGCCCTGGGCACCTTGGAGCTGGCGGTCGCCCTGGCCGCCGCCCGGGCCGAGCTCGCCGCCGGCCCCGACGCCGCGTCGGGACCACCGCGGGTAACCCTCGACGACGTCTCGCGGGCCCGCGACGGCCGCCTCTACCACCAGGGGGCCGACGAGCACTACGACCAGGCCAGCGCCCTGATCAAGAGCATCCGGGGCTCGGATCCCGACGCCGGGCTTTACTGGCTGGCCCGGATGCTCGACGCCGGCGAGGACGCCCGGTTCATCGCCCGTCGCCTGGTCATCTTGGCCAGCGAGGACGTGGGCATGGCCGACCCGAACGCCCTGGTGGTGGCCGAGGCCGCCGCCGGGGCGGTCGGGCTGGTCGGGCTGCCCGAGGCCTCGTTGAACCTGGCCCAGGCGGTGGTCCACCTGGCGACGGCGCCCAAGTCGAACCGGGTCACCGTCGGGTTGGCCCGGGCCCGGGCCGACGTGCGCGCCGCGGCGCGCAGCGACGTGCCGATCCACCTGCGAGACGCCCACTACCGGGGGGCGGGTGACCTCGGCCACGGGGAGGGGTACCGCTACCCTCATGACGACCCCGCCGGGTGGGTGCCCCAGCGCTACCGGCCCGACGAGGTCGAGGGCCACGTCTACTACGAGCCGTCGGCCCACGGGGCCGAGGCCGAGCTCGGCGAGCGCCTGCGCCGGCTCACGGCCGGGGGCGGGGGCGCTCGAAGAGATCGTGGTCCCGTCGAGGAGGGAGAGGGGCCATGACGGCACACCGGAGCAAGGGGGTGCTCGGCCTGACGACGCTAGGCGCTGCCGTACTGACCGCCGGCCTGCTGGTGGCGCCCGGCGCGGTGGCGGCCGCCGCGGCCGGGACACCGAGCGAGGCCCGGGCCACCGTCCAGGCCACGCCGCCGCTGCCCGCCGGGGCCCGGGTCCTCGGGACCCTCTCGGCCGCCCAGTCCCTCACCGTCGACGTGGTCTTGGCCATGCCCGACCCGACCGCCCTCGACGACTTCGTCGACGTGGTGTCGACCCCGGGGTCCCCAGAGTTCCACCGGTTCCTCGCACCCGGCCAGTTCGCGGCGCGCTTTGGGCCCAGCCCGGCCAGCATCGCCGCCGTGCGGGCCTGGTTGGGCTCCACCGGGCTCTCGGTGGGGCCCACCACCCCCGACGGCCTGGTGGTGCCGGTGACCGGGCCGGCCCCGGCCATCGGCCAGGCCTTCGCGACCCCGGTTCGCGCCGTGGTCCTCGCGTCGGGGCGGACCGCCTACGCCAACACCGCCGCCCCGAGCGTCCCGTCATCGCTGGCCCCCCAGGTACAGGCACTGATCGGGCTAGACAACCTGACGGTTTGGCACGACAACCTGGCCCTCTCGGGCACCGACACCCGCCGTCGGGCCGCCAGCGGGTCGGCTACAGGCACCGGTCCGGGGTCCGAGAGCCCCCAGTCCGACACCGCCCCGTCCGAGGCCACCCCGGCGGCGATCCCCCAGGCCAACAGCCCGAGCACCACGGACCGGCTGGCCGCGCCGGTCGCCTGTCCGGCTGCCGCCGCCTACGGGGCCGGGGGCTCGCTGACCCAGAACCAGTTGGCCACGGTCTACGGCCTGTCGCCCCTCTACGCCGAGGGTCGGGGCGGGGGCGGGGTCACCATCGCCCTTTACGAGCTCGAGCCCCACCTGACCAGCGACATCACCGCCTTCGACCAGTGCTACGGCCTGGACAACCCGCTGTCGACCGTCCAGGTCGACGGGGGGGCGGGCTACACCGGGGCCGGCAGCGGCGAGGCGGCCCTCGACATTGAAGACGCCTCGTCGCTGGCCCCCCAGGCGAGGATCCTGGTCTACGAGGGCCCGAACTCCGACGACAACCTGGCCGGGGCCGGTCCCTTCGACACCCTCCAGCGCATCGCCACCGACGACGCGGCCCAGATCGTCAGCACCAGCTGGGGCCAGTGCGAGGCGCTGGACACCCCGGTCGGCATCGGGGACGGGTCGGCGGCCGGGGCCGAGGCGGTGGTCTTCGCCGAGATGGCCGCCCAGGGCCAGACCGTGGTGGCCGCCTCGGGGGACTCGGGGTCCGAGGGCTGCTGGGACCCCATCGACCAGCCACCGGACCCCACCGAGCTCCAGGTGGAGGACCCGGCCGCCCAGCCCGACGTGACCGGGGTCGGGGGGACGTCGCTCCCGAACGGCTCGACGGTCGGCGAGGAGGTGTGGAACGACTGCCAGGGAATCTCGAACACCACCTGCGCCGAGGGGGGCGGGGCCGGGGGCGGGGGGATCTCGGCCAACTGGCCGATGCCGGCGTGGCAGGCCGCCGCCGGCAACGGCACCGTCAACCCCTTCTCGTCGGGCGCGCCGTGCGCCAACGCCACCGGGGACTGCCGGGAGGTGCCCGACGTCTCGGCAGCGGCGAACCCCCGGACCAGCTACATCTACTACTGGGCCGGGCAGTGGGGGCCGGTCGGGGGGACGAGCGGCGCCGCCCCGCTGTGGGGGGCGTTGCTCGCCCTGACCACCGGCGGCTGCGCGTCGTCCCTGGGTCTGGTGAACCCCTCGCTCTACGCCCTGGGGTCGGTGGGGTCGTCCGCCTTCCACGACGTGACCGTCGCCGGGGACAACAACTTGACCGGCTCGGCGAACGCGGGCCACTACCCGACTACCGTCGGTTACGACATGGCGACCGGGTGGGGTTCGCCCGACGGCGTCGTGTTGTCCGGCGACCTCCAGCCACCCGGCGGCTGCCCGGCGGTCATCGCCCTCAGCAACGGCAACGGCCCGGTCGGCGGAGGCGGGACGCTGACCATCTTCGGGTCCTCGCTGCAAGGAGCCACTGCCGTGCACTTCGGGCCGACGCTCAGCGCGCCGATCCTGTCGGACTCGGCCACGTCGGTCACCGTGGCCATTCCCCCCGCTCCGGGCCCGCTGGCCGTCGACGTCACGGTCACCACGGCCAACGGCACCTCGGCCGCCGTGCCCCAGGACCGCTACATCTTCGGGACACCCCGGAACGGTCTCGGCTATTGGCTTGGGGCGGCCGACGGCGGCATCTTCAGCTTCGGCGACGCCGCCTTCTACGGCTCGATGGGCGGGCGGGCGCTCAACCGCCCGATCGTCGGCCTGGCGGCCACCCCCGACGGCGGTGGCTACTGGGAGGTGGCCTCCGACGGCGGCATCTTCAGCTTCGGCGACGCCGCCTTCTACGGCTCGATGGGCGGGCGGGCGCTCAACCGCCCGATCGTCGGCCTGGCGGCCACCCCCGACGGCGGTGGCTACTGGGAGGTGGCCTCCGACGGCGGCATCTTCAGCTTCGGCGACGCCGCCTTCTACGGCTCGATGGGCGGGCGGGCGCTCAACCGCCCGATCGTCGGCCTGGCGGCCACCCCCGACGGCGGTGGCTACTGGGAGGTGGCCTCCGACGGCGGCATCTTCAGCTTCGGCGACGCCGCCTTCTACGGCTCGATGGGCGGGCGGGCGCTCAACCAGCCGATCGTCGGCATCGCCCCCACCCTCGACGGCAACGGCTACTGGGAGGTGGCGGCCGACGGCGGATTGTTCAGCTTCGGCGACGCCGCCTTCTACGGCTCGATGGGCGCCAGGCCGTTGAACCGACCAATCGTCGCCATGCTGGGAACTCCCGACAGCGGCGGCTACTGGGAGGTGGCCGCCGACGGCGGGCTGTTCAGCTTCGGGGACGCCAACTTCTTCGGCTCAACCGGCGCCCTGGCGCTGGTTGAGCCCATCGTGGGCATGGCGGACACGTAGAGTCGGGGACATGTCCGCCGCCGATGTCGTCGTCCTGGTGGCCGCCGTGGTGGCCTGCGTGGCCGCCGTGGTCACCCTGGTGGCCGCCGTGGTCCTGGTCGGCCAGGTGAGGCGCTTCGAGCGCGGGGTGGAGGCGCTGCGCTCCGAGGCGGTGCCCCTGGTGAGCGAGGCCCGCCTCGCCGTCGACCAGGCCAACGGGGAGATGGCCAGGGTGGAGGCGGTCTTGGAGGGCACCGAGTCGGTCACCGCCACGGTGGACTCGGCCTCCCGGCTTGCCCAGCGGGCCTTCGCCAACCCGGTGGTCAAGGTGCTCGCCCTGCGGGCGGGCACGGCCAGCGGGCTGAAGCGTCTGCGCGAAGGGCCCCCCGGCGGGTCGGCCCCACCCACCCGGCGCCCGCCCGCCGGCTCGACCAACGGTTCTGGGCGCCGGCCGTGATCCGTCGTCCGTTGTGGGTGGCCACCGGCGTGGTCATCGGGGTGGGGGGAACGCTGTGGGCCGAGCAGCGGGTGCGCCGGGGGCTCCAGCAGGCGGCCGAGCGGCTCACTCCCCACCAGGTGGCGGCCGGGGCCCGCGACTCGGCCCGCCAGCTCGGGGCCCGGGTGCGCGGGGCCCTCGAGGAGGGACGCGACGAGCGGGAGCGGGCAGAGGCCGAGCTCTGGGAGAGCCTGGAGCACCAGCCCGGCCCGACCGGGCGGTCCCACGCCGGGGCTGGCCGGCGCGGACGGTCGGTTCGGGCCGGTGGGGGGCCAGGAGGTGACCGAGCCCGCCGGTAGGCTCCTCAGGATGGATGCCAACGAGCTTCGATCGGCCTTCACGCGCTTCTTCGCGGCGCGCGGCCACGAAGTGGTGCCCTCGGCCAGCCTGATCCCGCACCACCCCCGGGCCCCGCTGTTCACCAACGCCGGGATGAACCAGTTCATCCCCTACTACCTGGGCGAGGAGATCCCGCCCTACCCCCGGGCCACCTCGGTGCAGAAGTGCGTGCGTATCCGGGGCAAGCACGACGACATCGAGCTCATCGGCCGGACCACCCGGCATCTCACGTTCTTCGAAATGCTCGGCAACTTCAGCTTCGGGGACTACTTCAAGACCGAGGCGATCACCTGGGCCTGGGAGTTCGTGACCGGCGAACTGGGTCTGGACCCCGGTCGGCTGTGGGCCACCGTGCACACGAGCGACGACGAGGGTGCCGCCATCTGGCGGGACACGGTGGGGCTGGCCGACAGCCGGATCCAGCGCCTGGGCGAGGACAACTTCTGGGAGATGGGCGAGACGGGGCCCTGCGGCCCCTCTTCTGAGATCTACTACGACCGGGGGCCGGCGTGGGGCGACGACGGGGGACCGGCCGCCGGGGGCGAGGAGCGCTTCGTCGAGCTGTGGAACCTGGTGTTCACCCAGTACGACCGCCAGGCCGACGGCACGCTGACCCCGCTGCCCAAGCCGAACATCGACACCGGGGCGGGCCTCGAGCGGATCCTCATGATCCTCCAGGACACCCCGGCGGTCTGGGAGACCGACGTGCTGCGCCCCGAGATCGCACGGGCCGAGGCGCTCACCGGGCGCCGCTACGGCGACGACGCCGAGATCGACGTGGCCCTGCGGGTCCTGGCCGACCACGGACGGTGCGTCACCATGCTCATCGCCGACGGCGTCGTGCCCTCCAACGACGGTCGGGGCTACGTGCTGCGCCGGGTGATCCGCCGCGCCGTGCTCACCGCCCGCCGGCTGGACGTCGAGGACCTGGTCACCCCGGCCCTGGCCGAGGCGACGGTCGAGGTGATGGGCCGGGCCTACCCCAAGGTGGCTGGCGACATCGGCCATATCACGGCCGTCGTCGAACGCGAGGAGCGAGGCTTCGACCGGACCTTGCGCACCGGCCTGGCCCTGCTCGACGAGGCCCTGACCGAGGCGAAGGCCGACGGGCTGGGCACCCTGCCCGGCGAGGTGGCTTTCGGGCTCCACGACACCCATGGTTTTCCGATCGAGCTCACCACCGAGCTGAGCGGGGAGGCCGGGGTCAAGGTGGACCGGGCCCGCTTCGACGACCAGATGGCCGAGCAGCGGGCCCGGGCCCGCCAGGCGGCCCGGACCCCGGCGGCGGCCGACGAGGGGGCTTACCGGGCCCTGCTCGAGGCCGACGGGCCCACCGAATTCGTCGGGCGGGCCCCCGACGCGTACGCGGTGCCCAGCCGGGTGGTGGGGATCCTGGCCGGGACCGAGCCGGGCACGGCCGAGGTCTTCTTGGACCGCAGTCCCTTCTACGCCGAGGGCGGGGGCCAGGTGGGCGACACCGGCACCATCGTTACCGAGACCGGCCGGGCCGAGGTCTACGACACCGTGGCCGCCCTCCCGGGTCTCCACGCCCACCGCGCCCGGGTGAGCGGGGAGATCTTCACCGGACAAGACGCCCTGGCCGCCATCGACGGGCCGCGACGCGAGGCCATCCGCCGCAACCACACCGGGACCCACCTGCTGCACGCCGCCCTGCGAGCCGTCCTTGGCGACCACGTGCGCCAGCAGGGCTCGCTGGTGGCCCCCGACCGCCTCCGCTTCGACTTCAGCCATCCCGGTGCCCCGAGCACCGAGGAGCTGGCCGCGGTGGCCGGGCAGGCCAACGGCGACGTCCTGACCGACGATGCGGTCGAGACCATCGAAGCCACCCGGGCCGACGCCGAGGCCATGGGCGCGGTGGCCTTCTTCGAGGACAAGTACGGCGACGTGGTGCGCGTGGTGCGGGCCGGTCCCCATTCGCTCGAGTTCTGCGGGGGGACCCACGTCGATGCGTTGGGGATGATCGGGCCCATCGCCATCGTCTCGGAGGGATCGATCGGGTCGAACACCCGCCGGATCGAGGCAGTCACCGGGCTGTCGACCATGGAACGGGCCCGCCAGCGTGAAGGGGTGGTCGCCGAAGCGGCCACCTTGTTGAAGGTCGAGCCCGACGGGGTCCTCGACGCCCTCGGCCGCCTCCTCGAGCGTCAGCGCGCCGCCGAGCGGGAGCTGGTCCGGCTGCGCAGCTCGGCCGTCGCGGCCGAGGCGTCCGAGCTGGCGTCGGGCGCCACCGACGGGGTCGTCGTCGCCCGGCGCGACGAGCGGAGTCCCGACGAGCTGCGGACCCTGGCCCAGGCGGCGCTGGGGCGCGACGGGGTGCGGGCGGCGGTCGTGGGGGGCAGCCCGGACGGCAAGAAGGCCTCCATCGCCGTGGCCACCGGGGGCGAGCCCCACGCCGGTGACCTGGTCAAGCGGGTGGCCGCCCTCATGGGCGGTGGCGGGGGCGGGTCGCCCGAGGTGGCGGTGGCCGGCGGCCGGGAGCCGGCCAAGCTCGACGAGGCGCTGGGAGAGGCCCGGCGGGCCCTGCTCGGTGGCTGAGTCGGGCACCGGGCCGCCCCCCGGGGGGCGCGGCGCTCGGTGGCCCTGGACCTCGGCTCCCGGCGCATCGGGGTGGCGGTGAGTGACAGCGCCGGCACGATGGCCTTCCCCCGGCCGGTGATCGATCGCTCCGGGGACCCGGTCCGGGACCACCGGGCGATCGTCACGGTCGTCGACGAGGAGGCGGCCGGCGTCGTGGTGGTGGGCCTTCCGCTCTCGCTCGACGGCCGGCGCGGGCCGGCCGCCCGGGCGGCGGCGTCCGAGGCGGAGGTCCTGGCCGCCGAGCTGGCCGGGCGCGGGGTCCGGGTGGAGACCTTCGACGAGCGCTTTACCACGGTCTCGGCCGACGCGGCGCTGGCCGAGACCGGGTCGTCGAGCCGAGAGCGTCGGCGCAGCGTCGACAGCGCCGCGGCCGCCGTGCTCCTCGAGGCATGGCTGGCGGCCCGATGAGCGCCGACCAGCCGCCGGGCCCCGAGGCGTCGCCCCCGCCCGGGGCCCCCGGCCCCGGCACCCCCGAGCCCCCGACGCCCGGATCGGGGGACCGTCGTGATCGAAGCGCCGAACGACGGCGCCGGCGCGTCCGCCGGCGGCGCTGGATCCTCGGGGTGGCGGCGGGCCTCCTCGTGGTCGTGGTCGCCGTCGTCGCCTGGTACGAGATCGAGGCCCACCCTTCGGGACCGCCCGGCCCGGCGGTCATCGTGCACGTGGCCAAGGGGGAGGGGAGCGACGCGGTGGCCGGGGACCTGGCCGCCCACGGGGTGGTCGCCAGCTCACTCGCCTTCCGGCTCTCGTTCCTGATCAACGGGACACCGACGATCACCCCGGGCGACTACCAGTTCCACGAGAACCTGTCGTTCTCCGCCGCCCGTGAAGTGCTCGACGCGGGACCCAACGTGTTCGCCGTCGACGTCCTCCCCGGCTACACGCTGAGAGAGGTGGCCGACGCGGTGGAGGATCTCCCGGGCATGCGGGGGAGCAGCTTCTTGGCCCTGGCCAACAGCGGTACAGTCCGTTCACCGTTCCAGCCGGCGGGCGTCACCACCTTGGAGGGACTGGTGGGAACCGGGACCTACGAGGTGGTCGACGGCGAGAGCGAGCGGCAGCTGCTCAGCGTCATGGTGGAGCGCTTCACCCGCCAGGCCCTGGCCGCCGGGGTGACCCCGGCCGCCGCGGCCAAGCTCGGGGTGAGTACCTACCAGATGATCACCGTCGCCTCCATCGTCGAGAAGGAGGGGTACCTGCCCCGCAACATGCCCCAGGTGGCCCGGGTCATCTACAACCGGTTGGCCGCCGGCACGCCGTTGCAGATGGACTCGACCGTCCTCTACTCCCTCGGCCAAGACGGCGGGACCGTCACCCCGGCGGACCTCAAGATCGACACGCCGTACAACTCGTACCTCCACGCCGGGCTGACCCCGACCCCGATCTGCGTCCCGTCGTCCGCGGCGCTGGCCGCCGCCGCCACCCCGCCCTCCGGGCAGTGGTTGTTCTTCGTCGTGGTCGACAAGTCGGGGACCGAGGCCTTCGCCGACACCTACGCCGAGCAGCAAGCCAACGAGCAGCTGGCCCAGAGCCGGGGGGTGGGTTAGGTGGCCGGGCGGCCCGCCGGCGGTTGGCCCGGCCCGTCGACGACCCTGGTCGGGGTGATGGGCGACCCCGTCGGGCACTCGCTCTCGCCCCTCTTGCACAACACCGCCTTCGCCGAGCTCGGCCTGGACTGGGCCTCCACCGGCTTCCGGGTGCCCCCCGGGGGGGCGGCCGGGGCACTGGAGGGGGCCCGTTCGCTCGGCCTGGCCGGGCTGTCGGTCACCATGCCCCACAAGGCGGCCGTGGCGGCGCTGGTCGACGAGCGCACCGGGGTGGCGGCCCGGCTGGAGGCCGTGAATTGCGTGATCCGGCGCGGTGACCGCCTGGTCGGCGACAACACCGACGGCGAGGGGTTCGTGGTCTCGCTGCGCCGGGGCGCCGGTTTTGAACCCGACGGCCGGCGCTGTGTGGTGCTCGGGGCCGGCGGCGCCGCCCGGGCGGTGGTGCTCGCCCTGGCCGAGGCCGGCGCGACCGAGATCGTGGTGGTCAACCGCAGCGCCGAGCGGGCGTCCTGGGCGGCGGCCCTGGCGGGGCCGGCCGGCCGGGTCGGCCAACCCGGCGAGGCGGTGGGTGCCGACCTGGTGGTCAACGCCACCCCGGCGGGGATGGCCGGGGGACCGGCCCCCGGCGAGCGCCCAGCCGTCGATCCCGCGGCATTCCGGGCGGGCCAGGTGGTGGCCGACCTCGTCTACTACCCGATCGAGACGCCCTGGCTGGCCGCGGCCCGCTCGGCCGGGGCGACGACCCTCGGCGGCCTCGGGATGCTTGTCCATCAGGCGGCGGCCCAGATCCTGGCCTGGACCGGCGAGGAGCCTCCGGTGCGGGCCATGTGGGCGGCGGCGGCCGGGGCGCTTGGCGGCTGAGGGGACCGGGCCCGACGCCGGGCTGCGTCGGTCACGATCGGACCGGAGGGGGTCCCGATTTGACCCGAGACCCCCGCCGGTGGCTCGCCCGTACCGGTGGGTGACACCCCTGTCCGACGCAGACGGGCTAGGGCCGTGAGCGGACGCTGTCGTGGATGAGCATCAGCCGCATTGACCACAACGTCGGGCGCGGCCCGGGAAGCTCGTGGCGGGCCAGGAGGAATCCGGTCAACGTGGCGACGACAACGGCGAGCCAAATGATCATCCCGACGGCCAAGACCCACGACGGGCCACCCGAGAGCAGCATGATCAGGCCGGCGAGAGCGACAGCCAATCCGATGTACCCCACCCGAAGGGCCCAGACGGCGGTCCTCCAGTGCTCGTTCTCGGTCAGACTGAGCTGGGCAGGTGTCGGTTCGACCACTCGTCCCAGAATATGTCACGAGGCAGTCGTTGTGTCGGAAGCTGGCAGCCACACGTAGCAAACGTCGGGTGCTTGCTCCTCGTTGACCCCCGCCGTCACAGCAGTGGCGACGAACCCGTGTTCTTCATAGAAGCGTTGCGCGTCGAGGTTGCTCTGGAATGTCCAGAGTTTGAGTCCGTGGGGTCGCTGCCTCTTTGCCTGGTCGAGCAGCCTGCTTCCGATGCCGCCTCGCGTCGAACTCGGGTCGACATAGAGCTGATCGATCCATTCATGGTTCAGCACCATCAGAGCTATTGCTACCCCCTGGCGGTCAGCGACCCAGACATCACGGGTCGGGAGAACTACCTCTTTGAACCACCGGCGTACTTGGTCATCAGTGTGGATGGTTGGGGGAATCAATGGAACTGAGGCTGCCCGAGATCGGATCCAGAGCGCAGCCAGAGAATCCGCTTCGGTTGGGCGGGCCCTGCGAATCTCCACGCCAAATCATGTCTCCGGCCCGGATGACCGGGCCAGGGCGCTCTGGTACGTGAGGATAGGCAGTCCAGGAGCCCAAGGGCGGCGGCAGCTCCGCAGTGCAGGCGCTGGTCAGGCACCTGCCACGAGCTGCTGGGCCCCTCGCCGTCAGCTGGGGCGATCGTGCACGTGGTCTCGAACGCTTTCTTGTCCTTGCGGTCGAACTCCACGCCGTGGACGTCTCTCTCCACAGGTTGGGCGAACTTCCCGGACCTCTCGGAGAAGCTGGCGAGCGTGGTCGGATCCTCCACCTTGACTCGGAAGACCTGCTCGTCGGCGTCTTCACATCGGCGACGTAGTTGCTCATGAGCCCGTATCCCGTCCAGACCGACTCGACGATCTCGGCCTCCGCCGTCCCCCCCTTGGCCAAACACCGTGATCCTCCAATTGCGCGTGCCGCCGCCGTGTTCGACGCCCATCAAACGATAGTCAGCGCTGCCATCAAGCAACGAACCCTCGCTTCAGCACCGGCCTGAGGCGGTAGTTCAATTCAGAGACGGCAGGCCGAGCCGAATATGAACCATCGGGTCGCCTGGATTTCGGTCGTCCAGCCCTCTGCCTCGATGAGTGATTGCAGCTCATCTGGCTCGTACATCACACTGACCACCCGGTGCAGCGATCCGTCACTGAGGCGGCGGAGGTGAAGGTCGGTGCCGTATTCGACGACGAATGGATCCTTGACAGTCGTGTCTGGCAACGGGTCGTTTCGGTTGTCGACGAGGAAGGCCCGGCCCGAGGGAGTGAGGCATGAGTGAACAAGGGCCCAGAACTCGCCAAATCGGGTCCTTGGAACGTGCGAAAGCCAGAAGGAGAAGAACACGGCGTCATATTTGGCGTCGGCCTGCCAATCGAAGAGATCCTCTACGACGTAGTTGACATCCGAGCGTCCCACCCGTTCCTGGTTGAGTGCGAGAACCTCAGGCGAACTATCCACAACGGTGAGACGGTCGGCGGTCCGTGCGAGACGCTCAGTCCACCAACCAGTTCCGCCGGCCAGTTCCAAGACCGAGCCTTTCGCGCCAAAGGAGGTTAAGGCGTCGTCCACGACCGCTATTTGGCGCTGCCATTCGCGCAGCTCTTCCTGGCCCCGCTCGAACCGGCCCCGTCGCTGCCACCATTCGTCATACTCGGGCGCTCGGGCTCGGTAGTACGAACGCTGTTCGGCCAGCAGGTCATTGTCGTTCATCTCCACAGTGTCGCGCTCGTGAGTGGCCAAAGGATTGGCCACCGTCACTCCATCCCGGCATCGAACTCCAGCAGGAACAGGCAGATCACCGATCGGCGTGGGGCCTCGCCGAACGAGGAGCGGTGGAGTGCTCGTTTCGCGCCCCTTCCCGAGGTCTGGAGGACCTCCGAGTCGCTCCATCGGAATCGGGTAGGCGTCCCTGTCAGCCCGGGTAGGGCAGCTTGACGAGGGAGTGACCGACCGCTTCTACCTCGGTCAGCTCGGAAGGTGTGACCGCGGCGCCGTTGGCGGGATCGAGGGTCACGGCGACTTCCCTTGAGGAGGACTCGTAAATATCAACCTCGGCGTGCCCGTAGGTGGTCGTTGCGAAGGCGGCCTCGCCCAAGCCCGACACGGCCGACGCCGGCTGGCCGATGTTTGAAGGATCGGTCGCGACCCACTTGCTCTTGGGCTCGCTGGGCGAACTGTAAATCACGTTCAGCTCGTTGCCTGTTCGATCCATGTAGATGCAGGCCGCCGTCCCACCATTCTGAGAGTTCGGTCCCTTGAACATCGTGCCGGTGGCGGTGGTGATGATCGACGATTCCGGGCATTCGAGCGGACCTACCTTCACGAAATCCGAGCTCGAACCGCCCTCGGACGATCCCTTCTTCGCTTTGTGGTGGGACGTCTGGGACCTGGAGCTGCCGGCCGAGGCCGCCATCGACGGGACGATGGCCGCCAAGAGACCCACCAGCAGCACCCCACTCCCGACCCGTGCGGCGCGTCGACTCATCTCGCTAGCCCTTTCCTTGTCCGGCGTCCGGTCAAATGACATCTCAAAGTGCAGGCGTCTCGTTGAGGGCCGCTAAGCATGGCACGAGCTTCGGGGTCCAGACCAACGCAGCGAGCAGCGCACCGCAAAAACCTATCCGAAGCCAGATCCGAATGGCCGTCGGGGCAGGCGAACGGGGGCAGGTCCACTGGCGCCCAACACACACGTCCCGATTAGTCCGACTCTTTGGGCGAGGAGATGTGGTTGACTGAAGTCTTCAGACCCCGTCGCAAGCGGCATGGGCCGCAACGAGTGGAGGTGCCAATGGCCGAACCCACGCAGCCCGCCCACCGAATGGTACTGACCCACTTCATCGTCTCCGATGACGTCGAGCGCTCCCGTCGCTTCTATACCGAGGTACTCGGTGGCACCGTGGTCTTCGGACCGGAGCCGACCAATATCGCACTCGCCAACAGCTTCATTATCATCAACGTCGGCGGAGGCCCCACCGACGACAAGCCCACGGTCACCCTCGCGACGCCAAGCGATCCCGACCGGGTCAGCAGCTTCCTCAACATTCGGGTCGCGGATATCAACGCCGTGTACGCCGAATGGAGCGCTCGGGGTGCGCAGTTCCTGACGCCGCCGAAGCAGCACCAGTACGAGATCCGTTGTTACATCCGAGATCCCGACGGTTACATCATTGAGGTCGGGCAAACCACCGACCCACGGGGCGACTGGTGGCCCGCCGACTGGCCATCGATCAATCCCGGTGGGCAATCCGATTGAAGCCCGGCTCCTCGATGTCACGAGGAGGGCCATCGCACCTGACCCAGAGGGTGGGCGCAAGGGACGTCGTCTACGGGGTCCTTACGACTTTCCGGGATGGCCTCGCATTATCCGGGGGCGGGCCGACCTGATGACCCCGTTCAAAGGGTTATGGCGACAACATTGAGCTTGAATCCGCCGAAAGTCTGATTACCCGTGAGACGGACGACGGTCGTGTCTTGGTAATCGAATATGAGGTCCATGGCACCATCCTTGCGACAGGCGTGAAGCGCGACAGTCGATTTTGCTCAATTGTCGAAATTGCAAAACGGAAAACCGCGCGCTGGAGAGACTGACTCCCTCGCAGCCTGGAATGCGCTGACGGCACCGACTCGCTAGTGGAGAGGCTCCGACCGACCGCTCGAATCAGGCCGTCCCCCCGCCGCGAGCGATCGTCCCGAGGGTGCGTCGCCGTGTCACGTCGCCGGGCACGGGGGCAAACGGAGGCCGGTCCTCGCTCATGTCGGAGCATGACGGGCCACGATCGCCGCGGTGTCGGTACCGGTCGGGAGGGTGCCGAACACGCCGGCCCCGGCGAGCCGGGAGCCGCAGAAGGCGTCGGCCACTGCCGGGGGCGCGAAGCGCACCAGGAGCGACGCCTGGAAGACCACCGCCATGCGCTCGACCACCGAGCGGGCCCGGGGTTCGAGGTTGGCCCCGTCGGCCAGGTCGACGTGCAGGTCGTCCACCGCCCGGGCCAAGCGGGCGTCCCCGTTGCCGGCCAGGGCCACCTCGGACCAGTAGGCCTCAAGGGTCCGCGGCTCGCGGGCCAACGCGCGGAGCACGTCGAGGCAGATCACGTTGCCAGAGCCCTCCCAGACCCCATTGACCGGGCTCTGGCGGAAGAGGCGGGGCATGACCGACTCCTCGACGAACCCGTTGCCGCCGAGGCACTCGAGTGCCTCGGCCGCGTGCAGGGGTGCCCGCTTGCAGGTCCAGTACTTGATGACCGGGGTCAACAGGCGTTGGAGAAGGGTCTCGTGCTCATCGCCGGCCGGCGCGTCATAGGCGCGGGCCAGCCGCAGCGCCCCCACAGTCGCCGCCTCGGACTCCACCGCCAGGTCGGCCAGCACGTTGGCCATCAGGGGCTGGTCGGAGAGCAATTTGCCAAAGGCGGTTCGGTGGGTGGCGTGCCAGGTGGCCTGGGCGACACCCTGGCGCATCACCGAGGCCGAACCGAGGACACAATCGAGCCGCGTGTGGTTCACCATCTCGATGATCGTGCGGACTCCCCGTCCCTCCTCGCCGATCAGCTGGGCGTCGGCCCCCAACAGTTCGATCTCGCTCGAGGCGTTGGAACGATCACCGAGCTTGTCCTTCAGCCGCTGGATCCGGATCGGGTTGCGACCGCCGTCAAGGCGCCAGCGGGGGGCGAGGAAGCAGCTCAGTCCGCCGGGCGCTTGGGCCAACATCAAGAAGCCGTCGGACATCGGGGCCGAGCAGAACCACTTATGGCCGGTCAGCGAGTAGTGGCCGTCGGTCCCTCCGGGCTCGGCCCGGGTGGTGTTGGCTCGCACGTCGGAACCGCCCTGCTTCTCGGTGAGGGCCATGCCGCAGGTCGCGCCGGCCTTCTCGCCCACCGGGCGGTTGGCCGGGTCGTAGGTGGTCGAGGTGATCATCGGTTCCCACGCGGCTGCCACGTCGGGCTGGTGGCGCAGGGCGGGGACCACGGCGTAGGTCATCGACACCGGGCAGATGTGACCGGCGTCCACCTGGTACCAGACGATGACCTTGGCCGCTCGGGCCACATGGGCCCCGGGCTGGGAGTCGGCCCAGGGCCCGGCGTGCAGGCCGTAGCCGATGGCCGTTGCCATGAGGTCGTGGTACGCCGGGTGGTACTCGACGACGTCCAGCCGGTGACCGGAGCGGTCGTGGGTGCGCAGGACCGGGCCGTGCTCGTTGGCCAGCCGCCCGAGCTCTTGGGCAGAGGCCGAACCGGCCAGCGTGCCGAGTGTGCCGAGCTCGGCCCGGGCCCACGAGGCGCCTTCCCGCTCGAGCGCCTCGCCCAGGACGCGGTCGGCGCCGAAGACGTCGTAGTCGGCCAGCGGTGGGACCTGGTTGATGACGTCGTGCGTGTCGAGTTGGACCATGGGTTCCTCCGTCGTGCGGTCGGAGCGGTGGGTCCGACACTGCGAGGCTAGGACCGGTGCCGTCGCCGGACCAGACCAGCCGGACGCTCCAGTACCGGCTCATCGACGCCTCGGAGACCAATTTCATCTCGATCGTTCCGATACCCGACGCCGAGCGCCACTGCTCATCGCCCCGGGCGGCGGCTCTCGGCTTGGGTGACGCCGGCCCCGACGGGTCGCTCGCCGGCCCCGGTTGGGGCGGAGGTCGTGGTCCGGGCCGTGCCCGCCACCCGGTCGGGCGGCCCTCCAGGCCGAGCCGGTCGGCCCGCTGGGCGCGAGCCGGGGGCCCGGTCAGACGCCGGGTGGCTTGCAGGTGCCGGCGGGCCAGCCCCACAGGGCGACGACGGAGGGCGGGATGGCGACCGGGCAGGTCGTCCCTCCTTCGCCGGTCGCCCCGACCGATTGGGCAGTCCAGGGGCCGGTGCCGCTTCGGCTGAACAGGATGTAGCTGCCGTCGTCTTGGACTGAGACCTGGGCCGGCGTCGACGAAGAACTGGGGACGAGAGCGGCACCGGCCCAGTAGGTGGCGGTGGCGGGGTCGTAGGCGTAGTACGTCTCGCCGGGGGCGAGACCGGTGTACCCCGACACCGGCACGTTGTTCATGGCCGCCGCCACCGCCAGCAACTGGGTGCGCAACCCGGCGGTCACCGCGAGGTTCTGGGCCGTTGCGGCCGTCGTGGTGGAGGCCCCGGGGCCCGTGGTGGTGGTCGTCGTCGACGGGGCCGACGTGGTCGACGCCGTGGTTGTCGACGTCGTCGACCTCGGCACCCCAGTGGTCGTGGCCGACGACGGACGGGCGGGTCCCGACGAGCAGGCGGCGAGGGCGAGGGAGGCGGTGATCGCCAGACCGGCCGCGAGCACTCTTCGCATGGCAGTGGCCCCCGATCGGTCGCTGGTGGGACGGAGCATACCGAGGGTCACGTCGGGGGAGCGGGACCGGGATCGTCAGGTCTCGGCGCCCGGCCGCCCACCGGTCAGCCGTAGAGGAGGGACCCGGGCGTGGTCAGGATTTCGCCGGTCTCGAGCCAGGTCTTGAGGCCCGAAAGGATCATCGGCCACCCGCCGTAGAGTTGGGGATTGGCGCCCTCACGGAGCTGGTCGTGGGTGACGGTCAGCCGGCACGAGTCACCCACCGGTTCGATCTCCCAGGTCACCCTCGAGGTCCCCTCGGCCTTCACGTCGTCGCCCCACAGGGCCTCCATCGTCTGGACCAACCGGCGCGGGGGGTCGACCTCGAGGTTGACCCCGCGGCCGAGCATCGAGGGGGCCTTGGGGTTGGTCATCTCGAAATCCGAGCCGGGTGTCCATTCGGAGGTGACCCGGTTGCCGAACTGGTACTTGCCCCTGATCTCGCCGTCGGTGATCGCCTCCCAGAGGCGCTCGGGGGTGGTGCGGATGTAGATCTCGAAGACTTTCTCCATCGGTCGCTCCAATCGTTCCTTTAGTCCGCTGAGCGCGGCGGCCCAGGGCTCGGCGTATTTGCTCACCCACCGGTCGTGGACGAGCCGGATCGGGACCGGGTTCAAGAAATGGAGCTTCTCGCGACCGCGCCGCCTGGTGACCACCAGGCCGGCGTCCTCGAGCTGCTTGAGGTGCTTCATGACACCGAAGCGGGTCATCGAGAAGCGCTCCTCGAGCTGGCCCAAGGTCTGGCCGTCCTGACCGAAGAGTTCGTCGAGCAGGCTCCGTCTCGTCGGATCGGCGAGGGCCCTGAACACCGTGTCCACCCTGTGACTATATGTGACTATTTAGTCACATGTCAACCCTCAGCCGGCGGGCTCCGGCCACAGGCCGCCGGCGGCGAGATGGGCGACCGCCGCCTCCCGCAGGGCACGTTCGAGGGCGTCGCGCTGGGCGGGCACGGTGCGCAGGCCGACCCGGACCGTGCACCGCTCTTGGGTGGTCTCGACGACACCGAGCACCTCGGGGGGCTCGGTGCACGATGAGGCGAACTGTGGTCGCTGCGCCACCTCGCGGGCCGCGGCCCCCACCGCGTCGAGCACCTTGGCCAGGTGCTCGCTCCCTCCGGGTTGCGCCGGCACGTCGACGAACGCCTTGGCCCAGCCCCTCGAGGTGTTGGCCAGTCGGCGGATGTCGCCGTTGGGCACGTACCAGATGGCCCCGTCGCCGGCCCGCAGCCGGGTCACCCGGAGGCTGAGGTCCTCGACCACGCCGGTCGTGTCGTTGACCGAGATGGTGTCCCCGATGCCGTACTGGTCCTCCATGGTCAACAGGATTCCCGAGAGGTAGTCGCGGACAAGTGATTGGGCACCGAAGCCGATGGTGGCGCCGATGACCGTGGCACTGGCCAGCAGCGGCGTGAGGTCGATCCCGAGCATGCCCAGGATGATGAACACGGCGACGACGGCGACGAAGAACCGCCAGACGTTGGAGAGCAGGGCGACGACGGTGGTCATCCGGGCGGCCGCCCGTGGCGACCCCGAGCGTTGGGCCGCCTGGTGGGCTACGCGGCCCAGGACCCGTTGGATGGCCTTGGCGCCGTAGTGGGCCACCACCACGGCGAGGGCCACCACGAGGAGGATCTCGACGGGACGGATCACGAACTCGACCACCGACCGGGCGGTGGAGGGGTCAACGCCGGACTTGGTGAGCAGGTCGTAGAGCCAGCCGCCTCCGTCGAGGCCGGACGAATCGGCCGGAACGGCGAGAACGGGCAGGCCTGGGGGCGGGAAGGTGGGTGGGGTCACGGCCGATATTCTGTCCTGCGGTGCAGCCCCGGTGATCACGACCCCGAGAGGACCGGCCGTGAGCCGCCGGGTGGTCCGCGTCGACGTGGCCCTGGTGGTGACCGCCCTCTGCGTCGCCCTCGTCGGCCTGGTAATGGTCTACACCGCCACCCGTGGGCTTCTCATCACCGAGGGGCTGAGCCCCAAATACTTCGTCAAACGCCAGGCGGCATTCCTGCTCCTGGGTCTGGTGGCCATGGTGGGGATGGCCCTGATCGACTACCGGCGCCTCGAGTCGGTGGGCATGCTCCTCTACGGGCTCACCGTGTTCGCCCTGCTGGCGGTGATGGTGCCCGGGGTGGGCTCGAGCGCCCAGGGGGCCTCGCGCTGGTTCAGCCTCGGTGGGGCACTGCAGATTCAACCCT
Organism: uncultured Acidimicrobiaceae bacterium; assembly: GCA_963836375.1. Lineage (GTDB taxonomy): Bacteria > Actinomycetota > Acidimicrobiia > Acidimicrobiales > RAAP-2 > CAWIJK01. Next base: position 890,014 of record CAWIJK010000002.1, on the reverse strand, counting down.
CCGAGTTCGCGGTCCTGGGATTGATCATCGCGGTGGCCACCTATTGCTCGCGTCGCAACGAGGGTCTGGCCTGGCGTGACGTCTTCCGGGTGCTGATCCTGGCCGGGATCCCGATCGTCTTGGTGCTGATCCAGCCGGACCTCGGAACGGCGATCATCATGACCGTCGTGCTCCTCGTCATGTTGGCCGTGGCCGGGCTGCCCGGCCGCATCCTGGTCATCTTGGTGGTCGGGGCCGCGGCCGCTGTCCTGTTGGCCCTCGAGGCCGGGGTCTTGCACAAGTACCAGATCAACCGCCTGACCACGTTCTTGCACCAGAACTCGACCAATCCCAGCCAGCAGCAGTACATCTACAACCTCCAGCAGGCGAAGGACGCCATCGGCTCGGGCGGGGTGTGGGGCAAGGGCATTGGACACGGGGTGGAGACGAATCTCGGGTACGTGCCCGAGCAGCAGACCGACTTCATCTTCACGGCTATCGGCGAGCAGCTGGGGTTCGTTGGGGCCACCTTGGTGCTCGGGCTCCTGGCCATCGTCGCCTGGCGCTTCTTACGCACAGCCCAGCTCGCCCGGGACGCCTTCGGCCGGCTCCTCTGCGCCGGCATCTTCACCTTCTTCGCCTACAGCGTCTTCCAGAACGCCGGCATGACCATGGGCATCATGCCGATCACCGGCATCCCACTTCCCTTCGTCAGCTACGGAGGCTCGGCTGCTCTGTGCTTCTTCGCCGCGGTGGGGATCGTGCTGAGCGTCTACGCGTGCCGGGGTGGTTGACGTGAGCGAGGGGGCGGCGAGCGGTTCGGGCGAGGGCGAGGTGGTCGCCCCGGCGGTGGGGGAGGGAGGGCCGAACGACCGTGTTGACCCCGCGACGTCGGGCCCGGACGTACCCGCAGGGGCGCCGCCGGGGATCCCGACGCACGCCACCTTCTCGGTCATGAACCTGTTGTCGGTCACCGTCGACCTGCCCGACCAGTACCCACTGGTGGTGCTGGAGGAGGCCGAGCCCCCGCTGCGCCAACTGAGTTTTCCGATCGGGATGGCCGAGGGGGTGGCGCTGTCGTTCGCCCAGCGCCGGCTCGACACACCCCGGCCGCTCACCCACGAACTCTTCATCACCGTGCTGCAGCGCCTCTCGGCCGACGTCGTGGCCGTGCGCCTGGTTGGCCGCCATGGCGGGATCTACCTGGCCGAGCTCGATCTGATGAGCCAGCGCGGCCGCGAGGTCGTGGCGTGCCGACCGACCGACGGCATCACCCTGGCCCTTCGTCAGCTGGTGCCGGCACCGTTGCTGGCCGACGTGAGGCTCTTCAGCCAAGCGGGTGACGTCGAGCCGGCGGGCTGAGCGTCGGGGGGCCCTCGGGGGCGTTGGCGGGCCGGCCGACGACCAGGCGCAGGGACCCCAGGTAGCGCTCCTGGCCGCGCAGGTGCCCGTGGCGCCGGTCCCACTCCCCGCTGGCCAGGTCCCTGGCCAGGCGTTCGACGGAACGGGACTCGGTCTCGGTGTCGACAAAGCCCCAGGCGGACTGGGAGCGGCGGACCTCGTGCTCCAAGAATCGCTCGGGGCGCCCGTAGTAGGCCTCGGTGAAGCCGTCCGTGCAGTCGAAGGGGACCGGCACCGTCTCGACCGACGTCCACCCGAGCAGCGAGCACACGGTGTCGATTGACGGATAGCGCCGGCGCTCGGCCTCGATCAGCTCGGGCGCGTACTGGGCCAGCCAGAACTGGTCCAGGTCGTCGCCGTCGAAGGTGAGCACCACGACCGGGCCGCTCGTCACCCGGCGCATCTCGGCGAGGCCGGCGACCGGGTCCGACCACTGGTGGATGGTCACCGTGGCCATGGCCGCGTCGAAGACCCGGTCGCCGAACGGCAGCTCTTCGGCCCGGGCGTCGATCGCCGGGGCGAGGCCCGCCGGCCGCTGGGAGCGCATCTGCGCCGACGGCTCGACGGCCACCACGGCCCGGTCCGCCGGCTCGTAGGAGCCGGCCCCGGCGCCCACGTTGAGCACGGTGTGGCCCGAACCCAGTTGGGCCTGCACCTGGGCGGCGATCCTGGGGTCGGTTCGTCGGTGGGCCGAGTACCGATGGCCGAACCGCTCGTAGTCGAAGTCCCCCGCGGGTCCTTGCCGCATCGCACCGCCCCTCCGTACGCACCTGGTGGCCGGCTCCGGACCGACCGATGGGCGCATCGGTACCTAGTTGGCCACCACGAAGTCGCTCTCACCGGGTTGATTTATCCCCGAGGCCTCCTCGGCCGGTGTCGACGAGCCCTCGTCGGAGATCCGCAGCAATAGGGCGATCAGCACGTAGTTGGCGACCAACGAGGACCCGCCACGGGCCACGAAGGGCAGGGTGATCCCGGTCAGGGGCAGCAGGCGCAGGATGCCGGCCATGATGAAGAACGCCTGGAAGCCGATGATGATCGTCAGTCCGGTGGCCACCAGCTTGGAGAAGTCCGATCGGGCGGTCTGGGCGATCCGCAGCCCGGCTCCCACCAGCAGCAGGAAGGCGATCGTGACCGCGGCGGTCCCGACGAGGCCCATCTCGTCACCGATGGCGCTGAAGATCATGTCGGTCGTCAGTTGGGGAATGGTTCCGGCGTAGGGGTCGAGCCCGAGGCCCTGGCCCCCGATGCCGCCGCTGCCCATGGCCCACCAGCCCTGGGTCAGCTGCGAGGCCCCCTGTGCGTTGCTGTTCCACGGGTTCAGCCACAGCGACACCCGGGCGTGGACCTGGGGGAACAGATGGGCGGCCACAAAGGCCCCGACGATGAAGAGGAGCACACCGAACAGGAGGTAGCCGATGCGACCGGTCGTGATCCAGAGCAAGGCGATGAACATGGTGAAGATGAGCAGAGCGAACCCGATGTCGTTCTCGACGCCGATGACCATCATGGCCAGGGCCCAGGCCAAGAGGATCGGCAGCAGGGGCCGGGGATCGACGACCAGGCGGTCACCGATCCGTGCCGTCGGGATCGACAGCAGCTCCTTCTTCTCGGCGAAGTAGGAGGCGAAGAAGATGCACAGGAGGATCTTGGCGATCTCGACCGGCTGGAAGGCGATCGGCCCCACGTGGATGAAGAGCCGGGCCCCGAGGATCGACTCGCCCACATGGGGGATGAGCGGGGCGATGAGGAGGGCGGCGGCCAAGAAAAGCAGGAGGTACCGGAAGCGGTCGAGGTCCCGGGAGCGCCGGATCACGAGCAACGTCACGATGTAGAGGACGACGGCCAGGACGGCCCAGGTGGCCTGGGCCTTGGCCGCCGGGGGGTTCCAGCGGGCGATCACGACATAGCCGATGCCGTTGAGGAGGGCGGCGATCGGCAAGACGACGGCGTTGGCGTTGGGGATGAGCCACCGGTTGGCCAAGTGGGCCACAAGGGAGATCCCCAAGATGACCCCCAGGATGGGGCCGATGTGGGGCGGGATCCGGGATTTCTGGCCGGCTTCTGCGATCACGTAGAGGGCGATGGTGATCAACGAGGAGAAGACGAGAAGGCCCAGCTCGGTCCGCCGGCGCGGCTTGGGGCCCCGCTGCCAGGGAGGGAACCCCGTCGTGCGGGGTTGGTGCGACGAGGGTCGCGCGACGGTCTGGACCACTGCGGCGATCGTAGTGGCGGGTAGTAATCTCCCGGTGGAGACTCCCCATGGCCACCGACCGCACCACCACCGCCGACCAGCCTGAGGCGGGAACCGTGCCCACCGGCTCGGGGCCCACCGGCTCGGGGCCCACCGGCTCGGGGCCCGACGGCAAGAGGACTGCCCTGGTGCCGGTGCGGGTCCCCCCGACTGGCGCTCCGGGGGACCACATCGCCTCGTTCGGCTACCAGCGCTTCACCAACCGCGAGCTCTCGCGCCTCGATTTCGGAGCCCGACTCCTCGACCTGTCCGAGGACGACGGGGTTCCCCTCCTCGAGCGGGTCAAGTTCATGGCCATCTTCTCAGAGCTGCTCGACGAGTTCTTCCAGGTCCGGGTGGCGGGGCTCGAGGACCAGGTGGCCGCCGGGGTGCGTACCCGCTCGGTCGACGGCCTGCGCCCCGGCGAGCAGCTCAAGGTGATCCGGGCCCGGGTCGAAGAGCTTGTGGCCCGCCAGGACCGCATCTTTTTGGACCGTCTGATCCCTGCCCTCGCCGAAGCCGGGGTCCGGCTCTCGGACTGGTCGTCGCTCGACGACGACGACCGCTCGTACCTGGTGGACGTCTTCCATCGGCACATCTTCCCCGTCCTCACCCCTCTGGCCGTCGATCCGGGTCACCCGTTCCCGTACATCTCGAACCTGTCGCTCAACCTGTTGGTGGAGGTGGGCGACCCCGGGACCGGCGAGCAGCGGATCGCCCGGGTCAAGGTGCCCCCGGTCCTGCCCAGGTTCGTGGTCATGCCCGACGGCGAGCGCTTTGTCCCGCTCGAACAGGTCATCGCCGCCCACCTCGAGACCCTGTTCCCGGGGATGACGATCGGCGAGCACGACCCGTTCCGGGTCACCCGCAACGCGGACCTGGCGGTTGAAGAGGACGAGGCCGACGACCTCTTGGTGGCGGTGGAGATGGAGCTTCGTCGTCGCCGCTTCGGGAGCGCGGTGCGGCTCGAGATCACCTCGTCGGCCAGCTCCGCCCTGCGCGAACGGCTGGCGACCGAGCTCGAGGTGCCCCCCGACGGGGTGTATGCGGTCGATGCCCCGATCGACCTGAGCGGACTCTGGGCCGTCTACGGCCTGGACCGGCCCGATCTCCATCAGGAGACCTGGACGCCCATGACCCCGCCCCATCTGGCCACGGCCGGCAACGAGCCCATGGACCTGTTCACGGTGCTCCGTGAGCGCGACGTGCTGGTGCACCACCCCTACGACTCCTTCGCCACGTCGGTGGAGGCATTCGTCGCCCAGGCGGCCGCCGATCCCGACGTGCTGGGCATCAAGCAGACGCTCTACCGCACGTCGGGCGATAGCCCGATCGTGGCGTCGCTCATCGAGGCGGCTGAATCCGGCAAACAGGTGGCCGCGCTGGTCGAACTGAAGGCCCGCTTCGACGAACAGGCCAACATCGGTTGGGCCCGGGCGCTCGAAGAGGCCGGGGTCCACGTCGTCTACGGCCTGGTCGGCTTGAAGACGCACTCCAAGACCGTGCTCGTCCTGCGGCGCGAGGAGGCCGGGATCCGGCGCTACTGCCACGTCGGGACGGGCAACTACAACTCGAAGACTGCCCGAGCCTACGAGGACTTGGGGCTCTTGACCGCCGATCCCGAGATCGGGGCCGACGTCGGCGACCTGTTCAATTACCTGACCGGTTTCAGTCGCCACGCCGGGTACCGCCAGATCCTCGTCTCGCCGGTGACCCTTCGACAGGGGATCTTGGACCTGATCGAGGAGCAGACGGCGGTCGGTCCGAGGGGGCGGATCGTCTTCAAGCTGAACGGGCTGACCGATCCCGAGATGGTCGACGCGCTCTACCGGGCCTCGGCTGCCGGGGTGCCGATCGACCTGGCCGTCCGCGGGCTCTGCTGCCTGCGCCCGGGGATCCCCGAGCTCTCCGAGACCATCCGGGTGCGGTCGATCGTCGATCAGTTCCTCGAGCACTCCCGGATCTACCGTTTCGGCGGCAGCGACGACGATATCCCCCATGCCTCGGCGGGCACCGACTGGACGGGGGGGCAGCTGCCGCTGAAGCTGCTCATCGGGTCGGCCGACCTGATGGAGAGGAACCTGGACCGACGGATCGAGGTCCTGACCCCAGTGCACGACCTCGAGCTGCAGGCGCGGCTGCTCGAGATCCTCGGGCTCGTCTTTGCCGACGACACGAACTCGTGGAGCCTGGGTTCGGACCGCCGCTGGCGCCGGATCCCGACCCGTCAGGGGATCAACGCCCAGCGGCGGCTGAAGGAGCTGGCTATCGGACGGGCCCGGCGGCGCCGGGAGCCCGACCTGCGCCCGACCGAGGTTGCCACCCGCCGGGTGCGCCCCAGCCCCCCCTGACCGGTCGCCCCGCCCCGGTCGCTCAGGCGGTCTCTCCCGCCGGGCCGGGATCCGGGACGGCGCCGGGGGCGCCCGGGCGGCGGGCCGAGGGTCCGAAGCGCAGCGACAGGTAGGAGAGGCCGCCCACCGGGATGGGCAGCCAGAAATTCACCAGCCGCCAGGCCAGGACGCTCACCGCGGCCACCCGGGCCGGGACCCCGAAGCCGGTGAGCGTGGCGGTCACCGTGATCTCCACCACGCCCAGCCCGCCGGGGGTGATCGGGATGACGGCCAGGATGTTGGCCAGGCCGTAGGCCACGAGCAGGTCGATGGGCGACACCACGTGGCCGAAGGACACGACGAAGACCCACAGCGAGGCCGCATCGAAGAGCCAATTGAGGGCGGCCCACACCAAGGCGTGGAGGAGGAGCTGGCGGTCCCGCATCAGCACCTCGAGCCGGTCGGCCAGCTTCTGCACCAACGAGGAGACGGTGTCGGGGTTGACCAGCGGGAGATGGCTGGCCAGCCGGTGCAGCCGGTCGGCGGCGTGGTGCTTGCCCTGGGTCAGCAGGACGACGGTGCCGGCGAACAGACCGATGAGGATCACCCCGAGGATGGCCGCGTAGCCGTAGAGCGGGTTGTAGCCGTTGAGCGGGATCGACACCAGCAGGGCCAACCAGAACAGCGCGTTGAGCACGACGGCGGACCCGACCCCCTGGGTGGCCAAACCGAAGGCGGCGGTGCTGCCGGGAACGCCCAGGTCGGTGAGGAGACGGTAGGCGAGCGCTGTGCCCGGGGCGGTGCCGCCGGGCAGCACGTGGCTGACTGCCAGGCTTGACATGTTGACCCGGAACAGTTTGGAGCGGTGGGGGGCGCCCGGCGAGAGCACCGTGTGGGTCAGTTCGGCGTACGCCACCAGCGAGACGATCTCCAAGAGGACGGCGACGACGAGCCCGATGTCGTTGATGTCGTTGATCTTGTCGAGGGACCGTCGGGCACTGGCGAACTCGGGGAGCACCACATAGACGATGACGAAGAACAAGATGACGACAACGATCGTCCACTTGACTTGACGGGGGATCCATCGGCGACGCCGGGGACCACCGGGGCCCGGCTCCGTGGTGGCCTTCGCGATGGCCGCGCCGACGGCCGCGCTGTCGGCGCTGACGGCGGCGGTCCCATCGGTGACGCTGCTTGCGATCTCGTTGACCGCCGCAACGAGGCCGTCCCCGGAGGGGCCAGCCACCCCGGGTTGAGGGTTGGCCGAACGCGAGGGGCCGGCATCGGACTCGGCCTCCTCGCCGGGAGCCGTCCCCCCGGCCTCAGCCGCCGTCGGCGGGCCGGCGGTCGGCGATGGCGAACCGTCGATGCTCGGTGAGCCCTCGCTGACCGGTGATCCGCCCGGCCCGGCCCCGGTTCCCGACCCTGGGTCCTGTACGACGGGCTCTCCGCTCGTCTCTTCGGTCATCGGCCCTCATGCTTGCACGTCCGTTGGGCATCGACCTGCAATGCTGTGGACATGCCGGGGGCGCAGGGAAGTCCGGACGAGGGCGCCGGCATTCCCCCGACCGGGTCGACGGACGCCGAGCCGACGGTGCTGGTGGACGACCGCCGTGACACCTGGCGGTCCCGGATGCTGGTGTCCGCCGACGCCCGCGGCATCCCGCTCCCCACGATCCTGACCGCCGCCGCGGTGGCCGCGTTGACCGTCGTCGTGGTCGGGATGACCCTGACCCTGCTGTGGGTGCTGCGGACGGTGCTCTTGTACCTGGTGGCCTCGAGCTTCATCGCCGTGTTGCTGTCGCCACCGGTCCACTTCTTCGAACGGCGGGGCCTGTCGAGGGGGCTGGCCACCGCCATCGTCTTCGTGCTGGCCACCCTGGTGTTCGCCGGGGTGGTCTACATCTTCACGGCGCCCCTGGTGACCGCGGTTACCCGCTTCGCCGACCAGCTTCCGCACCTCGTCAACCAGGCCGAGCACGGGCGGGGGTCGATCGGCCGACTCCTCGGCCGCCTGCACCTAGTGAACTTCGTCAAGCAGAACGCCCCCAAGCTCTCGAGCACCGTCACCAGGGATCTCAAGCCGGCCCAGGCCCTCTCGGTGGGGGCCGCTGCCTTCTCCACCGTGGTCGGGCTCACCACCATCGCCATCCTGTCGATCTTCGAGCTGCTGGAGGCGCCGAAGATCAAAGAGGGCCTGTTGGGGATGCTCCGGGCGGACCGGCGGGACCGGGTGGTCCGGGTGTACAGCGACACCATGCGTTCGGTGACCGGCTACATGCTCGGGAACGGCCTGACGTCGGTGATCGCCGGGTTGGTGGTGTTCGGCACCCTCGAACTGCTCGGGGTGCCGTTCGCCCCCCTGCTCGGGGTCTTCGTCGCCCTGGTCGACCTGCTCCCCCTCGTGGGGGGCCTGATCGCCGGGGTGCCCACCGTGTTCATCGCCCTCTTGCACTCCTTCACGGCCGGCATCGTGATGCTCGCCGTCTTCCTCGTCTACCAGCAGCTCGAGAACCACGTGCTCAACCCGGCCATCATGTCCAAGACGGTGCGCCTCAACCCCCTGTGGGTCCTGCTCGCCGTCCTGGTCGGCGCCACCCTCGGCGAGCGGGTCGGCTCGGGCCTGGGAGCCTTCGTCGGTGCGCTGATCGGCATACCGGTGGGGGGTGCCCTGCAGGTGCTGGTGCGAGAGATCCGCAAGGGCCCCGGGATCGTGGACCAGGGCGAGGGCACGCCGCCAGGCGTGGGAGCCGCCGGTGGCGACGGGGTGGTTGTCCCGTAAGCTGCCCCGATGCGCGTGCTGGTCGTCGTGCCGACCTACAACGAGGCCGAGAACATCGAACGGGTCGTCCGTCGGATCCGAGAGGCCCTGCCCAAGGCCGGCGTGCTGGTGGTCGACGACGGGAGCCCGGACGGAACGGCCGAGATGGCCGAGGCCATGGTCGGGGAGATCGGCGACCTCAACGTCCTCAGGCGGACGGAGAAGGCAGGCCTGGGCAGCGCCTACCGGGCCGGCTTCGCGTGGGGCATCGAGCGCGGCTACGAGGTCTTCGTCGAGATGGACGCCGACTTTTCGCATGATCCCGATGCGCTGCCGGGCCTGATCGCCCCCCTGTCGGAGGGTTACGAAGTGTCCATCGGTTCGCGCTATGTGCCCGGGGGCTCGATCCCGAACTGGAGCTGGTACCGCCACCTGCTGTCGTGGGGCGGCAACCGCTACGCATCGGTCGTCCTCGGGCTGGGCGTGGCCGACTCGACCGCCGGCTTCCGCGCCTACTCGGCCAGCGTGCTCGGTCGGCTCGGACTCGAGACCGTTCGGGCCGAGGGCTACGGCTTCCAGATCGAGATGACCTACCGGGCGAAGCGGGCCGGGGCCTCGATCACCGAAGTCCCGATCCGCTTCGTCGACCGGGAGGCCGGCGAGTCCAAGATGTCGTCGGCCATCGTGGTCGAGGCGCTGGGCCTTGTCACCTGGTGGGGACTGGGCCGGGTGGCCCGGGGGCTCAGCCGGCTGGTGGCCGGCACCCGGCAGGCACCGGCCCGGGGCGCCCCGCCCGTCGGGTCCTGAGGCCGTCGGATCCTAATGGGAGCCGGGCACCCTGAGCTTGGCGCGGCGGCCGGACGGGTCCGATCTCTGCGATCATTGGGGGGTGTCCGACGGGGAGAGGATCCTGGTCGTCGACGACGAACCGTACATCACGGACCTCCTGTCGGCGGCACTGCGCTTCGAAGGCTTCTCGGTCGACGTTGCCTCCACGGGGGCCGAGGCGCTGCGGCTGGCCCGGAGCGCCCGTCCCGACCTCGTCATGCTGGACATCATGCTGCCCGACTTCGACGGGGCCGAGGTCTGCCGTCAACTCCGAGAGTCCGGTGACCGGGTGCCGATCGTGTTCCTGACCGCCCGGGACTCGACCGAGGACAAAGTGGGCGGCCTGGCCATGGGAGACGACTACGTCACCAAGCCCTTCAGCCTGGATGAGCTGGTGGCCCGGATCCACGCCGTGCTGCGCCGGAGCGGGTATGAGAACGAGGACGGGTCCGAGCTCAAGTTCGCCGACCTGGTCATGGACGTCGACCAGCACGAGGTGTGGCGCCAGGGCGTCTCCATCGAGCTGACGGCGACGGAGTTCAACGTGCTGCGCTACCTGCTCGAGAACGCCAAACGGGTGGTTTCCAAGTCCGACATCATCGACCACGTGTGGGACTACGGCTTCACCGGGGATCCGAACATCGTCGAGACCTACATCAGCTACCTGCGGCGCAAGATCGATGAATTCGATCCGCCCCTGATCCACACCATCCGACGGGTCGGCTACAGCCTGCGGTTGCCCAAACAATGAGACTGCACCGGCGACTGACCCTCACTATGGCGGTGCTCCTGGTGGTCGGCCTGGCCATCGCCGACATTGTCACCTACACCTCCTTGCGGTCGTTCCTCTACGGCCGGATCGACGCCCAGCTCGACGCCACCCAGCACCTGGCCTACCGCTACCTGATCTACACCGAGGAGCGGGGCATCGTGCCGACCGAACAGGGGCTCGACAACCGCGTCAGTCCCGACGTCTACGTGATCGTGCTCGGACCCGACGGCCGGCCGGTGCTCGAAGACCCCTCGGGCTCCCCGCTGCACCCGGACCCTCAGCCCGCGCTGCCCAGGAGCCTTCGGGTCGCGCCGACCCCGGGGACCCACACCTTCGGGCGTCACCACGGCACCTACCGGCCCGAGCCCGGAGGGGTCATCGTGGGTGCGGTGGCGGACAGCGGCGCCCGTTACCAGCTCCAGGCGGTGTCGTTGCCCCAGGGGACCCTGGTCACCGCCGTCTCGCTCAACCCGACCGACGACACCCTGGCCTCGCTGGTCCGCGTCGAACTGATCGCCTCGGGGGCCATCGTCCTGGCCCTGTGCGTGCTCGCCCTGTGGACGGTGCGCCGGGGGCTGCGGCCCCTCGAGGACATGTCTGAGACCGCCGGGGCGATCGCGTCGGGGGACCTGACCCGTCGGGTGCCCAGCGAGGACGAGAACACCGAGGTCGGCCGGCTGGGGGCGGCGCTCAACGCCATGCTGGCCCAGATCGAGATGGCCTTCGAGGAGAAGACGGGGTCAGAGGCCAGGTTGCGCCAGTTCGTGGCCGACGCCTCACACGAGTTGCGGACGCCGTTGACCTCCATCCGCGGGTACGCCGAACTCCTGCGCAAGGGGGGCTTCAGCGACGAGGAGGGCCGGCAACGGGCCTTGGCCCGCATCGAACACGAGGCGGCACGGATGGGCGGCCTCGTCGACGACCTGTTGCTTCTGGCCCGACTCGACCAGGGACGCCCCCTCGAGATGCTGCCCGTCGACCTGCGTCGGGTGGCCCTCGACGCGGTGGACGACGCCCGGGCGGTCGAACCGGGACACCCGATCGAGCTGGCTGCCCCCGAGCCGGTGCTGGTGGCCGGCGACCGCGACCGGCTGGGCCAGGTGGCCCACAACCTGGTGCGCAACGCCCTGATCCACACAGCCCCCGGGACACCGGTCCGGGTGGAGGTGGCACGCCGGGGCGAGGTGGCGCTGTTGTCGGTCGTCGACGAGGGGCCCGGGATGGACCCCGACCAGGCCCGGCGGGCCTTCGACCGCTTCTATCGTGGGGACGCCTCGCGCACGGGCCAGGGGACCGGGCTCGGGCTCTCGATCGTGCGGGCCATCGCCGAGGCCCTGGGCGGCACCGCCCGGGCCGAGTCGGCGCCCGGCCGAGGAGCCACGTTCGCGGTCGAGTTGCCGGCCCTCGCCGGGGTCGAGTGCACCGAGGGGTCCGATCGGCCGCGGCCAGAGCAAGAGCCGTCCCGACGCCCCCAGTTCACGCCGTGAGCAACGCCGACGTCCCCGGGGCCAGGGCCTCGAGAACAGGGGCCAGCTTCACCGTCGTCTCGGCCAGCTCGTCCGCCGGGTCCGAGTCCTCGACGATCCCGGCCCCCGCGCAGAGCCGGGCCGAGGTCCGGTCTCCTGAGACCGTGGCCGAACGGATGCCGATCATCCATTCGCCGTCCCCGGCGGCGTCCACCCAACCGACGGGCCCGGCCCAGTGGTCGCGGTCGACGGCCTCGCTGCGCCGGATGTAGGCCAGCGCCTCGGTGCGGGGCACACCGCCGACGGCCGGCGTCGGGTGGAGGGCGGCCAGGAGCCCCAACGCATGCTCGACCGGCCGATCATCGCCGTCGAGCTTGCCCTCGATGAGGGTGCCGAGATGGGCGACCGAGTGGAGCCGCACCAACGTCGGGCTCCGTGGGACGTCGAGTGACGAGCAGCGGGGCCTGAGCAGCGCCGCGATGTCCTCGACCACGAGGCGGTGCTCGGCGTGGTCCTTGGCCGACCCGAGCAATCGCGCCACCGCCGAGTCGTCGTCGGGTCCGCCCAGGGCGACGGTGCCGGCCAGGGGGTGACAGGTCACCACCGACCCGCTCCGGGCCACCAGGAGCTCGGGGGTCACACCGAGGAACCGCCCGCCGTCGACGTCGTGAGCGAATGCGGTGCAGGCCGGCTCGTGGCGCGCCAGGCGCCTCAGCACCTCGCCGGGGTCGAGCACCTGGGCGAAGCGGGCGTCGAGACAGCGGGCCAGGACCACCTTGGTCAGGGGGCCGACGGCCATGGCGGCCACGGCGGCCGCCACCGAGGCTGCGTAGTCGTCGGGGCTGGGCACGGCCCGAAGCTCGGGCGCGGGCCCGGTGCGCGTTCGGGGGCCCGGTCGGGCGTCGTGGGGGTCCCCGGCCAGGGCGCGCAGCCGGGTGGCCAGTTCCCGGCGCCCCGGGGCCGCACGCCCCGACGGTCCGATCCACGTCACCCAGCGACCCTGGGCGTCACTGCCCAGGGTCAGCTCGGGCACGACCAGGCGGCCGGGCCGGGCGCGGTCGAAGGGCAGCGCCCCGTGGGCGGCCACCCGGGTCCCCGGTCGCCCCACCTCGTCGCGGTGGGCGACGGCGGACAGCCAGCCCACCAAGCGGTCCAAGGCCCCGGCGTCGTCGAGGCCCCGGGGCAGGTCCAAGACCGCGGCCTCCCCCCGGCCGGCCAGCGAGAGGTCGGGTCCGGCGAACAGCGTGCCGACCGCGCCGGCCAGTGACAGCGGGTCCGGCCCGGGGGCGTCGAGGGCCACGGTGACCGCCCGGAGTTCTTCGGGACCCGGGCCGGGGCGCTTCGGGCTCATCGAGGGCGGGCGGGGTCGGGGCCCACCGGCGGCGGCAGTCCGGGCCGGGTGGCCGTGATGAGCTGGCTCAGGCCGCCTTGGAGGAGCCGGCGGCCCACCGTCGAGAAGCCGGCGTCGGCGAAGAGCCGGCGCAGACCGCCCCCCGGCGGAAGATAGGCGGTCGAGCGGGGCAGGTACCGGTAGGCGTCGGCGTCGGACAGCGTGGCCCCGATGACCGGGACCACGTGTTCGAACCAGACCCGGTAGCCGGCCCGCAGGAACCGGCCGTCGGGTTCGGACACCTCCAGGGCGGCCATGCGACCCCCCGGCCGGATGACCCGGGCCGCCTCGGCCAGTGCGGCGCGCAGGTCGGTGAAGTTGCGCAGCGCGTACCCGCAGACCACACCGTCCACCGAGGCGTCGGCAAAGGGGAGCGCCGACGCCTCGCACTGGACCCGGGGGGAGCCGGTGTGGTTGGCGGCCAGCATCCCCCAGCTCAGGTCGGCGCCCACGGTGCGGTAGCCGCGGTGGCGGGCCATCACCGTCAGGTCGCCGGTCCCACAGGCCAGGTCGATGACCGTGCTGCCGGGGGCCAGTGCCAGGGCGTCGATGGTCGTGCGTCGCCAACCCTGGTCCATGCCGAGGGTCATGACCCGGTTCACGAGGTCGTAGCGGGGTGCGATCCGGTCGAACATCGAGCGCACCGTGGCCGTCTTGGTCTCACCGGTGGGCAACGTCGCCGGCGTCCGCCTCATCGTCGTGCCCACCGGTCGCCGCCGGCCTCTCAGCGGTAGTAGCGGTAGACCACCTGCGCCACGCAGGAGGGTTTGGCGGCGTCGCGGACCTCGAGGGTCAGGTCGAAGGTCACCTGGACCCCGCCCTCGGTGTCGTCCACCGCGGCCACCGACGCGCCGAGCCGCAGATCTGACCCGACCGGGACCGGGGAGGGGAAGCGCACCTTGTTGCAGCCGTAGTTGACCCCGAAGGTCATCCCCTCGACGCTGAGCACGCGGTTGAGGAGCACCGGCGCCAGGGAAAGGGTCAGGTAGCCGTGGGCGATGGCGCCGCCGAAGGGGCCGCCCTTGGCCCGTTCGGGATCGACGTGGATCCACTGATGGTCGCCGGTGGCGTCGGCGAAGAGGTTGACCCGCTCCTGGTCGATGTGCTCCCAGTCGCTGTAGCCGAGGTGGGTGCCGACCAAGTCGTGGAACCCGTCGACGCCCTGCACGGTGGTGGTCATTGCTCGCTCCTCGCTGGAATGGGCCAGTGCGGGCACCCGGCGTCCCGCCCGGTCCGCACGTTAGATCAGGCCGTCACCGGCCCCCCAAACCCGGGCACCCCCGGCGGACCGGGGTCGGCCTCTGGCTCAGTGGAACCAGATCTTTTGGTACTGGCGGCTCTGGGGGTGGACGAGCAGCACGAAGAGCACGCCGGCGAAGAGCAGATTGAGCAGCGTGCCCAGGCTGGCCCCGGCGAAGAGCAGCAGCACCTGCACAACCAGGTAGAGACCGGACAGCGCGATGGCCGCCCACCAGGCCAGGCGTCGCTCGTTGGCGATCCCGTAGGCCGCACCGGCCAGGGCCAGCAGCAACAGCAGGGCCAGTGCGGTGGCCGAGCGCAGGACGAGGAGGTAGAAGACGGCCAGGGCGGCGTTCAGATAGCAGAACAAGGTGGCGGCCTGGAGGGTCTGAGGTTGGGCCTGGTCGATCCACTTGCGCTCGGACACGGGTTGATTCTGCCAGTGCCAGCGCCGCCGGGGGGGTCGCTACGCTCGCGACGTGGAAGAACCCCAGCCCGGGCCGGAGACCGATGTCCACGGGCACACGCACCGTGACGTCCAGTCCGGTGGTCCCCGGGCGGCCGTCTTCGGGGTCAGCGACGGCCTGGTGACCAACGTCTCGCTCATCTTGGGCGTGGCCGGGGCCCAGCCCGGCGCCGGGGTGGTGCGCCTGACCGGGCTGGCCGGCATGGTCGCCGGCGCGTTCTCCATGGCGGCGGGGGAGTACGTCTCGATGCAGGCGCAGCGCGAGCTGCTCGAGCGCGAGCTCGAGGTCGAGCGCCAGGCCCTGCGCAAGACCCCGAGGGCCGAGGGGGACGAGCTGGCCGCCATCTACGCCCGTCGGGGCATCGACCCGGTCCTGGCCCGGGAGCTCGCCGACGACGTGATGAGCGACCCGGATCTGGCCCTCGAGACCCACGCCCGCGAGGAGCTCGGCATCAACCCCCAGAGCCTCGGCTCACCGTGGCGGGCGGCGATCTTCTCGTTCGTCGCCTTCGCCATCGGCGCCCTCCTGCCCCTGCTGCCGTGGCTGGTGAGCTCGGGCACGGCGGCCACGCTGGCCTCGGTGGGCATCGGCGTCGTGGCGTCGCTCGCCGTCGGCGCGGGGTTGGCCTACTTCACCGGCCGGTCCCGGTTGCGCTCGGCCCTCCGCCAACTGGCCGTGGCCACGGTGGCGGCCAGCGCGACCTTCGCCATCGGCCGGGCCGTGGGCGCCTCGGGCGGCTGAGGGCCGGTCAGCCGCTTCGGCCCGGTGCGGGCCGCACGTCGATCACATAGGCGCGGTCGCGATGGTCCTCTGTGAAGCCGAGGGAACCGTACATGGCCAGGGCGCCGGTGTTCGCTGCGTCGACGTAGAGCATGGCGGTCCCGACGCCGTTGCCGGCCAGCCAGTCGAGCCCGGCCACCGTCAGGGCCCGACCCAGCCCGCGGTGGTGGTCCTCGGGGTCGACCGAGATCACGTAGATCTCGCCCAGCACAGGGCGCACGTCGGTGTGGCACTTGGTCCAGCACGAGCCGACCAGACGGTCCCCCTCCCAGGCGCAGAGGAACCCGGCCGGGTCGAACCAGGGCTCGGCCTCCCGTTCGCTCAGGGCCTCGAGGTCCCAGCCGCCCTGTTCGGGGTGGCCGGCGAAGGCGCGGTTGTTCACCTCGAGCCAGGCCTTCTCGTCGGTGCCGGGTCGGAAGGCCCGCACGTCGAGCGCGCGGAGGTCGACCCGGGTCGACTCGGGCAGCGGGATGGGCCGGCGGAGCTGGATGAGCTCACGGTCGGGACGAAACCCGAAGGCGACGGCGTCACCGTCCTGCTCGTCGGTGGGCTGGTTGATCCAGTAGTGGACCCGGGCCCCGTGGCGCCCCACCTCGGCCAGCACGCTCTGGAGCAGGGCCCGCCCGATGTCCTCGGCCCAGCCCCGGTGGGCGGGGTGGACCGAGGCCTCGAGACCCCAGCCGTCGGCGACGGTCGAGAGCTGGGCGTAGCCCACCAGCTGGGCGTCGACCACCTCGTGGGCCAAGAAGCCGACGAAGCCCTGACGGCCACCGCGGACCAGGTCGAGCCACTTGTGCTCGCTCAGCGCCCGGTGACCGTCGGCCCGGGTGGCGGCGTCGAGCAGATCGGAGATCTCGGCCAGATCGGCCGGTCCGACGTGCGCCTTCACCTGCACGCGAAAGTCGGCCACGGCTTCACGCTAACCCGGCCGACGCCGGACGGTAGCCTCCCGGCAATGGCCGGGCCCCGCACGCCACGTGGACGGGCCCGAGTGGTCGTGGCACGCCTGGCCCAGGAGTACCCAGGGACGGCCGCCGAACTGTGCGCGCTCGACCACAGCGGTCCGTTCCAACTGCTGGTGGCGACGATCCTGTCGGCCCAGTGCACCGACGCCCGGGTCAACATGGTCACCCCGGCGTTGTTCAGCGCCTATCCCGACGCCGCGTCGCTGGCCGGGGCCGATCCCGAGGAGCTCGAGGACCTGATCAGGTCGACGGGGTTCTTCCGGTCGAAGGCCAAGAACCTCCTCGGCATGGCCCGGGCTCTGGTGGAGCGCTTCGACGGCGAGGTCCCAACGGACCTCGAGGACCTCGTCGAGCTGCCCGGGGTCGGGCGCAAGACGGCCAACGTGGTCCGCAGTGTCGCCTTCGGGCTCCCGGGGCTGCCGGTGGACACCCACGTGCTGCGGCTGAGCGGGCGCCTGGGTCTCACCAGCGAGACCGACCCGGTGCGGGTGGAGCACGAGTTGAACGCGATCGTGCCCGCGTCCGAGCGCGGCGCGTTGAGCCTGAGGCTGATCTTGCACGGGCGCAGGGTCTGCACGGCCCGCCGGCCGCACTGTGCCGACTGTCTGCTGGCCGACGTGTGCCCGTCGGCCGGCTGCTGGCTCCCCGGGCCCACCCGAAGGGTCTCAAGGGAGGCGCCCCGAGGCGGCCATCGGGAAAGCCGATCTGCCCCATGAGGGTCACTGGCGAGTCGGCCCAGTGGTGCGGAGAGGGTGCGAAACGGTTTGTAAAAGTGCTTTTACCGTAAGAGTTTTCCTAAAATCGCAGTTCAGGCTCTTCCCTGCGAGGAGGCAATCGGGACGACGGTGTTGTAGGATGGGGTTCGGAACCGGTTCCCGCCACCTGGTTCCACGAGAGCGGAGTCCGGGATCCGCCGCCCGGTCCGCTCGCACGACGGCGCCCGTCACGGGCGCCGTCGTCGCGTCCAGGGCCCCGTCGGGGCACCGGAAGGGGCCGCCCGCCGGGCCGTGCGGACGGTAGTACTCGATGTCCTACCATGGACGGGTGGTGATCAAGCGGTCGGTCTCCCTGGCCGACGACGTGGCCACGGCCGTCGAGGCCGCCGCCCGGGAGGACGGGGTGTCGTTCAGCTCGTGGCTGTCGGCCGCGGCCGAGCGCCAGCTGCGGGTGCGCAAGGGCCTGCGGGGCGTGGCCGCCTGGGAGGCCGAGGCCGGCACCCTCACGGCCGAGGAGATCGCGGCGGGCGAGGCCCTCTTGGCCCGGCTGCTCTCGGGGGTGTCGGGCATGGCCTCGCGGGTCAGGCGCCGTTAGTGCCCGGTCCGCGCGACGGGCTCGTCTACGGCCCCGCCGCCCTGCGGGCCGCCGCCCGGGGCGACCGGATCGTCTGGGCGATGCACCGGGCGGCGCTGGCCAACGGGATCGTCCCGGTGGTCCCGGCGAGTGCGGTCGCCGACGCCTACCGCACCGAGGCCCGGGTCGATCGGCTCGAGGAGTTGCTGGCCGGCTCCGAGGTGGAGGACCTGCGCGACGAGGGCGCCCGGCGGGCCGGCGAGCTGGCCGCCCGGGCGGACACGCCCGACCTGGTGGCCGTGGCCGTCGCCGAGGCGGCGGCCCGGCACAACGCCGCCGTCGTGGCCTCGCGCCAGAACGCCCTGCGGAGCGCGGCCGGCCTCTTGGGCCACGAGCTCGTCCTCTACGCGGTCTGAGCGACCGGGTCCTTCAGGCGCGACCGTCGGCCAGGCGCCCGAGTCGGCGCAGGGCGCCGTGGAGGGCCCGCTCGACCCCGAACAGCTCGCCGGCCAGCTCCTCTTGCTTGGTCTCTCGGGCGTCTTCGGCCAAGGCGGTGACCCGACGGGTCAGCTCGTCGAGCGAGGAGGCGAGCGAGGACAGTTCGGCGCGCCGGGTCACGACGCGATGATGGCCCATCGTCGGCGGGCGTGCGGACCGGGTCGCCCGAGGGGCGGCCCGTCGGGGCCCCGTCGGGCCGGAGACCTGCATCGCCCCAGGTAGCATCGGGGGTCCATGCCCTTGACCGTCCTCGACCTGCGCGGCCAGTCCGGCCCCTTCGCGGCGATGCTGCCGCGACCGGCCGACGCCGGGGCCGACGTGCGCGAGCCGGTGGCGGCGATCCTGGCCCGCGTCCGTCGGGAGGGCGACGCCGCCCTGGCCGCGTTGACCGAGGAGTTCGACGGTGTCACCCCGGCCTCCTTGCGGGTCCCGCCCGACGAGGTGGCGGCCGCCCTCGGCCGGGTATCTGAGGAACTGGTGGCCGCCCTGGAGCTGGCCCACCGGCGGATCTCGGACTACCACGCCAGCGAGGGAACCCCGCCGGGGGACGTCATCTCGGCCGGGGTGACCGTGCGCCACCTGGCCCGGCCGGTGGAGCGGGCCGGGTGCTACGCGCCGGGCGGGCGGGCCCGCTACCCTTCGACGGTCCTCATGTGTGCCGCTCCGGCCCGGGTGGCCGGCGTGCCCGAGGTGGTCTTGTGCGTGCCGCCGGCGCCCGACGGCCGCATCGACGACGCGACCTTGGCCGCGGCGGCGGTGGCCGGGGTCGACGAGGTCTACTGCGTGGGCGGAGCCCAGGCGATCGCCGCCATGGCCTACGGCACCGAGTCGATCCGCCCGGTCGACGTCGTCGTGGGCCCGGGCAACCGCTACGTGGCCGAGGCCAAGCGCCAGGTGTCGGGGGCCGTCGGGGTGGCCTCGGCCTTCGCCGGTCCCTCCGAGGTCGTGGTCGTCGCCGGCCCCGAGACGCCGGCCGACCTGGCCGCCATCGACTTGGTGGTCCAGGCCGAGCACGGCCCCGACGGCCTGGCCTGGCTGGTCACCTGGTCGCCGGAGAAGGCGGCCGAGGTCGCAGAGGCCGTGGACCGCCTGGTCGCCGCGTCCCCCCGTCGGTCCGACCTCGAAGCCACCTTGGCCTCGGGCGGTTTCGCCTGCCTGGTCGACGGGGTGTCCGAGGCCCTCGCGGTGGCCAACACGGTCGCCCCCGAGCACCTCGAGCTCATGGTTGACCGGGCCGAGGAGCTCCTACCCCTGGTCACGGCGGCCGGCGCCGTCTTCTGCGGGCTGTGGGCCCCGGCCAGCCTGGGCGACTACGTGGCCGGTCCCAATCACGTCCTGCCGACCAACCGCACCGCCCGCTTCGCCTCGTCGCTACGGGCCGACGACTTCCGGCGCCACATCCACGCGGTGTCGGCCGAGCCCCGGGCCATCGCCGAGCTGGGCCCGGCCGTGGTCGCGCTGGCCGGGGTCGAGGGCCTGCCGGCCCACGCCGAGTCCATCCGGCTGCGCGGCATGAGCGCGGTCCCGACGCGCCGGGACGACCTGGCGGCGCTCGACGGCTACCACTCGCCGCAGGTGGCGGCCGAGGTGCGCCTGAACACCAACGAGTCGCCCTTCCCACCGCCCGAGAGCTGGCGCGACGACCTGGTGGGGGCAATCGAGCGCATCGAGTTCAACCGCTACCCCGACCGCTCGGCCAGCGACCTGCGGGCGGCCGTGGCCCACCTGCACGGCGTGGGTGCCGACGAGGTCTTCTGCGCCAACGGCTCCAACGAGGTGCTCCAGAGTCTCCTGCTGGCCTTCGGCGGCCCCGGCCGTCGGGCCCTCCTCTTCGAGCCGACCTACAGCCTGCACGCCCACATCTGCGCCCTGACCGGCACCGAGGTGGTCGCCGGCCAACGCGACGCCGAGTTCCGGGTGGACCGGGACGAGGCGCTACGCCTGCTGGGCGAGACACGGCCCACCGTCACGTTCCTGTGCTCACCCAACAACCCGACCGGGAGGGCCGAACCGGCCGAGCTGGTGCGGGCCGTCGTGGCCCACGCCCCCGGTCTGGTGGTGGTGGACGAGGCCTACGGGCAGTTCTCCCCGTGGTCCGCCCTGTCGCTGCGGGCCGGCGGCCCCTCGGGCGGGGCCGCCGGTCTGGTGGTGGTGCGGACCTTCTCCAAGACCTGGTCGATGGCCGCCTCCCGCCTCGGGTACCTGGTCGCCGGGCCCGAGGTGGTGGCCGCCTGCGATGCGGCCACCCTGCCCTACCACCTCTCGTCGTTGACCCAGGCTGCCGGCGTGCTCGCCCTGCACTACTCGGCCGAGATGGAGGCCCGGGTGGCCCTGGTGGCCGAAGAACGCGGGAGGATCGCCGCCGCTCTGGCAGCATTGCCGGTGGAGTCCTGGCCGTCGGACGCCAACTTCATCTTGTTCCGCCCGCTGGCCAAGTCGGCCGACGGGGTGTGGCGGGCCTTGCTGGAGCGCTCCGTGCTGGTGCGCAACTGTTCGAGCTGGGCCGGGCTCCCCGGGTGCCTGCGGGTCACCGTCGGGACACCGGCGGAGAATCGCCGGTTCATCCAAGCGCTAGAGGAGAGCCTGAATGAGTGAGGACGCGGACCGCGGGCCCAGGCGGGCGAGCGCGCGCCGGGCGACCAAAGAGACGACCGTGGAGGTCACCCTGGCCGTCGACGGGACCGGTCGGGTGGAGGTGGCGACCGGATTGCCCTTCTTCGACCACATGCTCGAGCAGCTCGGTCGCCACGGGGGCTTCGACCTCGAGGTGCGGGCCGAGGGCGACCTGGCCGTCGACGCCCACCACACGGTGGAAGACGTCGGCATCGTGGTCGGCCAGTGCCTGGCCGACGCCCTGGGCGACAAGGCCGGGATTCGACGCTTCGCCTCCTTGGTCCTGCCGTTGGACGAGGCACTGGTGGAGGTGGCCCTCGACCTCTCGGGGCGCCCGTACCTCGCCTATGACGTCCGGTTCGCCCCCGACACGCCGGGACTCGGCGCACCGCCCTTCGACCCCCAGCTGACCGAGGAGTTTTTTCGGGCCCTGGCGACCTCGGCCGGCCTCACCGTGCACATCACCGAGCGACAGGGCAAGAACACCCACCACGTCGTGGAGGCCACGTTCAAGGGGGTGGCCCGCGCCCTTCGCGACGCGGTACGGGTGGAGGGGGTGGGCGTACCGTCGACCAAGGGTTCGCTGTGAGGGCCGCCGAGGTCGGCTCGGGGCCGATCGCCGTCCTCGACTACGGCATCGGGAACCTGCGCTCGGCCGAGAAGTCGCTCCAGCACCTCGGGGCCCGGGCCCGGCTCACCGCCGATCCGGCCGAGGTCGACCGGGCGGCGGGGGTGGTCCTGCCCGGTGTCGGGGCCTTCGGCCGTTGCGCCGAGGCCCTGGCCGGCTCGGGGCTGTGGGAGCCGGCCCTGGCGGCCATCGACCGGGGTGTCGCGTTCTTGGGGGTGTGCGTCGGTTTCCAGCTCCTCCATGCCGCCTCCGAGGAGAGCCCCGGCACCGCGGGGCTGGGGGTGCTGCCCGGGACGGTCCGTCGCCTGGCCGGTTCGGTCAAGCACCCCCAGATGCAATGGAACCGTCTGGAACGACGGGGTGCGGGCTCGGGGCTGCTGGCCGGCCTCGGCGAGTCGCCCTGGGTCTACTTCGTCCACTCCTACGCGCCCGAGATCACCGACGACACCGTGGCCACGTGCGACTACGGGGGCCCGGTGGCCGCGGCCTCCGAGCGCGCCAACGTCTGGGGCACCCAGTTCCACCCGGAGAAGTCGAGCACCACCGGCCTGGCCATACTGGCCAACTTCGTGGCCCGCTGCGCCCGGGGCGCCGCGGTCGGCGCGTGAGGCCCGCTGAGCGTCGGCGTCGAGACCGCTGATGGAACTGCTGGCCGCCATCGACCTGCGGGGCGCCACCGCGGTCCGTCTGGTCCAGGGCGATTTCGGGCGGGAGGAGCGCTACGGCGACCCGTTGGACCTTGCGCGGCGCTTCGTCGAGGGGGGGGCGCGCTGGCTGCACGTGGTCGACCTCGACGCGGCCCGAACCGGTGAGCCGGCCAACCGCCCCATCGTGGTCGAGATCGCCGCGCGGGCCGGGGTGCCGGTCCAGACCGGGGGCGGTGTGCGGAGCCCCGACGACGTCGACGAGCTGCTGGGGGCCGGGGTGGCCCGGGTGGTGCTGGGGACGGCCGCCCTGGAGGACCCGGACCTAGCGGTCGGCCTCGCCGCCCGCCACCCGGGCCGGGTGGCCCTCGGCCTCGACTACCGGCGCCGGGCCGACGGGGCCCTCGAGGCGGCATCCCGGGGCTGGACGGCCGGGTCGGGCCGCACCGTGGCCGAGCTCCTCGGGCGGGTCGACCGGTCCGACCTGGCGGCGGTGGTGGTGACGGCGATCGAGCGGGACGGCACCCTGTCCGGCCCCGACCTCGACGGCCTGGCCGCCGTGCTGGGACTGACCGCCCTGCCGGTGCTGGCCTCGGGCGGCGTCGGCTCGGTGGCCGACCTGGGGGCCCTGGCCCGGCTCGAAGTCGAGGGGGGCCCGGGGCTCCCGGCCCGTCGCCTGGCCGGCGTGGTGGTGGGCAAGGCCCTGGTGGACGGCCGGGTCCGGCTGGACGAGGGGATCGCCGCGTGCGCAACGTCCGGGTGATCCCCTGTCTCGACGTGACCGCCGGGCGGGTGGTCAAGGGGGTCCGGTTCGTGGACCTCGTCGACGCCGGCGACCCGGTCGAGCTGGCCGAGCGCTACGACGCCGAGGGGGCCGACGAGCTGACCTTCCTCGACATCACCGCGTCCTCCGACGCCCGCGACACCATGGTCGAGGTCGTCGCCCGCACGGCCGAGCGGGTCTTCATCCCCTTCACCGTCGGGGGCGGCGTCCGCAGCGCCGAGGACGCGCGCCGGCTCCTCCGGGCCGGGGCGGAGAAGGTGGCGGTGAACACGGCCGCCTTGGACCGCCCCGGACTGATCGGCGAGCTCGCCGTCGAGTTCGGTGCTCAGTGCGTGGTGGTGGCCATCGACGCGCGGTCCCGGCCCGACGGGCGGGGCTGGACGGTGTTCACCCATGGCGGCCGCCAGGAGACCGGGGTCGACGCCGTGGCCTGGGCCGAGCGATGCGCCGAGGAGGGGGCCGGGGAGATCCTGGTCACCTCGATGGACCGCGACGGGACCCGACTGGGCTTCGACCTGGCCTTGACCCGCTCGGTGGTCGACGCCGTCAACGTGCCGGTGGTGGCCTCGGGCGGGGTCGGCACCCTCGAGCACCTGGTGGAGGGGGCGACCGTCGGGGGCGCCGACGCCGTCCTGGCGGCGTCGATCTTCCACCGGCGCGAGCACACCGTCGCCGAGGCCAAGGCGCATCTGGCGGCGGCCGGCTTGACGGTGCGTCCGGTGGAGACCGACGCGAGCGAGTGAGCCGGCACGCCGTCGGGGGCCCGGGAACGGCCGCGGCGGCCCGGGCGGTATCGTGCCGGTGTGCCACCGAAGGAGCCGTCGACGGCGACCGAACCCAAACAACCGATCACCGTCCTGTTCGACCGGGTGCTGGTCCAGGTCTCCCAGGCCGAGGGCGAGCGCCGCTCGCGGGCGGGGATCCTGATCCCGGCCACCGCCCAGGTCTCCCGCCGGCTGGCCTGGGCCGAGACGGTGGCCGTCGGCCCCCACGTGCGCACGGTCAAGGCCGGCGACAAGGTCTTGTTCAACCCCGAGGACCGCTTCGAGGTCGAGGTGCAAGGTGAGGAGTACGTGATCCTGCGTGAGCGCGACATCCACGCCGTCGCCTCCGAACGGATCGACGGCGGCACCGGGCTGTACCTGTGAGCGGACCGTGACCGTCGCGCCCGGAGACGCCCTCACCGTCGATGACGAGGTCCTCGGGGTGGTGCGCTTCGGCCCCGACGGGCTGGTGGTCGCCGTCGTCCAGGACGCGCTCGGCGGTGACGTCCTGACCGTCGCCTACATGAACCCCGAGTCGCTCCGCCGGACCCTCGAGACTGGCCGGACCTGGTTCTGGAGCCGGAGCCGCCAGGAACTGTGGTGCAAGGGGGAGACCTCGGGCGACCGCCAGTACGTGCGCGAGGTCCGGGTCGACTGCGACGGCGACGCCCTGGTGGTGCTGGTGGACCAGCACGGCGAGGGTGCCTGTCACACCCGGAACTGGTCCTGCTTCTACCGTACGGTCGGTCGCGGCCCGGGACGCCCCCGGCCCGGCGAGCCCGAGGACGGTCCCGGCGACCAGCCCCCCCCACGGTGAGCGGGCCGGGTCGAGGGGGGCCGGCCCTCAGGGTGCACCCCGGACGGGCCGAGTTCGCCAAGCTGGCCGCCGGGCACGCCATCGTGCCGGTCTGGACCGAGGTCGTGGCCGACACCCTCACCCCGGTGGCCGCCTTCGCCAGCATCGTGGGCGACGCCCCGGGTTTCCTGTTCGAGTCGGTGGAGGGCGGCGAGCGCTGGGGTCGTTACTCGTTCGTCGGGCGGGCCCCACTGGCCACCCTGGTCGCCCGGGGTCGTCAGGTGACGGCCACCGGGAGCCTCGACGTCCCGACCGGCGGCGGTCGGGGGGTCCTGGCCGCGCTGGACGAGATGCTGGCCGCCTACCGGTCGCCGACCATGGCCGACCTGCCACCGCTGCACGGCGGGGTCGTCGGCTACCTGGGCTACGACGTCGTCCGCGAGGTCGAACTGCTCCCCGAGGTCCCCCCCGACGACCTCGGGTACCCCGACGCGGCATTGGTGGTGATCGGCGAGCTGGCGGCCTTCGACCATTGGCGTCGAGCGCGTCGTCCTGATCACCAACGTGGTGGTGGACCCGGGCTGGTCGTCGGCCGAGGTGGCCGAGGCGCACCGTCTCGCCTCGGGCCGCCTCGACAGCCTGGCGGCGGACTGCTTCGGACCGGTCGAGTCCTCACCGGTCCCCTTGCCCGAGCGCGGTGAGGAGGTCGCCGGGGCCACCCGGACGATGACCCCGGAGGCCTACCGGGCGGCGGTGGAGGCGGCCAAGGAGTACATCGCCGCCGGGGACATCTTCCAGGTCGTGCTCTCGCAGCGCTTCGACCTCGAGCTGGGTGCCGGCCCCTTCGAGGTCTACCGGGCCCTGCGACTGCTCAACCCCAGCCCGTACCTGTACTTCCTGCGCTTCCCCGAGGTCACGGTGGTCGGCTCCTCGCCCGAACCCATGGTCCGCCTGCGCGACGGCGTGGTGACGTCGCGTCCGATCGCCGGGTCCCGCCCCCGGGGGGCCAACGAGGACCACGACCGCCTGCTGGCCGGGGAGCTGCTCGAGGACCCCAAGGAACTGGCCGAACACGTGATGCTGGTGGACCTGGCCCGCAACGACGTGGGCCGGGTGGTGCGCTTCGGCACCGAGAAGGTCGACGAGCTCATGACCGTCGAGCGCTACAGCCACATCATGCACCTCACCTCGCAGGTCTCCGGCGAGCTGTCCGCCGGCAAGGGGCCCATCGACGTGCTGCGGGCCACCCTGCCGGCGGGCACCCTCTCGGGTGCCCCCAAGGTCAGGGCGATGGAGATCATCGACGAGCTGGAACCGACCAAGCGGGGCATCTATGGCGGGGTCGTGGGCTACCTGGACTTCTCGGGCAATCTCGACACGGCGATCGTGATCCGCACCTTGGTGGTCGGTCCCGACGGCCGGGCGTCGGTCCAGGCCGGGGCGGGCATCGTGGCCGACAGCGACCCGGCGACCGAGGACGACGAGTGCGTGCACAAGGCGACCGCCCTCCTGGCCGCGGTGGCCGCCGCCCGGGAGATGACCGGGTCAGGGCGCCCAACCGGTCCGCCGTGAGCACCCCGACTGAACCAGGTGGGACGGGCCACGGCTCGGTCGATGCCGACTACCGGGCGCTTCGGGAAGGGACCGGGGCCTACCACCTGGCCCGAGACTTCCTGGCCGTCTCGGGCCCCGATGCCGCCGACTACCTCCAAGGGCAGTGCAGCCAGGACGTGGCGGCGCTGGCGGACGGGGAAGTGGCCGACGCGCTCCTCTTGGCCCCCGACGGCAAGCTGGTGGCGCTGGTGCGCCTGCAACGGGTCGTCGACGACCGGTTCATCGTCGACACGGCCGGCGGGTACGGCGAGACCGCGCTGGCCCGGCTCCGGCGCTTCAAGCTCCGCTCGAAGGTCGACCTCGAACGGCTCGACTGGGCCTGCGTGGCCCTGCGGGGCACAGGGGTGGCGGCGGCGCTGGGGCAGGCTGTCGACGGTGCCGCCACCGCCAAGCTCGGCGGCTTCCCCGGCGTCCGGGCGCTGCCGGTCAGCTGGAACGGGACCACCGGCGTCGACCTGGTCGGCCCGGACCCCGAGCGGGCCGTCCCCGGGACGGCCCGTTGGTGCGGCGCCGGGGGGTGGGAGGCCCTGAGGGTGGAGGCCGGCATCCCCGAGATGGGCCGGGAACTCGACGAACGGACCATCGCCGCGGAGGCCGACCTCTTGGCGCGCGCGGTCAGTTTCACCAAGGGGTGCTACACCGGCCAGGAGCTCCTCGCCCGCCTCGACGCCCGCGGCAACCGGGTGGCCCGGCACCTGGCCGGGGTGGTGCTCGACCCGGCCACTGCCCCCGACCCGGCGGCGGTGGCGGGGGCGGAGGTGTTCGCCGGGGCCCCCGGCAAGGCGGTGGGGCGGTGCACGTCGGCGGCCTGGTGTCCGGGAGTGGGCCGGTTGGCCGCGCTCGCCTACCTCCACCGTTCGGTGCCGGTGCCGGGGCCGTTGACCCTGGAGGTGACAGAGGGCGATCGCATCCGCACCGTCGCCGCCGAGGCGCGTCCGCTGCCTCTGTGCTGAGTCCTCCTGGGCTGTCTAGACGGCCACGATGGACACGATGTTGTCCACCAGGATCCCCGACCCGGGCACCGAGCCCAAGAAGGGTGCGTCGCCGAGGGTGAAGACCCCGCCGTCGGAGCCGACCATCCAGTAGCCCGCGTTGTTCGAGGTGGGTGCCAGCCCGGCGATGTTGTCCACGCTGACGTTGAGGCCGGGCAGTGAGTCGATGAAGGGGGCGTCGCCGAAGGCGAAGACCCCGCCGTCGGTGCCGACCATCCAGTAGCCGTGCCCGTCGGCGGTGGGCACGATGCCCACCACGTCCGAGACGTGGACACCGATCCCGGGCAGAGAGCCCACGAACCCAGCGTCGCCGAAGGCGAAGACCCCGCCGTCGGTGCCGACCATCCAGTAGCCCTGGTTGTCGGCGGTGGGCACGATGCCCACAACGTTCGACGCGTGGACACCGAGCCCGGGCAGAGAGCCCACGAACCCGGCGTCGCCGAAGGCGAAGACCCCGCCGTCGGTGCCCACCATCCAGTAGCCGTGCCCGTCGGCGGTGGGCACGATGCCCACGATGTCCGAGACATGGACACCGAGCCCGGGCAGAGAGCCCACGAACCCGGCGTCGCCGAAGGCGAAGACCCCGCCGTCGGTGCCGACCAGCCAGTAGCCGGCCGCGTCGGCGGTGGGGGCCAGGCCCACCACGTTGTGGACGTGGACGCCCAACGCCGGGAGCGTCCCGGCGACGATGGCGCTCCCGAATCCGTAGACCGAGCCGTCGCTGCCCACCTCGAAGTAGCCGGGGGACGAGTAGGCGTACTGGTCGGCGGTGGTGGTGGGGCTGGTCCCGTCGGGATTGGTGATCCGGACATCGACGCCGGGCGAGATCGACACCGGACCGGCAGGCGTCACGGCCCGGATCTCGGTGTCGGAGACCACGGTGAAGCGGGTGGCGGGTGCGTTGCCGAAGCTGACGGCCGAGGCGAAGGTGAAGCCGCTCCCGGCGATAGTGACCGCAGTCCCGCCCTTGGCCGTCCCGCCGGCCGGTGAGACCGAGCTCACTACCGGCGGCGAGTACTGGTACGCCCCGATGTCGCAGGTCCCGTCCTTGCCGGGGACCTGGCCGGCGGTGTGGGGCCGGGGGGCTCCCCGCTGGTCGGCGCTGATGGGCAGCGAATCGGGGGTGCAGGTCCCCGCGCCGATGGCCGGGCTACCGGGCCGGAGCGGGACCGTGGGCGTCGGGCCACCGTGGTCGCCCACAGCCCCGAGCTCGGTGGCCGCCGACGTGGGCTCGGCCAGGTCACCGGGCTGGCCGTTGGGGCACCCACCGCCGAGCACCGTCAGGTTGTGGCCCCCCGAGACGATGGATCCCCCGGCGTCGCCGAGGCAGTCGACGTCCGCCCCGTTGCGGAGATTGCCGGCGACGACCGAGTTCCAGATGTTGACGACGCCGACCCCGGTGCCGGTGCCGCCGGCTTCGACCGCCGCGTGGCCGACCGCGGTGACCGGATTGCCGGCCACGGTCGCCCCCTGCAACTCGACCGCGGGCGTCTGGCCGGTGCCGGCGTCCACGTAGATCGCCGAGCCGGTGGGGGCCGAGTTGCCGGTCAGCGTGGAGTTGTGCACCCAGACCGCGCCGCTGGCCGACGTGCCTATGACCAGGATGCCGGCACCACCCAGTGCGGTGTCGCCGGTGATCGTGCTGTCGTTGAGGTAGACCTCTGGCGTCCCGCTCTGCGCGGTGAGCACCAGGCCCGCCCCGAGGCCGGTGGGGTTGTCGATGCCCGAGATCACCACGTTGTCGAGCGAGGCCGGGGCGCTCAGGTCGTCGAAGCCGAGGTCGGCTCCACCCGAGCCCGACAGGGTGACGTTGCTGAGGGTCACAACGGCGGTGGCCTCGTCGGAGATGTCGGGGTCCGGGCCGATCCCGGCGACGACGGTCGAAGAACTGTTGGCCCCGACGAGGGTGAGCGATGTCCACGACCCGCTGACGACGAGCGATTCGCGGTAGGTGCCGGCGGCGACGTCGATCGTCACGGCGCCGCTCATGGCACTCGCGTTGTCGAGGGACTGCTGGATGGAGCGGCACGGTGCGGCCTGGGCGCCGCAGGTGGCCGAGTCGGCGCCGGTGCCCCCGTTCACGTAGAGGGTCGCTGTAGGGATGGCCCCGGCCGGGCCGGCCCCCGCCGCCCAGACCCCCGCGGCCAGGCCGACCAGTGAGCCGACCAGTACCGCCCTTGCACCGCCCGCGAACCAGCCCGCCCCGCCGTTCATCTGTCCGCCTTCCGTCCTCGGAGGTCGAGGGCAGATCCGTCTGTCCCCCCCCGGTTCACTGAGAGTCTCGCCGATTCGCCGGCCCGGGGCTCGAGCGGGCCGTCTCGGCCCGGTCGCCGGGTTGACCGCTTGCCCGGAAAACCCCCTCCGACCAGGGAGGACACGAGCACCGGGCTTCCCCGTCGGCCTACCCGGTGGGCACCGCCCCGACCACGTTGGTGACCTGGACCCCGACGGCGGGCAGCGACCCCTGACTGGTGGCGTCGCCGAAGGCGAAGACCCCGCCGTCAGAGCCAATGAGCCAGTACCCCCCGCCGTCGGGGGTGGGGACGATCGAGACGATGTTCGACACCGTGACCCCGAGACCGGGCAGCGAGCCGTGGGAGGTGGCGTCACCGAAGGCGTAGACCGCGCCGTTGGCCCCGACCACGTAGTAGCCCTGGCCGTCGGGGGTGGCCGCGATCCCGGTGATGTCGTTGACCGAGACCCCGATGCCGGGCAGGGAACCCAGGAACGGGGCGTTGCCGAAGGTGAAGACCCCGCCGTCCTTGCCGACCAGGAAGTAGCCGCCGCCCCCCGGCGTGGCCACAATGCCCACGATGTCTGAGATGTGGACGTTCTGGGCCGGTAAGGAGCCGTAGAAGCCGGCGGACTGGCCGACCGGGAACACGAACACGCCGCCGTCAGAACCCACCAGGTCGTAGCCCTGGTCGTTGTTGGTGGGCACGATGCCCACGACGTCCGAGACCTTCACGTTCAAGCCCGGGAGCGATCCGAAGAAGCCCGAGGACCGGCCGACCGGGAAGACGAAGACCCCGCCGTCGGAACCCACCAGGTTGTAGCCGGTGAAGTTGTTGGTGGGCACGATGCCCACGATGTTGTTGACCTTCACGCCCAGACCTGGGAGTGAGCCGAAGAAGCCACTGGCCTGGCCGACGGGGAAGACGAAGACCCCGCCGTCAGAACCGGCCAGGTCGTAGCCGGGGGTAGAGACCGCCTGGGTGGTCGACGCCGAGGGCCCCCCGTTATTGGAGACCGTCTGGCCGGTGAAGGTCTGGGCCGTCGAGGTCCCCTGGGTGTTGGTCACGGTCAGGGTCACGGCGTAGGTGCCGGCGACCGAGTAGGCGTGGCCGACCGTCGGGCTGGTGGTCGACCTCGTGGTCCCGTCCCCGAAGTTCCAGAAGTAAGAGGCGATCGAGCCCAGCGGCGACGACGACGCCGAGGCGTTGAAAAGGGTCGGGTTGGCCGAAGCCGCCGGGGTCGGGGTGACGCTGAAGGCGGCGGTTGGGGCCTGGTCGGGGGTGACGGCGACTGCGACCGGGCCGGCGCCGACCGGGATGGGCGTCCCGGCGGTGTCCGAGGCCAGGTTCACGGGGGTGATCGAGTCGGCGCCGTAGCCCGACACGTAGGCGGTCTCGCCGTCCGGGGTGATGGCGATCCCGCCCGGGTCCAAGCCCACGGTGATCGGTGTACCCGGGGTGTTGGTGGCGATGGTGATCGGGGTCAGCACGTGAACGCCGCCCGCGGAGACCGCGTAGGCCGTCGAACCATCGGGGCTGACGGCGATGCCGTCGGGTCCATTGGCCACCGTGATCGCCGACCCGGTGGTGTCGGTGGCGGTATTGATCGGGGTCACGGTGTCGCCGGCGCCATTGGTGACGTAGGCCGTTTTGCCGTTGGGGGTGATGGCGATAGCGCTCGGGCTACTCCCGACCGGGACCGGCGTCCCGGCGGTGTTGGTGGCGGTGTTGATCGGGGTGACGGCGTTGCTGCCGGCGTCGACCACGTAGGCCGTCGAACCGTCGGGGGTGATGGCGATGGCGCCCGGGAGCGATCCGACCGGGATCGGCGTCCCGGCGGTGTTGGTGGCTGTGTTGATCGGGGTGACGGTGTTGCTGTCGTTGTCGGCCACGTAGGCCGTCGTGCCGTCCGGGGTGATGGCGATTGCTGAGGGGAAGCTCCCCACGGCGATGGCGGTCCCCGCGGTGCCGGTCGCCGTGGTGATGGGTGTCACCGAGTCGCTGCCGCTGTTCACCACGTAGGCGGTCTCCCCGTTGGGGGTGACGGCGACTGCCCGCGGCGATGTACCCACCGAGATGGGGGTCCCCGGGGCGCCGGTCGCCGTGGCGATGGGTGTGACGGTGCCATCAGTCTGATTCGTCACATAGGCCGTGGCGGCGGGAGCGGTAGCTCCGGCCGGAGTGGCTCCCAGCAGGGTGAGTGAGGCGAGCGGGAGGGCGCCGGCCATGACCAGCAGGGCGCTCGTGGCGCGGCCGACCCGGGAAGCCCGCAGCACCGATGACGATCCGCTGTGAGCGGTGAGCGGGCCGCCAGTGGGGGAGCTCTGGGACATGGAACCTCCGTCGCTTGCGGTGAGGGACTGATGAGCTGAGGGAGCAACCTAGCTCGCGGCCGGTCCCGTCCCCGGGGATTCAGTGGCCGGGCCCCGAGCGCGGTAGTCAGCGCTCGGGTGGGGCGGGGCCCCGTCGGTGAATCGACACCGCATAGTCCGACCCGGCCTCGAAGGGCAGTCGGTCCCAGGTGCTGAACCGCTCGGCCAAGATGAGCCCGACGCGTCCCGCCAGCCGGTCGTACTCGCTGAGCCCCAAGCGGTCGGGGAGGAGGGAGAACCCGGCGATGAGGAGCCCGCCTGGACGCAGGTGGCGGGCCATGTTGGCCAGGACGGGTCCTTCGGTGCCCGGGTCGACGAAGATCATGACGTTGCCGGCCATGACGACGGCGTCGAAGGACCGGCCGAGGTCGACGTCGGCCAGGCTCGCCTCCATCCAGGTGATGGCCGGTCCCTTCTGCCGGGCGACCTCCAGCATCGAGGGGTCCAGATCCACCCCCACCACCTCGAGGCCCCTGCGGGCGAGCTCGATGGCCACCCTCCCGGTCCCGCAGCCCGCGTCGAGGATGCACTCGACGTCGAGCGAGGCCACGAGCGAGGCCTCTCCGTGCACGTCGAGGCCGGTCGTCGCGAGTTGTTCGAAACGTGCGTCGTAGTCCTCGCCCCGAGCACCATGGCTGCTCGACCAGCGTGAACTAACCCTCCGGCGATCGTCGTCGGTCGCCCCCTCCACGGCGTGAGCCCCCCTCCTCAGGCGCCGGGTCCCGGATCCCCGGCGGCACGCAGCTTTCGGAGCGACGGGAAGCCCACGACGAGGGTCTGAAGGGCCCAGGCGGACGGGTCCAGTCCGCGGCGCCGAGCCAGGCGGGCGGCGCCGACGCCCTCGGCGACGTGGACCGCCAGGGCCATGACCAGCAGGCGTCGCAGGGCCCAGCGGGGTAACAGGGGCATCCTTGCCGCCACGGCACCGTGGGCCCGGCGACTCAGGGCGAGCGTGGCCAGCACGGCCAGGCCGCCGTCGAGCAGGACGAACCAGCCGACCGCCGGGGTCTCGAGTCGTGGCGTCCGGTCAACCATCGGCCGCCAGATTAGGCGGACGGTGACGGAGCGCTCTGGGTTGCCGGGGCGCCGGTGGCCGCCGGGAGCCAGATGACCATCCGGGTCCCTCCGTCCGGCCCAACCGGCGACTCGGCCCGGGCACCCCCGCCCATGGCGCTGGCCAGCTCGGCCACGATGGTCAGGCCCAGCCCGGTGCCCGAGCGACGCGAGCCCACGCGGTCAGAGGAGAAGTGGGGCTCGAAGACCCGGGGGAGATCCCCGGCGTCGATCCCTGGGCCATCGTCGTCGACCCAGACGACGACCTGACCCGTCTCGGTCCGCGCTCCGAGCCCGATCGAGGAGCGGGCGAATCGCAGAGCGTTCTCCAAGAGGTTGGACAGGACCTGCAGCAGCCGGTCGGGATCGGAGACCGCCCACAGCGGGTGGTCGGTGGGCCGGACCCGGCTGAGGGTCACCGAGGCGGCGGTGGCCTCGGGTCGGAACCGGTCCAGGGCCCGGTCCACCACTTCGTTGACGTCCACGTAACCGGGCTGGAAGGAAAAGCGCTGCGCGTCGAGGCGGGCGAGGTCCAAGAGGTCCTGGACGAGGCGCTCGAGCCGGCGGGCCTCCAGGGCGATGATCCGGACGGCGCCAGTGACATCGTCAGTGGTCCCGTCGGCCACGGCGTCGGCGTACCCGCGGATGGAGGTGAGCGGGGTCCGAAGGTCGTGGGAGACCGAGAGCAGGAACTGACGCTGTTGGTCCCGGGCCCGGGCCAGGCTGTCGCCCATGGCGTTGATCGAGGTGGCCAGCGCACCGAACTCGGGCATGTCGTCAGCCGAGACCGGAATGCGGGTCGCCAGGTCGCCGGCGGCGATGCGCTGGGTGGCCGCGGCAGCGGTCTCGAGCGGGCGGCCGAAGCGATTGGCCAGGAGGTAGGCCACCACAGCCGCCGCGGCCAGGCTGGCCAACCCGATGAACACGAACCACTGCAGACCCGAGACCGGGGGCTGCACGGTCCGGGTGGCCACCAGCACCGCCTGGTCCTGGTATGGGACGGGATGGGCCAGACTGGCCTTCTGGGTGGTGGTGAGTGACATGGGAATCAGGACATAGACCACGTCGCCGGTCGTCCCGGCGACGGCCTGGCCCTGGGTGAGCGACCCGGTGCGCAGGTCCTCGCCGGCAATGACCGGGGGGATGCCCGAGGCGAAGGTGCCGTCGGCGGCCAGAGGGGCGATCGAGAGGGTGCGGTAGTCGCCGACCTGTCGTACGGCATGGAGGTCGTTGGTCACCGAGTTCCGCAGGCCGATGTCGCGCTGGGCCAGGTCGGCGACGAACTTGGCCTGTGTGTACAACTCGCGCTCGGCCGTGTTCGCCGACGCCCGGCGGATCAACAGAAGGCTGCCGACGCTGGCCACGAGCAGGGTGATGGCGACCAGGAGCAGGATGGCCACCATCAACCGTCGGCGCATCGTGGACCGTCGCTATCCGAGCCGGTAGCCGACGCCCCAGACGGTGGTCAGCGGGAGGTCGTCCAGCTTCTTTCTGAGCTGGCGCACATGCACGTCCACCGTTCGCTCGTCGCCGTACCAGCCTTCCCCCCACACCCCGTCGAGGAGCTGGCGCCGTGACAGGGCGAGTCCCCGATTGGCGGCCAGGTAGGCCAGGAGGTCGAACTCCCTGGCGGTGAGGGTGACCACCCCGGCCGGGGTGCGGACCTCGCGCCGGGCGGTGTCCACCTCGACGTCACCGACGACCTGGACCGTGGGGACCTCTGGGACGGCCGCCTCGGTCCGCCGCAAGATGGCGTGGACCCGTGCCACCAGCTCGCGGGCACTGAACGGCTTGGTGACGTAGTCGTCGGCCCCGAGCTCGAGCCCGAGCACCCGGTCGACCTCGTCGTCGCGGGCGGTGAGCATGATGACCGGGGTCCGTCCGGCCTTTCGCAGGCGCCGGCAGACCTCGAAGCCGTCGAGCTCGCCGGGCAGCCCGACGTCGACGATGACCAGTCGGGCTTCCTCACGGCTGGCATGGTCGAGGCCGGATTCGCCGTCGTCGGACTGGAGTACCCGGAAGCCGTCGCGTCGCAGGTACATCGCGACGAGGTCCGAGATGTTGTGGTCGTCTTCGATGACGACGACGGTCCCGTTCGGGTCCTCCATGGCACAAAGCCTGCCACCTGGGGCGTCTGGGACGGGGCCGCCGGAGACGGGGCGCGGTGGACCCGGGTGGACCAGGCGCCGCCGCTACGCTGGGACGACCATGCCCTCGTATCTGTCCGAGATCGTCGCCGCTCATCGCGCCGCTGCGGCGAGGGACCGCCGGGACCCCGCCGAGCTCGAGGCCCGGGCCATGACCGGGCCGTGCCCGAGGCCCTTCCGTGCCGCCTTGGCCGGGGCCGACGCCTCCGGCCTGGCGGTGATCGCCGAGGTCAAGCGCCGTTCGCCCTCGGCCGGCGACCTGGCCCCGGACCTGGACCCGTCCGAGGTCGCCAGGGCCTACGCTGCCGGCGGGGCGACCTGCCTGTCGGTGCTGACCGACGCTTCGTACTTCGGGGGCGCCCCCGAGGACCTGGCGGCGGCGAGGACCAGCTCGGGTCTGCCGGTCCTGCGGAAGGATTTCACCGTCAGCCGGGCCGACGTGTGCGATGCCCGGCTGATGGGCGCCGACGCGGTACTGCTGATCGTCGCCGCGCTGAGCGATGAGGAGCTGGCCGAGTTCGCCGCGCTCGCGACGCGTCTCTCGCTCGACGCGCTGGTCGAGGTGCATGACGAAGCCGAGCTCGCCCGGTCCCTGGGCCTGGGTGCCGACCTGATCGGGGTCAACCAGCGCGACCTGGCCACCTTCGCCGTCGACCGGGAGCAGGCCGAGCGCCTGGCGGCGTCGATTCCCGAGACCGTCGTGGCCGTGGCCGAGTCCGGGATCCGCGGCCGGGCGGACGCCGAGCGCCTGGCCGCCGCCGGCTATCAGGGAATCTTGGTGGGAGAGTCGGTGGTGGCCGCCGGTGACCGAGCGGCCGCCGTGCGCGCCCTGACAGGCCACCGGGTGGGACGGCGGACGTCGCTGGCCGACGGGGCAAGCGGTCGGATGTCCCGGTGAGCGACGAGATGTTCGTGAAGATCTGCGGGATCACGTCGGAGGCGGACGCGCTCCTCGCCGTCGGGATGGGAGCCGACGCGGTGGGCTTCGTATTCGCTCCCTCGCCGCGCCAGGTGGCGGCGGCCACGGTGGCCGACATCGTCAAACGTTTGCCCCACGGCGTGCTCACGGTCGGGGTCTTCCGGGACGAAGCTCGCCAGCGGGTGGTCGAGATCGCCAACCAGATCGGCCTGGGGGCGGTCCAGCTCCACGGTCATGAGTCGTCCGAGGACTGCCGGTGGATCCGCCAGCGGGTGCCCCTGAGCATCAAGGCCTTCAGTGCCGGGGACCGCACCATCGCCCGGTTCGACGACTTCGGTTGCGACTACCTGATGATCGATGGACCGAGCCCCGGCTCGGGCGAGGTGTTCGACTGGCGGCTGGGCGAAGGCGTGGTGGACCCCTCCCGCTTGATCGTCTCGGGTGGCCTCACGCCCGACAACGTGGCCCAGGCGGTGGCCCATCTCGTCCCCTTCGGGGTCGACGTGGCTAGCGGGGTGGAGGCCGCGCCGGGTCGCAAGGACCCCCAGCTCCTGGCGGCCTTCATCGCCAATGCCCGCCGGGCCGGTTCGGCAGTGGTCGCCGCGCACCCAGAGCGGGGACCGGCTCGGGAAGGGTCGGCCGGGGCCCCGGGCGCCGAAGCCGGCGGGCCCTACGACTGGATGGGCGGTTGACCCCCGGGCCCGGAGACGATCGCCCCGGGACACCCGAGGGTGCCGAGTGGATGGGCGAGCCGGATCCCGACGGGCACTTCGGGGAGTTCGGCGGCCGGTTCGTGCCCGAGTCGTTGGTGCCGGCCTGCATGGAGCTGGCTGAGGCCTTCTCGAGTGCCTGGGCGGACCCGGCCTACCGGGCGGAGTTGGACGCCATCTTGCGCGACTACGGCGGCCGCCCGACGCCGGTGACCGAGTGTCACCGGCTGTCCGAACGTTTCGGGATCCGCCTCTTGCTCAAGCGCGAGGACCTGGCCCACACCGGGTCGCACAAGCTCAACAACGTCGTGGGGCAGGCCTTGCTGACCAAGAGGATGGGCAAGCATCGGATGGTGGCCGAGACCGGAGCCGGCCAGCACGGCGTGGCGTCGGCGACCGCGGCGGCCCTGCTGGGGCTCGAGTGCACCGTCTACATGGGCGAGGTCGACACGGCCCGCCAGGAGCTCAATGTCTTTCGGATGGAGCTGTTGGGCGCCGAGGTCCGGTCGGTGGCCTCGGGGAGTCGCACCTTGAAAGACGCCGTGAACGAGGCCATGCGGGACTGGGTGGCGACGGTCGAGGACACCCACTACTGCCTCGGGTCGGTGATGGGCCCGCACCCGTTCCCCTTCATGGTGCGACAGTTCCAGCGGGTGGTGGGCGAGGAGGCTCGGCACCAGTGCCGCGCGCTGCTCGAGGGGCGTGACCCCGACGTGGTCGTGGCCTGCGTGGGTGGGGGCTCCAACGCGGCGGGGACCTTCGCCGGGTTCGTCGACACCGAGGCCCGCCTGGTCGGGGTCGAGGCGGCCGGCGGGGCGGCCATGACGAGCGGGATCCCCGGGGTCCTCCACGGGATGCATTCCCAGCTGCTCCAGGACGAAGCCGGCCAGATTCTCGAGGCGTCGTCCATCTCCGCCGGCCTGGACTATCCGGGGATCGGGCCCGAGCACGCCCATCTGGCCTCGACCGGCCGGGCGGCCTACGTCACGGCCACCGACGACGAGGTGCTGGCCGCCTTCGGTCTCCTGTCGCAGACCGAGGGGATCATCCCGGCACTCGAGTCTGCCCACGCCCTGGCCTGGGTGGCCCGGGCCGCCGGCGGGGACATCCCGACGGGCTCGACCGTGTTGGTGACCCTCTCGGGGCGTGGGGACAAGGACGTGGCCCAGGTGCGTGACCTCCTGGGTGGTCGCCGGTGAGCCCGCCGGCGCCGGGCTTCGCGCCGCCTCCTCCCGGCGGGCGCGGCATGCTCGAGACTGCGTTGCGGGCCCGTCGGGCCGCCGGGGCCAAGCTGCTTGTCCCCTACGTCATGGGGGGGATGAGCGATGACTGGGTGCGCGTCCTCCAGGCGGTGGTCGCCGCCGGTGCCGACGCGGTGGAGGTGGGGATCCCCTTCTCGGACCCGATGATGGACGGGCCGGTGATCCAGGAGGCCTCGGTCACCGCCCTCGGGCGGGGGACCACCCCCCAGTCGGTCATCGACGACATCGCCGCCGCCGCCGTCGGGGTCCCGGTCGCGGTCATGACCTACTACAACCTCGTCTTCCGGGCCGGCCACCACCGGATGGCCTGTTCCCTGGCGGCGGCCGGTGTCTCGGGCGCCATCGTGCCCGACCTCCCCCTCGAAGAACTCGGCCCGTGGGTCATCGAGGCCGACGCGGCGGGGGTCGAGACGGTCCTCCTGGTGGCCCCGTCGACCCCCCGGCCACGGGTCGGGGCCATCTGTGCGCGTTGCCGAGGCTTCGTCTATGCGGTGGCCCGGATGGGGGTGACCGGTGAGCGGGCGGAGATCGGCGAACAGGCGCGCGCCGTGGTCGGCCGGGTCCGTGAGTTCACCGACCTGCCGGTGTGCGTCGGGGTGGGCGTGTCCACGCCCGAACAGGCGGCCGAGACCTGCGCCGTGGCCGACGGCGTCGTGGTGGGGTCGGCCCTGGTGCGCCGGCTGGTGGAGGGTGGGGGGCCCGAGGCGGCGGCGTCGTTCGTGGCCGAGCTGCGCCGGGCCCTCGACCGGGGCTGACGGCGGCGGCGCAGCGCCGTCGGGGGACCCGACGGTGGCGCTCAGGCGGGCCCGAAGACCAGGCAGCCGTTGTGGCCGCCGAAGCCGAAGGAGTTCGACAGCACCGGACCGGGCTCGAAGGGCCGGGCATCGCCGTGGACCACGTCGAGATGGATCTCGGGGTCGAGCTGCTCGAGGCCCCAGGTCGGCGGAATGAGTCGGTGGTGGATGGTGAGCACCGAGGCCACCGCCTCGATGGCGCCCGCCGCCCCGAGACCGTGGCCGGTGACCCCCTTGGTGGAGGTGACCGGGGGGCCGGGTTCTCCGAAGACCTTGGTGATGGCCCTGGCCTCGGCGAGATCGTTGAGCGGGGTGGACGTGCCGTGGGCGTTGATGTGCGCGACGTCCGCCGGCTCGAGTTGGGCGTCGAGCAGGGCGTGCTCCATGCAGGCCACGGCCCCGGAGCCGTCGGGGGCCGGCGCGGTGATGTGGTGGGCGTCGGCCGTACTGCCGGCCCCAACCACTTCGGCGTAGATGCGCGCACCGCGCCCGAGAGCGGTCTCCCAGTCCTCGAGCACCAGGGCCGCCGCTCCCTCGGTCATGACGAAACCGTCCCGACGGATGTCGAAGGGCCGCGACTCCCCGGAGGTTGACAGGGCGGTCATGTTCGAGAAGGCGGCAATGGCCACCGGGTGCAGGGCCGCCTCCGCCCCGCCGCCCACGACCACGTCACAGCGGCCCGAGGCGATGAGGCGCGCCGCCGCGCCCACGCTGTGGGTGCCCGCCGCGCACGCCGTCACGATGGTCTCCGATGGTCCGTGCCAACCGGCCCGCATCGAGATCGTGGCCGCGCCGGCGTTGGCCATCATCATCGGCACCAAGAAGGGCGAGACCCGCCGGGCACCCCGCTCGTTGAAGACCTGCACCTGTTCAGCCAGGGTGTGGAACCCTCCGACCCCGGTGGCGAACATCACTCCGGCACGAGCCGGGTCGGCGTTGATCTCGCCGGCGTCGGCCAGTGCCTCGTCGGCCGCGGCCACGCTGAACTGGGTGAAGCGGTCGACCCGGCGGGCTTCCTTGGGGCCGAAGTACACCGAGGGGTCCAAGTCCGCGACAGTGCGCTCACCGCGGATGGAAGGGTGGACGAGCTGCTGCCACAGCTCGTCGGCCCCGAGCCCGCAGCAGGTCACCGCACCGAGCCCGGTCACCGCCACCCGTCTGCCGGCGATCGGGCCGTCGGGACCGATCCCGAGGAGCATCAGAGCTTGGAGGAGATCAGGTCGAAAGCCTGGCCGACGGTCTCGATGTCCTCGAGCTCGGTCTCCTCGACGGTGATGTCGAAGGATTCCTCGAGGGCCATCACCAGCTCGACCAGGTCGAGGCTGTCCGCGTCGAGGTCGTCGGCGAAGCGGGCGTCCTTGGTGACCTTGTCCTCGGGCACCTGCAGCACTTCGACGGCGCACTCGCGGAACTTCTTGAAGGCTGCGTCACTGTCCACGTGTCCTGCTCCTCGCTGTTGTCGGGTGATGCGATCTCGTTGTCCGGCCCGTTGTCCGCTCCGGCCGACGGGACCCTAGAGCCCCATGCCGAGGCCCCCGTCGACCGGGAGGACCGCCCCGGTGATGTAGCCGGCCCCGTCCGATGCCAGGAAGCCCACCGCCTCGGCCACGTCCTCGGGGGCGGCGGCCCGGCCCAGCGGCACCGCAGCTGTCATCTGATCGATACGGTCCTGGCCGAGCGACGCGATCATATCGGTCGCCACCACGCCGGGTGCCACCACGTTGACTGTGATCTGGCGGCTGGCGACCTCGCGGGCCAGGGCCCGGGCCATGCCGACCAGGCCCGCCTTGGAGGCGGCGTAGTTGGCCTGGCCGGGCAGGCCGACGAAGGCCCCCACCGAGGACAACAAGATGATGCGCCCCCGACGGAGGCGGAGCATCTTGGTCACCGCCCGCTTGGCCACCCGGAACCCGCCGGTCAGATTGGTCTCGATCACCTCGTGCCATGCCGACTCGTCCATCCGCACCACCAGGGTGTCGCGGGTGACCCCAGCGTTGGCCACCAGGACCTCCACCGGGCCCCAGCGCTCCTCGACCTGAGCGAAGGCCGACCCGACCTCGACGGGGTCGGTGACGTCGCAGCGCACCGCGAGGTATCGGTCGGCGTTGGCACCCTCGGGGGTCTCGGGGGGGCGCTCGGACCGGTAGGTGGCGGCGACGCGGTCCCCCCGGGCCAGGAACCAGGCCACGCAGGCGGCCCCGATACCCCGGGCCCCTCCGGTGACCAGGACCACCCGCCCGTCCCCCGGGGCCGGGGTGGAGGCCGGCGGCGTCACCGCCCGCCGTCCCCGGGGACCCGCAGCCACAAGAGGGGTTGGCCCTCCTGCACCCGCTCGCCGGCCGCGGCCAGCCATCGGACCACCTGGCCGTTGAACGGGGTGCGGACCTCGGCCACGCCCACCCGGCCGACCAGGTCGCCCACGCCGATCTCGGCCCCCTCGCCGCTCGCCTCCCCCCCCGCACTCGCTCCGGGTCGCCCCCCGGTCCCCGGGAGCAACCCGGTGCCCGGGGCGACCAGGGACTCTTCGGGGGCGAAGATCCCCGCCCCGGGACTGACCACGACCCGCTCGGACATGTAGAGGTGCTCGCCCTGTTGGTGGTGGGGCTCGCTGCGCCACGAGTCGGGCGCGGCCACCGCGTCGATCAGGGTGTCGAGGTCGTCGGGCTTGGCCACCGACAGGGCCTGGAGCTCGGGCACGACCCGGCGGGCCAGGCCGCTCAGCACGCCGCCCGGGCCCACCTCGACGAGGGTGCGTGCCCCCAACCCGGCCATCGTCTCGAGGGTCTGGCGCCAGCGGACCGGACTGCACAGCTGGGCCGAGAGCAGGCTGGGCCATTCTCCCGGGTCGCTGTGGGTGCGGGCGTCGACGTTGGCCACCACCGGGACCTCGGGAGCCATGAACGTGGCGTCGCCGATGGCCTTGCGCAGGGCCGGGCGGGCCGGCGCCATGAGCGGGGTGTGAAAGGCGCCCGAGACCGCGATGGGCAGGATCTTTCGGGCACCCATCTCCCGGGCGATGACGGCCACGGTGGCCACGGCGTCGGCGGTCCCGGCGACGACCACCTGTCCCGGCGCGTTGTAGTTCGCCACCCAGACGTCGCCTTCGGCCCGTTGGCAGGCGGCCGCCGCGTCGTCGTCGGAGATCCCGAGCAAGGCGGCCATCGTCCCGGGATGGTCCTCGCCGGCCCGGGCCATGGCCTCGCCCCGGGCGACGACGAGTCGGAGCCCGTCTTCGAAGGACACGGCACCGCTGGCCACCAGGCCGGTGTACTCGCCCAGGCTGTGCCCGGCGCAGGCCGCCGGCGAGAGGCCGAGGCGCTCGACGGCGTCGAGCACGACCAGGCTCTGGGTGAAGGTCGCCAGCTGGGCGTTGGCCGTCGTGGTCAGCTCCTCCATGGGCGCCTCGACGAGGAGGTGGGACAGGTCGAGCCCGGTGGCGTCACTGGCTTCGCCGACGACCTCCCAAGAGGGGTGGTCGACCCACGCCCGTCCCATGCCCGACCGTTGTGATCCCTGTCCGGGGAAGGTG
The DNA here is from genome assembly GCA_963836375.1 of uncultured Acidimicrobiaceae bacterium. Taxonomy (GTDB): domain Bacteria; phylum Actinomycetota; class Acidimicrobiia; order Acidimicrobiales; family RAAP-2; genus CAWIJK01. Next base: position 847,760 of record CAWIJK010000002.1, on the reverse strand, counting down.
AATACCAACACGTCCGCTCGTCTCGAACCGGGGCTTCGGGTGCGCCACCCGCGGCGACCGGCCTGTCCGGTCCGCAGGCCCAAGTGTGGCACGGGCCTGCGCCGGCCCTCTCATTACCCGGGGGTCATCGCCTGGCGGTGCCCGGCCGGGCCCGGCGCACTCGGTCGTCGCCGGTTGGTGATGGGACCATCGGCCCTGTCGGCGGCCCGCGGGGCCCGGGCATCATGCAACCAGGGTGGACCGCCCAACGGGACCGCTCAGGGCGGCCCGCAGGCAGAGGAGGCCAGGAGGAGCCAGGTGGGAGCGTTCAACACGTTCAACGAGATCGTGGACGACCCGGACCGCAGCCGGTTCTCAAAGGTCGTCGACGCCGGCCTCCTCACGCTGTCGTGGACCGGCGCGCTGGGCTGCACGGTGGCCGCTTTCTTGTACTGGCAGCTGTGGCCGGTCGCCGTGCTCCTGTGGGGGCTGGCCATCACCTTGAGCTTTTCCAGCTGGTACGGGACCCCACGGCGCAGCGCCCGGGCCCGACGGCGTCTCTCGCTCGAGGAGCGCTGGCGGGAGGACGAACTGGAGGAGGCGGCGTCCGAGGACGCCGAGGCCAAGTCCCGCATCGAGGCGAGCATCGAGGCCGGCGACCGGGCGCAGGGCACGGTCCCGCCGGAGGAGGCGTCCACGCCCACCCGGCGCGCCGTCGATCCCTGGGGCGGCGATCCGGCCCCCCACTGAGATTGCCGCCGGGGCGGTCCTGGGGGGAAATCCGAGCGCCGATTAGCGTGTCGGCGATGAACGTCATGGCCGCCCAGATCGAGACCAGCCTGGACAAGTCGGCGAACCGCGACCTGGTCGTCGGGGTGGTGAAGGAGGCTGCCGAGGCCGGCGCCGACCTGGTCGTCCTCCCCGAGGGGTCGATGTGCACCTTCGGCGACGACGACACGGACCTGGCGGAGCTGGCCGAACCGCTCTACGGGCCTTTCGTGAAGGCCCTGACCGGGGTGACCAAGGAGACCGGGGTGACCGTGGTCGCCGGCATGTTCGAACCGGCGACCGGTGAGGACCGCGTCTACAACACGATCGTGGCCGTCGGGCCGGCCGGGCACATCGGCGCCTACCGCAAATTCCACCTCTACGACGCGCTCGGGTGGAAGGAGTCTCGCCGGATCAAGCCGGGGAACCCGACCACCGACGAGATGGTCGTGTTCTCCCTGAAGGACTTCACCGTCGGCGTGATGAACTGCTACGACCTCCGGTTCCCCGAGATGGGCCGGGCCCTGGTCGACCGCGGGGCCGACCTGTTGGTGGTGCCGGCCCACTTCCTGAGCGGCCCCGAGAAGCCCGAGGTCTGGCGGGTCCTTCTGCGGGCCCGGGCCATCGAGAACACGGCCTATGTGGTCGGTGCCGGCAAACCCGGGCCCGAATGCACGGGGTGCTCGATGATCGTCGACCCGATCGGCGAGGTGCTGGGCGCCCTCGATGGCGACGAGACCGGTGTGGTCGGGGCCGAGCTGACGATCGACCGGGTGCGCGAGGTCCGGGCGGACATCCCGGTGCTGGCGAACCGGCGCTTCTCGGTGCGGGCCAAGAGCTGAACGGGGGTACGGTCGGCGCGCTCGCGGTGAATCCGGGCCCGACGCCGTCGGGTCCGGTGACCGGCGGCCACCGGACCAGGAGGAACGGCCATGACCACCAGAGAGACCGCCCCGATGGGCGCACCGTGCTGGGCCGACCTGTGGACCTCGGACGTCGAGGGGGTCCGGAGGTTCTACAGCGAGCTCTTCGGGTGGGAGGCCCAGGCCCCGAGCCCCGAGTTCGGCGGCTACTTCATGTTCACCCGTGACGGAGTCCCCGTGGCCGGGGCCATGGGCCCTATGGGCGACCAGCCGGCCGACAACACCTGGAAGATCTACCTGGCCAGCGAGGACATGGCCAAGACGGCCCCCTCGGCGCGCGCCGAGGGGGCCGAGCTCAGCTTCGAGCCCCTGGCGGTGGCCGACCTCGGGGTGCAGGCCGTGATGGTGGACCCCACCGGCGCGGTGATCGGTGCATGGCAGGCCGGGACCTTTCCCGGGTTCACCGTGTTGAACGAGCGGGGGGCCCCGAGCTGGTTCGAGTTGCAGACCGGAGACCACCGGGCGGCGGTCGCCTTCTACCGCTCGGTGTTTGGATGGGACACCCGGGTCGTCGGCGACAGCGACGAATTCCGCTACACCACCATGCGCGAGCCGGGGGGCGACGGGGACCTGGCGGGGATCATGGACGCCAGCTCCTGGCTGCCCACGGGAACGGCCGCCTGGTCGGTCTACTGGGAGGTCGACGACGTCGACGCCACGGTGGCCAAGGCCGACGCCCTCGGTGGCTCGACGCTCGACGCGCCCGAGGACACCCCCTACGGGAGGCTGGCCACGCTCGCCGATCCCGCCGGCGCCAGGTTCAAGCTTCGCAAGGCCTAACGAGGCCCGACGCGGCCCCTGGCGCCACCGGGGCGCGCCACGGCCGTCACCGCCTCGGGTGCCCGGAGCGGGATTCGAACCCGCACGCCCTTTCGGACAGAGGCTTTTGAGGCCTCCGCGTCTACCGTTCCGCCATCCGGGCCGGGCGGCCGAGCCTAGCTTTGGGCGGGTGGGGCGACGATGAGCGGCCGGTGGCGGCGGTGAGGCTCGAGGGTGTCGAACTGGTGCGGGTCGACCTCGCCCTCCGCCGGCCGGTGGTCACCTCGGCCGGGGCCCACCGCGCCCGTCCGGTCATCTACGCCCGGGTGGTCACCGACCGGGCCGAAGGGTGGGGCGAGTGCGGGGCGTTGGCCGAGGGCACCGCCGTCGACCCCCCACTCGACGCCCTCTGGGTCTCGCTGGCCGGCGACGGTGTCCGTCGGCTGGTCAGGGCGGCGCGGGCCCGGGGCGGCGCCCTGCCCCCGGCGCCCGCGGTCGCTCGGCTCTTCAACGCCGATGCGCTGGGGCGGCTGACGGCGGCCACCTTGGAGATGGCCGTCCTCGACGCCGAGCTGCGCGACGACGGCGCCCCGTTGGCCAAACGGCTGGGCAGCCGGCGCGCCGAGGTGGCCGTCGGCGCGATAGTCGGCATCCCCGACGGGCGCCGGCTCGGACCGCTCCTCGACGAGGTGGACGCGGCGGTGTCCGCCGGGGCGGCCCGGGTCCGGCTCAAGATCGAGCCCGGCTGGGACTTCTGGCCGGTGCGCTCGGTGCGCGAGCGCCACCCCGACCTGGCGCTCCAGGTCGACGCGAACGGGGCCTACCGCCTGACCACCGACGCCGAGGACGACGCCCGCCGGCTGGCCGCTCTCGATCCCTTCGGGCTGACTTGCGTGGAGCAGCCGTTGGCCGCCGGCGACCTGCCGGCCCTGGCCCAGCTGGCCACCCTGCTGGCCACCCCGGTGGCCCTCGACGAGTCGTTGACCTCCTTGCGCCGCCTCGACGACGCCCTGCGCTACGGCGCCTGCGAGGTCGCCTGCCTCAAGCCGGCGCGACTGGGCGGGCTCTTCGCCGCCCGGCGGGCCCAGGCGTCGTGCGCCGCCGCCGGGGTCCCGGCCTTCATGGGGGGGCTGTTCGAGACCGGCCTCGGCCGCTCGGCCAATGCTGCGCTGGCCTCGCTTCCCGGCTTCACCCTGCCCGGTGACCTCTCGTCGCCCGCCGAGTACCTCGTCGAAGAGCCCTGTGGCTACCCGACCGTGCGGGAAGGGCGGCTCAGCCTGAGCGGTGCCCCCGGGGTCGGCCCGGCGCCCGACCCCTCGGCCCTGGACCGGCTGGCCGTCGAACGGGCCTGGTTCCCGTGTCCGGCGTGACGGCCTGGCCGGGGACCTACAATCGTCGGTCCATGCAACGGTTCTTACTCGAGCGGCGCATCCGGGACGTGCACAACCGGCTGGTCCGCGCCCGCGAGGAGCTGGCCGTGCTCGACGAGCAGTTGGCGGTCGTGAGCGAGGAGGCCGAAGAGGCGCGCCTGCGTTCGCTCGTCTCGGAAACTCCCCTGGCTGCCCACGAGTACGTCGAGATCCGACGCCACGCCGACGCCATGAACTCGGCCAGGGGCGCGCTGCGCTCGACCGTGGCCGAGCTCGAGCGTCGCCAAGACGAACTGCTGGCCCACGTCGGGACCGGACGTTGAGCCCCGGTGCGTCCGGGGAGGCACCGGCGACCCGGGTGGTCATCGCCGAGGACGAGGCGATCATCCGTCTCGACCTCAAAGAGATCCTGCTCTCGGCCGGCTACGACGTCGTGGGCGAGACGGGGCGGGGCGACGACGCCGTCGCCCTGGTGCAGGCCCACCAGCCGGATCTGGCCATCTTGGACATCAAGATGCCGGGCATGGACGGGGTCCGGGCTGCCCGGGAGATCACCGCCCGGCACAAGGTGGCGGTGCTGGTGCTGACCGCGTTCAGCCAGCGGGACCTGATCGAAGACGCTCGCGACGCCGGGGTGTCCGCCTACCTGGTCAAGCCGTTCCGCCGGGAGGAACTGCTGCCGGCGATCGAAGGTGTGCTGGCCAAGTGCCGCGAGGACTGGGCGATCGACGAGGAGATCGAACGACTCGAGCCGGGCGGGTCCAACGGGCCCGAGCGGGCCGAGGACAAGATCGAGACCCGTCGGTTGGTCGAACAGGCCAAAGAGGTGTTGATGGAGCACAGCCGGTTGAGCGAACCGGAGGCGTTCTCGTTCATCCAACGCACCGCCATGCAGACGCGTACACGGATGCGCGACGTGGCCCAGCGGGTGGTCGACGGGGAATTGCAGCCCTGAACCGATGAGCGAGCGCCCGCCCGGGTCGGGGCCGCTGTTGCTCCTCGACGGAATGTCACTGGCCTTCCGGGCCTTCTTCGCCCTGCCCGACGACCTGGCCACGGCGGACGGCACCGTGACCAATGCCGTCCACGGCTTCACCTCCATGCTCGTCTTTTTGGTCCGCGAGCACCGCCCCTCGGCCCTGGCGGTGGCCTTCGACCCTCCCGGACCGACCTTCCGGGACGAGATGGTCGAGGAGTACAAGGCCGGGCGGGCCGAGACCCCCGACATCCTCACCCCGCAGTTCGACATGATCCGCCGGGTCCTGGCCTCGTTGGGTGTGCCCCTGGTCGAGGTGGCGGGCTTCGAGGCGGACGACGTGCTGGCCACCTTGGCCACCGAGGCCCGTGACCGTGGCCACGAGGTGATCGTGGTCACCGGGGACCGCGACTGCTTCCAACTGGTGGAGGACCCCTACGTGCGGGTGCTGTACAACCGGCGCGGGGTGAGCGACTACTCCCTCTACGACGAGGCCGGCATCGTGGAGCGGACCGGGCTCGTCCCGGGGAAGTACCCGATGCTGGCCGCCCTGCGCGGCGACCCCTCGGACAACCTGCCCGGTGTCCCCGGGGTGGGGGAGAAGACAGCGGCAAAACTCCTCAACAGCTACGGCGACCTCGACGGCGTCTTCGAGCACCTCGACGCCCTCACCCCCAAGCTCCGCGAGAACCTGGCGGCCAACGAACAACGGGCCCGGGGCAACGAGTCGGTGATGCGCCTCGTGCGCGACGTCCCCCTCGAGGTGCAGGTGAGCGACCTCGAACTCGGGGGCTGGGACACGGCGAGCGCGCGGGCGGTGTTCAACGAGCTCGAGCTGCGGACCCTTTGGCGGCGCCTCACCCCCCTGTTGGCCGACGGGAGCCTGGGGCCGTCCGCCCCGGGGTCAGAGGCTCCCGACGTGGGCACCGAGCAGGCCACCTCGCGGGCGGTCGACGCCGTAGCCGGCCCCGGTGGCGCGGCCGAGACGCCCGGTGCCGGCGAGCTCGGGGCCGACGCCGTCGGGCTGGCCCCCATCGAGGTGCGTGCGGTGACCGTCGAGGTGGACCGCCCCTCGGGCGCCGCCGAGGCGGCCCGCCTGGTCGGAGCCCTGGCGACGGCGGCCGGTGACCGACCGCTGTCGGTGGCCGGCCGCTGGGAGTCGGACCCCGGCCGCGGCCCGCTGGACGGGGTGCTCGTGTGCGTGCTCGGTCCCCCCGCCCGGGCGGTCTGGGTGGAGGCCGGACTGCTGGACAAGTCCACGGTCCGCGGCGCCCTCGACCGGGCCATGGCCCGACCAGGGATCGTCGGGCACCACGTGAAGGAGCTCTTCCGCTCGATCATCCCCCACGGGCTCGAGCACCCTGTCTTGCACATGGATACTGCGGTGGCCGCCTACCTGCTGGACCCGTCGACCGGGGACTACGGCCTGGACGCGGTGGCCGGGACGGCGCCGGCCGGCGCGGGGCCGGCGGCCGTCCCCGGACAGCTGGCCCTCGAAGGCCCCGATGACGTGGACGCCGTCGTCCTGGCGTCGACCGAGGCGGCCACCGTGGCCCAGTTGGTCGAGCCGCTCGGTCAGCGCCTCGACGCCGAGGGACTGCGCGCCCTGCACGACGAGGTCGAGCGTCCCTTGGTCCGGGTCCTCGCCCGGATGGAGGTGGTGGGGATCAGGGTCGACACGGCCGAGCTGCGCCGTATCGCCGACGAGCTGGTGGGCGACACCCGGGACCTCGAGGCCGAGATCCACCGGCTGGCCGGGCACGAGTTCAACGTCAACTCCACCCCTCAGCTGCGGACCGTTCTCTACGATGAGCTCGGGCTGACCCCGGGCCGCAAGACCAAGACCGGCTACTCGACCGACGCCAACACCCTCGAGTCCCTGCGCGACGACCATCCGGTCGTCGATACCCTTCTCCGCTACCGCGAGGTGGAGAAGCTCCGGTCGACCTACGGCGAGAGCCTGCTGGCCGAGGTGGCGGCCGACGGTCGCATCCACGCCTCGTTCCGCCAGACCGTGGCCCGCACCGGCCGGCTGTCGTCCGAGCGCCCCAACCTGCACAACATCCCGGTGCGCACCGAGGGGGGCCGGCGGTTCCGCCGCGCCTTCATCCCGGCCGAGGGCTGCCGCTTCGTGGTGGCCGACTACGACCAGATCGAGCTCCGGGTCATCGCCCACCTCTCGGGGGACCCCGGACTGGTCGAAGCCTTCACCTCGGGCACCGACATCCACCGGGCGGTGGCCGCCGGGGTCTACGGCGTCCCGGCCGACGAGGTCACCCACACCCAGCGGGAACGGGCCAAGATGGTTTCCTACGGCCTGGCCTACGGGATGGAGGCCTTCGGGCTGGCCCGGCGCCTGTCGATTGAGCCCTCCGAGGCCCGGGAGATCATGGACCGCTACTTCGGGGCCTTCCCCGAGGTGCAGGCCTACATGGAGGCCACCGTGGCCGAGGCCCGGGTCCGCGGGTTCACCCGGACTGCCCTCGGCCGCAAGCGGCCCCTGCCTGAGCTGGCCGACCGGAACCGCACCGTCCGGCTGGCCGCCGAGCGCCAGGCGATGAACGCCGGCATCCAGGGGCTGGCGGCCGACCTGTTCAAGACGGCCCTGGTACGCCTGGACGCCGCCTTGGAGCGCGAGGCCGCGGCCAGCCGGCTGGTCCTGCAGGTCCACGACGAGGTGCTGGTGGAGGCGGCCGCCGGCGAGGAGGACGACGTGGCCCGGTTGATCGAGGCGGCCCTCACCGGGGCGGCCGAGCTCACCGTGCCCCTCAGGATCTCGATGGCCTGGGGCGACTCGTGGGCGGCGGCCAAGGGCGGCTGATCCGGCGCCTGGCGCGGCCCGGCCGCCGGCCACGGCGGGGTCCCGACGGGCCAGTCGAGCCTCACGCGGTGTTGTGTCTACGCTTCGGTCCAGGGCGAGCGCCCAGGAGGTCACCGGGGGAGCGGTTGGGCGGAGCGGGCGGACCGAAGGAGGGCCACATGGCGACCATCCCGAGGAGGCCGGCGATCGACGGTGGGGGGCGGGCGGGTCGCTGCGTGGGTGCCGGCGTGCTCGCCGTGGCCAGCGCGCTCGGGATCCTCGGCGCGCTGGGCGGCCCGGGCGCGCCGGGTGCCGGGGCGTCGGTGACGACCCCCACCTTGTATGTGGGCGACGCCGGGCTCGACACCGTGACATCGTTCGCCCAACCGGCCAACGGCACCGAGGCCCCGCTCTCGACGCTCAGCGCCACCCCGGGGCCGAACGACCCGGGCGCCGAGGCCTTCGACGGCTCGGGTGATCTGTGGGTGGCCAACGCCGGCAACCACCAGATCTTCGAGTACACAACCACCCAACTCGACTCGTCGGCGAGCCCGGTGCCCGACGTCACGTTGAACCTCCCAGCCCTCGGCCACCCCGACGCCATGACCTTCGACGGCTCGGGAGACCTGTGGGTGTCGGCCGGGGGGAACCAGCTCTGGGAGTTCACCCCCAGCCAGCTCTCGAGTTCGTCCAGCCCGGCGCCGAGCGTCGTGATCTCGGGGAACGCCATCGACGAACCGGCCGGTCTGGCCTTCGACGGACCGAACCTGTGGCTCACCAACGGGGCCAACAACACGATCGTCGAGTTCAGCGCTTCGGACCTGGGCTCGAGCGGGAGCCCGGCGCCGACGGTCACGCTCGGCGCCGACGCCGGCAGCCTCGACGGTCCCGAGCACCTGGCCTTCGACGGCGCCGGGGACCTCTGGGTGGCCAACGGATCCAACGACACGGTGGTCGATCTCGACTCGGCGGATCTCGGCGCCGATGGGGACCCGCCGGCCGCGGTGACCCTCTCGGCCAACGCCGGGAGCCTCGACGAGCCGGCCGGGCTGGCCTTCGACGGCTCCGGCGACCTGTGGGTCGACAACGCCGCCTCGGGCAGCGTGGTCGAGTTCGACGGCGGCCAGTTGGGTTCGTCGGGAAGCCCGGTCCCCCGGGTCTCGCTCACCCCGACCGATTTCGAGCACCCGGTGGACCTGGCCTTCGACGGCTCCGGCGACCTGTGGGCCCCGCTCGCCCCGTTCCCTGGGACGAGCCAAGTGGCCGAGCTGTCGGCGGGACAGCTCGCCTCGAGCGCCAGCCCGGTCCCGGCGGTGGTCCTCTCGCCGGCCAATCCGGCCCCGATCAACGAGCCCGACGGCATGGCCCTCGACGCAGAGGGGGACCTCTGGGTGGCCAACGCCGGCGGGGGGGACCTGGCCATGTACACCCCGGCCCAGCTGGACAGCGGCGGAACCGCGAGCCCGGCGGTGGCCATCGGTGGCTTCGTCGGACCGACCGGACTCGCCTTCGACCGGGCCGGTGACCTCTGGGTGGCCGATCGCGAGCTCGGCACCCTGAGCGAGCTCACACCGGCCCAGCTGGCCTCGAGCGGGAGCCCGACACCGGCCGTGGAGCTCGGTGTCTCGAGCAACGTCGCCGCGCCCGAAGAGCTCGCCTTCGACCCGTTGGGCGACCTTTGGGTGACCAACGCAAGCGGCCCCCACGACGCCGTGGACGAGTTCACCCCGGCCCAGTTGGCCACGAGCGGGAGCCCGACACCGGCGGTCACCATCACCGCCGACGCCTCGCACAGCGTCGAAGATCCGACGGGGCTCGGCTTCGACGCCGGGGGGGACCTGTGGGTGGCCAACTGCGCCAGCTCGACCCTGGTCCAGTTCACCCCGGCCCAGCTGGCCTCGAGCGGGAGCCCGACACCGGCGGTCACCATCTCCTCGGACGGCTCGAGCCCGGCCGAGCTCGGGTGCCCGTGGCAGCTCGGCTTCGATGCCCAAGGTGAGCTGTGGGTGGCCGAAAGTGACGGAGCGGTCGCCGGGTTCAGCGCGGCCCAGCTGGCCCAGAGCGGGGACCCGGTGCCGACCGACGGGCTGACAGGCCCCCCCGGGACCCTCGGGGCCCCGGCCGGTCTGGCCATCGGTGGGCCGCCGGGCGCCCCGAGCGGGGTCACCGCGTCGCTCAGCGCGACGACGGTCTCGGCCAGCTGGCGCGGACCGTCGACCATCCCGTGGGCCTCGGGGTACGTGGTCACCCCCGTCGTCAACGGCACCGCCCAGAGCCCGATCGACACCTCGTCGGCCACGACGACCTTCTCGATGCCGGCGGTCTCGGGCGACACCTACGCCTTCAGCGTCCAGGCCGCCAACCACTTCGGCCCCGGCCCGGCCTCGGCCCTCTCCAACACGGTGGGCAGCCCGGAGGGCTATTGGGAGGTGGCCTCCGACGGCGGGCTGTTCAGTTTCGGGACGGCCCAGTTCTACGGTTCGATGGGCGGCCAGCCGCTCAACCAGCCCATCGTGGGCATGGCCCCCACGCCCGACCAGGGCGGTTACTGGGAGGTGGCCTCCGACGGCGGGATCTTCGCCTTCGGTGACGCGCAGTTCTACGGGTCCACCGGCGGGATGCCGCTCAACAAGCCCGTCGTGGGGATGGCCGCCACCCCCGACGGCAGGGGGTACTGGCTGGTGGCCTCCGACGGCGGGATCTTCGCCTTCGGTGACGCCCCGTTCTACGGGTCCACCGGCAACCTCGCTCTCAACAAGCCGATCGTGGCCATCGGCGTCACACCCGACGGCGGGGGCTACTGGCTGGTGGCCTCCGACGGGGGGATCTTCGCCTTCGGCGACGCCAACTTCTTCGGTTCGATGGGGGGCCGTTCGCTGGTGAGCCCGATCGTGGGCCTCGTGGCCACCGACGACGGGGGCGGCTACTTCGAGGTGGCCTCCGACGGCGGCCTGTTCACCTTCGGCGACGCGGTCTTCGTGGGCTCGATGGGCGGCCACACCCTCAACCAGCCGATCGTCGCCATGCTGGGGACCCCCGACAGCGGCGGCTATTGGGAGGTGGCCTCCGACGGCGGGCTGTTCGGCTTCGGCGACGCCGACTTCTTGGGCTCGATGGGGGGCCAGCCCCTCAATAAACCGATCGTGGGCATCGGCTAGGCCCGGGGAAGCCCCGGCCTGGGCGACCGGGGGCCCGGGCTGAGGCCGGTGCTAACCTGTTCTGCCTGGCCAGCGTCGGTGGCCGGACCTGTCCAATCGTCTCTGTGATCCCGACGCGATCGATATCCACCGAAAGCGAGCAATGCCGCCATGCCCGACGAGCGATCCAGTACCGCCCTGCTCTCCGATGAGCCGATGGGCCAGTTCGACCCGGAGGGGAATTACATCCCCCGCACCATCACCGAGGACGACCTCGGTGACGCCCCGCTCGACTCGGTCATGGCCGACACGATCATCGAGTTCGACGACGGGGACCTGGTCGAGGGCACGGTGGTCAAGATCGACCGGGACGAGGTCCTGCTCGACATCGGCTTCAAGTCCGAAGGGGTCATCCCGGCCCGCGAGCTCTCCATCCGCAACGACGTCCACCCCGAAGAGATCGTCTCGCTGGGCGACCACGTCGAGGCCCTTGTCCTCCAAAAAGAGGACAAGGAGGGCCGCCTGGTCCTCTCCAAGAAGCGGGCCCAGTACGAGCGGGCCTGGACGACCATCGAGAAGCTCAAGGACGCCGACGAGGTGGTGAAGGGCCCGGTCATCGAGGTGGTCAAGGGCGGCCTGATCGTCGACATCGGCCTGCGGGGCTTCCTGCCGGCCTCCTTGGTCGAGCTGCGCCGGGTGCGCGAGCTCCAGCCCTACGTGGGGCGGGTCATCGAGGCCAAGATCATCGAGCTGGATCGGAACCGCAACAACGTGGTGCTGTCGCGCCGGGCCTGGCTCGAGGAGGCCCAGAAGGAGCAGCGGGGCGACTTCCTGGCCAATCTCAAGCCGGGCGAGCGCCGCAAGGGCGTGGTCTCCTCGGTGGTCAACTTCGGCGCCTTCGTGGACCTCGGCGGCATGGACGGACTGGTGCACGTCTCCGAGCTCAGCTGGAAGCACGTCGACCATCCGTCCTCGGTTGTCCAGGTGGGCGACGAGATCGAGGTCGAGGTTCTCGACGTCGATCTGGACAAGGAGCGGATCAGCCTGTCGCTGAAGGCCACCCAGACCGACCCCTGGCAGGAGTTCGCCGACAGCCACCAGGTGGGCCAGCTCGTCTACGGGCGCATCACCAAGCTGGTGCCCTTTGGAGCCTTCGTGCAGGTGGGCGACGGGATCGAGGGTCTGGTGCACATCTCGGAGATGGCGGCCCACCACGTGGACCTGCCCGAGCAGGTGGTCAGCCCGGGCGAAGAGCTCTGGGTCAAGATCATCGACATCGACCTCCAGCGGCGCCGGATCAGCCTGTCGATCAAGCAGGCCGCCGAGGGCGGCGAGGTCTCAGAGGAGTACCGCGAGGCGTTCGGCGAGCACGCCTACGACGCCGAGGGGAACTACATCGGCAACTACGAGTTCACCGAGTCCGAGTTCACCCCCGAGACCGAGGCCCAGGCGGCCTGGGCCGACTATGTGGCCGAGAAGCCCGAGAGCGCCTCGCCGGAGGCGGGGCAGGTGCCGGACGCTCCGGGCAACCAGCCGCCCGCCCGAAGCGCTGACGCCGAGGCCCCCGGGGCCGGGGCCGACGCCCCGGCCGCCGAGACGCCGGCCGCCGAGTCGCCAGTCGCCGAGGCCCCGGCCGCCGAGACGCCGGGTCCCCCCGAGGCGCCCGAGGGTTAGCTCGCCCGGGGGCGCCCGAGGGCTAGCTGTACCCGGGGGCCACGCGGGGGCCGTCGGGGCCGGCACGCCGGCCTCCTCGGGGTTCAGGCGGGTGGGAGCCCGGCCCCGTTGGGCGAGCCCGCCGGGGCGCCCGGAACGACGACCGGCTGAGCGGGTGCCGGGGCCACCGGACCGACCAGGGGGAAGTGGCAGGCCACCGTGTGGCCGGGGGCGATCTCGCGCATGATCGGCTCCTCGGCGGCGCAGCGCTCCTCGGCCCGGGGGCACCGGGTGCGGAACCGGCAGCCCGACGGTGGGTCGATCGGGCTCGGCGGTTCGCCACCGAGCGGGGCCGAGGCCCGGGTGGCCCTGGGGTCGGGTTCGACCGCCGAGGTCAACAGGGCCGTCGTGTAGTGGTGGGCCGGGGCCTGGTACAAGACGTCGGAGGGGGCCACCTCGCAGAGCTTGCCCAGGTACATCACGGCCACCCGGTCGCTCACGTTCTTGACCACTGCCAGGTCGTGGGCGATGAACAACAAGGTGAGGCCGTAGCGGGTCTTGAGGTCTTCGAGGAGGTTCAGGATCTGGGCCTGGACCGACACGTCGAGGGCGGAGACCACCTCGTCGCAGACCAAGAGCTTGGGCTCCATGACCAGCGACCGGGCGATGCTGATCCTCTGGCACTGCCCGCCGGAGAACTCCCGGGGCCGGCGGTCACCGGCCACCTCGGGGTCCAGTCCCACCGCTTCGAGCATCGTCGACACCACGGCGGCCCGGGTCGCGGGGTCGCCCCGCTTCCAGATGTCGAGGGGCTCGGCGACGATGTCGCGCACCTTGCGGCGGGGGTTGAGCGACGAGATGGGGTCCTGAAAGATCATCTGGATGCCGACCCGGGCCTGCCGCAACTCCCGTCCACTAAGTCCGGTCATCTCGGTGCCGTCGAAGATGATCCGCCCGGCGGTGGGTCGCTCCACCTGGACGATCGCCCGCCCGGTGGTCGACTTGCCGCAGCCGGACTCGCCGACCAGCCCGAGGGTCTCGCCCCGGCGGATGCTCAGGCTCACGCCGGCCACCGCCTGGACGGTCTGACGACCCCGCCGGAACTCGACCCGCAGGTCGGTGACGTCGAGCAGGACGTCGCCCGAGCCGTTGTCGGTCCGGGGGGAGGGGTCGACCGACGGTGCCGGCGCGGCACCGTCGACGGTCACGGCGCCGCCCCCGGGGCCCGGACCCCAGGATCCGCCGCCCCGGCGCCCACGGCGGCGACCGCAGCGGGGGGAGGCGGCCCGCTGCGGCCACCCAGCGGGAACCAGCAGGCGAAGAGGTGGTCGGGTTCGGCCGCCGGGACGAGCGGCGGCTGCACCTTGTGGCAGATGTCCTGGGCGTAGCGGCAACGGGGGGCGAAGGGGCAGCCCGGGGCCACGTTGACCAGGTCGGGGGGCCGCCCGTCGATGGCGTGGAGCCGGGTGTGGCTCGGGTTGGCGATGCGGGGGGTCGACCCGAGCAGCGCTTCGGTGTAGGGCATGGCCATGGCCGAGAACAAGGTCTCGGTCGGCGCCTGCTCGACCACGTTCCCGGCGTACATGACGATGATCCGGTCGGTACGGGTGGCCACCACCCCGAGGTCGTGGGTCACCAGGATCATGGCCATGTTGCGCTCCTCTTGGAGCGAGGCCAGCAGGTCGAGGATCTGGGCCTGCACGGTCACGTCGAGTCCGGTCGTGGGCTCGTCGGCCAACAACAGGCGGGGAGAGCAGGCCAGGGCGATGGCGATCATCACCCGCTGGCGCATGCCGCCCGAGAGCTGCAACGGGTAGGCCCGGAGACGTTCTTCGGGGGAGGGGATGCCGACCTGGGTCAAGAGGGAGAGGGCCTGGGCGGTGGCCTCCTTGCCGTCCATGTCGGTGTGGAGGCGCAACGGCTCGGAGATCTGCTTGCCGATCCGCATGACCGGGTTGAGCGAGGTCATCGGGTCCTGGAAGACCATGGAGATCTGGGAGCCCCACAGTTGGCGAAGGGACTTGGCCGGGGCGTTGAGGATCTCTTGGCCCATGAATTTCACCGAGCCGGTGCGCACGACGCCTTCCCGGGGGACCAGTCCCATGATCGAACGCGAGAGCACCGTCTTGCCGGACCCCGACTCGCCCACGATGCCCACCGTCTCGCCCCGGTCGAGGGTGAGGGAGACACCGTTGACCGCCTTGAGCGCCCCCCGCGTGGTCGAGAAGGTGGTGTGGAGGTCCTCGACCTCGAGCAGGGTGGTCTCGGTCCCTGCCTCGGGGAAGGTCTGGTCGCCGGGGTGGATGGTCGGGCTCACAGCCGGCCGACGCTGACGTCGAAGTACTGGCGCAGCCGGTCACCGACGAAGTTGAGGGCCAGGAGGAAGAAGAAGATGGCCAGGGCCGGGAAGAGCACGAGCCAGGGGTCCGAGTTGAGCTCGGTCCGTCCCTCGTTGATCATGTTCCCCCACGACGGGGTGGGCGGCTGGACGGAGAGGCCGAGGAAGGCCAGGGAGCCTTCGAGGACGATGACCGTGGCCACGCCGATGAGGCTGAACGACGCGATGGCCGGGAAGACGTTCGGGAGGATCTCTTTCACCAGGATCCTCGTGTTGGAAGCCCCCAGGGCCCGGGCGGACATCACAAACTCCTTCGTCGAGTACGACAGGGTGGACGCTCGGACCACCCGGTAGAGGAGCGGCGAAGCCGCCACCCCCAAGATCAGGGTGATCTGCCACCAGGCGTTCCCCCAGAAGGCGACGATGGCGATGATGGCCACGATGGCCGGATAGGCAAGCAGCACATAGGAGCCGGCGTTGACGACGGTGTCGAACCTTCCCCGTAGGTAGCCCGACATGATCCCGAGCGTGCCCCCGATGGCCAACCCGATGAAGATGGCGCCGAAGCCGATCACCAGCGAGACCCGGGCTCCGTAGATGATCCGGCTGAAGATGTCACGGCCCAGGTCGTCGGTCCCGAGGACGTGGGTACCCGAAGGTCCCTGGTTCAACGCGTTGTAGTCCTGGTACAGGGGATTCTTCAGGGGGAGGAAGTTGGCGAAGATGGCGCTCAGGATGACGAGGGCCAGCCAGGCGACGCACACCCAGAAGAACCATCCCAGGTGTCGTTTCGCCCTGGTCTCGGTCCAGGCGGCCGCGGTGCCACCGATGTCGGCGTCGATGGCGCGCGTCGACAACGTCGTGCCGACCTCTTGGGGCTCGACGGGTACGAGGCGGTCAGTCACGGGCGATCCTCGGGTCGACGACCGAGAAGAAGAAGTCGACGATGAAGTTCAGCACGACGACGGCGACGGCCACCACCAGCACGATCCCCTGCACGACCAGATAGTCGCGCTGGTCGATGGCGTTGACCAGCTCGTAGCCAAGGCCGGGCATCTGAAGGAGGAACTCGACCACGAACGCGCCGGTGATGAGGCTGGCGATGTTGATGCCGGCCGAGGCCAGGAGCGAGATCGATGACGGCCGGAACGCGTGTCGGAGGAGCACGCGGCGGTCGCTCATCCCCTTGGACCGGGCCATGGTGATGAACTCCTCCTGCAGAGTCGCGATGAGATCGTTGCGGAGCAGCCGGTAGTAGATGACGATCGACCCGATGGCGAGCACGATCGACGGGAGGAGCATGGAGTCGATGTTCGTCCAGAAGTTCTGTGAGATGGGCACATACGACGCCGGCCCGGGGAACACGTGGAAGTGGATCGAGAAGATGATCACCATCAGCGGGGCCACGATGAACGGGGGGAGGGCCAGCCCGGCGAACGTGGTCGTCGTGGCTGCCTTGTCGAAGGCCTTGTTCGGCCGCCGGGCGGCGAAGAGGGCCAGCACGATGGCGATCGGGAAGGCGATCAACTGGGAGATAATGATCAGTTCGATGTCGATGGGGAACGCGTTGGCGATCACGCTGGTCACGGACTGGTGGGTCACATAGGACTGCCCGAGGTTGCCCGACAGGACGTGGCCGATCCAGATCAGGTACTGGTCCCACAGCGGCTTGTTCAGACCGAGCTGGTGCAGCAGGATTGCCCGGTTCTGGGCCGTGTCGTTGGGGCCCAAGATGGTCACGGTCGGGTCGCCAGGGAGGATGTGGACCAGGAAGAAGGTGCCCAGTGAGATGAAGAAGAGGATGACGACGAGGGCGACGAGCCGTTTGGCGATGTACTTCGTCACCCGTGCGCCCTCCCTTCACCTGCTCACGCCCGGCCCCCGCCCGGCCCTGATCCTAGGCTGCCGCCGGCCTGATGGGCAGGCTGGTGGGCCGGCAGGAATGTAGCGGCCCGAGGGCCCGAGGGTAGACGCGGCCCAAGGGTGGCCCGGAGGGCCCCGGGCGTTCGCGTACGATGCCCCGCATGGAAGGGTCCGTGGTCGACGCGCCGTCGCGCGGCGGGCCCCCACGAGCCGGGGGGCCGGTGCCCACCGGCGACGACGGGACCGCTGTGGTGGCCCGAGACGACCGGGTCGGCGACCACCTGGTCCTCGACGGCTGGTGGCGCAAAGCGGCCGGGGTCGGGCTGGTCCTGGTCGTGGTGGCCGGGGTCGTGCTGCGCTTCTGGACCCGGTCGGCCTTGTGGCTCGACGAGGCCCTGACGGTGGACATCGCCCGGCTGCCGCTCCACGAGATCCCCTCGTACCTCAAGCGCGACGGGGCCCCGCCGCTCTTCTACGTGCTGCTCCACTTCTGGATGGGGTTCTTCGGCACCTCCCGCGAGGCGGTCCGCGCGCTGTCGGGGGTGTTGTCGGTCGCCACCTTGCCGGTGGCCTGGGTGGCCGGGCGCCGCTACGGGGGCCGGACGGTGGCCTGGGTGACGCTGGCCCTGCTGGCCAGTGCCCCCTTCGCCGTGTACTACGCCACCGAGGGCCGCATGTACTCGCTGGTCATGTTCCTGACCGCGTGCGGGTTCGTGGCCGTCGGGCGGGCCCTCGAGCGTCCGCGCCCGGGCAACCTGATCGCCGTGGCCGTCGTCGGTGCGGCCCTGCTCTATTCGCAGTACTGGGCGTTGTACTTGCTCGGGGCGCTCGGCGTGTGGCTGCTCTGGCAGGCGTGGCGGGGCCGGCCCGAGCAGCGCCACAACGCCCGTTGGGTGGTGGGGGCTCTGCTCGTGAGCGCCCTGGCCTTCGTGCCGTGGGTACCGATCTTCCTGTACCAGTCTGCGCACACCGGTACGCCGTGGTCGAAGCCGCCGAACTTCGCCGCGGTGATCGACTCGATCACCGGCTTCGGCGACAACCAGGCGACCCACCAGACGGCGGGGACCAACCAGGGCCGTCTGTTGGCCCTGGGTTATTTCACCCTGGGTGGCCTGGCCTTGTTCGGCCTGGCTCGCGACCGCTGGCACATCGAACTGGACCTGCGAACCCGTCCGGCGGGTCGGGGAGTGGCCTTCGTCGTCGTGGTGACCCTCTTCGCGGCCATCGCCGGCGGGATCCTCACCGGCAGCGCGTTCTCACCGCGTTATGCCTCGGTCGTCTTCGTCCCGCTCATCTTGCTGGTGGCCCTCGGCTCGCTGACCCTGCTCGACGCCCGGATGCGGGCGGTGGCGGTGAGCGTGCTGGCGGTGGCCGGCCTGGTGGCCGCCGCCCAGAACATCTGGACCTATCGCTCCCAGGCCCCCCAGATCGCCGCGGTGCTCAACAGCCAGGCCCGGCCCGGTGACATCGTGGCCCTGTGCCCGGACCAGCTCGGACCGGCCGTCTACCAGGTGGTGACGCCTGGCCGCTTCGACCTCGTGACCTACCCGCGGGGCACCGGACCCCAGTACGTCGACTGGGTCGACTACCAGGCGGTGGCCGAGGCCTCCAACCCGGCGACCTTCGCCCACAAGCTCGAGGCCGAGGCCGTCGCCGGCGGCCACACCGTCTGGCTGGTCTCGGCCGAGGGCTACCAGGGCTTCGGGACCAAATGCCAGATCCTGGGCGGCGACCTACTGACGGCGGCCGGTTTCGGGGCCCATCAGTGGGTGAACGCCAACCCGAACACCTACTACGAGCCGATGCAGCTCACCGAGTTCAAGCCGCCGAACGCGCCGACGACGCCTTCCAGCGCCACCCGGTGAGCCCCACGCCCGGGGCGCCGCCCGCCGGGCTGGCCCGGCGGGCCGGGGCGGTCCTGGTGGCCGTGGCGCCCCAGTGGGTGGTCGCTCGCCTGATCGTGCTCGGCGCGCTCGGCCTGGCCCGGCTGCTGGCCGACCGGACCCATCCCAGTGCGGCCGCGGTGGCCCGGGTGCACCAGGGGCTGCTCGGGTGGGACGCCGGGTGGTACGAGGGCATCGCCCGGTTCGGTTACGGACGCCTTGGCCCCCAGTCGCTGCGCTTCTTCCCGCTCTTCCCCCTCCTCGGCCGGGGCTTGGGGGCCGTGCCCGGGGTTGGTGACGGACCGGCCCTGGTGCTGGTGGCCAACGCGGCGGCCCTGGTGGCGGCGGCCCTCCTGTTCGTCCTGGTGCGCCGGGAGACGGGCGACCTGGCCTTGGCTCAGCGATCGGTGTGGCTCTTGTGCCTGGCGCCCTCGGCCTTCGTCCTCGTGATGGGCTATGCCGAGGGCGTCCTGCTGGCCCTCTCGGTCGGCTGCTTCCTGGCCGTGCGCCGGGGCTCGGGCCGGGCCCCGTGGGCCGGCCGGCCCCGACCGGCCTGGTGCTGGGCCGCCGCCCTCGGACTAGCGGCGGGCGCCACCCGACCGGTGGGCCTGGCCCTGGTCCTGGCGGTCGGGGTGGAGGCGGTCCGCTGGTGGCGCACGATGGGCGGTGCCGAACGCCTGCTGGCCGTTGTGGCCACGCTGGCCCCACTGGCCGGGGCGGTCGCCTTCCTCGCGTGGAGCGCCGCCGCCTTCGGGATTTTCTGGCTGCCCCTCAAGGTCCAGAGCCAGGCCGCCCACCATGGCGGGCTCTCCGACCCGCTGGCCACCTTGGCCCACGACGCCTGGGGCGTCATGAACCACCACTTCGGCACCGCCCTCCACGTCCCCTGGGTGGTGGTCGTCGTCGTCCTGCTGGTGGTCTGCTGGCGGCGTTGGCCGGCCTCCTACGGCGCCTTCGCCACCGGCGTGGTGGCGGTGGCGCTTAGCGGGACCAACCTCGACTCGTTCGAGCGCTATGCCCTGAGCGCTTTCCCCCTGGTGCTGGCGGCAGCCGGTCTCATCGGCCGTCCCTGGGTCGAGCGGGGGGTCCTCACCCTGATCGCCGCCGGTCTGGCCGGTTACGCCGTGCTGGCCTTCATGAACGTCTCGGTGCCCTGACTCGCTCGACCTCGCCCGCCCGCCCTGGCCCGCTCGCCCTGGGCCGACGCATCGCACCGCCGGGGCCCAGGCACCCACTAACCTCGGCCCCGGTCAGGCGGCTCCGCGGGCGCGGGTGGGCGCGGCGTACGGGCGTCGGGCGCCGCGCCGACGGGTACCGCCCGGTGCCCGACGGACGGGGCCGGGGGCTGACGCGGGGGCCTCGGGCCCCCCACCCGAGGGGGGCGCAGGCCCGGAAGGAACAAGGTG
Source organism: uncultured Acidimicrobiaceae bacterium (assembly GCA_963836375.1). Lineage (GTDB taxonomy): Bacteria > Actinomycetota > Acidimicrobiia > Acidimicrobiales > RAAP-2 > CAWIJK01. Next base: position 827,905 of record CAWIJK010000002.1, on the reverse strand, counting down.
CCAGAGCCAGGAACCGAGACGACCGGGACCGGGAGGGACGAGGGTCCCGAGCCGCCGGTGGTGATCATCGGCGCCGGCCCGGCCGGGTTGACCGCGGCCTACCAGCTGGTGAAGGCGGGTCGCCGGCCGGTCGTCGTCGAGGCTGACTCGGTGGTGGGGGGCATCAGCCGTACCGTCGAACGCGACGGCTGGCGCTTCGACATCGGCGGTCACCGGTTCTTCACCAAGGTGCCCGAGGTCGAGGCGCTCTGGCACGAGATCCTGCCCGAGTCGGACTTCTTGCTGCGCCCGCGCATGAGCCGCATCTTCTACAAGGGCAAGTACTACGACTACCCGCTGAAGGCGGCGAACGCGCTCAAGAACCTCGGCCTCTTGGAGGCGATGCTGTGCGGCTTCTCCTACCTGTGGGCCCGGATCCGCCCGCCCAAGGACCAGACCAACTACGAGGGCTGGCTGGTGGCCCGCTTCGGCTGGCGCCTCTACCGGACCTTCTTCAAGACCTACACCGAAAAGGTGTGGGGGGTCCCGGTCGCAGAGATGCCGGCGGACTGGGCGGCCCAGCGGGTGAAGAACCTCGACCTGGGCAAGGCGGTGCTGAACGCGCTGAAGCCGAAGCGGAACCAAACCGAGATCACCAGCCTGATCGAGGAGTTCCAGTACCCCAAGTACGGGCCCGGGATGATGTGGGAGCGGTGCCGGGACCTGGTCGTCGAAGGTGGCGGCGAGGTGCTCATGGAGACCGCTGTCACCGGGATCCACCTCGAGCGCGGCGAGGCCCGGTCGGTCACCGTGCGCCACCCGGACGCGTCGACCGAGGAACTGGCCGCCTCCCACGTGATCTCCTCGATGCCCATGCACGACCTGGTCGCCGCCCTCGATCCCGCCCCCCCAGACGAGGTCCGCCGGGCCGGCGACGACCTGCACTACCGCGACTTCCTGACCGTCGCCCTCGTCGTCCCCGAAGCCGACGGCTTCCCCGACAACTGGATCTACATCCACGCCACCGACGTCAAGGTGGGCCGCATCCAGAACTTCGGTTCCTGGTCGCCGTTCATGGTCAAAGAGGGGCGCACCTGCCTCGGGCTCGAGTACTTCGTCTTCGAGGGCGACGAGCTGTGGTCGAGCAGCGACGAGGAGCTCATCGCCCGGGGCACCAGAGAGCTGGGCACCCTGGGGCTGGTCCGGCCCGAGGCGGTCGAGGCCGGCTACGTCGTGCGGGTCCCCAAGGCCTACCCGTACTACGACTTCGAGTACCGGGGAAACGTCGAGACGATCTGCAAGTACCTCGACACCAACGCGCCCAACGTCCACCCCATCGGGCGCAACGGCATGCACAAGTACAACAACCAGGACCACTCGATGTACACAGCCATGCTCACCGTCGAGAACATCCTCGGTGCCAGCCACGACATCTGGGCGGTCAACGTCGAAGAGGAGTACCACGAAGCCCACGCCGAGACGCCCAATGGGAGCGGCGGCACCGGTCGTGACGCGCCGGTGCTGCCCAGGCGGAACCCCGCCGCCTAGTGGCCCTGGACGTCGGCGGCCCGTCCCCGCCACCGGCGAACCCGACGGCGGACGCACGACCGCACCGGGGCGGCGCCCCGGCCCACCAGCGCAGAAGGCCCGGGCGGCTGGGACGCTCGCTCCTCGTCTACCTGGCCGCCGGTTGCGGCTACCTGGGGCTCTCGGTGGTCCTGTGGTGGCATGTCTGGACGGCCCAGCCGACGAGCACCGCCACCTGCGGTTGCGGTGACCCGGCGCTGTTCACCTGGTTCCTCGAGTGGCCGGCCTACGCCATCAGCCACGGCCACAACCTGTTCTACTCCACGGCGCTGTTCCACCCGGGGGGCATCAACCTGCTCTCCAACACGAGCGTCCTGGCCGTCGGCGTGCCCCTGACCCCCGTCACCTGGTTGTTCGGGCCGGTGGCCGCGCTGAACGTGGCCAACACCGCGACGCCGGTCCTGAGCGCCCTGGCGGCCTTTTGGGTCTTGGGGCGCTGGGTCCGATGGTGTCCGGCCGCCTTCGTCGGCGGGCTGCTCTTCGGCTTCTCGCCCTTCGTGCTCGAGAGCCTTGGCTACTCGCATCTCATGACCTCGTCGCTGGCCCTGCTCCCATTGATGCTGGCCTGCTTCGACGAGCTGCTGGTCCGTCAACGCTACTCAGCGTGGTGGCTCGGCACGGCCCTCGGTCTGCTGGCGGTGGTCGAGTTCTTCGTGAGCACCGAGGTGCTGGTCATCGTGGTCATGGCCTCGGTCATGGGGATCGTGCTCCTCGTGGCGGGCCTGGCGGTCGGCCACCGTCGCGAGCTGGTGGCCCGGGCCGGCTACGCCGGGCGCGGTCTCGGCACCGCCGGGGTTGTGGCGGTGACCTTGCTGGCCTACCCGACCTGGTTCGCCCTGGCCGGCCCGGCCCACCTGTCGGGTCGGATCTGGCCCAACATCCCGGTGATCGGGGGGTACACCGCCCGCTCGTTCGTCAGCCCGACGCCGGCGGACTCAAAGAGCCTGCTCCTCGAGATCGGCGGCTACCTCGGCCGGCCACTCCCCTCCTCGTCGTACATCGGGTGGGGGATCGTGGTCGTCCTGGTCGCCGGCACCCTCGTGTGGCGGCGCGACCGGCGGCTGTGGTTCTTCGGCGCGCTGGGCCTGGTGACCGCCGTGTTCTCCCTCGGCGAGCGGGCCCACCAGTGGGTGCCCTGGCAGCTCTTCGACCGGGCACCGGTGCTCGACAACGTGGTCGAGCAGCGCTTCGTCGCCGTCACCTACCTCTGCCTGGCCGTGGCGCTGGCGGTGATCCTCGACCACTGCCGCTGGGCCTTTGCAGCCGACCGCGTCGCCGACGATGCCCCGGGCCGCCCCCCAGGCACGGCCCGGGCGGGCGGATCGGCGATGACCCGCTGGGTGCTGCCCTTCGGGGCGGTCGTGGTGGCAGCCGCCGTCGCTCTCGGGCCCATCGTCGCCGCCGTGGCCCCGACGATGCCCTTCGCCGCCCGGCCGGTCGACCTCCCCCAGTGGTTCGCCGTGCAGGGGCCGCGTCTGGCCCCGGGCCGGGTGCTGCTGGCCATGCCGACGCCCTTCTCGGGGATCCAGTCGGCAATGGCCTGGCAGGCGGTCAACCGCCTGCACTACGCCCAGGCGGGCGGGGGGGGACCGCAGGGCACCCCGGGGCGTGCCGGTCGCGAGGAGCCCGGCTTCGTGTTGCTGGCCGCCCTCGGCTTCGGCTTCAACCGCCCGCCCGCCGGCACCCGGGGCCAGTACGCGGCGGTGCGCCAGGCACTGGGGGCCTGGGGGGTGACCACCGTTGTCATCCCGGACCGCCGGGGGCCGGCGATCCTCGACGGGCACGATCCCCACTACGCGGTGGGCTTCATGACCGCCGCGCTGGGCCAGGTCCCCGACTACCAGGACCACGCCTGGGTCTGGCCGGCGGTCGACCTCGGCCGAGGCGCCCTCGAGGTGCCCGTCGGCACGCTCGCGGCCTGCAACACCCTGGCCGTCGGGAACCCCGGGCGGCCCTCGGTGATGGCCGGATGCGTCGCCGCCGCCGCCCGCCACCGGTCGTCGGGACGGCCCAGGGCCTGAGGTGGGCCCGCGCCGTTCAGGGCCGGGCGGCGCGCGCGGCGCGCACGAGCCGGGGCACCAGGGCCGGGTCGACCACGGCCTCGACACCGGCCGCGCTCGAGGTGGACCCCGTCGGCCGCCCGGACGACGACCCGTCCGATCCTCGACCGGTAGCGCCCGCCGGGGTCCAGGAGCGACGCCAGGTCGAAGCGGCCGGCCCCGGTGGCCCCGGCCACCCGGGCCACCAGGGCGTCGAAGACGCCGACGTTGGCGTCGGGGGTGCCGTCGCCGAAGTCCGGCGGCTCGACGAAGACCACCCGGGCGCCGGCCGCCCGGGCCAGGTCGTCGACGGCCGCCAGGCGGTCGGCCACGTAGGCGCGGTAGGCGGCGCTGGAGGTGAGCGACACCGTCGCCCCCAGCAAGCCGTGGCGTTGGGACTCCCAGTAGCCGAGGAGGACGGCGACCACGTCGGGGTGCGAGGCAGCGATGGCCTGGGTGTCCAGCTCCCGCCACCGGGCGCAGGCCGGCAGGGTGGGCGCCGGGGGTCCCGGCGCCGAGTAGGTCGACAGCGTCAACGCGCCGACCACCCCGCAGCCGAGGACCGCACCGTCGTCCACGACGGCGCCGAGATGGTGGGCGGCCAGGTAGTCGGCCGTGAACCGGGCGCTCTGCGCGGCCAGGGAGTCACCGAGGAAGGTGATCCGCAGCGGGCCCCGCCGGGCCGCCTGGTCGCCGGGGGCGAGCACGGTGAGGCCCACGGCCCGGACCGGCGGAGGCTGGAGCGAAGCCGGGTAGTCCGGGGGGTGGAGCGGGCTCGAGAGGCTGCCCGCCGCCCGGGCGTCACCGAAGGCCTGCACGGCGCCGTCGGAGGCCACCAGCAGGTAGCCCCGGCCGTCGGCGGACACGGCCAGGCCGGTCACCGCGCTGGGCGGCCGGGTCCAGGATCCGTACCAGATGGCGTCGCCGACGGCGACGACGGCTCCCCGGGCGTTCACCGTCCAGTAGCCGCGCCCGTCGGGCGTCGCCACGATGGCGGTCAGCGGGCCGCCACGGCCGGTGTCACCCAGGACGGGGACGACGCCGACCGCGCTGACCGTCCCGTCGCGGTGGGCCAGCCAGGCCCCCCGGCCGCCGGCGGCGGCGGCGACGCCGGTCACCGGGTCCGCCGGACCCGGCGGCGCTCCGGGCGCGCCCGGCCCCCCGAGCGACGGTGCGCCGCCGCCCGCGGTCAGGTCCCCGGACGCGCTCACCGACCACCAGCCGGGCCGGGCCGGGTCCCGGGTCAGCCCGACCGTCGGCCCCTCGGTGCGCGAGATGGCGGGCCGGGTGGTGCCTGGCGCGGCGTCCCCGTAGGCCCGGACGACCCCGTCCTCCTCGGCCAGCCAGTAGCCCCGACGATCGGCGGTGGCGGTGATGGCCACGACCGGCGACGCGGGCGGGGGATCGGTGGCGTCGCCGGCGAAGACGGCACCGGCGAAGGTGGCGACGGCGCCCGCGGCCGTGGCGACGGCGTAGCGGGACGGCGGAGCGGGGGCATTCGGGGGGTGGCCGGCGCCGCCGGCCTCCCCTGGCGCGCCCAGCGTCGCGCCGACACCGACCATGACGACCACCAGCAGCGCGGGCCCGGCGACCCGGGCCACGGCCGGGACCCGTCGGGCTCGACCACGCACGGCGCGCAGTGTACCGACGACCGCTCCGGGGTCGGCTCCCGGGCGCTGGCTACGGTGGCGTCATGAGCGGACCGGCCGAGGCGACGCCACCGGACGCCGACGGCTCGGTCGGCGCCGTCGAGGCGGCCGAGGCGGCGGTCGAGGGCCTGGTGGGGGCGGTCTCGCTCGCTCCGAGCTCGGTCATGCCGGCGCTCGGGGGCGAGCTGGTCCTCCCGTCGCCCCCGGGCGCCGGCACGCCCAGCGGCGACGTCGCCTCGGACTCGGTGCGGGCCGGGCTGCTCCAGGCCGGGCCGCTGGCCGTCGCCGGGGTCCTGGCCAGCGGGACCCAGCTGATCGTCACCGTCTTGCTGGCCCGCCTGCTCACCGACCGCAACTACGGCGCCCTCAACCAGCTGACGGGGCTCTTCCTGATCGTCTCGATGCCCGGGTCGGCGGTGATCGTGGCCGTGGTCCGCCGGGTCACCGCCTGGCAGGGGAGTGGGTCGGCCCACCTGGTCCAGCGTTGGGCCCGCCGGGTCCACCGCCAGGGGACGATGGCCGTGGTGTGCTTCGCCGTGGTCGTGGTGTCCGCCGGCAACTGGCTGGCCCACCTGTTGAACCAGCGCCACGCCCTCGGGGTCGACGCCATCTTGGTCGCCGGGGCCATCTGGGTCCTGTTGTGCCTCGACCGGGGCCTCCTGCAGGCCCACCGGAACTACCGGACCCTGGCCGCCAACCTGCTGGTGGAGGGTGGCGTGCGCACCGTGGCCATGATCACCCTGGTGCTGGCCGGTCTCGGGGTGGTCGGGGCCGCGCTCGGCGTCTTGGTGGCCGAGGTCGTCACCGCCGTCCACGCCCGGGTCCGGGCCGACCGGGTCTGGGCCGACGAGGTCGACCTGGAAGAGGCCCGGGGCGAGCCGGAGCCGCTGGTGGCCCCGGGCGAGCGCGGCGCGGTGGCCGGGCTCCGGCGGCGGTGGGCGGCGACCTTCCAGGTGGACCGGGACCTCTTCGCCCCCGTCGAGCAGCGACGGGACCTGGTGACCGACCTGGCGGCGGCCCTGGTGGCCCTGGCTATGGTGGCTCTGCTCCAGAACATCGACGTCATCGTCATCGGCCGTGACGCCCCCCGGATCAGCGGGTCCTATGCGGCGGTCTCGGTGGCGTCCAAGGCGCTGGTCTTCGGCGCCCTGGTCCTCGGGAGCTACCTCCTGCCGGAGGCGGCGATCCGCTGGCGCCAGGGAGGCCACGCACTGCGCCAGCTGGCGGTGACCCTGCTCTTGCTGGCCGTCCCGTCGCTCCTCTTGCTCGGGATCGCCCTGGGCGCCCCCCGGCTCTTGCTGTCGGTGGTCTTCTCGGCCCGCTACCTCGGAGCCCAGGCGGCGCTCGTCCCCCTCGTGCTGGCCATGGTCTGTCTCAGCGTCACGGTCATCTTGACCATGTACCTCCTCGCCGTCGGGAGGCGCTGGATCACCGTGCTCCTGGTCATCGGTGCCCTGGCGGCGACGGTGGCGGTCTCGGCGGCCCACGGCCGGCCCCGGGCGACCGCCGTGGCCGACCTGGGGGTCCAGGCCTGTCTGGCCCTGGTCACGGTGATCGGCTTCGTCAGGGTCCATCACCGCCGCAGGGCCCGCCGCTAGCCTCGTCGGCCAACCAGCACCCGATGGCTACGATCGCCCGGGGGCCGTGCACGCAGATCGGGGGTCGAGACCCAGGTGCCAGAAGAACAGCAGGCGACCGGCGCTCGCCGAGTGCGCCGGGTGGCCGGCCCCACCGGCCCCGCGGTCGGGGTGGGCGACGAGCCGGCCACCCTCGCCGAGCCGGATCCCCTGGCCGAGCGCGACGTCCTGGCGGCGATGGCCGAAGAGGCCGGGCTCCGCCGCATCCATTTCGTGGCCTGGCGCGACCTGGACGACCCCGAGGCGGGGGGTTCGGAGTTGCACGCCCACCGCATCGCCAGTGCCTGGGCCGCCGCCGGCATCGACGTCACCTTCCGGACCTCGGCCGTCGCCGGCCAGGCCGCCGCCACCGCCCGGGACGGCTACCGGGTCGAGCGACGCTCGGGCCGCTACGCCGTGTTCCCGGGTGCGGCCTGGGAGGGCCTGCGGACCGGTCACCATCCCGGCGATGGGCTCGTCGAGGTCTGGAACGGCATGCCGTTCTTCTCGCCCCTGTGGTACCGCGGGCCGCGCATCGTGTTCCTCCACCACGTGCACGCCGAGATGTGGCGGATGGTGCTGCCCGGTTGGATGGCCCGGATGGGCGAGCTCATCGAGAAGCGGGTCGCGCCACCCATCTACCGTGACAGCCGGATCGTCACCCTCTCGAACTCGTCACGCGACGAGATCGTCGAGCAGCTGGGCATCCCGGCCGGGCACGTGTCGGTGACCGCACCGGGCATCGAACCCCGTTTCTCGCCGGGGGGCGTTCGCTCCGAGTCGCCGCTGGTGGTCGCCGTGGGTCGGCTCGTCCCGGTGAAGCGGTTCGACCTGCTGGTCGCCGCGCTGGCCGAGGTCCGCCGGACGCGGCCGGACCTGCGGGCGGTGATCATCGGCGAGGGCTACGAGCGTCCCCGCCTCGAAGAACTCCGGCGCCGGCACGGGGCCACCGAGTGGCTCGCCCTCCCCGGTCGGCTCTCCGACGACGAGGTGGTGTCGTGGTACCGGCAGGCCTGGGTCGTCGCGTCGACGTCGCTGCGCGAGGGGTGGGGCATGACCCTCACCGAGGCGGGAGCCTGCGGCACCCCTGCGGTGGCCACCGACATCGCCGGCCACCGCGATGCGGTGCTCGACGGGCGCGGCGGCCTGCTGGTCGACGACGGGGTGCCGGTCATCGCCGCGGCCCTCGACAAGGTGCTGCGCGACGAGACCCTGCGCACCCGGCTCGGCCGGGGCGCCCTCGAGCGGTCCCGCTGGTTCACCTGGGATGCCGCCGCCCGGAGCACGCTCGAGGCGCTGGCCGCCGACGCCTCGCGCCACCACTGACCTCGACCAGCGCCGAGTTCACCGGTTCTTGGCTCGGCCCCGGCGGGCGACCCCCCGGGCGGCCTCCACCATGGCGTCGGCCCCGAGGAAGACCACCGCCATCTCGACCATCACGCCGGCGTTGTCATAGGCACTGGGCCAGTTCGAGCTCTCGGGGATCGGGTGCTGGGCCTGTCCTTTCACCACGCTCACCGCGGCGGCCACCAAGAGGCCCACCGCCAGGAGTGCGGTGAGGCAACGGGCCTGGGGGATGAGCAGAGCGCCCAGGGTCACCAGGCCGGCCGCCAGGCCGACCAGGGGGGAGGAGATGGCGGCGGCCAGGCCCCCGGTCACCAGGGCGATCACCACCACGGCCCAGACCGCGGGGCGGCGCCCTCGGTTGGCGAACGGCCACGTCAGGGTGGGGGCAGGCGTCAGGGCGGCCAGGGCGGTGGCGGGGGACGCCGATGCGGCCGGGTCGTCCGCCGGTGGTGGCGGGCCGGCCGCAGATTCGAGGGACGGCCCCGCGCCGGCGACGGGGGGTCCCGGGGGGACGGCGACCGGCACGGCCACCGGTTCGGCGACCGGCGCCGGCTCGGCGGGGAGCGGGGGGACCGGGCGCTGTGGATCGGGGCTCGCTGCGGGTGAGGCCACCGGCCAAAAGCGCGGGGCGATGACCGGACCGTCATCGCCGGCCGGGGCGGTGCCGCCGGGGCCGCTGGCGGGGTCCGGGGCCGGGTCGGCACCGTTCGCCGCTGCCTTTACCGGGTCGGCGGCTCCGCCGACGGCCGGCGACGGCGGGCCCCCCGGGGGGCGCGTCACCGCCGCCGGGGCCGGGGCCGGGGCCGTCCCGCCCGGGGCGGCCCGACGGCGGGCGTGGGCCCCCCGTCGCTCCCTGGTGGCGACGGGTCGGCGCCGGCGCCGGATGCCCACGACGGCCAGCCATCGGCGGGGCAGGACGGCCAGGGCCAGGCAGCAGGCGACGGCCAGGGCCGAGATGGCCAGGGCCGCCCAGACCTCGGACTGGGGCGTCCAGGTCATCTCGACGGTGAAGTCCCTCCCGAGCGTGGCCAACTGGGCGGCGCTGACCGGCCAGCCGTTGGCGAAGCCGTCGACCAGCTGGGAGGGACCGAGATCGACCGGCCGGGCACCGGCCGGGGCGCCGGGGCCGGGGGTGGCGACCGCCCGCCAGCCGGCGTTGACGCTCTGGCCGAGCACGAGCTCGAAGGGTGCGGTGGCACCGGTCACTGTCATCGCCTGGGTCACCGTGCCCTGGTGGGTCACCGTCACCGAGGGGGCCGGTCCCGGCTGGGTCGCTGGGAGCTGGCCGGAGGGCTCCACCGGTGCAGGTCCCCCGCCGGGCGCGGAGTCCAAGACGACCTGGTCGAGGTTCCACCCCTGGGAGGCCTTCGGGTTGGCGGCGTCGTGACCGGGAACGCTCTGGAGGATGTGGGGGCCGGCGGCGAGGGCGATGCCGTTGGCGTCCGGGCCGCAGCCCTTCACCGAGAGGTCACCGTTGTCGAGGGCCGTCCGGGTGGAGCCGGTGATCTCGACGCTGACCGGATGTCCGTCGATGGCCAGCAGGTTCGACCGGCAGGCCACCGGCACCTTGGCCGGGACCGGTGGGATGACCACGTTGGGGATGCCCACTTCGGCGATGCCGAGCGGGAGGGCGATCGGGGCCTCGGCGTAGTAGTTGGTCGTGTACTCGGGGCGGACGCCGGTCACGGTCAGGCGGACCTGGTCACCGCTGAGAGCCGGGAAGTTGAGGGGCACGGTGACCGTGGCCCCCGGCGCCCGGGAGTCGGCGATCGGGGGGAGGGCGAGCGAGCGGCTTCCCTGCTCGGTGCTGATGGTGATGGCCGTCGGCACCGAGTGGCGCCCGTCCGCCACCACCTGCAGGTTGAGGTGGTCGAAGGTGATCGGCTTGGGCAGGTCGTACTGGAGCCACTCACCCTGTTGGGCCGCCGCTCCCCAACCCGGCTGCCAGGCCGTGGCCGGGTCGCCGTCGAGCGCGGCGGCCGCCCCGGCGTCGAGGTCGCCGGGCATCCGGCCCTTGGAGAAGGCGACGATCCCGGTCCCGGCGGACCCGGGGCGCCCGACCAGCCGGTCGATCTCGTCGTCGGGGACCAGGGCCGAGATGCTGGCCAGCCCGCTGATGGTGAAGGTGCGGGCGCTCGGGAGGGTGAAGGCCCGCGAGATCGTGGTCTCGGGGTCCGACCGGGGCGGGTAGGGCGAGACCCGCTGGCGGGTCATCACGAGGGTCAGCCGGTTGGCCTGCGACGCCGGCCCGGCCAGGCGCAGGAGGTCCTGGGGCATTTGGACGACCTCGACCACCTTCTGGCCCGGGATCTCCACCTCGGCCAGGCCCACGGCGGCGGCGGCGGCCGGCGGCGCGGTGTCGTCACTGGTGGCGTCGACGGTGATGCGCAGCGTGTGAAAGGCGCGCTGGGGGAAGCTGATGACCTGCCCGCCCGAGGTGCGTGACGACGGGCCGAGGTCGACGGTGACCGGCGAGCCGCCGTCGAAGGTGAGGGTGGCCCTGGTGATCCAACGCGAGACGTCCCCGTTGACCGGCTGGACCAGGGTCACCGTGCCGGTCGTCACCGGTTCGGTGAACCTGACCTGCCACCACTGGCCGGAGGGGTTGGCGACGAAGGTCCCGGTCCGCCAAGCCGTGTCCTCGTTGTTGTCGATCGCGTTGTAGGCCCGGTCCTCTGGGGTGTAGGAGATCGAGTTGCCGTAGGAGGAGGCGGTCACGTCGGCGGCGCCGATGTAGGCCGCCGTGGCCCGGGCGTCCGACGGCGCTCCGGAGAACAGGTCGATCGGGCTGTCGCTGAGGTCGGTCTTGGCCGGGTCCGAGTCCGGGGTCTCGGTGGCCCCGTAGTTGGCGGTCAGGGTGTCCCAACGGAAGGCCTGCTTGCGGTTGGTGTCGGTGAGCACGAGCCCGGCGCCGCCGGCCATGAGCCGGCGCAGCTGGGAGGGCTTGGGGTCGAGGGTGCCCGAGTAGTAGATGGCGCTGTCGGTGTCGAGCAGCCCGGCGCCGGCCATCGCCTGGAGTCCGGTGGCGTCGCCGGCCACGATGACCGCCCCCGTGTTCGACTCGGCCCTGGTCACCGGTCGGGGGTCGTCCACCGTGTAGGTGTTGAGGGGGGCCGGCGATGCGCTGTCGGCCGGCGACGCCAGGTCCTCCTCGTTGAGGGTGGAGATGGCCGAGACGTTGGGGACCGGCTTCCCGAACGAACGGCGATCCGAGAGCCCCGTCGGGGTGGTCTGGAGCTGGCGGGCCAGGTCATCGGGCTGGGGCACCCCGTAGTGCTCGTAGGCCTGGTCGTACTCGACCATCACGTCGCCGGCGCTCAGCAGCCGGGCCATGGGGGCGAGGGCGTTCCAGTCCTCGATGCCCTCTTGGATGGGGTCGTCCATGGCGTAGAGGGTGTCGGCGGTGGCCATCGACCCCATGATCTGCTGCTCGCGGGTGACGAACGGCCGGTCGAGGAAGGCGGCCTGGGGGGTGTCGACGGTGTCACCCCAGCGGTCGGCGGCGAAGTCGTTGCCCGGGATGGCCAGGACCCTGGTGCCCGGGTGGGTGGTGTTCAGATGGGCGATGGCCTGGGTCTGGTAGGCGGGGAGCGACGCTGGCTGGGTGAAGAAGCTCGAGACCTCCGCGTCACCGTTGAACATCGCCGGGTTGTTGGCGACGACGAGGCCGGCCACCACCCCGGCGGTGACCAGGCCGGTCCACGGGGCGCGCCGCCACAGCGCGGTCACGCCGATCCCGAGCAGCATGGCCAGACCGATCACCACCAGCGGGGTGGCCCGGTCGGTCGAGCGCATGGCCAGACCGGCCGTCGTATCGGTCATGAACTGCTTGAGCGCGCCGCCGAGCGGGGTCGGCGAGTCGAAGGGGTGGGCCCCGACCGACAGGGCCAGCCCCACCACGACGAGGAGGACGAAGTAGGCCCGGTGGCGCCACCGGACGAACACCGCCGCCAGGAAGGCCAGGGCGGGCACCAGGAACGAGAGGGCGATCAGCCACAGCTGCTGGGTGTAGATCACGGCCGAGTTGGTCCACGGGCCGAGGCGGTCGCCGCCGTAGAAGTACCAGTAGCCGAGGCCCCGGATGACCTCCGAGGCGTTGGAGGTCTGGCTGGTCGACGGGACCGTCTCGGTGTACTTGAGGACGTCGACCCCGAAGGCGCCCTCGATCTGCAGTCCGACGATCCACCACAGCGAGCACAGCACGGTGAGCAGGCCGACCTTGACCATGGTGAGACCGGCCCGGCGCCAGGTGGCGTCGTGCTCGGCCAGCACGGCGTAGGCCAGCCAGAGCACCGGGGCGACGCCGACGTAGATGATCGAACTGGCGTTCACCGAACCGACGAAGACCACCACCAGGGCGAAGAGGGCCGGCCAGCGCCAACCGCCCCGCCGGAGGGCCAGCGCGATGAAGGCGATCATCCACGGCAGCCCGGCCCAGGGGAGCAGCAGGACCGAGATACGCCCGGCGTACTGGAGGAAGTACGGGGAGAGCATGAAGGCCAGGGCGGCGACCAGCCTCCCCGGCCCGCGCAGGTCGAGCACCTTGCACAAGAACAGGATGCCGGCACCGGCGGCGAAGAGGATCCCCCCCAACCACAGGCGCTGGGACACCCAGAGGGGGATGTGCAGGACCGAGGTGAGCCAATAGAAGGGCCCCATCGGCACCAGGTACCCGATGTACTCGTGGGTGACGGTCCCGAGGGCCACCGTCGGGTTCCACATGAAGGCCACCTGGGACAAGAAGCGGCCCGGGTCGAGGTAGAGGTAGGTCTTGGTGTCCGAGGTGACGATCCCGGGTCGCACCACCAGCAGCGGGACGAAGGCCAGGCCGGCCAGCACCAGGTGCTCGAGGGTCCCGGTGATGCCGAGCGGGTGGCGGCGGGCCGCTTGCCTGAGCCGGCCCGGCCCGGGGGGCGGACCGGTCACGGTGGGGGGGGCCGGGGCCGCCGGGGCGGCTGGTGTGGCTGTGGTGGTGATCGTCGTCGTCATCGTCCAGCGCCCGGTGGTGCACCCTGCACCCGGCCCGGACGCGGCCGGGCGTCGTCGGAGCACGGAGGGGAGGTCGAGGAGCCGGTGGCTCCCCAAGCGCACCTCACCGCCCCGGTAGTGTAAGCAACCCTCGCGGGACCAAGGGTGCAGGCAGGTCGGGCACCCAAGGGGCCCCCAGGTGGGCCCGCAACGACGGGCCTCTGAGCGATGGAGGGACGTGCCCCAAGCGACGGTGGCCAGGTTGACCGGCGAGCGCCCCCAGCAGGGGGTGACTCCCGACTCGTTGCTGGCCTTGCACGCGGCCGGTTACCGGGCGGTCCTCGAGCGGCTCGGGCCGGGCCGACTGCTCGACGTCGGCTGTGGGCAGGGGTTCGAGTCGGTGGGCTTCGTCGCCCCGGACCGCCAGGTGGTCGGGGTCGACTACAGTGCGGACGCCACCGCCACCGCGTCGGCCCGCTTCGGCCACGGCGGTCTCCACGTGGCCCGCATGGACGCCCAGTCGATGGGCCTGGCCGGAGGGTCCTTCGACTGGGTCTGTTCGTCGCACCTGATCGAGCACTTCGACCCCCCCCACGGCCACGTGGCCGAGATCGCCCGGGTCCTGGCCGACGACGGGACGGCGTTCTTCTTGACCCCGAACGAGCCGGCCGACTTCGAGAACCCCTTCCACGTCCACCTGTTCGGTCGTCGAGAGCTGGCGGCCCTGCTGGCCCGGTACTTCGGGGAGGTGTGGCTGGGCGGCGTCGACGCGGCGCCCCGCGTCAAGGCCGACTTCGCCGCCCGGCGGGCCCGGGCCAACCAGGTCCTGCGCCTCGACCTGTTCGACATCAGGCACCGGATCCCGCGGGCGTGGTACACCGAGGCCTACACCAGGCTGCTGCCGCTGGCCTACCGGTTGATCGCCCGAGACGACACCGGCGGGACCACGGGGATCACCGCCGATGACTGGTTCGTGACCGACGAAGTCGACGACACCACCCTGGTCCTGCTCGCCGTGGCCCGGCGGCCGCGTCCGGGCCGCTGAGGCGGGGCCGGGCGTGTTCGTCGTCGGGCTGACCGGGGGGATCGGGGCCGGGAAGTCGGCCGTCGCCGACCTGCTGGTGGCCCGGGGGGCAGTTCTGATCGACGCCGACGCGGTGGCCCGGGAGGTCGTGGCCCCCGGGGGCCCCGCCTACCAGCCGATGCTGGACCGCTTCGGACCGGGCATTCTGGCCGCCGATGGCACCATCGACCGTCCCTCGGTGGCCGCGCTCGTCTTCAACGATCCCGGTGCCCTGGCCGACCTCAACGCCATCACCCACCCGGTGATCGGCCTCGAGATGCTCGAGCGCCGCCGGGCCCTGGAGGGCACCGACTCGGTCGTGGTGCTGGCGATCCCCCTGTTGAAGGCCGCCCACCGCGAGACAGTCGGCCTCGACGCCGTGGTGGTGGTCGACTGCCCCCCGGAACTGGCCCTCGGGCGTCTGACCGACCAGCGGGGTATGGACCGGGCCGACGCCGAGGCGCGCGTCGCCGCCCAGATCACCCGCACCGAGCGATTGGCCGAGGCCGACTTCGTGGTCGATAACTCTTCGACCCTCGACCATCTCGGTGACGAGGTCGCCCGGCTGTGGGACTGGGTGACCGCCCGGCGGACCGGTCCCTCCTCGGCCTGATCGACGGCCGCCGGCTGTGTGCGAGCAGCCGACCGGTACGATCGGCGGGTGCCCGAGTTCGAGGTCGTCTCCCCCTTCCGGCCGGCTGGCGACCAGCCGACGGCCATCGCCGCGCTGGCCGACGGGGTGGCCCGGGGGGATCGCTACCAGACCCTCCAGGGCATCACCGGCAGCGGCAAGACGGCGACCATCGCCTGGACGATCGAGGCGTCGAGGCGGCCCACTCTGATCATCGAGCCGAACAAGTCCCTGGCCGCCCAGCTCTCGTCGGAGTTGCGCGAGCTCTTCCCAAAGAACCGGGTGGAGTTCTTCGTCTCCTACTACGACTACTACCAACCCGAGGCCTACCTCCCCACCACCGACACCTACATCGAGAAAGACTCGTCGATTAACGACGAGATCGACCGCCTCCGCCACGCCACCACCGCGTCGCTCCTCATGCGCCCCGACGTCATCGTGGTGGCTTCGGTATCGTGCATCTACGGACTGGGGTCGCCCGACGAGTACCGCGACCGCATCCTCGGGCTCAAGGTGGGCGAAGAGCACGAACAGCGGGGCCTCCTCCGCCGGCTGGTGGACCTCCAGTACGACCGCAACGACATGAACCTCGTCCGGGGGACCTTCCGGGCCCGGGGCGACACGGTCGAGATCCACCCCGCCTACGAGGAGACGGCCCTGCGCGTGGAATTCTTCGGCGACACCGTCGAGCGGATCGTGCCCTTCGACGTGCTGACCGGCGAGATGGGCGAGGAGCAGGACGACGTGGTGGTGTTCGCGGCCACCCACTACGTGGCCGGCGACGAGACCATCCAGCGGGCCATCAACTCGATCGAGGTCGAGCTGCGGGAGCGCTTGTCCGTCTTCGAGAAGGAGGGCAAGCTGCTCGAGGCCCAACGCCTCCGGGCCCGCACCGAGCACGACCTCGAGATGCTGGCCGAGACCGGGATCTGCTCGGGGATCGAGAACTACAGCCGGCACCTCGACGGACGCCGGGCCGGCGAGACGCCCTTCACCCTGCTCGACTTCTTCCCGAAGGACTTCCTGGTCGTGGTCGACGAGAGCCACGTGGCCGTCCCCCAGCTGCACGGCCAGTTCGCCGGGGACAAGTCACGTAAGGACGTCCTGGTGGAGCACGGCTTCCGGCTCCCCTCGGCGCTCGACAACCGACCCCTGCGCTTCGAGGAGTTCGTCGACCGGGTCCCCCAGGCCATCTTCGTCTCGGCCACCCCGGGCCCCTACGAGCTGGAGCAGTCGGCCCAGGTCGTCGAGCAGGTGATCAGGCCGACCGGCCTCGTCGACCCCGAGGTCGTGATCCAGCCGACCAAGGGCCAGATCGACGACCTGATGGCCCGGATCGACGATGCGGTCGGCGCCGGGGGGCGGGTCCTCGTCACGACGCTCACGAAGAAGATGGCCGAGGACCTCACCGACTACCTGGCCGACGGCGGCGTCCGGGTGCAGTACCTGCACTCGGACATCGACACCATCACCCGCATCGAGATCCTCCGCGAGCTCCGGCTCGGCTCGATCGACGTGCTGGTCGGGATCAACCTGCTGCGCGAGGGCCTGGACCTTCCCGAGGTCTCCCTGGTGGCCATTCTCGACGCCGACAAGGAGGGGTTCTTGCGCTCGGCCTCGTCGCTCATCCAGACGATGGGGCGGGCCGCCCGCAACGTCGACGGCCGGGTGGTCCTGTACGCCGACACCATCACCGACTCCATGCGAGAGGCGGTCGGGGTGACCCAGCGTCGGCGGGAGCGCCAGATCGCCTACAACCTCGAGCACGGGATCGACCCCCAGACCATCCGCAAGGCGGTCACCGACATCCTCGAGCGCCTGCGGGGCACCGGGGACGGCACCGGCCGGGCCAAGAGGACCCGGGCCGACGTGCGGTCGGGCAAGGCCGGCCGGGTGGTCCGCACCCGGGTGGCGGTGGGCGGGGGCGGCTGGGCGGGGACCGGTGAGCCCCCGGCCGAGATCGCCCGGCTGATCGACGAGCTCGAAGAGGAGATGCGGGCCGCGGCGGCGGAGCTGCGGTTCGAAGAGGCCGCCTTGTTGCGCGACGAGCTCGTCGAGCTGCGCCTGTCCGGGGGCGTGCCCCCGGCCCTGGCCGCCGACGAGCCGCCCGGCCCCGGCCCCCCCGACCCGCCGGCCGGCTGAGCCCTGGGCCCGGGGTCCGGGCGTGGTCGCCGACGGACCGCCTGTCGGCGAACGTCTGTTCGTATACTGGGCCGGTGACCTCCGCAGCCCCCACCGCGGCCAGGGCCGATCGGGCCCGCGAAGCGCTCCGGTATCCTCCGCATGTGAGCGACCGACTGGTCATCCGCGGCGCCCGCGAGCACAACCTCCAAGACGTCTCGCTGGACCTCCCCCGGGACCGGCTGATCGTGTTCACCGGCCTCTCGGGGTCCGGGAAGTCCTCCCTGGCCTTCGACACGATCTACGCCGAGGGCCAGCGGCGCTACGTCGAGTCGCTCTCTGCCTACGCCCGCCAGTTCCTCGGCCAGATGGACAAGCCGGACGTCGACTTCATCGAGGGACTGTCGCCGGCCATCTCGATCGACCAGAAGTCGGCCTCGCGCAACCCGCGATCGACCGTGGGCACCATCACCGAGGTCTACGACTACCTGCGGCTCCTCTACGCTCGCATCGGACGGCCCCATTGCCCGAACTGCGGCCGCCCGGTGGCCCGCCAGACGCCCCAGCAGATCGTCGACCGGGTCCTCGAGCTGCCCGAGGGCACCAAGTTCCAGGTGCTGGCCCCGGTGGTGCGCGGCCGCAAGGGCGAGTACAGCGCCCTGCTCGACGACTTCGCCAAGCAAGGCTTCGCCCGGGCCCGGGTGGACGGGGTCCCCCTGGAGCTCTCCGAGCGCGCCGACCTGGCCCTGGCCCGCTACGAACAGCACACCATCGAGGTGGTGGTCGACCGGCTGGTCCGGCGCAGCGGGATCCGGGCCCGACTGACCGAGTCGATCGAGACGGCGCTGTCATTGACCGGCGGCACCGCCGAGGTGTCGGTGACCGGCGAGGACGGCGAGGAGACGGCGATCACCTTCAGCCAGCACCTGGCCTGCACCCACTGCGGGCTGAGCTTCGAAGAGCCTGCCCCCCGTAGCTTCTCGTTCAATTCCCCCTACGGGGCCTGCGCCACCTGTGCGGGGCTGGGCACGCGCTACGAGGTAGATCCCGAGCTGGTGGCGCCGGACCGCTCGCTCTCGCTGGCCGACGGGGCCCTGGCGCCGTGGGCCGGCGCCCGCAGCGAGTACTTCACGGGCCTGGTCAACGGGGTGGCGGACCTGGGGGGCTTCTCGGTCGACACCCCGTGGGGCAAGTTGCGGGCCAAGGACAAGAAGCTGGTCCTCTACGGCTCGGGCACCAAGCAGGTGCACGTGCAGTACCGCAACCGGTTCGGTCGGAGCCGCTCTTATCTCTCGCACTACGAGGGGATCGTGCCGTGGCTGCAGCGTCGCCACACCGAGTCCGAGTCGGACTGGTCGCGCGAGCAGGTCGAGCAGTTCATGCGCGAGGTGGCCTGCCCGGACTGCGGAGGCGCTCGGCTCAAGCCCGAGAGCCTGGCGGTGACCGTGGGCGGGATGAACATCTACGAGCTCTCTGGTCTCTCGATCACCAAGGCCGTGGCGGCCATCGCCGGGCTGGAGCTCACCGAGCGCGAGCACCTGATCGCCGATCGGGTCCTCAAGGAGATCCGCGAGCGGATGCAGTTCTTGCTCGACGTCGGGCTCGACTACCTCTCGCTCGCCCGGGCGGCCGGGACACTGTCGGGTGGTGAGGCCCAGCGCATCCGACTGGCCAGCCAGATCGGCAGCGGGCTGGTGGGCGTGCTCTACGTCCTCGACGAGCCGTCGATCGGACTGCACCAACGGGACAATCAGCGGCTCATCGGGACCCTGCTGCGGCTGCGCGACCTCGGGAACACGGTGATCGTGGTGGAGCACGACGAGGAGACCATCCGCACGGCCGACTTCGTTGTCGACATCGGGCCCGGCGCCGGCGAGCACGGCGGCCGTATCGTCCACTCGGGGCCGGTCACCGGCCGCAAGGGCCTCCTGGCCAACAAGGAGTCCCTCACCGGCCAGTACCTGTCGGGCCGCCGGAGCATCCCGGTGCCCGAGCGGCGGCGCCCCGGGAGCGGCGACCTGGTCGTGGTGCGCGGGGCCCGAGAGCACAATTTGGACGACATCGACGTCGCCTTCCCCCTGGGATGCCTCGTGGCGGTGACCGGGGTCTCAGGGTCAGGCAAGTCGACGCTGGTGAACGACATCTTGCTGCGGGCGCTGGCCCAGCAACTCCACCGGGCCAAGACCCTGCCCGGTTTGCACAAGAAGGTCGAGGGGATCGAGCACCTGGACAAGGTGGTCGACGTGGACCAGGCCCCGATCGGCCGGACGCCCCGATCGAACCCGGCCACCTACACCGGGGTGTTCGACCACATCCGCAAACTGTTTGCGGCGACCCCCGAGGCGAAGGTCCGCGGCTACCTGCCCGGGCGCTTCTCCTTCAACGTGCGGGGCGGCCGGTGTGAGGCCTGCGCCGGGGACGGCACCATCAAGATCGAGATGCACTTCCTCCCCGACGTCTACGTGCCCTGTGAGATCTGCGGCGGCGCCCGCTACAACCGGGACACCCTGGAGGTTACGTTCCGGGGCAAGACGATCGCCGACGTCCTCGACATGTCGTGCGAGGAGGGCCTCAGCTTCTTCGCCAGACAACCGCCGATCGCCCGCCACCTCCAGACGCTGGTGGACGTGGGCTTGGGCTACGTGCGCCTGGGCCAGCCCGCCCCGACCCTGTCCGGCGGTGAGGCCCAGAGGGTGAAGCTGGCCAGCGAGCTCAGCCGGCGGCCGACCGGCCACACCTTCTACATCCTCGACGAGCCGACCACCGGCCTGCACTTCGAGGACACCAGGCGGCTGCTCGACGTGCTCGGCCGGCTGGTCGAGCAGGGCAACACGGTCGTGGTCATCGAGCACAACCTCGACGTGGTGAAGACCGCCGACTGGATCATCGATCTCGGCCCGGAGGGCGGCGACGGCGGTGGCCGGGTGGTGGCCGAGGGCACCCCCGAGCAGGTGGCCAAGACCACCGGGAGCCACACCGGCGACGTGCTCCGCCACGTGCTCAAGCCCTGACCCCCCGTGAGGGCCCGGGGCCTGCGCCCCGGGGGACCCGTGCACCGGCCCGGGTTTGGCGGCCGGGTTCGGGGGAACAATGCGGACCGAGGTCCGGTAGCGGGGCGCTGACGCCACCGGAGGCGCGACGGGTGGCCATGGCAGCACACAAGCCGACGAACACGCAGGGCGGAACCATCGAGCCGGCAACCGGCCGCCACCGTCCGCGGAGTCACTTCAGCCACGAGGCCATGTTCTACGAGGGACTCGGGGGCTTCGTGGCCGCCACGGCGCCCTTCGTCGCCGAGGGGGTGGCGGCGGACGAGGCGGTCCTGGTGGTCGTCGACCCCGCGAAGATCAACGCCCTGCGCGATGCCCTCGGCGCGGCAGCCCAGAGTGTGCGTTTCGCCGACATGGCCGACGTCGGGACCAACCCGGCCCGGATCATCCCGGCGTGGCAGGACTTCACCGACGAGCAACTGGCGGCCGGCCGGCGCTTCCGGGGGATCGGCGAGCCGATCACCCCGTCCCGGAGCGCGCCGGCGCTGGTGGAGTGCCAGCTCCACGAGTCACTCTTGAACCGCGCCTTCGGGTGGGGGCCACCGTGGCGCCTCGGTTGCCCCTACGACCTGGCCACGTTGGACCCGGCGGTCGTGGCCGAGGCGGCCAGGAGCCATCCGGTTCTGTGCGAGGGGGGTCTGGCCCGACCGAGCACCTCCTACGCTGGACCGCCCGGGCCGGCCGAGACGTTCGGAGCCCCGCTCGCCGACCCGGTGCCACCGGTGCGCTCGCTCGAGGTGGACCGTTCCTCGCTCCCTGGCGTCCGGGGCCTGGTCGCCCGGGAGGCCGCCACCGCCGGCATGGCACCCCGACGGGCCCACGACGTGGTGCTCGCCGTCGACGAGCTGGCCACCAACTCGGTGCGCCACGGGGGCGGGGGCGGACGGCTCCTGGTGTGGCGCGAGGCGGGGTCCTTGGTCTGCGAGGTGCGCGACGCGGGCCGGCTGGACGATCCCCTGGTCGGCCGCCGTCGCCCTGCCCACGACGACGAGCGCGGGCGCGGGCTGTGGATGGTGCAGCGGCTGGCCCAGCTCGTCCAGATCCGCTCGGGGCCCGGGGGGACCACGGTCCGGGTCTACCTCGCCCTTGGCTGAGCGGCGCCGGCGCGACCCTCGACCTCGGGGCGTGCGAAGCTGGCCCGGTGCAAGGGCCCGCCACCCCCTCACGACCGGAGGCCGGGCCGTGAACCCGGGCCCACTGCTGGCGTCGGGTCGCGACGCCGACATCTTCGAGTACGGCCCCGGGCGGGTGCTGCGGCGAGCCCGCAGCGGTCGGTCGATGGCCCGCGAGGCCAGGGCGATGACCTACGCACGGTCCCTCGGCTACCCGGTGCCCGCGGTCGATGAGGTGAGCGACGACGGGACCGCCCTGGTCATGGAACGGATCGACGGGCCCTCGATGGTCGAGGCGCTCCTACGCAGACCCTGGGCGGCCGGGCGGATGGGCCGGGTGCTGGCCGAGCTGCACCAGCGGCTCCACCGGCTCGCCGCCCCGCAGTGGCTCCCCGCCGCCCCCGTGGGCCGGGGCGACCGAATGGTGCACCTGGACCTGCACCCGCTCAACGTCTTGCTGGGGCCGGCCGGACCGGTGGTGATCGACTGGGCCAACGCCTCGGCCGGGGACCCGTCGACCGACGTGGCGCTCACCTGGGCCCTGCTGCACGCGGGCGAGGTCGACGCGGGGCGCCTGATCACCCTGGCCGCCCGCTCGGTGCGGGGCCGGCTGCTGACGAGGTTCCTCGGCGGTGTCGATCGTCGGGCCGCCGCCGTCGCCCTGCCCGGGGCGGTCGAGTGGAAGTGCACGGACGCTCACCTCTCGGCATCGGAGCGGGCCGGGATGCGCCGGCTGAGCGAGGTCGAGTCGGGCATCGCCGTCCGGCGGGACTAGGTCGAGACGTGGACTTCTTCGAGGTGGTCCAGGCCCAGCGGGCCTGTCGCAGCTACCGGCCGGATCCGGTCGAGGACAGCTTGGTCGAGCGGGTGCTCGAGGCGGCCACCCACGCCCCGAGTGCCGAGAACGGCCAGCCCTGGGCCTTCGTGGTGGTCACCGAGGCCCGGCGGCGGGCGGCGGTGGGTGAACTGGCCCTGTCGGCCTGGGAGGGGGGCGGACGGGCCCATGCCGAGGGGCGGCTCCCACCCGCGCTGCTGGACGACGTCGACCGGGGGGCCCGGGGCGGGGTGGCCGGGGCCCCGGTCCTGGTCGTGGTGTGCGCCGACACCCGCCTCGGGCACACCGCCGCCATGGCCGCGTCGATCTTCCCGGCCGTCCAGAACCTCCTCCTGGCCGCCGGTGCCCTGGGCCTGGGGTCGGCCATGACCACCCTCCCCCTGGTGGCCGGCGACGGGCTGGCCGCCCTGCTCAACCTGCCCCCCGAAGTGGTGCCGATGGCCGTGGTGCCCCTGGGGTGGCCGGCTCGGAGCCTCGGACCCCCCAGGCGGGCGCCGGTGGCCGACAAGGCCCACCGGGACCGCTACGGCAAACCGTGGTGAGCCGGGCCGGGATTCATGGGCGGCCGCCGGCACATCGCTCTGGTCGGCGGTCGCCGGCCCCGAGCCGGCGGAACCGCCTGGAGGGCTGAGGGTTGCACGAGCATCACTACGCGGTGGAGGTGGAGGGGACCCCCGAGGAGGTCTGGAAGCTCTTCTGGTACCGCGGACGGCGACCCAAGGGGGGCCACGGTGTCTCCATCGAGATCCTCCACCCCGGCGACGAGGTGGGGGAGGGGCTGATCCGCCACTGCACCTTCGCCGTGCCCCGGTACCTGCTGAGCGGCGGGGTCGGCCACAGCTGGGAGTGGCTCACCGAGGTCAGGCCGGTCGAGTCGTGGCGCTACGACGCCATCGGCAAGCCGTTGTGGTCGAGAGCCGAGGGGCGGACCCGCCTCGAGGCCCTGGCCGGGGGTCGGACCCGCCTCCATTTCACCGAGGCCTACCACGCCTTCAACCCGGTCCTTCGGGTCCTGTTGGAACGGCGGGTCCACCACTTCATCTCCAAGGACAACGACCGGCTGATCACCACCGCGCTCAACGACGGTCTGGCCCGGACGCGGGCGGGGCGGCCCCGGCCGTGAGCGGTCCCGCCGGCGGCCCCGTCGACCTGTGGGTCAACGCCCTCTCGGGGCGGGCTGCCCGGGCCTTCACCTCCCAGGCCGCCAACGAGGCGATCCCCGAGCTCTTCGGCACCGACCTGAGCGGGGGCACGCCCCTCGCGGCGATCGTGGCCACCATGGACCGCTGCGGCGTCGACACCGGGGTGGTGGCCGGCGGCCTGTCGGCCGGGGCCACCGTCGGGCTGCTGGAGGGGGCCGAGGGCTTCGGGGGACGGTTCTTGGTGGCCGCCGTGGCCGACGATCCCGACTCGCCGGTCGACCAGGTGGCCCGACTGCGGGACCTGGCCGCCCACCCCCTCCTGGCCCTGGTGCGGGTGACCCCGCTGGTCCACCAGTACCCGCTCAACCACCGCCTCTACTACCCCCTCTACGCCGCCTGCTGTGAATTCGGGCTCCCGGTCTCGATCAACCTGGGGGTGCCCGGGCCCCGGGTGCGCTCGGACTGCCAGCACCCCGGGCTCCTCGAGGACGTCTTGATCGACTTCCCGGGCCTGGTGGTCATCGGGGCCCACATGGGCCACCCCTACGAGCCCCTCCTCATCACCTACATGCTCAAGTGGCCCGACCTGTACCTGTCGAACTCGGCCTATCTGGCCCGCTACATGGACCCGGCCCTGGTCGCCTTCATGGGCTCCTCGCGGGGCCGGGGCCGGGTGCTCTTCGCCTCGGACCACCCGTTCTTGGCCATGGACCGTGCCGTCGCCGCCGCCCGGGCGCTCCCCCTCGACGACCAGTCGATGGCCGCCTACCTCGGGGGCACCGCCCGGCGGCTGCTCCGGCGGTCCTGAGCGAGCGCCGCCCCCCTCAGACGGTGGCCAGCATGCGCTCGAGGGCCACCAGGGCCCAGCGCGACGTCTCGGGGTCGACGGTGATGCGGTTGCGGACCTCGCCGTCCACCAGGCCCTCGAGCACCCAGGCCAGGTGCTCGGGGTCGATGCGCGACATGGTGGAGCAGGGGCACACCAAGGGGTCGAGGCAGACGACGGTCTTGTCCGGTGACTCGTCGTCCAGGCGCTTCACCAGGTGGATCTCGGTGGCCACCCCCACCACGGCGCCGGGTGGGGCGGCGGCCACGGCCCGGATGACGAAGTCGGTCGATCCCACCTGGTCGGCCAGCTCGACGACCTCGTGGGCGCACTCGGGGTGCACCAGGACGATCCCCTCGGGGTGCTCGTCACGGAAGGCCGCCACGTGCTCGGGCCGGAAGCGCTGGTGGACCGAGCAGTGGCCCTTCCACAAGAGGAGCCGGGCCGTCTTGACGTCGGACTCCTCGAGGCCCCCGAACTCGGCCCGCGGGTTCCACAGCGCCATGTCACCGGCCCCGAAGCCGAGCTGGTACCCGGTGTTGCGGCCCAGGTGCTGGTCGGGGAAGAACAGCACCTTGTCGCCCCGGGCCTCGCCCCGGTCGCCGGGCCCGAGCGCCCACTCGAGCACCGCCCGTGCGTTCGACGACGTGCACACCGAACCCCCGTGGCGACCGACGAACGCCTTGAGCGCCGCCGAGGAGTTCATGTAGGTGACCGGCACGATCCGTTCGACGTCGGTGACGCGGCCCAGGTCCTCCCAGGCCTCTTCCACCGCGTCGATGTCGGCCATATCGGCCATCGAGCACCCGGCGTTGAGGTCGGGCAGCAGCACCGCCTGGTGGTCACCGGTGAGGACGTCGGCCGACTCGGCCATGAAATGGACGCCGCAGAAGACGACGAACTCGGCGTCCCGGCGGTCGGCGGCGATCCGCGACAGGCCGAACGAGTCCCCCCGGGCATCGGCCCAGCGCATGACCTCGTCGCGCTGATAGTGATGGCCGAGGATCATCACCCGCTCGCCCAATCGGGCCTTGGCCGCCCCGATCCAGTCGTCGAGCTGGTCGGGTGTGGCGGTGGTGTAGCGCTCGGGGAGCGCACGCTGGAGCCGGATCATGTCGTTACCCCCTGTGGGGAGCTCCGATGTGGCCGGCGGGGACAGCCTGGTCGCCCATCCGCGGGGTTGTCGGCCTCGGAGCCGGTGTGTCGCCGGGATACCAGGCCGGCCCTCCCAGTGTAGGGGCCGCGGTCCGGCCGCGGCGCCACCGGGGCCGACACGGGCGTCTGGGGATCGGCCCCGGGGCGCGAGAGTGGAGGGTCATGGAGGTTCGTCCGCCCACCAGCTCGATCCCCGACGCCCCCGGCTCGTACCAGTTCTACGACGGGGAGGGCCGGGTCCTCTACGTGGGCAAGGCCAAGTCGTTGCGCCACCGGCTGCCCAGCTACTGGCAGGACCCGGGCGCCCTGCCGGCCCGGACGGCCCAGATGGTCGCCCTGGCCGAACGGGTCGAGTGGGTCGTGGTGGCGACCGAGGTCGAGGCCCTGATGCTCGAGTACGCCCTGATCCAGACCCACCAGCCGCGCTTCAACGTCCGCCTGAAGGACGACAAGAGCTACCCGTGGCTGGCCGTGACGGTGGGCGAGCGCTGGCCCCGCCCGGCTGTCGTCCGCGGGCGCAAGCGCAAGGGCGTGCGCTACTTCGGGCCCTACGGCCACGTGGGCGCCCTGCGCGAGACGCTGGACCTGCTGCTGCGGAGCTTCCCCGTCCGAACCTGCTCGGACACCAAGTTCACCCGGCACGAACGCCTGGGACGCCCCTGCCTGCTCTACGACATCGAACGGTGCTCGGGGCCCTGCGTCGGCGCGGTCGAGCCCGACCGCTACGCCGGGATGGTCGAGGACCTCATGCGCTTCCTCTCGGGCGAGACGGCACCGGTGGTGGCCGGCCTCGAGACCCAGATGGCCGAGGCGGCCGCGTCGTTGGAGTACGAGCGGGCGGCTCGCCTGCGCGACCGGCTCACCGCCGTGCGCAAGGCGGCCGAGACCCAACAGATGGTTTCGGAGCGTCCGGAGGACTTCGACGTCCTGGGCATCGCCGAGGACGAGCTCGAGGCGGCCGTCGGGGTGTTCCATGTCCGCCGGGGCCGGGTGGTCGGCCGGGGCGGCTTCGTGGCCGACAAGGTCGAGGACCTGACCGGTCCCCAGTTCATCGCCCGGGTGGTCGAGCAGCTCTACGGCGCCTCGGCGGCCGAGGTCCCCCGGCGGATCCTCGTCCCAGAGGTTCCCGAGGAGCCCGGGATCCTGACTGAGTGGCTGGGTCGGCTCCGCCAGGGGCCGGTCGAGCTGGCGGTGCCCCGGCGTGGTGCCAAGCGCAGCCTCCAAGAGACGGTCACCCGCAACGCCTCGGAGGACCTGGCCCGGCACCGGCTGCGCCGGGCCTCGGACCACAACAGCCGCTCGAGGGCCCTGACCGAGCTGCAGTCGGCGCTCGGACTGCGCCGGGCTCCGTTGCGCATCGAGTGCTACGACATGAGCCACCTCCAGGGCACCGACTACGTCGGGTCGATGGTGGTCTTCGAAGACGCGGTGGCCAAGAAGTCCGACTACCGCCGCTTCAAGGTCCGCACGGTCTCGGGCAACGACGACTACGCGGCCATGGAGGAGGTGCTGACCCGGCGCCTGAGCGCCCTGGTGGCCGAACGCCCCAACCCGGGCGACTCGGTCGGCGCCGTCGCCACCGCACAGGAGGGCGACGGCGCCGGGGCGATCGGGGTGCGCGCCGCCCCCCGCCGCTTCGCCTACCAACCCCAGCTCCTCCTGCTCGACGGCGGGCGGGGGCAGTTGCACGTGGGGGAGCGGGTGGTCGAGTCCCTCGGCCTGGGTGACCAGGTCGAGCTGGC
Source organism: uncultured Acidimicrobiaceae bacterium (assembly GCA_963836375.1). Classification (GTDB taxonomy): domain Bacteria; phylum Actinomycetota; class Acidimicrobiia; order Acidimicrobiales; family RAAP-2; genus CAWIJK01. The sequence goes on along the minus strand of CAWIJK010000002.1, from coordinate 801,043 downwards.
CGCCCTGGCCAAGCAGTTCGAAGAGGTCTACCGACCCGGCCGGACCGAGCCCGTCCGGATCCCCCGGGGCTCCGAGGCGCTCTACCTGCTCCAGCGGGTCCGCGACGAGGCCCACCGCTTCGCCATCACCTTCCACCGGGAGCGGCGGGGGACCCGGATGACGGCCAGCGTCCTCGACGGGACCCGGGGGCTCGGGCCGACCCGGCGGCGCCGCCTCCTCAAAGAGATGGGAGGGGTGCGGGCCCTGCGGGCGGCCTCGCTCGAGGACCTGCGGTCGCTCACCTGGCTGCCCGACGCGGTGGCCGAGTCGGTGTTCGCCGCCCTCCACGGGGCGGCGGGCGGGCCAGCCGCCCCGGCCCGGCCCCCGGGCGCGCCGGGCCCCGCGGTGGGCGACAATGGGGGGGCATGAGCGAATTCCTGGTCGTGACCGGCATGTCGGGTGCCGGCCGCTCCACCGCGGCGGGCACCCTGGAGGACCTGGGCTGGTTCGTGATCGACAACCTGCCCCCGTCCCTCATCACCAAGGTGGCCGACCTGGTCGGACGGCCCGGGTCCGAGGCCGAGCGGGTCGCCCTGGTCGTCGGGCGCGGCGGGGGGGAGCACTTCGAGGACGTGTCGCCCTTCTTGGATGTCCTCGAGCGGGCCCGGCACCGGGTGCGGGTCCTGTTCCTCGACGCCCCCGACGACGTGCTGGTGCGGCGCTTCGAGGGGACCCGCCGCCGTCACCCCCTGGCCGCCCGGGGGGTGGAGGAGTCGATCGCCGACGAGCGCCGGCTCCTCGAACCCCTGCGCTCCCGGGCCGACGTGGTGCTCGACACCGGGGAGCTCAACACGAACCAGCTGCGCCAGCGGGTGCTCGAGATCTTCGGCGACGCCGCCGCCGCCGAGGGCCACATGCAGACCTCGATCCTGTCGTTCGGCTACAAGCACGGGGTGCCCCTCGACGTCGACCTCCTCTTCGACTGCCGCTTCCTCCCAAACCCCTACTGGGTGGAGGGTCTGCGACCGCTGAGCGGCCTCGACGGCCCGGTCCGCGACTACGTCCTCGGCCAACCCGAGACGGTGGACTTCTTGCGCCGGGTGGACGACCTACTCACGATGCTGGTGCCGGCCTTCGTGCGGGAGGGGAAGTCCTACCTGACGGTGGCCATGGGCTGCACCGGAGGTCGCCACCGGTCGGTGGTCCTGGCCGAGGCGCTGGCCGAGCGGCTGGCCTCCCACGGCGTCTCGACCTCGGTCTTCCACCGGGATGTCGACCGGTGAGCGGGACCGGCGCGGCGCGCCGGGTGGTGGCGGTGGGCGGGGGCCACGGCACGGCGGTCACCCTGCGGGCGGTGCGCCGGTTCACCCCGGCGGTCACCGCCATCGTCTCGGTCGCCGACGACGGCGGTTCGAGCGGCCGTCTCCGCGAGCTGCTCGACGTGGTGGCCCTCGGTGACATGCGCAAGTGCCTGGTCGCTCTGTCCGACGACGCCTCGGTGCTGGCCCGGGCCTTCGAGCACCGCTTCGTGGACGGCGAGCTGGCCGGGCACGCCCTGGGCAACCTGATCCTGGCCGGCCTGGTGGAGGCGACCGGCGACCTGGTGGCCGGGGTCGACGAGGCGGCCCGGCTGCTCGGGGCGGTGGGCCGGGTCCTGCCGGCCACCACCGAGACGGTGGTGCTCAAGGCCGACGCCGTCGGGGGCGAGGTGGCGGGGCAGGTGGCGGTGGCCGCCGCCGGCCAGATCCGGCGGGTCTCTTTGGTCCCGGGCGACTCCAACCCGCCGCCCGAGGCGGTCGCCGCCCTCGAGGCCGCCGACCAGGTGGTGATCGGGCCCGGGTCGCTCTACACGAGCATCCTGGCCGCCGTGGCCGTTGGCGGCATCACCGAGGCCCTGTCGGCCACGGCCGCCCAGAAGGTCTACGTCTGCAACCTGCGGCCCCAGATCCCTGAGACGGCCGGTTATGACGTCGCCGCCCACGTGGTGGCCCTGCGCCAGCACGGGGTCGACGTGGACGTGGTGCTGGTCGACAGCCGATCGCCCCTGGTCCTCGGCCCGGTGGACCGCCCGGTGGTCGACCGCCCCCTGGCTGGTCCGAACGGCCTGGTCCACGACCCTGTAAGACTGGCGGAAGCGCTGCGGCATCTGCTGGCATGAGGCCAGCGGGAGGAAGGACGCGATGACGGTTCGGGTAGGCATCAACGGATTCGGGAGGATCGGTCGGAATTTCGTCCGAGCCCAGCTGGCCCAGGGCGCCGACATCGAGGTGGTGGCGGTCAACGACATCACCTCGCCCGAGATGAACGCCCACCTGCTGCGCCACGACTCGACCCAGGGCCGGCTGACCGAGACGGTCGAGGTCGACGGCCAGGACCTCGTCGTCGGGGGCCGCCGCATCCAAGTGCTGAGCGAACGGGACCCCGCCGCCATCCCGTGGGGAGACCTCGGAGTCGAGGTGGTGATCGAGTCGACCGGCCGGTTCACGGCCCGGGCCGACGCGGCGGCCCACCTCAAGGGGGGAGCGCGCCGGGTGATCATCTCGGCCCCGGCCAAGGACGCCGACGCCACCTTCGTCGTCGGGGTCAATGACGGCGACTTCGACCCCGACGTCGACGTGATCATCTCCAATGCCTCGTGCACCACGAACTGCTTCGTCCCGATGGTCAAAGTGGTCGACGACGCCTTCGGCATCTCGGGCGGGCTCATGACCACCGTGCACGCCTACACCAACGACCAGAACCTCCTGGACCTCCCGCACAAGGACCTCCGTCGGGCCCGGGCCGCCGCCATCAACATCGTCCCGGCCAGCACCGGTGCCGCCCGGGCCACCAGCCTGGTGCTCGAGTCGATGAAGGGCCGGCTCGACGGGACCGCCCTGCGGGTCCCGATCCCGGTGGGATCGATCACCGACTTCACGGCTGTCGTACGCGCCACGCCCTCGGTGGCCGAGGTCAACGCCGCATTCGCCGCCGCCGCCGCCACCCCGGCGCTCCGGGGCATCCTGGTGTACTCCGACGAGCCGCTCGTCTCGTCGGACATCGTGGGCAGCCCGGCGTCGTGCACGTTCGACTCGGGGCTCACCATGGTCCAACCCCTCGACGACACGACCAGCCTGGTGAAGGTGCAAGGCTGGTACGACAATGAATGGGGCTACTCGAACCGGCTCATCGACCTGGCGGGGATCGTGGGGGGCCGATCGTGACGCCCCCGGCCGACCGCCACGGGGAGGGACGGGGCTGATGAGCGAACCCTCGAGGCCGGCGCCCTTCCGCGGCCTCCCCCTCCTCATGGATCTGCCCGATGTCGAGGGCAAGTCGGTGCTGGTGCGGGTGGACTTCAACGTGCCGTTGGAGGACGGCCCCGACGGGGCGCTGGTGGTGGCCGACGACTTCCGCATCCGCACCGCCCTCCCGACCCTTGACTGGCTCCTCGAGCGGGGGGCCAGGGTCACCGCCTGCAGCCATCTGGGCCGGCCCAAGGGTCCGGACGACCTCCGGTGTTCCATGGCTCCGGTGCGCGCCCGGCTGGCCGAGTTGCGCCCGGAGGTCGAGCTCATGGAGAACCTGCGGTTCTCACCGGGGGAGAAGGGCAACGACCCGGCGTTCGTCGAAGAGCTGATCGCCGGGCAGGACGCCTACGTCAACGAGGCGTTCGCCGCCTCCCACCGCGTGCACGCCTCGGTGGTCGGCCCACCGGCCCGCCTGCCGAGCGCGGCCGGGCACCGCATGGCCCGCGAGGTCGAGGTCCTGGGCAGCCTCCTCGACGACCCGGCGCGGCCCTTCGTCGCCGTCGTCGGGGGCTCCAAGGTGGCCGACAAGCTCGGCGTGCTGCGGGCCCTCCTCGGTCACGTCGACGTCCTGGCCGTCGGCGGGGCCATGGCCTTCACTTTCCTGGCCGCCCTGGGACACAGCGTCGGGTCCTCCCTGGTCGAGCTGGACCGGGTGGAGGACTGCCGACAGCTGCTGGCCTCGGGGGCCGACATCTTGTTGCCGACCGACGTGGTGGCCCTCGAGCCGGGCGGCACCTTCGGACCCGACGCCGGGGTGGCCGGGCCCCGTGGCGACGCCAAGGTCATCGAGCGCGACGTCCCCGACGGCTGGACCGGCCTCGACATCGGGCCCGAGACGGCCTCGGCCTTCACCAGGGTCATCGCCGGAGCCGGGACAGTCCTGTGGAACGGGCCGGTCGGCGTGGTCGAAGACGAGCGCTTCGCCCAGGGAACCCGACGGGTGGCCCGGGCGATCGCCGACTGCCCGGGCTTCACCGTGGTCGGGGGGGGCGACAGCGCCAGCGCCATCGACCACATGGGCCTGGCCGACCAGGTGGACTTCCTCTCCACCGGGGGCGGGGCGTCGCTCGAATTCATCGAGTTCGGCGACCTGCCGGGGCTCGTCGCCCTGCGGGGCGCCCCCAACGCGCCACACCCCGCGGACTGAACACCCGACCCGCCCATGACGTCCACTGAGGTCCACGCGCCCCGCCGACCCCTGGTCAGCGGCAACTGGAAGATGCACCACGACCACATCGAGGCCCTGCACACCGCCCGCGACCTCGGGCTCCGCCTGAAGCCGGCCGACGTGGCCGACGTCGACGTGTCCCTGCACCCGCCGTTCACCGACCTGCGGACCGTTCAGACCGTGGTGGAGGGCGAGGGGATCCCGGTGGCCCTGGGGGCCCAGCACTGCTTCGACCAGGACCGGGGGGCCTTCACCGGGGAGGTGAGCCCGCAGATGCTGGCCCGGCTGGCCACCCGCTACGTGCTGGTCGGGCACTCCGAACGACGGCACCTGTTCGGCATGACCGACGAGCAGGTGGCCTCGACCCTCCGGGCGGTGCTCCGCCACCAGATGACCCCCATCTGCTGCGTGGGCGAGCTGGAGGACGAGCGGGACGCCGGGGGCACCGAGTCCCGGCTGTCGACCCAGGTCCGGGCGGCCCTCGAGGGCCTGGCCCCCGAGCAGGTGGCGGCCCTGGTCATCGCCTACGAGCCGGTGTGGGCCATCGGAACCGGGCGGGCGGCCACCGCGGTCGACGCCGAGGATGCCTGCGTGTTCATCCGAGGGGTGGCGGCCGAGGTGGCCGGCCCCGGGGCGGCGGCCGGGCTCCGGATCCAGTACGGGGGCTCGGTGAACCCGGAAAATGCCGCTGAACTGGTGTCGGAGCCCGACGTGGACGGCCTCTTGGTGGGCGGGGCCAGCCTGGACGCCGGGACCTTCTGCGACATCATCCGGGCCGTCGGGGGCTGCTACCGTTCCTAGGCCGCCAGAGGCGGTTCCCGAGTCTGCGTGAAGGAGCTCTCGCGGTGCTGACGTGGGTGTACATCGTCATCGAGGTGCTGGCGGCCCTGGGCCTGATCTTCCTCATCCTCATGCACAGCGGGAAGGGCGGCGGCCTGTCCGACATGTTCGGCGGGAGCGTCGGTGCGGCCGCGCAGGGCTCGACCGTGGTGGAACGCAACCTGGACCGCATCACGGTCACCGTCGCCCTGATCTTCGCCTTCACCACGCTCACCCTGGACCTCCGGCTCCAGGGGTGACCGGTCCGGGCCACGGCCCGGGATGGCGGCACTGGGCGCCCGGCTTAGCGCTTCTCTGCATGGCGCTGCTGGCCGCCGCCTGTGGGACCGCCGGCGCCACCACCACGCCGTCCACCGTTCCCTGGGTGACCGGCCTCGGGGGTTCGCTCACCGTCGGGATCGACCGGGCTCCGACCGGGTGCAACCCGAACACTGTCGCCGGTAACACCTGGGCGAACCACTTCGTCCTCGAACCGGTCCTGCCCAGTGCCTTCGTGGTCAGCCCGGGCGGGCAGTCCATCTACGACTCGGCCGTCATCACCCAGGCCGAGGTGCAGAGCCTCAATCCCCAGACCGTCGTCTACTCGATCAACCCCAGGGCGGTGTGGTCCGACGGCCAACCGATCAGTGCCGCCGACTTCATCTACGCCTGGCAGCAGCAGCGGGGGGGGACGCCGGAGCCGGGGGTGACCGCCACCGACCAGATGGCCACCACCCTCGGTTACCGCGACATCGAGTCGGTGACCTCGAGCAACCATGGCCGCACGGTCACTGTGCTGTTCAAGACGCCCTACGCGGACTGGCAGGACCTGTTCAACGACCTCCTTCCGGCCCACGTCATGGAGAAGGTCGGCTGGGCCCCGGCCTGCACGACCGTGGACCCGTCCGTCGACCTCTCGGGAGGGCCGTTCGAGATCTCACAGGTCGTCCCGGGCAAAGAGGTCGTCCTGGTCAAGAACCCCCGATGGTGGGGTGAGTCCGTCGACCTGAACCGCCTGGTCATCCGCTCCGGCAAGGGGACCGGCCAACTGACCCACTGGCTGCTGAGCGGCCAGGCCCAGGCGGCCCAACCGTCGTCGTTCACGCAGGGCTTCCTCGAGAACGTGGCGACCAGGCCCGCCCTGGACAGCGCAGTGGGGATCTCGTCGTCGTTCCTGCAGCTCGAATTCTCGGCCCTCTCCCCGGTGACCGGCGCCCCCGAGGTCCGCCAGGCGATCGCCCACGCCCTCGATCGCCAGAGCCTGGTGAACCAGGTCGTGGGCTGGGCCGACTCGAACATCGTGCCGGCGGCCAGCCACCTCTACAGCCAGGCCCAAGGGAGCTATCCGGGGCCGGCCACCGTCGCCCCACAGCTCGCCGCCCTGCCCGGCTACACCCCACCGTCGACCAGCGGACCTCCGACGGCGGCCCTGCCCTTCCCCCTGACCGATGACGATGCCGCCGCGGCCCGGGACCTGGCCGCGGCCGGCTACTCGAGGGGACCGGCGTCCACGACGTGGACCCAGCCCGACGGCACGCCCGTCGTGGTCCGCCTGGTGGTCGACGGTGCCGATCAGTGGGCGGTCCGGGCGAGCGCGGTCATCGTCGACCAGCTGGCCGCACAGGGGATCACGACGACCGTCTCCACCGAGCCCGACCTCACCTCCACCGGCATGGCCCTGGCGTCGGGGGGGGCCGACGCCGCCCTCCTCCCGATGACGGCCACCCCCTACAAGAGCGAGGCGACGGCCTGGTACACGACGATGCTCGGACCCCCGGGGACCGATGGTTCCCAGGACTGGATGAACTACGACGACCCGGCTCTCGACAGCCTCCTAACCCAGGCGGCCCAACAGCTCGATCCGGTCAAGGCCTCACCGCTGTACGCACAGGCCGATCTCTCGTTGTGGAACTCGATGATCGCCCTGCCGTTGTTCGCCGAGCCGACGGCCCTGGCCTGGTCGAGCGAGTCGGCGGGCATCGGTCCGAATCCCTTCGGCGCCGGCCTGTTGTGGGCCCCCGAGACGTGGGGCATCCGGGTGCCCCCGACCAGCCCGGTCACAGCCCCCCACTGACCGGCGGGTGAGAAGGACCGATTTCAAGGCGCGCTAGCATCGCGGGACGCCGGGAGGGGATTTCCCACTCCCGAGCGTGCCCGTCGGAGTGGCGGAATAGGTAGACGCGCCAGCTTGAGGGGCTGGTGCCCGCAAGGGCGTGGGGGTTCAAGTCCCCCCTCCGACACGTCCTGTTGCACACGCGGGTCGGGCCTCCGCAATCACGATGCGGGAGCCCGGCTCGTAGGTGATCGACAGGCCCATCTCCGCGTAGAGGTCAGCCTTAGCCGGCTCATCGGATTCTGGTGGGGTCGCGCCCCTGGCCAGGATCACCTCAGACGCGACGAAGGTGCTTCAAGCTTGAGGTGTGACCCAAAAAACAAGAAGCACCTACGTCATCACTGACCCTACCCAGATCCTGGCCGCTCTGGTCGGCCTCAAAGACGTCGAGGTCCTGCACCTTGAGCGACGGGGTCCCGACGTTGAGTTGGCGATCGAGCAGAGGGTCGGGGTGGTCCGGTGTCCGGCCTGCCAGGAACAGGCCCGGACCAAGGACCGGCCGACCGTGCGTTACATCGACCTGCCGGTCTATGGCTCGCCGATGCGCCTGTGCTGGAAGAAGCACCGGATGTGTTGTGTGAACCAGGCCTGCCTCAAGGGCTCGTGGGTCCTGACTGACCACCGCATTGCGGCCAAGAACTGCCTGCTGACGACGCGGGCGGCCAAGTGGGCCACCCGTCAGATCGGTGACGGGCGCACGGTCAAGGAGGTGGCGGCCGAGCTCGCCTGTGACTGGCATACCGTCAACGATGCCGTGACCACCTATGGAGAGGCCCTGCTCGCCGCCGATCGCAAGCGTTGGAACAAGACCTCGGCCATCGGCCTCGACGAGACCTCCTTCGTGCGCCTGGCGGGGAACCGCACCGACTACGCGACGACCGTCGCCGACGTCGAGCACCACTCGATCATCGACATCCTGCCCAGCCGCAACTACGTCGACGTGGCCGCCTGGCTGGACAAACAGCCCAGATCCTGGAAGCAAGGCATCACCTTTGGGGCCCTCGACATGTCGGCCACCTATGCCGCCGTCTACAGCGTCGTGCTGCCCCGTGCCGCCCAGGTGGTCGACCCCTTCCACGTGATCGCCCTGGCCAACCGGGCCCTCGACGCCATCAGGCGTCGAGTCCAGGTTGAACAACTTGGCCATCGAGGACGCCGCGACGATCCGCTCTATCGGGCCCGGCGCCTCTTGCTCCGGGGTGAAGAGAGGCTGAGCGAAGAAGCCACCGAACGCCTGGCCTCACTGCTCGCTCTCGGCGACCCCGGGGCCGAGGTCGCCATCGCCTATCGCGTCAAGGAGCGCCTACGCGACTTCTACCGCTGCACCGACCCGAACGAGGCCGAGGCCGTGCTCTTAGAACTTCAGGCCCACTGCCTGAAAAAGGCCATGCCGCCCGAGATCCGGCGACTGGGGCGCACCCTTCGAGACTGGTTCGCCAAGATCTGCAACTTCCATGTCGCCCGCGTCTCCAACGGCCCCACCGAGGCGCTCAACAACCTGATCAAGCGGATCAAGCGGATCGGCTTCGGCTTCCGCAACTTCGAGAACTACCGGATCAGGGCCCTGCTCTACGCCGGCAAGCCCAACTGGCGCGTGCTCGGATCGATCGTCGTCCGGTGAGCTGGCACACCCCACCAGAATCCGATGGTCCCCTTAGCCTTGGGATCAGCGTCGGCCAGTACCGTGGGGATGTCCTTCAGGCTGACCACCAGGTCGCGGATCTGCTCGGCGGTGAACTGGCCGTCGGGGTCGGCCTCTGATAGCTCGCGCTCAGCCGCAAGACGGGCGCCCTTGACCTCTGCCATCCACCCGGCGACCACCTCGGGATCGCGCCGGCGTCTAATGCGGCCCGGTACGTGTCGAGACGGTGGTCACAGTCCGCCAATTTGCGGCGTGCGGCCTCATCCCTCTCACCCTCTGCCGGGTAAGCTCCAAGGCCAACGCCTGGCTCCTAGAGCCCGACGGCAGTGGGGGAGGGCGCTTGGGTCCGGGTCTCCCGTCACGAGGGCCAGGACATGCCCAAAGAGCCCGCTGAGGCCGACTGGCAGCTCTACGGGTGGATCGTCTGGGGGACGGACGGCTCCGACTACCGGCTGCGGATAGGGGTCGGGAGCGAGGGCCAGCTCACGGGGGTCATCGAGGACGTCGAGGGGGAGTGGGCGTCCAATCCGTGAAGTTCGATCTCAATGACACCGAGTTGTCCCGGCTCGCGAGATCGGACTTGCATCCGCGGCCCGACCTGGGATCTCGAAGAGCCGCTTATTGCGGCAGCGGATACGACGAGGACCAACCCAACCCGTTCGCTGGTATGACGCTCGCATTACAACTTGTCTGACTGACCGAAGCGGCGGCCTCGTTGTAGCTCAATCCCATCTCCGAAGCCGCAGAGGTGAGGCCGTCGCTGGACGGATACGGCTCATTATTGATCTCGGCATACCAGCACCGGGTAGTCGGGGACCAGGTGGCCAGGATGATGATGAGGCCGTCCGGGCTCGTCTGTACTGCGATGGAGTGCTGAACGGGACCGGTCCCCCCAGTGACGAAGGTCAACGAGGGATCTAACGCCTGGAGTGCCGAGACGGCGGTGGTCGTCGCAAAGCCGAAACTGGCCATGTTCGTGTACAACTTCTCGGCGGCGGCGATGGCGCCGGCGAGATCTACCTGAGCCTGCCCGTCAGGGGAATCACTCGCCACAGTAAGAAGGAAAGCCCGTGAGATGGCTCCCGTCTTTCCCGTCGCGGAGATCGTCACATGGTAGGTACCGGCTGCGCTTGCCTTGGAGGTCCCAGCGATGGTTCCAGTCAGGTTCAAGTTATCGGTCAAGTGAAGACCACTCGGGAGCCCCGAAGCCTTGAGCCTTGGCAGGGGATAACCGGTGTCGGTCACCGTGAACGGGGTCATCGCCACACCGCCCGCGATGGTGTCACTTGCGGCGCTCGTGATCTGCGGGGCCTGGTACACGGTCAGGGTGAAGGCCTGGGTGACCGGCGCCCCCACCCCGTTCGTGGCCGTGATCGTGAGCGGGTAGACGCCCCCTGCGAGAGGCCCAGGAGTGCCCGTAAGGGCCGCCGTCCCGTTGTGGTTTTCCGTAAGGCTCACCCCTGCGGGCAAGGTCGAGGTCGTGGTGATCGTGGGGGTCGGATAGCCGTAGGCGGTCGTGACCGGGTAGCTGAAGGCGGTCCCGGTGTGGACGGTATCCCTGGACTTGGACTTGAAGACTGGAGTGTTGTCCACCGTGATGGCGAGGCTCTGGGTGACAATCGGCTGGTACCTGACGCTGGCGGTGACTGTGGCGTTGTAGATGCCGCCATCGTGAGCGGCGGGAGCCCCTGAGAAGGTCGCCGTGCCGTTGCCATTGTTGACCAGACTGAGTCCCGGAGGGAGATGGGATCCCTTGATGACCGGCACCGAGGCGCTGCAGGTCCGCACGGTGAAGCTGAACGCGCTCCCCACCACGGCGGTGGCTGAGCTGGCGCTGGTGAAAAGTGGTGGCTGACAGTTCGAGGCGAGAACGGCCACCGATGACTCGGCAGACGCAACTACCGTACCGTGGTTCCCCGTGGCCGTTGCAGTGTTGGTCACTGATCCGGCATCCACGTCACCTTGGGTGACCGTGTAGGTCCCGATACAGGTTTCGTTGGTCCCTGGGGCCAGCGGGCCCGAGGGACAGGTGACGGCGCTCAGGTTGCTGGAGACCGAGATCCCGGTGAGGGTTGTCGTCCCGATGTTGGTCACGAGATAGCTGTAGGGGATCATTTGTCCGGCTGAGCCGTAGCCGGTCGACGTGGTGGAGACGGTGAGGTCCATCGACGAGATAGCTGAGCTGGCCAAGACGGTGACCGTCGAGGGGCTCGAAGTGACCTTCTGGGGCCCGGTCGCCACGGCGTTGGCGGTATTGGTCACCGAATCGGCGTCAACGTCTGCCTGAGTCACCGTGTAGCTGCCAGTACAGGTCTCGTTTGAGCCTGCGGTGAGTGTGTCCGAGGGACAACTGACCGTGTTCATGTTGTCGGCCACCCCGACGCCCGTCAGGGTGACGGTCCCGGTGTTGGTGACCAGGTAGCTGTAGGGGATGGTCTGGCCCGCCGCGCCGTACCCGATCGAATTGGTTGACTTGGCCAGACTCAGGCTGGCGACGTAGTAGGTGTAGCCGTTGGGGAGTGTTCCTACTCCACCAGGGGTATTGACTACGACGTCGACAGTTCCCGCAGAACCGGCGGGCGTGGTGGCCGTGATCGAGGTGTCCGAGTTGACGGTATACGAAGTTGCGTCAACCCCTCCGAATGTCACTCCGTTGGAGCCGGTTGTTCCAGTGAAGGCAGCCCCTGCGATAGTGACGACCGTCCCGCCGCTGGTCGGACCGACACCCGGGTTGACCGAGTTGACGGTCGGGGCGGGGATCGCGTAGACGAACTGGTCAGCCGCCGAAGTGGCCGAGGTGCCCACGAGCGTCGTCACCGTCGTGTCCACGACGCCCGCCGATCCGGCCGGATCGGTCGCCGTGATCGAGGTATCCGAGTTCACCGTGAAGCTCGTGGCGGGGCTGGCCCCGAAGTCGACCGCGGTTGCCCCGGTGAAGCCCGTCCCGGCGATGGTGACGACCGTTCCGCCTCCCGTGGGACCGGTGTCCGGGCTGACGCTCGTTACCGTCGGAGAAGTGACGTAGGTGTAGCCGTTGGTGAGTGTTCCCAATCCACCAGGGGCATCAATGACTACGTTGACACTTCCGGCCGAACCGGCGGGCACCGTGGCCGTGATCGAGGTGTCCGAGTTGACCGTGTATGCGCTGGCAGCGACACCTCCGAAACTGACGCCACTCGAGCCGGTCACTCCGGTGAAGTTCACCCCGGTGATCGTGACCACCGTGCCGCCGGCGGGCGGACCAGACGACGGGCTGATCGAAGTGATCGACGCTGGCGACGAAGCGCCAAGGTTCGACGACACGGTGACCGTCGATGAGTTTGAGTTAATCGACTCGGGTCCAGTTGCACTTGCGACGGCGACGTTGGTCACCGATCCTTGGTCCAGGTCGCCCTGGGTGATTGTGTAGCTCCCGGTGCATGACTCGTTGGCCCCAGGAGCCAACGTGGTTGATGGGCAACTCACCGTGGGAACGAGATCATCGCTGACGGAGACCCCGGTAAGAGCGGTCGTGCCGGTGTTGGTTACCAGGTAGGAATAGGGGATGGATTGACCCACTGAGCTGTACACCGGCGAGGTGGTGGATTTACTCAGCGTGAGCGACGACAACAGTGCGAACGACGGCGTCCCAGGAGTCAGATACGACGGGGGAGCTACGAAGTCGAGGCGGCTGTCCCAGTCGTAGTCCTTGGTGTAGCCCGATACACCAACTTCCCCGACGGCGCCGCGCCAGTCCTGGTCGATGGAGCCGTAGACGGTGAGGGTCCCGAGCAGGGATCCGGCCCCCCAGCCGTTGCCGTTGGAGTCGATCTCTCCCTCGTTGTTGACCGCGAAGGAGTGGTTGAGCGCCAGGATCGCCGCGTCGATGATGAGGTTGTTGCTGGATCCCGGGGTGCCCCCGGACGTGCCGCCGGGGGTGCAGACTGCCGCTGCTGGCGTCCCCACCGTCCCGTTCGCCCCGGTGGTGCAGTTGTTCTCCAACGTGGAGTTGGCGTTGGCGGCCGCGCAGGTGGTCACCGGGTGCTGACCCCCCGAGGTCCGGCAGTCGTTGCCATTGTTGCCGGTGTTGTTCTGCACCGGGTGGTTGACTTCAACGTAGTTGGTGGCGATCAACCCAAGAGCGTCGTTGGTGCCACCGGTGTTGTACTGGCACGGCCCGTTCTGTGGAGCCGACTGGCTGAAGCCGGCCCCGCAGTCGGTGTACTCGACGTTCCCGGTCACCACGACATTGTTGCTGGTGGCGACGGTGAGCTGGCCCGAGACGCCGCCCGTCGAACTCGGTAGCGGCGTGTTCGTCTCACCACCGGGGTTGTCGCTGACGAAGGCGTCCCCCTCGCAGTCCGGGTTGGCCGTTGCCCCGTCGTAGTTGGCGTAGCTCCCGAGGTAGTTGAGTTGGGCGTTCGGACCGTAGGTCCCATCCGTCCAGTCGTCGTAGGGATTGGCACCGGCTTCGCAGCCTGAGCTTGCCGACTGGACGTAGATGACCCCGTTGCCGTTAGCCCCGTTGGGGACGTTGACCGTCGCCGGGCTGGAGGGAAGGCACTGGGACGTGGTCGTCGGTGCTCCAATCGAATCTGGACTCCAGACGGTCATCTGGTCGTTGGCGTCGAACGTGATCGTGGTCGGTCCCTGGTAGACGCAGCCGCCGGCCTGGGCCGACGCCTCAAGCGCGTCGCTCGTGTCGGGCGGCGCCTCCTTCGGTGCGCGGTAGGAGCTGGCCGCGGCGTCGCCGCTGCTCTGGGAGACGCCGGCTCCGGCTGCAGTCGTCTGGCAGCTGGCCGCCCTCCCTCCGGTGCCGGTGACGAACAGGCAATTCGGATCGGCCGTGGTCACCGGTCCGAGGGTCGTTCCGCTGGCGACGTAGATGGAGTCATTGGAGAAGATGGGGCCGTAGACCTTGTCGTTGGGTCCGAAGTAGACGGCAGAACAGGGGTTGGTGCCGCCCACCACGGGTCCGTTGTACCCATTAGCCCAATCCCAGGTGCAGTCCGCGTCGGGGTTCCCTGTCAGGTAAGGGTCGGTGGCCTCGTAGTTGCTCCACCAGACTCGCGACAAGAATCCGTTCTCGGGCGTTAGCTGAGCGTCCTGGGTGTCGTAAACAAGACTTTGCGGGCTCGGCCCTGCTGCCCCAATCACTGTCTCTTCGACATAGAGCGGCACGGCGCCTGGAGTTGGCTGACCCGTACAGGTCTGGTTGAAACAGACGACTGGGTTGTCCCACATGTAGTACTCGGCCACCTGTCCGGTCCCCGGCACCGGAATCCACTCGTTGAAGGTGGCCCCTTGGCACTGACCTGTCAAGGGACTCGCTGCCGAACAGTCAATGGCGGTCGGGTCTTGATTCACCTCGGCGAGAAAGAGTTTTACCCCAGAATTGGCTGCCCCATCCGCGTAATACTGCAACGCGTTGGTTGACTCGGCGGAGGCTAATCCACTCGGGACGAGGGTTCCCACCATCATGAGCGCGGAAGCCATGAGCAATGTGCCCGACGTGAATGTCCACCGGAAGTCCCCTCGCATCGTTATCGCCCCCTATCGCTGGTTCAGTGTATGGCAGCCAAGCTTGACGAAGCGGTGATCTCTTTGCTTCACTGATCGAGTCTGGGGGGACTGGCAACGCTTAAAGTGGTCCGATGACGATCTGAACCTTGGGACCCAATCAAAACCGGGCCCATCTGGGCCAGCCTGGAATTCTGGCTTAGGAACCCGAGCCTGGAATTCATAGCCCGACTGCGAGCCGCCATTGGGGTCGATCTCGGGGACCTGGTCAAGGGTCTTAAGGCGAAGTAGGGGTGGCTTGAGGATAGAGGGTCTTTTCACGTGACGGCCATGCCGGGTTGCTCACGGATCGGCTGCCGGCATCGGCACGCGTCATTCGCGTTGATGACGCGTGCCGGACGCTAAGCGCCGACCACGCCAACGTCTCGTCGCTGAACTAGGTCGACGGGGCGTCAAAAGGGTGCAGCATGCCCCGTCACGGCACGATCGGCGTCAGCGAAGTGAGCCTGGACGCCCGACTGTGCGCGTCCGCACGGGTGATGTCGCTGGGCCAACCGAGTCCCGCGCTCGATACGAGGCCGATCCCGTTACATTGGCTGCTGGCATCGTTCGGGGCCTGGCCGGCGCTTGGAGGACACCATGAGGATCGGCGTGTTGGGTACGGGCATGGTTGGGCAGACGGTGGCCACAAAATTGGTCGCCGTGGGACACGAGGTCGTCATGGGCTCACGTGACGCCGCCAACCCCAAGGCCGCCGACTGGGTGGCCAGCACGAAGGGGCGTGGCCGGGCCGGAGCCTTCGCCGAGGCGGCCAAGCACGGAGAGATCGTCGTCAACGCCACCTCGGGGCAGGCGTCCCTCGCCGCGTTGGAGCTGGCCGGGGCCGACAATCTGGCCGGGAACGTGCTCATCGATGTGGCCAACCCTCTCGACTTCTCACACGGCATGCCGCCGTCGCTGACCGTCGCCAACACCGACAGCCTGGGCGAGCAGATCCAGCGGGCCTTCCCTGAAGCCCGCGTGGTGAAAGCCCTCAACACTGTCACCGCGAGCGTCATGGTGAGTCCTGGGGATCTCGCCTCGGCCACCAACCTGTTTGTAGCCGGCAACGATTCCGACGCCAAGGCGACGACCATTGGACTACTCGGGTCCTTGGGCTGGGAGGCTGAGCGAATCGTGGACCTCGGCGACATCACAGCCGCACGGGGGACAGAGGCCTATCTGCTTCTGTGGGTGCGGGTCATGCAGGCACTAGGGACTCCTGCCTTCAACATCTCGATCATTGAAGCGAGCGAGGGCCCGACTCGCTGAGGCCACCGGGCCCTGCCAGCTCAGACCTCTTTCCCCTTGGCCTTCAGCTCGTCGACGACGGCGTCGTACCCAGCAGCGGTCAACATGCGGCGGAGGTCGACCAGCTGCTGGACGTCGACGTCCTTGTGCTTCGGACGGGTGAGAACCTCGGTCTCAGTCGCGACAGTGACGAGATATTTGCCGTCGTGTTGCAGCTCGACCGAACCAACGGCCTCCAACAAGGACAAGATGGCCCGCCACTCAATGTTGTGGCTCGTCGGATGCTGAAAGATCTGCAGCAGGGTGTCGCGATGATGGTTGCTCAGGTGATCGGGCTCTGGGGTCAATGACATGCGACTCACGCTAACGGATCGAGATCCCCGCCAGCGGACCGGAGGGGTTCCGGGGCCGTGTCCGCCGTCACGAGCTCGACAGGATCGGTCCGAACGCCTGTCTGTGGTCGAACGGCTAGTGGCAACTGAAGACCACCGACGGCTGCTGGGGGGTCAGGGGCGAGGCCCGGCATCCCCGCTCCACGTCCTGCAGGGCGCTCGCCAGGTACCGTTTCGGGAGGACGGCGAGCGAGCGCCGTAGCCACTTCTGCGCCTCGGAGCGCTCGTTCCGGCTGGCGGCGATCACCCCGAGGACGGCCGCTGCCTGGGGGTCCCAAGGCCCGAACTCCAGTGCCCTCGAGGCGCTGGCCTTGGCCGGGCCAACCTCACCCCCGGCCAACTGGAGGTCGGCCAGCAGCACCCACACGTCCGGGTCCGTCGGATTGCGGCGACCGCCTGGCGCGCCCACTGGACCGCCGTCGCGAGCCGTGCCGAATCGCCCCCGAGGAACAGGGTGAGGTTGACGTTCGCGAGGAGGGTCGCCGCGTTCGGCCACGGCGACAGCAGCGACTCCGCCGTGGAGGCGCCTCCCAAGGCGGCGGCCGGGTCGTCGCCGTTGGCGAGCGTCGTGGCCCGCTGGTACTCGGCCCCCCCGACCAGGTAGAGGACTGCCGGTCGGCGACGAGGGCGATGACCACAGCGGCCACGGCGAGGGCCCGCCGGGCCCGGTCCTCGGTCCTCGGCACCGACTCCCCGCCGGGCCCTGGCCGGGTGGGTCGGTCCTCGAGTGGGCGGCCCGCTTCTCGGGGGACCGGCATGCCACCTCCCGGGGCACCGCGAGACGAGACGCATCGTGTCGATAGCGCGATCGGATCATGCGCGGCACGCCGGGGCCTGGACCGCGGTGAGGGACGTGACGGGCGCCGAGGGGAGGCGCCATAGGATCCAATCCAGTATCGTCCACAACGCCGGGAGGTTGAGGCAGCGGCAGCGCGAGAGGAGGCGGAATGGGATTCATCAAGAAGCTCAAGACGTCGATCGACACTTCGTTCGGAGGTGACGATCCCGAGCTCATGGCGAGTCCGCTCATCGGGGCGGCCGTGGTGGAGAACATGCAGATCACGGGCTCGTCGGTCCAGCGAGGGGGTGCACCGCCCGAGCAGGTCTGCGTCTTCGCGCTCAAGGTCTTCCTCGACGAGACGGATCCATACGAGGCGCAGGCCAAGAAGCGTCTCCCGCAATACGTGATCGCCCAGATCTCGCCCGGGGCGTCCGAGGTCACCGTCCGCGTAGACCCCAATGACCACTCGAGGGTCGCCATCGACCTGGCGACTGAGACCCCCAAAATCCGCCTGAAGGCCCAGCCCGGGCAACTCACGGTGGCGGACATCATGACCCAGGGCGTGGCGGCGCAAGGTGTGATCGTCGACTCGGGACCGTTGGGCGTGACGAACTCGAAGGGTTTGGATATGTACAAGTTCACCCTCACGATCATGCGCGACGGGACTGCGCCCTACCAGATCCAGGTTGGCCTCCCGGTGCCACCTGAGGCCGTACCGCTGCTCTTCAATGGCTCCAAGGTCCCCGTGAAGTACATGGCCGACGGTAAGCCGGAGGAATGCGCCATCGACTGGGATGCCGCGCTTGCCCAAGCCTCTGGGGGGACCACTCCCACCTGAGCCGCCGGGCACAGCTGGAGGCAGGCTCGCGGGGGGTCACCACCGCCCGCGGGTTCGGTCTCGCTGATTCGACCTCGAAAGGTAACCACTCAGTGCCCGACCATTCCCGCAACCTCGGCTGAGCGATGTTCTACGTCCTCGTCTTCGGCATCCTTGCCGTGGTCCTCGTCGTGGCGGTTGTCGCCCAGAGGTCGAAGCGCCGGAACCGCCTGGAGTACGAGGAGGAGGACGAGCGCACGTCGATGACTGGCGCTGGAGGCGGCTCGCTCGGGACACCAGGGCTGAGCGGCACCGCCGAGCATCCACATTCAACCGCCGCAGCCCGTCGGAAGCGCAAGGCGCAGCGAGCTCAGTCACGACACGACCGACGAAAGCGGCATTGAACCAGCGCTCAACCCCGGCCGAGCGAGCGGTCCGATGAGCGTGAAGCGAACGCCGAGAGGGTCTCGCCGGCTCGAGCCCACAAGACGGGACGCGATCGATGGCCCGGCTCTCGGGGTCGTCCCAGGTGCGGCGGAGCCCGCCGGGAGGGGAGTGCGGCATACCGGGTGGCCAGCGTCCTAGTCTTGGTCGTAGCGTTTGGGGTCTGGCGATGACGCTCGGAAATCGAGCGTCATCTTGGTTCACGAGGTTCCTGCCTTCGGCCAGGTCCCTGCGCTTCCAGCCGATCACAGGAACCGATGACCGCCTGGGGGTCAGAGGATCATCCCCCGGGCATCAGGACGCTGAGCGGAGGGCGTGCCAATGGGCGCCAGGCGAACCTGCAGGCCGGCGCTCACGGCGTCGAGACCCCGGAACGACAGGGCCTGGGAGGAAAACTGAACGTCCAGAGCGACGGAGCCGCCAAGGGGCCTGCCGGACACCCGACGCTCACCGGCGCATCCCTCGTGGCGTTGCTCGCGGTGGCGAGCGTGGCGAACCTCAACCTCGCCGTAGCCAACATCGCCGTGCCCGACATCGGTGCCGCCTTCCACGCAAGCCAGACCGAGATGAACCTGGTCTCGGTGGGCTTCTCCGTCGGTCTCGCCTCCTCAGTCTTGTATTTGGGCGCAATCGGCGACCGCCACGGCCGCAAGGGGCTGCTTGCGCTCGGGATGATCGTCACCGTCCCCACCGCGCTCCTCGCGGCCTGGGCACCGAACATTGTCGTCCTCATCGCCGCGCGGGTGCTCGGCGGGGTGGCAGCAGGCATGGCCTATCCCACCACACTCGCGCTCATCACGGCACTGAGCGACGGGCCCCGGCGGACCCGAGCCATCGCACTTTGGTCCGCTGTGGGCGGCTCGATAGTCGTCATCGCCACCTTGGTCGCCGGGTGGCTCCTCGACCACTACTGGTGGGGGTCGGTGTTCCTCATCAGCGCACCTCTTGCCATCCTTGCCCTCGCCGTCGCTTGGTTCACTTTGCCGGCGCACGTCGGTGAGACCACCGATCCCGTCGATCACCCCGGCGGTGTGCTGTCAGTCGTCGCCATCTTGGCCCTTGTGCTGGCCATCAACCTCGCGCCGAGTCCGGGGGAGGGGACGATCGTGCTCGTGGCCGGTGCAGTCGCTCTGCTGGGACTGGCGGCCTTCTACCGCCAGGAGCGCCGGGCGCGCCATCCCCTGTTCGACCTGCACTACGGCGGGCGTCCCACATTTTGGGTTGCGGCCACCGCCGGCATGATCGTGTTCGGCACCCTCCTGGGTGGCTTCTATATCGGCACCCAGTTCGTCCAGCTCGTGCTTGGGTACTCGACGCTCAAGGCGGGCACCGTCGGGATCCCCGCAGCGGTCGTCATGCTCCTCGTGGCGCCACTCTCGGCGCGCGTCATCGCCCGCTTCGGCTCACGGGTCGCCCTCCTTCTCGGCTACGGGTTCCTCCTGTTGTCGTTCCTCACGATGCTCCTCTTGTGGACGGCGTCCGCTTCGTTCTTCGAGGTCAGCCTGGCCTTCGCCCTCATGGGGGCGGGGGTCGCCCTCGCCGGAACCCCCGCATCGCACTCTCTGACCGGGTCGGTGCCCGTGTCGAAGGTCGGCATGGCGTCGGGCACCGCGGACCTCCAGCGCGACCTCGGCGGCTCGATCATGCAGTCGATTCTCGGAGTCATCCTCACCGCCGCCTACGCGGCCGACGTCGCCCGCCGCCTCGCCACGACGGCGTACAAGAACGATCAGCAGGTGACTACGGTCCTCGAGCGCAGCTTCGCCTCTGCGGCGGACTATGCGCAGAAGACGGACCCCTCTCAGGCGAAGCAGATCATCGCGGGCGCACGCGCCTCATTCCTCAGCGGCGCCGACTGGGCGTACGCGGCCGGGGCCATCGCCATCGTCCTCGGGGCGATCCTCGTGGCCACCATGTTCCCCTCGCGGGATGAAGAGCGGGCGCTCATCGAGGGATATGCAGCGGCCGATGCGCCGTCAGCGTCATCGCTGAGAAACACTTCGGCTGGTTCGTGACCGAGGTCATCGACCAACGCGGAGCCAGTATGCGAAGGGGGACGATCCCCTCTACGCCGGTTTCGGTAGGTCAGACGCGTGACGGCCCCCGGGGGCCATCACGCCCACCGGGCGGACGGTTGACCTCCCCAAGGAGCGGGTAACTCGGAGGGAGGTCCGGGCCGGACAAAGGGACCTTTGGCTCTGCGTGGCCGACGTTCGCCTCCGGTAGGGTCGAAGCGTGGATGGAGATCTGTGCCCCGGGCGATGCAGCTCGAAAATGATTCTGCGGCGCGCGGGAAGTTACTTCGATATCTGGGACGAAGAACACCAGGTGGCCTGGCAGTGCACGCGATGTGGCCGGCTGTTCTCCGACGGTCGCTACGACGAGCTCGTCCGGGTCTGGCCCGATCGCGTGGAGGTCCAACCCCGTTGCTCCCACGGATCCCGCAGGGGTGCCGGCGATGGCAGACGCGGCTGGGATTGGGACGGTGAGAACGTGAGCGTTGAGGCGAGAGTCGCCCAACCGACCCGGTAGACCAGGCAGCCCGTTCGGCCCACTGTGGGCGATGTGCCAGGCCAGAGCACAGCCGACCCTCGGCGCGGGCGCCGGCCAGAACGGGACCATTTCCCGGTCGCGGCGGGCGGCGACCTAATGGCCGGTCAGGGCTGGCTTCGCAGTGTCGGTCCCGATCGTCCCGACGGGTTCGAGACGGGGACTGTGAGATCGGACCAGCGGCTTCCTACGGGATCCGGCCCCGAAATTCCGGAGCCGAGCGCTGTTCCACACCACGAAAGACGATGACAGGACCATGGAGGCACCGGCAAGGAGCGGATTCAAGAACCCCATCGCAGCCAGGGGAATCGCTGCCAGATTGTACGCAAAGGCCCACAGGAGATTCCCATGGATCGTTCGAAGCGTCTTCCGGGCGAGTCGGATCGCATCGGGAACCGCAGCGAGATTCTGACGAAAGATGATCATATCCGCGGCATTTCTGGCGACATCAGTGCCGGATCCAAGCGCCAGCCCGAGGTCAGCGGTCGCCAGCGCCGGACCGTCGTTCACGCCATCGCCCACGAAGGCCACCGATCTCCCCTCTGCTTGCAACCGCTTCACGAGAGCCACCTTCTCGGCCGGAAGCACTCCGGCCCGAAACTCGCGGACGCCGATAACACGGGCAACGGTGGCCGTGACCAACTCGTTGTCACCACTGAGGAGGATGCAGGAAAGACCGAGCGCGCCCAGCTGCTCTACGGCGTTCGCTGCAGATGGCTTGATCGTGTCCGACAATGCCAGGGCCCCGATAGCCTTTCCGTCGACTCCCACCAGGACGGTCGTGTGACCCGTCAACTCCCAATCCGCGCACCATTCCCCGAGCTCTGCCGGCGTCCTCACCGACCGCTCCATGAGGAGCCGGGAGCTTCCCACGACGAGCGAATGACCATCGACCTCCCCGACCGCGCCAAGACCAGGCAGGGACTCGAAGCCCTCCACTCTGGGCAGCTCTGGAACCTCGGCCAGGGCAGCGTTGCGCACGGCGACGGCGATGGCGTGCTCAGAAGCACCCTCAATGGCCCCGGCGTAGACCAGGAGCTCGCGCTCGGTGATTCCCGGCTGGGTGGTGCTCCCCTCGACGCTCATCTCGGCTTCGGTGACCGTTCCGGTCTTGTCGAGGACCACCGTGTCGATGATCCGTGAGGTCTCCAAAGCCTGATAACCCTTGATGAAGATGCCGAGCTGGGCACCCCGGCCGGTGGCGACGTAGAGAGCGGTCGGAGTCGCCAATCCAAGTGCGCACGGGCAGGCGATGATCAATACCGCCAGAGCCGTGCTGAAGGCCTTTTCGGCTGATCCACTCGCCACCAGCCACGAGCAGAAGGTCACGGCAGAGAGGACCAGCACGCTCGGAACGAAGACCCCCGAGATCCGGTCGGCCAGTCGCTGCACGGACGCCTTCTCGTTCTGCGCCTCGTCGACGAGACGGACCATCTGTGCAAGCTGCGTCTCGCTCCCCACCTGCGTGGCGAGCACGACGATCCGGCCGGCCAGGGCGATCGTTCCGCCGACGACCGTGTCACCCTCGACGGCTTCGACCGGCTGGGATTCCCCCGTCATCATGCTCCGGTCCACGCTGGCCTGTCCGAGGACGACCCGTCCGTCGGTGGCCACCTTCTCCCCGGGTCTCACCACGAAGCGGTCACCGACCTCGAGATCCCGGACGGGAACCCGTCGCTCAATGCCTCCTTCACCGATGATCGAGGCCTCTTTCGCTCCGAAGTCCGCCAGTGCCCGGAGGACATCCCCGGTCCGACGCTTGGAGCGCGCCTCGAAATATCGACCGGCCAGGAGGAAGGTGGTAACGCCGGCCGCCACGTCGAGATAGATGGCCCCACCCGACTGGCGGACCAGGACCGAAAACACTGACTGTGCCCTCAACGAGCTACTGCGGAAGAACATGACATAGAGCGACCACCCCGTGGAGGCGATGATGCCCATGGAGACGAGGGTGTCCATGGTGGAGGTTCCGTGGCGAGCAGCCCGAAGGGCGGCGCGGTGGATGGGCCAGGCCGCCCAGACGACGACCGGCGCGGCGAGAATGATGACCGACCACTGCCAGTACGGGAACCGGAAGAAGGGGACCAGCGAGAAGGCGATCGACGCATCGCACAGTGGCATGAAGAGCAGCCCGGCGATCACCAGCCTCCGGCCGAGGTAGCGGACGCGTTCGTCATCGGCGTCCCGGGTGCCCTCAGGGGTGTCCTTCAAGGTGATCTGCTCGGCTGCGTAACCGGCGCTCGCAACCACGTCGACGAGTGCCTGGACCGGATACTCCCGGGGAGCGGTCACCGTGGCCCTGTCGGTGGCGTAATTCACGGTCGCTGAGACCTGTTCGAGGCTGTTGAGCTTCTTTTCGATCCGGGCGGCACACGCGGCACAGGTCATGCCGGCGATCGACAGCTCGATCTCGGCGAGCCGGGTCGGCCGCTCCACTGCCGGCACCGTGGCGCCGACCGTCATTGCCGAGTCCCGACGTGATGAGCCTGGACGGAGCCCGACCACGGAACCGGTTCGAAGGCCTCGGCCTGGGGAGCCACTGCAGGAAATCTAGCTCCGGGCACCCCTGCGGCCAGATCCGGATCTGGGCACCAGCACAGTGGGCGGATCGACCCAGCACGGTGGCCCGAGGGATCCACTCCCAACGACGACTCGGCGTGGGTGAGCCCGGAGGCCCCTGCTGGGCCTGGGATCTCGGCATTCCCAGAAGGCATGACCGGTTGGGCGGGCGGGAGCAATACGCCGCGATGTGGTGGCCGATCCGGCTCGGCCGCCGCGCGTCGGATTCGGGTGGGGCACCCAGTTCGCCGCCCCCATGAACCCGTCCGAAATGAGGATCCTCCGCCAGGTCTTGGACAGACCCGACCCTTCGGCGGACTGAGCGGGTGGCCGGCTTGCAGTGCTCGCCTCCTCGCAACGAAATGCTCCCGACGCCCATTCGGCGGGCTGGCCGCACTCAGTGGACGACTCGATCCACGGTGAACGATGACCTCGAGCCGGACACGCCAACCTCGACGTGGAACTGCCACTCACCTTGGGTCAGCGCTACGAAGTCAACGTAGTGTCCCGGACCCAGTCGAAGCTGTCGGGGCACCGGTGGGGGGGTTGTTCCCCGCACAGCGCGCACGGAGACGGTGGCAGCGGCGGACCCTGGTCCGCTCACCAGGACGTGGAATTCGTTCACTCCAGGTTGGCTGGGCTGAAGGTAGAGCTCGGCCGACCGGCCTCCGCTGAGGTTGACCGTCGAGATGGTGGTCAGGGTCGGCAGGAGGAACTGTCCCCGGGCGGGCGAGACGGCCTCAGAAGCGACGGTCAGTCCGGCGAAGAGCAAGATCGGGACGAGAATCGAGAGCACGACGCCGCGGAGTCCGCGGGCCAGGAACGGAGGGCGGACGACGGCCAGCCCGTTGCGGCCCAGCCGAGCGAGGCGGAGGCTGTTCAGGACGACGATCAGGCTCGACAGGCCCATGGCGACAGCGGCCACGAGTGGGTCGAGCAGACCGGCGGCGGCCAGCGGCAGCGCGGAGATGTTGTAGCCGATGGCCCATCCGAAGTTCTGCAGGATGATTGCATAGGTCGACCCGGCTAGACCGACCGCCGCCGGGACGCCCAGGAGGTCGTTGCCGAGGAGCGCGACGTCGCTGTTGGACAGCGCCGCGTCCGACCCACTGCCCACGGCGCACCCGACGTCGGCCGCAACCAGTGCAGGCGCGTCGTTGACCCCGTCGCCGACCATCACGACGTGCCGTCCCGAGCCTCGGAGCCGGTGCAAGGCGTCGACCTTCGCCTGGGGGCTGAGGGCGCCGTAGGCCGAGTCCACCTCGAGCTCGCCGGCGACGGTGCCCACCGCCGCCTCGGAGTCCCCGCTGAGAATGGCGGTGCGCAGCCCCATTTGTTGGAGGCGGGCAACCGCCCCTCGGGCCTCGGGTCGCAGGGGGGTGGAGACGGCGACTGCCCCCACCGGAGCGCCAGCGCGCATGACGACGACCACCGTCTCGCCCCGGGCCGATCGGTCGGTCACGGACCGGCCAAGGGGATCGGGGAGGTCTCGGGCGGCCGCCTGGCACACCTCGACCGCGAGGCCGCCCACGGTGCCCGAGACACCCACCCCAGGAATCGACCGGAGATCGGTTCCGGCGATCCAGGCCTCCGGGGCAGCGTCGAGGATGGCCAGCGCGATCGGGTGGGTGTTCTCGGCCTCCACGGCGGCGGCCAGCGTCAGGACCTCGTCTGAGAGGACTCCGGGCGTCGTCATCACCGTGGACACGACGGCGCGGTGCTCGGTCAGGGTGCCGGTTTTGTCGAAGACCACGGTGTCCACGTGGGCCAGGCGCTCGAGCGCGTCCCCGCTACGGATGAAGATGCCCAGTGCCGAAGCTCGACCGCAACCGACCATCATGGCCACCGGTGCCGCAAGGCCCATCGCGCACGGGCAGGCGACCAGCAGGACCGCCACGCCGCTCAGGACCGCTTGGCCGAGATCCCCGACGACCAGCCACCAGACCGCGAAGGTGACGGCGGAGGTCACGAGGACCGCCGGCACGAAGACGCTGCTGATGCGGTCGGCGATCCGCTGCAGCGGCGCCTTGTCCCGTTGGGCGTCCTCCACCAGTCTCTGGAGGTGGGCCAGGACCGACTCCGTGGCGATCGTGGTGACCCTGACCACGAGGGTGGCGTTGCCGTTGCGCGTGCCGCCGGTGACCGCGCTCCCAGGACCCCGGTCGACGGGCAGCGGTTCTCCGGTCAGCATCGATTCGTCGACCGCCGACCATCCCTGGACGACCTCGCCGTCGAGAGGTATGGCCTCACCGGGCCGGACCCGGACCAGGGCATCTTCGGGGACGCTCTCGGGGGCCACCAGCTCGCCGTGGTCGTCGTCCACGCCGACGACGACCCGGGCGGTCGGAGGTCGCAGGCTGAGCAGCGAGTGCAGAGCGGCGCCGGCCCGTCTGCGAACCCGTGCCTCGATGGCCCGGCCGGTGACCAAGATGGCCACGATCAGCGGCGCCATGACCCCGTGGAGCCGGGCCGCGAACGCTCCACTACCGCCCAGGTGGAGGTGTCGCCCGCCGAGGGCGATCGCCTCGACGGCGCTCACCGCCAGGGCGGCCAGGGTCCCCAAGGCGATGAGGGTGTCCATGCTGGTGGCCCCGTGCACGGCCAGCCGGGCACTGTTGCGCAGGAACGGCCACCCGCCGGCGAGTTCCACTGTGACGGCCAGGAGCAGGACCACCCACCCGGCGAGGGGATCCTCGGGTGCCACGAGCGCCACCAGGAGAGCAGCCAGGGCCAGCGGCCAGGAGATGAGGGCCCGCACCCTCCAGTGGTCCGGGTCCGCTGAGCTCGGGCCCAGGTCTGTAGGGGCGACCGGTGACGCCGAGTACCCGGCTCCTTCGACGGCGGCACACAGATCCTCGGCGTCGAGTGCCGCGGGATCGTAGGAGACGAACGCCCGCGTCGTGGCCAGATTGACCGCCGCGCTGGCGACCCCGCGTTGATGGCGCAGCGTTCGTTCGATCCGGGTCGCACAGGCACTGCAGTGCATGCCACCGAGCGCCAGTTCAGTTGTCGAGAGGTTCGACCGCTCCGCCTCGGCCTGCGCCGCCGATGACTCCGAGGGAGCGGTGAGCATCAGGGCCCGTGCTCGGCGCTCGTCGAGGCGCGGTAGTCCCCGGTTTCGGCGACGATGGCACACAGCGCACCGACGTCCACCTGGACCGGGTCGAAGTCGATCACGGCCCGTTCGGTCGTGAGATCGACATGGGCGCCAAGGACCCCCGCTCGCTCGACGAGGCTCTCTTCGATCAGGGCCGCGCAGGAGGCGCAGTGCATACCGGCGACGGCCAGGACGGCGCGCTCGGTCGGAGGTTCCCCGGCGGGATCGGGTGGTCGCGGTGCCGACATGGCACCCCAGCCTAATTTCACGACACCGGCACCGAATCTCGCCCGAGCTACTGGCGGCCGACGACCGTCGCCGCACAGACAAGGCCCTGGTCACACCCTCCGCACGGCTCGACCCCGGCGCCCGAAGCCCATCTTCGTGCGGCCCGGTCGAGGCGCCGAGCGCCGCGCTGAGCTGGACCGGGGCCGCTGTTACTCTCGGCGCATGCGGCGAGGGGCGCTGTGGGCGTCGGTGGTTCTCACGGCGGCGATCGTCACCGGGTCGAGCATGGGACAGACGGCGGCGTCGGCACTGGCCCCGCTCCCGGCCGGCCGCAACCCCTCGATCATCGCCGAGATGGTCTGCCGCCCCAAGGCCCAGCACGAGATCGCCGAGGTCCTCGGCGTGACCGCCAAGGTGACCACGCCGACCTGGACCGACCACCTCTACTCGTGCCGTTACCAGTACCCCACCGGCGCCTTCGTCCTGTCGGTCAAAGAGCTCTCCAGCTGGGCCCAGACCAAGGCCTACTTCGCGAGCCTGGGCCGCCAGCTGGGCGACACCCAGTCGGTGGCCGACCTGGGTCAGGGCGCGTTCGAGACCACCGACGGCTCCCTGGTCGTGCGCAAGGACTGGAAGGTGCTGACCGTCGACATCTCGGGCCTGCCGCCGCAGTTCGGCAGCCCACCCACCAGCGCCAGCGACGTCGGCAACACGGTCGGCGACCTCATCCTTGGCTGCTGGGACGGCGACTGAACGGCCCGTGGTGCCGTCCCGTTCGCCGCGAACCTCGGGGGCCGGACCCTAAACCGGTCACCGATTGGCCGGTTCTTGTGCCAACATCGCCTCCATGCGGGCCGACCGGTTGGTGGCGATCCTGCTCTTGCTCCAGCAGCGGGGCCGGGTGACGGCGGCCGAGGTGGCCGAAGAGCTCGAGGTGTCCGAACGCACCGCCCGGCGCGACCTCGACGCCCTCGGGATGGCCGGGCTGCCCATTTACTCCACCCAGGGTCGCAACGGGGGATGGCAACTGGCGGGAGGGGGGCGGACCGACCTGTCCGGCCTGAGCGCGTCCGAGGCACGGGCCCTGTTCTTGGTGGCCGGGCCGTCCTCGGCCACCCCCGAGGTGCGCGCCGCGTTGCGCAAGCTCGTGCGGGCCCTGCCCGAGCCTTTCCGGACCGACGCCGAGGCGGCCTCGACGGCCGTGGTGGTCGACCCGACGGCCTGGGACCGGCCCGGCCCCGCCCGATCGGCCCCGCCCCACCTGGGGGCCGTCCAACAGGCGGTGATCGAGGGCCGCCAGCTGGTCCTCGGCTACGTGGCCCGCGACCGGTCGGCCACGACCAGGGTCATCCACCCCTTCGGCCTGGCGGCCAAGGGCTCCACCTGGTACCTGGTCGCCGGCACCGAGGCCGGGCTGCGGACCTTCCGGGTGGATCGCATCGAATCGGTCGAGCCCACCGACGACCCGGTGGTCCGCCCCGAGGGGTTCGATCTCGGCGCGGCATGGTCGCTCATCACCAAGGAGGTCGACCAGCGGCGGACGCCGGTCCGGGCCACGGCGCTGGCCGCGCCCGAGATGGTCGACCTCTGCCGCTGGGTGCTCGGGAACCGGGTGCGCATCGGCCCGTCGGCGCCCGACGGCCGGGTCACGGTGGAACTGCGGGGGCACAGCGAGCGTTCACTGGCCGGCGAGCTGGCCGGCTTCGGGTCGGGACTCGAGGTGCTCGAACCCCCCGGCGTCCGTTCCCATCTCGCCCGCATCGCCGGCGAGCTGGCCGGCCTCTACCCGGACCGCTGAGCCCCCGGGATCTCGCGACCCGGGCGTCCGCGGGCCCCGGCGATGTCAGGACCCGGGGACCGTGTAATACGGGGCGTCGCAGCGGTAGCCGCCACCGGACGGGTCATCGACCCGCTGGAAGTTTCCGTTGATGATCCGGGCCATGATGTAGCACGACGCCGGCACCTTGCCCGCCGGGTCACTGGGTGCCACCAGCCCCGACGCGTTGAAGCTGGTGATGTCGTGCAGGGCGGTGAGAACGGTGCCCCGGGTCGGGTGGGGGCCGGCCGCCCGCAGTGCCTGGACGAACATCTCGGCCGAGGCCCAGCCGTAGAGGGTGAACAGGTCCGGTTGCCATGACGGGGCCACCCGGTGGACCCAGGTGAGGAAGGTGCTGTCGGCCGGGATGCTGGAGCGGTCCTGTCCGAGGTAGAGCGCCACGTCCTGGCCGATCCAGACCCCGTCCGCCGCCGCCGGGCCCCCGGCGGTCGAGATGAACTGGTCGCTGTAGACAGGGCCGGACGAGAAGACCAGCTCGGGGTGCCAGTTCTGCTGGGTGAGGTCCTGCATGAACGTGGCGTCGAGCTCGTAGTCCAAGTTGGTGATGTCCACCGCCTGGACCCCGGCGTTGCGCATGGCGATGACTTCTGTGGTGAAGTCGGTCGTGAGCGGGCTCACGGTCTGCACGTAGGTGAAGTGGAACCCGGCGTGCTCCATCGTGAGTTCCTGGTCGTGCCACTGCGACGTCACCGAGGCCACGTTGGCCACCAGGGCGGCGGCCTTGGTCACGGCGGTGGGGTAGTGGTGCTTGAAGAACAGGAGCGGGCCGAGCGACCCGCCCTGGCCGACCGGGACGGCGCTGAAGACGTTGGGGAGGTTGTTGGTACCTGGGTCCAGGGTCACCGAGACGTCGGGCACCGAGGGGTTGGCGGCCAGCACCTTGCAGCCGTAGTTGTCGTAGAGCGAGAAGCTGCCCACCAGGGCGAAGTCTTTGTCCACGGCCTGCTGGGTGTACAGAGCGTTCTGCTGGCCGTTGAAGCCGTCGTCATACCCGTCGAGTTCGAGCTTGCGCCCGTCCACCCCGCCGTGGGCGTTCACGTAGGCGAAGTAGGCCCGCACCCCGTTCGGGGCGCCCTGGAAGAGGCCCGGGACCGGGCCCGACAGGATGGACACGTTGCCGACAGTGATCGTGTTCGGCGTCACTCCGGTGGTGGCCGACGCCGCCGCCTTGGTGAGGGCGACGGTGGCCCCGCACGAGGACCCGGTCCCCGCCGACGCGGCGCCGACGGCCGGTGCACCGCCCAGTCCGAGGGCGGCGGCGAGCCCGAGGGTGCCGGCCAGCGCCGCGGCGCCGATCCGGGCCAGCGGCGGGCGGTGGGCGCGGTTCAGTCCCACAGCCCGACCGGTGCCGTTCCCAGGCGGTAGTGGCCGGGCAGGGGCTCGGGCGAGGTCGAGCGCTGCATGCGTCTGGTCATGCCCTCCGACAGCGTGCCGGCCTTGATCATCTCGACGAACAAGGCGGTGGCGTTGCCCATGTCGAAGAAGTCGCGTTGCCAGCCCCAGCGCCCGTCGCCGGCGTAGCGGAACCAGCTCCCCCCGATTCCGGCCACCTCGTAGGGCGAACCGTCCGGGCGACCCGCGTCGGCGATCTGCTTCCACAGGCCGATCACCTCGCCCTGGTGTTCGTCGATCAGCACCTTCTGGTACGGGTAGGTCCACCCGTCCAGGCCACCCATCTCGAGACCGAGGGCGATGTCGCGGATCTCGTCTCGTCCGACGGCCATGAACTCCTCCCCCGGGCCCATGTTCCACCCGTAGGTGGCGTCCTCGGTGTAGAGGTCGGCCATCGGGCGCCAGTCATTCGCCTCCTGGGCGGCACGGTTGGCGGCCAGCCAGCGGTCGACCATCTCGGCCAGCTCGTCGTAGGGGTAGGCCGGCATCTCAGTCCTCTCTGATCGTGAGGGCGTGCGTGGGGCAGTAGGTGACGGCCAGCTCGACCTGGGGGCGGAGCGTCTCGGGCACCTGGTCCATCAGGACCGTTACCTTGCCGCGTTTTGGCACCGAGAACACGTCAGGTGCCTCGGCTTCGCAGGTGGCGTGGCCCTGGCACAGCTCAAGGTCGGCCTCGATCCTCACCGGGCGCCCACCGGATCCTGTTCCCGCCGCCGGTAGCGGACCACGCAGGGCTGGGCCAGCTGCACCACCATCTTGGAGTGGTCGTTGCGGTAGCTCTCCGGCGGCTGGGCCAGTTCGAACTCCCACTCGCGCAGGAGCACCGAGAAGATGGCCTTGAGCTGCATCTGGGCGAAGGCGGCCCCGACGCAGCGGTGGCGGCCGGCCCCGAAGGGGATCCAGGTCCACGGGTTGTCGAGATCGTCGTGGCGGGGCTCGAGGTAGCGGCCCGGGACGAAGTCGTCCGGGCGCTCGAAGTCAGCGGCGATCCGGTTCGAGACCGAAATCGAGGCCCCGACCAGCTTGCCGGCCGGGATGCGGTACCCCTCGACCTCGAGGTCGGTCTTGGCCACCCGTAACAGCAAGATGAGCGGGGGGTGCAGCCTCAGGGCCTCTTTGATCGAGGCCTCGAGGCGGGGGATCTCCCGCAGCGCTTGGTAGCTCACCTCGGCCCCGTCCCGGTAGAGGTCGTCGAGCTCGGCCGTGACGTCGGCCAGCACGTCGGGGTGCCGGAGCATCTCGATCAGGGTCCATGCCGCCGTACCCGAGGTGGTGTGGTGCCCGGCGAACATCATCGAGATGAACATCCCGGTGACCTCGTCGGCGCTGAAGCGTGGACGACCGTCCTCATCGGTGATCGACATCAGCACGTCGAGGAGGTCCCGATCCTCGTCGGTCGGGGCGGGGCCGGACTGACGGCCGTCCATGATGGATCGGACGAGCTCGACCAGGCCGCGGCGGGCGGCGTCGCGCCGGGCGAAGCTCTCGATCGGTGCGTAGGGGTCGACGTAGGCGATGGCGTCGGTACCCTGCTCGAGGTCGTGGTACAGCGTGGCGAAGCGCCGATCGAGCTGGGCCCGGAACTTCTTGCCGATCAGACAGGCCGACGAGGTGTAGATCGTGAGCTCGGCGAACCAGTCCAAAAGGTCGATCTCGCCGTGATCGTTCCAGGCGGCGACCATCTGGGCCACCTCGGCGGCGATGGTGGCGGCGTGGCCCCGCATGAACTTGTCCCGCAACGCCTGGTTGTGGAGCATCTCGCGACGGCGCTCCGGGGAGGCGTCGAAGACGACGCCCTCGCCGAAGATGGGGGTCATGAAGGGGTACGCCTCGGCCTGGTCGAGTTCTTCTTCGGGGGCACGGAAGAAGAACTCGTTGGCCTGGGCCCCGCTCACCAGGACCACCTCCTTGTCGGCCAGGCGGAACTGCCCGAGGTCCCCGCACTCGGCCCGGACCCGGGCCATGAGGCCGAGCGGGTCGACCCGGAGTTCCTCGAGGTGGCCGTTGGGGTCGTGACCGCCCGAGACCCACGGGGGTTCGCGCAGCTCGGTCGTCGTCATCGTGCACCTCCGGTCGGGGCGGGAGTCGGTCGTGGGTCGCTCGGCGTGAGATCGCG
Organism: uncultured Acidimicrobiaceae bacterium; assembly: GCA_963836375.1. GTDB lineage: Bacteria > Actinomycetota > Acidimicrobiia > Acidimicrobiales > RAAP-2 > CAWIJK01. The sequence goes on along the minus strand of CAWIJK010000002.1, from coordinate 769,029 downwards.
CTCTTGGGCCAGCGCCCGGACCTCCAGCGCGCCCTGGAGGTGCTCGAGCGCCCCCATGGCCGCCACCCGGTCGGCAGCAGCGAGCGAGTCGACCACCTCGCGCTGGGCCCGGTGCAGGGCCCGGAACGAGGCCTCGGCCACCAGGGCGCCCTTCGGGCTCAGCACCACGTCCATGCCGCGGCGGTCCTCGGGACGGGGTTCGCGGGTCACCAGCCCGGCACCGGCCAGCTTGTCGAGGATCCGGGCCATGCCCGCCGAGGTCTGGCCGACCAGGTGGCGCAGCTCGGTGGGGGAGCGGCGGAAGGCCGGCGGGCTGGTCCGCAGCATCGAGATGGTCGTCCACTCCGAGTGGTTGAGGCCGAAGTCCCCGAGGACCCGTCGGTGCACCAGGGTCCAGCCCCGGGCCGTGGCCTCGAGCAGCCCGAAGATGACGAAGGTGTCGTGGTCGACGTGCGGCCCGCCCTCGAGGGAGCGCCCGATGGCTGTCCAGGTGGTCGCGTTGTCCTCCAGGTACGAGGTGATCCGGCCCCGCCAGGGCGCCTCGCCGTCCGAGGCGGGGTCGGGCGTGGTCCCGGGCCGGTCGTCGTGCACCGCCTGAATGGTAGCCACCTACCAGGTAGCCGGCTAGCCAACCGCCGGGGCCCGGGGTGGTCCGGGGGCCGCCCGTCGCCGGCCGATGGGGGTTGTCGGGACCAGCCCGGTCACGAAGAGGCCCACCACCGACAAGAGGGCCACCACCCACAGCGCGTCATCCAGGGCGTCCAAGCGGGCGCTGGCGTTCTCGTCGACGATCGCCCCTGCCACCTCGGGGGAGACGCCGGCCGCGTCCAGGCGGCTCGTGAGCTCGGTGTCCGAGATGAACGGGACCCCGCTCGAAAGCTCAACCGTGGCCTTCTGGATGACCTCGGGCGGAATGGCCGGGTTGGCGCTGACGCCGTGCACCAGCCCGGCGGTGAGGCTCGAGATCAGCACCGCGCCGACCAGGGCCGTCCCGAGCGAGGCCCCGAGGTTCGTCACCGTGTTCTGGATGCCCCCCACCTCGGCGCTCTGGTCGTCGGGGACGGCCGAGACGGTGATGGCGCCGAGCTGGCTGGCCAGGGCACCGATCCCCAAGCCCATCAAGAGCATGGGGATGGTGACGATGCCGGCGTCGGCGCCGGGCCCGATGCCGGCGATCATCACCACCGTGCCCGCGGTCATCGATGCCAGCCCGAGCCGGACGACGAGGCGGGGACTGGCCTTGGGCGCCAGGCGGGGCACGCCCAGGGCGGTGGCGAGGAGGGCGATGGAGAGCGGGAGCAGACGGGCCCCGGTCTGCAGGGCGCTCAGCTCGAGGACGACCGACAAGAAGAGCGGGATTGTGAAGAAGACACCGGCTTGGACGAGGAACTGGAAGAAGAACAGGGCCAGTCCACCGACCAGCTGACGGTTCTTGAACATCTGGGGGTTGACCAACGGTTCGCGCCCCTGGGCCTGTCGGTGGCCCTCCCAGGCGAAGAAGGCGTAGATCACGAGCAGGCCGCCGAGGACGAGCCAGGTGACAGGGGAGGTGCCGAGGATCTTGGGGCCGCCCGGCTTCGCCTTGACCCACCCCCAGTCGCCGGACCGCAGCACCCCGAACACCAGTGCCGAGAGCCCGACGATCGAGAGCGACGCACCGACGACGTCGAAGGGCTTGCGTGCGCTCGGAGGCGCGTCGTGGATCCTGTTGAGCAGGACCAGGATCACGAGCACCAGGACCACCTCGCCGACGAAGACCCAGCGCCACGAGGCGAAGGTGGTCACCGCCCCGCCGATGATCGGCCCGACGGCGATGGCGACCGCCCCGGCGGCGGCGATGGCGCCGTAGGCCGACGACCGGCGCTTCTGGGGGAAGTTGCCGGCCACCAGGGCGACGATGGCCGGGAGGATCAGCGCCGCGCCGAGCCCTTCGAGGAGCGACCAGCCCAACAGGAGCACACCCAGGTTCGGCGCCACCGCGGTGATCGCCGAGCCGAGTCCGTAGACGACCAGCCCGATGGCCATCGCCTTGCGGCGCCCGATGATGGCGCCGATCTTGCCCCCGGTGATCATGAACGCCGCCATGACCAGCGTGTACATGGTGATCGCCGTCTGGATGCCCGAGACGGTGGTGCCGACATCGTGGGCCACCGACTGGATGGAGACGTTCATGACCGACGCGTCGAGGGTCATGAGGAACTGGCCGGACGACAGGACCAAGAGCACGAGACCACCGCCCCCGGCGGCCGGCTCGGCGGACGGTCCGGGGGTCGACGAGTGGCTCCCCGGCACGGCGTGATCCTAGGTGAGGGGCCCCCGGGTCACGTTGAGCGAGCGGGTACCCCCCATGGGCCCGGCCGGTTCAGACCAGCGCGCTCAACCCTTCCCAGCCCTTGGGCGGTGGGTCCAACCGCCAATACTGCTCGGGCACGTTGGCCGCCAGGCGTTCGGCCAGGGCGTGCTCGCGCTCGAGCGGCGCCAGCTGGCTCCGGTAGCACTCGATGGCGGCCCGCTTGCGGTTCATGTCCGCCTCGATGGGCACGATGGCCGGTGTCGGCCAGATGCCGCTCTTGAACAACGTGGCCACACGCCAGGCCAGCAGTCCCGGGATGTGCTTGTAGCCGTGGTCCTCGTAACAGAACCAGACCGGGCCGCCGGCACCACAGCGCGACGCCCGGGCCGCCAGTCCGGCTTCGTGGGTCAAGACGTGGTCGGGGTTGGCGATGCCCATCGGCAAGAAGACCGCCGTCGCCCCGGCCTGGTCGAGGGCACGACCCAGCGCCGGCGCCACGTCGGCGGGCACCGGCCGGTCCTCCTTGGCCAAGTACTGATGGTCGGGGAACTCCAGCCACACCGGCACCGCGCCCAGCGACGCCACGGCGGCCCGGTCCTCGAGGCGGCGGGCGGCCACCACGTCATCGCCCGGGCCAAAGCCACCGTCGGCGTCCCAGCGGGACGGGACGGCCGGGTAGGCCGGCGGCTCCCCGGCCAGCACGGTGAGGACGACCGAGCCCGGGTAGGTGCCGAGCACATGGGCCGCGCCCAGGACTGCGTCGTCGAAGTGGGGCGAGACGACCACGATCCGCTCGAGCACCTTTGGGTCCACCAGTCCCCAGGTGGCCTCGGCGACGTCCACGCGACGACGCTACCCCGTTCGGCTCGGGCGCCACCGGGCGCATAGGGTGAGGCGATCGGTGCCGGTCGACCAGCTGTCGACGGAGCGCCTCGAGAACGGGAGGACGAGCGTGCCAGACCCAACCGAGCCGACATACCCCGCCCCGTCGGGGTCGGGGTGGAAGTCGGCCAGCGCCGAAGGTCCCCAACCCTTCGTCTACAACCCCGGTGCGGTGGGGGCCGGCGACGCTGGGACACCGATCACCGAATCGGGTCCCCTGGCCGAGGACGAGCCCGAGGGGATCATCCCTCCGAGCCCGCTGTGGGCCATGAAGCTCGCCCGCCACTTCCAGTGGTCGCACCTGCTCGGTGGCGACGACGGCCCGAGCCGGATCCGCCGGAGGTTGGGTGCGGTCGACGACACGCTGTACGTCATCGATGACGGCCATCACCACTGCATCGTCGGCCGCCATCTCGGTCAGACCGCCGACGGCTGCAGCTACAGCCTGGTGGCCCGGGTCCCCAAGGGCCGCTACGAGGCCCTGTCGGCCGGGACGCTCAGCCCGCGGGACCTGCTGGCCGGGGCCACGGGCCGGGCGATCTACGGCGTGGTCGACGACGGCCCGGCGTCCAACGTCTTTCTCGTGGGCACGTTCGGGGCCGGCACCGAGATCCCCGACGACTACCTCCCGCCCCATCCGCCGATCGACTTCCCGGCCGACCTGGACGACTTCTGAGTCCCCGGGCCGGGGCCACGTTGCGTCAACCGCCCAGGGCCGACCGCAGGGCCTCGACGGCGGCCCGCAGTTCCTCGACGTCCGAGCGGATCTCGGCCATCTGGGCCCGGAGCTGGTCGAGGGGGCCCACCGGGGCGACGCCCGACGGCCGGGCCGGGTCCGTCTCGGGCCGCGGATCCGCATCTGGCCCGCCGCCACCGCCGGCCGTGAGCTGTTCGGCCCAGCGCTCTTCCTTCTGGCCCGGGCGGCGGTCCAGGCGCAGGACCAAGGCCCCCTCGGCCGTCGTCATCGCCGACAGTTCGTGCTCGACGGCGGCGGTGTCGGCGAGGTCGACCATCCGCTCGGTGCGGGACCGCAGCTCGCCTGCGGTCTGGGGTCCACGCAAGAGGAGGGCGGCCAGGAGGGCCAGCCGGACGGGATCCAGGCCGAGCGACTCGTCGAGCACGTGGCGGTACCGCACCACCGAACGGCCGTGGGAGGGCAGGACGAAACGGACCAGCCCTCTGTCCTTGAGTGCACCAAGGGCGGCTTCGACGACCGTCACGTCGTAGGCCACGACGGGATCCCGGTTGGAGGTCTGGTTGCACGCGCCGAGAAGGGCGCTCAGGCTCAACGGGTACTGCTGGGGGGTCGTCAGCTGCTTCTCGACCAGGCACCCGAGGACCCGGCCCTCCTCTACGCCCAGCTCCACGGGGGCGAGCCTACGTCCCGGCATCGCCGCCCCGGTTGTGCCGAGGCGGCGTGCCAGGATGACACCATGGCCGACGCCCACGAGATCTCCCTTTCCACCGCGGCCCCCGAGACGGTGCTTCCCACCCCCGAACCCGAGGTGGTCGACGCGCTGGCCGCGGCCCGGGCGGCCCCGCCCGACCAGCGTCAAGGGGCCTTCGCCGCTATCGCCGTCGCCCACCCGCGTTGCCTGGCCGCCTGGGCCGGCCTAGCCGAGGCGGCCGACGAGGTGGTCGAGCGCTACGCCTTCGCCCGGGTGGGCTACCACCGCGGCCTCGACGCCCTGCGGGCGGCGGGATGGCGGGGCTCGGGCTACGTGCGCTGGCGCCACCAGCCCAACCGCGGCTTTCTCGGTGCGCTCGAGTCCTTGCGCCGGGCGGCCGAGGAGATCGGCGAGGCCGACGAGGCCGAGCGCTGCGCCCTGTTCCTGCGCCAACTGGACCCCGACTGGCCCCCGGCCGCCGACGGCTGAGGCCCGGGTGCCAACGCTCGGGGCCGAGGAACGGGCCGCGAGACTGAAAGCCGACGGCGGCGCCCGCAGGGCAGCGACGGCCGCAGCGGTCGGTGAGCAAATCGACCGCTCGGGCCAGGGTGGGTCCCGAGAACTCTCGGACACTCACGGGGCCCGTCGGTGACCCCCGCTCACGGTGTGACGGTGACCAGACTGCCCAGGTAGGTGTACTGCCAGATGGTGGCCGCCGGCCCGAGGGGCTCTTCGACGCAGCCGAGGCTCTGGGGGTAGCCGTAGCTCGCCCGCGGCATGTAGTGCAGGGCGTCGCCCCCTGTGAAGTAGGACACGTACTGCACCGGGTCGGCATAGTGGGCGCCGCTCGGATCGGTCCCCGTCATGACCTGGTTGCGGTAGCGGACGTAGACCGGAAAGGTCCCGATCGACGTCGGCGCGGCCGGGATCCCCGTGTTGACGTTGGTCGTCTGGACGACGGCGCCGTTGTGCCAGACCGTGAGGGTCTCTGGCGCCGAGGTCCCCGAGTTCTCTTGGGCCAGCGAGTAGGTGTAGCCGTTCGGGTTCTGGTTGTTCGACGGGTTGTTGGCCGCACTCAGGAGGGCCCCGGTCTCCGACGGCGAGATCTGGCCGTCGGTCCCGAGGCCGTTCACCGCCTCGAAGTTCCAGATGGCTCCCTCGAGGATCATGTTGTCCTGGCCGGGGCTCCACAGCGCGGCCAGTTGGGGCGGCGGCGGCCACCGCCAGGCGAAGCCCTGCGGTGACCAGCTCAGGGGCAGGTAGCCCAGGCCGGCCAGGAGCTCTTCTTGGCCGAGGGGGCTGTTCCAGTTGTCGGTCTGGCCGTAGGCGATCCAGTACCCGCCCGCGGTGGCCGCGATGCCCACGGCCGGGGCGGTGAGCGAGCCCCCGGTCCCCGAGCCGGCGAAGGCGGCGTCGCCGAAGGTGAACAGCCCTCCGTCCGCGGCGACCAGGTAGTACCCGTCCCCGTCGGGGGTGGCGGCCATGCCGACGATGGGTTGATCGAGGGTCATGGCGCCGGTCGAGCCGAAGAAGTTCGCGTCACCGAACGAGAAGATCCCGCCGTCACTGGCCACGAGCCAGTAGCCGCCACCGTCAGGGGTGGCGGCCATGCCGACGATGGGTTGGTTGAGGGCCATGCCCCCGGTCGAGCCGAAGAAGCCGGCGGTGCCGAACGAGAAGATCCCGCCGTCCTTGGCCACCAGCCAGTACCCGCCCCCACCCGGGTTGGCGGCCATGCCGACCACCGGCTGGTTGAGGGCCATGCCCCCGGTCGACCCGTAGAACTGGGCATCGCCGAACGAGAAGATCCCGCCGTCCGCCCCGACCAGCCAGTAGCCGCCACCGTCGGCGGTGCCGGCGATGCCCAAGATGGGGGCGTTGAGGTTCGCGCCGCTCAGCGAGCCGAACGATCCGGCGTTGCCTTTGGCCGTCACCTGCCCGCTGGCCGTGGTCACCCAGTAACCCCCGCCGCTCGGGTCGGCCGCCATGCCCACGGTCGGGCCGGGAAGGGCGGTGGAGGCGGCGCCGGCCGAACCGAAGGCCAGCACCGAGTTCGGCCCGGGTGGGCTCTGTGCCCCGGCGGGGTCCGGACCGACGAGGGCCACGACCGGGGCCGCCACCACCAGGGCCAGGGCGGCCCCGAGGGCGACGCGCCCGACGCGCTGCGACGTGGTGTTCCGAAGGTTCATGCCGTGACTCCCACCGCGTGCCATGGGCCCCCGAATCGGGCCGCGACCTGGAACGCTACCCCAAACCCGCCATCGGCCGTCGGGCGGGGCCGGGGGCACAGGCCCGAGTGGCCGGGCTCGTGACCAACGGCTCTGCTCCCCGGTCCCGTCCGGCGCGACCATGGGGGTGAGGGGTCGGCCAGGAAGGACGCAGCGATGTTCGAAGAGCGGCTCAGCGATTCGGACGCGCTGCTCTGGACGATCAACCGCGATCCGGTCTTGCGCAACACCATCACCGCCGTGGTGGTGTTGGACCGGCATCCTGACGTCGAGATCCTGACCAAGCGGCTCGACGCCCTCACCAGGGAGGTCCCACGGTTCCGGTCCAAGGTGGTGCCCCAGACACTGGGCTGGGGGCGGCCGGTCTGGCGGGAGGACCCCTACTTCGACCTCGGACTCCACCTCCACCGGCTGGACCTGCCGGGGCCGGCCACCCTGCGGACGGCCCTCGACGTCGCCCAGGTGCTGGCGACCACCGCCTTTGACCCCGAGCTCGCGCTCTGGCAGGCGATCCTGCTCGGGGGCCTCGACGGGGGACGGGCCGCCTTCGCCATCAAGTTGCATCACGCCATGATCGACGGCGTCGGCGGCCTGGCCGTGGCCGGCCGGATGCTCGACACCGAGCGGGACCCGACCGACGCCGAGACCCGACGGGCCGGTGTCGAGGCGGACCTCGAGCGGTCCCTCGCCGCCCGGCGGGGCCCCCTGGCCCTGGCCGAAGAGCGGGTGGGCCGGCTCGCCCGGCTGCCGTGGAGAGCCGGCGAGGCCGCCGCCGGCGCGCTCTTGCGCCCCGGCCGGGCGCTGGCCGATCTCCGGGCGACCGCCGAGTCGGTTCTCCGACTGCTGGCCCCCACCCTCGAGCCGCTCTCGCCGCTTCTGCGGGGGCGGAGCTTCGCCCGCCGCTTCGAGGTCATCGACCTCCCCGTCGGAGCCCTGCACCGGGCGGGGGAGGCGGCTGGGGGCACGATCAACGACGCCTTCGTCGCCGGCATCCTCGGTGGTCTCCGCCGCTACCACGAGCTGCACGGGCACGTGCCCGGAGACCTCCGCATCATGATGCCGGTCAGCATCCGCCAGCCCTCGGACCCGATCCAGAGCAACCGGTTCGCCCCGGCGCGCTTCGTGCTGGGCACCGACCAGACCGACCCGGCGACGCGTATCGCGTCGGTCCACCAGCGGGCGGGCTTCTGGAAGCACGCCCCCGGCCTCGAGCTGACCGACGTCCTGGCCGGCGTCTTGAACCGGCTCCCGCCGGCTCTGGCCACCTCGGCCTTCGCCATGATGCTCAAGGGCACGGACTTCGTCGCCACCAACGTGGCCGGCCCTCCGGTGGACACCTACCTGGCCGGCGCGCTGGTCGAGGAGTTCTACGCCTTCGCTCCGCCCTCGGGCTCGGCCGTGAACGTGGCCCTGGTCACCATGGGCGGACGGACCTGCATCGGGGTGAACATCGACCCCGCGGCGGTCCCCGACGGCCCGGTCCTGGCCGGCTGCCTCCAGTACGGCTTCGACGAGGTGCTGGCCCTGGCCGCCGACCCACCCCGAGCCGAGAGCGGCTTGGACCCATGACCGGCGAGGCCCTCCGCCCGCTCGACGCCGCCTTCATCCACCTCGACTCGGCGGCCCAGCCGATGCACATGGGGTCGATCGGCTTCTTCGACGGGGCCGGGCTGCGAGACGGTTCCGGACGGCCTCGTCTCGACGACCTGCGGGCCCAGATCGAGAACCGGCTCCACCTGGTCCCCAAGCTGCGTCAGCGGGTGGTCGCCTCCCCCTTGCGCGAGGCGCCGCCGACCTGGGTCGACGACGACCGGTTCGACATCGCCAACCACGTCCGCCTGGCCGAGGTCCCGGCCCCCGGCTCCGAGGACCAGCTCCTGGCCGTCTGCGAGGACCTCCTGGCGACGCCGCTCGACCTCGACCGCCCGCTGTGGGAGGTCTGGATGGTCGACGGCCTGGCCGGCGGCCGCGTGGCCATCGTCGACAAGCTCCACCACGCCATGGCCGACGGGCTGGCGGGGGTCGAACTGGTGACGGTCATCTTCGATTTCGACGTCGCCCAGCCGGCTCCCAGGCCGGCGCCGGCCTGGGAGCCGGTCGGCGAACCTCCGGCCGGCCTGAAGGTGGCCCGCGACCTGGGCCGGCTGGCCGCCGTCCCCCTGCGTGGCGCCCTGTTCGCCCTGGACTGCCTGGGCCACCCGGTCCGGCACCTCGGGCGGGCGGTCAGGGTCGCCGACGCGTTGCGGTCGCTGACCGGCCCCCACATGCTGGCACCGCGCCTGTCGATCAACGTCCCGGTGAGCAAGGGTCGCCGCCTTGCGGTCGTCCGGCTCTCGCTCGAGGACCTGCGCCAGGTCGGCCACACCTTCGGGGTCACGGTCAATGACGTGCTGCTGGCCGTCGTCGCCCGCGGGGTGGGGACCCTGCTGGCCAGCCGGGGCGAGCCGGTGACCGGCCGCGAGGTCCACCTCATGGTCCCGGTGGGGTTCGAGCACGACACCGAGCACCATGTCCTCGGCAACCGGGTCTCGACCCTCGTGGTCCGGGCGCCGCTCGGCGCGCTCGACCCGGTGGCCCGGCTCAGAGCCGTGGCCGACGACGTCGGTCGGGACAAGGTCCACCACCAGCAGCTGGCCGCCCAGGCCGCCTTCGGGCTCCTCGAGCCCCTCCCCCAGAGCGCGCTGGCCGGGGTCACCGGGCTGGTCGGCCGTCAGCCGCTGGTGAACCTGGTGGTGACCAACGTCCCGGGTCCGCCCGTCGCCCTCAGCGCCCTCGGGGCCACGATGACCGAGGCGGTGGCCTTCGTGCCCATCGCCGGCAACCTGAGCCTCGGGGTGGCCGCCCTTTCCTATCTCGGCCAACTGACCCTGGGGGTCCTGGCCGACCGGTCGGGCTGTCCCGACCTCGACGAGTTCGCCAAGGGCCTGTCACTCGGCGCGGCCGAGCTCGTCGAGGCCGCCCGCCACGCCGCCGCCGAGGCGGACGACGCGGCCCGTCGCGCGGCGCGCTCGTCGGGCAACCGGACCCGAAGGGACACGCCCGCCCCGTAGCGAGGGTCGGCACCCAGTGCCCGGGCGCGGGGCCGGCCGAACGGCGGGCCCGGTGCGCTCAGGAGCCGTCCAAGCGCTGGTTGTACGAGGCGATGGTGGCGTCGGCGGTTCTCTGCGCCTGGGCCAGGGCGGCCTTCGGCGTGAGGCTCCCGGCGAACATGGACTGCTCGGCATTGAGGATGTCGGTGCGCACGTCGGCGTACGGGCCGATCACCGAGCCCGAGGTGGCCGCGTCGTTGACGCCGCCGTTCAGCTGGTCGTAGGCGACCTTGTACCCCGGCGACACGGTCCAGAGGTGCTGGACGGTGGCCGTCTGGGTCGACGACTTGCGCACCGGGATGTACCCGGTTCCCGCGGCCCAGGTGGCCTGGCTCTGGGTGTTGTCGATCCACTGCATGTACTGCCAGGCCGCCGCCTGGTCGACGGCCGGCACCTTGTTCGAGATGTAGACGCCGGAGCCGCCCGGCTCGATCCCGCCCTGGATGCTCGAGCTCAGCACCGGGAACGAGCCGATCCCCAGCTGGACGTTCGGGTACTGGCCGCTGCTCAGGACCTGGCTGATGGTGCCGAGGTCGGCGGAACTGTCCACGGTCATCCCGTACTTGCCGCTGCCGATCCCGAGGAGGTTGTCGTACTCGCTGGCACCGCTCGACGGATTCGTGGTGGCGTCACCGCTGCGCACGAGCTGGTCGAGGTCGGTGAAGATCTGCAGACCGGTCGCCGAGTTGAAGGCGGCCTTGGTGGCCCGTGCGGTCCGGCCGTTCTGATTGTTCACGAAGAGCTGGTTTGCCGTCGCCAGCCATGTCTCGAGGTGCCAGGGGTCGAGCTTCAGGCCCATCCCGCTGCCCGAGGCCTTGAGCTTCTGGGCGTCGGCGATCATCGCCGGCAGCGTGGTCGGTGGATCGGCCGGGTTCAGGCCGGCCTTTTGGAACGCCACCTTGTTGAAGTAGAGGAGCGGGTTGGACACGGCGAAGGGCAGGGCGACCTGGACCCCGTTGACCTTCCAGTAGGCGAGCGGTCGGGCCAGGAAGTCCGACGTCGAGTACTTCGAGGCATTCATGCAAGACTGGACGGGCAGGAACGACCGGGTGTCGATCGCCTGCTGGGTCCGGATGTCCTCGAGCTGGACGATGTCGGGGAGCTGGCCGTTGGTCAGCCCGGCCGTGTACTTCTGCCAGGTGTCGTCGTAGCCGGCCTGGGCCACCAGGGTCACGTGGACCTTTGCTTGCGACGAGTTGAAGCCGTTGGTGATCTCCTGGAGGGTCTGGGCGTTGGCCCGGGTCATCGACTCCCAGAAGGTGATGTCGACGATGCCCTTGGCCTGGGCGAGGGCCTTGAGGGGACACGCAGGGAGGCGGGCTGCGGCGGCCGGCGACGGGGCGGCGTCGAGGAGGCCGACCGCCGAGACGGTGGTGCAGCATGAGATGGCGACCGCCGCCGCTGCGGCGCTCCGGGCGAACCGGGGTCTGCGCATGGCACCCCTTCTAGCATCTGGGCCGGTCGTTCTCCGGGCGCCGAAGGTCCTCTCTCGTCCCCCCGGGACGCTCACTTCACGGCGCCGGCCGTGAGGCTCCGCACCAGCTGCTTCTGGAAGACCAGCAAGAGGACCACCAGGGGCACGAAGGCGATGACCGCGCCGGCCAGGGCCACGTTGATCTGGTCGGCCTGCTGGCCGACCAGTTGTTTCAGTCCGATCTGCACCGTGTCGAGCGGTGTCGTCCCCCCGGTGGCCACCAGGGGCCACAAGTACTGGTTCCAGGCCGCCAGGAAGGAGAACACCCCGAGGGCGGCGATGGAGGGCCGGGCCAGGGGGACGGCGACCCGGGTCATGAACCGCCAGTGCCCGTACCCGTCGAGCAGCGCCGCCTCTTGGAGGTCCTTGGGGATCTGCAAGAAGGCCTGGCGGAGCAAGAAGATGCCGAAGCCGGTCGCCAGGAAGGGCACGGCGAGACCGGCGTACGTGTTGAACCAGCCGAGGGAGGTGATGGTGCTTAGGTTCGTGATGAACGTCACCTCGAAGGGGATCATCAGTGTGGCCAGGCACACGACGAACAGCGTCCGCCGGAAGGGGAAGCGCAGGAAGGCGAAGGCGTAACCGGCGAGGATGGACGTCACCAGCTGGGCGACGACGATGATCGCGGTCATGATCAGCGAATTGCGCATGTAGAAACCGAGGTGCCCCTGGCTCCACGCCATCGTGTAGTTCTGCCACTGGGGGTGGAACGGGAAGAACGGCGGTGGCTGCTTGGCGATCTGTCCCTCTTCGAGGAGGGAATTGACCACAGTGATGTACAGCGGCAGGAGGATCACCACGGCGGCCACGCTCAGGACGGTGTAGCTGCCGGCCAGCCGCAGGCGTTGTCGTCGCCTGGACCGGGCCCGTGACGGGTCAGAGGCCCGGCCGCCAGGGACCGTTGGGTCACCGGGCATAGTGCACCCGCCGTTCCAAAAAACGCATCTGGAGGAGCGTCAACACCAGGGTCACGAGGAACAGGGCAATGGACATCACCGCGGCGACCCCGGTGTTGTTCTCCTGGGTCAAGGTGTTGACGATGTTGTAGACGAGCACGTTCACGTGCAGACGCGCCGGGTTGTTGTCGTAGCCAATCAGGATGTCGATCTGCCCGAACGTCTGGAAGGCGTAGATCGTGCCCACCACCACGGCGAAGAAGATGGTGGGGGAGAGCATGGGCACGATCACCCGCCAGAACCGGGTCCACGACGAGGCGCCGTCGATGCGGGCCGCTTCGAGGACCTCGTCGGGCAGCGACTGAAGCCCGGCCGACATGATGATGAAGGACAGGCCGAGGAACTGCCAGATGGTCATGACGGCGATGGACGGGAGGGCCCACGTGGGGCTCTCGAGCAGTGGAGGATGGGGGCTGATGCCGAGCCAGGGCAAGAAACCCACCACCGGGTTCATGAGGGTGCCGAAGACGAGGGCGGCAACCGCCACCGAGCTCACCACCGTCGAGGAGAAGATCATCCGGTAGACGCCGACGCCCCGGAGCCGGCGGTGGGCGGCGACCGCCAGGGCGAGGCCGGCCAGGAGGCTGAGCGGCACCACCATGACGACGAAGGCGATGGTGGTGAGGAGGCTCTCGGGGAAGCCGTAGGCACTCGAGAAGAGGACCTGGCCGGCCTGGTGCAGCCCGACGTAATGGGACGGGAGGCCCGGGACGGGCGGGGACTGGTAGAGCGCCAGTCGGAAATTGTTGACGAACGGGTAGAAGACGAAGACCCCGAAGGCGGCCATCGCCGGTAGCACCAGCAGGTAGCCGAGGGCCGCCTCCTTGGCCCGCCGTCGACGCCGGCTGGGTCCGGCGGGCGGCGTCGGCGCCCCCGGCCCCGGTGTCGGGACGAGGATGGCGCTCACCGGGCCGGCTCCAACCGCCGCCCGTCGGCGGCGAACAGGTACCCGGCCCCGGGATCGACGGCCACCCGGATGGCTTCGCCGATCCCGGGCCGCACCGACGACGCCTCCTGACGGATGACGAACCGGGTGCCGTCAGCGAGGCGGCAGAGGACATGGGCCTCGGCGCCGAGGAGCTCGACGATGGTCACCGTGGCCCCCAGGGGCCCCTCGGGCTCCACCTTCATGGCCTCCGGTCGCACCCCGAAGACGATCTCGGTCCCGGCGACGGCGCCGACGGGCACGCCCGTGGGGACCGGGAACGTGCCTCCCGAGACGGCGACGCGCAGAGCCGAGGAGTCCCCGGTGAGCACGCCGGGCAAGAGGTTCATGCCGGGGCTGCCCAAGAACCCGGCCACGAAGACGTTGGCCGGGCTGGCGTAGAGGTCCTGGGGCGGCGCCACCTGCTGGAGGACCCCGCCATCGAGCACCGCGATCCGATCGCCCATCGTCATCGCCTCCACCTGGTCGTGGGTCACGTAGAGGGTGGTGGTGCCGAGCCGGTCCTGCAGCGAGACGATGTCCGCCCGGGTCTGGACCCGTAGGGCGGCGTCGAGGTTCGAGAGCGGCTCGTCCATCAAGAAGACCTGCGGGCTGCGGACGATGGCCCGGGCCAAGGCCACCCGCTGGCGCTGGCCCCCCGAGAGCTGCGCTGGCTTGCGAGACAGGTACGGGTCAAGCCCGAGGGTCACGGCCACCTCGGTGACCCGGCGCATCCGTTCGTCTTTCTCCATGCCCCGTTGGCGAAGGGGGAACTCGATGTTCTTTGCCACGCTCAGGTGTGGGTAGAGCGCGTAGGACTGGAAGACCATCGCCACGTCGCGGTCCTTCGGGTCGACCTCGTTGACCACCCGGCCGCCGATGGACACGGTGCCGGCGCTCGGCTCCTCGAGTCCGGCCACCATGCGAAGGGCCGTCGTCTTGCCGCACCCAGACGGACCGAGGAGCACCAGCAGCTCACCGTCGTTGACGGCCAGGTCCAGTCCGTCGACCGCGACCACGTCGTCGAAGCGTTTGGTGACGCCGTCGAACCTGACTTCGGCCATCGGTCGTCCCCGGTGTTCCCGTGCCCGTTGGCTATGCCGGCACTGGGCAGGCCAGTGTCGGTCCGCCGGGCCCGTTGCCCACGTCAGTCGGCGCGCCGCGCGTCGCCGGCACCCACCGGGGCCGGAGCGCCCAGACCGCTCACGAACCGCCTCCGGCGCGTGGCCCGAGATCCGCACCGTCGGTGTCGGGGCTCGCCACGCCGCCACGGTACCCCCGGGCGCCCCTCGACGCCGACACCTCCCAGTCGCCGGTAGCGTGCGCCCAGTGAGCGCGCCGACCGAGCCGATGACGGCCGCGGGCTGGCCGCCCGGGCCGGGAGGGTCCTGGATCATCGACCTCGACGGCGTGGTCTGGCTGGCCGGCGAGCCGATCCCCGGCGTGCCCGAAGCCCTGTCCGCCCTGCGCTCGGCCGGCGTCCGGCCGGTCTTCGCCTCGAACAACTCCTCGCTCCGCATCGATGAGGTCGTCGCCGCACTCGACCGGGCCGGGGTGCCGGCCGACCCCGCTGACGTCGTCACCTCGGCCCAGGCCGGCGCCGGACTGCTCGAGCCAGGCTCCACCGTCGTGGCCCTGGCCGGCCCCGGAGTGCTCGAGGCCCTGGCCGACCGCGGGGTCACCGTGGTGGCCGGGGGGTCGGCCGATGCCGTCGTCGTCGGGTTCACCCGGGACTTCGACTTCTCCTCTTTGTCCGTAGCGGCAAACACGGCACGCGCCGGGGCCCGCCTCATCGGGACCAACGAGGACGCCACTTACCCGACGCCCGCCGGACTGCTGCCCGGTGCCGGCTCGCTGCTTGCCGCGGTGGCGACCGCCTCGGGGGCCACGCCCGAGATCGCCGGCAAACCGCGCCGCCCGATGGCCCGGCTGATCGCCGAGCGGGCGGCCGATGCGGTCTGCGTGGTTGGCGACCGGCCCAGCACCGACGGCCTCTTGGCCCGGGCCCTCGGGCTCCCGTACGCCTTGGTGCTCTCGGGGGTGACGCCGCGTGGCGCGTCGGTGGACCCGGCGCCCGCGGTCGTCGCCGACGACCTCGGGGCCTTGGTCCGCGATCTACTCGCGCGCTGGGCCCGCTGACGGCCCGGACGTCCGTCGACCGCTTGCTCGCAGCTAGCACCTTCGGTACCTTGAGGTCATGGCCACCAACGACGGCTTCCGTAAGTATTTCGATGCCGGTGCCGTTCTGGGTCACGTCACCCGGGCCCGGGCCGAAGAGATCGTGCGCGAACTCGTGAACGCCGGGGAGCTGCAGCGTGACCAGGCCTCCGAGTGGGTCGACGACCTCGTCGAACGGAGCCGAAGGGCGAGCGAGGAACTGGTCGCGCTTGTGCGCCGGGAGGTCGAGAACCAACTCCGCTCCCTCAGCGTGAATCCCGAGCAACTGGCCAAGCAAGTGGCCGAGATCCTAAAGCGCTCTGCCGATGTCGGCCGGTCGGCGACCTCGCACGCCGCCACAAGGGCCGGCACCACAGCCAAAGCGGCCCGCAAGGCCGCGGACCGGGTGGCCGGGAGCCGACCCGGGGCCAAGGGATCGACCAAGAAGTCCCCGGCGAAGAAGGCCGCGCCAAAGAGGACAGTGGCAAAGAAGACTGCTGCGAAGAAAGCCTCGGCGAAGAAGACCGCGGCAAAGAAGACCGTCGCGAAGAAAGCAGCAGCAAAGAAGACTGTCGCGAAGAAAGCCTCGGCGAAGAAGACCACGGCGAAGAAGACTGTCGCGAAGAAAGCCTCGGCGAAGAAGACCACAGGAAAACGGGCCGGGGCCACCAAGGCGACGCGGCCACCGACCGGGTCAGCTCGCTGAGCCCCGGGGCCCGACACCGACTCGACGCCGAGCTGGTCCGCCGCGGCCTCGTCCCGAATCGCCAACTGGCCCGGGAGGCCGTGCAAGCCGGCCGGGTCCTCGTCGGCGGCTCGGTCGCCGACAAGCCGGCTCGTCTCGTTGGACCCGGTGAGGCAGTGCTGGTGCGGGGACCCGGACCACGGTTCGTCAGTCGCGGCGGGATCAAGCTCGACGCCGCACTCAGCCGTTTCGGCATCGACGTCACCGGCCAGACGGCCCTCGACGCCGGGGCCTCGACCGGGGGCTTCACCGACTGCCTCTTGCAGCGCGGGGCGGCCCGGGTCGTGGCCCTCGACGTCGGTTACGGCCAGCTCCACCAACGGTTGCGTGACGACCCGCGGGTCCTCGTGCTCGAGCGGACCAACGTTCGTCACCTCAAGCCCGACCTCCTGGTACCCCCGGGGGCCGAGTCCTCCTGGGCTCCGGTCGACCTCGTCACCGCCGACCTCTCGTTCATTTCGTTGACCCTGGTCGCACCGGTGCTGGCCGGGAGCGTGGTCCGACCGGGGGGGACGCTCGTCGTGCTGGTCAAGCCTCAATTCGAGGCCGGCCGTCTCGAGGCGTCGCAGGGCAAGGGTGTCGTACGGGACCCGGCGATCTGGCGGCGCACCCTCGGCGAGGTGGCCTCCGCACTCGAGGGGGCCGGAGCCGCCATCATGGGGGCCATGGCCTCCCCGCTCCCCGGTCCCGCCGGCAACATCGAGTTCTTGGTGTGGGCCCGGGCCCGGACCGCGCCTGACGCCCTGCCGGCGGGGACGCTCGACGACGCGGTGGCCGAGGCCCTGGCCGCCGAGCAGGCCTGAAAGGCGGATCCGGTGACGACCGTCGCCCTCTTGGTCCACCCGACCCGCCCAGAGGCGGCACGACTGGCCGGCGAGGCCGTCACCTGGCTGGAGGCCCGCGGCCACGTCGCCCGCCTGCTCTCGGTACCCGGGTTCGCCCCCGAAGCCGGGGGGGTGAGCGGGGGCCCTGAGTCCTCGGACCTGGCCGGATCGGACCTGGCCGTGAGCCTGGGCGGCGACGGGACCTTCCTGCGACTCGTGCCCCTGGCCTACCGGGCCGGCGTCCCGGTGCTGGGGGTCAACTTCGGCCGATTGGGCTACCTCTTGGAGGTGGCGCCGGACCGGTTCCTCGCCTCGTTGGCCCGGGCGGTGGCGGGTGACGTCGCCATCGAGGAGCGGACCGTCATCTCGGTCTCGGTCGACGGCGGGCTCACCGACGCCGCCACCGGCGACCGTTCCGCCACGGTGCGGGCCGACGGCGGCCGCCAGTGGGTCGCGCTCAACGAGATGGTCGTGGAAAAGACGGTCCCCGGCCACATGGTGGCCCTGGCCACCACGATCGACGGCGAGCCGGCCTTCACCTACCAGGCCGACGGGGTGCTGGTCGCCACGCCGACCGGTTCGACCGCCTACAACCTCTCGGCCGGCGGCCCGATCCTCTCGCCGCGCTTCGCCGCCATGATCCTGACCCCGGTGGCCCCCCACCTC
The DNA here is from genome assembly GCA_963836375.1 of uncultured Acidimicrobiaceae bacterium. Classification (GTDB taxonomy): domain Bacteria; phylum Actinomycetota; class Acidimicrobiia; order Acidimicrobiales; family RAAP-2; genus CAWIJK01. The sequence goes on along the minus strand of CAWIJK010000002.1, from coordinate 751,402 downwards.
TCCATCGACCGCAGCCTGGTGCTCCACCCCGACCAGGTGGTGACGGTCGCCGTCGGCAAGGCCCGGCCCGCCGTGTTGGTCATCGACGGCCGGGAGATCGGCGAGCTGTGTCCGGGGGCCGAGGTCGTCTGCCAGGTGGCCCCGACACCGCTGCGGGTCGTCACCTTGGGTGAGCGCGGGTTCGCCGGGCTCCTGCGAAGCACCCTGGCCCCGGGCCGGGACGACTGACCGGTCCCGTGCTGACCGAGCTCCGGGTGCGTGACCTCGGGGTCATCGAGGACCTGACCGTCGAGCTCGGTCCGGGAATGACCGCCCTGAGCGGTGAGACGGGGGCCGGCAAGACGTTGGTCGTCGAGGCCCTCGGCCTGGCCCTGGGCGGGCGGGCGGCCGCCGGACTGGTGCGGGCCGGTTCCGCCGAGGCGGTGGTCGAGGCCCGCTTCGTGCTCCCCGATCCCTCTGCCGACGACGGCGAGCGCGAGGTGGTGCTGGTGCGCAGCGTCCCGGCGGCCGGGCGCTCCCGGGCCTGGGTCGACGGCCGGCCGGCGCCGGTGAGCGCCCTGGGGGAGGCGGCCGGGGACCTGGTCGACATCCACGGCCAGCACGACCAGCAGTCGCTCCTGGACCCCGCCGTCCAGCGGGCCGCACTCGACGCTTTCGGCCGGGTCGACCTCACCCCCCTCGTCACGGCGCGCCGCGTCCTCGGGACCATCGACAAGCGCATGGCCGCCCTCGGGGGGGACGAGCACCAGCGGGCCCGCGAGATCGACGTCCTGGGCCACCAGGTGGCGGAGATCGCAGCGGCCGTCATCACCGGAGAGGACGAAGAGGCGGCCCTGGCCGACGAAGAGGCGCGCCTGGCCGACCTGTCGGCCCACCGCGAGGCGGCGGCCGAGGCGCTCGCCGCCCTCGAGGGTGGCGACGGGTCGGGCGAGGGTGCCGCCCTCGAGCTGCTCGGCCGCGCCGCCGGCGCGCTGGGGGGGCGGACACCGTTCGCCGACTGGGAGGTCCGCCTGCGCGCCGCGTCGGCCGAGCTCGGCGACGTGGCCAGCGACCTGCGTCGGGTTGTCGAGACCTGGGAGGACGACCCGGGACGCCTGGACGAGGTCCAGGCCCGACGGCGCCGGCTGGCCGACCTGCGGCGCAAGTACGGGGGGAGCCTGGCCGAGGTGGCGGTCTTCGGGGCCGAGGCGGCCCGGCGTCTCGAGGCCCTCGAAGGCGCCGAGCGCGACGCGATGGCCCTCGGCGCCGAGCGGACACACGCCGAGCGCGCCCTCCGCGAGGCCGAGGCGGCGGTCCTCTCGGCCCGCAGGGAGGCGGCGCCGAACCTGGCCCGGGCGGCAGGGGAGCGCCTGCGCGATCTGGCCATGCCCGGGGCCCGCTTCGAAGTGGCGGTCGACGGCCCGGCCGGCGAGTCGGTCCGCTTGCTCCTCGGCGCCAATCCGGGCGAGCCGGTCCAGCCGTTGTCCAAGGTGGCCTCGGGCGGTGAACTAGCCCGGGCCATGCTGGCTCTGCGCCTCGTGACCCTCGGGGGGCCCTCGACGATGGTCTTCGACGAGGTCGACGCCGGGGTCGGCGGGGCCGCGGCCCTCTCCCTCGGCCGGGCGCTGCGCGAGGTCGCCGACGGCCGCCAGGTGGTGGTGGTCACCCACCTGGCCCAGGTGGCGGCGGCGGCTGACCGCCAGATCGCCATCCACAAGGACGCCCGCGGCGGCCGGACGGTGACCGGGGCGGCCGTCTTGTCGGCCGACCAACGCCTCGTCGAGCTCTCCCGGATGCTGTCGGGACATCCCGACAGCGCCACCGCCCGGGCCCACGCCGAGGAACTGCTGGCCTCGGCCCAGCGCCGGGCGCCGTCCACCACCGTCGGCGGTGCCGGCGGCTAACGTGACATGGTGCGCCAGCGAAACGAGCCGGGCCGGGCCCGGTGTCGCCACGAGGGCCGGTGACCGGCCGATGAGCAAGTTCGTCTTCGTCACCGGTGGCGTCTCGAGCTCCCTGGGCAAGGGCCTCACCGCCTCCTCTTTGGGCCGCCTCCTCAAGTGCCGGGGCCTGCGGGTCACGATGTGCAAGCTCGACCCGTACATCAACGTCGACCCGGGCACGATGAACCCGGGCGAGCACGGCGAGGTCTTTGTGACCGACGACGGCGGCGAGACCGACCTGGACCTCGGTCACTACGAGCGTTTCATCGACGAGAGCCTCAACCGGAACTCGAACACCACCACCGGGTCGATCTACCGATCGGTGATCGAAAAGGAGCGACGGGGCGACTACCTCGGCAAGACCGTCCAGGTGATCCCGCACGTGACCGACGAGATCAAAGAGCGGGTTCGCCGGCTGGCCAGCGAGGACGTCGACGTCGTGATCGTCGAGATCGGCGGAACGGTGGGGGACATCGAGATCGTCCCGTTCATCGAGGCCGTCCGCCAATTCCGCCGGGACGTCGGCCGCGACAACGTCTGCTACATCCACCTCACCCTCGTGCCATACCTGGTGCCGTCGGGCGAGCAGAAGACCAAACCGACCCAGCACTCGGTGACCGAGCTGCGGAGCCGGGGGATCCAACCCGACGTCATCGTGTGCCGTAGCGACCAGCCGATCTCCGACGGTCTCAAGCGCAAGATCTCCCTGCTCTGTGACGTACCCATCGAGGCGGTGGTCTCGGCGGTCGACGCCTCCAGCATCTACGAGATCCCACTGGTGCTCCACGACCAAGGGATCGACGGCTACGTCTGCCGGACCCTCGGGATCGACGACGCGGCCCACCCGATCGACCTCACGGCGTGGGAGTCCTTGGTGGAGCGGGTCGAATCGGTGGAGCGTCCGGTTCGCATCGGGATCATCGGCAAGTACGTGAACCTGCCGGATGCCTACCTGTCGGTGGTGGAGTCCCTCCGCCACGCCGGCTTCCACCACGGCGTCAAGGTGGTCCTCGACTGGATCGACGCCGAGACGGTGCCCGATCTCTTGGCCACCGAGCGGCTCAAGGACCTCGACGGCATCGTGATCCCCGGTGGGTTCGGCGAGCGCGGCGTCGAGGGAAAGGTCGCCGCCGCCGCCTACGCCCGCCAACAGCTCATCCCGTGTCTCGGGCTCTGTTTGGGCCTCCACGTGATGGTGGTCGACGTCGCCCGGAACCTGGCCGGCCTGGAGAGGGCGAACTCGAGCGAGGTCGACTCGCTCACCCCGCACCCGGTGATCGACCTCATGGACGATCAGCTCGACGTCACCGACAAGGGCGGCACCATGCGCCTGGGCGCCTATCCGGCCATGCTCACCCCGGGCTCGATGGTGGCCCGGTCCTACGGAACCGAGGTCGTGTCGGAGCGCCACCGGCACCGCTACGAGTTCAACTCGCGCTACAAGGCCCGTCTCGAGGCGGCCGGCCTGGTGTGCTCGGGCACCTCGCCCGACCGACGGCTGGTCGAGTTCGTGGAATTGCCGCCGGGGGTGCACCCCTTCTGGGTGGGCACCCAGGCCCACCCGGAGTTCAAGAGCCGGCCCGATCGACCCCACCCCCTCTTCCGAGACCTGGTGGGTGCGGCGCTCGAGCGAGCCGAAGGGCGCGAGCCCCGGCTTATCGACCTCGACGACCTCGACGCCGTCCACTGAGTCGGGCGATATGGCCGGCGACCCCGTCGATCCGGCCGTCGGCTTCACGGTCGTCGGTGAGGACGAGGTGTGGCGGGGCCACATCGTCCGGCTGTGTCACCTCGAGCTCACCGACCCCGACGGCGAGCCGTTCGGCCGCGACGTCGTCCGCCACCCCGGGGCGGTGGCCGTGGTGCCCATGGACGACGACGGCACGGTGACCCTCGTGCGCCAGTACCGGGCGGCCTTCGACGGCTCGGTGCTCGAGATCCCGGCCGGCACCCGCGACGTCGAGGGCGAACCGGCCGAGGAGACCGCCCGGCGCGAGCTGATCGAAGAGGCCGGCCTCGAGGCCGAGGTGGTCGAACGCCTCGCCGTGACCTACAACTCCCCGGGCTACTGCGACCAGGTCACCACCATCTTCTTGGCCACCGGGGTCCGCCCGTGCCCGACCGGGCGCACTGGGATCGAAGAGCAGCACATGACCGTCGAGCACGTCGACGTACGCCGGGCCGGCGACCTGGTGGCCGAGGGGCGGGTTGTCGACGAGACGACGGCTCTCGGGCTCCTGCTCGCCCGCGACGCCTTCGAGCGGCGCTCCTGAACGCCGTGGTCGTTCCGCTCGCTCCGACAGTGCTCTCGGGAGAGGCCGAGGAGTACCTGAGCTGGCTGGCCGTCGAACGTGGTCGGTCGCACAACACCATCACCTCGTACCGCCGGGACCTGGTGACCTACGAGTCGTTCCTGGCCGAGGCCGGGCGGGATCCGAGCACCGCCCGGCCCGAGGACGTCGAGGCCTTCTTCGCCTCCCTTCGGCCGGGGCGCAGCCCGTCGTCGGTCGCCCACTCCCAGTCCGTCGTGCGCGGTCTTCACCACTTCATGGTCGACGAGGGCAGCGCCCGGGCCGACCCGACGGGGGAACTCGCCGGGACCAGGATCCCCCGGCGGCTCCCCAAGGCCCTGACCGAGGACGAGGTCAACCAGCTCCTCGCCACGGCGAGCGGCGGCGATGCCACGGCCCTGCGGGACCGGGCCCTGCTCGAGGTGCTCTACGGGACGGGGGCCCGGATCTCAGAGGCGGTCGGCCTCAACCTCAGCGACCTCGCCGGCACCGGTGGTCTCGTGCGCCTCTACGGCAAGGGCTCCAAGGAGCGGCTGGTCCCGCTCGGGCGCTATGCCGCCGCGGCACTGGCCGACTGGCTGGGGCCGAGGGGGCGGTCCACCATGGCCCCGCGCCAGTGGCGGCGCCGGGGGGACGCCGAGGCGGTGTTTTTGAACGGCCGGGGAGGGCGGCTGTCGCGCCAGGGCGCCTACGGCGTGGTCCGCAAGCGGGCCACCGCCGCCGGGCTGGCCGACAAGGTGAGCCCCCACGTGCTGCGCCACTCGTGTGCCACCCACATGCTGGCCCGGGGGGCCGACATCCGCGTCGTCCAAGAGCTCCTCGGCCACGCCACCATCGCCACCACCCAGCTCTACACCAAGGTCTCCGCCGAGCACCTGCGGGCGGCCTACGAGTCGGCCCACCCGAGGGCCGACGCCGGGGGCCCCTGACTCAGCGCACTACGACTGCAACTGCTCCCGGGCCGCGCCGCCGGTCCCGCCTGCGCATCGGCGGGCCGCTGGGCCCCCCGGCGCCCGGGGATGCGGCCGGGCGGCGAGGGCCTAGGCTGGCTCCATGGCGAACGACGCGCCCACCACCGGGTCCCCGGCGATCAGCTACGCCGAGTTGCTCGAGCACGAGCGGGCCGACCTGTGCCGCCAGCTCTCCGAGCTCGGCTTCGGTGACACCGGGACCGGCCTCAACTACGACCCGAACTTCGCCGACTCGAGCCAGGTGACCGCCGAGCGGGGGGAGGCCGAGGCCCTGGCCGGCGAGCTGCGCGACGCGCTGGGCGAGGTGGAGGCGGCCATCGTGCGCCTCGACGACGGGACCTACGGGCGCTGCCAGGGTTGTGGCGAGGACATCGCACCGGCCCGGCTCGAGGCCATGCCGGCCGCCCGGTTCTGCATCGCCTGCGCCTCGCGCCAGTAGATGGGCGACCCCGGCCACCCCGGGCCCCCGGCGGTGCCCGCCGGACCGCCCGGTCCACCCGCCGGCGCCCCCCAGGGGGGACCCGGCGCCGGGCAACCGCCGGGCGACCAACGACCGGTGACCCCGAGCGAGGTCTACGGGCCGGCGGCGGGTCCGCCCGGCGGACCGCCCCCTGGGCCCCCGGTCCGGCGGGGCTGGCAGGCCAGCCCCCGCTCGACCATCTGGGCGATCGCCATCGTCGCCGTCGTGGCCATCCTCGTCCGGACCCACCACATCAGCTCGACCGAGATCATCTTGTTCTGCGTGATGATCCCCTCGATCATCCTCCACGAGATCTCCCACGGCGTGGTGGCCCTGTGGTTCGGCGACGACACGGCCAAGCGGGCCGGCCGGCTCACCCTCAACCCGATCGCCCACATCGACCCGATCGGCACCCTGCTGGTGCCGGCGGTGATGGCCCTCAGCGGCTACGGCTTCTTCGGGTGGGCCAAGCCGGTGCCGGTCAACCTGGGCAAGCTGCGCAATCCCCGCAACCACGGGGTCCTCGTCTCCTTGGCCGGGCCGGCCACCAACGTGGCCCTGGCCGCCGCCGCCGGCCTGGCCTTCGTGCTGGCCGGGGGGGACACTGCGGTCACGCCGGGCGGCTCGCTCCTGTTGTGGGCCGAGGTCCTCTTCTACCTGGGCCTGGTCAACATCGGCCTGGCGGTGTTCAACCTGCTCCCGATACCCCCGCTGGACGGCTCGGTGCTCTTCGAGCGCCTGTTGCCCCGGGCCTGGTGGCCGGCCTACCTGCGGCTCCGGCCCTACACCATGCCCGTGGTCTTGGTGCTCATCATCATCAATCTCAACTTGCACCCGGGCCCGCTCACCTGGCTCTACGAGCAGCTCTTCACCTGGTGGGCCCACGTGCTCGGCGTCTGAGCGGAGAGGGGGTCAGCGGGCGAGCAGTCCGATGGCGTCGGCGGCCCGCCCGTAGGTGGCCGAGGCCACCCGGTGGGCCTTGTCGGCCCCCCCGGCCAGGACGGCCAGCACCGCGCCGGGGTCCTTCGACAAGGTGGCGTGGCGCTGTTGGACCGGCCGCAGCATCTCGACGATTGCCTCGGCCACGTCGGCCTTGAGGTCCCCGTAGCGCTGGTAGCCCTTGGCCACCTCCTGGGGCGGCCGGCCCGTCGCCGCCGCCAGCAGGTCCAACAGGTTGGAGAGTCCTGGTTTCGCCTGGCGGTCGTAGCGGACCTCGCCGTCGGTGTCGGTGACGGCCTTACGGATCTTCTTTTCGATCTCGGCGGGGTCCTCGAGCATGCCGACCGTGCCCAGGGGCGAATCGACCGACTTGGACATCTTGCGCTCGGGGTGCTGGAGGTCCATCACCCGGGCGCCGGCCCGGGGCACCGAGGCCTCCGGGACGGTGAAGACCTGGCCGTAGCGGTGGTTGAAGCGTGCGGCGAGCTCCCGGGCCAGCTCGAGGTGCTGGCGCTGGTCCTCGCCGACCGGGACCCGCTCGGCGTCGTAGAGCAGGATGTCGGCGGCCTGGAGCACCGGGTAGGTGAACAGTCCGACCCGGACGCTCTCTTGGCCGCGGCTCTTGTCCTTGAACTGGGTCATCCGTCCGAGCTCGCCCATGGTGGCGGTGCACTCGAGGAGCCAGGTCAGCCGGGTGTGCTCGGGCACCTGGCTCTGGACGAACAGGGTGCACAGGGCCGGGTCCAAGCCGGCGGCCAACAGGTCGGTGGCCGCCCCGAGGGTCCGGGTCCGTAGCACCTCGGGATCGATGTCGAGGGTGAGGGCGTGGAGGTCCACGATGCAGTAGAAGGCGTCGGCCTCGTGCTGGTCGGTGACCCAGTTGCGCAACGCGCCCAGGTAATTGCCCAGATGGAGGTCCCCGGAGGGCTGGATGCCCGAGAGCACTCTGGCCATGGGCGCACATGGTAGGCGGACCCGAACCGGCCCCCCGGGGGGCCCGGGGTGCGCGGCGGGCGCCGCCCCGTTCGATATGGTCGGAGCCGTGGGCTATGTCGTCACCACAGAGGTCTTCGAGGGCCCGGTGGACCTGCTGCTGCACCTGGTCACCAGCCACGAGGTGGACGTGCTCGACCTGCCCTTGGCCCCGATCGTCGACGCCTTCGTCACCCACCTGGCCGAGCACCGCGACGTGCTGGCGATGGACACGCTCTCGGAGTTCCTCCTGGTGGCCTCGATCCTCGTCGAGCTCAAGTCCCAGCGCCTGCTGCCGGGCCCCGACGGGGTCGACGACGACGAGGAGCTGGCCGGGTGGGAGGAGCGGGACCTCCTGCTGGCCCGCCTGCTCGAGTGCCGGGCCTACGCGGCGGCGGCCGACGCCCTGGTCGCCTTCTCCGAGGCGGCCGCCCGGTCGGTGCCGAGGGAGGTGGGGCTCGAGGACGACTTCGTCGTCCACGCCCCCGACCTGCTGGCCGGGGTCAGCGGTGACCGGCTGGCCCAGGCCTATCTGCGGGCCACGGCCGAGCGCCCGAGGCCCGAGGTCGACCTTTCCCACGTCACCGTCGACACGGTCACCGTCTCAGAGACCGTCGCCGACCTGGTCGGCTACCTGCCCGAGCGGGGCCCGACCACCTTCAGGGACCTGACCCGGGACCTGGCCACCCGCATCGAGGTCATCGTCCACTTCCTCGCCCTCTTGGAGCTGTGCAAGATGGGCAAGGTGGCCCTCGGCCAGGGCGAGACCTTCGGGGACCTCCGGGTGGCCTGGGTGGCCGACGACCGGGAGCTGGCCGGGGCGCTGGCCGGAGCCCTGGGCGTCGACGACTACGACGGCTGAGCACCGGGACCGATGACGACCGAGGAGCTCCGGCGGGCCATCGAGGCCGTCCTGCTGGTGGCTGTCGAACCGGTGCCGTCGGGGCTGCTGGCCGAGTTGCTCGAAGAACCCGTCGACCGGGTCGAGACGACCTGCGACGAGCTGGCCGCCGACTACGAGGCCGAGCGCCGCGGGTTCATGTTGGCCCGCATCGCCGGCGGCTACCGCTACCAGACCCACCCCGACCTGGCCCCCTACGTGGAGCGCTTCGCCAACCGGGAGGTCTCCCACCGGCTCTCCACCGCCGCCCTCGAGACCCTGGCCATCGTGGCCTACCGCCAGCCGGTCTCCCGGGCCCAGATCTCTTCGCTGCGCGGCGTGAACGTCGACGGGGTGGTGCGTCTGCTCGAACAGCGCGGCTACATCGAGGGGGTGGGCCGGGCCGAAGGTCCCGGCCAGCCGGTCCTCTTCGGCACCACCGACCTGTTCTTGGAGCGCCTCGGGCTCGACCGCATCGACCAGCTGCCCCCGGTGGAGGACTTCTTGCCGGGGGCCGAGGTGGTGGGGGAGCTCGAAGAGCGGCTCCGGCCCACCGGCGACGCGGTGGGCGACGACGACTGACGCCACCAGCGCGCCGGACGAGGGCCGGGTCCGCCTGCAAAAGGTCCTGGCCCGGGCCGGGCTCGGGAGCCGGCGCGTCTGTGACGACCTGATCGCCGAGGGCCATGTGACCGTGGACGGGCTCCGCGCCGTCCTCGGCCAGCGCGTCGACCCCGCGACGGCCAAGGTGGCCGTCGACGGCGTCCCCCTAGCAGTGGCGCCCGGGCTGGTCCACTACCTGGTCAACAAGCCGGCCGGCGTGGTGACCACGGCCTCGGACCCCCAGGGACGCCCCACCGTGGTCGACCTTGTGCCCGCCGAGCCCCGGGTCTTCCCGGTCGGCCGGCTCGACGTGGACACCGAGGGCCTCTTGGTCATGACCAACGACGGCGACTTGGCCCAGCTGCTGACCCACCCCTCCCACGGCGTGGCCAAGGAGTACCTGGTCGAGGTGCGCGGTGTCCCCTCGGCCGGCGCCCTGCGGGCGCTGCGCCACGGGATCGAGCTCGACGGGGTGCCGACGGCGCCGGCCCGGGTGGGCGTCGTCTCGCCCGGGGTGCTCCGCATCGTCATCCACGAGGGACGCAACCGTCAGGTCCGGCGCATGTGCGAGGCCGTGGGCCATCGGGTGACCCGACTGGTGCGGACCCGCATCGGTCCCCTGAGCGACCGCTCCTTGAAACCCGGGCAGTGGCGGGCCCTCAACGACGGCGAGGTGCGGGCCCTGGCCGCCGAGGCCACCGGGCCGCCGACCGAGCGGGCCCGCGGCGCCGGCGCCGGCCGGCCGAGGGGCACCGGGGGGGCACACCGGGGCGCCAGGTAGCATGACCGGCTATGTCCGACGCCCCCCAGGTCCGCGCCCTGCGTGGGGCAACCACGGTCGACGCCGACACCGTCGAAGAGGTGGGCCAGCGGGTGCACGAGCTGCTGGGCGCCCTCTTGGAGCACAACGGGCTCGTCGAAGACGACATCATCAGCATCATCTTCACCGCCACCGCCGACGTCGTCTCGACATTCCCGGCCACTGCGGCGCGCGAATTTCGGTTTCGGGGCGGTGCCCCTCCTGTGCGCCAGCGAGATCCCGGTGCCCGGGGCCATGCCCCGCTGCATCCGGGCCCTGATGCACATCTCGACGACGCTCGGGCGCGACGAGCTGCGCCACGTCTACCTCCACGGCGCCCAGTCGCTGCGCGATGACCTGCCCGGCTGAGGAGGGAGCTCCACCGGCCGCCGCTGCGAACCCGGTCACGTCGCCCCGGCCGGTCCCACGACCCCCGGGCCGGGCCCTCGTGGTCGGCACCGGGCTCATCGGCGGCTCGCTCGGGCTGGCCTTGCGGGCCCGGGGCTGGCACGTGACCGGGCGCGACGCCGACCCCGAGCGGGCCCGGGCCGCGCTGAGCATGGGGGCGCTCGACGCGGTCGGCGACGAGCGCGATGCCGCTGTAGCCTTCGTGGCCACCCCCCTGGCCGCCGTGGCCGACGAGGCCCGGGCCCTGCTCGTGGACCCGGCGCGCCGCGCCGACCTGGCGGTCTCGGACGTGAGCGGGGTCAAGGCCCCGGTGGTCGCCGCCGTCGACCACCCCCGCTTCATCGGCGGGCACCCCATGGCCGGCTCCGAGCAGGCCGGCCTGAAGGGTGCCGACGCCGACCTGTTCGTGGGGGCGACCTGGGTGCTCACGCCGACCGCCACCACCGACCCCGGCGCCTACACCACGGTCCAGTCGGTGGTGGGGGCCCTCGGGGCCGACGTTGTCGCCCTGGCCCCCTCCGACCACGACCGGCTGGTGGCCGTGGTCTCCCATGTCCCACACCTGGTGGCGGCCACCCTCATGAACGCGGCCAGTGAGCGCGCCGAGCACGACGCCGCCCTGCTCCGCCTGGCGGCGGGGGGTTTCCGCGACATGACCCGGGTGGCGGCCGGGACGCCGGCGATCTGGCCCGACGTCTGCGCGGACAACGCCCAGGCCATCGTGGGGACCCTCGACCGGCTCCTGGGCGACCTGGCCGCGGTACGCGACCTGGTGGCGTCGTCGGATCGGGCCGGGTTGCTCGAGGTGCTCGACCGGGCCAGTGCGGCCCGGCGCAACCTGCCGGCCCGGGCGGCCCGGCCCGAGAACCTGGCCGAGCTGCGCCTGGCCGTCCCCGACCGCGAGGGCGTGCTGGCCGAGATCACCACGCTGGCCGGGGACCTCGGCACCAACATCTACGACATCGAGATCGCCCACTCGGCCGAGGGGCCCCGCGGGGTGCTCACGTTGGTGGTGGCCAGCGCCGACGCCGCCCGGCTTCGTGCGGCGGTCGGGGCGGCCGGCTACCGGGCCACCGTCCAGGAGCTGGCGTGACGCCGCCGTCGCCGCCCGCACCCCTGCCCGAGCGCCTCGTGGTGGCCGGTGACCGTCGCCTGGCCGGCACCGTTCGCACCCCGGGGGACAAGTCCATCTCCCACCGGGCGTTGCTCGTCGGTGCCCTGGCCGAAGGGACCTCGGTGCTCCGCGGGCTCTCCGACGGCGACGACGTGGCCCGCACCCGCGGGGCCGTCGAGGCCATGGGCGCCGTCGCCAGCACCGACGGGCACGGGTCGGTGCGCATCGAGGGGGGCCGTGAACGCCTCTCGGCGCCGGCCGGGCCGGTCGACTGCGGGAATTCGGGCACCGGCCTGCGCCTCCTGGCCGGGGTGGCCGCCGGGCTGGCCGGTCGCACCGTGTTGGGTGGCGACGAGTCCCTCTCGGCCCGGCCCATGGACCGGATCGCCGAGCCCCTGCGCAAGATGGGGGCCGGCGTCGCCGGGCGCGGCGAACGCTGCCTGCCGCCGATCGGGATCGACGGCGGTCCCCTGCGGGGCATCGAGTGGGCCCCTCGGGTGGCCAGCGCCCAGGTGAAGTCCTGCGTCCTCCTGGCCGGCCTGGCGGCGAGCGGTGAGACGGTGGTGCGCGAGGCCGTGGCCACCCGGGCCCATACCGAAGAGCTGCTGGCCGGCGCCGGCGCGCAGATCTCGGTGGAGCGGGCGGGACCGGGCCGGGTGGTGCGCCTGCGGGCCTCGGCCCTGCGCCCGATCGAGCTCGACGTGCCCGGCGACCCCTCCCAGGCCGCCTTCTGGCTGGTGGCCGCCTGCCTGGTGCCCGGCAGCGAGGTGGCGGTGACCCACGTCTACGGCGGAGCGGAGCGGACCGGCTACCTCGGCGTGCTGGCCCGCATGGGCGCCGACGTGGAGCAGACGTCGCGGTCCGACGGCACGATCGACCTGGTGGCCCGCCACCAGGGGGCCCTGGTCGGGACCGACGTGGCGGCCGCCGAGATCCCCTCGCTCGACGAGGTGCCGGCCCTGGCAGTGGCGGCGGCGGCGGCGGCCGGGCGGACCACCTTCAGCGAGGTGGGGGAGCTGCGGGTCAAAGAGACCGACCGGTTGGCCGCGGTGGGCGCGCTGGTCCGGGCCCTCGGGGCCGGGGTCACCGTCGAGGGCGACGACCTGCGGATCGACGGGGTCGGTCCCGACCGGCGGCTCGCCCACGCCCGCACCGACAGCCACGGTGACCACCGCATGGCCATGGCCGCCGTCGTGGCCGCCCTGGCCGCCGGGCCCGGGGAGAGCACGGTGGACGGGTTCGCCTCGGTCGCCACCAGCTACCCGGGGTTCACGGCCGATCTGGCCCGGCTGGGCGGCGCCGCGGGGGCGGGGCAGTGAACCGGCGCGTCCTGATCGCCATCGACGGACCGGCCGGCTCGGGCAAGTCCACCGTCTCGCGCCGCCTGGCCGAGCGGCTGGGCCTCGAGCGGCTCGACACCGGGGCCATGTACCGGGCCGTGGCCTGGGCGGCCCTCGACCGGGGCGTCGACCCCGCCGACGGACCGGCGGTGGCCGACATCGCCCGCAATGCCGAGATCGACCTCTCGGGCTCGGGCGCCCGTATCGACGGGGTCGACGTGACCGAGGCCATCCGCACCCCCGAGGTCAGCCGGGCCGTCTCCACGGTGGCCGCCATCCCCGCCGTCCGAGTCGAGCTGGTGCGGCGCCAGAAGCAATGGGGCGAGACCCACGGCGGCGGCGTGGTGGAAGGTCGCGACATCGGCACCGTGGTCTTCCCCGACGCCGACGTCAAGGTCTATCTCACCGCCGCGCCGGACGAGCGGGCCCGCCGGCGCCAGGACGAACCCGCGTCCAGCGTGGCCCGGCGGGACCGCATCGACTCGACCCGGGCCGCCTCGCCGTTGCTCAAGGCGGGCGACGCCCGCCTCCTCGACACCACCGGTCGCAGCGTCGAGGATGTGGTCGAGGAGGTGCTCGGATGGCTCTGAACCCGACGGCCGGCGAGATCCCCGAGCGCGACGGGACGTTCGAGGGCACACGGACCGGCGCCGACCGCCCGGCCGAGGCGGTCGCCGCGCCGGGTCGCGGGGTGGCCTTCGTGCCCGACCCCCGCCAGACGGCGGGCTACCGGGTGGCCCGGGCCGTTTTCCGGGCCCTCCTTGGGGTGTGGTTCCGGCCCCGGGTGACCGGCCGCCTGTTCATCGCCGAGGAGGGCCCGGTGATCCTGGCCCCGGTCCACCGCTCCTTCGCCGACTTCGGCTTCGCCGCCTTCGTCACCCGGCGCAAGCTGTTCTTCATGGCCAAGGACGACCTGTGGTCCAATCGCCGGCTCGGCCGCCTGCTCATCACTCTCGGGGCCTTCCCCGTCCACCGCGAGTCGGCCGACCGCGAGGCGCTCCGTCACGCCGAGGCGGTCCTCAGGGCGGGGCAGGTGCTCGTGCTGTTCCCCGAGGGCACCCGCCAGGAGGGCCCGGTGGTCCACGACCTGTTGGAAGGGGCCGCCTTCCTGTCAGCCCGCACCGGAGCCCCGATCGTGCCCATCGGCATCGGCAACTCCGACCGGGCCATGCCGAAGGGCCAGAAGATCCCCAAGCCCCTCACGATCACCGTGGTCGTGGGCGAGCCCATCGCCCCGCCCGAACGGAGCGGATCGGGCCGGGTCTCGCGCACCAAGGTGCACCGCACGACCGTCGAGCTGCGCCAACGCATCCAGGCGGTGTACGACCGGGCCCGGGGCTGACCGTCCGGGGCTCAGCGCTCCCGGCGCCAGGTGCGCAGCACGACCGCCGCGTAGCGGAAGCCGTAGAGGAGGTTCCCGCCCTTCTTGGAGACCCCCGACGCCCGCTCGTGCCAGACCGTTGGGCGTTCGGTCACCCGCCAGCCCCGCTTGATCGCGGTGATGAGCAACTCGGCCGTCTGGTACTGGTCCTGTTCGAGGCGCCCCACCACGTCGGAGAGCATGGTGGCCCGCAGGGCGCGGTAGCCGTTGGACGAGTCGGTCAGGCGGGCCCCGGTCAACAGGTTGATCATCCCGGCGAAGAACACCACGCCCGCCTTCCGGTAGCGGTCGTCGGTGCGGTCCTCGCCGAGGCGCCGGGAGGCCACCACGAAATCGGCCGTGTCGTCGACGAGCGGCTCGAGCATCGTCTCGATCTCGGCCGGGTCGTTCTGGCCGTCGGCGTCGAGGGTCACCACGTACTGGGCCCTGGCCGACACGCACAGGCCGTAGCCCACCCGTAGGGCCACGCCGTGGCCCAGGTTGACCGGCAGCACGAAGGTGGTCGCCCCGGCATCCAGCGCGACCCGGTCGGTCCCGTCGTCGCCGCCGTCCACCACGACCACCGGTGTCACGGCCAGCCCGCAGGCCTTCTCGGGGACGCCCTTGAGGACGTCGCCGATGTTGCCCGCCTCCTGGTAGGCACAGATGAGGACTGCGACCGGGGTGAGCCGCAGATCCCCGTAGCGGTCGTGGAAGTCACGCCGGCCGAGATCGATCACCAGTCGCTGGAGCGCTTCGAGGCGCGCCTGTTGACGGTCAGAGACGTTGGCCGACATCGTGAACGGTGGTCGGAGGACCCGAGATTAGAAGCTGTGCGGGCGGCTGAAGACCTCGCGCACCATGGGCTCGAAGTGCTCGAGCGGCTGGGTCGGGTAGTCCGGGTCGAAGCTGATCTGGTCCCACTCGTCGGCGAACCGCTCGGCCAGCGCGTACCAGGGCTGCCCGTCGTACTGGCGGCGGGCCTCGGGGTCCATGTGGAGGTGCTCGTAGTAGTGGCGGCCCTGGAAGTCCTGGTGGGCCTGGATCATCTCGAACACCTCGTCGCGCACATAGGGCCGGAGGATCTCGGCGGCGATCTTGGGGTGGTTGAGAACCGACACCGCCTTGCCGACGTCATGGCACAGCGAGGCCACCACCACCTCCTCGTCGGCCCCGGCCTCTTCGGCCCGGGTCGCTGTCTGGAGCGAGTGGGTGAGCTGGTCCACGGCGAAGCCGTCGGTGATCTCGGCCAGCGAGCGGAGCATACCCAGCACCCGTTCGGCCACCCGGGGCTGGTGCTCCATGGTCTCGGCGAGGATCTCCTGCCACTGCTCGCCGGTCGACTCGTCCATCCGGGTGAAGCTCGTTCGGGTCGGCGCGGTGTCGGTCATCGTTCCATCCTCTCATGCACAGGATCCGTTTACGAGGCTAGGACCTCGAGGACGTCGGCCGCCGACAACCCTCGGTCGTCGGCCACCGGGTCGGCGCCCGAAGAGCCCGAGCCGGCCAACAGGCCCAGGGTGGTGGCCACGGCCCGGAGGATCTCGCGCAGCTCGGGCGGGGGCGGGAAGTACTCGTCCTCGGACGTCACGGCGACCGTCTCGACCCCCCTGAGCGGGGCCAGCCGCCCGATGACCGCCTGGACCAGTTCTTCGGGGGCCGAGGCGCCCGCGGTCACCGCCACGGTGCCCGAGAGGTCCTCGGGCAGCTCGGAGGCCTCGTTGACCCTGAGCACCCTCGGGCACCCCGACGCCCGGGCGACCTTCTCAAGGGCGACCGTGTTGGAGGAGTTCGAGGAGCCGATCACCACCACCGCGTCAGCGTCGGCGGCCACCGCCTTGAGTGCGGCCTGCCGGTTGGTGGTGGCGAAGCACAGGTCGCTGCGACTGGGCATCCACAGCTGCGGGAAGCGCCCGCGGGCCAGCTCCATCAGGCCCCGCCACTCGTCATGACTGAGCGTGGTCTGGGCCAGGAGGGCGACGGGGGTCTCGTCGGGCAGCCCGCCCAGGGCGTCGAGATCCTCGGGCCGCTCGACCAGGTGCACCGCGCCGGGAGCGACGGCCATCGTCCCGACCGCCTCTTCGTGGCCGGCGTGGCCGACGTAGAGGACCGTGTAGCCCTTCTTGCTGCGGACCTTGAGCTCGTGGTGGACCTTGGTCACCAGGGGGCAGACGGCGTCGACCACGACACCACCGTGGGCCCGGGCCGAGGCGAGGACCTCGGGGGCCGAGCCGTGGGCGCTCAACATCAACGGGGCCCCGACGGGCACGGCGCCGACGTCGTCGACGAAGATCACACCCTGGGCCCGGAACCGATCGACCACGTGCCGGTTGTGGACGATCTCGTGGTAGCAGTAGACGGGTGGGTCGAAGACCCTGACCATCCAGGCCAGGGCCTTGATCGCTTTCTCGACCCCGGCGCAGAATCCCCTCGGCTCAGCCAGGACGACTCGATCCACGGGCACGGGGCCAGGTTACCGGTGGCCCGCGCCGCTTCGACCCCGCCGATGCCCTCGCCGGGACCGCGCCGGGGCCGGGTCGGCCAAGTACCCAGGTAGCCTGGGTGCCATGTCGGCGCCACGGGTGACGCTGGTCACCGAGGCGTCGCCGGCGGCCCGGGCCGGGCTCAGTGTCGGGGACGAGCTCGTTTCTCTCAACGGTCGGGTGCCCCGCGACGTCATCGAGTACCAAGAGCTCGTCGACGCCGACGAACTCGAGATCAAGGTCCGCCGGCCCGGGGCCGAGCTCGCCCGGTCGGTGCGGGTCCGCAAGGAGGCCGGCGAGCCCCTCGGGCTGGAGGTCTCCTCGGCCGTGTTCGACCGGATCCGAACCTGTGACAACCACTGCCCGTTCTGCTTCATCTACCAGCTGCCCAAGGGCATGCGCAAGAGCCTGTACCTAAAGGACGACGACTACCGGCTCTCCTTCCTGTACGGCAACTTCACCACGCTCACCCGGTTCACCGAGCTCGACGCAGAACGGGTGCTGAGCGAGCGGCTGGGCCCGTTGTTCGTCTCCATCCACGCCACCGACCCCGCGGTGCGGGCCGCCATGCTCCGCAACCCCAAGGGCGCCACCAGCCTGCGCTGGCTCCGGATCCTGCTCGACGCCGGCATCGAAGTCCACGGCCAAGTGGTCGTGTGCCCCGGGGTGAACGACGGGGCGGTCTTGGAGGACACCATGGCCGGGGTACTCGACGAGTACCCGACCCTGGCCACCCTCGGCGTGGTCCCCCTCGGCCTCAGCCGGTACTCGAAGGAGCCCGAGATGCGCCCCCACAGCGCCGACGAGGCGCGCGCTGTGTGCGACGCCGTGGCCCGCTGGCAAGGGGTCTTCGGCTCGGTGCTCGGACGCCGCCTGGCCTTCGCCGCCGACGAGTACTACCTGTTGGCCGGCCGGGACTTCCCCCCGGCGGCGGCCTACGACGGCTTCGCCCAGCATGAGAACGGGATCGGGATGGTCCGGGCCTTCGAGCAGGCCTTCGACGGCCATGCCGGGGCCCCCGGCGGGGTGCGCCACGGGTTCTTCGCCTGGGTCGACGGGGCACCGGCCCAGGGCTACCGGGCACCCCGGCTCGGCCCGGCGGACGCGCCGGCGCCCGGGCCCGACTGCCGACCGGTCACCGTGGTCACCGGCGACTACGGGGCCCGGGTCCTCGGGCCCCTGGTCGCCCGGCACGAGCGGCGCGACGTCGAGGTCCTCGCCGTCGAGAACCGGTTCTTCGGGGGGAACATCGGGGTGGCCGGCCTGCTCACCGGGGTCGACCTGGTCCGCGCCCTCGACGGGCGCGACGCTCGCCGCCGGTTCTTGGTTCCCGACGCCTGCCTCTCGGAGGGCCGGTTCCTCGACGGGCTGACCCTCGAGGACCTGCCCCGCCCCGTCGAGGTGGTGCCGTCCGACGGTGCCTCGCTGCGGGCCGCCCTCGAAGGCCGGCCCGCGCAGCCCCCGGATGGCGCCGGGTGCCCCAGGTGAGCGCGACCGAACCGCCGGCGGCCCGCCGGCCGGTGGTGGTCGTCGCCGGGCGACCCAACGTGGGCAAGTCTTCGCTGGTCAACCGCATCGTCGGACGCCGGGCGGCGGTGGTCGAAGAGGAGGCCGGGGTCACCCGGGACCGGAACCGCTTGGAGGCCGAGTGGAACGGGCTCCCCTTCGACCTGGTCGACACCGGGGGCTGGCTCCCGGGCGGCGACACCCTCGACGCCAAGGTCTCCGAGCAGTCCGAGCGGGCGGTGGCCGACGCCGACCTGGTGCTGGTGGTCACCGACGTCACCGTGGGGGTAACCGACGAGGACCTGGCCGCGGCCAAGGTCATCCGACAGGGCGGCCCCCCGGTCGTCCTGGTCGTGAACAAGGTGGACGACGCCGGCCGGGAGGCGGCGGCCTGGGAGTTCGTGGCCCTGGGTCTCGGCGACCCCTGGCCGGTGAGCGCCATCCACGGGCGGGGGACCGGCGACCTGCTCGACGAGGTCGTCCGCCGCCTCTCGACGGCCGGACCGGGCGACGGGCCCGTGTCACCGGCCCCGGCTGCGGCGGCCCGTCGAGCGGTCCTCGCCGACGGGGTCGACGACGCGGGGGCGGGCCGACGGTTCCGTGCCCCGGGTGGCGCTGGTCGGACGGCCCAACGTCGGCAAGTCCACCCTATTCAACCGACTGATCGGCGAGGAGCGGTCGGTCGTCCACGACATGCCCGGCACCACCCGCGACGCCATCGACACCGTGGTGACCACGCCCGAGGGGCCCCTGTGCTTCGTCGATACCGCCGGCATGCGTCGCCCGGCGAGGACCGAACGCGGGACCGAGCACCACTCGGTGCTCCGGGCGCTCGACGCCCTGGAGCGGGCGGACATCGCCCTGTTGGTGATCGACGCCACCGTCGGGGCCACCCACCAGGATCAAAGGCTGGCCGAGCGGATCGGGGTGTCGGGCTGTCCGGCGGTGGTGGTGCTCAACAAATGGGACCTCGTCGCCGCCGAGGACCGCGAGGACATCATGACCGGGGTCGGGGAACGCCTGGCCTTCTTGGGCACCGCCCCCGTCCTGCGGGTCTCGGCGGTCAACGGACGGGGAGCGCACAGGATCCTCCCCGCCCTCCACGCCGCGGTCGACTCCTACCATCAGCGGATCCCCACCGGTGCCCTCAACCGGGCCCTGCGGGATATCCAGGCCGCCCATCCCGCCCCCGGGGCCCATGTCCGCTACGGCGTCCAAGGGGCCATCGACCCGCCGACCTTCACGTTGTTCGCCACCGGCCGGATGCCCCAGACCTACTTGCGCTACATCGAACGAGGGCTGCGGGAGCGTTTCGAGCTCGGCTCGACCCCGCTCAAGATCAGGGTCCGCACCGGTGGCCACCGCTGAGGAGGCCGCCGTGGCGTGGTGCGAGGAGTGCGACCGGCTGGTCGAAGACGATGACCTGACCGAGGACGGCGAGTGCCCGACCTGCGGCACCCAGTTGGTCGAACCCGAGCATCGGCCCGTACCCTGGTACTTCAAATTCATGATCGTGGCCTCGGTGATCTACCTCGGCTGGCGCGCCTATCAGGGCATCGACTGGGTGATCCACCACGTGTGAACGGACCCGATGACCGGCGCTGCCGATTGATCGGCCGCTCCGGTGGGTCCCGTGTGCCCGGCCGGTTCCGACTGCCCTAGCGTCAGCGGACATGCCCATCTACCAGATCGGTGACGCCGTCCCCCGGATCGACCCGGCGGCCTTCGTCCATCCCGAGGCCGTGGTCATCGGCGACGTCGCCATCGGGCCCGAGGCCACGGTCTGGCCCTGTGCCGTCCTGCGTGGCGATTACGGCCGGATCACCGTCGGGGCCCGAAGCTCGGTGCAGGACGGCTCGGTCCTCCACGCCGGCCCGAACTTCCCGACCACGGTCGGAGAGGGGTGCGTGGTCGGCCACCTGGCCCACATGGAGGGGTGCACGCTGCGCGACGAATGCCTCGTCGGGTCGGGCTCGGTGGTTCTCCACCACGCCGTCATCGGCCACGGGGCCACCGTCGGGGCCAACGCGGTGGTCCCAAACAACATGGTCGTCCCCGACGGGGCCCTGGCCCTGGGGGTGCCGGCCAGGATCCGTGAGGGTGCCTCGAGCCTGCAGATGATCAGGCTCTCGGCCGCCGAGTACGTCGCCAACGGACACCGCTTCGCCAGCGAACTGCGCCGGCTGGCCTGAGGCGCCCCGGGGCCGGGGCCGGTTCGCTGGACCCGACCTCGGGCGGCTGTGCCACAGTGGCGGGAGGACCGGGGCGGCCACGGTGGCGCCCGGTCACGGGACACCGAGGACAGGAGAACGACCATGGCGACGGACCGGCCCATGCAGCTGGGCATGATCGGCCTCGGGCGGATGGGTGCCAACCTGGTGCGGCGGCTCATGCGGGACGGGCACCGCTGCGTCGCCTACGACGTGAGCGCCGACGCGGTCGAAGAACTGGCCGGCGAAGGCGCCACCGGGGCCACCAGCTTGGCCGAGTTCGTCGACGAGCTCGAGAGGCCCCGTGCGGTGTGGCTCATGGTCCCCGCGGGCATCGTCCAGTCCACCCTCGACGAGCTGGTGGGGCTGCTCGATGCCGACGACATCGTCATCGACGGCGGCAATTCCTACTACCGCGACGACATTGTCCGGGCCAAGCAGCTGATCGAGCACAAGCTCCACTACGTCGACTGCGGGACCAGCGGCGGGGTCTGGGGGCTCGAGCGCGGTTACTGCCTGATGATCGGCGGCGAGGAGGGCGTGGTCTCGCACCTCGACCCGATCTTCAAGACCATCGCCCCGGGTGCCGGTGACGCCGAGCCCACCCCCAGCCGGACCCGAAAGGACGGCACCTCGCCCGAGGGCTACCTCCATTGCGGGCCGAACGGGGCCGGCCACTTCGTCAAGATGGTCCACAACGGGATCGAGTACGGGATGATGGCGGCCATCGCCGAGGGCCTCAGCATCATCAAGCACGCCGACGCGGGGACCCACAAGGCCGAGATCGACGCCGAAACCACCCCCCTGCGCGACCCCGAGTTCTATCAATACCGGATCGACGTGGGCGAGGTGGCCGAGGTCTGGCGACGGGGCTCGGTCATCGGATCCTGGCTGATCGACCTGACGGCCGACGCCTTTGCCAAGTCGCCGGACCTGGGCGACTTCGCCGGCCGGGTCTCGGACTCGGGGGAGGGCCGCTGGACGGTGGCCGCCGCCGTCGACACCGGGGTCCCAGCGGCGGTCATCACGGCGTCGCTCTTCGAGCGCTTCGAGTCCCGGGGCAACGGGGACTTCGCCGACAAGATCCTCTCGGCCATGCGTTCTGAGTTCGGCGGGCACGCCGAGAAGACCAGCTGACCCCCCCGAACCCAGTCGGTCAGGCGATGGGCACCCACCCACCGGCGCGCCCCAGGCGCACCGGCTCTCCCGAGGCGACCCGGACGGTGAGCGGACCCCCACCGTCGACGTGGACGCCATCGGGGGTGCAGCGCAGATGGAGCGCCCGGCCGTGCCAGCGCAAGGCCAGACGCAGCTCGCCCCAGTCGTCGGGGATGTGGGGATCGAGCACCAGGGCGCGATCGTCGGGGGAGCGGACCTGCACCCCGGCGAAGCCCAGCACGAGGGCATGCCAGAGTGTGGCCAGCGCTGCCATGTGCAGTCCCTCGCTGGCGTCGCCGTCGCCCAGGTCGAACCCGATGGCCATGCGCAAGAAGCGCTGGGCCTCGTCCAGGCGACCGGCCCGGGCCAACACGGACGCGTGGACGCCCGGCGACAGCGAGCTGCCGTGGGCGGTGCGCGGCAGGTAGTAGTCGAGATCCCGATCCAGGGTGCCCGGGCGGAGGGCGTCGGGGATCATGTGATGAGCCATGAGCACGTCGGCCTGCTTGACCACCTGTGACCCGAACAGCCTCTGGCGACCGAGGACAATGTCCGCCAGCATGGGTGCCTCCCCGACCTCGTCCACCAGGATCGACTCGAGCTGCTCGTAGCCGTCGAACTGGGTGTGTCGGCCGAGGACCGGGTCGAACCCGTCGACCAGGGCGTCGGCCAGGGCGACCCAGTGGCCCGGGTCGGCCGGAGCGGCGTCGCCCGTGCCCCGCCGGACCAGCTCGGCGGCCCGCCGGAGGTTCCAGGCGGCCATCTGGTTCGTGAAGGCGTCGTCATCGACCGATTCGTGGTACTCGTCGGGCCCGATGACGCCGTCGATGTGACCCCGTCCCGAGTCGTCCACCCGGATCCGGCTGGCCCAGTAGGCCGCGGTGTCGACCACCAGGCGGCCGGCCGGTCCCTCGAGGAGTCCCCAGGAGCCCTGCCACGAGGCCAGCTGCCAGGCGGCCCAGGCAACGTCGGCGGTGATGTGCTCTTCGAGGTCGCCGGTCAAGATGGGCACCCGGACCCCGTCGGCGCCGACCCCGGTGGCCGGAGTGACGTCGGTGCCGTCGCTCGCCGACTCCCACGGGAACCGGGCCCCGGCCCGGCCCGAGGCCGCGGCCAGCCGGCGGGCGGCCGGCAGTCGCCGGATGCGGTACTCGAGCATGGACCGAGCCGACGCCGGATGGGTGGCCGCCAGGACCGGGAGGACGAAGGCGTCGGCGTCCCACAGGACGTGGCCGAAGTAACCCGCGCCGGTCAGTCCCCTGGGCCCGACCGGGCCCTCGCCATGCTCGGAGGCCGTCGTGGCCAGGTGGAAGAGGGCGAAACGGGCGGCCAGGGTCAGTTCGGCATCGTTGGCCACCTCGAGGTCGCTCTCCTCCCAGCGGGCGGCCCAGGCCGAACGCTGCTCGGCCAAGAGCTCGATCGGCCCCGATTCCCAGGCCGCGGACAGCTGGCGCTGGGTGCGGACAAGTGAAGGGGGACGTCTGGGCGAGGCGGCATAGGCCGCCACCCGCAGCACCACACCGCCCCGGTTGCCCGTCCCGCGCTCGCGGGTTCCGGTCGTGTCGATCTGGGCCCTCACGCCACCTCCGAGTGAGGAGCGCTCGTCGATCGTCTCGTGCATGATCAGGGTCTCGGGGAGGACGGCCTCACCGTCGGCGATCAACACCTTGGTCCCCGGCCGGGCGAGGCAGGCCCATCGGGCCGAACGGAGCATGACCGACCCGTCGCTGACGACCAGGCGCCCGACGACGCCGGTCCGCAGATCGAGCACTCGGTCACCGACGGCGATCACCTGACGGAGGGGGAGCTCGACCCAGCCCGGGACGGCGATCGGAGCCTCGGTGCCGTCGGGATTACGTTCGAAGACCCCCCCGGCATAGATGGCAGGCCGCGCCTCTGCCCCCGCCTCCTCCAAGTGACCCCGGGTGCCGAGCACCCCGTCGGCCAGACAGAGCCGGCTCTCGTCGGACGCCGCACGCTTCACGTCGCCTCCGGGCACCGCTAGCAGCCAGCGATCGTCGGGGGCCGGCGATGCCAGCTCGCCCAAGAGCCACGCCACGTCGTCGGCCCACCTGCGCCGACCGCCCCCCACCGGCCGGCCGGCCGGGTCCCCCCGCCCGCTCACCGGTTCACTCCGGAGAGGGCGCAAGCCCGACCCCACGGTTGGCCGCGGCGCCGCTCACGTCGTCCTCGGGTCCCGAACCGGTCGGCGGACCGCGAACCGCCTGCCGGTCACCACGTCGGGCCGGATGACGAGGACGCGGTCCCCGGGTCGGGGGACCATCGGCTGGGGACCGTCGTCGGTCCCCGGGCCGTCGGCCGGATCCGGCTCGTGGGCCAGCCCCCGGGCGAGCACGCTCCACGCGGTGTCAGCCCGTTGGTCGATCATGTCCACCTCGAAAGCCACCAGATGACCCGGGACCACGCTGGAGAGGAAGCCCTCGGCCAGTCGGATCCGGACCTCGCTGTCCAGCCACCTGAAGTTCACCGGCACGACGACGGGGGCGCCTTGGCGCGAGACGGCAAGGCGCCCGTAGCCAACCTCCTTGGCGGCCAACGCCAGGAGGCGACGGCACTCCGCCGGCTCGAGGACCTCCGAGCCGCGCTGATCAATCCACATGGCCCCACGTTGACAGAGTCGTGCCGATCCGCCTAGGGCCCTTCGACTCGTGGCCGCGAACAGAACCGGGTGCTCGGCCACCGCCACCAGGCCGAGGCGTCGGAGCCGCTCCTAACAGGTACTTTGCCCCCACCACGGTCACGATCGGCAGCGAGTTGCACGCCGTCGCCGGAATCGAGTTGAATTCTGCGCACAGTGACTGACGTCGAGGTCGACTCGACGGCGAAGTCAGCTACCCAAGTGAGCTGTGTCGGCTACGCGCTGCGGTCCTTGCTCCTGGTGGCTCTCGCCACATCGATCACCTTCCCGGTGGTCTTTTTTGCGCGCCCGGCATGGGGTGACCAGATATCCGACCTCCGTGCCCAGGCCACCCAACTCTCCCAGTCCATGATCCGCGAGCAGCTCGAGGTGGGCGCCGACCAACAGCAGAGTCTCATGACCACCGACAAGGTCGACCAGGACAACCAGCTCATCGCTCAGACCGAGAAATGGGTTGCCCGCGACGAGCACCGCCTCACCGTCGACCGAGAGCAGTTGCAGAGGGAAGCCATCTCCAACTACGTCGACTTCGGCTACTCCTCGGATGCCACCACCATGTTCCAGAGCCAAGCAGTCACGCTCATCAAAAAGGAGTACCAGGACGTGGCCTTCGGTGACACCGCCGTCGCCATCGACCAGATGAACACAGAAAGCAACGTGGTCGAAGCCGAACGCTCATGGCTCCGTCATCAAGAGGCCGTCGACCAGGGGCTCCAACAGCAGGCGGCGGAGCTGCTTGACCAGGCGCAGAATGCGCAAGGTCAACTGCAGAACCAACAGTCCCAGGTGAACTCACAGTTGGCGGCCGCCATCGCCCAGCAACAGGCCGCCGCCGCCGCCCAGGCCGCGGCGGCCCGGGCCGCCGCGCTGGCCGTCGTCGCCGCGCCACTGGTCGTGACCGGAAGCCCGGCTCCCGCAAGCAGCGCGGCACCGGGCGATCCTGGCCTCAATGGCTTCTTGTCCTGTGTGGTCCAGGCCGAGTCGACCGGCAACTACGGTGCCATCTCTCCCGGTGGCACCTACATGGGCGCCTTCCAGTTCAGCCAGTCGACCTGGAACGAGGCGGCCACGCTTGCCGGGCTGCCCTCCCTGGTCGGCGTCGCTCCCAACTCGGCCTCCAAGGCCGATCAGGACACGCTGGCCGTTACGCTCTTCAATGCCGACGGTCAGCAGCCCTGGGACGACTCCTGCCGGTCGTAAGCCTCGTCGCGCCTTCTCGACGCGCGCCTCTTTGCTACCATGGCCCCTCGGCCATCTCCGGGCCACGCGGCGCGGTCGACCTGCGGCGCGATTACCCACCGGGAAGGTCGGATGGGACAGGACCAGAGTCCTGACCCGCACGGGCTGTGGCGCAGCTTGGTTAGCGCGCTTGACTGGGGGTCAAGAGGTCCCGGGTTCAAATCCCGGCAGCCCGACCACGAAGACCAGCTCAGAAATGTGTATGGGGAACGCTTATAGGGAGCGGGACCCGTGAGAACCTATTGAGAACCAAAGCGTTCTCACGTTCTCACGGAGGTTCCGGGCATGCCCGCCAGGCCCGAAGGCATCTATCCCGACGGCAAGCGGCGATGGTACTTCAAGGTCACCGTCGGGCGCGTCGCGTTGTGCGGACCACGCGAGTAGAACACCCGACGGGGTTTGCGCACCGCGGCCGAGACCGGCCGCGAACGCCTCGATCTCCTGGCCAGGATCCACCGCGGCCAGCTGAGGCCCTTGCCCAACCTGGCTGGCACGACGAGATTCCCCACCGAGGTGGAGTAGCCCTTCACCCAGGGGCGGGTGGATCCGACGATGATGGCGGCGGCCGGGAGGAGCGCGCCATCGTCATTATCCCAGTGCGACCAGACCCGGCGGTCATAGATACCCTCGTGCAACTGTATTGAGCCCACACCTGATGGATCGGGACATCCTGATGGATCGGGACATAACGACGCTTCCACGATTGACGACGCGCCCGAGGGGAAGCAAGGAGCCAACCGGGGGCACTCGACGGGCCAATCCGTAGGCGAGTTGGCGACTGCGTCTATGCTTCCGGGAGGCGCCACACGCTGACATGCGAGGGGCTTTCACCGGTGAACGGCGAACAGTCCCACCACGCCCATCGATGTTCCAGCGTCATGCCGGCGATCCGGGCCATCAGATCCAGCTCAGCTGGCCACACATATCGAAATGGTGCCGTGAATTCGCGGAAGCTGCCATCGCTTCGTCGGTAGAAGTGCCTAGACCGGGAGATCTGGTTGTGCGTGCGGTCAATGAAGTCGTCGATGCCGACGTAGTCCTCCGTCACTGCGAACGGGACACCGGGGTTGCCTGGCGGTAACCGACGAAGACCGGGCACCATGTTCTCGATTACAAAGCGACCACCGGGGCGAAGGTGACGTGCAGCGTTTTCGAAGCACGCGACTTGTTCGTCCTGCGACGTCAAGTTCATGATCGTGTTGAAGACCAGGTACACCAGGGAGAACTCGCCCTCCACGTGCGTCACGGCCATGTCGCCTTCGACGGCCGTGATATCGCTCGCTTCGGGCTTCGAGCGCAGCACCGCCAGCATGTCCGCGGACAACTCGATCCCGGTGATCGGAACGCCCCGGGCCGCCAAAGGGACAGCAACCCGGCCAGTACCAATAGCGAACTCCAACGCCGCGCCGCCGCCGCTGAGCTCGACCAGGCAGTCGACGGTCACTTCGAGAACGTCGTCAGCGAACATCCCCGTCCCAGGTTGGTCGTAGGTTCTGGCGATCTCACCGAAAAATCGGTTTTCTGGCACCCTTCAGCCTGGCCCGACCCGAGCTCGGCATGCAACCGAATCACGGACCACGACCCGCTTACTAGGGATGACCTCCACTTGAAACCTGAGGCGGTCTGACGCTTCAGGCTCGAGAACGTCCGTTCCCGGTCAACCGCGACAGCCCACTGCGTAAGTGAGCTGCCCAGGCTCAGGGGGTCCAGCCAGAGCCTCTGAGCACCTCCTCGGCGACGTCAGTAACCGTCAATTGATCCGTGTCCACCTGGAAAATCCCCACAAGGTCATGAGACTCAATAAACGCCGTCGCCTATTCGGATCCACGCATGTCGTGCTCAAAGCCGCTTCCGATCTCTCGGCGGCGAATCCGCGATTCTCGCGTCGATCGCGTGGCCCTCAGGCGAACGTAGGTGATTGTGGCTCCAGGAATGGCCTCGGTGATCATCGATTCGCTTCGGGGAATCGATGTCATAACGCCACATAGCACGAGATGGCGTATCCCCAAATCGAAATACGTTGCCCGAATCGCATGCAGGTTGCGACAAGTAATCGAAGTGAGTGCTTCGACAGCCTCGGGCCGCGGCCAGACCCGATCAAGTTCATCAGTGTCGAGGATCGCATGCGGCATTCCCAAGCCTCGGAGTCGGTGGCCAATTTCCCAGGCAGTTGACGACTTTCCAGGTCCCGATGCACCACGGACAACGAGCACCCGGACCTCGGCTTCTTCCATACCCCTACTTTGCGCGAATCTTGCCCCACTCCCAGCGGTCAGGGGCGGGCGCAGATACCCAGCCTCTTGACGGTAGGCGGAGGTGCCACGAGAATCAGATACATGTCCAGTGCCGAGGTTGATCAGTACTTGGCAGGCTTAGAGGAGCCGAAGCGATCGACCCTCCAGCGATTGCGTCAAACGATCCTTGAAGTTGTCCCAGAGGCGGAAGAAGGAATCTCGTACCAAGTCCCAGCCTTCAGGGTCAATGGGAAGGTCATCGCCGGATTTGCAGCTTTCAAAAATCACCTGAGCTACCTCCCCCACAGTGGTTCTGTGTTCCCATTCGTTGGAGACGAAGTTGCAAGCTACAAAACATCCAAAGGAGCGCTCCAGTTCCCTGTCGACTCACCGCTGCCGAAGCTTCTCGTCGAACGTCTCATCAGGGTGCGAATGTCCCAAGCGTTCGCTGAAGGATGAAAGCCTTTGCCGTCGATAACAGCGCTGAGGCGGGCGTCTCGATCCCGGTGATCGGGGAGGCTGAGATTGCCTTAATCAGTCCGGCACCTTCTCAGTTCGGCACCTTCGGCCCGTTGGGCCATCAGTCCCGGCTATCAAACGTTGAGCCGCCGCCGCCTCACCCTCAGTTGCGACGCCAGACCGGAGAAGCCGCTTACGTGTGATGCGGATTCTCATCAGTATCTCGGTGACGGTTGAGCCATCTGTGATCGCGCCCTCAATATCTCGGCTCCATTCAACCTCGCCCCGCTCGAAAAGCTGCGTGGCGACTGTTCGAGCCGATGCGTAGTAGTCGGGATGAGATGGCATTTTCGGCCAAAGCTTAGATGTCCGGTCGCCACATTCCCGGTGGACTGGGAAACCCGGGGGACCGCTCACCGTTGGGGTAGTCCGCTGGAGTTCAGGCCTTGTGGAGGGTTCGTTCATGGAGCGGGGCCCCTTCGAGCCGACGATCCTGTGGCCACGGGCAGGAGCGGAGTCCGAGCCCGGGGGACGACGCCCCCCGTCCACTACCCGTGCTGCAGCTCGGGGAAGAGGTGCGCGAACTCGGAGAGAATGATGGCGACGGCCTCCGAGCCCATGACGTCGTCCGACGGGCTGAGGTCCGGGACGGTCTGCCCGAGCTCCTTCCCGAGGGCCAGCAGTCCGAAGAACAGTGCCTTGGGCAGCGGTGCCAGAGGTGCATCCATCTTGACCACGGCGACGTCGAAATCGGGAACCGGGCGAGGGGTCACGTCGGGCCAATTCTCGGGGGGCCGGGGGACCTCCCGAGTGAGGGCCGGTGCGATGCTCGGAGCAGTGGCGTCGCGGTTGGTGAGGGGTGCACCCAGAGACCAGCGGTCCCGTAGGGTCCGGATCAACGAGGTGCTGCGGTACACGTCGTTGACGACGGCGCGCTCCGGGGACCAGGCCGAGATGGCGATGGTGGGGATCCGGATTCCCGACCGGTCGAACTGGAACCCCATCTCGCCAGCCGGACCGGCCGGATCCGGCGAGGGGGCCGATGGCGGCGGCACGTGGTCGAAGCAGCCACCGTGCTCGTCGAAGGTGACCAACAGGAGGGTGTTGAGGGCGTTCGACCCCGTAGGGGAGGAGGACGACCGCACGGCATTGTAGACCTTGGCGAGGAGGGCCTCGCCGCCCAGCAGTGACGACGGGGGGTCGGCGGCCATGCCCGGGAAAAGCGCGTTGCAGGCCGGGTGCATGTCGTTGTGGCCGTGGAGCATGTTGGGCTCGATGAAAGAATAGGTCGGCAAGTCGCCCTTCTCCGCATCCTCCAGGAACTGTTCAGTGGTGACGAAGTTAGAG
This sequence comes from uncultured Acidimicrobiaceae bacterium, assembly GCA_963836375.1. Classification (GTDB taxonomy): domain Bacteria; phylum Actinomycetota; class Acidimicrobiia; order Acidimicrobiales; family RAAP-2; genus CAWIJK01. The sequence goes on along the minus strand of CAWIJK010000002.1, from coordinate 722,048 downwards.
GCCTGGTTGAGGAGCCGGGATGCGTGGATCAAGCCGGTGAAGGGGACGCTGGCGTCGTGGTCGCAGTAGACCCGCCAGGTCAACCCCTCGGCCGCGAGGCGCTCGAAGATGGTCTCCGCCGTGTTGTGGACCGGGAAGGCGTCGGTCGGGATCATGTTGGTGACAAAGCCCGATGCCGAGGCGGCGTGGAAGAACGAGCGGTTGGTGAAGGTCTGGGAAGGGACCTCGCAGAACCAGTGGTCGAAGGTGGTGAACCCCCTGGCCAACGTCGAGATGACCGGCATCTGCTCGGGTGTGTAGCCGGTCATAATCTCCGCGTACTCATCGTAGGTCGGCTGATGGCCCATCTCGGCGGTGAACGCGCTGATGTAGTCGGTGACGAACCCGTCCATCGTGGGCCTCCGCCGAGGGTCGGCCGGGGCATTGAACGGGGCGGTGATGCGGTCGGACATGAGAGCGCGGTTGCTGGGGGGGTCGATGATCCCGAACAGCTGGGTGTTGACGTGCGGATAATCCTCCCCGGGGTCGGGATTGGGCGTGTCCATGGTGGTGGCCACGCCGTAGGGCACGACCTTGCGTTCGGACCCGTGCTCGGCCCACTCGGGGATGGGGTTGGAGAAGTCCCGGCCGATCACACCCTCGAAGGAAGCCACCTCGCCCGGCTGATAGAGGCGCCCGAGGAGGTTGTCGAACGACCTGTTCTCGAACATGACCACCACGACATGATCGATCGCCTGGTCCCTACTGGGTCTTGCCATGTCGCGCCCTCCTGCCGTGTCGTAAGCGCCTCGTGAGCACGGGCTGGTCCCTCTGCCGACGTGCCCGCGAAAAGTGTCCGAACGCGAAGCGACGGCGCTTCTTCCCCCACGATCCAGCCTAGAAGAGACACTCCCGGGCGGGTAGGCCCGACGTCCCGGTCGGCTGCGGCCCAGGTCAGACCCCAAGGCGTGGAACAGGCTGTACGGGGCTGCTAACTCCAGTGCGTGCCACCGGGGTGCCGTCTGGCGTAGCGACGCGGGTCACATCCTAAGAATCACTTTGAGAACCAAACGGCCGGCATTCGTGATCAGGCATGGTCACGAGCGGTATCCATCGGCATTTCCTCCTTAGGACTATCTCCAGGTAGCGGGCACTATTTGCCGCTGACGGTCGATCACGGTCACTTGTCGTCAGCGGGCCCGGCAGGACTGGGGTCACGAGGTCCCGGGTTCAAATGCCGGCAGCCCGACTCAATGCGGTTGAGACAACCGGCAGCTCAGAGCACCACTGGGTCGGCCTCTAGCTCCACGTTGGCGGCATCGCGACAGCGGGTCCTCGAATTGGGCCCGGATGGTGCTGACAGAGCCCGGTTGGTGTTGAGCTCGGCTAGCAAGCCCGGTTAGCCAAGGCCAGGGCCTCGACTACTCCAAGCGAGTACTCAAGAACGGCCTCCTTCTGCCACGACGGGCAGCGGAATCGACAGAACCTGATCCATGCCCTGTTCACGTGCCTGGAGGTACCGTGATGGGCCGCCATCACGGCCCCATACAGGACGTTTGGCGCCAATCGGGAAGAGCGTTGCTCCCGCAACCCGCCCTTCATAGCCTTGGGGAAGTTGGGCCTCCTGACGATGTGGGCGAGAAGCCCTCGGTCTTCTTCGGGACCGCTAGGCGAGGGAGAGGCGAGATGAACATCCGGAACCAGATGGCCTTGGCGGCCGCGGTGATACTTCCGTTGGGCGGTCTCGGTGTCCTCGGAGGCTTCGGCGCGGTGGGGGCGGCCGCGAGCCCGGACCTGACGTGCACCGTCGTCGGACCGGCTTCGGGTGACACGGGAGGCGAGACCTTCTCCGGCGGTGCCAACGGCGTCTACTTCAACGCTGACAACGGGACGCCGAGCGGAAAGGCTGCCGCGGTGACGTCGAGCGACTGGGCGAGCGGCACCAACACGGTTGTCCTCGACATGGTGGTCGTCACCGGTGAGACGTTCAGCATCCCGGCGGTCGACTCGGCGAGCGGCAGCGGCGATAACACGTTCACCATCACGACGGCCCAGTCTTCTGGCTCATCGGGTTCCCCATACCCGACGACGGTGACGGTCGTGCCGGCGCTGCAGCTCGCCTCGAGCTTCACGTCGAGCAACAAGCCGCTGCCGGCCAAGACAGCCGTCACGGTCAGTCCGACGACAACGACTCCCTACGCCACCGAAAACAACATCACGGTGTCGAGCGGGACCGGGACCGTAACCTTCCCCACCAGTGACGATCCCGATCTGTCGAACATGAGCTTCGCACCGATCGCGGCTCAGGAGAACGGGATCAACCTAGTTCCGTCCGACACGTACTTCACGTACACGGGTGCGGGCACCGGTCAGCTCGAGAACGATACTGACACCGGCACTGTCAACGCCACGCGGAGCGGAACCGCCACTGCCGTGGTCGGTTTCACAGACTTCACGTCGGCCAACGTGACGACGACCTATAACTTGGCGGCGAGTGGATGCTCGACCACAGACGTGGCCGGCATCTTCGCACCGAACGAGGCGACCATCACCGGTACCTCGGGGGAGTCCGCCCAGGACTCAATACTTTCCCTTCTCGACCCTCCCACGGGCGCAAATCTGACCGTGTCGTACCCACCGCTCTCAGCGGGCTACGCGGACAACGGTGGCACCGGCGCCACGACGGCGTCATCGACCGTGACCTTCGCTTCTGGCAAGGACTCGTCGTTCTACCTGACCGGCGGCCCCGGCGGATGCTCGTACTGTGACTCCTTCATCAAGGGAACCGTCACGGGTGACTACCCGAGCGATGCCGGCGCGCTATCGCTGTCACTGGTGCCGGGTGGGATCGTGGCTTGCACCGACGGGCAGTTGCAGGCCATCGACTACGGCACCGGCATCGACGCAGCCCCTGGCCCGTCCCACGTCGCGCTGGGGGCCAACCCGCTCGACGTATGCGACAGCGTCGAGCTCTCGCCGATCATGCCGCAGATCATCGCGATCAATTCGAGCCAGGACGGCTCCGACGGCACCCCCTACGCTGAGATTGTGAACGTCCGGCCGCTCTATGCCACGAACGCGGTCGTCTGATCGACACAACCGAGGAAGTCATGAATGTCGCTGGGGTCTCAGCTGTCGGGACGCTTCTTCAAGCACTCTTTGCCGCGGGCGCCAAGCGGAGGCGATCCTTTGGCGCGATGTCTCTGCTCCTCGACTTCTTCGGAACGGCGCGCATCGGCAGTGGGGGAGTGTCCGAACGCCCGCTGACCAACGGTTAGCCCGGTGGTTCCGTACCCCAGCTCGACGACGACTCCCGACAGCTCGTGGCCGGGGACGTTCGGCGTCCGGTCGTGCCCGGCGCGATCTGTCCATGTTGTCGGCCAGTCTCGCCTGGGATGAAACCCGCGGCATGGATCTGCACGACTACATCGTTTTGGCCGGCGTGGGGATAGGACATCTCCGTCAAGGAGCCTCCGCCGGGCTGGCCGCTTGCCAGGGCATCCCCGATCACCGGTTTCGTGAGCATAGAACAGGTTCTACGTGAAGCCTCATAGCCACATTGTTACGGTCGATTCGTGAACGAATAGCGGAGCGACCCGAATGGGACGCTCCAAAGGGAGGAATCATGGAAGAACGTGGTGCAGGCTGGTTGGTCTTTGCGGGAATCGTGTTGATAGTTGGCGGCATCATGCGGGTATTCGATGCCATCTGGGCATTTCGCTACCACGGAGTGCTGCCATCGAATCTCGAAGATGCGATCTTTGGCCACAGCCTGAAGACCTACGGCTGGGTGTACCTCATCGTGGCCATTATTCTCATCTTGGCGGGATTTGGCGTGATGGTTCGTTCGCAGCTGTCCCGCTGGATCGGGATCATTGGTGGAGCCGTGGCGGCAATCAGTGCCATTTGGTGGATGCCCTACTACCCCGTCTGGTCGCTGACCTACATCGTGATCGGGGTCTTGGTCATTTACGGTCTGGCCGTCTACGGCAGCCGGGAGCCAGCTGCCTGACCGCTGTCCTTCAGTTGCGAAGGCAACGCCCCCACGGTTGGCGGGGGCGTTGCCTTCAACCTGGAACGGCGACTCCTCTCGAGGCGCCCAGATCACCGCTTCGGAGACGGTGGCCTTTTTCCGTTATGCGGTGCCTGCTAAATCCAGTGCGCGGCGCGGGGGTGCCGTGCCACGTCGTGACGCGGGTCATCTCCTGAGAACCATTTTGAGAACCAAACGCCGGCATTCGTGGTCAGCCACGGTCACGAGCGGTATCCATCGGCGTATCGTCCTTGAGTGTATCTCCAGGGTGCAGGCACTATTTGCCACTGACGGTCGATGACGGTCACTCGTCGTCGGCGGGCCCGGCAGGACTGGGTGTCAAGAGGGCCCGGGTTTGAAAGTCCCGGCGGACGAACAGGCTCCGGTTGGGACCATTGGGTGGATATGGGATCGACCCGAAACCGGCGAATCCTCGGATCCGACCCCGGCGAGCACGACGTGGTTCGTACTGCGCCGCGATTGCCTCCCGGCGTGCCATCCCACATCTGGCCGACGTCGGACGCGATGATGGCCGTATGGACGATGCCGATCGCAGGCCCAGTGGTCCCCGGTCCGATCCCGATGGCCGGGAACACCTCCCTGAACGCCGCAAGAACCACCGCTACCGAGCCTTGGTCGACCGGGCCACCCGCACCGAGCTGGTGACCGGGAACGACGGTACCCGGCAGCTTCGATTCGCCGACGGCGTTGTCTGGAGCCTCGTCGAGGACTGAACTCCCGGCAAGAGCCGCTGCCGCCTCGACCGGGCCCGCAGCCGGTGGCTTGCGCGGCGTGGTGCCCCGAGGGCCCGGAGGCCCGGCCCGCGCGAAGGCCCCCGCCCCGAGGGTGAGCAGGGTCACAAGATCCCTCCTACGGTGACCTTTAGCCGCTAGGTTCCTTCGGCGGTGGGGACCTCCCTCGACGTGACAACCGAACCCGACAGCGCATCTTCCACGCCGTCGTCGATCCGCCGTATCCAGCGACTGGAGAGACTCGAGAACGAGCGTCTCGACGAGGAGGCGCGCCGAAAGGAGCGTCGCCGCCAGAGGATCGCCGGGGCCAGGCCCTCGGGCGGCCGCCACGAGCTGGTTGATGACATCGAGCGGGTGACCCGCTACCCGATGGCTGTCCTGGGGCTCGTCTGGTTGGTGCTCGCCATCGTGATCCTCACCACCGACCTCAACGGTTCGGCCTCAACCGTCCTGGTCGGCATCCTCTTCGTGCTCTGGGTCATCATGGCGGTCGAGTACCTGGTGCGTCTGGTGGTCACCCCGGACACCTCCGGCTATCTGAAGCGCCGCTGGGTCGAGCCGGCCACCGTCGTCGTGCCGCCGCTTCAGAGCTGGCACATTCCGGGCATCGAGAAGACAAGCCTCGTCGTGCACGAGGGTGCCCTCCGGCTCCAGGCCATCCTGCGACATCACAGTTTGTTCCGGGTGCTCATCGCGGCGGCCGGGACCCTCTTCCTCGGTGCCTGGCTGGTCCTACTCTTCGAAGAGAACGCCAAGGGAAGCAACATCCACAACTACCCCGACGCACTCTGGTGGGCGATCGTCACCGTGACGACCGTCGGCTATGGCGACCGCTACCCGGTCACCGGTGGGGGTCGGACCGTCGCGGTGATCCTCATGCTGCTCGGCATCGGGCTCATCGGCACCCTCACGGCCACGGTGGCGTCGGTCTTCATCAAAGAGCACACCGACGCCAACAAGGAAGAGATTAAGAAGGGTCACGCAAACCTCGGTCAGCAGCTGGCCGTGATCAGCGACCGGCTCTCTGACGTCGAGCGCCGGCTGGGTGCCACCCAGGACGACCTGGCGGCCGTCGACCAGGCGGCCGAGGCTGAGTCCGAGGCGGAAGGTCCGGTCCAGGTGGACCCGTCCGATCAGGGATCCTCTTCGTCCTGACCTCGGGGCGTCAGGGTGACGGCGCCTGGCTGGCCGTCACAACCACGTCGGCGTCGCGCAAACGCTTGAGGGCCCGGTTCTGCTGGCTGTAGCCCAGCGGCGTGAAGAGGATCGTGTCGAGCGGGAACCAGATCCCGAGCCACACGAACACCCATCCGCCGGTGTCGAGCACGAGGTTGGTGTTCCCGGTCCGGCCGACCACCTTGGGCCCGAGAATCACCAGCAGGAAACCGAGGAGGACGATCGGCAGGCCGACCCACAGGGACGAGACGCCGTCCAGTCGCACCGCTCGCCGCTCCCGCCAGTTGTAGCTGATGCGGTGGTCGCAGTAGCGCCGGAGGGAGGCGGAGATGCGATCACTGATCCCCTCGTCGACCTCGGTGGCCGGCAGGGAGAGCTCGATGCGGATGGGGGCCCGTGAACGGGTGCCGCGGACCATGCTGATGCAGTACTCGATGCCGGTCAGGTAGTTGCGGTATTCGGAGAACAGGTCGGTCTGCGCCAGGACGTACATCTCCTCGGGGGCGGCCAGGCGCAACGAGATCACGTCGGGGGTCCCTCGCCGTGTTAGCGCCCTTGCCGGCCCGCCGGAGGCGCCGCCGGCCACGTCTCCGTCCGCCCCGCGGAGGCTCAGGAGCCCGGTACCGGGCTGGCCACGAAGACAGGGATGGTCCGCTGGGTGTTGCGCTGGTATTCGGCGTAAGGCGGATAGGCGGCGACCGCCCGCTCCCACCACAGCGCCCGCTCGTCCCCGGTGACCTCTCGGACCACCACGGCGAAGGGCTGCGGACCGTCCTGGATCGTCACCGCCGTCGGGTCGGCAACCAGGTTGTGATACCAGACCGGGTGCTCCGGCGCCCCCCCCTTCGAGGCGACCAGGGCGTACTCGCCGTCGTGCTCCACCCGCATCACCGGGGTCTTGCGCACCTTGCCACTCTTGTTGCCCCTGGTCGTGACAATGACCACCGGTAGGCCGGTGTCACCGAGGGTGTTGGCGCGCCGACCACCGGAGCTCTCGTACTCGGCGACCTGGTTGCGGACCCATTCCGCCGGACTCGGCTCGTATTCGCCTGCGAGGGCCATGGCGGACACTCTAGGACCCGACGGCGAGCGCCGCCTCGGGCGGTCGCGCCCAAATTGGTCGTCCCCGACGGACCGGGTCCTGACGGGACCGAGCAGACGGGCCCACGAAACCGAACCGGCCGCTCAACGAGAAGGCGACGAGCCACCTAGTGTCGGTGTTGGTCGACGAGAGGAGCCATCGAGTGCCCAGCCACAGGCTTGCGGTGCGAGGGCGCTCCGTCTTTCCGCCGACCCCGACGACGAACGGGACCGCGACGTACCTGCACGCCGTGGCCCGCATCGTGGCCGTGGTCGGCCTGCTGGCCCTGGCGGCCACCGAGCACTATGCCCCGGCGGGGGCCAGCTCGCCGGCCGCCCGGGCGGCACAGGCGCCGGGCGCCGCCCCTCCCCCGACCAGCGCGTCCCCGGTCGTGGGCGCGGCCACCGATCCGGCCACCGGCGGCTACTGGCTGGTGGCCGCCGACGGTGGGGTGTTCAGCTTCGGGGCGGCCTTCTTCGGTTCGGCCGGCGGGATGGCCCTCACGGCACCGATCGTGGGCATGGCGGCCACACCCGACGGCGGCGGGTACTGGGAGGTGGCCGCCGACGGGGGGGTGTTCTGCTTCGGTGATGCCAGGTTCTTCGGCTCCACCGGGGGGATGGCCCTCACGGCACCCATCGTGGGCATGGCGGCCGACCCGGCCACCGGCGGCTACTGGCTGGTGGCCGCCGACGGGGGCATCTTCAGCTTCGGGGCGGCCTTCTTCGGCTCGACCGGGGGGACGGCCCTCAGCGCGCCGGTCGTCGGTGTCGCCGCCACGGGCGAGGGGGGCGGCTACTGGCTGGTCGCCGCCGACGGCGGGGTGTTCACCTTCGGTGACGCCACCTTCTCGGGTTCGACCGGCGGCCTCCCACTCGCCTACCCGATCGTGGGCATGGCGGCCGACCCGGCCACCGGCGGCTACTGGCTGGTGGCCGCCGACGGGGGCATCTTCAGCTTCGGGGCCCCGTTCCTTGGCTCGACCGGGACCCTGCGACTCAACCGGGCCGTGGTCGCCATGGCGCCGACCGCCGACGACGCCGGTTACCGGGTCGCCGGGGCCGACGGGGGGGTCTACACCTTCGGGACGGCGACCTTCTTGGGAGCCGTCGCCGTCCTCCCGCTGGCCGGTCTCACGGTGGCCATCGATCCGGGCCACGACGGTGGAAACGGAGCCAACCCCCAGATCATCAACCAGCCGATCGACGGGGGCGGCTTCACCGAGCCCTGCGACACCGCCGGCGCCTCCACCGACGACGGGTACCCCGAGCACGCCTTCAACTTCGACGTGGCCACCCGGGCGGAGGCCCTCTTGGAGGCCGAGGGCGCGACCGTCGTGATGACCAGGACGACCGATACCGGGGTCGGGCCGTGCGTCAACGTCCGGGCGGCCATCGGCAACGACGCGCACGCCGCCGCCGCCATCTCGATCCACGCCGACGGCGGGCCCCCGGACGGGCGGGGCTACACGGTCATCGCCCCGGCCCCCGTCGTGAGCTCCATCAGCAACAACCTCTCGATCGTGGCGCCCTCGGACCAGCTGGCCCAGAGCGTGGCCGGCGCCTTCGGCGCAGCGACCGGTGAGCCGCCGTCCACCTACGACGGCCAGGGGGGGCTCGACGTGCGCGACAACCTGGGCGGACTCAACCTGAGCACGGTCCCCAAGGTGCTCATCGAGTGCGCCAACATGCGCAACGGCACCGATGCGGCGCTCCTGGAGGATCCCACCTGGCGCCAGGAGGCCGCCCAGGGCATCACCAACGGGATCACGGCCTACCTGGTGACCCGGCTCGCGGTCTGAACCCCCCCGGGGGGACCGGGCCGCGTTGGCCCGTTTCAGCGCCGGGAGGAGCGCCGGATGTTCCGGGGCGCGGGCGGCTGGACCTGCCGGGACCGCTTGTTGGCGTAGAGGCCTTCGTCGGCCTCTTCGAGCAGCTCGTCGAGGGTGGTGCCGCCCGGTGGGCCGGCGGAGAGCCCGACGCTGGCCCCGACCCTCACCGCGTGGTCACCGAGGTTGATCGGTCGCTCGAGTTCGGCGGTGATCCGCTCGGCCAGCACCCCGAGGGACCGACGGTCGATGACCCCGCGACAAAGGACCCCGAATTCGTCGCCGCCCAGGCGCGCCGCCGTGCAGCGGACGCCCATCGACCGGGTCAGCCGCCGGCCGATCTCTTGGAGCACCGCGTCGCCGGCGGCGTGGCCCAGGCGGTCGTTGACCGGCTTGAAGTCGTCGATGTCGAGATAGAGCACCCCGACCAGCGGTCCCTGTTCGGGGTCGGACACCGCCTCGCTCAGCTGTCGGAAGAAGGTCGCCCGGTTGGCCAGGCCGGTCAGGGCGTCCGTCGTGGCCGCGTGGAGGAGATCGGCTGCCGCCCAGGCCCGCTCGAGGACCAGCCCGGTGATCCGGACCAGGCGGTCCAGCAGCATCCGGCAGGTGTAGTCGGGTTCCTCGTCCCGTCGACGCCACAGGACCAGACAACCCTTGGGGTCCGGCGTTCCGGGGACGGGCCAGGCCCAGCACCACAAGAAGCCGTTCGCTGCCGCCGCCCGCTGCAGGGGCGCGTCGAGCCGGTCGACGCGGGTCCACGAGGGAAGCTCGCGCTCGAGCGCTGTTCGGACCGGATCCACCTCGGCCAGCCCCTGGACGGCCAACGCCGGGTCGAGGCGCTCGGAGGCGACGACGTGACCGAAGACCCCCCCCATCGGGTCGAGGCAGATCGCCGCCTCTCCTTCGAGGGTCTCGGCCCCCATGACCTCAACGAGCAGGCCGAGGGTGTGCTCGAGCGGGTCACCGGCGGCCAGGCTCTCGACGACCAGGTCCAAGAGGTGGCGCTCGTCCCAGGGCCTGATGTACACGGCCAGGCCGCCGATCACCGGGTCATCCACCTGTGCGTTGGCGGTGGCCTCGGCCACCAGCCACGAGCCGTCCTTGCGACGGACCCGGAAGAGCATCGGGCGCTGCAGACCGCTCGCGGTGAAGGCGTAGGCCACCGACTCGACGGCCCCCGGGTTCCAGCCGGCGTCGAGGTGGTCGAGAATGTGGGTGCCCACGACCTCTTCGGGCGTGTACCCGGTCACCGGCCCGAGCGCGCCTCCCGCCCAGGTGATGACCCCGCCAGGGTCGACGACGAGGACGATCACCGGCGCTCCGGCGATGATCCGCAGCATCAAGTCGTCCGCCATCGACCTCCCGCCCCCGGGTGCCCGCCCCGTCCCGGCGATCGTAGGCGCTGGGGGGAGGCAACACCGTGAACCCCGGGCGGCCCGGCGGCGCTCATTGGCCGGGCGGGGCCATGACCGGCTCCCCGTTCACCACGACCAGCTCTCTCAAGAACAGGACCCGGCTGTGGGGGTAGCCGACCTGGTTGGGCAGCCAGGCGGCGAAGGCGATCCACAGGTTGCCCTGGCTGTCGCCCACGACGGCCGGGCCCCCGGGACCGACGATGTTCCCCTGGCTGGCGAAGAACGGCTGGGCGTTCGGCTTCGAGCACGGGCCGAGGGGGCTGGTGCAGGTAGCGAGCCCGATGGCGTAGTCGGGACCCTGCCAGGAGCTGCCCGAGTAGAACAGGTCGAGCTGGCCCGCGATCTCGGACATGGCGGGGGCCTCGACGATGCCCTGCTCCCAGGGCTGCGAGGGTTGGAGCAGCTCGGCGGGCCCGCTCCCGACCACCTGGGTCCCGGTCGGGTTCAGCTGTTGGGCCCACAGGGTCGGGGGCTGGGATCCCGATCCCTCGGACTTCCAGTCGAGATAGGAGGTCCCGGTGGCGGTGTCGACGTAAGGGCTGGGGTCGAGCGAACCACCGAGGTTCAGCTGGCAGACGATGGGGAACGCCGAGGAGTCGACGAACGGGCCCTCGGGGCTCGTGGCCACCGCGGCCGAGATGCACTGCTCACCGGTGGTGAGGAAGTCGGCCGAGTAGTACATGACGAAGCTGTCGCCGACCTGGAGCACCGACGGTGCCCACGTAGCCCCCGGGGCCGCCCACGCCGGGAGGTGGGGGAGGGCGTCGCCGACCGGACTCCAGTGCACAAGGTCCGGCGAGGTGATGATCTGGATGTTGCCGGCGGCCGAATTCGTGGCGTAGGCGTAGTAGGTACCGTTCACGTTGAGCACGTAGGGGTCCGGGAAGTCGAACGGGTAGACGAGCCCCGCCCCGGCACCCCCTTCGACCGAGAGGCACGGCGCCGAGGCGCCGTTGATGGCGCTGATCGCCCCCGGCAGGTTCGAGGCGGCCAGCTGGTCCATGGCGCTCGAGACGCCGCTCAAGCAGCTGTGCAGGGTCTCGATGTCGAGACCCTGGGTCTGCGCCGAGCTGTCGTCCTGGCCCACCTGGGTGGTGGCCTGGGCCAGCTCCTGGCGGGTCGTGGCCACCGACGCCACCAGCGCGTCGTGTTGTCTGGTGGCCGAAGAGAGGTCGTGGCGCTCGCGGGCCAGATGGCCCCGGGTGTGGGTCAGCTCGACCCGGGCGGCGTGCAGCTGGTCCTCGGCGTGGGCCATGGTCAGTCGCCCCGTGAGGTCGAAGGCGGCCGACCCCACCACGAGCACGGCGCCGACCACGACGGCGATGCGCCGACGCCGCCGGCGGCCGTCAGCCACCGGAGGCCCCCGCGGTCCGACAATCAGCCGAGACGCCCTGCAAGGTAGAGATGGCCCCCGGCTGGTCGTTGAGGGCCACCTCGTTGAGGGCGGACTCCACGCCGCCGAGACAGGTGTCGAGGGCAGAGATGCTCACCCCCTGGATGAACAGGTTCCGCTGCTGCTGGGCCAGCTGGCTACGCTCAGCGGCCAGCGCGGCGTTCACCGAGCCGAGGGTCCGGTCGGCTGCGGCCGACTGGTCGAGGACGGTGGCCAGGCTGGCCTCGGTGCGGCCCAGTCGTGCGAGGGTGGACCGCTGCTCGGCCCGGGTGGAGGCGAAGGCCCCGGTCGATCGCTCCAGCTGGCCGCGGGCCTGCAGACCCGAGAGGGCCAGGAACGCCACCAGGGCGACGACGGCGGCCGCGGCAACGGTCCGCACGCGACGGCGCCTGCGTACGTCGACCGGTCGACGACCGACACGGTCGTCGGGCGCTGCGTACGTCGACCGGTCGTGCCGCCCGGGCTCCGGGTCACCGGTCGAGGCCGCTCCGAGGGCACGGTGGCTCTCGGCGTCGTCGAGACCACCGGGTCCCTCGGCGTCGTCGAGACCACCGGGTCCCTCGGCGTCGTCTGGGCCGGGCTCAGAGCCCGCGTCGAGGTCGTCGGGGGTGTGAGACTCGACGTCCCCGGCCACGGGAGCAAGGAGGCGGCGGCGCCTGATGTCGGGAGTGGTCATGGTGCGCTCTCGTGTCCGTCGATTCGCACAGGCGCGGCGGCTCGGCCGCCCGGTCAAATGATAGGGACTGGTGGCCCGCCCGGACGGTCACCGTCGAGCGGCGCGGGGACCCTCACCTCACGGAGTCACGTGGTGGCGTGGAAGACAGCGAAACCGGCGACGATCCCGCCGCCGATGGCCACAAGGTGCAGGGCGACCAGCGCCAACCGCTTGGTCATGTGCCACCCCCGAAGACCACCGCCCGCTTGGCCGACTCGTACTCGGCGTCGTTGAGGTCGCCGCTGCGGTGCAGGGCGGCCAGGCGCTCGAGCTCGTTGGTGACGTCGCTGCCCCCCGGTCCGGGGGCAGGTGGCCGCCGGGTGGGGGGAACCGGGGCACTGAACATGGGACCGGGCCGAGTGTTGGAGGGGGGAGCAACCCCGACGTTGGGGTTCGGGCCGAAGTTGCCGACGAACCCGCTGTAGGGGTTGGAACTCGGGATCGGGGTGAAGACCGACGACGGCTCACCACCGCGCAGCGCGTGGAGCATCGCCGGGCCGTAGATGAACAAGGGGGCGATCCCCATCAATACGAACAAGATGCCTGGGACCAGCCATCCCGCATAGACGCCATGCCCTTGGATCGGCAACCCATACTGCAAGAAGTTCCAGCCCAGGGCGAGGAAGAGCCCGGACCAGGCCAAGATCGCGCACTTCTTTCCCCCTGCCGGCGCGCACAGGACGAAGAGGGCGACAAAGCCCAGGCCGGCCCAGATCCCCACCGGCAGCAGCCAGTCCACACCGGTCGGGCATTGCTGGCGGATAACGTAGGGGGAGTTCCCCGAGGCGCAGGTCCCGCCCACGTTCAAGACGCTGCGCATCCCGAGCGACACGATGGTGATGGCCCACGCCACGCCCGCCGCCCCGACCAGGCTGCCGAGCAGCTTGAAGACCTTCCCCGCGCTCACCCCGTCGCCCCCTCGGCTCGGCCCACCAGCCACGGGGGAAGCATAAGCGGCCGACCCGGCCGGCGCCGGGGATCACCGGCCCGCTCCGGCCGGTCAGCGGTTGAAGACGTCCCGGCCGAAGGGCACGAGCCCGGGGGCGGCTGCGTACCCGAGATGGCCATGGCCGTCGGTCCCCCCGGTGGTGATCCCGAGCAGGTCCTCGAAGCTCCGCAGGGCCGAGTAGTGGTTGTAGGAACCGGTCGTGTCGACGCTGCCCGCCTTCACGTACTTGGGGTTCAACACGAGGGCCCCGATCTGACCGCCGCCCGGGGCCTGGGCGTTCGTGGCCGCCCCGGCCTCCCCGGGCGCCACCGTGTTCGGCCCGGGCTGCTCGTTGCAGCAGTCGGCCGCGTAGGCCGGGTTGTCCGTCGGGTCGACGTCGGCCTCGTCGAACGTGATCATCACGAGGGTGTCGCCCTCCTTGTAGGCGGGCGAGCCCATGATGAGCGGCATCCAGTGCTTGAGAAAGAGGTCAGCACCGACCAGACCCCCGGCGGAGCCGCCCTCGCTGTTCGATCCGGCGCAGGGGTCGTCGTGCCCGTCGTTGCACAGGTTCGGGGTGATGAAGGCGAAGCGGGGCGTCGTGGAGGCCTTCGAGAAGTCCCGGGCGAGGTGGCCGGCGGGGGAGGGCACCCCGCTCGGCAGCAGGGTCCCGAGCGGGACGACGTTGGCGCTGCACTCCGCTGCGTCGTCGATCACCGAGTGGAACCAGACGAACGGGTTGTGCCGGGTGGCGTACTGGTCGGTCGGGGTGGCGACCTGGGCGGCCGGGGCGCCCTTGGCCGGGTGCGCGCAGTCGGTCCCGCCGCTCGGGTCCGGCGTGCCACCGTCTCGGGCCGCGTCGTTGCCCATGTCCTGGTCGTAGCCGCGCCAGGACGCGACGTGGGTCCTCGGGTTGGGCGGGTACTTCAAATCGAGCTGGCTGGCGATGGTGGCCACCGAGGCCGGGTAGACGCAGCCCTGGCCCACGACCTGGCCCGGATCGGCCCTCTGGTCGGGCGCCGGGGTTCCCGGCGCCATGTCGACGTAGGCCGAGCCGTTGGCGGCGCAGTCAGCCTGGGTCGCCGGATTGGGGGCCTGGCCCGAGACCTGCGCGATGTAGTTGTCCAGGCTGTCGTGCCCGATGGCGTAGTAGTTCTCCAACAGCTCGCCGTGCTTGCGCAGCACGCCGTTGAGGTAGGTGGCAACCGACCCCGGGCCGAAGGTGGTCTGGTAGCCCTCGTTCTCGAACTCGATCACGATGATGTGGTTAATGTCGCCGGGGGGAAGGGCCGCCCGCACGACCGGCGAGCCGGTGGAGGCCGCCCCGGCGGCGAGGACACCCGGGACGCCCGGGAAGCCGGCTGCCGCGCCCAGGGCGACGGCGGCCAGGGCGACAGCGGCACCGAGCACCCGGCGGGGTGAACGTGAGGGTCGGGGCACTGGCACTCGCACTCCTTGGCTCTGAAGACCGGGGGGTCGGCGCGAGGCACGGCCGTCCCGAGGTCGGCCCAACCTAGGGCATGGGGCACCACCCCAGACGGCGGCTCCCGCGGGCCGGTTCCGGCCGCCAGCGGGCACCGGGATGCGGCGAGCGCCTACGCCTGGGCGCTCGAGGAGGTGCCGTAGCATCCGGTCATGCGACGAACCTCCCCCAAGGCCCTCGCCGTCGTCGGGTGCCTCGGCGTCGCGCTTGGAGCGGTGGGGGCCATGGTCTTCGCCGTCGCCCAGTCGAGCTGCCAGGACGGTCCGGGCGGGCTGGTCCCGAACCCTTCGCTCGCCAGCCACTGCGCCGCCGACGCCTGGGGGAGCCGCATCGGCTACATCGTCCTGGTCGTCGGCGCCCTGTTGGTGCTGCTCGCCGGTATCCGGGCCACCCCCCGATTCAGTGGGGCGACTCAGAATCCCGAGGGGGACGAGGCCTCGGGAGACGAGGCTGGGGGGACCGCCGTCGCCGCACCGACCCGCGGATCGGACCGGCCAGCTCCCGAGGACCCAGTTGACCGAGGGTGACGGAGCGGTCCGGAGGCGCCCGGGCGGACTCTGGGCGTCGCCCGACCGGATCAGACCGCTCGGCCGGCACCGTGCTCTACATTTGTCGGGGCGGCGGTCGTTGTGGCTGCCCCGAC
Organism: uncultured Acidimicrobiaceae bacterium; assembly: GCA_963836375.1. GTDB lineage: Bacteria > Actinomycetota > Acidimicrobiia > Acidimicrobiales > RAAP-2 > CAWIJK01. The sequence continues at coordinate 706,622 of CAWIJK010000002.1, read as the reverse complement.
CGGTCGGCGGAGTGGGCCAACCGGTCGCCTCCGACAGGAGCGACATGATCTCGGTCTCCGGAGACCTCCTCATCGCCGCAGGAGCCCTGGCCCTCGTCACCCTGGCCCTGGTGCTGTGGACGGTGGTCGACGTGGCGCGCCGACCCCGATGGCAGCTCACCGGCGGGCAGAAGGCCATGTGGATCATCGGGTCGATCGTGGGGTGGGTCCTGGTCTGGCCGGTCGCCGCCGTGACCGCCCTCGTCTATCTGTTCGTGCTCCGCCGACGGCTGAACGCGCTCACCCCCCCGACCCTGATCCCCGCCCCGTCGGACGCCCACGTGCTCGTCGTCGACCAGTCGACCCGGGACCTCCCGCCCGCCGCGTGGTATCCGGACCCCGCGGGCGGGCCAGGCGAGCGGTGGTGGGACGGGCGCGGGTGGTCGGACCACGTCCGACCCGGCGGTGGCTGAGACCAGCGCGCCTCAGCCACCGGCCGCGGCCGTCACCACCTCGAGCACCGACCCCTCGTCCACCCTCACCGAGGCCCAGGCCGAGCGGGGCACGATCTCGCGCCCGACGGCAACGGCCACCCCGCGCCCGTCGGGAGACAGACCCCGCGACAGCCCGGCGACCACGTCGGCGACGGTGGCACCCCGACGAACCTGGACGTGCTCGCCGTTCACGACGACCGTGATCCGCTCTCCGGGCGGCCCCGCCCCGTCGACGGTCGGAGATCTCACCCGCGTACCGGCTCGCCGTCGGCCGGCCGCACCCACGGCGGGGGGTCGGCGGAAGTGGCCCTGCGCTGGTCGATCCAGCGCTCCGGGCCGAAGCCCTCGAGTGTTCCGGGGAGGGCCCTGTTCTCGAGCAGGGCGACCATCGCGTCGGCCGTGAGGGGGGCCAGGAGGATCCCGTTGCGGTAGTGGCCGGTGGCCACTGCGAGGTTGTCGAGCCCCGTCCACCCGATGGACGGTCCGTTGTCCGGCGAGCCGGGTCGAAGGCCCGCTTGGCACTCCACCAACTCGAGCTCGTCGATCCCGGGCACCAGGGCCCGCGCGTCGTCGAGCAGGGCGTGCACCGCCCCGGCCTGGACGCGCCGGTCGAAGCCGCGCTCTTCGCTGGTGGCGCCGACCACGAGCGAACCGTCCCGGCGGGGCACCAGGTAACAGGGCCGACCTCGGACCAGCCCGCGTACCGTGCAGGCCAGCAGGTCACCGGCGCCGGCGAGGCGCACCACGTGACCCTTGACCGGGCGCACCGGCGGCAGGAACTCGCCGGGCACCCCGGCCACGAGCTCGGTGTCGGACCCGGTGCACAACACGACCGCACCGGCGCCGAGTTCCCGCCCGTCGGCCAGGCGGACCCCGGTCACCGAACCCGCCCGGTCCTGGGTCACACCTGTGACCAGGCCGGCGACCGTCGCCCCCTCCCGGCGGGCCAGGGCGGCGCCCAGGGCGCCGAGCAGGCGGCGGTTGTCGACTTGGTGGTCGCCGGGCACCTCGGCCCCGCCCTGGACCCCCGGGGCCAGGGCGGGAACCAGCTCCCGGCAGGCCCGGCCGCTCAGGCGGGTCACCTCGAGGCCGAGGGCGTGGTGGAGGCCGAGCAGATCGTCGACGACGGCCCGGTCCGACGCGTCCAGCGCCACCATGACCGTGCCGCACCGCCGGAAGCCGATGTCGAGCCCGGCGTCGGCCTCCAACTCGTCGGCGAAGGCCGGCCAGCTGGCGGCGCCTGCCATCAGCAGCGCGGCCAGGCGCTCCTCGCCGTAGTGCGCCTCGGTCACCGGCGCCAGCATGCCGGCGGCCACCCACGAGGCGCCGCGGCCAACCTCTGGGTCGACGACGGCGACCCGCAGGCCCGAGCGCGCCGCCCGCCAGGCGGCCGAGAGCCCGATGACCCCGCCACCGACGAACACGGCGTCCCACCTCACCCCCGCGATCCTACGGCCGGCCCCTCGGTTCAGTTCCCACCCCGAGCGGCGCGGGAACCTGGTCGGTCCTGGGGCCCGGGTCGAGCGTCGACGGGAACGACGGGGGGCTGGTGTATTGTCGATGGACTGCACCAGGGCCAACGTCGTCCCGGGCCGCAGGACCCACGTAGGACGAGCCCATCGCCGACGGCGGCCCAGCCGGCGCGATGGTCACGAGCCCAAAGGACGACCATGGCCCATCCGGACCCTGGCGGCACCCCAGCCGCCTGCGGCCTCTACGACCCGGCGTACGAGCACGACGCCTGCGGTGTCGGCCTCGTGGCCGACCTCGAGGGTCGAAAGAGCCACCATCTGGTCCGCCAGGCGCTGACCGTGCTCGAGCGGCTGGCCCACCGGGGGGCCTCGGGGGCAGAGGTGGCCACCGGTGACGGGGCGGGCGTCTTGGTCCAGGTGCCGCACCGCTTGCTGGCCGACATGGCCGACGACGCCGGCTTCGCCCTCCCCGAGCCGGGGCGGTACGCCACCGGGCTCGCTTTTCTCCCCCAGGACCCCGACGCCGCCGCCAAGGCCCGCAGCCAGCTGGCGACGGTGGCCGAGGAGGAGGGCCTGGCCGTCCTCGGGTGGCGGGTGGTGCCGGTCGACGACTCCACCCTGGGTGACACGGCCCGGCGGGCCCAGCCCCGGGTCGAACAGGTCTTCGTGGCCCCGGCCCCCGGGGTGGCCGTCGCCAGCCCCCTTGACCTCGACCGGCGGGCCTTCTGCGCCCGCAAGCGGGTCGAGCACACCGTCGACGGGCTCTACTTCCCCTCCCTCTCGTCGCGCACCGTGGTCTACAAGGGGATGCTCACCGGCCACCAGCTCAGCGAGTTCTACCCCGAGCTCTCCGACGAGCGCCTCGAGTCGGGACTGGCCCTGGTGCACTCGCGCTTTTCCACCAACACCTTCCCGAGCTGGCCGCTGTCGCACCCCTACCGCTACCTGGCCCACAACGGCGAGATCAACACGGTGGCCGGCAACCGCAACTGGATGAGGGCCCGCGAGGCGCTCCTGCACACCGACCTGATCCCCGGTGACCTGTCGCGGACCTACCCGATCTGCACCCCCGGAGCCAGCGACTCGGCGTCGTTCGACGAGGTGCTCGAGCTGCTCCACCTCGGCGGGCGCAGCCTGGCCCACTCGGTCCTCATGATGATCCCCGAGGCCTGGGAGAACAACGGCGGGATGGACCCGGGCCGGCGCAACTTCTACCGCTACCACGCCTCGTTGATGGAGCCCTGGGACGGCCCGGCGGCGATCGCCTTCTCCGACGGGACGGTGGTCGGGGCGGTGCTCGACCGCAACGGGTTGCGACCGGCCCGCTACTGGGTGACCGACGAGGGACTGGTCGTCCTGGCCAGCGAGGTCGGGGTGCTCGACGTGGAGCCGTCGACGGTGATCCAAAAGGGCCGCCTCCAGCCCGGCCGCATGTTCCTGGTCGACACCTCTCGGGGGCGCATCGTCGACGACGATGAGATCAAGGCCGAGCTCTCGGCCCAGCACCCCTACGGAGCGTGGCTGGACAAGGACCAGATCCGGTTGGACGAGCTCCCCTCGCGCTCGATGCTCACCCCCCAGCACGCCAGCGTGGTCGCCCACCAGCGCCTCTTCGGGTACACCACCGAGGAGCTGCGGATCATCTTGGCCCCGATGGCCCGGACCGGGGCCGAGCCGATCGGGTCGATGGGCTCGGACGCCGCCATCGCTGTGCTCTCCGACCGCTCGCGCCTGCTCTACGACTACTTCACCCAGCTCTTCGCCCAGGTCACCAACCCACCCCTCGACGCCATCCGCGAGGAGCTCGTCACCTCCCTCGCCGCCACGGTCGGGCCCGAGGGCAACCTGTTGGAGGCCACCCAGGGTTCGTGCCGCCAGATCCTGCTGCCCCAGCCGGTCATCGACCGCGACGACCTGGCCAAGCTCATGTACGTGAACGAGTACGGCGAGTCGCCCGGCTTCAAGGCCTTCGCTATCGACGGGCTGTTCCCGGTGGCCACGGCCGGTGAGGCCGGGCACCCGACGCCCGAGGGCGGCCGGGCCCTGGCCGCGGCCATCGACAACGTGCGCAGCCGGGTCTCGGCCGCCATCGCCCACGGTGCCAACATCATCGTCCTCTCGGACCGCAACTCGACCACCGAACTGGCCCCCATCCCGTCGCTGCTCCTGGTGGCCGCCGTCCACCACCACCTCGTGCGGGAGAAGACCCGGACCCGGGTGGGCCTGGTCGTCGAGACCGGTGACGCCCGGGAGACCCACCACATGGCCCTGCTCATCAGCTACGGGGCGGCCGCGGTCAACCCGTACCTGGCGCTCGAGTCCCTCAACGACCTCATCGCGTCGGGGCGCCTCGAGGGTGTGTCGCCCCGCCAGGCCCACCAGAACTACATCAAGGCCGCCTGCAAGGGCGTCCTCAAGGTGATGTCGAAGATGGGCATCTCGACGGTGGCCTCCTACACCGGGGCCCAGGTCTTCGAGGCCATCGGGTTGGACCGGGCGGTGATCGACGAGTACTTCACCGGGACGGCCAGCCGGATCGGCGGGGTGGGTCTGGACGTCCTGGCGGCCGAGGTGGCGACCCGCCACCGGCTGGCCCATCTGGACCGGCCCGAGGAGCGGGCCCACCGTGAGCTGGAGGTGGGTGGAGAGTACCAGTGGCGGCGCGAGGGCGAGTACCACCTCTTCAACCCGAAGACCGTGTTCAAGCTCCAGCACGCGTCGCGGGCCAAGCGCTACGACATCTTCAAGGAGTACACCGGGGCGGTCGACGAGCAGTCGGAGAACCTGGCGACACTGCGCGGCCTGATGCGCATGGTGCCCGCTCCGGGCGGACCCATCCCCATCGACGAGGTCGAGCCGGCCAGCGAGATCATGAAGCGGTTCTCGACCGGCGCCATGTCGTACGGCTCGATCTCCGCCGAGGCCCACGAGAACCTGGCCATCGCCATGAACCGCATCGGCGGCCGGTCCAACACCGGCGAAGGGGGCGAGGACGCCGAGCGGTTCACCCCCGACGACAACGGCGACCTCCGGCGCAGCGCCATCAAGCAGGTGGCCTCCGGGCGCTTCGGGGTGACCTCGGAGTACCTCGTCAACGCGGACGACCTCCAGATCAAGATCTCCCAGGGGGCCAAGCCCGGCGAGGGCGGTCAACTCCCGGGTTCCAAGGTCTACCCGTGGATCGCCAAGACCCGGAAGTCGACACCGGGGGTGGGGCTGATCTCCCCGCCGCCCCACCACGACATCTATTCGATCGAGGACATCGCCCAGCTCATCCACGACCTCAAGTCGGCCAACGACCGGGCCCGGGTGCACGTCAAGCTGGTGGCCGAGGTCGGGGTGGGCACGGTCGCCGCCGGCGTGGCCAAGGCCCATTCCGACGTGGTCCTGATCTCGGGCCACGACGGCGGCACCGGGGCGGCCCCGCTCACCTCGCTCAAGCACGCCGGGATCCCCTGGGAACTGGGGCTGGCCGAGACCCAGCAGACCCTGCTCATGAACGGCCTGCGGGACCGGATCGTCGTCCAGGTGGACGGACAGATGAAGACCGGGCGCGACGTCGTCGTCGGAGCCCTGCTCGGGGCCGAGGAGTTCGGTTTCGCCACCGCCCCCCTGGTGGTGTCGGGGTGCATCATGATGCGGGTGTGCCATCTCGACACCTGCCCGGTGGGCATCGCCACCCAGAACCCCCAGCTGCGCAAGCGGTTCAACGGCAAGCCCGAGTTCGTGACCACATTCTTCGAGTACATCGCCCAGGAGGTCCGAGAGCACCTGGCCGCCCTCGGACTGCGCTCGATCGACGAGGCGGTCGGACGGGCCGACCTGCTCGACGTGACCGGGGCCGTCGAACACTGGAAGGCGGCCGGGCTGGACCTGAGCGCCATCCTCGCCGTGCCCGACTCGCCCTACGACACGGCCCGTCACCGGACCCGGGACCAAGACCACGGGCTGGCGGCCGCTCTGGACCACGAGTTCCTCGAGACCTGCCGCCCATCGATCGACGACGAGACCCCGGTCTCGATGGACCTGGTGATCACGAACGTCGACCGCACCGTGGGGACCCTGCTCGGCTCGGAGATCACCCGGCGCCGGGGCGCCCGGGGGCTCCCCGACAGCACCATCACCCTCACCTTCCACGGCTCGGCCGGTCAGAGCTTCGGCGCCTTCGTGCCCCACGGGGTGACCATGCGGCTGCTCGGCGACGCCAACGACTACTTCGGCAAGGGGCTCTCGGGGGGGCGCCTCACCGTCCGTCCGCCGCTGGCCTCGCGGTTCGTGGCCGAGGACCAGACCATCGCCGGCAACGTCATCCTCTACGGCGCCACCGCCGGTGAGGTCTTCATCCGGGGCAGGGTGGGGGAGCGCTTCTGCGTGCGCAACTCGGGCGCGGTGGCCGTCGTCGAGGGGGTGGGCGACCACGGCTGCGAGTACATGACCGGCGGCAGGGTGGTCGTGCTCGGTCCGACCGGTCGCAACTTCGGGGCCGGGATGTCCGGTGGCATCGCCTACGTCTACGACCCGGACCGGACCTTCGGGGAGCGCTTCAACCCCGAGATGGTCGACGCCGAGCCGCTCGACGAGTCCGACGGCGACTGGCTGCACGAAATCATCGCCCGGCACGGCACCGAGACCGAGTCTCCGGTGGCCGCTCGGGTCCTGGCCGACTGGGACCGGGCCAGGGCCGACTTCGTCAAGGTCATGCCTCGCGATTTCCGCCGGGTCCTCGAAGCCACCCGGCGGGCCGAGGAGGAGGGGCGCTCGGTCGACGAGGCCGTGATGGCGGCGGCCCATGGGTAAGCCCACCGGGTTCTTGGAGTTCGGGCGGGAACTGCCCCGCCGCCGTCCGGTCCCCGTTCGCTTGCGGGACTGGCGCGAGGTCTACGAGCCCTTCGACGCCGAGGCCACCCGGGCCCAGGGGGCCCGCTGCATGGACTGCGGCATCCCCTTCTGCCACGAGGGCTGCCCCCTCGGGAACCTCATCCCGGAGTGGAACGACCTCGTGTACCGCGACGACTGGTCCGACGCGATCGAGCGGCTGCACGCCACCAACAATTTCCCCGAGTTCACCGGGCGGCTCTGCCCGGCGCCGTGCGAGGCGTCGTGCGTGCTCGGGATCAACGCCGATCCGGTGACCATCGAACGGATCGAGTTTGAGATCATCGAGCGGGCCTGGGACGAGGGTTGGGTGCTGCCCCAGGTCGCCCGGGAGGGCACCGGCAAGCGGGTGGCCGTCGTCGGGTCCGGTCCGGCCGGGCTGGCCGCCGCCCAGCAACTGGCACGAGCCGGCCACTCGATCGTGGTCTACGAGCGGGCCGAACGACCCGGCGGCCTGCTGCGCTACGGCATCCCGGAGTTCAAGATGGAGAAGCGGGTGCTCGACCGACGCCTGGCCCAGCTTCGGGCCGAGGGGGTCAGGTTCGAGTGTTCGGCCTCGGTCGGTCAGCCACCCGAGGCCGACGCCGGCCGCGAGGGCCCGCTCGAGCCGGGTGAGGAGCGGGGCGTGGCCGTGGCGTGCGCCCCCGACGTCACCGTGATCCCGGCCCGGCGGCTGCACGAGGACTTCGACGCCGTGGTGCTGGCCGGCGGGGCGACCCTCCCCCGGGACCTCGACGTGCCCGGCCGTGACCTCGACGGGGTCCACTTCGCCCTCGAGTACCTCAAGCCCTCGAACCTGGTCCAAGAGGGCGTGCTCCGCCAGTCGCCGATCACGGCCAAGGGCAAGCACGTCATCATCATCGGCGGGGGCGACACCGGTGCCGACTGCCTGGGCACCGCCCACCGGCAGGGCGCGGCCTCGGTGCACCAGCTCGAGATCATGCCCGAGCCGCCGAGCGACCGGGCGGCCGAACACCCCTGGCCGGTGTGGCCGCTCATCTTGCGGACGTCCTCGGCCCACGAAGAGGGGGGCCGGCGGCTGTTCTCGGTGACGACCACCGGCCTGGTCGGTGACGACAGCGGTCGGGTGCGGGCCCTACGGGGCCATCAGGTCGAGGTCACCTTCGACGGCGGGCGACCGGTCTTCACCCCCCTCGAGGGCAGCGAGTTCGAGCTGGCAGCGGACCTGGTCCTGCTGGCCATGGGCTTCGTGGGCAGCGAGCGCCACGGCGTGGTGGCCGAACTGGGCCTCGAACTCGATCCCCGGGGCGCCGTCGCCGCCACGCCGGGATGGTCCACCAGCGTCGAGGGGGTCTTCGTCTGCGGCGACATGACCCGGGGACAGAGCCTGATCGTGTGGGCCATCGCCGAGGGCCGGTCGGCCGCCGCCGCTGCGGACCGCTGGCTGATGGGCGAGACGGCGCTCCCGTCGCCGATCGTGCCTGGCCAGCTCGCCCTGCGCTGAGAGACCCTCCGGCGCTCCAGCCCGGTGGCAGCGCCACCTCTACGTGGTCACCTTGCTGGCGGCCGCACTCTCGGTCGTGACCCTGGCGGGGCGGTGGCCTACCACCGGCTGGTGTTCCGCCGGCACCGAAAGGAGCGCCCCGTCGGGGTGGCCAACCTCCTGGCCCTGGCCGGCCTGGCCACGTGGCCCTGGCCGTTTCACCGGCGGTCGCCCTGGTCGTGAGCTTTGTCGACCGTGGCCCCCCGGTCGTCGTCATCACCGGCGCCACGGTGGCCGCGTTCGTGGTCGTCTGGTGGGTCGTCTCCCTGGTCGACCGTCTCGGCCACCGGCGCTGAAGGGCCGACCAGGGACGGATCCTCCCGCCGCCACCGCCGGACCAGCCGGCCGGCCTCGCGCCAGGTGATCGGGACCGCACCGAGGTCGATGGCCCGGCGCCTCGTCTCTTCGGTGACGTCGTAGTGGTTGAGGGCACGGTGGCGGCGGTGCTCTTGGTACCAGGCCCGCCGGAGGCCGAGTCGGCCGGCGAAGCGGTGCAGCTCCTCGGGGTCGTCGCCCAAGAGGTGGGACCACGAGGCCTCCACCGGCCCCAGCCGGGCTTGCTGGCGCCAGTCGTCGACGTAGATGGTCACCGCCGGCCCGCGCGGCGCGCCCGGTAGCGCCACAGAGGGAAGACCCGTGTGCGCAGCCAGTACCGTGCCCCGCTGTAGGGGAGCTGGGTGACGACCTTGCCCGACGGTGCCCGGAAGTAGTTGCTGCAGCCGGCCACCCAGACGGTGCCCACCATGGCGGCCTGGATCCGCTCGTTGTAGCGGTCCATGACCCGCCGCCGGACGTCCACCGACCTGAGCCCGAGCGCGGTCATGGTGCGCAGGGCACCCATGATGTAGTGGGCCTGCGCCTCGAGGAAGAACAGGACCGAGTTCACCCCGTTGGTGTTCGGCCCGTAGAGCATGAAGAAGTTCGGGTAGCCGGCCACCGAGATGCCCAGGTAGGCCTCGGCCCCCCCGGCCCAGTCGTCGTGCAGGCGGCGGCCGTTCTCGCCGATCACCTCGAGGGCGCTCAGGTACTCGTTGGCCCGGAAGCCGGTGCCGTACACGATGGTGTCGACGGGGTGGGCCCGGCCGTCCGCTGTCCGCAGGCCGGTCTCGGTGATCTCGACGATGGGCTCGGTGACCACGGTGACGTTGGACCGGGTGAGCGCCGGGTACCACTGGCGCGACAGAAGCGGCCGCTTGCAGCCGACGGGGTGTTCGGGGGTGAGGCGGGCCCGCAGGTCCGGGTCCTCAACCTTGCGGGCGAGGTAGGACCGGGCGAACTCGGTCATCGTCGTGGTCTGGTCGGCGTCCACGGTGAAACGGGCCCGCTGGTAGGTCATCCAGATCCCCAGGCGGTGCCGTCGGGCGGCCAGGGGGACCCGGGCGAACCGGCGCTGTTCTTCGGCGCTGTAGGCCCGGTCGATCCGGGGGGACACCCACACCGGCGAGCGCTGGAACACGCTCAGGTGCTCGACCTCGGGGGCGATCGCCGGCACGTACTGGATGGCACTGGCCCCGGTGCCGATCGAGGCCACCCGCTCGCCGGCCACGGACTTGGAGTGGTCCCAGCGGGCCGAGTGGAAGGCCCGGCCCCCGAAGCGCTCGGCGCCGGGGATGTCGGGGACGAACGGGACGTTCAACATCCCGAGCCCGCTCACCACCACGTCGACCGTGAAGGTCTCGCCCGACTCGGCCGTCAGCTCCCAGGTCCTGGTGGCGGCGTCCCAACGGGCCCGGCGGATGGCCGTGCCCGTCCGGACGTGGGGGCCGACCCCGTAGCGCTCGCAGCAGCGTTCGAGGTAGGCCAGGATCTCGGGCTGGGTGGCGTAGGTGCGGGACCACCACGGGTTGGGCTCGAACGAGTACGAGTAGAGGTGCGACGGGACGTCGCAGGCGGCGCCGGGGAAGGTGTTGTCCCGCCAGGTGCCCCCCACCCCGTCTGACTTCTCGAAGACGGTGAAGGGGTAGCCGGCCCGCTTGAGCGACACCCCCATGGCGATCCCGCCCGCCCCCGCCCCGAGCACGGCGACCGTCGGCCGGGCCCTCACCGCCCCGTCATCCACTCGAGGTTGCCCGTGGCCTGGCGGTCCACCAGCTCGACCACGGCGCCGTCTGGGTCGACGACGGTGCAGATGGCGATCCCGGCCACCTCGATGCGGCGCGGCGGGCCACCGAGCCCGAGCGCCGCCAGGCGCCCGACGGCGACGTCGACGTCGGTCACCACCGACAGCAACAACAAACCCTGCCCCGGTGGCGCCGGCGGCGAGACCGGCGCAGCCCCGCTCGACGGCCCGAGGTCCACCAGTTCGACGATGCCCGACCCGGGGCTCTCGGGGTCGCCCAGGAAGACCGCTCTCAGCGAACGGGACGGGGCGCCGAACAGGGCGGGCCAGTCCCCTTCGAAGTCGTGGTCCATGAGGACCTCGAACCCCAGTCCGTCGCGCCAGAAGCGCAGGCTGACCTCGACGTCGCCCACACAGATCGCCGAGTGGTGCACGGCGGTCACCGGCCCGCTGGCCCTCCCCCCGAGGGGTTGATCGGGCTGCGCAGCCCGAGGCCGCCGTCGCAGTCGAGGATCTGTCCGGTCACCCAGCGCAGGTCGTGGAGGACCAGCACGGCTTCGGCGATGTCGTCGGGCGTCCCGAGACGCCCGAGGGCCGTCCGCCGGGCCACCCCGGTGAGCCACCCGCCGTCGCGCGGGACCGGACCCAGCATGGGCGTGTCGGTCACCCCTGGGGCCACCGCGTTGACCCGGACCTCGGGCGCCCACTCGGCGGCGGCCACCCGGACCACCATGTCGAGGGCCGCCTTCGAGGCGCAGTAGAGGCCCATCGAGCGGTCCACCAGGCGCCCGCTGACGCTGCTCACGGCCACGATGGAGCCGCCGCCGGCGCCGGCCATCGACCGGGCGAGGGCCCGCATGGCCAGCCACGGGCCGCGGACGTTGACCCCCATCACCCGGTCCCACTCGGCGCTGGTGGCCGAGTCGAGCGGGGCGCGGTGACCGATGCCCACCGTGACGTCCACCGAGGCCGGCACACCCGCCGAGCCCAGGGTCGCCTCGGTGGCGGCGTCGATCTGGGCCGGGTCGGCGAGGTCACAGGTGACGTCGCGCTCCCCGGCGATGTCCCAGACCACCACGTCGTCACCGGCCGCTCGCCGGCGCCGGACCACCGCCGCCCCGATGCCCGAGCCCCCGCCGATCACCACCGCCGGGCCACTCACCGCTGCGCCGTGCCGGCCGGCAGCGTCGGCGTCGTGCCCTCGACGTGGCCGAACGTCCCCAAAGCCGGTCTCCTCGATCTCGGTCCCACCGACCCGTCCCGGGCGTCCGCCGCAGGGCCGGGCGGCCCGGTCGGGCTTGTACGGTGAGAGCAACCTAGTTCCCGACGCCCGATCCGAGGGGGCCCATGGCGAGCGAGAGGCGACGGTAGCCGGCGGTGGCCCGCTGCACGGTGGGGGCGCCCGGCGGGGGAGCCCCCGTCGAGCTCTACTACGAGGTCCACGGGACCGGGCCCCGGCTCCTGGTCATCTCGGGGACGGGCGGGGACCTGCGGGTCGTCCCCCGGATCGACGGCCCCCTCGGTGCCTCCTTCGAGGTCGCCGCCTACGACCAGCGTGGCCAGGGACAGAGCTCGGTCCCGCCCGGGCCCTGGTCGATGGCCGACTACGCCGCCGACGCCGCCGGGCTCCTCGGCGCCCTCGGCTGGGACGGGGCCCTCGTGCTCGGGATCTCCTTCGGGGGCATGGTGGCCCAGGAGCTGGCCGTGACCCGGCCGAGCATGGTTCGCCGGCTCGTCTTGGCCTGCACGTCGGCCGGCGGGGCCGGCGGGTCGTCGTTTCCGCTCGAGACCCTCGAGGACCTCGCACCCGGCGAGCGCATCGAGCGCCTCACCGAGCTCCTCGACACCCGCCACGACGCCGCGTGGCGGGAGGCCAACCCGGCCCAGTGGGCCCGGCTGGCGGACCTCGCCCGCCACGCGGCCCCCCGGTCCGCACGGCCGCCCGGCGGCGGGGGCCCGAGCGGGGCCAGCCTCCAGCTCGGGGCCCGGGCCGGCCACGACACCTTCGAGCGCCTGGGGCGGATCAGCTGTCCCACCTTGGTGGCGGGGGGCCGGACCGACGGCATCGCCCCGCCGGCCAACGCCCGCCGCCTGGCCGGGGCCATCGCCGGGAGCGAGCTGCGCCTGTTCGACGGGGGGCACCTGTTCTTGGCCCAGGACCCGACGGCCTACCCTGCGGTGATCGAGTTCCTCACCGCCGGCCCCGGATCCCGCCGTGAAAGAGAGGCCCCATGACCGACGTGGTCGACATCACCGCCACCGAGGAGTGGCGAGCACTCGCCGCCCATTTCGCCGGGCTGCGTGACACCACCATCAAGGAGCTCTTCGAGGCCGAGCCGGACCGGGGCGCCACGATGGTGCTCGACGCGGCCGACCTCCACCTGGACTATTCCAAGCACCGGGCCACTGCCGAGACCCTGCGCCTGCTGGCCACGGTCGCCCGTCGGGCCGGCGTGGCCGAACGGCGTGACGCCATGTTCGCCGGGCGCCACATCAACACGACCGAGGACCGCGCCGTGCTCCACGTGGCCCTGCGCATGCCGCCGGGCGAGCATCTGGTGGTCGACGGCCAGGACGTGGTGGCCGACGTCCACCGGGTGCTGGCCAAGATGGGCGACCTGGCCGACCGGATCCGCTCGGGGGCCTGGACCGGGCACACCGGCGAGAGGATCGCCGCGGTGGTCAACATCGGGATCGGGGGATCGGACCTCGGGCCGGCCATGGCGACCGAGGCCCTGGCCGACTACGCCGAGCCCGGCATCACCAACCGTTTCGTCTCGAACATCGACCCGGTCGACCTGTGGTCCAAGACCCAGGACCTGGACCCGGCCCGGACCCTGTTCGTGGTGAGCTCGAAGACCTTCACCACGCTCGAGACCATGACCAACGCGGCGGCGGCCCGCCGTTGGCTGCTCGACGGGGTGGGGGCCGGACCCGAGGCGGTGGCCCGGCACTTCGTGGCGGTGTCGACCAACGAGGAGGGGGTGGCCGAGTTCGGGATCGACCCGGCCAACATGCTCGAGTTCTGGGACTGGGTGGGCGGTCGCTACTCCTTCGACGCGGCGATCGGCTTCTCGCTGATGGTGGCCATCGGTCCCGGGCAGTTCGCCGAGATGCTGGCCGGGTTCCGGGCCGTCGACGAGCACTTCCTGCGCGCCCCCCTCGAGTCGAACATGCCGGTCCTTTGCGGGATGCTCAACGTCTGGTACAACAATTTCTTCGGTGCCCAGACCCACGCCGTGCTGCCCTACAGCCAGCGCCTGGCCCGCTTCCCGGCCTACCTCCAGCAGCTGACCATGGAGTCGAACGGCAAGTCGGTGCGGCTCGACGGCTCGGCGGTGTGGGGGGACACCGGGGAGATCTTCTGGGGCGAGCCGGGCACCAACGGCCAGCACGCCTTCTACCAGCTGCTGCACCAGGGGACCCGGCTCGTGCCGGCCGACTTCATCTGCTTCGCCGAGGGCACCCACGAGACCGGCGTCCAGCAGGACCTGCTGGTGGCCAACTGTCTGGCCCAGACCGCCGCCCTCGCCTTCGGCAAGTCGGCGGCCGAGGTGGCCGCCGACGGCACCCCGGCTGAGGTGGTGGCCCACAAGGTGATGCCGGGCAACCGGCCCAGCTCGACCATCCTGGCCGGGAAGCTCACCCCCTCGGTCCTCGGCCAACTGGTCGCCCTCTACGAGCACACCGTGTTCACCGAGGGCGCCGTCTGGGGGATCGACTCGTTCGACCAGTGGGGGGTCGAGCTCGGAAAGGTGATGGCCAAGGAGCTGGCCCCCGCTCTGAGCGGACCGGCGGCCCCCGACCTCTCGGGCCACGACAGCTCGACCGCGGCGCTGGTGCGCGACTACCGGCGGCTGCGGGGAAGGGAGACCTAGTCGGGTGCGAGTCTACCTGGTCGACGGGACCTACGAGCTGTTCCGCCACCATTTCGGCCAGCCTCCCAAGAAGAGCGCCGGCGGCACCGAGATCGCGGCGACCCGGGGGGTGGTCACGAGCGTGCTCTCGATGCTGGCGTCCGGCAACACCCATCTCGGGGTGGCCACCGACCACGTCATCGAGTCGTTCCGCAACGACCTGTGGCCGGCCTACAAGACCGCCGAGGGGGTCCCCCCCGAGCTCCTGGCCCAGTTCGAGCTGCTCGAGGCGGCGTTCGCGCGCCCTCGGGGTGCTGGTGTGGCCCATGGTCGACCTCGAGGCCGACGACGCCCTCGGCTCGGCCGCCGCCGTGGCGGCCGACGACCCGGCGGTCGACCAGGTCGTGCTCTGCACCCCCGACAAGGACCTGGCCCAGTGCGTGCGCGGCCGGCGGGTGGTCCAGCTCGACCGGCGCTCGGGCACCGAGACCGACGAGGACGGGGTGCGCGAGAAGTTCGGCGTCTCGCCGGCGTCGATCCCCGACTACTTGGCCCTGGTCGGCGACTCGGCCGACGGTTTCCCGGGCCTGCGGGGGTGGGGCAAGCGCTCGGCGGCGGCCGTCGTGTCCCACTACGAGCACCTCGACGCCATCCCCGACCAGGTCTCGGACTGGGATCCCGCCGTGCGCGAGGCGGTGCGCGGGGCACCCCGCCTGGCCGCCACCCTGGCCGCCGAGCGCGAGCTGGCCGGGCTCTTCTGCGACCTGGCCACCTTGCGGCTGGACCGGTCGCTGCTGGCCGATGTCGGTGCGCTGGCCTGGGCCGGGCCGACCCCGGACTTCCCCGCCGTGTGCGACCTGCTCGGGGCACCGGCCATGGCCGACCGGGCCGCCGCCCTGGCCGAGGGCTGAGCTGGCCCGTCAACCGCCGGGCCGGGTCACCCCCACCAGGTCGGTGCCGAGCGGGTCCTCGCGCACCACGGTCCCGGTGTAGGGGGCGTCGATCATCGTGTCCGACCCGACGTAGAGGCCGACGTGCTCGACGCCGCTGGCCGAGTCCCCGAAGAACACCAGGTCACCCGGCTCGGCCGCGCCGAGCGCCACCGCCGGCCCGGCGTCGAACTGGTCCTGGGCCACCCGGGGCAGCGTCACCCCGGCCGCCCGGTAGGCGGCCTGGACCAGCCCCGAGCAGTCGTAGCCGCCCGGGCCGGTGCCGCCCCACACGTAGGGGACCCCGAACGCCGAGGCGGCGAAGGCCAGCGCCACCGCCGGCACCGAGCCCAGCGCCGGGTCGGCGGCCAGCGCCTGGGCCAAGACGAGCACGGTGTCGACGTAGACGGTCGAGTGGTTGTAGTCGAAGATGGCGCCCGGGAGCCCCGAGGCACTGCCCCCGCCGTTGTCGCACAGCATCGTGGCCGCGCTGTAGACGGCGTCGACCGGGTCGTAGGGGGAGGGCGGGACGGCGCCGCCCGGGCCCACGGTGGCGTACTCGGCGAAGGTCGCCGGCTCGAACTGCATCGGGCCCTCGGCCCCGGCCCCGTTGGCCCCGCTCGACACCCCCGGAAGGCTCGACCGACCGCTGTCGCTCTCGACCCGGCCGATCGCCGCCAGCACGCTCCACGACAACCCCGGGCACAGGGCGGCGGCCGCCTGGTCGAGCTCGACCCACGAGGCCGGCACGGCCGGCCCGCCCGTCCCCGACCCGGGGTCCGGGTCGACCCCGGCGCCTCCCGGGGACCCGAGGGCCCCGACCACCACGCTCACGCAGCCCCCCAGGGCCACCGACGCCACCACCATGCCGGCGGCCACCACGCCGAGCAGACGACCCACGCTGTGACCTCCACGACCGTGCCAACCCCGCGACCGAACGGTCGGCCCGGCGCCCGGTCTCGGACGCCCCGCTTCCGGCGGCCAGGGTTCGCCCGGTGGAGGCCGCACTACGCTGCAACCGGACCGAACCTCGAAAGGGACCAGATGCGAAGCACCATGCAAGACGGCCCGCTCCTGATCAGCGGCATCCTCCGTCACGGCCGGGCGGTCCACGGCGACAGCTCGGTGATCACCGTCGAGGCCGACGGGTACCGAACCGCCTCGTTCGTCGAGGTGGCCGAGCGGGCCGAGCGGCTGGCCAAGGCCCTGGGCCGCCTCGGCGTGGGCCCGGGCGACCGGGTGGGCACGTTCTGCTGGAACAACCAGGGCCACATGGAGGCCTACCTGGCCATCCCCTCCATGGACGCCGTGCTGCACACGCTCAACATCCGGCTCTTCCCCGAGCAGCTCGCCTACGTCATCGACCACGCCGAGGACAAGGTGATCATCGTCGACGCCTCGCTGATCCCACTGCTGTCGCGCGGTCTACGACGACCTCAAGTCGGTGGAGACGGTGATCGTGGTCGGCGAGGGGGACACCGCGGCGTTGGGCGACACCCTCTCCTACGAGGAGCTCCTGGCCGCCGAGGATCCCGGCTACGACTGGCCCGAGTTCGACGAACGGGACGCCGCGGCCATGTGTTACACGAGCGGGACCACCGGCAACCCCAAGGGGGTCGTCTACAGCCACCGCTCGACGGTGCTGCACACCATGGCCGAGACGTCGGCCGCCTCGATCGGCATGACCGAGGCCGACCGGATCTTGGTCATCGTGCCCATGTTCCACGCCAACGCCTGGGGCACGCCCTATGCGGCGTGGATGAGCGGCACCGACCTGTTGATGCCCCAGATGTTCCTCCAAGGCGAGCCCCTGACCAAGATCATCAGCGAGCAGCGGCCGACCCTGGCCTGCGGCGTGCCCACCATCTGGAACGACCTGCTGCGGGTGGCCGGCGAGAAGGAGGTCGACCTCTCCTCGCTCCGCCACGTCACCGCCGGTGGCTCGGCCGTCCCGCGCACCCTGATCGAGGCCTTCAGGGACCGGGTCGGGATCCCCCTCACCCAGGGGTGGGGGATGACCGAGACCAGCCCGCTGGCCGCCCTGGCCCTGCCCCCGGCCGGCTGCCCGGCCGACGAGGAGATCGAGTACCGGGTCAAGGCGGGCCGGATCGTACCGGGCGTCGAGGTGCGGGTGGTGGCCGACGACGGTGCCATCCTCCCCAACGACGGCGAATCGGTCGGCGAGTTCGAGATCCGCGGCCCGTGGGTCACCGCTTCGTACTACAAGGACCCCGACCCCGACCGCTTCAACGACGGATGGCTGCGGACCGGTGACGTCGGCACCCTCGACCGCCTGGGCTACATGCAGATCAGCGACCGCACAAAGGACGTCATCAAGTCGGGGGGCGAATGGATCTCCTCGGTCGAGCTCGAGAACGAGGTCATGGCCCACCCCGACGTCTTCGAGGCGGCGGTGGTGGCGGTGGCCGACGCCCGTTGGCAGGAGCGGCCGCTGGCCTGTGTCGTTGCGGCCGAGGGCGCCTCGCCGAGCGCCCTCGAGCTGGTCGAGTTCCTCGAGGGCCGCGTCGCCCGGTGGTGGATCCCCGAGCGCTGGACCTTCGTCGACGAGGTCCCCAAGACCTCGGTCGGCAAGTTCGACAAGAAGGTGGTCCGGGCCCGCTACACCGAGGGGAAGCTCGACGTCGAGACCCTCGAGATCCCCCGCGACCTTTGACCGGGCCCCTCGGGTGCTGACCGGGACCCCGGACCGGTGAGCGACGACCTCGACCGCCTGGCTGCCGAGCTGCGGGCCCTGGCCGAGCAGCTGGCCGACCTGGCCCTCGACCGGCTGCGGCGGGCGACCGACCCCGAGGACCCCGGCGCACCGGCCGCGGCGGCAGCCGAGCGCCGCATCACCCGGGCCCGCCGGGCGGTCGAGAAGGCGGCGGCGCTGCTGGCCGGGCCGCCGGGCGAACCCGAGGGCCCCTGAAGGGCCCCGGGCAGAACGACTAGGCGCCGGTGCACTCGTTGAGGGCGTCGATCAGGGTACGCAGCCGGGCGAAGTGGAACTTGTCGAAGCGCAAGGCCACCCGGGGGAGCTCGAGGTGGTCGTTGCTCGAACGCTCGGGCGGGAACGGCGAGGCCGCCCGGATGGAGCCCGAGGTGACGATGTCGGCGAAGCGGCGGTTGAGGTCGACCAGCTCGGCCTTCGAGGGCGCCGTCTCGAGCCGGAGGACCAGCAGGTCGCCGACCCAGCGGCACGAGTGGTAGTTGCGGTAGAAGCCGAGGACCTCGGCCGCCGCCGCCTCCACCGAGTCGGCCAGCCGGTACAGGGCCCGGTCCTCGGGCGAGACCCAGCCCGGCGCGATGGCCTGTCGCACCAAGAACTCCTCCCAGCCCTCCCAGTACGAGGCGCCCGGGGTCTCGACCAGGACGATGGGCGCCGGCTCGGCCTTGCCGGTCTGGATCAAGGTGAGCAGCTCGTAGCACTCGTCCTGGGTGCCGAAGCCGCCCGGGAGCACCGCGTAGCCGTGGGACTCTTTGATCAACATGAGCTTGCGGGTGAAGAAGTAGCGCATCTCGACCAGCTTGGGGTCCTGGGCGATGAAAGGGTTGGCCCCCTCCTCGTGGGGCAACCGGATGTTGACCCCGAACGAGCGGTCGCGGCCGGCTCCTTCGATCCCGGCCGCCATGATGCCCGGACCGGCCCCGGTGATGACCATCCATCCGGCGTCGGCCAGGTGCCGGGCCAGGTCCCGGGCCAACACGTAGACCGGGTCCTCGGGCTGGGTCCGCGCCGAACCGAACATGGTCAGCTTGCGGACGTGGCGGTAGGGGCGGAACACCCGGAAGGCCTCGGTCATCTCGGCCAGGGCGGCGTCGGCGATCTTGAGGTCGCCGGTCTCGATGCCTTCGCGGCCCAGGTCCCAGATCACCGACAGCATCGAGCGCAACAGGTCGCGCTGGGCGTTCGAGAGCGGTCGCTCGCCGGCCAGGGCGCCGAAGGCGGCGTCGATGGCCGCCGGGTCGGGCCGCTCGGCCCCGGCCAGCAGGTCGGGAGGACCCCCGTCGGCGGCCCCGGGGGTCGGGGGGCTCACCGGGTGGCGCCGGCCGGCGCCGGGGGCCGCCCGTAGAGGGTGGTCCGCTGCACGAGGGGGCGCCCGAGGGGGGCGACCAACTCGGTCAGGTCCTCCACCCCCATCCGCTGGCCGTGGCTGGCCCCGGCGGCCCGCGAGATGTTCTCGTCCATCAAGGTGCCGCCCAGGTCGTTCACCCCGGCGCAGAGCACCTGGCGCGCCCCGGCCACCCCGAGTCTTCACCCAGCTGGCCTGGATGTTGTCGATGGCCCCCCGGTAGGCGATGCGCCCCACGGCGTGCATCAGCAACGCCTCGCGGAAGGTGGGCCCGCGCCGGGACCGCCGCTGGAGGTAGAGGGGTGTGGCCATGTGGACGAAGGGGAGGGGCACGAATTCGGTGAAGCCGCCCGTCTGGCGCTGGAGGTCACGGGTGACCACGATGTGGCGGGCCCAGCTCCGGGGGTGCTCGACCGCCCCGAACATGATGGTCACGTTGGAGCGCAGGCCGACGGCGTGGGCCGTCCGGTGGGCCTCGAGCCACTGGTCGGTGTCGATCTTGTCCGGGCACAAGACGGCCCGGACCTCGTCGTCGAGGATCTCGGCCGCCGTCCCGGGCAGGGTCTTGAGCCCGGCCTCTCTCAGGCGGACCAGGTACTCGGCCAGGGGCACCTCCGAGCGGCGGGCCCCCTCGGTCACCTCGAGCGCGGTGAAGCCGTGGATGTGGATGCGTTGGGAGGCCGCCCGCACCGCCCCCAGCACGTCGAGGTAGTACTCGCCGTCGAAGTTGGGGTGGATGCCCCCCTGGAGGCACACCTCGGTCGCCCCGAGGCGCTCGGCCTCGTCGACCCGCCGGGTGATCTCGTCGAGGTCGAGCAGGTACGGCGCCCCCCGCAGGTTGAGCGAGAGCGGCCCCTTCGAGAAGGCGCAGAACCGGCACTTGAAGGTACACACGTTGGTGTAGTTGATGTTGCGGTTGTGCACGAAGGTGACCTCGTCGCCGACGGCCCGGCGGCGCAGCTCGTCGGCCACCTCGGCCACCGCCCGCACCTCGGGGCCCCGCGCCGAGAACAAGGTCACGATCTCGTCCTCGCCGACCTCCTGGCCGAGGT
The DNA here is from genome assembly GCA_963836375.1 of uncultured Acidimicrobiaceae bacterium. GTDB lineage: Bacteria > Actinomycetota > Acidimicrobiia > Acidimicrobiales > RAAP-2 > CAWIJK01. Next base: position 686,328 of record CAWIJK010000002.1, on the reverse strand, counting down.
CCACACCGGCCAGCACCTCACCGAGGGCCCCGGACACCGGGGCCGGGGCGCGACGCCGGCCGGGCCCGGGGTGGTGGGTGTCGGTCGTCGGTCCGAGGAGGTCCGGCGGATGCGCCTCACCGCCCGAGCACCAGGGCGCGTCGCGGGCCAGACCCTCGGCGTCGCTGGCGTCGAGGACCCCGAAACGCACCGCCGGGTCGAGCCAGCGCTCGGGCTCCCGGGCGAACTCGGGGTAGACGGTGAGCCGGGGGGCCAGGGTGTGCCCGGCCGCCTCGGTGGCCGACGCCAGCACCTCGAGGGCGGGCCAGGCCCGCTCGGGGTTCACGTGGTCGACGGTGACCGGCGACACCCCGCCCCAGTCGTCGATGCCGGACTCGAGCAGCGGGGCCAGGTCGTCGGAGAGGTTGGGCGGGGCCTGGAGGTGGATCTCGGGGGGGAGCACGAGACGGGCGGCGGCGATCGACCAGCGCAGCTCGTCGGGTGGGCACGGCGGGTGCGCGGCCATGGCGGTGCCCCCCTTGGGCACGGAAGTTCTGGACGATCACCTCCTGGACGTGGCCGTGGCGGGCGTGGGACTCGGCGACCGCCACCAGGGTGGCCAGCCGGTCGGCCCGGGACTCGCCGATCCCGACGAGGATGCCGGTGGTGAACGGGACGGCCAGGCGCCCGGCCGCCTCCAAGGTGGCCAGGCGGCGGGCCGGCTCCTTGTCGGGGGCCCGCCGGTGGGCGGCCAGGTCCTCGGTCAGGGTCTCGAGCATCATCCCCTGGCTGGCGGTGACCGGGCGCAGGGCGGCCAACTCCTCGTCGAACAGGGCCCCGGCGTTGGCGTGAGGGAGCAGGCCGGTCTCTTCGAGCACCGCCCCGCACATCTCGACCAGGTAGGAGACCGTCGAGTTGTGGCCGTGCTCGGCCAGCCAGGCCGCCGCCGCCCCGTAGCGGAGCTCCGGTCGCTCGCCCAAGGTGAACAGCGCCTCGTGACAACCGGCGTCGGCCCCGGCCCGGGCGAGGGCCAGCACCTCGTCGCGCCCCAGGTAAGGGGCGGCCAGGCGGGCCGGGGCCTTGGCGAAGGTGCAGTAGCCGCAGCGGTCGCGACACAGCATGGTAAGGGGGATGAAGACCTTGGGTGAGTAGGTGACCCGGCGGCCGTGGGCCCGGTCGCGCACGCCGGCCGCCGCGTCCACCAGCTCGGCCAGCGGGGCCTCGAGCAACTCGGCCGGGGCGGGGGCGGTGGTGGTCACCGGGCCGGCCCGCCGAAGGCCGCCGGGTCGACCAGCCAGCGCACGGCCCCGGCCCGCACCCGGGCGGCGGGGATGTCCCGGCCCGCCCGCAGGGCGGCCAGCGCGCCGCGCTTGGTCGGGCCGCTCACCGTGAACACGGCCAGGCGGGCCCGGTTGATCGCCCCCAGGAGCAAGGTGAGGCGGGGGTGGGGATTGACCCCGTTGGGGTCCTCGGTGGCCGCCACCAGGCGGTCGGGGGGAGCCGACAGGGTGGGGGCGCCCGGGAAGAGCGAGGCCGTGTGGCCGTCGGGCCCCATGCCCAGGTGGATGAGGTCGATCCCCTCGGTGGCCAGCAGGCGGGCGATGACCTTCTCGTAGGCGGCCGCGCAGTCCTCGGGGGCGCCCTCGGTGGGCATCGGGGTGAAGGACCGTACGCCGCCCACCGGGTCGACGAGGGCCTCTCGGACCAGGCGTTGGTTGGCGTCGGGGTCGTCGGGGGGGACCATCCGCTCGTCGCCCATGTAGACGTCCACCCGGCCCCAGTCCACGCTCGACGCCGGGAGGGCCGCCGCCCGCTCGTAGCAGGCCCGGGCCGTCGGGCCGCCCGAGAGCACGAGCGAGAAGCCCGGCCCCGGGCGCGAGGCGAACGCCTCGGCCAGGGTCTGGGCGAAGGCCGCCGGCACGTCGGGCACCGGCGCCGCCGGCCCGGGTCCCGGGGCGCCCGTCGTCGGCTCGGTGCTCAAAGCTCGGGCACCCGCCACGAGTCCCCGGAACGCTCGAGCAGGAGGTCGGCGATGTGGGGGCCCCAGGTCCCCGCGGCGTAGTAGTGCAGGCCGCCCCCGGGCTCGGACCAGGCCTGGAGGTAGGGATCGACGATGCGCCAGGCCTGTTCGACCTCGTCGGTGCGGATGAACAAGGTGGCGTCGCCGATCATCACGTCGTTGAGCAGCCGCGGGTAGCCGTCGGTCTCGGGGATGCCGGCGAAGGCCTGGTCGTACTCGAAGTCCATGGCCACGGACTGCACCCTAAAGGCTTCGCCCGGCATCTTGGCCCCGAAGTGCAGGCTGATGCCCTCGTGGGGCTGGATCCGAAGCACCAGGGTGTTGGGCCGCAGCTGTCGGGCTAGCTCGCCCTCGAAGGCGAGGAACGGGACGCTGTGGAACTGCAGGGCCACCTCGGTGACCCGGGCCGGCAGCCGCTTGCCGGTGCGCACGTAGATGGGCACCCCCGCCCAGCGCCAGTTCTCCACCCTGAGGCGCAGGGCGACGTAGGTCTCGGTCACGCTGTCGGGGGCCACCCCATCTTCGTCCCGGTACCCCGGGACGGCCTTGCCGTCGACCACCCCCGCCGTGTACTGGCCACGCACCGACTTGTCGACCGCCTCGTCGGGGGTCGGGATGTCGATGGCCTTGAGAAGCTTCACCTTCTCGTCGCGGATGTGGTCGGCGTCCATCCCGGTCGGGGGCTCCATCAAGGTGAGGGCCAGCACCTGCATCACGTGGTTCTGCACGATGTCGCGCAGAGCCCCCGCCGTCTCGTAGAAGCCGCCCCGGTGCTCGACACCCAGGCTCTCGGCCACCGTGATCTGGACCTGCTCGACGTAACGGCGGTTCCAGATCGGCTCGAAGATGGCGTTGGCGAAGCGGAGCGCCAGCACGTTCTGGACGGTTTCTTTGCCCATGTAGTGGTCGATCCGGAAGATCTGGCTCTCGTCGAAGGCTTGGTGCACCGCCGCGTCGAGCTCGAGGGCGCTCTTGAGGTCCCGTCCGTAGGGTTTCTCGACCACCAGCCGGGCGAACGTCCCCCCGGGACCGGGGATGCTGCAACCCTCCTTGGCCAGGGCCCCGGCCACCATGGCGAAGGCCTGGGGGATGGTGGCCAGGTAGAAGACCCGGTTGCCGGCGGTGCCGTACTCGGCGTCCGCCTCGCTGAGCCGGTCCCGGAGCTTGTCGAAGGTCTCGGGCGACGCGTACTCGCCGGCGACGTAGCGGAACCGCCCGACCAGCTTGCGCCACGCCTCACCGGCCGAGGGCACGTCTTGGAGCGCCACCTTGCGGAACTCCTCGTCGGTCCACTGGGTGCGGGCCACGCCGATCACGGTGAAGTTCTCGTTGAGGCGACCACGGTCGGCCAGGTTGGCCAGGGCCGGGAGGATCTTGCGCGAGGTGAGGTCGCCCGAGGCCCCGAAGATCACCAGGGCCAGCGGCGGCGTCTGCTTCGGCGGTGTGAGGATGGGGACCGAGGCCGTGGTGGTCACCGGTGACCACCGCCGAGGGGTCGCTGCTCCATGGTCGTGTGCTCCTTGTCGGCTTCTCGGATTGGGTTGGGTGCTCGGGCCGGGTGCTCGGGGCTGGGTGCTGGGTCCGGTCCCGGTGCCAGTCTGGGTCAGGCGCCCGTCGGCGCCGGGCCGCCTGCGCCGGTCCCCCCCGAACCCAAGGCGTTGGCCTTGTCGGTCAGGGTCTGGAGCAGCTCGTCGAAGGACTTGGCGAAGGAATGGACACCCTCGTCCTCCAAGGTGGCCGCGACGTCGCCGAAGTCGATCCCGGCGTCGGCCAGGCGGGCGAGCACGGCCTCGGCCTCCTCGGGATCGGCGTCGACGGTCCGGATCACCGTGCCGTGGTCCACGAAGGCCTCGATCGTCTGGTCCGGCATGGTGTTGACCGTGTCGGGCCCCATCAGGGTGTCGACGTAGAGCAGGTCCGGGTAGGCGGGGTTCTTGGTCGAGGTGGAAGCCCACAGTGGACGCTGCACCCGGGCTCCCTTGGCGGCCAGGGCCTCCCAGCGCGGCCCGGCGAAGGCCTTCGTGAAGTGCTGGTAGGCCACCTGGGCCTGGGCCACCGCGGCCCGTCCGCGCAGGGCCAGGATCTCCTTGGTGCCGTCGGGGCCCCCGGCCAGCGCCTCCAGGCGCCGGTCGACCTCGGTGTCGACCCGGCTAACGAAGAACGAGGCCACGCTGGCCACGCTCGACAGGTCGGCCCCCGGGGTGGCGGCGAGCGCCTCGAGTCCGGCCAGGTAGGCCTCGATCACCGCGTCGTAACGCTCGAGCCCGAAGATGAGGGTGACGTTGATCGAGTGGCCGTCGCCGATCAGCTGGCGGACCGCCGGCACGCCGGCCTCGGTGCCGGGCACCTTGACCAACAGGTTCGGCTTGGCGATCCGGCGGTGCAGCGCCTGGGCGGCCTTGACGGTGCCGGCGGTGTCGTTGGCCAGCGAGGGCGCCACTTCCAAGGAGACGAACCCGTCGGCACCCCCGCTGCTGGCACGGACAGGTCCCATGACCTCGAGCGCGTCGGTGATGTCGCGCACCACCAGTTCCCAGTAGGCGTCTTCGACCGAGACCCTGGGCACCAACGACGCGAACTGCTCGTCGTAGGCGTCCTCGCCCTCGATGGCCTTGGCGAAGATGGTCGGATTGGAGGTGATGCCGCGGATCCCCTGGGCGACCAGCTCGGCCAACCGGCCGCTGTCGAGCCAGTCCCGGCGCAGGTTGTCGAGCCAGGGGCTCTGGCCGCAGCGGTCGTAGAGCTCGTTCAGGCGGGTCATGGGCATCCTCCTTGGCGTGGACGGCGGTGCGGCCCGCGGCGCGGGCCGAGCGGGCCCGGGCGCTTCGTTGCGGCCCGGCCCATCAGCCGTGGGCGTCGGGGGTCCCGGTCACCCCACGGGCGGCCCGGTCCTCCCTCGCGGCGTCGGTCGGCGGCAGCGGGTCGCCCCCCAGGAGTGCCCGGGCGCAGTCGGCCACGTGTTCGGGGGTGAAGCCGAACTTGGCCAGGGCCACCTCGCCGGGGGCCGACGCGCCGAAGGTGTCGATCGAGACGCTGGCGTCGGCGTAGCGGTCCCACCCGAACGACGCCGCCGCCTCCACCCCGAGCCGGGGGATCCCCGGCGGCAGGACCTCGGCCCGGTAGGCCCGGTCCTGGTCCTCGAACCACTCCCAGCACGGCAGCGAGACCACCCGGGCCCGGACCCCCGAGGCGCCGAGCAGCGACCCCGCCCCGAGGCACACGTGGACCTCGCTGCCCGTCGACACCAAGACCACCTCGGGCGGGCCGCCTTCGGGGTCCGAAAGCACGTAGCCGCCCCGGGCCACGCCGTCGGCCGCCCGCTCGGCCGTCTCGGCCAGGACCGGGATCCCCTGGCGGGTGAGCACGAGGGCGGTGGGCTCCTCGCCGTCGACGGCGAGCCGCCAGGCCTGCGCGGACTCGTTAGCGTCCGCCGGGCGCACCACCTGGAGGCCGGGCATGGCCCGCAGGGAGGCCAGCTGCTCGATCGGCTGGTGGGTCGGGCCGTCCTGGCCCAGGCCCACCGAGTCGTGGGTCCACGAGTAGATGACGTGGGCCCTCGAGAGCGCGGCCAGCCGCACGGCACCGCGCATGTAGTCGCTGAATACGAAGAACGTCCCCCCGACGGGCAGCACACCGCCGTGGTGGGACATGCCGGTCATCACCGCCCCCATGCCGTGCTCGCGGATGCCGTAGTAGACCTGGCGGCCACCGGGGTGTTGGCGCTCCTGCTCGTCGGCGTCGTTCAGCTTCATGCCGGTGTTGCCGGTGAGGTCGGCCGCACCGGCTACCAGCCCCGGGATCAGGTCCTGGGTGGCGGTCAGGCAGGCGTTGACGGCCTTGCGGGTGGCGATCTGCTGGCCCGCCTCGAAGCTGGGCAGTTTGGCCTCCCAGCCGACCAGACCCCGCCCGGCCCAGGCGGCGTCCCAGGCCGCTCGGTCCCCGTCCCAGGCGTCGAAGCGATCCTCCCAACGCGCCCGCATGGCCTGGCCCCTCGGTATGCAGCGCCGGTACATCTCGAGCACCTGGTTGGGCACCCAGAAGGTCTCGTCGGGCGGGAGGCCCAGGATCTGCTTGGTCAGGCGGATCTCGTCGGTCCCGAAGGGGTCCCCGTGCGCCTTGTTGGTGTCGGTGAGGTGTGGCGAGGGCCAGCCGATGTGGCTGCGCAGCACGATGAGCGACGGCCTGTCCTCGACGGCCATGGCCCGGCGCAGCGCCCGTTCCAGCGCCACGGTGTCGTTGGCCACCTCGCCCACCGTGTCGACGTCCCAGCCGTAGGCGGCGAAACGCTCGGGGACGTTGTCGGTGTAGGCCAACTCGGTCGGGCCGTCGATCGAGATGTGGTTGTCGTCGTAGACGTAGACCAGCCGGCCCAGTTGGAGGTGCCCGGCCAAAGAGGCCGCCTCGTGGGAGATGCCCTCTTCGAAGCAGCCGTCCCCGGCGAAGACGAAGGTGTGGTGGTCCACCACGTCGGGGCCGAACTTGGAGCGCAAGAACCGCTCGGCGATGCCCATCCCCACCCCGTTGGCCACTCCCTGGCCCAAGGGGCCGGTGGTCACCTCCACCCCCGGGGTGTGACGGCGTTCGGGGTGGCCCGGGGTCCTCGACCCCCATTGGCGGAAGGCCTTGAGGTCGTCGAGGGACAGGTCGTAGCCGGTGAGGTAGAGCATCGAGTACAACAGGATCGACGCGTGGCCGTTCGAGAGGACGAAGCGGTCGCGGTCGGGCCACGTCGGGTCGCTCGGGTCGTGGCGCATGACCCGGGTCCACAGCACGTGGGCCAGCGGGGCGAGGGCCATGGCGGTGCCGGTGTGCCCCGACTTCGCCGCCTCGGGCGCGTCCATCGCCAGGCCCCGGATGACGTTGATCCCGAGCTGTTCGACCGCCGCGTCGTCGACGATCGGCTGCGCCGTGCCGGACATGGGCTCACCCTACCCATTTCTCGGCCGCCCGCAGAGGGGCCCACCCGGGGGCCGGGCACGCTCTATCGTCGGGTCGTGGCACCTGGGGGCGCGGCCGGCCGGACCCGGCGGATGCAGGTGCCCCCCAACAGCGATCTGACGCTCGGGATGCTCTGCACCGACAAGGCCGAGCCGGGCCGGACGACCTGGCGGATGACCGCCGACGAGCGCTTCGCCAATCCCACCGGGGTTCTCCAGGGCGGGTTCCTCGCCGCCTTCTGCGACTCGTCGATGGGGGCGTCGGCCGTGACCTTCGTGGAGGGCCGCCGGGTCCTCGCCGCCAACGCCGAGTTGAAGGTGAGTTTCCTCGCCCCGGTCCCGGTCGGCTCGGTGCTCACCTGTGAGGCGGTGGTGGTCTCCGGCGGGGCCCGGGTGGCCTTCGTGGAGGCCTCGGTCACCACGGCCGACGGGCGGTTGGTGGCCCGGGCCACCTCGACCTACCTGTTCACCGACCGCGCCTGACCCGCCCCGGTGGACCCGGCGGCGGGCCGGTTGTTGCAGGCCAAGGAGTGGTGGGGGAGGATGACCTGCACGAACGGCGGCAACCGAGCGCCCCGCCGGTGACGCGCGGCGCCGATGACCGTAGAGAGGAGCGCACCGAGTGGGACTGTTCGGCTCCAAGCCCGACGTGGACGCCGGTCGCCTCCGCCAGAGCGGGGCCGACACGGTCCAGCTGGTCATCGACTACGTCAAGCAAGAGACGGTCGAGCCCCTCCGGGGGGTCGGCCGGTTCCTCATCTTCGGGATCGCCGGATCGGTGGCCCTGTGCGTCGGCCTGGTCCTCTTGCTGGTCGGGTTCCTGCGTTTCTTGCAGACCGAGACCGACGGGGCCTTCGCCGGCAACCTCTCGTGGTTGCCCTACGTGATCGTCTCGATCGTGGGCCTGGTGATCATCGGGCTCTTCGTCTGGCGGATCACCGCCGGGCCGGCCACCCGCCGGCTGCCCCCGCAGGCCAAGGAAGGGAAGCGCTGATGGCGACAGAGACCAACGGACGACGAATCACCCGCGACGACCTGGAGGCGGCGTTCTCCCAGGTCATCGGCGAAGGAGAGGCGACCGCCGACGCGGCGGTCCCCCAGATGGCCCTGATCGCCGGCACGGTTGCCCTGGCCGTGGTGACGCTGGCCTACCTGGCCGGCAAGCGGCGGGGGCGGCGGCGCTCGGCCGTCGTCGAGATCCGCCGGGTCTGAGGCCCCGACCGTGGACTGGGTGCTCGGCCGCCTCCGGCGGGCCGGACTGGAGCGCTGGAGCGAGGGCGGACACTGGGCTTGGCTGGCCCTGTCGCTGATCATCTGGGTCCTGCGCCGGGCCCGGCGACGCGAACGGGGCGTCGTGGCCTCGGTGCCGGTCAAGGCGGGGGACCGCTATCTGGTGACCCTGCTCGGCCCCGACGAGGCCCGGGCCTCAGCGGACACCTGAGCGCGGTGGGGGGCCCTGGGGGGCGTGGGCCGCTGGCCGACGGCGAACGGATCCTGCTGGTCGACGCCAAGGAACGCCGGTACCTGGTGACCCTGGTCGCCGGGGCCATGTTTCATACCCACGCCGGGATCGTGTCCCACGACGAGTTGATCGGGCGCCCCGAGGGGAGCACGGTGCACGGCTCGACCGGGCGCGGCTTTCTCGTCCTGCGGCCCACCCTGGCCGACGTGGTGCTCAAGATGCCCCGGGGGGCCCAGGTCATCTACCCCAAGGACCTCGGGGCCATCTTGGTGGCGGCCGACATCGGCCCGGGCCAGCGGGTGCTTGAGGCCGGGGTGGGCTCGGGAGCCCTCTCGATGGCCGTGCTGCGGGCCGGGGCTTCGGTCGTCGGCTACGAGATCCGGGAGGACTTCGCGCAGCGGGCCCGCTCGAACGTGGCCGGACTGCTCGGACCCGACGCCGACTACCGGGTGGAGCTGCGCGACGTGACCGAGGGCATCGACGAGGTCGACCTCGACCGGGTCCTGCTCGACCTCCCCGAGCCCTGGCGGGTGCTCGGCCCGGCCGAGGGGGCCCTGCGGACCGGGGGGATCCTCCTCGCCTACCTGCCGACCATCAACCAGACCGCCCAGTTGCGTGAGGCCCTGAGCACCGGGCCGTGGGGCCTGGCCGACACCGTCGAGATCCTGCGGCGCACCTGGCACGTCGAGACCCGCTCGGTCCGGCCCGACCACCGGATGGTCGGCCATACCGGGTTTCTGACCACGGCCCGGCTGCTGGTCGACTGAGGACCGACCGGCGGAGGGGGCGAGTCCGAGCGGCCCGACTCAATCCCGCTCGATGAAGATGCACTCGCCGGGGCACTCCTCGGACGCCTCGACCACGGCGTCCTCGAGGTCCTCGGGCACCGCCGCCATGCCGGCTGAGCCGCCCGGCTCGTTCTTCACGTCGGCATCCTCTTTGACGTAGGCGAGGCCGTCGTCGAGCAGGGTGAAGACTGCAGGGGCGATCTCCTCGCAGAGGCCGTCTCCCGTGCAGAGATCCTGGTCGATCCAGACCTTCATTCCTCGCCTTCCCTCACTCGGCCGTCCGGCGCGAGTCGACGTCGTGGTAGTTCTCCGCCAGCGCCGGCGATCCAGGCCCGCGGACCGTAACGACGTCGGCGGGCAAGCGTCAAACCTGGCGCCGGCGCCTGCAACGGCAGGTCCAGCGTAGTCGCCGGCTCCCGGACACCCGGGCACCCAGCCGATCCGGCCCGCCCAGGGGCCCCGGGGGCCGGGCCACGGGGCGCCCGACGGCACCCGACCGCTGTTCCCCAGACGACGCGCGGTGCCTGGGTCGGACCGGTATGGTGGCCAAAAGCCGGCTCGGTGACCGCGAGGAGGTGAGTCCGACGCCTGACCCAAGGGATCCCGGTTTCGACGGCGACGGCGGCGCCGAGCTCGAGGCGCTGCGCGCCCGGCTCCTCGAGGCCGAAGAAGAGGTCGCCGCCCTGCGCCGGCGGCTCCAAGAGAGCCCCGGTCGAGTCCAGACCCTCGAGGAGCGCCTGCTCGAGACCAAGGGCCAGCTGGCCCATGCGGTGTCGCAGAACGAGAAGCTCACGTTCACCCTCCAGCAGGCCAAAGAACAGCTGGCGGCGCTGCGCGAGGAGGTCGAGAAGCTCACCCAGCCGCCGGCGGCCTACGGGACCTTTCTGGCCGTCAACGACGACGGGACCGTCGACGTGTTCTCGGGCGGCCGCAAGATGCGCGTCGCCCTCCACCCAGACATCGACCCCGGGGTGCTGCGCAAGGGGAACGAGGTGGTGCTCAACGAGTCGCTCAACGTCGTGCTGGTGCGCGACGGCGAGATGTCCGGTGAGGTCGTCACCCTCAAAGAGGTCCTGGAGGACGGCCGCCGGGCCATCGTCTTCGCCCGGGCCGACGAGGAGCGGGTGGCCGAGCTCTCCGAAGAGCTCCTCGACGTCCACCTGCGGGCGGGCGACGCCGTGCTCATGGACACCCGGACCCAGCTCCTCATCGAGAAGCTGCCCCGGCCCGAGGTCGAAGAGCTCGTGCTCGAAGAGGTCCCCGACATCACCTACGCCGACGTGGGCGGCCTGGACTCCCAGATCGAGGCCATCACCGACGCGGTGGAGCTCCCGTACCTGCACCGCCGCCTCTTCACCTCCTACAAGCTGCCGGCGCCCAAGGGCATCTTGCTCTACGGGCCCCCGGGCTGCGGCAAGACCCTCATCGCCAAGGCCGTCGCCAACTCGCTGGCCAAGAAGGTCGCACAGGCCACCGGCAACACCAACATCCGGAGCTACTTCCTCAACATCAAGGGGCCCGAGCTCCTCAACAAGTACGTCGGGGAGACCGAGCGCCAGATTCGTCTGGTGTTCCAGCGGGCCCGGGAGAAGGCCGAGGAGGGCGTCCCGGTCATCGTGTTCTTCGACGAGATGGACTCGCTCTTCCGGACCCGGGGGACCGGCATCAGCTCGGACATGGAGTCGACGATCGTCCCCCAGCTCCTGGCCGAGATCGACGGCGTGGAGGCCTTGCGCGACGTCATCGTCATCGGCGCCTCCAACCGCGAGGACCTGATCGACCCGGCCATCCTGCGCCCGGGCCGCCTCGACGTGAAGATCAAGATCGAGCGGCCCGACGAGGAGGCGGCGGCCCAGATCTTCGCCCGCTACCTGACCGCCGACCTGCCACTCGACGCGGCGGACATCGAGCGCCTGGGCGGGGGGGACCCGGCGAAGACCTCGCAGGCCATGATCGAGGCCACGGTCACCGAGATGTACCGGGCCGACGACGACAACCGCTTCTTGGAGGTGACCTACCAGAACGGGGACAAAGAGGTCCTCTTCTACCGGGACTTCGCCTCGGGCGCCATGATCGAGAACATCGTCCGCCGGGCCAAGAAGCTGGCCATCAAGCGCGAGATCGCCGACGAGGGTACCGGCATCCGAACCGACGACCTCGTCGAGTCGATCCGCCAGGAGTACAAGGAGAACGAGGACCTCCCCAACACGACGAACCCCGACGACTGGGCCCGGATCTCGGGCAAGAAGGGGGAGCGCATCGTCTACGTCCGGACCCTGCTCAGCGAGGACCGGGACATCCGGGGCGGCCGTTCGATCGAGCGCGTGGGGACCGGCCAGTACCTCTGAGCGGGCTGCGCGCCGGCCCCGCCCGATGGACCGGCGGGGCCAGGTGGACCAGGTAGGGTCGGTCCGTGGCCATTCCCAAGGTCTGCGGGATCGAGACCGAGTACGGCATCCACACCACCGGTGGAGACGGCAACCCCATCGCGGCGTCCTCGGTGCTGGTCAACGCGTACGCCGCCGAGGCCGACCGCCGGACGGGGTGGGACTTCGAGGATGAGACGCCGGGCAATGACGCCAGGGGCTTCGCCCGCGAAGGCTCGATGCCGCCGATGGTCGAGACCCACCTGGCCAACACCGTCCTCACCAACGGCGCCCGCTACTACGTGGACCACGCCCACCCCGAGTACTCGACCCCCGAGTGCGTCGACCCCCTGCAGCTGGTCGTCCACGACAAGGCCGGCGAGGAGGTGTTGCGCCGATCGATGCTGGCCGCCGGTCGGATGTTCCCCGACAGCCCCGCCGTGGTCGTCTACAAGAACAACTCCGACGGCAAGGGCAACTCGTACGGATGCCACGAGAACTACCTCATGGACCGGGCCGTTCCCTTCTCCAAGGTGGTCGCCGGCATCGTGCCCCACTTCGTCACCCGCCAGATCGTGGTGGGTGCCGGCAAAGTCGGTGTCGAGACGGCCGCCCTCGACCCGGCCGAGGTGAAATTCCAGATCTCCCAGCGGGCCGAGTTCTTCGAAGAGGTGGTCGGCCTCGAGACCACCCTCAAGCGCCCGATCGTCAACACCCGCGACGAGCCCCACGCCGACCCCCGCCGCTTCCGGCGGCTGCACGTCATCGTGGGTGACGCCAACCTGGCCGAGGTGTCCACCCTCTTGAAGGTGGGCACCACGGCGGTGGTCCTGGCCATGATCGAAGACGACGCCACCCCGGTCCGCGACCTCTCACCGGCCGACCCCGTGCGGGCCATCCACCAGGTGTCGGCCGACCTGTCCCTGGCCCGCCCGATCGAGCTGGCCGACGGCTCGAGCGCCACCGCGCTCGACATCCAGTGGGAGCTGTTCACCGCGGCCCGCAAGTACGCCGAAGAGGAGGGACTGGCGGTCCTCGGGAGCGACGAGGTCGCCACGATGGTGCTCGACCGCTGGGAGTCGGTGCTCCATGCCCTCGAGACAGACCCGACGACCCTGGCCACGCAACTGGACTGGGTGGCCAAGCACCAGATCATGCTGGCCTACCAGGACCGCCACGGCTGCGACTGGGACGACGACCGCCTCGCCGCCTTGGATCTCCAGTACCACGACCTGCGGCCCGAGCGCTCCCTCTACGCCCGCCTGGGCATGGAGCGGCTGACCGGCGACGACGAGGTCGCCCGCAGTGTCACCCAACCACCCCGCGAGACCCGGGCCTGGTTCCGGGGCAACTGCCTGGCCCGCTGGCCCGAGGCGGTCGTCACCGCGAACTGGGATTCCCTGGTGTTCGACCTCGGTACCGATCCGCTCCGCCGCGTCCCTATGATGGACCCCCTCAAGGGAACGGCGGACCATACGGCGACGCTGCTCGACGAGAGCAGCAACCCGGCAGAGTTGCTGGAGCGCCTGAGCTCGTGAGGGGATGAGGACATGGCAGAGCGAGAACTGAAGAAGAAGAGCACCACAACCGAACGCACCGCCGAGGAGGTGACGGAGGAGGCTCCGGCCACCTCGGAGCGGGGCGAGAAGATCAAGGCGGAGCTCGACGACCTCCTCGACGAGATCGACGAGGTCCTGGAGGACAACGCAGAGGAGTTCGTCCGCAACTACGTCCAAAAGGGCGGGCAGTAGCCGCCCGTGGCGCTCCCGATCTTCCCCCTCTCTGAGGACCCGGGGCCCGACTTCGTCAGCCTTCTTCGACGGACGGGGTCCCCGCCCGTCACCGCGGGGGCCGACGCCACGCTGCCGGTGCGCCACGCCACCACGGTTGTCGCCCTGCGCTTCGCCGACGGGGTCGTGATGGCCGGCGACCGGCGGGCGACCGAGGGCCACACCATCGCCCACCGGGCCATGGAGAAGGTGTTCCCGGCCGACCGCTACTCGGCCGTGGCCATCGCCGGGGCGGCCGGCTTCGCCGTCGAGATGGTCCGCCTGTTCCAGGTCCAGCTCGAGCACTACGAGAAGGTTGAAGGGCTCACCTTGAGCCTGGAGGGAAAGGCCAACCAGCTGGCCCAGATGGTCCGCTCCCACCTGCCCCTGGCCATGCAGGGCCTGGCCGTGGTCCCGCTGTTCGCCGGCTACGACCTCGGGCGCGGCGCCGGGCGGATCTTCACCTACGACGTCACCGGCGGCCACTACGAAGAAGCCGACTACCAGGCCACCGGCTCGGGTGGCCGTGACGCCCGGACGACGATCAAGCTGGGCTTCCGCGAGGGCCTGACCCGCGACGAGGCGGTCGAGCTGGCCATCCAGGCCCTCTACGAGGCGGCCGACGAGGACGCCGGCACTGGCGGCCCCGACCTGGTGCGGGGCATCTACCCCCTGGTCGCCGTGGTCACCGCCGACGGCTACGTCCAGGCGGACGAGGCCGAGGTGGCCGCCCGGTTCGCGGCATTGATCGAGCGCAAGCGGGCCGAGCATCTCGGGGCGGGGTCCCCCGGGGGAGGTGAGCCCCAATGACCATGCCCTTCTACGTGGCCCCCGAACAGGTCATGAAGGACCGGGCCGAGTACGCCCAGAAGGGGATCGCCCGGGGCCGGTCGATGGTGGCCACCCTCTTCGACGAGGGCATCTTGATGGTGGCCGAGAACCCGTCCCGCTCGCTGCACAAGGTGAGCGAGATCTACGACCGCATCGCCTTCGCCGGGGTGGGCAAGTACAACGAGTACGACCAGCTGAGGGTGGCCGGGGTCCGCCACGCCGACACCAAGGGCTTCGCCTACAGCCGCGAGGACGTCGACGCCCGCTCGCTGGCCAACCTCTACGCCCAGTTCCTGGGCAACGTCTTCACCCACGAGATGAAGCCGCTCGAGGTGGAGATCCTGGTGGCCGAGCTCGGGGCCGAGGGCCGGCCCGACCAGCTGTACCACATCGCCTACGAGGGGACCATTACCGACGAGGACCGCTTCGCCGTGCTCGGCGGGGACGCCGAGACGATCGCCGAACGGGTGGCCGAGGACTGGCGGGCCGACCGTGACCTGGCCGGGGCGCTCGGTGCCGCCGTCCGGGCGCTGGCCGGTCCCGAGCGCACCCTCGGGGCGGGCGACCTGGAGGTGGCCGTGCTCAGCCGCCGCAACGGCCGGCGCAGCTTCCGGCGGATCACCGACGACGAGCTGGCCACCCTCCTCGGTCGGGGGGACCGGCCCCGTGGCGGCCGGGGCGGGCGATCGGCCACCCGCGCCTCGACCGCCGGGCCCGAGACGGCCTCGGGGTTCGAGGGCGAGGCCGACGACCAGGCGGCTGAGGACACCGGCGCCCCCAAGGGGCCCAAGCGGGGTCGCACCGACGGCGGCGAGCCGGGCTGAAGCTCGGTCGCCCCGGGGCTCGCCGGGGCGCCGTCAACCGGCCGTCGGGCGGCGAGCACTACGGTGGCCGCAGTGGACCGGCGCATCTTCGGGCTGGAGAACGAGTACGGGGTGACCTTTACCCTGCGCGGCCAGCGCCGGCTCAGCCCCGACGAGGTGGCCCGCTACCTCTTCCGCCGGGTCGTCAGCTGGGGCCGGTCCTCGAATGTCTTCTTGGAGAACGGTGCCCGCCTCTACCTCGACGTGGGGAGCCACCCCGAGTACGCCACCCCCGAGTGCGACCGGATCGCCGACCTGGTGACCCACGACAAGGCGGGGGAGTGGATCCTCTCCCAACTGGTCACCGGGGCCCAGTCCCGCCTGCGCGAGGAGGGTATCCGCGGCGACGTCTTCTTGTTCAAGAACAACACCGACTCGGCCGGGAACTCCTACGGCTGCCACGAGAACTACCTGACCGAGCGCAACGACGACTTCAACCGCTACACCGAGGTGCTCATCCCGTTCCTGGTGAGCCGTCAGGTCTTCGCCGGGGCCGGCAAGGTCCTCCAGACGGCCCGCGGCGCGGTCTACTGCATCAGCCAGCGGGCCGAGCACATCTGGGAGGGGGTGTCGTCGGCCACCACCCGTAGCCGGCCGATCATCAACACCCGCGACGAGCCCCACGCCGACGCGGAGCGCTTCCGCCGGCTCCACGTGATCGTGGGCGACTCCAACATGAGCGAGTACGCCACCTTCTTGAAGATCGGCACGACCAGCATCCTGTTGGCCATGCTGGAGGACTCGAGCACGGTGCTCCGGGACCTCACCTTGGAGAACCCCATCCGGGCCATCCGGGAGATCAGCCACGACATCACCTGCCAGCGACGGGTCAGGCTGGCCAACGGTCGCGAGATGCGGGCGCTCGACATCCAGGCCGAGTACCTCGAGCGGGCGCTCAAGTTCCGGGACCGCCGGGGCCTTTCCCCCGAAGAGGATCGGGCCCTCGACATGTGGGAGCACTGCCTGAAGGGCCTCGAGTCCGACCCGCTCTCATTGTGGCGCGAGTGCGACTGGGTGGCCAAGTACCGACTCGTCGAGCAGGTCCGGCGCCGCCACGACGTCGCCTTGGCCCACCCAAAGGTGGCCATGGTGGACCTCATGTACCACGATGTCGACCGCTCGCGTGGGCTGTTCTACAAGCTCCAGGGGCGCGACCAGGTCGAGCGGACCTGCACGGACGCCGACATCGCCACGGCCATGACCCAGCCGCCCCAGACCACCCGGGCCCGGCTGCGGGGTGCCTTCGTCCGCCGGGCCAAGGAGCGCCGCCGGGACTTCACCGTCGACTGGGTGCACCTCAAGCTGAACGACCAGGCCCAGCGCACCGTCTTGTTGAAGGACCCGTTCCGCTCCCACGACGACCGGGTCGAACGCCTCATCGCCTCGCTCTGAGGGTCGCCCGGCTCCCTCCGGGCGGGCCCCGGCACGCCCGACCGAGCCCGGTGGGCGCTGCGGGTCGGCCGGTGTCCGGCGTCGGTAGAATCGGCCTGCATGCTGGACCTGAGCCCGGCGAAGCTCCTCGTCGTCTTCATCGTGGCCATGATCTTGTTGGGGCCGAGCAAGCTCCCGCAGGTGGCCCGCCAGCTCGGCGCGGCCTGGCGCCAGTTGCGGACCTTCCACGACCGGGTGGACGCCGAAGTGCGAAAGAGCATGCCCGACCTCCCTTCGACCCAGGACATCGCCCGGATCGCCCGATCGCCGGTGGCCCTTTTGAACAAGTTGGCCGAGATGCCCTCGGGCGACCCCGACCAGCTGGTGGCCGACCCGGGCGCCACCGAGGCCGACCCGGCCGACGGGGCCTGGCCGAGCGACCCCACCGCACCGGACCCCGACCCGGGCTGGGTCGACCCGACCAGCGCGCCCTTCAACGGGCTGGACGGCGACCACGACCGCGCAACGGGGCGGGGCGGGGCCGAGCGGCAACCGGGGACGCCTGCGGGGGCGATCGCCGTCCCCGACGACCCGAGCATGAACTGAACGCCGTGGAGGTCGTGCACAGCGGCGGACCCGCCCGCTGATGGCCGTCCCGCTCCTGGGCAGCCGCAAAGAGCGGCCGACCCCCGACGCCATGACGCTGGCCGAGCACCTCGGCGAACTCCGTCGACGTCTCATCGTGGCCACGATCGCCTTCGTGGTGGCGGCCGCCGTGGCCACCGTCTTCTACTCGCCGATGCTCCACTTCCTCCAAGAGCCCTACTGCAAGGTGAACCCCGGGATCAACCACGTGACGGGGGTTTCGAACTGCCAGCTCTACGTCACCGCCCCGCTCGACGGGCTCTCGCTGCGGATCAAGATGGCGGCCTTCGGTGGCCTGGTCCTGGCCGCCCCGGTCATCTTGTGGCAGGTCTGGCGGTTCATCACCCCGGGTCTGCGGGCCAACGAGAAGCGCTACGTGGTGCCCTTCGTGGTCTCCGCCGTCGCCCTGTTCCTCCTCGGGTGCGCCATCGCCTACCTGGTCCTCCCCCACGCGCTGACCTTCTTGAAGGCGGTGGGCGGCTCGAGCCTGACCGAGATCTACAACCCCAACCAGTACCTCAGCCTGATCCTGTTGATGATGGTGCTCTTCGGGGTGACCTTCTTGTTCCCCGTGGTCCTGGTGGCCCTGGAGCTGGCCCGGGTGGTGACCCCGAGCAAGCTCTTGGGCTGGTGGCGCTGGGCGGTGATCGGCATCACCTTGGTGGCGGCCATCTTCACCCCGAGCTCGGACCCGTTCTCCATGCTGGCCCTGGCGGTGCCCCTGATCGTCTTTTATTTCGTGGCCATCCTCATCGGGAAGCTCTTCAAGCGTTGAGCACCCCGACGCCGGCCCCCCGCCACGACGGGCGGGACGCCACGGGTGCGCGGGACCGGACCCGTCGGCGCTTCGAGGCGGCCCTGCCCTTCCCACTCGATCCCTTCCAGTCCGAGGCCATGGACTCCTTGGACGCCGAGCGGGGCGTGCTGGTCTCGGCCCCCACGGGCTCGGGCAAGACCGTGGTCGCCGCCTACGCCGTCCGCCGGGCCGTCGACGCCGGCGGCAAGGCCTTCTACACGACACCGCTCAAGGCCCTGTCCAACCAGAAATTCGCCGAGTTGATGGCCACCCACGGCACCGACCAGGTGGGCCTGCTCACCGGGGACACGGCCATCCGTCCCGAAGCCCCCGTCGTCGTGATGACCACCGAGGTGCTGCGCAACATGCTCCTGGCCGGCTCCCCGCTGCTGGTCAACCTGCGGACGGTCGTCCTCGACGAGGTGCACTACCTCCAGGACCCCTACCGGGGCGGGGTCTGGGAGGAGGTCCTCATCTTGTGCCCGCCCGAGGTGGTGTTCGTCTGCCTGTCGGCCACCGTGGCCAACGCCACCGAGCTCGGGGCCTGGCTGCGCTCGGTGCGGGGTCCGACCGACGTGGTGGTCGAGCGACGACGCCCGGTCACCCTGCGTCACTACTTCGCCGTGCACCACCGCGACACCGGAGAGACCGAGCTCATCTCGCTGTTGAAGGAGGGACGCGCCGCCCCCGAGGGGCTCCGCTTGGACCAGGCGGCCCGCCGGGCCACCCACCCCCGCCGGCCGCCCGAGTGGCGCGGCGGGCGGGGCGGTGGCCTCCGGCTGCCCTTCCGCACCCCGAGGCGCACCGAGCTGATCGACGAGCTCGACGACCTCGACCTGCTGCCGGCCATCGTCTTCATCTTCAGCCGGGCGGCCTGTGACGACGCCGTCCGCCAGTGCCTGGCCGACGGCCTCCGGCTCACCGACCCCAAGGAGCGGGCCGTCATCCGCCGGGTGGCCGAGGCCCACGTCGCCGCGCTGGCCGACGACGACCTCGGTGTGCTCGGCTTCAGCGAGTGGCTCGAGGGTCTCGAGGCGGGGATCGCCTCGCACCACGCCGGCCTGGTGCCCGCCTACCGGGAGGCGGTGGAGGCCTGCTTCTGCGCCGGCGTGCTGAAGGTCGTCTTCGCCACCGAGACCCTGTCGCTCGGCATCAACATGCCGGCGCGCACCGTGGCCATCGAGCGCTTTTCCAAGTTCGGCGGGGCCGGGCGGGCGACCCTGACGTCGGGGGAGTACGCCCAGCTCACCGGCCGGGCCGGGCGCCGCGGTCTCGACCCCGAGGGCAACGCGGTGGTGCTGTGGTCCCCTGAGACCGGCTTCGCCGAGGTGGCCCGGGTGGCCCTGGCCCCCCCGCCCGACCTGCGCTCGTCGTTCCGGCCCACCTACAACCTGGCCGTCAACCTGGTCCGCCGCTTCGACCGGCCGACCTCGCTCGAGATCCTCCGGCGGTCCTTCGCCCAGTGGCAGGCGGCCAAGCTGACGAACGGGCGCGACACCCTGGTCGAGCACCTGGGACGGCGCCTGGCCGTCCTCGAAGAGCTCGGCTACGTCGACGGGTGGCGCCTGACCGCCCAGGGCAACCGGTTGGCCCGGATCTACCACGAGGCCGACCTTTTGGTGGCCGAGGCGGTGGCGGGGGAGATCCTCGAGGGGGCCGAGCCGTCGGTGCTGGCCGGGGTCCTGTCGGCCCTCGTGTTCGAGCGCCGGCGGGCCCGGAGGGTGGTCGGCCACCCCGGGCGGCGATCACGCGCCGGGCCCGCCCGGGCCCCGGCCCGCTGGCCGGGCAAGGTCCGGTCGGCCTCGGGCGGCGACCGGCTGGGGGAGCGCCGGCGGGGCGAGCTGGCCGAGCGCCTGGGGCTCCTTGGCCACCACGGCGAGCTCCTGCGGGCCGTCGAGGAGGTCCACCTGGTGCCCCGGACCCGACAGCCCGAACCGGGCCTGGCCGGGGCGGTCTGCTCGTGGGCGCGGGGGGCCAGCTTCGGCACCGTCCTCGAGGTGGCCGCCCACGACGTGGGCGAGATCGCCCCGGGGGACTTCGTGCGCACCGTCAAGCAGCTGGCCGACCTGGTCGGCCAGGTCGCCGTGGTGGCACCCTCCGAGGCGACCCGGGAGGCGGCGGCCACAGCGGTGCGCGGGCTCCTCCGCGACGTGGTGGCCGCCGGCGCCGTCACCGAGGCGCCATCCGCCACCGGTGACATCGCCCCGTCGTAAGGTGGTCCGGGCATGTTCCCCTACGTCGAGGAGCGCTTCAGCGCGGAGGAGGCGGCCATCCTCCGCCGCTACGTGACCAACCTGGACCAGCCGGTCTTTGCCCTGGTCAACCTGCCCGAGGTGGTCAAAGGGGCGCTCTTCGCCCGGTACTCGAGGTCCCCCAAGAGCCTCCGGCGGCTCTTCCTCGACGAGTTCGTGGGCGACCTCGACATCTCCGGCGACGCCTCGGTCGACGCCACGGTCGGCCTCAAGCGGGCCGAGGAGCTCTACGAGCGGGTCTTCGTCGAGTTCGGCGACGACTCGGTGGCCCAGCTCGGCGGGGTCCATCTGGCCTGCGAGCAGTCCTCCAACGTCTTGACCAAGGTCCTCGAGCGTGGTCGCCTGATGGCCTATCTCGAGCAGTCGACCCGCTACATCGGCTACGACAACCGGCTCCCGAGCGGCCACTACCGCTACTACCGCCCGCCCGAACTCCTCGAGTCACCCCTCGGGGCCCGTTACGTGGGCGACATGGACCGGATGTTCGACACCTACGCCGAGCTCCTGGGCAAGGTCCAGCCGTGGCTCGCCGCCCGGCACCCCCGCCAGCCCGGGGATTCGGACTTCGTCCACCGTCAGGCGATCAAGGCCAAGGCGCTCGACGCCCTGCGGGGCCTGCTCCCCGCGGCCTCCCTCTCGAACATCGGCATCTACGGGACCGGGCAGTCCTACGAGCTGCTTCTGCTGCGGATGCGCAGCCACCCGCTGCCCGAAGCACGCCAGTATGCGGCAATGATGCTGACCGAGCTGCGCAAGGTGATCCCCTCGTTCCTCCAGCGCGTCGACCTCCCCGAGCGGGGCGGGGAATGGTCCGACTACCTGGCGCGTACCCGCGACGACACGGCCCGTCTCGTCGAGCGGCTCTGGCCCGACGCCGGACCGGGGTCCTCGGGCGGGGCCACCGGACCGGCCCGTCCCGAGGTGACCCTGGTCGACTTCGACCCCGAGGGCGAGGACAAGGTCCTGGCCGCGGTGTGTTTCCCCCACACCGCCCTCAGTGACGGCGAGGTGCTGCGCCGGGTCCGTCGGCTCGGGGCCGAGGACCGGGCAGCCCTGCTGGCCGCCTACGTGGGGGACCGCATCAACCGCCGTCACCGACCCGGTCGGGCCTTCGAGCGCACGGACTACCGCTTCGAGGTGGTCTCGGACTACGGGGCCTTCCGGGACCTCCAGCGGCACCGGCTGCTCACCGTCGAGTGGCAGCCGCTGTCGACTCAGCTCGGCTACGAACTCCCCGACGTGGTCGAAGAGGCCGGCGCCGCCGCAGCGTTCGTCGAGTCCCTGGAGCGCTCGCGCGACCTGTACGACGAGCTCCGCCGCGACTTCGCCGTCCAGGCCCCTTACGCGGTGGCCCTGGCGTTCCGCATCCGTTACGTGCTGCAGATGAACGCCCGGGAGGCGGTACACCTGATCGAGTTGCGTTCCGGTCCCCAGGGTCATCCGGCGTATCGTTCGGTGGCCCAGCAGATGCACCGGGCCATCGCTGAGGTCGCCGGCCACCGCGCCATCGCCGCGGCCATGACCCACGTCGACCACGGCTCGACCGACCTCGAACGCCTCGACGCCGAGCGTCGTTCAGAGGCCCGCCGCCGCGCGCGGGACCGGCAGAAAGTGCCGGGAAAATCCGCGACTTCTTGACCAGGGAGAACCGACGACGCCCCTGGTCACCGGGCATCAACCGCCCTTGACGCAGGTCCCCTCTGCTCACCTATCGTACGGCCAGTCCCGACGCCCCAAGGGGAGCGGCGGCCGGTCCAGCGGGGCCAGCGCCACCCGGCGGGGGGGATGCTGTGAGAGGCGGAGGGTGGCCCGGGGAGTCGAGTAGAGAACTTCCCGCCCGTGGGGCGAGAGCCCCACGAGTGGCGAGATGGCCCCAAAGACCCCCGGGCCCAACCGCCTAGCGACCCGCTGAGGGCCGCCCTGGGAGCGCCCGTCCCGCCATCCACCAGGGCGTTCAGCGCCTGCTCAGGGGTGCTCGACATTGCCCGGAGAACGTCTATGCTCCCGCGGCAATCCCTCCCGGAAGGCGGCCATGGCAGACGACCTCGACGACGTTGCAGCTCCCGAGGATCTCGAGGACCTCGACGAAGAGGCCCTCGAGATCGACGACGACGCCGTGGCCGATGACGACCTGGGCGACGAGCTGGGCGAGGTCGAGCTGGACGAGGACGAAGAGGGCGACGGTGTGGTGGCCGTCGTGGAGGCCGCGCCGGCCACCACCGAGCGGAGCACCGAGGAGGCGGACGAGGAAGAGGAAGAGGAGCCCGAGGACGAGGACGTCGAGGCCAGCCTGGACGTGATCTTGAAGGAACGCCTCGTCGTCGAAGACGAGGTGGAGGACGAGGAGCTGGCCGAGGTCGACGACCGGTCGGGAGAGACCGAGCGGGTCCTGCCCAAGCAGCCCGACGAATTCGTCTGCCGGTCGTGCTTCCTCGTCAAGCACCCGAGCCAGCTGGCCGACAAGAAGAAGATGCTCTGTCGGGATTGTGTCTGAGGAAGGGGTCGAGACGGTGTCTGAGATGGCCTGGCGGGACCGTGGCTGAGGGCCCGGCGAGCCACGGGCCGGCCACCGGCCCCGGACCAGGTGACCAACCCTGCGCCTCGGAGGCCCCCGACGGGCCGTCGTTGGCCCACCGCACGCTCGACATCTTCGTCTTCGGACCGGCCGGAATGCTCCTCACCGCGGTCGAGGACCTCCCCGAGTTCGCGGCCAAGGGACGCCGGCGTCTCACCACCCACATCCGCAACGCCCGGACGGTCGGCGAGTTCGTGGTCAAACGCGGCCAGCACGAGTTGGAGCGCCGGATGGCCGAGGGCGACGAGCCCGCCCCTCGAGGCGGCCGCCCGGTGCCCGGGATGCGGGCCGAGGCCCCGAGCATGCCCGCCCCGGGGGCCGAGGAACCGGCGGCACCGGGGGCATCGGTGGCACCGGGTGTCCGGGGGCCCGAGGCCGCCACGCCAACACGGGAGGCGGGTGCCCGGGCCCGAGACGCCGGCCCGCAGCCAAGCGCCGGGCGCCGGGCGCCGGCGCCGGTGCCCCCGGGCGGGGCAGCCGGGGCCCCCGTCGACCTGGCCATCCCCGACTACGAGGCCCTGTCGGCCTCCCAGGTCGTGCGCCGGCTCGACGGGCTCGGGCCGGGCGAACTCGGGGCGGTCTACCGCCACGAGGCGGCCACCCGACGGCGGCGGACCATCTTGCACCGCGCCCAGCAGCTTCTCGGGGCAGAAGACCCCCCCGGGGTCCCGGGCCCGACGGCCTGAGGAGGGGTCGGGCCACCGGTGGAAGCGGTACGCCCGGCCGGACCCGGGGACCTCGCCCGCTGCGCCGAGCTGGTGGCCGCCGCCCAGGCAGAGGCGGCCACCGTCCGGGGCGGTGAGCTGCTGGCGGTGCTGGGTGCGGTGCCGACCGCCGCCCATGGCGCCGCGGGCACCGGGGGCCGGGCCGAGCCCGAGGCGCTGGTCGACGCGTGGGCCTCGGGTGACCCGTCTCGGGTGCTTTTGGTCGGCCTCTACGAGGGCGAGACCGTCGGCGTCGGCACCGGGCACCTGGTCGAGGGCCACTCCCGGCACGTGGGGAGGATCGACTGCTGCTACGTCGAGCCCGAGGCCCGCCAGGTGGGAGTGGGCGGGGCGCTGATCGGCGGGCTACTCGACTGGTTCGGCGAGCGGGGCTGCACCGACGTCGATTCGGTGGCGTTGCCCGGCGACCGGGCGACCAAGCAACTGCTCGAGACGGCGGGCTTCAAGGCCCGGCTGCTCGTCCTCCACCGCTCGCTGGGATGAGGGGCTCCCGCTTGGTCGGGACCCGACGGGGCGGTGGGGGTGGGATGCGCAGGCCGAGCAGCTTGGCCAGCTCGGGCACCAGCCCCGCCGCATTGCGCGCCGCCCCCTCGACCTCGGGCACCGGAGGGATGCCGGTCGGCTTGACCGTTCGGCGCACCGGCGACTCGATGGTCGCCTCCAAGAGGGCCAGCCACTCGGAGGGCTCGAGCTCGGCCGTCATCGCCGCGCCGACCCCCGCCGAGAGCCGCACCGCCAGCTCGGCCGGCAGCCGGGTCGACGGCTCGGGCGGCCGGGAGGATGTCCGTAGGGCGTCGAGCATGCGACCGGCATCGAGTGCCGTCACGATCCGGGCCACCCAGTCGTCGCGCAGCGCGCTCACCCGGTGGTCGAGCGACTCGTGCAGCGCCTTGGCCATCGCCCGGCCCTCCTCGTCGAGGGTCACCGTGCGGGATGCGGCTACCACCGCCCGCAGCTCACGGAGCCGGAGGTCCTTGCCGGCCGACTGGGCCGACGTGGCCCGGTCCTTCCAGTTGGCGAGATTGACCGCGGGAAGCAGCTTCTCCGCCATGGCCAAGATGGCGTCGTCGTTCGCCGGCGGGGCGTCCTTGCCCGTGGACCGGGCACGCTGGTCGTCGATGGCCTGTCGGACGGCGGGGATCCCGCCCCGGAGGAGCTGCTCGGCCACCGGCAGCTGCTCGGGCGCCAGCCCGGCCAGCATGGCGTTGCGGTGCGTGGTCGACACGGTCGGCCGGCGGTCGCGCCGGGCCGACGCTGCCGGACGGCGTTGCCCGTCGGTGCCGTTGGACCGCTCGTCGGTCCCCTCCGAGCGGGTCCGGGACGGCGCCGGCCCCCGGGAGCCGGCGGGTCGGCGGGAGGCACCCTCGGTGCGCGCGCGCCGTTCGCCACCGTCGCCCCGGCGCCCCCGGTCGCCGCCCTCGCGGCGTCGGGGCCGGTCGTCTGGGTCCCGGCGGCGGCGAGATCCCGGTGCCAGGGTCACCGACACGTCCGGACCCTGACGGGGCACGCCGAGCACCTCGATCCGTTCGACGTGCTTGTCCGCGGCCTTCTGGGTCTTGGCCGACAGCATTCCGACCACGTCGATACCTTCGATTCCGGTCTCGACTTCGGCCCGGTAGATCCCGCCGACCGCGGCGTCGGCCGGGACCAGGTCACCGCCCAAGGTGCCCTTGGGCTGGCGGGCGCCGGCGGCTCGCCAGGTCCAGGTCCCGTCGGCGGCCCGGCTCGTCAGCTCGATTTCGATGCGGCGAGGCATTTCGGCGGTCACGCTAGTGCCTCTCGGGGGTCAGGGGCGCACGAATCGTCCCTCGCGCCGCCACGGGGCCGGCCGCCCGCGCCCCCGACGTGTCGGTTCCGCTTGTAAAGTGGCGCCCCGCCCCGGGTGGCGGCCCGAACAGGCCGCAGCGAGACCACCGGTGCGGCGGACACGACGTTCGGTTCGGGAGGACGGCAATGCCTGACGACTTCGCTGATCGCGGGGATGATGTGGACGCGCCCCGAGACGCCGCGGGCGGCGGCCAGGCGACCCCCGGGTTCCCCGC
The DNA here is from genome assembly GCA_963836375.1 of uncultured Acidimicrobiaceae bacterium. GTDB lineage: Bacteria > Actinomycetota > Acidimicrobiia > Acidimicrobiales > RAAP-2 > CAWIJK01. Next base: position 660,907 of record CAWIJK010000002.1, on the reverse strand, counting down.
CGGGATCAACGGACAAGAACCCGTCACACCGGCCCCCGGTTCGGCGCCGGTGGTCCCCGCCGGCCCACCGGCCGGCTACGGGCCGTGGGGCGGGCCGCCGGCCCAGCCGGTCCCGCCGCCCCCGGTCCCGCCAGCCGGGCTCGGCCCCTGGCATCAAGGGCCGAGCGCCACCCAGCCGTCATCGCCCACCCCACCGTGGCCGATCCCCGCGTCCGCCGGCGCCGGCCCAGCGGGTGGCGTCGGGCTCGCCGCAGCGCCGGACACCGCACCGACCCCTCTGGTCGCCCCGGGCCCCGGCGGCCCCGGGTACCCACGAGCCCCTGAGGCCGCGCCCTCGGGCGAGGCGACGGCCCCCGGACCGGCCCGCCGGGCCGCCTCGGCCTGGACCTGGCTGGCCGTGGCCGTCGTGGCCGCGTTGATCGGCGGGGCCGTCGGCGCCATCGTGACCTGGGCCGCCGGCACCAACGGCTCGGGCACCACTTCGACGTTGACCATCCGCGAGGGGAAGGCCACCCCGGGGGCGGCCACGATCAGCGGGAACGTGTCGATCCCCAAGCTGGTGGACGAGGTCCTGCCGGCGGTGGTCTCGATCGACGTGAAAAACGACGGCGACGAGGACCAGGGGACCGGGATGATCATCTCGCCCAACGGCGAGGTGATCACCAACAACCACGTCGTCGCCCTGGCCGAGGGGGGCGGCACCATCACGGTGACCGAGTCGGGCACGACGAAGGCCCAGCCGGCCACCCTGGTCGGGGCCGACCCGTCGAAGGACGCTGCGCTCCTCCAGATCAAGGGGGCCTCGGGTCTGCCCACCATCACCTTCGGCAACTCGAACAAGCTGGTGGTGGGCGACGGCGCCATCGCCATCGGCAACGCGCTGGGCCTGGCCGCCGGGACCCCGACGGTCACCCAGGGCATCATCTCGGCCCTCGGCCGAACGGTGACCGCCGGCGACGAGACCTCGTCGGCCACCGAGACCCTGACCGACATGATCCAGACCGACGCCGCCATCAATCCGGGGAACTCGGGCGGCCCGCTGATCGACAGTTCCGGCCAGGTCATCGGCATGAACACGGCAGTCGCCGGCACCGCCAGCGACGGCTCGAGCGCCCAGAACATCGGCTTCGCCATCCCGGCGTCGTCGATCGTGGCCCTGCTGGGCGAGCTGCAAAAGGGTGGCACCATCAACAGCGGTGGCGGGGTCCTCGGGGTGGATGTCACCACGCTGACCCCCCAACTCCAGCAGCAGTACGGGTTCACGCCCTCGCAGGGCGCGGTGATCCTGAGCGTTCTGCCGGGATCCCCGGCCGACAGCGCCGGACTCCAACAGGGCGACGTCATCGTGGGCATTGACTCCAACCCGGTCAACTCGGCGACCCAGCTCCAGAGCGTGCTCTCCAAGACCAAGCCGGGACAGACCGTCCAGGTCGCCTTCTACCTGGGTAGCCTCAAGCAGACCAAGCCGATCACCCTCGAGTCCCAGACCGAAGAGCAGCAGCAGTCCCAGTCGTCGAGCAGCACCAGCGGCGGGTCGTTGGTCCCGGGGAGCGGCATCGGGGGCCTGGGTGGCGGGTCGTCGGGTGGTGGGTCGTCGGGTGGCGGCCTCTTGCCCATCGGCTGATCCGACACCGGTTCGGATCGGAGCTGCCCAGGCGCCGACCCGCTGGTGGTGCAAAGGGCTCCAACGAGGCCCCGGCCCGAGCCGGGCCTCGGCGCGCCCGGCCGCCAACTAAGTTGCGGGTGCTTGACCGATCGAGAGAGGAGCACCGCCATGCGCTGGAACCTGCCGTCGGACCGACTGCCGTCCGCGTGGTTCAACGTGGCGCCCCACCTGCCCGAACCCCTGCAGCCACCGCTGCACCCGGGCACCCGGGAACCGGTCGGCCCCCAGGACCTCGCGCCGCTGTTCCCGATGGCCCTGATCGCCCAGGAGGTGTCGGCCGAGCCGTGGATCGACGTGCCGGGCGAGGTGCTCGACGTACTCAGGCTGTGGCGCCCCACACCACTCGTCCGGGCCGAACGGCTGGAGCGGGCGCTCGGGACACCGGCGCGCATCTACTACAAGGACGAGTCGGTCTCCCCGGCTGGGTCCCACAAACCCAACACCGCCGTCCCCCAGGCCTTCTACAACAAACAAGAGGGGATCCCCAGGCTGACCACCGAGACCGGAGCCGGGCAGTGGGGGAGTGCGCTCTCGTTCGCCTCGGCCCTGTTCGACCTCGAGTGCAAGGTCTACATGGTGCGGGCCTCGTACGACCAAAAGCCCTACCGGCGGACGATGATCGAGCTCTGGGGCGCCGAGGTCGTGGCCTCGCCGGTCGACGATCCGGACCACCCCGGCTCGCTCGGCGGTGCGATCAGCGACGCCGTCCGGGACGCCGTCAGCCGAGAGGACTCCCACTACGCCCTCGGGTCGGTCCTCAACCACGTGCTGTTGCACCAGACGATCATCGGGCTCGAGGCCAAAGAACAGCTGGCCCTGGCCGGCGAGGGGAGACCCGACATCGTCATCGGCAGCTGCGGGGGTGGATCCAATCTCGGCGGCATCGCCCTGCCCTTCGTCCCCGACGCCGAGGTCGAGCTGCTGGCGGTGGAGCCGACCTCGTGTCCCACCCTGACCGAAGGTCGCTTCGAGTACGACTTCGGGGACGTCGCCGGGATGACGCCGCTGCTCCCGATGTACACGCTGGGCCACGAGTTCGTCCCGCCGTCGATCCACGCCGGCGGACTGCGCTACCACGGTGACTCGCCGATCATCTCGGGCCTGGTCAAGGCGGGCCGGATGCGGGCCACCGCCTATCCGCAGGGCAAGGTGTTCGACGCCGCCGTGCAGTTCGCCCGGACCGAGGGCTTCGTGCCCGCCCCCGAGACCAGCCACGCCATCCGGGCCGTCATCGACGAGGCGCTGGCGGCCAAGGAGACCGGTGACGAGAAGGTGATCCTGTTCAACTACTCGGGCCACGGCCTGTTGGACCTGGGCGCCTACCACGACTACCTGACCGGCCAGCTCGACCAGGTGTGACCCTCCGGGCCGCTCAGCGCGGGATGGACCAGTCCCGGTTCGGGTGCTCGGGAGGCAGATTCATGGGCTCGGTGGGCTGCCACCCGCTGGCCGCCAGGTCCTCGAGCACGTGGACCATGTTGTAGGTGTCCTCCTCGTAGGAGAACTTTCCGTCTCCGGCATACACGAGCCGCGAGTAGGCGGACTGGGTGTACGGGGTCCCGTCGGGCCTCGAACCGGGGATGATCTGCGTCCACTTCACCACCACGTCGTTCCCCTCGATGGCCGTGAACTCGATCGGGAACTTCCAGTCGCCCAGCCCCACCATCGATTCGACGAGCCACGAAGCGATGGCCACCTTTCCTTCGATGCGGCCCCAGGCGGCGTCCACGTAGACCGCGTCGTCGGTGTAGAAGTCGGCCAGGGCCCCGAAGGCGTCGTCCTCCAGGCCCTCGTCGATGCGGCGCCGCAACTCGTGGTAGCGCTCCACCGCAGCCTGCACTTCGTCGCGCCCGAATGCCATCCGATACGTCCTCCCCTGGGCCGCTCCCGGTGCGAGTGGCGCCGACGACGAGGCTACAAGCACCGGACCTCCGGCACCTTCGTGCGGGCCGGCTCAGTCGCCGAAGACCTCGGCCAGAGCCAGGGGAACCGGCACGTCGAGCTGCGAGAAGGTGCACGACCCCGGATCCCGGTCGGGACGCCAATGCTTGAACGAGGTGGCATGCCGGAACCGCGCACCCTGCAGATGGTCGTAGGCAACCTCGCAGACAAGTTCGGGGCGCACCGGCTCCCAGGAGAGGTCACGACCGGCGTTCCACCGGCTGTGGGCGGCCTCGGGGCTGGCCGCCATCCCCTCGCCTTCGAGGCCGTGCCACGGGTGACCGGCACGGTCGGGGACCCGGTAGGGCTCAAGTTCGTCGACCAGTTCACGGCGCCGAGCCGCGCTGAACGACGCGCAGATCCCCACCCGCCTCAAGGCGTGGCTCTCGTCGTAGAGTCCGAGCAGGAGCGACCCCACCCCGTCCTGCTTGTGCCAGCGGAATCCGCCAACCACGCAGTCAGCGGTCCGCTCGTGCTTCACCTTCAACATGGCCCGTTCGCCCTCGAGGTAGGCCAGGTCCGCCCGCTTGGCCACCACCCCGTCCAGGCCGGCCCCCTCGAAACTGGAGAACCAGGTCCCGGCCAGGTCGAGGTCCTGGGTGGCCGGGGTGAGATGGACCACCGGGCCCGCCCCGTCGAGGGCCCGCTCGAGCAGCCGCCGTCGTTCGGCGAACGGTGTCTCCCGCAGGTCCTCGTCGCCCAGGGCGAGGAGGTCGAAGGCGACGAACGAGGCCGGCGTGGTCTCGGCCAGCAGCTTCACCCGGGAGGCGGCCGGATGGATCCGTTGGAGCAGGGCGTCGAAGTCGAGCCCGCCGTCGCCCACGATCACAATCTCCCCGTCGATCACCGAGCGGTCCGGCAGTTCGGCGCTGAACGCGCTGACCAGTTCGGGGAAGTAGCGGGTCAGGGGCCGTTCGTTACGGCTCCCAAGCTCGACCCAGTCGCCATTGCGGAAGGCGATGCAGCGGAAGCCATCCCACTTCGGCTCGAAGATCAAACCCTCGTCGGTCGGAAGTCCCCGATTGAGTTTGGCCAGCATGGGCGAGACGGGCGGCATTACCGGCAGCGGCCGTCGAGCGGGTTTCGCCGCGGCCGCTCGGGCGACCTTCGCTGAACCCGATGCCCCAGAACCCTTGACCGGGGCGGTGGCCTTGGCCGGCTTGGTGGCCTTGGCCGGCTTGGCCCGTTTGGCGGACTCAGGCATCGTCTTCCAACTTCGAGTAGAGGTCCCCGAGTCGGTCGATGCGCTCGAGGACGGCGTCGGGGAGGAAGCGGAGCTCCTCGGCCGCCCCGTCGCTCCCCTCTGCGCAGCGGGTGACTTCCTCCCAGGTCAATGGGGTCGAGACCGTCGGTTCCGAACGGGCCCGCAAGGAGTACGGGGCGATCGTCGTCTTGGCCACGTGGTTCTGGCTCCAATCGATCAGCACCCGGCCCGCCCTGAGCTCCTTACTCATGTTGGACACGATCAGTTCCGGGTGCTGCTGGGCCAGCTCTTCGGCCAGGACCTTCGCCTCCTCCCGCGGTCTCCCTGCCCCCCAGGTCTTGCTCCTGGCCTCGGGCGGGAGCCCCATGTACAGCTGCATGCCCTTGGAGCCGCTGGTCTTGGGATAGGCCTCCAGTCCGCGAGTCTCCCGGAGGACGTCGGCCAGGATGAGCGCGACCTGGGAGCACTCGACGATGGTGGCCGGGGGGCCGGGGTCCAGGTCGAACACCATCAGGTCCGGGGGCTCGGGCCGGTCATCCGTGCCGATTCGCCACATAGGCACGTGGATCTCGAGTGACGCCAGATTCGCCGCCCACACCAGCGAACCCAGGTCGCCCAGGATCACGAACTCGACGGTCGAGGGATCCCTGCTCCCCGGACTTCGTGGCATGGCCGCGTGGCGGATCCACGGTGGGGTCCCGCGGGGCAGGTGCTTGGCGTAGAAGGACTGCCCGTCGACGCCGTCGGGGAACCGACGCATGGTCAGGGGCCGATCGGCCAGGTGGGGCAGCAGGACCGGCGCTACCCGGACGTAGTAGTCGATCACGTCGCCCTTGGTGAAGCCGCTCTCAGGATAGAGCACCTTGTCGAGGTTCGAGAGCGCCAGTTCATGACCGTCGATCTCGACCATGGTGCGGGTGGCGCCGTCCGACGAAGGCCCGGACGTGGCCTTGGTGGCCTTGGTGGCCTTGGTGGCCTTGGTGGCCTTGGCCGTCTTCGGATCCTCCGGCGTGGTGGTGGCCTTGGCCTGCCTCGGCGTCATCATTGCCCCGGGCGCCTCAAGCACCGGCCGCGTACCGGGCGCGGCACGACTCGAGCTCGGCCAGGGCGGCACGACGTCCCTCGAACCCTGCGGTCTCGGTCTGCTTGCCGGGTTCGAGGTCCTTGTAGATGGAGAAGAAGTGCTCGATCTCTTCGAGCAGGTGGCCGGGCACGTCATCGATGTCCTTGGCCGAGTCCCACACCGGGTCCCGGTGCAAGACGGTGATCAGCTTGGCGTCCGGGCCCATCTCGTCTCGCATCCAGAACACCCCCAGCGCCCTCGCGTGGACCAGACATCCGGGGAACGTGGCGTCGGCTACCAGCACCAGGGCATCGAGGGGATCCCCGTCGAGCGCCAGCGTCTCAGGCACGAACCCGTAGTCCGCAGGGTAGACGGTGGCCGTGAAGAGCCGGCGGTCTAACCGGATGATGTGGCGCTCGTGGTCGTATTCGTACTTGTTCCGGCTGCCGGAGGGAACCTCGACGATGACCTCGATCACCTCATCCTCCACGACGCTCACCTCCCGGTCCCCAGTTGGCCACTCGCCCCCAGCATGCATCAGTTCGAGCCCCTGGCGGAGCCGCAGCGCAGTGTCGGCGCGTCCAGCTGACACGACATCACCGGGGCCTCCACCGGTTCGCCCCCAGGTCCGGCGCCCGGGGTCCCGGGCCGGTTGACGATGCCCAGTGCGGCCATGAGTGACCCGGCTAGACAGAGCGCGGCACCGATGAGCACCGCCGTGTGGAACCCGGCCGAGAACCGGACGGGTTGCGTGTAGGCCACTCCGGTGAGCCCGGCCAGCGGTGGGAGTAGGGCCACCGCCAGAAGCCCGGCGACTCTTGCCACCGCATTGTTCACCCCTGAGGCGACGCCGGACTGGCGATCATCGACGGCCCCGAGCACGGTCGTCGTGAGCGGGGCCACCGTCAACGACAACCCGAAGGAGAATATGAGGAGCGCCGGCAGGATCACGGTGAGATACGCGCTGGTGGCGTCGATCCGCCACATGAGGGCCAGACCGGCGGCCATGATCAGCGGCCCGAGGGTCATCGGCAGACGAGGCCCGATCCGCTGGGAGAGCTGCCCAGCGCGGACCGAGAGCAGCAACATCACCACGGTGATCGGCAACAGCGAAGCACCGGCGGCCAGGGCTGAGTACCCGAGAACCTCTTGGAGGTCGATGACGAGGAGGAAGAGGACCCCGCTCAGCGCTGCGTAGACCACCAGGGTGACGAGGTTGGAGACCGAGAATTGGCGGGACCTGAACAGGGCGAGCGGGAGCATCGGCACGCTGGCTCGCATTTCGACCACCACGAAGCCCGCTAGCGCGAGAACGCCCAGCACGGCGCAGCCAGCGACCACCCCGGGTGTGGAGCCGGGGCTGGGTCCCTCGATCAAGGCAAACGTCGTGGCGGCCAGCCCGACGGCAACGAGCCCGGCCCCGAGCCAGTCCAGGTCACGAGAAGCCGTCGGGTCCATGGACTCGGGGACGTGGCGCGACGCCAACAGGACCAGCAGGGCCATCGGCAGGTTGAGCACGAAAATGAGGCGCCAGGAAACGGCGGCGATCAGCCACCCGCCGACCACCGGACCGATCGCTACCGCAATTCCCCCCAGGCCGGACCAGGCCCCGATCGCCCGGCCCCGGTCGTCGGACACGAAGCTGGCCTCGATGATCGACAGACTGCCCGGGACCAGGAGGGCCCCGCCGGCACCCTGGAGGGCCCGGGCGGCGATCAGCACGTCGAGACTGGGGGCGAGCGCACAGAGCAGCGACGCCACGCTGAACCAAGCCACACCGATGAGGAAGATCCGCCGTCGGCCGAAGATGTCGCCAAGCGATCCGCCGATCAACATGAAGGCCGACAAAGTGATCAGGTACGACGTCAGTACCCACTGCAGCCCGGCCACCTGGGCCCCGAAGGTCCGTCCGATCGCCGGCAGGGCCACATTGACCACGGTTGCGTCCAACGCGGCCATCCCGGAGCCGAGCACCGTCGCCAACACCACCCAGCGCCCCGGGGCCGTGGCGTAACGGACATCACCGGCCTCAGCCACCGTCCGGCACCGTCACAGGCTGGGGAGTCACGGGGCACCCACCGGCCCGAGCCTATGGGGGCCGCCCCGGGCGACGGCCCTTGGTAGTGGGCTACAGCCCACTACCCGGCCCTTCGAGGTGGTGGAGGCGCAAGTGGGGGTGCAGCCGGACCACCCCTCGCCAAGGGCCCCCGACGTTCATATGCTGGGGATGCCGCCGGTTCGACCTGGCCGACCACAGGAGGGAGCACGCGATGCGCGTCTCGAAGCTGCTGGAGCACAAGGGGGCCGCCGTGGCCACCATCGATGGGGGCTCGACGATCGGAGAGGCCGTGGGCGAGCTCGCCAGACACGGGATCGGTGCCCTTGTCGTGTCGGCCGACGGCGATCACATCGACGGCATCATCTCCGAGCGCGACATCGTGCGCCGGCTCGCCGGCCGGCGGGGCGAACTACTGGGGGACCCGGTGTCCTCCATCATGTCGACGACGGTCCACACCTGCTCGATGGACGACGAGGTCGAGACCCTCATGGCGATCATGACCGACCGCCGCATCCGTCACGTGCCCGTGGTCAGTGACGGGTCGCTCGTCGGGGTGGTCAGCATCGGCGATGTGGTCAAGAGCCGGATCGGCGAGCTCGAGAAGGACCGCAACGAGTTGGTGGAGTACATCCAGGCCCGGTGAACGACGTTCGGGGGTTCGACTGGACGGGCTCGCGACCACCCCGTTCGGACGGGAGCTGACGACCCGCCGAAGGGGAGCGCACCGGGGGCGGTTGAGCTCTCGAGGTCAGGGGGCGGGCCCGAGGATCCCTTCGAATTCCCTGGTCCAGCCCCTCGAGGACGCTTGGGCGGCCAGCACGCCCCACGAGCCGCGCGCCGGCACGGCGGTCACGACAAACGACGACAGACGGTCCCGCCCTGCCCCTCGGGGTCCGAGCGCCGGGTCAGGTACGGACCGGGATCTGTTGGACCGACCAGCCGTTGCCGTCGGGATCGGTGAAATGGATGAAGAAGCCCCAGTCGAAACGCTCGACCTCACCAACCGCCACGCCCCGGTCGATCAGCTCGGCCCTGGCCGCCTCGATGTCAGCCACCACGAGCTGCAGACCCTTGATCGACCCGGGCACCGAGTCCACGATCCCCTCGCCGATGGCGATCGAACACGCCGATCCCGGTGGGGTCAGCTGGACGAAGCGCAGGTCCTCGTTGACCCGGACGTCGTGGTCGGGGTTGAAGCCGACCCGGTCCACATAGAAGGCCTTGGCCCTGTCCACGTCGCTGACCGGCACGGCCACCAATTCGAGTTTCAAGTCCACGTCTCTCTCCTGTCGTGTCGCAGTCCGGCGGGCACCCGCCGGCCCATCGGCCCAGCATGGGCCCGGAAACAGGCCAACGGACGACCGGTTTCTCCCCAGGAATAAAGATAGCACTCTCTTCCTTTAATCGGTTAGGATCAACGACCGGAAGGTGGGAAGCGATGAGCGTGGCGATCGTGACAGGAGCATCCCGGGGCTTGGGAGAGGCGCTGGCCGCCGGTCTCGCCGAGCGGCGGTGGTCGCTCGTGCTCGACGGGCGCGAGGCCGAGGCGCTCGAACAGGCCCTCGGGCGGGTTCGGGAGCGGTCGGGCGCCCGCGTCTCGGCCGTGGCGGGCGATGTGAGTGATCCCGAGCACCGAGCGGCCCTGGTGGCCGCGGCCCGTGAGCAAGGGGGGATCGATCTCGTGGTGAACAACGCCAGCACCCTTGGCGTCACGCCGCTACCGACACTCGCCGACTTCGCGCTCGACGAGCTCCGCCGGACCTACGACGTGAACGCACTGGCGCCGTTGGCCCTCATCCAGGCCTCACTCCCGCTGCTCCGCCGCTCACCGGATCCCCGGGTCCTCAACGTCACCTCCGACGCCTCGGTGGAGGCCTACGCCGGATGGGGAGGGTACGGATCGTCCAAGGCCGCACTCGACCATCTCTCTGCGGTCCTAGCGGTCGAGGAGCCCGACATCCGGACGTGGGCGGTCGACCCGGGCGACATGCGGACCCGGATGCAACAGGACGCCTTCCCGGGCGAAGACATCACGGACAGGCCCCCGCCGGCGACCGTCGTGCCGCTTCTCCTCGAGCTGATCGAAGGAGACCGGCCGAGCGGCCGCTACCGGGCCCGGGACCTGGGGACGGCGGACGCATGCTGACCGGAACCCTGACGGACCGCCCGCCGGTGGCCACGGCGCCCTTGTCCTTCGAGCTTCCGCCGGACCTGGAGGCGGGCCAACCCCCCGAGGCCCGCGGCCTGACCAGGGACGCAGTCCGCATGATGGTGGCCACAGGGGAGGCGGCGACCCTCGAGCACACGACGTTCTCCGAACTCCCGGCCCACCTGGACGACGGTGACGTCGTCGTGATCAACACCTCGGGAACCCTCGCCGCGAGCCTGCCGGCCAGCGGACCCGCCGGTCCCCGGGCGTCGGTCCACCTCTCCACCCGGCTCCCGGCCGACCTGTGGTCGGTCGAGCTGCGGGTCGGTGGTTCGCCGTGGCTCGGAGCCGCCGCCGGCGAGACCTACGACCTCCCCGACGGCGGCCGGCTTGTCCTCCTCACCCCCTACGCCGCCCACCCCCTCGGAGTGCGACTGTGGGTGGCCACGATCGACGTCCCCGGTCCGCTCCTGGCCTACCTCGCCCGCAACGGCAGTCCGATCCGCTACGGCTACGTACAGGGCGAGTGGCCCATCACCATGTACCAGAACGTCTACGCCACCGAGCCCGGTTCGGCCGAGATGCCGAGTGCCGGGCGGCCCTTCACCCCCGAGGTGATCCTGCGGCTGGTGGCCAAGGGCGTGGCCGTGGTCCCGGTGCTGCTCCACACCGGCGTGGCGTCCCTCGAGGCGTCCGAGCCACCGTACCCGGAGTTCTTCTCGGTCCGAGAGGTCTCCGCCCGGCGGATCAACGATGCCCGCCGCCACGGCGGGCGGATCGTCGCCGTCGGGACCACCGTGGTCCGCGCGCTCGAATCGGTGGTCGACTCCACCGGGGCCGTCAACGCCGGGAGCGGCTGGACCGAGACCATCATCACGCCCGACCGCACCGTGCGCTCCGTCGACGGGCTGCTCACCGGCTGGCACGAACCGGAGGCCTCCCACCTGGCGATGCTCGAAGCCGTCGGCGGGCGGGACCTCCTGGAGCGTTCCTACGCGGCCGCCCTGACCGAGGGGTACCTTTGGCACGAGTTCGGCGACGTCCACTTGATCCTCCCGTGACCGAGACCCCCCTCGAGGCGCCGCTGGCCTCACTCCCGACGACCCGCCGGGCGGTCCTCTTGGCCCTCAAGCGCTCCGGATCCCTCACCGCCGGCGACCTCGCCTCCCAGCTCGGACTGACGGTGGCGGCGATCCGCCAGCAGCTGGTCCGCCTGGGGGAGGACGGCCTGGTCATCCACCGCCCGGACCCCGAGGGACGGGGCCGACCGGTCCACCGTTACGAGCTCACCCCGGCCGCCGAGGCCCTCTTCCCGAAGCGCTACGGGGACCTCACGACCGAGCTCCTCAGCTATCTCGGGGGACCCGGGTCCGACGAGGTCTCCGCCCTGTTCGACCAGCGCCGCCAGCGCCGCCTGGCCGGCGCCCAGCCCCGCCTGGCCGGCGCCACGCTCGACGAGCAGGTGAACGAGCTGACCCGGATCCTCGACGAGGATGGCTACCTGGCCGACGTCGAGCGCCTCGACGACGGCGGGTGGCGGATCACCGAGCACAACTGCGCCATCTTGACCGTGGCCAGCGGCTTTCGTCAGGCCTGCTCGAGCGAGCTCTCCTTCATCCGAGAGGCCCTGCCGGCGGCCGAGGTCACCCGAGTGGCCCACCTGCTCGACGGAGCCCACGTCTGCGCCTACGAGGTCCGCCCGCGCCGGGCCGGCCGGCCCCGCTGAGCGTCGCCCGCCGCGCCGGCGCCAGCGCCGGGCGTTACGAACAGACGTTCGCTACCTCGGGTAGGCTGGCGCCATGACCGCCCTGCAGGGCTCACTGCTCGACCTGGTCGGCCGGCCCGGGCCGCGCCCGCTCGGCCCAGCGGGTTCCGCCCGCTCCGAGCTGGCCGACGGGGCCTGGATCGACGTCCACCGGAACTGGATCGGGGGGGCGGACGACCTCTTCGAGCGCCTCGTGGACGCTGTGCCCTGGCAAGCCGAGCGGCGCCCGATGTACGAGCGGATCGTCGACGTCCCCCGCTTGACGGCTTTCTACGGCCCAGACGACCCTCTCCCGGACCCGCTGGTGGCGGCCGCCCGAGACCAGCTCAACACCGTGTATCGGGAGGAGGCCGGCGGGCCGTTGTGCACCGTCGGGCTCTGCTTCTACCGGGACGGGCGCGACTCGGTGGCGTGGCACGGCGACACGATCAGCCGGGGCGCGCACAGCGACACCGTGGTCGCCATCGTCTCGCTCGGAGCCACCCGCCGCCTGTCGCTGCGGCCCAACCGGGGAGGAGCCGCCCGCCGGATCGACATGGCGGCCGGCGACCTGGTGGTCATGGGGGGCAGCATCCAGCGGACCTGGCAGCACGCCGTCTTGAAGACGGCGCGTCCGGTGGGACCCCGGCTCAGCATCCAGTTCCGCCAGCGCGGTGTCCGCTGAGCGGACCCGCGCGCTCAGGATGAAGCTGGCACGGTTGGCTCGGCCCGGTCCACCGGCAGGCCCCCGTTCTCGACGATGCCGACCGAGCCGGTCGTCGGGGAGGAGCCGGTCACCACGGTGAGGGTGGCGGTCGACGCGTCGTACGACCAGCCCGCGACGGCGGCGACCGGTGGTCGCTGGGCCAGGGCACGACCGTCGAGCGTGACGCCCCGGGGCGCGGAGACGTCCACCAGCTGGACCCGGTAGGAGGCTGCGGTGGGCTGGCCGGGGTAGTGGCCCAGTGCGGGGCCGATGGTGATCCGGGTGGACCGGGCCGATCCGGCGCCCGATCCCGTCGACGTGGTGATCATGGTCTCGGTGTCCTGGCCCTTGGTGTAGCCGAGCCCGGTCCCGGCGTCGTCGTAGAGGCGGAAGGATGCGTCGGAACCCGCGTAGACCTTTATGGTCATCGTCCGGCGGCCTCCGTCGGTCCCCGACGGGGCGGGGGACTGTTCGGGGATGATCCCCCCGGGGCGGACGAAGACCGGCATGCGGCTCAGGGGCACCGACAAGGTGACGTCGGAGGGCCCGGTGAAGGTGGCGCCGGTGAAGTAGTCAACCCATCGCCCGGGTGGGAACCACACCGTGGTGGCCGCCACCGCGCCCGGGGAGGTCACGGGGGCCACCAGGACATCGGGGCCGTAGAGGTACTCGGTGGGGTTCTGGTAGGCGGCGGCCAGATCCGGGTAGTCCAGATATAGCGGCCTGGCCATGGGCAGCCCGGTCTCGTTCGAGCGTGCTGCCAGGGTGTAGGTGTAGGGGATCAGCGCCTCGCGGAGACGCAGGAAGTCCTCGGTGATCGCCTGGACCGGCTGGGGGTATTGCCAGGGCAGCCGGTCCTCGTTGTTCGAGTGCAGCCTCAAGATGGGCTGGAACGTCCCCAGCTGCACCCAGCGGTCGTAGAGATCGGGGGGATCAGCACCCGACTGGGTGGGGGGCGGCCCGAGGAAGCTCCCCACGTCGCTGCTCACGTAGGGCTCGCCGATGGTCGCCTCGGACGCCGTCAGGACCGCTTCTTGGGCGAGGGTGTTCCATGTGCCCCAGGCGTCACCGGTGAAGGCGATCGCCGAGGTGTGATCGGACCACGGTCCGGCGGGGTACACCTCTTCGGGCTCGCCGTTGGAGCCTCCGATCCGGCCGAGCACGAAGCCCCGCTGGCCCTTGTTCACCATCTCTTGGGCGTAGAGGTGGTCGATCCACGAGTCAGGGGTGACCCCGGTCATCGACACGGTCGACGCGTCACAGCACCAGTCCAACCACCAAAAGGACACCCCTTGGTGCTCGAAACTCTGCTGGAGGGAGAAGTTGGACTCCGCCTGGGCGATCGAGCTCCAGTCCCAGACCTTGCAGTTCCCAGCCGAGCAGGTCGAGCTGGCCATCGTCCCGCCGGCGACTCGTTCGGCGGCGGGTAGCTTCGGGTCGTTGTCTTCGATGCTCGAATGGACGTTCAAGGTCACGTGGATGTCGCGGGCACCGGCCCACTGGAGGAAGCGAGCGGGGTCGGGGAACAACGATGCGTTCCACTCCCAGCCGTTCCAGTTGTTGGGAGCCTTCCAGTCCGTGTCGAGGGACATTGTGTTCAGCGGAACGTGGTTGGCCACGAACGTCGGATAGAGCGAGTGCTCGATCGTCGCACTCGAGTAGGGGGTGTAGTCGGAATACCAGACCCCGAAGATGCTGCGGGGGAGCAGGGGAGCCGGGCCGGTCAGCTGCGCCAGCGTCCGCAACGCCCCGGTGTAGTCGTGGCCGTACACGAACAGGTAGCCATCCTGTTGGTCCCCCTCTGACCCACGTGGTCGGACCCACCCGTCTTTGGTCCAAACCGCGCTCTGCGAGTCGTCCAGGAGACGCCAGCCCGCGGTGTCGAGCAGGCCGTCGGTCTCCAACGGCTGGAGGCCGGCCACGCAGGTGGCGCCCTGCTGGCCGGCTGAGCACGTCGGCAGGTCGTTGTAGGTCGCCGTGTCGAACCCCCGGATCCACCCCCCGAGGGGGCCGGACTGCTGAGGGACTGGGAGCGGAGAACCCACTGGCGACACCGACAGCGTGTCGATGTCGGTGTCGCAGCCCTCGCCAACCCCGCAACGGACCTCCACCGTGTTCACCCCCGAACGGAGCGCCACCGTCGTGGTCAGCGTCGACCAGGGCTCGGCCGAGTCCGTTCGGTCCGCCGTGAGCGTGGTCGCGTAGCGACCGTTGACCAGTAGGTCGAAATTCCGGACCACCGTCGACGTCGGTGGCACCGGGACGTTGGAGTAACGCAAGGTGACCGATGCCGGCCCCGACGGGGCCCCGAGGACCCGCCAGGTGGCCCGGGTGCCGGGTTCGAGCATGTAGCCCACGTAGCCCGAGGCGCTCTCGTAGCCCCCCTGGGTCTGGCTGTAGGAATCCCCGCCACCGAGCTCCGCCGAACCGGCCTGGCAGACCTGGTTAAAGGTGCACACCGCGTCCCAAGCCGGATGGACGACCGCCGTACGCCCCGCCACCGAGTACACCAAGGTGGTGTTGGCGGTGGTGAACGGTCCCGATCCGATCCGGTACCGCAGGAGGGCTCGGCTGGTCTTGACCGTGAGCCATCCGGCATCGTCACGCACCTGATACGGCGGCACAGGCATCCGGCGGTTGAGGGCGTTCACCGTCGGCAGATTCTCGAAGTCGCCGGTCGGCGAATACTCGAGCCGGAGGAGGGTCGGACTCAGGACCTCGATGCGAACGTCGCCGCTGCGCACGATGGCGGACTGGTTGGCCATCCCGTCGCCCAAGTCGATCGGCGTCGCCAGGTCGACGGGGGACCGGTCGCTGGTCGTCCCGCTCGCCCCAGCCGGCACCGAGGGGCCCAGCGCGACGGCGGCAACGACAAGTGGGAACACCGCCAGTGCCAACCCCCGGCGCCGCCACGCACCCGCCCAGGCCGGAGCACTCACGGCCTGCATGCTTGCACCATCGGACGCACCTCGGCGGGAGCACTATCGTCACGGTGACGTAATGGCGAGGAGCAGGAGATCTCGATGCCCGGGTGGAGATGAGGCCACCGGTGACGAATCGAATCGGTGTCCCGTGGCCCGGCGTCACGGCGCGATCGGCTCGGATCTACTGCGCGCGGGTCCTTGGCGGAGAAGTTCCCCAATGACGACGACAAGCGCGACGGCCCCATGGAACGGACCGACCTCATCGATGCAGTGGCCCGTCCCCAGACAATCACGCCCCGCCCGCGCACTCCATCGCAAGGGGAGCGCCTGACCACCAGGGGCGGCCGGGCCTAGTCATCAACGAC
Organism: uncultured Acidimicrobiaceae bacterium; assembly: GCA_963836375.1. Lineage (GTDB taxonomy): Bacteria > Actinomycetota > Acidimicrobiia > Acidimicrobiales > RAAP-2 > CAWIJK01. The sequence continues at coordinate 645,086 of CAWIJK010000002.1, read as the reverse complement.
GTCTGGACCATCGGGCCCTTGGTCCGACGTGGCGGCCGAAGGGTTCTCGCACAGTCGCTCGGGAACCCGACCGTCACCGCGGCCCCGACAGACCCCTGATGCCCGCACCATGGCCCGACCCAACGTATCGTCACGGTGACGTTACATCCCTGAGCACCAACCCGAGACCGACTCGATGCGGTCTTGCCCGTCACGGCGAACGCCGGTCGATCCCGGCGACTTTCAGGGGAGCGCCGCCATCGAGTTCGTCGAGAGGAAACGGCACTGAACAGGGCCCGGCCCTCGGTGGGGAAGGTCTTTGCCACCGACGGTGGTGCTCACTCCGGCGCCCCCTAGACCGCCGATAATGTACATTATGTAAAGTAACGGTTCTGGGAGGCTCGCAGCGCGCCCCGGCGATCCCTCACGGGCAGACAGGTCTGGTCGATGGGGCCTGTCGTGCGGGTCGGCCACCACAACGCGTTTCCGGCGCTGGCGCGTCGGTCTGGTGCCTGGCCGACTGACCAGTTCCCAGGGCAACGAGGACAGCGATGATCGAGTCGACCGTACGGGCCCGCGACCGCTCCCCCGAGGTCCGCTCGATGCGGGATCGAGCGTCCGGCCTCCCTACGCCCCCTTGGCCGCCTGGGCTTCTTTGTACTTGCGATGCTGCTCGAGGATGTGACCGTGCGAGGCGCCCTTGGTCGGCACCGACGGATGGTGGTGGCGGCAGAGGATGTAAGGGGTCCCCTCCAGCTGGTGATGGCCGATCCGCCAACAACCCTTGGTGTGACAATTGACCTTCCGGACGCCCGTGTAAACGCCGAGCCCGACGGCGCTAATGAGCGTCGCCTCACCCAGGTCAGCGCCGAACCCAGACCAGAAGTTGTAGTACAGGTCCGGTCCGCCGTGGAGCGTTCCGGTGTGCAGCGCGATCCAGTGACGAACGCCATCGAAGAACGCGATCACCAAGGCGATGATGACCACAAGCACAATAATGAAGACGGCCCACTTCCACTTTTTGGTGGGAATCGGGTCGGTCTCGCTGGTGCCGGCCCCCTCGGTGCCGTTCCCGGCCGGCGCCGGAGCAGTCGGGCCCGGGCTCGCCGGGGCGGTGACTGGCGGGGCGCTCTGCGGACCTGCCGGGGGGTCGAGCGTCATGGGGCACAGCATATTTGGCCCGTGACAACGGGAGGTGGAGCCAGCTGGGCCCCGGCCCTTCCGCCGGTCGATCGGGGACGGCGTCGGACCGGGAGGGGCCTGCTTCTTCCTTGGGCATCGACCGACGACGGGGGCCACGGCACTAGCGTGCGGACCGAGGGTGCGGTGGCACCGGCGGGAGGTGACTCATGGGTGTTGGTGACCAGATCCGGCGGCGTCTCCCGTGGGTCGGGGCCTTCGCCCTGGGAGCGTCGGTGCTCGTCGCCGCCGGGGTGGCGACGCCCCCCGCATCGGCCGGACCGATGTCGTGGACGGTCGTCCCGACGCCCAATCAGCCAAGCCCCGCACTGAACAGCAGTCTTGCCTCGGTCTCGTGCGCCGGGACCAGCTTCTGCATGGCGGTGGGCAGCTGGAACAACGGAACCGGCCTGACCCAGGGTCTTATCGAGGAGTGGAACGGCACCGCCTGGAGCATCTCGGCCGCACCCAACCCGCCCGACGACACCGACTCGCCGCTGACCGCCGTGTCGTGCGCGAGCTCCTCGTTCTGTCTGGCGGTCGGCTACACGGGGGGCAACGAGCCGACGAGCCGACCCTTCGCCGAGCTGTGGAACGGCTCAACGTGGTCGCTGCAGTACGCCAACCCGGCCTTCCCGCTACCCCCGAGCGGCTTCCGAGGCCAACTCTACGGCGTCTCGTGCCAGTCGACTTCGTTCTGCATGGCTGTCGGGTCGTGGGAGGGACTGGGGGGCACGCCCCAGGGCCTCGCCATGACCTGGAACGGCTCTGGCTGGACCGACACCTCGGTCGTGGCAGTCGGATCCCAAGAGACCCTCAACGCCGTCTCCTGCGCGACCCCCACCGACTGTCTGGCAGTCGGGCAGTGGCAGGGACCCGGCGGGGCCCTGGCCGAGCATTGGAGCTCCAACGCCTGGGGCGTAGTCGCGACCACACCCCCCAGCTCGATCACCGCCAGTGGCCCGGCTCAGCTGACATCGGTGTCGTGTACCACCACCGTCTCGTGCATGGCCGTCGGCGAGTACCCCGCCGGTGGTGCCATGACCGGCTACGGCCAGTGGTGGAACGGGCAGCAATTCACGGCCATCGCCCTCAACGGGGCCCAATCGCCCAGCACGCTCTCGGGGGTGACCTGCTCGAGCGGCACCGGCTGTACGGCGGTCGGCTCCCAGGGGGCCGCCAGCACCAGCTCGACGCTCGTCGCCGACTGGGTTGGCGGCTCGGCCTGGCGGATCGAGTCGGCCCCGACGCCGAACCTGCCGTTCGGCCCCGTCGAGCTCTCCGGAATCAGCTGCATCTCGTCGGCCTGCAACGCCGTCGGATCGAGCACCAGCGTCGCGGGCCCGACCACACAGTCGACGCTCGGAATGGTCGGTCCCACCCTTCAGGGCGGCTACTGGCTGGTGGCCTCCGACGGGGGCATCTTCAGCTATGGCGATGCCCTCTTCTACGGGTCGACCGGAGCCATCACCCTCAATGCGCCGATGGTGGCCATGGCGGCGACCCCGGATCGGCACGGCTACTGGCTGGTGGGCTCCGACGGCGGGATCTTCTGCTACGGCGACGCCGCCTTCTACGGATCGACCGGGGCCATCACCCTCAACGCGCCGATGGTGGGGATGGCCGTGACGCCGGACGGCCACGGCTACTGGCTGGTGGGCTCGGACGGGGGGATCTTCAACTACGGCGACGCCGGCTTCTACGGCTCCCTCGGGGGCCTGACCCTCAACAAACCGATCGTGGGCATCGCCACCACCGCTGACGGCCACGGCTACTGGCTGATCGGCGCCGACGGGGGCATCTTCGCCTTCGGCGACGCCGTCTTCTACGGCTCGGCCGCGGCGATGACCCTGAACTCCCCGGTGGTCGGCATGGCACCGAGCGCCGACGGGCTGGGCTACTGGCTGGTCGCGGCGGACGGGGGCATCTTCAATTACGGCGACGCCGGTTTCTTCGGCTCGACCGGGGGGATGACCCTCAACAAGCCGATCGTCGGCATGGCGGGGACGGCGGACGGTCAGGGCTACTGGCTGGTCGCGGCGGACGGGGGCATCTTCAATTACGGCGACGCCGGTTTCTTCGGCTCGACCGGGGGGATGACCCTCAACAAGCCGATCGTCGGCATGGCCGCCGCCTCCTCGTAGCTCGGCCCTCCCCCACCACTGCGCGCCATGGCGAGGCGCCCTACAGGCAGGAGTAGGCGGCGGCGAGGAGCACCTGGTTCCTCGGGTCCTGCCATCGGTGACCGAAGCGGTTCATGACGTAGCCGAAGGCGAGCTCGGCCTCCGGGTCGCCCATGCCGAGAGAACCGCCCGCCCCGAAGTGGCCGAAGCTCGAAGGACCGGGGCCCAGGGGCCGGTCGGGCTCCGGCAGCTGGAACCCGAAGCCGAAGCGGGAGCTGCGTTCGAGGACCCGATCGGGTCCCGCCACGAGCTCGGTGGTCGCCGCCTCGAGGGTGCCCGGGCCCAGGAGCGCGACGCCGCCCGATCGGCCCTGGTCGACCAGGGCGGCGTAGACGCGGGCCACCGCCCGGGCGTTGGCGTGCCCGTTGGTCGACGGGTGCACCGCCGCCCGCCACGCCGCGGTGTTGACCGTGCCGATACCCGAGAGCCCCGGGGGGTTGGCGTAGAGGCGGGTGAAGGCGTCGTCCCGCGAACTGGTGGCCCACTCGGCCGGGGCGGGCGGGAACTCGAAGTCGGCCGCTCTGGCCATCTCTGCTGGGACGAGTCCGAAATGGAAATCGGCGGCAACCGGTCCGGCCACCTCGGTGGCGAAGAAACGGGCGAAGGGCTGCCCACTCACCCGGCGAACGAGCTCCCCCCCCAAGAAGCCCAGGGTGTTGACGTGGTAGCCGTGGGCCGTGCCGGGCTCCCACCACGGCTCCTCGGCCGCCAGCGCGCCGCACATGAGATCCCAGCGGTACATGGCGTCGGCCGGGAGGGGCCGGCGGATCCCGGGCAAACCGCCTTGATGGCTGAGCAGTTGGGCGACACTGACCGAGCCCTTGGCGGCGGCGGCGAACTCGGGCCAGTGCCGGGCCACCGGATCATCGAACGCCAGCCGACCCCGCTCGACGAGCACCAAGAGGGCCACCGCCACCATCGCCTTGCCCACGGAGAAGACGTCCACGAGGGTGTCGGCGGCCCAGGCCCGGCCGGCCGAGGCCGAGCCGCCCCAGAGGTCGACCACCATGCGGCCCCCGACGCTCAGGGCGACCGAAGCCCCGATCTCTTCTCGCTCGGTGAAGTTGGACCAGAAGGCCTCGGCGACCGGCGTGAAGGCCGGGTCGCAATGTCCCTCGGGGCCCACAACCGCCACCCCGAGATGCTAGGACCTGGCCGACGATGCGCCCGACGTCGCGACGGCGTCCGGCCGGTTCCCCGAGTACCGTCGGGCGCATCGTCGGCCATCGGGTCGCCATGGGCCGTGCCGGGGGTGCGAACGGAGGTGGGCTGGGGTGGGTGACGACGGGCGAGGCCCGATGCCGGCGGGGCGCATCGTTGTGGGCGTCGACGGGTCAGAGGGCTCGCTCCGAGCGCTCGAGTGGGCCGCGGCCCACGCACGGAGCACCGGATCGGTGCTCGAGATGGTGTGCTGCTGGGTCTTCCCGGCGACCGTGGCCCCCTACGGGCTCCCGCCCTCCCCCACCGACTACGAGGCCGTCACGTCCAAGATCATGCAGGACGCGGTGGCCACGGTGACCGAGGCGGCGCCCGAGGTCCGGCTCGAGCCCCACATCGAGAACAAGGCTCCGGCCCTCGCCCTGGTGGCGGCGAGCAAGGGCGCCGATCTCCTCGTGGTGGGCTCGCGGGGACTCGGCGGCTTCACCAGCCTGCTGCTCGGGTCGGTCAGCCAATACTGCACCCACCACGCCCACTGCCCGGTCCTCGTCGTCCCGTCCCCGGCAGCCCACGAGGAGCCGGGGGGCGCCTGACCCCGCCGCCCGACCGACGCCCGGCTCAGACGCCGACGGGCGCCCTCGGCTCGGCGGCCCCGGCACCGACGGTGCCGGGCCCGGTCCCGCTCCCCTCGACCTCCCGGTAGTACTGGCGCCAGATCAACCGGTAGACCCGGGTCCACCTCGGTACCGACCGCAGGCCGGGAATGAACGGGAGCAGGGCCAGGACGAGGGTGAGGAACATCATGACCACCCAGACCTGGAGGTCCCCGCTCGACGAGGTGGAGAACGGGGGGATCTGGTACCAGAACGTGTAGAGCCACAACCAGGCCTGACCCGGGTAGTTGCCCGTCTCGTTCATCATCCCCCACTGGTCGCCCTGGAGGTGCTCGGCTCCGGCCAGGTTGGCCAGGTAGGTCCCGTCGGCGATGAACAAGAGCGGCTTGGTGTAGTCGGTCCCGTAAAACTGGCGCGACGCCAGCAACGCACCGTCGAGCGCCCCGCTGCGGGCCATGGCGGTGAGCGAGTCGATCATGAGCCCGACCGGCCCGTAGTTGCCCGCCGGGACCACCAGCCGGCCATTGGAGAACTTGGCGTTGGCGACCGCCTTCTCGTAGGCGGCGGTCCACCGTTGCTGCTGGGCTGGCGACGCCGCGTTGTACTGGGCGACGGCCGCCTGGACGTCGGGACGGTTCGGCAACGTGCCCAGCGGGCCCAGCACGTCGTCTTGGGCCGTGTTCACCGGGTGGTGCACGCCGGCCCAGGTCTCGGGTGAGAACGGGCCGATCGACTGGCTGGACCCGGCGGTGTTGTTGTAGGGCGGCCCGTAGGTCGCGGTGGGGCTGGTCCCGTCGAGCTCGGTGATCGCCGTCTGGGCGAAGTCGACCGGGTCGTTGGTGGACCAGCTCTTCACCGTCACCGGATGGTCGTCGGGCGAGGAGAAGACGATGGCCAGGCCGACGACCAGGACGGCCACCACCAAGAAGGCGATGACGAATTCCTTGACGATGTCGTACGGCTCGTAGCGTCCGTGCCACTCGGCGACGTCGCGGTCCGGCTTGAACTTGCGCGGTCGGCTCACAGGGGGACGCTCTTGGTCTCCGCCCCGGCGCCGGTCGGCTCGACAACGGTCTGGACGACCTCGGGAGCCGGCGCGTTCTTGGGGGCGAACGGGGGGACGACCCCCCGGCGTCGGACCATCAGCACGTGGAATCCGGCCAAGAGGACCACCACGATCGGCAGCAGCACGATGTGCCACATCAGCATCTGCCCGAAGTTCAAGACGTTCATGACCGCGCCGGCCCCGGTGGAGTTGATGCCGTCCTTGGCCTGGGTGGCGATCCACTGCGAGTCGAAGTTCTGCTGGGAGAGGTAGCCGGTGAAGGCGGCGGCCACCGAGATCACGAAGGCCACGACCCCGGTGACCCACGTCAGCCGGCGCTTCCCCCGCCAGGCGGCCATGAAGAACTTCCCCCACAGGTGGATGACCATGAAGAAGAAGAAGGCCTCGACGCTCCACAGGTGCAGGGAGTTGACGAACAGCCCGGTCGATGACACGTGCCACCACGACGGGCCCATGATCGACAGGATTACCCCGGTCAGGATCACGATGGTCAGGGCGGCGACGGTGAGGACCCCGAAGACGTAGATCCACGAGGCGACATAGGCCGGCTGGCGGTCCGGCATGATCCGCTCGGGGGGGAAGGCCCCCTCGGCCGCGTTGCGGAGCTTGGCCGTCCACTGGCCGGCGTCCTCGGGTCGGGCCTTGGGTGGCGCGCCGTCGGTTGTCGGCGGGGCGTCGGCGGTGTCAGTCACCGGTTCCACTCCTCTTGTGCCGGCGGAACGGGATCAGGATCGCCGCCACGAAGACGACGATCATGAGGAGGATGACCGTGAGATTGGCGTAGGAGATGTGGACCCAGCCCCAGTTGAGGTAGTGACCCGGCCCGCTCAGGTTCACCAGGGCACCCACCAGGGCCCACGCGCCCGGAACCATCACCGCCAAGACGCCCATACGAGGCACCCTACGGGGGACCCGGGGCACCGCCTAGGGCCGAAGGTCCCCTGGGGGCCCCACGGGGGGCTGACCGGGCCATCGGGCCCGGCCTCCCGAGGCCGGCGCGGGGGCGGCGGATCCGTCGCCAGGACTGTACTCTTTGGTACTGTCTCTAATAGTCCAGTACTAAGTACTACACTGGAGGGATGGCCCGGGACCTCCCCAACCCCTTCCACTACGGCGGACCGGTGACTGGCGACCAGTTCACCGGTCGGTCCGACGAACTGGCCGCGGTGGTCTCGCGTCTCGAGAACCACGTCAGCGTCGTCCTCTCGTCCCCTCGTCGCTACGGCAAGTCGTCGCTCATCGGGCGGTCCTGTGAGATCCTCGGTGCCCGCAGGCTCCAACCGGCGATCGTGTCGGTCAACCTGCTGCGGTGCGGCACCGTGGCCAACCTGGTCGGCGCGCTGCTCCGCGGCCTCTATGTCGTCCCCGGCGGGCCCTGGAGCCGTCTCAAACAGACAGTGCCGGCCTTCGTGCACCGCTTCCGGCTCTCCCCCACCGTCCAGTTCGCCCTGGACGGCTCGCCCACCTTCACCTTCGGGCCAACCCTGGGCGCCGCCGATGCCGAGTCGGTCATCGCCGACGTCTACGGCGCCCTCGGCCAGATCGGCGCTCGGCGCCCCGCCGTCCTCGTCCTCGATGAGTTCCAGGCCGTGACCGACCTCGATCCCCACCTCCCTTCGCTCCTCAAGGCCCTGTCCGACGAGCACCCGAGCGTCTCGATGATGCTGGCCGGTTCCCGGCACCACCTCATGGAGGCCCTGGTCTTCGACCGCGGGGCGCCGCTCTACAACATGTGCCAGACCATCGCCCTCGGCCCGATCCCCGAAGCCGACTGGGTGCCCTTCCTGGCCGCCCGGGCCAGGGCCGGGCGCAAGCCCCTGGCCGACGACACGGTGGCCCGGCGCCTCGTGGAGCTGGCCGGCCCGGTCTCCTTCGACATTCAACAGTTGGCCTTCGAGAGCTTCCTGCGGGCCCGGACCACCATCGACTCGCAGGCCGTCGACGCCGGCATGGCCCAGCTGATCGACCACGAGGCGTCGACTTACGCCGAGCGCTTCGAGGCCCTCTCGCCGGGCCAGCGCCGGGTGATGGTGGCCCTGGCCGCCCCTCCGGTGGCCTCGACCGGGAGTCAGGCCTTCGCCACCTCGGTCGGCCTGGCCGATCCGACCTCGGTCAGAAAGACCCTCAGCGCCCTGGCCCAGTCCGAGCACCTGGTGCGGCGGCCCGAGGGCTGGCGGGTCGACGACCCGTTCTTCGCCGCGTGGATCCGGTCCGGGTCGGGCCCGTGACGACCGCCCGGTCCGAGCCGGTGGGCGCCGCCCCGCTCAGCGAGTAACCAGCTCGACCGAGAGCCCCCGGAGCCGATCGGCCACCCCGTAGAGGTGCTCGAAGGCCTCCCACACGGCGACCGCCGAGCGGTCCTGGGCCAGGTCCGAGTCGACGTCCTCGAGCGCCGCCTCCAGGGAGTAGAGGCGGTCGTGCAACCGGTCGAGCTCGGCCTGGGCCACGATCACCAGCCCGTCGGCCAGGCCCGACCGCTGGGCCCGCCGGCGGGCCTCGTAGGCCCGCTGGCGGTGGGAGCGCTTGCAGTACCGGGCGGGACGCCCTGGTCGACCGGCGACGACCAGGGGCCGGTGGCAGTAGGCGCATCTGGCGACGCCGGCTGGTTTCGTCACGGTGACGAAGATAGTCCGGGCCGGCCCGGTGCCGGCGGACCGTCCCTCGGGCCGGGTCGACGACCGGCCCGGCGCAGTGCCCAGTCCTTCAGGTGCCCAGTCCTTTAGGTGCCCAGCCTTTAGGTGCGCAGGCCTTTAGGTGCTCGGGCCTTTAGGTGTCTTCAGGTGCTCAGGCCTTTAGGTGCTCGGGCCGTAGGAGGCCTTGCCGTCGATCCCCCAGTCCGGGGCGTCGCAGCGGTAGCCCCCGCCGGGCGGGTCGGCCACCCGCTGGTAGCGCTGGTCGACGATCCTCACCATGATGTAGCACGACGGCGACACCTTGTGGGCGGGATCGGCCGGTGCCAGCAGCCCGCCCGCGTCGAACGAGGTGATGCGGCCGAGGGCGGCCAGTACCTTGCCCCGGGTCGGGTCCTTGCCGGCGGCCCGCAGGGCCTGGACGAACAATTGGGCCGACGACCACCCGTAGAGGGTGTAGAGGTCGGGCTTCCAGCCCGGGTGGGCCTTTTGGACCCAGGTGAGGAAGGTGTCGTCGGCCGGAATGACCGCGCGGTCCTCGCCCTGGTAGAGGGCCTGGAGCTGGCCGATCCAGACCCCGTCGGCCGCCGGGCCGCCCGCCGTCTTGATGAACTGGAGGGCGTAGGCCGGTCCCCCCGAGAAGACGACCTGGGGCTTCCAGACCTGCTGGGTCATGTCCTGGACGAGCGCGGCGGAGACCTGCCAGTCGAGGTCGGTCATGAACAGGGTCTGCACCCCGAGGCTGCGCATGTGGACGATGTCGGCGGTGAAGTCCGTCTCCAGCGGGTTCACGAAGCGCACGTAGGTGATGTGGTAGCCCTCGTGCCTGAGGGCCACCTCCTGACCCTGCCACTGGGCGATCGCCGTCGACGCGTTCGACACCAGGGCCCCGAGGGACAGCGACGTCGGGTAGCGCTTCTTCAAGAACAGGAGCGGACCGAGGGGGAGCCCCTGGCCCAGGGGCTGGGCGCTGTAGACGTTGGCCAGGGTGTTGGTCGTCGGGTCGATGGTCACCGAGACGTCGGGCACGGCGGGGTTCTGGGCGAGCACCTTGCAGCCGTAGCTGTCGAACAACGAGAAGCTGCCGACCAACGCGAAGTCCTTGGACACCGCGCTCTGGGTGTCCGCCGCGTTCTGCTGCCCGTTGAACCCGTCGTCGTAGGAGTCGAGGGTGAGCTTGCGCCCGTAGACCCCGCCCTTGGAGTTGACGTAGTCGAAGTAGGCCTGGGTGCCGACCGGCGCCCCCTCGAAGAGACCGGGGACCGGTCCGCCGATGATCGAGACGTTGCCCAGGACCACCGACGTGGGGGTCACACCGGTGGTCGAGTTCTCTGCGGTCGCACTGAGCGGTGCGGGGGTCGCGCACGGTGGCCCCGAGGCGGCGACGGCCGGGGCGGGGGCCCCGAGGGCCGACAGCGGGCCGAGGAGCACCGCGGTGGCGATCCCGCTCAGCGTGGCCCGACGCCGCCCGCTCATCCTGGGGCGGTCCGATCCGAGCACTCCGGTCGCATTGGGCATGGGTCAGCACCCCCTGTCGGCGACCATTCAACACGGCATCGGACCGCCGTGGGCCGCGTCGGCTCGGATCCCGGCCGGGCCCGCGGCGGGCACTACACTCGCCCCTGCAGGCACTCCTGCCCGGCGATGGGTCCCGCCGGGGACGGGAACCCCCGTCCGAGACCGCCCGGCGTTGGCTGATGGCTCCTGGTCGACAACAAGGAGGAGCGTGTCCGACGCCGACCCGATCGGGGCGCCAGGCCGGGACCTGGCGCCCCCGGAACACCCGCCCGCCCCCACCCCGGCGACCGGTGCCCCCCACGTCGGCCATGACGTCGGGCTCAGCGTGCTGGTGGCCGTGGGCGCCGGTGGCGCGCTGGGCACCATCGCCCGCTACGAGGTGGGCGTCGCCTGGCCGGCCTCGCTGGGTGGCTTCCCGACGGCTACCTTCACCATCAACACGACCGGTGCCTTCCTGCTCGGGCTGCTGCTCTCGGTCATCTTGAGCCGTCTCCACCACACCCGGCACGTTCGGCCCTTCATCGCCACCGGGCTCCTCGGGGGCTGGACCACCTACTCGACCCTGGCCGTCGAGGCGACCATCTTGGCCAAGGGGCACCACCTGGCGACGGCCGCCGCCTATCTGGCGGCGACGCTGGCCGTCGGCCTCGGTGCCTCGGTGGCCGGCATCGCCTTGGGCCGCTGGGGTGCCCCCCCGGTGCCCGCACCGATCGACCCGGACCTGCCCGAGGGTTCCGAGGTCGGACCATGATGCTGGCGATCGTGGTCGGGGTGGCCGGGGGTGTCGGCGCCGTGGTCCGCTACCTGGTCGACGGTGCGGTGCACCAGCGGATCCCCCGGACCTTCCCCTACGGCACCTTGTTGATCAACGTGAGCGGTTCGCTCGTCTTGGGCCTGGTCACCGGCCTGTTGTGGTACCACGGTCTCCCGGCCCGGGCCCGCCTCGTGGTCGGTGTCGGCTTCTGCGGCGGCCTGACGACCTGGTCGACCGCCGCCTGGGAGTCGGTGCGCCTGGCCGAGGACCGGCGCTGGCCCGAAGCCACCCTCTACACGTTCGGCGGCCTGGCCGCGGCACTCGCCGCGGCCACCGCCGGCATCGCCCTCGCCGCGCTCTGACCCGAGCGCCGGGGGCCCGCTCCGCCGAGCCCGCTCACCCGGCCGGCCCCTCTCCGCGGCGCGCCGGGCCACCGGGCCCCTGGCCGCCCAGGTACCGTGAGGCCGGCCGGGCGCACCGGCCGGGACCGAGAAGCGAGGCGCATGGGACACCACGGCCCAACCCCTTCGAGCAGGCGGAGCCCCCTGGCCCACCGGGCCCTCGCCGCGGCACTGACGTGGGCCGTCGTCGCGGTCGTCGTCACCGCCGTCAGTGCGGTGCCGCCCGCCGGTGCGGCGACGCCCCTGCCCCGCTTCTACGCGGTGCCCTCGACACCCCCCTCGGGGTCGCCGGGCACCGTGGTGCGGGTGGCGCAGGTCCCGAGCGACGGGCTCGACGGCACGGTGTACCGGGTCATGTACGTCTCGCGGACGGTCACCAACCGACCGGTCGACGTCACCGGCATCATCGTCGTGCCGAAGACCCCCCCGCCCGCAGGCGGCTACCCGGTGGTCACCTGGGGCCACGGGACCAACGGCATGGCCGAGGAGTGCGCCCCGTCGCTGCAGCCGGCCCAGGCGGTGCCCTTGGCCAACGACCTGCTCGACCAGGGCTGGGAGGTGACGGCGAGCGACTACCAGGGCGAGGGCACGCCGGGCCTGCTGCCCTACCTGGTGGGCGTGAGCGCGGCGCGCAACACGATCGACATCGTGCGGGCGGCCCGCAACATCCCCCGGGCCCACGCCAGCGACGACTACATCGTCTGGGGCCACTCCGAAGGCGGCCAGACGGCCATGTTCGGTCTGCACATCGCCCAGGCCTACGCCCCCGGGCTCCACCTGATGGGGGTGGTCGCCGGGGCCCCGCCGTCCCAGTTCGATCTCATCTACAAGTTCTTGACGACGAGCCCCTACCGCTACTACCTGTTCATGGCGGCGGCCGGGTTCCATGCCGCCTACGGCAGCCAACGTGCGCCGCTCGCCTCCGTCCTGACCCCGGCGGCCGAGCGGTTGCTCCCGGTCCTCTCGCAGGGCTGCGCCGCCCACGTGGCGTCGGTCATCGACCGCTACTCGCTCGCCGCCATGGTCAAGGCCGATCCCTTCAAGGTCGCCCGCTGGAGCACGCTGCTCGAAGAGAACGACCCGGAGAGCTTCACGGCGGCCGCGCCCGCCCCCCTCCTCATCATCCAAGGCGGCGCCGACGAGCAGATCCCGGTGGCCTCGACCCTGCTCTTGGCCCAGCACCTCTGCGGGGTCGGCCAGAACCTCGAGCGCTGGATCTACCCCGGCCAGAGCCACGCCGGGGTCATCGGCCCCTCGGCCCCCGACATGATCCGCTGGATGGCCGACCGCTTCGCCGGCCAGCCCAGCCCTGACCCCTACCAGCCGACGGGTATGCCCGGGATCGAGACCTCGGTGTGTGCCGACGGCACCTTGCACTGAGCGCCGGACGGATCCCGGCCCGCCGCCGTCACCTGTTGCGCCGGTCGGCGCCGCTCGGGCTCAGCGGCGGGCGTCGAAGGTGGGGACCAGGGTCCTCGCCGCCCGGGCCTCGTCCACCCGGCGCACCGGGGTAGTCCGGGGGGCGGCGGCGGCGGTGGTGGTGGTGACCGACGCCTCGGCGACGATGCGCTCGAGGGCGTCGGCCAGGGCCTCGAGGGTCTGGAGGCTCTCGGTCTCGGTCGGCTCGATCATCAGCGCCTCGTCGACGATGAGCGGGAAGTACACCGTGGGCGAGTGGAAGCCCTCCTCCAAGAGGCGCTTGGCCACGTCGAGGGCCTTGACCCCGTGCTCCTTGCGCAAGGTGGAGGCCGACAGCACCACTTCGTGCATGCAGGGGCGGTCGTAGGGGACGTCGAAGACGTCCCGCAGGCGCACCCGGAGCCAGTTGGCGTTGAGCACCGCCCGCTCGGCCACCCGGCGTAGGCCGTCACCGCCGTGCACCGAGATGTAGGTGAGGGCCCTGGCCAGCACCAGGGCGTTGCCGTGCCAGCTGTGCACCCGACCGATCGAGCGGGCCGGGGTGGCCCAACCGAACGTCGCCCCGGCGCGGGCACCGGTCGCCTCGTCGCCTTGCTCAGAGACGCCCAGGCGCACCGGGCGGGGCCCGGGGAGGAAGTCCACCAGCCTCGCCGACACGGCGACCGGGCCCGCCCCGGGCCCCCCGCCGCCGTGGGGGGTGGCGAAGGTCTTGTGCAGGTTCATGTGGACGATGTCGAAGCCCATGTCGCCGGGCCGGACCATCCCCAAGATGGCGTTGAGGTTGGCCCCGTCGTAGTAGAGGAGCCCGCCGACCTCGTGGACGGCGGCGGCGATCGCGGCGATGTCCTCTTCGAACAGGCCGAGGGTGTTGGGGTTGGTCAGCATGATCCCGGCCACGTCGGTGTCGAGGACCTGGCGCAGCGCCGCCATGTCGACGCAGCCCCGCTCGTCGCTGGGCACCGTCGTCACCTGGTAGCCGCCGAGGGTGACCGAGGCCGGGTTCGTCCCGTGGGCCGAGTCGGGGATCATGACCCGGTGACGCTGCTGGCCGTTGGCGTCGTGGAAGGCCCGCATGAGCAGGAGACCGGTCAGCTCCCCGGCCGCCCCGGCCGCCGGCTGCAGGGTCGCCGCCGCATCCCGGTGATCTCGCACAGCGCGGCCTCCAGTTCGACCAGCAGTTCGAGCCAGCCCTGGGTGAGCGGCGCCGGCGCGGCGGGGTGGACCCCGGCCAGGCCGGGGAGGGCGGCCACGGCGTCGCAGACCTTGGGGTTGTACTTCATCGTGCACGAACCGAGCGGGTAGGCCCCGAGGTCGACAGAGAACTGGCGGTGGCTCAGCCGGGTGAAGTGGCCGACCAGGTCGCGCTCGGACACCTCGGGCAGGGGCACCGGCTCGGGGCGCCGGTGCTCGGGGGGGACCAGCTCGTCGAGCCCCCACTCGGGGACCCCGGTCGTCCGCAGCTGCCAGCTGCGCCGCCCGGGCTGGGAGAGCTCGAAGATGGTCGGCTCGGCGGCGTGGCCCATCAGCGGGGCGCTGGCCGCCCGCCCGCCGGCGGCCGGCGGCTCGCGCACGTCCTCGGCGGCGTCGCTGGCCGCCGTCATCCCCGCACCGCCTTGTCGAAGGCGGCCACGTAGGCGTCGATCTGGCTGCGGGTCCGTCGCTCGGTGACCGCCACCAGCAGGCCGTGGGCGGCGTCGTCGGGCCGCAGCGATCCGTCGCCGTCGTCGCCCACCAGGTCACCCAGCGCGATCCCGGCCAAGAAGCCCTCGTCGGCCAGCCGCTCGACCATCACCGGGGCCGGCACCGGCGTGCGCACGGCGAACTCGCGGACCACCGACGTCTCGCCGGTGACCGGCGTCACCGCGTCGAGGCCGAGCAGGGCCTGGCGGGCGTAGCGGGCCCCGCGGGCACAGCGCAGGGCCACCTCGTGCAGACCGGTCGTGCCCAGCCAGCCCAGCTGCACCGCCGCGGTCACCGCCATAAGGGTCTGGTTCGTGCAGACGTTCGACGTCGCCTTCTCCCGGCGGATGTCCTGCTCGCGCGCCCGCAGGGTGGTCACGTAGGCCCGGCGTCCCTCGGTGTCGACGGTCTCGCCGACCAGGCGGCCCGGCAGGCGGCGGACCTGGTCGAGGGTGCAGGCGAACAGCCCGAGGTAGGGGCCCCCGAAGCCGAGGGAGGTCCCAAGCGGCTGGCCCTCGCCCACCACCACGTCGGCCCCCCACGAGCCCGGCGAGCGCAGGATCCCGGCGGCTACCGGGTCGGCGGCCACCGCCAGCAGGGCCCCGTGGCGGTCGGCCAGGCGCCGGGCCGCCCCCAGGTCCTCCAAGCAGCCGAGGTAGTTGGGGTAGCCGCACACCACCACGCCGGGCGCACCACCGGCTCCGGGCGGCTCGGGCCAGGCCGTCTCGCCGTCGCGCAGGGCGACCTCGACCAGGTGGTGACCGGTGCCGGCGGCGAAGGTGGCCAGCACCGCTCGCCAGTGCGGGTGGACCCCGGCCGAGACCCACACGGTCGGGCGCCCGGCCGCCGCCACCCCCAAGTTGACCGCCTCGACCAGCGCGCTCGCCCCGTCGTAGAGCGAGGCGTTGGCCACCGGCAGCCCGGCCAGGCGGGCCACCATGGTCTGGAACTCGAAGACCGCCTGGAGGACGCCCTGGGCCACCTCGGGCTGGTAGGGCGTGTAGGAGGTGACGAACTCCGAGCGCCCGGCCAGGGCCCGGACCACCGGGGGGACCTCGTGGTCGTAGGCGCCGCCGCCGGCGAAGCACACCATGGCGTCGCTCCGGGCCCGGTTGGCGTCGGCCAGGTCCTCGAGGTGGGCGAAGACGTCGGGCTCGGGCAAGCCGTCGGCCAGGGCCAGGCCGCCGGCCACCCGCAGGGCGGCAGGCACGGTGGCGAACAGCTCGTCGAGGCTGTCGAGTCCGAGGAAGGCCACCATGGCCGCCACCTCGGCGTCGGTGTGGGGGAGGTAGTCGCTCACCGGGCCCCTCCCGGGCCGCCCGGGCGGGTCGGCCAGAACGGGGTGCGGACCACCGTGGCCCCGAGGTCGCGGCCCCGCACGGCCACGGTCACCGCCGCGCCCGCCTCCACCCGAGCGGCCGTGTCCACCAGGGCGAGGGCGATGCCCCGCCCGAGCATGGGTGAGAAATTGCCGCTGGTCACCGTGCCGACCACCTGCGAACCAGCGGCGACCGTCGAGTCCTCACGGGGGGGCTGGCGCCCGTCGGCCACGAGCCCGCGCAGGAGACGGCGCGGGCCCTCGGCCCGCTCGGCCACCAGGGCGTCTCGGCCCACGAAGTCCCCCTTGTCCCAGCCCACGACCCAGGCCAGGTCGGCCTGGAGCGGCGTGATGCCCGGGCCGAGCTCGTGGCCGTGGAGGGGCAGCCCGGCCTCCAGGCGCAGGGTGTCGCGGGCCCCGAGGCCGGCCGGGACCACCCCGGCACCGAGCACGGCGTCGAAGAAGGCGCCGGCCGCCGCGGCCGGCACGGCGCACTCCACCCCGTCCTCGCCCGTGTAGCCGGTGCCGGCGGCCAGGCAGCGCTCGCCCTTCCACTCGAACCCGGTCACCGCGAAGCGCCCCACGGCGGCGGCCTCGGGGGCCACGGCGTCGAGCCGGCGCCGGGCCTCGGGGCCCTGGACGGCGATGACGGCCCGCTCGGCTGTGGTGTCCCGGCCGCCGATGGCCGACAGCACCCGGGCGGTGTTCGAGGCGTTGGGCATCACGTCGAAGCGATCCTCGTCCACCCACCACACGATGATGTCGTCGGTGACCGAGCCGTCGTCGGCCAGCAGGTGTGTGTACTGGGCCCGTCCCGGGGCGATCTTGGCGAGGTCGTTGGTCAGGGTCCGCTGCAAGAGCCCCCAGGCGTCGGGGCCCTCGACCCGGACGGTGCCCAGGTGGCTGACGTCGAAGGCCACGGCGCCGCCTCGGCAGGCCCGGTGCTCGGCCACCGTGCCGTCGGGGTAGGCGAGCGGCATCTCCCAGCCGCCGAACTCCACCAGTTTCGCCCCGAGGGCCACGTGGGCGGCGTAGAGGGGGGACCGGCGCAGCGCGGTGATCGCCCCGGCGGTGCCAGGCCCGTGCGCAGAGGGGTCCGGCACAGAAGGGTCGGCGCCGCTCACCTCCGCAGCTTACGCGGCGGCGGCGGCGGCCAGATCGAGCCCGTGGTGCTCGAGCAGGGCCAGGAAGTCCCGCTGGTAGACGACCACCAGGTCCACCTCGGGGTACAGCTCGCGCAGCCGGCGGACCTTGGCGTTCTTGCGGGTCACCAGGCGCTGGTCGGCCGTGGTCAGCTCGACGAAGCACCGGTGGTCGGGCAGCCAGAAGTCGGGCCGGAAGCCCGAGCGCGGCGACCCGCCGTCGTCCCAGCGCAGGGCGAACTCGACCGGCTCGTAGTGCCAGCGGATCGAGCTGGCGTCGAGCAGCGCGGCAAAGAGGCGCTCGGAGGGGTGGGCGAAGTGCACGCCCGACGCGGGCGCGCACGAGGGGTGGCCCGTGCGCCGACCGGTCCTCGTCGGCTGCGCCGTCACTCCCCGGCGGCTCGGGCCGGACGGTCGCCGCCGAGCGCGACCGGGGTGTCGGCGCGCTGGCGGGAGACCGGCTCGCCGCGCTCGATGGCCACGATGTCGGCCGCCAACTCGTCGACCACGCCGGACAACGGGACGATGTTGAAGACGCCCTGGCCGCCGGCCAGCAGGTCGACGATCTCGCCGTTGGACCGGGCCAGCACCGAGTTCGTCCCGGTGAGCACCAGGTTGGCCGAGGCCAGGTCGGTGCCGAGGCCGTCGCGCAGGCACTCGACGGCGCGCCGGGCCGATTGGAGGGAGACGCCGGCGTCGAGCAGTTGCTTGATCACCTTGAGCTCGAGCACGTCGAGGTACGAATAGACCCGCTTGGTCCCGCTCCCCTTGGCCTCGGCCAGCGAGGGGCGCAGCAGGCCGGTGCGGGCCCAGTAGTCGAGCTGGCGGTAGGTGATCCCGACCAGCGCGCAGACCTGCGGGCCACGGAACCCTCCGACATCGGGCTTGGCCTGGTCGCGCTCGGCCATCGGACCTCCTCGCTCAACGGACGGCCCGACACTAGCCGACCAAGACCACACTCGCGTAGTTACGCGGGCGTGATCTCCCCGTCGCCGGCGGGCTCCGGCCCACCTCCGGGCACCGGGCGGGCCGGCCAGGCCAGCACGGGACCCCGGCCGGTCACCCCGACGCGGGTCCCCGGCGCCCAGGCCGAGCCCCCGTTGAGCCGGGCCACCAGGGTCTCGGGACCAAGCGGGGTGTCGGGGCGGACGCGGACCACCGCGTCGTGGCCGTAGTACTCGTACTCCACCACCACCCCGGTGAGCGGGGCGGTGGCCGGGGTGCGGGTCAGCTCGAGTTGCTCGGGCCGGACCAAGACGACGGCGGCTCGGCCCGGACCGGGCACCGGCCCGCTGACCGGGAGCACCCCGAGGGCGGTGGTGACCTCGGTGCCCGCCACCACCCCGGGCACGAGGTTGGCGTCGCCGAAGAAGCGGGCCAGGCCCGGGTCCACCGGCTGCTCGTAGAGGTGCTGGGGGGTGTCGAACTGTCCGATCCGGCCCTCGCGGATGACGGCCACGTGGTCGGCCCAGCTCAGGGCCTCGTCCTGGTCGTGGGTGACCAGCAGCGCCGTCGTGCCGGCCGTGCGGAGGATCTCTCGCACGTCGGCGCGCACCGTCGCCCGCAACGAGGCGTCGAGCGAGGAGAACGGCTCGTCCAACAAGACGACCGACGGCTCGATGGCCAGGGCCCGGGCCAGGGCCACCCGCTGCTGCTGGCCACCCGAGAGCTGGTGGGGGTAGCGGCGCCCCCAGCCCCGCAGGCCGACCAGCTCCAGCAGGTCGCCCACCACCCCCGAGCGCCGGACCGACTTGGGCAGGCCGAAGGCCACGTTGCGCCCGACCGTGAGGTGGGGGAACAGGGCCCCCTCCTGGGGGACGTAGCCGATGTTGCGGTGCTCGGGGGCAACGTAGTGCTCGGCGTCGTCGACCACCCGGCCCCCGATGGCCACCGAGCCGCGGTCGGCCCGCTCGAAGCCGGCGATCACCCGCAACAGGGTGGTCTTGCCGCTGCCCGACGGTCCGAGGATGGCGGTGAGCGAGCCCCCCGTCACCTCGAGGTCGACGCCGGTGAGCACCGGTTGGTCGCCGAAGCCCTTGGTCAGTCCGGCCACGGCCAGGGTGGTCACGCCGGCACCGCCGCGCCGGGCAGGCGGTCGAACCAGCGCCCGAGGAGGACGCTCGGGACGGCGGCCACGACGATCATCACGAAGGCGTACGGGGCGGCCTGGTGGTAGGCCAGATTGTTCTGGAAGATCCAGAACTGGGTGGCCAGGGTCTGGGCGTTGGTCGGGATCAGCACCAGGGTCGCCGTCAGCTCGGTCACCGCCTCCAAGAAGACCAGGCAGAAGGCGGCGGCCAGGCCCGGGGCGATGAGCGGCAGGGTCACCGACCAGAGCACCTCGAGGCGCCCCCGCCCGAGCGAGCGGCCGAGCTCCTCGTAGCTGACCGGGGCCCGGGCCACCGAGGAGCGCACGGCGACCAGGGCCAGCGGGAAGAACATGATGGCGTAGGCCGCGATGAGCAGGAACGGGCTCTGGTACAAGAACCCGTTGGCCACGTTCTCCGAGAAGTAGGTGAGGGCGAGGGCGATCACCAGACCCGGCATGGCCAGCACCAGGTACGTGCTGCGCTCGACGGCCATGGTGCTCCGACCGGGCCAGCGGACCGACAGCAGCGCCACCGGCAGGGCGGCCGCCGTGGCCACGAGGGCCGCCGAGCCGCTGTAGAGGGCGGTGTGCCAGGCGGCGAAACCGAGCGACGCCGACGGGAGGGTGGAGGCCGCCGACTCGAAGAGCCAGTAGACGATCGCCCCCAGCGGGACCCCGAGGGCGAGGGCCACCAGGGCCACGAAGCCGGCCACCACCGGCACCCGGGCCCGGCCCAGGCGGTGGCGACGGCCGAGGCGTGCGGCCAGCGGCCCGCTGCGCGTCGCCCGGCCCCGGCCGCGCAGCGCGCCCTCGCCGGCCAGCACCCCGACGCCGAGCAGCACCAGCACCAAGGAGAGCGCGCAACCCGCCGGGGTGTTGAAGGCGGTGAGGTACTCGCTGAAGATCTCGGTGGTGAACGTGCGGAACCCGAGGATCTCGAAGGCCCCGTACTCGGCCAGGACCACCAGGGCCACCAGGACCGAACCGCCCAAGATGGCCAGGCGGGCCTGGCCGACCGTCACTCGCCAGAAGGTCCGGAGCCGACCGACGCCGAGGCTGCGGGCCACCTCTTCTTGACCGGGGTCGGCGCTGCGCAGGCTGGCGGCCACTGGGAGGAAGACCAGGGGGTAGACGGCCAAGGTCATGACCAGCACCGCCCCGCCGAAGCCTCCGACCGAGGGGAAGACCGACTTCCACCCGAAGGCCACGGCGAAGTCGGGGATGCCGACGGGCACCACCACCAGCACCGCCCAGAACCGCCGGCCGGGCAGGTCGGTCCGCTCCACGCACCAGGCGGCCAGGGTCCCGATCAGCGCGCACAGGGCGGTGACCACGACGGTCAGGCTCACCGTGTTCCACAACAAGGTGGCGGTGAGCTGTCGGAACAGGACCGGGGCCAGGGTCGACCACCCGTCCTGGGCGGCTTCGACCACGAGGAAGACGAGCGGGAGGAGCAGGACCACGGCGACGGCGGTGGCCAGGGCCACCAGCACCCGGGGCCGGCGCCGCCGGGCGGGCGCCGGCGGGCGGGCGGGACGGGCGGGCGGGGCCGGGGCGGCCTCGACGGTGGCCGTCACAAGAGCTGGACCTGTTGGAGGAGGGCCAGTGCGGCCGCCCCGTCACCGAGCTCGGCCACGGTGACCGGGTTGGGCTGTAGCCGAGCCAGGGGGATCTCCCCCACCGGCGTGGCCGCCTGGCCCTCGGCGATCGGGTACTCGAAGCTGTTGCTGTGGGCGATGATCGCCTGGCCCTGGGGACTGACCAAGAAGGCCACGAAGCGCTGGGCGTCGGCCCGGTGGGCGCTCGACTTGAGGACGGCCGCCCCCGAGACGTCCAGGACGTAACCGGGGTCGCCCGGCTTGAAGTAGGCCAACGACGAGTGCATCCCGGCCGACCCGACGTCGACCTGCTCGCGGTACCAGTAGTACTGGTTGATGATCCCCACGGCGGCCTGGCCCTGGTTGACCGCGGTGACGAGCGTCTCGTTGTCCGGGTAGGTGTGATCGCCGGCGTTGGCCTTCAGGCCGAGCAGCCAGCGGCGGGCCACCGCCTCCCCGTAGGTGCGGATGACCGAGGTCACGATGGGCTGGAAGTCGGTCTCGCTCGGTGCCAGGGCCAGCTTCCCCCGCCACTTCGGATCGGCCAGGCCCAGCACCGAGGTCGGCAGGTCGTCTCGGTGCACCTCGTCGGTGTTGAAGATCATCACGCTGACCCGGGCGGACACCCCCACCCACTGGCCGTCGGGCGAGTTGAACCGGGCCGGCACCCGGGCCAGGGTGGAGGGGTCGATCGGGGCGAGGAGGGACTTGTCGGCCAGGAATTCGAGCGGCGGCGAGTTCTCGGTGAACAGCACGTCGGCCGGCGAGTGCGAGCCCTCGGCCACCAGCTGGTTGGCGAAGACGTCCTCGTCGTCGTTGCGGACGGCCACCGAGATCCCGGTCTGACGCTCGAAGGCGGTCACCAGGGCCTGGGTCGTCTGGGGGTGCTGACCGTTGTAGAGGGTGATCGACCCGGCGCCGCCGCCACCGCCGCCCCCGCAGGCCGACAACAGCCCCCCGGCGACGACGACGGCCGCCGCCACGCCCCACAGCCGCCTCGTCTCCACCGACACCTCCGGGGCCACCCGCTCTAGGAGCCGGGCCTATCAGATGTTGTTAGGCAGCCCTAACCTTACCTGGCCGGAGTGGTCGCGGCGGGCCCGGGCCGACACTCAGGGGGGTCCCGGCCCGAAGTCGGCCCGGCCCTCGGCAGAGCTCGAGGGCTCGGCGTGGAACCGCACGGGGATCCGGCCGGCCAGCCGGGCCCCCCGGCCGGCGTCGACGGCCAGGCGCATGGCCCGGGCCATGGCCGCGGGGTCGTGGGCCCGGTTGATGGCGGTGGCCACGAGCACCGCGTCGCACCCGAGCTCCATTGCCTGGGCGGCGTCCGATGCGGTGCCCACCCCGGCGTCGAGGATGACCGGGACACCGACCGCCTCGCGCAGCAGGGCGAGGTTGTGGGGGTTTCGGATGCCCAGGCCGCTGCCGATGGGCGAGCCGAGCGGCATCACCGCCGCGCACCCGGCCTGCTCGAGGCGCCGGGCGACGACTGGGTCGTCGGGGGCGTAGGGCAGCACGACGAACCCCTCTTCGACGAGCTGCTCGGCCGCCGCCACCAGTTCGATCGGGTCCGGCAGCAGCGTCCGGTCGTCGCCGATCACCTCGAGCTTGACCCACGTGGTGCCGAACGCCTCGCGGGCGAGCTTCGCGGTGAGGACGGCGTCGGCGGCGGTATAGCACCCCGCGGTGTTCGGCAACACCCGGACGCCGCGCCCGGTCAGGACGTCGAGGAGCGCACCCCGCCCGCTCGGGTCGAGACGGCGCACGGCCACCGTGGCCACCGCCGCCCCCGAGCCGTCGAGCGCCGCTCCGAGGGCCTCGAGGCTCGCCATGCCCCCCGTGCCGAGGAGCAGACGCGAGCCCACCTCCTCGCCGGCGATGACCAGGCCCTCGAGGGCGGGCCCGGCGCCGGGCGGTCGCGGGTCCCTCGACACCTACGCCAGCGTACCGGCGCCCCGATCGCTCCCGACGACGGCCACCCCCGGTGGGGTGCGGAGGCGGCGCCCGACGCGTCGCGCGGACCGGTCCTCATCTGGCTCGAGGCACCGGGAACCCCGAGCGGCGCTCGCCCTCCCCCACCGGCGCCGACGCCGGGCCGGCGAGTGGACCTCGTCGTCGACGGCCCGGACTCGACGGCCCGGACTCGACGGCCCGGACTCGACGGCCCGGACTCGACGGCGCGGTGGCCGAGCCGTGCCGGCCCGCCACGAAACGAGGTCCGGACCCTCGGTAGTCTTCGGGCGGTGACCCCGCGGATCGCCCTCACCATCGCTGGTTCGGACTCGGGCGGTGGAGCCGGTCTCCAGGCCGACCTGCGGACCTTTGCCGCCCACGGGGTCCACGGCTGCTGTGCGGTCACCGCGCTCACCGCGCAGCACACGGCGGCCGTCCTCGGCGTGGTGACCGTCGAGCCCTCCTTCGTGGTGGACCAGATCGAGGCGGTGCGGGCCGACCTGGCGCCCGGCGCGGTCAAGACCGGGATGCTGGCCAGCCCGGCCACCGTGGCCGCCGTCGCCGGGCTGGCGGCGGCCGGCGAGCTGGTGAACCTGGTGGTCGACCCGGTCCTCGTCTCCTCCAGCGGACACGCCCTCATGGGCGAGGGCGGGGTCCGGGCCTACCGCGACCTCCTCCTCCCCCACGCCCTGGTGGCCACGCCCAACCTCCGCGAGGCGGCGCTGCTCACCGGCCGGGCCCTGGGCGACCTGGCGACGGTGGACGCCATGGTGGAGGCGGCCGAGGAACTGCGCGCCCTCGGGGCCGAGGTGGTGGTGGTCAAAGGCGGCCACTTCGAGGCGGCCGGGGGGGAACGGGCCCACGGCGGTGCCCCCGACGTGGTGGCCGGGCCCGGCGGGATCGAGATCCTCGAGGCCGAACGGGTGGCCACCGGCAACGACCACGGGACGGGGTGCTCGCTCTCGGCAGCCATCGCCGCCAACCTGGCCCTCGGGGCCGAGCCCCTGGGCGCGGTCGGCGCGGCCAAGGCCTTCGTCCACCGGGCCCTCGTCGGGGCCGCGGGCTGGCGACTGGGGGCCGGCCACGGCCCGATCGACCACCTGGGGTGGTCGGGAACCTGAGGGGCCCCGGCCGGGCCCGGGCGCGGCGTCGGCGGCACCGGTCGTAGGCTTGGGCCCCCATGGCCGACGTCAGCACCGCCCGGGGGGCCGACACCGAGGTACCCGACACCTCGACGTCACCGGTCCCGTCCCCCCCGGCCCGCCAGCAAGGGCCGAGCATGCGCCCGGCCCTGCTGGTCCTCGGGCTGGCGGTGGTGATCCTGGGGCTCTTCGGCATCGGATCGGCCCTGTGGGGGTCGGGGTCCAACACCGCGCGGCAGCCGGCGGCGGCGCGGGTCCCGGGCACCTCGTTGGTGGCCGTCGCCGCCCGAGGCGCCCTGGCCCCCATCCTCCAACCCGGTTCGCCGCCGGCCAACGTCGTCGACGCCCTCACCATCCCGCGTGGGGCGGTGGCCGGCACCTCGATCGACTACAGCGCCGACGCCGGACAGTACGACGAGGCGGTGCGCTTCACCATGGCCACCTCAGAGGAGGCGATGATCACCTTCTACCGCACCGAGTTGTCCCGGCTCGGGTGGCATATCTCGAGCACCGGCACCCCGACCGGCCAGCCCGGCATGGAGATCCTGGCCGAGAAGTCCGGGGACGACGGGTGGCAGTGGGAGGCCGGCGCGGTGATCTCACCGACCACCTTCGGCGCCTCGGCCACCGGCACCACACCGTTCACCCTGCGGCTCTTCCAGGTCCCCGACGGCAACTGAGCCCTGACCCCCGGGCGCTCGTTCAGGCGGCGAGCACCGGCTCGGAGGGCTTCGAACGCCCGGCGGATCCCTCACCCCACGGCTCGACCTGCTCGGCCCGGTCCAGCATGTAGGACCAGACGAAGAAGTTGATCGGGTACAACAGGTAGCCGATGCGGGTCGCCGGGGCGAACATGATGGCCACCAGCATCACCCAGCCCCCGAGCGACGAGACGGCCGAGGCCGTCCTCGGGGGCTTGCGGACGAGGTAGCGGACCAGCACCACCCCCCCGACCACGGCCACGGTCAACGGCAGGATCCGGTGCAGCCAGGGGAACGCGGCCACCAACAGGTGGCCGGGCATCGGGCTGGCCGCCGGGGAGGCCACCCCGGAGAGCCCGAGGGGGAACTGGATCACGTTCTGGACGAAGGCCTGGGGATTGCGCAGGAGGAACGGCACCACGACCGGTCCGATCACCACGGCCATCCCGAGGGCCATCCGCCACGGCTGGCGCCGACCCTCTTTGTCACGCGCCGCGAACAGGGCCAGGGCGGCGAGCGGCCAGGCCGTGAACTTCATGGCGCAGACCACCCCGAGCACCAGGCCGCTCGAGAGCGGCTGGCGGCGCTGGGCCAGCACCATGGCCAGCAGCAAGAAGGCGACGATGGGCATGTCGTCGCCCCCGGTGGCCAGGGGCAGGGCCGCGGTGGGGAGCACGGTGAGGACCTGGAGGGCCCGCACCCGGGGGCCGCTCGGGCCCCGGCAGAGCACCAGGGCGACCGAGACGACCAGCAAGGTCACCAGGCTGAAGAAGATGCGGGCGTCGGTGAGCCGGATCGGCTCGTGGGTGCTCGAGGGCAGCCCGAAGACGGTCATGAGGGGCAGGTAGGGGAAGAAGGACTCGTACGTCGGCTCGCCCTTGACCACCGAGAGGACCCGGTTGCCCTTCACCTCGGCGTGGTAGGGGTCCTGGCCCTGGGCCGCCCGGTGGCCGGCCTGCTCGATCACCACCACCTCGGGCTGGACGTGCTGGGCGGCGTTGCCCTCGCTGCGCCAGGTCACCTCCAAGGCCAGGGGCACCAGGGTGGCCCCGAAGAGCACCAACCCGAACACGGCGATCCGGCTCAGCCGCCACCCGGCGTCGTGCCGGCGCGCCGGCGCGCTGAGCGGGGTCGTCGCCCCCGCCGGCCCCGCGCCCGAGGGCCCGGTTGCCCTGGCGCCGCCGGGTCGTTCCGCCTCCGCCCCCGAGCGGACGCGGCTCCTGGCGTGCAGACGACCGAGGACGAGCGCGGCGAGGGCCGCCGCCAGATAGGGCCCGAGGGCCAACTCGGCCCACACCCGGTACAGGGCGATGGTCGAGAAGAGCGCGGTCAGGCCGGCGAAGAGGGCCGAGGCCCCGTAAAGGGCGGCGTCGCCGTCCTCGGGTCCCAATTTGGAGAACCGGGCCCACGCCCACTCCCCGAGTTGACGCCACATGTCTCTCTCCAGGCTGGGCACGGCGACGGGCCCGTCGTCACCAGGCGTGGCCCCCAAGGTTACCAGCCGCCCCCCGCCGATCATCGACCCCCGGCACAGAGCAGCGCTTGGTAGAAGGCCAGCTCGGCCGACGCGCAGACCTCGAGGGTCTCGGCCCGGCGGAAGCCGTGGCCCTCCCCCTCGAAGGCCAGGTACTCGCACCGGCGGCCCCGGGCCCGCAGGGCGTCGACCATGGCGGTGGCCTGGTCGACGGGGACCACGGGGTCCTCGGTCCCGGCCAAAACGAGCACGGCGGCGTCGATCTCGCCGACCAGGGCGACCGGTGAGCGACGGGCGAACTCGGCCGCCGCCCCGGGCAGCGCCCCGACCAGGCGGTCGTTGTAGTGGGCCTCGAAGTCGTGGGTCGACCGGGACAGCGCGAGGAGGTCGGTCACCCCGTAGAGGGAGGTCCCGGCGCAAAAGGCCCGAGAGCGGGCCAGGGCGCACAGGGCGGTGAACCCGCCGGCGCTCGAGCCGCGGATGGCCATGTGCGCCCCGTCCACCGCACCGGTCGCCGCCAGGTGGACCGCGGCGGCCGCGCAGTCGTCGGCGTCGACGATCCCCCAGCCCCCCTCGAGGCTGCGGCGGTAGGCCCGGCCGTAGCCGGTGCTCCCGGCGTAGTCGACGGCGGCCACCGCGAAGCCCCGGGTGGTGAGGAACTGGACCATCGGATCGAAACCGGCCTCGACGTTGCCAGTCGGGCCCGAATGGCAGAACACCACCAGCGGGGGCCGGGCACCGGGCGGCCCCCGCGTGCCGCGCAGACTCGGTGGGTACAACAGCCCGGGCACCGCCCGCCCGCCGGCTGCCGGCGCCTCGAACGGCTGGCCGACCGAGACGTCGTCGCGCTCGAGGAGGGGTGACGCCTCGGCGGCGAGCGGCGACGCCGCGCCGGCCTCCCGGGCGGTCCCGGAACCCCCGGCGCCACCGAGGTCGAAACGCCACACCGCGGCCGGGGACCACGGGGTGGCCCCGATCCACACCGGGCCACCGCGCTGGGCGCACAGGCTGCTCACGCTCACGCACGGCTGGTCCAGCGTCACCGATCGGCCCGGTTCGGGTCCGAGGACGACGATCGCGTCGCGCCCGGCACTCCGGCGGCGACAGACGATCGAGCCGTCGTCCAATTCGGCCATCGTGGCCTGCCCGAGGGCCCAGTCCGGGCCGTGGTACTCGGCGGGGTCGTCGGCCAGCCGGGCGGCCCCGGCCCCGGCCGTCCAGCGCCACGGCTGCCACCAGCCGCCCTCGTCGGAGACGTAGACCAGGCTGCCGTCGGCACACCACAGGGGCTGGCCGACCGACACCCCCTCCCCCCGCGACCGGACCGTCCGCCGGCGACCCGGCGCGCCGCGCTCACCGCCTCCCCGGTCGCGTCGAGGTCGAGGTCGCCCACCCACAGCTCCGAGGCGTCCCAGGGCATGTCGGGGTGGTCCCAGCAGATCCAGGCCAGCCGCCGGCCGGCCGGGTCGGGGCGGGGGGCCGCGAAGAAGTCCCGGCCCAAGCACACCGAACGGGTGCGACCGGGCCGCTCGACGCTGCAGGCCACGACGTCGCGGCGGACCCCGCCGTCGCCCAGGCGCTCTCGCACGGCGAGCACCCAGCGGCCGTCGGCGGTGGCCCGCAGGTCCCCGTGGGCCATCGCGTCCCCCGGGGGCCCCGGCGCGCTCAGCGCCGCGAGCGGCCCAGCCGCCCCGGCCCGGTAGAGCCGCACCCGCTGGTCGGCGCGCTCGACGGCGGCGAACAGGCCGTCGCCGGGCACCGGGCAATAGGCCCCGCCACCGTACTCATGCACCCCCGAACGCAGATTGGCGCCGGGGGGCGACACCTCGGCCGCCGGCTCCCCGCCCACCGAGCGCACCAGGACCTGGCGACCGCCCTCGGCCGGCCGGCTCTCCAGCCAGTAGAGCGCGGTGCCCTCGGCGGTCAGCGCCGACCGGGAGCGGCGCGCCCCGGCCACCGAGGCGGCGGTGAGCGGCGAGGGCCACCTCCCGAAGGGCACCGCGGCGGCCATCGGCGTACCGTATCGCCCGGCGCGCCGGGCCCCCTCTCCTAGAGTGTCCCGATGGCGTTCGCGGCCTACCTGGTGACCCGCGACGGCGACACCATCGGGCGGTCGGTCAGCGAGCTCGACGACGACGACCTGGCTCCTGGCGAGGTCCTGATCGACGTCGAGTGGTCGGCGGTCAATTACAAAGACGCCATGGTCACGGTCCCGGGCAACCGGGTGGCCCAGACCTCACCGCTCGTCCCCGGGGTCGACCTGGCCGGCACGGTCGCCGCCAGCGAGGACCCGGAGCTGCCGGTCGGCACCGCGGTGCTCGTGCACGGCTACGACCTGGGCGTGGCCCGCCACGGGGGCTTTGCCGAGCGGGCCCGGGTGCCGGCCAGCTGGGTGGTGCCCCTGCCGGCCGACCTCGACGCCCGCCGGGCCATGGTCGTCGGCACGGCCGGCTTCACCGCCGTGCTCTCGCTCCGCCGGCTCGAGACCCTCGGACTCGAACCCGGTGCGGGCCCGGTGCTGGTGACCGGGGCCACCGGCGGGGTCGGGAGCATGGCCGTGGCCCTGCTGTCCCAGCACGGCTACGAGGTGGTGGCCAGCTCTGGCAAGACCCACGAGCACGACTACCTGCGCCGACTGGGGGCGGCCGAGATCGTGGGGCGCGACGCCCTGGGCGCCCACGACGGCCGGGTGCTCGGCCCCGAGCGCTGGGCGGCCGCCGTCGACTGTGTCGGGGGCCCGACCCTGGCCGCCGTCCTGCGCTCGGTGCGCTACGGCGGGGCGGTGGCGGCCAGCGGGCTCACCGGCGGGACGGCGCTCGAGACGACGGTCTACCCGTTCATCGTCCGCGCCGTGTCACTGGTCGGCGTCGACTCGGTCAACACGGCGCTCGACGAACGCCGGGCCCTGTGGTCGACCATGGGCCGCGAGTTCGCCGGCCCGGTGCTCGACGAGATGGTGGCGGCCGAGGTCGGCCTCGACGGGCTCGACGCGGTGCTCGACGACGTCCTGGCGGCCCGGGTCCGGGGCCGGGTCCTGGTGCGCCCCGACCGGCGCCGCTGACCTCGGGCGCCGGACGGGCCGGGCCGGGGGGGGCGGGCCGGGGGCGCTCAGCCCGCGTAGACGGGCGAGACGTGGATGGTGCCGCCGCCGCAGGGACTGGCCTGGAAGGCGACGACGGCGCTGGCGGTGTCGTTGGGCGGCGTGACCTCGGCCTTGGCCGACGTCGGACATGAGGTCTCCGAGCCCACCGGCACGTCCTCGTAACTCAGGCTGAACGAGGCCTGCTGGCCGGTGGCCAGGGTGACCAGGGACGGGGGCTGGCTGGCGGCCGGGTTCAAGAAGTCCACCCCGCCGCCGCGCACCACGTTGGTCGGGAGGCTGGCGCCGGAGGCGTCGAGGAGCTGCATCCCCGGGTAGCCGTTCATCGTGCAGGTGCCCGGACCCTTGTTGACCATGGTGACGGCGAGCGAGATGGTCCCGGCGGCGCCGTTGCCCATGCCCGCCGTGATGGTCAGCTGGCCCGGTTGACAGGTGGCGACACCCGCGGCGGTGGTCGTGGGCCCTCGGGTGGTCGACGAGGACTGCGAGGAGGTGGACGTCGACGTCGACGAACTGGTCGAGCTCGACGTGGTGGTGGTGGAGTTGGCGCTGGGCGATCCCGACGAGCAGCCGGCGAGCACCAACGCACCGAGCGCACCGAGCACCGGCACCAGCCGGCCGGCCCTCACGAGCCGAAGTCTTCCGGCTTTATCGAATCGAGGAACTGGCGGAACTGGCCGACCAGCTCCTCGGGACTGGCGTCGTCCTCGTCGTCGTTCCCGTCGATGGCCAAGATGATCCCCTCGGCGTCCATGAGCTCGTCGGACACGTACAGCGGGCTCGACGTCCGCACGGCGACGGCGACCGCGTCGGAGGGGCGGCTCGAGACGATCGAGCGTTCCGCTCCCCTCCTCAGGTGCAGCTCGGCGTAGTAGGTCGACGATCGCAGCTCGGTGATGACCACCCGCTCAACGTCGACGTCCATGGCCGTCAGCACGTCCTTGACCAGGTCATGGGTCATCGGCCGCGGCATGGCCACCCCCTGGAGGGCGTAGGCGATGGCCGTCGCCTCGGGGGTCCCGATGAAGATGGGCAGCGTTCGTCCCTCGCCCTCGGTCTCCTGCAGCAAGAGCACCGGCGTGTTCGACTGCAGGTCGACGCGGACAGCCCGGAGCCGAACTTCGACCATGCAAAGAAATGTAGCGCCGCCGCCCGCGGTCCCGCCCGCGTGTGCGGCGTGGTCCCCAAGCCGCTCAGCTGCCGAATTGGCGCCGGAGCTCCCTGCGGAGCAGGGAGGCCCGCAGGTTCTGGCCCAAGGTGGCCAGGTCAGTGGCCGAGTCCACCGCCCGTTGGCGGGACTCGGGGTTCCGCTGGCGGAGCAGCGGGGTGATGATCTGCTCGATCAGGCCGACCTCCCGGTCGACGGCATTGCGGTAAAGGCGCAGATGGCGGGGCTCGATCCCGTAACGGGCGAACTCGGCCACCAGCTTGGCCACCGTCAGGGCCTCCTCGTCGTAGTAGAGGACCCCGGCCACGGTCATCGGCTCGACCAGCCCGAAGCCCTCGAGCGCCGCCACCTCGGTTGCCGAGAGGCCCGAGGCACCCGAGAGCTCGTCCGCGGTCAGGCTCACGCCCGAGACCCCGGGGGCGGCGGGGAAGCCGGGGCGGTCCGGGGCGCCACCCGGCGGCACCGGGGCCCTTTGTGACGGCGCAGCGGAGGCCTGGCCGCCGTCCTGGGGCCGCGGCGGGGCGGTGCGGGGCGTCGGGGCCTCCGCCGGGGATTGGTGGCCCGACGGCGCCTTGGGCAGCGGCTCGCGGGCCACTGGCTCGCCGGACCCCGGCTCGGGAGCCGAGCCGACCGCCGGCGACCGCGACCCGGTCGGCTCGTCAGGGACCTCGTGGCGGGGGCGGGGAACCGGGGAGGCCTGGTGGGTCCCGGGACCCGGGCGGGCCGATCCGCCCGGCGAGGGGGCCGGCGGGGTGGGCGCCACCCCCGGTGCCTGGCGTTGGGAGGCCCCGGGTGACCCTGCACGGGCGGGGCCGGCGGGGACGACGTCGCCCACGAGGCGTGTCAACGGGGGCCGGCCCGATCCGGCCCCGGGCCCGCCGCTCGGTCCCGCCCCGCCCCCGGCCCCGGTGACCGGGGCCCCGGGTTGGGCGGGCCGTTCGGGGGGTTCGGCCTGGCCGGAGGGCTCCCCGTTGGCGCCGGGGCCCGGCCGCGAGGTCATCGAGGGGCCGGGCGGAGGGCCACCGGTGACGAGCCCGACCCCTCCGGGGCGCGATCCGGGAGTGGAGCCCGACGCCGCGGCAGCCCTGGCCGCGGTGGCCACGACGCCGCGCTCGGGCGACGGCGCCGCCGCCTCCAACGACCCGTTGGCGCTGGTGTCCATGACAGCCACCGTCTCGCCGAGCGCGCCCGGGGCGTCGGCCGTCCCCTCCTCGTTGGCCAGGCGGTCCCGGATCACCTTGAGGGGCAAGAAGTGCTCGCGTTGCTGGCGGAGCACCCAGCGCAGCCGCTCGACGTCGTGGTCGTAGAACTTGCGGTAGCCCGACGGCGAGCGCTCGGGGTTGACCAGGCCCTGGCTCTCGAGGAATCGGATCTTCGAGATGGTCACGTCGGGGAACTCCTCGCGCAAGAGCGTGAGGACGTCGCCGATCGACAGGTAGGTCCGGTTGCTCACCGGGCCGCCCCCGGTGAGGCGGCCCGGCGACCGGCCGAGGGGACCCCGAGGCGCCCGGCCGCCCTCACTCGTCCCCCGCAGCCAGGTAGACCAGCTTGAACTTGCCGATCTGGACCTCGTCGCCCCCCGAGAGCGTCTGCTCTTCGATGCGCTCTCGGTTGACGTAGGTGCCGTTCAGGGAGCCGACGTCCCTGATCACCACCTTGCCGTCCGCCTGGCGCTCGATCTCGGCGTGACGACGCGAGACGGTGATGTCGTCCAAGAAGATGTCGCTCTCGGGGTGCCGGCCGGCCCGGGTGATCTCGTTGCCCAGGGTGTAGCGGGCCCCCACGTTGGGCCCCCGCTTGACCACCAGGACGCCTTCTCCCCGGGCCACCTCGACCAGGGTGACCGTCTGGTCCTCGTCGGCCGTTTCCCCGTGGTCGTCCACCGGCTGGAGCGAGATGGTGGTCTCGTCGGTCCCGGTCGGCAGCGCCGTCCCGCACGATGAGCAGAAGTTCACGCCCTCGGGGTTGCGATGGCCGCAGTTGTGGCAGTACACGTCCCCCACGGTAGCCGCTCCTTCCCACCCGATTCCCGGGGCGCCGTGGGGTCACACTGACCGCCCCGTCGCCCCCCGCCAACCCGCCGACCCTCTCAGGAGTCGGTCAATTCCCGGTAGGCCGCCGCGTCGAGCAACGCGTCGAGCACACCGGGGTCTGCCACCTCGATCTCGGCGATCCATCCCTCGCCGTAGGGGTCCTGGTTCATCGCCTCGGGGGCGTCGCCCAACGCCGAGTTCACGGCGACGACCTTCCCGGACACCGGCGCGTAGATCTCCGACACCGACTTGGTCGACTCCACTTCGCCGAGGGTCGCGCCGGTCGCCAGCTCCGTGCCGACCGCCGGCAGGTCCACGAAGACGATGTCGCCCAGCGCGTCCTGCGCGTAGTCGGTGATGCCGACACGGACCACGCTGCCGGCCGCCCGGGCCCATTCGTGATCGCTCGAATAGCGGAGCTCGTCGGGGACGTTCATGGGCACGGACCCTACCGGACCGCCAACCCCCACTCCCAGGCCGCGCCCCGCCGCCCGGCGGCCCGCCGGGTCAGCGCAGCAATTGGCGGATCCTGATGGCGTACTGCTCGGCCCGCGACCGGGCCGAGGCGTCGCTCGGGCCCTCGGCCCAGACGTGGGTCACCGGCTCCTCGGGGTCGGGGAGCACCAGGGCCCAGCCCCCCTCCTCGGGCACCTTGACGCCGTCGATCAAGATGAGATCGCGGTCCCCCAGCTGCTCGACCAGGGTGCGCATGACCAGGCCCTTCAGCTCCCAGGGGGTCATCACTTCCTCGTGGGCGATGTGGACCGGGGGCAGGGCGTGGGTCAGTTTGGACAGGGTCTGGCCGGTGGCCGAGAGCATCGAGACCAGTTCCACCAAGGTGGCCGTGGCGTCGTAGGCGGGGAGGAAGGCC
This sequence comes from uncultured Acidimicrobiaceae bacterium, assembly GCA_963836375.1. GTDB lineage: Bacteria > Actinomycetota > Acidimicrobiia > Acidimicrobiales > RAAP-2 > CAWIJK01. The sequence goes on along the minus strand of CAWIJK010000002.1, from coordinate 611,916 downwards.
GGCCAGATGAACCCGCCCGACTGGCTAGCGGCGAAGGTGATCCCGCCCTGGGAGGCCACGTCCATCAGGTGGGCCGAGGACAGCTTGGTGAAGGTGATGGCCGCCCCGGCCTCGGCGCAGATGGCCTCGGCCGCCCGGCTCACCGCGACCGGCAGGGCCACCCTCGGGTCGGGCTGGGTCTCGACGACCAGGCGCAGCAGGACGAGGAGGGCCTCGTCGTTGGAGAGCACCGTGCCCTCGTCGTCGACGATGGTGAGGTGCTCGCCGTTCGGGTCCACGACCGCGCCGAGGTGGGCGCCCGAGGCCCGGACCAGCTCGGCGACCCGCGCCGAGCTCGCGGTGCGGTCGAGCGACATCATCCCCGCCGTGTGGGCGTAGGGATTGACCACCAGCACGTCGGCGTCGAGCTTGGAGAGCAGGTTCGGCATCACGAAGCTGGCCGACCCGAACGACAGGTCGAGCACGATCTTGAAGCCGGCCGAACGGGCGCCGGTCAGCTCCACGGTCCCCATGAGGTCGGCCGTGTACTGCTCGACGGCCCGCGAGGGGAAGTCCATGTCGCCGATCTCGCCGGCCAGCACCCGGCGGAAGTCCTCGCGGTGGTAGAGCCGCTCGACCTTGCGCTGGGCCGACTCGTCGATGTCGAGGCCCTCGCGGTCGAAGAAGCGCAGGACCACCGACTGGGGGTCGTCGGGGGCCAGGCGGACGGTGATCCCCCCTCGGCTCGACGAGGTGTGGACGTGGTGGCGGGTCACCGGGATGGTGGCCACCTCGAGGTCCTCCACGTCGACGCCGGCCGCGTTGCAGCCCACCATGATGGCCCGCTTGAGCACCCGGGCGGCCCGGCTGGTGTCCCTCGAGGCGGTGATGGCGGCCCCGCGGTCGAGGGTCGAGGCCCAGGCCATCGAGAGACGTACGGCCAGCTCGGGGCTCATGTCGACGTTGGCGATGCCCCGCACGCCGTCGCGCCCGAAGAGGGTGCGCGAGCCCTTGGACTCCCAGACGATCGACGAGTTGACCACCGCCCCGGTCTCCACCGTCTTGAACGGGTAGACCTTCACGCCGGCCCGGATCTCGGCGTGGCTGCCCACCAAACAACCCTCCCCGAGCACCGAGCCGGGCTCCAGGCGGGCGCCGGGACGCAGGTCGCAGGAGCGAGCCACGACGGCCCCCTCGACCCGGACCCCGGTCCCGAGGTAGCCGTTGTCGCTGATCACCGACCGGCGCACCTCGGCGCCCTCGGCGATGCGCACGTTCGAGCCGAGGGTGCGTGTACTCGCCCAGGACCACCCCGGCCCCGATCGAGCAGTTGTCCCCGATGACGGCCGGGCCGCCGATCACCGCCGTCGGATCGACCGTCGAGCCCTTGCCCAGCCACACCCCCGGGCGCAGTGGGAACCCGTCGATCTCGACCTGAACCTTTTCGTCCAAGATGTCCTGGTGGGCCTTGAGGTAGGCCTCGATGGTCCCGACGTCCTCCCAGTAACCCTCCGAGACACAGCCGTAGATGGGACGGCCGGCGGCGAGCACGGCCGGGAAGACCTCGGCCGAGAAGTCCACCGACCGTCCCTCGGGGATGAAGTCGAAGATCTCGGGCTCGAGCACGTAGATGCCGGTGTTGATCGTGTCGCTGAAGACCTGGCCCCAGGTCGGCTTCTCCAAGAAGCGCTCGATCGAGCCGTCCTCGTTGGTGATCACGATGCCGAATTCGAGGGGGTTCTCGACCGACACGAGTGAGATGGTGGCCAACGCGCCCTTGTCCTGGTGGAAGCTGACGACCCGGCTCACGTCGATGTCGGTCAGGACGTCACCGGAGATCACCACGAAACGCTCGTCCAGCTCGTCCCGGGCGTTGAGCACCGATCCGGCCGTGCCGAGCGGGGTCTCCTCGGTGGCGTAGACCATGCGGACCCCGAGCTCGGAGCCGTCGTCGAAGTAGCTGCGGATGGCGTTGGCCATGAAGGCCACGGTCACCACGATGTCGGTGATGCCGTGCTGGCGGAGCAGGCCGACGACGTGCTCCATCATCGGGCGGTTGGCCATCGGCAGCATCGGCTTGGGCTGGTTGGAGGTGAGCGGGCGGAGCCTGGTCCCCTCTCCCCCGGCCATGATCACCGCCTTCACGCGCCCACCTCCTTGGTCCGTCCCGACGCTGCCCGGGCCCGGCGGCCCTCGGCCAGGGCCCGGCGGGCCGGGACCAGGTACGCCACCGCGGCGATCCACGCCAGGGTCAGACCCACGATCCCGGCGAACCAGGCGAACCAGCGGAACGGCACCTGCCAGTCGGCGGTCCCGTAGCTGAGCAGGAAGGCCGGGTAGGCGAACATGAGGCCGAAGGTGCCGGCCTTGCCGACCCACAGCACGTCGATCCGCTTGGCCCCGAGGGCGGCCAGCACCAGCACCGTGCCGGCGACGAGGACCTCCCGGGCGATGGTGGCGATGCCGAACCACAGGGGCACCGCCCCGTAGACCATGGTGGCGATCACCGCCGTGCCCACCAAGAGTCGGTCGGCCGCCGGGTCCAGCACCTTGCCGAGGGTCGTGACCTGGTGGTAGCGGCGGGCCACGAACCCGTCGACCCAGTCGGTCGCCCCGAGCACGGCCAGCAGCACCGCGGCCGCCGTCTGCCGGTGGGCCCCGAAGAGGAGCCAGACCAGCAGCGGAATGCAGGCCAGACGCACCATGGTGATGACGTTGGGAGCGGTGAAGACCCGGTCGAGTCCGGGCTCGACCGGCGCGGGCTCGACCGCCCCCGGCTCGACCGCCCCCGGCTCGACCGCCGCCGCTCGCCCGGGCACACCGGTGGCCCCGGTGCGGGACCGGGCGGTCGGCGTCCGGGGCGCCAGGGCCTCTGGCTGCGCCGAGGGTTCGGGGGTGGCCACGGTCCGAGTCTACGGTCGCCCCCGCGAGGCGTCTGGACCGGCACGCCCCCTGGCGTGGTGTGCCAGGCTGGGCCGGTGCCGCGCTTCGAGCCGTTCAGGGGCCTGCGCTACGACCCCGAGCGGGTCCGGATCGACCAGGTGATCGCGCCCCCCTACGACGTCATCAGCTCGGCCGAGCGGGTCCACCTGGTCAGCCGCTCGCCCTACAACTCGGTGCGCCTCGAGCTGCCCGAGCCGGACCTGCGGGCCGGCCGGGACCGCTACGAGCTGGCGGCCGAGCTGCTGGCCTCGTGGCTCGAGCGCGGCGTGGTGGTCCCCGACGAGACCCCGTCGCTCTACCCCTACCGGATGACCCTGGCCGATGGCCAGCGGACGACCGGCGTGCTCGGCGCCCTCGGGTTGGCCGAGCCCGGACCCGACAGCGACGTGCTGCCCCACGAGCAGACCCTGCCCAAGCCCAAGAGCGACCGCCTCGACCTGCTCAGGGCGACGCGGGCCAACCTCTCGCCGATCTGGGGCCTCTCGCTGGCCCAGGGACTGACCGCCACCTTCGAGCCGATCGAGCCGCCCCTGCTCGACGCCTTCGACGACGACGGCGTCCGCCACGAGCTCTGGGTGCTCGACGAGCCCGACGTGATCGACGCCGTCGGGCGCGCCGTGGCGTCGGCCCCGGTCGTCATCGCCGACGGCCACCACCGCTACGAGACGGCCCGCACGTTCCAGCGCGAGGTGAGGGCGGCCAACGGCGACCGGCCCGGTCCCCACGACCTGGTGCTGGCCCTGGTGGTGGAGCTGGCCGAGGACCAGCTGACCGTCGGCCCGATCCACCGCACCTTCACCGACCTGCCCGCAGATGTCGATCTGCCGGCGGGGTTCCACAAGTGGTTCGACGTGGTGCGGGCCGGCGACGCCACCGAGCGGGTGGTCGGCGCCCTCGGCGACTCCCAGTCCCTGGCCCTGCTCACCCCCGGGGGGGCCTGGATGCTGACGCCCCGGCCCGAGCTGAGCGAGGCGGCCGGCAGCGACCTCGACTCGAGTTTCATCGAGCTGGCCATGCGCGACATCCCCCACACCAGCACCCACCAGCACACCTGGCGCGAGGCGTTCGCCGCCGTGGAGTCCGGTCAGGCCCAGGCCGCGGTCCTCCTGCGCCCGGTCAGCGTGGCCCAGATCGCCGAGTGGGCCGACGCCCGGCGCAAGATGCCCCCCAAGACGACCTATTTCAGCCCCAAACCCCGCACCGGGATGGTCTTCCGCTCCTTGGACCACTGAGGGTCCGGGAACCCCCGCTCAGTCGACCGTCCAGCTCGAGCCCGAGCGCAGGAGGGAGGCCAGGTCGCCCGGGCCCTTGCGCTCCTGGGCGTCGACGATCTGGCGCGACATCTCGGCTCCGTACTCGGAGCGCTCGACGGACCGGAACACCCCGATGGGCGTCGGTTCGTAGGGACCGTGGGACAACCGGGAGAGGGCGAAGGCCAGGCTTGGATCGTCCCTGGTCTCGTCGTGGACCAAGAGGGCGTCCTCCCCCACGTCTGCCACGTCGACGATCTCGAGGCGCCCGTCGGGACGCTGCACCACCCCGCGCTCGCCCTCGGCGCCGAAGCGGATCGGCTCACCGTGCAAGAGTGGGATGAGCATCGACGAGCGCACGTCACGCCCGGTGATCTTCTCGAAGGCGCCGTCGTTGAAGACGTTGCAGTTCTGGTACACCTCGACGAAGGCGGCCCCGTTGTGCTGGTGGGCCCGCCGGAACACCTCTTGCATGTGGTTGCGGTCCATGTCGTGGGTCCGGGCCACGAAGGAGGCCTCGGCCCCGAGCGCCAGGCTGATCGGGTTGAAGGGTGCATCGACCGACCCGAACGGGGTGGACTTGGTGACCTTGGCCACCTCGGAGGTGGGCGAGTACTGGCCCTTGGTTAGTCCGTAGATCTGGTTGTTGAACATCAAGATGGTGAGCCGGACGTTGCGCCGGAGCGCGTGGATGAGGTGGTTGCCCCCGATCGAGAGGGCGTCGCCGTCTCCGGTCACCACCCACACGTCGAGGTCGGGCCGGGTTGTGGCCAGGCCGGTGGCGATGGCCGGCGCCCGACCGTGGATCGAGTGCAGGCCGTAGGTGTTCATGTAGTAGGGGAAGCGGGCGGCACAGCCGATGCCCGAGAGGAACACCGTGCTCTCGCGCCGCACCTCGAGGTCGGGCATGAGCATCTGGACGGCGGCCAGGATCGAGTAGTCCCCGCAGCCCGGGCACCAGCGCACCTCCTGGTCGCTGGTCCAGTCCTTGCGGGTGGTGGCGGGGACGGCGGTCGTGGTCATCATGCTCCTTCGACCAGGTTCAAGATGGCGGTCTCGATCTCGGCGGCCCGGAAGGGAACCCCCTGCATCTTGTTGAGGGACTGGGCGTCGACCAGGAACTCGGCCCGCAAGAGCACCGAGAGCTGGCCGAGGTTCACCTCAGGCACCAACACCCGCCGGTAGCGGCCGATCACCTGGCCCAGGTCAGCCGGGAAGGGGTTCAGGTGGACCAGATGGGCGTGGGCCACCTTCTTGCCCCGGGCCCGGACCCGGCGCACCCCGGCGGCGATGGCCCCGAAGGTCGACCCCCAGCCGATCACCAGCACCTCGGCGTCACCGGTCTCGTCGTCGACCTCGACCCCGGGAATGTCCCGGGCGATCCCGGCGATCTTGGCCGCCCGGAGGTGGACCATCCGCTCGTGGTTGGCCGGGTCGTACGAGACGTTGCCCGAGCCGTCGGCCTTCTCGAGGCCGCCGATGCGATGCTCGAGGCCGGGGATCCCGGGCGGCGCCCAGGGCCGGGCCAGGGTCGTCTCGTCACGGATGTAGGGCCAGAACCTGGGCGTCCCGTCGGCCTCGGTGTGGTTGGTCTCGGTGGCGAAGTCCGGGTCGATCGGGGCCAGGGCGTCGACGTCGGGCAGGCGCCACGGCTCGGCGCCGTTGGCCAGATAGCCGTCGGAGAGGAGGATCACCGGGGTGCGGTACTTGATGGCCAGGCGGATGGCCTCAATCGCCGCTTCGAAACAGTGCGCGGGGGTCTGGGCGGCCACGATCGGCAGCGGTGCCTCGCCGTGGCGCCCGAACATGGCGTGCAGCAGATCGGCCTGTTCGGTCTTGGTCGGCAGGCCGGTCGAGGGCCCGCCCCGCTGGACGTCGACTAGGAGCAGCGGCAGTTCGAGGTTCACCGCCAGCCCCAAGGTCTCGGACTTGAGGTCGAGCCCCGGGCCGCTGGTGGTGGTGACCCCGAGCGAACCCCCGAAGGCGGCCCCGAGGGCGGCCCCGATCCCGGCGATCTCGTCCTCGGCCTGGAAGGTCCGCACGCCGAACTCCTTGCGACGGGAGAGCTCGTGGAGGATGTCCGAGGCCGGGGTGATCGGGTAGCTGCCCAAGAACAACGGCACCCCGGCCAGCTTCGCTCCGGCGATCAAGCCCCAGGCCAGGGCCTGGTTCCCGGTCACCTGGACGTACTCGCCGGGTGGGAAGCTGGCCGGGCGCACCTCGTAGTTCGATTCGAAGAGCTCGGCCGTCTCGCCGAAGTGGAACCCGGCCCGGAAGGCCCGGGTGTTGGCCTCGGCCACCTGCGGTCGCTCGGCGAATCGCTTCTCGATCCATTCGATGGTGGGGTCGGTGGGACGTGTGTAGAGCCAGCTGACCAGTCCGAGGGCGAAGAAGTTCTTCGAGCGCTCGGCGTCGCGGGGCTTCACCCCGGCCTCCTTGCAGACCTCCTTGGTGATCGAGGTCATGGGCACCTCGTAGACGATGTAGCTCCCGAGCGAGCCGTCGGTCAGTGGGTTCGAGTCGTAGCCGGCCTTGGTGAGGCTCCGCTCGTCGAACGCGTCGACGTTCACGATCAGGGTGGCGCCCTTGCCCAGCACCCCGATGTTGGCTCGCAGGGCGGCTGGGTTCATCGCCACCAAGACGTTGGGGCTGTCGCCAGGGGTCAGGATGTCGTGGTCCGAGATGTGGACCTGGAAAGCCGACACCCCGGCCATGGTGCCGGCCGGGGCCCGGATCTCGGCCGGGAAGTCCGGGAACGTCGACAGGTCGTTGCCCATCAGGGCGCTCGAGGTGGTGAACCGGTCCCCGGTCAACTGCATCCCGTCGCCGCTGTCCCCGGCGAACCGGATGACGACCCGGTCGAGCTGCTCCGGTGTCTGCTCAGTCCCCGTTGCCACGCGCTGCCTCGTCTCGTTCTCTCTGCCGGCGTCGGCGGGCCCCCGGCCGCTCACGTGCCCATCACCGGGACTGCGGTTCCCCGCCCCACTGACCGACGCCCAGGCCGCCCGGCCCATGTGTCGTTCCCCGGTCGAGCATACCGCCCGCCCCACAGGGGCCTGCGCCGGGCTTCGAGGTCCGAGGTCTGGCCGCCGGTGGCGCCGCCCGGTCAGGCGATGGTGATCCCCGGATCCAAGAACACGTCCTGGATGGCATGGATCAGCGCCGCGCCCTCGCCCATCGGGCGCTGGAACGACTTGCGGCCGACGATCAGGCCTTGGCCGCCGGCCCGCTTGTTGATGACGGCGGTGCGCACCGCCTGGGCCAGGTCGGTGTCCCCCTTGGACTCCCCGCCCGAGTTGATGAGCCCGATCCGGCCGGCGTAGCAGTTGACCACCTGCCAGCGGGTGAGGTCGATCGGGTGGTCGGTGGTCAACTGGTCGTAGACCAACGGATCGGTCTTGCCGAAGCCGAGCGCGTTGTAGCCACCGTTGTTCTCGGCCTGCTTCTGCTTGATGATGTCCGCCTCAATGGTCACACCCATGTGGTTGGCCTGGCCGGTCAGATCTGCCGAGACGTGGTAGTCGACGCCGTCCTTCTTGAAGGCCGAGTTCCGCAGATAGCACCAGAGCACGGTGAACAGCCCGTTGCGGTGAGCCTCGGCGAACGCCTCGGAGACCTCGTGGATCTGGCGGTCAGACTGCTCGGAGCCGTAGTAGACGGTGGCCCCGACGGCGACCGCACCGAGGTCGATCGCCTGGCGGGTCGTGGCGAACATGACCTGGTCGTAGGTGTTCGGGTAGTGCAGGAAATCGTTGTGGTTGAGCTTGACGATGAACGGGATCTTGTCGGCGTACTTGCGCGACACGATCCCGAGGCCTCCGAGCGTCGTGGCGATGGCGCTGCATTCTCCGGCCAGCGCCAGCTCGCAGAGGTTCGCCGGGTCGAAGTAGAGGGGGTTCTTGGCGAAGCTCGCTCCGGCCGAATGCTCGATCCCCTGGTCCACCGGGAGGATCGAGAGGTACCCGGTACCCCCGAGCCGTCCGTGGTTGTAGACCTTGGCCAGGTTCCGCAGGACCGCCGGCGACCGGTCCGACTGGCTGAAGACCCGGTCCACGAAGTCGGGCCCCGGGAGCACCAGGCCCTCGGCAGGGAAGGCTTTGGCCTCGTGGCCGAGGAGGGAGTCGGCTTCGTCGCCGAGGAGTTCTCTGATGTCCATGGCCCGAGCCTAATTCAGGCCCATCGCGCACCTCGGTCCCCCCGTCGCCCGGGAGCGGCGCCTGGGTCCCCACGGGGCGACGGCGCCGTCGCCGGGCTCGCTGGCCAGGGGTTTCCGACCCCGCCTCAGGCCGTCGAGGGGTCCGGGGCCGGGTCGTCCTCGTCGGGGGTGAACCTGACCTCCAACTCGGGCCGCTCGCCCGGGTCGGCGGCCGCCTCTTCGGTCTCCGCGCCGGCCGAACGACGGCCCTTGCGGACGATCCTGAGGTTGGCCGGGGTGCTGTGCTCGCTGCTGTACAGGGCGACCAGCCGGGCCACCAGGGTCACCAAGAAGATCTGCCCGATCAGCGCCTCGAGCACGACGACCGAGCGGGCCAGGTTGGTGTAGGGGGTCAGGTCGCCGAAGCCGACCGTGGTCAAGGTGACGTAGCTCAGGTACACGTAGTTGCTCGGCGGGTGGTAGCCGGGCTGGGCCAGGAACGGGTGCGACGGGCCCGAGACCCGGGCGATCCCGATGAACAGGGTGGCGAAGATCATGCCCAAGATGATGTAGACGTCGACCACGGCGAAGAGGGTCTCGACGTCAACCCCGGGCTTGGGCAGGACCCGCCGCAGGATCACCACCGGGGTGACCATGAGCAGCAGGGTCAGGAGCAGGAAGGCGACCCCGCCCTCCTCTTTTCCCCCGGTGGCCGCCTCCAAGATGCCCCCGACAAGCGCCAGGACGACCGCGACCTGGGCCACGCGCACCAGACGGGGGCTGGCCGCCGAGGTGTGGACGGCGAACAGGACGGTCAGGGCCAGCGGGACGCCACGGGCCAACCCGCCCCATTGCGGCGAGTCGACCAGGGTCAAGACGACGTAGTCGCAGAGGAGCATGAGGAAGAGCAGCCCGAAGCTGTCCTTGCCCCAGATCGTCTCCCACAGCGTGCGCTCGTTGATGACGACGGGCATCGGTGCCTCCCCTCTCGACGCCCGAGGCTACGGGGCGGCGGGGCCAGCAGGTGGGTTCTTCAGGGATCTGGCGGTGGTGGGGCGCTTGCGGTTCCGGCGCGGCCGCTCGGGGCCCAGGCTCTGGAGCCGGTCGGCCACGTCGTATGCGTCGGGGTCGGCGTTGAGCACCCGCACGAAGAACTCCCGGGCCCGGGGCAGGTCGCCGGCCCGCTCGTAGAGGTCTCCCAGCGCGTACCACTGGCGCAGGTGGCGGTCGGCCGGGTTGCGCAGCGCCTTGGCCGCCCCGGCCCCGGCCAGCAGTGAGATGGCACCGTCCAGGTCGCCCCGGTCGGCCAGCGACCCGGCGGCCACCATGCGGGCCTCGGCCAGCACCTCGGGTTCGGGCGAGCGCTGGCGCAGCTCGGTCCAAAGGGTGGCCACCTTGCGCGGTTTGCCGAGTGCCCGGTGGCTGTCCATCAGCGCAGGGATGTGGTCCACCTCGTCGGTGAGGGCGCCGTAGGCGTCGAGCTGGCGGATGGCCTCGCGCCACCGGCCTGCCCGATAGGCGGCCAGGCCGACCACCTCGCGCACTGCCGGGACCATCGGCGCCTCGTTGGCCACCTGCTTGCCCAGCTTCGCCGCCTCGGGGTACCGGCCCCGGTCGTAGGCCGCCACGGCGTCTTGCATCTTGTCCACCATGACCTCTTTGTGGTGGGCGGTCGAACCTTCGAGGGCCCGCCGGATCTCGGCCGCCACCTGCGGCGGGAGCGGCTTCGAGCGGCCGGTGGTGCGTCGTGGCGGTGCGCCCGGCCGGGACCGCGCACCGTCGTCCCACGAGCCCTCCTTGTCCTCGTCGGTCCGCTCCCAGCGGTCCATCGGGGGCGGGGGACCCGAGGGCCCGCGCCGTTCGGGCCGGTCGGCGACGAGATCCTCGCGGTTCTTGGCGACCTCCCGGGCACCCCGCCGGGCGACGTTGCCCCACTTCTTGGCCTCCGCGGGCAGCGGCGGCCGCGGGTCCTGCGTGCCGCCCCGGGACGGGCTTGGCCCCCCGCCACGACCGGTGGGCCTGCGGCTGGCGCCGGTGCGAGGAACGCCGCGTTGCTGTCCGTCGGAGCCGCCGGGCCGCCCCGGCCTGCTCCCACCGCTGCGCCGCTCGGGAACCCGGCCGGACCGCTCGTCGTCGCGGGGTCGCCGAGAACCCGGTGTGGCGGACCGGGACCCGGTTCGACCCCGATCGCCCGGGCCGGGCCGGGCCGATCGGTCGGCCGGCGGTCTCCCCGTCCGCTCCGCGGCGCCCCTGCGCTCCGTGCGGTCCCGACCCGTGACCGGGCGGTCCGGGCGCGGGGGCCTGCGGCCGGTGCCCGGGCGCCCCGCCCCGGGCTGCCCGCCGCTTCTGGGGCCGTTCGGCCCGCCGCGGTCGGTTCCCGCTCGCGACCGGTTCGAGGTCGGTGTGTCGGCGGCCCGAGAGGACCCGCTGGGTCGTCCCGGGCGCCCGCTCGCCGTGCCCCGCGGGATCCGGCTCCCCTCCCGAGGGGCACCGCCGGGACGGCCACTCGCGCCCGATCGCCCAGGCGCGCCCGACCGACCGGTCCGGCTGGGCCGGTCCGATGATCCGCCGGTCGGTCGCGGGGCGCGCCGATCACGGGGGTTCGGATTGCGGTCCACCGGTCGAGTGTAGGCGTGCTTCACCGGGAACCCGACCCGAGTCGGCCGGGTCGGCGCCCCGACCTTTCAACCGTCGTAGGTGCCGACGCTCACCTGGTCACCGGCCACCGCGACACAGGTCGAGACGGCTGGGCAGGTGACCGAGGACTCGTACTCGAATCCCGCCCTGATCCACCCAGAGTTACTGGCCGGCGACGACGAATAGTACGGACCGGCCAGGCAGTAGGTGCTGGAGAGGCACGACACGTAGTTCAAGGGGATCCATTGCTCGTCGAGCGCGGTGATCGTCCAACTCGGTGCGTCGGCCCCCGGGTCGGTGGAGGTCAGGACGTCACCGATGGGATCGATGGCCACGCACAGTGCCGGAGTGGGACAGGACACACCGACCAGCGAGTTGGCCAAGTTGACGCATCCCTCGCAGATCTGCACGGCATAGGTGTCGGCCTCGGTCCCCACCCAGCTCTTCGTGCCCCCGGTCGGGTCGGTCGATGTGTAGACCATGCCCATGGCGCCGACGGCGGTGCAGAACGATGCGATCGGGCACGAGACCGCGTTGAGGAGATCAGGCTTGTCGAAGACCGCGTCGTTTGGCGCGGCCACCACCGTCCAGGCGGTGGCGCCTCCGGCGGCGTTCGTGGACGTGGCGATGGTCGACCGCCCGACGGCGACGCACAAGGTCACCGAAGGGCACGAGACGCCCTGCCAGGCCGGGGTGGCCCCCCCCGGTGCGGGCAGTGTCGTCTGCGTCCACGCCGGGGTTCCCCCGGTCGGGTCCGTCGACGTCATCACCCCACCCACGTCGGGGATGACGCACAGCGAGGTCGAAGGGCACGCTGGCGTGCCCAGCGGGAACGGGCCGGCGACGTTGGCACCCACCCACACTCCACCCGAAGGGTCGGTGGCGGTGAACACGTCTCCGCCGTTGTCGGTGGCCACGCACAACGAAACCGAGGGGCACGAGATACCGGTGAGGACGCTCTTGCCCAGCTGCAGCGACGTCGGGGGCGACCAGGAGAAGGGCACGGCGGGGGCGACCGCCGGCTCGGTCGTCGTGGTGGCCGGCGACGGCGGGACACCTGCTGACGCCGCTGGGCCCGGCACGGTCGCCGACCCGGTCTTGGTCGCACCCGTCGGCTGAGCCGCCACCGGCGGGACAGCCGTCGACGGTGCGGTGGAGGACACCGGCGGGTTCGACGACGACGGTTCGGAAGTTCCCGGTGTCGGTGCCGCCCCGGGCTCGGTGCGCTGGGCGCGGGCGGCCCTCACCCTCTCGGGGGATGCGCTGACTGGCGAACCCCGCCCGAGCACGGGCGCGGCCGCGGTTCCCCGCGGGGAACCCACCACCGCGACGACCAGCCCGGTGGTGACCAGGAGCACGATGACAACCCCGATCACCAGCCCGGTCGCACCCAGCTCGCGCAGGCTCAGTGAGCTCCGCGCGCTCCTCCACAGCCTCATGCGCTGCGCGCTCCCCCCTGGTCTCACCTTCGTGGGCGGGGTTGGGGACCCCGTCCCGCCGGACGTTGAATTCAAGCACGAATCCGCAAAGAGCGCCCGTGGACGCGAGAAGGGCCCACCGCAAATGCGGAGGGCCCTTCTCGGTGAAATCCCGGCGGCGTCCTACTCTCCCAGGGGGCCTCCCCCCAAGTACCATCGGCGCTGGCGGGCTTAACTGCCGTGTTCGGAATGGGAACGGGTGTTTCCCCGCCGCCATGGCCACCGGAAACCGTGCGCTCTCCCGCTGAATGGCGCGTCCGAGGGACGGTCAATCAACGGGACTCGAGGAGCGGAATACCGCTACCCCTGAGCGTCCCAGAGCGAGCACGAGCAAGTCTCCAAGCCCTCGGCCGATTAGTACCGGTCGGCTGAACACATTGCTGTGCGTACACCTCCGGCCTATCAACGTGGTCGTCTAGCCACGGGCCTTACCAGGTTTACCCTGTGGGAGATCTCATCTCGAAACGGGCTTCGCACTTAGATGCTTTCAGCGCTTATCCCACCCGTAGGTCGCAAATCAGCCGTGCCCTTGGCAGGACAACTGACACACGAGAGCTACGTCCGTCCCGGTCCTCTCGTACTAGGGACAGCCTTTCTCAGATCTCCTACGGCTGCATCGGATAGGGACCGAACTGTCTCACGACGTTCTAAACCCAGCTCGCGTACCGCTTTAATGGGCGAACAGCCCAACCCTTGGGACCGGCTTCAGCCCCAGGATGCGACGAGCCGACATCGAGGTGCCAAACCTTCCCGTCGATATGGACTCTTGGGGAAGATGAGCCTGTTATCCCCGGCGTACCTTTTATCCGTTGAGCAACGGCGCTTCCACAAGCAACCGCTGGATCACTATGCCCTGCTTTCGCACCTGCTCGACTTGTAGGTCTCGCAGTCAAGCTCCCTTTTGCCATTGCACTCGACAGCTGATTGCCAACCAGCCTGAGGGAACCTTTGGGCGCCTCCGTTACAGTTTAGGAGGCGACCGCCCCAGTCAAACTACCCACCTGACGCTGTCCCTGATCCAGATAATGGACCCAAGTTAGAGTCCCGGCACAGAAAGGGTGGTATTTCAAGGTTGCCTCCACATCGGCTAGCGCCGACGCTTCAAAGGCTCCCACCTATCCTACACAAACTGTACCAAAACCCAACATCAAGCTGTAGTAAAGGTGCACGGGGTCTTTCCGTCCTGATGCAGCTAACGAGCATCTTTACTCGTACTTCAATTTCGCCGGGTCTGTGGTTGAGACAGTAGGAAAGTCGTTACGCCATTCGTGCAGGTCGGAACTTACCCGACAAGGAATTTCGCTGAATCTGTTACTTGAAAACCAGCTTGGTTGCACATTCCAAGCTGGCGGGTTGGTCGTTTCCGCCAACCTCCCTACGTCGCCGCAGGGATCGGACCATATCTTCATCTCGCCGGGAGGGGCGAGATGGTCGGCGTATGGTCTCTGAGGATTCTCAACACTTCGGATGGCTTGCGATGGTTCATCGTCTGGGCGATTTCGGCGATCTGAATGATCCCCTCCTTCGTCAGGTGCTTGCGTTCACCCATCAGTTCGATGATCGCTGCGAACTTGTCGAAGTTCTCCCTCTTCGACGTTCGTAGGCGGTGCTCCTGAAAGAACGGGACAATTGTGTCCCGCAAATCCGCGAGCCGGCTGACCGTGAACCGGAAGAGATCCTCCCGGTGATTGTCGGGCCGACGATTGACGGTGACATGTCCACATCCGAAGAAGCGGGCCATGTCTTCAAGAACATCGCGGCTGGACGCTGACTGGACAACCACAAAGCTCGGTTGCACCTGCCAACGCAGCACCATCGTACGGTTTCGAAAAATGGGGCAGCTGAAGCAGCCCTCCCCATCTACGAAGCCGGCAATCCATCCGCAGTGCCAGAGTCTTTCCTGCTGATTTTCCGCACCTCTCACATTTTCACTTCCGACCAAGCGGTGAATGTCACAGAGTTCCGCGACACCCCCTGAATGGTCGGCGAGTAGTGGAGGATTCACCGGGTTTTCCAGCATATGGCCGACTGCACCCATATCGTCACCGACATGGGGGGCAGCATCCCTCTGCCTGCTGAGGGATTTCCTACCTTAGGACCGTTATAGTTCACGCGGATCCCCACATCGCTGTGAGGCGTGGACCATCTCTTCATCTCTCTGCTTCTGAGAGAGCTCTGCATATGGCCTCTGAGGATTCCGAAGTTGAAGACTCCTCGTGGCGCTGTAGTGAAGCCAGCGCCATGACATCAAGCTCGGTCTTTCCTGCTGATTGTCCGCACCGGACGGATTGTCACTGCCCATGGCCGCACCCTATGGATTGGGTGTGACCAGATGGACGAGTACCGACCGGATACTCGGAGTTTCCAGCATTTAGCAGAGTTTGTTCTGCGGGATCACTCCCGCAGAGCCGCAACGGTTTGCTTACGGCCGCCGTTTACCGGGGCTTAGGTTCAGAGCTTCGCCCGAAGGCTAACCCTTCCCCGTAACCTTCCGGCACCGGGCAGGCGTCAGAGCGTATACATCGTCTTACGACTTCGCACGCTCCTGTGTTTTTAGTAAACAGTCGCTTTCCCCTATTCACTGCGGCCCCCTCGAGCTCGGGACGCGAAGTCCTTCACCCTATTGGGGCCCTCCTTCTCCCGAAGTTACGGAGGAATTTTGCCGAGTTCCTTAACCACAGTTCTCCCGATCGCCTTGGTATTCTCTACCCGCCCACCTGTGTCGGTTTGGGGTACGGGCACCGTGCCAGCTCGCTAGGAGCTTTTCTCGGCAGCATGGGATCAGTGACTTCGCCTGGTGTGGCTCGGCATCGCGTCTCAGGATTGATGAGGCCCGGATTTGCCTAGGCCTCTCCCTACACGCTTACCCCAGGACAACCAACGCCTGGGCTCACCTACCCTCCTGCGTCCCTCCCTCGCTAACCGCCATGGGGCCGGTCGGTTCGACCCGAAGGTCATCCCCTTAGGATCCCCATCTTGGTTTGGGCGCGGACACGGTGGTACTGGAATATCAACCAGTTGTGCATCGACTACGCCTCTCGGCCTCGCCTTAGCTCCCGACTTACCCTGGGAGGATTAGCCTTCCCCAGGAACCCTTGGGCTTACGGCGGAGGGGTTTCTCACCCCTCTCTCGCTACTCATACCAGCATTCGCACTCGACCACGCTCCACGTGGGTTCACACCCCCGCTTCTCAGCGAGATCGACGCTCCCCTACCACTCCCGCCCGGAATCCCCATACGGCGGCACCGAAGTGACGCGGTATGGGCGGAACGAGAATCCGTAGCTTCGGCTCTAGGCTTGAGCCCCGTTACATTGTCCGCGCAGGACCACTCGACCAGTGAGCTATTACGCACTCTTTCAAGGATGGCTGCTTCTGAGCCAACCTCCTGGCTGTCTTCGCGTTCCCACATCGTTTTCCACTTAGCCTAGAATTTGGGGCCTTAGCTGACGGTCTGGGCTGTTTCCCTCTCGACCAACGAAGCTCATCCCTCGTGGTCTCACTGCCAGACTCTGGAGCATCGGCATTCGGAGTTTGACTGGGGTCAGTAAGCTTGTAGGCCCCCTAGCCCAATCAGTGCTCTACCTCCGATGCTGAACGTCTAACGCTGCACCTAAATGCATTTCGGGGAGAACCAGCTATCACCGAGTTTGATTGGCCTTTCACCCCTAACCACAGGTCATCCCCCCTGTTTTCAACCAAGGTGGGTTCGGCCCTCCACGGGGTCTTACCCCCGCTTCAGCCTGCCCATGGCTAGCTCACTCGGCTTCGGGTCTACCGCATGCGACTGGACGCCCTATTCAGACTCGCTTTCGCTTCGGCTACCCCTCCCGGGTTAACCTCGCCACGTACGGTAACTCGCTGGCTCATTCTTCAAAAGGCACGCCATCACGGCTGACAAAATCCCATATACGGCGCTCGCCGCGTGCGCCCACCGAAGTGGTTGCAGTTGGCAATTGCCATGGGAGTCAACGACGCTTTGACTGTTTGTAAGCCAACGGTTTCAGGTACTATTTCACTCCCCTCCCGGGGTACTTTTCACCTTTCCCTCACGGTACTAGTTCGCTATCGGTCGCCTGTGAGTACTTAGCCTTACGAAGTGGTCTTCGCAGATTCACGCCGGCTTTCCCGGATCCGGCGCTACTCGGGTGTTCAAGCGGAGTCCGCCGCGTTTCGTGTACGGGACTATTACCCTCTTCGGTGCAGCTTTCCTGACTGCTTCCACTACACGTTGGATTTGTAACTCCGTGAAGGGTCTGGTGCCCCTTCTCTTGAATCCCACAACCCCAAACCGGCAACGCCACCAGGCTTTACCACCGGCTCGGTTTAGGCTGATCCCTTTTCGCTCGCCGCTACTCAGGGAGTCGCTGTTGCTTTCCTCTCCTCGGGGTACTCAGATGTTTCAATTCCCCCGGTTCCCTCGTCCGGCCCTATGCATTCAGGTCGGAGTGACACCCCATGACGGGTGCCGGGTTTCCCCATTCGGACATCCACGGATCGAAGCTTGGTAGACAGCTCCCCGTGGCTTTTCGCAGTCGCCCACGTCCTTCTTCGGCTTCAGGCGCCAAGGCATCCACCGTTGGCTCTTTGTAGCTTGGAGAACAAAGATGCTCGTGCTCGCTCTGGAATTCTCAAGGGGCTCGACGGCACGCGCTCACCACGCCGCTGAACTGCACGGTGCTCGGGCACGCACGGGGCGAGCGGCCGGCGCCGGGCCGACAGGGAGCAGAGCTCGACCTGCGTGGGGCACGACGCGGCATCGCCGGGGATACAGCCAAATGGCCGCTCCCTCAAAACGGAAGAGCGAGGTCAGGTGGCGACCACAGGGGCCGGTTCCGTGTCGGGCGGGCTCCGGTCCCAAAGGGACTGGAGGCGGCCCGGCATCTGCCGGCGTATGACGACCACCAAATAGCCAGTGTTCAACTGGGTAGTGGTCAGACCACAACGGCCTGACGTCACTCCTTAGAAAGGAGGTGATCCAGCCGCACCTTCCGGTACGGCTACCTTGTTACGACTTCACCCCAATCGCCGATCCCACCTTCGACGGCTCCCTCCCTAAGGTTGGGCCACCGGCTTCGGGTGTTACCGACTTTCGTGGTGTGACGGGCGGTGTGTACAAGGCCCGGGAACGTATTCACCCCGGCGTTGCTGATCCGGGATTACTAGCGACTCCGACTTCACGGAGTCGAGTTGCAGACTCCGATCCGAACTGAGACCGGCTTTTGGGATTGGCTCCCCCTCGCGGGATAGCAGCCCGTTGTACCGGCCATTGTAGCATGTGTGCAGCCCTGGACGTAAGGGGCATGATGACTTGACGTCGTCCCCACCTTCCTCCGAGTTGACCCCGGCAGTCTCCTACGAGTCCCCGGCATTACCCGCTGGCAACATAGGACAAGGGTTGCGCTCGTTGCGGGACTTAACCCAACATCTCACGACACGAGCTGACGACAGCCATGCACCACCTGTGTAGGGCCCCGAAGGACACCGTATCTCTACGGCTTTTCCCTACATGTCAAACCCAGGTAAGGTTCTTCGCGTTGCCTCGAATTAAGCCACATGCTCCGCCGCTTGTGCGGGCCCCCGTCAATTCCTTTGAGTTTTAGCCTTGCGGCCGTACTCCCCAGGCGGGGCACTTAATGCGTTAGCTGCGGCACGGAACCCGTTGAATAGGCCCCACACCTAGTGCCCAACGTTTACGGCGTGGACTACCAGGGTATCTAATCCTGTTCGCTCCCCACGCTTTCGCTCCTCAGCGTCAGTACCGGCCCAGACCACCGCCTTCGCTGCTGGTGTTCCTCCTGATATCTGCGCATTTCACCGCTACACCAGGAATTCCATGGTCCCCTACCGGACTCTAGCCATGGCAGTATCGAGTGGCCGCTCCAGGTTGAGCCTGGAGATTTCACACCCGACTTGCCAAGCCGCCTACGAGCTCTTTACGCCCAATAAATCCGGACAACGCTTGCACCCTACGTATCACCGCGGCTGCTGGCACGTAGTTGGCCGGTGCTTCTTCTGCAGGTACCGTCACAATCGTCCCTGCTGAAAGAGGTTTACAACTCAGAAAGCCTTCGTCCCTCACGCGGCGTTGCTGCGTCAGGCTTTCGCCCATTGCGCAAGATTCCCTACTGCTGCCTCCCGTAGGAGTCTGGGCCGTGTCTCAGTCCCAGTGTGGCTGGTCGTCCTCTCAGACCAGCTACCCGTCGATGCCTTGGTGAGCCGTTACCTCACCAACAAGCTGATAGGCCGCGAGCTCCTCCCGAAGCGGAATCCATTTCCTCACCAGATCATGCGGTCCGGTGGGGGTATCCGGTATTAGCAGCAGTTTCCCGCTGTTATCCCGGTCTTCGGGGCAGATTGCTCACGTGGTACTCACCCGTTCGCCACTAGGTCTTCTCCGGTATTGCTACCGAATGGACCTCGTTCGACTTGCATGTATTAGGCACGCCGCCAGCGTTCGTCCTGAGCCAGGATCAAACTCTCCATCGAGACTTCCGCTCCGGCCCCGGAGGACCTCGGCAAAAATCAGAGAGCCGATCGGGATGGACTCTTCATCCCAAATCGACAGCAGGCGCCAGCTCACCCCGAACGGGGCTCCCTGAGTGCCTGCCATTGCGTATTACTTTGACAGTCGGCTCGCGGACGTCGAAACGCCCGTGAGCCGCCCGCACTGGCTTTTGGCTCTCGCTCTTCCGTTTTCAAGGAACGACCGGGCACGCACCACGTCGGTGTTGGTGCCGGGCGCTCGAGACTGCCGTCGAGGGGTTCGAGACCACTCTGGCGACCTTCCCGGCCCTGCCGCGCGGGCCAAAGTGGCCCGTTGCAGCGGGAAGTTCATGGTAGCAGGGACCCACCGCAGCGTCAATCGGGGACCGTGCCTGGACCGCGCACGACCCCGGCCGGGTCAGACCCGGCGCCGGGACCCCCCGGCCCGTCCGCCGCCAGCCCCCTTCGGGGCCACCGACAGCCTATCGGGGACGGGCGCCGACACGTGGTGATCCCCGGGCACCCACAGCCGCCAGGGCCGCTCCGTCGCCGCGCTGATCCCCACCCGGGGCCCGCGTCCCGGCCGGCGGGGGGGCCCAACGCCGTCGTCGGCCAGGGCGATCCCCCGGTCCCCGGCCACCAGGTCGGCCCCGTCGAGCTCCCCGGTCACCCCCAGGGCCTGGCAGAGCTTGGCCGGTCCGTTGGTCAGCGCCCGATCGCTCCTGGCCGCGGGCCTGGCCGCCCGCATCTCGTCGAGCCCGGCCACCGGGGCCAGGGCCCGGACCAGGACAGCGCGGGCCTGGCCCTCCCGACCACAGACCACGTTGGCGCACCAGTGCATGCCGTAGGTGAAGTACACGTAGAGCAGGCCCGCCGGCCCGAACATGGTGGCGTTGCGCCCGGTCGGGCCCCGGTAGGCGTGGGAGGCGGGGTCGTCCTCGCCCCGGTACGCCTCCACCTCGATGATCCGCCCGACCCGGCCGCCCCGCACCAGCAACTTGTTGAGCAGCCATCGGGCCACGGGCAGCGAGTCGGCCTCGAGGGCCGCCCGCTCGACCGGGCGCCCGGTCACCCCCCGGGGCTGGCCGCCGGCGGGTCCACCGCCGGCGCGGCCCCCCGCCCGCCCGGGTGCAGGGCCAGGCGCGCCCGGTCGACCCCGAGTCGGCGGCTGAACCGCTGGAGTTGTTCGGCCACCGGGCCCGGGCCGGCGGCGCCGGGCGAGGTGCGCCGGGTCACCGCCACCCCCGGCTCGAGCAGGCTGGCCGCCGACTCTCCGAGCGCCGGATGGGCCTCGACCAACTCGACCAGGGGCACATGGCGCTCGAGCGACTCTCGCACCAGGCCCCCGACCAGCGCGTGGGCCTGGCGGAACGGCATCCCCTGTTCGACCAGCAGCTCGGCCAGGTCGACGGCCGCCGCCGCCGGGCCGTCGGCGGCGGCCTGCATCCGCTCGTGGTTCCACCCGACGGTGGCCAAGAGCCCGGTCAGGGCGGCCAGGGCCGCTTCGACCTGGGCCACCGAGTCGAACAACGGTTCCTTGTCCTCCTGGAGGTCCCGGTTGTAGGCCAAGGGAAGGCCCTTGAGGGTCACCAGCAGTCCGGTGAGGTGGCCGATCAGCCGCCCGGCCTTGCCCCGGGCCAGCTCGGCCACGTCGGGGTTCTTCTTCTGGGGGAGCATCGAGCTGCCGGTGGCGTAGGCGTCGTCGAGCACGCAGAAACCGAACTCCTCGCTCGACCACAGGGCGATCTCCTCGCCGATCCTCGAGAGGTGCACGCCCAAGAGCGCCAGGTCGAAGAGCGCCTCGGCCACGAAGTCGCGGTCGCTCACGGCGTCGAGCGAGTTCTCGAAGCGGCTCGAGAAGCCGAGCTGTTCGGCCACGAAGTCCGGATCGAGGGGCAACGAGGAACCGGCCAGGGCCCCGGCCCCGAGGGGCGAGACGTTGCACCGCTCGACCGTGTCCATCAGCCGGTCGACGTCGCGGGCCAGGGCCCAGCCGTGGGCCAGCAGGTGGTGGGCCAACAGGACCGGCTGGGCCCGCTGCAGGTGGGTGTAGCCCGGCAGGTAGGCGTCACCGGCGTCCTGGGCCCGCTGGACCAGCACGTCTTGGAGCGCCAGGACGTCCTCGGCCACGCCGGAAAGGGCCCGGCGGGTCCACAGCCGCAGGTCGGTCGCCACCTGGTCGTTGCGCGAGCGGCCGGTGTGGAGCTTGGCCCCGACGTCGCCGGCCAGTTCGGTGACCCGCCGCTCGACCGCGGTGTGCACGTCTTCGTCCCCGGGCTGGAAGGCGAACGTCCCCTCGGCCAGCTCCTGGCCCACGCGGTCGAGCGAGCCCAACAGCACCGTCACCTCGTCGCCGGTCAGGATGCCGGCCTTGCCCAGACCCTTCACGTGGGCCCGGGACCCCTCGAGGTCGTCCTCGGCCAGTGCCTGGTCGAAGTGGACGCTGACGGTGAACGCGGCCACCTCGTCAGCCATCCCGCCGCCGAGGCGTCCCTGCCAGAGGGTCACGACGGGCCAGCCTGGCCGGGTCCCCCCACGGCGTCAACCGTGCCGGGACCCGGGGGACGGCCTGGGGCACCCTGGCGGGCGGCCCAGGTGGCGACGCCGAGCCCCCAGAGTCGGACGAAGCCCTCGGCGTCGGCGTGGCGGAAGGTGTCGCCGGCGTCGTAGGTGGCCAGGTCGTGGTCGTAGAGGCCGACCGGGCTGCGACGGCCGTGGATGGCCAGGGTGCCCGGGGGCTCAAAGCGGAGCCGGACCTCGCCGGTGACGTGGCGCTGGGACTCGACCATGAACGCGTCGAGGGCGCCCTTCAGCGGGGAGAACCACAGGCCGTCGTAGACCAGCTCGGCCCAGCGCGGCTCGAGCCGGGCCTTCTCGTGGTGCAGGTCCCGTTCGAGGGTCAGATCCTCGAGGTCGGCGTGGGCGGCCAGGAGGGCCAGGGCGGCCGGGCACTCGTAGATCTCCCGGCTCTTGATCCCGACCCGGCGGTTCTCGACCATGTCGAGGCGGCCGAACCCGCTCGAGCCGGCGAGCCGGCCCACCTCGGCGATCAGCTCGTCGGCCGGCAGCGTCCGCCCGTCGAGCGAGACCGGGATCCCGGCCTCGAAGCCGACCACGATCTCGATCGGTCCGGTGGCCGTCGGCCTCGTGAGCGTGTAGACGTCGCTGGGCGGGTCGGCCCACGGGTCCTCGATCACCCCGCACTCGATGGCCTTGCCCCAGAGGTTCTCGTCGATCGAGTACAGCTTCTCTTTGGACTGGCCGATCGGGATCTCCCACTTGGCGGCGTACTCGACGCAGTCGTCGCGGCTCAGGCCCCAGACCCGGGCCGGGGCCAGGATCTCGAGGTCGGGGGCCAGCGCCCGAGTCCCCACCTCGAAGCGGACCTGGTCGTTGCCCTTACCGGTACAGCCGTGGGCGACGGCGTGGGCGCCGTGGGCCCGGGCGGCAGCCACGAGGTGGCGGACGATGACCGGACGCGACAGCGCCGAGACGAGGGGGTACTTGCCCTCGTACTTGGCGTTGGCCCGGATGGCCGGGCCGCAGAAGTCCTCGGCCATCTCCCGCCGTGCGTCGACCACCAGAGCCTCGACCGCCCCGGCGGCCAGGGCGCGCTGGCGGATGGTCTCCCAGCTCTCGGCGGACCGGTCCACCGACTGGCCGACGTCGACGGCCACGGCGATGACCTCGGCCCCGCTCTGCTCACGGAGCCACCGCACGGCCACCGACGTGTCGAGACCCCCGCTATAGGCCAGCACCACCCGCTTCGTCATCTCTGATCCTTCCTGCTCCCTGCTTGCCTGTTCTTCGCTTGCCCGGTCCCTGACGTTGCCCTTGGCCCACCGGTCCGGTCGGTCCGTCGTCGAACGCCCGGGTCCTCGCGCCCCGTCCTAGTGTTCGGAGTTGTGCGCCCGGGTCGCCGACAGTGCTCGGGGTGCCGTTCGGCTCGCCGCGGCACCCAGGCCGGCCAGCTCGGACAACTGGGCGGCCAACGCGGCACCCTGGTGGCCCTCGGCCACCACCACCAGCAGCGTGTCGTCGCCGGCCACCGTGCCGAGCAGGCCGTCGAGCCCACTGCGGTCGAGGGCCGAGCCTACGACGTGGGCACAGCCCGGCGGCGTGCGGATCACCACCAGGTTGCCCGAGCTCGAGATCTCCACCGCCCACTCGCCGAGCGTCCGGCGGAGGTGGTCACCGGGGGCGATCTGTTGGGTCGGGAGCTCGGGCAGCACGTAGGCCCCCTCGCCGCCGGGGAGGCGGACCTTCAAGGCACCGAGCTCCTCGAGGTCGCGCGACACGGTGGTCTGGGTCGCCTCGAGCCCCTCGGCCGCTAACAGCTCGACCAGCTGGGCCTGGCTGGACACCGCCCTGGTCTCGAGCAGCTTGGCGATCCGGTGCTGGCGCTGGGGCTTGGTCACGGCTGGCCGGCCCCCCCCTCGGCGGGGAGCGCCCGGAGCCCCGGACCGGTCGACCCGGCTCCGAGGAGCCAGGCGAACAGGCCCCGCATGGCGGTCATCCGGTTGGCCGCCTGACGCCAGACGACGCTGTGCGGCCCGTCGAGCACGGTGGCGGCGATCTCTTCGCCCCGGTGGGCGGGCAGGCAGTGGAGCACCACCGCCGTGGGCGCCGCCGCGCCAACCAGGCGCTCGTCGACGCAGTAGCCCCGGAAGGCCTTGCGCCGCAGCGCAACCTCCTCTTCTTGGCCCATCGAGGTCCACGCGTCGGTGTAGAGGGCGTCGGCGCCGGCCGCCGCCTCGAGGGGGTCCTCGGTCGTGTGGAGGGTCCCCGGCCAGTTGTCCTCGGCCGCCGTCCAGGCCAGCACCGAGAGCTCCTCCTCGCTCAGCCCGTAACCCGACGGCGAGGCGACCCGGACGTCCATGCCGGCCGCCATCGCCGCCTTGGCCAGCGAACGGCAGGTGTTGTTGGCGTCGCCGACGTAGGCGAGCGAGCGCCCGGCCAGGGCGGCGGGCCCGCTCGTGTCGGGGGCGAGCACCTCGCGCAGGGTGAGCAGGTCGGCCAGCGCCTGGCACGGGTGTGCCCAATCCGACAGCAAGTTGACCACCGCCACGTTGGTCCCCGCGGTGTCCAGGGCGGCCGCCATCCGGTTCAGCGTCTCGTGGGAGAGCACACGGGCGCAGACCACCCGGTGGAAGCAGGCCAGGGTGCGGGCGACGTCCTCTGCGGTTTCGCGGGTGTCAATCCCGACCTCGTGGCCCTGGATGTACACGGCATGGCCCCCGAGCGCGAACGTGGCCATCTCGGTGGAGTTCCGGGTGCGCGCCGAGGGCTTCTCGAAGAGCATGGCCACCCCGAGCCCGGCCAGCACCCTGGGCACCACCGGCTGTTCGGCCAGGGCCAACAGATCGTTGAGCTCTTCGACCGACAGGTCCTCGATGTCGAGGAAGTGCCGGGTCACCGCACCGCTCCGGGCACCCCGGCGGCGACCAGGGCCTGGCCCAGGATGGCCAGGGCCTGGTCGATCTCGGCCCCGCTGACCAACAGCGGCGGCGCCACCCGGATCGAGTCGGGCCGGACCGCGTTGACCAAAAGGCCCCGCTCGAGGGCGCCCGCGGCGGCGGCCGCAGCGGTGTCGCTCTCCAGCTGCGCGGCCAACAAGAGGCCCTCGCCGCGCACGCCCACCACGCCGGGCAGACGGGCCAGTCCGTTCTCCAGGGCGGCCCCGGCCTCCCGGGCCCGTCCGCAGACGTCCTCGGCCTCCATCACGGCCAGGGTGGCCCGGGCGGCGGCCAGGGCCAACGGCTGGCCCCCGAAAGTGGACCCGTGGTCGCCCGGACCGAAGGCGGCGGCCACCTCGGCCCGGGCCCAGCAGGCGCCGACCGGCATCCCGTTGCCCAGGGCCTTGGCCATGGTCACGACGTCGGGTTGCAGGTCGCGCCCTTGGAAGGCGAACCAGCGCCCGGTCCGCCCGAGACCGGTCTGGATCTCGTCGACCATCAACAACGCGTCGTGGGCCGTGCACAGCGCCCGCACCCCGGCCAGGTAGTCCGACGACGGGGTCACCACGCCGCCTTCGCCCTGGATCGGCTCGACCAGCACGCCGGCCACCTCGGGGTCGCCGAGCGCGCCCTCCAGGGCCTCGAGGTCGTCGTAGGCGACGTGGGCGAACCCGGTCGGCAGCGGCTCGAAGGGCCCGTGCTTGGCCGGCTGGCCAGTGGCGGTCAGGGTGGCCAGGGTCCGGCCGTGGAAGGAGCCCCAGGTCGAAAGGACCACGTGGCGCCCCGGCCCGGCCCAGCGACGGGCCAGCTTGAGGGCGCACTCGTTGGCCTCGGCCCCCGAGTTGCAGAAGAAGACCTGTCCACCGGCCCGGGTCCGCCCCCCACCGACCAGCCGGTCGATAGTGGCGGCCACCTCGGGGGCGAGCTCGTTGCCGTAGAGGTTCGAGACATGGCTGAGGGTGCGGGCCTGGGCGGCCACCGCCTCGGCCACCGCGGGGTGCGAATGGCCGAGCGACGTGACGGCGAGACCGCAGATGAAGTCCAGGTACCGGCGGCCCTGCGCGTCGAAGAGCCACGACCCCTCCCCCCGCACGAAGGTGACCGGGGCCTCCGCGTAGGTCCGCATCAGGGCGCTCGGGTCGGCGGACGCGCTCACGGGACCACCATGGTGCCCACCCCGCCATCGGTGAACAGTTCGAGCAACAGCGCGTGGGGAACCCGCCCGTCGAGGATGTGGGCCCGGGCCACCCCGGCCCGCACGGCGCCGGCGCAGGCCTCGGCCTTGGGCGCCATGCCACCCCCGGCGACCCCCGAGGCGACCATGGCGTCGAGGTCGCCCGCGTGGGCCTGGTGGACGAGCGTGGCCGGGTCGTCCGGGTCGGCCCGCAGGCCCTCGGTGTCGGTCAAAAAGACGAGCTTCTCGGCCCCGAGGGCCACCGCCACCGCGCCGGCCACCGTGTCGGCGTTGATGTTGTAGGCCTGGCCGGCCTCGTCGGCACCGATGGTCGCCAGGACCGGGATCAGCCCTTCGGCCACCAGGCGGACCACGATCGTCGGGTCGACCGCGGCGACGATGCCCACGAAGCCGAGCTCGCTGGAGTGGGCCGTCGCGGTGATCAGGTTGGCGTCCTCGCCCGAGAGGCCCACGGCGAGCGGGCCGTGGACGTTGATGGCCGAGACGATGTCCCGGTTCACCTTTCCCACCAGGACCATGCGGGCGATATCCAGGGTCTCGGCGTCGGTGACCCGCAGGCCGCCGCGGAACTCGGTCACCTTGCCGAGGCGGCCCAGCAGGTCGCCGATCTGGGGTCCCCCACCGTGGACCACCACCGGGTGCACCCCGACCGAGCGCAGCAGCACCACGTCCTCGGCGAAGCTGGACAGCGCCCGGTCCTCCCCGCGGTCGCCGTCGGAGAGCGCGTTGCCCCCGTACTTGACGACGACGACCTTGTCCCGGAAGCGCCGGATGTACGGCAGGGCCTCGACCAGCAGGGCGGCCGTCGTCTTGGGGTCGGTGGACGCCGAGGGGGACCGGACGGCACCTGCGCTGCGGGCCCCGACGCCCGGACCTGTGGCCCGCTCCGGGCTGGCGGGGTCGGGGACCCCGGGCGACCGGGCCGCGCTCACGACGTGGTCCGGTTCTCGTCGATGTAGCCGTGACCGAGGTCTGTGCCGAGCACCACCGCGGCCCCGTCGCCCACACCGAGGTCGCAGCCGATCTCGAGATGACGCCCGGCCAGGTGCGCCGCCACCGCCGCCGCGTCGTGGGCCACGGCTTCGCCGCGCTCGCAGACGGCGACCCCGCCGTAGGTGATGGTGCACCAGTCGGGCACGAACTCCACGCCGGCCGTCCCGAGCTCGCTCAAGATCCGGCCCCAGTACGGGTCCTCACCGTTGAGCGAGCACTTGACCAGCAGCGAGTCCGCGACCTTGCGGGCCGCACGGTGGGCTTCGGCGTCCGAGCGGGCACCGGTGACCCCGAAGTGGACAAGCTTGGTGGCCCCCTCGGCGTCGTCGGCCATCTTGTGGGCCAAGGCCGAGCACGCCCCGGCCAGCGCCTCGGCCAGGGCGGACTCGGGCACCTCGCCGGCCAGTCCGCTGGCCAGGACCAGGACCGTGTCGTTGGTCGAGGTGCACCCGTCCACGCTGAGCGCATTGAACGACGGTCCCACCGCCGCCGCGAGCAGCTCGAGCAGGGTGGCCGGCGGTGCCGCGGCATCGGTCGTCAGCACGGCGAGCATCGTCGCCATGTTCGGCGCCAGCATGGCCGCCCCCTTGGCCATCCCGCCCACGCTGAACCCCTCGCCGTGGACGGTGACCTCCTTGGCCACCGTGTCGGTGGTCATGATGGCCCGGGCCGCCGCGGCGGCCGCCTCGGGCGAGCCCGACCGGGAGCCCACGATGGCCGGCAGTTTGGGGGCCACCACGTCGATCGGGAACGGGACGCCGATGAGGCCGGTCTGGCACACGAGGACCTCGTCGCCCGCCGACCCGAGGCCCTCCCCCACCAGCGCGCACAACTGCTCGGCCGCGTGGCGACCGGCGGCGCCCGTGGCGGCGTTGGCGTTGCCCGACGTGAGGAGCACCCCGGCGGCACGGCCCCCGCGGGCGGCCAGGTGGGCCCGGCTGACCTGGACCGGCGCCGCCGGGGCCAGGTTGGTGGTGAAGACCCCGGCGGCCGGCACGGCGTCCCCGTGCTCAGTGGCCACCAGGGCCACGTCAGGGGCGCCGGCGGCCTTGATCCCCGCCGCCCCCCCGGCGGCCACGAAGCCCCGCGGCGCGGTGACGCTCACGGGTACAGCCCGCTCATCGGGAGGCCGGTCGCCTCGGGGAGCCCGAGGATCACGTTGGCGCACTGCACCGCCTGGCCCGACGCCCCCTTCACCAGGTTGTCGAGCGCGCACAGGGCGAGCAGCCAGCCCGTCCGGTCGTCGACCCTGACCGTGACGTGGGCGCAGTTCGAGCCCGAGGCCGTCTTGGTCGACGGGGGTGCCTCGGTGACCACCACAAAGGGTTCGCCGGCGTAGGCCTCGCGCAGGATCCCGAGGGCGTCTCGGGTCGTGAGCGGACCAGCCGGCCGCGCGTAGCAGGTGGCCAGAATGCCTCGCACCATCGGGGCCAGGTGGGGGGTGAACAGCACACTGGCCCCGAGGGCCTGTTCGATCTCGGGGGTGTGGCGGTGGTCCAACAGCCCGTAGGCGGTGAAGCCCTCGTCCACCGATCCGAAGTGCAGGTGCTCGGCGATCCCCCGGCCGGCCCCCGACACCCCGCTCGCCGCGTCGACCACGATCCCGGTCGTCTCGACGGCGCCGGCCCGCACGAAGGGCGCCAGGGCCAGGGCGGCGGCCGTCGGGTAGCAGCCGGCGGCGGCCACCAGCGAGGCCCCCGAGAGCTCGGCCCGGAACAGTTCGGGCAGCCCATAGCAGAAGCGCCCGAGGAGCTCGGGCGCCGCGTGCTCCCCGCCGTACCAGGTCGGGTAAAGCCCGGGGTCGCGGCAGGCGGAAGTCGGCGGCCAGGTCCACCACCGCGCCCACCCGGCCGACGAGGTCGGGGACCAGGCGCTGGGACTGGCCGTGGGGCAGGGCCACGAAGACCAGGTCGAGGCCGTCGACGACATCGGGGTCCGAGACCCCGTAGACGAGCGAGGGGTAGGCCGCGGCGAGCGACGGGGTGTGGGCGGCAACCGACTGGCCGGCATGGCTCCCGGCGGTGGCCACCGCCACCTCGAAGGAGGGATGGGCCGCGCAAAGGCGCAGCAACTCCACCCCCGTGTACCCGGACGCTCCGACCACCCCGACCTTCATCTGCAATACTATACGATCTAGTGCATACTCATGCAAACCCTGGTGGCCACGCCCTCGGTCAGGAGCAGCCTCGCCCCCGGGTAGTCCGGCGGTCAGGGGGCTCGGCGCCGTCAGAGCTCCCGCTCGTAGACGAACATGACGGGTCCGTCAGGTCCACCTGTCCGGTTGGTGAACCCGAGGCTCTCGTAGAGCCTGCGGGCAACCGCATCGGGCTCATCGACGCCGACATCCATCGTGTCGGCCCCGCGCCCTCGGGCCTCGTGCAGTACTGCGCCCATGAGGGCCCGACCGATCCCCAGATGGCGCAGGTGTGGGACGACGTAAAGCTCCGCCAGAGAGCACTCGAATCCGCTGCTCCAGATTGCCCGGCGGAAGCGAAGGACCGCCAAGCCGTCGGGGCCGTCGCCGGCCAGCAGAACGAGGGTGTCGCCGCCTTTGAGGAGCACCTTGAAGCGGTCGGCCAATGCCGAAGGGGACGGGGTCGGTTCATTGAATTCACGATTGAAGTCGTGAAGGAGACGGCCGATCGAGTCGGTATCCTCGAATCCGCCGATCCGCACGGGTCGTCCAGCGTCGTCGCTCACGCGCTGCGACCTTAGTGAACACGTCACCCACGTGGTCGTCTGGGCTGGCCGGACTCCGCCCCGGCACATTGTGGGGTCTCGTAGTCAGATCCGCGATTGTCTGCCTAGCTGGGCCACGGGTCGTCGAGGACTCCCAACTGGATGAAAAGGCCGAGCTTGTCGGCTCCGATCCATTCCCTCACAACCTTGTCCGCTTCGAAGTGCATGATGGTGACCACCCATTCCTCCACAGTCCGACCCGTCGGGAGCCGCCCCACGTACCCTCCGGTGTCGGTGCCGCGGAACGTGGCCCTGAGGACGGCCGTCTCGCCGGCCACGACCAGTTCCTCGATATCCAGGCGGAGGTCAGGAAACGCCTGGTGGTAGCGGCGGATTGGTTCGACCCTGGCGGAGGGACCTGCCCCAAACGGATTGACGTACTTTCCGCCGTAGAGGTCAGCGGCCGCTCCGTAGTTCCTGTCGTTCCAGACCTCGTCGACGAACCTGCGTACTTGCCGTTCGCGGTCGACAACTTCCATCGCTCACCCCGTTCTCTCCCCGCAGAGAGTCAACGGGATCGGTGGGGCTAGCGCAAACCCGCTCGGCCTGCACGAGCAACTGCCCAGAGGGCCGTCCCCGATATCGCCGTGACCGGCGGCCAACGTGCGTCCCGGGGTATCGGACCGGGCAGGGGTCAGGCGGACTCGTTTGGCGGAAGGCCCATCTGGCGAACATCTCGGACATCGCGCTCACGGACTGAGAGCGCGAGCCCGTCCGGGGAGAACTTGAGGAATGGCTCCTCGTGAACGACCGCCTCTGCGTCAACGAGTTCGGTCTGTTCCTCGGGGGTTATCGAGTCCTCCGACTTTCCTGTCCTTTCCACGTAGGTGACTTGAATAGATCGCCACGAAACAACATTGTTTGCTGAACCGCCCTGTGCCCACCGAACCGTGTTCGGGGGCAGGGGTCGTTGGTGCTCGGGGACTCGCCCTCACCCCTCGGATATCGGCACTTACGGTTCGATCTCCTGAGCCGGCAGACGCTGGATTTCTGCGCACTCGAAGCGAGCCGGCGCTAGAAAGGAGCCATGTCGAACACTGACATGGCCGACTACTGGAACGGTCGCCCCGCCGACGTCTGGGTGACAGAGGCCGAGCGCTTCGACACCATGCTCGCCCCCTTCGGCCGCCGGCTGCTCACGGCCGTCGGCCTCGAGCCGGGCGAGCGGGTCTTGGACGTCGGGTGCGGCAACGGTGCTATCAGCTTGGAGGCGGCCAGAGCCGTCGGACCCGGTGGGCGGGTGACCGGCCTCGACCTCTCGGCGCCCATCTTGGGGGTGGCCCGGAGGCGGGCCGAGGAACAGGGGGTGGAGGTCGACTTCGTCCAGTGCGACGCCCAGACGGTCTCCTTCGAGCAAACCTTCGACGCTGTGGTGAGCCGCTTCGGCGTCATGTTCTTCGACGACCCGGATCTCGCCTTCGCCAACCTGGCGAGGGCAGTCCGTCCCGGTGGCCGGCTTTGTTTCGTGTGCTGGCAGGAGATGTTCGCCAACGAGTGGATTGCGGTGCCGGCCATGGCGATGGTGGTCCACGTGGGCATCCCCGAGCTGCCCGAACCTGGCGCCCCCGGACCCTTCGCCCTGGCGGACGGCCAGCGGACCAGGGATCTGCTCCACTCCGCCGGATGGTCGGAGGTCATCGTCGAGGAGCACAAGGACGGGATGCGCATCGGACGCGACCCCCAGGACGTCGTGAGTTTCATGCTCTCTGACGAGATGGGGCGCCGGCTGGTGGAGGGAAAGGACCCCGAGGCGGTCCAAGCCGGTACCGAGGCGACCCTCGAAGCGCTGCGACCGTACGCCACGCCCGAAGGTGTCGTACTGGGCAGTGCCTACTGGCTGGTGACCGCCCGCAAGGCGTAGTAGATGAGGGAAGGTGTCTCGATGGACAAACTCGTCTCCTATCAACTCGGCGAAGGCGTGGCGACGATCGCCATGGACGACGGCAAAGCCAATGCGCTCTCCGTCCCGATGCTCTCTGCCCTCAACGAGGCACTCGATCGTGCCCTGGCGGACGACGCGATCGTCATTCTCACGGGGCGTCCCGGCATCTTCTCGGGTGGCTTCGATCTCAAGGTCCTGAGTGCCGGAGGTCCTGACGCTGGACTGATGCTTGAACAAGGGTTTGTCTTGGCGCTTCGACTCCTGGCACACCCCTCTCCTGTCGTCGTCGCGTGCAACGGTCACGCGGTGGCCATGGGCAGCTTCCTCCTGTTGTCGGCGGACTACCGGATCGGGGTCGAGGGCCCTTTCCGACTGGTGGCCAACGAGGTGGCCATTGGACTTACCATGCCGTGGGCAGCGATCGAGATCTGTCGCCAGCGGCTTGCGCCAGCACATTTCAACCGGGCAGTGATTCTGGCAGAGTCCTACACACCCTCAGACGGTGTCGCGGCCGGGTTTTTGGACCGAGTGGTCGACGGTGCCGACCTCGTGCAGACGGCGACCGCAATTGCAGGTCAATTCTCGGGTCTCGACCGACACGCTCATGCAACGACGAAGGCTCACGCGAGATCCACTGCCATCGAAGCCATTCGCAACGGACTCTCGGTCGATAGGGGGATATTCCAGAGCCTCAGCACCACAAAGCCCGCACAGCGGTGACCAGGGCGGCATCTCCATTCTGCGGCGTTCGGGGAGCGCCACAGTGGCTCGGCGGTGGAACGAGCCAGGTCACCTGTGGGGCGTGATCGGTGCGGAGCAATTCCTCACCCCGCACCTCGAGCGCCGCGAATCCACAGTGTCGGGCGCTCTCCAAGACCGCTGTCGCTGCACCGAGGATCGAGTCCCGCTTGACGAGGTCTGAGACTCGTTGGACGCGGCGGAGTCCAGCCTTGTTCTGAACGCGACGGCGGGGGCAATCGGTCACTTCTCCGCTTCTCGCCTCGCGCATCGGAACCAACGAAGACCCTCGCTAGATTGGATTCGGAAACCCAAGGGGAGGCACCATGCGCAAGCTGGGGGTGGTCGAGTTCGTCACGCTCGACGGCGTTATGCAGGGCCTGGGTGGACCCGACGAAGACCGCCAGGGCGGGTTCGAGCACGGCGGTTGGGGTGCCCCCTATGGCGACGAGGTCATGGCCCAGCAGGCCGGACACGGGATCGGTCAGACCTCGGCCTACCTCTTCGGCCGCAAGACCTATGAGCACATGGCGGCGCACTGGCCCCACGAACCTGCCGACAACCCCATCGCGGCCAGCCTCAACGCGACGCCGAAATACGTCGTGACCAGGACGCTGCGTCAACAGGACCTGGGGTGGGCCAACTGCCAGGTGCTCGACGGCAACATCGTCGAGGCGGTCCGGGAGCTCAAGGCGGAAGGGGACGGCTTCGTCACCGTTCTGGGCAGCGGCGTGCTCGTACAGACGCTCATCGCCAACGAACTGATCGATGTCTTCACGATCATGCTGCACCCGCTCGTGCTCGGCACGGGCAAGCGGCTGTTCGGGGAATACCCCGACCCGCTTCGATTGCGGCTCACCGGGTGCACTCCGACAACCACTGGTGTGCTGCTCCTCACCTACGAGCGGGACACGGGGGCCGCGTAGCGGCAACTGATCGTGCTCGCACTTAGCCGACAGGTCACGAGCGTCCGATGCCAGCCTGTCCGCCGGCATCGGACACGGCCCCGCTGCACAGTCCGATCCCGAGTCCAAGGGTCTGGAATACTTCGAGGAATGGTTCCGCCCGCTCGTCACCTGCTCCGGGCCCGGGATCTCGCCGATTCCCGGTACTTCGATCCGCTCACCGTGGCGGACCTCGCTCGAGCCGCCGGGTTTTCGCCGGCACACTTCAGCCGGGAATTCCGACGCACGTTCGGCGAAGCGCCGCACCAGTATCTCCTCACCCGTCGACTGGAACGTGCTGCCGCATTGCTCCGGAATACCGACCGCACGGTGACCGATATCTGCTTCGCAGTCGGCCTCGGTAGTGTGGGCTCGTTCACTGCGAGCTTCCGGCGCGTCTATGGCGCGGCGCCGCTGGCTTACCGATCGGCCTTCCCTCCCGCGCAGCGCCACATTCGCATTCCCGGCTGCATCGCTCGCGCCTACGGGCGTCCCCAGAACCGCACGTTTCGAGAAGCTGAGCGGTCGCCCCTTCCCTAGGATGGCCGGTAGGCAACCACTGGGAGGTGCTCATGATCGAGATCGCCAACGCGCAGTTCTGGGTGCACGATCAGGATGAGGCGCTCGCCTTCTACACACAGACGCTCGGTTGGGAGGTGCGGGCGGACGTGACCATGGAGGAGTGGGGTCTGCGGTGGCTGGTCGTCGGACCGGTCGGTCAGAACGGCGTCGGCCTCGTGCTCATGCCGGTCCCTGGGTCTCCGATGCTCGACCCTGCCGCGAGCGGTCAGCTGGCCGAGCTTGTCGCCAAGGGCGCTGGCGGGACGCTGTTCCTCGAGACTGACGACTGCCAAGCCTCATACGACGAGCTCTCGGCGCGGGGCGTCGTATTCAACGACCCCCCGACACCCCAGCCATACGGCATCGACACGTCTTTCCGCGACCCGTCTGGAAACAACATCCGCCTTACCCAGGTGCTGGAATTCTCGATAGACCGACGCTGACGAGCCACGCGGCCGGCTGGCCCGGTACCTCAACCGCCTGCCTTGCGCCGGATCGGCATCATCGTCTCGGGAAACGGGCTTGCCGTGAAATCGAGCACCAGCTGGTTGAAGAGTTCGGGCTTCTCCATCGGTACGAGGTGCGACGCCCCTGGAACAACGGCGAGCTGCCCGTTCTCGACGGCGCGGGAGAACCTCTGTGCGTGCTCCACGCTGACGTAGTCGTCGTCGCCGACGATGACCAGCGTCGGGGCGGAGATCCCCTCCACTGCTGCTGTCCAGTCGAAGGGCTCGGCCCACATCGTGCGCACTTTCTCCCACACCTCGCCGAAGTGTTCAGGTCCGTCCGGGGAGGCTTGGGCATACATGGCGGCGAACATGGTCATGTCCTCATCGCCGGGCGAGAGCGCTAGGAGGGCCTCCATCGCTCCGGGGACGTAGCCAGAATTCGAGAAGCCGGATCCCGTGACGGTCAGCGTCCGGACGAGTTCGGGGTGTCCTGCCGCAAGAAGGGTTCCCACCATGCCCCCGTCGCTCCATCCGAGGAGGTCCACCGGCCCGAGGCCGAGGGCGACGAGGAAGCCGACGGTCTGGTCGGCCATCACCTGATAGGTCAGCGGCCCGGGCCGGTCAGGAGTATGGCCCTGCGCCTGGCGCTCAGGGGCCACCACGTGGCGGTGCGGTGACAACCCCGAGAACTGCGCAGCCCACGTGGAGTTATCCGCCAACCCTCCATGGAGGAGCACAATGGTCTCCCCATCACCCTGGGTTTCGTAGTAGACGGCCAGGCCGTCGATGTCGATGATCCCGTGCGTGCGGGTTGTGGCCATTTCGATGATCCTATGTGGCAATCTCCGACGACGTTCAGCAGTTGACGGTGACCAGAGCGTCGGTGTGGCGCCCCGGAGGCGGCTGGTCGCACCCGTCCTGGAGCCGCTTCTCAGACCGGCCCGAACACTGAACGCTTCTCACGCTGAGCCACCGCACGGCTCACCTCTCCCCCGGCGGCGGTCTCTAGGAGAGAGCCGCCACCCGTTCCTCCAACACCTTGAAGCCGTGCGTTCTCGCTGCCGCCAAGGCGCTGGTCAACATCTCGGCGGCATGGCCCTCATCGCCGTCCCGCCCACCGAGGCGCGCCATCTTCGCCCACTCGAACCTGGTGCGGGCGCTCCAGTAGGGCGCCTGAAGGCCCAGGCTCAGTTCGAGCGACTCGGCGAAGTGCCGTTCGGCGTCGTCGTAGTGGCCGAGAAACGTGGAGAGCATGGCCAGGTACAGGGCGACGGGGCCCTGGGTGGTCGGGCCGACACACACCACCTGGGAGTGCCAGGGGACCAACAGGTCGTAGAGACGCTGGGCACCGTCGACCCGGCCAGCGCCCGAGCAGGCCTCTGCCAGGCAGGCCATGGCCGGCAACCAGGTCCCGTTGTAAGGGTACGAGACGAACCCGTCGTCGATATCGTCTTCGATCATCGCCAGCGCCTCGTCGTCCCGCTCCAGCTCGCAGAGGTTCCGAGCGATTGCCGCTCGGATGACCGGGAGGCCGGGGTTGTCGATTGCAGCCTGCGCGAAGAACTCGACAATCTCGTCGAGTCGACCCTGCGCGTAGCGGATCTCACTCAGCTGGGCGCCGTAGGCGGCCAGTGCCTCCGGAGCACTCTCGGCCGCCACGGCAAGGGCTGCGTCGGCTTGCGATTCCGCCGCGGGCAGGTCTCCCGACAGGAGCGAACGCATGGATTGGAGGAGTACGACGGTCCATCGCTCGTAGGGGCCGAGTTGATCGACCATCTCCTTGCAACCGTCGATGTGCACATCGAACCCTGCACGATCGCCAGCCTGAACACATGCGACCGCCCGGTTGTAGTGAGCCCGGAACCTGGCGACGGGATCGCCCACCGTCGAGGCGATGGCCACCGCCTCGGCCAGGTCGGAGAGCCGCGTCTCGAGATTGTCGGGCAGGAACTCGTCCTGGTACGCACGCGAGATCACAGCCAGACGGACGAACGGATCGTCACTTCGACGAGCCATCTGGAGGGCGTCATCGATTAGTCGAGCCCGCCGGTCCGGTTGATCGGCATAGGTCAATTCGTTGGCCAGCGTGACGAGTAACAGGGCCCTCTCGACGCTCTCGACGTCCCCCGACATCTCGAGGGCCCGCTCCAGAACCTCCACCCTCTCGCGGTCCACGAGACCCGCCGCGCTGGCTCCGGACCGGCTGTTGGCGAGGGCGGCGGCAACCAGCAGCTCGCTGTTGCCCAGGCTCTCGGCAACCGCAGCGGCCCGGAGCAGCGTCTCTCGGTGGGCCGGAAGGCCGCTCTGGCGCTGGGCCGTGCCCAGACCGATCAGCAGATCACACAGAACCGCCTGATCCAGCGGCGCCTGGGTGGACAGGTCGAGAGCCTGCATGAACCAACCCAGGGCGTCGGCCGGTGCGTGCTGGGCCAGTGCTTGGGCGCCGGCCATTCTCGAGTACGAGATGGCCTTCGTCGTGTCCACGGTCCTCGTGGCGGCGACGAAATGACGGGCCAGCTCGCCGGCCCGTTGTTCGGGAGTGTCCCCGCAGAGTCCCTCGAGAACCTCGGCGGTCTTGCGGTGGGCCCGTGACCGCCGGGTGGCCCCCAGGTCCTCGTACAGCGTGTGCTGGGTCAGCGCGTGGGCGAAGCCGAACCGGTCAATGACCCCCTCGACCTCGACGACCAGGCCGGCTTCGGTCGCCTCGTCGATGAGGTCCAAGAGGCCGTCTTCGTCGATCGCAGCGACTCGAGCCAGGAGCCCGACGTCGAAGTCCCGCCCGATCACTGCCGCCAGGGACAGGACACGACGGGCTTCTTCCCCGAGGCGATCGACCCGTTGACCGACCACCTCTCGCACGCTCTGGGGCAGGCCCCTCTCATAGAGGTCCTCGTTCGCCACCCAGCGTCCGGTGGCGTCTTGGAAGACGAGTCCGGCTTCACCCAGATGGCGGAGCATCTCAGTCGTGAAGAAGGGATTGCCCTCGGTCTCCCGTCGCACCGCGTGGGCGAGGTCAACGCCGGCTTCATTCATCTCGTGGCCGGCAACCTTCTCCATCATCTCGACGACCTCGGTGTCGTCCAGGCCGGCCAGATCGATCCGCTCCACGGCGACTTCGCGACGCAGGCTGGCCAGCATGTCGGCAAGCGGGCTACCCGCTGCGAGATCCGAATCCCGGTAGGTGCCGAGGATCATGACCTTCGAGAGCTGGTCGGAGCACGCAAGATGCCGGGTCAGCTGGAGGGTCGCCCTGTCGGCCCAGTGCAGGTCGTCGAGCACCAACAGGAGGCTTTCTTCGCTCGAGACCAACGACAACAGCCCGACGACCGCCCCGAAGAGCCTGAACCGTTCGGTGTCCGGGTCGGCGGTCCGGACCTCGGTCAACCCCGGCATGCGCTTCGACAGGGCAGGGACAAGGCTGGCCAACGCCCCACCGTTCTCTGCCACGTGGCGGGCGAGGAGAGCCTCGTCTGCGTGGATGACCAGTTGGTTCAGCGCCTCGGCGAGGGGCTGGTAGCTCACGCCCAGGTCCTCGTCGGACCGTCCGTAGAGGACCGTCACACCACGATCGTGAGCCTCTTGGGCCACGACCCGGCACAGTGAGGTCTTTCCGATGCCCGGTTCACCCGAAATGAAGGCCACCCGGCGGCCGCCGTCCACAACATCCTTCACCGCCTCGAGGAGGCGCTCTTTCTCGGGCTGGCGGCCGAAGAACCCGAAGAGGCCGGCGCTGCTGATCGGTTGGAGCCGATCGGGAAGAGGGGTCCCGGCGGCCACCGGCAACGGCTCCCATTCGACCTCGCAGACGCTCACCGGCTCGGCCATGCCCTTGAGGGTCCGTTCCCCGAGGGCCCTGAAGCGGTGCGGGCTCCGCCGGCCGGCCATGATCCGGGCGATCTCGCTGGCCAGGACCTGCCCGCCGTCGCAGGCCGCGCACAGGCGGGCCGCCTCGATGACCGGATCCCCGAAGTAGTCATCGTCCTCGGTGGTGACCTCCCCGCCGCTCACCCCGACCCGGAGGCCGAGCTGCCGGGCCGAACGGCGGTTGTCCAGTTCGACGCCCTGTTGCATCCCGACCGCACAGTTGAGGGCCGCCGATGGGCTGGTGAACACGGCCATGAGGCCGTCGCCCGTGTTCTTGACCTCCCGTCCCTCGCTCGCCGCAAGCGCCTGACGAAGGACCGAGAAGTGGCCCTGACGGAGCTCGTCGGCGGCGTTCGCGTCCAGGCGGGACGACAGTTCCGTCGAGCCGACCATGTCCGTGAAGAGAATGGTGACGGTAACCGTGCTGGCCACTGAACAAAGT
This sequence comes from uncultured Acidimicrobiaceae bacterium, assembly GCA_963836375.1. Taxonomy (GTDB): domain Bacteria; phylum Actinomycetota; class Acidimicrobiia; order Acidimicrobiales; family RAAP-2; genus CAWIJK01. The sequence goes on along the minus strand of CAWIJK010000002.1, from coordinate 573,746 downwards.
CCCCCGATACCTGTGAGCCCCCGATGGTAGTTGGCCCCGAACCCGAGGTGTCAGGACCGACAGGGGCCCTCGTGGTCACCGCGCCGCCGGCCCCGGACCGCTGCGGCCGACTCGGGTGGGTCGACCCGGGGGGGCGGTCGCTGGGCGGGCCGAGCCCCGCCCCCCGGTCGACCGACGGCGACCCGCCGCCGCCGAGCGTTCTCCGCCGATGTGGTCCACGGGGTCCCGCGGGCTCGGCGAACTACTCGCACTCTCCTCGCAACTTGTCGTCCCTGTCGACCCTGGTGGGAGGGCCCGACTCGGGCGCCGACGGCGATCGGCCCGTCACCGGGGTCATCGGCCGTTCCCCGGGGTACGGTCAAAGCGCCCCGGGCGAGCCCCCGGGCGCTGGCGGGAGGGAATTCGGTGGTCGCCGTCGGGTCGGTCGTCTTCGTGGGCCTGGCGGCGTTGCTGGTCGTCTCCTTCGTGACCGTCCGCAGACGGAACCGCCGGTACGAGGAGGGGGAAGAGGAGGAGCAATGAACCGTCGGAAACCGGGACCGTCCCGGCCTGACCCAGCGGGTGGCCGCCCTCGCCCCGCGACCGACGCCGGACGCCACGTGACGGCGCGGCTCTCCCGACTGCTCGGGCGGCGCCAACCCGTCGCCGTCGCACCACCGGTCATCTCGGTGCACGGGACCCAGGGCCCCCTCGTCACCGCCCCGGGAGCCCGCCGCTGGCACGCCTTCGAGGCCCGGTTGGCCGACGGGGTAATCAAAGAAGGCGTGATCTGCCTGGCCAACGGTGACCGGGTGACCATCGGGCCGGGGACCCCGGTGATCCTGGGCCCCGGCGACGTGGTCTCGTGGCGCGAGCGCCGGGGTTGGGGCTGGAGCATGGTCGAGCCGGGTGGTCTGGACACCCGCCGGGGGTCGATCCAGCGCTAGGCGGTCCGGGCGTTCGCCCCGGCGTGCAACACTCAGGCGCCATGGCGACGGTGGTCATGGTGCACGGCGCGGGCAACGCCCTGTGGGGTCCGTCCTCGATCAAGGCGAGGTGGTACCCCTCGCTGGCCGACGGTCTGGCCTGGCACGGGGTGAGCATCGACGAGGACGACGTGGCGGTGGCTTTCTACGGCGACCTCTTCCGGGCCGACCCCGAGCGGGGCTACGAGCCGCCGCTCGACATCAAGGCCACTCTGGCCAGCCTCGCAGACGTGCTCACCGCGGCCGAGCCCGGCGTCGACCTCGACGAGATGGTCAAGATCCTGGCCGAACAGCACCTGGACCGCCTCTTGGCCCAGGCCGGTGCCTACTTCGCCGACGAGGGGATCCGCCGGGCCGCCCGCCAGCGCGTCGCCGACACGGTCGGTCCCGACACCAGGGTGCTCGTGGCCCACAGCCTGGGCACCGTCGTCGCCTACGAGTCCCTGTGCGAACACCCCGAATGGGCAGTCACCCACTTCGTCACCCTCGGGTGCCCGTTGGCCGGCGACGCCGTGCTCGAGTTCGTCCGGCCCGCGGCCAGGGGCGGGCGGGGCCGGTTCCCCGGTGGTCTGCGCTCGTGGACCAACATCCGAAACGCCGATGACCCCGCGTGCCTCAACCCGGTGGCCGAGCGCTTCTCTGGCGCCGTCGACCGGCTCGTCGACAATGGTCACCGGGTCCACGATCCCGAGCCCTACCTCAATAACCCGGTCACCGGGGGCGCCGTGGCCGCCGGCCTGGCCGAATCCTGACGCCCAACCCCCGGCAGTTCCGACCAGCCCGGGGTCTCAGCGCAGGAGCGCCCCGAGCCCCTCGACCGCTTCGATGCAGTCCTGGCGGACCCGCCCCACCTCTTCGTCGGTGAGGGTGCGGTCGTCGGCGCACAGACGCAGGCGGTAGGCGAGGCTGCGCTGGCCCTCTTGCACCCCGGGTCCCCGGTAGACGTCGAAGAGGGCGACCGACTCGGCGAGCTCACCGGCGGCGCCCTCTAGGGCGGCGGCCACCGTGGCCGCCGGCACCTCGTCGGCCACGGTGAAGGCGAGGTCGATGTCCGAGGAGGGGAAGCGGCTGACCGGGCGGGCCTCCTCGGGGGTGCGGGCCGTCTCGTCGACCAGGCCCAGGTCGACGGCGAGCCAGCCCACCCGGCGCCGGCCCAGGCCGAAGGCCGCCACCACGTCGGGGTCGACCTCGCCCACCGCGCCGATGGCCACGTCGAGTCCGCCGGCCACCAGCCGGGCCGACCGGGTCGGGTGCAGCCCGGGCTCGGGGGACCCGGTGGCGTTCACGGCGACGCCGCGCAACCGCAGGGCGGCCGACGCCACCTCCCAGACGGCCACGGCGGCTCGGGCGTCGTCGTCGTCGAGGCCGAGGGCAACCCCCACCATCTCGCGTTCGCCCGGAAGGACCACCGCCCTCGCCCCACCCGCCCCCGCCCGCTCGACGACCCGTCCACCGTGCTCGTCTGGATGGGAGAACACCGTGCCGACCTCGAAAAGCCGGACCGACCCCTGGCGCCGGTCGGCGTTGTAGGCCAAGGCCCGCAGCATCCCGGGCAACAAGGACCGCCGGAGCACCGACTCGTCGCTGACCAGCGGGTTGGCCACCTCCACCGCCGGGCCCTCCAGCCCGATGCGGGCGTGGTCGGCATCGGCCATCAGGCTCGGCGTCCACACCTCGTAGGCCCCGAGGCCGCACAGCACCTCGCGGACACGCCGTCGCTCGCGCTGGTGGGCGGTGAGCCGCCCGGGCTCGGGCCAGCTCGGCTGGCGGCGCCCGATGCGCGAGTAGCCGAAGGTCCGGGCCACCTCTTCGATCACGTCCTCCACCCCGTGGGGTGCCGGGCGGACGTCGGGCCGGTTGGTGGGCACGGTCACCACGAGGTCGGCCCCCGACGGCTGGCAAGCGAAACCGATCGGCTCGAGGAGATGGGCGACCTCTTGGGCGTCGAGGGCCGTGCCCAACAGCCCGTTGACCCGCGCCAAGGGCACACGGATCGAAGCGGGCCCGGGCACCTCGGCGCGGACATCGAGGATCCCTTCGGCCACCGGCGCGTCCAGCAGCTCGCAGAAGCGGGCGGCGGCCCGGTCGATCCCCCAGGGGTCGCACCCCCGTTCGAAGCGGGCCGAGGCCTCCGTTCGCAGCCCGAGGCGCTTTGCGGTGCGGGCGATGGCCATCGGGCTGAAATAGGCGGTCTCCAAGAGGACCCGGGTCGTGTCGTCGGCGATCTCCGAGGAGGCGCCGCCCATGATCCCGCCGATGCCGATGGGCGTGCCCTCGGCGTCACAGATCACGCAATCCTCGCCGGTGTCACCCAAGCCGCGTCCGGGCGTGCCGAGGATCCGCTCCACGCCGTCGAGGGTGACCACCGGCTCGCCGGGCCGGGCCCGGCGTACTCGGAGGCCGGATCCGCCGACCCGGTCCAGGTCGTAGGGATGGGTGGGCTGGCCGAGCTCGAGCATCACGTAGTTGGAGGCGTCGACCACGTTGTTGATCGGCCGCATCCCGGCCAAGGTGAGGCGGCGGGCCAGCCAGCGGGGCGACGGGCCGACCACGACCTCGGTGAGCACCCGCGCCGTCATGCGTGGGCACAGGTCCTGGTCCTCGACCACCAAGGTGGCCAGCGTGCCCACCGGCGGCCCGGTGCGCACCGGCAGGACCGGGTCAGGCAGGGAGAAGGCGAGCCCGAGGCGCGCCGCCAGGTCCCGGGCCACCCCGGCCATGGACCAGGCGTCGGGTCGGTTGCCCTCCACGGTGATGTCGAAGACGACGTCGGGCTCGATGCCAAGGGCCTCGGCGACCGGCTGGCCGGGGCGGACCCCCTCCACCTCGGTGAGCACGAGCAGCCCCTCATGGTCGTCGGAGAGCCCGAGCTCGTCGCCCGAGCAGAGCATCCCGTTGGAGACCACCCCTCTCATGGTGCGGGCCTTGATGGCGAAGCCGCCGGGGAGCACGGCGCCCACCGGGGCCAGGGGGACGAGGTCGCCCACCGAGAAGTTCCAGGCGCCACAGACGATCTCCACCGGCCCCTCGCCGGCGTCGACGATGACCCGTCGGATCTTGTCGGCCCCCTCGATGGCCGAGATCTCGTCGACCCGGGACACCACGATGTCCTCGAGGCCCTCGCCGACGTGCTCGACCCCCTCGACCACCAGTCCGAGGTCGTCGAGGGTGGCGGCCAGGGCGCTCGGGTCGCCCTCGAAGGGGGCGAAGTCGCGCAGCCAGCTCAGCGGAGCCCGCATCAGAATTGCCTCAAGAAGCGGACGTCGTTCTCGATCAGGGCGCGCATGTCCGAGATGCCGTGACGCATCTGGGCGCAGCGGTCGATGCCGAACCCGAAGGCGAAGCCCGACCACTCGGCCCCGTCGACGCCCACGGCGTCGAACACGGCCGGGTCGACCATGCCGCAGCCGCCCAGCTCGATCCACCCGCTTCCCGAGCAGGTGCGGCATCCCTCCCCGTGGCAGATTGCACAGGTGATCTCGTACTCGGCCGACGGTTCGGTGAACGGGAAGTAGGCCGGCCGCAGGCGCGAGTGGATGTCTGCTCCGAAATAGGCGGTCGTGAAGGTCTCGATCGTCCCGGCCAGGTCCCCGAAGGTGATGTCCCGGTCGACCACGAGTCCTTCGATCTGGTGGAAGGTGGCCAGGTGCCGGGCGTCGGGGGTGTCCCGTCGAAAGCAGCGTCCGGGCATGACGGCGTGGATTGGCAGGCGCCCGTCGCGCACGGCGGCCTCGAGGAGGTGGATCTGGACCGGGGAGGTGTGGGTGCGCAGCACCACCGTCTCGGGCTCGCCCAGGTTCAGGTAGAAGGTGTCCCACATGCCCCGGGCCGGGTGGGCCGGGGGGATGTTGAGGGCTTCGAAGTTGTACCAGTCGCTCTCGGCCTCGGGCCCTTCGGCCACCTCGAAACCCATGCCGACGAAGACGTCTTCGAGGTGGTCGCGGGTCTGGCTGACCAGGTGGGTCCGGCCCCGACCGACCGGCGTCGACATCGGCAGGGCCTCTGTCAGGTCCAGCCGGTCGGCCGCCAGGGCGGCCGACCGCTCGGCCGCGGCCAGCTCGGCCCGCCGCCCGCCGACTACCGCTTCGAGGCGGGCCCGGGCCTCGTGGAGGACCCGGCCGGCCTCCCGGCGCTCGTCGGGGGCCAGCGCCCCGAGTTCGCGGTGGGCCAGGGCCAGCGGGGCCCGCTTGCCCAGCACCGCCGTCTCGACCCGGGCCAGGTCCTCGGAGGAGGCGGCGGCGGCGACGGCCTCGGCCGCCTCCCGCTCGATCGTCGCCACGTCCATCGGGAAATCCTAATGGGTCGCTACGAGCCGGCCCGGCGCTGGCGCAGCGCCTCGAAGCAGAGCACGGCGCAGGCCACACCCACGTTGAGCGACTCGGCCCGTCCGGCCATGGCGATGCCCACCGCGCCGTCGAGCGCCAGGTCGCCGGGCAACCCCGCCGACTCGTTCCCGAGCACGAGCGCGGTGGGCCGGCGCCAGTCGACCGCCGTGTAGTCCTCCCCGCCCCGGACCTGTGCCCCGAGGCGCCGGTAGCCGAGCCGACCCAGCAGCCCCACGGCCTCGTCGACGCTGGCCAGGACGACGAGGGGCACGTGGAAGAGCGAGCCGGCCGAGGATCGGACCGTCTTTGGGTTGTAGGGGTCGACCGTGCCCCCGCAGCACACCACCGCGTCGGCGCCGGCCGCATCGGCGCTGCGCAGCACGGTGCCGGCGTTGCCCGGGTCGCGCACATCGGCCATGACCACCACCAGCCGGCCGCCGTCGAGGGCCTCGGGCCCGGTGTCGACCATGGCGAAAGTGGCCAGGACCCCCTGGGGGGTCACCGTGTCGGCCACCTTGGCCATCACCCCGGGGGCCAGGTCGAAGACCCGCACCCCCGACCGCTGGGCCTCGGTGGCCAGGGAGGCCACGTCGGCGTCGGCCCGTCCCTCGGCCCCCACGTAGAGGGCCTCGGGGACGGCCCCGGCGGCCAGCGCCGTGCGGATCAGCTCGGTCCCCTCGGCCACGAACACCCGCTCCGCCCACCGGGTGGAGCGCTTCTGGAGGAGCCGGCGCAGCCGGCGGACCCGCTGGTGGGAGTAGGCGAGCGCCTGGCTCAGGAAGCGGCCTCGGCGCCGACCCGGGCCTCGGCCGCCACCGCGACCAGCGCGGCGAACGCGTCGGCGTCGGAGACCGCCAGGTCCGCCAGCACCTTACGGTCGACGTCGACCCCGGCCTGGTGCAACCCGTTGATGAAGCGGCTGTAGCTCATGCCGTTCTCCCGGGCGGCCGCGTTGATCCGCTGGATCCAGAGCTTGCGGAAGTCGCCCTTGCGGGCCCGGCGGTCCCGGTAGGCGTACTGGCCCGAGTGCAAGAGCTGCTCGTTGGCGGCCCGGTAGGTGCGGCTCTTGTTCCCGTAGTACCCCTTCGCCTGCTCGAGCACGGCACGGTGGTGCTTGCGCCCGTGGACGGAGCGCTTCACTCTCGCCATGGGGTCCTCCTCTCTGGTCGTGGGCCAGCCGGGGCCCGGGGGTTGCGATCGACTGGGCGGCCCGCGCGGGGTCCGCACGGAGTCCGCTTTGGGCCCGGCCGGGGCCGGGCACGGGGCTCAGAGCCCGAGCATCCTCTTCGCGGTCCGCTCGTCACCGGGCGAGAAATCGGTCTCCCGGGCCAGACGACGCTTGCGCACGCTGGTCTTCTTCTCGAGGATGTGGCGACGGTTCTGCTTGCGCCGGCGCAGTCGGCCCGAACCGGTCACCTTGACCCGCTTGGCCGCGCCCCGGTCGGTCTTCATCTTGGGCATTCGCTATCCCTCTCCCTGTGCCGTCGCCCCGCCGGTCGGCGCCACCTCGGCGGCACCGGCCCCGTTGGCCTCGGACCCGTTCGTCGTCTCTGGCGAGGCCGCGGCCGGGCTCGCCGGCGCGGCGACCGCCGTGTCGCCGTCCCCCGAGACCGGGCCGGTCGAACGGGCCCTCGAGGCCGCGGCCTGCTTGGCCCGCTTGTCCGGCGCCAGCACCATCACCATGTTGCGACCGTCGAGGCGGGGTTCGGCCTCCACCTTCGCCGATCCCTCGGTCTGCTCGGCGATCCGGTCCAGGATCCGCTTGCCCAGTTCGGGATGGAACACCTCGCGGCCTCGGAACATGATCGTGATCTTGACCTTGTGCCCTTCGTCCAAGAACTTGGCCACCTGCCGGGTCTTGGTGTCGAAGTCACCCGGACCTATCTTGGGCCGGTACTTCATCTCCTTGATCCCGACGTGGACGGCCTTGCGGCGGCTCTCCTTGGCTCGCTGGGCCTCGTCGAACTTGAACTTGCCGAAGTCCATGATCCGGCACACCGGTGGATTGGCGTTCGGTGCCACCTCCACCAGGTCGAGGTCGAGACTGCGGGCGATGGTCAAGGCCTCGGGCAGCGGCTTGATGCCCAGCTGCTGGCCGTCGGGGTCGACGAGCCGCACCTCACGGGCGCGGATCCGGTCGTTGATCCGGTGCTCGCCGGTCGGTCCGGTGCTCACCACCGGTTGATCCGGTGCTCACCCGTGGTGGCGGTGGTGGTGACGGTGACTATGCGGCATCACTCCTCTCGGTCGGGCCGGCGGTCCTTCCGCGACCATCCCAAGGAGCGGTGCCACGCCCGTGACCGGGTAGGTGCCACATCGACCCGGCGCACCTGCGATCGGTGGCCGGGTGGAGGCGGCCCTTCAGAGCGGCCCCGCTTCCCAAAGGTCATAGGCTATCAGCATGAGCTTGTGGACACCGTCGGGCGAGCACCCGATCGACCAGCCGGCCCCCGCGCCGCCCCCGGCGGGCGGCCCTCCTCCGCCGGGGGGCGGTGCCCCCGGTCCCGAGGCCGAGCTGCAGATGGACGAGTTGCGGCGCCAGCTGGCCGAGGCCCCCGCCGAGGTGGTGGTGGCCAACCACTGTTACGGCATGTTCGAGCTGGCCGCGGTCTACCTGTCCCAGGAGCCACCGCTGTTCGCCCAGGCCCAGCTGGCCATCGACGCCCTGGCCTGCCTGGTCGACGGCCTGGGCTCGCGCCTGGGCGAGGCCCAGGGGCCCCTCCAAGAGGCCCTGGCCCAGGTCCGGCTGGCCTACGTGCAGCTCGACGCGGCACAAAAGGCCGCTGCCGCGGCGCCCGGGACAGAGGGCGCCGGGAACGGCTCGGCCGGGGCGACCGGCTGAGCTCATCCCGGGGGGGAGCCGGCCCCTCCTCCGCCCTGGTCACCATCGGGCTCGGTGGACCCCATGAAGACGGTGAGGGTGTCGTCGTTGCGCTCGACCGTGCCCCCGGGCGCGCCCTGCTCGGGCGGTTCGGCCGGGGCGGCGGGCCCGGACCCGACGACCAGGGCCACCAGCCCCCTCGCCTCCATCCGGCCGAGGTGACCGGGCGCGCTGAGGAAGCTCACCTCGGTCCCCGGATCGATGCGCCGGGTCCCGTCGGCGATGGCCGTGCAGTGGAACGGGAGCTCCCGCCCGAGCTCGTCGCGCACCGACCCCAGGCCCCGCTCCTCATCGAAGCTGACCACCACCCCGCGCTGCGGTCGCCGCATCTCAGTGGACGATCTTGGAGAGTGCCAGTTCGATGATGTCGGTGGCACCCTGGTCCTTGAGGGCGGGGATCAGGGTGTTGATCTTGGACTTGGGCACGACGGTCTCGAGCGCGTACCCCCCGCCCCCGGAGAGCTCCGAGACCGTCGGGGCCCGCAGCGACGGGAGGACCCCGATCACCGCGTGGAGGCTCTCGGCGGCCACGTTCAGCTTGACCAGCACGTTCTGTCGGGCCTCGAGGGCGCCCTGGAGCAGGATCAGCAACTGGTCCATGGCGTGACGCTTGGGCGGGTCGGCCGCCGCCGCCGGGTTGGCGATCAGCTCGGTGTAGGACAGGAGCAAGGTGTCGACGATCCGCAGCCCGGCGGCCCGGAGGGCCCGGCCGGTCTCGGTGATCTCCACCACGCAGTCGGCGATGTCGGGGATCTTGGCCTCGGTGGCGCCGTAGGAGATGGAGATCTCCGCCTCCACCCCGTGGTCGGCCAGGGCCCGCCGGGTCAGCTCGGGGTACTCGGTGGCGACCCGCACCCCCTGCCCCCGGAGGTCGGCCAGGGTCTTGAAGGGCGAGTCGTCGGCCACGGCCAGGACGACCCGGATCGGGTCGGTGGTGGCCTTCGAGTAGCGCAGCTCGCCCAGGGACACGACGTCGGCCCCGCGTTCTTCCACCCAGTCTCGCCCGGTGATGCCGAGGTCGAACAGGCCGCTGGCCACGTAGTCGGGGATCTCCTGGGGGCGCAGGATCCGCACCTCGTCGACCCGGGGATCGTCGATGCGGGCCCGGTAGTCGACGTCAGACGAGCGCGACACCGCCAGATCGGCCGCACCGAACAGCTCGAGAGTGGCGCGCTCGAGGGATCCCTTGGGCAGCACCAGGCGGAGCATCGCCTGATTGTACGAGGTCGGGGACCCCGCTCAGTGACCGAAGGGCGCAGAGCGGAGCAGGCGGACCATCTCGACGGCGGTCAGCGCCGCCTCCCGGCCCTTGTTGGCCTCACCGGGGGCCGAACGGGCCAGGGCCTGCTCGACGGTGTCGGTGGTGAGCACCCCGAAGACGACCGGGACCCCGGTGTCGAGCTGGACCCGTTGGATCCCCCGGGCGCATTCGCCGGCCACCACGTCGTAGTGGCCGGTCTCCCCCCGGATGACCGCGCCCAGGCAGACCACCGCGTCGACGGCGCCCGATCGGGCGAAGCCCTGGGCCACGAGCGGCAGCTCGAACGCCCCGGGCACCCAGGCCAGCGAGGTGTCGGCCCGGTCGACCCCGGCCTCGCCCAGGCCCTCGAGCGCCCCCTCCGCCAGCCGCCAGCTGACGCCCCCGTTAAACAATCCGCAGGCCAGCCCGATCCGCAGGCCCCTCCCGTTGCGGTCGCCCTGGAGGCTGGTCCCGACCCTTTCGGCCAGTCCCTCGAGCGCGCCGGGAGGGAGCTTCGTCTCGTCGGAGGACGCCACCGCGGCTCAGCGTACGTCGTCGAGGCCCTGGAGGAGGTGCCCCATCCGCTCGCGCTTGGTCCGCAGGTACCCGATGTTCTCGGGGTTGGGGGACGGCTCGAGGGGCACCCGCTCGGTGATGTCGAGGCCAAAGCCCTCCAGGCCGCCGTACTTGAGCGGGTTGTTGGTCATGAGGCGCATGGTCGTCACCCCGAGATCGACGAGCATCTGGGCCCCGATCCCGTACTCGCGGCTGTCGACGGGGAGGCCCAGCTCGAGATTGGCGTCGACGGTGTCGTGGCCGCCCTCTTGGAGCTGGTAGGCGCGGATCTTGTGGCCGAGCCCGATGCCCCGGCCCTCGTGGCCCCGCAGGTACACGAGCACCCCGCAGCCCTCGGCCTCGATCAGGTCCATGGACTTGCGCAGCTGGGGTCCGCAGTCACAGCGCAGCGAGCCGAACACGTCGCCGGTGAGGCATTCGGAGTGGACCCGCACCAGCACATCCTCGCGCCCGGCCACCTCGCCCATCACCAGGGCCAGGTGCTGCTCTTCGTCGAGCACCGACTCGTAGACGTAGGCCGTGAACTCGCCGTCGCCGGTCGGGATCCGGGCTTCTGAGATCCGGCGGACCAGCTTCTCGTGCTGGCGCCGGTAGCGGATCAGATCGGCGATGGTGATGAGCGGGAGATCGTGCTTCTTGGCGAAGCGCTCGAGCTCGGGCAACCGGGCCATCCCCGACTTGTCCTCGGTGACCACCTCGCACAGCACGCCGGCCGGCGCCATCCCGGCGGCCCGGGCCAGGTCGACCGTGGCCTCGGTGTGGCCGGCCCGCTTCAGCACCCCGCCCCGGCGGTAGCGCAGGGGGAAGATGTGCCCGGGCCGGTTGAGGTCGGTCGCCCGGGTGGCCGGGTCGATGAGGGCAGCGATGGTGGCCGAGCGGTCGGCGGCCGAGATGCCGGTGGTCGTGCCGTGCCGGAAGTCGACGCTCACGGTGAACGCCGTCCGCTGGGCCTCGGTGTTGGCCGAGACCATGAGGGGCAGCTCGAGCTGGTCGGCGCGCTCGGGCAGCAGGGGCACGCAGATCACGCCCGAGGTGTGGGCCAAGAAGAAGGCGATGTTCTCGGGGGTGGCCGCCTCGGCCGCCATCACCAGGTCGCCCTCGTTCTCGCGGTCCTCGTCGTCGACCACCACCGCCATGCCCCCCCGCCCGACGGCGTCGATGGCCTCCTTCACGGTGGAAAAGCCCATCAGGCCGCCACCTCCACCCGCAGGTCGTCGCCGAGACGCTCAACCGAGACCAGCCGCCCCCGCCACATCTGGTCGAGGGAGGCGGCGCCGGGCCCGGCGAACATCGGGCGCCCGTCGTCCCCGCCCATCAGGGCCGGGGCCACGTAGACGACGTAGCGGTCGACCAGGCCGGCCGCGTGCAGGTCGTGGGCCACCGTGGCGCCCCCTTCGACCAGCAGCTGAAGCACCCCCCGGCGGCCGAGGTCGTCGAGGACGTCGCCGAGCTCGCCCGACAGCTCGAGGGCCGGGCGGATGCGGGCCCCCTCGGGGGCCCGGCCGAGCACCACCCGCAGCGGCTGGCGGTCGGGGGCCCCGGTGCCGCGCACGGTCAGCTCGGGGTCGTCGGCCCGCACCGTGCCCGCCCCAACGGCCACCGCGTCGGACCGGGCCCGAAGACGGTGCACGTCGGCCCGGGCCGCCGCCCCGGTGATCCAACGGCTGGTCCCATCGGGCGCGGCCGTGCGCCCGTCGAGGGTGGCGGCCAGCTTCAGCACCACCCAGGGGCGCCCGGTGCGGCGATGCTTCAGGTACGGGGCGAGCAGTTCGCTCACCTGGTCGGCGGCGACGCCGACCTCGACGGCGACGCCGGCCCGGCGCAGCGCCGCGATGCCCCGGCCCGAGACCTGGGGGTCCGGATCGGGCACGGCCACGACAACCCGGGCCACCCCGGCGGCGACGATGGCCTCGGTGCACGGGGGGGTCCGCCCGTGGTGGGCACAGGGCTCGAGGGTGGTGTAGAGGGTGGCGCCGCGCGACGCTCCGCCGGCGGCCCCGAGGGCCGCCACCTCGGCATGGGCCCCGCCAGGGGGCGCCGTGGCCCCCTCGTAGGTGGCGCCGTCGGTGCTCACCACGACGCAACCGACCCACGGGTTGGGGGCCGTTGAGCCGTGGACCGAGGCGGCCAGGGCCGCCGCACGCGCCATGTGCTCCTCGTCGACCACCGTCCAACCTCCTGATCCCATACTAGAACAGGTTTCAGTTTTTGTCGACGGCGGGGCGCGCCACGGGGCACCGGGGCGTCGGTCGCCGCGTCCGGGTCCGCGCTGGCCGGGGCGATCTCAGCCGGTGGCCGCGGTCCGGATCCGCTCGACGGCCTCCCAGGGGGCGTCGTGGCCAAAGACGGCCGAGCCGGCGACCAGGACGTTGGCCCCGGCCGCCGCCGCCACCCCGGCGGTGTGGACGTCGATCCCCCCGTCAACCTCGAGGTCGACCGCCAGGTGGCGCTCCTCGATGGCCCGGCGGAGCTGCGCCACCTTGCCCATGACGTCGGCCATGAACGCCTGGCCCCCGAAGCCGGGGAACACGGTCATGCACAGCACCAGGTCGACCGAGCCCAGGTGGGGCTCGAGGGCGGCGAAGGGCGTGTCGGGGTTCGCCGCCAGACCGACCCGGAGCCCGAGCCCGCGCATCTGGTCGACGAGCTCGTCGGTCCCGCCGATCTCGACGTGGACCGTGCAGCCGTCGGCCCCGGCCTTGGCGAACGCCTCGAGGTAGGCACCGGGGTCGGTCATCATGAGGTGGCAGTCGAACCACAGCGGCGAGTGGCGGCGGAGGGACTCGACCACGGGCGGCCCGATGGTCAAATTGGGCACGAAGTGACCGTCCATGACGTCGACGTGCAGCCAGTCGGCGACCGGCGCCACCTCCCCCACTGCCTCGGCCAGGTTGCCGAAGTCGGCCGACAGCACCGAGGGGGCGACCTTGAGCGCCCCGACGTCGCCGGGTCCGACACCGTGGCCAACCTGTCGTGGCGCACCCACCCGACCAGCCTAGAGCCCGACCCGTCGGGCCCACGATGACACCGGCCCACCGGTGGGGGCGCCGGTCACCACCTCTCGTCCGGCACCCCCAGGGTCAAGGACTCGCGGTAGAAGCGCCAGTAGCTGTCGTGACCGGGGGCGCCGGCCCATGACAGCCACTGGGCGGCGTTGGCCTCCCAGGCCTCGCGCAACGGGGTCGACGCCGGCTGGACCGGCCGGCCCGGGGTCACGGGAACCGGGCCCAGCACACGATGCGTGGGAAGGCGTAGAAGTACGGGCGCCGGGCGCCCACCTCGTCGGCCAGGGCCTCGCGGTAGCGCTCCACGAAGGCCGCGAACACGCCGGGTTCGAGCACAGCACGGTAGGGGGTCAACAAGGTGCCCAGCACCCACTGGACGACCTCGTCGGTCGAGTCGAGCAGATGCCCGTAGACGTTGAGGGCCACGGACTGCTCCACGGCGCCGAGGGCGTGGAGCACCTCGGCGTAGGCCGTCGGGGAGAGCACCGAGTCGCCCCGGTCCGCCGGCGCCGAGGCGCCGAGCGCCTGGGCGAAGGGGGGCTCGGCGGCCACCCGGCGGGCGAGGGTGTGCGACGGATGGTCGAAGTTGGCCGGCACCTGGAAGGCCAGTTGGCCGCCGGGGGCGAGGCCGCCGCGCAGCTGGGCCAACAGGGAAGGGTGGTCGGACACCCAGTGCAACGAGGCGTTGGCCACCACCAGGTCGACCGGGGGCCCGTCCCAGGCCCCGAGGTCGCCCAGGGAGAAGTCGAGCCCGGGCCGCCCGAGGCTCCGGGCCCGCTCGAGCATGGCCGGCGAGGAGTCGATCCCGGTGGTCCGGGCCGCGCCGAGGGCCCGGTGGAGCTCGGCGGTCAGCTCGCCGGTGCCGCAACCGAGGTCGACGGCGCGACCGCCGGGGATCGGTCGGCAGCGGGCCAAGAGGTCGTCGAAGGGCTGGCGCCGCTCGGCCTTGAACCGGTCGTAGAGCGCGCCGTCCCATCCCTCGGGCATCTCCACAGTCTGGCCCGACGTGACCGCCCTGTCGGCCGGCCCCGCCGCGGGCTCGGTCGTGGGTCAGCGCTCGGCACCAGGCGCCCGGGCGCCCTCAGTCGAGGCGCTCACCGGGGGCGGGCCGGGCGCCGCGCCACCAGTCGGCGGCGTCCATGGGGCGGCCACCCTCGGGCTGGACCCGCACCAGCTCGAGTCGCCCCCCACCCGTCGAGACCCCGCCGTCGACCAGGGTCCCCGGCGCGGACCCGCTCCCCTCCCCGTCGAGCACCCGGGCCTCGAGCACCCCGAGGCGGCGCCCCCGGAACCTCGTGTGGGCCCGGCCCAGCCGGACCACCCGGGCCAGTTCGACGGCCGGACGCCCCCAGTCGAGCTCGAGGTCGGCCGGCCCCAGCTTCTCGGCGTAGGTCGGCTCGCCCGACTGGGGCACCGGCACCGGCAGGGCGCCGACGCCGCCGGCCAGCAGGTCGACCAGCATGGTGGTGCCGACGGCGACCAGGCGGCCCCGGAGCTCTTCGAGCGACTCGTCGCCGACCGGCAGCTCGCGCCGGGCGTAGAGGGCGCCGGTGTCGAGGCCCTCGTCCACCGCCATCACGCAGACCCCGGTCACCGGGTCACCGGCCAGGATCGCCCGCTCGACCGGGGCGGCGCCCCGCCAGCGGGGCAGCAACGAGAAGTGGAGGTTGACCATGGGCAGGGTGGCCAGGACGTCGGCCGGGATGATCCGGCCGTAGGCCACGACCACCCCGAGCTCGGCCCCCGAGCCGGCCAGGTCCCCCAGACGGTCAGTGACCGGCAGGCCGAGGGCGGCGGCGGCGGCCTTGACCGGGCTGGGCGAGGTCGCCGGACCCCGGCCCCGGCGCCGGTCGGGCCGGGTGACCACCGCCACCATCTCGTGGCCGGCGGCCACCAGGGCCCGCAGCGGGGGGACGGCGAGCGCGGGGGTGCCGAGGTAGGCGAGCCGGGCCACGGGTGCTGGCGTCGGTCGGACTAGAGGCGCGACAGGCCGTCGGGGTCGACGGCGGGGAGCCGCAGGGCCCGCGAGCGCAGGATGCGCAGCGCCTCCTTGCGCTGGTCCTCGTCCAGCCGCTCGACCAGCAGCACCCCGTCGAGGTGGTCGAGCTCGTGCTGGAAGACCCGGCCCTCGAGCTCGTCGGCCTCGACCGAGATCTCGTTGCCGTCGAGGTCGCGGCCAACCAGGTGCACCCGGTTGGGCCGGACGATCGGCCAGCTGAGCCCGGGCACCGACAGGCAGCCCTCCTCGTAGACCCACTCGCCACCCGACTCGACGATGCGCGGGTTGATGACCGCCCTCGGTCCCTCCCCCACGTCGTAGACGAAGACCCGGCGCTGCACCCCGACCTGGTTGGCCGCCAGCCCGGTCCCGGGGGCGTCGTACATGGTCTCGATCAGGTCGTCGACCAGCCGGGCCAGTGCGCCGTCGATCTCCTCGACGTCTTTGGTCGGGGTCCTGAGCACGGGGTCGCCGTACTGGCGGATGACGTAGGTGGTCACCGGCTCATCGTACCGGCGGCGGGCTCAGACCCCGATCGGATCGACCTCGACCCTGAGCCTGGCCGCCGGGCGGGGCACCGCGGCGAGGGCGTCGCAGAGGACCCGGTGCCCGCTCGCCCGCACCAACCGCCGGCCGTCGCCCAGGTCGGCCACCTCCACGCCGCGCAGCCCCGCCGCGTAGAGCGGGGCACCGGGCCCCGACACGAGGGCCAACGCGCTGGCCGGGGGCAGGTCGAGCCGGTGGCGCAGGGCCAGCTCGCTCGTGACCAGGCGGCCCGGATCGCCGTGGACCCCGGCCGCCAGCACCTCGTGGTCCGGGAGGCGGGTCTGGACCAGGACCCGGGGCGGTCCCCCGGCGCTGGCCCGCCCCCCGACCAGCCGGCCGGCCCGGGCCAAGAGGGCAAGCGCCTCCTCGGCGGCGCCGAAGCGGGGGGCCAACAGCTGCTGGTCGAAGTCCAAGAAGGCCACCGCCGCGGCCCGGCGGGCCCGGTGGAGGACGGCCTCGGTCCCGATCAGCACCGGGGCGTCGGGCACGGGCACCGGGCGCCG
Organism: uncultured Acidimicrobiaceae bacterium; assembly: GCA_963836375.1. Classification (GTDB taxonomy): domain Bacteria; phylum Actinomycetota; class Acidimicrobiia; order Acidimicrobiales; family RAAP-2; genus CAWIJK01. The sequence goes on along the minus strand of CAWIJK010000002.1, from coordinate 557,706 downwards.
GGACCGGGCCGGGCCGGCCACCTCGGCCACGGCCACCCCGAGGAGCGCCTCGAGCTCCTCGCGCAGGCGGGCCACCCCGGGCCGGAGCACCTTGAGCCGGGTCGCCCCGCAGGCGGCGCACACGACCGGACGCCGCTCTTCACACGCCGGGCACACCAAGCGCTCGTCCACCTGGGACAGCGGCCGGCCGCAGCGCTCGCAGCGGGCCAGCTCCCCGCAGGCGCCACAGGCCAGCAGGCGGGCCCGGCCGGTGCGGTTGAGCACGCAGACCAGCGGGTCCGCACCACCGAGGACGCCGCGGGCCAGGCGGACCACCGACTCGGTGAGCAGGCCCGTACGGGGATCGCTCACCCGAAGGTCCACCAACGAGAGCCCCGGCCAGCCCGCCCGCTCGAGGGGGCGGGGCACCGACCACCGGACGCACCGCTCGGCGAGGACCGCGGTGGGGCACGGCGAGGTGATCAGGCACGGGGCCCCCTGGCGGGCGGCGCGTTCGGCCGCCACCTCCCACGCGTTGTAGGTCGGGGTCCGCTCGGCCCGGTAGGCCTCGTCGTGGCCGTCGAGGACCACCGCGGCGGCCAGCTCGGGCATGGGCGCCCAGGCGGCGGACCGGGCTCCGAGCACCACCGGCCACCCGGCCGCCGCCTCGCTCCAGTCCCGGGCCACGTCGACCCCCCGGCGGCGCAGCCGCTCGCCCAGCCGCTCGGCCCACCCGGTGCTCGGGACCAGGACCAGCATCCCGGGTCCTCGGTGCTCGAGCACCGCGCCGACGAGCGCCAGCAGGTCCTCGGCCGGGGGGACCACGAGGAGGGTCGGCCTCCCGACCCGGGCCAGGGCCTCGGCCAGCACCCCGGCGGGGACCAGCGGGCCCCGACCGGTCGGGTCGGCGAGGCTTCGGGCCCGGGCCGGGTGGGGCGGCGCGGCCAGCCCCCGGACGTTGCGCTTGGGCGAGGCGGCCCCGAGGAACGACGAGACCGGACCGGCCCAGCGCCAGGCCGCCCACTCGGCCAGGGCCAGGACGGCCGGTGGCGGCCCGAGGCCCGAGACGGCCACCAGCGCCAAGAGCTCGACCCCCTCGGGCGGCTCGACGTCGGCGTCGAGCACCCAGCCGCCGACGGCCCGGCCGTGCAGACGCACCCGCACCCGGGTCCCCACCCCCACCTGATGGCGCCAACGCTCCGGAACGCGGTAGTCGAAGGCCCGGTGGACGGCCGGGACGTCGGGGAGCACCCGGACCACCCGGGGGGCGACCGGCGGGGTGGCACCGGCGCCGGGGGCCGGCGCCGGGGGGATCAGAGCCCCAGCGCCCGCCGCAGGTCGTCGACCCGCGGGGTGGCCTCCCACGTGAACTCCTTGTCGCTGCGCCCGAAGTGGCCGTAGGCCGCCGTGCGCCGGTAGATGGGCCGGCGCAGGTCGAGGTCCCGGATGATGGCCGCCGGCCGCAGGTCGAACAGCTCGCGCACCGCCTCGGCGATCTTGTCGGGCGCCACCCGCTCGGTGCCGAACGTCTCGACGAGCAGCGAAACCGGACGGGCCACCCCGATGGCGTAGGCCACCTGGACCTCGCAGCGCTTCGCCGCGCCGGCGGCGACCACGTGCTTGGCCACCCAGCGCGCCGCGTAGGCGGCCGAACGGTCGACCTTGGAGGGATCCTTGCCCGAGAAGGCGCCCCCGCCGTGGCGGGCCATGCCTCCGTAGGTGTCGACGATGATCTTGCGCCCGGTCAGGCCGGTGTCGGCGTGCGGCCCCCCGAGCTCGAAGGTCCCGGTGGGGTTGGCCAGCACCCGCATGCCCTCGACGTCGAGGTCGGCCGGCAAGAGCGGCTGGATCACGTGCTCGCGCAGGTCCGGCAGGAGCAGGGTCTCGAGGTCGATGCCCGGCTGGTGCTGGGTCGAGATCAGCACGGTGTCGATCTTGACCGGGCGGCCGTCGTCATAGACCACGCTCACCTGGGTCTTGCCGTCGGGTCGCAGGTAGGGCAGGACGCCGACCCGGCGCACCTGGGAGAGGCGCTGGGCCAGCCGGTGGGCCAGCCAGATCGGCAGCGGCATGAGGTCGGGTGTCTCGTCGCAGGCGTAGCCGAACATCATCCCCTGGTCGCCTGCGCCCTGGGCGTTCAGCTGGTCCTCGCCCCCCGAACCGGTGCGCAGCTCGAAGGCCGAGTCCACGCCCTGGGCGATGTCGGGAGACTGCTCGTCCAGCGCCACCATCACCCCGCAGGTCCGACCGTTGAACCCGTACTGGTCGTCGTCGTAGCCGATGTCACAGACGACGTCGCGCACCAGCTTGGGGATGTCGACGTACGTCGTGGTGCTGACCTCGCCGGCCACCACGACCAGACCGGTGGTGGTCAGCGTCTCGCAGGCCACCCGGCTCGCCGGGTCGTTCTCCAAGAGCGAGTCCAGGATCGAGTCCGAGATCTGGTCGGCCATCTTGTCGGGGTGACCCTCGGTCACCGATTCGGAGGTGAAGGTCGTACGGCTCACGTCGAGATCCTCTCTGGGTCGAACAGGTCGCTCACCCTATCCAAAACGCAGTCGGCCACCGCATCTTTGGCCATGAGGGGCACGTCGGTCCGGCCGCCGTGGGCATCGAGGATGCTCACGGCGTTGGTGTCGTGGTCGAAGCCGACGCCGGAGGCGGACACGTCGTTGACCACCAGCAGGTCGACCCCCTTGCGCTCGAGCTTGCGCCGTCCCCGCTCGATCACGTCATGGGTCTCGGCCGCGAAGCCGACCAGGATCTGGCCCGGCCGCCGCCGGGCCGCCAGCCCGACCAGGATGTCGGGCGTCGGCTCGAGGACCAGCTCGGGAATCCCGTCCTCTTTGGCCAGCTTGTGCTCGGCCGGAGCCTTGGGCCGGAAGTCGGCCACGGCGGCGGCCATGACGACGACGTCGGCCGCCGACGCGGCGCCGACCATCGCCGCCTCCATGTCGGCCGACGACTCAACAGCCACCACATCGATCGAGGGGTCGGCGACTGCGATCGGAGAGGTGGTGACCAAGGTGACCAGCGCGCCGCGCCGGGCAGCGGCGGCGGCCGAGCGCGTGACCCTGCTTGCCCGACGAGCGGTTGGTCAAGAAGCGCACCGGGTCGATCGGCTCCCGTGTCCCCCCGGCGCTCACGACGACCCGCACACCGCGCAGGTCACCGCCCCCCGGGCCCGCCTCGAGCACCGAGAGGGCCCGGGCCACGATGGTCGACGGTTCGGCCAGCCGGCCGGCCCCGACGTCGCCCCCGGCCAGGCGGCCGGCCTCGGGCGCGACGACCAGCACCCCGCGGCGGCCCAGCCGCTCGAGGTTGTCCTGGACCGCCGGGTGCTCCCACATCTCGGTGTGCATGGCCGGACAGACCATGACCGGGGCCCGGGTGGCCAAGAGGGTCGCGGTGAGCAGGTCGTCGGCCAGCCCCGCGGCGTAGCGCCCGAGCAGGTGGGCGGTGGCCGGGGCGACCAGCACCAGGTCGGCCGCCTGACCGAGCGCGGTGTGGGGGATGGGCGAGGTCTCCTCCCAGAGGCTGCGCTGGACCGGCTCGGAGGCCAGCGCCGAGAAGGTGGCGGCGCCGACGAACCGCTCGGCTCCGGCAGTGAGGACCGGCGTCACGTGGACCCCGGCGTCGACCAGTTGGCGGCAGACCTCCACCGCCTTGTAGGCGGCGATGCCACCGCACACACCCAGGACGACGCGCCGCTGGTGCTCGGACGCCACGTCGACCAGCGGGTGAGGCCGACCCGCCTAGCCGGCGGTCGGGCCCTCTTCCTCGACGACGACGGCCACGGCGAGCGGCTCAGCGCCCTCGGCCTCGGCCAACTCGGCGGCGGCCAGTGCCTCGGCCGCCGCGGCCGCGGCCGCCTCTTCTTCGGGGTCGGGCCGGGTGTAGGTCGCCTTGCCGGCGGCGATCTCCTCGAAGGCGATCGACAGCGGCTTGCCCGACAGCGACGTGACCTGGGGCGGGACCACCCGGCCCAGGCCCTCGCCCAGGCTGTTGTAGTAGGCGTTCACCTGACGGGCCCGTGTGGCCCCGAGCGCCACCAGGGTGAACTTGGAGTCCACCTTGTCGAGGAGGTCCTCGATCGGGGGGTCCATCAACGTGTTGCGGCCTTGGGCCATCTGGAGTCCTTTCGACTACGTCCGGGCTGAACGAGCGCGCGCCACTATACCGGCCACCTGGTCCACCGCCCGTTCGACCTGGTCGTTCACCACGACATGGGTGGCCAGGGACCGTCCGCGGCGCACCTCCTCGCGTCCGGCGGCCAGTCGCCGCTCGACCTGGTCGGCCGGGTCCCCCCGGGCCACGAGGCGCGCCCTTTGGACCTCGTCGGAGGGGGGCAGCAACAAGATGACCACCGCGGTCGGATCGAGGTCGACCACCCGCTGGGCGCCCTGGACGTCGATCTCGAGCAGGACGTCGGTGCCCGGGGGGGGTTCGGGGACCGGGGTCCCGTAGAGGTTGCCCAAGAACTCGGCCCACTCGACAAAGCCCCCGGCCGCCGCGCTGGCCTCGAAGGACTCCCGGTCGCAGAAGACGTACGCGTCCTCGGGCTCGCCGGTGCGGCGCTCCCGGGTGGTCCACGAACGGCTCAGCCACAGACCGGGGTCCCGGGCCGTCAGCCGCTCGGCCACCGTGCCCTTGCCGGCCCCGCCGGGGCCGATGAGCACGAAGGTCAGTGGATCAGCGGGCAGTCTCTTTGAGAAGGTCGGCGCGCTGCTTGGCCCCGAGGCCCTGCAGCCGCCGGCTCTCACTGATGCCGACGGTCTCCATGAGTCGACGGGCCTTCACCTTGCCCAGACCGGGCAGGGATTCGAGGACCGAGACCACCTTCATCTTCCCGACGGTCTCGTCCTTCTCGGCCATCTTGAGAAGCTCCGTCAACGTGAGACGGCCCATCTTGAGCTTCTCTTTGACTTCGGCCCGCTCGCGGCGGACCTTCGCGGCCTTCTGCAGTGCAGCCTGGCGCTGCTCGGGCGTGAGTGCAGGCGGTTGAGGCATGGGGCGACCATAGCGCCTCCACCGTGGCCGTTCACAACCAATTCAGCCCAGGGCGGCCGCCACTTCGTCGCGGGCCCGGGCGGCGGCGGAACGCAGCGCCTCTACCGAGGGGCCCTCCCCGAGGACCGAGCGGGAGGTGCTGGGCACCACCGAGCCCGGCGCGCAGCCGGCGAACAGCGCGGCCACCCCAGCGGGTCCACCACCTTGGGCGCCGAGGCCCGGGGCCAGGAACGGCCCCTTGACCTGGGACAACGGGAAGGACGACGGGCGCAGCGTCGCCCCGACCACGGCGCCGAAGGGACCCAGGGGACCCGGCTCGCGCTCGTTGAGCCGCCCCAGGTCGGCCAAGAGCCCGTCTTCGACCGACGGACCGGCGGCGGTGGCCGCCTCCTGCAGCGGCCGGCCCTCGGGGTTCGAGCTTCGGACGACCACGAACACCCCCCGGCCGTTGGCGCGGGCGACATCGAGGAGGGGCCGCAACGAGCCGAGGCCGAGATACGGCGTCGCCGTCACGGCGTCGGCCCCGAAGGCCCCGGCGGACCCGAGCCAGGCGTCGGCGTACGCGTCCATGGTGGTGTCCACATCGCCACGCTTGGCGTCGGCCAGGACGAGGAGGCCGGCCGAGCGGGCCTCGGCGATCAGCCGCTCCAGTGCGCCGAAGCCGGCCGCCCCGTGACGCTCGTAGAACGCGACCTGCGGCTTGACCACCGGCACCGTGCCGGCGAACGCCTCGACACAGCGCGAACCGAAGGTGCCGAGACCGGCCGCGTCGTCGCTCAGCCCCCAGCGCCCGAGGAGCGAGGCCGAGGGGTCGATGCCCGCACACAGCGGACCCGTGCGCGAGACCGCCGCCACCAACCGTTCAGCGAAGCTGTCCATGGGCTCCCCCGATCACCTCGTCCAGCGACCGCACACCCCGCCGGCGGCACCACCGCCCGATCCCGTCGAGCACCTTCCACGGCGCCCGGGGGTCCCGGAAGGTCGCCGTACCCACCTGGAGCGCGTCGGCCCCGGCCAACAGCAGCTCGACGGCGTCGTCGGCGCCCATGACCCCCCCGACCCCGATGATGCCCGCACGGGGGAAGGCGGCCCGGCACTCGAAGACGGCGCGGACGGCGACAGGGTGGAGGGCCGGACCCGACAGCCCTCCCCCGCCGGCCCCGAGGACCGGCCGTCGGGTGTCGGGGTCGATGGCCATCCCGAGCAGGGTGTTGACCAGGGTCAGGGCCTCGGCCCCGGCCCCGAGGGCGGCGCCGGCGATCTCGACCAGGTCGGCGACGTTGGGGCTGAGCTTGGCCCAGCGGGGCAGCCCGGCCCCCGCCGCGGCCTCGATCGCCTCGGCGGTGGCCGCGGGCGAGTGGGCGAACATCTTGGCCCGGTCCTCGAGGTTGGGGCAGCTGACGTTCACCTCGACGGCGCTGAGCCCCGCCGTGCCGGCCAAGAGCGCCGACGCCTTGGCGAAGTCCTCCACCCGGTGCCCCCAGATGCTGACCACCACCCGGGCGCCGGCGGCCCGCAGGGCCGGGAGGTCGTCGTCCAGCCACGCCTCGACCCCCGGGCCCTGCAACCCCACGCTGTTGAGCATGCCGGCGGCCACCTCGTGCACCCGGGGTGCGGCGTTGCCCGGCCACGGCTCGGCCGAGAGCGACTTCACCACCACGGCGCCGAGGTCCGACAGGCGCCCGTAGGCCTCGAGCTCGGCCCCGTGTCCCGCCGTCCCCGACGCCGTCATGACCGGGTTGGGGAGGGTGAGGGTGCCCACCGCGGTCGCCAGGTCAGGCGTCATGGAGCTCTTGGAGGCTGCGCACCGACAGCGGGTGGCGGGCCTGGTCGGCGATGCCCTGGGCCGCGGCCCGGGCCGCGGCGAGGGTGGTCAGGCAGGCGACGCGGTGGGCGACGGCGGCGGCCCGGATGTGAGTCCCGTCGGCCCGGGGGCCCCGACCCCGCGGGGTGTTCACGACGAGCTGCACCTTGCCCCCGGCGATGAGCTCGACGGCGTCGGCGGCCAGGCCCTCCTCGCCCACCTTGGCCACCAGCGTGTCGACCTCGACCCCGTGGTCGCGCAGGTAGCCGGCCGTCCCCAGGGTGGCGGCCACCGAGAACCCGAGCGCGACGAACTGGCGGGCCACCGCCAGGCCGGCCGGCTTGTCCCGGTCGGCCAGCGAGAGGAAGACGGTCCCGGTCGCCGGCAGCCTGGTGCCCGCGGCCAGCTGGCTCTTGGCGAAGGCCAGCCCGAAGGTGGCGTCGACCCCCATCACCTCACCGGTCGAGCGCATCTCGGGACCGAGCAGGGTGTCGACGCCGGGGAACCGGTCGAAGGGAAGCACGGCCTCTTTGACCGAGACGTGGTCCAGGCTCTCGAGTTGGGCGTTCTCGGTCCCGGCCGGCACCAGGCCGAGCTGGCGGAGGGCGGCCAACGACTCGCCCACCATCAGCCGGGCGGCGACCATGGCCACGGGGACCCCGGTGGCCTTGGCCACGAACGGGACGGTCCGGCTGGCCCTGGGGTTGGCCTCGAGCACGAAGACGGCGCCGTCTTTCACCGCGTACTGCACGTTCAACAGCCCCACCACCCCCAGGGCGTCGGCCAGGGCGCGCGTGTGGCGGTCGAGCTCGGCCAGCACGCCCGCCCCGAGGGTCTGGGGCGGCAGGGCGCAGGCCGAGTCACCCGAGTGGACCCCGGCCTCTTCGACGTGCTCCATCACCCCGCAGACGAGGACCTCGCCGGTGGCGTCGCGCACGGCGTCGACGTCGACCTCGATGGCGTCCTCCAAGAAACGGTCGACGAGGACCGGCCGCTCGGCGGGCATCGTGCCCTCGCGGGCCAGGCCCGCCGCACCCGACAGGGCGGCCATCACCCGCCTCACACCGTCGTCGTCGTAGACGATCTCCATGGCCCGGCCGCCGAGGACGTAGCTCGGCCGCACCAGCACCGGGTAGCCGACCCGGTGGGCGGTGGCCAGCGCGTCGGGGGTGCTGAGGGCGGTGCCCCCCGGCGGCTGGGGGATGCCGAGCGACTCGCACAGGACATTCCACCGCTCGCGGTCCTCGGCCAGGTCGATCGACGCCGGGGGGGTCCCGAGGACCAGGCCCGGGGCGAGCGAGTCGGCCAGCTTGAGGGGGGTCTGACCCCCGAGCGACACGATGACCCCCCTCAGCTCCCCGCCGGCCGCCGCCTCGGCGTCGAGCACGTTGGCCACCTCCTCGGCCCCGAGGGGCTCGAAGTAGAGGCGGTCCGAGATGTCGTAGTCGGTCGAGACCGTCTCGGGGTTGCAGTTCACCATCACCGTCTCGTACCCGGCCTCGCGCAGGGCCATCGAGGCATGCACACAGCAGTAGTCGAACTCGATGCCCTGCCCGATGCGGTTGGGCCCCGAGCCCAAGATGACCACCCGGCGACGGTCGCTCGGCTCGATCTCGTCTTGGTCCTCGTAGGTGGAGTAGTGGTACGGGGTGAAGGCCTCGAACTCGGCCCCGCAGGTGTCGACGGTCTTGAAGGTGGCGACCACCCCGGACTCCAGGCGGGCCCGGCGCACCGCCTCCTCGGGCGCCGAGAGGAGGTGGCCCAGCTGGGCGTCGGAGAACCCGAGGCGCTTGGCCCGCCGGAACCGGGACCGGTCCATGGCCGCCAGCGCGGCGGGGCCGCCGCCAGTCGAGGCACCCAGCGCGGCCAGCCGACGGTGCTCGGCGCTGATGCGGGCGATCTGGTCCAAGAACCACGGGTCGATGCGGGTGCGGGTGGCCACGGTGTCCACCCCGATCCCCCGGCGCAGGGCCGCCTCGACCTCGAACACCCGCTCGGGGGTCCCCACCGCGGCTCGAGCCAACAGCTCGGCGTCGCCCAGCGAGTCCAGCGCGTCGCCGGCCCGGTCCGCGTTGAGGCCGGCCCGACCCTGCTCCAAGGAGCGCAGGGCCTTCTGCAGCGACTCGCAGAAGGTCCGGCCGATGGCCATCACCTCGCCCACCGACTGCATCCGGGTGCCGAGGCGGCCGTCGGCTCCCGGCAGCTTCTCGAACGCCCACCGGGGCACCTTGGTCACCACGTAGTCGATGGTCGGCTCGAAACTGGCCGGCGTGGCCCGGGTCACGTCGTTGGGGATCTCGTCGAGCAGGTAACCGACGGCCAGCCGGGCGGCGATCTTGGCGATCGGGAAGCCGGTCGCCTTGGAGGCCAAGGCCGAGGAGCGCGAGACCCTCGGGTTCATCTCGATGATGAGTCGACGGCCGTCGCTCGGGTCGACGGCGAACTGGACGTTGGACCCGCCGGTCTCCACCCCCACCCGGCGCAGGCAGGTGAAGGCGTCGTCCCGCATGGCCTGATACTCGACGTCGGTCAGGGTCTGGGCCGGGGCGACGGTGATCGAGTCGCCGGTGTGCACGCCCATCGGGTCGAAGTTCTCGATCGAGCAGACGACCACACAGTTGTCGGCGTTGTCCCGCATCACCTCGAGCTCGTACTCCTTCCAGCCGGCGATCGAGCGCTCGACGAGGATCTCGGACACCGGGCTGGCGTCGAGTCCCTCGGCAGCCAGGGCGGCGAAGGTATCGCGTTCGTAGGCGATGCCCGTCCCGTGGCCGCCCAGGATGAAGCTCGGGCGGACGATGATCGGGTAGCCGATCTCGTCGGCGATGGCCACCGCCTCCTCGAGGGAGTGGGCGAAGCCCGACTCGGGGACCGAGAGGCCGACCTCGGCCATGGCCGCCTTGAAGCGGTCCCGCTCCTCGGCCGTGCGGATGGCGTCGATGCGGGCCCCGATCACCTCGACCCCGTGGGCCTCGAGGACCCCGGCCTCGGCCAGGCGCATGGTGAGGTTGAGGGCGGTCTGCCCGCCCAAGGTGGGCAGCAGCGCGTCGGGCCGCTCCCTGTCGATGATCGCCGCCAGCACGTCGGGGTCCAGGGGCTCCACGTAGGTGCGGTCGGCCATCGCCGGGTCGGTCATGATCGTGGCCGGGTTGGAGTTGGCCAGGACGACCCGGTAGCCCTCCTCGGCCAGGACCCGGCAGGCCTGGGCCCCCGAGTAGTCGAACTCGCAGGCCTGGCCGATGACGATGGGTCCCGAGCCGATGACCAGGATCGAGGAGATGTCGTCGCGCCGCGGCACCTCAGCTGCCCGCCCGCCCGGCCACCCCGGCCCCCATGAGGGCCCGGAACTCGTCGAAGAGGTAGCGGGCGTCGTGGGGGCCCGGGCCGGCCTCGGGGTGGTACTGGACCGAGAAGGCGGCGGCGTTGGTCGACCGGATCCCCTCGACCACTCCGTCGTTCAAGTTGACGTGGGTCACCTCGGTGCGGGGCACCTCGGTGACGGCGTAGTTGTGGTTCTGACTAGTCACCTCCACGTGGCCACCGTCGAGCCGCTGCACCGGGTGGTTCGAGCCGTGATGGCCGAAGCGCAGCTTGTAGGTGCTGCCGCCGAGCGCCGTGGCCAGTATCTGGTGGCCGAGGCAGATCCCGAACACCGGGACCCGCCCCACCAGGTCGGCCACCGCCGCGATCTGCACGCCGAGGGCGGCGGGGTCGCCGGGCCCGTTGGACAAGAACACGCCGTCGGGGTCGCGGGCCAGCACCTCGTCGGCCCCGGTCGCCGCCGGGACCACCGTCACCGTCGCCAGGTCTCCGAGATAGCGCAGCATGGTCTCTTTCACCCCGAAGTCGTAGGCGACCACCCGCAGCGGGCCCGACCCCCGCCGGTACGGCGCGTCGGTGGTGACCGTCGAGACCAGGTCCCGGCCGTCGGTGCCCATCGCCGCCCGAGCCGCCGCGGCCAGCTCGCCCTCGGCCGCGGTGCCGAAGGCGCACGGCATGGCACCCCGCTCGCGCAGGTGCCGAGTGAGCCGGCGGGTGTCCACCCCGGTGACGGCGGGCACGTCGTGACGGACCAAGAACGCCTCGAGTCCCTCCTCGGCCCGCCAGTTGCTCGGAAGCGCAGTCAGGTCTCGGACGACCACCCCGCAGCAGAAGGGCCGGCGGGCCTCGTCGTCGGCGGCGTTGACCCCGTAGTTGCCGATGTGCGGATAGGTGAAAGCGACCACCTGGCCGGCGTAGGAGGGATCGGTGACCACCTCCTGGTAGCCGCTGAGGGCGGTGTTGAACACGATCTCACCGGTCGACACCGGTCGGGTCGCCCCCGCCGCCTCGCCCTCGAAGACCTCGCCGTCGGCCAGGACCAGCAACGCCGGCCGCCGTTCGCCGGCGTCCGCCGCCTCGGGGCTCACCGCTGGGCCTCGGCGTCGACGACCACCGGTTCGCCCCGCAGGACCGTGTGGCGGACCCGGCCCACCATCGGGCGCCCGGCGTAGGGGGTGTTGCGGCTGCGGCTGGCCTGGGCGAGCGGGTCGACCACCCATCGGGCCGCGGGGTCGAAGACGCACAGGTTGGCCGTCAACCCCCGGGCGACCGGGCCGCCGTGGACCGTGCCGGGACCGCCTCGGGGCGCCACGCCGTCGAGCCCGGCGATGGCCGCCGGCCGCCAGCTGAGCAGCCCGAGGACCCACCGGGCGGCGGCATGGTCCTCGCCGTGGGCGGCCCCGCCCGGCCCCTCCTCGGGACCCGAGCCGAGCGCGCTGAAGCTCAGCGACAGGGCGGTTTCCAGTCCAAGCATCCCGGGCGGCGCCTCGGCGAAGGGCACGTCTTTGGTCTCTGGGGTGTGCGGCGCGTGGTCGGTGGCCACCGCGTCGATGGTGCCGTCGGCCAACCCCTGCCGGATCGCGGCCACGTCCGACGCGCTGCGCAACGGCGGGTTCACCCGGAAGACCGGGTCGTAGGCGGCCACCTCGGCGTCGGTGAGCACGAAGTGGTGCGGGGCCGCCTCGGCCGTCACCGCCAGGCCCTCGGCCTTGGCCGCCCGGACCAGTTCGACCGAGCCGGCGGTCGAGAGGTGGAGGAAGTGCATCGGGGCGCCGGTCAGCCTGACCAACGCCAGGTCCCGGGCCACCATGGCCTCCTCGGCCGCCGCCGGGACCCCGGGGACCCCCAACCGGCTCGACCAGGCGCCCTCGTGCATCGCCCCCCCGGCGGCCAGCGCGTCGTCCTCGCAGTGCTGGGCCAAGGTGACCCCGAGGCCCTTGGCGTAGTCGAGGGCGCGCCGCATGAGGGCGCCGTCTTGGACCCCGGCCCCGTCGTCGGTGAACAGGCGCACCCCGAGAGCGGCCAGTTCACCGATCGGCGCCAGGCGCTCTCCCCTCCGACCGAGGGTGATCGCCCCGGCCACCAGAACCTCGGCCGTCGCCCGCCGTCCCAGCTCGAGGATCTCGCGGGCGGTGCCGGCGTTGTCGATGGGCGGCTCGGTGTTGGGCATGGCAACCACAGCCGTGTAACCGCCCAATGCGGCCGCCCGGGCGCCGGTCTCGACCGTCTCGGCCTCCTCGCGGCCCGGCTCGCGCAGGTGGGTGTGCAGGTCGACCAGGCCCGGGCCGACCAGGCAGCCGCCGGCGTCGAGGACCGTCGCCCCGGCCGGCACGGCCAGGTCGGGTCCGACCTCGACGATGGACTCGCCGCTTACGGCGACGTCGGCCCGGCGGGCGCCGTCGGCGTCGACGACGGTGCCGCCGCGCACCACGAGCTCAGCCACCGGCCACCCCGATCGGCACCTCGGCCGCCCCGCCCGAAGCGGCCTCGGACGACCCGGCCAACGCGTCGGCCCCGAGCAACAAGAACAGGACGGCCATCCGGATGGCCACCCCGTTGGTCACCTGGCGGGTGGCCACGGTGATCGGGAGATCGGCGACGTCGCCGGAGATCTCCACCCCGCGCACCATGGGCCCCGGATGGGTGACGATCGCCCGCTCGGCCAGCAGGGCGACCCGGCGCCGGGTCAGCCCCCAGTCGGCGGTGTACTCGCGCAGCGACGGGACGAAGGCCCCGCTCCCGCGTTCGGCTTGCAGGCGCAGGAGCGAGACCACGTCGGCCTCGCCCAGGGCGGCGTCGAGGTCGGCGGCCACGGTCACCGGCCAACCCTCGAGCGAGGGCGGCAGCAGACTACCCGGGGCGGCCAGGGTGACCCGGGCCCCGAGGGCGCTGTAGGCCAGGATCTCCGAGCGGGCCACCCGGGAGTGCCGGACGTCGCCCAGGATCAGGACACGGAGCCCCTCGAAGCACGCCGTCCCCTCGGGTTCGGTCCCGGCCCGCTCGGCCAGCACCTGTCGTACCGTGAAGCAGTCCAGCAAGGCCTGGGTCGGGTGCTCGTGCCAGCCGTCACCGGCGTTGATCACGTGGGCCCGCTCGGCCCAGCGGGCCACCTGGTGGGGTGCCCCCGCCGAGGGGTGGCGCACGATGAGGCCGTCGATGCCCATGGCCTCGATCGTCTCGACCGTGTCGCGCAGCGACTCCCCCTTCTTCACCGACGACGTCGAGACCGAGAACGACAAGACGTCGGCGGAGAGCCGCTTGGCCGCCGTCTCGAACGAGAGGCGGGTCCTGGTCGACTCCTCGAAGAACAAGGTGGCGACGACCCGCCCCCGCAGCGTCGGCACCTTGGGGATGGCCCGGCGCTCGACCTCGGCGAAGGCCTCGGCCACCCGAAGGACCTCGGCGATGCCCTCGGGACCCAGGTCGTCGATCGACAGGAGGTGGGGCCCGATGGAGGGCCGGGGACCCGCGGCCAGGATGGCCGCCGCCCGCTCGGCGCTCACCGGTTCACCAGCGTCCCGATGGAGACGCCGTCGTCGCTCACGTCCACCATCTCCTCGCGGCGGGTCGGGAGGTTCTTGCCCACGTAGTCGGGCCGGATCGGCAGCTCGCGGTGGCCCCGGTCGACCATGACGGCCAGCTGGACCGAGCGGGCCCGCCCGTAGTCGCTGAGGGCGTTGAGGGCGGCTCGGACGGTGCGCCCGGTGAACAGCACGTCGTCGACCAGGACCACCACCCGCCCGGCCAGGTCGACCGGGATGTCGGTCGTGGCCTCGGGCAGGACTGGACGCAGGCCGATGTCGTCCCGGTAGAAGGCGACGTCGAGGGTCCCGACCGGCACCGTCTCGCCCTCGACCTCGGTCAGCACGGCGGCCATCCGCTGGGCCAGGGGGACGCCACCGGTCTGCAAGCCGACCAGGACGACCTCGTCGAGGCCCCCGTTGCGCTCGGCCACCTCGTGAGCCATCCGGGTCAACGCCCGCTGGACGTCCGCCGCGCTCAGAACCTGGGAGTGGGGAACGAACACGCCGCCCAGCGGTCGGCTATGGCTGCGCTCGCGTTCGGCCACTGCTCCTCCTGTCCGTACGGGCCTCACGGGACCCGCTTCACGGTCAGACCCCGACCATAGCACCGGGCGCTGGCCGCCGGCCGCGGCGCGGACCGGTCCGCTTGCCGATCTCGGACCCCCAGCGGCGGGGCCGTCGGCCTCCAGCCCGGGCGTCCAGCCGGGCCGTCGGGCGGTCCGGGCGTGGCACCATGGGCCGGTGCCCCCGGCCCCGGTCCAACTGGCACCCGGCGTCTGGCGGATCCCGACCCTGGGCGCAAGCCTCATCAACTCGTTCGCCTTCGCCGACGATGACGGGACGGTGGCCCTGGTCGACGCCGGGCTGAAGGGGGCGCCCAAGAAGCTGACCGCCGCACTCTCTGAAATCGGCAAACGACCGGCCGACGTGAGCCGGATCCTGCTCACCCACGCCCATCCGGACCACTGCGGCGGGGCGGCCGGGCTGCGTCAGCGCACCGGGGCCCCCCTGCACATCCACGAGGACGACGCCCGCTTCCTCAGGGAGGGACGCCGGCCACCACCGGACCCCTCCCTCCCCATCGCCAAGGTCCTGCGCTTCGCCGGCCGTGGCCCGCGCTCGGAGGTCGACGGTACCTTCTTGGAGGACGACATCATCGGTGTCGCCGGGGGGATCCGTGTCCTGCACACGCCGGGGCACTCCCCGGGCCACTGCTCCTTCTTGCACCAACGCAGCGGCGTGCTGATCACCGGCGACGCCCTGTTCAATTTCCGGGACAAGCTCACCTACTCGTTCGCGCCGACCTGCACGAACGCCGCCCTCTCCAAGGACACCGCGGAGCGCCTGGGGGAGGTCGACTACGAGACGGCGGCGTTCACGCACGGGACCGAGATCCGAGACGATGCCCGCGAGGTCGTCCGGGCCTTCCTCCTCAAGCGACGTCAGGACCGGGCCCGATGAGGGGACCCAAGGGCGCTGGTCCAGATCGCCGAACACCACGGAGGTCCCACGGTCGCCAAGCTGATCTACACATCGATCACCTCGCTCGACGGTTACCACGAGGACAAGGACGGCGACTTCGCCTGGGGCACCCCTGACGCCGAGGTGTTCGCCTTCATCACCGACCTCGAACGACCGGTCGGCACCTATCTCTACGGGCGACGGATGTGCGAGACGATGGTCTACTGGCAGAGCGACGACGCCGTCGTCGGTCGGCCGCCCGTCGTCGGGGAGTTCGCTCGCCTGTGGCGCGCGGCCAACAAGCTGGTCTACTCGTCGACCCTTGGGCGCCGTCGAGCACCAGGACCAGGATCGAGCGGTCTTTCGACCCGTCGCCGGTCCGCCGCCTCAAGGCGCAGGCGACCCACGACCTCACCGTGGGCGGTCCCGACCTGGCCGGACAGGCGATCCGGACCGGGTTGGTCGACGAGATCAACCTGTTCGTCACGCCCGTCGTCGTGGGAGGCGGGCGACGGGCGCTGCCCGACGACGTCGTCGTGCGGCTCAAGCTGCTCGACGAGCACCGGTTCGGCGGCGGCGTGCTGCACCTCCGCTATGCGCCGGTGCCCTGAGGTGACCAGGTCCGCCGGGCGGTGGTTCAGGGGCGCACGCGGGCGGCGACCGTCGAGAGCACCCCGTTGACGAAACCCCCCGATTCCTCGGTCGAGTAGGTCTTGGCCAGCTCCACCGCCTCGTCGATGACGACGGGTACCGGGGGACCGTCGGGGTCGAGCAGCTCGGCCACGGCGAGCTCGAGGACGATCCGGTCGACGACGGCCATCCGGTCGAGGGGCCACCCGACCGACGCCTCGGCGATGAGCCGGTCGGACTCGGGCCGGGCGGCGGCGCAGGCGGCCACCAGCGCGGCGGCGAAGGCGTCGGGGGCCACCGGCAGGGCGGCCACCACGTCGGCCGCCGGCTCCCCCTTGAGCTCGGCTTCGTAGAGCAGCGACAGCGCCCGCTCCCGGGACTGGTGCCGGGTGGCGCTGTCGTCCACCTCAGGCCCGGGTCAGGTACTCGCCGGTCCGGGTGTCCACCTTGATCGACTCCCCCGGATTGACAAAAAGCGGCACCTGGACCACCAGGCCGGTCTCGAGGGTCGCCGGCTTGCGGGCCCCCGACACCCGGTCTCCCTGGACGCCGGGCTCGGTGTCGACCACCTTGAGCTCGACCGCGGCCGGGAGGTCGACGCCCACGATCTCGCCCTCGTAGAGCTGCAGGACGGCCTCGTCGGTCTCCTTCAGGTAGTTCACCGAGTCGCCGAGGGCACCCGGGTCGACCGACAGCTGCTCGTAACTGGTGGTGTCCATGAAGACGTACTCCGCGCCGTCGCGGTACAGGAACTGCATCTCGCGCTTGTCGATGATGGCCTGCTCGAGCTTCTCGTCCGCCCGGTAGGTGCGCTCGACCACCGCACCGGAGCGGACGTTCTTCAGTTTGGTGCGGACGAACGCCCCACCCTTGCCCGGCTTGACGTGCTGGAACTCGACCACGCTGAATAGGCCCTCGGGCAGGTCAAGGGTCATCCCGTTCTTCAGGTCGTTGGTGGAGACAGCCATCAGGCGGCGACTTCCTTCGTGAAGGTGGTGAGGGGACGGCTGCCATCGGGCGTGACCACCAGGGTGTCTTCGATGCGCACCCCACCGATGCCCGGGAGGTAGACACCGGGCTCGACGGTGACGACGACGCCGGGACTGAGGATAGCAGTGCCGAGCGGGCTCACCGTCGGGGCCTCGTGGATGTCGAGCCCGACGCCGTGCCCGGTCCCGTGCTCGAAGGCCTCGGCCCACCCGGCCTCCGCGATCACCGCCCGGCAGACGTCGTCGACCTCTTTGGTCCCGGCCCCGGGCCGCACCGCCGCCACTCCGTCGGCCTGGGAGGCCCGGACCACGGCGAAGACCCGGGCCAGGTCACCGGTGGGCTCGCCGCCGACGCTGAAGGTGCGGGTCATGTCCGAGCGGTAGCCCTCGAAGGTGGCGCCGAAGTCGACCACCACCGGGTCGCCGGCGGCGATCGGCCGGTCGGTGGGCTGGTGGTGGGGCTTGGCCGAGTTCGGCCCCGAGGCCACGATGGTGTCGAAGGCGGTGCCCTCGGCCCCGCCCCGGCGCATGGCCGTGTCGAGGGCGAGGGCGAACTCGGTCTCGGTGATGCCCGAGCCGAGCAGGTCCAAAACGTCGGCCAGGGCGGCGTCGGCGATGGCGGCGGCTCGGGTCATGCGGGCGACCTCGCCGGGGTCCTTCACCTCGCGCAGTGCCTCGACCACCCCGGTCGTCGGGGTGACCTCGGCCCCTTCCAACAGCTCGGTCCAGCGTCGGCTGGCCTCCCAGGTCACGTTGTCCGCCTCCAGGCCGACCCGGGACCGCCCCTCGAGGCGCGCCCTGACCGCCTCGCGCTGGGCGCCGGCACCGCCGATCTCGATGTCGACCCGCCCGCCGACCCCGGCCGCCGCCACCTGTTCGGCCGACTGGGTCCGGTAGCGACCGTCGGTGGTCAACAGGGCTTGGTCGGTGGTGACCACGAGCACGCCGGCCGAGCCGGTGAAGCCGGTGAGGTAGCGCACGTTGGGCAGGGTGGTCACGATGAGGGCGTCGACCTCGACGTCGTCGAGACGGGCCGTCAGCGAGTCGAGCCGGGCGGCCACCTCGAGGTCGGGCAACCGCCCGGACGGTTCGTTCATGCTCGGGCCTCCACGTCGTCGGGGTTGTCGGGATTGTCGGGGTTGTCGACTCCTGGCGCTGAGGACGGCGCCGCTTCGGGGCCGGCATCTCGCTCGGTGAGCAGCCGGGCCACCGCGTCGAGCGCCAGCTCGTAGCCCAGCCCCCCGAACCCGGCGATCGAACCGTCGGCCACCGAGGCCAGCACCGAGACGTGGCGGAACGGTTCGCGGGCGGCGGGGTTCGACAGGTGCAGCTCGACCACCACCCCGTCGAACGCGGCCAACGCGTCGTGGAGGGACCAGCTGGTGTGGGTGAGCGCGCCGGCGTTCACCACCAGGGCCGCGGCACGCCCCCGGGCGGCGTGCACCGCTTCGATCAGGTCCCCTTCGTGGTTGGACTGGGCGTGTTCGACCGCCAGGCCGAGCCGCTCCCCCGCCGCCGTGGCCCTCGCCACGTGGTCGGCGAGGGTGGCGCGGCCGTAGACGGCGGGCTCCCGCTCACCCAGCAGGTTCAGGTTCGGCCCGGACAGGACCACGACCACCGGCTTGCTCATCGGCCCGCTCCCATCTGCCTCAGGGTAGCCACCGCATCGTCGGGGTCGACGCCCCGGACCGTTTCCACCCCGTCGGGACCGTCGAGGACGAAGGTGAGGTCGTGCTGGGCCTTCTTGTCCCGGGCCATGAACGAGACGATGGTGCCGGGGTCGGTGCCGGCCGGCAGCTCGGCCGGCAGGTCGAAGCCGGCCACCACCCGGCGGTGCAGGTCCACCCGCTGGTCGTCAATGCGCCCGAGCCGTCGGGCCAGCATCGCCGCGTAGACGAGGCCGATGGCCACCGCCTCGCCGTGACGGAGTTGGGCGCCGCCCTCGGCGAAGCCGGCGGCCTCCAAGGCGTGCGCCAAGGTGTGCCCGTAATTGAGAATCATGCGGCGATCGCCTTCGCGCTCGTCGGCCGCCACCACCTCGGCCTTGATGGCCACACACCGGGCGACCTGCTCGTCGAGGGGCAGCTCGAGCAGCGAGGCGTCGGGATCCCCGGGGCCCAAGAAGGCGTACTTGGCCATCTCGCCGCGTCCGCAGGCCCACTCCCCCGGGGCCAGGCTGGCCAGGATCTCGGTGTCGCACAGGACGGCGGAGGGCTGCCAGAAGGCCCCGACAAGGTTCTTGCCCTCCGCCAAGTTGACCCCGGTCTTGCCCCCGACGGCCGCGTCGACCTGGGCCAGGAGCGTGGTCGCCACGTTCACGTAGCGGGTCCCGCGGTGAAAGGTGGCGGCGGCGAACCCGGCGACGTCGGTCACCACCCCGCCGCCCAGGGCAACCACCACGTCGGTGCGGGCCAGCCCCCACCGGGCGAAGTGGCGGCACAGGTCCTCGACGGTGGCCAGCGACTTGGCCGCCTCGCCCGCCGGGACGGTGACGACCTCGTAGGGCACGCCCGGGTCGAGGTCGCCCAGCCATCCCGCGCCGATCACCTCGTCTTGGGTGACCACCGCCGCCTGCCGGGCCCCCAGGGTGGCCACGATGGCCGCCAGCTCACGCCGGACTCCTTGACCCACGACCACGTCGTAGGACCGCGGGCCGAGGTCCACCCCGACGACGGTGCTCATCGGTCCACCCCGGCGGCGGCCAGCACCAGCTCGGCCACCTCGGCCGGGCCCAGGTCGTCCACGTCCACCACAGCGTCGGCGAGCTCCGCGTAGAGCGGTCGCCGCTCGGCCTCGAGGCGGCCCAGTGCGGCCGCGGGGTCCTCGCCCAGGAGCGGGCGCCCGACCCCGTCCCCCACCCGCCGGGCCAGCGTGGCCGGGCGGGCCCGGAGCCAGATCACCAGACCCGAGCGCCCGAGGAGCGACCGATTGGCTGGGTCGAGCACCGCGCCGCCGGCCACCGAGACCACCACCGGCCCGGGCTCGGCCACGGCTTCGGCCAGCACCGCCGACTCGGCCGCCCGGAAGGCGGCCTCGCCCGCGGTGGCGAACAGCTCGGGGACACTGTGCCCGGTGGTCCGTTCCACCTCGACGTCGGAGTCCAAGTAGCGGCACCCGAGCTCGGCCGCCACCAGGCGCCCGACCGTGGACTTGCCCGCCCCCATCATCCCGATCAGCAGCACTCGGCGGGGCCGGCCGGCCGTCACGCCGGTGCTGCGGCCTGGTCGCCCGTTCCGACCGGGCCGACGGCCTCCGACGGGGTCTCCCCGAGGGAGGAGACGAACCCGTCGCGGTTGCGCAAGACCTCGGCCAGGGAGTCGCCGCCGAACTTGCGCAACGCCTCGTCCGCCAGCACCAGGGCCATCATCGTCTCGGCCACCACCCCCATGGCCGGAACCGCCGTGACGTCGGTGCGCTCCTTAAAGCTGACGGTGGACTCTTTGGTCACCACGTCGACCGTCTCGAGCACCGGCCGGTTGAGGGTGGCCAACGGCTTCATGGCCACCCGGGCGCTCACCAGACCCCCGATCGACATGCCGCCCTCGATACCCCCGGCCCGAACCGTCTCACGGGTGTAGTGGCCAGACGCCTCGTCGTAGCGGATGGCGTCGTGGGCGGCCGATCCCCGCCGGCCGGCCACGTCCCAGCCTTCACCGATCTCGACCGCCTTGACCGCCTGGATGCTCATCAGGGCCCGGGCCAGCAGGGCGTCGAGCTTGCGGTCCCAGTGCACGTGGCTGCCGAGACCCACCGGCACCCCGTAGGCGAGCACCTCGGCCACCCCCCCGAGGGAGTCCCCCTCCTTGGCCGCCGACTTGACCGCCGCCACCATCGCCGCCTCGGCGGCGGGGTCGAAGCAGCGGACGGCCGATGCGTCGACCGTCCCGAGGTCCTCGGGGCCCGGCCGCACCCCTTCGGGCGCCCGCTCGGCCCCGAGCTGGATCACGTGGCTCACCACCCGCACCCCCAGGTGCCCGAGCAGCGCCTTGGCCGTCGACCCGGCGGCGACCCGGGCGGCGGTCTCGCGGGCCGAGGCCCGCTCCAAGACGTCCCGGGCGTCGGCGAAGCCGTACTTCTGCATCCCGGCCAGGTCGGCATGACCCGGTCGGGGCTGGGTCAGGACCCTGGCCGGTCGCCCCGGGGCCGGCGACATCTCCTCGGTCCACTTGGGCCACTCGGTGTTGGCGATCTCGATCCCGACCGGCGAGCCGAGGGTCCGCCCGTGGCGGACCCCGCTGAGCAGAGTGACCTCGTCGGCCTCGAAGCGCATCCGCGGGCCGCGGCCGTAACCCAGGCGGCGCCGGGCGAGCTCGCCGGTCACCATCTCGGTGGTGAAGGGGAGACCGGCGGGCAGGCCCTCGACCACCACCATCAGGGCCTTCCCGTGGGATTCACCAGCCGTCAGGAACCGCAGCACTCCCCCAACCTACTCAGGTGTGCAGCACCCAGTAGTTGGCCAGCCAGCCCCCCCAGAGGACCCCGATGACCGTCCCGGCGGCCAGGGCCGGGGCGAACGGGAACCTCGTCTTGCGCCCGGTGCCCTGGGCCAGCATCTTGACCGTGCCCATCAGGGCCCCGAGCACGAAGCCGCTCAAGAAGCCCACGTAGACGTGGGCCAGCCCCAGCCAACCGAGGGCGGTCCCCATCAACCCGGCCAACCGCACGTCGCCGAAGCCGAGCCCGCGCGGCGCGAACCACCACAGCACGAAGAACACGGCGAAGGCGAGGCTCCCCCCGATGGCGGCGCGGCCCAACGCCCCCCAGTCCCCGGAGACGGCGGCCGCGCCGACCAGGGCCAACACCATGAGGCCGAGGGTCGGGTACAGCAGGACCCTCGGCACCAGGCCCACGCGGAGGTCGGCCACCGAGATCCCGACCAACCCGGCGAACAGCACGCAGTAGGCGGCGAGTTCGGGCACCGGGCCGAAGCGCACGGCCGCGGCGGCGAAGAGGACGGCGGTGACGACAGCGGCCGCCGCGACCTCGGCCGGCCCCGGCGGACCGGCGGCGGGGGTGGGGGCCGGCTCCCCGGCCGCCGGATGCTCGGCGGGCGGCCCCGGCGCCACCGGCGCGGGCTGCAGGACTTCAGGCTGCAGGGGCTCGGGCTGGAGAGTGTCGGGCTGGGCGGATTCGGGGTGGGCGGATTCGGGGTGGGGCGCCGGGGAACCGGCCGGGTCCTGCGGGAGCGGCGCCGGCGCGGCCGGATCCGAGTGGCGCGCCGGCGGTATCCGGGCGGCGACCACGTCCAGGGCGGCCCCCGCCAGCCCCCCGGCCAGCGCGCAGCCGGTGACCAGGGCGGCGTTCATGCCCGACAGTGTGCCCGCCGGGACGGCGCCCGGGCGGGACGGTCCCTCGTGGATGGACCAACCGGGCCGCTCGACGCGGGCCCCGGGCGGGCCGCGGCTCAGTAGTAGGGGTTGTCCCCGCCGCCGTGGTCGGTGACGTCGACCACCCGGGTCACCTCGGGCACCTCGTCGCGCAGCGACGTCTCGATCCCCTGGGTGAGGGTCATCCGGGACATGGCGCAGCCCTGGCACCCCCCCGAGAGCCGGAGGTAGGCCACGCCACCCTCCTCGTCGATCGCCACGAGGTCGGCCCGCCCACCGTGTCCGGCGATCGCCGGGTTGACGACCTTGTCGAGGACGGCCACGACCCGGGTCCCGAGCGGCCCGGCGATCCCGGCCTCGAGCACCGCCGGGGGCACGCCGGGGGCGGCCTCCTCGGGGGCCGGGACGTTCGGGTTGACTAGCACCAGGCCGCCGTCACCCTCGGTCGACCATTCCAGCCGCGCCCCCCGCAGCCGCTCGACGCTGTCGGACGGCACCACAACCGACACCTCGTGGTCGTGGTCCACCGCGTCGGCCTCCCCGGCGTCGGAGAGGGCCTGGAAGTAGAGGTCGTAGACGAAGGTGCCGCCTTGTACCCCGCGCACCTCGAGCCACAGGGCCAGAGAGCCGGGGTCCGGCTCCTGGGCGATCGCCTCGCGCACGACGGCGCGGGCCTCCTCGGTGATGGTCACCACGGGCTGGGTCTTCACGTCGGGCGTCATGAGCCCCATCATACGACCAAGGTCGGTCGGCCCAGGCGGTAGGGTGCACGCCCATGGCGTGTCCGGTCCCCCCCGCTGACGCCCGTGAGTGGGTCAGCTTCGAGGACCCCGACGAGGAACGGACGTGGGTCTTCGACGTCTCGTTCCTGACCAGCAACTGGACCTGCATCTATGGCAACGGGTGCCAGGGCGTCCTGACCGAGCCGGCGCCCGAGCTCGAGCACGGGTGCTGCTCCTACGGCGCCCACCTGGTCGACAAGAAGGACGCCCGCCGGGTCGAGAAGGTGGCGGCGACCCTCGGTCCCGACGAGTGGCAGTTCCACTCCCGGGGGCGCAAGGGGGTCATCACCCGGACCAAGGACGGCGAGCGGGTCACCCGGGTCGTGAAGGACGCCTGCATCTTCCTCAACCGCCCAGGCTTCGCGAAGGGGCCCGGCTGCGCCCTCCACCAGGTGGCCCTCGCAAGGGGCAAGAACCCTCTGGAGCTCAAGCCCGAGGTGTGCTGGCAGCTCCCGCTGCGCCGGGAGGACGACGTGGCCGACGACGGCCACGTCACCTCCACCGTCCGCCAGTGGGACCGTCGCCACTGGGGCGAGGGCGGCCAGCAGTTCGCCTGGTGGTGCACCGAGGCGCCCGAGGCCTTCGTCGGCTCGCGGCCGGTGTACCGCGAGATGGAGGCGGAGTTGACCGAGATGGTCGGCCAGAAGGCCTACGGGATGCTGGTCAGCCTACCTCGACGAACGGGCGAAGCGCATTGCCAAGGGGGTTCCGCTGCCCCACCCGGCGGTCCGGCGGCGGACCTAGTCGGTCCCGCCGGCCGGGTCGGCTCAGTCGTCGAGCGGATCGTGCTCCGACTCGTCCCGGGCCGGCGAAACCGAGCCGAGGATGCGGTCGTACTGGTCCTCTTCGGCCAGGCACCACGACGCGTGCACGTCCTCGGGCTCGGCGCCGCACTCAGGGCACCGCTGACCTCGATGGTCGTCGACCGCTTCAGGCTTCGCGCTTCTTCGAAGCGCCGATGGCGTCCCTTCTTCACGACAACTCCTTGCTGCCAGTCACCCGTCACGTCCGGCACGGAACGACCGGAACTGGCTGCTCGGGCCGGGAGTCAGAGGACCGCCCCTCCGGGCATTGTCGCCCCCGGTCGTTGGACCAGTGTAGTGCCTCGCCAGCGGTGGCCTGCGGGCGCCCACAGCCCCAGGCCAACGGGCACCCGCCCGCTTCCCGGTACCATCTCGGTAGGCCAGGCCGGGGGCCCGTCCCCCGGCACCACCTCGGTCCGGAGTCTGATCCGATGGACGACCAGTTCGACACCGACGCGATGGTGGAGCGCTTCCGGCTCCGGGCCGAGGCCGTGCGCAACCGGGGTCTCCCCCCGGTCGAGGGCCCCGAGCGCCAGCGCTTTCGCGAGCAGGCCCAGGTGGACTACATGGACTTCGCCATGATCGGTGACGCCCAGGCGACCCTGGTGGACGGCGTCCTCACGCTCCGGGTCGACCTGCGTCGGGGGCCCGGGACGGCCGAGCCCTCAGCGCCGGGAGGCTGAGGCCTCAGCCGCCGTAGTTCATCCGGGTGTCCTCCATACGCAGGACCGGCGGCATCGCTCCGTCGGGTCCGCCCACCGCCACCACCTCTCCGACGACGAACAGATGGCTCCCGGCGTCGAGCCGCTGACGCACCTCGCAGTCGAGCCAGGCCACGGCCCCGGCCAGGACGGGGGCCCCGCTCGGGGCCTCGGCCACGGCGAGGCCGGCCATCGCCGTGGCCCGCCCACCGGCGTCGGTCTCGACGTCGGTCACCGGCTTGACGAATCGCCGGACCACGGCGCGTTCGTCGCGCCCGAGCAGCGACACCGTGAAGACCCCGCCTTCGTCGACCAGGCGCCGGGTCACCGACGAGGCGTCGATAGCCACCCCGACCTGCTTGGGCTCCATCGACACCTGCACCACCAGGTTCGCCGTCATCAGGTTGCGGCGGACCGCCGGGCCGCTGCCGGCCCGGCTCCCGATGACGTAGAGGCCGGTCGGCATGGCCCACAGGACCCGGCGCCGGAGCCGGTCGAAGTCGTCGGGCTCTCGCCCGGGCCCCGGCCCGCTCATCCGAAGAGCCCGCCCGAGCTGGGCGAGGTCGTGGTGGTGGTCGACACCGACGCGCCGGTGCGCTCGGCGACCAAGCCCAGCGCTTGGTCCAACAGCCCGAGGCCGGCGGCGCGCTCGCCGGCCGAGCGGGCCAACAGCGCGGTGTCGGTGCTCCCGGCCGAGTAACAGTCGTTCCCGGCCCGGTACTCGAGCTGGTAGCCGCGGGCGAGCAGCTGGGTCACCGCCGTGTCGGGGGCCGGAAGGTTCGAGGTGGCGGTCG
This sequence comes from uncultured Acidimicrobiaceae bacterium, assembly GCA_963836375.1. Taxonomy (GTDB): domain Bacteria; phylum Actinomycetota; class Acidimicrobiia; order Acidimicrobiales; family RAAP-2; genus CAWIJK01. The sequence continues at coordinate 532,581 of CAWIJK010000002.1, read as the reverse complement.
AGGCGTCGTCAACCAGCACGGCGCAGGTGGTGTGGATGGCCCCGGTGCCCCGGTGGGTACTGACCACCTCGGCGATCGCCGCGTCGTCACCACGAAGGGTGCCAACCGCCGGCCCGAGCCCGGTGTCTCTCACCCACTGTTCGAGCTGTTGGCGAGGGGTCCCGGTGTGCCCCACGCTGCCGAAGGCCAAGAAGGCCAGCACCCCGATGGCGACCACGACGATCCCGGTGGCGATGTACCGGGTCCGCGGGGACAGGTGCACCCGTCACTCCACCCGCAGGACGTGGTAGTCCCGTCGGCCCCGGCGGAGCAGCGCGTAGCGGTCGTGGAGCAGGTCGTCGGACCCGATCATCCGCCGCTCATCGAGCTCCTTGGCGTTGTTGAGGTAGACGCCGCCCTGGGTGATGGCCCGGCGAGCCTCGCTGCGCGACGTGACCAGGCCGGTGCCCACCAGCACGCCGACCAGTTCGAGGCCAACCTCGACGGACGCCCTGGCGATGATCGAGGACGGCGCGTCGTCGACCACGTCGAGCAGTGTCGTCTCGTCGAGCAGGGCGATCTCCTCGGCGAACAGTGCCTTCGACGCCCGCTCGGCCCGCTCAACCTCGGCCGACCCGTGGACCAGGGCACAGACCTCCCGGGCCAGGGCGCGCTGGGCCGCCCGGCGCTCGGGGTGCTCGGCCGTCTCGGCGTCGAGCGCGGTGATCTGGTCGTGGCCGAGGAAGGTGAAGTAGCGCAGGTACTGGCCGACGACGGCGTCTTCGGTGTTGAAGAAGAACTGGTAGAGGCGGTAGGGGCTGGTCAGCCGGGCGTCGAGCCAGACGGTCCCCGACTCGGTCTTGCCGAACTTGGTCCCGTCGGCCTTTACGACGAGCGGGGTGGTCAGGCCGTAGGCCTCGACCCGGGCCACCTTGCGGATGAGCTCGACCCCCATGGTGATGTTGCCCCACTGGTCCGATCCGCCCAGCTGCAGGTCGCACCCGTGGTCCAGGTGGAGGCGGAGGAAGTCGTAGGCCTGCAGGAGCATGTAGCTGAACTCGGTGTAGGAGATCCCCTGGTCCGGACGATCGAAGCGGGCCCGCACCGACTCCTTGGCCACCATCTGGTTGACCGTGAAGTGCTTGCCCACGTCCCGCAGGAAGTCCACCAGGAGCATCGAGCCGAGCCAGTCGCCGTTGTCGAGGAGGAGCCCCCGGGCCGGGCCCGCCGTCTCGTCGAACGCCAAGAACCGGGCCAGCTGGGGCCGGATGCCGGCCAGGTTGGCCACCAGGTCGGCGTCGGAGAGCAAGGCCCGCTCCCCCGTCTTGCCCCCCGGGTCCCCGATCCGGCCCGTCCCGCCACCGGCCAGGGCGATCGGACGGTGTCCGGCCGCCTGGAAGCGGCGCAGGGTGCACAGCTGCAAGAGGCTGCCCACGTGGAGGCTCGGTGCCGACGGGTCGAAGCCGGTGTACACGGTGAGCCGCCCCCCGTCGAGCCGCTCTAAGAGATCCGCGTCCGTCACCTGGTGGACCAGGCCCCTGAATCGCAGGTCGTCGGCGAGGGTCGGCACCGGCCAACATTGCCATACGTGGTCTGGGTAACGTGACCCCGTGACCGAGCTGACCGAGACGCCACCGGTCGCCAACCCCTATCTGCAGGGCAACTTTGCCCCGGTGACCGTCGAGCTCACCGTCGAGCGCCCCCTGCCGGTGGACGGCCTCATCCCGCCGGCGCTCGAGGGCATGCTGGTGCGCAACGGCCCGAATCCGGCAGTGGCTCCCGATCCGGCCCGCTACCACTGGTTCTCGGGCGACGGGATGGTCCACGCCGTCGAGCTGCGCGACGGCCAGGCCGTCTCCTACCGCAACCGTTGGGTGCGCACCCGCAAGCTGTCGGCCGAAGTGGGGACGGCGGCCCCCCGGGGTCCGCTCGAGCCGATCGACGGTCCGGCCAACACCCATGTGATCTCCCACGGCGGTCGCATCCTGGCCCTGGTCGAGAGCGGCTTCCCCCACCGGCTCTCGCCCGAGCTGGCCACCCTGGGCGTGGAGGACTTCGGGGGGATGCTGACCTCGCCCATGACCGCCCATCCCCACGCCGACCCCGAGACGGGCGCCCTGGCCTTCTTCGGCTACGACCTATTCGGCCCCCCTTTCTTGCGCTATCACGAACTCGACCACCTGGGGTCGCTCGTGCACAGCACCGAGATCGAGATCCCCCGACCGACCATGCAGCACGACTTCGGGGTGACCTCGAGCCGGGTCGCCTTCTTGGACCTCCCGGTCGTGTTCGACGTGGACCTGGCGACCGCCGGGGTCCAGCTGCCCTTCCGTTGGAGCCCCGAGGCGGGCGCCCGGATCGGCATCCTCGGGCGCGGCGGGCGCGGAGCGGACGTCGAGTGGGTGGGGATCGATCCCTGCTTCGTGTTCCACGTGGTGAACGCCTTCGACGACGGCCCCGCCGTCGTCCTCGACGTCTGCCGCTACGCGACGTCCTTCGACACCGGCGAGGGGGGGCCCATCGGCTCGAGCCTGCCGACCCTGCAACGCTGGCGGGTGGACCCGGGGGCCGGCCGGGTCGACATCACCGCCGTCGACGACCGCCATGTGGAGTTCCCCCGGATCGACGACAGCCTGGCCGGCCGCCCCTACCGCTACGGGTACTGCACCGAGATGGTACGCGACCAGGCCACCGAGAGGTTCCCCGGACTCATCCGCTACGACATGACCAAAGACGAGGCGGCCAACCACAGCTTCGGACCCGGTGTGGAGCCCGGTGAGGCGATCTTCGTGAGGGCCCCCGACGGGCGGGCCGACGACGAGGGCTGGGTGCTGACCGTCGTCTACGACGCCGGACGCGACGCCAGCGACGTCGTCATTCTCGACGCCTCGGCCTTCACCGCCGCCCCCGAGGCGGTCATCCACCTGCCGGCCCGGGTCCCCTTCGGGTTCCACGGCAGCTGGATCCCGGCCTCCTTCTACCGCTGAGCGGGCGACCCCCGGTATCCCGGGCCGGTCCGGCGTCGGCTCAGACCGTGGCCATCGGTGTCGACGTCCCCGAGGGGACGATCTGCTTGCCCAGGGGGGCCACGCAGACTGGGATCAACTTGAAATGGGCCAGCCCGAGCGGGATCCCGATGATGGTGATGCACAAGATGATCCCGGCCAAGAGGTGCCCGATGGCCAGCCACAGACCGGCCAGGACGAACCAGATCACGTTGAGGAGGAACGAGCCGACCCCCGAGCCCGGCTTGGCCACGACGGTCCGCCCGAAGGGCCACAGGGTGTACCCGGCGAGCCGGAAGGCAGCCACGCCGAAGGGAATGGTGATGATGAGGACGAACATGACGATCCCGGCCAGTGCGTACCCGAGGGCCAAGATGAGGCCACCGAAGACCAGCCATAAGATGTTGAGGACGACCCGCATGCCGCCAGTCTCGCGCCACCCCGGGCCCGCTCGGCCCGAGGAGCGCTCGCCCTGCCCGGCCGTCATGGCGATGTCGCCGGGCCCGGGGCCCTCGGGCTGGGGGAAGAGCCGGGGGAGGAGACGGTGAGGATGGCCGACCTGGCTGACGACGAAGTGCTGCTGGCCGGGCGCCCGGTCCGGCGCATGGGGTTCGGAGCGATGCAGCTCCCCGGCCCCGGCGTGTTGGGCCCCCCGCGGGACCGGGCCGGGGCCCTGGCCGTCTTGCGGCGGGCGGTCGAGGCTGGCGTCAACCACATCGACACCGCCCAGTTCTACGGGCCTGACGTGGCCAACGAGCTGATCCGCGAGGCGCTGCACCCCTACCCCGACGACCTGGTCCTGGTCTCCAAGGTCGGCGCCGCCCGTGACGGCCAGGGACGGTGGCTGCCGGCACAAGAACCGGCGGACCTGCGGGCCGGGGTGGAGGAGAACCTGGCGTCATTGGCCCTGGACCAGGTGCCGGTGGTGAACCTCCGGGTCCACCCCGAGTCCGACGTCGCCTTCGTCGAGCAGCTCGACATGATGATCACCCTGCGCGACGAGGGACTCATCGGGGGTATCGGCCTGAGCAACGTGGACCTCGACCAGCTGGCGCTGGCCCGCTCCCGGACCGAGGTGGCCTGCGTCCAGAACCCCTACAACGTTGTGGATCGCACCGGCCGTGCCGTGTTCGACCTCTGCCGGGCAGAGGGCGTGCCCTACGTCCCGTTCTTCCCGCTCGGCTCGGCCTTCCACGCCGAGAACCCCGTCCTCGGGTCGCCGGCGGTCAACGAGACGGCCCGGCGCCTCGGGGCCACGACGGCCCAGGTGGCCCTGGCCTGGTTGCTGGCCCAGGCCCCCGGCGTCCTGGTCATACCCGGCACCTCGTCCCTCGAGCACCTCGAGGAGAACCTGGCCGCGGCCCACCTCGTCTTGGACCGCCAGGGCCTCGAGGCCCTCGGGTAGCCCTGGCCCCGGGCCCCCGCTCAGGGGGTGTGGTCCCCAAGCGAACCGTCGGCCGCCCGGGCCGCCGCCGCGTGGATCCGGTCGTGCAGGGCGACGTTGGCCACCCGGTCGAGGACCCGGGCCACGACGACCGACAGGTGGTCACGACCCACACTGGCGCGCACTGCGTCGTCGAGCTCGCCGGCCGTGGCCACCTCGACCGTCGGCAACCCGAAACCCGACGCCACCGCGGCGAGGTCCATCCCCTGGGGGGTGGCGAACAGACGCTCGAAGTCCTCCCCTCCGACCGAGGTGGCCTGGGGCAAGAAGTTGAAGATCGCACCCCCGTCGTTGTCGACCACGAGCAGCGTGCAGCTCGCACCCCGGTGCCCGGCGGCCGACGGGCCGACCAGGGCCGAGACGTCGTGGAGGAAGGCGAGGTCCCCCACCACGGCGACGACCGGGCGCCCGGCCGCCGCCGACCCGAAGGCGGTCGAGCAGACCCCGTCGATCCCGTTGGCACCCCGGTTGGCCCACACGGCCGGGGGCTCCTCCATGGGCGGCGCGAACCACTCCAGGTCGCGCACGGGCATCGACGACGACACCACCAGGTCGGTGCCCGCCGCCAGCAGCCCGGGCAGCCTCCGGGCCAGCGCCGGCTCACTCAGCGCGACGTCCCGGCGCGCTGTGTCCAACACCTCGTCGATGGCCGACTGGGCCGCCTTCTCGGCCGCCGACCAGGCCGCCGACCATTCCGGCGCCGCCGGGTCGCCCACGTGGGCGAGCATCGATCGCACCCAGTCCACCGGGTCGGCTCGGTGCGTCTCGGTCACGGTGCGCCCGGGGTCCCGCCACCGCCACCAGGGGTCGACGGCGAGGACCTCGGACCCGTCGGCCGCCGCCTCGGCCACCAGGTCGGCCAGGGCCTTGGAGGCCCACGGCGCGCCGAGGGCCACCACCACCTCGGGGACGAGCGTCCGGCGCACGGCGTCCGAGCGGGCCAACGAGTCGGCGGCAGCCACCACGGCGCGGTCGTCGACCCGACAGCCCGAGCGCGGGTCGGCCAGGACCGGCCAGCCGAGCGCGTGGGCCAGGGCCACCACATCGGCGGCGGGTGGGGACCCTTCCCCGGCGACGAGGAGGCCCCGCCGGCCGGCCCACCGGGCGGCCGTCGCCTCGAGCTCCCCGGCGCTCACCGAGACCCGGCCCCGGACCTCGCTGACCGGCCCGGGGCCGGGCCGACCCGCCGGCAACGGGCCCGCCTCGGCGATCAGGGGGTCGGCGAAGGCCAGGTTGAGGTGGACCGGTCCCGGCCCGTTCGGCCCCCGGGCGGCCTCGGTCACCGCCCGGGCGCCGAGCGAGCGCCAGGTGTGCGAGGCCGCCGACGTCGCCACGCCCGGCTCGGCGAACCAGCGCACGGCGGGACCGAAGAGCCTGGTCTGCTCGACCGTCTGGGGGGCGCCCACGTGGTGGAGCTCGGGTGGTCGGTCGGCCGTGCAGACCACCAGGGGCACCCGGGACAGGTCGGCCTCGAGCACCGCCGGGTGTAGCTCGGCCGCCGCGGTGCCGCTGGTCGTGCACACGACCACCGGGCGGCCGGTCGACCGGGCCAGCCCCAGGGCGTAGAAGCCGGCCCCCCGCTCGTCCAGGCGGACGTGGGTCCCCAACCCCTCGGCGCGCCCCAGGGCCAACGCCAGCGGTGCCGAGCGCGAGCCGGGACAGACGACGGCGTCGGTCACCCCGCAGCGCCGCCACTCGTCGACCAGGGTGGCGGCGAAGGTCGCCTGGGCGATGCCGTCACGCTCGGCCGAGGTCCCCGCCGTCGGTACGCTCACCGGTCGTGACCACCTTGGAGACCGACGTCGTCGGCGCCGGACCCCGCCTGGTCCTGGCCCACGGGTTCACCCAGACCGCAAGGCTGTGGGGACCCTTCGGCGACACCCTGGCCCGACGCCACGAGCTGGTGGGCGTCGACCTGCCCGGCCACGGCGGCTCCTCGGGCGTCGAGGCCGACCTGCCCGGCGCCGGTGCCCTCCTCGTCGAGGCCGGCGACGACGACCCCGCCCCCTTCGATCTGCTCGGCTACTCGCTCGGGGCCCGGGTCGCCCTGCACGCGGCGCTGGCCCGCCCCGAACGGATCCGCCGGCTGGTCCTCATCGGGGCCACCGCCGGCATCGAGGACGACGCCGCCCGCCAACGGCGACGCCAACGCGACGAGGCCATGGCCGACGCGTTGGAGGCCGACGGTGACCTGAGCGGATTCATCCGCCGCTGGCTGTCCGCCTCGATGTTCACCGGGCTGCGCAACGCCGGGCTCGAGGAGCGCCTGCGCAACACACCGGCGGGCCTGGCCTCCAGCCTCCGCCTGGCCGGCACCGGCACCCAGGCCCCGCTGTGGGACCGCCTGGGCGAGATCGAGCTCCCGGTGCTGGTGCTGGTCGGGGCGGACGACGCCCGGTTCACGGCGGCGGGGTCCAAGATGGCCTCGTCGCTCGCCAACGCGGTCTTCTCGCTCGTGCCCGGGGCGGGGCACGCGGCCCACCTGGCCCAACCGGCCCTCACCGCCCGCCTGGTCGAGCGGTTCTTGGCGTCCGACGACCACTGAGCTCACAGCACGATCCCGACCACGATCAACAGGCCGACGACCAGTTGGAGTCGGCCGGTCGAACCCAGCACCGGCAACAGGGCCCTCCCCTCGGCGCCGCGCAGCACCAGCCGGACCGGGGCGACGGCCAGCGGGAGGGCGAGGAGGGCGAGGAGGGCCCAGGGTCGCCAGCAGGCCAACAGGCCGATGCCCGCCGCGGCGAGGGCGAGCGACCCGACGTAGAGCCAACCGGCCCGGGTCCGGCCCAGGCGGACCGCCAGGGTGCGCTTGTTCGCCACGGCGTCCCCGTCGATGTCGCGCAGGTTGTTCGCCTCCAACAGAGCGGTGGCCAGCAGCCCGACGGGGGCGGCGGCGGCGAACGAGACCCAGGTGAGCCGTCCCACCTGCACGTAGGCCGAGCCCATGGTGGCCACCAGACCGAAGAAGACGAACACGAACACCTCGCCGAGCCCGAGGTAACCGTAGGGCTTCGGCCCCCCGGTGTAGAGCCAGCCGGCGGCCAGGCAGGCGGCCCCCACGACCAGCAGCCACCACGAGGTCGCCGCGGCGAGGGCCAGCCCGGCCGCCCCGGCCACCGCGAAACACCCCAGGGCGGCGGTGCGGACGGCGGACGGCGAGGCCAGCCCCGAGGCGGTGAGCCGCAGCGGCCCCACCCGCCCCTCGTCGGTCCCCCGCACCCCGTCGGAGTAGTCGTTGGCGTAGTTCGTCCCGATCTGGACGGCCAGGGCGACCACGAGGGCGGCGGCGGCCCGCCACCAGGTGATCTGGGCCACATGCGCGGCCGCCCCCGGGGTGGCCCCGGCGAGGAGGTTGCGCACCGCCTCGTGGCGCACCCACCACCCGACCGCGGTGCCGACGGCCACCGGGACCGCCGCCGCCGCCAGGGTGCGCGGCCGGGCCCCGAGGACCCAGCGGCGCACGGGCCCCGGCGAAGGGGCGCCGGCCGGCCGGCCCGGCGGCCCCGAGCCGGCCGGCGCGCCGCTCACGGACGGCGGGGGAAACGAGAGAAGTCGGGCGGCCGGTGCTCGACGAAGGCGTTCCGGCCCTCCTGGCCCTCCTCGGTCATGTAGAAGAGCATGGTGGCGTCTCCGGCCAGCTGCTGGATCCCGGCCAGGCCGTCGTCGGCGGCGTTGAAGCCGGCCTTGAGCATGCGCAGGGCGATGGGTGACAGGGACAGGATGCGGCGGCACCACGCAACGGTCTCGGCCTCGAGGTCGCCCAGCGGCACCACCGCGTTGACCAGCCCCCAGTCGAGAGCTTGCTCGGCGTCATACTGGCGGCACAGCAGCCAGATCTCCTTGGCCCGCTTGAGGCCGATCGTCCGGGCCAGCAGGCTCGACCCGTAACCGCCGTCGAAGCTCCCCACCATGGGTCCGGTCTGCCCGAAGCGGGCGTTGTCCGCCGCCACCGAGAGGTCGCACACCAAGTGGAGGATGTGGCCGCCGCCGATGGCGTAGCCGGCCACCATGGCCACGACCGGCTTGGGGAGTCGGCGGATCTGGATCTGCAGGTCGAGCACGTTGAGCCGACCGATACCCGCCTTGGCCACGTCGTCGTCGCCGAGGTAGCCGTCGTCGCCCCGGATCCGCTGGTCCCCGCCCGAACAGAAGGCGTCGGGGCCTTCGCCGGTCAGCACGATCACACCCACCTCGGGGTCGTCGCGGGCTCGGGTGAAGGCGTCGGTCAGCTCGAAGAGGGTCTGGGGGCGAAAGGCGTTGCGGACCTCGGGCCGACAGATCGTGAGCTTGGCGATCCCTTCGGCCACCTCGTAGCGCAGGTCGCCGTAGCTGCCCGAGCGAACCCACTCCGGGGCCGGCAACCCCCGCAACTCGTCGAGAGGGTCGGCCGGCTTGCCGGAGATGACAGTGGCCGGAGTGGTGTCGGTCATGGCGACCTACGCTACCGGCCGATGCCCGAACTCGTCGCACTGGACCTCCCCGGTGGGGCCGGCTTCGTCGACGCGTTGCGTGCGGTCTGGGACACCGGGGACGCGGCGGCCCCGCTCGACCACCGCCTGCCCGCTCCCGCCGCCGCGGCGTTGCTCGAGGCCCTGCGACCCACCCGGATCGTCGGGCCCGACGGGGCCATCACCCGCCTTCGTGGGGGCCAGGGGGTCGAGGACGGCGACGCGCTGGTCGTGGCCACCAGCGGTTCGACCGGGGCGCCACGCGGCGTGGTCCTCACCCACGAGGCGCTCGGCGCCTCGGCGGCGGCCACGAGCAGGCGCCTCGGGGTGGACACGGCGCGCCACGTCTGGTTGTCCTGTCTTCCCCTCTCGCACATCGGCGGCCTCTCGGTGGTCACCCGGGCCCTGCTCACCGGGACCCGGCTGGTCGTACTGCCCCGCTTCGACGCCGAGACTGTCGAGGGGGTGGGGCGCTCGGGGCGTGCCACCCACGTGTCGGTGGTCGCGACCGCCCTGCGGCGTTTGGACCCGGGGGTCTTCACCACCGTTCTCCTCGGGGGGGCGGCCCCGCCCGAGGGCCTGGGGGCCAACGTGGTGACCACCTACGGGCTGACCGAGACCGGTTCGGGCCTGGTCTACGACGGCGTCGCGTTGGACGGGGTGTCGGTGGCCATCGGCACCGGCCGTCCCGGCCAGGGGGCGTCCGGCGAGGTCCTCGTGCGGGGGCCGATGCTCTTGCGGGCCTACCGGGACGGCACCGACCCCAAGGTCCCGGGCCCCGACGGCGCCGGGGGATGGCTGCCGACCGGCGACGGGGGCCGGCTCGACGACCAGGGGGTCCTGTCGGTGGACGGCCGGCTGGCCGAGGTCATCGTGACCGGTGGCGAGAAGGTCTGGCCGGCGGCGGTCGAGGGGGTCGTCGCCGGTCTCCCCGGGGTGGCCGAGGTGGCGGTGTGGAAGCGGGCCGACCCCGAGTGGGGCGAACGGGTGGTGGCCTGGGTCCGGCCCGAGGACTCGGCGGCTCCCCCGTCGCTCGCCGCACTGCAGGACGCGGTGCGCAGCCGGCTGGCGCCCTGGGCCGCCCCCAAGGAGCTGGTGCTGGTGGACGGGCTGCCGCGGACCGCCTCGGGCAAGGTCCGACGGGCCGACCTGTCCTAGGGGTCAGGCCTCCTCGGCGTCGGGCGAGGTCGGCCGTCCGGTGTGGAACCGGACCACGACGCCGTCGGGGTCGGGCACGTCCATGAACCAGCCGAGGTGCCCGGCCTCCAGCGGGCCGTGGGCCCGGCCCAGGCGTTGGAGCTCGTCGCGCCAGCGCTCCAGCTGGACGCGGTCGGTGACGGTCAGGCCGATCACGGCGAAGCCCCGCAGGGCGCCGGCCCGGTGCGGCTCCTGGTGGAGACCGATGACGAAACCCGTGGGGTGGCGGAGCACGACACCCACGACGCCCTGTTCCTCTTCGAGGTCCAAGACCGGCTCGAGCCCGAGCACCGTCATGTACCAGTCCTTGCTGACCAGGGCGTCGGTCACCGGGATGCGAACGCCATGCAGCCCCTCGAGAGAGCCCAGGACCTCGCCGTCCCCGGCCCGCGGCGCCGGACTCGGGGGATCGGCCATGGGCCCATCATCGCCCGTCGGGCGACCCCGGCGCGGACCGGTCCCCCCGGGCCGTCTCGGCCCCGGCCTCAGACCCGCCGCAAGATGACCACCGGGATGGTCCGGGTCGTGGCGCTCTCGTAGTCGGCGAAGCCCGGGTAGGCGGCCTTCTGGGCCTCCCAGATCCGGGTCCGCTCCTGGCCCCCGGTCACCCGGCTCTCCACCCCGTAGGTGTCGTGGCCGACCTCGACCGAGGCCCGGGGGTTGGCCACCAGGTTGTGGTACCAGTCCGGATTGGTGGGAGCGCCGGCCTTGGAGGCGAAGACCGCCAGCTCGTCGCCGACCTGCTGGTACATCATCGGAGTGACCCGTTCGGCCCCGGACTTGGCCCCGGTGGTGTGCAAGAGGAGCAGCGGGGCCCCCTCGAACTGCCCACCGACCTTCCCGCCGTTGCTGCGGAACTCGTCGATGACCTGGCGATTGAAGTCCTGCATGCCGGTGTCGGTCACGGGGATCAGCCTCCTGTGTTCTGCACGTGTGCTCGCCCCCGTTCTAGCTGTCCGGGCTGCCCCCGCGCCGCGGCGGCGGCCGATGCCCCAGTTGCTAGCGAGGGCCGGCAGGAAGGACGAAGCGGCGTTGCGTCCCCGCGTGTCGCTCAGCTTGGAGGAGAGATCGCGCCCGAGAGCAGCCCAGGGACGACACATGCCGCGGTCACGGAGAACATCGTCCGGCCGAACAGCGGCAGTGACCGGTCCCGGTTCGCCGTCTCGTCCCGGCGCCGACCGATCGAGTCGGTCACCCGGCGACGCCCCCGCTCGGCTGGGAGGTCGTCCCGCCGTCGACCACCAGCACCTGCCCGGTGATCCAGGCGGCGGCGTCGGAGGCCAAGAAGAGCGCCGCCGTGGCGATGTCGTCGGGCTCGCCGATCCTGCGCAGGGGGATGTGCGAGGCGATCCGGGCCTCGTTGTCCTCCCACAGGGCCCGGGCGAACTCGGTGCGGACCAGACCGGGCGCGATGGCGTTCACCCGCACACCGGGAGCGAGCTCCCAGGCCAGCTGTCGGGTGATGTGCAGCAGCGCCGCCTTGGTGACGTTGTACCAGCCGATCCCCGGCTCGGGCCCGAGGCCGCCCACCGACGAGATGTTGACGATGCTGCCACCCCGCTCGGCCATCGACTGGCGGTGGGCGGCCTGGGACCACCACAAGGGGCCCAGCTGGTTGACGGCCAGGGTCTTGTCGGCCCGCGACCGGTCGATCCCCAGCATCGGCCCGAAGTACGGGTTGGCGGCGGCGTTGTTGACCAGGATGTCCACGGCCCCGAAGCGGGCGACGGTCTCGGCCACACAGGCCTCGGCCTGTTCGGGGTCACCGGCGTTCGCCGGGTAGGTCCCGACCGTGCCGCCGAGAGGCTCGAGGGTCGCCGCCGCGGCCGCCAGGCCCTCGGCCTTGCGGGACGACAGCATGACCGCCGCGCCGGCCTCGCTGAGGCGTCGGGCGATGGCGAGGCCGATCCCACGGCTGGCCCCGGTGACCAGCGCCACCCGGTCGTCGAGACGCAGTTCCATGGCCGGTCACCCTACCGGCGGTCCAGCCCGACGACGGGCCGCCGGCCCGACGTCAGAGCGGCCCCGGTAGGTGGCGGCCCCGGCGTCGAGGCCGACGGCCACGGTGATGCACGCGCCCGGCAGTGCTGGGTCCCCACGACGTATCCCCACGACGTCGCCTGGCGTGGCCCGCGTCGGACGGCACCGCGACACCGGAGCACCTCGTAGCATCCAGGCGGTGAACCGGCTGGCCGACGAGACAAGTCCGTACCTCCGTCAGCACGCCGACAACCCGGTCGACTGGTACCCGTGGGGTCCCGAGGCCCTCGAGCGCGCGGCGGCCGAGGACAAGCCCATCTTCGTCTCCATCGGCTACGCCAGCTGCCACTGGTGCCACGTCATGGCCCACGAGAGCTTCGAGGATCCCGAGACGGCCGCCGAGCTCGCCCGAGACTTCGTGGCCGTCAAGGTCGACCGCGAGGAGCGCCCCGACCTCGACGCCGTCTACATGGCCGCCGTGCAGGCGATCAGCGGCTCGGGTGGCTGGCCGATGTCGGTCTTTTGCACCCCCGACGGGCGACCGTTCTTCGGTGGCACCTACTACCCGCCCACCGAGCGCCACGGCATGCCCTCGTTCCGCCGGGTTCTCGCCGCCCTGCACGAGGCCTGGACCCAACGGCGCGCCGAGGTCGAGCGCCAGGCCGACGCCCTGGCGGCCGCCGTCGCCCGCGACGTCCGCATGGCCGACCGGCTGGCCGTCGGGGCCGGCGGGGACCCAGAGGTGCCGAGCTTCCCGGTGGCCCTCGGACGGCTGACGGCCGAGCTGAGCGAGCGCTTCGACGCCGAGTGGGGCGGCTTCGGGCCGGCCCCCAAGTTCCCACGGCCGGGCCTGGTGGAGCTGTGCCTGCGCCAGCACCGTCGCACGGGGGGCCCCGAACCGCTGGCCATGGCCACGGTCACCCTCGACGCCATGGCCGCCGGGGGCATCTACGACCACCTGGCCGGCGGCTTCGCCCGCTACGCCACCGACCGGCGGTGGTTGGTCCCCCACTTCGAGAAGATGCTGACCGACCAGGCCCTCTTGGCCCGCGGCTACCTCCACGGCTGGCAGGCCACCGGCCAGGCCTCCTACCTGCAGGTGGCCACCGAGACCCTCGACTACGTCCTGGCCGAGCTGGCGGCACCGGGCGGTGGGCTGTTCTCGTCAGAAGACGCCGACGCGGCGGGGGTGGAGGGCGGCCACGCCACCTTCACCGCCGACCAGGCCCGCGCCGCCCTGCGGGCCGCCGGGCGCCCCGAGCTCGCCGAGGGTGCGCTGGCCTGGTACGGCATCGAGGAGGCGGGGAACTGGGAGGGGACCAACGTCTTGCACCGCCCGCTGGGCGCCCCGCTGTCGAGGCCGGCCGACATCGAGGCGGCCCGGGTGGCCCTGCTGGCGGCCCGTCGGGAGCGGCCCCGGCCGGCCCTCGACAACAAGGTGCTCACCGAGTGGAACGCCATGGCCGCCTCGACCCTGGCCGAGGCGGCCGGCGCGACCGGGAACCGGCGCTGGGCCACCGCCGCCGAGGCCGTCGTCGAGTTCTGCTTCGACGAGCTGCGGCGGGCCGACGGCCGGTGGCTCCGCAGCTGGCAGGACGGGCGGGCCCGCCATCTTGCCGTGGCGGCCGACTACGCATGGCTGGTCGACGTGTGCACCCGGTTGGGCGAGCTGACCGGTTCGGCCGGATGGACCGAGCGGGCGGCCGGGGTGGCCGACGCACTGCTCGACGTGTTCTGGGACCGAGAGGGACCCGGCGGGCTGTTCACCACCGGCCACGACGGCGAGGGTCTGGTCGTCCGGCCCAAGGACCTGCTCGACGGGGCGGTCCCGTCGGCCAACTCGGTGGCCGGGCTGGCCCTGTTGCGCCTCGGCCTGCTCACCGGCGAGGCGCGCTACGCCGACCACGGCGAGCGGATCCTGTCGCTCGCCGCCCCGTTGCTGGCCGAGCACCCCCTGGCCGTCGCCGATCTCCTCGGCGCCCTGGCGCTGGACGGCGGGGCCGAGGTGGTGGTGGCCGGCGAGCGCCCCGACCTGGTGGCCGAGGTGCAGCGGCGCTGGCTGCCGTCGGCCGTCGTGGCCTGGGGCGAGCGGACCCGCTCACCGTTGTGGGACGGACGTCAGGACCAGATGGCCTATGTCTGCCGGGGCTTCACATGCCACACCCCGGCCGGCGACGCCGGTACCCTGGCCGCCCAGCTGGACGAGTTGACGGGGATCTGACCGATGGCCGCAGTACGACACCGCCGGGCGCACGCCACCGGTGACCGGGACCACAAGAGTGGGACCGCCCGCTCGTTGCTCAAGGACGTCGAGCGGCGTGAGCGCGTGCTCATCGAGGGCGGCGCGCAGCTCCGGCTGCTCGTCCTCGCCTGCACCACCGACGACACCACCGCGGTCGACCTCGCCTCGGGCGCGCTCCTGCGGCTCCGGGTGCCCTGGCCCGAGGACCACGAGCCGGACCTGGCCCCCTTCGACGTGGTGGAAGCCACCTTGGCCGACGACCCCGAGCGCGACGACCTGGCCCAGCCCGAGGCGGTCATGGCCGCCGACCTGCCCCGCCAGGTGGGCACCCTGCACGGCCGCAGGGTCCGCCACATGCTCGAGGACCTGGCCGCCCCGCCCGACGGGCCCCTGCTCGGCTTCCCCGGACCGGCCGCCCCCTACTGGCAGTTCCGGGGGTCGCGCCCCTCGGCCGCCCTGCTCGAGCCGACCCGGGGGCCCCAGCTCATCCGACGGGTCGAGGACGGTTCGACCTGGGTCCGCTTCGGCTGGGAGCGCGACGACGTGTGGCTGCCGGTGGAGGACCCGCACGCCGCCCGTGCCCTCGACGCCGCCCGCCGGGAGCGTCTCAGCGGCAAGGCCCTCTCGACGGCGCTCGGGTTCCGCCCCCAGTACCTGCTGGCCGCGCTCAGCCGGCCCCGCGACGGCCACTGCTACAAGGTGGTCACCGCCGTCCTGCCCCGCAGCTGAGCCGGGGCCGGGCGAGGGACCCGGCCCTCAGCGCCCGAGCTTGCCCCCGGCGAGGTCCTCGGCCATGGCCCAGCCGAAAGCCACCATCCGGTCGCCCCGCTCGGCGTTGAGGCCCTTGAACAGCTCGGGGACGCCGTCGGCCAGCTTGACCTTGGGTCCGCAGAAGTCGAGGCCACCGGCCGTCGAGCCGTCGCCTTTGACCACGAAGGCCCGGTCGTCCAGCCGACTCTCGGCCCCGAAGCGCTTGGCCAGGCGGCGGGCCCAGGCCCGCTCCTCACCGGAGGCCCTGTGGCCCGGAGAGGGCACCACGTCGACCAGCCCGGCGAAGGCCCGGAAGCCCTCGGGGGTGAGGAGCCGGGTCCCCAAGAGCACGTCCTCGTCGGGGAAGGCCAACAGGGCCCGGCGGTACTGGTCGGCCATGATCGCCTTGAGGGCCGCCTCGGCCCGGGTCGTGCGGTCAACCGAGGCCAACCCGACCAGCAGCGACGGCGTCCCGCCGATGCGCTCGAGCGTGCAGAACGAGTAGCCCCGCAGCTTGTTGCCCTCGCGGGCGTGGGTGACCAGGACCCACTCCTCGCGCTGTTTAGAGAGGAAGCCGATTTCGAACCCCGGCGCCCGTTCGGCGCACAGATCGGCCATGTCCCCCAGCTCGGCGTCACTCAGCGCGGTGCAGTCCTTTGTGGTTACCACGATCGGCATGGACCCAATTCTACCGGGGCCGTCGGGGCTTGTCCCGCCCGCCGGGGGCCGCCCGGGCCCCCTCAGGCCACCACGGCCCCCGCCCCCAACAGCACTTTCAGCTCCCCCACCAGGCCATTTCGGCTGTCGACGTTGAACTCGGGGGGTAATTTGATGACCTTGGCGCCCACCTGGAGGAGAACCGGCGAGACCCCGGGATGCTCCACCAGGATCTCCTTCAGACGCCCGACCGTGGTGTCGCTCATGGCCCCCAACGGCAGGGCGATCCGGAGCTCCTGGGCGTCACCGGCCAGGACCGGGCGCCGGATCTCCATGGCCACGATCTTGGGCTGCTCGTCGCGCAGGTCGATCCGGCCCTTGACCACCACCACGGCGTCGTTCTCGAGGAGCGGTCCGTGCTCGGCCATGACCCGGGGGAAGACGAAGACCTCCATCGACGCCTGGAGGTCCTCCAGCACGAAGCGGCCCATCAGGTCGCCCTTCTTCGTGTACTGGCGCTTGAGCTCGGTGACCACCCCGCCCACGGCCCGGACCATCCCCTCGGCCCCGTAGCCGTTGTCGTTGAACTCGGCCGAGCCGGCGTCACGCATCTCCGACAGCGGGCAGTCGGTGTGGCGGGACAGGGCCTGTTCGAGCCCGAGCAGCGGGTGGTCGCTCACGTAGAGGCCCAGCATCTCTTTTTCGAAGGCCAGCCGCTGGGACTTGTCGAACTCGGTGTCGGGGATCGGCACACGGGTGCCCTCCCAGCGCCCCGACTCGTCACCGTCGCCCTCGGCCGGCTCCACCGACGAGAACAAGGTGGCGATGCCGACGTCGTGCTCCCGGCGGCGCTCGAGGGTCCGGTCGACGATCTCTTCGAGGACCAGGCACAGGCCCTGGCGGGGATGGCCAAGGGAGTCGAAGGCCCCCGCCTTGACCAGGGACTCCACCGTCCGCTTGTTGAGGACCATCGGGTCGACCCGGCGACAGAAGTCGTAGAAGTCGGCGAACGGGCCGCGCTCTGAGCGCTCGAGCACGATCCGCTCGACCAGGCTCTCGCCCACGTTGCGCACGGCGGCCAGACCGAAGACGATGCCCGGGCGCTCCGGGCCAGGGCCCTCCACCGACCCGCGGTCCTCGGGGCGGGGCGCGAACTCGGCCGCCGAGCGGTTGACGTCTGGGACGAGGACCTCGATGCCGATGGCCCGGCACTCGGCCAGATACACCGCCGTCTTGTCCTTGTTGTCCTTGACCGAGGTCAGCAGGGCCGACATGTACTCGACCGGGTAGTGGGCCTTCAGCCACGCCGTCTGGTAGGCCACGAGCCCGTAGCCGTAGGAGTGCGACTTGTTGAAGGCGTAGTCGGCGAACGGCTCGATGATGTCGAACAGCTGGGTCCCGAGCTGTTCGCCGTAACCCTGGGTCACGCAACCGGCGACGAATTTCTCGCGTTCGGCGGCGATGAGGGCGCGGATCTTCTTGCCGCAGGCCTTGCGGAGGTTGTCCGCCTCCTCCAGGGTGTAGCCGGCGAACTTCTGGGCCACCCGCATCACCGACTCCTGGTAGAGCATGAGCCCGTAGGTGTCCTTCAGGATGGGCTCGAGGTCGGGGTGCAGGTATGTGAGCGCCTTCCGCCCGTTCTTCAGCTCCGGGTAGTCGCGGTGCATGTTGGCGGCCATGGGGCCCGGCCGGTAGAGGGCCACCAGGGCGGCGACGTCGTCGAAGCTCGTCGGGGCCAGCGAGCGCAGCGTCTGGCGCATCGCCGCCCCCTCGAGCTGGAAGACCCCCACCGAATCGGCCCGGCGCAACATGGCCAGGGTGGTCTCGTCGGCCAGGTCGACGTCGTCGATCGCCGGCCGCGTGCCGGTCGCCTCTTCGATCAGGTCCAGGGCCCGCTCGATCACCGACAGGTTGCGCAGGCCGAGGAAGTCCATCTTCAACAGGCCCATCTCCTCGACACCGTGCATCTCGTACTGGGTGACGATCGGGGCCTCGGCCGGGTCGACCCCGGCGTCGGGCTTGCGTTGGACGGGCAGGTACTCGGTCAGCGGGTCCTTGGTGATCACCACCGCCGCGGCGTGGATCCCGTCCTGGCGCCGGAGGCCCTCCAACCCCTTGGCCACGTCGATGACCTGCTTGGCCTCGGGGTCCTGGTCGTACATGGCCCGCAGCTCGGACGCCGCCGAGTACCCGTCCTCGAACCCCTCGCTCTTGGTCAGGCAGGCCCACAGCGGGGTGTCCCGGCCCATGACGAGCGGGGGCATGGCCTTGGCGATCTTGTCCCCCACGATGTAGGGCAGTCCGAGCACCCGGGCGGCGTCGCGCACGGCGGCCCGGGCCTTGATGGTCGAGAAGGTGACGATCTGGGCCACCCGGTCACTGCCGTAGCGCTCGGCGGCGTACTTGATCATGTCGCCCCGGAAGCGCTCGTCAAAGTCCATGTCGATGTCGGGCATCTGCTTGCGACCCGGGTTCAAGAAGCGCTCGAAGAGCAGGTCGTAACGGATGGGGTCCAGGTCGACGATCCGTAGGCAGTAGGCCACGCAGCATCCGGCGGCCGACCCCCGGCCCGGCCCCACCCTGATGCCCGACTCGCGGGCGAACCTGATCAGGTCCCACACCACCAGGAAATAGGCCGCGAAGCCCATGTCCCCGATGACGCCGAGCTCGTAGTCCAAGCGGTCACGGACCTGGTCGGGTACGGCGTCGCCGTAGCGGTCCCGTGCCCCCTCGTAGGTGAGGTGGCGCAGGTACCCGAGCGCCCGTTCCTCGTAGGTTTCGCCGCTGAAGGCGTCGGGGACGGGGAACTCGGGCAGGCTCGGTTTGCCCAACTCGAGCTCCACGTTGGCCCGTTCGGCGATGAGCAGCGTGTTGTCGCAGGACTCGGGCAGCTCGGCGAAGAGGTGGCGCATCTCGGCCGCCGACTTGAGGTAGTGCTCGGTCCCCTCGAACCGGAACCGGTTGGTGTCGCTCAGGGTGGCCCCGGTCTGCACACAGAGCAATGCGTCGTGGGCCACCGCGTCCTCGCGGTGGGTGTAGTGGCTGTCGTTGGTGGCCAGCAGCGGTGCCTGGAGCCGGCGGGCGATCTCGACGAGCTGGGGGTTGGTCTGGTGCTGGGCGGTGATGCCGTGGTCCTGGAGCTCGACGAACAAGCTGTCGCGCCCGAAGATGTCCTGGAGGCGGGCCGCTCGGGCCTCGGCCTCCTTCTCGTTGCCGGCCAGCAGGGCCTGGAGCACCACGCCCCCCAAGCACCCGGTGGTGGCGATGATGCCCTCGTGGTGGCGCTCCAGGAGCTCCCAGTCCACCCGGGGCTTGTAGTAGTAGCCCTCGAGGAAGGCGGCCGAGGAGAGTTTGAGGAGGTTTCGGTAGCCGGCGGTGGTCTCGGCCAGCAGGGTCAGGTGGTAGTACAGCTTCTGGCCGCCCTCGACGTCGCCTCCGGTGTCGTCGAGACGCCCCCGACGCACGGGGCGCTCGTGTCGGGACTCGCCGGCCATGTAGGCCTCGGTGCCGATGATCGGGTTCAGCCCCTCGGCCCGGGCGGCCTTGTAGAAGTCCAGGACCCCGTACATGTTGCCGTGGTCGGTGATCCCGAGCGCCGGCTGGCCGTCGGCGGCGGCCGCCTTCACCAGGTCCTCCACCCGGGCCGCCCCGTCGAGCATGGAGAACTCGGTGTGGGTGTGGAGGTGGGTGAACGACCTCGATGCCAACTCCCCGGACCCTTCTCTGGACGGTCCACCGGGCTTTTCCACACCCTGTGGACGAGTTACAACTGTGTGATTCCGACCATAGCGCGGTGACCACCCCGGGGGGTGGGGTGGTCGAGCAGCGCCACGGGCCGTGGGCCGCGACGTTGCCGACCTCGGGGTCCCCGGGGCTCGACGGATCCCCCGTCAGAGCGCCCGGGCGTCGCGCTTGACCACGATGGTGTTGGCCACCTTGTCGTGCCACGCCTGGTGGCGGCTGTCCCAGGCCGGCCACAGCATGTCGAGGACCCACGGGATGATGCACAGGACAAACATGAGGTACTCGAAGAAGGCTCGCCACAGCGCCCGCCCGAACCCGATCGGGCCGCCATGGTCCCCGTCCACCGCCCGCGCCCCCACCGCCATCATGCCGACGGTCTGGCCACGGGCCGAGCCGCAGAGGATGGCCCCGTAGAGCAAGGTGAGCACCAGGCCGACGATGCCGCCCACCACCGAGTAGTGGTAGTGGTGGATGGTCGATGTGCCGTTGACCGTCGTCGTGACGTGGAAGTTGACCCGTCCGATCCGGGCCGCGTTGAAACCCAGGTTCAACACATTGATCACGACGGCCAGGATCACCCAGTCGATCAGCCAGCCGCCCACTCGAGCCCAGTAGCTGGCGTACGGGGGTTGGGGCGGGAACCCGTAGCCGGGCGGGTAGCCCGTGGGCGCACCGTAGGGGGGTGCGCCGTAGGGCGCCGGGGGATAAGGCGGTGCGGTGCCGTAGGGCGCCGCCGGGTAGGGCGGTGCGGTGCCGTAGGGCGCCGCCGGGTGGGGGGGTGCGCCGTAGGGCGCCGCCGGGTTGGGCGGTGCGGTGCCGTAGGGCGCCGCCGGGTAGGGCGGTGCGGTGCCGTAGGGCGCCGCCGGGTGGGGGGGTGCGCCGTAGGGCGCCGCCGGGTTGGGCGGTGCGGTGCCGTAGGGCGGGGGTGCCGCCGGCGGCATGTTGCCGATCGGTGTCCCACTCGCCGGCGGCGGGGCCGTAGGTGGAGCCGGGGGTGGGGGCATCGGACCCGTCGGGGCGGCGGCCGGACCAGGTCCGGGGGGAGGCGCCGACGGGAACGGCCCGGCCTCCCCCTCGTTGCCAGGCTCGGTCGGGGGAACCTCGGACATGCCCGCTCCTTCGTGTCGTCCCGACGACCACTCTAGGAGAACGGTCCCTGGCTGGTCCGGACCCCGGTTCGGCCGTCACCCCCCGGATCGGAGCTGTGCCTCGAAGTCCTTCATGTCGAAGTAGTCCCGCCACCGGGTCGCCAGACCGGCGTCGTCGACCTCGACGATCGTGCAACCGGTCATGCGGACCCGGCGGTGCCCGACCGTCGCCTCACCCACCCATTCAAAGGCCCCCGTCGTCGAGTCGCCGGTCACCGACAGAATGGTCGAACGCCAGTCCGGGAGCGTCGCTTTGGTGAGCAGGTGGATCGAGCCGACATCGGTCGTGCACGGGTTCACCGGGTCCTCGTAGGTGCCACCGGCGGCAAAGAGACCGACCCAGTCCTCGAGAGAGGCCCCCGCGGTCAGGTCGAGGGCGCGCGCCGCACGGGCGGTCCACGCAACCCAGTCCACCGTCACCACCGATGGCCTACAGATAGGCCCCAGGGCGCTCGGGTGTGGCGTCCCCCCGGGGCAGGCCGCGTTGGCGCATCTCGTCGAGCTGGGCCCGGGCCGCCATCTGCTGGGCCATCAGCGTGGCCTGGATGCCGTGGAAGAGCCCCTCGAGCCAACCCACCAACTGGGCCTGGGCCACCCGCAACTCGGCCTCGGAGGGCACCTCGCCGTCGGGGAACGGGGGCGCCATCCGCTCGAGCTCGGCGACCAGGTCGGGCGACAGCCCCGACGCCAACTCGCGGACCGACTGCTCGTAGATCTCGCGCAGCCTGACCCTCCCCGCCTCGTCGAGCGGCGCGTTGCGCACTTCGTCGAGCAATTGCTTGACCATCGAGCCGATGCGCATGACCTTGCCCGGCTGCTCGATCAACTCCAGGCCCCCGCCTCCCCCGTCGGAGGGCTGTCCCTGGTCGTCGGCCGTGCTCCCGTCGGCGGCGAGCCCCGCCGGCAGCACCTCGTCGGGGGCCACCGCGGCGGGCGCCGGGGCCGACGGCGCGCTGTCCCGCTCGTCGGGGCTGTCGGTTGAGACCATAGGTCCGCGATGCTACCGGCCTCGGGGCGGGTACCCCCGGGGATCGGTCCCCCACTCCTAGCCGGCGGGCTCCCAGGCGAGCACCGGCACGTACATCTCGGCCGCCGTGAGCGATCCGTGCCGGGCCACCAGCCGCAGCTCCCCGATGTCGGCGGGGTCGAGGAAGGCGGTCGGCTCGAACGGGACCAGGGCCACATCGCCCAGGCGGTCGGCCACGGCCGGGACCGGCTCGCCACCGAGCCAGCCGTCTTCGACCATCTCCTCGGCGGTGCGGACCCAGGCCAGATGTCCGAAGGCTCCCCGGGCCGCCGCCGCCACGTCGTCGGCGGCCCCGGGCCGGGTGTGGAGCCACCGGAAGCGGCCCTCCCCCGACAAGAGGGTCACGCCGTCCATCACGTCGCCGCCGAGCACCTCGACGTTGGCGCCGACCTCCACCTGGC
Organism: uncultured Acidimicrobiaceae bacterium; assembly: GCA_963836375.1. Lineage (GTDB taxonomy): Bacteria > Actinomycetota > Acidimicrobiia > Acidimicrobiales > RAAP-2 > CAWIJK01. The sequence goes on along the minus strand of CAWIJK010000002.1, from coordinate 510,556 downwards.
CGTGGTCGGCCGTGACCACGAGCACGGCGCCGGGGGCCAACCGCTCCAGCAGGTCGGCGACCAACCGGTCGGCCGCAGCCAACTCGGCGTCGTAGTGCTCACCCAAGCCGGTGGCGTGGGCCACCTTGTCGATGCCGTCGTAGTAGGCGTAGACGAAGGGACTCCCGGCATCGACCAGCCGGCCGACCTCCACCACCAGTCCCGAGGCGGTGTGCCAGCCGTGGAGGTCGGCATCGCCCAGGTGGGCGGCGGTGAACCCGGTCGGCCCATAGTCCGAGCGCGAGACCACCGGGACCGCCCGCAGACCGGGGAAGGCGGGGAACCGCTGGAACGTGCGGGGGAGCACCGCCTGGCGGGCGTCCTCGCCGCCGAGCCGCCAGGTCAAGACGTTGAGGATGTCACCGTCGACGTGCACCCGGTACCCGACGACGCCGTGCACGGCCGGCGGGAGCCCGGTGGTCAGGCTGGTCAGGGCGGCAACCGTGGTGCTGGGTGCGACCGAGGTGAGGGTGCTCGCGCTCGCCGCCGCCAGGGTGGGCGCCACCACCCTGCGGGTGGCCAGCTGCTCGGCTCCGAGGCCGTCGAGCACCAACAGGACGACCTGGCGGGCCCGGGCCACCGGCTCGGGGAGCCAGGGCGGCATCGGGGCCGGCGAACCGGTGGCCTGGGCCAACAGGGTGGGGACCAGGTTGGTGAGACAGGGCCCGTCGAACTCGGGCACCACGGGGTCCGACGCCATCGGTCCACAGTAGGGCGCCGCCGGTCGGGACCGCAGGACCGGCCGGGCCCGAAGTAGCATTGGGTCGCGTGAAGGTCTCGACCCGGGGCGACTACGCCAGCCGCGCCCTCCTGTCCCTCGCCCTGCGGGGGGCCGACACGGTCCCGACCTCGGTTCGGGACATCGCCGAGCGGACCGGCCTGCCCCAGCCCTACCTCGAGCAGATCCTCCTCGCCCTCAAAGGTGCCGGTCTGGTCCGCTCCAAGCGCGGCGTCGGTGGCGGCTACGTGCTCGCCCGCCCCCCCGAGGAGATCACCCTCGCCCAGATCGTCGCCGCCGTGGACGGGCCCATCGTGGCCGGGGACTTCGGGCCGCCCCACGCCGACGGGGCCTGCGACCACGAGGGTCAGTGCGTGCTGCTCGCCGTCTGGGCCGACGTCGGCGACACCATCCGCGAGTACCTCTCCTCGTTCACCCTGGCCGACATGGTGACTCGCAGCCGGGGCGGTGCGGCCGGACCGCCAGCCACCGGCCGGGCGCCGGCGGTCACCCGGCCGGTGGCCGCTCGTTCCAACGGTCGATAACCCGCACCTCGCGCTCCCAGCCGAGGACGCCCACCGTCCCGGGCTCCAGCCCGAACAGACGGCCCCCGATCGGCGGCAGGCCGACCCAGCGGGCGGCCAGGACCCGGAGCAGGTGCCCGTGGGCGAAGCACAGGCAGTCCCCGGGCGCCCCGAGGGCCCGCTCGATCACCCGGTCGGCCCGACGGCCGACCTCGGCCGCGGTCTCGCCGGTGGGGACCCCGGCACTCCACAGCGACCAGTCGGGAGCCTGTGCGCAGATTTCGGCCGTGGTCCGACCCTCGTAGTCCCCGTAGTCCCACTCGACCAGGTCGGCGCACACCTCGACTCGGTCCCCGAAGCCGGCCAGCCGGGCGGTCTGGGCGGCCCGGGTCAGCGGGCTCGTCAGCACGAGGGCGAAGGAGCGTCCCGCCAGGGCCCGCCCGACGGCGGCCGCCTGGGCCTCCCCGTCGGGCTCGAGGGCCAGGTCCGTCCGGCCGGTGTGGCGGCCGGTGCGGCTCCACTCGGTCTGGCCGTGCCTGACCACGAACACCTGCGGCTGGCGGTCCACCTCCATCCACCCAACCTCAACACCCGCACGCGACCTCCGCAATTCGGGCGCCGGGCGGAATGCAGCCATCCGGTCCGGCGTTAGAGACGTACGACTGGGTAAAGACCCTCCCCCGGGTGGGGAGAACAGCTGAGTGATGGGACATCTATGGCCACGAAGACGAGCGGTGGGACGACGGACAGCCTGGGCCTCTTGCTCCGGGACCTCGACCATTACCCGATGCCCGACCACAGCGAGCAGGTGGCACTGGCCAAGCGGGTGACAGCCGGCGACGAGGAGGCCCGCAAGCAGATGGTGGCGGCCAACCTGCGCCTGGTCGTCCACTGGGCCCGCCGGTACCAAGACCGCGGGGTCGACATGGCCGACCTGGTCCAAGAGGGCACCTTCGGGCTCTTGCGGGCGGTCGAGAAGTTCGACTGGGAGCGGGGCTTTCGGTTCTCCACCTACGCCACGTGGTGGATCCGCCAGGCCCTGCAGCGGGCCGTCCAGCAGCACGGTCGGACCATCCGGATCCCCCTCGAGGTGGGCGAGCGCCTCCAGCGGCTCGACGCGGTCACGGCGGAGCTGGCCGGCCAGCTCGGGCGGCCCCCGACCGACGAGGAGCTCACCGAGGCCACCGGCATGACCCTGGCCGAGCGGGAGTCCCTCGAGAGCGTGGCCCGGGTGGCGGCCAGTCTGGACCAGCCGGCGGCCGCCGACTCGACCACCACCCTGGGCGACCTGGTGGCCCCCGACGGCGAGGACTGGCCGGCCGAGGTCGACCAGTCGATGGCGCTCGAGCGGGTGCGCGGCGCCGTGGACCGGTTGCCCGACATCCAGCGCGACGTGCTGCGCCTGCGCTTCGGCTTCGACGGCGACTCGCCGGCCTCGCTGCAGGCCACCGCCGAGCGACTGGGGGTCGGGGTGCGCCGGGTGCGCCGGGCCGAAGAGGAGGGCCTGGCCGCCCTCTCGGCCGACGGCGATGTCGTGGGCGCCCACGAGGCCGCCTGACCGAGGCTCACCGGGGCCGGGGCCGACCCTCCCCGAGCACCGAGGCCAGGTCGTCGGGAAGCGCCGAGGTCCAGGCGACCCGTTCTGCGCTGCCCGGGTGCTCGAAGCCCAGGCGGGCGGCATGCAAGAACAGCCGCCCCGGTGCCACCAACGCGCCGCCCACCCGGGCCCGGCGCCCGCCGGGGCCCGGGGCCCCGTACCGGTCGTCGCCGACCACCGGGTGGCCGATGGCCGCCAGGTGGACCCGGATCTGGTGGGTCCGACCGGTCTCGAGGGCGAGCTCGAGGAGGGTGGCCTCGAGAGGTTCGTGGTAGCGCCCGAGCACCCGGTAGGCGGTCGTGGCCGGGCGCCCACCGGCCGAGACGGCCATCTTGGTCGGGGTCCGAGCCGAGCGCCCGATCGGGGCTTCGACCACGCCGCGGTCCTCGGCCACCGACCCGGTCACCAGGGCCTGGTAACGCCGCTCGACGGTGCGGGCGGCCAGCTGAGCGGTGAGGGACCGGTAGGCCCGCTCGGTCCGGGCCACCACCAGCAGGCCCGACGTGCCCCGGTCGAGGCGCTGGACGATGCCGGGGCGGTCGGGGTCGCAGACCCCGGCGCCGGCCAGCTCGGCCAGGTCGGGGTAGCGGGCCAGGAGCCCCGACACCAAGGTCCCCTCCCGGTGCCCGGCACCCGGGTGGACCACCAGGCCGGGGGCCTTGTCGACCACGATGACCTCGGCGTCGTCGTGCACCACGCCGAACGCCACGGTCGGGTCGGCCCCGGCCCCGGGCTGTTCTGGCTCGGGTAGGGCGATCTCGAGCACCATCCCTTGGGTGAGCTCCTGGCTGCGCCCGGTGGCCGGCGCGCCCCCCACCCGGACGGCTCCTGAGGCCACCAGCTCAGCCGCTCGGGACCGCGAGACACCGGTGAGCATCGACACCGCCCGGTCGAGCCGGACCCCATCGAGTAGGGCCGGGACGCTGACCACCACCGGCCCGGGGCCCCCGGGGTTCACCGGGTCCCCTCCGGTCCGGTCTGGTCGGGCCCGCCCGGCGCGCCCCGCCAGTAGAAGACGGCCGCCAGGACGACCCCGACGGTGATGCAGGCGTCGGCCACATTGAAGGTGGGCCAGTGCGGGAAGGTCACGAAGTCGACCACCTCGCCGTGGTGACCCCGCAGGGCCCGGTCGGCCAGGTTGCCCAGGGCCCCGCCCAGCACCAGGCCGAGGGCAATCGCCAGCCCGGTGCTGGCCGACCGCCAAGCCAACCAGACCAGGGCGGCGACCAGCACCACGGCGATCGGGACGATGACCGCGGCCGACCCGGTGAACAGGCTGAACGCCGTGCCCGAGTTGTAACCGAGGGAGAGGCCGAACGGGCCCAGCAGGTGGACCGCCCGGGTGAGGTGAGAGACGGCGAGGCTCTTGGTCACCTGGTCGGCCGCCACCACCACGGCGGCCACCCCGAGGGCCGTCGCCAGCCGCCGCAGGCGGCGGACCGGCTCGGCCCCGGTCCCGACCGGCTCCCCCCCGGTCGCCCCGGCACCGCCCGGGACGTCGCCACCTCCGGGCACCGGGGTCAGCGCCGCGACAAGCCCCCGCTCTTGCAGGCCACGCACAGCCGGGCGTAGGGCAGGGCCCTCAGCCGGGGTTTCGGGATGGCCTGGTGGCACCGCTCGCACGCGCCGTAGGTCTTCTTGTCGATCCGGGCCAGGGCGTCGTCGATCTCTTCGACGGCCAGCAGGGCTTGGGCGGAGAGGGCGAGGTCGCGTTCGCGGTCGACGGTGACCGTGCCGCCCTCGCCGGACTCCTCGTCGAACTGGACGTCACCGGGCTCGCGTTCTTGGGCCAGGGAGTCGGCCTCGGCCTTGAGGTTCATCGCCTGCTCGGAGTAGATGGCCCGCTCCTCGTCCAGCAGGACCCGCTGCTCGTCGAGGAACTTGGCGTCCTTGGCGTAGGGGCCGATCTTGGGCTTCTTGGGCGGGGCTTTCTTGGCCGGGGCAGCCTTCTTGGCCGGGGCCTTCTTGGCGACAAGCTTCTTGGCCGGGGCCTTCTTGGCCGGGGCCTTCTTGGCCGGGGCCTTCTTGGCGACAAGCTTCTTGGCCGGGGCCTTCTTGGCCGGGGCCTTCTTGGCCGGGGCCTTCTTGGCGACAAGCTTCTTGGCCGGGGCCTTCTTGGCCGGGGCCTTCTTTGACACCTTCTTGGCCGGGGCCCTGGACGACGTGGCCGACGACCTGGTCGAACGACCGGTCGCCGGCGCAGCCTTGCGCTTCGACGCCGGGGCCGTCTTGGATGGGGTCATCGTCGTCCTCCTCTCCGGCCGGGGACCCGACCGGCGACGCCTGGCGCGGGAAGGCGCGGCGACCAGGAGGCGGTGACCATACCGGACCGCCCCGGGTGGGGCAATCCAACCAGCTCAGCGGCCCCGGCGGTGGGACCGGACGTGCCGGGGGCCGTCAGCCGTCGGCCGTCGGCGGCGCGCCGGCGCCCGGAGCCGCCCCGCGCAGGTCCAGGACCTGGGCGGCGGCGTCCGACGAGGCCCGGGGCTGGGGGTTGCCGTTCGGCGCCCCTTGGGGCCGCGGCGCCGGGCGCGGGGCGTCGGGACGCCCGGGGTCGGGGGCGGGCTGCCCGCCCCCACGCGAGTCGTTGCCGCTCGGCCGCAGCGCCATCAGCGAATTCGCCGGTTGGACGTTCTCCTCCACCCACTTGAGCACCTCGCTCAGGGTGGTCCGCAACCGGTTCCGCTCGGATTCGAGATGACGGGCCATGTTCTCCACGTCGGTGGCCAGCTGACCCCGCATGCCCTCGAGCCGGGTGACCTCCTCACGCAGCCGCTGCTCGGCCTCCGTCGAGATCTGCCGGGCCCGCTCCTCAGCCTGGGCCATCGTCTGACGCGCCCGGTCCTCGGCCTGGCCGACCAGCTCGGCCGCTTCCTTCTCGCTGTCGCGCTTGGTCTGGTCGACGAACTTCTGGGCCAGCAGCAGAGTCCGCTGGAGGGACTCGTCGGCGATCGGGTCGGGGGCCGCCTGGGCCGGGGGCGCCTCCCGGCGCTCGCTCTCGAGCTGAGCGATCCGCTCTGAGGCCTGCCGCAGGCGCTCGCCCATCTGGCGCATCTGCTCTTGGAGAGCCTCGGCCTCGACCGCCGCCTTCTCGAGGTACTCATCGACCTCGTCGACGTTGTAGCCCTTCAGGCCCAGGCGGAACTCCACCGTGCGCAGGGTCTCGAGGGTCGACTGGTTGGGCTGGGGGCTGTCCATGGTCGCCGAGTCTAACCCCGGCCCCGGGGCCGTTTCCGATGGGCGGCCCGGGGGGTCACCGGGGCTGCCGGCGCGCCCGGTCAGCCCCGGAGCAGGAGGGGGATCACCACGATCTCGGCCACCAGCACCACCACGATGATCGACAGGTCGATGCCCATCCCGCCCGCCCGGATCGGGGGCAGCACCCGGCGGACCGGCCGGAGCACCGGCTCGGTCACGTGGTCGAGCCCCCGGACGACCTTTTCCAACCCCGAGCCGGGCCGGGCCGGCAGCCAGCTCAGCAGGGCCCGGACGATCAGGACGATGACGTACAGCTCGATCAGGTACGCCAGGAGATGGAGGATCTCGTTCATGGGGCGCTCATGGCACCGCTGCTTCGGCCTCGGACGTCCCGGGCGGTCATCGACCGCGTCAGCGTCCGAACCCACGCTCCTGGAGACGTTGGCGCTCCTCATCGGAGACCTTCACGTTGGTCGGCGCGAGGAGGAACACCTCGTCGGCCACCTTCTCCATCTCGCCGCTGAGCGCGTAGGTCACGCCGCTGCAGAAGTCGATCATCCGGCGCTGCAGGTCACGGTCGGCCACCTGGAGGTTGACGATAACCGGCCGGTTCCCCTTCAAGACGTCGGCGATCTCCTTCGCGTCGCCGAAGCGCGATGGCGCGACGACGTGCACCTTCGCCGCGTCGCCCACGCTCATCGGCCGCACCGAGGCCGACGTGGTTGAGGGTCGAGGGGTAACCGTCGGCTGGGCTTGGGCCTGGGGCTGCACCGTCCCCTCCCGGGGCAGGGTGCGGATGCGACCAACCGGGGACGGCGCCTGCCGGTCCTCGGGCTCTTCGACCTCGGTCGCCCGGGGGTCGGGCCGGGTGGCCGCCGAGTACCCGCGGGTGCCCCGCTCGTCGTAGTCGTCGTACTCGTCGTACTCGTCGTCGAGTAGTCCGAGGTAGACCATCGTTTTCTTCAGGAATGAGGTGGCCATGGCATGTCTCCTCGTTCACAGCGTAGTGCGTCCATCCGCAGGTGGGCGGACCCCTCCCGACACGTGCGTCACCGTCCCGTCACCCTCGGCGGTCGCCCGGACCGGGCGGTGACGCAGCCCGAACGCGGCCCGCGGACCCCTGGCGCAGGGGACGGTCCCCGAACAATGCCCGGCCCACCCGCACCATGGTCGAGCCCTCGGCCACGGCCAACTCCAGGTCGCCGGTCATCCCCATCGACCGCTCGGCCAGGCCGAGCCGGTCGGCCATCTCGCGGACGCCCCGGAATCCCCGGGCGGCGTCGAGCGGGTCCGGTGAGGCCACGGTCATCAGCCCGGCGACCCGCAGTTCGAGGTCGCCCAGCGCGCCCACCAGCCCCGGCACCCCCGGTGGCGGGCACCCGTTGCGACCCGGCGAGCCGGTCGTCTCCATCTCCACGAGGACCGTCGCCCCGGGGGCCCGCTTGGCAATCTCGGCCCCTTCAGCCAGCCTGGCGACGCTCTGCCAGCAGTCGACGAGCGGGGCGAGGGTGCGGACCTTGTTGCGCTGCACGGCACCGAGGAAGTGCCAACGGGCCCGGGCGGCCGTCGGGCCCAGCTCGCCGTGCTTGGCCACCAGCTCTTGGGCGTAGTTCTCCCCCACGTCGGACAGTCCGGCGGCCAGCGCCGCCTCGATCGCGTCGGCGCCGAATCCCTTGGTCACCGCCACCACCCGCACCGCCTCGGGGTCCCCCCCGGCCGACTCGATCCGCCGACGGACTCGGTCCAGGGCCCGGGCGACGTCCTCGGGGGTGGCCACGCAGTGCGGTCAGCGCAGGAACGACGGCACGTCGAAGTCGTCGTCCCCGAGGTCAATCTCCTCGTCGGGGGCGTCGGCGAAGATATCGACCGTGGTCACCGGCTCGAGGCCGAGGACCTGGCTGCGTTCGGAGGACTCGGCCGCCCCCACGCCGGCCGGGCGGGTCCCCTCCTCCCAGCGCTCGAATCCCGCCGCGATCACCGTCACCCGGACCTCGTCGCCCATGTTGTCGTCGATCACCGCGCCGAAGATGATGTTGGCGTCGGGGTGGGCCACCGAGTGGATGATCTCCGCCGCCTCGTTCACCTCGAAGAGCCCGAGATCGGTGCCGCCGGCGATGTTGAGGAGGATCCCGCGGGCACCCTCGATCGAGGCCTCGAGGAGCGGGCTGGTGATGGCGGCGCGGGCCGCGTTCACCGCCCGGCCGTCGCCGCTCGAGGCACCGATGCCCATGATGGCGGTGCCGGCGTTGGTCATCACCATCTTCACGTCGGCGAAGTCGGTGTTGATGAGCCCGGGCACGGTAATCAGGTCGGTGATACCCCGCACCCCCTGCAAGAGCACTTCGTCGGCGATGCGGAAGGCGTTCACCATCGAGGTCTTGTCGTTCGAGACGGTGAGGAGCCGGTCGTTGGGGATGACGATCAGGGTGTCGACCTTGTCCTTTAGGACCTGGATGCCCTTCTCGGCCTGCATGGCCCTGCGCCGGCCCTCGAAGGTGAACGGGCGGGTGACCACGCCAATGGTGAGCGCCCCGAGCGACTTGGCGACCTCGGCCACCACCGGCGCCCCGCCGGTCCCGGTGCCGCCGCCCTTGCCGGCGGTGATGAACACCATGTCGGCGCCCTGCAGCGCCTCTTCGATCTCGGCCCGGTGCTCCTCGGCCGCCTGGCGGCCCACCTCGGGATCGCTCCCGGCGCCCAGGCCCTTGGTCAGCTGGCGCCCGATGTCGAGCTTCAGGTCGGCGTCGCTCATGAGGAGCGCCTGAGCGTCGGTGTTGGCTGCGATGAACTCGACGTTGCGCAGTCCCGAGTCGATCATCCGGTTGACGGCGTTCACCCCGCCCCCGCCCACGCCGACCACCTTGATGACGGCGAGGTAGTTGCTCTGCTGCGGAACGGTCATGAACTCCCTCGATGCTGGAGCGATCGCCGGCCGATCGCGATGTCGGTCATCCCCCCACGTGCCGGCGACAAATCGGGACCCGCACTCCCACCCCCGATTCCCTCAACCTTTTGCGGAGGTTGAAGCCGTCCAGGCGACGACGCGCCCACACGATACGGGTGGTGCTGGTCGGGGTCAAGCAACCGAACGGTCATGGGACTCTCACCGAAGTGTCGCACAGATCCAGCAGGCCCCCGTGCCATGGTCACGGCCCGCTGACCACGGGCGACTCGGGGACGCTGACGTCGAGGACGTCGCCCGACGTCAGCGTGGCCCCGGCCAGGAGAGCCGCCACATCCTCGTACTTGGCCGACAGCTGGGCCGTCGAACCGAGGTCGACGGTCACCGGTGTCGTCAAGCGCAACGTGACCGCTCCGCCGGGCCCGACGTCCACCTCGGTGACCTGGCCAACGAAGGCGGGCGGGAGAGACGCCGCCACGGTCAGGCCCGGCAGGGCGCCCGGGGCGAGCGCCGTCCCCGGAGCCCCCGCGGTCACCGGGGCTGCCACCTTGAGGATGCCGGTTGGCGCCGTGGCCGACACCGCCAGGACCCGCCCGGTGGCGTCCACCTCGGCCCACGCGCCCCCGGCGGCGGCCACGACGGCCACCGGCGTGCGTTCGACCACGGCGATCGAGACGCCGTCGGGCCAGTGACGCTCCACCGTCGCCCTTTGCACCCAGGGCAGCGTCTCCACCCGGGCCGCCGCCGCCGCCGGGTTGACATCGAGCAGCGGGGTAAGTTGCCCCAGGCCGGCGGCGGCGACGACGGCCGCACTCGGGGTGTGCAGCGAGCCGGTGACCGTGACCACCCGCGCGCTGAACAGGCGGGTGTGGAGCAGGAACCACCCGCCGACGACCAGCACGCACAGCGCCGCCGCCCCGACGAGGAGCCAGAGCCGCCGGTGGCCCTTCTTGCGGCGGACCGCGGCCCGCCGCTGGCGGATCCTCGGGTCGATCGGCAACTGGGTGCCGGCGGCGGGGCGCGGCCGGCTGGGCGCCGCCGCCGGCGGGGGGCTCAGGGCCCGCTCCCGCTCACCGCGCCGTCACCGTCACCATCGCGACCACCGGCTCCATTGTCGGCCTCGGGGAACCCGATCAGGCGGACCTCGGGCACGAGGTCGACCGAGAAGCGTTCGGCCACCGCCGCCCGGACATGATCGATGAGGCGTCGGACGTCGTCGGCCGAGCCCCCGGCGTCGGCTTGGATGAAGTTGGCGTGCTTGTCACTCACCCGGGCCGATCCGAGCGCGAAACCCTTTAGGCCGGCCGCCTCCACCAGGCGGCCGGCGGCGTCGCCCGGCGGGTTGGTGAAGACCGAGCCGGCATTCGAGCCACCCGGCTGGTGCTGTCGGCGCCACCGGACGATCTCGGCGATGGCCTCGCGGCCCGCCACCTGGTCCCCGGGGCGGAGCCCGAACTCAGCCCAGACCACGACGTCGGACGGGCCGAGCGACGACCGCCGGTAGCCGAGGCCGAGAGCCGCCGGACCGTCCTCGCCGCCCCCCCGGCCCAGCAGGGCGAGCCAGCGGCACCGCACCAGCACCGAGGCGGTGTCGGACCCGTGCCCGCCGGCGTTCATCCGCACCGCCCCACCCACCGATCCGGGGACCCCGACCGCCCACTCGAGCCCGCTCAGCGAGGCCTCCACCGTCCGGCGGGCCAGCACAGGCAGGCCGACCCCCCCGCCGGCCCGGACGACGCGCAGTCCGCCGCCGGACCCGCGGTCTTGGGCAACGGGGTCCGGCGGGGGGATCTCGAGGCCGTCCAGGGCGACCCGGACGGCCAGGCCCTCGAAGCCGGCGTCGGCCACCAGCATGTTCGAACCCCTCCCCACCACGACCACCGGCACCGGGTGGGCGGCCAGGGCCCGGCGCACGGCGAGGAGGTCGTCTTCGCTGGCCGCCTCCACCATGACCGAGGCCGGGCCGCCGACCCGGTAGGTGGTGAGCGCCCCCAGGGGCTGGTCCCGGCGGGCCAGGGTCCCGAGGCGGGCCGCCAACGCGTCCAGCTCGGCGCCCCGGCCGGCCCCGGCGTTCACCACCGGGGCTCGGCCAAAAGGTCGTCGGGCAGCGAGGTCAGGTCGCCCGCCCCCAAGGTGCAGCACAGGTCGCCGGGCTCGAGGAGCGAGCCAACCACCTCGCGCCACTGCTCGCGGCTCGGGGCGTAGCGGACCGGCTTGGTCGGATCGACCGCACCCAGCGCGTCGACGATCAGCCGGCCCGACACCCCGGGGATGGGGGGGTCGCCGGCGCTGTAGACGTCGGTCACCACCACCACGTCGGCGTCGGCGAAGGCGGACCCAAACTCGGCGGCCAGCGCGGCGGTGCGGCTGTAGCGGTGGGGCTGGAAGACGGCCACCACCCGCTGCCAGCCCCCGGCCCGGGCGGCGGCCAGGACAGAGCGGACCTCGCCGGGCAGGTGCGCGTAGTCGTCGACGAAGGTGACGCCGTTGGCTTCACCCCGGAACTCGAAGCGCCGGGGCACCCCGGCGAAGCGGGCCAGGGCGCTGACGGCGGCGGCGAAGGGGGCGCCGGCGACAAGGGCGGCGACGGCGGCCAGCGCCGCGTTGCGGGCATTGTGGAGCCCGGGCATCGGTACCTCGATGCGCCCGAGCGGGCCACCGGGGCCGGCCAGGGCGAAGCGAGCCGAGCTGCGGGACAGCTCCACCTCGGACATCACGTACGACGCCCCCCGGTCGAGCCCGACGCCGAGGGCGCCGTGACGTCGGCCGAGGTCGGCCGCCACCGGGTCGTCGGCCCCCACCACCGCTGCCCCTTGGGCTTGGCCCAGATACTGGGCGAAGGCCTCGCGCAGGGCGTCGAAGGTCCCGTAGTAGTCGAGGTGGTCCGGCTCGACGTTGGTCAGCACGGCGATCTCGGGCCGCAGGGCCCGGAAGGTCCCGTAGCTCTCGTCGGCCTCCACCACCAGCCACCGGCCCTCGTCCCAGGCCGCGTTGGTCCCGATCTCGTTGACGTCGGCCCCGATGAGGAACGACGGCCGCAGGCCCGCCTCCACCAGGACCAGGGCCAGCATGGACGAGGTGGTGGTCTTGCCGTGGGTCCCGGCCACGGCGATGCACCGTTTGGTGGCGGCCACCGCCGCCAGCACCTCGGCCCGCGAGATGAGCGGGATCCCCCGGCGCTCCGCCTCCACCAATTCGACGTTGCCTCGGGCGACGGCGGGCGAGAAGGTGACGGCCTCTGCCCCCGCGACGTGCTCGGCGCGATGGCCGATGAACACCTCGACCCCCTGGGCGGCCAGGCGCTCGGTGACCGGCGACGCCTTCAGGTCGCTGCCGGTCACCCGGTGGCCCATGCCCAAGAGCACCGTGGCGATGGCGCTCATCCCGGCCCCGCCCACCCCGACGACGTGGATCCGCCGCCGCCGGTCGAGGTCGAAGTCGGCGCCCGTCGGGCCGGTCGGTCCGGGCTCAGCGGGCATGGGCCACCACCAGCTCGGCCACCCGCTGCGCCGCGTCGGGGTGGCCCAGCCCCGAGGCCGCCTCCGCCATGGCCACCAGTTCGCCCGGGTCGTCCAGCAGGCCGTCGAGCACCTCGCCGAGCCTCGGCCCGTCGCAGGACGCATCGGGCACCACCACGGCGGCGCCCCGCTCGACCAGGGCCCGGGCGTTGGCGCTCTGGTGGTCTCCGGGCGCGTTGGGCAACGGCACCAGCACCGCCGGGGTGCCGGTCACCGCCAGCTCGGCCACGGTGATGGCACCGGCCCGGCAGACCATGACGTCGACCGCCGCGTAGAGCAGGGCCATCCGCTCTTCGAACGGCACCACGGTGTAGGCGAGGTCGCCTGGCGGCCCGGGTTGGCGCCCGGTGTGCTTCGAGACCCGGTCCCACTCCCGTCGCCCGGTGACGTGGTAGACGGCCCGGTCGCCCCGGGTGGCCCACCCAATGGCCAGGGCGGCCACCGCCTCGTTGAGCCGCCGGGCACCGAGCGAACCACCGAAGACCCCGACCGTCGCCCGATCGGCCGGGAGGCCGAGGGCGCGCCGGGCGGCGGCGGCCGGGCCCGGGCCCCGCTCGACGGTCACCAGCTCGGCACGGACCGGTGTACCGGTGACCGTCGCCCGGGGCAGCGGGGTCCCGGGCAACGAGACGGCGCTGGCCGCGGCGAAACGCCCCAACAGGCGGTTGACCCGGCCGGGCACGGCGTCGACGTTGACCACCACCAGGGGGATCCGCAGGGCGACGGCCGCCACCCCGGCCGGGAAGGCGGCATAACCACCGACGGCCACCACCACCTTGGGGCGCCACCGGGCCAGGGCCCAAAGGGCGCGGACCACCGACCAGGCCAGGGCGGCCAGGGCGGCCAGGTTGGCCACCACCTCGCGCGCCCCCACCCGGCGCGAGATGCCCCGCCCCGGCAACAAGGTCAACGGGAACCCGGCGTCGGCCAACAGCACGGCCTCTTGACCCCGGCGCGAGCCGACGAACTCGATGCTCGAGGGCTCGTGGCCCAGGTCGACCAAGGCCCGGGCGACGGCCAGGGCCGGCAGGACGTGTCCCCCCGTTCCGCCACCGGCCACCACGGCGTAGCGCCGTGGGGTCACCGGGCCGACCCGCTCCGAGCCGCCGGACGTGAGGGGTGGGCCCGGCGGGCGGCCGCCCGGGGGTCCCGGTGGGCCGGCAGCTCGCGTTCGTGGCGGGCGATGTTCACCAGGATGCCGGCGGCCGCCATGGTGATGACCAGCGAGGAGCCACCGAACGAGATGAAGGGCAACGGGATGCCGGTGACCGGCAGGACCCCGATCACGGCCCCCACGTTGATGACCGTCTCGGCCGAGATCCAGGCCACCAGGGCCACCGCCAGGAGGCCGCCGAAGCGGTCGCCGGCCCGGGCGGCCACCCGGAGCCCGAACCAGGCGAACGCCCCGAGCAAGAACAGGACGCACAGGGCGCCGATGAGCCCGAGCTCCTCCCCCACCACCGAGAAGATGAAGTCGGTGTGGGCGTTGGGCAGGTACCCCCACTTCTGGCGACCGGCCCCGAGCCCGAGCCCGTACAGGTGGCCCGACCCCAGGCCGATCAGGGACTGGACCACCTGGTAGCCGGTGCCCGACGAGTGGGCGGCGGGGTCGAGGAACGAGAGCAGCCGGGCCCGCCGGTACGGGTCGATCAGACCGACGACCAGGGCCAGGACGCCCAGGGCGGCCAGCAGCTTCATGATCGGGGCCATGGGCACGCCCGAGGCGAAGAGCAGCGCCATGGTCACACAGCCCAAGACGAGGGCGGTCCCCATGTCGGGCTGGACGACGATGAGACCCGCCGCCGCCGCGGTGACCAAGAGCAGCGGCCCGACGATGGTGCGCGAGCTCGCCCCCTGCTCCTCGCGCCGGGCGATGAGGTCGGCGCCGAACACGGCCAGGGCCAGCTTCATCAGCTCGGAGGGCTGGATCCGGAGCTGTCCGAAACCGATCCAGCGGCTCGACCCGCCCGAGTGCACCCCGACCCCTGGCACCAAGACGGCCAGGAGGAGCACGAAGGTGGCCACCAGCAGCACCAGTCGCAGTCGTCGCCACTTGCGGTAGTCGAAGCGGCTGGCCATGACCAGGGCCAGCACGCCGACGACCATCCAGATGGCCTCGCGGATGAAGATGGCCCACGGGGTGCCATACGTCGAGATCGAGATGACCTCAGAGGCCGAGCCGACCATCACCAGCCCGATGGCGCAGAGCAGCCCGACCAGGACCAAGATGACCGACGACGTCTGCACCCGGCGCACCGCCTGGACCACCCCGGCCGGCCGGGTCGGCCGCTCGTGGCGCGCCGATGTGCTCGGACGCTTCGCGGGCGTCAACGGGCACCGCCCGCCGGCGCCGGGCGTCCCTGGTCGGGCCCGTGCACCCCACCAGCCTCGCCGCTGGCCGGCCCCAAGTGGGGGAACCTGCTCACGTGAAGTGGGCCACCGAGAGGAAGACGCCGTAGAAGATCCCCAGCCCAAGCGCGGCGAAGAGTCCGCCGAGGATCCAGAAGCGGACGATCACCGTGGTCTCGGGCCACCCCACCAGCTCGAAGTGGTGATGGAAGGGCGCCATGCGGAAGATCCGCTTGCCGAAGAACCGGAAGCTGATGATCTGGGCGATGACCGAGAGAGTCTCGATCACGAAGAGTCCTCCGATGATCGGGAGCAGCAGGTCGAGGTTCAACAACAGACATAGCGCGCCGAGCCCCGACCCGATGGCCAGCGAGCCGGTGTCGCCCATGATGATCTTGGCCGGGGCGGCGTTCCACCACAAGAAGCCGAGTCCGGCCCCGGCCAGGGCGACCGCCGCCAGGGCCAGGTCGATGGCCGACGCCGGGAGCACGTGGTAGATGCCCACGTGCCGGAAGATCCAATAGCCCATGATGGCCAGGACGGCGAAGCAGAAGGTCGCCGATCCGGCGGCCAGGCCGTCGAGGCCGTCGGTCAGGTTGACCGCATTGGAGGTGCCGACGAGGACGAAGATGGCGAACAGCACCCACAGGTACTGGCCCATCTGGATCCCCGGGGTGCTCACGCTCGTGAAAGAGAGCGCGGTGGAGGTGTGGGCCCAGTGCACGGCCAACTCGGCGAAGAGCACGCTCACGCCGATCTGGGCGATCAGCTTGCCCCGCTTATTGAGGCCCAGGCTCCGCTTGTGCCGGACCTTGATCCAGTCGTCGAGGAAACCGATGACGCCGAACAGGACGACGGCCATGATGATGAGGTAGCCGGTACGCGAGAAACGGACCTCGGTCCCGAGGTGGCCGACCACGTAACCGACCACCACGGCGCCCACGATGGCCAGGCCGCCCATGGTCGGCGTGCCCGCCTTGGCGCTGTGGCTCGCCGGGCCGTCCTCCCGGATGTGCTGGCCGATCTCGCGGCGCTTGAGCCAGCGCATGAGCAGCGGCGTCCCGAGGATGGCCAGCCAGAAGGCGACGCCCCCCGACGACATGAGCGAGAGCACCGCTCAGTCCCGTCCGTCGACGGCGGCGGCCCAGGCTGCGGGGTCACCGGACCACGAAAGGCCGAGGGCTTCGACGGCCACCGAGCGGTCGTCGAAGTCGACCCGACGGCCGCCGATCTCCTGGTAGGTCTCGTGGCCCTTGCCGGCGATCAGCACCACGTCGCCGGGCCGTGCCGCCTCGATCACACGGGTCACGGCCCGCCGGCGGTCGGGCTCGACGACGAGCCGGCCGGCGGCCAAGGCGTCGGCGTCCGACGGCACAGCGCCGGCGACAATCTCGTCGATGATGGCGCCGGGCTCCTCGTCGCGCGGGTTGTCCGAGGTCACGACGACGAGGTCGGCCAGGTTGGTCGCCACCGCGCCCATCAGGGGCCGCTTGGTCCGGTCGCGGCTCCCCCCGCACCCGAAAGCCACCAGCACCCGGGAGTCGGGGCCAGCCAGCCGGCGGCTCTCGCCCAGGGCCACCTCCAGCCCATCGGGGGTGTGGGCGTAGTCGACGAGCACGGTGAACGGCGGACCGGACGGGCTCGGCGCGGCGACGACCTCCATGCGGCCCGGGACCGGCCGGGTGGCGGCCAGACCGGTCACCACGACGTCGGGGTCGACGCCCAGGCACACCGCCGCCTCCGCGGCCAGCAGGGCGTTGTCGACGTTGACCGAGCCGGTCAGGGCCAGCACGACCCGGCGGCCGCGCCAGGTGAACTCGGTGCGGCCGGGCGCCACCGCCACGTCCGAGACCGCCTCGCGCCGCACGGCGACGACCGGGATCCGCGCCTCGCCGAGGAGCCGTCTCCCCCATTGGTCGTCGGCGTTGACCACACCGCGCACGGCCCGTTCGGGGGTGAACAGTGAGGCCTTGGCGGTGAAGTAGGCCTCCATCGTCTTGTGGAAGTCCAGGTGGTCATGGCCCAGATTCGTGAAAACCACGACGTCGAAGTGGACCCCGTCCACCCGGGCCTGCACCAGGGCGTGGCTCGAGACCTCCAGGGCGACGGCGGGCTCGGGCCCGTCGGGGTCGGCGGCGTCACGGATGGCGGCCAACTCGGCCTGCAGCTCGGGCGACTCGGGCGTGGTCCGTGCGCCGGTCAGGGTCCCGATGGCCACCGACGGGTGGCCGGCGGCGGCGAGGATGCCGGCCAGCAGCGCCGTGACCGTCGTCTTCCCGTTGGTGCCGGTGACCCCGGCCATCAGCAACTGGCGCGACGGGTGTCCGAAGAACGCCGCCGCCACGGTGGCCATGGCCGGCCGGATCGTGCCCTCGGCCACCCTGGCCTGGGGGACGGCCCGGGCGGGGGGATCGCTCACGAGCCGCTCGCACACCAGGCCGACGGCCCCGCGCTCGGCCGCCGCCGCCGCGTGGTCGTGACCGTCGGTCCCGTGCCCGGGAAGGCAGAAGAACAGGTCGCCGGCGCTCACCCGCCGGCTGTCGTGCTCGATGCCGCGCACGTCGACGGCGGAAGGGTCGCCCGCCGTCTCGAGCACCTCGATCTCGTCGAGCAACAGGTTCATCTGCACGGGTACGGGCGGGCGGGCCGGGGCGTGACCGGCACGGACTGTCCGTGCGGCGACCGGCCGACCGGCCGATGGTACCCGCGGCGCCGCCCCCCCAGGCGATCCCCCAGGTCAGCCCTCACGTGATGTCCTGGGTCTGTGAGGCGGCGGTCGCACCCTGGGGGCCCTGGGTGGACGCCCCGGGGGTGGTCGGGATGTCATAGCGGTGTAGCGCGTAGCTCATGATCTTGGCGAACACCGGCGCGGCCACCGTCCCCCCGAAAATCGGCGTCGGGCGATCGAGGACGACGATGGCGGCCAGGGTGGGGTTGACCGCCGGTGCGAACCCGACGAACGAGGCCATGTAGGCCCCGGTCACGTAGCTGTCCCGGCCGACGGTCGGGATCTGGGCCGTGCCTGTCTTCCCGGCGACGGTGTAGCCGGGCACGACGGCACTGGTCCCCGTCCCGACATCGACCACCTGCTCGAGCATCGACGTGAGCTCGGCGTCGGTCGCCGGCGAGATCACGCGATGGGTGGCCGACGGCGCGGCGGGGGCAACGGCGCCGCCCGGAGAGACGGTGGCCCGGACCAGGCGCGGTTCGATGAACACGCCGCCGTTGGCCACGGCGTTGTACATGTCGAGGACCTGGAGGGCATTGACCGCGTCCACCTGGCCGATCGGGAGCGACACCAGGTCCGTCGGCTCCCATTGCGAGGGCCCGATGAGCAGCCCCGGCGACTCCCCGGGGAAGTCGAGGGAGGTCGCCTGGCCGAAGCCGAGGTTGTGGACCTGCTGGAGCAGCCGGCTCTCCCCGAGCCCCTCGGCGATCTCGGAGGTCCCGATATTCGACGACTGGGCCAGGATCTGGGTGGCCGTGAGCTCCTCGGTGGGATGCGGCTCGGCATCGTGGAAGGTCGAACCGTCCAGGCGGATCTGATCGGGAACGCTAAACGTCGAGTTGGGGCTGATGACGCCGTCTTGCAGGGCGGCCGAGAAGGTCACCAGCTTGAAGACCGACCCGGGCTCGTAGAGCTGGCTGACGGCCAGATTGCTCGGGGCCTCATTGACCGGCCCGCCCGGTCCGATGGTGATCGCCTTGTCGGGTTGGCTCGACGCCGAGATCGCCGAGGCACCGGCGCCAGCATCGTTGGCCACCAGGTTGGCCATCGAGAGGATGTCCCCGGTCTTGACGTCCATCACCACGGCGACGCCGCTCACGGCATTGGACGAGACGATCTGGGCCCCCAGGGCCTGTTCGGTCTCGTACTGGAGAGGCTCGTCCAAGGTGAGCTCCAAGCCGGTGCCCGGGTCCGAGGGAGCCAGTTTCTCCACCGGTGTCCCCGGCAACGGGACACCGGTCGGCGACTCGAGCAGCTGCTCGCTCCCGGCCTTGCCGGCCAAGAGCCGGTTGTCCTCGTACTCAAGCCCGGCCGCGCCGGCACCCGACCCGTTCACCATGCCGATCACCGGCGCCGCCAGATTCCCGTTGGGCACCTTGCGCACCGAGCTGTCGACCAGGTTGATCCCCTGGAAGTTCCCGGCCGCGATCTCGTTGGCCCGGGTCAGCGACACGTTGGTGGCCAGCGGCACGTAGCCCGAACGCTGCTGGAGTTGCGCGGCCAGCCGGGTGGGCGACGTACCGAGCAACGGTGCGAGCGCCAGCGCCTCGCTCACCGGGTGCTGCACCTGGAAGTCGTCGGCCAGGACCGCCTTGGTCGGGATCGACAGGGCGAGCAACTGGCCGTTGCGGTCATAGAGGCTCCCGCGCAGGGCAGGGATAGTCACGGGCTGGGTGAGCTCCTGGGCCGAGGCTGCCCGGTACTGGCCCGAGCTGAGCACCTGGATGTCGACCAGACGCGCCGTCAAGAGGAGGAACACGGCCACGAGGACCAGCCGGATGAAGCGGATGCGCCGGCCGAGCACGCTACGGGCGGCGGCGCCCGACGGCGCGCGCCGGGCCCGGGACCCCGCCGGGCGGGCAGGGGCCGAGGGTCGCCCGTTGTCGGGGACCCGGGGCCCCGCAGAGCGGCCGGGCTCGGGGCGAGGTCGGGACCTCGGGTGCCCGTCCCCCACCCCCCTGGTCCGGGTCGGTGGCGCGAGCGTCCGGGCGGGACTCACTGACCCGGAACCGAGGCAACCTGCCCGGCTCCGGTCGTGGCGCGTGTCGGCCCGGACGAGCCGGGCGGTCTGGCGCCCGCCGGGGCGGTCGCCGACTCCCTGACCGCAGATGCCGGGCGCGCCGCCGACGACGGGGTCGCGGTCGTCGTCGGGGTTGTGGTCGGGCTCTTGGTGGCGGTCGTCGCCGCGGCCGGAGCCGCCCCGACCTTGGGGGCCGCCAGCGGCGTCGTCAGCGGGACCGACGGCAGCTGGTCGACCTGTGACGGCGTGACCAGGTGGAGCTGTTGTTGGGCTTCGGCGGCGATGCGCGACGGCATCTCGAGCTGCGCCAGGGCCAAGACGTCCTCGCGGTGGGCGGTCTGCTCGGCCGACAGGGCCGACTGCACGCCCGACAGTCGGACCTGGGTCTGGGCCTCCATGGCGTGTCCGAGCACAACGGTCAGGAGGCTTCCGCCCACGAGCGCCAGCGAGAGCACCTGGGCAACACGGCGGCGGCCCAGGCGGCGGTGCTCGCTTCCCTCGACGGCCCGCAGGGGGGGACGGCGGGGCGCCGGGCGAGGCGCGGCGGCAGGCCGACGGCTGACGGTGGCGGTGGCCGGGCTCACCGGACGGCCTCGGTCCGCTCGAGAGCCCGCAGGCGGGCCGCCTCGGCCCGTGGATTGCGCGAGACCTCTTCTGGGCCGGCTTTCCTCGCACCCCGGAAGACGAGGCGGTGGGCCGGGCTGGCACCGCACCCGCAGGGCAGTCCCGGCGGGCAGGTGCACCCGCCGCTGGCGGCCTCGGCGAAGGCCGCCTTGACCAGGCGGTCCTCGCCGGAGTGATAGGCGATGACGATGCTGCGTCCGCCCACCACCGGGAGCTCGACCACCGACGGCAGCGCCGCCGCGAGCTCGCCGATCTCGTCGTTGATGGCGATCCGCAGTGCCTGGAAGACCCGTCGGGCCGGATGCCCCCGGCGGCGGGCGGCGGCGGGGACCGCGCCGGACACCACGTCGGCCAGCTCGGTCGTCGTGGAGATCGGCCGGGCGGCGACCACGGCCCGGGCGATGCGTCGGGCCAGGCGGCCCTCGCCGTTGGCGGCGAAGAGCCGGGCCAGCTCGTCGGGGGTCGCCCCGTTCACCAGCTCGAGCGCGCCGGTGCCCTCGGTGCGGTCCATCCGCATGTCGAGCGGCCCTTCGGAGCGGTAGGAGAACCCCCTCTCGGGCCGATCGAGTTGGGGCGAGCTGACCCCGAGGTCGAGCAGGACCGCCACCACCGGGGTCCCGGCGCCAAGGATCTCGCTCACGACGGCACCCATCTCGGAGAACCGGGCGTGGCGGAGGGTCACCCGGCTGCCGAACGGCGCCAGTCGGTCACGGGCGGCCGCTAGCGCGTCGAGGTCACGGTCGAGGCCCAGCAGGTCCAGGTGGGAGTGGGCGGCCAGCGCGGCCGCACCATGACCGCCACCGCCGAGCGTCCCGTCGACCAGGACGCCGGCGGGGACCGGCGCGAGCAACGCCACGACTTCGTTGACCATCACCGGGTCGTGTGCGAAATCCTGGCTCATCCGCAGCCCCCCGACGGGCGAGGTGTTCCCGGGGAGTCTCCCCGGTCGACCAGGGGGGAAGAGGGCGGAGGAGAAGTCTTCCACCGTGCCGCCAGTCGAGGGGCTGCGCATGATCCGGATGCCGCGTGCGGTTCGGTCCGGCTCTCGTTCGTTGCTGGTGCTTGGTGCGGTCGCCTCCTGTCCGTTCACTCGTCCTCGTCCTCGTCCTCGAGGAACCACCGCTCCTCGGGGACGACCCGGTCCCGCCACACCGACGGGTTCCACAGCTCCACCCGGTCGATGGCCCCGGCCACGAGCACATCGCCCTCCAGCGAGGCGAACTCGCGCAGATGCGACGGGATGGCCATCCGGCCCTGCCGGTCGATCTCCACCTCCGACGAATTGGCGGCCCACAGTCGGGCCCGGTTCCGCCCCGTGCGCCCGCCGGCCGCCCGCTCCTGCATGGACGCCTTTTGCAGCTCGAACTCGCTTGGCGTCCACAGGGCCAGGCAGCGTTCCCGGTTCTCGGTGAGGAAGCCGCCGTGCTCGAAGGGGGCGCGGAACTTGGCCGGCAGGATCACCCTGCCCTTGGTGTCGAGCGTGTGCTCGTACCTGCCAACGAAACCTGCCACCGGCCTGATCTCCCACGACGCTCCCCGCAATCGCGCCCTAACCCGCCCTTCAGAACCACTTCGCGCCACTTTACGCCCCAATCCCCCACCGGTCAACCATGGGGCGCCCTCGGCGGGGCGCCGCCGGGGAAAGGCCACGGGCTCAACAAGGGAATCGCCTCAGCGCGCGACGGGGGTTTCGGGGGGAGGCGGGTCGCGCCGGCGGTTCGCTCGCGCCCGTACATTCGAGGCATGACCGCTCCGTGGACCACGGCCCAGATCCCCGACCAGACCGGCCGCCTGGCCGTCGTCACCGGGGCCAACAGCGGAATCGGCCTGGAGGCAGCGAGAGCCCTGGCCCTGGCCGGTTCCGACGTCGTCCTCGCCACCCGGAACGCCGAGAAGGGCGAGGCGGCGGCCCGGGACATCGGGTCCGCGGCACCCGACGTCGAGGTGACACGAGAGGCGCTCGACCTCTCCAGCCTCGAGTCGGTCACCGCGTTCGCCGACCGCCGCCGACGGGCGGACCGGCCGATCGACCTGCTGATCAACAACGCCGGGATCATGGCGGTCCCCCGGCGCGAGGTGACGGCAGACGGGTTCGAGCTCCAACTCGCCACCAATTTCCTCGGGCACTTCGCCCTCACCGGCCTGCTCGTCGACCTCGTGCGGGCGGCACCCGCCCCCCGGGTGGTGAGCCTGAGCAGCGGTGCCGCCCGGTTCCCGGCCCGTCTCCACCTCGACGACCTCCAGCTCGAGAGGCACTACGGGGCGTGGGCCGCCTACGGGCAGTCCAAGCTGGCCCTGTTGGTCTTCGCCCTCGAGCTGGCCCGCCGCTCCGAGGCCGGGGACTGGGGGCTGCTCAGCGATGCCGCCCATCCCGGCTTCGCCCGGACCAACCTCCAGACGACCGGGCCCCGACACGGCAAGACGGGCGGGACCAGCCTCTTCGAGCTGGCCGGCCGGGTCCCGGGCTTTTCACAGTCCGCGGCCGACGGCGCCCTGCCGACGCTGTTCGCGGCGACCAGCCCCGACGCCCGGTCCGGGGGCTACTACGGGCCCACCCGGCGCTTCGGACTGCTCGGACCACCGGGTCCGGCCCGCCCACCCCGACGGGCCCTCGACGGCGCGGTGGCCCGCTCCCTCTGGGCGGCGGCCGAGAGCCTGACGAGCGTCCGCTGGCCCGCCGCCGGGCGCACCGGCCCTCCCTGAGCAGCGGGGGGCGCCGGGCTCAGTCCGGACCTTCGGTCGACCAGGGGGCGTCGTCGGGCAGCGACGCCAACAGGGCGCCAGCGACCTGGGCGGGGCCCGGCGCGCTCAGGCCGAGGGCCTCGAGCCCGACGGCCGCGGCACGCAGGGCCTCGACGAGCGCCTCGCGCCGAGCAGCGGTGACCGCCAGCACGTCGACCAGGGGCCCGGGGTCCCACCGCCGGTAGGCGGCACTGTGGAACAGCGCCCCCTCCCGGCCCCGCCACTGCGCGACGCCCACCACCTTGCGTGCCGGCCGCTCGGGTCCGCGGGCCGTGCGGTCAGCGGCGAGCACCTCGCCCGGCGCGACCCCGGCGAAACAGACCGTGTCGGACCACGGACCGCGCACCGCCGACCCCCGGTGCACCCGTAGCTCAGCGGCGTGGCCCAGGCCCAGCGCCTCGAGGGCACCGAGCCAGGCCTCCCCCACCCACAGGGCCGATCGACCGACGTCGGCCTCGAACAACGGATCGTGGCGGGGGATCCACAGGTCGACCCACCACGGGTCGCCGGGGCCGACGAGCACCGCTCCCCCGCCGCTTCGACGACGCACGACGGCGAACCCCTCTCGGGCGGCGCGGCGGCGGTCGACCAGGCCCTCATCCTGGGTGCTGCCGAGGACGAGGGCCGGGGCGGTCACCTGCCGGACGAGCATCACCCGGTGCCCGACCCGCCGGAACGCCTCGACGTCGAACCAGTCGGGGCCGGGGCCGGGCGTCCCGGCACTCACCGCGGCGCTCGGGCGGCGCCCGGGCGCCCGGGGGTCAGGAGGCGGCAGCCAGATAGGGCTCCCACAAGGGGTCGACCTCCGCGAGGTGGCGCAGGCGCCAGAGATGGCCCTCGGGGGCGCCGGGCTTGAACGAGAGCGCCCAACCGAGCTCGGAGAGGAGCTGGTCACCCTTTCGGAGGTTGTCCCGCTTGCACGACGCCACGACGTTGGACCACTCGTGCGACCCCCCCCGGCTCCGAGGGACCACGTGGTCGACGGTGTCGGCCGGCTCCGAGCAGTAAGCGCACAGCCCGCCGTCCCGACGGAGCACGGCGCGCCGGGTGAGGGGCGGCGTCCGCGCCCAGCGGGGGATGCGCACCATGTGGCAGAGGCGGACGATCGCCGGGACGTCGACCGAGAGCTGGGCCGAATGGAACACTGCGCAGTCCGGGCGGAAGGCGACGGCCTCGGCGCGTCCGCACAGCACGAGCACCACGGCGCGACGGTCCGACACGAGGGCCAGCGGCTCGTAGGTCGCGTTGAGCAGGAGGACCCGCCCCATCACCGAGAGGCTATCCGCGGGCCCCCGGCGTCCTCCGACACCATCGGAGATAGGCCAGGGCGTCGGCGTTCGATGGCCGCCCTCGGCCGTCGCCGCCGTAGACGGTCTCCATGCGGAAGCGCCAGTAGGCGGGGTCGGCCCTGGGAAGCGGCGGCCAGCGCCGCCACCAGCCCGAGCGGGCCAGGCGCACGAGGACGGCGAGTGCGGTCAGCCACAGGCCCGGGCGCACCAGCACGGCGCCGAGCAGCCGGCCGGCGGACCCCCCGCCGTCCCCGGTCACCGGGCCCGATCCGTGGGCACGCTCGGGTTCTCTCACCCCGGGCTCGTCGCGCTCAGCCCGCGGAACCCGACGCTCGCTGCACCGATCAGCGGGCCGTCGGCGCCGAGCCCGGCGGGCACCACACGGGTGCCCGAGGAGAATTCCAGGCCACAGCGACGCCCGACCTCGGCCCGCGCGGCGTTGAAGAACGGCTCGCCGTAGCCGAGGGCCACCGAACCGGCCACGACGGCCAGGGAAAGGTCCAACAGGTTGGCCACCGAGGCGATGGCCCGGCCGACCAAGGTGCCGGTGCGGACGACCACCGCCGGGGGAGCCTCGGCGGCGGGACGACCGGTGAGCACCCGGATCGCCGTCCCCGACGCCTCCGCCTCCAGGCACCCCTGACCCCCGCATGCGCACCGGCGCCCGTCGGGCTCGACGACGACGTGGCCGATGTGCCCGGCGTTGCCCGAGCGGCCGTCCAGTAACCGACCGTCGGTGACGATCCCCCCACCGATCCCGGTCGACACCACCATGGCGAGGTAGTCGCTCTCACCCCGGGCGGCCCCGCACCAGCCCTCGGCCAGCGCCAGCGCCTTCGCGTCATTGTCGACGAAGGTCGGCAGCGACGTCAGCTCGGCCAGCCGGCCCCGCAGCGCGAAGTGCCGCCAGGCACCGATGTTGAGGGGCGACACCGACCCACCGCCCGGCTCCATCGGTCCCCCGCACCCCACCCCGCAGACCGACGGGGGCACCGGGGCCGAACTGAGCGTGGCCTCCAGCGCGGAGACGAGCGCGGCCCAAAGCACCTCGGGATCCTCTGACCGGGGTGTGGGGACCGATGTCCGGCCGCTCAGCCGGGCCGCTTCGTCGACCAGCCCAACCGCCATCTTGGTGCCACCGATGTCGATGGCCAGACAGAGGCGGCCCAAGGCGTCGGACCGCTCAGCGGTCGCGGCGCAACAGGTGGCTTCGGAACCATTCCCGGGCACCGTGGACGGCGTTCTCGATGCCACCGGTGGCCCCCGAGGGCTGCTCGTCGTGCAAGGACCTGGTCAGGTCGTGCCAACCCGCCTTGCCCATTCGGCGCAGGTTGCGCTCGAAGACGACCAGTGAGGCGAACATGATCGCCACGCCCAGCAGCCCGACCAGCACCGACTCCGAATAGAAGGCCACCAGGATGGCCACGCCGGCCACGAAGGTCACCGCCGCCCACTTGCAGTACCGGCCGGCGTGACGGTACACGGTCTCCGAGCGGACGCGCTCGGCGAACTCGGGGTCCTGGCGGACGAGCGACTCCTCGAGCTCCGCCAGGATCCGCTGCTCATGCTCTGAGAGCGGCACCGACCTCCCCCTCTGTGACCATGCCCTTCGAGCCCAGCACGGTAGTGGACCTCCTCGCCCCGATGGATCCGTCCGTCATGTTCGCGCAACCGCTGCCCGCGGACAACGGGTCCGGGCCCACGGCCGCCCCGGGGCGGGGTCGGCCCTGCTCCAGGCCTCAGTCTACGACGGCTCCCCGGGGGCCGGTGCGCGCCCGGGCAGGGCCCCCGGACGGTGCCGTAGGGTGCCCGGCATGGACACGTTCACCCCCGCTACGGAGCTGGCGGCGGCCATCCGGCGCCGCCAGCTCAGCCCGGTCGAACTGCTCGAGCAGTGTCTTGACCAGGTGGACAAGCTCAATCCCACCCTCAACGCCGTGATCTGGCGCAACGACGACGAGGCCCGGGCGACTGCCGCCCGGACCGCCGACGCGCTGGCCGCCGGCGTCGAGGACCTCCCACCGTTCGCCGGGGTCCCGATCCCGATCAAGGACCTGACCCCGGTCGCGGGTTGGCCGGTGACCTATGGGTCCCACGGCGCCCCCGACGGGCGGTCCGACGAGGACGAGCTGGTGGTGGCGGCCCTGCGCCGGGCCGGCTTCAACCTGACCGCCCGGACCAACACCCCCGAGTTCGGCCCGATCCCGGTTACCGAGAACCTCCGCTACGGGATCACCCGCAACCCCTGGGACACCGACCACACGCCAGGCGGCTCGAGCGGCGGCTCGGGAGCGGCGGTGGCCGCCGGGATGTTCCCCCTCGGGCACGCCAACGACGGCGGAGGCTCGATCAGGATCCCCGCCTCGTGCAGCGGCCTGGTCGGCCTGAAGGTCAGCCGGGCCAGGGTACCGGCCATCGTGCCGGGCTGGCTCGGGGCATCGGTGGAGGGGGTGCTCACCCGTACGGTCGCCGACACCGCCGCCGTCCTCGACCAGATCGCCGGGCCGGACCGCTTGAGCTGGTACAACGCCCCGGTCCCGGACCGGCCCTTCGCCGACGAGGCCGGCGCGGACCCCGGCCGCCTGAGGATCGGACTGCTGACCCGCGCCCCACTCGGCGTGGCAGTGGCCGCTGCGCCCCGCCAGGCGGTCGCCCGGGTGGGGGCCCTCCTCGAGCAGCTCGGGCACCACGTGGACACGCTCGACATCGAACTGTTCTCCGTCGACGCGCTGACGTCGTTCCTCCCCATCATCAACTCGGGCTTCGGCGACTACCTCAACGTGGACTTCGCCAAGATAGAACCCCACAACGTCGCCGGGCTGGCCGCCGGCAAGGCCGTCGACAGCCTCACCTTGGTCCGGGCCCTGGGGGAGCTCCAGAGGATCTCGCGACGCCTGGTGGCCCGCTGGGGGGACGAGTTCGACGTGCTGGTCACCCCGACCATGGCCATCGAGCCACCCCGGGCGGGCGCCGTCCTTGAACAGGTCCACGACCGGCCGGGCGAGACCCCGCCCGACGTGCTGGCCATGGCCGCCTTCACCGCGCCGTTCAACGTGAGCGGCCAGCCGGCGATCAGCCTCCCGATCCATGAGAGCGACCAGGGCCTGCCCGTCGGTGTCCAGCTGGTGGGCGGTCCGTGGCAGGAGGCCGTCCTCCTGCGGCTGTCGGCCCAGCTCGAACAGGCCGAGCCGTGGGCCGGTCGGCGACCCCCGCTCCTGGGAGGGTGACCCCGGTGCCGGCGTGTCCGGTCCACTTCGGAACCGGCCGGCGGCACCAGACTGAGAGGCGATGAGCCCCGAGGACCTTCGATCGCTGGCCGTCATCGCATTCGTCGCCGTGGTGACGGTGGTCATCGTCGAGCGCTTCCCCAAGGCCAGGCTCAATGTCGTCGTGCTCGAGCTGTTGGCTGGGATCGTCGTGGGCCCCGATGTCCTCGACATCGCCCACACCACCAAGATCATCCTCTCGCTGTCCTCGTTGGGCCTGGCCTTTCTCATGTTCACCGCCGGCTACGAACTGGACTTCCAGCGGGTGAAGGGCCGACCGATCGAGCTCGCCATCATCGGGTGGGGGATCTCACTCGGGCTCGGGCTCGGGCTCGGCTACGCCCTGCAGTCCAGGGGCCGCGTGCTGGACGGGTTGACCACAGGACTGGCGCTGACCACGACAGCCCTCGGGACGCTGCTCCCGATGTGGAAGGACGAGGGAATGCTCGACTCGCGCTTCGGCTCCCAGGCCCTGGCCATCGGGACCGTCGGAGAATTCGCTCCCATCGTGGCCATCGCCCTCCTCTTGGGGACCGACGCGCCGGGCAAGGTCACCCTGTTGCTGCTGGCCTTCGTGCTCCTGGCCCTCGGGGCCACCTGGGTGGCGATGCGCCCCCAGTCGCCCCGCCTCGTCGGGCTACTCCAGAAGCACCTGCACACCAGCAGCCAACTGCCGGTTCGGGTCGCCGTGCTCCTCATCGTCCTTCTCTTGTGGGTGGCCTCCACCCTCGGCCTCGACGTCCTCCTCGGCGCGTTCACCGCCGGGATCATCGTCCGCCTCGCCAGCCGCGGCCCGACTGAGGAGACACTCCGCTCCAAGTTGGAGGCCATCGGCTTCGGGTTCCTCATCCCGATCTTCTTCGTCGTGAGCGGCATGGGCTTCGACCTCACCGCACTCGAGCACGATCCGATCTTCATCCTCAACATCCCCCTGTTCCTCGGGCTCTTCCTGGTGGTCAGGGGGACACCGGTCCTGCTCTACCGCCGGGCGACCGCCGCGGGCGAACGGATGCCGCTGGTCCTGTTCTCGGCCACGGCGCTCCCACTCGTCGTCGTCATCACCCAGATCGGCGTCCAGACCCACAACATGCGACCTCAGAACGCCTCGGCCCTGGTGGCGGCGGCCATGTTGTCGGTGGTCATCTTCCCCACCCTCGCCTTTTCCATGTTGCGGCGGACAGGCAGTAGGGCCCTGGCCGTTCCCCCGCTGGGCGGTGGTGCCCCCCTGCCTGAGACCGAGGCCGAGGGCAGCGGGGAGTGGTGAGGGGTCGGACCGCGTGGGAGGCTGCACCACCAGTGAAGGGGCGACGAAGCGGGGGCGATCACCCGGCGGCCACTGAACGAGGGGATGACCAATGACCGACGAACCCAAGGCCGACGACCTGGGCGACAAGGCCGCGTCCGCCGCGACCTCCGGCAAGCCGGACTCGTCCTCCGACAAGGCGGCGACCGAGCCGGAGGCGGACCCAAAGACCCCGGCGGAGGGACCGAAACGAAAGCGCCTGTCGCGCACCCGGGGGGTCATCGCCTGGATCCTGATCGTCCTGGCCTCCCTGATGGTTCCGCTCTCGGTCCTCACGTACTGGGCCGTCAACACGACCACCAACACCGACCATTACGTCGAGACGATGGCTCCCCTGGCGCGGAACCGGGTGATCACCGACTTCATCGCCAAGCGGGCCACCGAGAAGATCTTCGAGTCGGTCCACGTCGAACAGAAGGTCCAGTCAGCCCTGCCCAAGCGGGCTTCGTTCCTCGCCGTGCCCCTCGTCAACCAGGTCGAGGGCTTCGTGCAGACCCAGCTGACCAAACTGCTCAACTCGACGTACTTCCACACCCTGTGGGACAGGGCCAACCGCCGCTCCCACGCGGCGGTGGTGGCCGTGCTCACCGGCAAGGGTGACCCCGCCCTGAAGAAGGCCAACAGCGTGGTCGTCGACATCACCCCGGTCGTCGACAAGGTGATCACCCAGCTCGACGCCAAGGGGATCACCGTCTTCAACGGCGTCCGACCCAGGCTGGACAGGGCCAACACGTTGACCGTCAATCTGGTCTCGGGCAAGCAGATCTCGAAGGCCAAGAACCTGTTTCGGGTTGTCACCGACCTCGGGTGGGCGATCCCGGTCCTCGCCGTCATCTTCATCGTCGCCGGGGTGGCCGTGGCCACCGACCGGCGCAAGACCCTGCTGCGGATGGCGGTCGGCGCCGGGCTGGCCACGCTGCTCTTCCTCGCCCTGCTGGCCATCGGCCGCAACTTCTTCGTCGACCACGCGTCGGCCAAGGTGGACCCGGCGGTGACCACCGCCGCCTTCAGCACCATCACCAGGTTCCTCATCGAGGGCCTCAAGTGGGTCGTCCTGGCCTGCGTCGTGGTGGCGGTGGCCCTCTGGCTGGCCGGTCCGTCGAGCTGGGCCCGGTGGATTCGGGCCCAGGTGGCCCGGGGCGCCCGCTGGCTGTGGGCCCAGGCCAAGGCCCTCGGGAGCAAGGAGAACCGGGGCAAGGCGAGCGCCGGGGCAAGGCGTGGCGCGGCCTGGACCCTCGAGCACAAGTCGGGCCTGCGCATCGCCGGCGCCGTCGTCGCCGGCCTGGTCATCGTCTTCGGCGGCAACCTCTCGGTCAGCGGCGTCTGGAACACCCTGATCGTGCTGGCCGTCTACCTGGTGCTGGTCGAGCTGGTGGTGCTCTGGGCCCGCCGCACCGCCGGGGTCGGCTCGGGGCCCCCCGCCGGTGACGAGGGTTCGGGTGGCGGACCCCCGGCCGCCGTCTCGGGTGGCAGCTCGGGCGCCTCGTCCTAGGGCGACGGCTCCGAGGCGCCCGGCGTCGGCCTCAGGGCCGGCCGGAGCGCCCCGGGCGACGCCGACGCATCACCAGCCAGGTGGCGAGCACGCTCAGGGCGGCGGTGATGATGATCACCAGGAAGATGGGGGCGTGCGCCGTCTGGATCCAAAAGTGGATCGGCACGCTCTGGCGGTTGTCCACCCCGAACCACACCAAGAGCACGGCCACGACACCGATGACCACGAACCGGGTGTCGCGCTTTCGGTCCCGCGGCGGCCTCGAACCCGTGACCGGCGCCTGGCCGGCCCCTCCCACGTCTGCCACGTCGTACCTCCCGTCGGGATGCAGCCCGCGGGCTGCCCGCTGCCACCCACTCTGCCGCGTCCGGGCCCATCAGGGGGTCTTTTCGCACCCACCAGGGAGGGGAAGGGCCGGACAACCTGCTAGAGAGAGGCTCTCGAAGGAGGCAGATCATGTCCGAACACCAGGCGATCACCGGGGCCCGCACGATGTGGGAGCTGATCGAGCGGCGGGCGGCGGCATCCCCGGACCATCCGATGCTGATCGACGCCTCGGGGTCGGTGCTGACCTTCGACCAGTTCCGCCGGCGGGCCGAGCGGGTGGCCGCCGGGCTCCACGCCCGGGGGATCGGGCCCGGGAGCGTCGTGTCCTGGCAGCTCCCGAGCCGCATCGACACGGTGGTGCTGTCGATGGCCCTTTCCCGGCTGGGTGCCGTCCAGAACCCCATCATCCACCTCTACCGCGAACGGGAGGTGGGCTTCGCCCTCCGCCAGACCGGGTCCAGCCTGTTCGCCATCCCCGGCGAGTGGCGGGGCACCGACTACGTCGCCCTGGCCGGGCGGGCCCTGGAGGGCTCGGCCGAGCCCCCCGAGCTGCTGGTCGTCGACGACGGGTTGCCCGAGGGCGAGGTGGCCGGGCTCCCACCGGTCCCCGAGGGCAGCGCTCCCGAGGACGCCCCCATCCGCTGGATCTACTACACGTCGGGGAGCACGGCCGACCCCAAGGGCGTCCGCCACACCGACCAGACGCTCATCGCCGGCGGATGGGGCCTGGCGGTGGCCCTCGACATGTCCCCCGACGACGTCGGCTCGATCGCCTTCCCGTTCGCCCACATCGCCGGTCCGGACTACCTGGTGACCATGCTGAGCCTGGGATTCCCGGCGGTCATCGTCGAGGCGTTCTCGGTGACCGACGTCCTCCCGCTCTTCCGCCGCTACGGCACCACCATGGTTGGGGGCAGCACGGCCTTCTACGTCGCCTATCTCGGCGAGCAGCGCAAGCAGCCCGGTGAGCCCATCCTGGCGACCCTCCGCCTGATGTCGGGGGGCGGGGCCGCCAAACCCCCCGAGATCCACGCCGAGGTGCGCGACGAGATCGGCGGGCGGGGGGTGGTCCACGGCTACGGCATGACCGAGGTGCCGATGATCGCCAACGGCTCGCCCCACGACACCGACGAACAGCTGGCCAACACCGACGGGGCCCCCGTCGAGGGGGCCGACGTCCGGATCGTCCGGCTCGACGGTGAGGTGGCCGCGCCCGGCGAGGAGGGCGAGATCCGGGTGCGCGGGCCCATGGTCTTCCACGGGTACACCGACCCGTCGCTCGACGCCGCGGCCTTCGACGCCGACGGCTACTTCCGCACCGGCGACCTGGGGAAGCTCCGGGCCGACGGCCACCTGGTCATCACCGGCCGCCTCAAGGACGTCATCGTGCGCAAGGGCGAGAACATCAGCGCCACCGAGGTCGAGGCTGTTCTCTACACGCACCCCAAGGTCGCCGAGGTCGCCGTCATCGGACTGCCCGACCCCGAGCGGGGCGAGCGGGTGTGCGCCGTCGTCCAGCTGGCCGAGGGGGTCGACGGGGTGACCCTGGCCGAGATCGCCGACTTCTGCGCGGCGGCGGGTCTGATGACCCAGAAGATCCCCGAGCAGGTCGAGGTCCGGACCGACTGGCCGCGGGCCGGCACCGGCAAGATCGTGAAGAAGTCCCTGCGCGAGGAGTATGCGCCGGTCACCGGTGCGGACCCTTGAGGAGACCGGTCGTCCCGGCCCCGCTGGCCGCCGGGCGCGGATACCGGGTGTGCTTCGTGTGCACGGGGAACATCTGCCGCTCCCCGATGGCCGAGGTCGTGCTCAGGCGACTGTCTCAACAGGTCGGTCTCTCCGAGCGGATCAGCGTCTCGAGCGCCGGCACCGGACCCTGGCACGAGGGCGAGCCCATGGACCCGCGGGCCCGCGACGCCCTGGGCGCCGCCGGCTACGACGACCACGGCCACGTCGCCCACCAGTTCGACCCCTCCCGGTTCGACCAGCTCGACCTGGTGGTGGGCCTGGACCGCCGACACCGCCAGACCCTCGCCAGCCTGGCCGGCGACAGGGCGGTCGGCGACCGCCTGGTCCTGCTCCGGAGCTTCGACCCCGAGGCGGGGGGGGCCGTCGACGTCCCCGACCCCTACTACGGCGAGGCCGCCGACTTCGCACGCTGTCTCGGGCTGGTTGAAGCCGGATGCCGGGGCCTGGCCACGGCCCTAGTCGAGCTGCTGGGGGTCCCCGGATCGCTCACCGGCCCGAGCGGACCCGAGGTCCCGACCTGAGCCCGTCGGGCCGGGGATCGCCCTTCGTCAAGCACCGGGCCTCGGCGCCGCCGGGCTTCTTCCGGACCGAGGCGGCCGGGCTCGAGTGGCTGGCCGAGCCGGGCGTCGTCCGGGTCCCCCGGGTCCTCGCCCTCGGGCCCACCTCGATCACCCTCGAGCGCATCGAGACCGGGACGGCGAGCGACCGGGGCGCAGAGGACCTCGGCCGGGGCCTGGCCGCGCTGCACGCCCACGGCGCACCGGCCTTCGGCGCGCCGTGGCCCGGATTCATCGGCCCCCTGGCGATGGACAACGAGCAGTCCGCCGACTGGCCGTCGTTCTACCGCGAGCGACGGGTCCTGCCCTTCTTGGTTCAGGCCCGGGACCACGGGGCGCTCACCGCCGGCCAGTGCGCCACCATCGAGACGGCGGTGGGGCAGCTGGACCAGCTGGCCGGGCCGTCGGCCGACGAGGCCCCCAGCCGCATCCACGGCGACTTGTGGTCGGGCAACGTGGTGTGGGACCGAGACGGCCTGGCCTGGCTGATCGACCCGGCCGCCCACGGGGGCCACCGGGAGACCGACCTGGCCATGCTCGACCTCTTCGGGTTGGCCAAGCTCGGACGGGTGCTCGACGCCTACCTCGAGGTCCGGCCGCTGGCCGACGGATGGCGCCAACGGGTCACCCTCCACCAACTCCACCCCCTGTTGGTCCACGCCGTCCTGTTCGGCCCGTCCTACGGAGCCCGGGCGGCCGAGGCGGCCCGCTCGGCCCTGCGCTGAGAGGCCCCGAGCGCGGCGGCGCGGGCCGCGCCGCCGGCCGGTGGCCGAATCGCCCCCCGGCCCGTCCAGCGCCCTTGTGCCATAGTGCCCGTCGTGGTGTCCCGGCGAGTCCGACGGCGGAGACGGCAGGTCGCGGCCGGCGCCGGCGTCCTGCTCCTCTTGATCATCATCCTCGTTGCCACCAGCGGCGGTTCGGGGAAGAAGACCACCTCCTCGACCACGTCCACCACCACCGTCGTCGCCCACAATCCCCTGTCGCCCGCCTGGCGTGGCAGCGGCCAGCCGGTCACGATGGCCTTCGGCGGCGACATCCACTTCGAGGGCGAGCTGGCAGCCCGGCTCTCGAGCGACCCCTCGACCGCACTGGCCGGGGTGTCGACCTTGGTGCAGGGGTCCCAGATCGCCATGGCGAACTTCGACTCGGCCCTGACCAACGGGGGCTGCCCCGACCCCCAGCCCAAGCAGTACGTCTGGTACGCGCCCCAGACGGCAATCACCGCGTTCCAGGCGGCCAACCTCTCACTGGTCAGCGAGGCCAACACCCACGGGGAGGACTGCGGCGTGCCCGGTCTCCAACAGGCCATCGCCGCCGCCGACGCGGCCAAGTTCCCGGTGATCGGGATCGGGGCCAACGCCGCCCAGGCCTTCGCCCCCTACCGGACCACCGTCGACGGCCAGCGGATCGCCATCCTGGCCGCAACCCAGGTCTTCGACCCGACGACCCTCCAGGCGTCGTGGAGCGCCACCACCGCCCAACCCGGACTGGCCTCGGCCGTCAGCCCGGCGGCGCTGGTGGCCGCGGTCCAGGCCGCCCGGCGGACCTCGGACACGGTCGTGGTCTACCTGGCCTGGGGCACCGAGACCGACACCTGCCCCAATCCCCAGCAAGGACCACTGGCCGCGGCCCTGGTTGCCGCGGGGGCCGACATCGTCGTCGGCGGCAGCGCCCATGTCCAGCAGGGCACCGGGTATCTGGGCCAGGCGCTCGTCAGCTACAACCTGGGCAACCTCGCCTTCTACGACAGTGCGCCGCCCGAGACCTACAGCGGCACCCTGGTCGTCACCGCCACCGGTCGCCACATCGACAGCTTCAGCTGGCGACCCGCCCTCATCTCGGACGGCGTTCCCCAGCCCCTCACCGGGACCGACGCCACGGCGGCCGTGCAACGCTGGGAAGGACTCCGGGACTGCACCAACCTCAGTGCGTCGGCCACCAAGAGCACGGCCACGAACAAGACACAGACGTCGGTGGCCGCCGCGGTGGCGGTCCCGCCCCCGCCGACCAGCACCACCACGACGACCGCCGCCGCCGGGGGGACGACGACCACGACACACGGCCGGGCGACGACGACCACTGCCCACCCGGCGACGACGACCACGACCCACGCGACGACAACCACGACCCATCCGGTCACCACCACCACGGCCAAGAAGAAGTCCTAGGCTCCGAAGCGGAGGTCCGCGTGGCCCAGGCGACGTCCACCACCACGGCTCGCCGGTGACCGCCGGGGCGCCGGGCGAGGGCCGCTACGCCCGCGTCGAACGTGAGCAGCGCTGGGTCCTGTCGGGACGCCCGGGGGGCCTGGGTGACCCGGTCTCGATCTCGGACCACTACCTGGCCGGGACCAGGCTGCGCCTCCGCCGGATGACCAGTGCGGGCACCCACACCTACAAGCTGGGCCAGAAGGTGCGGCTCCATCCCGAAGAGCCCGGGGTGGTCTCGTTAACCACCCTCTACCTCTCGGCGGACGAATTCCTTGCCCTGAGCCACCTGGCCGGCGACGACCTGACCAAGACCCGATGGCGCAGGCCCGGGGGCCGGACCGTCGTCGACGAATTCGCGGGCCCGCTGGCCGGCCTCGTCCTGGCCGAGGTGGAGCTGGGCCCGGGCGAGCCGCCGACGACTCCCCCGCCCCTGGCCGTGGCCGACGTGACCGACGACGACCGCTTCTCGGGTGGGACCCTGGCCCGGCTCGACGCCGCCGGGATCGCCGGGCTCTTCGACGTGGTGGCCGCCCTGCGGGCGCAGGCGGGTCCCAACGGGGACACAGCGGGGGCACAGGGAGACCGTCCATGATGCCGTCATGCGGCGCTGGCGATGGTGGATCGTGGGCGCCGTTGCCGTGATCGTGGTCCTCGCCGTCGGCGGGCCCTTCGTCTACATCCACCTCGTCGAGGGCCCACCGCCCCCCAAGCTGGCCCTGCCCTCGACCCGCACCGGCGGGAGCACCACCGCCTCGGCGGCCGTCGACGCCTCCTCGCTCGACGGGACCTACACGGTCGGCTCGGGCTCCGAGGCCGGCTACCGGGTCAGCGAGGTCCTGATCGGCCAGCACTCCACGGCCGTCGGCCGGACGGCCAGGATCTGGGGAACGGTCACCGTCGCTGGAGGCGCCGTCACCTCGGCCGTGCTCACGGTCGACATGGCCAGCGTGACCAGCGACCAGAGCGAGCGCAACGCGCAGTTCGACGGCCGGATCATGGACGTGGCCCAGTATCCGACGGCCGCCTTGGCCCTGACCGAGCCGCTCCCCCTTCGAACGGCCCTGGCCGTCGGCTCGAAGGCGACCTACACGGCGACCGCCAACCTGACCATGCACGGCGCCACTCGAAGCGTCACCTTCCCGTTGGCCGCCGAGCGGACGACGTCGGGTGTGTACGTGCTGGCCGACGTCCCGGTGACCTTCGCCGAGTGGGGGATCGCCAACCCGAGTGTCGGGGGTTTCGTGACCACCGCCGACTCGGGCACGGTCGAGGTCCTGGTGCACCTGACCAAGGGGGCCGGCAATCCGGCCGGCACCGGCGCGTCGAGCGCCCCGGCACCGGGCGGGGCCCCGTCGCCGGTCACCGTCCCCCGCACGACGGTCCCCAGCCTGACCATCCCCAACAGCTGACCGCCGGCTCCCTTGGTGGCCCCGGCGCCCGGGTCCTAGTCGGACCCCGGCGCCCGGTCCGGGCCGGGGTCCCCACCCCCTGCGGCGGTGGCCAGGCGGGCCAGGTAGTAGTCCCAACCCCGGGTGTGGTCGGCGACGGCGTCGTCCGGCAGGCCCCGGTGCACCAGGCGGACCCGGGTCTTCTCCCCCTCCGCGGCCAGTGAGATCTCGACCTGGGTCGACCCCGGCGGGATGGGATGCCCGGGCTCGTCCCAGCCGAAGGTGTAGACCACCTTCTCGTTCGGGACGACCTCGACGTACTCCCCCGCCGCCTGGTAGGTGCCGCCGGCCAGCACCCGGTAGACCCCGCCTGGTCGCGGGTCGATCTCCACCTCGGTCCCGTTCCACTCGACGAGCTTGTCGGGCAACGTCAGGTACTCGAAGACCGTCTCGGGCGTTGCGTCGACCACGATCTCCCGTTCGAGTTCAGCCATCACTTGGATCCCTTCTCTTGTCGCTGTTGTCTGTGCCTGTCGTGTCCCCGCGCTTTCGCTGCTTGTCCCGTTCGGCGGCCTCGGCCGCGTCGCGCAGCCGCTCGAGGCCGCTCGTCCAGTAGTCGTCGAGGAAGTCGCGCAGCCGGGCCATCTGGTCCCGGTCCGCCAGGTAGAGCCGGCGGGTCCCCTGGCGTCGCTCGGTCACCAAACCGGCCTCGCGCAGGATCCCGAGATGCTGGGACACGGCCGGGCGGGAGATCTCGCTGACGCGGGCCGCGATGCCGGCGGCCGGAAGCTCGCGGTCCCAGACCAGCCGGAGGATCTGGCGGCGTCGGGGCTCGGCCAGAGCCTTGAGGGCGGCGTCCACCCCGCTAGTGTAAGTCTTTCCTTACGTAAGTGTCAACTTACAATGTCCGGCGAGGTCGTTCCCCGGCCCGCGGGCGCGGGCGGGACGGTGACCCTCGGGACAGCCCCTCAGGACAGCTCGGGCACGTCGACCTCGACCGGACCGGCGGGGGTGGCGTAGGCGACGACCCGGCGAGGCACCCGGAGTCCGTCGTCGCCCTCGTAGCGGGCCCGCAGCGTAGCCAGATCGTCGTCGAGGATCATGGCGGCCACCTCGTCGACCAGTGCGGTGCGGTCCCGGCCGCCGGCCGGCCCCGCCAGGACCCCCCAGCCGTCCCAGGGGAGCATCTCGACCTTGTTGAGGGCCGCCAGGTCCCGGGCCACGTTGCCCTCGATGAACCAGCGGCCCCACATGTCAAAGATGCCGAAGTCGTCGCCGTCCTCCGCGCCGCGGCGGCAACGCTGCCAGGCCTCGGGGGCCACCAAGAAGAGCCCCGGCGCCAGGTCCCGTGGATCGCCGACCCCGGTCACCTCCACCTGGAGGTCGTCGAGCTGGGGGTCGAGCAGCACCCAGCGCGCGCCGTCCCAGTGCTCGACGACCCAATGGTCAATCCATTTGGACTCCTCGAAGTACCCGGCGAAGCCGCACCGGGCCCGGGCGGGGATCCCGGCCGCCCGGAGCAGGGCAACGGTCAGGGTCGAGAAGTGCCGGCAATTGCCGAGCACGCGCCGAGCGGGCGGGCGCGCCTCGGCCAGCGGTCGGGGGTCCATGGCCAGGATCCGCTCGACCATCCCCGACGCCGGGCGCAGCTGGACCTCACCCAGCCGGGACTCGGGAACCTCGACGCCGTAGGCGCCGGCCCACATCGGGTGGAGGACCAGTCCCTGGACAACTGCGGCCAGTGCCGCCGGCTCCCCCGGGAGGCCGGCCAGTGCCGCCCGGCGCCCGCCGAGGGCGGTCATCGGTCCGGGCGTCGCGTAGAAGTCGGTGGGGTGCACCGTCGTGCCCCGTTCCCTACCCGTCGTCCAAGAAGAAGCGGGGCAAGAAGCGCCGATTGGCCGCCAGCAGGGCGTCGGCCAGGTCGCGGGCCAACGGGTACTGGCCGACGAGGGGGTTGGCCAGGAGGGCCCGGACCACCGCGTTGCGGCTGCCGGACATGGCCGCCTCGACCGCCAGGTGCTCGTAGGCCTTGCAGTGCTCGACCAGTCCGAGCATGTCGGGGGGCAAGCGGCGCTGCGGCAGGGCGTGGGCCCCCTCGGCGTCGACGACCGCCGGCACCTCCACCACCGCGGTGTCGGGGAGTCCGGGCAGCGACCCGTCGTTGCGCACGTCGACCACCTGGACGTCGCCGGTCCCGGCCCACAGCGAGGCCATCAGCCGCACCGCCGCCTCGGAGTAGAAGGCGCCCCCCCGCCAGGAAAGCTTCTCGGGCTTGGTCACCAGGTCGGGGTCCCGGTACTCGGCCAGGAGCTCTTCTTCGAGCTCGGCCACCACGTCGGCGCGCGGGCGGTAGCCCTCCGCCTGCTGGGCGGCCAGCTCGGCGTCGCGCTCGTAGTAGTAGTGGAGGTAATAGGAGGGCCACGCCCCGAGGAGCTTGAGCAGGTCGATGGGTGAACCGCTCTCGAGCTCGATCTCGGGGCCGAAGCGGTCGAAGAGCTCGGGGAGCCGGTCCTGGCCCCCCACCCGGACCGAGCGGGCCCAGGTGAGGTGGTTGAGCCCGACGTGCTCGAGCTCGACCTCGTCGGGGTCGACCCCCAGGTAGTGACCGGCCCGACGCTGCACCCAGCGGGCCACGTTGCACAGACCGAGGGCCCGGTGCCCCTCGTCGGCCAGGGCCTGGGTCACGATCCCGACCGGGTTGGTGAAGTCGACCAGCCAGGCGCCGGGCGCCGCCCGGGCCGCGGTGAGCTCGGCCAGCTCGAGAACCACGGGCACCGTCCGCAACGCTTTGGCCAACCCGCCCGGCCCGGTCGTCTCCTGGCCCACGCAGCCGTAGCCGACCGGCAGGGTCTCGTCGCCGTGGCGGGCCCGCTGCCCGCCGACCCGCAACTGGACGACGACGAAGTCCGCCCCCTCGACCGCCTCGGCCGGATCGGCGGTGCTGTGGAGCCGGCCGGCCCATCCGCGGTGGCGCAGGATCCGCTCGGAGAGCCCGGCGACCGGCTCGAGCCGGGTGGCGTCGGGGTCGAGCAGCACCAGCTCGTCGACCACCAAACGGTCCTCGTGGTCGCAGAGGCCCTCGACCAGCTCGGGCGTGTAGGTGCTCCCACCGCCGACCACGGCGACCTTTGCGCCCACGGTCGGCGAACCTAACATGGCCGATCGTGTCCAGCGGCCCGGAGCCAGGGGAAGCGGCCGGTGGGCAGCCCGCCGTCCTCGCCGTCGACGGTGGCGCCTCCAAGACCGACGTGGTCGTCGTCGACGCGGCCGGTTCGGTGCTCGGGCGGGCCCGGGGCGAGGCCACCAACCACCAGATGGTGGGCCTGGACGCGGCCATCGAGCACCTCGACCGGGCGATCGGCGCCGCGCTGGCCGACGCCGGCCGGCCAC
This sequence comes from uncultured Acidimicrobiaceae bacterium, assembly GCA_963836375.1. Classification (GTDB taxonomy): domain Bacteria; phylum Actinomycetota; class Acidimicrobiia; order Acidimicrobiales; family RAAP-2; genus CAWIJK01. The sequence goes on along the minus strand of CAWIJK010000002.1, from coordinate 470,626 downwards.
GGCGGTTCCCGGTCTGCCCCACCGGGGTCTACTGCCTGGCCGGCATCGACCTGGCGGTCGACGCGGAGCGGGTGGGCGCCGCCGTGGCCGCCCGTGGCTGGACCACCGCCGCCGAGGTGCGCAACGACACCTTCGCCATCATGCGGGCCGGGGTGACGGCGGGCTGGGGGGTCGGCGTCGTCTGCGGCACCGGTCTCAACTGCGTGGGGATGGGACCCGACGGCGCCACCGTCCGCTTCCCCTCCCTCGGCGAGCTTTCGGGCGACTACACACCGGGCGGGGCGTGGCTCGGGGTGCGCGGCCTCGGCCTGGCCCTGCGGGCCGGCGACGGCCGGGGGGACCCGACGGTCCTCGAGCGCGCCGTGCCGGCCCACTTCGGGCTGGCCGACCCCACCTCGGTGCTCGAGGCGGCCTACACCGGGGCCCTCCCCTTCGGCCGGCTGCCCGAGATCGCCCGGGTCGTCCTGGACGCCGCCTCGGAGGGCGACGCCCCGGCCTCCTGGGCGGTGGGGCTCTTGGTCGACGAGGTGGTGGCCATGATCGCGGCGACCCTGGACCGGCTCGGGGTGGGGACCTCGCCGGTCGAGGTGGTGGTCGGCGGGGGCGTCTTCGAGAACGCCGACTTCTCCCGCCGGGTGCTCGAGGGGGTCCACCGGCACGCCCCGTCGGCGACCCTGCGCCCGCTCGACGCCCCCCCGGTGCTCGGGGCCGCCCTCTTGGGACTCGACGCCGCGGGGGCCGGGCCCGCAGCCGAGGCCACCGTGCGGGCCGCGCTGTCCTGACCGGGACAGCCGAGGTGGGCCCGGCGACCGGGCGGTTCGGGTGCCCTCAGACGGCCACGGGGGTCGGCCGGGCGTCGGCCAGCAGCTTCTCGTCGTCGGCCATGAGGTCGTGGGCCAGCTTGCGCACCATCTCGACGACCTCTGGGTGTTCGTCGGGGTTCCAGCCCTCGAGGACCTCGGTCATCGCCGCCCGTCGGGCCGCCGTCAGCTTCCTGACGGCCTGGTGGCCGTCGTCGGTGACCTCGAGGTGGCCGCCCGACCCGTCTTGGCGGCGCCGGACCAGTCCGGCCGCCTCGAGGGCGCGCACGCCCGGCTCGATCCGCTCGGCCGGGACCTTCAGGTCCCGGCACAACCCTTCGAGGCTGCAGTCGGGACGGTCGGCCAACCGGTACAGCGTCCACACCGCCTTCGGCTCGAGATCGAGCCCGGCCCGGTGGGCCAGGTTGGAGTAGAGCTCGGCCCGGTTCTCCCGGCGGGCCACCCGGTCGAGTTGCAACTGGAGCTCTTGGAGCGAGGTCCGGCCGTCGGGCATCGAGAAGCCCTCTGCGGCGTCGACGGTCCTGATCGACCGCCGGAGCGGAAGCTCGGGCAAGAGCCAGCTGAGGAGGAAGGCCACGAAGGCGATGGGGACGCCGATCAAAAAGACGGTCTGGATGGTGTGGGCGATCCCGTCGATGACCCCGGCCCGCAAGACCGGGGGCAGGTGCGCCAGGGCGCCCGGGTTGTCGCCGTTGAGCGAGAAACCCGGCGGCGCCGTGGTCAGGTGGAGCTGGCGCAGGACGTTGCCGACCACCAGGTTGGCGTAGAAGGCCCCGAACACGGCGGTGCCGAAGGAGCCCCCGATCATCCGGAAGAAGGTCGTCCCCGACGTCGCCGTCCCCAGTTCCTCGTAGGGGACGGCGTTCTGGACGGCGACCACCAGAACCTGCATCACCAGGCCGAGGCCCAACCCGAAGATCGCCATGTAGGCCGACATCGTCCACGCACCGGTGGACACGCCGACCAGCGACATGAGATAGAGCCCGATCGTCATGAGGGCCGTGCCCACCACCGGGAACACCTTGTAGCGCCCCCACCGGCTCACGACCTGACCCGACCCGATCGAGCCCACCAACAGGCCGGCCATCATCGGGAAGAGCCGGACACCCGACGCCGTCGGGCTGACCCCCTTGACGATCTGGAGGAACAGGGGGAGGAAGGTCATCGCCCCGAACATGGCGAAGCCGACCACGAAACCGATGGCGCTGGCCGCCGAGAACACCCGGTTCTTGAACAGCCGCAGGGGGATGACCGGCTCCTTGGCCCGGCGCTCGGCCACGAGGAACAGGAGGGTCAGCACCACACCGGCCACCCCGAGGGCGACGATCACCGGCGATCCCCAGGCATACGAGGTGCCGCCCAGACTGGTGAAGAGCACGAGCGAGGTGGCAGCCAGGGCCAGCAGGATCGTCCCCAGATAGTCGATGACCCGCTTGACCCGGCTGAGCGAACCGGGCAGCGCGGCCGCCGTCACGACCAGGGCCACCAGGCCGATCGGGATGTTGATGTAGAAGATCCACCGCCAGCTCAGGTACTCGACGAAGAGCCCCCCGATCAGTGGGCCGATGACCGTCGTGATCCCGAACATGGCCATGAACAGCCCCATGTAACGGCCGCGCTCGCGGGGGGACACGACGTCGCCAACGATCGTCTGGGCGCCGACCATCAATCCGCCACCCCCCAGGCCCTGGAGTGCCCGGAAGACGATGAGCTCGAACATCGAGTGGCTGAGCCCCGACAGGGCCGAGCCAACCAGGAAGATGACGATGGCGGCCTGGAAGAAGAACTTCCGGCCGAACTGGTCGCCCAACTTGCCCCACAACGGGGTCGACACGGTGGAGGCCAGCAGGTAGGCGGTGACCACCCAGGTCAGGTGGGAGGCGCCGTGCAGGTCGCCGACGATCGTGGGCAGCGCGGTGGCCACGACGGTCTGGTCGAGCGCGGCCAGGAACATCCCCAAGATGAGCGCCCCGATGATGACGAGCACCCGGCGCTTGCTCAGCGCCAACGGGCCGGTCGGTGCCGCCGCCGTGGCGGCAACGGTGTCGGTCACGGGGCGCGGACCCCTTGGTCTCCGGGTCCCGCCGGACCCTGGGCCATGGCCGGCGACGGCGTCGGCAACGGCCCGGTGGGGGGCTCTGGGTCGGGACCGCCGTCGGCGGCCGGTCCCCCACCGGCCGGCAGGTCGACCTTCCGGCGCCCCATGGCCGACGGCCACCAGTTCCAGCGACCGAGCAGGGCCACGGTCGAGGGCACCAGCACCGTGCGCACGACGAAGGTGTCGAGCAGGATGCCCACGGCGAGGCCGAACCCGATCTCGCGCACCTGGCTCCCACCCGAGCCGCTCCCCCCGGCGATGGCCAGCACGGCGAAGCTTCCGGCCAGGACCAGGCCGGCGGAGGTCACCGTCGGGCCGGTCGCCCCGACGGCCCGCACGACGGCCCGGCGCAGGGGGAGGCGGCCGGCCTCCTCCCGGATGCGGGTCATGACCAAGATGTTGTAGTCCTCCCCCAGGGCCAGCAGGAAGATGAACATCAAGAAGGGTAAGAGGAAGACGATCCCGGTTTGTCCCCCCAGCTTCATGAAGAGGAGCACGGCCAGGCCCAGCGACGCCAGATACGACAGGACCACGCTCAAGATCAGGTAGATCGGAGCCACCAGGCTGCGCAGCACCAGGGCCAGGACGATCCCGATGGCCAGCACGGCGATGGGGATGATGTGGCGCAGGTCGCCGTCGGAGATGTGGCTCACGTCGTAGAGGGCGGGGGCCTCGCCGGCCACACCCGCCGCCGTGGCGCCGGCCTTGGTGGCCACCGTCGCCACCTCCTGGCGGATCTGGGGGATGGCGTCGAGGGCCTGTTGGGACTGGGGCGACCCCACGGTCAGACCGGCCTCCCACTGGGCCGTCTTGCCGTCGGCGCTGAGGTAGCGCGAGGAGGCCAGATAAGCGTCGTAGAGGGCGGGCGCGACGGTCGAGCCCGGTGGCGGCACCGGGGCGCTGCGGACGAGCTCTTGGGCCGGGACGCCGAGGGCTTTGTGCACCGAGTAGAGCTCGGCCGGGGTCACCGTCTGGCCGCCGGCGTTCAGCGCGCCGGCCAGCGTGGAGAAGCTCCCCGTCTCCTCGAGGCCCGAGGTCGCGGTCCCGATCGACGAGGCCAGGGCTTGGGGGCTGGACCACGCCGACGTGGGGAAGCGCATCACAATGTTCGTCGGGTTGGCGCTCGACTGACGGAAGTGGGTGGTCAGTGCGGTGTTCCCCTTGGCCACGTCGGTTCCACCCGGGGCGTTGACCTGGCCCCCGAAACCGCCGGGCCTGAAACCCAGCGCGAACAGGGCCAGGACGCCGAACACGACGACGCCGATGGACAAGGTGAGCGCCGGGCGCTGGACCAGGCGACCGGCCACCCTGCCCCACCAACCCTCACGGTGCTCGCGCTGATAGGTCTTCGACGGCCAGAAGACGGCCCGTCCGAAGATGGCCAACAGCGCCGGGAGCAGGGTGAGTCCGGCCAGGAGCATCACGACGATGCCGATGGCCAGCGGGATCCCGAGGTCGTGGTAGATGCCGAAGCTGGCCAGGGTGAGGCTCAGCAGGGCGACCGTCACCGTTGCCGCCGAGGCGGTGATCGACTCGCCCACCCGGGCCACCGAGTGGGCCACGGCGACCTTCGGTTCGCTCCCGTCGAGCATCTCCTCGCGCACCCGGAAGACGAGGAACAGGCCGTAGTCGGTCCCCGCCCCGAGCAGCAGGACGATCAGCAGGATCTGGGTGAAAAAGGAGATCTTGAGGCCATGTGACCCCAGGGCACCGATGAAGGAGCCGGACAAGGCCAGCACCATGATCGGTGGGATCAGGGTGACGAAAGGAGCCAGGAACGCCCGGAAGATGAGGAAGAGCAGGACGATGATGAAGAGGATCGAGAAGCTCTGGATCTGATTGCCGGTCTTGTTCGATTGCTGCTGGTTGGCCACGTTGGTGGCCACCGCCCCGGCCAGGTGCACCTGCAGGTCGGCCGGAAAGCCGACCTTGGCCAGGGCGCCGGTCAGGTCGTCGACCAGAATCTTGGTACGAACCTGGTCGAAGGGGGTCACCGAGGAGACCACCAGCAGTTCGGCCGCGTGCCGGTTGGCGTTGACCAGCTCGGCCGACTTCACCGTGGGCACCGTCTTCAACACCTTCTCGGCCCGGGCCAGGGCCGCCTGGTCCGACGGGCTGAGGGTCGGCGCCGACGTGACGGCGACCACCGGGACCTGCGAGAGGTTCACCGAACCGATCAGCGGCTGGGCCAGGGTCGCCGCCTGGTTGCTCGGGGCGCTCGAGGGTAAGAACTCGCTGTTGTTGTTGTTGACCTGGCTGGCCAAGGTCGGAAACGAGCTCACGGCGGCGAAGGTCCCGACCAGCCAGACGATGAGGACCAACCACCGGAACCGCACCACGGTCCGCCCGAGGGCGGCGAAGAACCGCTGGGTCATCAGATCTCCCGTCGACGTGGTGAGTGGCAGGCCGACGCCGTCTCGTCGCCCGCGGTCACCTCTTCGGCCACCATCTCGAGGCCCTCCACCAGGGCCCGTGCCCGCTGGGCTCCCATCCGGGCGACCGCCCGCCGCAGCGGCGCCAGCTTGGCCGCCAGGACCTCCTCGCTCACCCGCCGGTACCTCGGAGCGATCGACACCAACGTCCGCCGGCGGTCCTGGTCGTCCTCATAGCGCTCCACCAGACCGACCTCGGCCAGCTGGGTCACGAGCAGGCTGGTGGTGCTCAGGGCGAAGCCCTCCCGGGCGGCCAGCTCGGAGATCGAGATCGGGCCCTCCATGCTGATCACGGCGAAGGCACCCAGATGTCGGGGGGCCAGCACACCGCTGCCCACGAGCTCTTCGATGTGTTTGGGCATGGCGCCGGCCCGCTTGGGCCCCCGGGCCATCCGGGCGAAGGAGAACAGCAGCTCGCGGGCCAGCTCGTCGGGCACCGACCGTGCCCGGCCCGGGCGGGACGAGGCCTCGGTGTGGGCCGGAGTTGCCGAGGGCACCTCGGGGGCGGCCTGGGCGGTCATCCCGAGCAGCGTAGAACTGCTATTGAATCAAAAGCAATTCGTCCGAGACGGTGCCCCAGCCGGGGGCGACGGGCGGCGTTGCTATCGTTCGCCTGCCATCGGGCACACGGGCGAGGGGGCCACGCCATGCGGACACCACTGACCGAGCTTCTGTCGATCGAGCACCCGGTGATGCTGGCCGGGATGGGCGGGGTGTCCTACGCCCCACTGGTGGCCGCGGTTTCCGAGGCCGGAGGCTTCGGCTGCCTGGGCGCCTCGACGATGGGCAACGAGAAGATGGTGGCCGAGATCGCCGCCGTTCGGGCCGCCACCGACAAACCGTTCGGGGTGGACCTCCTCACCGCCATGCCCGGTGGCATGACCGAGCAGGTCGAGTTGATCATCGAGGGTGGGGCCAGCGCCTTCGTGGCCGGACTCGGCGTGCCCTCCGAGGTGGTCGACCTGTGCCACCGGCACGGACTCTTGGTGGTGAACATGTGCGGAAAGGTCGACCATGCCGTCCGGGCGGTCGAGGCCGGCTGCGACCTGGTGGTGGCCCAGGGCACCGAGGCCGGCGGCCACACCGGCCAGGTGGCCACCATGCCCCTGGTGCCCCAGGTCGTTGACGCCGTCGGCGACCGGATCCCGGTGGTCGCCGCCGGGGGGATCTTCGACGGTCGCGGCCTGGCGGCGGCGCTGGCCCTCGGAGCGGTCGGGGTGTGGGTCGGGACCCGGTTCATCGCCACCCCCGAGGCCCGCGGTGTGCTCGGTTACAAAGAGGCGCTCCTGGCCAGCGCTGAGGACGGGACGACGGTGAGCCGGGCCTACTCGGGCAAGACCATGCGGGTCATCAAGAGCGAGTACACCGAGTACTTCGATACCCATCCGAGCGAGCTGCAGCGGTTCCCCGACCAGATGGGCCGGGCCTTCGCCGACGGCGTGATGCACCTGGGGGCCGACGAGACGAACACCGAGGTCGACCCGGCCCGGGAGTGCTTCCCGGCCGGCCAGGGGGTGGGCGGCATCGCCGAGCTGGTCCCGGCCGGAGCGCTGGTCCGGCGCTTCGTCGCCGAGGCGCAGGCCGTCCTCGACCGCCTGGCGACCGCCTGACCCAGACGAGGGACCGAAGGGTCGCCGGGCGGGGACCGGCCCCGGGGAGGTCCATGCCCGAGGCCCGAAGGGTCCCGCCCGGCGCGGGGGCCTGACACCCCGGCCCGGCCAGCGCCTCGGCCCGGCCCCCCCGAACCTCCCCCTTGACTTCCGTCTCCGAATGTTTAAGATATATCGGTAGAGGTCGCAGAACATCGTCTTGCGACACCATGAATTTCCCCGGCCGGCCAGCCCGGCCGGGCGGGGAACCACCCACCAGAACCCACCAGAGAGGACACGACATGCACGACGCGAGAATGCACGAGCACGAGCACGGCCCGATGGGCCGGGGGCGCGGCCGGGGACGGATGCGGCCTGACATGCTGGGCGGCCCGGGTCCCGGATGGGGCGGCGGCCGACGACGGATGCGACGGGGCGATACCCGCCGGGCCATCCTCCTGGCCCTCCTCGACGGGCCGGCCAACGGCTACGAGGTGATGCGCCGGCTGGAGGAACGCAGCGGGGGCCTGTGGCGCCCGAGCCCGGGCTCGGTCTACCCGACCCTCCAGATGTTGGAGGACGAGGGCCTGGTGACGTCGACCACCCGCGACGCCAGCCGTTCCTTCGAGCTCACCGACTCGGGCCGGGAGGCCGCCACGGCCGGCTCGGCCGAACCCGGTGGCCGGGCACCGTGGGACCGGGGCGACGAGAACGACGACCGGGTGAGGGCCTTGCGAGAGGCGATGGGACAGGCGTTCCAGGCGGCCAAGCAGGTGGCCCACACCGGGAAGCCGGACCAACTCGACCGGGGGATCGAAATCGTCCAACGGGCACGCAAGGAGCTGTACCAGATCCTGGCCGAGGACTGACCCCGGTAACGTGTGCCCTGTCATGACCGCCACCTCGACGCCCCAACCTGTTCGGTCCGCCGCGGCCACCGGGGTGATCCGGACCGCGGGGCTGACCAAGGTCTACGCCGGCACGGACTTCCGGGCCGTCGACGAACTCAACCTCGTCGTCGAGACCGGTGAGATCTTCGGTCTGCTCGGCCCCAACGGGGCTGGCAAGACGACGACCGCCGGCATGCTCACGACCCGGGTCATCCCCACGTCGGGCGAGGCCTTCGTGGGCGGGATCAACGTGGTGCGCCACCCGACGCTGGCCAAGCAGATCCTGGGCATCGTCAGCCAGGAGAACACCCTCGACCGCCAGCTCACGGTCTGGGAGAACCTCTACTTCCACGGCCGGCTCTTCGGGATGGCTTCGTCCGAGTCGCGCTCGATCGCCGACGAGCTCTTGGAGAAGTTCCAGCTCTCCCGCTGGGCCAAGGCCTCGGTCTACGCGCTGTCGGGCGGGATGGCCCAGCGCCTGATGGTGGCCCGGGCCATCTTCCACCGACCGGCCGTCTTGTTCTTGGACGAGCCCACGGCGGGCCTCGACCCCCAGAGCCGGCTGGCCCTGTGGGACATCCTGCGCCAGCTCAACGGCGAGGGACAGACCATCCTGCTCACGACCCACTACATGGAAGAGGCCGACAAGCTCTGCCGGCGCGTCGCCATCATGGACCACGGCAAGATCCTGGCCCTGGGGACCCCGGCCCAGCTCAAGCAGGGGGTCGACGCCGACACGATCGTCACCGTCAAGGCTGCGGGCAACCCCGATTCCCTGGTGTCGGTCCTCAAGGCCGGAGTCGGCGGGGTGACCCGCACCCGCGTCGTCGACGGCGGTGTCGAGTTGCACGTGGCCGGCGCCGACCGCCTGCTGCCCCGGGTGGTCAGCGCGGCTGAGGGGGGCGGGTTCGAGGTGGCCGACCTCTCGGTGGCCCAGCCGAGCCTCGAGACGGTCTTCATCAACCTGACCGGCAAGGAACTGCGCGACTGATGGCCACCCTGCTCGACCCCACCGAACACCACCACATCGAGACCACGCCGACCCGTTCGGCCGTCGGCGCCAGCTGGGTGGCCCTGGGGGCCCTGATGCTTCGGGACCTGGTGGTGCTGAAGAAGCACACGGGCGAATTCGTGATCCGCACCCTCGTCCAGCCCTTCCTGCTCTGCTTCGTCTTCCTCTATGTCTTCCCCAAGATCGGCCAGGGGGTGGGCGGTGGACACGGCCTGGTGGCCGAGTCGGCGTTCGCCACCGTGCTGGTACCCGGGGTCGTCGGGATCTCGATCATGTTCCAGGGCGTCCAGTCGGTGGCGCTCCAGATGGCCCAGGAATTCGGCTTCACCAGGGAGATCGAGGACCGGGTCCAGGCGCCGTGCCCCATCTGGCTGGTGGCCATGTCCAAGGTGCTGTCCGGCTCGGTGCAGGGCCTGATCTCCGCCGCCATCGTCCTGCCCATCGCCTCGGTGGTCCACGCGCCGGGGGTAACCGCCCAGATCTCGCTGCACTGGCCGATCATCATCACGGTGGTGCCACTGGCCTGCGTGACGATGAGCGCCATGGGGCTCGTCCTCGGCACCTCCTTCGAGCCCCGCAACATCGGGCTGATGTTCGGATTCGTGGTGCTGCCGATCACCTTCCTCGGGGGCACCTACTACCAGTGGACCCGCCTGAGCCCGGTCAGCATCGGGGGATGGCACTGGCTCCAGACCATCGTGCTGATCAACCCGCTCATCTACGTGAACGAGGGGATGCGGGCCGCCTTCACCGACGCCTCGCACATGCCGCTGTTCGTCATCTACCCGGCGCTGGCCGCCTTCTGTACGGTGTTCTTGACCATCGGGCTGCGCAACTTCCGCCGGCGGGTGCTGTCCTAGCCCGAGCGCCTCAGGCCCCCATGGCCAAGGGGGCGACTTTGGGCCAACCGAGCTCACGCTCGGCCACCACGGAAAGGTCCAAGAGGAGCGGCTCGCGGTGGTGGCCGGCCAGGATCTGGAGTCCGACCGGGAGCCCGTCGACCAGGCCAGCGGGGATGCTCACCGCCGGGCTGCCGTTGAGGTTGGACGGCGCGGTCAGCGCCGCGTTGTTCATGATCGCCCGGGTGAAGCCGATCTCGTGGATGAGGTCGGCCCCGGGGATGGTGGCGGGGGGCGGGCCCTCGGCGACGAAGGCCACGTCGGGATTCGTGGCGGCGATGACGAAGTCGGCCGCCTCGAAGAGGTCGGCCATCGCCTCGTTCAGGCGGCGACGGTAGGACTCGATGGACGCCGCCCGCTCCAGCGTGAACCGGGCCCGCCCGGCCTCAAGGCCCATCCGCATCTCGGCTGACAACTCGCCGATGCGGTCCGGATAGGCGTCACCCAGGTCGGCGACGAACCCGACCTGGCCGGCCATGGCCCACTCCCCGCGCAAGTGGGGCAGGCCCGGCGCGACGTCGACCACCCGCAGGCCGGCCGCGTCGGCCAAGGAGCGGCCAACCCGGGCCACCAGGTCGGCCACCTCGGCGCGCACCCGCGCCGTGCCGAGGTCGGGCACGATGGCGACGGTCCGCCCGCCCAGGTCGGCCCCGCCGAGACCGGCCTCCCAGCCCCCGACGGCGGGGAGGCTCAACGGATCGCGCTGGTCGAAGCCGTTGACGGCGTCGAAGTATCGGGCGGTGTCGCGGACCGAACGGCTGAGGCAGCCCATCACCGAGGTCATCGGCTCGATGCCCGCCCGCGGGCCCTTGGGGATGCGCCCGTAAGTCGCCTTCAGCCCGAAGAGCCCGGTGAAGCCGGCCGGGATACGGATGGAGCCGCCCCCGTCGCTCCCCGTGGCGATAGGTAGCAGTCCACCGGAGACGGCGGCGGCCGTCCCCCCCGACGACCCGCCGGGCGTCCGGGTCGGGTCCCAGGGGTTCCTGGTCGTGCCGTGCAGCGCCGTCGAGGTGCAGTTGATGCCGCCGAATTCGCTGGCCGTGGTCTGGGCGGCCAGGACGGCGCCGGTGGCCCGGAGCCGGCCGACCGAGGTCTGGTCGTGATCGCAGACCCGGTCGGCGAAGAGCAACGACGCCTCGGTGTCGGGCCAGCCGGCCACCCGCTCGAGCTCTTTGACCCCGAAGGGCACGCCACCGAAGGGCAGCGAGACGTCAGCCGCCCGGGCGGCCTCGCGGGCCCGGTCGAAGTCGGTGTGGCTGAAGACGTTGAGCTCCGAGGCCTCGGCGGCGGCGATGCAGGCGTCGAGGGCCTCGAGCGGCGACAACGTCTTGGAGCGCAGGGCGTCCACCAGACCACAGGCGTCGTCCAACCACGGGGTCCCCACCGCATCGACGGTAGCGGAGGCGGCGGGCACGGTCGAGGTCCGACGCGCCCCGGCCAGCCTCGACGCGGGGCCGCATCCCGGTCCGCCCGGCCACCGACTCGGCCCGGGCGGCCCCTCGACGGGCTCAGCCGACGGACTCGGCCCGGGCGGCCGCCCGCTCCCAGCGCGACTCGATCCGGCCGAACCGCCAGACCGCCACCGCCACAAGCCAGGTGACGGCGAAGAGCCCGACGATGACCAAGCCGGCCGTGTTGAGGTTGAAGTTGGCCATCGTGTCCCAGAACCGACCGTGGGCGTGCAGCTCGACCGCCAGCAAGCCCAGGAGCTCAATGGAACCGATGAGGAAGGCGACGGCCACCGACAGCCCGGTGATGGTGATGTTGTAATAGACCTTGCGGACCGGGCGGGAGAAAGCCCACCCGTAGGCGAAATTCATGAAGGATCCGTCGACCGTGTCGAACAGGGTCATCCCGGCGGTGAACAGCACCGGCAGGCACAGCACCGCGTACCACGGGAGCTGCGACTCGGCCGCACCGGCGGTGGCCGCCAGCAACGCCACCTCGGTGGCGGTGTCGAAGCCCAACCCGAAGAGCACCCCCACCGGGTACATGTGCCAGGGCTTGGACACCGAGCGGGAGAAGCGCCCGAAAAGGCGCGACATCAGGCCACGCGAGGCCAGCCGGGCCTCCATCGCCTGCTCGTCGAACCTCCCCCGTCGCATCTCGAGGAAGATGCGCACGATGCTGAGCAGGATCACCACGTTGAGGGCGGCGATGAGGTAGAGGAAGACCCCCGAGACGGCGGTCCCGAAGATCCCGCCGAAGCTCTCCAGGGGCGAATTGGGGTGGCTGACCGAATGGAAGACGGCCTTGGCGGCCACGGTGAGCCCGACACCGATGCCGAAGACGATCGTCGAGTGCCCGAGCGAGAACCAGAACCCGACGCTGAGGGGTCGCTTGCCCTCGGCCATGAACTTGCGGGTGGTGTTGTCGATGGCCGAGATGTGGTCGGCGTCGAAGGCGTGTCGCATCCCCAGGGTGTAGGCGGTGACGGCCACCCCGATCCCGAGGGCCACCCCCTTGTAGTGGTAATGGGCGGGGAGGACGGCCACGATGAAGATGCCCCAGCCGATCACGTTGAGGGCCACGACGGTGGCCGCCATGCCGCCGACCCGCCACCACTCGGCCGGACTGAGGCTGTGTCGGATGGCCCGCAGGCGGTGGGGGTGCTCGGCCATCTCGTCGCGTTCCCTTCCGCTCGCCCCCCCCCGCTGCCCTTCTCCCCCAGCCTACCTAAATGCGAGTGGGTCGCAACAGGTAGCGGTAGGCAGTAGGCCCGAGGTCTACGCTGGCGTCGTGACCAAGAGCGCTGCCCCCCCGGGCACCGCCCCGGCTGAGGCGGCGACCGTCGAGGAGGTCCTGGACCTCGTCCGGGGCCAGGGGGGCCGGGTCACCTCCTCTCGCCGGCTGCTCCTGCGGGCCCTCTTCGAGGCCCACGGGCACCGAACGGCCGAGCAGCTGGCGACCGAGGTCCAGGCCGAGGCGCCCGACGTCCACCTCTCCACTATCTACCGCAACCTCGACGAGCTCGAGCGGCTCGGGGTCATCGTCCACGCCCACCTCGGCCACGGACCGGCCACCTACCACCTGACCTCGGCCGCCCACGGACACTTCGTCTGCGAGGTGTGCGGGACCATGATCGAAGCACCCGACGAGTTGTTCCGCGGTCTGGCCCGGGTGGCCAGCGCCGAGTTCGACTTCACCATCGACCCGCACCGCTTCGCCGTGCTGGGGCGCTGCGCCAACTGCCGATGACCGCCCGAAAGGGCGCGCCCGGCTCCGGGGCGTCCGGTGACCCACCGCGCCCTTCCCGCCGGGCCGCCTCGGGGGGCGGGCGGTGACCGTCCTGTTCGCCCTGCTGGCCGCCCTCTCGAACGGGTCGACGTCGGTCCTCCAGCGGGTGGCCAACGTGTCGGCGCCGGCCGGCCTGGAGAGCTGGTGGGACCACGCCAAGTACCTCCTGCGGCGCCCGCTGTGGCTGATGGGCTTGGGCTGTCTGGTCGGCACGTTCGTCTTCACCGCCGTCGCCTTGTACTTCGGGCAGCTGACGGTGGTCCAACCCCTCTACGTCACCGAGCTGATCTTCACCCTCGCCCTGCGCCGGCTCTGGTTGCGCGACGACATCCCCGCGTTGAGCTGGGTGGCCGCCGCCATCTTGTGCGCCGGGCTCGCCGGGTTCCTCCTCATCGCCCGGCCGTCGGCCACCGACCACACGACCACCGCCGGCCAGTGGGCCCTGGTGCTGGTGTCGGCCGGGGTCGTGGTCGGGACGCTGCTCCTCGTGGCCCGCACCGGGCCGCCGGTCCGCCGGGCGGCCCTGTTCGGCGCGGCCGCCGGTCTCGTGTGGTCGGTGGACGCCGGTGTGGTGAAGGCGGCCACCCAGGTGCTCCAGCGCGACGGCTGGTCAGGCCTGTTCCTCCACTGGCCGGTCTACGTCCTGGCGGTGAGCGGGATGCTGGGGACGCTCCTCGTCCAGGGGGCGTTCAAGGTCGGGCCGCTGCGGGCCTCACAACCCGCCGTTCTCATCGTCGAGCCGCTGGCCGGGATCGCGGTGGGCGTCGTCCTCTTCGGCGAGCAGCTGGCCGACAGTCCGGTTTCCATCGTCGGCCAGATCCTGGCCCTGGTGGTGATGGCCGTGGGAGTCCTGCTCGTCTCGCGTTGGGCACCTCCCCAGATCGCCACCCGCCCGCTGGCCCCCGCGTCAACCGAGTCCGACTAGGGCCGGCAGGGACCCCACCGAGTCCACGACGACGGTGGCGCCGGCCGCCTCGAGCCGGGCCCGGTCGTCGGCGCCGGTGAGCACGCCGGCCACCACCGACGCCCCGGCCCGGCGGCCGCACTCCATGTCGGCCCGGGTGTCGCCGACCACGGCCACCGCCCCCACCGACGAGACCCCCAGGCGCACCAGGGCGGTCAGGACCATGTCGGGGAAGGGACGGCCCCGACCGGCGTCGGCCGGGCTGAGGGCCAGGTCGACCAGGGGTCCCCAGCCGAGCGACGACACCACCAGCTCACGGGTCCGCGGTGAGAAGCCGGTGGTGAGGGCGATGCGCAGGCCCCCGGCCCGCAACGCCTCGAGGCACTCGAGGGCCCCGGGGAGCGGCCGCACCCCAGCGCGCCGGACCGTGGCGTCGTAGGCGGCCTCGAACGCCTCGTTGGCCGACCGGGCCCGTTGCTCCCCATCGAACAGGGCGCGGAACACCTCGATCTTAGAAGTCCCCATGGTGTCGCGCACGTAGGCGTTCATGCGCCGACGCTCGGCGCCCGCCGCCACCCCCAGCTCGTCCAACGCCGCTGCGAAGGCGGCGGCGACGGCGCCGTCGTCGGCCACCGTCGTGCCCGCCATGTCCAGGCACACCAGCTCGATCGGCGTGGCGGGGCGCCCGGCGGACGAGGCCGTCACCGTCTTCACGTGAAGGTCTCCTCGGCGATCGCCGGGGCGAGCGTCATGCCCCGACCGCCCGCCCCGGTCACCAGCTGGACGGCGCCGGCGACCTGCCGGCGCAGGTACAGGGCGTCGCCGGCGGCCGGCGTCAGCTGGCTGTACACCCCGGCCCACCGGCGGGCGACCGGGGGTGGCCGGCGGCCCAGGAGCCGAGCGGCGCTGGCCACCAGGTGGTCAGTGGGCACCTCGTCGAGGTCGAAGGCGAAGGGCTCGGTCGACGAGTGGGTGTCGCCGACGGTCAGCCCGCCGTGCTGGCGCTGCACCATGAGCAGCTGGGCCTCCCATTGGGCCGCCACCGGGTCCTGGGGCCCGAGGGCACCGAGCTCGGGCACCCTGTAAGCCGGGTAATACCGCAGGGAGTCGCCGTCGGCGAGCGACGTCGTCACCACCGAGTCGTACGCCGCCGTCTCGAGCATCTGGAGCCGGACCCTGCGGACCGGTGAGTTCTCGAGGGCCTCCCCCACCACTCCCCCTTGCCACGCCCCGGTGCACACGACGACCAAGTCGCCCCGGTGGACGGCGCCGGTGGCGTCGGTCACCGAGGCATCGCCGATGGCGACCACCTCGCGCCCGGGGAGCCAGCGGTAGCGGCCGGTGGCCGCGCAGCCCTCCCGCAGGGCACCGAGCGCCAGACGGGGCTCGACCGTCGCGTCCAACCGGCAGCACAGCGCGGCCACCAGGTCGCCCCCGAGGGCGGGGTTGAGCCGGCGGGCCTCGTCGGGTCCTACGAGCACGAGACCCCGGGCCGACGCGTCGGGTCCGGCCGCCGCGGCCTCCATGACCGCCCGCTCCTGGTCGGTCCGGGCCACCGTCAGGGACCCGTTGGCCCGAAACCCAACCCCCGCGAAGCGCCGGCCGATCTCCTCCCAGCGGCCACGGGCGCGAAGCGCCAGGGCGAGCTCGGGACCAGGGGCGCGACCGCTCACCCAGAGCAGACCGAAGTTGCGCACCGAGGCCCCCCTGGGCGACAGCTCGCGCTCGATGTGCACGACGTCGTGACCCCGGTCGAGCGCGCTCAGCGCGTGCAGGGTGCCCAGGATCCCCCCGCCCACCACCACCACCCGCCCTCGAGCCACGAAGGGATCTTCGCGTCGTCGCCGGAAGGCGGCCACCGCGGCGCGGCCGGCGACCTGGGCGGATGCCATCGGGCCCTGGACGCGCCTGTTCCCGACACAAGGTGACTATGTTGGTCGCAGGTTTCCCGCAGCTCGGTACAGGGAACCCTCCCGGGCGGACTCCGAAGGGAAAGCGCCGCATGGCCCAGGTCGACGTTCAGTCACGCTACGGGGGGCTCGCCGACCGGTTCGCCGAGGTCCGGGCGCTGACCGAGACCCTGGCCGCTCCCCTCTCTCCCGAGGACCAGACGGTCCAGTCGATGCCCGACGTGAGCCCGACAAAGTGGCATCGCGGGCACACGTCATGGTTCTTCGAGACCTTCTTGCTCCAGGGCGAGCTGGCCGGCTACACCCCGTTCCACCCCACCTTCGCCTACATCTTCAACTCGTACTACGAGACGGTCGGGGCCCGCCATCCCCGGGCCGAACGGGGCCTCATCTCGCGTCCAGGGGTGGCCGAGGTGACGGCGTACCGGCATCGCGTCGACGACGCCATGACCCAGCTGCTGGCGACCGACGTGGGCGTCGACACGCTCGCCCTGGTCGAGCTCGGCCTCCACCATGAACAGCAGCACCAAGAGCTGCTGCTCATGGACATCAAGCACGTCCTGTCCAAGAACCCACTCCTGCCGGCCTACCGGCCCGACCTCTCCCCGCCCGACTCGTCGGCCCGCAAGACCCGGTGGATCGAGCACCGGGGCGGGACGGTCGACGTCGGTCACCGAGGTGTCGGGTTCGGCTTCGACAACGAGTTCCCCCGTCACCGGGTCCACCTCACGCCGTTCGCCCTGGCCGACCAGCCAGTCACCTGTGGCGACTGGCTGGCCTTCATGGAAGACGACGGGTACCAGCGCCCCGAGCTGTGGCTCTCCGACGGCTGGTCCCTGGTGCAACAGCAGGGCTGGGAGGCCCCCCTCTACTGGTCGCGGCCGGGGCCACTCGAGGGAGGAGGCTCGCGGGGACACGCCTCGGGCTGGCACGTCTTCACCCTGGGCGGCGACCGTCCGGTCGACCCGGCCGAGCCGGTGTGCCACGTGAGCTACCACGAGGCCGACGCCTTCGCCCACTGGACGGGCGATCGCCTCCCCACCGAGTCGGAGTGGGAGGTGGTGGCGGCCGACCAACCGGTCGGGGGCACCCTGCTCGATCTGTCCGCGCTCCACCCGTCGTTGCCCGGCGGCGTCGGGCCGCGGTTCTTCGGTGACGTCTGGGAATGGACCTCCAGCGCCTACCGCCCGTACCCGGGATTCCGCGCCGCGCCCGGTGCCGTCGGGGAGTACAACGGAAAGTTCATGGTGAACCAGTACGTACTGCGGGGCGGTTCGTGCGCCACCCCCGCCGAGCACATCCGGGACACCTACCGCAACTTCTTCCCCGCCTCGGCCCGGTGGGCCTTCAGCGGCGTTCGCCTGGCCCGGGACCTCTAATGGCCCCTCCCACCGCGGCCGCCAGCGGCCCTCCACTGTCCGTCGACGTCCACCTCACGGCGGCGGACCTGCGCGCCGCCCTCGAACACGACGTGCGCAGCGGGCTGACGGCGACGAACAAGTCGATCCCGCCCGTCTGGTTCTACGACGAGGAGGGCAGCCGCCTCTTCGAGGAGATCACCGCCCTAGCCGAGTACTACCCGACCCGGGCCGAGCGGGCCCTCTTGGAGGCCCACGCGCCGGCCATCGCCCGGTTGGCCCGGGCCGACACCCTGGTCGAGCTCGGTGCCGGGGCCTGCTCGAAGACCCGGGTCCTCCTCGACGCCATGGCGGCCGACGGGCCGCTCGTCCGCTACCTGCCCTTTGACGTGAGCGACGAGTTCCTGCGCGAGGCGGCCGGTGGGCTCCTGGCCGACTACCAGGGCCTCGAGGTCCTCGCCGTCGTGGGCGACTTCCACCGCCACCTGGGCGAGATCCCCGCCCTCGGGCGTCGCCTGGTGGCCTTCTTGGGCGGGACCATCGGCAACCTCGGCCCCGCCCAGCGGCGGCGCTTCCTCTTCGACCTCAACTGCACCATGGGCTCGGTCGACCACCTCTTGATCGGCACCGACCTGGTCAAGGACCCCCGGCGCATCGTGGCGGCCTATGACGACGCGGCGGGGGTCACCGCGGCGTTCAACCGCAACGTCCTGGCCGTCCTCAACGCCCAGCTGGGCGCCGACTTCGACCCCGATGCGTTCCAGCACGTCGCCCGCTGGAACGAGGCCGAGGAGTGGGTCGAGATGCGGTTGCGGGCGTCGGCTCCCCAAAAGGTCCGCATTGCCGATCTCGACCTGGAGGTCATGTTCGCCGAGGGCGAGGAGCTGCTCACCGAGATCAGCGCCAAATTCACCCCCCAGCGGATCGCAGACGAGCTGGCGGCGGCCGACTTTGTGGTCGACGCGACGTGGGGAGCCGAGGAGGGAGAGTTCCTCTTGACCCTGGCCCACCCTTACTGCTGAACCCAGGTGGGGCCCGCGCTGCCGGCCAGCTCGGCGCGGCGGTCGGTCACTCGGCGCTCAGCGTGGGGTCCGCCTCCATCGGACCGGGACTGCGCAACGCGGCGAGCAGCCCGGCACCCAGGGCCACCGCGGCCAGGAAGTAGGCGGACACGGTGAAGGCGTGGTGGACGACCGACGCCACCCGCGAGTCCCCACCGGCCAGGCCGAACACCAGGCTGGTCACGGCGAGTCCGAGCGCCGTACCCATCCCCCGGGTCATGTTGAGAACCCCCGAGGCCACCCCCGCCTGCTGGCGGGGCACGCTCCCCATGATCGCCGCGTTGTTGGGCGGCGTGAACAGCCCCAGGCCGACGCCGACCCCGACCAGGGCGACCACAAAGGCGACGGTGCCGTTGGCACCGAGGGCGAGGGCGGTGAGCGAGAGTGCGCTGAGCGCCATGCCGGCGACGGTCAGCGGCCGGGCACCGAGCCGATCGGCCAGCTTTCCAGCGAACGGGGCGACCAGACCAAGGGCCACCGGCATGGCCATGAGCTCGAGGCCGGCTTGGGCCGGGGGAAGGCCCCGGCCGCGCTCCAAGAAGAACGGCACGCAGAAGAGCACCCCGAACAGGACCAGGTAACTCAGCAGTCCGCTGGTGATCCCGATGCTGAAGCTCGCCCGGGCGAACAGCGAGAGGTCGAGCATGGGTGCCCTCGCCCGGTGCTCACGCAACACGAAGGCGACGCCGAGTACGACCGCGGCGGCGCCCAGGCCGAGGATGAGTGGGGAGAGCCACCCGACTGAGTTGCCGAACGAGACGGCCGACAAGAGGGCCACGACGGCGGGGAAGAACAGGCCCAATCCGGCCCAGTCGAACGGGACACGGGCGGCCAGCCCCCGGCTGCGGGGGATGAAGAGCCACCCGGCCAGCGCCCCGAGCAGGCCGAAGGGGACGTTGACCAAGAAGATGAGGCGCCAGCCGCCGGCGGCGAGCAGGAGCCCACCGACGCTCGGCCCCAAGGCCAGGCCGATGGCCTGGGCGGCGCCCTGGATGCCGATGGCCCGCCCCAGGCGGGCCGCCGGCACCGCCAGGACGATGATGGCCACGCTGTTGGCCTGCAACATGGCCGCCCCGAGCGCCTGGACGGCCCGGAAGGCGATCAGTGCCCCGAGGTCGGGAGCCAGCCCGCACAGCGCCGACCCGACGATGAACACGATGAACCCGTAGAGATAGAGGAGCTTGCGGCCGAACATGTCGGCGAAGCGCCCGACGGCGGTGACGGTGGCCACCAGCACGATCAGGTAGCTGAGGCCGACCCAGGCCACCGCGCCGATCGTGGCGTGGAACGTGCGCTGCAACGTGGGCAGGGCCACCGTGACGATGCTGGCGTCAAGCTGGCCCATGAAGGCGCCCACGCACACGGCCGCCACAGCCAGCCAGTAGGCGTTAGGCTGCTCCCGGATCCGTTTCGAACGGCGAGGCTCGTTCAGCCAGCGGCGTTGGTTCGGTGCCGGGAGGTCGTCGGCCACCGAGGTCATCGGCCCATGCTGGCCGGGCCAGCGGACCGCGTCGAGTACCCCCGTCGGGTGGTCAGCTTGCCCGGTGGGCCGCCCCGGCACCCGTACGCCGGGGTGCGGGCGGCGCCGGTGCCGGGTCGATCCGGGCCAAAGGGACCATCAGGGTGCGCACCAACTCGTCGACCGGCGGCCACGGGAAGTCGCACACCGTCGAGAAGAGGCTGACCAGGCCGTGCAGGGCCACCCACACCGCGGTGGCGTCGGCGAAGGTGTCGGTGCTCTTGGACCGTCCAGCGGCGACACACCGGTCGATGCTGTCGACAAGGAGGGCAAAGGCCTCTCCCCCCATCTCGGGAAAGCGGTCATCGATTAGCCCGTTCGTCGCGCCGACTGTGCCGTCGGGCCGCTCGGTGCCGTCGGGCCGCTCGGTGCCGTCGGGCCGTTCGGTGCCGTCGGGCCGCTCGGGGCTCGGGAACTGGCGGGCGAACAGGACCCGGTACAGGGCCGGGTGCTCGAGCCCGTACCCCACGTAGGTCCGCCCTCCGGCCAACAGACGCTCCACCGGATCCGAGACCTCGGTGGTGGAGGCCTCCAGGCGGCGCCGGATCTCGTCGAACCCGTGGTGGACGACCGCCCACACGATGGCGTCGCGGTCGGCGAAGTGGGCATAGATCGAGGGGGCGGCGATGCCGACCTCGCGGGCCACCGAGCGCAGGGTGACCGCCTCGTCGGTGCCGGTGCGCTCGATGATCGCCTCGGCCCCGGCCACGATCTCGGCCGCCAGCCGGGCCCCCTCACCCCTGGCGTTGCGCCGCCGCCCCCGGACCGTCACCACCGCCGTCGCCATCTTCTCAGTTTACATCTGTTAGTTCATGGGTTAAGGTAACAACCGTAAGTCAACGGCCGTTAGGCCCCCGCCGGAAGGAGCGTGCGCCATGACCGGGACCAGCGAAGCGACCGTGACCTCCCGAGAAGCGACCGGGGGGTGGTCCGAGACCGGCCACCCCCGGCGGCGGGCCATCGGGGCCGTCTTGTGCCTGAGCCTGCTCGTGGTGGTCATCGACAACACGGTGCTCAACACCGCGCTGCCGACCCTGGCCCGCTCCCTCCACGCGGGCACCTCGTCGCTGCAGTGGATCGTCGACGCCTACACCTTGTGCTTCGCCGCCCTCCTCATCCCCGCCGGTGCCCTGGGCGACCGCTACGGACAGCGCCGGGGCCTGCTGGCCGGCCTGGCCGTCTTCGGGCTGGGCAGCCTGGGCGCCGCTCTCGCCTCGAGCGCCGCCATGCTGGTCGCCGACCGGGTCGTGATGGGCCTCGGGGCGGCCTTCGTCATGCCCGCAACCCTGTCGATCCTCAACGGCGTCTTCCCCGCCGCCGAGCGCCCACGGGCCATCGCCGCCTGGTCGGCCGTTGCCGGGGTCGGGATCGTGATCGGCCCGACGCTCGGAGGGTTCCTGCTGGCCCACTTCGCCTGGGGAGCGATCTTCTTGGTCAACGTGCCCCTGGTCCTCGTGGCCCTCGGCCTCGTGGTGCGGATCGTGCCCGAGACGGTCGACCGGCGACGCCGGTCACTTGACGTCGTGGGCACGATCCTGGCCGCCGTGGGCCTGGTGGCCATCGTCGACGCCGTCATCGAGGCCCCGGGTCGCGGCTGGGGTGCGCCGCTGACCCTGGGCGAGCTGGCGGCCGGCCTGGTCGTCCTGGCCGCCTTCGTCCGCTGGGAGCTGGCAGTGCCCCACCCCCTCGTGGACCTGCGAGTCTTCACGTCCCGCAGCTTCGCCGCCGCCGCCGGGGCGGTGACCGTCATCTTCTTCTCGCTCTTCGGGAGTCTGTTCGCCCTCACCCAGTACCTCCAGCTGGTCCACGGGTACAGCCCCCTGTCGGCCGGCCTGCGGGCCCTGCCCTTCGCCGCGGCCATGGGGACGGCCTCGGCCGTCTCCACCGGCCTCGCCCGGTGGCTGGGCAGCCGGGTGGTCATCACGGGGGGGCTGGCCCTGATGGCGGGCGGGCTGGCGGCGCTGTCCTCGGTGAGCGTGGCCACCGCCTATGGGCCCTTGGCCCTGTTCGTCGCCCTCATGGGGGCCGGGATGGGGCTGGTGATGGCGCCGGCCAGCACCACCATCATGGCCAGCGTGCCGGCCCACCAGGCCGGGGCGGGCAGCGCCGTCAACGACACGGTCCGTGAGGTCGGCGGTGCCCTGGGCGTGGCGGTCATCGGCAGCCTCGCCGCCGGCCTCTACGCCCACAAGCTCGGCGGCCAGCTCAGCGCCCATCACGCGCCGTCGGCGGTGGTCCACGCGGCCACCGGGTCGATCGCCGCCGGTGACGTCGTCGGGGCCAGGGTGGGCGGGCCGCTCGGCGCCCAGCTGGTCGAGGCCGCCCACCAAGCCTACGTGGTCGGGATGGCCGCCGGCCTGCGGGTCGCCGCCGGGGTGGCGGTGGCCGGCGCCCTGGCCTGTTTCCTCGCCCTCCCGGCCCGCCGCTCGGGGGGCCTGGCCACCCTGGCCCTGCCAGCCCGCCCCGGCCTGGCCGACCTGGTCGTCCCGGCCGCCTGAACCGCACTGCACCCTGCCCGAAGGCGGCCCGTCCCTCCCGGAGAGCGCGTCTGGGGGCCCCGCGGTGTGCTCCGGCACCTCGGCCACCCCGAGGACCCACCAGCCGTAATAAGGTCGTAAATAGTCGCCGGAAGTGACCTTCGACGGTGGGAGCGCCCTGCGGGGCGCGACACAATGGGGGGGGGCCGCTGCGGATGCGGTTGCACCAGGGTCGGGGCTTGGGCCCCTGGCGAAAGGGGTCCAGGTGATCGAGGCACGAGGCCTCACCAAGCGCTATGGCGACACTCTCGCCGTCGACCAGTTGAGCTTTGACGTCTCCCCGGGGCAGGTGACCGGGTTCCTCGGGCCCAACGGCTCGGGCAAGTCGACCACGATGCGCATGATCATGGGGCTCGACGCCCCCGACGGCGGCTCGGTCACGGTCAACGGACGGCGCTTCCACGACCATCCGTGGCCCCTGCGCGAGGTCGGCGCCCTCTTGGAGGCCCGCTCGATCCACCCCGGCCGCAGCGCCTTCAACCACCTACTGGCCCTGGCCCAGACCAACGCCATCGACCGGGAACGAGTGGGCGAGGTGCTCGAGATCGTCGGGCTGAGCGCGGTGGCGCACAAGCGGGCCGGCAAGTTCTCCCTCGGCATGGGTCAGCGCCTGGGGATCGCCGCCGCGCTGCTGGGCGATCCCGGGATCCTCTTGTTCGACGAACCGGTCAACGGCCTCGACCCCGAGGGGATCCGATGGGTCCGCACCCTGCTGCAGTCCCTCGCCGCCGAGGGCCGGACGGTGCTCGTCTCGAGCCACCTGATGAGCGAGATGGCCCTGACCGCCGAACACCTGGTGGTGATCGGGCGGGGCCGGCTCATCGCTGACACGTCGGTGTCCGAGTTCGTCTCCAGCAGCTCCCGCCAGTATGTTCGCATCCGCTGTCCCCAGGCCGACCGCCTGACCGACCTGCTCTTGACCGCCGGCGGCGTGGTGGTCGCCGACGAGGACGGCGGCCTGTCGGTCACCGGACTCGGGGCCTGCGACATCGGGGACCTGGCGGCGGCCAACGGCCTGACCCTCCACGAGCTGGCCCCCCAGTGCGGATCACTCGAGGAGGCCTTCATGGAGCTCACGGCGGACAGCGTCGAGTACCACGGCGAGGCCGATGTCCACCACGTCGAACACCACCGGGCCGACACGCTTCAGGGCGGCGGGACCACGACGACCGGGGCCCAGCGATGACGGCGATCGCCTCGTCCGCCACCACCATGTCGCCCGGGAGCCTGGCCGCGCCCGGGAGCGCACTGCCGCCCGGCCACTACCGGATGTCGGGTGTGCTCAGGTCCGAGTGGACCAAGCTCCGGTCGGTCCGCTCGACCACTTGGAGCCTGGTGGCCACGATCGCGCTGACCCTCGGGATCGGGGTCCTGGCCACCTTGCTGCCCGCGCTGCGCTGGCAGAGCCTGGGTGCCGGCTTCCGGTCCAATTTCGACCCGGTCCGCCAGAGCATGACCGGGCTCCTCTTCGGTCAGCTGGCCCTCGGCGTCCTCGGGGTCCTGGTCGTGAGCGCCGAGTACGGCACCGGCACCATCCGGGCCACCCTCACCGCGGTGCCCCGCCGACCGATGGTGCTGTTGGGCAAGGTCCTCGTGTTCGGGACGGTGGCGCTGGTGGTGAGCGAACTGCTGATGTTCGCCACTTTCTTCATCGGCCAGGGCATCTTGGGCATCTCGGCCGCCCCCCACGCCACCTTGGGGGAGCCCGGGGTGCTGCGGGCCGTGGTCGGGGGCGGCCTCTACCTCACGATCCTGGCCATGCTGGCCATGGGGCTGGCCTCGATCATCCGCCACACCGCCGGGGCGATCAGCGCGTTCGTCACCGTCTTGCTCATCATCCCGTTGATCCTCCAGGCCCTCCCGTCGTCGGTCGTGAACACCGTTGGCCGGTACGTGCCGGCCAACATCGGCGCCACGGTGACCTCGACCAGCGGTGTCGCCGGCTTCGAGGGCCACCATTCGTTCTCCCCCTGGGCCGGCCTGGCCATCCTGGCCGTCTACGCCGCGGTGGCCCTGGTGGTCGGCGGATGGGTGATGGTCCGACGGGACGCCTGAGCGCTCGTCCGCCGCGGACCCCTCTCGGGCCGGCGGCCGACGCTCAGGGGCCGCCGCTCAGGGGGCCGGCGGAGACGCGGGTGACGGCGAGGGTCCGCCGGACCAGGTGCTCGGCGGGTCGCTGGCCGGGAACGACTCCTCGTCGGCCTCTTCCACCTCGTCGGGCGTCACCGGTTCGGGGGCGGGTGACGGCGGGGCGGCCTCGTGGGTCACGGGTCGAGCACCACCGCGGCGTCCGAGGAGGCCACCCGGAAGGTGAAGCTCTCCTCCAAGTAGAGATGGACGTTCTCGCCGTCGTGGTGTGAGTAGCCGATCGACAGGTCCTGGCCCGACTCGAAGAGGTAGTCCCCGCCGCGCTGGCTGACCACCACCGCACCGAGCACGCCGGGGGCCCACACGATGGGGCCGCCGAGGATCTCGCGGAGGTGGTCGAAGACCAAGAGGCCGCCGTGCTCGGTCGCCTCGGCGACGCCGGTGTAGCCGTCGGGCCCGAGGGCGAGACCGTAGGGGCCGGCGACCCCGGACCCCCGCAGGGTCTCGACCGCCCGGGCCACCTTGCCCGGGTAGTGGGCATAGTCCGATCCGAGCGCGATGGCGGGAAAGGCGGAGGCCTCGGTGATGCCGACGATGCCGGCGTCACCCCAACCGTGGAACACGGCGCCGTTCTCGGCCCGGGCCAGCCGCTGTGCCGCCTCGTCCAGCCCGGCCAGGTCCACGTCCAGGGCCCCCCGCTCGACGTCGGCGAGCTCGTCGCGCCGGATCACGAAGTCGGCCCGGAGCTCGACCAAGGGCTGGACCATCCGGCGGCCGGCCGAGAGGAGCTCACCCGGCGGTTCGATCGGGGTGGTCCGGCCGATGCCGATCGACGAGTGCTCCCAGCCGTGGGGGCCCGAGAAGTCGACCAGCTTGCGGGCGGCCAGGCTGGGGACCAGCCGGTCGCGGCCCTCCCGGTCGAGGGCCTCCCAGCCGGCCTCGCTGATCGGCGCCAGGTCGCGTAGGAGGTGGTTCACAGGGTCCGTCCCCTCAGGCCGCCGATGCCGAGGGACCCGTCGGGGGACCCGGCACCGGTGTCGCCGTCACCGTGGTCGTCCCCGTGCTCGATGTCGGTGACCGGCTTGGCGGTGAACAGGTAGGTGCGCATCTGCTGGTCGAGCACCGGATCGTGACGGCGGAGCCACTCGAGGGTCATGACCGCGTGCTCTTTCTCCTCGTCACGGTTGTGGGCGAGGATGGCGGCGAGTTGGCCGTCGTCGGTGGCGTCGACCCGCTGGGCGTACCAGTCGACCGCCTCGAGTTCCTCCTGGATCGAGGTCAGGGCGCGGTGACGGTCGACGGTGTCGGCGGTCAGGCTGCTCTCGGGTTCGTGCAGTCCGGCGCTCTGCGCCATGGCGGACCTCCTGGGCGTGGGGCTGGGCGGGTCGACGGCGGGTCCTGGGAGACTCACGGTACCAGGGCACCCCCGAGCGCCGTCCGGCCGGACCCGGTGGGCGGCCCTCGCTCCTCGCGACCCCGGCCCGCCCCCCGGGCCGGGTCAGCCCGAGGCCTCGGCGGCGATGCCGTGGTAGGGGCTGCCGGCCGCCCGCCACTCGTCGTAGAGGTCCAAGAACTCCTGGCCGAAGGGGTCCTGGCCCACGAGCGGCATGGCCGCCCGCCGCACCGTCCAGTCGTAGGGGGCGAGCTCGGCCGCCCGGCCCAGGTGCCGCCGGGCCGTGGCCTCGTCGCCGCCACGGAGGGCCTCGGCGCCCACCCGGAAGTGCAACCGGGCCAGGATCTCGTCGTCGCTCAGGTCCTCGATGGCCCGGCGGGCCTCTTCGGCCTCGATCGGCACCTCACCGCGGCGGACCCAGCGTCGCACCGCATCGAGGTGGGGGGCCGCCGCCACGCCGGTGAAATCCCGGAAGGTGTCGGTCCCGACGGCGATGCCGTTCGGGCGCACGATGCGGTCCTCCTCGTCGATCCAGATGACGGTGGGCACATTGGAGATGGCGAACAGCTCGGTCAGCAGGTGCTGGGCGTCGAGCAGCACCGGGAAGGTGACGCCCTCGGTGAAGGGCCGGACGTCGTCGGCGGCGTTGTCGATGGCGACGGCGACGGTCGTGAACCCCTCGGGGCTGAGCTCGTCGTGCAGTGCCTGCCAGCCGGGCAGGTCGTAGCGGCACCCACACCAGCTGGAGAAGGTCACCAACAGCTTCTTGGTCCCCCGCCACTCGCAGAACCGGTGGTCCCGCCCGTCGAGGTCAGGGAGGACGAAATCCGGGGCCTCGAGTGCATCAAGCGCCTGGCGGCGCCCTCCGTCGCCGAGGGCGACCGCGGCGATCCGGGCGGCCGGGTCCACCACGGCCAGACGGCCGAGGGCGGCGGCCACTGCGGCCAGGTCAAGCCGTTGGCCGACCCACAACGGGCTCGGATCGGCCACCGCCACACAGGTGTCGGCCCGGCACAGGCCCTCGGGCTTGAGCGTCCAGCCGAGGGCGGAGGGGAGAGCGGCCGGCTCGATCAGGATCCGCCCGTCGGACACCTCGGCCGACACCACCCGGACCTCGTCGGAGATGATGCACGCTTCTTGCACGGCCCACCCCTTCGATCGGTCCGGTCGCCCGGATGCTACCGGGAGCTCTCCGACCGTCCAACACGGCGGCGACATGTCGAGTCCACCCATGTCCCGGCGGTCCGGGCCGGCCGTCCGGCCGGTCAGCCGACCTAGGCTCGCCCCGAGTGAACACACGCGACGAGCACCGGGCAATCGGCCAGGGAGATCCGACGTGACCGCCCACCGTGGTGCCGACCAGCCGGGAACCCTCGAGGGCCTCCTCGAGCTCCTGGCCACCGGCGGCTCGATCACCTACGGCGGCGAGCCGGTGAGCGTCGCCGAGCACGCCCTGCAGGCGGCCCGCCTGGCCGAGGACGACGGCGCCGCGCCGTCGGTGGTCACCGCCGCCCTCCTCCACGACATCGGGTGGTTGCTCGGCGGCCCAGGCGGCCACGAAGAGCGGGGAAGCCGAGCGCTGGCCGCCGTCTTCGGACCGGCCGTCACCGAGCCAGTCCGCCTGCACGTGGCGGCCAAGCGCTACCGCTGCACCACCGAGCCAGGCTACGCCGCCGGCCTCTCGGTGGCGTCGACCCGGACCCTCGGGGCCCAAGGTGGGCTGATGGACGACGAGGAGATCGCCGCCTTCGTGGCCGAACCCCGGGCCGTCGACGCCCTGGTCCTACGCGGCTACGACGACCGGGCCAAAGACCCGGGGTCGACCACCCCCGACCTGGCCCACTTCGCCGCCACGGCCCGGTCCTGCGTCGAGCACCGGGTGGCCGGGTCGACCGGCACGGGTCCCGACGGTCCCCCACCGCCGGCCTAGCGGGGCGATCCCCGGCTCAGTCGGCGACGTCGGCGTCGGCGGAGAGGCGCGCCGGGCGGAGGCGGACGACCAGCTCGGGCGGCACCCCGTTGCGGGCCCCGTACTCCTCGGCCCGATCAGCCCCCATGTAGCGTCCGCCGATCCGAGAGGCCCAGTAGCGCAGGGCCAGCGGTTCGTCGCTCAGCTCGACCGGCCCCTCAGCCACCACATAGGCGAAGGGGGGCCGCTCGTCGTCGACGCACAGTGCCGCCCAGCGCGTCCGTGAGAGATTCCGGCCCTTCACCGTCTGGGGTCCGGTGTTGAAGACGATCGAACGCTCGTCGACGTCGTACCAGACAGGGGCCACATGTGGTCGCCCGTCGGCCCTCACCGTGGCCAGCTTGGCCGTGCGGGCCGGGGTCGAGGCCAAGAAGGCCCAGACCTCGTCGTCGGACATCTGATGGGAGGGCACGACGCCAGCGTACGGCCCGCCGGGGTCACTCGAAGCTGGGTCGGCGGTCCCGGGTGCGCTTGAGTTCGAAGAACCCGTCGGTCCCGGTGACGGCCAGGACACCGTCCCACAGCCGGCCAGCGGCTTCGCCTCTCGGGACCGGGGTGACGACCGGCCCAAAGAACGCGCTGTCCCCGACGCTGATGACCGGGGTGCCCACGTCGAGGCCGACCAGGTCCATAGCCCGTTGATGCGACGCCTTGATGACGTCGTCGTAGTCGGTGCTCGTCGCCGCGCCCAGGACCGACGGGTCCAGGCCGACCTCGGCCACCGCCTCGGCCAGGGCCTCGGCCCCGCGGTGTTCGCGGTTGTGGAAGCGGGTTCCGATCGCCGTGTACAGCGGCAGCAAGACGTCGTCGCCGCGCACCGCCGCGGCGGCGGCGCAGACCCGCACCGGTCCCCAGGCCCGCTCCATCCGCTCGAGGTGCTCGGGGCTCAGCCCCTCCCCCCCGTGCTGGACCAGGTTGAGGTAGGCCAACGACATCAGGTGCCATCGGGTGCGGACCTCCCTGACCCCTTCAACCTCAAGCATCCAGCGCGAGGTGATCCAGGCCCAGGGGCACAGGGGGTCGAACCAGAAATCAGCCTGGGTGGGCAAGTTCTCCATGCGTCACATAACCCCGGGGCTCCCCGTGGTGTTCCCGGCCCCGGCCCGGGCCCCCGTGGCACGTCACCCCGGCTGCGGGCCGGCGTGGGCCTGCCGGGCCTCCCTCCACGCCGCCAGCATCGGCGCGAACTCGGCGGGGTTGTAGACGTCCTCCTCGTAGGAGAAGCGCATGTCCCCGGCGTAGTGCAAGACGGTCAGGTTGGAGGCCTGGTAGGTCCGCCCGTCCCCCGGATCGGCCATCCGGTTCTCGATCTGACACACCCACCAGCCGCGCTCGGGGTCGCAGACGCACCAGTCGTGGGGGAAGGCGGTCATCTCGCTGTTCGGCCACTCGGCCATCGTCGACGAGATCCACTCGTGGATCTCTTGGCGGCCCTGGAACCTCCCGAAGAGATGCTCGACATAGGTCGCGTCCTCGGTGAAGAGGTCGGCCCACCGTTGCCACTCCCCCGCCCGGGCGCACTCGTTGGCCACCGCCACGAAATTGTCGTGGGCCGCCTGGAGCTCGGCGCGGTCCCAGTGGGAACTCGTGGCACTCATGACCGCAAGATCCACTCGCTCATGGTGATGCTCCTCATCGTCGTCAGGTCGAGGACGACGGCCACCTTCTCGAAGAGCCGCGTCACGTTGGTGTCCATCTGCTCGGGGTCGCCGTCGGCGCAGTAGAAGAGCATCGGGTCGGTGACGTGCTCGGCCGAGGGCCAGGCCTCCTCGACGATCCCCCGGTACGGCGGCGCCCCGGGGGTGAGGGCCCGGAACACGGTGTTGCGGACGTAGCGGCAGCGGGGCTGGACCTGCTCGGAGACCGTCGAGACCCCGCCGTGCCAGGCGGCCAGCCACTCCTCGAAGTCGGTGTCGGGCCGCTGCTCGAACATGGCGACGGTCAGCAGTCCCGGTGAGCGCTCGCCGTCGGGCCAGGTCCGGGGCCCGGCCCAGCGGCTCTGGCCGTAGTCGCAGCACATCGACTCGAGTACTTGGTAGCCGGCCACCCGCTGGGCGACCGTGCCCAGGACGGCCTCGAGCGGCGCCCGCCGGTCGTAAGCGTCGACCCACATCGACACCACGGCCTCGGGGGTGTGCTCACCGAGGGGGGCCGGGACGGGCGAGGCGACGTCGGCGTCCTCGTCGTCGAGGTCCATGGTCAGCCCGACCAGGTCGGAGCGGAGGAGGCGGGGGGCGACGTCGCCCAGCATGACCTCGCGCACGTCGGTGCGGGCCGTTCCCTCGGGCAGCCACACCACGTACACGAGCTTCTCCACGACGGCCTCAGTTCCCCGGGGCCGCCGGAGCCCGGCGACCGGGGCCGACCGTACCGCCTCGGCGGCTACTGGAGGTAGCGCTCCACCGTGTCAGGGGGCCGCTCGGCGGCCCCCTCGGGGTTCTTGGCGGCGTCGCGCAGGGCCCGGCGCTGGCGGAGGAGGTCCCAGAGCCGGTCCAGGGTCACCTCGATGCCGCGCAGCCGCTCCCGGTCGCCCTCGCTCAGGCCCTCGCCGCCGTGGGACTCCTCGAGGGCACGCTCCTCGTCGGCCAAGGCCGAGATGCGCCTGATGATCTCGTGGTCGTCCATGGCTGCGGGCCCCTTGTGGTCGGACGGGTCGGGGAGGCTCCCCGACGGTCGCCCGCCGTCTCCCGACCGGTGTCCGGTCAGGCGGCGGCGGGGACCTCGCCGGCGGCGCCGGCCCCGTCGCCTCCATCCTGCCCGCTGACCGGCGCGGTGGCCAGGGCCGGGGCCAGCACGTCGCCGATCTCCGCCGCCAGGTGGAACGTCATCTGCTGGCGGACCTCCTCGGGGACGTCCTCGAGGTCGGGGCCGTTGCGGGCGGGCAGCACCACCTCGGTCAGCCCGGCCCGGTGGGCGGCCAGGACCTTCTGCTTGACCCCGCCGATCGGGAGCACCCGGCCCTGCAGCGTGACCTCCCCGGTCATGCCGACCACCGGCCGGACGGGAACGCCCCGCAGCAGACTGACCAGGGCCGTGGTGATCGTCACCCCGGCCGACGGCCCGTCCTTGGGCACGGCCCCCGCCGGCACGTGCACATGGAAGCGCCGGTCCCGCAGAGCGTCGGGCTCGATCCCCAGTTCGGCGGCGTGGGAGCGGACGTAGGAGAGGGCGATCTCGGCCGACTCCTTCATGACGTCGCCCAGCTGGCCGGTGAGGGTCAGGCCCTCGGGCCCCTCCGACGCGGTGGCCTCCACGAACAGGACGTCACCGCCGGCGCCGGTCACGGCGAGGCCGGTGACTACCCCGGGCACACTGGTCCGGTCGGCCGCCTCGAAGAAGAAGCGGGGCCGGCCCAGCCATCCCCGGACGTCGTCGACCCCGACGACCACCGGTGCCTGGCGTTCGCCGGAAGCCAGCTTGGTCGCCACCTTGCGCAGCAGTCGGCCGAGCTCGCGTTCGAGCGAGCGGACGCCGGCCTCCCGGGTGTAGTCGGCCACGATCGCCCGGAGGGCGTCGTCTGAGATCTGCACCTCGTCGGGGCGCAGGGCGGCCCGCTCGAGCTGGCGTCGCACCAGGTGGTGCCGGGCGATGGCGACCTTCTCGGCCTCGGTGTAGCCGTCCAGGCGAATGACCTCCATCCGGTCCAAGAGCGGGCCGGGGATGGTGTCGACCACGTTGGCCGTGGCCACGAACAGGACCCGACTGAGGTCCAGGTCGACCTCGAGATAGTGGTCCCGGAAGGTGTGGTTCTGGGCCGGGTCGAGCACCTCGAGGAGGGCCGAGGACGGGTCTCCCCGGAAGTCCGCGCCCAGCTTGTCCACTTCGTCGAGGACGATCACCGGGTTCATGGTCTCGGCCTCGCGCAGAGCCCTGACCAGCCGGCCCGGCTGTGCGCCCACATAGGTGCGGCGATGGCCACGGATCTCCGCCTCGTCGCGCACGCCACCGAGCGACACCCGCACGAAGCGCCGGCCGAGCGCCCGGGCCACCGACTCGCCCAACGACGTCTTGCCGACGCCGGGCGGGCCCACCAGGGCCAGGATGGCCCCGGACCCGCGACCGTCGACCGGTGCCATTCCCCGCTCGGCCTGGAGCTTGCGAACGGCCAGGTGCTCGAGGATGCGCTCTTTGACGTCCTCCAATCCGTCGTGGTCCTCGTCGAGGATCCGCGCCGCCTCGGCGACGTCCAGACGGTCCTCGGACTCGACCCCCCAGGGGACTTCGAGGACGGTGTCGAGCCAGGTGCGGATCCATCCGGTCTCGGGGCTCTGGTCACTCGTGCGCTCCAACTTGTCGACCTCGCGGAGCACCGCGGAACGGACGTGGTCCGGCAGGTCCCGCTCCTCGACCCTGGTGCGGTAGTCGTCAGGGTCGCTGTCGTCGGCCCCGCTCAGCTCACCCAGCTCCTTGCGGATCGACTCGAGCTGACGCCGGAGCAGGAATTCGCGCTGGGTCTTCTCCATGCCCTCTTCGACGTCGGTCTTGATCCGCTCGCGCAAGGCGAGGTCGGCTAGGACGTCGCGGGCCCAGCCGAGCACCAGGCGCAGCCGGGCCTCCACCTCGAGGGTCTCGAGGACCTGGACCTTCTGGGCCAGACTCAGGTCGGGCGAGTAGCCGGCCACATCGGCCAGGCGCCCCGGCTCGGTCACTTCGCGCAACTGAGCCGCGATGCGCCCCGCACCCCGGCTGAGGAGGATGTTCTCAAGCACGGCCCGGTACTCGCGGGCCAGCTCGACCTCGGCCGGGCTCGCCTCGGGTTCCTCGAGGAGTTCGGCCTCGACCCACAGGGCGTCGCCCGTCCCGGGCACGCCGGTCCCGATAGTCGCCCGCTGCTCCCCGCGCACGGCCAGGGCCCGTAGGCCCCCGGGCAGCTCGCCCTGCTCGACAACCTCGGCCACCACGCCGACGCCCGCGTAGCGGCCGTCGATGTGGGGAACGAGCAGGAGGCGACCCCCGGCGCTCCCGGCCGCGTCGGCCGCGGCCAGGGCCTCCTCAGATTCGAGCGCCATCGTGAAGACCATGCCCGGAAGCAGCACCCCGGACTTGAGGGGTAGCAGCGGCAGGGTCAGGTTCTGGCTGGTCACGGGTCCTCCCATCGATTTCTCTGAGTGGTCAACCATTCTCGGGGTCCGGCCATTCCCCGGCGGTCGCCGCCGCGCCGTCCACAGGGAAAGGCCCTGGTCCGTGGTTTGGGCGGCCCCGCGTCGGGCAATCTTCGGCAGTGGCCGACCCAACCCCCGACCCCCCGCCCCCCGCCCGGCCCCCGGGGCCCGGGGCCCGGGGCCCGGGGCCCCTGGCACAGTGAGCACACCATGAACCCCTTCGAGCGGGCCGTGCGGGCGGTCGACCGGACCCAACAGCGGGTGGGCCCGGCTGGCTTCGTCTTCGGGGTGATCAAGAAGTTCGGCGACGACCGGGCGGGCTCCCTGGCCGCGCTGATCGCCTACTACGGCTTCCTCTCGCTCTTCCCGCTGCTGTTGTTGTTGTTCACGATCCTCAGCTTCGTGGCCGTCCACAACCCTGGCTTCGCCCACGAGGTGGAGCACTCGGCCCTCGACCAGTTCCCCGTCGTCGGTGACAAGATCGGCGAGAACATCCACGTGCTCCACCGCGACAGCGCCCTGGGCCTCGTCATCGGGTTGTTGTGGCTGATCTGGGGGGCTCAGGGGGCGATCCAGGCCGCGCAGTACGCCATGGCCGAGGTGTGGAACGTCCCGGGGGTGGTCCGGCCCAGCTTCTGGACGCGGCTCGTGCGGACGCTGCTCATGATGGCCGTCCTCGGGGTCTTCGTGGTGGCCAGCACGGCGGCGACCGCCTTCATCAGCTTCGCCGGCTCCCACTTCCTGGCCAAGATCGGGGCGACCGCCCTCACCCTCGTCTTGAACGTCGCCCTGTTCGTGGTGGCCTTCCGGGTCCTCACCCCCAAGACCGTCGAGTCGCGCCTGCTCGTGCCCGGAGCGGTGCTGGGCGGGGTCGGCTGGACGGTCCTCCAGTTCCTCGGAGCGGTGATCGTCGATCACACCTGGCGCAACGCCAGCCAGGTCTACGGCTTCTTCGCCGTCGTGCTCAGCCTCGTCGCCTTCATCTACCTGGGTGCCCAGATGACCCTGTACGTGGCCGAGCTCAACGTGGTCAAGGCCCGGCGGCTCTGGCCCCGGGCCATCGTCCAACCTCCGCTCACCGAGGCCGACGAACGGGTCCTGCGCGATATCGCCCGCCAGGGCCAGCGCCGGCCCGAACAGCACCTGCGCGTCGTGTTCGAACAGGCCACGGCGGTGCCTAAGGGCCCCACGGACGTGGCCGGTCGGTCGTCGGGCGCCCCCGAGGCCAACCAGCAGGGCGATGAGGAGGCCCCGGCCCGGGCCCCGGGCGACTGACGTCGTCCTCGCCCGGGCCGCTCGCGTGGGTGGGTTCCCCGGCCCGGACCGCACGGCGCCGGGCACGGTGGCTAAGCCACCACCTCCGCTATCGTCGGCCAGCACCCAATTCCCATGGGTCAGGGAGCGACGCGGGAGGGAGCAGCGATGACCGAGGAGCTCGCCTATCGGGAACTGTCCGACGGCAACCGGGTACCCGCTGTCGGCCTGGGCGTCTGGCAGGTCCCCGACGGTGCCGAGTGCGTGGACGCGGTCCGCTGGGCCCTCGACGCCGGGTACCGACACATCGACACCGCACAGGCCTACGGCAACGAGGAGAGCGTCGGTCGGGGCATCGCCGAGAGCGGCGTGGACCGCGACGAGGTGTTCGTCACCACCAAGTTCTTCCCCGGCCACCACGATCCGGTCGCTGAGCTCGAGCGCAGCCTGAAGCGGCTGCGCACCGACTACGTCGACCTCTACATCATCCACTGGCCCCAGGGTGGACCGACCTGGGCCTGGCCGGGCATGGAGCGGGCCAAAGAACTCGGCTACGCCCGTTCGATCGGCGTGTCGAACTTCGATGTCGACGAACTCGAGCAGGTGATGGCGGCGGCCGGTACGCCGCCCGTCGTCGACCAGGTGCAGTTCAGTCCGTTCGAGTACCGGCGGGCCCTCAAGACGGCGGCCGAGGGCCGGGGCGTCGCCCTCGAGGCCTACAGTCCGCTCGGGACGGGCCGGCACCTCGCGGACCCGACGGTCGAGGAGATCGCCTCCCGACATTCCCGGACCGCCGCCCAGGTCCTCGTCCGCTGGTCCCTCCAGCACGGCCTCATCGTGCTTCCCAAGTCCTCCCACCGAGAGCGCATCGAACAGAACCTCGAGGTGTTCGACTTCGAGCTGTCCGACCACGACATGGCCGAGCTCGACGCCCTCGACCGGACCGGCGGAACCGAGCGGGCCAGCGAGACCAAGTGGTGGTGACCCCCGACCGCCTGGGGCCCCAGGACCCAACGTCGCGGGGCTGACGGGCGATCTGCGAGCACTCCGTTGATGGCGGGGGCCTGAACACTAGGGAAGCGAGGCGTGCAGCGGGTCGAGCTCGGGGGCCAGCGTGTCGCTCTCGCCGGCGAGCGCCCACAGGTAACACATCGGGTAGCCCGGGGCGCTCACCACGGGGTGGTAGCCGCCCCGGATCCGTTCGACGTCACCGTCTTTGACCCGGCGAGCCTCGTCTCGGCCCTCGTCGTACTCCATGGCCACACCGAACCCGCCCGGGTCCGAGAAGCGGAAGAGGTACACCTCTTCGTGCTCGTGACGGTGCGGCGGGTAACTCGACCATCCCCCGCCGGGGGCGACGGTCTCGCCGGCGATGATCGATCCCTCCGGCCGGTAGGTCCTGACCGTGCGGCGGTCGGGGCCACAGCCGCGCTGGTCCTCGACGACGCCGGCGGGGTCGAGGATCTGGGTCGGGCCGTCGCCACCCGGGCGCCAGAAGAGGCTCCACCGCAGCGCACCGCGGAGGGCGAACCGGCAGTGCGGGCCGACCGATGCCGACCATCCCGGGCCGTCGAACACGTCGGACCTCCCCTGCACCACCGCCGAGAGGGCACCCACCTCGAGGACCCCCTCACCCCCTTCGACCACCACCCACGCCACCGATCCGGCCGTCTCGCCCGAGACATCCCCGCGCCCGTGGGCCAACCCCAACCGAGGGGGGTCGAGCAGTCTCTCGACGTCACCGTGCAGCTCGAGCGTCAGGCTGACCATCGTACCCAGGGGGCCCCGCGTTCGACCCGGAGGGCCGGCGGACGGGCGGTCGGGACACCTCGTGGGAGCCACCGCCGACGGACCGGCCCCGGAGCCCTAGCGCCAGGTGTCGCGGGCCTCGACCGGGCCCGAGGCGGTGAGCAGCTGGCCGCTCAAGGTGCGCTCGTCGTTGCGCATCCGCCACTGCACCAGTCGCCGGGCCGCCTCCCACCCCAAGGCGTCGGCCCCGGGCCCGGCCAGGCGGTCCTCCAGTTGGCCCGGGTCATCGTCGAGGTCGAACAACAGCGGCGGGAACACCGAGGGGTCGGCGCCGAACTGCACGTACTTGGTCCGCGCCCCCCTGGCCACCGTCAGCGAACAGTGGCTCATCGGCAGCCCGAGGAACTGCTCGGCCATCTGGGTGCTCGGATCCGAGAAATGCCACTCGAAGTGGATCTCGTCGCGCCAGTGTCCGGGCACCGGCTCGCCCCGCAAGAACGGCGCGAGGGACCAGCCGTCGGCCTGCAGGGGGACCTCGATGCCCAGCCACTCACAGATGGTCGGGAGCACGTCCACCGCCTCGGTGCACGCGTCGACCACCCGGCCCCGCCCCGCCTCGGCCACCGGTCGCGGATCCCTGACCACCAGGGGCACGTGGTAGCTCTCGTCCCAGTAGCCGAGCTTCTCCAAGAGCCAGTGGTCCCCGCCCATCTCCCCGTGGTCGCTGGTCAAGACGACCAGGGTGGATGCGGCCAGGCCGGAGCGGTCCAGGTAGTCGAAGAGGGTAGCCAGCACGTCGTCGACCTCGCGCTGAGCCCCGTAGTAGGTCGCCCGCAGCTGGCGGCGCTCGCGCTCGTCAGCGGGCGCCGCCACCCCGGGCACGCCCAGCACCAACCGGTTGAAGGGGTGCAGCGCCACCTCTTCCTCCCG
This sequence comes from uncultured Acidimicrobiaceae bacterium, assembly GCA_963836375.1. Classification (GTDB taxonomy): domain Bacteria; phylum Actinomycetota; class Acidimicrobiia; order Acidimicrobiales; family RAAP-2; genus CAWIJK01. Next base: position 433,874 of record CAWIJK010000002.1, on the reverse strand, counting down.
GGTCGGCGCGCCCGCGAAGGGCCCGACGTCGTCGGCCGAGTACAGGTCGTGGTAGCCGGGTGGGTTGCGCCGGGGCGGGTGGGGCCGGATGAACGAGGCGTGGAGGAAGAAGGGACGGTCGCCGTGACGCTCCAGCCACTCCATGACCCGGCCCGCCATGAACACCGTCTGGGACTGCTCGGGGCTGAAGCGGGCCGGGGCCCAGGTGGACCCGTGCCGGTCGGTGCCCGGGTAGCCGTCGATCGGCCGGTACAGGTCGTGGGGATTGGCCGGGACGTCGACGCCCTGGGCGGCCAGCCAGCGCCCCCATTCGGGGCTGCCCGCCTCCCAGGGGTCGAGCACCACCGGGCGGAAGCCCGGGAGCACCCCCTCGTAGGTGGAGAGCCTCGGGTCGCCGGACCGCACCGTGCGGGGGTCGGCCGAGGTGTCGGTGTAGCCGAACAGGACCGGGTCGTAGCCCGCCTGGCGGGCCAGGAGCGCCACGTTGGTGAAGCGGGCGTCGAGTGGGGTGCCGTTGTGGATCGAGCGGTTGTGGTGCAGGTAGGTGCCGGTGTAGAGGCAGGCCCGGGAGGGACCGCACGGGGCGGCGTTAGCCCAGTGGTTGGCGAAGCGGACCCCCGAGTCGGCCAGGCGGTCGATCGTCGGGGTCCGGAGCACGGGGTGCCCGGCGGCCGACAGCCCGTCCCCCCGCCACTGGTCGACGGTGATCAAGAGCACGCTGGGGTTCATCGCCGTCGCCCCACCATCGAGCGGAGGCTACCGGGTGGCCCCGGACCCGGCGCCCCGAGGCCCCGGCCCGACGACCCGGCCCCGGGTCCGCTCAGCCGGTAGCGTCGCCGCGACCCGAGCCGGGGGGTGAGCCGGATGAGCCGATCGGATCGGCGCACGTTCCTGACCAACACCATGCGGGCCGGTGCCGCCGTGGCCACCGCCGGGGCCGTGGCCGGCCCGCCCGGTGCCGCCTCGGGTGCCCCGGCCCCACCCGGGTCGACCGGCCCGGGGGCCCCGGGCGGGCTCACGGTCAACGGGCTCGGCCGCGGCGTCGGGGTGGACCCCGACGACCTCTTCTTCGCCTTCACCCTGGCCGACCTCCGCCGGGGCGCCCGCCAGGGGTCCTATCGGATCACCGTGGCGGCCGACGGGGTCGCCAGTCGGCGAGCGGTCTGGGACTCGGGCCCGGTCGACTCGGCCCGCCAGGCGTTCATCGCCTACACGGGCCCCGCCTTGACGTCGGACACCGCCTACCGCTGGACCGTGGCCAGCGCGGACGCCGGCGGGCGGTGGAGCCCGGCCTCGGCGCCGGGCCGGTTCGCGACCGGTCTGCGCCCGGCCGACTGGGTCGCCTCGTGGCTCCGGCCCGGGCCGGTGGCCACCGTGCCCGAGGAGTACACCTACGTCCGCACCGATGTGCGCCCCTCGGGGTCGCCCATCGTACGGGCCACCGCGTACGTGGCGGCGGCCCACCGCTACCAGCTGTGGCTCAACGGGGTGCTGGTCGACTCGGGGCCGTCCTTCTCGTTCCCCGACGAGTCCTACTACCAGGCCACCGACGTGACCGCCGTCGTGCGGGCCGGCCGGCCGAACGGGCTGGGAGCGCTCCACCACTGGTACTCGTCGGGCAGCGGTCGACCGTTGTCCGCCCCCGGCCTGCTCCTCCAGCTCAACGTCCACCACGCCGACGGCACCCGGGAGGTCTTCGGCACCGACCGGTCGTGGCGCACCCTTGGGGCCGAATGGCAACCGGCCCCCCAGCGCAACAACGAGAGCGGCGAGTTCGTCGAGATCATCGACGGCCGCGCCGCACCCGTCGGCTGGTCCGAGCCCGGCTTCGACACCGACGGATGGACCCCGCCCACCGTGCTCGGACCGGTGGGCACACCGCCGTTCACCGCCCTCTACGCCCAGAGGACCCGGATCAGCGAACACCCGGTGCCCCCGGTCTCGCTGCGGACCCTCCCCGACGGTTCGGTGGTGGCCGACTTCGGCAAGGTCCTCGCCGCCCGGCCGCTCGTGCACTTCGGGTCCGGGGTCGACGGCCGGACGGTCCCCATGCACGTCGGGTACCTCTTGGACCCCGACGGCCACGTCTCGACCACCCACGGGACCCAGTACACCGATCTCAGCTTCTCGTACACCCAGCGGGCGGGGGCCCAGGTGTTCGACCCCTACACCTACCTCGGCTTCCGCTACCTCGAGATCGACGGGCCGGGCGAGACCATCACCCCGGCCCAGGTCAGCGCCCGGGCCCGCCACGCCACCATGCCCGAGTTGGCCCCGGCCACCTTCAGCACCTCGGACCCCGCCCTCGACGCGGTGTGGGGGCTGTGCACCCATTCTGCGCTCTACGCCTCCCACGAGCAGTTTGTCGACACGCCGACCCGGCAGAAAGGCCAGTTCAGCTGCGACGGCGCCAACGAGTCCATGGCCATCATGAGGGCCTACGGGGACCAGAACCTCAGCTGGCAGGCCCTGCGGGACTTCGAGCGGTCTCAGGCCCGCTTCTGGCCCGACGGGCGGATCAGCGACGTCTACCCCGACGGGAACGGACCCCAGGACATACCCGACTTCACCGAATTGTTCCCCGAGTGGGTGTGGCGCTACTACGCGCAGACCGGCGACCTCACCACGCTGACCCGGCTCGGCCCGGTGATCGCCAACATCTGCGACTACATCTGGCGGGCCATCGACCCTGTGACTGGGCTCGTGACCGATCTTCCCGGCGGCGGCAGCGACTACCAGGGCGGCCTCGTCGACTGGCCGCCCCAGATGCGCTACGGCTACGACATGGGGACCGCCGCCCGCACGACGGTGAACATCCTGGCCGTCAACGCCTTCAACCGGGCTCACACGATCGCCGCCGCCCTGGGCGACGAGACCGGAGCGGCGACCCAGGCCGGGCGGAGCGCCGCGCTCAGCGCAGCGGTCAACGCCCGGCTGTTCAACGCCCAGGGTGTCTACATCGACGGTCTGGCCGCCGACGGGACCCCGAGCACCCACGCCGGTCAGCAGGGGGGAGCACTGGCGCTGGCCTACGGGGTGGTCCCGGCCGAGCGGATGGGCACGGTCGCCGCCCACGTCGCCTCCCGCGGGATCGCCATGGGCCCGGACCACGGGATGGAGCTCCTCCGCGGCCTGCACCGGGCCGGCCTCGACGCCCACCTGGTCCACGTCCTCACCGACCCGCACGGCCCGGGCTGGGCCCACATCTTGGCGTCGGGCGGCACGTTCTGTTGGGAGGACTGGGTCCCGAGCGACCTCGACGGCGACTCCATGTCCCACGGGTGGGGGTCCTCGGCCCTCGTGGCCATCCACGAGGCCCTGCTCGGACTGACCATCGTCTCCCCCGGCGGCGACTCGGCCGGGCCCGTCTTCGAGGTGGCGCCGCCGGGCGCCGCCGGGCTCTCGGGCGCCACCGGGTCGGCACCCACCACGGCGGGGCCCCTGGCCGTCCGCTGGCGCCGGGCCGCCGGGCGCCTCGCCCTCGACGTCGCCCTCCCGCCCAACGCCTCGGCCCGGGTGGTCCTGCCGCCCGGCGCCGGTGCGGTGACCGAGGGCGGGGTGCCGGCCGAAGAGGCCTCGGGGGTGCGCGCCCTCGGGCCGGCCACCGGGTCCGCCCCGGCCTACCTGGTTGGCGCCGGGGCGTACTCGTTCGCCGCCCACCTCGCCTGACGCCCTCGCCTGGCCCCCGGGGGCGATCCCTTCGCCGCCGGCCGACCGGTCGAGGTCAGGACCCGGGCGCGACGACCACGCGGACCAGGTTGGCCCCGCGGTCGGTGAACACAACCTCTCCGTCGGGGCTCACGGCCACCCCCGAGGGATAGGTGACCTGGCTCGCCACCCACCGGGTCTGGTCCCCGGTCGACCCGGCGGGGACCGCCCCGACCAGGGTGTACAGATCGCCGGTGGTCACCGAGCGCCCGAAGGAGGTGCCCGACGACCCCGCCACTTCCCGCACGGCCCGGTCGTAGAGGTCGGCGATGAACAGGTCGCCCTGGCCGTCGACGGCGACCCCCGAGACGAAGTTGAGCCCCGCCGTCGGTCCGGTGGCCGACAGCCCGTCGACCAGGTACGGCCCGTAGCCGCTGCCCGAGCCGGCCACGGTGGCGATGTCGTCCGCCGCCACCGGCACCCCGTCGTAGGTGCCGGCGGCGGCGGCCACCACACGCACCGAGTCGTTCCCCCGGTCGGCGATGACGAGATCGCCCGAGTGGTCCAGGGCCACCGCGCTCGGCGTCCACAGCACCGCCTGGAGGGCCGGGCCGCCGTCGCCGGTGGCCACGCTGGCCCCGGCCACGGTGCCGCACCGGCCCGAACCGGCCACGGTGGACAGGCCGCCGGCCACCATCGGGACCCCGAACTGGGTGCCCGATCGGGCCGGGACCTCTCGCACCTCGCAGTGCCCGGTGTCGGCGATGAACAGGTCACCGGCGGGGTCCACCGCCAGCCCCTGGGGGGCGTCGAGGCCGACCACGCCCCCCGGCCCGGCCCCAGCGGGCGGCTCGGGAGCCCCTTCGCCGGCGACGACGTAGAGGTGCCCGGCCGCCATGGTCACCCCCAGGCGGGTGGTGGTGGACGCCGGGACCTCGAGCACCCGGTCGCCCGAGGTGTCGGCGATGAACAGGTCACCGGCGGGGTCCACCGCCACACCCTCGGCCGCACCGATGCGGGCCCGGGTGGCCGGGGCCCCGACCGGCCCAGTGGCCCCCCCGCACCCGTCACCGGCCACCACGCGCACCGTGCCCCCCGCTGCGGGGGGGCCGGGGGACCCCAGGGCACCGGGCACCTCGACGACCCGGCAGTTGCCAGTATCGGCGATGAACACGCCCCCGCCGGGGCCGACGGCCACCCCCGTCGGCCCGTCGAGGGCGGCGAGCCGGGCCGGGCCGGTGCCCGAGCCGGGCCGGCCGGTCCCGGCCACCACGAAGACCGAGCTGGCCGCGGCGCCGGTCCGAGCGGCGGTGGCCGGCGGGGCCACCAAGCCCACGCCGGCGGCGGCCAGCAGCGGGACCGCCCAGTAGACGCGCCGCCACACAGAGCGGATCCGCGGGGACCTCGGCGCACCGGCCACGGGCACCGGCTCATCATGCCCGGTGCCGCGGCCCGGCTGGCGCCCACTGCCCCGGGGGCCGAGACTGGGCCCATGACCGTCGTCAGGATCAACGCCATCACCGTCCCTGCGGGTTCGGGGGACGAGCTGGCCCGGCGCTTCGCCCGCCGGGCGGGCGCCGTGGACTCGGCGCCCGGGTTCGAGGGTTTCGAGCTCCTGCGCCCGAGCGACGAGCGCGACACCTGGCTCGTGATCACCCGCTGGGTGGACGAGGCCTCCTTTCGCGCCTGGACCGAGTCCCCGGCCTTCGCGCACGGCCACCGGGGGTCGACGGCGTCCTCGGACCGGCCACCGGTGGCCGCGCACAGTGAACTCTGGTCCTACGACGTCGTGGAACTGCCCGCAGAGGGCGCCGACGGCGGCTGACCGGGGGCCTTCGCCGGGAGGAAGACCTTCGCCCGCCACATGCCGGTCAGCGGCACCATGGCCAGCGCGTCGCCGGCTCGCAGCGCCCAGTCCAGCACCTGGGCGTGGGGGGTGCCGGCGGGGACACAGACGATGAGCCCGCGTCGGGCGTGGTCCTGGCGCACCCGCCAGCCCTGCGGGAGGGGCAGGCCGTCGGCCCGCAGGCTGGCGATGGCGTGACGACCCCGCGGGTGCATGATCCCGAGGGTCTCCTCGCCGGCGCCGGTCCGGGTCCGCTTGGCCGGCATCCAGGTCCCCATGGTCACCGGCGCCTGGGGGGACCCGAAGAGCAGGGTGAACGGGCCCCGGCCCTCGGGCTCGGGGGCCTCCTCCTCGTCGACCCCCGGCAGCAGGTTGATCCACCCGTCGTGGGCGGCCGACAGCCGGTCCATGGCGGCCAGCACCGCCGCGGGGGCGGCCGGATCGAACTCGAACTCGTCGGTGTCCCGGGCCACGCCGGCCATGTCTAGCGTACGGTTCTCGCACCGCCCGCCACCGGGAGCACCCAATGTTCGACGCCAGCCCAGAGCACTCGCCGATGTCGGGAATCGACGAGTACCTGATCCACAACTACCCGCACCCGGTCCGGGTCATGTGGACGCCCGACTCCCAGGCCTACGAGAGGATCTGGTTCACCTGCCAGGACAAGGTCGGCCAGTTGCTGGTCGTGTGCGGACTCGGCTTCTACCCGAACCTGGGCACGGCGGAGGCCTTCGCCATCGTCAACCTCCGCGGCCGCCACACCACGGTGCGGGCCCACCGCCCGCTCGGTGACGACCGCATGGTGATGGAGGTCGGGCCGATCGGCTTCGAGATCCTCGAACCCTTCCGGCGATGGCGGCTCACCCTGGAGGACACCGAGTACGGCACCAGCTTCGACATCACCTGGGAGGACACGAAGCGGCCGGTGTTCCGCAACCTCGGGGCGGGCATGATCGTCGGCGGCCGGGCCTTCGGCAGCGTGGCCGGCTACGACGGGTTCGGTCGCCAGTCCGGGTGGGTCGAGGCGCACGGCGAGCGCTTCGAGCTGTCGGCGGCCGAGTACCAAGGGACCCGGGACCACCACTGGGGGACCCGGGACGGCGTGGGCGGCCCCGGGATGTACCGGGGCATGCAACACCCCTACTCGGGGGAGTGGGTGGAGTTCGACGACCTGGGCATCTGGGGCGACCACGTGCTCTACAACCTGGGTGACCAGCGGCGCGGCAGCGCCACCCTGCGCGACCGGGTGCACCGGATGCGCTTCGAGCCCGACACCAGGCTCCTCGTGGCCGGTGAGGTGGACCTCCACTTCGAGTCGGGCGAGGTCCGCACGATGACCTTCGAGCGCCTCGGGCACCAGATCGCCTTCCTGCGCTGCGCCATGTACGGCGGCCCGAACGGCGGCACCCCCGACGGCGACGTCTGGCACGGCATGGACCTGGGCGAACGGGTCTGGGGGGAGACCTACGACGTGACCGATCCCGAGGTCCGCCGGCGCATCTGCGGCCTCGACCAGCACCATGCCCGCTTCGAGCTCGACGGCGAGGTGGCCTACGGCCTGGCCGAGCCCTACGACACCCTGTGCTACAAGGTCTCCCGGGCCGAGCTCATGGGCTTCTCCCTCCTGGACTGACCAGCCGGCCGGGACTGGTCTGCCGGGGGTTCAGCCTCCTGCCGGGGGTTCAGCCCCCGGCGTCGGCGATGCGCCGGCGGACCAGGGCCACGAGCGGGTTGCGCTCGTCGGCCCCCATGGCGTAGCGGGCCCCCGCCGCGGCCGCCGCCCGGGCCTGATGGTTGCTCACCGCCAGCGAGCGAACCAGGGCGAAGACCTCGTGCCAGACCAGGTCGGTGACCGGCCGCCCCAGCCCGGCCTCGTAGCGGGAAACGGTCTCCTCGCGCCCGGGGAACCCGGGGACCCCCAGACCGAGCAGCTCGTCCATGGTCCACTCGAGGGCGAGCAGCCAGCCCAGGTCGAGCTCGGCCGGCCCGATCGACGCCAGCTCCCAGTCGAGCACCGCCCGCACGGACCGGTCCTCACCGACGACCAGGTTGCCCAGGCGGGCGTCCCCCCACAACAACGACGGGGGGGCGCCGGGCGCCGGGCGGGTCTCCACGCACCAGGCCAACGCCTGGTCGAGGCCAGCGAGGGGCACCCCGTCGCAGGACCACGCCACGTAGCGGGCCCACCAGTCGAGCTCGGCCTCGAGCGAGCCGGGCGCCCCTGCGGCCGGCGCCCCGCCCCGCACGACCGTCCCCAGGCCGGCGGTCGCCCAGTCGACGCGGTTGACCGCGGCCACCGTGTCGACGAAACCCTCGTACAGGGCGCGCTGGAGGGCGGCCGAGGACCCGGTCACCCAGGGATCGAGGGCCGGCGCCTGGCCCGGGACGTGGCCGGCGACATAGGGCATGACCAGGAACGGCACGCCCAACCACCGCTCGTCGTCGACCACGGTCACCGGGGCCGGGGCCGGGACCCCGGCCCCGGCTACCGCCTCGTGCACGGCGCCCTGGCGGGCCGGGTCGTCGGCGCCGGGGAACGACGGCTGGAGCGGGGGCAGCCGGACCACTACCCGCCCGGGGACCCCGTCGGCCCGGCCTCGGGCCAATCCGTTGGTGCCGATCGTGACCAGCAGGGTCTCGTTGGACCACCCGGCCGAGGCGTGGGTGAGGCCGGCGACGACCAACGACGACCCGGCCGGGTACGCCTGGCGGAGCCAGGCGGTCAGCCCGGCCCGGAGCACCTCGAGGTCTCGCAACCGCGCCGTGGCCACCGCCAACTTCTATCCCATCGTGGGGCCCCGGGTAGGTTCTGGCCATGGAGCTCCGTGAGGCACTGCGCACCACCGGGGCCGTGCGTTCGTTCACCGACTCGCCGGTCCCCGACGCCACCGTCGCCGAGATCTTGGAGACGGCGCGCTTCGCCCCGAGCGGCGGCAACCGCCAGGGCTGGCGGGTGGTGGTGGTCCATGACGCCGACATCCGGCGTCGGTTGCGGGCGCTCTACCTCGACGGCTGGTACGAGTACCTGGCCCAGGGGGCGGCGGGGCTGGTCCCGTGGGCCCCGATCACCGACCGGGAGGCCGAGCGGGCAGCGGTGGCCGGGGCGCCGGCCCTGGCCGAGCAGGCGGCGGCCGGGCCCGGAGGCTTCGCCGAGCACCTCGAGCGATCCCCGGTCCTCTTGTTGGTGCTGGCCGACCTGCGGGTCCTGGCGGCGGTCGACCGGGACCTCGAGCGCTACACCTTTGCCGGCGGGGCCTCGGTCTACCCCTTCTGCTGGAGCATCCTGCTGGCCGCCCGGGCCGCCGGGCTGGGCGGGGTGCTGACCACGATGGCCGTGCGGTCCGAGCCGGCGGTGAAGGCCCTCGTGGGGGCGCCGGCCGAGCTGGCGGTGGCCGGCCTGATCGTCCTCGGGCATCCGGTCCACCGACCCAGCCGGCTGACCCGGCACCCGGTGGAGGCGTTTACCACGCTCGACCGCCTCGACGGCCCGGCCTTCGGGACCTGACCGCTCAGGCGCCGGAGCGGCGGATGCCCCGGCGGTAGAGGCCGGGCACCAGCGACCGGGCCACTGGGGCCAGCCGGGCCACCCAGGTGGCGTCGATGTCGACCCTGGGGCCGCCCATGCGGGCCAGCAGGAGGGCCGAGACCTGCTCGGGGGTGCGCCTGACCGCCCGGGGCGGGGTGGCCATGCCCCGGGCCACCGCCCCCGCCCCCATGGCGGTGGGCACCCAGCCCGGATACAACAGGTGGAGGTGGACCCCGGTCCCCTCGGTCCCATACGAGAGGCTCTCGGTGAACGCGCTCAGTGCGGCCTTCGACGGCGCATAGGCGACGTCACCGGGCCCGGGAGCCCGCCCGCTGTCCGACGAGACGTTGACCACCACGCCACGGCGCCGGGCCAGCATCCCGGGCAGCACGGCGTAGGTCCCGGCCACCGGGGCGAAGTAGTTGGTGGCCATCACCGTGCGGTGGCGAGAGAGCTCGTCGGGTCCCTCGACCGGTTCACCGATGCCGGCGTTGTTGACCAACAGGTCGATGCGGCCCTGGCGGGCCTCGAGATCGGCCAGCAGCGCCGTGAACCGCCCGGTGTCGCTGACGTCACACACGGCGGTCGACGAGCCGGGCGACACCCGCGCCAGCTCCCCGGCGAGGTCGGCCAGCAGATCGGCCCGCCGGGCCACGCCGGTCACCACCGCCCCGGCCGCCGCCAGGTCGAGGGCGAAGCGCCGACCCAGACCGGCCGAAGCGCCGGTCACCACGGCGACCGCTCCCCGTAGCTCCATCAGTCCTCCGTTCAGGTGGTCTTGGCGATCAGCACGTGGCAGGGAGCCCGATGGGCCACCAGGTTCGGCACCGCCTCGGGGGGCTGGCGGACGCCCTGCATGCCCCGGTTCCCCACGACGATCAGGTCGGCCCCGACCCGCTCGGCCACCACGATGATGACCTCGGCCGCGCCGCCCGCCACCGAATGGAGGGCCACGTCGACGTCGTGGAGGTTGGGGTCCTCGGCCGCAGCCGCCAGGAGGTCCTCGCTGGAGCGGCGCCACACCGACGCCTCCCGGGCCCCCGCGCCGCCCGGTGCCCGGGCCGACGGCGCGCCCGGCACCTCCCCGGGGTCACGGAAGCCATGGACCAGATGCAGTCGGGCCCCGAACTTGCGGGCCAGGACCCCGGCGACGGCCACGGCACGCCTCGCCGTCTGCGAGTCATCCGTACCGACGACGATCGACGAGAACATGTCCGCTCCATCCGACCGTGCCCGGCGTCGGGTCGGCCCGGTCGTTCCTGCGCTGACGCACCCCACGGCCCGTAACCACGGTAGACGAGGCGGCCCGCGGGCGGCTCACCCCGGCCCGTCGGGAAGGGGGGGGTCGCCGGTGAGGGTGACCGGGCCGGCGGTGTCGGCCGAGCGGTAGGCGGCCTCGACCACGGCGTGGGCGGCCAGCGCGTCGGCGAAGCCCGGCGACGCCGGGTGCCCGGCGACCACGGCCCTGACCCAGGAGCGGTCGGCCGGGTACTGGTAGAAGAGGAAGTCGCGCCGGGTGATCCCCAGACCCGAGAAGTAGCGCTCGCGCAACGCGGCAACATCGAGGTGGTCGGCCGGGGTGGCCGGTCGCTGCACCAGCAGGCCGTCCTCGGGCGCCCCGACGATGAAGTCCGAGGTCAGCTCGACGGTCCCGTGCTCGAAGAACACCTCCCACCGGCGCTCCTCGCGCCCGAGCACCCCGTTGAAGACACTGACCAGGCTGCCGATGACCCCGCTCTCGTGCTCGACGGTGACCACGGCCGAGTCCTCGACCCCGTAGCCGAAGCTGTGGCGGGTGGCGGCGTAGACCCGGCGCACCGGCCCGAAGACCCAGACCAGCAGGTCGGCCGCGTGGATCGAGTGCTCGAGCAGGGCTCCGCCCCCGGCCAGGGCGGCGTCGTGGCGCCACGACGAGTGCCCGGCCACGAAGTCACCGGAGGGGAAGAACTGATCGTCGCGCAGCAGGTAGCTCATCGGCGGGCCCAGCTCGGCCGTGGCCACCATCTGGCGCAAGCGGTCGGCCAGGGGGTGGAACCGGGAGTGGAACCCGACCTGGGCCGTCACCGGCGCCGCGGCCACCGCCGCGCAGAGCCGTTGGACATCGGAGAAGCGCTGGGCCAGCGGCTTCTCGCACAAGAGGGCCTTGCCGGCGGCCAGGGTCGCCTCGACCAGGTCCACGTGGGCCATGGTGGGCGCGGCCACCAGCACCGCGTCGACCCGGGGGTCCTCGATGACCGAGAAGGGGTCGGCCTCGAGCTTCTCGAAGTGGCAATTGCGTTCGACGGCGGCCCGTCCCTCGGCCGACGGGTCACCGGCGGCGACCGCGACGACCAGGCCGTCGTCCACCAGCTTGGCCAGACCGTCGGCGTGGATCTGGCCGATGGCCCCGCAGCCCACCAGCCCGATCCCGAGGGGGGGTCCTTGTGCGGTCGGGGGTGCGTCCACCGCCGGTCTCAGTCCGCGGCGTGGCGGCGCAGGTCGTCGAGCGAGGCCCACTCGAGGCTCGAGGCGTGGGTGGCCTCCAGGACGACCCGCGGCGCTCGGCCGGCGTCGAGGGCCTCCTTCCAGCGGGCGGCGCACAGGCACCACCGGTCACCGGCCTTCAACCCGGCGAACCCGGCCGCCGGCTGGGGTGTGGTGAGGTCGTTCCCCACGGCCCGCGAGAATTCCAGGAACTGGTCGTCCACCAGCGCACACACGCTGTGGACGCCGACGTCATCGGCCCCGGTGTTGCAGCACCCGTCGCGGTAGAAACCGGTCAGAGGGTCGGTGCTGCACGCCTCGAGCTCACCGCCCAGCACGTTCTTGGCCATTCCCCATTCCTCCACGCCCGGGCCCCGGACCGAAGCGCCCCGCCGCCCTTAAGGGCGGCGGGGCGTCCGGCTCACGAATCGACCGGGTCCGCCCAGGGGCGGCCCGGGACCGTTCTAGAGCGTGGGCACTGCACCCACGATGTTGTTGACGTGGAGGCCCAGTCCTGGGAGCGAACCGAGGCTGTTGGCATCGCCGAAGGAGAAGACCCCGCCGTCGGTGCCGATGAGCCAGTACCCGCCGGCGTCCGGCGTCGGCACGATGCTCACGATGTTGGACACCTTCACCCCGAGGGCCGGGAGCGAGCCGTAGGCCAGGGCGTCACCGAAGGCGTACACCGAGCCGTCCGAGCCGACCACCCAGTAGCCCTGGCCGTCAGGCGTCGAGGCGATGCCCACGATGTTGTTCACCGAGACCCCGATGCCGGGCAAGGAGCCGAGGAACGGGGCGTCGCCGAACGGGAAGACCCCGCCGTCCGAGCCGACCAGGAAGTAACCCCCGCCGTCGGGACTGGCCACGATGCCCACGATGTTGTTGACGTGGACCCCGAGACCGGGCAACGAGCCGAAGAAGCCTGACAATTGGCCGGTCGGGAACACGAAGACGCCGCCATCGGACCCCACGAGGTCGTAACCGGTGTCACCGTTGGTGGGCACGATCCCCACAACGTTGTTGACGGTGACGTGGATCAGCGGCAAAGACCCGTAGAACCCGGCGGCCAGCCCGACCGGGAAGACGAAGACGCCACCGTCGGAACCGACCAGGTCATAGCCGGTGAAGTTGTTGGTGGGCACCATGCCCACGATGTTGTTCACCTTGACCCCGAGGGCGGGCAGGGAACCGAAGAACCCCGTCGAGGATCCCACCGGGAAGACGAAGACGCCACCGTCGGATCCGGCCAGATCATAGCCGGGGGGGGTCGACAAGGGCACGCCGGGCGTGATCTGGCCCGGGGTCAGGGCGTCCTCGAGCGAGAAGTACGTGCTGGCGCCGGGCGCCAGGCCGGGGGACGGGAAGACGACGTCACCGGCAGTCTGGGTGCTGTTGATGGCCCCGTAGGTGTTAATGGGGCCCTGGTAGTCGCCCGGGTCGGTCCCGGCGAGCTGGCTCGCCGAGCAGTACTGGTCGCCGGTGTACCCGCCGCCGGTGAGGCCACCGGTGGCGTAGGTGCAGATGCCGTCGCCATCAAACCCGAAGATGTCCTGGGACGAGCTCAGCTGCTGGCCGTACACCGGAGCCGACGTCTGGTTGACGATTCCGACCATCTCGTCGTCGGAGCCGTCGTAGGGGCCCTGTGACGGGTCGAAGAGAACCTGGGTGCCGCTCGACGTGACGACCAGGAGAATGGCGCACGACGTGTCGGCACCGACGGCCGGGCATTCGTTGAACGGCGCGGTCGTCGACGTCCCCGGGAAGCCGGGTGCGTCCTGGTGGTGGACGCTCGGGGCAGCGTGATGCTCGGGCGCCGGCGCCGCCCCGGCCACCGCCGCCACAGCGGTGGCCCCGAAGAGGGCGAGAGCTGCGGCTGCGGCGCATCGGACGAGAACTCCTGGCGCACTGAACGTCGTCCGCCGTCGGCCCGGAAGCCTCCGCTGGTCGTGACTCATCGATCAACCTCCATGGTGGGCCTGCCGGTCATCCTGCCTCGCTGACAGGGACGATAGGAGAACCACGCAGGTAGCGCAACCATTTCGTCGCCGACCACCCTCACGGACCGGCGGTGCGCAACGCCCGAGACCGCGCTGGGCGGTCCTGGGCCCGGGTCTCGACCTGGCGGCCGACCGCCTGGGGAAGGGACCACCGTCCTCGCCTCGGGAGCTGTCCGGGTGCCAAGACCGCTCGCCGGGCAACCCGGCCCTGGGCCCCACCTGGCCGATCCCGGTCCGGGGGCGGGCCCGGGGCCCACCGCACGCCTGGGCTGACCTCACGCCGGACTGCCCTCACGCCGAACCGCCCAGCCCGAGGGTCGGCCGGTCGCCGGACGCCGGACGCCGGACGCCGGCGCCTACTCCGAGGGGACTCAGCCTCCTGCTTGGGACGCCGGAACGACGGTGATGTTGAGGGCGAACTCCCCGGGCTTGAGGGTCCCGTTGGTGCTGCCCGAGGTCGTGCCCGCCGCCACCTCCACCGCCCACGTGGAATTTTTCGCCGTGAAGGTCGACCCGCTGAGACTCACCGTGGTCTGGGTCGAGTTGGAGCCCGAGGCGGTGCTGGTCGGCGTGTCCGCCGAGCCCGATTGGATTTTCGAAACGCTGTAGCCGGCCGAGCGGAGCTTGGCCGCATAGGCCGAGGTGCCCGACGAGACCGTCCCCTTCACGGCGAAGGCGACGTCCCAGTTGTTGGACGTGCCGCCCCCGGCGAGGACCCTGGAGTTGTCCGGGACCGGGACATCGCTCGGGAAACCGGTCGGGAGGGCCCCGGTGGCCCCCGAGAAACTGTGGCCCAAGATGTTCCCGCTGACGCCGTGGGAAGTGACGTGCAGGCTGCAGGCACCGAGGGCCAAGGCGGCGGCCGCACCCATGGTGGCTATCGCGACCCGGCGACGCCGGACCGGCGTCGCGCCCGCCTCGCTCCTAGGTCCCAGCCGAACGACGTCGGTACCGCCCATTCCGGCCTCCAATCCGCCCGTTGTGACCCGAGCCAACCCCGTCGGTTCCACGGGTCAAGCTAGCCGCCCGCGCGCGCTCCGGGAGTTCTACTCGACGGCCACCGCCCGAAGCCGGTCGACCACCGGCGAGGGCGCCGGGGCCCACGGGACTCCGTGACCGGGCGGCGCCCGGCCCGGCGCTGGTCGAGCCCCGAGCCCTCTCAGTGCAAGGTGGCCTGCAGGTGGTCCGCCAGCTCGGCCCGGCTCGACAGCCCGAGCTTCATGTACACCCGCTGGAGGTGGTTGTCGATCGTCCTGACCGACAGGACGAGCCGGTCGGCGATCTGGCGGGAGGTGAGGTCCTGGGCGGCCAGCAGGGCCACCTCGTGCTCGCGGGCCGAGAGCTGCACGCCCAGGCCCGGGCGGCTGAGCGCCGGCGTCCGCACCTCTTCGCAGCCCCCGAGGAGCCGTCGGGTCCGCGAGGCGGCGGCGGCGGCCCGGCGCGACAGCCCCTGGCCGGCCGCCAGCTCGCGCTCGAGGGAGGTCGCCTCGGCGGCGAAGAGGGTCGCACCCACGGTCTCGAAGCGGTCGGCCGCCTCGGCGGCCAGGGTTGGGTCACCCGCGGCGGCGGCCCGCCCGTAGAGGACTCGGGCCTCCATGAAACTGCCGTCGACCTCGCCGGCCAGTTCCTCCAACCTTGCCGGGGCCACCGACCGATCCCCCAGCCTGACCAGGTCGTGGAGAGCCTCGGAGGCGGCGGCCAGTTGGCCCCACTGCTCGGCCAGGGCCACCGCCCCCCACAGGGTCGTTCGGGCCGACGAGAGCTCGCCGGCGGCCACCGCGCTCCAGGCCCGACCGCGCACGATGCCGACGTCCATCAGGTGGACCGCGGTGGGCGCCATGGCGTCGAGTTCGCCCAGGGCTACCGAGGCGGTCTGGGGGTCACCCATCTGCCCGGCGGCCAGGGCCGCCCCACCGAGGCCCCATGCCCGCCCGGGATGGTTGAACGAACCGAACAACGAGGCCACTTCCCGGAACAGATTGGTCGCCGAGGAAAGCCGCCCCTGGGCCAGCCGGACGAGACCGAGCACCGACGCGAACCAGGCCTGTCCGTGGGAGTTGAGGCGCTCCACGGCCACCTTGTACCCGGCCTCGCTCAGGCCCTCGGCCTCGCCCAGCCGGCCGGCGTGCAAGAAGGCCATGGCCTGGGCGACCAAGAAGACCCCGATCGCGCTGAGCTGCGCCTCGTCGTCGAGATCGCGCCGGGTCTCGAGGCCCGCCGCGGTCTGCGCGATGGCCTCGGTCGTCCGGCCGGCCAGGGCCAGGGCCGTGCCGACGTCGAGCGACGCCTGGGCGAAGGCGGCGTCGCCGGGTTCGGCCAGCAGGTCCTCGTCCAGGCTGATGGCCCGCGCCACCTCACCGGCGAGCAGGAGATGGTTGCCCCGCACGGCGTCGAGCTCACGGCGACAGGAGTGGTCGGTGACCAAGCCGGCCGCCTGCTCGAGGGCCTCGTCCGCCTTCTCTCCCTCGGCGAGCGACCGGAACAGGGCGGCCGCCCTGCGGACGACCAGGCTCGTGCGCTGGCGGTCGGTCGTGGCCTTTTCGAACGCGATCTCGAGGAGCTGTTCGGCCTCCCGGCACCGCCCCGAGTAGTCGAGGGCGTCGCCCAGGATCAGGGCCGCCTCCACCAGGCCCCACTCCTCCCAGGCCGTCTCGGCCAGGCGGACCGAGAGCTCGAAGTCCTCGCTCCTGAACGCGGCCCGGGCGGCTGCGACGATGGTTTCGGGCCGGCCCTCCCCTCCCCCGTCCAGGCGCCACACGGCGACCCTTAGGACGTCGCGGCCGGTGATCTCACCGTCCACCTCGGCGGCGTCGGCCAGGGCACGGCACAATCGCGCCCTGCGCAACGAGGGCATCTTGGCCCGGACGATCTCGCCGTAGAGGGGATGGTTGAGCCGGAGTTCGGCACCCGAGTCGCCGATGGGCGCGTCGAGGAGGCCACGGGCCTCGAGGTGCTCCACGGCCTCCAACGGCACCAGGCGGCTGAGCAGGGAGAGCTCGACCGGGTCACCGAGGGCCACCAGCTCGAGCGCCTCGTTCTCCTGCTCGGACAGTCCGGCCAGACGCTGTTGGATCAGGTCGAGCAGCCGGGGCGAGTGGGCCAACGAACCACTCAGACGCCACAGCCCGAGGTCGCACGTCAAGGCCCCGGACTCGACCGCACCGAGGACCAGCTCTCGTAGGAACAGCACGTTGCCCGCACTGGCGGTGATGATCGCCTGCAGGGTGGCACCGTCGAGCGGGCCACCGACGGCCATCGTAGCGATCGTGCGCAAAGCGTCGTCGGCCAGGAGACCCACGTCGATGCGGAGGATCTGTTCGTCCTTCCACATCCCGAGCACCGCCTCGGCATCGCGTTCACCGAGCCGGACGGTGAGCACGACGAAGGTCCCGCCGCGGTCCACCAGCTGGTCCAGCAGCGACGACGAGGCGTCGTCGAGGTCCTGGGCGTCGTCGACCACGAGGACGAACCGGTGGCCGCCACGTCGCTCGTCCACCGCCGCGGCGGCGCTCCGGAAGAGGCCGGCGTCGATCTCGGTCGGCAGCCCGAGCTGATCGAAGAAGGGGGCCAGGGCGGCGAAGGGGATCTCCGAGCCGCTCCGGGTGGCCCGGACCGAGACCGTGGTCATCCCCCGTTCCGTCGCCAGCTCCGACGCCCGGGTGGCCAGCCGGGTCTTGCCGACCCCGGCCGAGCCGACCAGGGCGACTCCGCCGCAGGCGGGGTCCTCCATGGCCCGGACCAACGCCTGGAGCTCCCGATCACGCCCGACGATCGGCCAGAGCGCCATTACCGACTCCCCCCTCGCACTGCACCATCATCGCCCAGTCCGAGGTGGCCTCGGCGCCTGGGACCCGACGCCGGGCCACCCGGCTCAGTGCCGGCGGGGTGACCAGCGGAAGCGTCGGAGGGCGACGACAGTGGCGGCCGCTCCCCAGAGGGCCACGACCAAGACGTCGTGCCAGGCCCACGCCGACGCGCCGGGCTGGAACTCAAAGGGGGCGTAGACCGCCAGGATGAAGTGTCGGACGGGAAAGAAGTTCGAGAACTGGGCCAGGCCGGAGTTCGCCCTGAGCGGGAACCACAGACCGGACAGGAAGAGAAGCACGAAGAACACGATGCTGGTCACCGGGCCGGCGGTCTCTTGGTTGGGGATCATGGTGCTCATGGCCACCCCCATTGCCGTGAAACTCAGGATGCCGACGATGACCACCACGACGAAGGCGGCCGCCGACTCGGGCAGGTGGACCCCGTAGCCGAAGCGACCGATGATCAGCAGCAGCACGATCTGGACGAAGGCCACGATCATCGTGCTGATGAAGATCGAGGTCAGCAGGGCCCAGGTCGGCAGCGGGCTCAGTCGAAGTCGCTTGAGGAGCCCGGTCTCGCGCCGCACCACGAGGTTGATGGCGAGGGTCGTGAAGCAGGCCGCCATGACGCCGTAGGCCACAAAACCGGGCACGTAGTAGTCGATGAGCTTGATGTTCCCCAGATAGCTGATACGCGAGTTCCCGGCACTCGCCCCCAAGAGGACGAGGAACACCACCGAGAAGCCGACGGTGAAGACGGCGCCGATCCGGTTGACCCAGAAGGCCAGCTGCTCGTAGCGAACCTGGTGGGCGACGAGACCGAGGTCGCGGAGACCCCCGAGAGCAGGATCCGCCGTGGCCGAACTGTCGGTCATGGAGCCGTCCCGGTGGATTCGTGCGCGTCCTGGCGGGTCAGGTCGAGATAGATGTCCTCGAGGGTCACCCGCGAGACGCTGAGGCCGGGAAGCCGGAGTCCCCGGTCGAGGGCCCAGTTGGTGAGCCGGGCCAGCACGGCGATCTCGTCGTCGGTCACGATCTCAACCCCGCTCCCGGCGTCCACGACCGCCGGGACGGGCACCTCAGCGGGCTCCACGCCGTCGGGGAGGCTGAAACGGATGGTGACCCTCCCGTGATCTCGGCCTCCGAGCGACGACGGTGATCCGGTGGCCACGATGCGCCCACGGGCCAGCACGGCGACGCTCTGGGCCAGTGCCTCGACCTCGTCCATGTAGTGGCTCGAGAGCACAACGGTGGTGCCGTCCGACGACAGGTTCCGGATTAGGTCCCAGGTGGTGCGGCGAGCGGCCGGGTCGAGACCCGTCGTGGGCTCGTCGAGGAAGAGCAACTCTGGGTGGCCGACGATGCCGAGCCCGACGTCGAGGCGGCGCTGCTGTCCGCCCGAGAGCGTCTTGATCCTGGCATCGGCCTTCTCGGAGAGCCCGACGAGGTCGATGACCTCTTGCACCGGGCGGGGCGAGGGGTAGAAGCCGGCGTTGCGCTCCAGGACCTGGCGGACGGTGAAGAAGGGTTCGACGGCCAGTTCCTGGAGGACGACCCCGACCTTGGTGCGGAGCTGTCGCTGGTGGCGGCGCTGTCCGGGGTCGAAGCCGAGGACCCGGACCTCGCCGGTGTCCCGGGCCAAGAAGCCCTCGAGGATCTCGATCGTCGTCGTCTTGCCGGCCCCGTTCGGACCCAACAGCGCGAACACCTCGCCCCGCTCGACGGCGAAGGACACGTCGTCGACGGCACGGAGGGGGCCATAGGACTTGCGGAGGCCTTTGACGGACACGGTGGGCACGGATTGTCCTCTTCCCAGCGCCGGCGCCCTCGACACACCACGCACTCCGTGGGGGGAGGGTCGCTTTCGCTGCGTTCACTGTAACGAGTGTCCTGTGGCCCCGACGGCCACCACCGCGTCGGAGACACGTCGCGACGGGCACCGACGGTCCCGGTGGTCAGTCGCTCTCGGACCTGAAGCGCCGGGCGCTGCGCCGAGCCGGCTCACGGCCCACCGGCTGTGACGGGCGGGGGCCAGGCACGAGCTCGGGGACCGGGCGGGTGACCGGGTCGCCCCCGAGGACGAACTCGTCGCCGTGATGGGCGATCGGCAACGAGGGACCGGCCAGGAGCTCGTAGGTCGCCTCCCGGGCACCGACGGTGATCTGCAGCCGGCGGTCCCGGTAGCGGACCCGGAACGCCAGCTTGGTGATCGTGCCCGGCAGCCGCGGCGCGAAGCGGATCGTGCCGCCGCCGGCCCGCATGCCTCCGAGTCCCATGACCAGGGCGATCCAAGCTCCGGACATCGAGGCGATATGGAGTCCGTCCCGCGAGTTGTGCTTCAGATCCCCGAGGTCGACCAACGCTGCCTCGGCCACGTAGTCGTGGGCCAGCTCCACCTGGCCGACCTCGGCCGCCACCACCGCCTGCGTACAGGCCGACAACGAGGAGTCCCGGACGGTCAACGCCTCGTAGTAGGCGAAGTTCCTGGCCTTCTGCTCCTTGGTGAAGGCATCGCCTCGAAGGTGCATGGCCAGGACGAGGTCCGCCTGCTTCACCACCTGCTTGCGGTACAGCTCGAAGTACGGGTAGTGGAGAAGCAGGGGGTACCGGTCGTCGGGAGTGGCGGCGAAGTCCCACCGGGCGTGGTCGGTGAATCCTTCACTCTGGGGGTGCACCCCCAACCGTTCATCCCAGGGGACCACCATGGACTCGGCGGCGTCCCTCCAGGTGGCGGCCTCCTCGGGGGTGACGTCGAAGTGACGGGCGTCCTCGGGGAGGCGGCCGGCCAGCTCGGCCGCAGCCTGCAGATTCTGCTGGGCCATCAGGTTGGTGAACACGTTGTTGTCGGTCAGCGCGCTGTACTCGTCGGGCCCGGTGACCCCGTCGATCCGGAAGCGCCCGTCCATGTCGTTGTGCCCCAGGCTCCGCCACAGGCGGGCCGTGGCCACCAGGAGGGGCAGCGCAGTCTCACGCTCGAAGACCTCGTCCCCTGTTGCGTCCACGTAGCGGAGCACGGCGTCGGCGATGTCGGCGTTGATGTGGAAGGCCGCGGTGCCGGCCGGCCAGTACCCCGAGCACTCCTCCCCCCGGATCGTCCGCCACGGGAAGGCGGCCCCGCCAAGTCCCAACCGTCCCGCGTGCACCTCGGCCGTCGGGAGGATCAGCTGACGCCAGCGCAGGGCCTCGGCGGCAGCGGTCGGATGGGTGTAGCTGAGGACGGGGAGCACGAACGTCTCGGTGTCCCAGAAGGTGTGGCCGTCATAACCGGGGCCGGTCAGGCCCTTGGCGGCGATCGGCCGCTGTTCGGCCCGGGCGCCGGACTGCAAGACGTGGAAGAGACCGAAGCGCACGGCCTGTTGCACCTCCGGATCGCCGTGGACCTCCACGTCGGCCCCCTCCCAGAACTCGTCGAGGAACCGGCGTTGGTCGGCCAGCAGGCCGTCCCAGCCGGTGAGCCGGGCGTCGGCCAGCGCGGCCACCACCTGATCGTGGAGCGCCGGGCGGGACCGGCGGCTCGACCACCCGTAGGCCACGAGCTTCACCAACCGCAGGCTCTGGCCCGGGGCCAGGCGAGCGGCGACGGTGATGCGGCTGACGTCGCCGGCACCGTCCGGCACGATCTGGGTTCCCTCCGGCCCGTCAATCTCATGATCCATGCCCGAGGCCACCCGCAACCCGCTGGCCCGGGTCCGGTGCACCATCACCGCCATGGCGTCGCGCGAGGTGACCTCCTCGAGCAGCAACGGCGCTTCGAGGACGGCCGCCGTCCTCGGATCCCGCCCCAGATCCGGCAGGGTCTCGTTGGCCACCAACTCGGATTGGAGGACCACCCGGACGGCGGCATCGACCGGCTCCACCTGGTAACTGAAGGCGGCCACCGAGCGGTGGGTGAACGACACCAGGCGGGTGGAGGTGATCTTGATCGGGCAGCCCGCCGGCGAGGTCCACTGGACGTCGCGACGAAGCGTCCCGCTGCGCATGTCGAGGTTCCGCTCGTGCTCGTTCAGGGTGCCGTAGCGGACATCGAACGGCTCGTCGTTGACCAGCAGCCGGATGACCTTGCCGTTGGTGACGTTGATCACCGTCTGCCCCGACTCGGGATAGCCGAAACCCCCTTCGGGGTGCGGTAGTGGCCGCAACTCGTACACCGAATTCAGATAGGTGCCCGGCAGCCCGTAGGGCTCGCCCTCGTCCAGATTTCCCCGGATGCCGATATGCCCGTTGGAGAGCGCGAACACCGACTCAGACTGGGCCAGCACCTCGAGATTGAGCTCCGACTCGCGCACGGCCCACGGTTCGACGGTGAACGCCGGATGCTCGATCACGAGCGCTCCAGAAGCTCGCCCAGCCCGCTCACCACCAGGTCGGCTCCGTGGGCGCGCAGTTCGTCAGCCTGGCCGACCCGGTCGACGCCCACGACCGCGGCGAAGCCGCCGGCCCGGCCCGCCTCCACACCCGCCAGGGCGTCCTCGAAGACGGCCGACTCCCCGGCGCTCAGTCCCAGCACCTCTGCGCCGGCCAGGTAGAGGGCCGGTGACGGCTTGCCGTCGAGATGGCGCGCGGCGGCCACGGTGCCGTCGATCAGGGCCTCGAAGAGATCGGTGATGCCAGCCGCCTCGAGCACCTGGGCGGCGTTGGCGCTCGACGAGACCACGGCGCGCCGGAGGCCCTTGCCCCGGGCGGCCCGCACGTAGTCGATCGAGTCCGGATACACGTCGACACCGTCGCGGGCGATCGCCTCGAGCACCAGGTTGTTCTTGCGGTTCCCCAGACCCCGCACGGTCAGGGCGTCGGGGGGGTCGGTGTCCTCCCCTTCCGGCAAGGTGATCACCCGAGAAGAGAGGAAGGTGCGGGTGCCGTCCTCCCGAGATCGCCCGTCCACGTAGCGGTCGTAGTCCTCACCGGCATCGAAGGGGGCGAAGACCTGCCCGGTGCGCTGACCCCAGGTGCTCAAGAAATCGTCGAACATCGTCTTCCAGGCACCGGCGTGCACGACTGCGGTCCGGGTCAGGACCCCGTCCATGTCGAACAGGCAGCCCCGGACGCTGTCAGGCAGTCCCAGCATCACCGGTCACCCGACCCGCTCCCGACCCCACCGACGCCGGCAGCCGTCGCCGGGAACCGGTCTGTCTGCCGCCTCGGACCGCTCCCACGCCTCGCCGACCTCGCTCTCCGCCTCGTCGTCCCGACTGCGCCCGGGCGGTCCGCTACGTCCCGCTCGGAATCGGGCCGCGTGGGTCGCCCGGCGAGGCCCCTCCAGCACGATAGGGCACCCCCGGGCCCGGTCGGGGCCAGTTCGGGCGTGGCGATCAGTCGGCGACTTCGGAAATGGCGTACTCGGGGCAGTTGGCGATGGCCAGGCGTGCCTGATCCTCCAATTCGCTCGGCACGGTGCCATCCCCCACGACCGTCGAGAGGCCGTAGTCGTCGATGTCGAAGAGACTCGGAGCCAGCCCGTAACAGCGGGCATGACCTTGGCACTTCGACGGATCGACGACGATCCTCATCCGAACACCACCGGCAGCACCCTGGGCCCCCGGACCTGGCCCCCGGCCCATTCGACCTCCCGGCCGTCGGCGAGCTCGAAGTCGGGGATCCTCCGGAGCCACTCTTCGAGGGCCACCCGCAGCTCCATTCGGGCCAGGTTGGAGCCGGCGCAACGATGGATGCCCGATCCGAAGGCCACGTGGCGGTTGACCGCCCGGTCGAGGATCACCCTGTCGGCATCGATGAACACCTCCGGGTCCCTGTTGGCCGCGGGGAAGTTCATCAGCACCTTGTCGCCGGCCCTCATCGGACACCCGGAGAACTCGACGTCCTCGGTGACCACCCGGGCCATCGTCACCGGCGAGTAGGCCCGCAACAGCTCTTCGAGGGCCAGCGGCATCAAGTCGGGTTCCGCAACCAGGCGCTTGCGGTCCTCGGGATGGGTGGCCAGGTGCCAGAGCGAGGATCCGATGGCGCTCCAAGTCGTGTCGACCCCGGCGATGAGGACGAGGGCGGCGCTGCCCAGGACGAGGCTCTCGTCGAGCGGGGCCCCGTCCACCTCGGTGTGCAGCAGCTCGCTCAGGAGATCGTCACCCGGCGACGACCGGCGACGGTCCACCTGGTCGACCAGGAACTCGAAGATCCCCTCTCGACCGCGCTGGCGCCGTTCGGGGTCCTCGGCGAACTCCAAGACGTCCCGGACCCACCCGGTGAACGTGTCGGAGAGCTCGCTCGGGACGCCCAGGATATGGGCGATGACCCGCACCGGTATCTGCTGGGCGTAGTCGGCGGCGGCATCGGCCGACCCGGAACGGGCGAAACCCTCGACGAGGCCGGCACACAGCTGGCGGGTCATGGCCTCGTAGCCGTCGACCCGGCGATGTGAGAACCAGGGCAGCAGGAGGCGGCGAGTCCAAGTGTGCAGGGGTGGGTCGGCCGAGATGGGAGGGACGCCGTAGGGGAGGGGGCCGTCGGCGGGGTCGTCGTCAGGAATGACCAGGATCTTGAGCGAGCTGAAGTGCTCCACGTCGTGGGCCAGCGCACTCACGTCGTCATAGCGGGTCGGGAGCCACGTGCTCCCCCGACGCGCCGTGTGGGCCACCGGGCAACGCTCGCGCAGGTCGTCCCATACCGGGAACGGGTCGGCCACGTACCGGGGGTCGAGGACGTCGAAGTCGGTGGCCCAGTCGGCGACCGGTTGTCTGCTGCTCATGGCAACCTTTCAAGTCCCGACGGTCGTCGGGCCTGACCCGACCATCATCCCACGTCCACCGGAGGTCGGACCCGCCGCCCCGGTCGTCGGTACGAGAAGAGGACACGGCACCTCCGCTTCCCACCGGATCGGCCTTCAGGCATCATTGGACGGTGGCCGGTGCGACGGATCCAGGCGAGGCACGTCCCGCCGACGGAGGCGGTGCGCGGCAACGCCTTGACGACCTGGAGGCAGCTCTCCAGAAGGTCCTCCTTCGACTGGACGGACAGAGCGAGGTTCTCGACGGCCACGCTGCCTCACTGGTGGGTCACGGCGCCTGGCTCGCCGACCTGCAGAAGTGGATGACGGCCACCGTCCAGACGGTCAGCGCGACCAGCTCCCGCCCGCCGACCGGGTCGCCAGAGCTACAACGCAATGACGATGCGGCACGACTCCTCGATCCGACCGGTCGCCTCGAACGTCAAGCGAAGATCTGGACAGTCATGGCCTTTCTGGCGCTGGCACAGGTCCCCGAGGACCTCATGATCAGTGTCATCGTGCCAACAAAGAATCGGCGCCGGTGGCTCGAGCGGGCCGTCGCCTCGGTTTGCTCACAGACGTATTCCAATTGGGAACTGCTGGTCGTCGACGACGCCAGTGACGACGACACCCATGAGTGGTTGATCGGGTCAGTCCAGCCCAAACTCGTTGCACTCGAGGGACCTGGCACCGGGGCCGGTGCGGCCCGGAATGTCGGCCTCGACGCGGCCACCGGCGACCTGATCACCTACCTCGACGACGACAATCTCATGCATCCCGGTTGGCTCAAGGCCGTCGCCTGGGCGTTCAACCGCTGGACCGAGACCGAGTCGCTCTACGGCGCCCGGATCCTCGAGGACGACCAGACGAGTCCCTTTGCTGGCGGGGCCCTCCCCTCGATTGAATTTCCTCCCTATGACCGCGAGCATCTCGAACGGGCCAGCTTCATCGATCAGAACGTCTTCGCCCATCGAGCGGGACTTCCCGGGGCACGTCAGGACCAGACACTCTCCGCCGCCCATGACTGGGATGTCGCTCTGAGGGTGACGGCCCGTCGCGCTCCCCTCGAGCTCCCCGCCGTTGCGTGCATCTACACGTCGATGTCCCCAGCCCGCTTGTCTCAATCGATCAAGAGCCTGAAGTCCACCCGGGCCATCCGAGCGAGGGTGCACACGACGAGAGGACTTCGTCTTGTCGTCCACAGTGCGACCCTTCCGCTCCTAGAGGACAAGGCGCAGAACGAACTGAACACACTGCGCGACTCGGGGGCACTCATCGCCTATTCCGGTGAGCTCCAGTCCACTGGAGCATCCGACCAAGACGGCGAGTGGTTCGCCAGCCTCGAGGAAGCGGTCGGCAGGTTCAGGCCTGATCTCGTCCTGCTCATGGACCAACGCACGGCCACTGACGACGCGGAAGTTCTCGGCGACCTCAGGGCTCCGTTCTGTTGGTGGGCAGCAGCCTCGGACGGCGATCCACGGGTCCGAGCAGAGATTCTCGGTCACGCGATGTGCGCCGGGGTCTTCACCCTCGACACGCCATCGTCGTACGCCGGTCTGTCCGAAATGCTGACCCAATGGCGACTTCGGCGGGTCTGACCGGCACCGTCGTCCTTCGCCGTCGTCAACGGATCCTCCGCTGGTGAACAACGAGCCACCCATTGGCAACCGAGACCCAACGGTTTCGCCCCCGCAGTGCGCGAAGGTGGTCGGAGGCGGAGGGGGCAAAGGGCCGATGGCGGGGGCGGGAGCAGTGTTGCCAGGTTTCGTCCGTGGCCATTCACGTCGGCCACCAGTCGTCTGCGCCTGCCGCGTTTGGGGCTGTTGAGCGATTGGTTGCGGCGGAATCGCGGCGGAAGTCGCTGTAGTCCTCAGCCCCAGACGCCGCAGGCGACCACTGACCTGCGCCCGTTGGGCCGTCTTCTTCCTTCCCTTCTCCCTTCTCCCTTCGTGCCTTTCCTCACGCGAGCGGGGCAGGAGCTGGCGCCACGTCGCCGACCGCCAGCTTCGGCTCGGCCGCCGAAACTCCCCGGGCGCGAGCGTCGAAAGGCAGGCCCCGGATGCTCATGATCAGGCCCCGGGTGCTGACACTCGTCACGGCGACACCTGCACCCATCGGGTCCTCGCCGTCTGTGCTCGGGTCGGGCATGGGACCTTGGACTCTGGTCACGGTGGACCGGCTCCGCAACCATGTTGAAGAGATCCGAGGCTTCTTCACAGAATGTTTACAAAAGTGTAAAGTGGGGTAACTCGCGCGGTGGTCGTACGACCTCGGGGACGGGGGCAGGCCCTTGTCCGATCGGACAGGACGGATCCGGGAGGGTCCGAACAGGAGGAGAACTGTGCGCACAGCAAAGATGGTTGGCATCGGGGGGATCGGTGCCGCCCTCGCTTTGGCAGTGACGATACCGGTCAGTTCCGCCGGAGCCTCGTCACCGACGCCGAGCATTTCGGTGTCCTCGTTCAACAACAGCTTCGTGGCGATGAAGTCGCTCCAGGGGCTGACCAAGGAGGGAAAGGGCAAGGTTGCCGCAATTCTTCCTGACACCGTCAGTTCGACCCGTTATGTCGAGTTCGATGCTCCGGACATCCAAAGAGCGCTGGTCGCCGCTGGTCTCTCGACATCGGACATCATCATCCAGAATGCGCTGGGCAGCGACGCCACTCAGCTGACCGATGCCCAGACCGACATCACCAATGGCGCCACCGTCTTGTTGGTGGACCCTCTCGACTCTGGGGTAGGCGCCTCGATTGAGAACTATGCCAAGTCCCACGGCGTTCCCGTGATCGACTACGACCGTCTGACCCTCGGTGGAAGCCGCAAGTACTACGTGAGCTTCAACAACGTCACCGTCGGCAAGCTGATCGGCAAGGGCTTCGCCGCATGTGTGGCCGCCTGGCACGTGAGTAAGCCTCAGGTCGCGGTCATGCACGGTGCGGCGACGGACAACAACGCCACGCTCTTCGCCCAGGGTTACAACTCGGTCATCGACCCGTACTTCCAGTCCGGCAAGTGGGTCCACGTCGTCAGCACCGCCGACACGTGGGACCCGCCGACCGCCGAGACTGAGTTCCAGGAGGCCTACACCGCCCACTCCAATATCAACTCAGCGGTGACCCCGAACGATGAGACGACGGCACCGATCATCACCTACCTGCAGTCGCTCCACGTGCAGCCGAAGACCTTCCCGCTCACCGGCCAGGACGCCACGCTGACGGGACTCGACAACGTGCTCTCCGGGTACCAGTGCGGGACGGTTTACAAGCCCATCTACCTCGAAGCCCAGGCGGCAACTGCGCTCGCCCTATACCTCCGAGCCGGCAAGACACCGCCCAGCAGCCTCGTCAACGGAAACACGAAGGACACAACGACCGGGGCCAAGGTTGCGTCGGTGCTTGAGACGCCCGAATGGGTGACGACCAAGAACATGAACGCCACGGTCATCAAGGACAACTTCGTGCCGGCGGCCCAACTCTGCGCCGGGACGTACGCCAACGACTGCACGGCTGCCGGCATCACCCCGTAACGGGAGGCCGGCTCCGCTCGGAAGTTCCCACAAGGTGCCGAGCAGTCTTCTGACCACGACCCGCCCCCCTCCCAGTTCGGGAGGGGGGCGGGATCGGGTCACCAGGGGTTTCGCTCCATGACGACAGAAGGTGAGACCGGGTCCCCGACTCCCCTCCTCTCCGTGCGCGGGGTCAGCAAGAATTTCGGCCCCGTCCGGGCCATCACCCGGGTCGACCTCGACCTCCCACTCGGCCAGGTCACGGCCCTGGCCGGCGACAACGGGGCCGGCAAGTCGGTGCTGGTCAAGACGATCGCCGGTCTCTGGGAACCGAACGAGGGGCAGCTGATCTGGGAGGGGAACCCCGTTCACCTGCACTCGCCACGAGACGCCGAGGTACTGGGGATCACGACCATCTACCAGGACCTAGCTCTCTGCAACAACCTCGACATCGTCCAGAACATGTACTTGGGCCACGAGCTCATGCGGCACTGGATGCTCGACGAGGGGGCGATGGAGACAGCGGCCCGAAAGGTCCTCACCGACCTCTCGGTCACCACGATCCGCTCGATCCGCCAGCCAGTGGAGTCCCTTTCAGGGGGTCAGCGACAGTCGGTGGCGGTGGCCAAGGCGGTCATGTCCAACGCCAAGCTCGTCATGATGGACGAACCGACCGCGGCCCTCGGGGTGGCCCAGACCCGGATGGTCCTCGACCTGATCAGAAGGCTGGCAGACCATGGCGTCGCCGTCCTGGTGATCTCGCACAACCTGAACGACGTCTTCGCAGTCGCGGATCGAATCGCCGTGCTCCACCTCGGACGAATGGTGGCCGTTGGAGCAGCGTCGGAATTCGACAGCCAGGTCGTGGTCGACTTCATGACCACGGGGCGGTCGAGCCGAGCGACGGGCGCCGACGGGACCTCGCCCCGCGACTCTGCGGGTCAAACCTCGAGCCCGGAGTCATCGTGACCGATTCTGAGGATCTGCGGGAATCGCTCGAACCGGTCCACGATGAGGTGGAGGCGGCAGACCTGACTCCGGAGCCGGCGATCGTCGCCGCGGCCCCCGAACTCCTGGCCGGGTCCTTGGGGGAGTACTTCGTCGCCTGGTGGAAGCGGATCCGCAATGGGGAGAGTGGAGCCCTGCCCATCATGGCGGGCCTCATCCTCATCGTGATCATCTTCCAGGTGCAGCAGCCGAAGTTCCTTTCGTCCGGCAACATCGTCAACCTCTTCGTGCAGGCGGGGTTTTTCATCCTGTTGGGGCTGGCCGAGATCTTTGCCTTGATCCTGAGTGAGATCGACCTGTCGGTGGGCTTCGTCGGGGCCGTCGGCGCCGCAATCACCGCCGCCCTTATCTCGGCCCCCTACAACTGGCCGTGGTGGTTGGGGGTCATCATCGGCCTGCTGGCCAGCGCAGCGATTGGCGCACTCCAGGGTACGCTCATCACCAGGCTCCATCTCCCATCGTTCGTCGTCACCCTGGCCGGGTTGCTGGGCTGGGCCGGTGTGCTCATCTTCATCTTCGACGTGGACAAGGGGGCTGTTGGCGGGGTGATCAGTCTCAGCTCGAACACCCCCGTCTACGAGCTGGTCAACTCGAACATGAGTCCGCTACTCAGCTGGGTCCTCTTGATCGTGGCGGTGGCCGGGTACGCGGCCCTCTCGATCTCAAGGACGGCCAGGCGCAGAGCACAGGGGCTGAGCGCCCCTCCACTGAGTATCACCATTCTCGGCATCGTCGTGGCGGGGGCCGCCGGCGCGGCACTGGTCGTGATCTGCAACCTCAACCGCGGGGTGCTGGTTCCCTTGAGCGGTGTGCCCTGGGTCGTGCCGTTCGTGCTGGCCATTGTGGCCGCGTGGACCTGGTTCCTCTCCCGGACACGTACCGGTCGCTACTTCTATGCGATCGGAGCGAGTCCCGAGGCCGCACGCCGGGCCGGGATCCGGGTGGCCCGGATCCGCACGATCGCCTTCACCTTCTCGGGCTTCACGGCCGGTCTGGCCGGTCTTGTCTACATGTCTCGGCTGGGATCCATCTCGGTGGGCTATGACGGTGGCACCTACGTGCTCTACGCCGTGGCCGCTGCGGTCATCGGAGGTGCCAGCCTCTTCGGCGGTCGGGGCAAGCCCGTCCACGCCCTGTTGGGAGGGATCGTCATCGCCGCCGTCTACAACGGACTGGCACTCCTCGGGATCAGCACCGCCGGCACCGAGATCGCCACCGCCCTGGTTCTCCTGGCCGCAGTGAGCGTCGACTCCCTGGTGCGTCGTCGAGGGACCCTCACCCCCACCTAACCGCGCCCAAGTCCGGCCCCGATCCCCTAGAAGGCCGGGCGTCGAGTACGGGAAGCGACAACCCTCGGCGCCACCCAGACTGCGCGCCGACGACGTAGGCCGAGGTGGCGGCAACGACTGGCAGCACCACCAGGCCGGACGCCAGCAGTTCGACCGCGAACAGGCCACCGGCTACCGCTCCGGCCAGTGGCCGCAGCGCCGCGGCCAAGGGTAGAACCAACCAGCGCCAGCTCGCACCGGTGAGCAGGCCGACTGCGGCGGCACTCCCCGCCAGATCAGCGGTCACCGTGAACTTGTTCACCACCAGCAGCGAAACCAGCACAAGGATTTGCGCCCGCCGCCCATAGGCGCGCCAGACCACGCTCTGCAGGTCGTTCCCGGTCACTGTACCCAGGCGTGAAGCGACGGTTTGAACGACCCAACGACGCGAAGACGAGAAGACGACCCATGAGAGTCCGTACGGTGTGGTCGCTCCGACGACAGCGATGGCCACCACTGTCGTCGGATCGGCGTCGGACGCGCCCGCGATCAGCCCGGGGACCCACGCGCGCGGCGGTCGGGGCGTCGCCGAGAGGGCCTCTCCCATACGTCGCGACGCCACGGTCCCGGCGATCCCAGGCCCAAGATGGCCGTCAATAGGTGGGATTGGCCACGGGCGCAGTGGGTGTCGCTCCCGCCGGGCATGCCCGGGGATCCCAGGGTTGCAGTCCGGTACTGGCCGGTGACGGCGGAGCGACTGCCGCCGACGAGGAGGCCGTCGTGGTCGTCGTGGTAGGTGCCGTCGTGGTCGTTGAGCCGCCGACCGACGGTGTCGGGACTGGCGTCGCCGGCGGATTCACGGCGAACTGAGTGCCGGTGACCACGGTGACCTGGGCGCCATCGGCCACCTGGCCGGGGTCATAGGCCATGATGACCGAGCCGGTCATGGACCGCGCCACCCTCTCAGCTGCTGCCTCGGTGGCCGCGCTCTTGGAGCCGTAGTAGACGACGGTCTCGGCGACATCGCCGGTCGGGGTCAGATCTCCAACGCCGACGGTGTCGAACCCGAGGGCTGAGAGTGCACTCGCGGTGTCACTTGCCTGGTTGTACGCACCGGAGCCGTTCATGACCGATACCTTGACGGCCGCCGGCGCCGGGAGAGGATTCCCCGTCATCGAATCCGTGGACGATCCGATGCCGAGAACCTGATCGATGACACTCTGGTCCTCGCCCTGCGATGGGAATTCCACGTCGCCGTAGTTCCCACCCTCGTACATGAGCCCACCACCAGAACCATCGGGGTCGGTGACCACGGCAACCGGCAGGGTGAGCTGGGGAACAGAATTGATGTCCACCGCATGGAAGGCGATCACGAGGTCGGCCATATCGTTCACCGACCAGGACTGGTCAAAGGTCAGATCTGCCTTGACCGAGTTGATCAGGTCGATATCG
Source organism: uncultured Acidimicrobiaceae bacterium (assembly GCA_963836375.1). Taxonomy (GTDB): domain Bacteria; phylum Actinomycetota; class Acidimicrobiia; order Acidimicrobiales; family RAAP-2; genus CAWIJK01. Next base: position 402,637 of record CAWIJK010000002.1, on the reverse strand, counting down.
GTGAGCGGGTCGTCCAATCCACGCTTGGCCACCGCCGAGGCGAGGACACGCAGGAATTCGTGGTCCCGGCGGATGCGGGCCAGATCACTCAGGTTCTCCTGCGGCCACGCCTCGGCGTACGTGCTGGTCGTCCCAGGGGCGTCGTACTGCAGATGGCGGGCCCTCACCACCTCGAGGGCCTGGGTCCCGTTTAGGTGGACGCAGGTGGCCGCCTGGACGTTCAGACCCGACTCGGCATCGAAGACCGATTCGGGGAAGGACATGTTGATGCCCCCCAAGGCGTCCACGATGTTGGCGAATTGGTCGAAATTCAACGACACCGCGTGCTGGATCGGGATACCGAAATCCTCTTCGATCGCCGCGACCAACTGACTGATGCCCTCGAAGAGCCCGGCGTCCACCTTGTTCGCCCCGGTACTGCGAGCGTTGGGGATGAAAAGGTCTCGTGGAATCGAGAGCAGGGCCAGGTGATGGGTGGCCGCGTCGACGTGGAGAATCATCACCACATCGCTGTTGACCCCGTTCACCCCCTCCGAACAGAGTCCGTAGGCCAGATTCTGGACCTTCAGCGCACAGCGTGACGTTGAGCCGACCATCAAGATGTTCTCGCTGCCAACCTCCTGGCCAGCGCTAAATGCACTGCTCAGGCCATTCACCTTGATCCGGGTAAGGTCGTGCGTCAAATAATAGGTGTAGCCGGCACCGGCACCGACGAGGACCAGCAGAACGGCCAGGCTGATCACTATCCCGTTCCGCAGACGATGCCGGTGCCCGCCTCGGCGCGCCGCCCGTCGATTCGAACGGGTGTCGGCCTGGCGGATCTGTTCGCCGAGGGCCGTCAGCCCGCTCTCATTGGCCACCGGACCCGTGTCCGAGGTCCGGCTGCTTCTTGAACCGGCCCCACCCGGGGCGCTTGACCCCTCCAGCTGGTCGCCCAGCTCCTTGAGGCCCTGCTCGCTCGCCGTGGACCTGCGCCGAAAATGCCGGCGGCGGTGGCTGGGGCTCTTGCTCCCGCCGCTACCGGACGTCGTCATGACGGGGCAGCGTAACCATCCGTGACGCCAAAACGGGGTCAACCGGGGGAAGACGCAGCGGGTCCAGATCGGTCTTAACCGTTCGACGCCGACAGGGTCGTACTGATCCGACAGGTGCTCCGACCTGCCCGTGGCTGACCTTGGAGAGGGAACCACCGGTGTCGAAAACCGGCCGCGACCGGGGAGATGCCACGACGATCGGACTCACACCCGTCACCCGGGGGACGACACCACGCCGGATGCCCTCCTCGGGGATCACGGAGCCTCGACGGGCGGAGAGGTACCGATCCTCGAGTACGTCGCCCGGATGGACGCCAGGGAGGCGCCAGCAGCCGCTAGCTGCTTGTAGGTGACGGCCACGACATGGCCGCCCGCGACGCGGGCAGTTGCAATCGTGGTAAAACCCGTCTGCGTGGAGCTTCCACGAGACGCCGGGAGGTAGGTCGTTCCCGCTGTGCGCGCCGTGAAGACTTGGCCGGCACGCGTGACATCGCGGGCGGACTCGAGCTCGGTCAGCGGGTACATCAAGTAGCTCTTGAGGGCGTCGAAGCCGGATCCTTGGGGCACCAGAACGAGGGAGGAATTGGTCGTGCCCTTCGCCGGTCCAGCGAAGAGACGGGTTCCGATCCCCACCATCTTGGAACTGCTGCAGGACCTGGCTCCGCAGGACAGGACGGCCGTGCCTCGGCCCAGCTGGGTCACGACCGCCGACGCTCTGTTGGGAGCCTGGTAGATCGCCCGGATCGAAAGCGATCCGGGGATCGGGCTGAGGGCGGTTGCGTCGTTGCTCACCTCAGAGAGGGTGAAGCTGGAGGCGTCCTGAGTGGCGCGTGCAGCCGCGGCGAGAGCGCTGGCAGCCGCAGCTGATGGTTCCTTCGTCGCTGCTCCGGCCCCAACGGTAGTGCCAACAACCGAGGCAGCGACCACCGCGAACATGAGGATCGCCCGCCAGGTTCCCGATGCCGAGGCACCAAGGAGTGTCATTTGATTACCTTTCATCAGATTCGTACCTTCACGATTGGGTCCAATTCCACCGGACCATGCCACGAACACCTGTGCACGTCGAGCGAACTCACTTGTCGAGACTCCCGAGAACATCGAGTTGTGCGCATGGACCAAGGATTCTTTCGAAGCTGCCCTTCCATCGCCATTCGAACCCAGGCAACCGCCGGGATGAGCTGGGCATGCTTATCCCGCACAGTCGCTCTGGCCCTTGACCTCCCTGGCCGTGATGCGACGGGCTCATGGCACCACGGCAACCGACCTCCCACGACACCGGGCCTCCGCCCGGCTGCCCGGAGCCACGAGCCACGAGCCACGAGCCCGAGTACCTACCTTAGGTTCCGCTCGGGCGGACGAGGTGTCGCCATGAAGTTCCCTGTCGATCTCCCCTGGGGTGGACAGTTCCTGGCGGCCAAGGCCTTCCCCCTCCCCCGCAGGCGGCGCCGGATGTGCCGCCGAGGACGCCGGACCCGAAGGCCGACGTCGTCTACGATCCCAGCCGCCGAGCGTCAGCTGCGCTAGGTCATGGGCCACCGAGTCGGGGAGGTCGCTTGTCATGGAGGGTTTCGACGTCCGACCTCTGACTCGAGGGATGTCATGGACCTGAGGTGGAGCGCTGACGAACGACGCTTCCGGGTAGAACTCTGCGACTTTCTCGATCACCAGGCGCCCCCCGAGGCGGAGCATGGCGAGATTGACGTGACGACCCACGTGCCCGAATGGGCTCGGCGCTGGCAAGCCAGCCTTTTCGACCATGGTTGGATGGTCCCCTCGTATCCACCTCATCTCGGTGGGAGGAACGCCACTGCGGTCCAGACGGCCCTCTATCTCGAGGAGATGGCTCGCAGAAGCCTTCCCCGCTCGCTGCACTTCCCAGGCTACGGCATCGCCGCCCCCAGTCTTTTGCAGTTTGGTTCCCCGGTCCAGCAGTCCTGGGCACCGCCAGCCATCCGTGGCGACACCATCTGGTGCATCGGCATGAGCGAACCCGACGCCGGATCCGACCTGGCGTCTCTGCGCACTCGGGCGGACGTCCACCTCGACCGTTTCGTTGTCACCGGACAGAAGGTTTGGACCAGCTACGCGCCCATCGCCGACAAATGCCTGTGCTACGTCCGCACCGACCCCGACCAGCCGCGCCACGCTGGGATCAGCGCCCTCATCATCGAGATGGATTCCCCCGGTGTCTCGGTGAGCCCCTTGCGCAACATGGGTGGGCTGTCCGAATTCGCCGAGGTGTTCTTCGACCACGTGGAGGTGCCTGCTGACCGGCTCCTGGGAGACCTAAACGACGGGTGGCGTGTCTCGCAGGGATCTCTCGGACACGAACGGTCGAGCATGTGGATGGAGGCCGTGGCGCGCCTCGAGCGGGTGATCGACGACCTGAGGACCATGGGCCATCGACGAGGACTGAGCCGGGACCCCCTGGCCCGACAACAGATCACCCAGGCCTACGAGCAGGTCTTCTGCCTTCGGGCACTCGGCTTTCGCTCGATGACCGGTCGCGGTCCGCAGACGCTGCTCATGAAGCTCGCCACCTCGGAGCTCTATCAGGACCTTCTCGAGATCGGCCTCGACCTCGACGGAGCCGCAGGCACCGTGACCTCGGGCGCCGATGAGCGTGATTGGGTCGGCGACGTTCTGCGGTCGGTCGCCGGCACCCTGGCCGGCGGGACATCGGAGATCCAACGCGACATCATCGCCCAGCACGCGCTGGGCCTCCCGAAGGGTTGACCCGCTCGGCCGGAGGGACGCGGGCGGCCCCCGCCCGTCAACTCAGACCCAGCCTTGCGTTGTCCCAACTCAGGATGCGGTCGTCGGGCCGGATCTCGATCGTCGCCCGATCGGCATCTTCATAGTGCCGACGGGTGGGCGCGGGCATCTCCGAACGCGCGGTCCGGTGGGAGCGGTACTTCGCGTCGAGCGCCTCGGCCACCCGCTCGAGCAAGGCTGGATCGCTGACCAGGTACGCCCGGCCGGTGACGAGCACAGCCCGGAGGTCGGACCACCGTTCACCGGACTCGACGAGGAACGAACATCGGGGATCGCGGCGGACCCGGGCGACCTTCTTGGTGTCCGCGGGGCCGCTCAGGTAGATCCTCCCGTCGATCACTACGAACCAGATCGGCAAGGTGATCGGGACTCCATCGGCGCGGAGCGTGGTGAAAATGCCCGTGTGGGCCGCCGCGAGTTCGGCCCACGCCTCCGCCCTGCTCAGCCGGACACTCACCGTTCCATCGTCGCCACGGTGCCCAGAACGGCGGCGGCCTCCAGAGCCGTCACGGGATCCACCCATTGCATCGCCATACCCCGAACCTACGCCAGGCGCCGGCTGACATCCTCGCCCGCGGCGACCCGTTCGGCGTAGTCGTCGAGCCAGGCGTGGAACTTCTCCGACTCACCGCGGTCGGCCTCCGCTCGCGGGATCGCCGGGATCTCATAGCCGGGCGGGATCGGAGGATGGTCGGACTCGGGCTTTCTTGCCATGACCTTCTCGATGATCGGTGCCAATCGCCGGTCTTTGCGCGCCTCCGCCTCGTCGTGGCGGTCCTTGAATTCCGGCAGGATCTCGGTGCCGAAGAGCTCGAGGCTCTCCATGATGTCGTCGTGGCGGTTCTTGCCGGCCGTGCTGGCCAGGATGACCTGGTCCACTCCGAAGGCCTCATAGCGGCGCAGATAGTCCCGCACCTGTTCAGGGGTTCCGATGGCCCCCCGCAGGCCGCTCACGCCCTCCTGCACCGCCTTGGCCCCGAGTCGAGAAGCGTCGTGTTGCGCTGACCGCGCCACCGTGGGGTCGTACCCCATCTCGGCCCGGCGTCGCTGGTAGTCGGACCACAGATCGGTCTGGTTGGGAACGTGGCGACCAAAGACGTAGTAGTGGCCGAGGGAGTAGCCGAGGAAGTTCACCCCCTCCGAGCCCCGTCGAATGGCCTCGTCCTCGTCACGGTGACAGAAGAAGGTGGTCACGGTGGCGAGATTGGCATTCACGGCGTCGCCGATCGGTATCCCCTCGGTCTCGAGGGTCGCGTAGTAGTCCTGGACCCAGTGCTGCGCCTCTTCGGGATCGAAGAACGCGAAGGCGAGGGCACCGATGCCGTGCTGCGCAGCCAGATGGATCGTCTCGCGAACGCGAGCAGGCCACCCAAACCGGCGGATGGGGTTTCTGCATCGGCTTCGGAACGACATTGCGGGGGGGCATGGTGACGAACTCACCCCGGTGGCCGGTGAAGGGGGATTCGGTCATGCAGCGAAGTGCGACCTGGAGCCCCTCCTCCCACATGCGGCGCTTGTCGGCGGGATCAATGAGGAACCCGCCCAGCTCGGCCTCAGAGGACGACTCGCCGGTGCCGAAGTCGACCCGGCCGCCTGAAAGCAGATCGAGTGTGGCCAGCCGCTCGGCGATACGCGCCGGGTGGTTGAACGGTGGCGGCGTCTGGACGATCCCGTGGGCCAGACGGATTCGTCGTGTGCGCTGGGAGAGCGCAGCCAAGAACACCTCGGGTGCGCTGGAGTGGCTGTACTCCTCCAAGAAGTGGTGTTCGACCTCCCAGAAGTAGTCGATCCCCAACCGGTCGGCGAGCTCGGCCTGCTCGATCGCCTGCTCGAGGATTCTCCGCTCGGAGCCGTCGTCCCAGGGCCGGGGCAGCTGATGCTCGTAGAAGACGCCGAATTTCACTTGTCGCCTCCCGGCTCAGATGTATATCTTCTGTTATATAATTAGGATTGTAGTCATGAGCGCCACCAATCGTCTTGGCCGCACCGAACGCAAGCAGAGCATCCTCGACGGCGCCACCCGGGCCTTCGCGACGGGGGGTTATGCGGCAACGTCAGTGAGCGACCTCGCCGCCGCGGTCCCCGTCACCCCCTTGATCGTCTACCGGCACTTCGACTCCAAGAACGCCCTATACCGTGCCGTTCTCGAACGGGCGTCCCGACAGCTGCGCGACGAACTGAGGCCGGAGGAGGCCGGGGGTGGCCTCGGGGTCGACGCCCGGTCGATCCTGGCGGCGGCACGACGCGACCCGGCGGGCTTCTCTCTGCTCTGGCGCCACGCAGCCCGTGAACCCGAATTCGCCCCCTACGCCGACGACCTCAGGGAGGAGGCCATCGCCGGCCTGCGCTGCGCCCTCGAGTCCCACGTCTCGGCGGCAACACTCGAATGGGCGACCCGGGCCACGTTCGGCTACCTGATCGAGGCGGTCCTGACCTGGCTGGAGTTCGGTGACGTCAACCATGACGAGGCCTTTGTGAAGGCCACGAACGCCGCCCTGCACGCCGGCGTTCGCTCCTGGTCAGGCCGGGGAAGGAGATGAGCGAGCCGGGCGAGCCGCTGGGGCGACCGGCGGGTGCATCGCGGGGCGGTCCGGTAAGGGCCCCGTCCCCGGCTTCACCCCTCGGGGAGAGGCCGTGAGGGACGACGCCGTCATCATCGAGGTCGGGCTCAACGAGACCGTGGCCCCTTCAATGCAACCCAACGTTCCCCAGGGACCGTCGGCGTGCGCCGCTGATGCCCGCCGCTGCGCCCAGGCCGGGGCCTCAATCGTGCACTGGCATGCCATCGACGCTTCGGGGGCCCAACAGCTGGCCGACGCGGAACTCTACGGCGCGGCGCTCGACGAGATGGATGGTTGCGTCCTGGCCTACCCGTCGTATCCCACCGACGTCCCCGACACGGTTCAGGCCCGTCTCGGGCACTGCCTGGCCCTGCGGGCCAGCCACGGCCTCGAACTCGGCCCGATCGATGTGGCGACGGTCAACCTCGTGTTGTGGGACCCGGCGACGTCCGCGCTGGCCCCGCGGGCCCGGACCGCCGGACACGATGTCATCTCCAATCCACTGCCCTTCGTCGTGGAGGCACTCGCCCGCTACGGCGAGGCCGGGCTCGTACCGACCGTGGCGGCGTTCGACCTCGGCTCGACCCGCACCATCGCAGCCCTGGTCGACGCAGCGTTGCTCCGCGAGCCCGTGCTGCTCAAGATCTTCTTGTGGGGCAGTCCGCTGATCGGGCCCGAGCCGAGCGTCGAGGCACTTGACCTGCACCTGCGCCAACTCCCGGCGCACCTCGACATCGAATGGCTCGTCGTACCCTACGGCGTCACCGATCCCGCCCTCGTCGCCGAGCTGGCCCGCGCCGCCCTCGAACGGGGTGGCGGGATACGGGTCGGTATCGGTGACTGCCCCGCCGCCTTTCCGGACCTCGCCAATGCTGCCGTCGTTGAACTGGCGGCAGGCTGGGCGGCCGAGGCCGGGCGACCCATCGCCTCGTCAGAGCAGGTCCGTGACCGCTGGGGAATGCCCCGGTGAGCCATCTCGACCTCCCGCCGCTGCTTCGCGAGCGGCAATCTGGTCGCCGCCTCGAGGTGAGTGGGTGACCGCATGAGCCGGCTGGACGGCAAGGTCGCGCTGGTGACGGGCGCCAGTCGCGGGATTGGCAAGGGTTGTGCCATCGAGCTGGCGCTGGCCGGAGCGACCGTCTACGTCACCGCCCGCACCCTCGCCGAGGGGACGTCGCCATTGCCCGGAAGCCTCGAGTCGACCTTGTCAGAGATCGAAGGAGCCGGGGGCCGTGCCGTCGCCGTCCCCTGCGATCACGCAGACGATGACGACGTCGAAGCGCTCTTCAGCCGGCTGCTCGGCGAGCAGGGTGGACTGGACCTGCTGGTGAACAACGCCTTTCGTGTGGCGCCGACGATGGACGCCCGAATCCCTTTCTGGAAGACCCCCGTCGCCGATTGGGACGATCTCATCGACGTCGGTACCCGCTCCGCCTATGTCTGTACCCATCACGCAGCCAAGACAATGTCGGCGGCTGGCCGTGGCCTCATCGTCAACATCAGCTCGGCTGGCGCAGTGCGGTTCTTCCACCACCTCGTCTACGGCATCGGAAAGGCTGCCCTTGACCGCTTCACCAAGGATGCGGCCCGTCCGCTAGGCGACCACGGCGTCTCCATCGTGTCGATCTGGCCCTACATCGCCGGCACCGAACGGGTGCTTGAACTGGGGGGACGAGACATGGTGACCGAATCGCCACGTTTCGTCGGGAGGGCAATCGTGGCGCTTGACGCGGATCCCGGGGTGGCCCGATGGAATGGTCTGGCGGTCACGACACGAGCTCTCGCTGATGCCTACGGTTTCACTGACCTAGATGGTCGGCTGCCACCCGAGCAACCGTGGCAGCCTCCGAGATGATCGACGGTGGCGACACTCCACCAACACCCTGGGGAGAGTCTTACTGCCGGGACCCGGACCGCCAGTCTCGATCCCATCCGCCCTCGGGACCGTCGCAGAACTCTTGGTGTTGGCAATCGGGCGTAAACAAGTTTAGCTGACACCTCCATGAGCCGGCGTCCCCACGGACTCCGATGGGATCTGCTCTCTCGCCTGTTCCTTCCCGTCGGTGGTGCGAATACGGGTACCAACCTCGTGACCACGGATTCGGAGCCTTCTGTCTGCGCTTCCGACGAGCCTCTGCGCCCGTCGGCCTAGTAACCTGAGTCAATAATCCCTCACCGTTTAGGAAATTCGGTGTAGCTCGGCGCGTTTGTCCCATTGTCAGCGACGATGGGAGGCGCAATGTCAGGTCCGTTTCTCGAGCCCTTCGAGCTGTCCCACGAAGTGCGGGCCACACTCAAGCGATGGGTCCGGCGCCCAAAGAGCGCTCACGAGGATGGAGTCCATCGACAGCACGATGGCGGCGAGATCAGTGGGGCCACTGATGCACTGCGAAGGCACGGATCCAGGTCCACGGCAAGACTTTCGTCACCGGTTTGTCAGCTACATCTACGACGGTTGACAAATCTAGCGGATGATCCGATCCTTCGACGGGTTCGGCATCGGCATCGGCCACGAGCGTGCAGCGAGATGTCTGCGAATTCGACCCCGGCAATTCCCATCGCTCTTGGTCAACTCATTATGGACTCCGAATCAAGCCAAACCCGAAGCGACCCTCCCTTACCGGGCTCCCACTCCGAGGTCCGGAAGTAAGGTCGCTGACGCGACAACGCCCGCCCCCTTTTCAAGGGCGGGCGCTCATCTATTCAGTTTTCCGCACTTCAGGAAGCCCTTGAGTTTCCGGAGGCCTAAGGCCTCAGCGAAGCTTTGTGTGCTTTAACCTCTGTAATGCCTACCCTGCGCATTACCAATGTCAACTCTGAGCACCAACCTCAATAGGTCGCTTACCTACGAGGCACCTCCGAGCTTCAGATCACCCTGAGGATGCTGTGGTCCTGTCTAGCCATTCCGAACCCCCTTCCTGACTCCACCTCGGGAACCACTAATTGCAACCCCGACAGCGTCGGTTTTGTTCCGAGATGGCACGGGGCGTGTTATCGGGAAGCCCCCGATCACTTGGTCGCAAGCACCCCTGTCCATCCCGATCTCCGGGCACGGTTGTGCCACGTGACCGGGCTCGTAAAGCGGCGCCGGACCGGTTGATCGACCACCAAGAGGCTGGCCCGGGGGACCATCAACTCAGCATCGGCGCCGTGATTGTCGCCGATCGAATCCACTTCGCCCCAAGAGCAGCGTCTCCCTCCGACGCCGCCCGGAGGCCTCCCTCGACGTCTCGCGCGATCCCCCAGGCCGCGATCCGTTCCGCTGGCACGTCGAGCCGCTCCGCAATTTGGCGAATACGCTGCGGAACCACGCGCGCCGCGTCGGGTAGTCGGAAGGGCCAGTCGAGCTGGGCAACCAGGGGCCACGGGTCATAGGCCGGGTCGCCGACCATGGGCTTTGGGTCGATCGCGAGGTACGGGGCCCGACTCGCGGCGAGCAGGTTGCCAGGATTGAAGTCACCATGCACCACCACCTGCCGATCTGCTGAGCCAGGGAGCAGGTGGAGGAGCTCGATGGCGAGGGTGAGGATCCCGGGATCGCTTCCGAGCGCGCTCAGCTCAGCACCATGCCTGTCGACCCGGCGCTCCGCTCCCTCCGCCCACTGGTCGCAGACTTTCGCCATCGCCTCGAAGCGGGAACCGAGGACGGGCGGGGCTCCCTTGCTCCACAGGGCATTCAACAGGTCGGCACCGAGGGCCAACCCGCGCTCGTTGGGCAGGCCGGCATCGCGCATCGGCGTGCCGGAATCGCAGCGCTCAAGCAGCATCGTCCAGGTATCGCGATCCTCGGCGAGAAGCCGGACGGTGCCGGCGCCGTCCCACCAGCGCAGTGCCAAGCCCTCGGTCGCCGCTTCGGCATGCGGCCAACTGACCTTGAGAACGGCATCACCGCTAGCACCGCGTACCGGTGCCACCCAGCCACACACCCCCCCTTCGTATGGCGCCCCGACAATCTCAACGTTCCACCGGCGGCACGCCTCCTCGATGAGACTGGGTAGCCGATCTAGCCAGGCCAGGCCCTCGACGGAGGTCTCTCGTGCCTTCCGAAGGTATTCATGGATGACGATCAACTCGCGCACGATCCGAGGTTAGGGGATGACGTGCAGGCGTGAACGATCTCCTTCCGGGATGGTAACGCTTCAGAAGGCTGAGCCGGTTACCCGCGGGGGCCGCCCGGGTAACTCTAGAGAGATGTGATGATGACCAGCCCGTTAGAACCGGAGAAACCTTCCTTGCCGTGCGCACCAGGCAGGCCAATGCCACCGCCAGTTGTCCCAGCTTAAGCCGACGCTCCGTTTTGGTTATCGAGGTCCGATAGAAAGCGGCTCATCGCAGTGTGTCGGCTGACCACGCCTCCGGGGCTCGGGATGGTTGCCCATCCGGAAGCAGCGCCCGGAGAACAGGGGCAAGGCCTCGGGTAACCCATGGGGTCAGCTTGACCCAGGGCGATGAAAGCCGCTCCTGACATTGATCCTCGGGCCCGGACATCCACTCGCTCTCGACGCCCTCAATGATCCCTGTGCATTGACCCTCACGGTCCACCCGGATCCGCAACCGGTAGTCGGGGCCGTCCTCCGACCAGACGATCCACTCGTACCTATTCCAGACGGCGGTCGGGGTTCTCCGTGGACCTCTAGCCCGGGGACCGCGGGACACGAACCCACCATCCGCCACCCCAGCCATTGGGCTCGAAGAGCCACACGTTCTCTTTGGAGCTGACCTGACAGGGTCCGAGAGGAACGAAGTGGTCGCCGGCCTCGTGATCCTCCCAGATCGTTGCCTTCTCTTCGTCGGTGAACGGCTTGCGCCATCTCACCCCGACACCTCCTGATCGACGACTTCAATGCTCGCCAATCAGGCAGGTGTTGCGTTGATCCCCTGAACTCGCACCAGGGTGGGGGCGCACGTTCAGTTCGTTATCATCATCTCGCCCTGTGTGCCTGGTGATCGAGCCGGTCTAGGGCCAAGCGGAGAGTCTCCGCCTCTGATTTGGAAAGTGTCTCGGCAAAATGAACAAGCACAGTGTCAGGGTCGTCAGCTGCCTTCAGGGAGTCATGCATGAGGACGGCGGTATGGGCTCCCTGGGTGCCGATGGCGGTGAACCGGATGGTTCGGCCGTCCATCCTGCGGCTGACGAGCCCCTTACGCGATAAGCGGTCAAGCACGGTCGCCACAGTCGTGTACGCGTATTCGGTCAGCACGTTTGCCACATCGCGTCCAGTTAGCTCTCGGCCTGGATCTTTCCAGAGGACACCCATCACTCGCCGTTCGAGGTCTCCGAGAGTGGCGATCCCACAACGACAGTCGTCGCCGTGGCCACACGGATCGCAGGCGCACATCGGATTGGTACATATGGTCGTCTGACTCATGAGAAATCTCTCGTTTCAGAAGCGTGCGTGCTCAAACCATGAGGATAAGCATGTACCCCATGGTGACGCACATGGCGATGTGACAGCCGATCTCAAGTCGAGGGGCGAGCAAGGGACGACCATCTCCAACTTGGGGCGCTTCGGCTCCGTCGCCCCCACCTCCACCACCGACCGTGCTCAACGTCATCTGACGTGAGGGAGAGTATTGGGTGATCGTGTCGAGTTGCCAGACAGCCGAACCGAACAAGACAAGAATCAGCAGCAAAGTGAGCCCCGGATCTCCAGCACCGCGGGGAGGGCCAGACATCGCCATGGTCACACCGGAGGACACCGTTATCGGGTTGCCAAGCCAGTACATGTAAAGCATGGCGCAAGCCATGACCATGTGGATCAGGTAATGCGAAATGTGGTGCACATGGTCATCGCTGGTCCCGCTGAGACCGTGACGGACGACAAAACGAATACTCCTGGCCAAGAAGTACAGCGCGATTATCCCGAAGGCGACCTCCCAGAGGATGTCTGGGACCACATTCAAGCGAGGGACCAGCATCCCCACCATGGCCAGTCCCATCAGCACATGGGAGATGTTCACGTCTTCGTGGTTGCGACGACCCAAGTGGTTCGCCAGGGCCAACCGGCCTATGCAGTACACCGAAACCGCCACCATGACGACGGCGAAGCTGTAGGCAAGCCACGTTGGGTGCGCCATGGTCAGGCCACCTCCATGGGCAGCGCTTTCTCGACGGTGTCCCCTACGTCATTGGTGGCTGGCACCGCCTTCGGTCGGACCGGCCAATAGGCGAGAGCGAGAAGGATCAGTGGTGGTCCCGAGTTGGGGTCAGTCGCACCTCCGGCCAGGATTCCGCCGAAGTTCTCACCGACGACCCAGATGACGGCCGCAGTGACGATGGCCACCACGAGAATCACGCGAGTTGCAGTGGCGGGCAGATATGGTCCTGCCGCTACGAACAAGAAGATGACGGCCGACACGATGGCAACGGTGAATCCCTGGTTGGCGACCAGCGATTCGGCGTGACGGTCGACTGCGGTGAGCCAACCTGGTTGTCCGGAATAGGTGGCGATCAGGTCGTGGATGCCCTGAGGAGACCGACCCGCGCCAAGCAGTGCAAGGAAGGCCATCCCGACCCAGACGACGGCCCAGATCGTCTTGGCGGCGCGAAGTCCGACTGCACGGGCGGCAGCAAAGCCCGGTGTCTCGGGGCTTCGATCGGTCGGCCACAGCAGGACCGCAAGGAGAGCATAAAAGAGAACCGCTCCCGGGCCACCACCGATAGGCGTGCCAGCACCGTGGAGCACACCACCGAGACCCTCGCCAAACCACCAGACGCCGAGGCTCCAGGCGATCGAGGCGCCCAAGGCGACTTTGACGCTGGGACGCCAGGCAATGCCAAAACCGATGAGAATCTGGATGAGGGCAAATGCCGTGTTGGTGGCCACGGTATGATGGTCGACGATCGACGCATTCCAGGTGATGGATTGGGCAACTGCGTGGGGATTCCCGGCTGCCATGCCGCCCAACATGCCGCTGAACCCGTCGGACCCGGGGGTGAACATGAAGGGCTGGAGCTGCAGCACGCCGTCGATCAACCAGACGGTGGCCAGAGCGAGCTCTAACAGGCGGCGACCATCGGGAGGTCGCCATCGCACCTCTGCCACGGCCCCCCGTTCGTCGGTCGTCGGCGGACTTGCCCCGTCGTTCGGCATCGAGAGGCCCCTGCTCGTCCGAGGGGGAACTCGTGCCCCCTGTCTCCTCACCCCCGCTTGCGGGGATTACTACTACCGGACGTAGTATCTATCAGACTCGCCGGAGCCGCGCCAGCCATTTCCACGGCTTCATCACGAGGAGGACCGCTGTGGTGGGAAAACCACAACGCTCACGATTCGTCCGAGGGCGGGCAAGCGGTCGGAATGGGTGCGGACGAGGACGCCGCGCTTGGAGGGTGCGGCGGGGAGTCTTCCTCCTAACCGGGGTCTTCATCATCCTCGCCGCGTCCAATAGCTTGGTCGCGGAGGCCGCAACGCCGCTCCCAGCGGGTCCGAAGCCTTCAAAACTTGCCACCATGGTCTGTCAGAAGAAGGCCCAGGTAGAGATCGGACAAGCGTTAGGTGAATCGGCGGTCGTGTCCGACCAAACCTGGGTGAGTCATCTCTACTCGTGCGAGTACCGCTACACCACGGGCACTATGGTCCTGTCGATAAAAGAACTCTCAAGCTGGTCGCAGACCCTGCGCTACTTCAACATGCTCGCCAAGAAACTCGGCAAGAAGACAACGTTTTACGGTCTTGGTCAGGGCGCATTTCAGACACGAGACGGCTCGATGGTCGTGAGGAAGGACTGGAAGATCCTCCTGGTCAATTCGGCTGGACTTTCCGCACAGTTCGGCTCGCCTCCGACGAGTAGTGGTGATGTCGCTGCCACTGTCGCCGACATCATCTTGGGGTGTTGGTCCGGGGACTAACGATGTAGGTCGGATACAGGGAGCCCCCATCCGCCGGCTCGGAGATGCCCCGCCCGTCGCCCGTCTCTCCGCTCCGTCTCCGGTGACGCCCGGCTGGCGGCGATGCGTTGTTCTCGGGCGGCTCCGGCGCCCGGAGTCTTCGGGAGCTGCATGCGTGCCAATCAATTCTTGTCAGGACCCGTGATGGGCTGTCGGTCGATAGCGCCACTCGTCGACAACAGATACCAGGAGCCCATGTCCTCAGCTTGACCAGTCACCTGCCCGCGGCCGTCGCCTATGTAGAGGTAAAGGGGCCACCGGTTGTACGTCACTTGCGACGAGCCGTTCTTCCTCCGCGTAATGCCCAGCAAGGCATCGTCGATGCCCGGACCTGCCACGGGATGACGGACACCATGAGGTAATACCAAGGGTGGCCATGCGTTAGCGCACCCACTGAAGCACTTTGAGGAACCCTGCGCGTCCGGTATGTAGACGTAAAGGATATACCCGGCTCCGTCGGACAGTACCCGACCAGGGCCGGGAAGGTTGATCGCTTGAACTGAATAACTCGCGGCGCTGCTATTTGATGACCCGCAGGCAGCGACTACCACGGACAACGAGAGAAGAGGGATCGAAACAACTCTGGACCAGGATCTTCCCATAACAATTCAATGTCTACGCGGTGGTTCGGAGTTCGACAAGCGACCACGATCACCCCACTGCCTGCCACTGATGCAGATTCGGGGCGACCTGGCCTTGGTCAGTCAGTAGCCCCCCTCCAGCCCTCGCGCCTCCACAGACCACCGGGACAGAGTCACCACGGCCGTACGGGCGATTCCTTTGCCTTCACACCAATCTCAGGAGGAGGGCGATGGAGAACCGACCGCCAGGCGCTGGGGGTCGGGCATTCCAAATCAACTTCCGAACAGTCGCACATCACAATCGCTAACCAGGGGGAGCGAAGAACTCAAGAGCGATGTTGTCGGGGTCGCGAAACGAGAGGCCCGATCCATAAGGGGCGTCGACGATACCGCCGTTGTTGATGCCGAGTTGGTTGAGCTTCGACTCCCACTGCTCAAGCTCCGTTCGGTTGGTGCAAGCGAATGCCAGATGGTCGAGACCCGGTCGCCGCTCATCAAAGGGTTCAGATCCGTGCGGATCTGGGAATTGGTGGATACCGACCACAGTCTGGTTGCCAAGGAGCCAGACGACATGATGAAACGTGCCTGTATCTTCATCGATAACCGGCTCGGCTCCGAAGAGGCTCTGGTACCAGGGTCTGCTCCGATCAAGATCGCTGACGGTCAATGCCACGTGCGTCACATTCGGAAAGTCGGCCATGGTTACCTCCTTAGCGGACGGGTCCGCTCACGATAACTCCTCCGCCCAAATTCCGCCGGGGGGAGCGATGGGCGTCCCCGACCGCCGGATATGCGAGTGCCCGAGTCGGGGATATTGGTGCTCATCCGCCGGGTGGTGGCCCTAACTCTGGGTTGATTGGTTTCGCGACGGCGGGTTCGTCGGCGGTCGGGCTCAGGACTTCGTCGTGCCGGCTCCGGTCCCGTCGGTGTTGCCGCTGTTCCCGGTTGGGGTGACGTTCTGGCTGCCGCTGATGTCGCCAGAGTCCCCTGACCCCACCGTTCCACCGCCGGAGCTGTTGCAGTGGACTACCCCATTCGTTCCGTCGGGAGTCGTAATCGGCGTGCAGGAACCGGGGGCAGGTGGGGTTGGCGGTCCCTTGGTCGATGAGACCAAAGGTTCGGACGTCGTACCGGACAAATTCGTTACCTGCGACGAGGTTGCCGCGGCGTCGCTGGGCCACCAGGCGAGAAGCCACCCGTCGGCCACGGTGGCCACAACGTCTGGCCCGTTATCGAGCACGAGGGTGACCCCCGTCACCCCTGATGCGACTCGCCCGTCGAGGAGTGTGTATGGGCCGTCAGCCGTGGAGAGATGCGATTGCACGACGTTTTGGAGATCGCCAGAGGTGGTACCGGCTACCGTCACCGTTGACAGGCCCTGAGCGGGGCTGCCAGAGCCAGAAGCGGAGCCGCTGACCTTGAGCACGCCGTTCGCGCTGTCGCCGCCCGAGCTCACCTGGGTTACCTGCGTGAAAGAAGAGCTGGTGAAGCAGCCCATGTAGGCGCTGTCGTTCTGGTAGAGCGCCACCGTGAACGGGCCACGCACGTCGGTGAGCAGGGGCTGCCAGGCTCCAGAGCCGAGCTCGCCGCCGGCAGGCTGGTCAGAGGAGAGCACGCCCAGGCAGCTCTGGTCGGCGTGTGACGACGGTGAGGACGAGGCCGCGGTCGGAGCAGCGCTCCAGCCAGCGTAAGCGGGAGCGGCCCCACCCAGAGCGACCGCCAGGGCGGTTCCCGCCGCGGCGGCACCGACGGCAGTGGCGCCGAGTGCCGCAGGCGCGGCGCGGCGGTACCGGCGTGGGTGGTAATCGACGGAGCGCAGCTTTTCCGACGCGTCCGTCGGCAGCGCTGACGCGCGAGCTCTGAGGGCGGAGATTAGTTCCTCTTCCAATGCCGTCTTCATTTGGTGGTACTCCCTTCAGTCGCTTGTGTCGTGTCTTGGACGATTGCGTCCACGTCTGGCCGGGCGCGTGAGAGATCGGCCGGTTCGGTCACGATGTCGGATGCCGCCCCCGTGCCTTCGACTTCCCGACGGAGGCGCCCGAGGGCTCGCGACGTGGTGCTCTTTACTGTCCCCACCGAACAACCCATGACATCAGCGACTTCCGCTTCGCTCAGGTCATCGAAGTACCGAAGCACGAGGGCGGCACGTTGCCGCGGTGGCAGCTCTCGAAGCGCTTCCAGCAGGTCGGTACTCGTCTCGACGCGTCCGAGGATGCGCACGGCGGCATCGTCGTGGTGCGCTTCGAGGAGCCTGGTCGCTTCGGGTCCGAGCTCTAAGCGCCGCTGGCTCCGCCGCTTGCCTTCGTCTAGCGCAAGGTGGATGAGCACCGTGCGTGCGTACGCGACGGGCCGCTCCATCTTCTTGACTCGGGGCCATCGGCGGGCGACCTTGAACAGACACTCCTGAACCAGGTCTTCCGCCTCTGCAAAGTCCCAGGTGATCAGGTAGGCCGACCGCAGCAGCGGCTCAGCCGTCTCGGCGACGAAACGGTCGAAGTCAATCCGGGGCTGGCTCTGATGCCGACGTTCGTCCATTACCTAGTTCAACCTTCCTGTGTGTTCGAAAGGTTGCCTCCTATTGCGACAAGACCGGAGAAAAGCTCGGCACCGACGTGCCATTGGCGTTCGCCGAGTGGGGACCGGTGGCGGGCGGTGTGGCCTGTCCAGGCCACCTTTAGGGACTGACCTGCGACTTTAGGGAATCCGGTCGGCGACCCTTGACGCTAAAGCCTGCCCCAGAACACCGTTCATGAAGGGGCGGGGCCGGGTCAAGAGGGTTCTTCGGTTTTTCGTTCCTGAACTCTCAGGCGTCGTCCTGGAAGAGGGCGCGCGTCGCTAAGAAGCCGGGGTCAACGCTGGCGGAGCCATCCGAAGGACTTGGCGTTGACGCCGGCGATGAGCGGCGCATTCTCGAGGGGACGGCGCCTATGGGTTACGACGCATTGGCCTAAGCCAAGGGGGGGTGTCCCCGTCCGCCGGGTAGCGGCGTTGTTGCCCATCCTCCGCAATTGGAGAAAAAGTAGTGTCTGCCACATGGATCAAGGGGCCCTCGGCCCACAGCAAGTTCCAAATCAGGTCGCCCGGGCCCGGACTCCTGCTCTCACCGTCTGTGCCACGGCTGTTGGAAGCGGGGCAATCATCGCCGGTGCGTTTGCTCCCTGGATTCGTGCGATGAGTGGTGTTGATCTCGGTATCCACCGCATCGTCTCGCCCAGCCTCACACTGACAGATCTGGGGGCCGGCACATGGGCCCAGGTTCTAGTGGTTCTGGCACTTATTGCTCTTGCGGCTTCCTGGTGGTGCTTGAGATCCCGAATCGCGAGATGGGTCGTACTCTTGGATGGAATCACGGTCGTTTTTGTGACGATCGGTAACTACCATGACCACGGATATCCGCTATCTGCCATCTCCTTTGGTCCAATCCTTACAGCGGCGGGTGGAGTGGTGATTGCTGTAGTGGCAATTGGGGTTTTCATTAAGAGTGAAGGTCTCCGACTCGTGTAGCTATCGGTCGCAGCCCTCGCTAAATGTTGTGAAGGTCACGGTACCGGGGTGCCACCGATCGCCGGGCTGGGGTCACGGCTAAGCCACCTACAGCCTGGCATTAGGGGATACCTTGGGTTCTCGATGCGGACAGCGCCAGAGTCGCTCCGCCGCTTCAGCGGGCGGCTGGCCTTAATAGGGCGCTACTACGACCCGGCGACAAGCCAGTTCCTGAGCGTCGATCCGCTGGTCGATGTCACCGGGCAGCCGTATGGGTACGCAAACGAAAATCCGGCGAACGGGAGTGACCCGATCGGACTCTGGTCCTGCGAAGGACCGGTGAGCGGCCCCGGGTTGACACAATCGGCTGCCGACGCTGAGGTCGCAAAGGACTGCGGCCTGGGATATAACAACTCGTTCCCCTATAACCGGACGACACCTTGGTATGACATCCGATCTCTGACCTACCACTCGGGAACCCAATGCGTTACGGCGAGCGGCAGCGGCCCCATCCCCACCAACGTTTCCGCGTATACAGACGTTCCTGGACCTGCGTACTCGGTCAGCTACTACGGAGGACCCATTACTCAGCCGCCGGGATACAACCTCGTACCACCGGGACCGCTGGGGTTCTTTGGCGTCTTGAGTATTGCGACACGGGCGAACGACTGCGTCGGCGCTCCTTATGACCCAAGCGCACAGCTCCTCGCACAGTGCGCAAACCCAAACTATCCATGAGGAGCACTCTCGGCCAATGAGTACCCGGCGCCTAGGAATAGTCTTCTTAACCTGCATTCTCTGTCTATCAGCCTGCAGTCAGACTGGTTCAGCACAACGTAGCTCATTGCCCAATTTGTCGAAGGCTCTTCTGTCTGGGAACGATGTTGCGGGCTCTTGGGATGCCGGCCAATTGGGGATTGACCCACCGCGCCTGTTTTCAGTATCCCGCTTTGCGAGTTCGTCATATCTCATTGACTACGTCAATCTCGGCAGCAATCGGGCCGAGATTGACGAATCCCTAGCAACTTTTAAGTCGGCATCGACCGGGATGAGTCAGATACTGCACAACCTTCAGCGCTGCACAACCTATGAGGTTCCTTTGTCCAACGGTCACTTCATAACCGGTTCCTTGTCCCCCACATCTATCGCTCATTTGCCGACGGGTGCCCATAGTTTTGAACAGCGAGACTCTGACCCACTGGCTGCTCCGGGATACCTAGTGATTGCAACGAAGGGCGATATAGTGATGTCACTGTTCGGTACTGGCATTGGTAAGGCGCAGATGTCCCGAGCGGTGAGTACGGCGTACTCGAAGCTATCTGCCTGATCGCTTGCCTATTCAAGCAATCACGCGCTGTGATCGTCGTGATCATGTGGTGGTGTCGACAGATCGAAGGTCGCAGTAGCCGCCGACTCGGTGCCGGATGACATGCCTGACCAAATCCGGGAGTTCGAGCCGACCGGAGGTCATGATGGAGTCCGTGAGATTCGCTGACCCGGTCGTCATCGCAGGTCACAGCCGGTTGTCGGCGCGACGTTGCCGGCGGACACGGTGCCGAGCGCACCGGCGAGAGACCGCGACGCCCTGGTACCCAGATGGGGCGCTACTACGACCCCTCGACGGCCCAGTTCATTTCGGTCGATCCGGCGGTCGCCCAGACGGGGGAACCGTATGCGTATGCCGACGACGATCCAGCGAATCTGAGCGATCCCACCGGGGACAGTTGGTACAACCCTGCCAGCTGGAACTGGGGAACGGTTGGGTTGGGCACCGGACTGGTGGTTCTGACCGCTCTGAACGTGGCCCAGCTCGGCGCTGACCCGGTCACAGACGGACTAGAAGTCGCCGATGTGGCAGCGCTGACGACGGAGGCAGGTCTGGATACGACGGCCGCGGTCACAGCGGAGATAGCCGATGCCGCAGAGGAAGGAACGGGCGCAATCAACACCGGTGATATGTCCGTGTATACCTCCGTGAATGACGAAGGAGATACTAACTACGTCGGGATTACGAACTCAATCGAACGGCGGGCAGGGGAACAGCTCGCAGAGAAGGGAATCAACATCAGGCCAATTGACGGATTGGAGGATCTAAGCCGCGAGGACGCTCGCTCAGTAGAGCAGGCATTGATCAAAACAATGGTGGCCCCAGGGGCGGCCAACTTATCAACCAAATTAACAGCATCGCGAAGAGCAATCCGATCTACACACAATCCATTCAGCGGGGCTGCGAACTTCCGGCTGCCGTCGGAAGGCAGGCACCGAATGTCTGTTGACTTCCGGAGCGAGAAGTGAACCGCTCAAGACCTGGATTCGCGTTCTCCATCATCTGTGACTTGGGGTTCGCCGTTGGAATAGTGACCCACTACGTCGAGAAAGTTGGTGACCTCGTTTGGTTGGCAAAGCCGTTGTTTGACGAGCAGCCGGGCATAGACCAGGTAAAGTCGATCAGCGAATGGCGATGGCCGGTTCTGTTTCCGGTTGACGCGGCTGTGCTGCACACCCACCCGAGTGCTCTCCCAAACGCCTCCGTGCTCGGCGGACCGTCAGCAGCCGATGTGGCAACGCTTCAGGCCCTCGGCCAGGACAATTCGATCCTGCTGGAGCGTGGAAGCCAGACAGTGTTTGACAGTGAAGGGCATATATTGCAATGGCAGTGATCATTTGGGGGAAATCAAAGTGCACGATATGCCACCGACCCTTGCGTCGGGAAGAGCGTGTCATGTTAATCCCCGCGGCTCTATATGGGAACCCTGAATCGGCCTTGCACTATCTCCACGATGCCGGGGTGCACGAGGCGTGTTTGGAGGGAGTGTCCCAATATCGCTCCATCAAGGCGGACATTGCCGCGTACCGCCAGTTTGTGCAAGGTGAGAGGAGTTGATGTTACATGTTCAGGAAGGTCCAGAAAATTGCCCCGAGGCTCGGTTGCCCCCGCGGGAGTCATCAGGTGTTGAGGTCGTAGTAGCCGCCGACTCGGTGCCGGTGGACGTGCCTGACCAATTCCGGGAATTCGAGGCGACCGGAGGCCATGATGGAGTCCGTGGGATTCGCTGACCCGGTCGATGTCGCAGGTCACAGCCGTTCGTTGGCGCGACACCGCCGGCGGCCCCGGTGCCGAGCGCACCCCAGGAAGAGCGAGACCGCGGGTACCCAGATGGGCGCTACTACGACCCGGCGACAAGCCAGTTCCTGAGCGTCGATCCGCTGGTCGATGTCACCGGGCAGCCGTATGGGTACGCGAACGAGGATCCCGCGAATGAGAGCGATCCAGGTGGACTCGGCCCTCAACTGACGGAATGCACCGGTACCTCACCTGCTCCGCCGAATGAGACGCAAACTCAGGCCTGCCAGAACGAGGAGAAGGCTGTCTGGGGCTTCGTGCCGCAGCACAGCTCCGGGGCTTGGCTCAACCACGTCATCCTGGGAGGGTCTCTCTGCATGGGAGTCTGTCTGGATCTCCAAACCCAGGGGGGCCATGCGACGCTGAGCTGGGGCTTCGGTGGTTGGATAGGCGTCGGCCCGGACGCGGGTTACGCGGTGCACCGGCCAGCTGTCAGTCCAGTACGCAAGCGTTCGTAGCGGGTGGCTGGATCGGGGCGGCATCGGGCAGCGTTGGATTGAAATTCAACAAGCAGGGTGCTGCTTATCCCGATTGGGGAGACTGGCAAGTTGAAGCGGGGCCAGGTAAAGGCTTCGCGGGCGGAGTGATGTGGACGATTCATTCCTGGGATCCGTTTGGTGGGTCGTCCTAATGGCCCACTGTTCCTGAGAAATGATGGTGATGGCGCTGCCTATTCTGGATGAACTTCGTGGAAGCGGAACGACAAGTGGGTGGGGATTGTTGCTTGGCGGCGTCCTATGCCTCTCATTCACCATCCTCTGGGTCTGGCTTATACCGATTTTCAATAGATCATTCAAGGGCTCGACGCCGAAACTGACTCGTGTCCAACAGATTGGCGGTGGCGCACTCTTCGCAGTGATCTCACTCGCGCTCTTTATCTCGGGACTTGTTCATCTAGTGCGTTAGCGAGTAATCGCATTCACGCAATCGTTAGCTACAAACCGAAGGTTCGTAGGCCATCGGAATCCGTGTCGGCATCGTCCGATACGATGTCGTGGGGAATGGGAGTCACCTGGTCCATCTCGGGGGGACCCGTCTTGTCGCGGGGTCGTAGTAGCCGCCTACTAAGAACACCTGCTGATCTGTCGCCTCGCTGCACGGAGAAGCATCCCCGAAAGCGCGTCCCCGAACGTCGCGACGGAGTGCCCCGGTTCACCGGTTCGGAGATGCCCCTCCCTCCGTCGCCCCCGTCTCCCCGTTCGGGTGGCGTCCGGGCGGCCCGCGACCCGGTGTCTGGGTTGGCCCGGTGCCCTGCGGCTCTGGTGCCCGGCGGCCCTGGTGCCTGGGTCCCTCGCCGCCTGGCGGGTCGGTCCGTGGTGCCCGGCCCTGCGCGGCGGTTTCGGCGCCGTTTTGCGGCCCCGCCTCTCTCTCCCCTCTCGGTGAATGCGGGAAAGAAGGGGAAGGGCGCGGAACCGACCCCAAAGACCACCACGCAGCGGGGCGACGGACCCCGGGAGGCCGCCGGCAGAGTTACTACCGAAATACCGTTACCGAAGGCTCCGGTCTGACCACCTTCTGCCGAGTGATCATGGGGTATTGCTGATCGTCGAATGCGGCGACAAATCGCCGTACTGGCTTCGGAAGTTGGACGAACAGCCAGCCAGCGGGACGGAAATCGGGCGGGGCTGCCGTATTGACAAGCACCATGCAGTGCCCGACGGCAACTGAGCGAACACACGGATCGGGCCCCATCAAGGCGCCCAAGTACAGCGCCACCGCACAACCTCGATTGCTCTTTGGAACGCCTTGAACACCGAATCCGTGCAAAGACTCGGCGACCTCATCAGGGTCGTGCCCCAGTTCAGCGAGAAGAGCGCTGGCCTGTTTCTTCAGCCGTCGATGGGTGCTCATTTGACCTCCGAATCAGCTTCCCCTCATCGTAACTCTCTCGTTACAGATCAGTAGCCGCCGTCGAAAAAGCCGAGTTCCGGCGGCGACTCCTGTTCCGAACCGCCGGGGTAGGGGCTGAAGGATTGGATTAGGGCCGGTTCGCATTTGATAACTGATTACATCAGGATCGAGCAGGCCAAAGCCACCCGGTCCCGCTCGGCCCGGATCGCCCCTGGGAGAAGCCCTTGTGGTTGACGACGAACCGACCCAGATGACCGGAGATCCATGCCCGGCGGGATGCGAGGCGCCAACGATCGCAGCGCCCGAAGGCACGTACTACGACGAGGTTTGGGACGAAGAGCACAAATCGGCCTGGCAATGCACAAGGTGCGGGAGGATCTACGACGAGGATCGGTACGGCGAGCCAGTCCGGGTGTGGCCGATCCGAGTTGAGCCTCGAACATCATCCGACGGGGACTGACGGGCAAAAGCTCCCCGTGGATCTTCGCTGCCAGACGGATACCCCTGAAGCGTCTATGAACGCCGAGTGGGTAGAGGAATCCCCATCCGGCGGTCCGATTACCGGGAGAATCCCCAGGAAGCCCCGCTGGTCCGCACTACGCTTCCACGATGTCCAAAGAGATTGACCGCTTCTCCCACGAGGTTGCGAAGCTTGTCGAGTGTGGCGAGGTCATGAGATCAAGCGTTCGGAACTTTGAGGGAGCAATGATCGAGATAGCGAGGCGTATCGAAGCTGGCGAGATGGCAGTTGATGCGGTCCTGGAGTCGACCAAACCCACGCTGCGCCAGCAGATGACCGGTGCAATCGCAGGCTTCGAGGAAGCCCGCCATCAAATGAGGTTGGCCCTATTTGATCTCGCTCTGGAGCAGGGATCATCGATCAGCGAAGTTGGGCGGGCGCTCAACATTTCACGACAGCTCGCATCCCGATTGGCCCAAGAGGCCAGAGATCAGCGGCCTTAGCCACGACGCCGAAACCCGATATTACCGGGATGGGGACTCATTCCATGCGGGAAACGGCGGTAGCCCGCTCTTCGAAACCTCGAATGTCGACGATTAGTCCATCCTTCACCGTAAGAATCTGCCAGCGTTGGTTCTGATCATCAGAATCGGATGATGACTGAGCATCGAGGATTGTGAGACCGACGAGAATCTTGAGCCCGGTGAGTGCCAATGGGCTTCCCACTCGGTGGGGAACTTAAGCGGGTGGGCCTGGCGAAACCGGGGTGAGATCGCCGTCTTCCTGGCTGCCATGCTTGGGTCAGTCCATCGATCGAGAATAGGCCTCGCCATCATCAAGGGGCCGATGCCATATTGCATTGGTGATGCGGCAGAAGGCGTAGTGAATCAACCAACCGCCGTCACCGGGAGCTTCCCTCGGCCGAGCCTTTAGCCTCTGCATCCGACACTGTCAGTGCAATCAATTACACGCCGCTGGGGATAACCCCATCAGTGTTGGTCGGGTTGTTCTTCCTCGCTGCGAAAAGGCTTTGTCTGCACTGACTGGATTGAGAAATGGGTTTCGAGATACTGCCGCCTCGATCCGTAGCGAGTCAGAGGTGGATGCACGAGTCAGGCCGGTTCAGTTATCCAGGCCCTACGCAACGCAGGCCACGGCTTGGGGAGTGGTCAGGGGGTGACCGACCTCCTGACTCTTATGACGCACCGTGTGGACATTTCATCCGATTTGCCGGACTTGGCTTGGCTCCATTTGATCCGGATGCTGTGCTTCTCCCACTGGAGGAGGCCATCGGGCTGAGCCCCCCCCTCCTCCGGCGCCCCGTGCCCCCGTTCGGGTGGCGCCCGGCGGCCGGGGGCCCGGCGGCCCGGCGGCGCTGTGTGCCCGGCCCTGGTGCTCGTCCCTCGGCGCCCGGCGGTCGGCCGGCTGCGGCCCGGGGTGCCCGGTGCCCTGTGGCTCTGGTGCCCGGCGGCCCTGGCTCCCGGGTCCCTCGCCGCCTGGCGGGTCGGTCCGCGGTGCCCGGCCCTGCGCGGCGGTTTCGGCTCGGATTCTGGCGGGGTCTGCCTGCTCATCGGACGACGATCGAGCCCAGCACCCGCCAGTTCGGCTTGCCGGCGTAGAGCAGGGCTCGGATCCGGTAGTTCTCGAAGTTGCGGAACCCGAAGCCGATCCGCTTGATGCGCTTGATCAGGTTGTTGAGCGCCTCGGTGGGCCCGTTGCGTCACCCGGGCCAGGTGGTAGTTGCAGATCTTGTCGAACCACTCTCGATGCGTCCGTCCGAGCCTTTGGATCTCGGGCGGCATGGCCCGCTTCAGGCAGTGGCGCTTGGAGCTCTTCGAGCATCGCCGCGGCCTCGTCGGGGTCGGTGCAGCGTAGAAGTCACGGAGCCGCTCCTTGACCCGGTAGGCGATGGCCACCTCGGCGTTCGGGTCGCCGAGCTCGAGCAGTGACGCCAGGCGCTCGGCGGCTTCGTCGTCGAGCTTCTCTTCGCCTCATGAGCAGGACCCGGCGGGCCCGATAGAGCGGGTCGTCTCGTCGGCCCCGGTGCCCGAGTCTGCTCGGTCTGCACCCGGCGGCGGACGGCGTCGAGGCAGCGGTTGGCCAGCGAGACGACGTGGAAGGGGTCGACCACCTGGGCGGCCTTGGGCAAGACGACCGAGTACACCGCGGCATAGGTGGCCGACATGTCGAGGGCGCCGAAGCGGATCCGCTCCTTCCAGGCCTGCGGCTGTTTGTCGATCCAGCCGGCCACGTCGACGTAGTTGCGGGTCGGCAGGATGTCGATGATCTGGTGGTTCTCCACGTCGGCCACCGTGGTGGCGTAGTCGGTGTGGCTGCTCTGCGCCGAGTCGCACGAAGGAGGTCTCGTCGAGCCCGATGGCGCGTCGTCTTGTTCAGCCGCTTGCGGTCCGCCTCGAGCAGGGCCTCGCCATAGGTGGTCACGGCGTCGTTGACGGTGTGCCAGTCACAGGCGAGCTCGGCGGCCACCTCTGAGACGGTCCGCCCGTCGCCGACCTGGACCGTCGCCCACTTGGCCGCCCTGGTGGTGAGCAGGCAGTTCTTGGCCGCGATGCGGTGGTCGGACGAGCACCCAGGTCGTCTTGGGACAGCGCCGGTTCGACACAGCGCATCCGGTGCTTCTTCCAGCCAGGCGCATCGGCGTGCCGTAGACGGGCAGGTCGACGTAGCGCACGACCGGGCGGTCCTTGACCTGGGCCCGTTCCCGGCACGGCTGGGACACCGGACGTCGCCCGAGGACCTGCTCGATCATCAGCTCGACGTCGGGGCCCCGGCGCTCGTAGTGCAGGACCCGGACGTCTTTGAGGCCCACCAGGGCCTGGAGGATCTCACTAGGGTCAGTGAGGACGAAGGTGCTTCTTGTTTTTTGGCTCACACCTCAAGCTTGAAGCACCTTCGTCGCGTCTGGGTGATCCTGGTCAGGGCGCGACCCCGCCAGAATCCGATGAGCCGGTTTCGGCGCCGTTTCGCGGTCCCGCCTCTCTCTTCCACATCACACTGGAGCGGACGACGGGATTCGAACCCGCGACCCTCACCTTGGCAAGGTGATGCTCTACCAACTGAGCCACGTCCGCGTAACCGGCCCAAAGGATACAACGCTCCGGGCCGGCGGGGGCCACCCCAGTTCGGATGGCCCGGCGGACCCCTACCCCACGGCTCCTCGGGCGTCGAGGGCCGCCGCCGTCAGCTCGGCCAGGGCGTCGTCCAGCAAGATCGCCAGATCGGCCACGTCGGGGACCAGCCGGCGGCATCCCAGCAGGCCGAAGTACACCTGGCCGTGGTAGGTCATGGCGGTGACGTTCAGACCGACCCCCTCGGCCACCGGCCCGACGGGGTGGAGGGCGACCACCCTGCTCCCGGCGCACCACAGGCTGAAGCCCGGACCCGGGACGCTCGACACCGTGACATTGAACGGCGGCGGGAGCCGGTCGAAGATCCGCAGACCCGAGGCCCATCGAGCGGCCCGTGAGGTGATTGCCGGCGCGGCCACTTGGGCAAGGTCTTGGACCAGGCGGCCCCCAGTAAGTCCCTGCTGGGCCTTGGCCACACCCGCCCCCGCCGACACCGTCAGGAGCCGCTCGACTGGGTCCTCAAGGCGGGTGGCCAGCGAAACCAGCATCCCCGAAACTTGATTGCCCAGCGCATCATGGTCGTCTTGGTGCCGAGTGGAGACCGGAACGAGGGCGACCAATGAACCGTCGGGCTCCTCCCCCCGCTTCGCCAGCAGGGCACGCAGGGCGCCAGCTACGCCGGCGAGGATCACGTCGTTGACGGTCGTGCCGAACGTCCGGCGGACGAGTTCGACGTCTTCGAGTGGCATCGACGTGGTGGCGAACCGCCGACGCGACGAGATGTGCCCGTTGATCGACGTGCGGGGGGCGCTGAAGGGGGCGGGGGGCGGGAGGCTCCCCTCCTCGTGGAGCCGCCGGTTCTGCTCAGCCACCCCGACCAGGGCATCCACCCCCCGTTGGAACGCCCCGACCGCGACCTCGGGTTGGTGGACGAGGGATCCGATCGCGTACTTGAGGAGGGCGGGTTGGGTCGGAAGGGGCGGAGGGTCCCACTGCTCCTCCGGCATCTGGAGAGGTCGGCCACGCGGGCCGAGATCTAAGAAGGCGGCCAGCACCGAGGCGCCCGACACCCCGTCGAGGATCGAATGGTGCATCTTGGCGATGACGGCCTGACGGCCGCCGGCCAGCCCCTCGGCCACCACCATCTCCCACAGCGGCCGGTCGAGTTCGAGTGGCCGACCCATCACGTCGGCGACGAGGTCGTCGAGTTCACGGCTGCCGCCCGGCCCCGGGAGACTCACCCTCCGGAGGTGGTCGTCCAGCTCGAACTCGGGATCGTCCACCCACACGGGGTGGTGCAGTCCGAGCGGCACCCGGACGGCGCGCTGGCGGAGCTGGGGAACGAGATGAAGCCGCTGTTCGACGGCCCGGCGGATCTGGGCGTAGCGGGTGGAGGGTGAGAACAACGAGCGCCGACCCTCCGGAGGGTCCAGAACGAGTACCGCGGCGACGTGGAGCCGGGTCGGCCCGTTCTCGAAGGCCAAGAAGGCGGCGTCGATCCCCGGCAGCGGCTCCATGCTCAGCGACCGGTGTGCCCGAAACCGCCGTCCCCCCGCTGGGCAGCGGGGAGGTCCGCTAGCTCGGTGACACGGAAGTCGGCCGCTTCGACCCGCTGGATCACCAGTTGGGCGATCCGGTCGCCGCGGTGGATGTCGTAGTCGTCGTCGGAGTCGGTGTTGACCAGCAGCACCGAGAGCTCCCCGCGATACCCGGGGTCGATCAGCCCCGGGGTGTTGAGGCAGGTGACCCCGTGGCGGAGCGCCAGACCGCTGCGGGGCTGGACGAAACCGGCGTGCCCGGGGGGTATGGCCACGATCAACCCGGTCGGCACCAGGGCCCGCCCGCCACGAGCCAGCAGCCTCACGTCGTTTCGGGCGTAGAGATCGGCGCCGGCGTCGCCGCTCCGGGCATAGGTCGGGACCGGGAGGTCCGGGTCGAGCCGGTGAACCAGCACCGCGAGCACCCTGCGACGATAGTGGGCCGGCCGGCCGGTCCGCCCCGCCGGGCGCCGCCGGGGCGCCGGTAGCATCGTTCGATGCTCGTCTGGATGGACCTGGAGATGACCGGCCTCGACCCGGGCCGGCACACCATCGTCGAGATCGCCACCCTGGTGACCGACGACGATCTGACCGTCGTCGCCGAGGGCCCCGACCTGGTGGTCCGGGCCACCCCCGAGCAACTGGCCGCCATGGACGACTTCGTCCGTGACATGCACACCCGTTCGGGGCTCCTGGCCGCCATCGAGGCGTCCACGACGACGCTCGAGGAGGCCGGACAGGCGACGATGGCGTTCCTCCGCCAGCATCTCCCGTCCGCCGGTTCGGTGCCGCTGGCCGGGAACTCGATCGGCACCGACCGCCGGTTCCTGGCCGCCGAGCTGCCCGAGATCGAGAACTACCTCCACTACCGGTCCGTCGATGTGTCGAGCATAAAGGAGCTGGCCCGTCGTTGGTACCCCGACGCGGTGGCCGGGGCGCCGGCGAAGAAGACCTCACACCGGGCGATGGACGACATCAAAGAGAGCGTGGCCGAACTGACCTATTACCGCGGCGCGATCTTCCAACCCCCGAAGGCGAAGGAACCGCCCGGGCCGGACCCTGGTGGACCGACGAGCGCGACGTGACCGCCGACGCCGACCCGACCGCCCGGCTCGTACCATCCCGGACCGTCGCCGACGCCGACGCCGAGCTGACCGCGCCCGGACAGCTCTTCGAGATGGACGAGATCGTGATCCGCGGCGTTGTGACCCGGGTCTGGAAGTCCGCCCCCGCCTCGTTGCGGACGGTGCTCGATCTCTCCCTCGGCCACGCCGACGACGACTTCTTGGTCTACGAGGACGAGCGCACCACCTTCGGGCAGCACTACCGGATCGCCGCCACCCTGGCCCGGCGACTGAGGGACCGCTTCGGGGTGGCCCAGGGCGACCGGGTGGCCATCGCCATGCGCAACCTGCCCGAATGGGTCATGGCCTTTTGGGCCACCGCCGTGGCCGGCGCCATCGTCGTCCCGCTCAACGCCTGGTGGACCGGCGAAGAACTCGAGTACGCGCTGGGCGACTCAGGCTCGGTGGTGGCGTTCGTCGACCGGGAGCGGGCTGAGCGCATCGGTCCCCACCTCGGGTCCCTGAGCGACCTGCGGGCGCTGGTGGTGGCCGACGAGCACCGGGTGCCCGACCCGCCGCCGGCCAGCACCGGCACCGAGATCCCCTTCGGCGAAGTCCTCGGGACGGTCGATCCCGGGGCCACCCCGCCCGAGGTGGATATCGACCCCGACGACGACGCCACGATCTTTTACACCTCGGGCACGACCGGCAAACCCAAGGGGGCCGTGGGCACCCACCGGAACACCTGCACGAACCTGATGAACCTGTTCTTCGTGAACACCCGACAGCGGCTCCGCCACGGGCCCGGGGGTGAGGCGACACCGGCCAGGGGGCAGAACTCGTCCCTGCTATCGGTCCCCCTCTTCCACGCCACCGGCTGCCACGCCGTCATGATCACCAACACGGCGGCCGGCGGGAAGCTCGTGATGATGCACCACTTCGATCCCGAGCGTGCCCTGGAACTGATCGAACGGGAGCGGATCACCACCTTCGGCGGGGTCCCCACCATGGTCATGGAGGTGCTCGACAGCCCGGCCCTGGCGAGCCGGGACACCTCGTCGGTCCGATCCGTCTCCTACGGCGGCGCGCCGGCCCCTCCCGACCTGGTCCGTCGCATCGGCGAGCACTTCCCGGTCGGACAGGCGGGGAACGGCTACGGGCTCACCGAGACCTCCGCCCTCACGTCGATGAACACCGGGGCGGACTACGTCCGCAAGCCCGACAGCGTGGGGCCGACCGTGCCGGTGACCGACGTGGTCGTCGTGCCCGAGGAGTACCAAGGCACCGAGCCCGACCCCTCGTTACCCGCCGGCCCGCAGGTGAGAGGCGAGCTGTGGGTGAAGGGCCCCCAGGTGGTCCGCGGGTACTGGGGACGCCCCGAGGACACGGCCCTGGTCTTCACCGAGGGCTGGCTCCACACCGGTGACGTGGCCCGGATCGACGAGGAGGGTTTCATCTACATCGTCGACCGGGCCAAGGACGTGATCATCAGGGGTGGCGAGAACGTGTACTCGGTCGAGGTCGAAGGTGCCCTCTTCGAGCACCCGGCGGTGGCCGACTGTGCCGTGATCGGGGTGCCCGACCCGGTGATGGGTGAGGAGGTGGGGGCGGTGCTCGTCCTGCGCCCGGGTCACAAGGTGGCGGCCGACGAACTCGCCCTGCACGTCCGCGACCGCCTGGCCGCCTACAACGTCCCGACCCGCTTTTGGCTCCGCCACGCCCCGATCCCGCGCAACCCGGCCGGCAAGGTCCTCAAACGCTCCTTGCGGGACCAGGTCCTGGCGGGCGGGGACCCCGACGCCTGAGCGACCGGGGACCGGACGCGCCGTTGCCGGCCCGTCGGGCCGGCAACGGCGTCGTGTCGGCCGGACCGGGGACCGGCCGGATGGTCACTTGTTCGGCTGGGGGGTGACCCGCAGGTAGGGCTTCAGGGCCTTGAACCCCTTGGGGAAGCGGGTCTTCGCCTCGTCGTCGGAGACGGCGGGCACGATGATCACGTCCTCGCCCTCGGTCCAATTGACCGGGGTCGCCACCTTGTACTCGTCGGTGAGCTGCAGCGAGTCGAGCACCCGGAGGACCTCGTCGACATTGCGGCCGGTGGACGCCGGGTAGGTGAGGGTCAGCTTCACCTTCTTGTCCGGCCCGATGATGAAGACCGATCGCACGGTCAAGGTGTTGTCGGCATTGGGGTGGATCATGTCGTAGAGGTCGGCCACCTGGCGGTCCTCGTCACCGATCAGGGGGAAGTTGAGGGCCGACCCCTGGGTCTCTTGGATGTCGCCCGCCCACCCCTTGTGGGACTCGACGGAGTCGACCGACAGGCCGATCAGCTTGGTGTTGCGCTTGTCGAACTCGCCCTTGGCCTTGGAGAAGGCACCGAGCTCGGTGGTGCAGACCGGCGTGAAGTCCTTGGGGTGGGAGAACAGGATCCCCCAGCTGTCGCCGAGCCACTCGTGGAAGTTGATCGTCCCCTCGGTGGTGTCGGCGGTGAAGTCCGGAGCGGTGTCCCCGAGTCGTACTGCCATCGCAGGTTCCTCCTGTCGTCTGTGACTATGTGCTGCGGCCGGGGCGTCACTCGCCCGCTGCCCGATGTCCTCGTCGGCGCCACCCTAACCCCCAGGTCGGGAAATGTCGACTCAGAAGGTCAAGATTAGCGGGGGCGGCCCCGGTTCGTGCCGGTCGGCGGCCCCACCTTCCGCGGTCCGCCCCTCTGGCCGGGGAGGCCGGCATGCGAGACTCGGTGGTCATGACCGCGCCCGATCCCCCGGACCGACCCCACGGCGCCCGCGCGGTCCACGCCGAGCGCGACGGTCCGGTCACCATCGTGACCATCGACCGGCCCGAGGTGCGCAACGCCGTCGACTCGGCGACGGCCGTGGCCCTGCGGGAGGCCTTCGAGGCCTTCGAGGCCGACGAGACGGCCAGTGTGGCCGTGCTGACCGGCGCCGGTGGCACGTTCTGCGCCGGGGCCGACCTCAGTGCGGTGGCGACCGGGGACCGGCGCCCGATCCCCGACCAGGGCCCCGGGCCGATGGGGCCGACCCGTATGACCCTGACCAAGCCGGTGCTCGCCGCCGTCGAGGGCCACGCCGTGGCCGGTGGCCTCGAGCTGGCCCTGTGGTGCGACCTGCGGGTGGCGGCCGAGGACTCGGTCTTCGGGGTGTTCTGCCGGCGCTTCGGGGTCCCCTTGTGCGACCTGGGCACGGTCCGCCTCCCCCGGCTCATCGGGCACTCCCGGGCCATGGACATGATCCTGACCGGTCGGGCGGTCGGTGGGACCGAGGCCCTCGGGTTCGGCCTCGTCAACCGCCTGACCAGGCCCGGAGCGGCCCTCGAGGAGGCGGTGCGCCTGGGCGCCGAGCTGGCCGCCCTCCCCCAGGTCTGCCTGCGCAGCGACCGGCTCAGCGCCCTCGAGCAATGGGGCCTCGGCGAGGAGGAGGCGGCCGTGGTCGAGGCCCGGCGGGGCCGTGCCGTCGTGGCCAGCGGCGAGACCCTGGCCGGGGCAGCGCGCTTCGCCGACGGGGCGGGCCGCGGCGGCGCGCCGGTGTGATCGCCCCCCGGGGGGCCGGCGACCCGGTCACACCCCTCGGGGACACCGTGGCTGCCTTCGACTTCGACGGCACCCTCACCAGGGGGGGCAGCGTCGTCGGGTTCTTGGTCTCGGTGCGTGGGCGGTGGCCGGTACTCGGGGCGCTCGTGGCCGACTCACCCAAACTCGTGCGGGCGGCCCTCTTCGGCGGCCCGGCGGCCGACCGCTCCAAAGAGGCGCTGTTCGTCCGGGTCCTCGCCGGTGTGCCGGCAGCCGAGGTCGACCGGGCGGGGGTCAGCTTCGCCCGCGAACACTTGCGGCGGCGCATCCGACCCGAGGTCCGGGCCCGCCTCGAGTGGCACCGCCGGCAGGGTCATCGGGTGGTCATCGTCTCGGCCTCGCCCGAGTGCTACGTGGGTCCTGCCGGCGAGGAGCTCGGGGTCGACGGCGTGTTGGCCACCCGGCTGGCCGTCGACGCCGACGGGAACCTCACCGGGCGCTACGAGGGCGCCAACTGCAGGGGGGCCGAGAAGTACACCCGGACGATGGCCTGGCTCGGGGCCTCTGGGCCGAGGGCC
Organism: uncultured Acidimicrobiaceae bacterium; assembly: GCA_963836375.1. Lineage (GTDB taxonomy): Bacteria > Actinomycetota > Acidimicrobiia > Acidimicrobiales > RAAP-2 > CAWIJK01. The sequence goes on along the minus strand of CAWIJK010000002.1, from coordinate 369,082 downwards.
GGCTCGGACCGCCCGACCCTGTGGGCCTACGGCAACAGCCGGGGCGACCTGCGGCTCCTGGGTGCCGCCGACCACGGGGTGGACGCCGGGCGGCTCGGGCGGTTCGGGCGCCTCCGCCGGTTCCCTTCCCTGGCCGCTCTCGACCGGCACCGGGCCGACGCGAGGGCTCCGGGCTGACCCCGGCGGCGACGGCCGGTCACCCGGGCGTGGCCGCCGCCCCGACCACGCGGCCCCCGTAACTGGTGAGGGCCGTGGTCAGGTCGCCGAACTGGGGGGCGTCGCCGAAATTGGTGACCCGCCCCGATCCGGTGACCACCAGGTAGCCCTGGCCGGTGTGGGTGGGCACGACGGCCACGGAGCCGGCCACGACCGAGGTCCCGGCCAAGGACCCCTCGAAGGGCGCGTCGCCGTAGTCGAAGATCCCCCCGTCGGTCGCCACCATCCAGTAGCCGCCGCCGTCGGGGGTGGCCGCCATGCCGACCACCGGCTGGGTCAGCGCAGCGACGCCGGTCGAGCCGTAGAAGTGGGCGTCGCCGAAGCTGAAGATCCCCCCGTCCGACGCCACCAGCCAGTAGCCGCCGCCGTCGGGGGTGGCCGCCATGCCGACCACCGGTTTGTTCAGCTGCATCGAGCCGGTCGAGCCGTAGAAGTGGGCGTCGCCGAAGCTGAAGATCCCCCCGTCCGACGCCACCAGCCAGTAGCCGCCGCCGTCGGGTGTGGCCGCCATGCCGACCACCGGTTTGTTCAGCTGCATCGAGCCGGTCGAGCCGTAGAAGTGGGCGTCGCCGAAGCTGAAGATCCCTCCGTCAGCGGCCACCTGCCAGTAGCCGCCGTGGTCAGGGGTCTCGGCCATCCCGACCATCGGCTGGTTGAGGGGCTGGCCCCCCATCGAGCCGTCGAAGACCGCGTTGCCGAAGGCGAACACCCCCCCGTCGGCGGCCGAGAGGAGGTACCCGCCCACGCCGCCGCTCGGGGTGCCCCCCAGGGTGAAGAAGTCCGACTTGAGCCCCAAGGTGTCGGTGAATCCGGGCCCGGTCGTGTTAACGGTGGCGTTGGTCCCCACGACCGAGATCGTGTTGACCCGCCCGCCGAAGGCCCCGAGGCCGGTCCGGGCCGTCACCGTGATGGTGACCAGGGTGCCGAGCTGGGGCCAGGCGGCCTCGATGGAGGACACCGGCACCTGGGCCGTCCAGTCGTGGTTGGGGTTGCAGGCCCCCGGCACGCATACGGCGTCGCCGTCGTCGGGGACGGCCGGGAACTGGTTGCCCTGGGTGTAGCCCCCGGTGGAGGCCGAGTACTCGGTGTCGGCCACCTGGCCGCCCGGGAGCTCCATCACCTGGCCGGCAGTGTCGGTGACGGCCAGGGTGGCGAGCGGGCTCTCGTTGACGATCCCCGGGTAGCTCTGGCAGGTCTGGTCACAGGTGTCGGCGTAGCCCCCGTAGCCGCCCGGGGTAGTGCTCAGCACATAGGAGCGGGCGGCGACCGCCTGGGCCTCGAGCTCTTGGAAGCCCCACGCTTCTCCTTGGGGCCCCGAACCGCCGAGCGTGCCCCAGCCGCTCGAGGATTCGCTCGGCACCACGTCGCCCAGGTACTGGGCCATGGACACCAGGTTGACGGTGCGGGCGGCGGCGTTGGAGTTGTAGGTACCGAGCAGCGTCCCGTGCAGGTACAGGCTCTTGGCCAGGCACAGCTGGATCGGGCCACCGTTGAGCGCCGTGGTGGTCGGGAGGGTGACCCCGGTCGCCACCGGGGCCCCCCAGCTCCCGTTGGTCCCGCCGCAGCCCGCACCGGTGTAGACGCTCCAGGTGGTGCCGTTGGTCGACGGTTGGAAGAGGACGGCCGGCGCGCTGCCCGGACCTCCGGGCACCGACACCCCGCCCGGCGCGGTGGCGATGATGTCGTTGCCGTTGTTCTCGGTCATGGCCACCGACACGTTCTGGGAATCGTTGCCGAGGGTCTGGATCGTGGTCCCCCCGTAGAAGTGGGTGACGATCTGCTGCCAGGTCCAGTTCCCGTCGCCGTTGTCGTCGCCGATGGCGTAGCCGAGGGCCCCCCACTGGCCCATGCCGATGCCGTGGCCCCACCCGTGGCCGGTGATCACGACGGTCGACGTCGGATAGGCCGCGGCCACCGTCGGGGTGCCCACGACGAGCGCGCCCAGCCCCCCGGCGAGACCGGCAAGCGCGGCCAGGGTCCGGCCGGCCCGTCGGGCCGTCCGGCACGGCCAGCCAGTGGCCCGGGCCCCCGACACGGAGCGGTCCGGACCACAGTCACTGGTGGTGCAGCTGTGGCGAATGAGGGCAATGGTAGGGCGGCCGCAGCCGCGAATCGGGTATCCCCGGGGTCCTTCGACCTCGCCGCCGGGTCCCGGGGGGCCCGGCGCCCCCCGGTACACTCCCGCCGTGCGCGTCGACCAGGTGATCCCGTCGCTGGCCAGCCGCGACGCCATCGGGGTCCATACCCGCACCCTGACCGAGGCCCTGCGCGAGGCGGGGGTGGACTCGCAGATCTACTACGGCAACTGCACCCCCGACGTGGCTGACCAGGGTCGGCCCCTGGGCGAGCTCGGACGCCCGGTCAAGGACCGCTGGCTCCTCTACCAGTCCTCGATCGGAAGCCCGGTCTACGACGTCCTGGCCACCAGGCCCGAGCCCAAGCTGGTGAACTACCACAACATCACCCCGGCCCGGCTGCTCGAGTCCTGGGAGCCGGCCGTGGGCTACGAGGTGGCACTGGGCCGGACCCAGCTCGAGCGCCTCGCCCCCGAGAGCCACCTGGCCGTGGCCGACTCGGCCTTCAACGAGACCGAGCTGATCGAGGCCGGCTACACCAACACCGCCGTGGTCCCCTTGCTGATCGACATGACGGCGACCGGCGCCGACCCCGACCCGGTGCTCGAGCGCGGCCTGGCCGAGGCCAGGACCCGGGGCGGTGCCGACCTTCTCTTCGTGGGCAAGGTCTCGCCCCACAAGGCACCCCACGATCTGGTCAAGATGCTGGCCGTCTACCGGCGCCTCTACGACCCGGCCGCCCGGCTCCATCTCGTCGGCTCGCCCCTGGGCGAACGCTACGGCCCGGCGCTGGCCGCCTTCGTGGCCGAGCTCGGGCTCGGCGACGCCGTGTCGGTCACCGGCTCGGTCAGCGCGGCCGAGCTCGAGGCGTACTACCGGGCCGCCGACGTGTTCGTCTGCGCCTCGGACCACGAGGGTTTCTGCGTGCCGATCGTCGAGGCCATGGGCCACGGTGTCCCCGTCGTCGCCTACGGGGTGAGCGCCGTCCCTGAGACGGTCGGCGATGCCGGCCTTGTCCTGCCCGACAAAGAACCCCTCCGGTTCGCCGCCGCCGTGGCCCGGGTGGTGGGCGACCCCGACCTCCGCCGGGCGCTGGCCGGGGCGGCCGCCCGGAGGGTCGCCGGCTACTCGGTGGCCCGCTCCCGCCAGCGCTTCGTCGACCTGGTGGTGGGCGCCGTCGGGGCCTGACCGGGGCGCCCCGCCTCAGGCGGCGGATGGGTCCCCGGTCGCCCGGTCGCCGGGCTCGGGGACCCGGCGCGTCCGGACCCCTGCCCCCTCCGGCCAGCCCGAACCGCCCCCGACCGCCACCAAGAGCTCGGCCAGCCGCGCGCCGGCGCGGTCGAGCCCGAGCGCGGGCAGCCTCCGGTCGCCGGCGGCGAGCACCGAGTCGCGCAGCCCGCCGTCGTTCTGGAGGCGCCCCACGGCGTCGGCCAACGTGACTGGGTCCTTCGCCTCGACCAGCACGCCGGCGTCCCCCAGGGTCTCGGGGACGGCCCCCTCCCGGTAGGCCACCACCGGCAAGCGGTGGGCCATCGCTTCGACCACCGGGAGGCAGAACCCCTCGTGCTCGCTCGTCACCACCAAGACGTCGGCCGACTCGTAGGCCGAGATGAGCGCCTGGTCGTCGACTTTGCCGGCGAAGTGCACCGCCTCAGCCAACCCGAGTTCGGCGGCGTAGCGGCGCAGGGCGGTCGAGTACGAGGCGACGGCCGGTCTGCCCACAACCGAGAGCTCGGCCGCCGGATCGTGCAGGGCCCGGTAGGCGAGCAGGGCGGCCACGGCGTCCTCGACCGCCTTGTTGGGCGCCAGCCGCCCGACGGCCAGCCACCGGGCCCCCTTCCGGCGGGGGCGCTCGCCTCCCTCCGTGGCGCCGCGCCCGGTCGACGACAGGGCCACGATCGGGGGGACGACCGCGGTGGCGGCGAAGCCGGCCCGTTCCAGGTCGACCCGGTTCAGCTCGGAGACGGCCACACCGAGGGCCGAGCGGGCGGCCAGCCCGTCGAGCTCGAGGTGCGCGCGGACCTGGTGGCGGGCCAGCTCGTTGTCCCAGGGGGCGAACAACGGTGCCGGGGTCACGTTGTGATAGTTGACCACCAGGGTCTCTGCCCGGGCGGCGAGCCAGCCGGCGAGGTCAGAAGCGGTCGCGAACTGGTACACGAGGACGTCGCCGGGCCGGGCGTCGTCGGGGTACCGGGCCGCCGCCTTGGTGAGCGAGGACGTCTCGGGGTCGTCGAGCTCGACGTAGATGGCCGAGTCGATACCCCGTGACGACAGCTCGGCCTGCACGCCCAGGGTGTGCTGGCCAACGGCGTCGCCCCGGTGGAGCATCGGCACGAACTGGTGGATGGCGCTCACACGCCCCACCGCCCGGTCACGGCGACGGTGTCCGAGGGCCCGCCGCCGGCGACGTTGAGCTCCCCCACCCCCTTGAAGCCGGCCCGCTCCAAAAGGAGGGACCAGGTCTCGGGGTGCAACGGCCGACCGGGCAGCAGGTCCCGGGCCACGGCGTCGGAACCGGTGGCGGTCACCTCGGGCCGGCTCCCGATCAGCACCAGCCGACCGTCGGCGCCCAGCCGGTCGGCGGCCAGGTCGACGAGCGCCACCTGGTCCTCGAGCGCCAGCCGGTCGACCAGGCCCGACAGGACGAGCCCCGAGAGCGACCCCGCACCCCGTCCGGCCAGGTACTCGGGCACTGGTCCGACGTGCACGGTCAGGCCCCGCGCCGCAGCCAGCCAGGCGAGCGAGCCGCGGGGCTCGCAACCCGACACGTCCAAGCCGGCCTCGCACAAGGCGGCGGCGAAGGCACCGTCGCCGCACTCGCCGTGGACGAGGGGGCCGGCCGGGGCACCGGCCAGGAGGCGGGCGACCGGCGCGGCCCAGTGGTCGAGTGCTGGTGGTGGCCGGAGCCAGGCGGATCCCTCGATCGCCGCCGTGCGCCGGGCGGCCGCGTCCTCCAGCGCCTCGACCCGTGCGGCGAGGAACCGCAAGGCCTCCACCGTGGCGTCGAACCCCGCCTCGACCCTCCCTGTCCCCTCGGCCAGCGCGTCACGGGTGGCCTGGGCGGCCGCGGCGGCCGCCCGGGCCTCGATCCAGGGCTGGACCCTCGAGATGATGGGGTCGGCCGCCCGACGCACGGCCCGTTGCCCGGGCGCCGGCTCGGGCGGCCCGGCAACCGCCCCGGTCTCCCGGTCCGTAGCGCCGGCCTCGGGCAGGCCGAGTGGCTCGGCGCCGAAGGTCTGCTCGAGCTGAGTGAAGGCGGCGGCGAAGTTCCAGCGGGGCGTGCCCTGGGGCCGGAGCCGCCGGAAGGACTCGGCCAGTTCTTCGAGGAACTCGGCCGAGGGGACCGCTCGAGCCGGGCCACCGGGGCCCGACGGTTCGCCCTGGTCCTCTGGGGGAGTCCCGGCGCTCACGCCCGGGGATGCTACCGGTCGGGCTGGGCGGGTCCCCGGGTCGCTGCCCACGCCGGTTCACCGCATCTGCCACCGGTGTGCAACTTTCGAGGGCTACCCTGGCGGCATCGATTGACGGGCTGGCGCGAGCCGAGCCGGTCCCGAGGGGGGGCGTCGTGATCGAGTCGAGGGCTATGGGATCGTCTCTCGCCAGGGCCGCTGGCAAGACCGCCCGGTGGCCGCGCCCGCCCCGGTCCTGGGCGGCCACCGCCCTGGCCGCCGTCGCCACGGCGAGCGTCGTGGCCCTCGGGTTGGCGCCCGCCCAGGCGGCGCAGGCGGCGCAGCATCCCAACGGCTTTCCCGCCATCAACCTCGTCTGGAACCAGACGGTGAACGACGCCGGGAGCCCGATCGCCATCTCGTCGCCGAACCTGGTCATGCTCAACGGGGCGCCGACCGTGGTGGTGGGCGACCGGGCCGGGAACCTCCTCGCCTACAACGTGGACTCGGGTGCCGGAGGGACCCTGTTCCACGCGCCGGGCCCGATCGACTCGACGCCCTCGCAGGTCCCCGGCCAGAACGGCGTGCTCTTCGGGGTGGGCAACGCCGCCTCGCCCTACGGGGGCGGCTACTTCGGCGTCGACGCCAACGGCGGCCTCATGTGGCAACAGAGCGTGGTCAACCAGCCGGGCGACCCCAAGCCCTACAACGCCGTGGCGGCGGGCCTCGCCGTGGGCAGTGCCCCGGGGATCGGGGCCTTCGCCGTGGCCGGCTCCATCGGTCAGACGATGTACTCGCTCACGCCGGGCGGGGGCACGGTCTTCACGTTCTTCCAGGGCGACGGGGACTTCTCCACCCCGGCCATCGGCAACCTCTACTACGGCGGGACGCCCTACATCGTCGACTACGGCGACTCCTCGCCGGGGATCGGGCCCAACGGCGAGACCTACACCTCGGGCAGCATCCTGCGGATCTTGAACCCGTCGGGACAGCAGCAGTGCCAGGCCACCACCAACCAGTCGGGCGAGTCGTCGCCGGCGATCGGCCAACTGATCCCCAACGCCAGCCCGCTCATCGTGGCCGGGAGCACCTACTACTTCCCGGGAGCCTCGGACACCAACAAGCTCTTCGCCTGGGACGTCCACTGCAACCGGGTGTGGACCGACACCCTCGACGGCGAGCCGATGGCCGGCCCGGCCCTGGCCAACACCATGGGCAACGGCCAGCTGCAGGTGCTCGAGGGCACCAACATCGGCAACGCCAACAGCTCGGGCACCGTCTACGACATCGACCCGGCCGGCAACATCCTCTGGCAGCAGCCGGCGACGGGGGCGGTGATCGGGTCGATCTCGACGGTCGACCCCGACGACCAGGGCTACCAGGACCTCTTGGTGCCGACCACCCAGGGGGTGATGGTCATGGACGGCAAGACCGGCGCCACCCTCGCCGTGCTCGAGCCCCACGAGGCCTTCCAGAGCGCGCCCCTGGTCACCACCGACGCCAACGGCACCATCGGCATCACCATCGCCGGCTACAACAACGCCAACCAGGGCGTGGTCGACCACTTCGAGATCGCCGGCTCGACCGGCAACGCCAAGCCGGTCACCCACCCGGCCACCGAGGACGTGTTGAACCAAGCCGGTGGCTGGCCCATGTTCCACCACGACTCCCAGCTGACCGGGAACGCCGGGATCGCCCAGCCCAACCTCCAGGTGCCGTGCAACCCTCCGAGCGGCGGGCTCTACGGCTACTACGAGGCGGCGTCCGATGGCGGGGTCTTCAACTTCGGCAACCTGCCGTTCTGCGGCTCGACCGGGTCCATCACCCTCAACAAACCGATCGTGGGCATCGCGGCGACCCATGACGGCGGCGGATACTGGATGGTGGCCTCCGACGGGGGGATCTTCGCCTTCGGCGACGCCCAGTTCTACGGCTCGATGGGCGGCCAGCCGCTCAACAAGCCGATCGTGGGCATGGCGGCCACCCCCGACGGCGGCGGGTACTACCTGGTGGCCTCCGACGGGGGGATCTTCGCCTTCGGCGACGCCCAGTTCTACGGCTCGACCGGCAACATCGCGCTCAACAAGCCGATCGTGGGTATCGCCCTCACCCCCGACGGCCGCGGGTACTACCTGGTGGCCTCCGACGGGGGGATCTTCGCCTTCGGCGACGCCCAGTTCTACGGCTCGATGGGCGGTCAGCCGCTCAACAAGCCGATCGTGGGCATGGCGGCCGACGCGGCGACCGGGGGCTACTGGATGGTGGCCTCCGATGGCGGGATCTTCTCGTTCCCGACCGGCGGGGGCGGCACCCCCTTCTACGGGTCGACGGGCGGCACGCCGCTCAACAAGCCGATCGTGGGCATGGAGGCCGTCCCTGGGGGGAGCGGGTATCGGTTCGTGGCCTCCGACGGCGGGATCTTCTCGTTCCCGACCGGGCCGACGGGCACCCCCTTCTACGGGTCGATGGGCGGACAGCCCCTCAACCAGCCGATCGTGGGGATGTCCGGCTACTAGTCAGCGGCCGTGCCATCATGGACGGCTTGCCAACCTCGCTGTGCTCGCCGCGCCCGTGCCAGGATGCTCGGGCCATGCCGCCCCGCCCACGGAGGTCCCGTCGGGCCGGCCTGGCCGTCACCTCGGTCCTGGCGTCGCTCCTGGTGCCCCTCGCTGCCGCCGCCGTGCTCAACGTGGCCGCCGCGACGCCGGCGGCAGCGGCCAACCCGGCCTGGGCCAACACGCCGGTGTGGGAGCACGTCCTCAACGACGGCGGCGACCCGGTCGCCGAGTCGTCTCCCAACGTGGCCATCCTCGACAGCGACGGCCCCTCGGTCGTCGTCGGCGACCGGGACGGTTTCGTCTACGGCTTCCACATCGTCGACGGGAGCCCGGTGGCCGGGTGGCCGGTCGCCACCGGGGCACCGGTCGACTCTACGCCGTCGGTTGCCGACATCGGCGGCGGCGCGGACTCGGTCTTCGTCGGCTCGGGCAACGCCGCCGACCCGACCCAGGGCGGCTACCAGGCGTTCGGGCCCTCGGGCAACCTGCTGTGGTTCACCGGCGTCACCGACCCCGGCACCGACACGATGCCGGCCCAAGGGGTGCAGGCCTCGCTCAGCGTCGGCCCGCTCGAGCCCGGCGCCACCGACGTCGTGGCCGGCTCGCTCGACCAAGAGGAGTACGCCCTCGACGCCGGGTCCGGGGTCCCCCTGACCGGTTGGCCGTTCTTCACCTCCGACAGTGTGTTCTCGACGGCCGCCCTCGGTGACCTCTACGGCACCAACCAGACCGAGATCGTCGAGGGGAGCGACCAGTCGGACGGCTTCGGGGTCGGCCAGAACTACACCGCCGGCGGGCACCTGCGGATCCTCAACTCGCGCGGCGGCCTGATCTGCCACTACGACACCAACCAGACCGTCGACTCCTCACCGGCCATCGGGGGCTTCCTGGCCGGCGGGGCCACCGGGGCCGTGTTCGGGACCGGGGGCTTCTTCCCGGGGGCCTCGGACACCAACACGGTCCGGGCCGTCGACAGTGACTGCAACCTGCAGTGGTCGACCACCCTCGACGGGGACACCACCTCGAGCCCGGCCCTGGCCGACCTCTCGGGCGACGGCACCCTCGACGTGGTCGAGGGCACCAACATCAACGACACCTCGGCCCCCTCGACCGGGTCGGTGTGGGCCCTCAACGGGACGAACGGCCAGGTGCTGTGGAGCACGTCGGCCATCGGGGCGGTCATCGGCTCGGTCACCACGGCCGACCTCTTCGGGCAGGGCGAAGACGTCCTGGTGCCGACCCTGGCCGGGGTCGAGATCCTCAACGGGACCAACGGCGCAGTGCTGGCCGAGCTCAATGCGTCGAGCGGTGTCGTCAACGGCATCTTGGGTTTCCAAAACTCGCCGTTGGTGACGACCGACCCCAACGGCACGGTCGGCATCACCATCGCCGGCTACAACGGCTTCCTGGAGGGCGTGATCGAGCACTTCGAGATCCCCGGCTCCAATGGCCCGGGGGCCATCGGGCCCGGCTCGTGGCCGATGTTCCACCACGACCCCCAGCTGACCGGGAACGCCGGAGGGACCCCTGCGCCCGGGACCGTCCCCCCGTGCCAGATACCCTCCGCCGCCTTCGCCGGCTATGACCTGGTGGCCTCCGACGGCGGCATCTTCAGCTTCGGGGGCTCCCCGTTCTGCGGCTCGACCGGGGGGACGGCCCTCAACGCGCCCATCGTCGGCATGGCCCAGGCTCCCAACACCGGGGGCTACTGGCTGGTGGCGTCCGACGGGGGCGTCTTCGCCTACGGGGGGGCCCAGTTCTACGGTTCGATGGGCGGTCAGCCGCTCAACAAACCGATCGTCGGCATCGCCGCCAATCCCGACGGCAAGGGCTACTGGCTGGTGGCGTCGGACGGGGGGATCTTCGCCTTCGGCGACGCCCAGTTCTGGGGGTCCACCGGGAGCATGGCCCTCACCAAACCGATCGTGGGGATCGTCGCCTCGCCGGACGGCCTGGGCTACCGGCTGGCGGCCGCCGACGGGGGGATCTTCGCCTTCGGCGACGCCCAGTACTTCGGCTCGATGGGCGGCAAGCCCCTGGTCCAGCCGATCGTGGGGATCGCCGACGACATCAACAGCGCCGGCTACTGGCTGGTGGCGGCCGACGGGGGGATCTTCGCCTTCGGGGGGGCGGCCTTCGCCGGGTCCGAGGGCGGGAAATTCATCGCCGCGCCGATCGTGGGGATCGCCCCGACCAACAACGGCAGCGGCTACCGCTTCGTTGCCTCCGACGGGGGGATCTTCAGCTACGGCAGCGCCGCCTTCTTCGGCTCGATGGGCGGACAGCCCCTCAACGCGCCGATCGTCGGCATGTCGGGTTTCTGACCGACGGGTCGGCGGGAGCGTCGCGTCCCTGCAAAGCTGCCCGCATGCCTGGTGTCCTCGTCCATGGTGTCCCCGAGACGGCCGAGGTCCCGAACCCCGCTGCGGGCCGAACTCACCCGGACCCACGCGCCGTGGAGCTCTTCGGCGTACCCGACGACGACGCGGTCGCGCTGGTCGTCGGGGTCGTCGAGTCGTTCTGGGCCCGGCCGTGACCCGGCGGGGCCGAGGGTCGGCGGCGGTCAGCGTCGAGCCGGTCGGGACCGTGGCCTCGCCCCGGTCGGCGCTCGTCGACGACCAGTGGGGTGAGGTGGAGGCCACCATCACCCTCCTTCCCCCCTTCTCGGGGCGCTCGCTCCTCGGGCTCGACCAGTTCAGCCACGTCGAGGTGCTGTTCTTCTTCGACCGGGTGGACCCCACCTCGGTCCACACCGGCTCCCGGGTCCCCCGGGGCGACCCGAGGTGGCCCGAGGTGGGGATCTTCGCCCAGCGGGCGAAGGACCGGCCGAACCGGATCGGCCTGGCCACGTGCCAGCTGGTCTCGGTGGACGGGGCGAGCCTGACGGTGCGGGGCCTCGACGCCGTGGACGGCACGCCGGTCCTCGACATCAAGCCGTACCTGGTCGAGTTCGGCCCCCGGGGCCCGGTGCGCCAACCGGCCTGGGCCCACGAGCTGATGGCCCGGTACTTCTGAGCGGCGCCGGCGCCCGGCGCCCCTCGGCGGGGCGGGCGGCGGCCGAGCTGGCCGCACGGGACCCCGTGCTCGCCCGACTTGTCGAGCGCCACGGGGTCCCCCGGTTCGGGGCCCGGGTGCCTGTCGACCAGCGCTTCGCCGTGCTGGTGCGGGCGATCCTCTCCCAACAACTGGCCGCCGGCGCCGCCCGGGCGATCCACGGTCGGTTCGTGACCGCCCTCGGCGGACGGGTGACCCCGGCCCGGGTCCTGGCCGCCCCACCCGAGATGGCGGCCGGTGCCGGCCTCTCCCGGGCCAAGGCGGCGGCCGTGCGCGACCTGGCCGAGAAGGTGAGCACCGGGCAGGTGGCCCTGAGCGGACTGGGTCGCCGGTCCGACGACGAGGTCGTGGCCCACCTGGTCACCGTCCGGGGCATCGGCCGCTGGACGGCCGAGATGTTCCTCCTCTCCAGCCTGCGCCGGCCCGACGTCTGGCCGGTCGACGACCTGGGCGTCCGGGCCGGCTACGCCCGGGCCTGGGGCCTCGACGCCCTCCCCACGCCCGGGGAGCTGGCGCCGCTCGGGGACCGCTTCCGGCCCCTGCGGAGCACCGTCGCTTGGTACTGCTGGCGGGTCGCCGACGAGCCCGCGGCGGACCACCGGCGCGCGGTCTGAGGGCCGCCCCGGGCGAGGCGGCGCCGGGCCCGGCCACGGCTACGGTGCGGCGGTGGGCACCGCCGATGTCAACGGTCAGACGCTCTACTACGAGGACTCGGGCGGAGACGGTCCGGTGGTCCTGCTCGGCCACGGCTTCTTGATGGACCACGAGATGTTCACCCCCCAGGTGGCCGAGCTGGCGCCCGAGTTCCCGGTGGTGACCTGGGACGAGCGCGGCAGTGGCCGGACCCCGCCCAGCGGACCGTTCAGCTACTGGGACCTGGCCGACGACGCCCTGGGCCTGCTCGACCACCTCGGCATCGACCGGGCGGTGATCGGGGGCATGTCCCAGGGCGGTTTCATCGCCCTGCGGGCCGCCCTGGTGGCCCCCGGACGGGTCCGGGGCCTGGTCCTTATCGACAGCCAGGCCGGCCAGGAGCTGCCCGACGCCATCCCCGCCTACGACGCCATGCACGAAGAATGGCTGGCCAACGGCCCAGGTAACGTCCAAGACGCGGCGGCGGCGATCATCCTGGGTCCTGGTTGCGACCCCTCCCCCTGGGTGGCCAAGTGGGCGGCCCTCCCGAGGGCGGACCTCACCGTCCTCTACCGGTGCCTCATGGACCGCGACGACCTCACCGACCGGCTGGGCGAGATCAGCGCCCCGGCCATCGTCTTGCACGGCGCCGAGGACGCGGCGATCGGCATGGACCGGGCCGAGGTGCTGCGTGACCGGCTGGCCGACTGCCGGGGACTGGTGGTGGTGCCCGGGGCCGGTCACGCGTCGAACCTCTCGAGACCCGACGTGGTCAACCCGGCCCTCCTCGGGTTCCTCCGCTCGCTCGCCTGAGCGCCACCCGCCCACCGCAGGGCCCCGGTGACCCGGGACGCGGACCGAGCTCTGGGACACTGGTGCGGTCATCGGCCGACCACCGAGCACGCCGGAGTAGATTTGCCGACATCGATCCCGGGACCGCTCGGGTGCACGACACCCCGAAGGGACCAGCAGGTGGACAGCGCGTCAGGGCGGGTGGTGCCCCGGGCCCGGCGTGGGGTCCGACGTCGACGGGGGGTGCCCGGCGGCGGGTGGCCCGGGCCGGCGCGGGCGGCCCTCTCGGTGCCGGTCGTCCTCTCGGTCTCGGTCGTCGTGGCCCTGTCGGCCAACGTGGCTCTGGCCACCCCCACCTGGGCTCCGGCGGCCGCGGTCACCCCGCCGGCCGCCGGTGCCGCGGTCATCCCCTACCAGTACATCGCCAAGGGCTACACCGAGCTGCTCGGCCGGGCGCCGACCCCGGCCGAGTGGACGGCGGCGGTGGCCTACTTCCGCACCGCCGGGTGCTCGCCGTCGTCGCTGCGCCGCTTCGGCGACGTCCTGCTGGCCTCGCCCGAGTACCGCCGCGACTACCCGCCCACGCCGGCGGCGGGCGATGTGGGCGCCATCGTCCTCACCCTCTACCGGTTCGTCCTCAACCGCGAGCCGGACCCCACCGGGTATGTGGCCAACCGCGACGCCATCGCCTCGGGCCGGTTCAGCCCGATCCGGGCGGCCAACCTCCTCTACGCCACCTCGGAGTTCGCCCAGTGGACCGCCCCGGCCATCTGTGACCCCTCGAGTCCGGGCTACTACTTCGGCCTCCCCGGGGACTGGACCGCCTTCCCGGCCATCGAGACCCCCGAGCAGGGGAACCCCGGCCCCGACATCCCCGAGTCGGCGGTGCAGGCCATCTTGAACGCCAAGTCGGCGGCCGGCGGGGGCACGGTGGACCTGCCGGCCCGCCAGGTGGTCGGGCTGACCACCACCTTGGTCATCCCGGGCAACGTGACCCTCAGCACCGCCGGCTCGCCCGACCCCAACCGCTACGCCCAGATGGCCGAGCTGGTCAAGCTGCCCGACTACACCGAGCTGCCCGGGTACTCGGGGATGGAGCTGGTCCGCCTCGAGCCCGGCGCCCACCTGGTCCACATCTGGGTCGACGGCCAGCGCGACGGTCCCGACCCCAACAATTTCTTGATCTTCGACGTCCGCATGCTCGGTGGGGTCGGGACCACGGTCGCCGACGACCGCATCGGGAACACCTACGGCGCCTCGAGCCTCGAGTCCGACGCCGCCGGTTCCAACGTTCCCGGGGCGGTGGCCTGCTCGCGCAACGTCGTGGCCGACAACCTGGTAGAGGCCTACTCGAGCAGCCACGTGGACCTGCCCGGCCAGTCCCCCGACGACCATCCCCAGGCCGATGGGCTCGGGATCTACTGCTCCCACACCCAGGTCACGGGCAACGACATCGTCGACATCTCTGACACCGCCATCGTGCTGTTCGACGGCGCCTCGTTCCTGCCGGCCGCACAACCACAGCTCTCCGAGGTCTCGCACAACACGATCGTCTCGGCCGGCAACTCCTACTCGTTCGGCATCGCCACCGACCCCTCGTACTCGCTGAGCGACGGGTCGACGCCCGGGGGCGACGCGGTCGGCGTGGTGAGCCGGTCGTTCGCCGACGGCACCGGGAGGGCCCGCATCGAGGACAACGTCTTGTGGAGCGGCGACCGGACCCATTTCGACGTCCTGCTCAGCTCGGGCAGCCACGACCTCTTCGGCTCGGTCGTCAACCAGAACTGCGGCATCCCCGACGCCCAGGACCAGGACACCTGCGGCGGCGGCCGCAACGCCTTGGGGGCCGAGTGGACCGGGAACTCGAGCGACGGCCTCCTGACCGAGGTCGAGATGGGCATCTATGTGGGTGGGACCACCGGGGTCACCTTCGCCAATAACCCGTTCCCCGACGAGGTCGAGGTCACCGGGGGCACCTGCCCCAAGTACCCCGTGGTGGTGGCCGGTGACTTTGCGCCGATGCTCCACATCGACGTCCCGGTCCACGTCGACACCACGCTGCAAAGCGACAGCTGCGTCAACCCGAAGTTCTGACGGTGACCCCGACCCCGGGCGGGCGCTCCCGCCGAGCGGCCCCGCCGCGTCGACGCCGGGACGGGGCCAGGGGCGACCTGCTCAGAGCACCCCGCCGGCCCCCTTTCCCCGGGACACCACCTCGGTCAGGAAGCGGGCGTAGCGGCGGATGAGGACCGGCCACTGGTAGTGCTGGTCGACGTAGGCCCGTCCCCGCTCGCCCAAGGTGCGCCGGAGCGCGGCGTCGGCCAGGAGCCGGTCGAGGATCGCCTCGAACTCGCGGTAGGAGCCGAACCACAGGCCGCCCCCCGAGCGCTCGCAGTGCTCACGGGTCGGGTCACAGGTGGCGTTGACCACGACCGGGACCCGCTCGACCCAGGCCTCGAGGACAACCAGGGAGAACGACTCGAGGGCCGAGGGGGAGACCGAGATCGTGGCGTCGCGCACGATGTCCCACTTGTCGGCCTCGTCGACGATGCCGGTGAGCACGATGTCGGGGTCCTCGTCGATGGTGGCCGAGATCGGGCCGACCAGGGCCAGGGCGAGCGGTCCGGGGTGGCGCTGCTTGTAGGTCCGGAAGAACGCGGCGAGCATCGACGAGCCCTTGTGGTCGTCCACCCGGCCCACGCTGACCAGATAGGGCCGGTCGCCGAGACCCAGGACCTCGGCCCCCGGCCGGCCCCCCCCGGCCGACTCGCCGACGCCGAGGCCGAGGACGATCTGGGGCCGGTCGGCCACCGGGTACACCCGCTGCACCAGCCGCCGCTCGGCCATCGTGTGGTAGCAGAGCGCGTCGGCGTTGGTGTAGGTGCCCCGGAAGACCGGCAGGTACAGGGCGGGCTCGTCGTGGGCGGCCGGATGGAGGACGCCGGGCATCGGCACCCGCCCGATGCCCCGGACGGTCGGGTAGTAGAGGTACGGGTAGAACGCCGCCACGTCGACGCCGCTGTCGGCCAATGCGTCGATGAGGTCCGGGGTCACCGGGCCGTTCAGGTCCACCCAGCGTTGGGCCTCGCGGCGGGTGGCCTCGGTGGGGGCCACCCGCAGCCGGCCGTCGAGCCCGTAGAAGTCGTGGTCCCGCCCGGCCGCCGACTCGAAGCGGTGCACCGTGACCCCGTTGAGCCGGCTCGTCCCCGGCTCGAGGACGTCGTCCCAGGTGACGTGGTCCAGGGCGCAGGTGGAGAAGACCTCGACGTCCCAGCCGCACTCGGCCACCAGGTGCTCGGCCAGCTGGCGGGCCGCCGTCTCGGCCCCGCCCATCACCTCGGGCCCGTACCGCGGGGTGGCGAAGGCGACCCTCACCGGGGCCCTCGTCTCTCGAGGCCTGCCGGCACCGGGCCGGCACCGGGCGGGCGGCCGGCCACGGCGGCTGATGGCCTCGACGGCCAGCGCGCCGGCCCGGGCCAAGGAGTGCTCGGCCACCCGCCGGCGCCCGGCGGCCCCGAGGACGCGGCGCAGCGGGCCGTCGGACAGCACCCGGTGGGCGGCGGCGGCCACGAAGGACGGCTCGGTCCGCTCGAGCACCAGCCCGGCGTCGCCGACGGTGCCCGGGACCGCCCCGGTGCGCAGGGCCACCACCGGGACGCCGGCGGCCATCGCCTCCAAGAGGGGCACCCCGAAGCCCTCGTGGACCGACATCGAGACGTAGACGTCGGCCGCGCGAAGTAGGCGGCCAGGGCCGGCTCGGAGACCTCCCCGGGGAGCCGGACCGCCTCTCGGAGGCCGAGGTCGTCGACGAAGCCCCGCAGGGCCCGCCAGGTAGCGGTTGGAGAGGTGTCGAGCCCGACGAGGTGCAGGCGGGCGGCCGGGTCGTAGAGACGCCGGTAGGCCCACAGGGCCTTGACCAGCTGGTGCTGGCCCTTAGAGGGGACGAGGCGCCCCACGAACAGCCAGTCGGCCCCGCCGGCCGCCTTGGCCGCGGCCAGGCGGGCCGCCGTGCGGGGCTCGGGCTGGTCCACCGAGGCGCCCGAGGTCCACCAGGACCGGGACCACGGCGGTGCGCCGGCAGCCCGCCGCCCACCAGGTCCGCCTCGTTGAAGGGCTGTCGGCCAGCCCGAGGGCGGCTCGGGGGGCCAGGCGGGCCAGCTGCTCGAGCGCCTCGGCCGACCGCCGGGCGGTGGCCGGCTCCCAGGGCTCGTAGAGCTCGGGCCGGGTGACGTTGTGGTAGTCGATGACCAGGGGTTCGGGCCGCTCGAGCAACAGGTCGGCCACCATCGACGAGGTCGAGAACTGGTAGACGAGGACGTCGTCGGGCCGCGCGAGCTCGCCGTAGCGCTCCACCTTGATGGACTCGTCCAAGAGCTCGTCGTGGGTGGCCTCGGCGAAGATCTCCGATCGCCACCCGGCCGCCCGCAGGGCCCGGCGCAGCAACAGGGTGTGGCTGCCGGTGGCGTCGCGCGGGATCAGCGCCGGCACGAACTGGTGCACGGCGCCGGGGCGCCCCCGGCGGTCCGCCGGGGGCGCTCACCGCTCGGACGTGGCCTCGCGGCAGGACGGCCACGGCCAGGTAGTCGGCCCCCGTCGGGCCCTCGTGCACGGTGACCGTGAAGCCGAGCAGCGGCAAGAAATTCGCCCAGGCCCGGGCCCGCAGGGGCCGGCCCGACGCCAGGTCCGAGGCCGGCGGGGCGTCGTCGGCGTCCCAGCCGGCCGGCGAGAGGGAATGGACCACCAGGGTGCCCTCGGGGGCCAGGCGGTCGACCAGGACCTCGAGGAGCTGGCGACGCTCGCCGTTGGTCATCGGGTCGACGACCCCGGTCAGGACGACCCCGCCGAGGGCGGACGGTTCGACGGCCCGCAGGTGCTCGAGCACCCCCTCCTCGCGCAGGTCGGTCCCGTCGAGCTCGGCCCGGTCCACCGTCTCGGGCCGCGGGTCGACGCCGTAGGCGTCCACCCCCTTGGCGGTGAGCACCCGCACCAGCCACCCGTCCCCGGCGGCGGCGTGGAGGACCCGGCCCGGTGCCGGCTGGAGGGCCGCCAGGGCGTCGGCCACCCACCAGGCGTCGGGGTTGTGCCAGCCGGGCGCCTCGACCACGGGGGCCGGCGGAACCTCTTGGGCGTCGAGCTGTGACTGGAGGGCCCCGACCCGCTCGTCGAGCAGGTGCAGCGACCGGCTGACCGCGGTGGCGAACTGGCTGACCTGATGGGTGACGTAGCCCATGTACCAGAGGCTGAGCGTGCGCAGGCCCTTCTTGACCACCGCCCCGCCGGACTTCGCCGAGTCGACCGGCACCACCGGGTCGATGAAGGCGGCGGCGTCCACCATCCGCAGGGCCTCGCCCAGTCCACCGCCCTGGCCGGCGACCGGCGAGTGCTCCAAGAACAGCTCGTCCAGCTCGCGTTCGACCCGGGCCGGCAGGTCGCCCGAGGCCCGACGCCGGCGGACCTCCTCGTCGATCTCGTCCATCACCCCCACCAGGTAGGCCCGGTCGTCGCCGGCCGCCGCCGGACCGTCGCCCGCTGCGGCCCGATCCGACCCGGCCCCAACACCCGCCTTCGGCGCGCTCACCGCCCGGCCCCGGCCGGGTCGACCCACGCCGAGGGGTCGACCGATTCGTCGACCCATTCGCGGGGCACGATCGCCACCCGAAGCGGCATGGCCACCACGCCGGTCGAGCGGCCGGGGTTCATCACCTCGAACTTGCAGGCCGGCTCCTGCCAGTCGTAGAGGATCCCTCCCGACCCCGAGACCCCGACCACGATGTCGTACGCACCGTCGAACAGCGGCAGCGACTCGAAGTGGAAGTCGATGGCGCCCGGCCCGGCCGGGAGGTCGACCGGGAGCCCCATGATGTCGGTGTCGGTGTGGAAGAGCACGTTGGACTCGTTGTCGCGGACCTCGATCGAGAAGACCACCCCCTCGGCCGGGATGGACGCCCGGAAGGCGACCCGCACGATGAGGGTCTCGCCGGGCAGCAGGTAGCGCCGCTCGAGGTGCTGGTCGAAGTACGGGATGACCTCACTCAGGCGCACGGGTCGGGCCCGGTCCGCCTTCTCAGCCGCCGACTCCCCGCTGACCTGGATCGACGTCGGGAGCCGGTCCGGCAGCTTCGGGCGGTCGTCGACCGGTTCGGGGGTCTCGATGCCGAGGGCCAGCACGTCGCCGGCCTCGAGCAGCCGCTCGCGGAAGAGCCGCACGGCCTCGCCGGGGGTCCCTTCACCGATCATGTAGCCGTCGCTCAGCACCACGGCGCGGTCGCAGATGGAGCGGACCAGGTCCGGCGAGTGCGAGACGA
Source organism: uncultured Acidimicrobiaceae bacterium (assembly GCA_963836375.1). Classification (GTDB taxonomy): domain Bacteria; phylum Actinomycetota; class Acidimicrobiia; order Acidimicrobiales; family RAAP-2; genus CAWIJK01. Next base: position 350,060 of record CAWIJK010000002.1, on the reverse strand, counting down.
ACAGGATGGTCCGGCCCTCCTTCTGGAAGGTCTTGATCCGGTCCATGCACTTGCGCTGGAACCGCTCGTCCCCCACGGCGAGGACCTCGTCGACCACCAGGACGTCGGGGTCCACGTTGACCGCCACGGCGAAACCCAGTCTCACGTACATGCCCGAGGAGTAGAACTTCACCTGCTGATCGATGAATTGGCCCAGCTCGGCGAACTCGACCACCTCGTCGAGGACGCGGTCGACCTCCTTCTTCGAGAGGCCGAGCATCGAGCCGTTGAGGTAGATGTTCTCCCGGCCGCTCAGCTCCTGCTGGAAGCCCGCACCGAGCTCGAGCAGCCCGGCCAGGGTGCCGCGCACCACGACCTGGCCGGTGGTGGGCTGGAGCACCCCGCAGATGCACTTGAGGGCGGTCGACTTGCCCGAGCCGTTCCGCCCGAGGATGCCCACCGTCTCTCCCTCCTGGACATCGAAGGAGACGTTGCGCAACGCCCACAGGTCCTCGTAGGGGGCCCGGCCGGCATGGACCAGCCGCTCTTTGAACGAGTCGTACTTCTCGTGGTAGAGCCGGAAGCGCTTGGAGACGTCTTGGACCTCGACGGCCATGCTGCCCACGCTCAGAGCTCCTCGGCGAAGTTGCCGGCCAAGCGGCCGAACACGACCATTGCCCCGAAGAACAGCACCACCGAGACGCCCAGGACGATGGCGTCGGCCCAGACGTAGGTGGACGCCGGCCAGGGCGGGAGCAGGTGCGCCGTCGGGGCCGGGGTCCCGGGGGCGTGCTTGGTGGTCAAGGTGACCAGTCCGGGGAAGTCGTAGAGCACCCGCTGATAGGTCATGACCAACGGGGTCATCGGGTTGAGGAAGTAGAGCCAGGTGAGGTGGTGGGCGTGGAGCTTGGGGGCCACGGTGTTCTGGTACGAGTAGACGATCGGACAGGCCCAGAACCAGGCGGCCCCCACGATCACCTCGACCAGGTGCTGGGTGTCGCGCATGTAGACGTTGATCGACGCCAGGAAGATGGCCAGGGCCGAGGCGAAGACGACGCAGGGGATCAGTCCAACAATCAGCAGGTACAGCAGGTTCCAGGCCGGAGCCAGCTGGAGCACCGCCATGAAGATGCCCATGACGCAGATCTGGAAGAACATGAAGACCCCGGCCGAGCCGACGGCGGCCAGCGCCAGGATCTCCCGGGGGAACGAGACCTTCTTGACCAGTCCCGAGTTGTTCACCACCACCCCGGTCGCCGTCTGGACAGCCGTCGAGAAGAAGTTCCACAAGAGGAGCCCCGAGAACAAGAAGATGACGAAGTGGGGGATGCCATTCTTGAGGAAGACGCTGAAGACCAGGGTGTAGACGACCAGGGTCATGGCCGGCGACAGCATCGACCACAAGAGCCCGAGGAACGAATTCTTGTACTTGACCTTGATCTCGGTGCGGACCAGGTAGATCAGCAGCTCGCGGCACCGCCAGATCTCGGCCAGCCGCCGGGTGACGCTGATGTGGGCCGACACCACCCGGGTGGTCTTGGCCACGCCACCGGGCTCGGCCATCGGTGAGGCGTCGGGCACCCGTTCGGGAGGTGGCGGCGCCGGGCGGTGCCCAGGGGGCGAGGGCCGACTCCCCGGGGCGGGGGCCGGCGCTTCGAGCGCCACGCTCAGCTGCCCCCGACTTGGGCCGCCGACCGGTCGATGACCTGGTCGATGAACCCGTACTCCTTGGCCTCTTCGGCCGTGAACCAGCGGTCGCGGTCCGAGTCGGTCTCGATCCGCTCCACCGGCTGACCGGTGTGATAGGCGATGCGCTCGGCCATCATCCGCTTGAGGTAGACGATCTGCTCGGCCTGGATGGCGATGTCGGCCGCCTGGCCCTGCATGGCCCCCGAGGGCTGGTGCATCAGGATCCGGGAGTGGGGCAGGGCGAACCGCTTCCCCGGCGCACCGGCGCAGAGCAGGAACTGGCCCATCGAGGCGGCCAGCCCGACGCAGATCGTGCTCACGTCGGGACGGACGTACTGCATCGTGTCGTAGATCGCCAGCCCGTCGGTGACCGATCCACCGGGCGAGTTGATGTAGAGCGAAATGTCGCGCTCGTGGTCCTCGGACTCCAAGAGGATGAGCTGGGCGCAGACCAGATTGGCCGTGTTCTGGTCGATGGCGCTTCCGATGAAGACGATGCGCTCCTTCAACAGCCGCTGGTAGATGTCCGCCGTGGGGTCCGAGCCGCCGGCAGCGGACACGACAGCGGGGAGCGGGAGGTCACTGGGCATCCCCCGAGGCTACCCGTCCCCGGGCTGGTCCGGGTACATCGCAGGCACGAACCCCCAGCACCCGGTGGTGTCCGCCGGGACCCCAATCGCCCGCCGTGCCGCCGCCGCTCCCCTCTCGTCGCCCGGCGGCCCAGGTCAGCCGTCGTAGACTGACTGGGCGCCCGAGGGCGCCGCTGCGGACGTGGCGGAATCGGTAGACGCGCCGGGTTTAGGTCCCGGTCCCTTCGGGGGTGGAGGTTCGAATCCTCTCGTCCGCACCCTCGTCGGCAACCCCCGGCGACGGCCCCACCGGCCCCGGGGGCCACGCCTCGCCCACCGCCTCGGGCGGGCTCGGCGGTAGGGTCGGGCGATGGCCGAGCAGATCAAGCCCGACGTCACCGTGCCCGAGGGCCCACCGCCCGAGGACCTCTTGATCGAAGACGTGACCGAGGGCTCGGGTGCCGAGGCCGGGCCGGGCAGCACCGTGGTCGTCCACTACGTCGGGGTCTCGTGGTCGACCGGCAACCAGTTCGACTCGTCGTGGGACCGGGGCGAGGCCTTCGACTTCCCGCTCGGCCAGGGTCACGTGATCGGCGGCTGGGACCGGGGCGTGAGCGGGATGCGGGTCGGGGGGCGGCGACGGCTGACCATCCCCCCCGACCTCGGCTACGGCGCCCGAGGTGCCGGCGGCGTCATCGGGCCCAACGAGACCCTGGTGTTCGTGGTCGACCTGGTCGACGTCCGCTGAGCGACGACCGCCCACCCGCCGACCGGCGCGCCCGGCTCCTGGCGGTGCCGACCAGGCAAGGCTGGCCACGTGTCGTGGGCGACCGGGCCTTCGTGGGGCGGGCGGGCGGGGAGCGCCTCGGCGGCGTGACCCGGGCGCGCCGGGCCCTCGGGCCGGACGTCGCCCCCACCGCGGTAGGCATCGCCACGCCATGACGGCGGGCCCGACGAGGCATCTGGTGGCCGCCCCCGACAAGTTCCGGGGGACCGCCGGCGCGCCGGCGGTGGCGGCGGCGGCGGCCGGGGCCGCCCGGCGGCTGGGTTGGTCGGCCGACGAGGTCCCGATGGCCGACGGGGGCGAGGGCACCCTCGATGCGGTCGGGGGCACCGAGCACCGCACCACGGTGCCCGGGCCCCTCGGGACCCCGGTCGACGCGCCCTGGCGGATGGTCGAGGGCCCCGGTCGGCCGGGCCCGACGGCGGTGATCGAGATGGCCCGGGCCGCCGGGCGGGACCTCCTCGAGAACCCGACCGGCGACCAACCGGTCCGGGCCGACACGGCGGGGGTGGGCCACTTGGTCCTGGCCGCCGTCGCCGCCGGGGCCAGGCGGATCGTGGTGGCCGTCGGCGGCTCGGCCACCACCGACGGCGGCTGGGGCGCGGTCAAGGTCATCGGCTCTCGGGCCGCCCTGGGCGGAGCCGACCTGGTGGTGGCCTGCGACGTGACCACCCGCTTCGTCGACGCCGCCGCCGTCTTCGGCCCCCAGAAAGGGGCCACCCCCGACCAGGTCGACCAGCTCACCGGCCGACTCGGGTCCCTGGCCGAGCGCTACCGCCACGAGTTCGGCGTCGACGTGACCGGGCTGGCCGGCGGCGGGGCGGCCGGGGGGCTGGCCGGGGGGCTGGCCGCCCTGGGGGCCCGCCTGGTGCCCGGCCTCGCCCTGGTGGCTGACCTGGTGGGCCTCCGCCAGCGCCTGGAGCCGGCCGACCTGGTGGTGACCGGGGAGGGCCGCCTGGACCGGACCTCGCTCGCCGGCAAGGTCGTGGGCGGGGTGCTCGACCTGGTGGGCGGCCGGGTCCCGGTGCTCTGCGTGGTCGGGTCGGCCGACCCGGGCCTGGAACTGCCCGGGCCGTCCGGGGCGGTCCGGATCGTCAGCCTCGAAGAGCGCGTGGGGCCGCGGCGGGCCCGGGCCGAGACGACCGCCCTGGTCGCCGAGGTGGTCGCCGAGCACCTGGCGACCGCCTGGTCGGGCCGCTGACGCGGTCTTGCCCCGGCGGCGCCCTTTCGGCCATGCTGCCGGGGCCGCGCGGCGTCGGACGCCGCGCTCGGCCCTGGCGCCAGTGGCCCGGGCCGCACTGACCGAGAGGAAGGACACCCATGGGACTGCTCGACGGCAAGGTCGCGATCGTCACCGGAGCCGGCAGGGGGATCGGGCGCGAGGAGGCGCTGCTGCTCGCCTCCGAGGGCGCCACGGTGGTCGTCAACGACGTCGGCGCCGCCGTGACCGGTGAGGGTGGTGGCGACGTGCACCCCGCCCAAGAGGTGGTCGACAGCATCACCGGGGCCGGCGGCAAGGCGGCGGTCAACGGCGACGACATCAGCTCGTGGGCCGGGGCCAAGAACGTGGTCGACCAGGCCGTCGACAGCTTCGGGAGCCTCGACATCCTGGTCAACAACGCCGGCATCCTCCGGGACAAGATGTCGTTCAACATGGACGAGTCGGACTGGGACGACGTCATCCGGGTCCACCTGAAGGGCCACTTCGCCCCCACCCACTTCGCCGCCGTCTACTGGCGCAACAAGTCCAAGTCCGGTGAGCCGACCTCGGGCCGCATCATCAACACGTCGTCGGAGGCCGGCCTCTACGGCAACGCCGGCCAGGCGAACTACTCGGCCGCCAAGGCCGGTATCGCCTCGATGACCTGGGTGCTAGCCCGCGAACTCGAGCGCTACGGGGTCACGGTCAACGCCATCGCCCCGAGGGCGAGGACCCGGATGACCGAGAACCTCTTCGGACAGATGGCGGCCAAGAAGGACGACGGGTTCGACGAGTGGGACCCGAAGAACATCGCCCAGGTGATCGCCTTCTTGGCCACCGACGAGGCGGCCGACGTCAACGGCCAGGTCTTCGTCGTCTTCGGCGGGAACATCTACGCCATGGGCGGCTTCCACCCGGTCGGCGAGGTCCACCGTGACCACGCCTGGACCCCGGCGGAGCTGGTGGGGGCCAAGGGCGAGCTCTTCAAGGGGACCGACTCGGGCATCCCCAAGTTCAGCTTCTTCTAAGAGGCTCGCCGGGCTCCCGGGGCCCGGCGTCCGGCGGCCACGGGACAAGCCGGGGGCCGTTGGGGCACCATGTCGGCCATGGCACATCCCCGGAAGTTCCGCTTCGCCGCCCAGCTCTCCAAGGCCCCCGAGGGCACCGCCCGCTCCTGGGCCGACCAGGCGCGCCGGGCCGAGGACCTCGGCTACACCACCTTGTTCATGCCGGACCACTTCGGCGAGCAGCTGGCGCCGGTGCCGGCCATGATGGCGGCGGCCGACGCCACCGAGTCGCTCCGGGTGGGCGCCCTTGTCTTCGACAACGACTATCGCCACCCCCTGGTCCTGGCCAAGGAGATGGCCACCGTCGACCTGCTCTCGGGTGGCCGCCTCGAGCTCAGTCTGGGCGCCGGCTGGATGCGGACCGACTACGAGCAGTCGGGCATCGCGTATGACCCCCCCGCCGTGCGGGTCGACCGGTTCGAAGAGGCGGTCACCGTCCTCAAGGGGCTGCTGGAGGCCGACGGGCCCTACTCGTTCTCTGGCCGCCACTACACCATCGCCGAGCACACCCCGAGCCCCCGCCCGGTGCAGCGACCTCGACCACCGCTGATCATCGGGGGCGGCGGCAAGCGGGTCCTCTCCATCGCCGGGCGCCAGGCCGACATTGTGAGCATCAACGTTGACCTGCGCTCGGGTTCGGCCGGCCCCGAGTCGGCACCCAACGCCAGCCCGGAGAGCACCCGGCGCAAGATCGAGTGGGTGCGCCAGGCGGCGGGCGAGCGCTTCGGTGACCTCGAGCTCAACACCCTGATCGGCTTCGCCATGGTCACCGACGACCGCCAGTCCATCCTCGACGCCATGGCCCCCCACTTCGGCATCGACCCGGCGGACGCCCAGCACGTCCCGCTGGCCCTCCTCGGGTCCCACGACGAGATGGTCGAGGAGCTCGAGTGGCGACGGGCGGAGTACGGCATCACCTACTTCTCGGTGGAGGCCGACTGCTGGGACGCCCTCGGGCCGGTCGTGGCCAAGCTGGCCGGGACCTGAGTTGGCCGGGGGCTGGCAGCACGCCTCGGTGGCCGACTGGGAGGCCCGGGGCCAGTACCGGGACCTGGCCGGGTACCGGGTCTTCACCGTCGAGGTGGCGCCCGACGGGCCCGAGCGCCGAGAGCCCTTGCTCGTCCTCCACGGGTTCCCGACCTCGTCGTTCGACTTCCGCCGGGTGGTCGGTCCGCTGTCGGCCGGCCGGCGGGTGTACCTCCTCGACCTCTTGGGCTACGGCCTGTCGGCCAAGCCGGACCTCGCGTACCGCCTGGACCTCGAAGCCGACGTGGTGGCCGCGTACACGGCCGACGTGGGCTTGACCGAGGCCGCGCTGTTGACCCACGACCTGGGCGACACCGTCGGCGGCGAGCTGTTGGCCCGCCAGCTCGAGGGTCGCTGGCCGGTCACGGTGACCCAGCGGGTCATCACCAACGGGAGCATCTACATCGCCATGGCCCACCTCAGCGCCGGCCAGGAGTTGCTCCTAGCACTGCCCGACGAACGGCTGAACGATGACGGAGCGGTCGACGCGGCCGCTGTCGGGGCCGGGGTCGCGGCCACCTTCGGCCCGGCATCGAGGGTCGACGAGGCAGAGGTGTCGGCGATGGGAGAACTGGTGGTCCACGACGGCGGCAACCGACTGCTCCCCCGTCTCATCCGCTACATCGAAGAGCGGCGCCGCAACGAACGGCGCTTCACCGGTGCCATCGAGGCCCACCCCTCCCCCGTGGCCATCGTGTGGGGAGCAAAGGACCCGATCGCCGTGGCTCCGATCGCCCGACGCCTGGCCGAGGCCCGTCCCGAGGCACCCCTCGTCTTCCTCGATCGGCTCGGGCACTACCCGATGGTCGAGGACCCCGCCGCCTTCGTCGCCGCGGTGCGGACCCACCTCGGGTGACCCCGGGCCCCCCGGGCGGGGCCCGGGGCCCCGAGCCCGCCGGCCGCCCGTGGGAGGGACTCAGCTGCCGCCCTCGGCCAGCAGGCCCGACAGGTCACCGGCGAGCGCGTCGCACAGGTCGGCCAGGTGCGCCAGGCGCTCACCGGGGTCGTCGATCTCGAGCAGCCGTTGGCCGTCGAGGGGGTTGACCGGCGCCAGGGCACAAAGCCTCCACGCCGCCTGTTCGGCGTCGTCGGCCAGCTCGAAGGGCCCGGCCAGGGCCGGGGCCCGCCCCAGCTCCGAGAGGAGGGCCCGGGTGCGGCGCACGGCCCGTTCCGCCCGGGCCAGCCCCGCGCCGCCCCTTTGGGCGGGCGGGAGAGCCACCTCGTCGACGAGGGCCACCGGGTACGGGTCGTCGGGGAGCCATCGGGCCACCCGGAGCCGACGGACGCCCCGGGTGGACAGGACCCAGCGACCCCCGCCCAGCGGGGCGGCCGTCTCGATGCGGGCCAGGGTGCCCACCGCCACCCTCTGGTCCCCACCACCGACCTCAGAGCCCCGCTCGATGAGCACGACGCCGAACTCGCGCTCCTTGGCCAGGCAGTCGGCCAGCAGCTCCTGGTAGCGGGGCTCGAAGACCTGCAGGACCAACTCGGCCAGCGGGTACAAGACACACGACAGGGGGAACATGGCCAACCGGCGACCCTCGGAACGCACCGCACGACTGTGCCACGCCACGGGGCCGGGCCCGGCCCCGGCGCGCATGGAGCCGGTCCCGACGGGCCGGCTCCATGGCTGCTGTGAGTGTTGCCGGACATGTGGCGCGCTCGGCGTCGCAACGTTGCAGGGGCCTCGATGTCGGTTCGTCGGCGCCAGGCGCCGGATCTCAACAGCGGCCGTGAGCAGGCGACGGACGCGCCCAGCGTCCGGGTCGGAGGTCGCCGCCAATCACACCGGCGGCGTGACGCAGCCCGGCGGACCAGCCTCCTCGGTCGAGCTCGACGAGCGCATCGCAAGCTCCTTCCTCTCGCCGGTGCGGGGAACTCGGCTCACATCCCGCACCCTGGTGCCATTGTCCTCCTCTCATGCTCGATCGCCAAGGGCCGTGAACAGCCCGTTTGAAAAGCCCCACTCCAGTCCGGCTCGGCGGGGCCCGGGCCTACCATGGCCCCATGCTGCCCGCCCCCGCCCCCGCCTCCACCTGCCTGGTCACCGGCGCCTCGTCGGGCATCGGGGCCGAGGTGGCCCGCGAGCTCGCTCGCCGCGGCCACGGGGTGACGCTGGTGGCCCGGCGCGAGGACCGCCTGAAGGAGCTGGCCGCCGCCATCGCCGGCACCTCGGGGGTCCGGACCGAGGTCCTGGCCGCGGACCTGACCGACGAATCGGCCCGGGGCGAGCTGGCGGCCCGGATCGACGGGCTCGGCCTGAGCGTCGAGGTCCTGGTCAACAACGCCGGATTCTCCACCATGGGCCCGGTCGTGCGCGCCGACCGGGCCCGCGAGCTCGACATGCTCCGGACCAACGTCGAGGCCGTGGTCGACCTGTGCACCATCTTCACGCCGGGCATGGTCGGCCGCCACCGGGGCGCCGTCTTGAACACTGCCTCGACGGCCGCCTTCCAGCCGCTCCCGGGCCAGGCGGCCTACGGCGCCACCAAGGCGTTCGTGCTCAGCTACAGCCACGCGCTGCACGCGGAGCTCAAGGCCGAGGGGGTGTCCGTGACCGCCCTGTGCCCGGGGCCGGTGGCGACCGGGTTCGGCCAGGCGGCCGGGTTGAGCGACGAGGAGGCCGAGGCCTCGCTGCCCAAGGTGATGTGGCTCACGGCGGCCGAGGTGGCCAGAGCCGGCGTCGACGGGCTGGCCCAGAACCGGGCCGTCGTCATCCCCGGTGTGGCCAACAAGCTGGGGGCAGCGCTCGGGTACCTGGCCCCCCGCGCGCTCACCCTCGAGATCCTGGCCCGGCGCCACCCCGCCCTCCAGGACCCCCACCGCCGCTGAGCGGTCCGGCGTCGCGGACCGCCGCGAATCGCCGTCTCGGGCCCTCGCGGCCCTCGAGCACGAGGCCGGCCCGCTCCAGGGTCCGGACCGACGCCTCGTTGTCGGCCTCGGTCACCGCCCGGATCCGCTCGACGCCCGGGAGGCTGAAGGCGTACCGGACGAAGGCCGTCACCGCCTCCGCACCGATGCCCCGGCCTCGCCACTCCGGGGCGATCCCGAAGCCGATCTCGACCTCGCCGTGGCGGGCGACGCCGTGGAAGCCGACGCCCCCGATCACCACCCCACCCTCGCGCACGACGATCTTGCGGGGACCGAACCTGGGGTCGCGGGGCACGAAGCGCGGGCTCGACACCCACCGGGCCACCGCTCGGTCCCCCGCCGTCGGGTAGCCCGCCGACCAGGCGGCATCCCGCCGCCCGGACAAGATGGCCTCGCTGTCGGCCGTGGTGAAGCGCTCGAGGCGGAGCCGGCCGGTCACGATCTCGGGCGCGACGGACTGATCCACCCGGCCACTCTCCCACCCCCGCTCGGACCCGCACCCGGGCCCGGTACGCTCCGGGTCCAAGCGAGGACGGGCGTCGAGGACCGATGGGCGAGACGAGCGATCACCGAGGCCGGGTGCGGGTCGAACGCAGCCCGAAGAGGATCCGGGCCCTGCTCGGTGGCCACCTCGTGGCCGACTCCACCGAGGCCCGGCTGGTCTGGGAGAGCCCCCAGGTCCCGGTGTACTACCTGCCCGGCCGAGACGTCGGGGCCCGGCTGGTGCCGACCGGTCGGGTCGAGCACTCCCCCAGCCGTGGCGACGGCCAGGTCTTCGATGTCGTGGTACCCGGGCACCTGGCCGCCGGGGGGGCCCGGGCCTACCCGGCCTCGCCGATCGAAGATCTCCGGGCACTGGTCCGCTTCGAGTGGGACGCCCTCGACGAGTGGCTCGAGGAGGACGAGCCGGTCTACGTCCACCCCCGCAACCCTTACACCCGGGTCGACATCCTCAACAGCTCGCGGCACGTCCGCGTCGAGATCGACGGGGTGGCGGTGGCCGAGTCGGACCAGCCCCGGATCCTCTTCGAGACCCGGCTGCCTCCTCGCTACTACCTCCCGCTCTCCCACCTGCGCACCGAGCTGCTCCAACCCTCGCCGACGGTCAGCCACTGCCCCTACAAGGGGACCGCCACCTACTGGTCGCTCGAGGTGGGCGGACAGCGCTACGAGGACCACGCCTGGACCTACCGCACCCCGCTGCCCGAGAGCCAGAAGATCGCCGGCCTGGTCAGCTTCTACAACGAGAAGGTGGACCTGTTCGTCGACGGGGTGCCCCTCGAGCGCCCCCGTACACCGTTCTCCTGAGGGCACGGCGTGCCGGACCGGATCTAGCCGGTCGAGGTGACCGCCGGGCCGGTCGGCGAACCGGGCGGGCGAGGGGGCGCGTGTGCGCCGCTCGGCGCATCGTCGGCGTCGCCGGCACCACGGCGGTGCCGAGGGCTACCTGCCCGTTTCTCTGCCCGTTCGCTCGCGGTGCGCGCACCCCGGCCAGCAGCAGGGCCGTCGCAGGCCCTCCTCCAGCTCCTCTCGGGTCCGCCGAATGCGGCGCTCCCGTGTCGTCTCCTGTTTGGCGTCTTCGACCCAGCAGATGAACTCGTTGCGGGCCAACGGCGTGATGTCCTTCCAGGCGTCCAGAGCCGTGGGATCGGCGATCAGCGCCTGGCGCAGATCCCCTGGGAGCTTGTGCACCACCCCTCCGGGTACGCGCTCGCTGCCCATCGGCCCACGGTAGCGGGTCAGGCGGGTCCCGGGCGCCTCTGTCACATCGCTCCGCGGGCTCAGGGGAGGATGAAGTGCTCGACCGCGTTGGCGAAGCCCTCCTCGTCGTTGGAGGTGGTGACCCGCCGGGCCGAGCGCTGGACCTCGGGGGAGGCGTTGCCCATGGCGATGCTGAGGCCCGAGCGCGAGAACATCAGCACGTCGTTGGGCATGTCGCCGATGGTGGCGATGGCCGACGACGGGACATCGAAGCGGTCCGAGAGAAAGCTGACCACCGCCCCCTTGTTGGCGTCGGGATGGGTGACGTCGAGGTAGTAGGGCTGGGACTGGGCCACAGAGACCTCGTCGCCGAATCGGTCGCGGGCGACGTCGGTGGCCCGGTCCAGCGCATCGCGATCGTCGCTCACCCCGACCAGCTTGGCCACCGACTGCTCGAGCGACCCGAAGCCGGCCACCACCGTGGGCTCGAACCGGACCGTCCATGCCTCCCGGTCGACGTGGGCGGCCGAGCGGTCGCGCACGTACCACTCGGCGCCCCGGTAGAGCCAGCTGTCGAGGCCAGCCGATGCCATCAGGTCGAGCACCGGCGGGACGACGGGCTCGGGCAGGACGCGCTGCTCGAGCACCGACATGTCGGGCTCGACGATGAGCCCGCCGTTGAAGGCACTGACCGGCGTGGTCAGGTGCAGCGGTTCGACCAGCATGGCCATGCCCCGCGGCGGGCGGCCGCTGGTGACGGCGAACAGGATACCGGCCTCGTGGAGGTGGGCCACGGCGGCCACCGCCCTGTCGGTCAGCTGCTTGTCCGAGTCGACCAGGGTCCCGTCGACGTCGGCCAGGAGCAGTCGGACCCCGTTGCCGCTCACGGCTCGGCCAGCTGCTCCATGAACTCGAGGCGGATGCCGCCGGGGGCCTCCACGAAGGCGATGCGCCGGCGGCCGAAGGTCCCCTCGACCTCGGCCGGACCCCACAGCACGTGGTGCCCCTCGAGCTCGCGGTCCAGGTCGTCGGTGAACATCGCCGGATGCAAGAAGCACTCGGGCGCCAGCTCCACCGCGTCCTCGTAGATGGCCCGGGTGAACAGGGTGATCATCACCGGTCCCAAAAAGACGTCGGCCCGCTCCCCGCCGCCCCACACCATGCGGTCCTTCACCTCGGCGCCGGCGCGCTCGTAGAACTCGATGGCTGCGTCGAGGTCGGCGACCTTCACCGCCAGGTTGGCCAAACGGGTGACGGTCATGGCCTCAGCATGCCTCGGGTCCGCAGCGGCCGCCGGTCCCGACCGCAACCCCCGTCGGCCGGGTGCCCGTCGCCACCCTCTCGACGCCCGGGGGCGGCCCGTGCTCAGGACCGGGACGGCAGGGCGGCGGTGGCCTCGCCGATCAGCTTCTCCTCACCGTCTTGGTTCAAGAGGCGCACGTCCAGGTCGACCAGGTGCCGGCCGTCCTCGTCCCGGGTCCCCGTGACGACGACCTTGGTGGTGAGCTCCTCGTCCGGCCAGGTCTGCTTGGCGAAGCGCACCTTGTAGCGGGTCAGGTTGGCCACGCCCACGTAGTCCTCGACGGCCGAACCGAGCAGACCCATCGAGAACATGCCGTGGCCGAAGACGCTCGGCTGGCCGGCGGCCTTGGCCTTGACCTCGTCGTGGTGCATCGGGTTGTAGTCACCCGAGGCCCCGGCGTAGCGGACGAGGTCCGTCCTGGTGAGCGTGTGGGTCCGGGCCGGGCCCTCGTCGCCCACCTTGACGTCCTCGTAGAAGACCTTCTGCTCGCCCATCGCCAGACCCCCTTGGTTGCTCGGCGCCGGCCCCGGTGGCCGTCGCGTCTGTCGGTCTCCCTCAGCTGCGCGCAGTTTACCGACCAAGGGGCCCGACGCGCCTGTCCCGGGGCGCCCGGCCCTCACGGCTCCGGGTCGCGGGGCAGCCCCAGGAGGCGCTCGCCGATGACGTTGCGCTGCACCTCGCTGGTGCCCCCGGCGATGGTCAGGCACAAGGTGTGCAAGAAGGCCCGGGCCCAGTGGGCGGACGCTCCGTCGCAGAAGACGCCCGCCGGACCGCAGCGCTCGAGGCCGAAGTCGGCCACCCGCTGCTCGTGGACGGCCCCGAGCAGCTTGCGCACGCTCGACTCGGGACCCGGCTCGAGGCCCGAGACCGACCGCAGGGTGCTCCGCTGGCCCATGACGGCCAGGGACTGGGCGTCGACCAGGAGCCGACCCAACTCGTCGAGCACCGCCGGCTCGGTGTCGGCGCCCGTCTCGGCCAGCATGCCGAGGACCGCCTCCAAGGAGCCGCCGAAGGCCGAGTCCGAGGCGAGCGACACCCGTTCGTTGGCCAGCGTCGTGCGGGCCAGGCGCCAGCCGCCGTTGACCTGGCCGACCACGCAGTCGTCTGGCACGAACAGGCCGTCGAAGAAGACCTCGTTGAACAAGGCGTCCCCGGTGATCTCGCGCAGGGGGCGCACCTCGATCCCCTCCGAGCCCATGTCGACCACGAAGTAGGTGATGCCGTCGTGCTTGGCGGCGGCGGGATCGGTCCGGGCCAGGCAGATGCCCACGTCGGCCCGGGCGGCCACCGAGGTCCAGACCTTCTGGCCGTCGAGGATCCAGCCGCCGTCGGTCCGGGTCGCCCGGGTGCTGAGCGAGGCCAGGTCGCTGCCCGCCCCCGGCTCGCTGAACAGCTGGCACCACAACAGCTCGCCGCGCAGGGTCGGCAGCACGAAGCGCTCGCGCTGGTCGTCGGTGCCGTGGGCGATCAGGGTGGGCAGGGCCCAGGCGGCCACGTGGGCCGGGGGACGCCGGATCCCGGCGGCGGCCAGCAGCTCGTCGATCACCAGCTGCTCCACCGGTCCGGACCCCCGCCCGTAGGGTGCGGGCCAGTGGGGGAAGAGCAGGCCCCGCTCGCCGAGCAGCCGGCGCCGGTCGTCGGGGGCCGCCGCCGCCACCTCGGCCACCAGGGGGCCGAGGTCGGCCCGCAGCGGCTCGGCCTGGCCGGCCGGCAGCTCGACGGCCAGGGCCCGCCGGGCCCCGCCCAGGGCCTGGCGGGCGACCGAGGCCCGCCGGGCGGCGGCCCCGCCCAGCAGTTGGCGCCAGGTGGCCGCACGGCGCAGGTGCAGGTGCGCGTCGTGCTCCCAGGTGAACCCCATCCCCCCCAGGACCTGGATGGCGTCCTTGGCCGCCCGGACCCCGCCCTCGAGGGCGAGGGCCGACGCCGCCGACGCCGAGAGGTGGGCCTGGGCCGGGTCGGCGCCGTCGAGGGCCAAGGCGGCGTCCCAGGTGGCCGCGGTCATCTGCTCGACCAGGGCCAGCAGGTCGGCCAGCTTGTGCTTGATCCCCTGGAACTGGCCGATCGGACGGCCGAACTGAACCCGGGTCCGGGCGTGCTCGGTCGCCGTCTCGAGGCACCAGCGGGCGGACCCGGTGAGCTCGGCCGCCGCCAGCACGGCCGCCAGGTCGTCGACGTCGTCCCCCGAGACCCCCTCGAGCAGGCGCTCGGGTGGCACGGTCAGCCCCTCGAGGTGCACCTCGGCCGAGCGCCGGGTCCGGTCCAGGCTGTCGCGGGGGACCACGCGCACCCCCCGAGCGGGCGCCCCGGCCCCGTCGGCCAGGTCCACGGCGCACCAGCGGACCGTCTCGGCGGCGCGGTCCTCGAGCCGGACCGCCAGGACCAAGAGGCCGGCCGACGCCCCGCCGAGCACGGCCGGCACGGCGCCGGTGACCGAGAGCCCGCCGTCGGGGCCGGGCCGGGCGGCGGGGAGGCGCCCCGGGTCGTGCCCGAGGGCCACCGCGGCAGGCCGAGCGCCCTCGACGAGGGGGGGCAGGAGCGCCTTGGCCTGGGCCCGGTCGGCCCCCCGGGCGATGACCGAGGCGGCCAGTGCGGTAGGCAGGAAGGGCCCGGGGGCGACCGCCCGCCCGAGCTCTTCGAGCACCACGACCAGTTCGAGCACCCCGAAGCCGTGCCCTCCCAGCTCCTCGGCCACGTGGACGGCCAGCCAGCCCTGCTCGGCCAGGTCGTCCCAGAACGGCGGCCGCGGCTCGTCGTCGACGTCGAGGGCGGCCCTGGTGACGGCCGGCGGGCAGCGGGACTCGACCCAGCGCCGCAGGGACCGGCGGAGCTCCTCGTGCTCCTCGCTCAGCCCGATGGGCACGGGGGCGCCTCGGTGGTGGCCGTTCTCACAAGAACACGTTCTAGCGCGACCGGCGCCCGACGGCCCAGACGGCGGCCGGGCGGCGGGTCAGACCCGGTGCAGAACGTTGAAGCGGGCCGTGACCACGGGCTCACCCGTCTTGTCGTCGCAGAAGATCGTCTCTGAGACCACGAAGGTCATCGTCTTGCCCTTGGACTCTTTCTGGTAGGCGTCGACCACGGTCCCCTCACCGACCAGGACGTCGCCCACCACGAGCGGGCGGTGGTAGACGAACTCCTGTTCACCGTGGAGGATGATCCCCCCCTTGGCCATGAGGGGCCCGAGGGCCTTCATGAGCGGGTTGCCCCCGAGGGCGTCGGACGGCTGGAGTTCGGGGTACTTGCCCCAGTTCTCCACGGCGAAGGCGAAGGTCGGGGGGGCCGGGATGTTGGCCAGCCCGGCCGCCCTGGCCTTCTCGGGGTCCTTGTAGATCGGGCTCTCCTCGAGCACGGCGTCGGCGAAGAACGAGACCGGCCCCCGCTCGATCACGACCTTGGACGTGCCGGTCGGCTGGCCGATGATCCCCACGAGGATCTCCTTGTCGGTGCTCGCCCCGTCGCTCACTGTCGCTCCTCCATCGATCGCCCGCGGGCGGCCGGACCACCGTCGGGCCGCAGGCGCCGGGACGGCCCCGGCGCGGTGCCAAACGTAGCGGGTGCGCCCACTCCGGCGCCCGTCTGCCCGGGCCGGGTCCGCTGCTGGCCCGGGCACCCCGGTGCGGCCCGGTCGGACGGTTATCGTGTCGCCGTGCCCGAATTCGAGACCATCACCTACGAGGCGGCCGACGGGGTCGCCTGGGTGACCCTCAACCGCCCCGACGTCTTCAACGCCTTCAACGCCACCATGCAGCACGAGCTCCGGACGGTGTGGCGATGGCTTCGCCGGGACGACTCGGTGCGCGCCGTCGTGCTCAC
The DNA here is from genome assembly GCA_963836375.1 of uncultured Acidimicrobiaceae bacterium. Classification (GTDB taxonomy): domain Bacteria; phylum Actinomycetota; class Acidimicrobiia; order Acidimicrobiales; family RAAP-2; genus CAWIJK01. The sequence continues at coordinate 334,057 of CAWIJK010000002.1, read as the reverse complement.
CGGCTCGGGCGACCGGGCCTTTTGCACCGGGATCGACCGCAACGAGGTCCTGGGCGACGCCCGGGCAACCAACGCCGCCGGCGCGGGTGCCGACGCGCGCCGGACCCGGGCGCGGGTCCCGAGCCGGTGCACGTCGGGTCAGGCTCCACGCCGTTCATGTTCGATGACCCCGGTGAGAACATCGGGCCCAAGTCCAACGACCTGTGGAAGCCGGTGGTGGCCGCCATCAACGGCATGGCCTGCGGCGGGGCCTTCTACATGCTGGGCGAGGTGGACATCATCGTGGCGGCCGAGCACGCCACCTTCTTCGACCCCCACGTGAGCTACGGCATGGCCGCCGGCTACGAACCACTGCACCTGCTGCCCAAGATGCCCTTCGGCGAGATCCTGCGGATCACCCTCCTCGGCAATTCCGAGCGCATGTCGGCCGCCCGGGCCCACGAGATCGGGTTCGTCTCGGAGGTCTGCGCGGCCCCCGAACTGCGCGAGCGTGCCGGCTGGGTGGCCGCCCAGATCGCCGCCGCCCCGGCCCTGGCCGTCCAGGGCTCCTTGCGGGCACTGTGGGCCGGCCGGGAACTCTCCCGGGGCCAGGCCCTCGACCTCGGGTGGGCCTTCGTCGGGCTGGGGACCGACCAGGAGAGCCTGGCCGAGGGCCAGCGGGCCTTCGCCTCGGGCCAGCGGGTGAAGCCCCGCATCCGCTGAGCGCGCCGATCCGCCCACCACGACGACCCCTCCGCCGGCAGCCCGGCGCCAACGAAAGGCACCGACGTGATCCCTCTGAGCCACCTTGTGACGCTGGGCGATGTCTCCAGCGGATCGGTGAACACCGCCCTTTTGATCCTTCGCCTGACCCTGGCCGGGGTGTTCTTGGCCCACGGCATCAACCACATCTACGGCGGCGGCAAGATCGCCGGCACGGCCCGCTGGTTCGAGAGCCTCGGGATGAAGCCGGGCATCCTCCACGCCTGGACGGCCAGCCTGACCGAGGTCGGGGCGGGCGCCCTGTTGGTGCTGGGCCTGCTCACCCCCGTGGCCACGGCCGGGGTGGTGGGGGTCATGCTCGTCGCCCTGATCACCAACCACCTGAAGAACGGCTTTTTCATCTTCCGGCCGGGCGAGGGGTGGGAGTACGTGGCCACCCTCACCTTGGTGGGGGTGGCCGTGGGCACCCTGGGGCCCGGGGCCTGGAGTGTGGACGGCCACGTGAGCGCCCTCCAGCACCTCTGGGGCTGGTGGGGGCTCTTGATCACCGTGGTCGGCGGGGGTGGAGGGTGCGCCCTGCTCCTGTTGACCTTCTGGCGGCCCGAGCGCAAGGACGCCCCGACCTCCTGACCGGCGGCCTCAGGCCGCGAGCGGGGCAGCGGCCGCCCCGAGCAGGTCCAAGAAGTTGTCGACGTAGAAGCGCTGCCGGGCCTCCTCGTCGGTCCCGGCCAGCGACGCCTCGAAGTGCTCGAGGGGCCTGCGGCCCCCCTCCACGTGGGGGTAGTCCGAGGAGAACATGGCGATCTCGGGGCCGCTCTGGGCGATGATCCACCCGACGTCTTCGGTCGGGTACGGCGTGGCCCGGACCTGGCGCCGGACGTAGTCGGTCGGACGCAGCGACAGGGCGCGCAGCCGCTCCTCGTGGCGACCGAAGGCGTCGAAGGCCGCCTCCATCTGGCGGGTCCACGAGGGGATCCAGATCGCCCCCTGCTCGATCACCCCGATCCGAAGTCCCTCGAAGCGCTCGAGGACCCCGTCGAAGATCATCGTGGCCAGGGTCTGGGCCGGGGGACCGGGGATGCCCATGTAGTCGACCGAGCGGAAATTCTCGTCGCCGCCGTGGAAGTCGGGCGGGACCGGCAGGCCGTTCAAGAAGTAGGCCGGGTCGACCAGGTCACCGGTTCCCCCGACGTGGAAGACCACCGGCACCCCGGCCTCTTGGGCCCGGGCCCACATCGGGTCGAGCCCGAGGTGGCTGGGCGAGTGCCCGGGTGGGCACCCCGAGGCCACCAGCAGGGCCGCCGCCCCCATCGAAAGGGCCTCGTCGGCCATCGCCGCCGCCCGGTCGAAGTCGGCCAGGGGCACGTAGCAGGTGGGCAGGAGGCGGCGGTCGACCGAGCAGAACTCGACCATGCCCCGGTTGTGGGCCCGGGCCGCCCCGTAGGCCAGGTCCAGGTCGCCGCCGTGCTCCCAGTCGTGGAGGCGACGGTTGTGGAAGGTGTTGAAGACCAACTGGCTCGAGAATCCGAGCAGGTCGAGGGCCCGGGGCCGGTCCCCGGCGATGAACGAGCCGGTCGCCGCGTAGTTCTTGCGGGTCATGATCTGGCCGGCCTCGTCGTCCCGGTACGCCGCCGAGGCGTGGGTGGCGGCCAGGCGCTCGAAGGCGGCCTCGAGGTCCTCCTTCTGGGCATCGGGGTCGCCGGTCTGGCGCAGCTCGTTGCCGCTCGGGAAGCGAAGCGGCTCGATCCGGTCCCGCACGGCGGGGTCGGCGTGGTCCCGGAGCCAGCCCGGCGTCTCCATGATGTGAGCGTCGGCGTCGTGAACGACCCGCAGTGTGTTGTACGGCACCGGATTTCCTCCTCCCCTGTCGCCGTCCCTGTCCCTTTCGGCGGAGCCCGGTCGGCGGCCCCCGGTCGACCGTCGCAGTCGGCGGCCCGGCCCGGCCCGGCGCCCGGCCCGAGGACCGGGGCTCGAACCAGCCCCGATCGATGCTACGGCAGTGCCCTCAGTCCCGGCTGGCGGCGAGACGGCGGGCCAGGTCGGCGCCGAGGGCCCGGAAAGCCCGGCCGCGGTGGGAGCAGGCGTGCTTCTCCTCGGGGGACATCTCGGCGAACGTGCGGCCTCCGCCCTCGTCGGGGGCGAACACCGGGTCGTAGCCGAAGCCACCGCCGCCCCGGGCCTCGGCGGTGATGGTGCCCTCGACGGTGCCCTCGGCCCAGGTCTCCGTGCCGTCGGGGAAGACCGCCAGGGCGACGGTGCGGAACCGGGCCCGGCGGGACCCGCCGCCGTCGTCGAGGGCGGCCAGCGATGCCAGCAGCTTGGCCACGTTGTCGGCGTAGGTCGCCTGCTCGCCGGCATAGCGGGCCGAATAGACGCCCGGGGCGCCGTCCAGTGCGTCCACCTCGAGGCCGGTGTCGTCGGCCACTGCCCCCAGCCCGGTGGCACTGCACAGCGCACGGGCCTTGAGGCGGGCGTTGTCGTAGAGGGTCTCGCCGTCCTCTTCGACCTCGGGCACCTCGGGGGGGCGGGGCACCAGGTCGACCGGCGCCGAGGCGGAGAGGATGGCGGCGATCTCGGCCGTCTTGTCCGGATTCGCCGTGGCCAGCACCAAGGTGAGCCGGGCCGAGCGGGGGCCCAGGGGATCGCTCAACGCGGGGCCGGTGGCCGGGCCAGCACCTCGGCCTGGGCCTTCAAGAGCTGGGCGATCCCCTCCTCGGCCAGGGCCAGCATCTCGGTCAGCTCGGAACGGCTGAAGGCCTGGCCCTCCGCGGTACCTTGCACCTCGACGAAGCGTCCCGACCCGGTCATGACGACGTTCATGTCCACCTCGGCCCGGGAGTCCTCCTCGTAGGGGAGGTCGACCATGGCGACGCCGTCGACGATGCCGACGGACACCGCGGCCACCGCGTCGGTCAGGGGGTGGCCGGCCAGCTGACCCTTCTGGACCATCCGAGTGAAGGCGTCGTGCAGGGCCACGTAGGCGCCACAGATTGAGGCGGTGCGGGTGCCGCCGTCGGCCTGCAGGACGTCGCAGTCCACGGTCACCTGGATCTCGCCCAGCACCACCAGGTCCGACACGGCCCGCAACGACCGGGCGATGAGGCGCTGAATCTCTTGGGTCCGCCCGGACTGCTTTCCCTTGGCCGCCTCCCGCGAGGCCCGCTCGGCCGTCGACCCGGGCAACATGGAGTACTCGGCAGTGACCCAGCCCTTGCCGCGGCCACGCATCCACGGTGGGACGCGCTCTTCGACCGAGGCGGTGCACAGCACCCTCGTGCGGCCCATCGAGACCAGGACCGAACCGGGGGCGAAGACCGTGAAGTCTCGGTCGAAGGCGACCGGACGGAGTTGGTCGAGCGACCGCCCGTCGGCTCGGAGGGTGCGGGGGTCGGCCCCGTCGGTCGTGCTCACGTCTCGCTCCTCTGTCGGTGCCGGTGGACCGGAACCCGGTTCACCACTCGAAGACCCGGCCGGTCGATGCCTGCAGCACCGGCCGCCCGAAGGCCACGTCGGCCTCGGCGGCCAACGCGTCGGCCGACACCGTAGGCGACCGGTGAGTGAGCACGAGCCGCACCACGCCCGCCTCGGCCGCCATCGACCCGGCCTGGCGCCCGCTCAGGTGGTGGTTCGTCCCTTCCTGGTCGGCCAGGTAGGTGGCCTCGCACAAGAAGGTCCCGATGCCCGACCCCAGCTCGTCCACGGACCAACCCGGCCCCGAATCGGCCGAGAAGGCCAGGGAACGGGACAGATCGGGAGCCGGGGCCGGACCCGAGTCGAGCGGTGCCAGGGGGTCGAGCCGGAGCCCGAAGGTGGGTGGGCCGTGGTCGGTGCGCACGAAGCGGCACCCGAGGCTGCCCACGGTGAGGGTCCGGCCCGCGGTGGTCTCGTGCCAGTCGAAGACGGGGCTGTCGGCGAAGTAGGAGCGGGCCCGTAGCCCCGGGGGGGCGTGGACCGGCACCGTGCGCCCACCGCCCACCTGCATGAGCCAGACGGCGAAGGACTCGAGGTCCGACCAGTGGTCGGGGTGCTCGTGGGAGAGCACCACCGCGTCGACGGTCCCCGGATCGCGCACCTGCTGGAGGTTGGCGAAGGTGCCCGGCCCGGCGTCGAGCCACAGGCTGGTCGGTCCGCACTCGACGAGGTACCCGCTCCCCGCGCCGCCCGGGCCGGGGTACCCGCCGTCGCACCCGAGGACCGTCAACGTGTTCGGCCCGGGGGGCCCGGGGGCGCTCACCGGCCCTCAGAAGTAGATCATCGACGCCGCCCGGGCGACGACCTCGTCGAGGTCGTCCGTCCAGGCCCCGGTGGACAAGTACTTCCAACCGTCGTCGGCCGAGACCACGACGATCACCGCCTCCTCACCGGGGGGCACCTGGGCCGCGCACTTGGCCGCCCCGGCCATCGCCGCCCCCGACGAGATGCCGACGAAGAGCCCCGCCTCGGTCAACCGACGGGTCCACTCGATCGACTCTTTGGGTCGCACCACGGTCTTGCGGTCCAAGAGCCCGGCCCCACCCAGCTGCTCGAAGATCGGCGGGATGTAGCCGTCGTCGAGGTTGCGCAGTCCGTCGACCATCTCGCCCGCCGGGGGCTCGACCGCCCAGACCTCGAGGGCGGGGTTCTGCTCTTTCAAGAAGCGCCCGGCGCCGAGCAGGGTGCCCGAGGTGCCGAGTCCGGCCACGAAGTGGGTGATCTCGGGGCAGTCCCGCCAGATCTCGGGCCCGGTGCCCTCGTAGTGGGCCTGGGGATTGGCCGGGTTCGCGTACTGGTAGAGGAACACCCACTCGGGGTGCTCTTCAACCAGGCGCAGGGCCATGCGGACGGCGCCGTTGGATCCCTCCGCGCCGGGCGACTCGATGATCTCGGCCCCCCACAAGGTGAGCAGCTGACGGCGTTCGGTCGACACGTTGGTCGGCAGGACCACCTTTAGGTGGTAGCCCTTGACCCGGCAGACGAGGGCCAGGCCGATGCCGGTGTTGCCCGAGGTGGGCTCGATCAGGACCTGGCCGGGACGGCCCGGGACCAGGGTCCCGTCCTTCTCGGCCTGCTGGACCAACGAGAGCGCCACCCGGTCCTTGACCGAGCCGCCGGGATTACGCCCCTCGAGCTTCACCAGGATGCGCACCGCCGGGTTGGGGCTGAGCTGGCTCACCTCGACCATCGGCGTGTCGCCGATCAGGTCGAGGACGCTGCCGTACGAGGTCATGGCGCCGGCGATCAGCCCCCGGCCACCGCGGGGAGGATGGTGACCTCGTCGCCGTCGGCGACCGGTGTCTCGAGGGACGAGAGATACCGGACGTCGTCGTCGTTCACGTACACATTGACGAAGCGGTGGAGGGTGCCGTCGTCGTTCAGGACCTGCCCGGCCATGCCCGGGTATTGGCCGACCAGGCCCTGGAGCACGTCACCGATGGTCGCCGCTCCCTCGACCACCACGGTGGCGTGCCCCCCGGCCTGGGAGCGGAGGACGGTCGGCAGGCGGACGGCGACGGGCACGGGACCTCCCGGTCTCAGGCGGTTGTGGCCGGGGCGGACACCCACGGGCCTCGAAATGTTGACTGTTCCGGTTGGGATTCTACCGGCTGCCCGGCCCCGGGCGCCCTCCGGGAGAGTCCCCCACCGCCTCAGCTGGCCTGGGCGGCGTGGGTGAGCACCACCACCGACTCCTCGGTGATCGTGCCCTCCACGATGGCGTAGCTCCGGACCACCGGCTGGCTGTCGCGCAGCGAGACCAGCACGTAGTGCCACCCGGGGTCCAGGGCCTGGGCCACGTCGGTCGGTGAGGGGTACGCGTCGGTATGGGTGTGGGAGTGGAAGACGCCGATGATGTCGACCCCGTGCTCCTGGGCGTCGCGGTCCACCTTGAGGATCTCCAAGGGGTCGATCGAGTAGACCTTGGCCGAGGCGGCGGCATTGGGGGTCGGGTAGCAACCGATGACCTCGCCGCCGCCGTACTCACCGGTCAGCAGGCCGCACGCCTCGTCGGGCAGACCGGTGATGCAGTGGCCGATCATCTTGAGGTAGATCTCGTTGGGCAGGCGCAGCACGCTGGTGAGCGTAATGGTCCTGGCCTGGGCCGACGCGGATCCCGGCCAACGACTCGGAGCTCGGCCGCACGGCCGGCCGGTACCCTCGGACGATGGCACGGGCCAAGAAAACGGCGGCGAAGCGGGCGGCGGCCCGCGAGGCCGCGGCCCACGCCGGGGACCGGCGGGTGGCCACCAACCGCCGGGCCCGGCACGACTACGAGATCCTCGAGTCCTTCGAGGCGGGCATCGTGCTCCAAGGCAGCGAGGTGAAGTCCCTACGGGAAGGCAAGGCCCAGCTCTCCGACGCCTACGCACGGGTCTCGGACGGCGAGCTCTGGCTGTTCGGTCTCCACATCCCCCCCTGGCAGTTCGCCACCGGCGTGGGGGCCCACGACCCGGATCGCAAGCGCAAGCTCCTGGTCCACCGCCGCCAGATCGACGAGCTCATGGGCCGCACCCAGCAGCAGGCGCTGACCCTGGTCCCTACCGCCCTGTACTTCCGCGACGGCAAGGCCAAGGTCGAGCTGGCGCTGGCCAGGGGGCGCAAGCTGCACGACAAGCGCCAGGTCATCTTGACCAGGGACGCCGAGCGGGAAGCGGCGCGGGCGGCTCGCACCGCCGAGCGGTGGGGATGACCCCCGATCCGGTAGAATGGTGGGGCTATCCAGATAGGAAGCGTCCGACAAGATCCCGGGGGTGAATGGTCTCGACTCCGGTCGTTGATATAGGAGAAGCGAGCCGTGGTCTCCGGAACCACGTTAAAGAGCCGGAACCAAAAACAAACGCCGAGCCTCAGCTCGCGCTCGCAGCCTAAGAACTGCGACGTTCGTCCGGTCTCAGCCCTACGGGCCGGGTACGAGCGTCATCAAGTAGGGCTCACCTGAGGGGTTGCTCCGACCGACCCTCAGGGACACCGAAGCCGGATACGGGGCGCCATAGGTGCCGGTAGCAGTGGAGCCCCCGACAATCCTCTACCGGCTGCGCTCGGAGAAGGCCTATTGAGATGCCGGAGGACGCGGGTTCGATTCCCGCCACCTCCACCGCGGGTGTTCATGAAACGACACCTGCAGTCTTCATGAACCCCCCAAACGGCGGCCAGAGAGGCTCCGTGGGCGGTTCCAAGCACGGAATTGCAGAACTGCCGGCCCTCAGGCCGGCAGTTCTGCGTTCTCGTCAGGATCACTATTCCTCGGCATAACTCGGTCCCGGTGGTCTGAGACACTCCAGCAAGCGAGGGAGCTATGAATGATTTTCGTAGGTTGTCTCCCGGTTGGCGTCGTTGTACATCTCCGACACAATCAACCAGGTGCCATCGGACTGACGTTGGAGAACTCGAAGGGAATAATTGTCCCTCTCCTCGATCTCACCTCCGCCCACGAGCTTCTGACCCTCAACCTGTAAGTGAGCCGAGACAAGCACCACATCAGGAGTCAGAACTCGGATCGAGGTTTCAGGAGGAGCCTTCAACGTCCCAGCGTTGAAGTTGTCGTCAGAGAACAGCCCTCGGAGGTACTCGACGATCTCGCCACCGCCTTTTTTCACACTTCCGAATGCATTCACCCAATCAGCGTCCGAGGTATAGATCCCGACCAGCTTGTCAGCATTGCGTTCTTGGAAGCCGCTCAATAGCGATATCAAGGTGGTGCCGATGGCCTCCTGGTCGGCCTGCGGAAGTGATAAAATGTCGTTCGGGTCTGGGGTAGCCACGTTGATCTCCAATCGTGCGACGAGCTTATTCGACATTAGTTAGAGCGGCAGTAGGCAGAGGTTGACCAGACCCGTTGACCTCTGCCGAAAATGGGTGCCCCAATAACCCGGGTCCGAACGGCCGAACTGACATCTCCTCCCCGGTCGACGCTGTTCAGATTCCTGATCAGCTCGTCTCCGGCGCCGCCACTTAACTTCGGCCGGTGAGCTCCCACAACCCGACGGAAGCGGCACTGTCTTTGAGGTCCTGTCAAGGTCACTGATTCTCTCCGGTGGCCACCACACAGAACGCCAGCGTTCTGAACTGGTCAACGTCGGATTGTTTGCCGATGAGTAACAACTGGTCGCCAGCCGCCAGGACGGTGTCCCCGCTTGGGACGACGATCTCCCGATTGCGTTCGATGGTGGTAACGATGACGCTGAGCGGTAGTCGAGCTGCCCGAATTCTCATGCCCACAAGGGGAGAGGTTCTCGCTACCTCAACCTGGGCCATCTCACTGGAGTTGGCAGTGCCGTTGAGTTGGCGGAGATTCGCTAGCAACCCGAGTCGATACCCGCGCACCACGTCCGAGGTCGAGATGGTCCCGACCACGCGACGGTCTTCGTCCAGAATCGAGACCCAGTGATTAGGGGTGGTGAGTAGGGCGTCGAGTGCGACATCGAGGGTCGCCGTATCGGGAACAGACGGGGCTGTCTTGTCCACCACTGTGGCGATCGACCTTTCCCTCGTCCCAGGACTTTTGAGATCTGAGGCGGAGACCGTGCCGACGAATCGGCCGGCTCCGTCGACGACCGGAGCCCCCGGCACGTTCGCCCGTTCCATCTCTTGGCCAGCGGGCGCGCCGGCGTCTGACTCGGCGAGGACCAGCCGAGGGGCTGTCATGGCCAGCCCCACAGCCACGTTCGCCAACACCGGCATCCCGGTCAGGAGCCGCTGGGCTGGCGCATCGGCACGGTTCTTGAGCTGGCTCCGATAAATCGTGTCGTCGCTCCGGCGGACGATGAACCACGAGAGCCCCACGGCGATCATCGCCGGGGCCAGGACGGAGACACTCCCGGTCATCTCCGCCACCATGAGCATCACCGCCAACGGGGCCCGGGAGATGCCCCCAAAACAGCACATCATGCCGATGATCACAAAGGGTGCGGGGTCGTGCCCCATCGAGGGCACTATCGGCTCGAAGAGGCGCCAGACCGCAGCCCCGGTGAACGCACCGATCACCATGCCCGGCCCGAAGATGCCCCCTGACCCGCCCGATCCAATCGAAAGCCCAGTGGCCACGATTCGGGCGAAGGGCACGATGAGGACGATCCACAACGGCAGAGTGAGGAGACGGGAACCGAGGCCCTGTTGAATCCAGCCGTACCCGGTGCCCAACACCTCGGGGATCACGAGGCCCAGACAGCCGACCAGCACACCCCCGATGGCAGGCCTGATCCAGCGAGGACCCCGAAACCGTTCGAAGACGGCGGCGATCCCGTAGAAGCCCTTGGCGTAGAGCAGGCCGATACATCCACCCAGGACGCCGATAAGGGCGAACCAGGGCAGGTTCACCGGATCGGCGAAGTGGTAGCCGTTGAAGCCGAACAGGGGCGTGAACCCGACCACCGAGGCGAAGATGACATAGCCCACGATGGAAGCGATGAAGCACGGCAGCAGGGCGGTGCCGTCGTAGTCATCGCGATAGAGGATCTCGGTAGCCAACACCGCACCACCGAGTGGGGCGCCAAAGATGGCCCCGATCCCCGAGCCGATGCCGGTAACCACTGCCGTGCGGGCGTCGGCAGGGCTGAGATCGAGTTCTCGGGCCAAGAGGGAGGCGAAACCGGCACTGATCTGGCCGGTTGGGCCCTCCCGACCGCCCGAACCACCCGAGCCGATTGTGAGGGCCGAGGCGACGAGTTTGACGATCACAGTGCGAAATCGGATGCCTCTCGGGTTGTGATGGACGGCCGAGATGGCCGCGTCGGTCCCGTGTCCTTCCGCGTCGGGGGCGAAGCGGTAGACCAGCACCGCACCCAGAAGGGCACCGAGACCCACGATCAACGGCAATGCCCAGGGGCGGGCGAACCAGCTCGATGCCCTGTGTCCCCCCTCTATGGCAGGGGTGGGGACGTGATAGCCGGCCAGCACGCCCAAGAAGAGGTGAGTGGTAAAGAGGAGGGCCTCGTAAAACACAATGGCCCCGACCCCGGCCATGATGCCGATCAGTGATCCCAGGACAAGCCACTTCTGCAGATACGAGGTGCCAGCAAGCCACCGAGAGGCTCGGACCAGCGTGGCCCGAAGCGAGAGGCGACCGAGACTGCTCACGGGAACACCGTCGGGATCAAAGGTCCCACCCGAGAGACCAGTCCTGTTCGGGAACCTCGCCCGCCGCCGCGGCGAGCCGGCGCAAGGAATCAACTAGCGCGAGCTTCTGATCCGCCGGGATAGCCGACATGAGGCTGGCAATCTCGCTTCGCCGCCTAGCAGTGACGGCGTCGACGAGAGCCTTGCCCCTCGCAGTCAGCGTCAAGCGGATCAGGCGGCGGTCGCCTTGTTCGTGTCGCCGGGCGATGAGGCCCTTTCGGACCAGCCGGTCGGCCATGCGGGTGGCCGTAGGAGATGTGACGTTTATCGCCTCGGCCAGGTTGATCAGGCTTTGGGGACCGCGAGATGCCAGGACGACAAGCGTCCGGTACTGCGTGAGGGTCACCTCTTCGGCCACATCGCCCAGGGAGCGGGCGGCCAGGGAAACCAGCACCCGGCTGGCGCTCAGGACCGCATCGACGATGTCGTCTCGACCGACCTTGGCTTCCGGTGGATTCATATGCTAATGATTGTACTAGCTAACTATTGCCTGCCGAAACCAAGCGGGCGACGTGTGTTCGAACGAACGAACGGGTGCCAGTCGTTCGGGTTATGAGGAATGCGGGGAACACGGGATGCGGCACGACCAAACGTGGGTCTCAATCCCGGTGAACTGGCGCACCCCGAACACGGTTCAGCCCCTCAAGCCAATCAGGCCCAATTGGGATTCCGACGGGTCAGAAAGGCTGATACACGCTGTCAATAATTTGACGCAGCACCCGCTCTGCCGGATAGTGACGCGCCAGGTGGTCACGAGCCCGGGCAAGGGCTGGGCGCCGGACAAACATTACTCGCGCCAGACGTCGTGAGTCAGTCTGATTGCGCTCGACCACCTGGCGGCAACGCTTCTCATAGAGCTCCAGGGCCAAGGGGACGCTCGAAGCATCGGCACGCGACAGCTCGTCGGCCAAACCAGCTGCCGCCCGCATGGCGTTGGAGGCGCCCACGCCAGCGGTGGGTAAGAATCCAGCGGCGGCATCGCCGCAAAGCGCGACCCGGCGGTCGACCCAGCGCTCGCAACGGACATCGCGCATCTCCCACCGATATGGATCGGCCAGACCGTCGATGGCCTCGGCCACGGCGGGGGCATGGTCGATCAGACCGGCGAGCTGGCGTTGGAGCGGCGAGCGGATATCCTCCCCGGGCCAAGGACCGGCCGGGCCACCCGCGGCACACATGACTCTCCCCGGTGATGGGTAGGCGCCGAAGAAGCAGCCCGTTCCCCACCATTCGCGCACAACGGCCGCATCGAAACTCTCGGCATCTGTCCACCAGGTCCACAGCACCCACCCCGAGTCAAAGGCTGCTGGCGGGCCGAAGACCAGATCTCGGGTTGGCGAACCCAGGCCGTCGCAGGCGACCACCAGATCGAAGCGCTCCGTTGTCCCATCATCGAAGCTGACCTCAACGGCGTCGGGGTCCTGGACGAGAGATCTGACGGTCACTCCTCGGCGAAGGTCAGCGCTGGCGCAGCTGGCTTCGAGCAGCCGAGCCAGCTCAGCACGACCGATCATCAGCATCGGCCCCACCTTTCCGGTCAGGACCGACATGTCGAGCATCTGGAGTACACGCCCCCGGCCGTCTCGAAGCTCGTAGCGCTCGACTGCCTAAGCCTCCCCGACGAGGGTCTCGTAGGTGCGAAGACCGTGGAGTACACAGCTGCCCAGGGGATATAAGCCGAGGGCGTAGCCGCCCTCGGCTGCCGTGGATCGCTCGATGATGACTGGCGGGCGTCCCTGTTGGCAGAGGTAGCCCGACAGTGTCAAACCTGCCATTCCCGCGCCGATGATGAGCGTCTTCACTAACTCATCGTGTCACGCCCGCGCAGTCCACGTTGGCTCGGTCGCAGGGTGAAGGGTTCGACGCGCTGGTTTGGAGGTGGACTACACGGTTTCGATACCGATCGAGCATCAACTACAGCTCTTCGGAGAGTGTCCCCGATTGTCGTAGGGGAAGGACGAATACTGTCGTTGCGTTTCATGAACACCCCGCTCAAAGGGTGTTCATGAAGCTTCATGAACACCTCCTTTGCCCTCGCCGAGCGCCGTAAGAAGCACGGAGATCGCTCGGTCTGAGCTCTTGGTCGAAACCGAACAAGGCCGAGGCCATACCGGCAGGATAGGTTGCCAGTCGGGTTTCTCACGAGTACCCGCTACCCGCCCACGAACAGGGAGATCAGCCATGCACGCCAGAGTGATACACGCAAACATTGCGGACCTGGCCGAAGCCGAGCGGGGCCTCAACGACGAGGTCATCCCAAGGATGAAAGGGGCCCCCGGTTTCCTGGGCGCCTACTTCGTAGCCGTCGACCACTTACACGGGGTCTCGATCGAGGTGTTCGAGACCGAAGACCAGGCCCACGCTTTCGCGCCTCCCGAAGGTGCCGAGGCACCTGGCGTGTCGGTAGGCACCATCCAGTTCGGCGCAGTCATCGCTTCTGCCTGAGCTTCCGGCGGGCCGGGAGGGCACGTGGCACGGAACCCCACCCTCCGAAGTGCCCATCATCCCCGCAGCTGTCTGGGACAAGCTGTGGGCGAGGCTGGAACCGTGCGCATCGAGATCCATGTCCGATCGGGTGCATCCAGCACCTTCGTCGGTGGGCTCTACGACACGGGACGTTGGTAGTCCGGCAATTGAGGCGACCGATAGAGGACGAGCAAATGAAGCTGCCCTGAGGGCTGTCGGCGAGGCCTTAGCAGTGCCTCGCCGTTCGATAGCTCCCGTCCGTGAGGTTCGTACGGCGGTGGCCGCCGCAGCCGCGGACGTGAAGCGGCCGCCGCGGCGTCGATGATCGCCCCGGCGTTTACCAACAGTCACTCCAGCTGCCCTGGGTGAGTTGAGAGTGACGGCCGTGCATTTGAAGTTCGTCCAGCCACTCCTCTCGGGGTCAGGACTGCTTCCAGTCGAATCGCCACTGCTCGGGATCGCCGCATACGCGCCATACCGGGACGTGCAATGATGGCGGCCGTGGCTGAACGGTTGGAGGTGCAACGAGCAATTGCGGCAAACCCAGCGACCATCTTCGAGGTGCTGACCAATCCACACGGGCATGTCGCCATCGACAGTTCGGGCATGTTGATGGATGCCACGGGTGATCCGGTCAGATCTGTCGGCGACTCCTTCGTAGTTCACATGGATCGCGAGGCGCTCAATGATCACCCACTGGGCCTGTACGACGTCACCGTCAGGATCGTTACATTAGAGCCGGACCGCGAGATCGCGTGGAAGATCGAAGGTCAGCTCAACCTTGGCCATGTTTACGGTTACAAGCTGAAGCCGATTGATGAGGGGACGCTGGTCACCTCGTACTACGATTGGTCTTCTGTCGACCAGAGCTGGAAAGACGCGGCTATCTTCCCGGTTATTCCCGAGAGCGCGCTCCGTGCCACACTTGGAATCCTTGCGCGCACCGTGGCACCGGGCCGCGCTCGGCCCTCGGCCTGAACATCAACATTTCTGGTCTGGCAACACCTAGAGGGCAAGGTGAGGGTCGTCGATGGCGGCCAGAGACTCGGCGTGCGCTCCGCCCTGCCACTACCTGCCGTACCTCGGCCTTCGCCGCCTCTGCCGCCCGGCAAGACAAGTGCCGCATCCCCGAGGTAGATGAACGCCAGCGTCACCGCCACCGGCAATGCCCCATCGGTGCCGGAGCTGAGCGGGAACACGCGCCTTCCCGCTGGGAACCTTCGCGGTCACGACGCTGGCCACGCATGCATTGTGTCGAGCCTGTATGTACGAGGCAATGGACGATCCGCCTGCGGGAGAGAGGGCCAGGGACCAGTAAGCCGTGGCTCACGGCCACAAACCCGCAGGGCCCTGGGCGACCCCTCGGTCATCAGCCGCCGACGGCGAACAAGCGCCATTCGCTAGGCACTCCCTTCAGGCCGTAGGTGCCCTGCTCGGACATGGCGATGTCCGACCCGACAAGGAGGCCATTGACGACCTCCGATACCAGCACCTGCCCCGGGCCGGCAAGATCACAGATCCGCTTGGCGATGCTGACTGCCAGGCCGACCACGTCGTCTGGCCGGACCTCGACTTCACCAACGTGGACACCGGCCCGTACCTCGAGGCCTATGTGCTTTGCCGCGGCCACGATTTCCGTTCCCGCCCGCACGGCCCGAGTAGTTGCGTCGAACGTGGCAAGGAATCCGTCGCCCATGGTCTTGACCTCTCGACCACGGTGGCGAGCCAGCGTGGTCCGGACCATGGCGTCGTGATCGTCGACCAAATTTGTCCACTTACGATGGCCCATGCGGGCCGACTGCTCGGTCGAAGAGACGATGTCGGTGAAGAGGACCGTTGCGGTGACGACGTCGCCCTCGGGTGCCTGGTGACCACCGGTCAGGAATTCCTCGACCTCGTCGAGGAGGGCGTCGGTGTCGCCGACGAAGAACAGGTGATCCTCGCCGGGCAGCTCGACGAACTTGGCTCCCGGAATGTGCTCGGCCAGATACCGACCGGCCCCGACGTCTATGAAGCGGTTTCCCAGCCGGTGAAGGACAAGCGTAGGCACGTAAAGGGCCGGGAGTAGTGCGCGGACATCTTCCATCCAAGCTGATCGCATCATGGCGGCGAGCTGATCCGGACGCAGCCCCAACCGTTCGCCTCGGGCATACCATGCATAAAACCCTTCATCGCCGGACTTACTCGGCGCGAGGATCTCCAGTGACTCGGCCGTTCCCCGCCCTTGCGCCGCCGAGGTAGTGATGTGCTCCAGGATGTCCGGCGGCACCCCCCACGGATACTCTCTTTCTCGCACGTAGTGCGCGTAGGTGTCCATGAGGATTAGGGCGCTGATTCGCTCGGGGTGGCTTGCGGCATAGCGGATGGCTCCGAAACCCGCTGTGCCTGTTCCGACGAATGCGACCCTGTCACACCCGGCGGCGTCGAACACCGTCGTGATGTCGGCGTCCATGATCTCGGGTGTGAGAGCATCGAGACAGTCACCACCTGAAGCGCCCAGACCCCGGGGCTCGTACCAGATCGTGCGGCTGAAGCCGGAGAGGCGCTTCGCGAAACGGGCGAATCCTGCGTCCTCCCAGAGCAGATCGATCGGGACACCGAGTGACGGTGGGAAAAGGAGGTCTACTGGCGCATCACCGCTCACCTGGTAGGCGAGGCTTACGCCGTCTGGTGCTTTCCTGTACCTCGTGGCGGGTCGCTCGTCCACACCACCTCCTCTGACGCCGTCAGTCTGGCGCCTGAGGGCGGGACGCGCCACGCTTGTCTCCGAGCGCGGATCTGGCGCAGCCGGCAGCCACCCAACCAGCGACATTTTGGGATGCCCTAGCGTGCTCGAGCCACGCCTAGAAGCACCAGTTCATAAACCGATGCTCAATGCGACCAGGAATCCCGACCGCATCGCCGCTATCAATCCGATGGGGCCCAGCGCACTCAGCGCGGAGCAGTGTGTTGGGTCCAAGCCGTGCCGTCGTAATACCGCTGCTTTGCGGCGTCGGTCTCATCGGGGTACCAGCCAGCGGGGAGCGAAGCTGGCACTACTGGCTGGGGGCCTGCGGCGAAGGATGGAAGCGGCACATCGACGGGGTCCACTCCGACAACTGATCCCTCAGACGGGTCCAGGCCGATACCGGGAACAAAAGTCGCAACGGGGAGGTCCATCGCCCTGGTGTGAGACCCCGACGGTGCCGTGCGCCTGGAGGAGCCACTCATCACCGCCCAGGCCAGCAGCGCCACAATGGCGACAATGGTGATCCACCCGCCGACGGCGGGAGTGAGAGACACCGAGGAGCTGCTTGTCGCCCGACCGACGCCACTAGCAAATGAGACGCTGGATCCGGCGGAGTGCAGATGGTAGTAGCCGATCCCTTCTGCCACGAGGACGACGATGACCATGATGGCCCCGAAGATACCCACCTTGCGGAGTGGGCCCGCCAGAGCCGTCCCACCTCCCACGAGGCCCGCTCCCAGTACGACGATCGGCACCAGGATCCAGCCTTTGGTGAATGAGAACATCACTACCGAAACACCGGGCCCGCCTGGCGGGGCGACGATGTAGGGGTTGGCGGTAGAGGAACGGGCGACTGAGACGTGGACAGTCACGGTCATCCAAGGCAACAACGTCGTAATAGCGAAGAGCACACCACCCATCGCTACCACCGCGCGCTCGAATTGGTAACCCTTGGGTGTCCATGGCGTCACCCTTCCTTCGGTATTCAAATCCTATTGCGCCGGGGCTAGTTGAACACCTAACTGTTCGGAGATGGGCACCTCCCGTCGGTGGGCCATCCGGAAAACGAGAGCGAAGAGGTCGCCGTCGTGGATCTCGTAGATCACGCGGCAATTGCCGGTGCACACGCCGCGCTCCTGCACCGCCGACGAGGTCGCGGCTCGCGGTAGAGGATCCTCGGCTAGTAGTTCGATCGCAGCTTGGATTCGGCGCCTGCCGTCTGGGTCGAGCTTGCGCAGCGGCGCTGATCCTCCGCCTGACGTGCGCAGACGGGTCCTCCACACCTCGGCCGGTCCCTGAGGACCGAGCGCCCGCTGACCAGATTCGATCACGAAGACAACCAGCAATAGTGGTCGCGGGCCGAGGGTGGCGCCACGCTCCCGATGGTCTAGGCGACCCCGACTGCGAGAGGGGCCAATGAACGTCGGGGGGTTACGGCCCTCCCGATTCCGCGTCCGGGGGGAGGGCCTACCTCTCGATCTTGTGCGGCTCTGAGTCAGGCGACGGGAGCGTTCTGGCCCATATAGATCGCTCGGCGCTGATCGTTCGCGCCAGGTATCGAAGCCAACTCGACGATTTAGGTGGAGAGAACACCCCGTGAGCACGAGGATTGGGGGACCAGTAACATTCGCCTGCGACGCGACTCGTTCAGTCTTCTCGCCACGACCTACGCACATGGCGTGGCGGGCACGGGAGTAAGGAGGGCATCGTGAACTGTCGATTCTGCGCTGTCTTGGGCGCTGTCATCGCTGTCCTATTCGGGGCGGTGTCATTGGGGGTCATTGGTAATCCACCGAGTGCCAGCGCCGCCTCGAACACCTGGTCCATCGCCACGAGCCCCAACACGAGCACCAGCCAAAGTAACTCCCTCAACAAGGTCTCGTGCATCTCGGCCTCATGGTGTACGGCTGTGGGGTACTACTACGTCACCGGTACCACCGGTCAGACGCTCATCGAACAGTGGAACGGGAGTACCTGGTCCATCGCCACCAGCCCGAACACGAGCACCAGCCAGAGCAACTTCCTCAACGGGGTCTCATGCACTTCTGCCTCGATGTGTGTTGCCGTTGGGGAATTCATGACCGGCACCGTTGACCAGACGCTCATCGAACAGTGGAACGGGAGTACCTGGTCGATCGCCACCAGCCCGAACACGAGCACCAGCGAGAACAACTCCCTCGAAGGAGTCTCGTGCACCTCAGTCTCGGCCTGCACGGCCGTGGGGGACTATTACGACGGCAGCGCCGACCAGACCCTTATCGAACAGTGGAACGGAAGCACCTGGTCCATCGACACATCCCCCAACACGAGCACCAGTGAAGAGAACAACCTAAATGGGGTCTCGTGCACCTCGGCTTCGGCCTGCACGGCGGTAGGGAACTACGACACCGGCACCGCGTACCAGACCCTGATCGAACAGTGGAACGGGAGCACCTGGTCGATCGCCACGAGCCCCAACACGAGCACCAGCCAGGGGAACTATCTCGAAGGGGTCTCGTGCACCTCAACCTCGGCATGCACGGCTGCGGGCGAATACTACCTCGGCACAACCGGCCTGACGCTCGTCGAACAGTGGAACGGGAACACCTGGTCCATCGTCACGAGCCCCAACGTGAGCAATAGTCAAGAGAGCTTCTTCTACGAGGTCTCGTGCACCTCGACCTCGGCCTGCACGGCTGCGGGGGGCGCCAGCTTCACGAGCAGCGCCGACCAGACTCTGATCGAACAGTGGAACGGGAGCACCTGGTCCATCGTCACCAGCCCCGATACGAGCACCAGCCAGGGGGACTCTCTCGAAGGGGTCTCGTGCACCTCGACCTCGGCGTGTGCCGCTGTAGGGAGTTACGACGGCAGTGCCGATCAGACGCTCATCCTGATGACACCTGGTATCCCGGTGGTGAACGCCGTCAGCCCGACCTCTGGGCCGACGACTGGCGGCACGACAGTCACCATTAGTGGGTCGAATTTTCTCGGAGCCACTGCGGCTGACTTTGGAAGCGTCGCCGCCCCGAGTTTCACCGTGACCAGCGATACCTCGATGACGGTGACAGCTCCCCCGCATGGTGCGGGTATCGTCGATGTCACGGTCACGAGCCCCAGAGGGACGAGCAGTACCTCGTCGGGCGACCAGTTCGCCTATCCTGGCTACGACCTCGCCGGAGCCGACGGTGGGGTCTTCGTCTTCCCTGTCGGCCAGTCGTCGGGCTTTTACGGCTCGCTCCCGGGCCTCGGCGTGAAGGTGTCCAACATCGTGGGCATCGTGCCCACCAACAACTTCACCGGTTATGACCTGGTGGGGTCCGACGGCGGGGCCTTCGTCTTCCCCACAGGCCAGAGCGCGGGCTTCTACGGCTCGCTCCCGGGCCTCGGCGTGAAGGTCTCCAACATCGTGGGCATCGTGCCGACCGACAACTTCCAGGGCTATGACCTGGTGGGATCCGACGGCGGGGTCTTCGTCTTCCCCACAGGCCAGAGCGCGGGCTTCTTCGGGTCGCTCCCGGCGCTCGGGGTCCACGTGAATGACATCGTGGGTATCGTGGCCACTCCCGGGGGCGGGGGCTACTTCCTGGTAGGGAAGGACGGTGGTGTCTTCACCTTCGGGAACGCCCCATTCCTCGGATCGCTCCCCGGCATCGGGGTGTCGGTCTCGGACATCACCGGGATCGCGTCCACGCAAGATGGGAACGGCTACTACGTGGTGGGGGCCAACGGCGGGGTCTACGCCTTCGGGGACGCCACGAGCTACGGCTCGTTGCCCGGCCTCGGGGTCAGCGTGTCGAACATCGTCTCGATCGTCCCCACGCCAGATGGAAAGGGCTACTGGCTCGTCGGCTCTGACGGCGGGGTCTTCGCCTTCGGTGACGCCACCTCCCAGGGTTCGCTCCCGGGCCTCGGGGTTAGCGTCAACGACGTCGTCGGGGCGGTGCCCACCGGGTGATTCGCCGAACGGTGCAAGCTTCTGCGCGCCTTGCCCGTATCAGCGCTAGGGGTGTCCAAGCAATGGCCCTGCTTGCTACAGGAGCTCTACTGGTTGCGCTGGGGCCGGCGGCGGGTGCGGCCGCCTCGCACCCGGTTCTCCTCACGACCGGCAGCGGGCCAAAGAGCCAATACGACTGCAAGCTCACTACTGCGGTCGCCGCCGACGCCTTCACCGGCGCCGACGGCACGGCGTCGGAGATCGGGTGGGAGGGCAACCAGGGTGGCGTCATCACCTGCCTTGGCGGGGTCTTCGTCGTCCAGGACGGAATTTTCAAGGACTTCGGGTTCGGCATCTACAACGGCTCTCCTACGACCTGGACGGATGCGGACGGCTACCTCCCCGCACAGACCACTTCCTTCGGTTACTCGGGGGCAAGGGTCTCGATCACGGAGTTCGCCGATCGACTGGTGATCGGCGGCGACGCTTATGTCGCCGTGTACAGCCGAGTCGCCGTCTCGAACCCGACCGACCACGTCGTCGCGGCGGACCCCGGGGCGTCTGCGGGGCTGGTGCCGCTCGGTACGGCACCCGACGCGGTGGCCCCCCACGCGACGGTCGACCACGACTACGTGGTGGCGGCTGACCGTTTTGGTGGGGCCTATCCGTGGCCCAGTGCGGCGGCTTTGGCCAGCGCGGGGAGCTTCGACCAGCACTTCGAGCACATGCGCAGCTTCTGGAACGGCCAACTCTCTGCCATCGCCGGGATCAGCGTCCCCGATCGCTCCCTTGAGGACGCATACAGGAGCGGCTTCATCTATACCCAGATCGCCCGGAGCGGCAACCAGTTGCACTCCGGCGTGAGCGGCTACGAGGCCGAGTTCAGCCACGACGTCATCGGAATCCTGTCCAATCTCTTCAACCAGGGCTACTTCACTGACGCCCACGCGCTGCTCCTCGAAGCGCGCAACGTCATGGGGTCCCAAGGGCAGTACGACGACGGCGTCTGGACCTACTCGGTTCCCTGGGCGATCTACCTGATGAAGACCGGGGACCTCGCCTTCGTCAAGGAGAACTTCGACTCGCAGGGCCCACTGGGCGCCGCTCAGCCGAGTATCGAAGACACAGCCCACGCCATCGCGTCCGGTCGCACTGGCCCATCGGGGGTCATGGGCGCGACCAACGACATCGACACCGAGGGCTACTGGACGACCGACGACTATTCAGCCCTGCTGGGCCTGGCCGCCTACCGCTACCTGGCCCAGCAGGTCGGAGACGTCGGCCAGGCCACTTGGGCAGCCCAGCAGTACGACAGCCTCCTCTCAGCCACGAACACGACCTTGAAGGCGACAATTCACCGCTACCACCTCGACTACCTCCCCTGCTCGATCCTCCAGCCCAACACCGCCAACCGGTGCCGGAATCCGAAGGACGCCAATTGGGTGTCCCCCCTGGGCAGCTGGGCCTGGGAGGGGTCCCTGCTCGGCGCCCCGCTCAGCGGGCCAGGCACTTCCATGATCGACGGCACCTACGACTACGGCTTTTCACGCCTGGAAGGCAAGCTCCCGCCGAACACCTTCGGCGGGTTCCCCGGCGACTACTACTCGTCCGCCTACAACGCGGGGGACGGCACCGCGGGCCTGACCAGCCAGCATCACCGTGACCAAGGGATCCTGGGCTACGAGTTCATGATCGCCAACAGCCAGAGCGGTCCCTACTCGTGGTGGGAGAGCTCGTCGGCCCCCTCGACCCATACGCCGTGGATCGGGCGGCACCCGGCCTCCGGCCAGGGCGCCTCCCCCCACGCCTGGGGTATGTCCACCGCCAACAAGGTCCTCTTGGACTCGATCGTGGCGCAGCGGGCGGACGGAAGCTTGGTCGTGGGCCGAGGCATCCCCGCCCAATGGCTGGGCGGCGGTCGGCCGATCTCGGTCACCAACTTCCCGACGACCGACGGCAGGAGGCTAAGCCTCCGGATTTCATCGAACGGCCGGTCGGTCTCATTGAACCTTGGAGGCGAACCCCCGTTGGGCCGAATCCTCTTCCAGCTCCCTTCGTTCGTCGACAACATCGCCACAACGACGTCGGGCAGCATCGACCAAGGGACAGGAACGGTGACGTTGTCACCTCGCACGAGGACGGTCGACGTCCGGCTCCGTTCGGCCCCCTGACACTGAGTCGACGTCGCGCGCCGAATGCATTCGTCGCAGTACCCGCGCTAACCCACGGGAGAAGGGCCATCTCGGGTCCAACACGTCGTTGTCCAGCTGACGATCACGCAGCCGTGCGGAACGGGACGACGTGATCGTTGAGGAGCGCTTCGACTGAGTCGACGGAGAGTGGCCGAGCGAACAGATAACCCTGGCCGCTGTCGACGTTCTCGGCTTGCAAACGCAAGAGCTGATCCTCGGTCTCTATGCCCTCAGCGACGATCGTCAGGTCGAGCACCTTGCCCAGCTGTACGAGAGTGTGAACGATCGCCTGCGACTCGGTCGAGTCACCCATACCCGAGACGAACGACTGGTCGATCTTGAGGACGTCGATCGGAAGCTCCTGTAGGTATGTCATCGACGAGTACCCGGTGCCGAAATCGTCAATGGCCAGGCGGACCCCGAGCCCTTTGAGCAAGTGGAAGCATTCGATCGTGGCCTGAACATCTTCCATCGCGCTGGTCTCGGTGACCTCGAGGATCAGCATTGCCGGATCAAAGCCACTGGCCGTCAGGGCGGCTTGGACGTCGTCGACGATCTCCCAACCTACGAGCTGGACGCCCGAGACGTTGACCGAGACCGTGAGCCGGTGGCCGAGGCGCTGCCACGTGGCTCCCTGCAGACACGCTGCAAGCAGGGCCCGTCGGCCGACTTCTACAATCAATCGGCTCGATTCGAGGGCCGGAATGAATTCGCTCGGGGCCACCCCGCCCTTTTCGGGATGACGCCAGCGCAAGAGCGCTTCGACGCCGGTCATGGCCCCGGTCGAGAGATCGACGACCGGTTGGTAGACCAAGAAGAACTCGCCGTTCTCGAGGGCGCCCATGAGGTCCACCTCGAGTTGACGGTGGGTATCGACGGCATCTTGCATCGAAGTTGAAAAGATCACGGCGCGCTGCTTGCCGGTGGCCTTCGCGCGATAGAGGGCGACGTCCGCGTCGCGCAACAGCTCCTCAACCGTCGCCTGGTTGTCCATGGCGATGCCGATGCTGGTGGTCACGTGTAGTGGGATCGTGCTGCTCGGGATCACGAGGGGCTCTCCGATGATATCGAGAATCCGTTGGGCTACCGATTCGGGTCCTTCGCTCAGCGATGACCCTTCCACCAGGACGACGAATTCGTCGCCGCCCATCCGTCCGACGGTGTCCTCCTCGCGAAGGGCTGCCTTCAGCCGGGCCGCCACTGCGATGAGCACTTCGTCGCCCGACGGGTGCCCAAGCGTGTCATTGATGTCCTTGAAGTTGTCGAGGTCGAGGTACAGCGCGGCAGCGGGAGTCCGATAGCGTCGGGAGCGGGCTTGCATCTGTTGAAGCCGGTCGCCGATGAGAGCTCGGTTG
Source organism: uncultured Acidimicrobiaceae bacterium (assembly GCA_963836375.1). Classification (GTDB taxonomy): domain Bacteria; phylum Actinomycetota; class Acidimicrobiia; order Acidimicrobiales; family RAAP-2; genus CAWIJK01. The sequence goes on along the minus strand of CAWIJK010000002.1, from coordinate 310,609 downwards.
GGAAGCCCCGTAAGCGGATCGTGGTACGCCTGATGATGGAGTTGTTCAGTCCGGGTGCGTACCAGATACAGGGCTCGGGACCGACTGGTGCCGAGGAGGTACACCAGCAAGCCCAGCAGGATGCTCACCGCGATGCCGCCGATGGCCAGCGCCAGGGCAGTCCGATTGCCGGTGATCCCCGCTGTCGTCGACGCCCCGTAGATCTGGACCGACCAGCCATTGTGGAGTTTGATCGTCATCGTTTGCGCCCTTGGGGGCGCCGCTCCTGCCGAGAAGGCGACCAGAGAGGTGCCATTCCCGTGACGAAATGCCACCGCAGTGGCCCGATGGCCCACCAGCGCCGTGGCCAGCAGCGTGCGCGGGACGATCTCGGTACCCGTCCAGCCGATCAGTGCAGCTTGGCGGGACTCGACCGTGGCGGGAACCACGCCCCCTCGATAGATGGGAGAGCCAACGACGAGATGCGTCGTCGTTCCCGACTTGTAGGGAACGTACGCACCCTGTCCGGAGTCTTCAGCCTTCGCCAGGGAGGGTCCGAGCGAGGTCGCGCAATAGTCGAGCCCGGCGGGATCCCCGGTCGCTGAAGGGGCAGATGCCCAGATCGTCCTCAAGCAATAGTACGGGCGGATGCCGGACGGGGTGATCCGGAACGACGGATCGGTAGCGCTCGCCAGGGCCACGAAGGCCCCGAGCTTCGAGGCGGGGACGACTTCGATCTCGGCCAGGCCTTCGAGTTCGGGGTACCGCTCGAACGCTCGCACCGAACTCGTCCACTGGAGGAACTGAGCCTCCGAGGCGTTCGGGTTGTCAGTGACAAACGCAAGGACACTCACCGAGAGATCCTGTTCGTGCTGAATGGCTAGCTTCAACGTCGACGCGATCTCCATCGACGAGGCATCGAACGTCTGGCGCCCCGCCTGGCTGTCGCTTCGCGCCACCCCCTGGGCCCCCAGGAGGGAGCCAACGACACCGAAGAGCATGAGCAGCGCTGCCGCGGCCGACCAACCATGACGACGCGGCTGCGGCGATTTGGGGCGTGATGCGGTATCCATCAGGTGCACCGCCCAGCCCTCGATACCTCGTAATTGGCCTGGAACACGAAGCCCACCGGGATCGCCTCGGACGGTCGTGGCGCCCGCCGGGCCTCATCGTCGATGCGGGGGAGCCTCCGCCACCCGACGCCCAGGTGTGCCTTCCCCCGGCGACCCGAGGGGGACCGTCGTTTGCCGGCCCTCGCGGCCGACCGGTTCACCTCCCGGTTCCGCCGTCCGTTCGCCGACTCAGTCCCCCGCCACGGTTCTGTCATCATCGCCTTGTCCCCCCGAGACGTCCGCCACACCGACCACGCTGGAGAAGCAGCGGCTGTTGCCTCTAGGGCATTAGGTCCATTTGTGGGGTCCGCTCCGAGCACGTCGTTCGTGATCGGCAGGGATCGAGCCCGGTTTGGACCACGACGTTCGAGTTCCCGATGAGCACTGCGGCTGGGCGACTGGCGTCGCCGCTTGTTGGGAGATGGGCGGATCCGCCTAGTAGCCACGAAGCGGAAGGGCCAGAAGCCACGACACCCACGCGGCAACGACGAGGAGCTCGAAGACGCCAACCACCCCGGCGCCCAAGTGCGCTCTTCGAGAGAGGGACCTGCGGTGTCTCACCGCCTCGACGACGACCGTGACCAGAGACCGAACGGCCCCAGCGCACACCAGAAGCCGACGATCCTGGCCGGGACACCGTAGGGGACAAGCAATGCGGCCGTGCATGTCGTGGCCGACAAGGCAACAACCAGCGTTCGGTAATTCGAGCGGACCGGCGACTCGGCAGTCGCGCCGACCGAGCCGCGGGACGGACCACTCGTCACAGCGAGGATTCTCGCACACACGTTGGTGTCAACGACGATCCGTCGTCGTCCGCGATCCGGACCGATGGCGGTTCGACCCGACCCCTGTTTGGCCCTCCCAGACCCCGGGGCCGCCGGACGAGCTCCGGCCGGTGCCCGGGCCGGCTCAGGGGCCCGGACGACGAGGATCCGAGTCAGTCGTTCGATCGACCCCACTCGACGATCTTGGCGTGGAGCAGGTCGTCGACGACTTGGCCCGGATCGTTGACCGATGCCGCCTCGTGCTCATCGAGCCAGGCGGTGAGCTCCCGCGTGCCGGCGACCCGGATGTCTCGGTCGGTCTCCATGACGTACACCCAAATCGACCCGGCGTCCACGACGACCGACAGATCCACTTCCCCACCCGAGCCAAAGCACCAGCTCGGCGGGGCGCCGGGCGTGGAGGACGCCTGGAGGCTCCATCCAGGTCGCGTTTCGAGGAGCCCTCCGACCTCCGCCCACAGCTCGTCGTCGCTCACCGTCGCAACGGTAGCTCGCCAGAACGCGGGTGCTGGGTGGAGCCCATGGGCGGGCGGCATCGGCCACCGCAACGGGTCCGTCTGGGAGAAGTCGTTGCGCTGTTAGTAAAGTGCTCGGACAGGCGGAGTGAGGGTGGTGGGTGGTGGCGCAATTCGATTCTGTGATCCTTTTCGGGGCCGGGGCTCCCAGGGGTCTGCCCGGCATTGTTCCTGAGCGGCCTCCACTCGGCAACCAGCTGTTCGGGCGACTGGCCCACCACTACCCCGCCACCTGGGGCGCCCTTCCGACTTCGCTTCGAGGCGTCTTCCTCCATGACGGGTTCGAGGACGGCATGGCGGTCATCTGGAGGCACCATGCACCCCAGGTTCCCGCCCTGATGCGCCAGATGGCCCTCTACTTCTTGTCCTTCGACATCCTCCTCTCGTCGACGAACGTGAATCCCTACTGCGAACTGGCACAGCTGGTGGAGGACCAGACGCTGGACAGCACCCTGTTCTCGACGCTCAACTACGACTGCCTCCTCGAGATCGCCTTCGCCAGCCGACAGCTCCCGTTCCGGTACTTCGAAGAGGACGGAGGGGCGACGCCGATCTGGAAGCTCCATGGGTCGTGCAACTTCCGCACGCCGGCCGCCGCCTCGCCGTCGGCCGGGACGGCACCGATCGAACACATGGCGATCGACGAGGCGCACGAGCTGTGGCTCTGGGAGTCCTCCGAAGCCGTCCCACCGGCCATGTCCATCCTGCTGAGGGACAGTGAGCAGACCGGCCACCCCCAGGTCCTCCAGCTCGTGGATCGTTGGGGCGAGATCGTCCGCAATGCACAGAGCGTCGTCGTGGTGGGTGCAAACCCCCGTCCCGAAGAGGAGCGCATCTGGGGCCCGTTGTCCGAGACGCCGGCCGTGCTGGTCTACGTCGGGGACCGCGGGGCCTTCAACCGGTGGGTGGCCAGCCACCGCAGGCACGGCCCGTCCGAGTTCGCCGGGACGACCTTCGAGCAGGCCTTCGAGACCGTCGTCGGCGCGCTGCTCCAGTAGCGGGCCCCGGCCGTCGACCCGTCCGATCGTCCAGTGGTCCGTGTGCCGGTCACGTCGTACCCAGGGTCCGGCACCCCGCGCCTCCGGGCCCCTTCAGCGCCCCGCCGCTCCCCATCCGGGGGCGTCTGGCGGGGGCACCTCACCCGCACCTCCCCCGCTCGGGCCGGCGGGGGCCCAGGCATTCCCGTACCAGGAGCGGCGACTTCCGGGGTGCTCGGGGTCCGGGTACCACCCCGGGGGGGCCGGCGGCGACGCCCCGGGCCGGGCCCCGAGGCCCAGCGACGGGGCCGCCGCGCCGGCGGCCATCCCGCCAACCCCATTCGACGTCGGGGGGCCGCCGAGCTCGGGCCCGTCGGGGGGGAGGCCGAGGTCCCGCCTCGAGGGGGCCAGGAGCGCCTCGCCGGCCACGGTGTCGTCGCCGTCGAAGGACCGGGCCTTGCGCCTCTGGCGAGAGCGGTAGCCGCGGTGGGAGCCGAGCAGGGCGAGGACGACGACGATCGGGGCCAGCACTCATGGCAGGTAGTAGTGGAAGGCCGAGCACGGATACGTCCGCTCGTAACGCTGATGGCAGTAGTAGGTGGCGATCATCGTGTGGCTCACGTCCAAGCCCCCCTCGACACCGTGCCGGGTCCGCACGCGAAATACAGCGATGATGGCCCGCCCCCGAGTGCTCCGCTGGGACCCCGGAACCCTTTGGGCGGTGACGCCGCGCAGCGGCCAGCCCGTCGAGACCCAGGGCGTCGAGACAGGGGGGGCTCACCGTGTCGACGGTGGTGATCCGGCGCTGCGACCCTGACGACTGGCACGACGTCCGCCGGCTGCACATCAAGCTGGCCCTGGGTCTCCCGCTGGTGGTGGACGTCGACCTCAACGAGGTGCTGGCGACCCCCGACGACTTTTGGCGGGACTACGTGCGGGCCTGCGCCACCGAAGATGAACAGGCTCTGTTCGTCGCCCTCGCCGACGGGGTCTGCGTGGGCATGGGCCACGTCCGCCGGCAGGCCCCCGTGGCCCGGCTGAGCATGCTCTACGTGGACGGGAGCAGGCGTCGGGAGGGCATCGCCACAGCACTGGTGACCGCGCAAGAGCAGTGGACCCTCGGGCCTGGGATCGCCACGCTGTGGTGCCACATCCCAGACGTGAGTGCCGCGGTGCCCCTGGCGACCGCACTCGGTTGGCACCGCACCGACGAGGTCTTCCACACGAGGCACCGGATCCAAGAGCGCAAGTGGACCAAAGAGGGCCGTCTTCAAACCGCCCCGGCCCGACCCCCGCGGGTCCCGACATGACGGTGGCTGCCCTGGCCAGCCGTCGCCGACTCCGGGGACGGCTCTCAAGGCACCGTTGGTAGCCTTCGTCCCCATGGCCACGACAGAGCTCCGGCGTCCCCGGTCCTCGATGCCGGCGCGCCAAGCGGGGTCGGCCCGGCGAACGACCCATGTCGACGTGGGTCCGGGCGGCCGCGAGGGAAGAGGCCCGGCCGGTGAGACGTCGCCGGTCACCGACGACCGGGTGACCACGGTCGTCCGGGGTGGCGGTCACGAGGTGGAGACCGACGTCGGGGGCGCGGCCGTCGTGCTCGACGCCCGGTCGCTGGTCGCCGGGTTCGACACGGGTCGGTGCCTTCGCACCTTGAACGTCGAGCCAGAGGCCCCCTGGGCCCCGCGCATGCTCGCGGAGCGGTCCGGCGGGGGCTTCCGCCGGGCCCTGGCTGAGCGGACGCCGCCGGGGGCCGAGCACTCCCTCGTGCACCAGCTCCTCGACGACCTGCCGGCGGCCCTTTTGATCTCGGGCTACTCGTCGGTGCGGCTGGCCCGCCTGAAAGGACTCGACCCTGCCCGCCTGGTCCCCCCAGAGGTCCTGCCCAAGATGACCGACCTCTGCTCGGGGTGGCGTTCTGGGGGTGTGGCCGTCGAGAGCATCGCCCTCGGTCGGGGCGTCCCCCTCCAGGACTGCCCGCCGAGCACCGATCTCGAGGCGGGAGATCCGGTGGGCTGGCATGTCATGGCGACGCTCCCGCAGCACTGGATGCGTCGGCGTCGGTGCATCGACGTGGTGACGGTTCCCGGAGGGGCCCAGGTGTGGGCGATGTTCCGTGACACAGTCGCCGAACACGACGGCGCCGAGGTCGTCCTGCACGAGTACTCGGTGTCCTTGTCCATCGAGATGTCCGACGAGGCGACGCCCCTCGTCGCCGCCATCGAAGCCGAACCGGCGGTCCTTCCGTTCCCCGAGTGCCCGGCGGCGGCGGCGGCGGTCCGGTCGGTGGTGGGTTCACCGCTGAGCGAACTCCCCCGGACCGTCCCTGACCTCCTCGTCGGGGTGGCGTCGTGCACCCACCTGAACGACCTCCTCCGGTCGATCGGCGGTGCGGCCCCGGCCCTGATGAGGCCACCACCGGGCCCCTGAGCGGTGGATCACGCGCCGGTGGCGGCACCCGGGCGATGCGGGGCGGGCCCCACCGGTCGATAGCCTGACGCAGTGACACCATGCCGAGGCTCGGTGCTGCGAACCCGCTGGCCCGGGGCGGGTGCCGGGGCCGACGGCCGGGGCCGGCCGGACGGCTCGCCCGGGGCGGGTGCCTCCGACACCGCTCACCGGCACGGCCCGGCCGCCGGGGGTGCCCGGTGAGCTCGGGACAGGCCGGCCACGTCGGCTCCGAGCCCCCGCCCGACGCCGGGCCGGGCGGTGACTCAAGGGGCGCCGGCGAAGTCGCCGGGGCGCCAACGACACCGATCGACCGGGCGGCCGCCTTCGCCACCGAGGGTGACCGGGCCGCCCTGTTCGCCGCCGGCCCCACCCCGATCCCCCGCAAGGCCGTCGTGATCGCCCTGTGCGCAGTGCTCGTGCTGGGCGGGGGCGGGACGCTCCTCGAGCACGTGCTGTCGAGCGCCGGACTCAATCCGAAGGCCGCCCCGACCGCCACCACGACCCCACCGACGACCCTCCCCTCCGGCCCGGCGCCCCTCCCGGCCGCCGGCGCGTACGAACCGGTCAGCGCCCCGCTCCCGGCCTTCATGGGCCTCGAGCGGCCGACCTCGGTCGCCGCACCTCGCTTCTCCCTGATCGACCAGGAGGGCGGGTCCACGTCACTCCAGGCACTGCATGGCTCGGTGGTCGTGCTGAGCTTCTTCGACGGGGCCTGCAACGACATCTGTCCGGTGCTGGCGACCGAGCTCCACCAGGCGGATGTCCTGCTCGGGCCCCGGGCGGCCGACGTCCAATTCGTGACCGTCAACACCGACCCGACGGCCCTTGCCGTCGGAGATCTCTCGCCCGCCGCCGCCGCCGGAGGGTTGGGGACCATGGCAAACTGGCACATCCTGACCGGTCCGCTCGCCACCTTGAACTCGGTCTGGCGCGACTACGGGATCACGGTCACGGCCAACACGGTGACCAAGGCCGTGGCCCACACCGACCTGCTCTACTTCATCGATCCGAATGGGGAGATCCGCTACCGGGCCACGCCCTTCGCCGACGAACACACAGACGGCACCTACTCGCTGTCCGCGACCGACGTCAGCCGCTGGGCCCTCGGCATCGCCACCTACGCCGGCAAGCTGACGAGCGCCCCGTGAGTGACGGGCCGCCCACCACCCCCGAGGGCCCGGCGCAACCGGGCCACGAGCCCAGGCCGGCACGCCCCTGGTACCGGCGGCGCGCCCCGCTGCTGGCCGCGGGCGTCGTCGTGGTGGTGGGGGTCACCGTGGTCTCGGACATCCCGGTGCACAGCTCGAAGAGCCAGGAGATCTCGGCCGACCGGGCGGTGATGAACCAGATCAACGGCGACCTGGCCGGCTGCGCCCTGGCCGCCCACGAGTCGTTCGAGATCTGGGGCACCGAGGTCTCGGGCGCCCTCACGCCGTCGGACCGGGCGGCGGGCCCGGGGCTCCTGCGCGACGACCAGACGGCCTGCTCGTTCACGAGCGACCCGATCTTCGAGCTCTCCTCGGACGTGGAGGTGCCGGGCTCGGCCGCCGGCAAGCATCTGGGGGCCCTGGTCGGGACGGCCACCCTGTGGGCCACCTCCGACGCCCTGGGGGCCATCGAGGACATCCAGGCCCTGTTCGTCCACCCCGACCAGTCGGCCACCCTGGCCGACCTGGCCGACAAGGAACGGGCGGCGGCGGCCGACCGTCGTGAGGCGCTCGCGGAGATGGCGGCGGCCGACCACATCCTCGGGGTCCGGCTCCCAGAACCCGACCTGCCCGCCCTCCCGACACCCACCGGCAGCTAGAGGGTCGGGGCCTCAGCCGGCGCCCGGGCCACGCTCGGTCGTCGGAGCGCCCCCGAGGCCCCCGAGCGGCGGGGAGGCCCAGCCCCGGTGGCGCTCGGTCTTGACCAGTCGGTAGAGCTCGTCGTCGGGGTCCTCGTCGTCGCGCAGCCAGGTGACGACGTTGGAGAAGATGACCGGCAGGAAGACAGCGGCGGCGACCGCCCACAGCACGGCCGTCGAGAACTGCTGGTCGGCCGCGGCACTCAGCCCGTCGCCGGCGCGGTGGGTGAAGCCGTGGTACCACGACACGTGGGAAAACCCCGCCAGGTAGGCCATGGTCCACATGGTCCACATGGCCAGGGCGGCCACGAGCGCCCGCTGGGGGCGGGGCCCCCGAGGGACCAGGGGGGGCGACTCGACGCACTCGAGCCACAGCCCGGTCCCGGCCGCCACCAGGCTCAGCGCCTCGGGCACCACCAGCCAGGCGTGTCCCAGCACGGCGTCGACCGCGCCCGGCGTCTGCCAGGCCACGACGACCGCCAGGTCGAGGGCAAGGAAGCCCAGGCTCCGGACGAGTTCGGGGTGCCGGTGCCGGCCCTCGGCCAGCCGGTCCAAGAACCGGGGCCGCCGCGCGCCGGGACCAGCCCGGGGTGCGGCCAGACCGAGCCGTCGCCACGGCGCGCCGACGACCAGGAGGCACGGGACCACGAGGGCCAGGACCGAGAACTGGACGCTCCAGGCGACCTCGGTGTGCCGGGCCCACGACGACAGCGGCGGAACGAGGGCCAGCACCAGGACCACGAGGCCGCCGACGGCCACCCAGCCCCTCGACCGGGCCGGCAGCTCGCGGGACCGCACCTGGGCGGCCCCGCCGGTCACCTCGTCGGACGCCGTTGGAAGAAGCCCCAGATCAAGACGAACACGAAGAACCCCAACGGGATGGCGAAGGTCAGGGCCTGGGTGCCGGCGACGCTGGCGATCACGTGCTCTCCTTCCTCGTCGGGTCTTCGAAGCTCACCGCATCAGATCACATAGAACAGTACCCAGAAGAAGGCGCCCACGACGGCGATGAAACCCCAGAAGTAGGTGCAGCCCTCCAGGTTGGCCCGGAACAGGCGGGCCGCCGGCAGGTGTGAGCGGGAGCTCCCCCCGTCGTCGGCCACGGCCCGGTGCAAGCGGATCTCGCGGGCCAAGAGGGTCTCGAGCCAGTACGCCCCGGACACCAGCAAGGCGATGTTGAGCGCGCCCCAGGCGATGAAGCACGAGGCGTAGCCGCTCGAGCCGGGAAAGAAGGGCAACAGGGTCAGCTGCCAGACCTGCAGGCCGACCGCGACGAGGGCTCCCAGGACGGCCAGCCAGCCGGCGACGTCCCAGTCGAGGGTCTGGTCCCGCCGGAACCGCCGGTTTCCGTAGATGGCCAGCAGGGCGCCGGCCAGCGTCACGGCGAAGATGGCGGCCCCGACGTCGGTCGGGGCCGTGACCCCCTTGGGCCGCCAGAGGTTCTCATTGTTGGACGAGCGGAGGTAGAAGTAGGCGAACCCCAGCCCGGCGAAGGCGAAGGCCCAGATGCCGATCAGCAGGCGGCCGCCGGTCCACAGGGCCCCTTCTTGGGCCCGCAGCTCGTAGGCGATCTCCTCTGGGGTCTCATGGAGCTCGGGGAATGTCTCGTCGCGCTCGATGGTGTCGTCAGCCACGGTCGCCCCTCACTGGATTGGTGGCCGGGGATCGAGATCGCCGCCGTCGTCGCCCGGCGGGGCGATCTCCTCGGCGGCCACGGTGTCGCCCGGTCGGACCGCCCCCGCGCTCACCAGGGGTTGGTCGCCGAGGTCGGCCACCGGCACCGCGCCGCGTTCGCCATAGTGGTAAGGATCGCTCAGGACCACCGGGATGCGCTCGAAGTTGAACCACGGCACCGGGGTCGGTGTCTGCCACTCGAGGCCCCGGGAGGCCCACGGGTTGTCCGACGCCTTGGTCGGGCTGATGTAATTCGACCAGACGAAATTCCAGATGAAGATCAGGAACGAGGCCCCGAGCAAGAAGGCGCTCACGCTCGACATGTCGTTGAGCGGTCGCAGGTTCTGGGCGTATTCGAAGACCCGCCGTGGCTGGCCGAGCAGTCCCACCAAGAAGAGCGGGAAGAAGGTGCAGTTGAAGAAGATGAAGAACGTCCAGAAGTGCCACTGTCCCAGCCGCTTGTTCATCGTCTTGCCGGTCATCTTCGGGAGCCAGAAGTAGATGCCGGCGAAGAAGGCGAAGATCAGCCCGCCCATGATCGTGTAGTGGAAGTGGGCCATCACGAAGAAGCTGCCGTGGACGGTCACGTTGACCGGGACGTCGGACAAGAACACCCCGGTCACGCCCCCGATGAGGAAATTGAAGAACATCCCGAGGCAGAACAGCATCGGGACCTCGAATCTGATCTTCGCCTTCCAGAGCGTGCCCAATCCGACCAGGAAGAGGAAGCCGGTCGGGATCGAGATGAGCTCGGTGGTCAGCATGAACAGCGGCCGCATGTCCGGGTTGATGCCGCTCTGGAAGAGATGGTGCTGCCAGACGAAGAACGACAGCAGCGCGACGCCGATCATGCCCGCTGCCGCCACCTTGTAGGCGAAGAGTGGTTTGCGGGTGAAGACCGGGAGGAGCTCCATCACGATCCCGAAGCCGGGCAGCGCCATGATGTACACCTCGGGGTGGCCGAAGAACCAGAAGAGGTTCTGCCACAAGAAGCTGCTCCCGCCGTGCTCGTTGACGAAGAACGCCGTCTCAGCCGTCCGGTCCAGGATCCCGAACAGTCCGCCCATGATGAGAGTCGGCGTGGCCAGGGTGAGCAGTGCGCAGGTGGCCAGGATGGACCAGACGAAGATGGGCACCCGGCTCCAGGTCATCCCGGGGGCCCGGTAGTTGATGATGGTGGCGGCGAGGTTGAAGCCGGCGCAGATCATCCCGATGCCGATGACGGCGAAGCCCACCAGATACGAGTCCATCCCCCCCGCCCCCTGGGTCTGGAGGGGGGCGTAGCCGGTCCACCCGGTCGGGAAGCCCCCGAGGGGCAGGGCGGTCAGGATGACCAGGTAGCCGGCCATGAAGATCCAGAAGGAGAAGGCCTCGACCCTTGGGAAGGCCATGCGACGCGAACCGATCATGAGCGGCACCAGCCAGTTGCCGAGCGGCCCCACCACCACCGAGGTGGCCATCATCATCATGATGGTCCCGTGCTCGCCGACCAGGGCGATGTAGGTCCCGGGGCCGAACACGTGGTTGGTGGGGCTCAACAACTCGGTTCGGATGGCCATGGCCAACAAGCCGCCGGTGAACAGGAACAGGAGCACGCCGACCAGGTACTGGAGCCCCACCACCTTGTGGTCCTCGGTCATGCGCACGTAACGGACCCAGCTGTGTTCGGGGACGGCCGGCGGGGGCTCGCGGCCCACCATCTTGGCCAGTGGGTAGTTGAGGGCTCCGATGCCGATCAGCCAGCCGAGGACCCCGAGGGCCAAGGAGAACACGATGGCAACGTTGTTGAGGCCGCTGTTGGCCGAAACCGGGTAGTTCCCGGCGATGAGGTCGCCCAGGTAGTGCCCGAGGAGGTAGCCGACGACGGCGCCGACAATGGCCCACCCCAGATGGGGCCGCAACCACTCCGAGCGGGTGCTGAGTCTGGGCTGGGACAGGGGCGGAGCCTCCCCGGGGAAGTCGGAGCCCCTCGGTTCGGACACGTCAAGTGCCATGCTCAGTTACCTCTCTCGTCCGAGGTCATCTGACCGGTGGGTCCCGTCGGTCCGTTCACGGCTTGGCCAGCTGTTTGGGAGTCGGGCTGGGCTGGGCCCCGTACGTCTCGATGTTGGTGTAGGGGTCGACGTTGTCCGGGTAGTAGCCGCCGTCGGCGCCGTTGGCGTCCGGCACGTAGGTGTAGGAGAACGGCGGCAGCAGTTTCGTGTTGGCCGCCAGGCGACGCCTGGTGAGCACGGCCCAGGACTGGAACTGGGACTTGGAGAGGACCGCACCGCTGTTGTACATCGCTCCGTGCCAGAGCCCGCAGAGCTCGGCGCAACGCACGATGAAGCTCCCCGGCTTGGTCGTCGTGGTGAAGGCCACGTTGTCCACGGCCGGATTGGCGTCGGCCTTGACGCTCAGCTGGTAGGCCCAGAAGCTGTGGATCACGTCGAGTGAGGTCACGTGGAAGGCGATCGTGGTGTCCGCCGGCAGGACCAGTTCGTCGGTCTCGAAACCCCCGTAGGTCGGGTAGCGGTAGGTGAACTTCCACTGCTGGCCGATGACCTGCACCGGCAGCACCGTGTTCGACGTCGGGGTCCAGATCGGGTCCGGGCCCTGTCCGCCACCGGCGCCGCCGGGCTGGACCAGTTCGTAGGTCCCGAAGGCGGCCAGCCCGAGCACGATCAACGTGGTGGTCACGATCCAGCCGGTCTGGACCCCGAGGTTGCTGGCCGCCTTCGGGCCGCCCACTGGTTCTGGGCCGCCGCGCGACTCGCGCCAGACGATGATCGAGTACAGCATGAACAGCCACACGCCGAGCAGCACCGGCAGGGCGATCATGAACAGGACGTTGAAGTCCCATTGGTTGTCCCCGGCCGTGGTGGTGAAGGTGCCCGGCGGGACGTGGGGGCCCACCAGGAACCAGAACAGCAGGTCGCCGACGACGCTGATCACCACCCAGGTGACGGCCAGCCGCAGACCGTGGCGGGTCTCGGGTGCCCGGGCGGACCCGGCCTCGGCCGGCGACGCCGGGCCAGTCCCGCCCCCTTCGCCGACCCGGTCGGCCGGCTGGCCCCCCGGGTCGCTCACGCCACCACCTTCATGAACCCGCCCATGTACCCCACGGTCTGCATCGGCCCGGCGTTGCCGTAGAGCCAGCCGAGCCCACAGGGCACGAAGCACTGCCACGGGTACTGGCCGGGGCCCGGCGACGTGAACGAGAAGCGCACGATCTGGTGCGGGCTGGAGAAGGTGCACGGGGCGGCGGCGCACAAATTGGCATTGGCGTTGTTGCCGTAGAGGGGCACGCTCAGCCCGAGGGTGGGGATCGAGAAGGTGTGGCCCACACCGTTGCCGGCGTTCGAGTTGATGACCCGGAACGGTCGGCCGTTCAAGGTGGCGATGTTGCCCGTCGTCCCCGAGACTTGGCCGAGCTGCTGGTTGCGCAGCGGGCTCCCCGAGTCGTAGTTGTAGATGGTGACGTTGATCCGGGTGTCGGCCGGGACGCTGAACAGCGTCGTATGCACCCACTGGCCGCCCGGGGCCTGCACGAGGTAGGAGACCCAGGTCGGGTGGTTCCCGGACCCGTAGCTCCCGACCGCCTGGAGGGTCACGTTCACCGGCTGGCCCGGCTGGTGGTTCGCCGCGTAGTCGACGGTGGGCGGCGAGCCGAGGAGGAGGATGACCACGTAGACGATCCCGGCCACGGCGACGGCGAGGACCCCGAACGTGGTGGTGAGCCTCCACCCCTTGGTCATGCCGTCCTCCCCGAACCGACCACTCTCGCGGCCAGGCTCCGGCACCAGTCCCCCCCGCCCGGTGCTCCAGCCCCGAACCTCGAAGCTGACTCGGCCCCTTTCCACGGTGATCTGTGACCCGATCTCGACCCTACGACCGCCTCCGGGCGAGGTCAATCACCTTTCCCGAGGCCTCCGGGGAGCCCCGATTCGCCGGACCGTCTCGCCCCCTGCCGCCCCGGTTGACGCCCGAACCCCCGTTTGCCCGACGCCAGCCGTGGCCGGGTCACTCGGAGCGGCGGAACTGTTCGAGGGTGGGAGCCGGCGGGCGGTGAAACACCCGGTCGACCATGTCCGAGATGCTCCCCTCTTGGTCGACCGCCCGCTTGATCACCACGATCAGCGCGGGCACGGCCCAGAAGTCCCCGCAGATCCACAGGATCGCCGCGCCGATCTGCTGGTCGGCGAACGGCGAGAGGGTCACCCCCGGCACGTGGGCGTACACCGAGTACCAGCTGGTGGCCGAGAAGATCGACATCGACATGGCCAGGACGAACATGACGAGGTTGGTGCCGATCAGCGCCCCGATCTGCCACAACGGGGTGGCCCGCATCCGGAACGGGTACGAAGGGATGATCTGGAGCCAAAAGAGGACGCCGGTGACGAAGAAGCTGGCGTGCATCAGCCAGATGTGGGCCAGCTGGTTGGTCTCGGCCCAGTCGAACGGGGCCGGCAGGTGCCACAGGACCATCACCGCATTGAACGAGAGCACCGCCGTCCAACGGTTGAGGACGACGCGTCCGAAACCCCGGAGGGCGCCGGACCAGGGTCCGAGCAGCAGCCAGCGACCGGCCGACCGCCGGAGACCGACCGGGAACCCATGAGCCAGGGGGATCCAGGGCGCACCGGCCACGATCAGCATCGGGGCGAAGAAGGCGATCAGCAGGTGCTCGAACATGTGGACGTAGAAGTAGGCGTCGGCCCAGTAGTCGATGGGCGACGAGACGGCCAGCACCAGCAGGGCCAGGCCGCCGTAGAAGAGCAGGGACCGGCGCCTACGGGCAGCGCTCCGCGCCGGCCGGGACCGGGCCCGCAGGTGGGCCAGTCCGAGCTCGTGGAGGATGACGATGGCGGCCACCACGATGAGGAACGGGTCGAAGCTCCAGTGGTGCACCAGGAAGCTCACCGTCTCCTCCTGCCGTCGGGCGCTCCGTCCGTCGGCGACGGGCCCCCGGCCACCGTAGCGTGGCCCTCAGTCCGACGACCCGTAGACCACCGGCACGTAGACCACCTGCAGGCGCTGCCACCGGGTCCCCCCTGGGCTGAGGCTGGACACCGTCACGTCGGACCCGCGGACGGCCAAGGCGTCGAACGCACCGCCGGTCACCGGGACGACGGTGGCGGTGCGGGCCGGCGCGGCCGGTAGTCGGACCCAGGGTTGGCCCGGTCCGCCGATCGAGGCGGTGACGGCCGACCCCGCGGTACCCAAGAGCACGACCACACCGGGACCCGGACCCGTCGCCGACGACCTCAGGCCGGAGGGGTCGGGCATCACCAGGGGGGCCGAGACCGTCCACGGGCCCCCGACCACCGCCCGCCAGAAGGCGACCAGTGCAGAACCCCGCCGCCCGCTGGCCTGGGCCAACCCGACCAGTTGGGGACCCACCACGGTCAAGCGCAGGAGGGAGACGGCCGAGCCGGCCGACGCTGCGCCGAGGCGCGGGCCCACCTCCTCCCACCGGGCACCCTCGCGCTCGAACACGCCGACCCGGCCCCGCCGGGCGCAAGCGGCCCCGACGAACGGTCCCTCGTCTGGGGTCCCCGCCAGCGCGACCAGCGCCCCCGGGGCGCAGCCGCCCCCGGCCCGGCTCAGCGTGGATCGGGTGGCCGACGTCGCCCAGGACGCCCCGGCGGCCGAGTTCTCCAGGACCGTCCCACCGCCCCGGCGCACCAGGGCCGCCAACCCCCCGGCCGAGTCGGCCAGGGCGTCGGGCACCGCGGCGAGCGGGGCCGGCACCAGGCCGGGCGCCCAGTGGACTCCCCCGTCGACCGAGGTGGCCAGGGGCGAGAAATTGAGATCCTGGCTGGGCTCGAATCCGACGGTCGACGCCCCGGACTGGGCGAAGTCCGCCGTCAGTCCCCCGTTGTCGGCGACCCCGGGTGGGGTCGCCACCACCCATCGACCCTCACCGTCCGGGCGCGAGAGCACCTGCCAGAACGTGTTGCGCGGGTCGGAGAGGTGGCCGACGGCCAGCACGGCCCACGACCCCGGGCTGGTCTCGGCCCCGCTGGCCAGCGGGGCCACGGTCACCGGGTTCGCGCCTCCAGCGCTGGCCGACGCGACCGGTCCGGCCGCCACGAGCCCCACAAGCGTTCCGGAGGCGACCAGCGTCCCGGCGGTCTGCAGCCACCACCGGCGGCACCGGGCGCCGCGTCGCTCGGTGGTCAACGGAGGGTTTGCTCGATCTCGCTGGCCAGCAGGGAGGCGTAGGACGAGGCCATAGAGCTGTCCCCGTCTCCGGGGTCGCTGTCCATGATTGCCCGTTCGTGGCCGTCCGGGTCGATGATGAACGCGATGTCGGGGTGGGCGACCATCGACCCTCCGGGCAGGACCTGGGTGGTGATCCCGTAGGCGGCCCAGGCGTGTTGAAGCGCCGAGAGCGACCCGGTGAGGTAGAGCCAGTTCGACACGCCGGTCAGCCCCTCCTGGCGATCGAACGCCTGGGTGAAGGCCGGGGCCCGGTAGACCGGGTTGGCCACGATGGCCACCATGTCGACCCTCGATGCGTCGGCGCCGAGCATCCGGTCGGCCAGTCGGAAATTCTGGGCGATCAGCGGACAGTCCGTCGTGCAGACCGGATCCAAGAAGGTCAGGGCGACGGCGTGGCCCTTGAGGCTCTCCAGGCTCACCGGTCGGCCGTGCTGATCGGTGAGGCGGAACGGGGGTGCCGGCGAGTCGGTCTGGTTGGGCGTGCCGTCGAGGGCCTCGGTGAGGATCGGGTCGGCGTTGGGGTTGGTGGCCGCCAGCACCATGGGCGCCGCACCCACCAGCACCAGCACCACCGCCGCGCCGGCGGCCACCGCCCGGAGGAGGTAGGTGGGGGTGACCCACTCCCACCACCGACGGTCCGTTCGGGCCGCCGGCGCCTCGTGGGCCGCCGGGTCGACCGCCGGGAGCGGGGCTTCGGCGGGGACCCGAACCAGGGCCACGTAACCTCCGGCCACGACGAGGAGCGTCGGGACCATGCTGTTCGGGTCGGTCCCGAGCCCGCCGAGGAAGCCCAGGTCTTCGACCAGCACCCAGTCGGCCAGGCACAACACGGCGGCTCCGACCACCGCCAAGAGCACCAGCCGGGGACGACCGCTCAGCAGCCCCACCCCGACGGCTCCCAGCGCGAGCACCACGAACAGGTTGACCGCCCAGCCGTGGGCGGCGTCGAAGGACCCAAACGAGCCCACCCACGAGCCCAAGAACCCCGGCTGACGGGTTTGGGCCATCTGCTGGACCATCGTCGTCAGCGTCCCCTGCCGGCCCGGCGCTCGGCCCCCGACGGCCCCCTGCCAGAAGCCGCGGCCGGGCCAGGCCTGGAGGACCGCCATGGCCACGAAGAACGCACCCATGACCCCGAGGATCGAGCGACCCAACCGAGGTGTCGCCCACGCCCGGTCCGGCAGAGCGATGAGCACGCCCGCCGCGCAGTAGAACGCGGCGGCCCCCGGGGCACCGAAGAGCCAGGTGGCGCCCGGGGCGAGCAGCCCGCCGAAGGCCTCGCCCAGGACCCACACGACCAGGCCCCAGCCGGCGCTGGCGACACCGCCGGCCCGGGACCACCGTCCGCGGGGCGCGACCAGCAGCCAGACGCCCAGCCCGACCTGGATCCACACGGTGGCCGCCGCCGCCTGGACCGGGTGATTGGACCAGACGGTGGCCCCACTGTCGACGAGGTGCTGGACCCAGCCCGGCGACGAGTCGGCGGCCGGTCGGATGACGCCCGGCACCATCCCGAGCGGCATCGAGGCCTGCAGCTGGAGCAGACCGTCGAACAGCCAGAGCAGGCCGAAGCCGACCCGCAGCACCCGACGGCCCGCCGGCTCAGGTCCTGCGGGCTCCCTCGAGGGGAACGAGCCGCCGGTGGCGGTCAGGCGGCGGTATTGGACGGTGCGAACCACGTTCCACACGACGGCGAGAAGCGCCAAGACCACGAGGATCCAGAACATCTGGCGCAACAGGGCGCTGTGGAAGGCCGAGACAATGGTCTGGTTCCCGGTCTGGAGGGAACCGCCCATGCCGGGCATCGATCACCCTCCTCGTCGGAACGGCCAACGCGGCCGTCCCGGGCCAACGGCACCATGGTCTTCGATCTTGTGTTCCTGCCCCACACGTTCCTCGGGTGTTCGTCGCCGCGACCAGTCGCGATCCGGCGCGAGGCTAACCGAGGGCCTTGCGGCGGCGGCATCGGCGGCCCGAGACCCAGTCGGGCGACGGCCACCGGGCGGCCCGGCGCGGGACTCGGGGCCTGGGTATGACGGCCCGGGACTCAGGGCCCCGGACTCAGGAGGCCTTGCGCTGGCGGGCAGCCGGTGCCGGCTTCTTGGCCGCCGGGGCCCGCCTGGCCGGGGCCTTCTTGGCCGGGGCCTTCTTGGACGGCTTGCGGGCCGCGGGGGCCTTCTTGGCCCCGGCGCCGGTGCGGCCCGGAGCACGCGAGCGCCCGCTCGCCGGCGCCGGCTCAGCCCTGCCCGCACCCCTGGCCCGAACGCTCGCCTGGAGGGCCTCCATCAGGTCGACCACCTTGGTCGACTGGGGGACAGGGCTCTCGGTGACGATCTGTTTGCCCTGGCGCTTCTGGTCGATGATCGCCTCGACCTGGCGCCGGTGGGTGTCGTGGTACTGCTCAGGATCCCAGGGCGCGGTCATCGACTCGATGAGCATCTTGGCCATGTCGACCTCGCGCGCGGTCAGTGCCTTGTCGGAGGGTAGGGCCGGCATCTCGTCGGCCGCCGAGCGGACCTCGTCGGCGAAGAACATGGTCTCGAGGGCCATGACCTCGGCGTCGGGTCGGACAGCCACCAGGTACTCCTTGTTGCGGTGGACCCACGTGGCGATGCCGACCTTGTTGGCCTCCCGCATGGCCTTGCGCAGCAGAGCGTACGCCTTGGCCGCGGCTTCCCCCTGGGGTGCGAGGTAGTAGGTGGTGCGGTAGAAGACCGGGTCGATGTCGCCCAGGTCGACGAAATCTGTGATCTCGATGTTGCGCGACTTGTCCGGGGCGGCCGACTCGAGCTCCTCGTCGCTCAACAGCACGTAGTCGCCCCCACCCAGGTCGAAGCCCTTGACGATGTTGGCCGCCTCGACCTCTGAACCGGTCCGCTCGTTGACCTTGCGGTAGCGGATCCGGTCCGGCGTCCCCGCCTCGAACTGGTTGAAGTGGATCGACTTGTCCCTGGTCGCCGGGAAGACGGCCACGGGGATGTTCACCAGGCCGAAGCTCAGCGACCCGGTCCAGATGGAGCGTGCCATGGCGCACATCTTTACCCAGGTCAGGGGTCATCCACCATAGGTGTCACACCCACTGGCCACACTGGCCCCATGGTCCGCCCTGCCGCCGTGCCTGGACTCGGTTTCGCCCCGGTGGCCGCCAGGGGGATCGCCGTGCTCGCCCCCGAGGACCTGACCAGGGGAAACCTCACCCTCGAACTGGGGCTGAGCCTGTGGATGCACCGTACGGGCACCGACCTCGCCCGGGTGCGGCTCGAATTGCTCGGGCTGAGGGACGCCTTGTTGGAGGCGGCCGCGATGGACCAGGTCAGCGAGCCGGTGCCCCTGCTGGCCGGCGACCCCCGCACCGCCATCCTCAGCCTGGCCATCTACCTCGACGGACTCATCGCCCGGGCGGCGGCCTGCTCGGGGCTCTCCCGGGCCGAGGTGGTCGAAGAGGCCCTGGCCCGGCTCTGATCCACAGGCCCAGGGCCTGTCGGTGGGCTCCGGCCCGCCACGAGAAGATCGTTCCCCGCAGCAGCCCGACCGGGCTGCCCGCGGGACGGCGCGCCGGCGCCGTGGCTCAACTGCCCCCGACCGGGACCTCGAACCGCTCCAGGTAGAAGCCGAAGAGACGCCGTACGGCGGCGGCCTCGAGCCCGAAGTCACCGAGGGCGAACTCGTGGGCACCCTTCGAGCCCGGGGGGTTGTCGGCGGCCCAGGCGGCCACCCGCGACCTCCCGGACTGTCCCAGGTCGAGCCCCAGCCGCCCGTAGGCGCGCGAGACCGCCCCCACCGGGTCGGTCTGCAACTCGTCCCAGGCCACGTCGGCGAAGCGCTCTTCACCGGTCCGGTCGCGGAACTCCATCGCTCGCCGGAGGGCCTCGGCCCAGACCGCGGACTGTTCCTCGCCAAGCGCCGCCGCATCGTCGCGGTCGCTGACCCAGCTGCGGGTGTAGGCGATGAGGCTGCACACTGAGCCGAGAACAGCTGCGGGGTCCCGGTGGGTCCAGAGGAACTTCGCATCGGGGTAGACCGCACACAACTCGTCGAGGGCGAGCATGTGCACCGGGGTCTTGAGGTGCCAGAGCCGCGGAGGGCAATGCCACTGGAGCAGCCGCAGGACCCGACGGTGGTACTCGTAGGCGGGGGTCATGTCACAGTCGAGCACCCACTGGCGGTAGCTCGGGACGTGGGCCATCCCGTCGAAGTGCTCGGTCCGGAAGGCCATGCCCAAGAGGTCCTGGCACTCGGTGGCCCCGGTCGCCGTCTGGTAGTAGAGCGAGCGCATCCTGGGGAACACGGTGTACATCGCGTCCAGGCCCCGCTGCGCCTCGCCGATTCGGGGATCGTCGTGCTCGGTCTCGGTCGTGGGTGGGGGCACCGGGTCGATCGACTCCCACAGTCGGAGTGACCGGAACTGGGGGTCGGCGGCGACGAGTTGGCTGAGTGCGGTGGTCCCCGTCCGGGGCAGGCCGATGATCACCACCGGGCCGCCGACCTCCTGATCGCCGATCTCGGGGTGGGCCGCGTAGACCTTCTCGACCCGGAGCCGGTTGGCCAGAAGCATGGTCAGCCTCAGGCCAAGGATCTCTGTACCCGCCGCCGTCAGGTCGGCCTCTTCATCTAGGGCGTCGGTCAGCCGCCCGAGCCCCTCACGGAACGGGCTGGACCCGAAGTCCTTGAGGCCGGTCTCTTCCATGGCGGCCGCCGTCAACCCGTCGACCGTCAGCATCAGATGAAGTCCGATCCACCGTCGACGTTCACGTCGGCTCCGGTGACGTAGCCGTTGGCCCGTGAGGCCAGAAACGTGACCACCGTCGCCACCTCTTCGGGCAGTCCGGCCCGCCCGAGGTCGGCCGGCTGGTGGAAATGGGCGTCGATCCAGCGCATGACGTCATAGGGGTCGGTGGGGTCGAGGCCCTCCGCCTCGAACATGGCCCGCAGACCCTCGCTGAAGCTGGCGGTGACGATCGACCCCGGACTGACCGTGTTGACCAGGATCCCGTCTGGGGCGAGGGACTTCGCCAGGTTCTTCGACACACTGGTCAGGGCCGCCTTGGACGCGGTGTAGGCCACGAGCAGCGGACTCTGGCGCTGGGTCGAATGGGCCGACAGGTTGACGATCCGGGCCCACTCCGCCGAGCGCAGGAGGGGTAGGGCGGCCCGGACGCAGCGGACGGCGGCCATCGTGCCCAGGTCGAAGGCGCTGTCCCAACCGCCGTCGTCGAGTTGCTCGAAGCGGCCGGCAGCGGGGCCGATGGTGTTGACCAGCACGTTCAGTGATCCCCACCGCTGGCCCAACTCGGCGAAGGCCTCGGTCACCCTCGCTGGGTCGGTGACGTCGAGCGAGAGCCCGACAGGGTCCGGGCTCCCCCGCTCGGACAAGGCGGCGACCGTCTCGTCCAGGGCGCCGATGCCGCGGGCCAACACGGCCACGCTGGCACCCTCGGCCGACAGACACTCGGCGATGGCCCGACCCATTCCCTTGGTGCCGCCGGTGACCGCTGCGGTCGCCCCGGCCAGTCCGAGATCCATCTGGCGTCCTCCCGTCGATGCCCACGAACATCTCTGTCCTGTTGGCGGTGCCCTCGGCCGTCATTCTGCCCCCCACGGCCCCGGGGCCGGGACCCTCGAGCGCGGGTAGCGCCGCTCGATGCCGGCCCGGCGGGCGGCAACGGCCCGGCGCCGGGACCGGGGGTCGACCCTGGGCGTGCCGGCCGGCAGCTCGGCCGCGACGGCGTCGAAGGGGACCACCCGCGTGGCGGGCACCGGGGCCTCGTCGGCCCGCACCCAGCGGAAGATCATCGGTCCCCGGCTGTTCCCGGCCGGGTCGAGCCAGTTGGCCACGCCGGGGTCCCGGAGCGAGACCACGGCCCGGAACACCCCGTCGTCGTCGACGGCGGCCTGATGGCCGTTGAGGCTGGACTGGTGGTTGGCGAAGTCGATGGACTCCCACCAGTAATTGCCCAGGGCCACGCTCCAGTACCGGGCCTCGGGCGGCGTCACCTCGATCACCAGCGCCTGGTCGGCGTCGAGCTCCCACGAACCCCAGACCGTGACGTTCTCCGCCGCGCCACCGATGTCGGTGCGCGCCGCCGGCTCCCGGAAAGAGTTGAGGCCCTGAGCCCGTCCGGCCTCTTCGATATCGAGCCAGAACTCCACACTGGCCTGGACGAAGTCACCCAGGGCGATCAACTGGCGGGCCACGGCGGACGCCGAGAGCTCGCCGGGGGGTGGCCGCTCGGGACCCGAAGGGCCCGACGTGCACTCGATCGACAGCTCGGCGGGTTCCTCATTCTCCCAGTCGTAGAAGAACTGACGCACCACCAGCGACGAGGCCCCCGCAGCGAGCGGCATCCAGTTCCCTGGTTGCTCGGCGGCAGACAACACGATGTCGAAGGTGCCGTCGGCCGACTGGACCAGGTCTTCGGCCACGATGTTGGCCAGACTCTCGATCCCCCCCATGACCTGGAACCCGAGGTAGCGGACCGTTCCCCGCCGGCCGCGCACGACATAGGTGGCGTCGGGCCGGACGGCGGCGCCCACATAGGCGGCGTCGGGACAGTCCATCCCCCACTTGAGCACCGAGTCCACGTTCCCGGGCTTGATCACCGGGTGGTACGGATCGGCGGCGCGCAGGGCCTCATCGATCCCGAGGGCGAGCAGGACCATCAGGTGCCGATAGCCGGCAGCCTGGTCGACCGGTGTGGCGGGGGCCCGCTCGGTGCCCAAGACGGCGGCCGCCAGCCCCAGGCTCTCGAGCAATCGCCCCCAGGCCCTCCCGCTCAACAACGCCTCGTCGTCCGCCGTGCCCCAGCGGACGGCCGAGCCCACCGACGCCGGCAACCAGGCCGGAGGACCCCCCGACCCGCTCATCGACACCGCGGGCGACCCCTCATCGGGCGGACTCTATCGTCCGGCACCCTCCGGCCACGACCGAGCTCGGGCCACCCGCATGGCGCGGGTTCGACGCGGTGTCAGAGCGCCTCGGCCAGCGCGGCGACCGCCGCGCCACGATGCTCGGCGACCCACTCGTCGTTGCGGCGGTCTCGCTCGGCGCCGCCGGCGCGCTCCCACATCTCGATGAAGGCGGGCTCGCCGGCATCGAGGTGGCGGCGAAGGAACCGGCGCCCGGATCGCCGGGTCTCGACCATGAGGTCCACCAGAGCCGTCGCGTCCTGCGGGCCGAAGCCGTAGGCGGCGGCGAACCGGGCGAAGCGCCCCCACGCGTCGAGCCCCGCCGGGAAATCGCGGCGGAAGTCCGGGTGGGCCATCGGCGCCCACATGACCACCGTCCGCACCACGTCCCAGGCCGGCCGGCCGGGGGCGGCGAAGTCGAAGTCGACCAGTCCGATCGCACGACCGCCGCGGTAGACGACGTTCTCGGGACAGACGTCGTTGTGACAGACCACGGGCCCGCCACCCGGATCGGCCAGCTCGTCCGACCAGACCGCCGGGTCGCCCGGCTCGAACCCCTCGAGGGCCTGGTGGAAGCGGCGGAGGAGCCCGGCCAGGTCCTCCAGCACGGCGTCGGTCATCGACCAGGCGGGGAACGGCGGGAGCGGGACCACCCCCTCGAGGTAGCTCAGGACGTCGCGTCCCTGCCCGTCGGTGCCCAGATAGCGGGGTGCCTCCTCAAACCCGACCGCCTCGAGGTGCTCGAGCAGGGCCCGGGTGCCCACCGACCACGGGCCGGCCGGGCGACGGACGGTGTCGCCCACCCGGACGACCGAGCCCCTGTTGGCCACCCCGCCGGCCAGTGGTTCCTCGGGCCCTTCCACCACCGCAGTCTCGTCCACGACGAGGGTGCGGACGCCCTGCCCTCTGCCCCCGGGCCGCCGGTGGCCGGGGTCGCCCGTGGCCCGGTGGCCGGCCGCCGTCGGCCCGTGGGCCACAATTGCGGCTGTGGCCCGCCGCCGACCACCCCACCGACCGGTCTCGATCTCGGCCTCGCACTGGCGCGAGGACGGACTGGCCAAGGTCCGCTACGTCTCACGGACCGAGGCCCTCTCGGCGGCCGAGGAGCGGGCCCGGGCGTCGGGGGTCGAGCTCGGCGCCTACCGGTGCGACTTCTGCGGGGGCTGGCACATGGGCCGCAGCAGCCGGCGGCTCGAGCCCTGAGCGCGGCGCGCTGCGCTCGAGGGTGGTCCGTCCACTGCCCACCAGCCCGGCTGCCCCGGGGCGGCCCCGGACCCTCGGGAGGCCGGCGACCGAGGAGCCTCGGGGTTCGTTGACGTTGGGTCGCTCCCGACGTAGCATCTGACGAATCGGACAGAACGTCCGATTCCCAGGAGGAGCCGTCCGAATGCCCGACATCGTCACCGACCTCTCGCCCGTGGACCTCTCCGACTCGAGGTCGTATGTCCCGGGTGTCCCCCACGAGTACTTCGCCCACCTGCGGCGCCACGACCCGGTCCACTGGCAGGACGAGAAGGAGGGCCCGGGGTTCTGGGCGGTGACCAAGTACGGCGACTGCGTGACCGTCAACCGCGACTGGGAGCGCTTCAGCTCGGCCCGCCGGGGGACGATGCCCTTCGAGATGACCGACGACGAGATCGCCCAGCAGAGCCTGATGATGGTCAACATGGACCCGCCGCTTCACACCCGCTACCGGCGGCTCGTGAACAAGGGCTTCACGCCGCGGATGGTCCGTGACCTCGAAGCCAACATCCACGCGTCGACCGACCGGATCCTCGACGCGGTCTGCGAGAAGGGCCAGGCCGACTTCGTGACCGAGGTCTCGGCCGAGTTGCCCCTGCAGGTGATCGCCGAGCTTCTCGGGGTCCCGGCCGAGGACCGGCACCGGATGTTCGACTGGTCGAACCGGATGGTCGGCAACGAGGACCCCGAGTACGGCATCACGGCCGAGAACGCGCTGGAGGCGGCCATGGATCTCTACGCCTACGCCAGCCAGCTCTATGGCGAGAAGCGCATCAACCCGCACGCCGACCTCATGAGCGTCCTGACCCAGGTGGAGCTGGACGGCGAACAGCTGAGCGAGATGGAACTCGAGCTGTTCTTCCTCCTCCTCACGGTGGCCGGCAACGAGACCACCCGGAACCTCATGTCCGGGGCGATGTACGCGTTCTTCTGCTTTCCCGGGCAGTGGGAGCGGTTGCGCAAGGACCGCTCCATCCTGCCCCTGGCGGTCGAAGAGATGCTCCGCTTCGTGACCCCGGTCATGAACTTCCGGCGCACCGCAACCTGTGACCTCGAACTCAGCGGAACCCCGATCAAGGAGAACGACAAGATCGTCTTCTTCCACTCGTCGGCGAACCGTGACGAGGAGGTCTTCGGCCCCGACGCCGACGCGTTCGACGTGGCCCGGGACGACAACCCGCACATCGCCTTCGGGGGCGGTGGACCGCACTTCTGCTTGGGTGCCAACCTGGCCCGCCTCGAGATCCGGGTGATGTTCGAGCACCTGCTCGACCGGATGCCCGACATCCACCAGGCTGGCGACATGCAGCGGCTGCAGTCGCAGTTCATCAACGGGGTGAAGCACCTTCCGGTGGCCTTCACGCCGAGCCCCGCGGTCGGGCGCGCCTGACGATGCCCCGCCGCTCACCCGACGAACTCAAAGAGGTCATCCGCGACTTCCGCCGGGACCAGATCATCGACGTCGCCCGTCGGCTCTTCGGGGAGCGGGGTACCACCGAGATCCCGATGGACGAGATCGCCGCCGAGGCCGGCGTGGCCCGGTCGACGGTCTACGTCTACTTCGCCAACCGGGACGAACTGCTACGGGCCTGCCTCAAGAGCATGTACGAGCAGCTCCAGGACGGCATCGTCGGGGCCTGGGAGCGCGACGCGGCGCCCGAGGCCCGCCTGCGGGCGGTGGTCCGGGGGTTGTTGGAGCAGATCGACGAGAACCCCTCGTTCTTCCGTCTGGCCGTGGCCACCCAGGCCGCCGGCGACCAGCCCGGGGCCGCCGCGCTCGACGCCGAGCTGCTCTTGATCGGGCTCGACATGGCCCGGATACTCCAGGACCTCGTCGACGAGGGGGTGCGGAGCGGGCAGTTCCGCCCGGTCGACCCGGCCCGGGCGGCGGCCCTCTTGGGCCAGCAGGCCTACGGGGCCATGGCGGTGCGGGCCGGTGACCCGAGCCCCCTCCATCTCGACGAGGCGACCGGCGAGATCTGCGACTTCGTGCTCAACGGCCTGCGGGTCCGGACCTAGGGGGCTCGCCGGTGGACTTGGACCTGTGGCTGCCGACCGCCAACCCGTTCACCACCGCCGAGCTGCTGGCCGCCGTCGGCACCGAGGCCGAGGCCAGGGGGATCCACGGCCTCTGGGTGGGCGAGCACGTCGTCCTCTTCGAACGGTACGCCTCGAGCTACCCCTACGCCGCCGACGGTCGGATCCCGACCCCCGCGGGCACCGGCCTGCTCGAACCGCTCAACACGCTCTCGTTCCTTGCCGCCCACACCTCGCGGGTCCGGCTGGGGACGGCGATGGTGCTCCTCCCCCAGCGCAACCCCGTCTATACGGCCAAGGAGGTGGCGACGCTCGACTGGCTCTCCAAGGGTCGGGTCGACCTCGGGGTGGGTGTCGGGTGGCTGCGGGAGGAGTTCGAGGCCCTGGGGGTGCCGTGGCCCCGCCGGGGGGCGCGCACCGACGAGTACCTCGAGGTCCTGCGCACCCTGTGGTGCGACGAGACCTCGGCGTTCTCCGGGGAGTTCTACGAGCTGGCCGACTGCGCCATGTACCCCAAGCCGGTCCAGGACCCGCACCCGCCGATCCACATCGGCGGTGAGAGCGATGCCGCGCTGGCCCGGGTGGCCCGGGCGGCCCAGGGTTGGCACACCTTCAACCGACTCCCCGAGGACCTCGCCGCCCCGCTGGCCGCCCTGGACCGGCACCTCGAGGCCGCCGGGCGCAGCCGGTCCGAGATACGGATCACGGTCTGCCCCTACTTCCAAGAGCTCACCCCCCAACGGGTCGAGCAGTATGCCGAAGCGGGGGCCGACGCCGTGGCGGCCCTGTGCTTCGCCGGCTCGGCCGACGACGTCCCGGCGGTGCTCGACGCCCTCGAGCCCTGCCTCGAGCGGGCGGCCGCCAGCGGGCGGTGAGCGCCCCGCCTCCGGGTACGTTCGGGGCCGTGGACCCCGTCGACGCCCTGCGGCGCATCGCCTACCTGCTCGAGGCCTCGGGGGCCACCACCTACAAGGTGCAGGCCTTCCGCAAGGCCGCCGGCGCCCTCGTCGAGGCCGGTCCCGAATCGGTGGCCGACCTGGCCCGGGGCGGGCGGCTCCGCTCGCTCCCGGGGGTGGGCGACACCACGGCCCGGGTCATCGACGAGGCCCTCGCCGGGTCGACACCGGCCTACCTGGCCGAGCTGGAGGCGCAGCGGCCGGCCCCGCCGACCGGGCGGGTGGGCGAGATCCGCCAACGGCTCCTCGGGGACTGCCACAGCCACTCGGACTGGTCCGACGGGGGGAGCCCGGTGGCCGAGATGGCCGATGCCGCACGCCGCCTCGGCCACTGCTACCTGGCCCTCACCGACCACAGCCCCCGGTTGACCGTGGCCCACGGCCTCAACCCACAGCGTCTCGGCCGCCAGCTCGAGCTCGTCGCCGAGCTCAACGAGGCCTTGTCACCCTTCCGGATCCTGACCGGCATCGAAGTGGACATCTTGGAGGACGGCTCGCTCGACCAGGACGAGGAACTCCTGGCCCTCCTCGACGTGGTGGTCGCCAGCGTCCACTCCAAGCTCCGGATGGAGCCCGGGCCCATGACCCGGCGGATGGTCCGGGCCATCGAGAGCCCCCACACCGACATCCTCGGGCACTGCACGGGAAGGCTGTTGGCCGGACGGGGCCGTCCCCCGTCGACCTTCGACGCCGAGGCGGTCTTCGCCGCCTGCGCGGCCACCGGGACGGCGGTCGAGATCAACTCGCGTCCCGAGCGCCGGGATCCGCCCCCCGAACTTCTGGCCGCCGCGCTCGCATCGGGGTGCCTCGTGTCGATCGACACCGACGCCCACGCCCCCGGCCAGCTCGAGTGGCTGGTCAACGGCTGCCAGCAGGCGGCGGACGCCCACGTGCCCGACGACAGGATCGTCAATGCCTGGCCCCTCGAGGATCTCCTCGAGTGGACGAGCGCGCACGCCGCCTGAGGACGACCGGTCTCAGCGGTCACCGCCGACCGGGGTCTCGCGCCGGCCGGGGACCCGGGTCGGACAGAGCCCGGCCCGGGCGGCGGCGAGGGCGAAGCGCCGGGCGTCGCGCGGCGCGCACCCGCACCCGTCGTTGTTGAAGAAGGCGAAGACCTCGTCGGCCGGGTCCCACAGGGCCGCCAGCCGCTCGGCCCAGGTCGACAAGGCGGCCCGCCCGTAGCAGGGTGCGGGGCGGGCCCGTCCCTGGTGGAAGCGGACGTAGCCCCAGCCCGCCGTGCGCCAGTGCGGCGGGCGGACCCCCGGGCCGTCGGCCAGGCACAGGGCGGCCCCGTGGCCCTCGAGGACGGACCGGACCCGGTCGGTCTCCCAGGACCGATCCCGGGGCTCGAAGGCGACCTTGACCCCCGCCCCGAAGGCCGACAGGGCCTCGTCGAGCAGCACCGGGTCGGCGTGGAGGGTCTGTGGGACCTGCACCAGGACCGGACCCAGCTTGGGCCCGAGACTCGCGGCGCGCGCCATGAGCCGGCCCACCGGCTCGGTCGGGTCGGCCAGGCGCTTGACGTGGGTGAGATAGCGGCTGGCCTTGACAGCGATGACGAAGTCGCCCGGCGTCCGGGCCGCCCAGTCTTCGAAGGTCGTCGCCTCGGGCAGCCGGTAGAACGCGTTGTTGACCTCGACCGTGGCGAACCGCGCCGCGTAGTACTCGAGCCAGCGGGCCTTGGGGACCCCGGCCGGGTAGAGCCGCCCCCGCCAGTCCGGGTACTGCCAGCCCGATGTCCCGATGTGCAGCACCACCGCTCCCCTTGGCCCCGGCCTGGCCCGGGCCCACGTCCGGTCACACCCTGGTCCTAGCCTCCCACCAGTACGACAGCCCGATACCCGTCCGGCCCCGGTGGGGCCGCTAGCGTCAGGCCCACTCGCCATGGCTCAGCGTCGCCGCACGTCCACCTCCAACTTCGGTGTCGGTCGCCGTGAGGCCCACGACGCCCGGGCCTTCTACGCCCGCTTCGAGGCCCCCGAGGTCTCCTCGGACGCAGAGGTGACCCCCCCGACCCCCGTGGCCGATCCTTTCATCGTCGGCGACGCCCGGTGTATGGACGCCGTGGCCGACGGGTCTGTCGCCCTCGTGGTCACGTCGCCCCCCTACTTCGCCGGGAAGCAATACGAAGAGGAACTCGACCGCGAAGGGGTGCCGGGCTCCTACCTCGAGTACCTGGCCCTCCTGCGCGACGTGTTCAGCGAGTGCAAGCGAAAGCTCGAGCCCGGCGGACGGCTCGCCGTCAACGTGGCCAACCTGGGCCGCAAGCCCTACCGGAGCCTGTCGTCGGACGTAATGACCATCCTCCAAGACGACCTCCGCCTGCTGGCCCGGGGCGAAGTCATCTGGCAGAAGGGGGACGGGGCCAGCGGCTCGTGCGCCTGGGGCTCGTTCCGCAGCGCGTCCAACCCGGTGCTGCGCGACATCACCGAACGGGTGGTCATCGTCAGCAAAGGCCGGTTCGACCGGGCGAAGAACGTCAAAGAGCGCGCCTCGTTGTCCCTGCCCCACGAGAACACGCTCACCAGCGACGAGTTCATGGCGGCCACCCTCGACGTGTGGAACATCCCGCCCGAGAGCGCCCGCCGGGTCGACCACCCGGCCCCGTTCCCCGTCGAGCTGCCCCTGCGGCTGATCGAGCTCTACACCTACCGCGACGACCTGGTCCTCGACCCGTTCATGGGATCGGGCTCGACCCTGGTGGCGGCGGCCCGGTCCGGCCGGCGCTTCGTGGGCTTCGACCTGGACCCGGCCTACGTGGAGATCGCCCGCCGGCGGGTGGCGAGCGACGGCGGCGGCGGGACCGCGGTCCCCGCGCCGCCGGGCGCCGGGGCCTCGGGCCCCCGGGGTCGGCCACGGGGTCGCTCACGCCGCTCAGCCGCCGAGGCATTCGGGCGCCGGGCGCTGGCCGAGGGTAAGGGGGCCCTCGCCCTGGCCGAGGACCTGCTGGGCACCTGCGGGTTCACGGTGACCGGCCGCAACGCCCGGCTCCGAGGGCTGGGGGTGACCGTGGACCTGGTGGCCGCCGACGCCGCCGGGACCAAGTGGTACTTCGACGTGTCGGGTGCCTACACGACGACCCGGGGCGGCCTGACGCGCACCGACAACGTCCTTCGCTCCTTGGGCCGGGCCCACGTGCTGGCGGCCAAGGCCACCGGTCCGTTCGTCCTGCTCAGCACCCACCTGCCCCGCCGGCCGGGCGACGGCGACGCTGCCCTGCGGGCGACGGGGCCCCCGGGGGTCTTCGACGTCGTCCAGATGCTCGACGACCCCGACGGCTTCGAGCGGCTCCGCCGCTACGGGGCGGGCGGCCAGGACGACCGGCCGAGGCCGGGGTTCTGGACCGAAGGGGAGATCGCCTGAGGCCACCATGTCCAGACTCATCGCCTGCGCCGTCGTCCGCGACGACCCTCCCGTGGTCATCGCCGCCGACGACCTCGAGTCCCTCAACTGGGTCCTGGCCCTGAAACTGATCGCCACCACCCCGGCCGGCCGGCTCCCGACCGATCTGCGCGACGAGCTCCGCCGGGCCCTGGTCGAGGAGCGGTGGGGGGACGCCGTGGGCACCTGGATCGAGCGGACCGGGGTGGCGGTCGACGTCTACCCGTCGATGGAGCTCTACGGCGCCGGCGACGTCGAGCTGGCGTCGCTCGAGCTGCAGTTCCAGCCCCTGTTCGGCGGGTAGCGTGCCCAACCTGCGGACCACCGTGACCGAGCTGGTGACCGGTCTCGGGATGCTCGGCCACTCCTCGGTCGATGCCGCCTTGGCCGAGCGGCCCGCACAGATGGTGAGCGTCTCGCCCGAGATGTGGGACCAGCTGGGCGCGGTGCGCGCCGGGGGCGCCTTCGACGACGCGTTCGACGCCGCCTTCGAGAACGGCACCGCTTTCTTGGCGTCTCCCGGAGCCCTCCGCGGGCGGCCGCCGCTCAGCATCGAGTGGAAGGGTTCGGGGCGGGCCCCGGGCGACGAGGTGGCGCCCGTCGACCTGCGGGTCGACCATGTCTACCTGGTCAGCTGCAAGTACCTCTCCAAGATCCTCTTCAACGCCTCGCCGTCCCACCTCTTCGACGGCCTGCTGGCCGGGCCCCACGGTCGGCGCAGCGGCGACTGGTTCGCCGAGGTGGCCCCCGGCGCCCATGAGGAGCTCTACCGCCGGGTGCGCCAGGGGGTCGGCCTGGCCGGTCTCCCGGCGGACGCCGCCTCGTTGAGCACCGGAGACCGCCGCCGCCTGCGCGTCGCCCTGGCCCGCGGCTGGCCCGACGGCGCCGAGCCGGCCTACGTGGCCCTGACCCGGGCCGTGAGCGCCGCCTCGGCCGCCCGCTGGACCGGCGCCCTCGGAGCAGGCGACCGGGAGGCGATGTTCTGGCGCCTCGTGCGCATGGGGAGCGCCCCGTACTTCGTGCTCGGCCGGGCCGCCGGTCGGCCCCTGCGGCTGCGGGTCGCCACCCCCTGGGACTGGCGGCTGCGCTTCCGCCTCGAGGCCCTCGACATCGAGCCCCAGCCCGGGGGCCAGCCCCGGGTCGGATGGCAGGCCCGGGTACGCGACAAGGACACCGGCCGCCCCCTGGCCGTGGCCGGCCACGTCGAGGTCCGCTGGAGCCACGGCCGCTTCGGGGCGCCCCCCGAGGCCAAGGTGTACCTCGACGTCGCCCACCACGAGGTGCCCGGGTACTTCCCCCTGGACGCCGAATCGGTCGCCCAGGAACCGGACGGCCGGGGCCCGGCCGCCGGCGACCGACCCCGGGGCGGCCGCACCGGGCCAACGGTTGGCACCGAACCGCTGCGCCTGTTCGGGGCGGACGAGGAGCCGGCCCGACCGGACTGACGACGGCCGGCCGGGCGCCGGGGTGGTCGGGGAACCTCGCTCGGGCGGCCACTGGACCAGGATGGGGGTGATGCGTCGCTCCCCGGCCACCAGGCTCTGGGCCTGCGCCCTGGCGGCGGTGATCGGGACCCTCTCGATGACCGTCGCCGCCGGCCCGAGCACCTCGAGCGGGGCCCCGGTGGCCGGGCCGGCGGACTGGACGGTGTACCACCACGACGTCGGAGGGACCGGGGTCGACAGCTCAGGCACCCGGTTCGACCCGGCCCGCCCGGCGTGGACCTCACCGGTCCTCGACGGTGACCTCTTCGGTGAGCCGCTCGTCCTCGGGGCCACCGTCTACGTGGCCACCGAGAACGACACCGTCTACGCCCTGCGGGCGGCCGACGGCACCGTCGAGTGGTCCACCCATCTCGGTACCCCGGTCCCGGACAGCTCGCTACCGTGCGGCGACATCACCCCGACGGTCGGGATCACCGGCACGCCGGTGATCGACGCCGCCCGCAACGAGCTGTTCGCGGTGGCCGACGAGGATGCCGCCGGGTCGCCCTCCCACGTCCTGGTCGGCCTCGACCTGACCAACGGTGCCGTCGAGCTGCACCAGGTGGTCGATCCCCCAGGGGTCGACACGGCGGCCCTCCTGCAGCGGACGGCGCTGACCCTCCAAGGTGGGCGGGTGGTGTTCGGTTTCGGCGGCAACTACGGCGACTGTTCGTCGTATCACGGCTGGGTGGAGGCGGTTCCCGAGGGCGGAGGCAGCGCCGACACGTTTGGCATCGACGGCGGTGCCGGCCAGCGCGAGGGCGCGGTGTGGATGGGCGGCGCCGCCCCGGTCGTCGACGGCTCCGGGAACATCTGGGTGGCCGTCGGCAACGGGTCCGAGGACGCCGCCGGGTCCCCCTACGACAACAGCGACTCGGTCCTCGAGCTCTCCCCGGCCCTCGAGCTGCTGCAGTTCTTCGCCCCGGCCGACTGGGCATCGGAGAACGCCGACGACCTCGATCTCGGCTCGGCGGCGCCGGCGCTGTTGGCCGACGGCCTGGTGGTCCAGGCCGGCAAATCTCAGACGGCTTACCTGCTCCACCAGGGCCACCTCGGCGGGATCGGCGGCCAGGTGGCTGAGCTCCCGTCGGTCTGTGGCGACGATGTGAGCGGCGGGGTCGCCGTCGTCGGCGATGTCGTCTACCTTCCGTGTCTCACCGGTGTGGTGGCGCTCGAGGCGAGCGCCACGCCTCCCGGCCTCGAGCGCCTCTGGCAGGCGACGGCCGGGGCCCAGGGTCCACCCATCGTGACCGGTGGGCTCGTGTGGAGCATCGGTCAGGACGGCACCCTCTACGCCCTCGACCGCACCGACGGCATCGTGACCCAGCAGTTCTCCATCGGGGCGGTGGCCAACCACTTCCCCACCCCCTCGGTGGGTGACGGGCTCCTCCTGGCCCCCTCGGCCGACCAGGTCCATGCCTTCGCCGGCCAGGCGGCGTCGACGACCCCCACGTCGTCGGCGACGACCAGCCGGCCAACGAGCACGGCCGCACCGCCGACCACCGTGGGTGCGGGCACCGGTCACGGCTCGAACACCGCATGGGTGGTGCTGGCGATCGTGCTCGTGGTGGCGGTCGCGCTCGGCGGGTGGCTCGCCTGGCGCCGCCGCGCCCGGCGTGGGGCACCGTGACGGGTCCGGCGCCGAGGGCGCAGGGCTGGGCCGATCCCGCTGCCACCTATGACGTCGTCGCCACCGAGTACGCTGAACGCTTCGACCAGGAGCTGGCCTCCAAGCCCTTCGACCGGGCCCTCCTCGAGCGCTTCGGCTCCGAGCTCGGACCCGGGACCACTCTGTTCGACCTCGGGTGCGGACCCGGACAGGTCGGGGCGTGGCTGGGGCCGCGGGTGGCCGACGTCGTCGGGATCGACGTCTCGGCTGCCATGGTGCACGAGGCCCGGCACCGCCACCCCGAGGTTCGCTACATCTGCGGTGACCTGCGGGCACTGCCGGTGGCCGACAACGCCGTGGGGGCCGCCGTCTGTTTCTACTCGCTCATCCACCTCCGGCGCCCCGAGATCCCCGTCGCCCTGGCCGAGATCCACCGGGTCCTGCGACCGGGGGCTTGCGCCCTGCTGGCCGTCCACGGGGGCCGGGGCGTGCTCCACGCCCAGCGCTGGTTCGACAAGCCGGTGGGCATCGACGCGACGCTCCTCGGCGCCGCCGAACTCTCCGGGCTCGTGCGCGGGGCCGGACTGACGGTCCACGAACTGACGAGCCGGCCGCCCTACGAGGCGGAGGCCCCGACCGAGCGCCTGTACCTCTGGGCCGTCAGGCCCTGAGCACATCGGGCCCTGAGAACCATCAGGCCCTGAGAACACGGGCACAAAGGGGCCCGGTCGATAGGCCTTCGACAAGCCCATCGTGGCCACGGCGCCCACCCCCGCCGGCGAAGGGTACCGGCTGGAGGCCTGCGACGGGGGGATCTTCGCCTTCGGCGACGCCGGGTCCCCGGGGCTCCGCGGGTGGTGACGCGCGCAACGACCCGATGCGCGCCGCGGCCGCCCTCCCCGGCGGCTGAGCGGCGCCGCGCCGGGCCGTTCGGCTAGACACGGTCCGGTGAGCACCACCGACGGCCGCCCGGTCGCGCTGGTCACCGGGGCCAGCCGGGGCATCGGCAAGGCCGCCGCGCTCGCCCTGGCCGAGGCCGGCTTCGACGTCGCCATCACGGCCCGGACCCTGCGTCGGGGCACCGGCAGGGACGACTCGGACGTCGGCGACCACCAGAGTGTCCCGGGAAGCCTCGAAGAGACGGCAGCGGGGATCGAGGACCGGCGGTCACGGGCCCAGGTCCACGTGGCCGACCTGCTCGACCACGCCTCACTGCGGGCGGCTGTCGACGGGGTCCTCGCCAGCTGGGGACGGATCGACGTGCTGGTCAACAACGCCATCTACACCGGTCCCGGCGGGATGGTGCCCTTCAGCGAGCTGACCGTCGGGCAACTCGAGACCCGGCTGTCGGCCAACGTGGTCTCCCAGGTGGTCACGATCAAAGCCGTCCTCCCGTCGATGCTCGAAGCGGGCTCGGGGGTCATCGTCGACGTGACGTCCCACGTCGCCGTGGCCGACCCACCGGCCCCGGTGGGGCAAGGCGGCTGGGGACTCGGCTACGCCGCCTCCAAGGCCGCCTTCCACCGGGTGGCCGGGATCCTGGCCGTCGAGCTCGGTGACCGGGGCGTGCGGGCCTACAACCTGGATCCGGGCTACGTCGACACCGAGCGCCAGCTGGCCAACGCGCAGGCCAACGGGTTGGCCGGCCACTACCGGGGCGCACCGCCCAGCGTCCCCGGCGCGGTCATCGCCTGGCTGGCCACCGCGCCGCCGGGCGTGGGCAACGGGGAGACCGTCCGGGCCCAGAAGGTCGCCCTCGACCTCGGCCTGCACCCGGACTGGCGGACGCCGGCCCCCGAGGGCCCGGGCCGGGCCGCCGGCCGAAGGGGCTGAGCCCGTGGGAAGGACCGTGAGCGGCCGATGCTGGAGGTGACCGTCGCCGACCAGGTGGCCCTGGTCACCCTCAACCGCCCCGAGGCCCGCAACGCCCTCTCGGGAGAACTGGTCGCCCTGCTCGACGAGTGCGTCGTCGACCTCGACAGCCGGGCCGACGTGGCCGTCATCATCCTCACCGGTGCCGACCCGGCCTTCTGCGCCGGCTTCGACCTCCGCCAACTCTCCAGCGAGATCCGGTCGGTCCAGCAGCAGCGCCAGCTGTCCCCCGCCGCCCACCTCGGCATGCTGCCCATCCACCGCACCCCGGTCATCGGGGCGATCAACGGGCCCGCGGTCACCGGCGGCTTGGAGCTGGCCCTGGCCTGCGACTTGCTGATCGCCTCCGAGCGGGCCCGGTTCGCCGACACCCACGCCCGGGTCGGGGCCATGCCGGGCGCGGGCCTCACGATTCGGCTGCCCGAGCTGATCGGGATCAACCGGGCCCGCCAGATGAGCTTCACCGGCGACTTCGTGCCGGCGGAGCGGGCCTACGAGTGGGGCCTGGTCAACGAGGTGGTCCCCCACGACCAGCTGCTCCCCCGGTGCCGGGAGCTGGCGGCCTCCATCGCCTCGATCCCCGCCGCCAACATCGCCGAGATCCGACGGACCTACGCCGCGGTGGGCGAACTGTCCGGCGACGACGCCTGGCGGCTCG
The DNA here is from genome assembly GCA_963836375.1 of uncultured Acidimicrobiaceae bacterium. Lineage (GTDB taxonomy): Bacteria > Actinomycetota > Acidimicrobiia > Acidimicrobiales > RAAP-2 > CAWIJK01. The sequence continues at coordinate 274,915 of CAWIJK010000002.1, read as the reverse complement.
AGAGCCGCCTGGCCCGCCAGTGGATGGCCGAGCGCTTCGACCAGTCACGGCTGGCCACCGAACGGGCGGCGATCATCGAGCGCGGCCGCCGCCAGACATGAGGGTCTACTCGGGCATGGACCCGCGGCTCGGGCTGGCCGAGGCGGTGGCCCACGCCAAGCGGGTGGAGGCCCTCGGCTACGACGGGCTGCACGTGGCCGAGACCATCCACGACTCCCTCGGCCTCTCGCTGCTGGTGGCCGAGCACACCGAGCGCATCACCATCCGGACCGCCGTCACCCTGGCCTTCCCCCGCAGCCCGACGCTGACGGCGTACGCCGCCTGGGACCTGGCCCGCTTGTCGGGCGGCCGTTTCCAACTCGGGCTGGGGACCCAGATCCGCCAGAACATCGAGGACCGCTACGGGATGCCCTGGGGCGAGCCGGTCGAGCGCCTGCGCGACTACCTGGGGGCCCTCGGGGCGCTCTACGGGGCCTTCGGGGCCGGCGGGCCGGTGGCCCATCACGGCCCCTACTACCGGATCACCCGGCTCCAGCCGTACTTCAACCCCGGCCCCGACCCGGACACCTCGCCACCGGCCACCTACCTCGGCGGGGTCAACCCGGCGATGTGCCAACTGGCCGGGGAGCTGGCCGATGGCTTCGTGACCCACCCGACGAACTCGAACCCGCGGTACCTGCGGTCGATCTGCCTGCCCAACCTGGCCGTCGGGGCGAAGCGCTCTGGTCGGGACCCCGGTGACCTCGAGCTGGTGGTCGGCACCCAGGTCATCACCGGGGCCAACGACCAGGCGCTGGCCGCCGAGCGAGAGCGCCAACGGCGCCTGTTCGCCTTCTTGTACTCCACCCCGGCCTACCGGCGGACCCTCGAGCTCTACGGGTGGGAGGAGATGGCGCCCCGCCTAGCCGCCATGGTCCGCAGCGGCGACTGGGGCGACCTGGCCTCGGTGGTCACCGATGAGGTGCTCGACACCTTGGTGCCGACGGGACGCTTCGAAGAGATCCCCGGGATCCTCCTCGACCGCTTCGCCGCCCTCGGACAGGGGATCCTGCTGGCCCCACCGGCCGACCAACGCGACGACGCCGCCTTCGCCCGGGTCGTGGCCACCCTCCGGGCCGCCTGACCGGGCGCCGAGGGTACCCGATGCCCCCGGGCAGCCGGTATGGATGATGATGGACCGGACGGGGAGCGCCCGGCGACCGGACAGGAGCGAGCGGATGGGGCGGTTGGCGCGGTGGAGGACCCCCAAGGAGTCGGCCGATCGGAGGGTGCGGCGGAGCGGGATCGGCGGGCCCGGCGCCGGCGCCCTGGCGGTCGGTCTGGGACTTGGCCTGGCCGTCGGACCTGGCCTGGGCGCCGCGGGGGCCACCGGCCCCGGCGCGTCGGCCGCGGTGAGCGCGGGGCCCCGGTCACCCTCGGGCTTCTCGTGTGCCACGACGCCCGACGACCCCCGCAACGGGACGAGGCTCACGGCCAGCGCCTCGTCGGGAGGCGTCCGGGCCACCTTGACCGGGACGGCGTCGACCACCTACGGCCTGCCGACCGTCGCCGGGGCGACGCTCACCGTCACCGGCCCCGGTTCAGCCACGACGACCGAAAAGGTGAGCGCGCCGAAACAGGCCGGTGACGTCGACCTCGAGTCGTTGGCCGACTACGAGTCGTCGAACCCAACCAAGCCCCTGTGTGTGGCGACCTTCGGTGGCGACTCGGCGCCCACGGTACTCCTCGGCTTCTACACGGGCGGTGCCCACTGCTGCACGATCGTGCGCGCCTACACCCGCTCGGGGGCCGGTCTGACCTCGGTCGACCGGCCCATCGGCGATCCCGGCGTCGTCCTGACCGATCTCAATCACGAACCGGGCCTGGTGACCGCCGACGACTCGTTCTCCTACGAGTTCACCGACTACGCCGCGTCAGGAGATCCCGTCGAGGTGCTCACCTTCGACCACGGGGCCTTCACCAACGTCACCCGGCGGTTCCCGTCGCTCATCCGCTCCGACGCCACCCGCTGGTGGACGGCCTTCCGCCAGAGCCCCCAAGACGACCTGGGCGTTCTCGCCGCCTGGGCGGCCGACCGCTGCGAACTGGGACAACGCGCCGAGGTCACGGCCACCCTGGCGTCACTCGAGGGCCACCACAAGCTCGGGGCCGACGTGACGGCCGCCCAGAGCTCGCCGTTCTGGCCGTCGGGTTCGGGCTACGTGACGGCGCTGGACGCCTTCTTGGTCAAGCACGGGTACTGCCCGGCGAGCTGACCCGGGGCGCCCGACGACCGCCCCAGACCCGCCGGGCGACGCCGGCGCCGTGGCTAGGGGGTCGGCGCCTTCATCTTCATCACGCTGAACACGGCACCCGAGGGGTCCGAGACCACGGCGAACCGGCCGGGCTCGATGTCCATCGGGCCCATCATGACCGCCCCGCCGAGCTCGGTGACCCGGGCCACCGCCGCGTCGGCGTCGTCGACGGCGAAGTAGACCATCCACAAGGGCGGGACCTCGGCCGGCACCGAGGCGGGCTTCTGCATCATCCCGCCGATGGGCCGGCCTCCGAGCTGCCACTCGGTGTAGCCCTCCATGCCGGCCCCCTCGCCGGCGGCGTGGGTCTGCTCACCCCAGCCGAACACGGCGCGGTAGAAGGCCTTGGCCCCTTCGGTGTCAATCGTGGTCAGCTCGCTCCACGCCCAGGTGCCCGGCTCGTTGACCAGCTGGGCCCCCAGGTGCTCCTTTGGCTGCCAGATCCCGAGCGCCGCCCCGGCGGGGTCGGCGAACACGGCCAAACGGCCTGCCTCCATGACGTCCATCGGGCCGGCCAGGACCTGGCCACCGTTGGCGGTCACCTTGGCCACCGTGGCGTCGGCATCGTCGACGTTGACATAGGTCATCCACGACGGCGGAGCGGCGGGGTTCATCTGGGGGCCCACACCGGCCACGTTCCTCCCCCGCAGCGTGGCGATGCTGTAGCCCCCCGCCTCGGGGGGCCCCGGGGGGACGTCCCACCCCAAGAGGGCCGAGTAGAAGGTCCGGGACTTCTCGAGGTCCGGGCTCTGCAGGTCGGTCCACGAAGGTACGCCGTCGTCGTAGCGATCCATCTCCATGGGTGACCTCCCCGTCGGCGTCAGGCTCGTCGGCCGCTTAGCCCTTCGCCCGACCGTAGTGTCCTCGGAGTTCGGATGCCAGGGGTGCCCCGCCCGGTGGCCGCGGTCGTCCCGGGTCCGGGTGCCGGGACCGAGAAGCGGCAAAGATGGTCGGATGCGACACGACATCGAGGCCCCGGCGCCCGGCCTCCCGGTGCCGGCCGGCCGGCCCGGGTGGGCTGGGTGGGCCCCGAGCGGTGCCGTCGGACCCGGGGGCCGGCGTTGAGCCCCAACCCGGTGGGCGACCGGTTCGAGCGGCTGGCCCAGTCGATCGCCGAGCGGGTGGTCAACCTGGTCCTCGACGCCATCGACATCAACGCCCTCATCGAGCGAGTGGACATCAACGCCGTGGTTGAGCGGGTCGATGTGGACAAGGTGGTGAAGCGGGTCGACATCGACCAGATCGTCGCCCGGGTCGACGTCGACGCCATCATCGACCGGGTCGACATCAACGCCGTGGTCCAAAAGGTCGACATCGACGCCGTCGTCAGCCAGATGGACATCGACTCGCTGGTGGAGAAGACCGAGCTGGGCGGGATCATCGCCAAATCCACCACCGGTGTCCTCACCGAGGTGCTCGACGTCGTGCGGTCCCAGGGGGTGGGACTGGACGACTTCATGGCCCGCTGGACCAACCGGGTGCTCCGGCGCAAGCCCGGGTCACTCCCCATCGGCCCGCCGCTCCTCGTGGCCCCTCCCGCGCCGCCGGCGCTCTCGCCCGGCGGACGCGGCCTGGAGCCGCGGCCCTGATGTCGCCGATCCAGCCGCCGCCGGCGGAGAAGACCGAGCGGCGCCAGGGGAACTACGCCGGCGCCGTGAGCCGGGCCGTTGCCTTCGGCGTCGACGTGGGACTGATCTGGGCCCTCTACGCCCTGGGTGTCTACGCCCTGTCCCTGGCCACCCAGCTCCTGTTCGGCAGGGCGATCAACCTCTCCAAGCACCAACTGGCCGGGCTGATCGTGGTGCTCGTCTGGGGCTTCATCTACTTCGCCTACCAGTGGACCCTCGGCGGCCGGACCGTGGGCATGGCCCTGTTCGGCCTCCAGGCGGTCGGAGCGGACGGCTCGCCCATCACCAGCCGCCAGGCGGTCGTCCGCACGCTGGCCCTGCCCCTCAGCTTCCTCATCTTGCCCCTGGCGCTGCTGATGATCCTCATCCAACGCGAACGGCGACCGCTCCACGACCTGATCGGCCACACTGCCGTCGTCTACGCCTGGGACGCCCGGGCGGCCCGGCTGCGGTGGCTGGCCCAGAAGGAGCAACCGCCGGGGACCGCGGCGCCCGAACTCCCCAAACCCTGACCGTCGCCGGCCCCCGAGCCGCGCCTACGCTGACCCCCTGCAACTCCGAGAGGTGGGAGCCCGCCCGTGCCCTACGTGCTGATCGACAAGCCCCGACCGCACGTCACCCTCGTCACCTTGAACCGTCCCGAGCGCATGAACTCGATGGCCTTCAACCTCATCATCCCGCTCCGAGAAGCGCTGGCCGAGGTGAGCCGGGACAACAACACCCGGGTCGTGGTGCTGACCGGAGCCGGCCACGGCTTCTGCTCGGGGGCCGATCTCGAGGACCCGGGCACCATCCCCGACATCGAGGGCCTCACCCTGCCCACCATCGCCCTGCGCTCGATGGAACTCCTCGACGAGGTCATCCGCACCCTGCGCCGCCTCCACCAACCGGTCATCGCCGCCGTCAACGGTCCGGCGATCGGCGGCGGCTTCTGCCTGTCACTGGCCGCCGACATCAGGTTGGCGGCCAGCGGGGCCTATTTTCGGGCAGCTGGCATCAACAACGGCCTGACGGCAGCCGAGCTCGGGATCAGCTATCTGCTCCCGAGGGCGATCGGCTCCTCCCGAGCGGCCGAGATCATGCTGACCGGTCGCGACGTGGACGCCGCCGAGGCGGCGAGGATCGGGCTGACCTCGGGGACCTCAACGGAGACCTCGCTCCTCGACGACTGCTACGAAGTGGCCGAGCGGATCATCGGGTGGAGCCGGGCCGGGGTTGAGCTGACCAAGCGTCAGCTTTGGGCCGGGCTCGACGCCGCCAGCCTCGAGACCCACATGGACGCCGAGGGGACTGCCCAGCTCTTCGTCCGCATCACCACCCAGAATTTCGAGGAGTCGGTACGGGCCCGCAAGGAGAAACGCCCACCGGTCTTCGAGGACTGACCGGTCGCGACTGGTCAGCCTGCGTTCATGAGGGACTGGGCCGCCATCTCGAAGTAGGCCAGCAGTTCGGCCTCGTCGCCCTCGGGCAGGTGGGCGTCATTAACAGCGGCCGACATGTGGCGGAGCCAGGCGTCGCGTTCGAGGGTGCCGATCACGAAGGGGGCATGGCGCATCCGCAGCCGGGGGTGACCGCGCTCTTCACTGTAGGTGGGCGGTCCTCCCCAGTACTGGGCCAGGAACATCGCCAGGTGAGCCTTGGGCTCGGTCAGGTCGTCGGGATAGAGGGGCCGGAGCACCGGATCCGCGGCCAGGCCGGCGTAGAAGCGCTCGACCAGGGTCTCGAAGAAGGGCTCGCCACCCACCCGCTCGAAGAGAGTGTCCACGCTCCGACGGTAGACGCTCCCGTGCCCCTTCCCGCGCGTTGGCCCGAACCACGGGGCTCTCGGTCCACGGCGCGGCCGGGGAACGCCCGTGAGGCCGCCGGACGGCGAAAGGTGACAGGCCCGAGACCGTTTCGCACAGCTTCGGTTCAGAGTGCCCGCGAGATCCGGAGAATCCGAACGGCCAAGGAGAAGACCTGACAGGGCGGCCGGACGGCGACAAACTGTGGGGGTGGTGGACCGGCCAGAGACCCAGTACGTCACGGTCGGAGACACCGACGTCGCCTACCAGGTCATAGGCGACGGACCCTTCGACCTGCTCTTCTGCTACGGCTTCGGCAGTCACATCGACCTGGCCTGGGACGAAGCGACCACCTATCCCGAGTTCTTCCGCAGGCTGGCCTCCTTCGCCCGGTTGATCGTCTTCGACCGCCGGGGCATGGGAGCCTCCGCAGCGGTGACACTCGGCGCCTTTCCGACGTGGGAGACATGGGCCGAGGACATGGGAGCGGTTCTCGATGCCGTCGGCTCGGAGCGTGCCGCCCTGGTGGGCTGTGTCGATGCCGGAGCCCTGGCCATCTTGTACGCAGCCATGCACCCCGAACGGGTCAGTGCCCTGATCCTCCTCAACAGCAGCGCCCGGTACACGGCGAGCGAGGACTACCTGGTCGGTGTCTCGCCTGAAACCAGAGAAGCCCTCGTCGAGATGCTCGAGACCTCGTGGGGCAAACCAGAGCTGATCACACTGACAAATCCGGCCATGACCGACAATGAGGAGTTCTTGTCGTCGGTGGCCAGGCTGACCCGCGCCTCGGCTACCCCCCGCACGGCATCGACCCAGTATCGTTACATCCTCTCCAATCTCGACGTGCGATCGGCCCTCGAACACGTCCAGGCGCCCACGCTGGTCCTCAACGTGCGGGACAATCCCTTCGTACCGCTCACCCAGGGTCGTTACATCGCCGAACGGATCCCGGACGCGGGGTTTGTCGAACTCCCGGGTGGTGACATCGGACTCTCGCCGTCTCTTTTCGGCGCCATTGACGAGATCGAAGAGTTCCTCACCGGGGAGCGTCGCCAGGCCGACATACAGCGCATTCTGGCCACAGTGCTCTTCACCGATATCGTGGCTTCCACCGAACGCGCTGCTTCCCTCGGAGACCAGCGTTGGCGATTGCTCCTCGACGCCCATGACCGGGCGGTGCGCGAGCAACTCAAGCGATTCCGCGGCCGCGAGGTCAAGATGACCGGTGACGGCTTCCTGGCGTCCTTCGACGGCCCTGCTCGTTGCATCCGGTGCGCCGAAGCCATCGTGGGTGCCACCCAGCTGCTGGGTGTCCAGTTGCGGGCTGGACTGCACACCGGTGAGTGCGAAGTACGCGGAGACGACCTGGGAGGACTCGCCATCCACATCGCCGCCCGGGTTGGCGCACTGGCCTCGTCGGGGGAAGTCCTCGTGTCCGGGACGGTCAAGGATCTGGTGGCGGGATCCGGCATCGAGTTCACCGAGCGCGGTGAGCACGAGCTGAAGGGGGTACCAGGGTCGTGGCGTCTGTTCTCGCTAGCTCGTTGAGGACCCGTCGTCTCGGCTCACAGCCTCTGCAAGCCAACCAGGCTGCCCTTTGCATCAAACCCGGGGCGGTCCGCGCAGCAAAGACCGAAACTGCGGTCGGGATCAGGCTGGGCTCGTACTCGGCAAACCGAGGCGGTCGCTACAATGTCCCAGTTCGCGGGTGTAGCTCAATGGCAGAGTCCCAGCCTTCCAAGCTGGTTATGCGGGTTCGATCCCCGTCACCCGCTCTCAGGTGCTTCGAGCTACCCATGGTGCGGACCCATCATCACTTCCCTGCTCGGTACAACCTTCGGCGGGATGGCCATCGACGCGTTCGCCTACGTCGCGCTCGGTGGCTATAAGGCGCATTTTCAACGTTGCCCCGCTGCGGACCCGCCAGCTGCACGAGCCGAGGTCGGCCTCGTTCTTGCCGCACTCGTGAGCGGCCCGGTACGTGGGGCTACCGTCTGAGAACGCGGGGGTCCACCAATGCCTAACCGAGACGCGCCGCAAGGACGATGTGGAAGTCAAGCCACCTCTACCCCGCTGGCGATCAGCTCGACTCCTGGAGAAGCCGAGACCGTTGCCGGCTCAACGACGTGGACCGCGGCCCGGGCCGGCAGGAATCGAGCGGCGACGAGTGCGCCAAGCACGGCGGCGATGACGGCGACGATCATGGCGTGGTCGGAGCCGGTGACGAAGGCCTGACGGGCGGCGTCGACCAGGGCGGTGCCGACTGATCCGGGGGCGTGCTGACCAACGGTCACGGCGGCGCCGACCGAGGTCTTCGCTTGCGCCGCGTACGGGGCGGGCACGCGAGCCAGGGCCGGTCGCAGGTGGCTAGCAAACACCGTGGCGGCTACTGACCCCGATAATTGCCACGCCGAGGGCGCCGCCGAGCGAGCGGGTCGTGTCATTGACGGCCGAACCCACGCCGGCCTGAGCCGGCGGCAGCGAGCCCATGATCGACTCGGTGGCCGGGGCCATGGCCAGACCCATCCCGATCGCAATGATCATGCTGGCGATCACGAGCGTGCCGTAGCCGGTGTGCGCGGTGGACGTGGCCATCCAGACCAGGCCGACGGCCATGGCCGCTAGGCCGGCCGTGACTACGATCCTGGTGCCGATGCGGGCGGCCAGTTTGGCGGCCGGCTGCGCCACCGCTCCCATGGCGAAGGCGAACGGCAAGGCCCGCACGCCCGCTTGCAGGGGGTTGTAGCCCAGCACGAATTGCATCTGCTGGGTGAACAGGAAAAGCCAGCCGAAGAGGGCCAAGAAGATCATGGTCACGGCGAAACTGGCCGCGCTGAAGCGGGCGTTGAGGAAGATCCGGAGGTCCACCATCGGATGGGAGCTGCGAAGCTCGAAAATGACCCAGGCGGCGAGGATCGCAATGCCCGCGCCGGCAGTGGCGAGGGTGGTGGCGCTGAGCCAGCCGTGATTGGGGGCGTCGATGATGGCGTAGACCACAGCAACCAGGCCGGCGACCGACAGGACAGAGCCGATCGGGTCGAGGGCCTTCGGGTGCGGGTTGCGAGACGGTGGTACGGCCAGGCGGCCACCGATTAGGGCCACGGCGACGATAGGCAGGTTCACCACGAAAATCGAGCCCCAGCTGAAGTGCTCGAGCAGCAAGCCCCCGAGGGTCGGACCAATGGCCACGCCTAGGCCGGCGACAGCCGCCCAGGCGGCGATGGCCTTGGGCCGCTCGGCCGGATCCGTGAACACGTTGGTGAGGATGGACAGGGTGGCCGGCATGATGGCGGCCGCCCCGATACCCATCACGACCCGAAAGGAGATGAGCGCGCCGGCGGACCCGGACAGTCCGGCCAAGGCCGAGCCCAGGCCGAAGGTGACCAGGCCGCCCGCCAGGACCCGGTGTCGTCCGACTCGGTCGCCGAGGCTGCCCATGGAGAGGAGGAGCCCGGCCATGGCCAGGGTGTAGGCATCGGTCACCCACTGCAGCGACGATGTCGAGGCGTGCAGCTGGCGCACCAGTGTGGGGAGGGCGACGTTAACGATCGAGCCGTCGACCACTACGACCAGCAAGGACAAGCACAGCACGCCGAGGGTGGCCCACCGCCGGGCGACGATCTGTTCGGGGGTTGCGCGCCTCATGGCTCCTCCTCATGATATGTTGTAAATGACATGTCAAAGTAAACACTAGCGACCTTGACATGTCAATATCAACATGTCAAAATATTTGTATGTCCCTACGCCACGGATTGCTCGACCTGCTCGCCGGTGAGCCCATGAGCGGTTACGACCTGACCCGCTACTTCGCCGCCTCGCTGGGCAACGTCTGGCCCGCCCAGCACAGCCAGATCTATCCTGAGCTGGCCAAACTGGCCGCCGATGGACTCATCATCCAGACCGGGGAGGGTCCGAGGGGGCGCAAGGTCTATGAGACCACTCCGGCCGGGATCGAGGAGCTGCAGTCCTGGCTGCGCGACACCCAGCCTGACTACTCGATACGGTTCGAAGCCCAGCTACGGATCTTCGCCCTGTGGGTGCTCCCACCCGACGAGGCCCTTCAGTGCTTGGCTCGGGACCGGGTCGAATATGTCCGCCACCTCGAACAGATCGACCAGGCACTGGCCACCGTGGACTGGGGTGCCACCTCGGTCACCAGGTCCAGCCGGCTTACAATCGAGTTCGGCCGGCGCCTTTACACCGCGCTGATCGAGTGGATCGACTGGGCCGCCGACCAGGTCGTCGCCGGCACGCTCAAGCCAGGCGGCCCCCTCCCCGCGAGCGCAGCCTGACGTTCGCGTCGGGGTGACCGGTCCTGTTGAGGGTCCGCCTCTCCTACTTAGGGTCCGCCTCGTCGGTTGAGATGGGAACCACGACGGTCTAACTATGGGTACGCACCGACTCGACGCCCAGCGCACCGCCGATCGCTCCGTCCAGGCCCTCGATCAGTGCCCCCCATGTGTCGGGCCGCCGCACGGCACGCAAGATTCGACCACATTCTATCCGCGGATAACTGCTCTCTTCGGTCCCGTCCAGCCAAGCCTTGCCGTTAACGACCCCGTGTCACGGAAACCAGGTTGTAACGACAAAGCGCTCACAACCTCAGTGGCTGTGAGCCAGATCTGACTCTGGGTCCTCGATGATTGCGAGAGATACTCGAAGAAGCAAAGAGCCGACACTGTGCCGACCGTAGCGGCGGGCAGGGCGGCGGCGGGACGGTCACCCGCGAACCGATGGAATCCGATTGCGGAGCTATAGAAAGCCACCAGGGGCCCCTGACGTCACGGTGCCAACAGGGGCCCACTTCAGGCCCACGAGGAGCGCCACCGACGTGGAGATCTTGATCGTGGGGAGGAGAGGGCGGAGCGCAGCTGGGAACCCAAGGTGATCGAGCCGCGCCGCCATGGACATCTGTGGGGTTGCACTGGCGAGAGCGTCCGCGATCTGCGCCACGACCACGCCGATGGTCAACGTCCGAAGGCGAGAGTGCATGGATCCGTCATCAGCTTTGGTCGGGTGCGTCCCGCCACATGAACCGGGTGTTGACGCCGACGATATCCTCTCTGCTCGTGACCGCGAACCCGAGGGTCTCGTAAAACTCGACGTTGCGGTCCACGTCGGTCTCGAGGAACGCAGGTGAACCGACGTCATCGATCCTGGTGAGGAACATCTTGAGCAGTGCCTTCCCGACGCCGCGGCCCTGCAGCTGGGGTCGTACACCGATCGGACCGATGTGCCAATGGGGTTCATGGGGATCGCGGGCCTCCCGTTTGTTCATCATTGTGAAAGCCCTCGGGAGAGCGGATTTCATGATCCAGGCCATCGCCGGTGCCGTCTTGATCTTTTCTGCAATCCCCAGTTGACAGTGCGGCCACTCCGCGGCATTCAGGGCCCCCACGACAGTGTCACCCTGTACAGCGACGAGCGCGTAACTCCAGGGTCGACCGAATTTGGCAACTCGGACAGCATCCTGCATCATGCAGCGAGCCTTGGCTCTGTCGCCGCGCACATTGGCCAGCGTGCTCGGGTTGTCCGCAAAAGCGAGTCCGATGACCTCGCACACAGCGGTCATGTCAGCCCGAGTCATTCGTCGAATGACGATGTCGGAGGGGAGATCCATGTGGACCTAGTTCCTCGCGACCAGGAGTGAGCGGTCAACGGCGCCTCCCGATGACGGAGTCCGGAGGAGGTCGATGCCCATCCAGCAGGCCCAGGTCGGTGCCAGGACCAGATAAATCGCCAGGCCTGCTGATGCAATGGCGTCGAAGTTCAAGGCCGTGCCGAGCGAGTCCACGAGACAAGCCGCGCCAAGCACGAGGGTGACCGCGCCGAGTCGGCGACGATCGGTCCGCAGCACGAGGCCGAAGCCGATCCACCCGATGCCGGCCAGGAACTCCTCGAGCAGGTTCCACAATCCCCGGTAGATCCCGTCGGTGTAGCCGGTGAAGACAGACTGCAGGCTAATCTGATGGGAGGCGCTCGCGGTTGCGTACTCTCGCATCAAGGTGGGGAGCGCTGTTGCCAGCATGGCGCCACCAATGGCGCCAATGAGGCAATAGGCCAGCAGGCAGAGGGCGAAGAGATCTATCCAGTTCGGGCTTCGGGTCCTGTGGGAGTTGTGGAGGAGAAGGACCAGGGGCACGATCGGCAGGTAGTAGCCGAAGATATCGAGGATCATGCTCCAACGCCACAATGGCGCTGCCGGTGCGCCAGCGTGCAGCAGGATCAGCGGGATTGTCATGCCATTGAGGTTGAAATGGACCGTGGCCAGCATGGCGAACAGGTTCCCAACTGCCAACGGTAGGGATGCAATGGCTGCGATCGCGGCCATGTGAGGAAATGAGCGATCACTGATCACGTGCTGGTCCTCGAGATACAGCGTCTGGCAACGTCAGTCCTCCACAATTCGTAGAAGAGCGTCGGCCGTTTGGACCAGCCACTGCTCATAGCGTTCCACCGTCCAGTTCCGCTCCTCGGTGAGCTTGGCGAAGACCTCGGGGCTGGCGAGCGCCCAGATCGAGTCGACCAGGGTCTCGGGTGGCTGCTTACCCAGGATGAGCTCGAGGCCGGACAGGATCACGGTGCGCCGGTCGGTCTCATAGGCCTCCCAGCGAGCTTTCGAAGCCGCGTCGCTCGCCGATGCCTCTTGGAGTGCTCCCATCAGTGGAACGGCGTGCACCAGGGCTTGCGTGATGATTCGAGCGGCCCCGACGAGTCGCTCTGAGCGCTTTCCCAAACCGAGCGAGGTGAATTGGGGTCTCTTCACCAGTGGCGTGTCATCGTCATCTCCGACGATGGCCACATCGATGGCCGCTATCAGCAGCCCTGATTTGGACCCAAAAGCCGAATAGACAGTCTCGACGGCCGTCCCAGCCTCAGCAGCCACCGCGGCGAGCGTGGTGGCCGCCCAACCACGCTCGATGAAGAGTCGAGTCGCAGCGGAAAGCACGGTCTGGCGTGTTTCGGCTGCCTGCCGAGCACGCAACGGCGAGTGGTAGCCGGACTGCGCTCGCCGACTGCTCCCCGTGGCCACATCACCGTTATAGCATCAGCCTCAGTTCAATACAACTATATTCTAGTGAAATGCTTGGGGGGCCGGTGGCCCACCGCGGTTGAGGGAGGCTTCGCGCCGGGCGGAACGAGTCGATGTCCACGCTGAAGTCCCGCTAGAGGTCAGGGCCAGCATGATCCTCTGAACCCTTATGGATGTGGCCACTTCGGATCGTCTTCGAGGCGAAGCTGGGCTCCTGCTGCAGACCTGCGACGCGTCGGTGCCTGCATGGCCGCCCCCGATGCCGAGCACGAGATCGACGGGCTGGAACTCTAAGACAGCAACGAGCGAACTTCGCCAGCAATCTGCAAGTCTTCCCTTGCAGTGACAACCATGGTGCGCGTGCCACCGCTATGTGCCGTGACCTCTCCGTCACGTACGAGTGACCGATTGAGCCCTTCGTCTAGGTGTATACCAAGGAATCCCAGTCCGGCCGCTGCCGCGGCTCGGACCGACGGCGCATTCTCACCGACGCCTCCGGTGAAGACGAGCACATCGAGTCCGTCCATTGCACTCGCCATCGACGCGATGCCGGCTCGGAGCCGGTGGACGTAGACGTCGTGAGCGAGGCGTGATCGCTGATTCGGCTCGACTGTTGCTTCTATGTGGCCCATATCAGCGGTTCCGGCCAGGGCCAACATCCCCGAACGATGCTCGAGTGCTTCGGCTACTTCGGACACCGCAAGGCCGGCGTGTTCAATCAACCACGTGATCAGGCCAGGGTCGACCGAACCCGACCTCGTTGCCATCGCCAACCCCTCGAGTGGAGTGAAACCCATCGTTGTATCGACCGAATGACCACTCTCGACGGCAGCGAGGGACGCACCAGCGCCGAGGTGGCACGTGACAACCCTCAACGCTGCAACCGGACGACTCACTAGCTCGGCCGCCCGCCGGCTGGCGTAGGCATGGCTCAGGCCGTGGAAGCCGTAACGCCGGACCCCGAATTCCTTCCGCCAACTCTCTGGGACTGCGTAGGTTGCCGCGGCCGCCGGCAGGGTTGCATGGAACGCGGTGTCGAAGCAGGCGATAGCGGGGACGTCGGGAAGAAGTCCGCGCACAACGTCGATTCCCGCCAGGGACTTGGGTTGGTGGAGGGGGGCGAGATCAACCAAATCATGCAGGGCACGTTCCACGGACTCGTCGATGAGAACAGGCCCTGTGAACAACGTGCCACCGTGAACGACGCGGTGGCCGACGGCGTCGACTCCACCCTCCAGCGCGCTGATCGCGTGACGAACCGCTGCTAGGTCGAATCTGCCCCGCTCGGCCGGGAGGTCCTGGGAGAACACGAGGGTGTCATCCCGGTCGAGGAGGCGCAGCTTGAGACTCGAGGAACCGGCGTTGATAGCGAGGACGCGCATGACCGAACGCCTAGAGGGTCCAAGTCCAGTCGGCAATCTCGGACGGGTCCTCCCCGAATTCCCGGGTGTAGGCGCGGGCCCGCACCCGGGCGTCCTCCATGTCTTGGCGGACGTGGGCGGCACGCTCCCCGAGGCTCGGCACCCGGTCGATGACATCCATGACGAGGTGATAACGGTCGATGTCGTTCAACATCACCATGTCGAACGGCGTCGTGGTGGTGCCCTCATCCTTGTACCCACGAACATGAATGTTGTGGTGGTTCGTCCGGCGGTATGTGAGTCTGTGAATGAGCCACGGGTACCCGTGATACGCGAAGATCACGGGACGATCAGAGGTGAACAACGCGTCGAACTGGACGTCGGCCAATCCGTGGGGATGTTCCGATGCGGGCTCCAGACGCATCAGGTCGACGACGTTGATGACGCGGACCCTGAGCTCGGGGAAATGCCCGCGGATTATGGCGCAGGCGGCAAGTGTTTCCAGGGTGGGGATGTCCCCAGCACAGGCAAGCACCACGTCGGGCAGTTCCTCGCCGTCGTTGCTCGCGAATTCGAAGATCCCGAGCCCACGAGTACAGTGCTCGACCGCTTGCTCCATGGTCAGATAGTTGAGCGAGGGCTGTTTCCCGGCGACCACGAGATTGACGTAGTCGCGGCTCCGCAGGCAGTGGTCGGCCACTGAGAGAAGTGTGTTGGCATCGGGTGGAAGGTAGACACGCACGATCCCGGGCTTCTTGTTCACCAGGAAATCGATGAATCCAGGATCCTGATGGGAGAATCCGTTGTGGTCCTGGCGCCAGACATGGCTCGAAAGGAGGTAGTTGAGCGAGGCGATCGGGCGCCGCCAGGGGATCTCACGGGACGTTTTGAGCCACTTGGCGTGCTGATTGACCATCGAGTCGATGATGTGGATGAACGCCTCGTAGCAATTGAAGATGCCATGGCGACCGGTGAGGAGGTATCCCTCGAGCCACCCCTCGCAGAGGTGCTCGCTCAGCACTTCCATCACCCGGCCCCGATGAGCGAGGAATTCGTCGCCCGGCACCGTCTCGGCCTCCCACACCCGATTCGTCGCCTCGAAGACCGCTGTCAGTCGATTGGAGATCGTCTCATCTGGTCCCACAATGCGAAATGTGGTCGGGTTGTCCTTCACCACGTCGCGGAGGAAGTCGCCCAGGACCCTCGTCGGCTCAGCTGACTCGGCACCGGGGCGCGCCACTGCGACGGCGTAGTTCCGGAAGTCGGGTAGCTCGAGATCTCGGAGCAGCAGGCCCCCGTTGGCGTGCGGGTTGGCGCTCATACGCCTGGTGCCCACGGGTGGCAGTGCCGCGAGGTCCGCCCGGAGGGCTCCCACCTCGTCGAACAGCTCCTCGGGTCGGTAGCTGCGCATCCAGGACTCGAGGATCTTGAGGTGTTCGGGGTTGGTCCGCACCTCGGACACAGGGACCTGGTGAGCACGGAACGTCCCCTCGATGGGCAGGCCGTCCACCATCTTGGGGCCCGTCCAGCCCTTCGGCGTCCGGAGCACGATCATTGGCCACGCGGGACGTCGGGTGTCTCCCCCGTTACGTGCCGCGTCCTGGATCCGGATGATCTCATCAAGTGCGCCGTCGAGAGCAACTGCGAGCTTGCGATGGACGACGTGTGGGTCGTCCCCCTCGACGAAGACTGGCCTGTGGCCGAAACCGTCGAGGAGCCTCGTGAGCTCATCGTCGCCGATCCGGGCCAACACGGTCGGGTTGGCGATCTTGTAGCCGTTCAGATGCAGGATCGGGAGCACGGCGCCATCGTCCACGGGGTCGAGGAACTTGTTGGAGTGCCAACTCGCCGCCAATGGACCGGTCTCAGCCTCGCCGTCGCCGATGACGCATGCCACGAGCAGTTCGGGGTTGTCGAGCGCCGCACCGTAGGCATGGAGGAGCGAGTACCCAAGCTCACCGCCTTCGTGGATGGACCCCGGCGTTTGTGGTGCGACATGGCTTGGGATCCCCCCTGGGAACGAGAACTGGCGGAAAAGCCGGCGCAGACCCTCGGTGTCATGGCCGATGTGGGGATAGACCTCGGTGTACGTGCCCTCGAGGTAGGCATTCGCGACGATGCCCGGCCCGCCGTGCCCCGGTCCGATGACGTAGATCATGTCCAGGTCCCTCGCCTTGATGACCCGGTTGAGGTGGGCATAGATAAGGTTCAGGCCGGGGGTGGTGCCGAAGTGCCCGAGCAGCCGGGGTTTCACATGCTCAGGCTGAAGTGGCTCGGCGAGCAAAGGGTTGTCCAGGAGGTAGATCTGGCCGACCGAGCAGTAGTTGGCTGCCCGCCAATAGGCATCGATCTTCGACAAGGCGTCGGCGCCGAGCGTGGCGGCGGGCTCCGTCGACTGCGTGTCGCCCATGGCGAGGCTCCTCATGCCTGATTTTGTCGTCCAGCCTGTCGCCGCCCGTTGCCCGGCGCCAATCAGCCGGCCAATTCTGGCCTGTCATGCTGACGGAATGCGTCGTTAGGGAGCGAGCGAATCAACCGGTTGTGGGATACTTGACTCGGTCCCCTACCACGGGGACTGAGTCACTTAGACCCACCCACTCTCGGCACAACTTTGATCATCTGTAGTGACGAACGAGTGATCTGACGTGGATGATTCCGAACCCGTCTGAGCAGATCTACCGGGTGGACGCCTGCGAGGACCATGGGGACCACCTGACTCACCGGATGAGGATGCGCTGAATTCGGGACCCTGTTCCAGGACACCTCAGGTTTCGCCGACCGCACCCACCGCAACCGCCAGACGATGGTCCTCACGCTCAACCGTCTGGCTGCTTCTCTCGAACGTTGATCCCGCTGGTGCCGGCCGATGAAGAGCCTGGCAAGCAGTAGTAGATGGCGTAGCGGGGTCCAGGCGAGATGCCAGCTCCGGTTGGCTGAGGTACCGAGAGGCAATGATGAGCAATCCACACTAAGCGCGGATCACTCGTCGTGGGAGATTGCAGGACGAGATGGAATCTGCCCTGGTGGACCATTCGTTGCAGGTTGGCCAGGGACGGCTCTGGGATCGTGCCGGTGAAGCCACCGATGGGCAGGACCTCTTGACCGCTGTCGAATATGAAAGGCGAGGCGAGGGCTGAGGTCTGGGTGGCCATGAGGTACGGCGCCCCCCGGCGGACCTGTTCAAGTTTCGGCAGCAGCTTCGATGCCGAAGCGGTGACCCCGAAGAATGCCCGGATTCCGTCAGTGACGGCGACTGATTGGAAGGGCGTGTCGAACGACCCGAGACGATTGGACGCGATCGACGCCGACGCGACAGCTGGAACGAGAAGAGCGACCACGAGCGTCGCAGTGAGGCCAGCAAAGAACAAGCGGGTCGGAGCGACCCGTCGCGTCGAGATGATGATCACTCCAAGTGCCACGGCGCCGAGCACGAGGACCGCTGGTTCCAACGACGTGGGCATTCCTGTCCCGGTCGCTGGCAGCAACCAGGTCGCGTAGGCCACCGAGGTGAGACCGACTGCGATGACCACCAACTTCGTCCATACCGAGTGCCGTGTTTCCCAGGCGAGCACGGCGCCGGTGGCGATGAGGCCAGCGATCGGCGGGGAGAGGGCCGCCGTGTAGTACGAATTGATGCTCGACCCGAAACTGAAGACGATTGCGAAGGTGAGCAGCCACGTCCCCCACAAGAGGAAGGCGACCCGGATCGGATCCCGTCGCGAGCGACGCCTCGTCTCGACGAGGCCCAAGACGAGCGAGAGCGAAGCAGCCGGGAAAAGCCAGCCGGTGTCACGGCCCAGGGAGCCCGTGAGGAGCCGGTTCCACCCGACGGGCGGGGGCGGCGGGATGCGAAGACCGATCGATTGTGTCAGGAGCTGATTGGGCGAGGCCTCGTCCACCCGACCGAAACCGTTGTAGACGAAGACCTGCTGGTAGAGCGAGTCGTCGTGACTGCCGTCGACATACGGCCGGGTCGATGCCGGCGTCAATGAAACCGCGGTCATCCAGCTCAGGGAGACCACTGCAGCCACAACAACCATTACGGCAGCGCCGAGCACTCGCCGGCGCCAACGATCGGCTGCAGCGATCACATAGACAAGACCGAGTGCAGGCAGGATGAGCCACGCCTCAGTCATCTTCGCCTGGAAGGCGAGCCCGGTCCAGATACCTGCGAAGATCACACCCCGGAATCGTCCAGTCGTGAGGGCGCCGACCACCGCATCAGCGGCCAGCAGGAGGAGGAGGATCATGAGGGTGTCGGAGATGTTGCCCCTGTTGAGGACGACGGTCGCTGGCGAGATCGCAAGCACGAGCGCGGCGAGGATTCCGGCGACCGGTCCGCTCAATCGGCGGCTAATGCGATACATCACCAAGACCGAGGCCACGCCTTCGAGGATTTGGGGAAGGTCGATGGCCCACGTGCTCAGACCGAAGACGCGTACCGACAGCGCCTGTAGCCAGAATGCGCCGGGCAACTTGTCGAGCGTCACCGTCCCGGCCGGGTCGAAGGCAGCGAAGAAGAAGTTGTGCCAGCTCATCGACATGCTTCGCACGGCGGCTGCGTAGTACCCCTCAAGGTACGTGCCTGCCCGCCAGCTGTAGAGGGCGGCTGACAGCAGCGCGATCGCCAGCAGTATCGGGCGAGCCCACGCCGGTTGGTCGTCGGGGGACCGCCAGAAGACCAGCCGACGTGCCCACCGCCGATCCGCGGCGAGGTCGGCGAGAGGCGGGTCGCGATTGACTGTCGTCACTTAAGTATCGCTGGACGCCCGGACCCGGGCAGTTGGGTGCGGCTCGGCGGCGTTGCCAGCGTCATCTCGCTGGCAGGGTCATCTCGCTGGCAGGGTCATCTTGCTGGCCGTCAGGCGGGTTCGTCGAGCAGTGCCACCAGGGTCGCCCGCGTGAGTTCGAAGTGCTCGGCGCCGACGCGCCGTACCAGAAGGTCATTTTGTCGATCGACCGCTGACCTGATCACTTTCGCAGCGGCGCGCCCACGTTCGGTCAACGTGATGGTCAGCCGTCGACGGTCTCGAGGGTCCACCGAGCGGTCGAGGTAACCGCTAGCGACCAACGAATCGACCAGTTGCCCTCCCGCCTGTCTGGAGACCCCCAGTTGCTCGATGATCCCGCTCAAGGGGGCGCCGGAACCGGCGATCCCGCTCACCACATAGGCCCCGTTCCTGGGCATGTCGTCGAATCCGACCTCGGACAGGGCTTCTCGGACAACAGATCCGTAGGTCCGCCATGCCGCTCTGAGGAGCGCGGGAAAGGGTCGAGCGTCGCTCTCAGGGGAGGCCACCACTGTCAGGATATAGGAAAGGCACTTGATAATCAAGACTCTGGCGTATAATCGCCCCCAGGATGAACGCCTCGTCAGAGAGCACGCGACCCCCGGGGGTGACCGGGGGCCCAGGAGCGTGAAGGTGTCGGGCGATCCCAGGGCAGGCGATGACACGTGAGGCTTCCCGAGACTGGCAAGAAGATGTCGGCGATCCGGGGATCCGGCTTGGACGCGGGATTCGTGAGACTCCGAGCCGCGACCCAGACGATGGTCGGAGCCCTCTTGACCTACGCCGCGGCGCTCTTCGTGGAACACGTTGAGAACCTCCCGCTGAGCTTCGTGATTTTGGCGGTCGTGCTGGCGATCTTCCTCGGCCGCCTTCAACAACAGGCCAGCGCCGGCAAGTGGCTCACTGCACTGGTCGTGCTCCCGATCGCGGCGATCATGTCCAACGAAGTACGCCTGCTCATGACAGAACGCTCCCTGGTCGGGGATCTCATGTTCATTGTGGTCATCTCCACTGCAGTTTGGGCCCGTCGATTCGGCCCTTTTCTCGTTGTTGTGGGCATGTTGTTCACATTGCCCTTCGTCGCGTCGTTGATCACCCCCATGGCTGTGGGGATTAGAGGTACCCCGTTGGGGTGGGCCCCGGCAGCCGCCCTCCTCGCGTTGTTCTGGGTTGCAGTCGTTCAAGTCACCGCCCGGCACGTTGGCCTGGCAAGCACCTCGGTGGCTTCCTCCGCGGCCGGCCATGCCACCGTGCCGAGACGGTCGAGGGGGCGCGCAGCCGCAGGATCGGCGACCACTCGCGTGGCAATACTTATGGGAATCTCGCTCACGGCCGCATTTTTCCTGGGACAAGAGGTTTTCTCCACCCATTGGACCTGGGTGGTGCTCACTGCATACATCGTGGCCTCCGCCAGCCGCGGTCGCGGGCTCGTGCTCCACAAAGGCGCCATGCGGGTACTCGGTGCATCCTTGGGCACAATCGTTGCAACAGGGCTGACGGGTATCTTCCCTGCTCACGATGCCTGGTCTATCGTGGCCGTCTTCGCCATCCTCGCCTTCGCACTACGCTTGCGAGAGGTAAACTACGCCTTCTGGGCCGCGGGCATCACCGCAGCGCTCGCCCTTCTCTACGGTTACTTCGGCGAGCGCGGGATCGGACTGCTAGTCACCCGTCTCGAGGAGATCCTCATCGGAGCAATTATCGCTATCGCCGCTTCATGGGTCGTGCTACCCCGGCGCACTTCAGACGTGAGTCCTGGCATCCATCGCTAACCGACTCCCTGTAGCTGGCCATCCCCTATCATTGGGAATGAGTCGCTTGCCCCGGCTCGACAGGCCTTTGCGGCCTATAGTGAACTTCGAACCATGACCAAGAGGCTTGAGATCTTCCGAGATATCGCCGCTTCGCCCGAGCTGGCATACGCCGCAATCTCCGACGTAACCCGAATGGGCGAGTGGTCGGAGGAGTGCCACACCTGTGAGTGGCACGAGGGGTTCGACGGCCCGGTCGTCGGTGCCACTTTCGACGGTCACAACCGAAACGATGAGCACGAGTGGACCACGCAGGGCAGGGTGATCGAGGCCGACCCGGGCCGGGCGTTTGCCTTCGAGTGCTCCATGATGGACTTCCACTTCTCCACCTGGGGGTACCGATTCGAGCCGATCGAGTCGGGGTGTCGGGTCACTGAGTGGAGCGATGACCTCCGGCCCGAGTCCGTCTTGGAATTCAGCCAGCAGATCTCGGGCATCGATGACCGCACGGAGCGAAACCGTCAGACGATGAGCCTCACCTTGGAGCGCCTCGCCTCAGCCATTGAGGACTGATTCCTTATTAGGGATCTGCCCACCGACCCTGCGGGTCCGCTCCGCTTGCCTCGCCTCGGCCACCGTGTAGGTGAGCCGATGATGGAGCCTTCACACCTTCGCCGATTCGCCTACTCACGGTCCTTATTCACCTACCCATGGTCCTTGCGGCGAGGTCGCATGGCCACTACGAGGAGACAGCCGCTCGAATTTGCCCGATGGTCCGTCATCCGGCGATCCCCTCTTTTGTCATATATGTGACCTGTGTTTCTCTCACGAGAGGTCAGTGTCCGACGGCAAGGGCGTCGGAACGTCCAGCTTGGAGGCGAGACCACTGGGCAATCGGGCGTCCGCCAGGCCACACTGGTTGCCAAGTGGGCGAACCACTACTCGTTCGCGTGTAGGTGCACTGCTGGGGCCAGGCGGGGGGCGAGTCCTCCCACGGCTCCTGGCGGCCGTACACGGTGAGATCCATGAGTGCGTAGCTGTAGTCCAGTACCTCTGCGCCGCGCCGATTCGTCCAGTACGTCTCGAAGACGCGGTTGCCCTCTCGCAGATAGCACACGATATGGAACAAGCCGACCTGGCGCCCGACGAGGAGCTCGTCGACGGAATCCTGGGCGGAGTACCAAGGCATGTGCCAGTCCATGAAGTCGTGGTAGCGGATGCTCTCGTCGAAGGGGCCTTGGCACAAGACGGCGTAGGTGATGTTGCGAGAATGGAGATAGGACAGCTCCGCGATCTGGGTAGTGACCCACGTGCAGCCCTCGCACTGCTCGGCCGCCGGGAGTCCGGTGTGCCACATGAAGTAATAAGCGATGAGTTGTCGGCGTCCTTCGAACACCTCGAGCAGAGTGAGAGGTCCCTGGGGACCGATTAGCGTGAGGTTGGCGTCTACCTCGACCATGGGGAGGCGCCGTCGGGCCGCGGCGATGGCATCGCTTTCGCGGGTGTGTGCCTTCTCCCGAACCCGCAGTCTGTCCAGTTCCACCTGGAAGGCCTCCCTGGGAACGACAGCCGGCAGGTTCGGTGCGTTGGCGGCGCCAGACCCTGGCCCGCCGGCGTTTGTCGATTTCTCGTTCATATCTGTCCTCCTACGGCCGTTTTCGCGTCTTCTTCGCTTCTGCGTGTGCTGCTTCGGCCAGCCGTTTGATCGAGGTGAGTCGCCTGTCCCACTGAGCGGCGAGATCCGCCAACGCCCGAGTGGCCTGGTCGAGACGGTTGACTTCTACCTGGTAGAGGACCTCTCGGCCCTGCTTGCGTCGGCTGACCAGTCCCGCCTGCTCCAGCACGCTGAGATGCTTGGAGACCGCTTGGCGGGAGAACGGCACGTGCTCGGCCAACGACCATGCGCTGGCCTCACCGTTGCTGACCAATAGGTCGAGCACCCGGCGACGTGACGGGTCACCGATGGCCGACCACAGCTCGTCATCGGCCTGCGTTGTCATCCGGATCGACGCCCCGCGAGCACGCTGACGAGGCGGTCCAGGAACTCACCCCACCCCTCTTGGTGCTCGTCGGCGTAACGTTGCTTCTCCGCGTCGGGCCAGTCCCGCAACTCGTGGCCACTCTCGGTCACTAGAAGGCGGGTCCGCTCGTCGCCCTCGGAGGTCAGCGTGAATTCGACAAGCATCGAGTTGCCGGCCACCGGTTCCTCTTCGCGGGGATGGTTCCAACGGAACGAGAAACGCGTGGGAGGGTCGACGGTATCCACAACGACCGGGCCACCCTGGTCGCCGAACCCCATATAGCCATGAGCGCCCGGTTCGACCACGAGGTCCACCCGGTCGGCGAACCACTGGCTCATCTGATCAGGCTCGGTGATGGTGCGCCACACCACCTCCGCCGGTGCCTCGATCAGAATCTCCCGCTCAATCAGTAGGCCTGTCATCAGTTTTATCGTCCCTTCCCACCCATGGGTGATGTCCCAACCGGCTGTCATGGCTGACCGCAGTTTCAATATGCAACCGATGGTAGCAGATCAGAAGGAAACGTGCAACCAACTCTTGCAGTTGGCGCAACCCCGCGTGAGTCCGAGCAACTTTTGGTTGCACATCGGCCCGACTATGTGCTACTATTGGTTGCACATCGAAGGAGGAGGGCCAGATGACGAGCTTTACCTACGCGATCTACGTCCAGGCCACGCCCGAGCGGGTCTGGCAGGGCCTGACCGACCCCACCGTCACGAAGCGCTACTGGCGGCATCACAGGGCCGGTGCGAAGAGCTTCCGATCGGACTGGAAAAAGGGCTCGACCTACGACTTGGCGCACGACGAAGTTCGGCTCGTTGTCAGCGACCCCGGACAGGTGATCCTCGAGTCCGAACCCTACCGCCGACTGGCCTACACCTGGCACACATTCACACCCGAGTGGACCGCCGAGGTCGGCATGGACGAAGCCACGGCTGACGCCTGGCGCGCGGAACCCCGCTCTAAAGTCGCCTTCGACATCGACAACGACGAGCAAGGCGTGGTCAAGCTCACGATCGTCCACGACGGCTTCGAGCCTGGGAGCGACGTGCTTCAAGCCATCTCGAACGGGTGGCCTGCCGTCCTTTCCAATCTGAAGACCCTGCTCGAGACAGGGTCGGCATTGCCCTGGACGTAAAGGGTTGGCCGCACCAGGAGTGGTCATCGGCAACGCTCCCAGCGGATGCACCGTCAAATAGCGGAGTTCCGGTGACCAGTTCGAGAGCACCCCCCTCGATGTGCCGGGCTTCCACCCACGAGAAGAGCACCATTCACCAAAGGGAGACAAGGACCATGACCAACAGTGACTTCAGCGCTACCTTCACCGTCGACCGAACCCCGGCGGAGATCTTCGCCGCGATCAACGACGTCCGCGGATGGTGGTCGGGCAACATCGAAGGGGACACGGACGCGCTCGGTGTCGAGTTCACCTATCGCTATCAGGACGTCCATTACACGAAGCAGAAGATCAGCGAGTTCGTCCCGAACCGGCGAGTTGTTTGGCACGTCGAAGAAGCGACCCTCAACTTCACTCAAGAGCCGGACGAGTGGGTAGGCACCGATATCACCTTCGAGATCATCCCCAAGGGCGACGAGACCCAAATGCGATTCACCCACTGCGGTCTCGTGCCGGAGTTCGAGTGCTTCGAGGCTTGCTCGAGCGCTTGGGGGTTCTATATCAACGGGAGTCTGAAGCGTCTCATCACGACCGGTCATGGCGAACCGAACCCGAAAGAACACTCGGGTGAGTGAACCGGCGGCTCCCCGCTCCGCCGTGCCGCCTTCCACCACCTTCTGGCCAGGCCATCGGCCTCTGGGCTGCTCGTCGCCGGCTGGTATCTGGGGCTCACAGCGTTGACCTTGGCCCTCGCCTACGCCGGGCACGGACTGCGCCGCACTTCGGGAGGGGTGATCATCGCCGCCTATGCCTTGTTGGTAGTACTGCTCCTCGCCATCAGCTGACGCACCACGGCGCTCAGGACCACCTCACTGGTTGGAGGTGCGGACGAAGGGCGGCGGCGGCCTGATCGGCGATGGCCACGGCCACCACACGACGTTCGAAGGAGACCGGTTGCCCCGGGGTCGGCGTCATGATGAAGCGGCCCAGCGTCTGGCCCCGGTTCTGGACGAGTAGCTCGATCTCAGGTCCCGGCAGTCCCATCCGTTGCACTCCCCAGATCCGTCCCCCGAGGAGGACGTGCCCGTTGTGCTCGAGGCGCATCATGGTGCGTTCGGCCGGTCCTGCCTTGTAACGGCACGAGCGCAGGTGCAGCAGGGTGACCAGTTCGCTCCGGACCCGCTCGAGCACCTCGCGTGCGGGTGCGCCAGAGGCGGCGAGCTCCGAGACGTAGTAGAGGAGCCCGACGTAGTCCGCTTCTTCAACTGCGGTGGCCTGGTGATGACGGTTGCGGGCCGCAAGCTCCGTCACGATGATGCCCACCACGAAGAGGCTCACCGCGGTCTCGATGTCGGGGCGGTGGGTGATCGCGAGCTTCTCGTAGGGTTGGGTGAGGAAGAAGTCGAACCACACGGTGGCCGAGAGCGTTGCCACGAACCCCGACGCTCGGTTGCCGAGTGCCGCGACCGCCACGATCAGCGCGACGAGGACCAGTGCCGAGGCGGTTCCAGCGAAGCTCGAGCGAAATGGGACGATGATCGCCGCGACGCCGAGTGGGAGGACGATCGCGGCCACAAGGGCTATTTGGTCTCGGTGAAGCCGGATCTTGTCCAAGGTTGCCTCGTTTCGATCAAGTGCCCAGTTACTCTGGCACGGGGTGCCGGTTTGAGCTATATCGCCTGGTCACCGCTCTGATGATCCCCGCCGCCCAGGTGCACTCGACGGCAATCATCAACACGGCACGCGTGAACGCGACCTGCTCGGGGGTGTCGGGAACCCCTCGGGAGGGCGGTTAGATACGGCGGTGATGGGGACATTCCCGTCGAGCATTTCAGTCGCCATAAAGTGACGCGGATCATGGAGTCGGAAATGCGGGAGATCCGCCTCGGAGCGATACCGGATGAATGCCCTGGTGACCCAGTTGGGATGCCAGGGCGTCTTCCCATCGGCACTGTCCGAGAAGACGAAACCATCCCCGCTCGTTTCGCCTCAGGGCCCGACAGCATCGCCGCCCGATCCGCGCGAACAGACCCTCAGTCAGCCTCGACATGACGGCCTTGCCGCGGGACTTACTGGCTACAACGTGGCGGTTCCGATCCGCTCAGAGACCGATCAAGAGCCGCGTGACTCGGTCCCGCGCCTTGGTCGGGACCAGACACTGGGCGGCAGCAAAACCTTGGGCGTCCCTACCCACGAGGTACCGCGCAGATGGCGAATCTGCGGTGAGAGCCTTACCGATGACCTTGGCCACTGCTTCGGGGCCGACCATCAAGACCATGTAGGGCTTGAGCAGGGCGAGAACCCGGCGGTATTCGGTTTCATAGCGTGAGTCGGCCCGACGGTCCAGCTCCCCTTTCATTCCCTCCCAGATGCCAGTCTTAACGCCACCCGGTTCGATCAGAATGACGTTGATTCCGTCGCGGGCGACCTCAACCCGCAAAGCGTCCGAAGCGGCTTCAAGGGCATGTTTGCACGCCTGGTACCAGCCGCTGAACGGAGTTGTGGTCAACCCGTAGATCGAGGAAATGTTGACGATACGGCCTTGGCCAAGGCTGCACATGTGCGGTAGGGCCAATCGGGCCAGTCGCATGGGTGCCACCACCATGGTTTCGAGCTGGCGCCGAGCCTCTTGGTCGGTCACATCTTCGATCGCGCCCACTCCCGAGTAGCCGGCGTTATTTACGAGCGCCCACGGGCGCAACCGGTCGACGACTCTCTGGCAGCGTTCAGCGTCGGTCACGTCGAGAACCACCGTCTCAACCGTTACGGAGGCGCTGGCGGCCGCCTTGAGCACACTCGTCGCCTTCGCCCGCGAGCGGACCGAGCCAACCGAACGGAATCCAAGGCGGGCGAGGTGTATCACGGTGGCCAGTCCGACGCCTGAGTTCGCACCAGTGACAAGTACCGTTCGATTATCGCCCGCTGTCATGTTCCACCCTCCGAGGCCTCGGGGACATGAAGCTCGGCCCTGGCCCAAAGCACCTAGTCACAGGGTCGCCGGAGATCAAAGCGCTACCGCTGCGTACCCGTTCATCGCACCGTTTCCGGCACCGATCCACATGAAGACCGCGAGGTCGCCTTCCGTCACCCGGCCGGTGCGTCGGTCCTCATCCAGCAGGATCAACGTGCTCGCCGCCGACGTGTTGCCGTAGTGGTCGACGCTGATTGGTACCCGCTCCGGAGGCAAGCCGAGGGCGTCGATTGCCTGACGGACCACGACACCGTTGGCTTGGTGCAGGTACCAACGAGCCACAGAATTCACATCGAAGTCGGCTCCGGTAAAGGGCTTGACGTTAGTCGGCCAGTCTTCTTTAAGCATTTGGAAGTTTCGCGCCATCAGCGGTGGAAAGACTTCGGCCACCTTGACACCGTCCATCAGAAACACATGGTCGGCCACATTGCTGGCCGACGTGTGGTGCAAGCAGCCACCGCCAGGGTAAGTGACGAGCCCAATGTCGGGGCTGGTCTCGTTGCGCACGGACAACAGGCCCGTAGGACCGTGTGTCTCGTCATGTGGCGTGGAACGCCAAACAGCAGCGCCCGCACCGTCGGCGAACATGAGTGGAGCCAGCCATCCGAGGCCGCTCTCATGCTTGTAGTAGTAGTCGTGCACCTCGGGCCCGAAGTAGCCCGACGGGCAATTGCTCGCCACCACCAACGCCGTGGCGGGTGCCATTGAGACGAGCGAGCATGCCGTTGTTCGAAACCCAGACGACAGACCAGCGCATCCGAGATTATGGTGAACGAGGTCGGTGTCGGGGCGCAATCCGAGTTCGGTCATGAGGAACCGGAAGTGATCCTGGCAGGCAATGAGGTCGGGAGTGGTCGTCACATGAACCATGACATCGATCTCGACGGCCTCCAACTCGGCATCAACCAGGGCGGCACGTGCCGCCCGGAGCGCCAGATCCCCGTCATAGAGCCCGCCATCGGCCCGGGGTCGCTTGCCCCGCCCACCGAACTCGTAGTCCAATCGCCGTTCGTAGATGCCGAGGTGTTTGACCACCCACTCGGGCTCAAGGGGCCTCCCGTCAGGGCGAACGGGACGCAGATACTCGAGGATTTCCTGGTTGGAGACTCGGCGGTCCGGCAAGTAGGAACCAGCGCCCTCCAGGGAAACGGAGACTTCTGACGCCAATCTTGGAATCGTGCGACCGCCCATCGAAATCCTCTCCCAATCGGGCCACGCCTCACGCGGGCCCCAATACCCATCAGAGTCCGATCCGGGCGCGCCCGACAGGGGCAAAAGTCCCAATCCATCGCCAGCCCTTTGACCCGGGTTCCCATTGGGCTCCTCGGTGCTGCCACCGCAAGCACCCCGGGTCGTGCATTTCACGGTTCGCTGGTCGATGGTTGTTGTGGGTGAGCGAAATGTCGAACTTCACCGCGATAGGGCTGATAACTCCGCGGGACTTCGCCGGTTTTCGGCCGGTGCGCTTTCTGCAAAGCTGCACGACCGCTGGGCTGCCCAGTTCTTCGAAGTCGATCGGTATGGCCCCGGCGAGCACGCCCACATCGGGCATTGTCTGGTAATCCCAGGCGACGCCGAAGAAGAGTCTCCCGTTATAAGACAAGATTGGGAACCGGCCCTTGTAGAGGAGAGGTTATCTCCCGATAAGGTCTACGAGCAGCAAGAAACGTGGAGAGATTGAAGCTTCCGAATACTATGCAGCGCTACGCCGGACGGTGGAAGTCAAGATCTCCGATGAGGATTTCATCTGGGGGTGGACCGACGTTTTCCTAGGGCCAGTCCCTGCTATTTGCCCGACCCATGCCGGACACTCTGGACGTAATCGACGAAATCGAGGCTGGTGTTGGCGTTGATGCAGGTGCGCCAGATTAGGAGATTCCGGGCTCTTCGATCCGGCTCTACGGGTCAACCGTTAGTGTAAACGGCTGAGTCATCGACCCCGCCTTCGAAGTGGCGATGATGCTCGCCTTGTAGGTGCCTGCAGCGGTCGCCCGCGTGGTACCTGCAATCGTCCCGGTCCCATTGTGGTTGTCGACCAGATGGACCCCGTAAGGAAGACCGGCCGCCTTGAGGGTCGGGGTCGGATATCCGGTGGCCGTCACACCGAAGGGAGCCATGGACACCCCCGCAGTGATGGCGTCAGACGCAGGACTCGTA
Source organism: uncultured Acidimicrobiaceae bacterium (assembly GCA_963836375.1). Taxonomy (GTDB): domain Bacteria; phylum Actinomycetota; class Acidimicrobiia; order Acidimicrobiales; family RAAP-2; genus CAWIJK01. Next base: position 246,005 of record CAWIJK010000002.1, on the reverse strand, counting down.
ATCACCCCTGCCTGATAGACCGTTAGGACGAAGCTATGAGTGACCGGTGAACCTCCATTGGTTGAAGTGATGGTGATCAGATAGGTTCCACCGGCATTTGCAGCCGGAGTGCCGGAAAGGATGGCCGTCCCGTTCCGGTCATCGGTGAAGGTGACGCCTCCTGGGAGGGCCGAGGTCGTTGTGATTGCCGGCGTCGGGTAGCCGTAGCGCGTCGTGACCAAATAGGAGAAGGCGGTTCCGGTGTGGACGAGGTCCTTTGCCTTGGAACTGAAGGCACCTGAGTTGTCGACAGCGATGACGAGATGCTGGGAGGCCGTCGCTTGTCTTTTCACGATGGCCGATATGGTGGCCGTGTAGAGGCCAGCGTCCTTGGCGCTCGGGGTACCCGAGATAGTGGCCGTACCGTTCCGGTTGTCATGGATCATGAGGCCCCGTGGCAACGCGTCGCCCTTTATCGTCGGCACCGCAGTAGTGCAGGTGGTGATGGTAAAGCTGAAAGGCTGGCCAGCCGATGCAGTTGTCTGGTCGGGACTGGTTATCGCGGGCGGGTTGCAATTGGCCGCTAGGTAGGTGAACGCACCGGGGTCGCTCCCTGTGCCTCCGACGGTCGTGACGCTCACTGTCGTGGCCCCAGCGGACCCCGGAGGGGAAGCTGCCGTAACCTCGGTATCACTCACGACCGTGAAAGAACCAGTCGCATTTGCGCCAAAGTCAACCGCCGTTGCTCCGGTGAAGCCGGTACCCGTAATCGTGACAATGGTGCCCCCAGTGGTTGAACCGGAATCCGGACTCACGCTCGAGACGCTGGGTGAAGGAACCACTGTGTAGTCGATCGACGTCGTATCGATCTCGCCATCGAGGCTCGTGGCCGTAACCGTGTACGTGTAGCTCCCAGGCGCCGCAGTATCGAGGGCGCCCGGGCTCATAGAGCCGTTGGAATCCAGACACGAGGCGATACCCGGGCCACCTGTCCCATCAGTGCAGGTAAAGCTCGTATGCACAACCTGGCCCACCGCATAGGTCCCGCCGCTTCCGGGTGACGCGAGAGTCGCCGTAGGAGGCGGAATGGAGTAGTTCTCAGCGAGCGTTTGACTGCTGGGATTAGAGCCAATGCTGCCCACAGACACGCATTCACCCACCGATATGCACGACACCCCATCTAAGTAGTCGACGCTCCCAGCGTTCGTTGTGGCCGTTATGGACCAGCCTGAACCGTTCCACTGTTGGGCCAGCGTTTGATAGTTCGGGTAAGCCCCAATGCTGCCGACAGCGACGCAGAAGCTAGCTGACGTGCATGACACTTCTTCTAAGGAGGCGACGTTGCTTAGATCGGTCATGATGGACCAGGCCGAGCCATTCCAATCCTCAGCCAGGGCTTCGTCTGGCCCTCCCACCGCCATGCAAGCGCTTGTCGATGTGCACGACACTCCCTTTAGAACGCCGGCAACATTCGAGTCGGCCGCAGACCAGCTTGTCCCGTTCCACTGTTCAGCGAGCGCCTGGATCGCGGACGAGCCAACATAGTAACCAACGCCGATGCAAAAGCTGGCTGACGTGCAAGAAATATCGTAGAGCACACTTGTAGTGCTCGGATTGGTCGTGGTCATGGTGGACCAACTCGTCCCGTTCCACTGTTCGGCGAGCGTTTGACTTGAGCCGTCGGCGCCGACGGCGACGCACAAGCTGACTGAAGTGCACGACACCCCCTCTAGGATGTCGTTGTTGTTGGGATTGGTCGTGGCCATGGTGGACCAGTTCGTCCCGTTCCACCGTTCGGCGAGCGTTTGAGTTGCGCTGTTGAAATAATTATACCCCACGGCCACACAGAAACTGGAGGAGGTACATGAGACGTCCGTGAGATAGTTGGCCTCAATCGATCCACCGGGATCGGTGGGAGTCATGGTCGACCAACTCGATCCGTTCCACTCCTCAGCGAGGGCCTCGGGTTCGCCGGAGCTCGGCACGCTGTACCCTACGGCCAGGCAGAAACTGGAGGAGGTGCACGACACCCTGTACAGGTTGTCGTTTGAACTCGGGTTGGTCGTAGTCATCGTCGACCAGCCGCCCTCGGCGCCCGCGGGATTTCCCATGAAGATCGACAGCAGTCCGGTAACCAGCAACATCGCACCGATCGTTGCAACTAGCAAGTGCCCGAGACGTGAACCGGGCCTCGATATGCCGTCGTTTGTCCAAATACGGTAAGTTTCCATTCTTTCCTCCGCCCCCAAGACCGCACTTGTTCTCGAAGTAACGTCGTTTGGTGGCGCCGACAGCAGCAGCGTCCTCCCCGCTATCTCTAGTTATCAACCCTCTCGTGCTATGTCAACCGCGGTTGCAGGGTTTGAGTTTGGGGAGCTGGGGCTCTTCGCCAAGATGCCGGCCAACAGCTGTTTGGGGAGGCTCAGCTGACCGGACCAATCTGACTGGTGAAGTCGCTTCGCCGACTCATGCCGGACCGCCTTTGGACCACCTGGGCCGTCCCTCCAACCCCCACTCCCCAGTTCATTGCGAGAGCAGCAGACGGACGTTTCAAAGTCGGCTATCACCTGAACTCATCGCGGCGAGAGAGGCGGGCGACGCAACGGCGCCAAACCGCCGTGGCTGGTGATGGATGCTCAACAAGGACTCGTCGAAGAGAGGTTCGTGCTGGTAGAAACGGGGTCGCCCCACGCCGGCCCAACCGAACGATCCTGTGGCTCTTTCACTATCTGAATCCCTCGTCCGAAAGGAGCACGTTCCTATGAGCACCTTCCCGCCGATCGTCGATTACGGGTTCTTGTCAGATTGCGAGAACAACTGTCTCGTGGCACCTGACGGGTCCATCGAGTGGCTGAGCCTGCCCCGACCGGACTCGCCGAGCGTATTCGGCGCGCTCTTGGATCGAGGCGCCGGGAGCTTTCGGCTCGGGCCGGCCAACACCCACGTTCCTGATCATCGCCGATACGTACCGGGGACAATGGTATTGGAGACGACATGGCACACTCCGACGGGATGGCTGGTGGTAAACGACCTGTTTGTCGTCCGGCCCGTGAGCGACGAAGGGCGGCGCGCTGACTACAAGCGAGTCCCAAGGGTCGGCGCCGGGGTCGGGACGATCCTGCGCACCGCCACCTGCATCTCGGGGAGGGTCGACCTGGCGGTGATGTGCCTCCCCATGTTCGACTACGGATCCACACCGAGCTCTTGGAGCTACGACGGTGACAGCTACCACTCGATGGCCGTGCGCCAACCTGACGGTGACATAGCCCTCAGGCTGCACTCCAGCTTTCAGCTCGGCCAAGTCGGTGCCCGCGCCTACGTACGGGCCGCTCTCCGTGAGGGTGAGTCGGGTTTCGTCGCCCTGACATGGTCGGGTCCAGCCCCAACCACCCAGCTGGAAGCGGACGCCGACGTCGACTCCACCGTGAGCTTCTGGCGGGACTGGCTCAGCACCGGGACCTTTCCGGATCACCCATGGCGTCCGTTCATCGAGCGCAGCGCGCTGACGCTCAAGGGACTGAGCTACGCGCCCACAGGGGCGATCATGGCCGCCTCGACCACCTCCCTTCCCGAGACCCCGGGAGGGGCACGCAACTGGGACTACCGCTACACCTGGATCAGAGACACCGGGTTCACGCTGCGCGCCCTCTACCGCCTCGGCTACGACTGGGAGGCACTCGAGTACTTTGCCTTCATTCTTGAGGCCGTTCGGGGTGAGGACTTGAACAAGCCCTTCTCCGAACTCCAGATCATGTACGGGATCGGTGGTGAGCGAGACCTTACCGAGAGAACGATCGACCACCTCTCGGGCTGGCGCAACTCCAAGCCAGTACGGGTCGGCAACGGTGCTTGGAACCAGCACCAGAACGATGTGTGGGGCATGCTCATTGACGCCGTGGATTCCCACCTCCACCGGGGTGCCGAGCAGATCATCGAGCCGGTCTGGGAAGGCCTCGCCGGCTTCGTCGACGACGCCATCAGCCACTCTGGCGATGCCGATCAGGGCATCTGGGAGATCCGAGGGGACCCCCAGCACTTCACGGAGTCAGCGGTGATGTGCTGGCTCGCCGCTGCACGCGGCGCCGACCTTGCCCGCGAGCGCGGTGACGCCGAGCGCGCCGGGCGATGGCAACAAGCCGCGGACGCCCTGAAAGCCGAGATCCTGGAGAAGGGCGTTGACGAGCAAGGACGGTTCCGCCAAGCCTACGAGAACGACGAACTCGATGCCTCGCTGCTACTTCTTCCCATCATGGGGTTCTTGCCTCCCGACGACGAGCGCATCAAGACCACGGTATTGGCCATCGCCGACGAGTTGACCGAGGACGGACTCGTCCTGCGGTACAAGGTGGACAGCACTGATACCGGATTTGCCGGCAAGGAGGGGACCTTCACGATCTGCTCGTGGTGGCTCGTGAGCGCCTTGGCCGTGATCGGTGAGACCGACCGGGCCCGCGACCTCTGCAAGAAACTCCTTTCCTACGCTGGGCCGCTGAACCTGTACGCGGAAGAAATCGATACGTCGACCGGTGAGCATCTCGGGAACTTTCCTCAAGCTTTCACTCACCTCGCCCTGATCGAGGCCGTGTCCCAACTGATCGAACATGAGGGCTGACCACAGGGATTCGCCAACATTTGCCGGAAGGGCGACGCCGGAATTGGTGCTTCGAGACGCAGGACGTTGGATTGCCTCAGTCGCGGTGGATCAGGGCCGTCGGCACTGACCGGATGACCTCGTTTACTCTTCGAGGGGGGAACGGAGAGGGAGGTTGGGGAAGATGGCCGGATCAGAGTGGCTCGACGTCACAATCATCGACCGGACCGCCGTCCGGGAGGTCGGTGAGCGGATCGAGGTTGAATGGAAGTTGAGCGCCGAACCCGAGCTTGAGTGGGCTGAGATGTTCCAGATGGCCGACGTCTCGGACCGAAAGGGCTCCATCGAATGGGTCCAAGGTGGTGGACCCGATGTCATTGGTTCTGTCGTTCGGTGGTTTGTCCCCGGCGCAGAGATCGAAAGTGCCGACGCTGAAGTGAGGCGACGAATATCGATGGCCAACGAGAGGTTCGGAACCCGGCCAGGCGACTAGGACCCCCGAGGGACTGCCGAACTGTCCCTTCCACCGCTCAGGCCACCGCTCAGGTCAGCCCAATCAATATCCCCAGCTGACTGGGGGGTGGCTTCGGGCCCCGAGGTGGCGACGTGCGCCCGTCAACCTTGCAGGCTCGGTTCGGCGGGTTCGATGCCCGTCACCGACGACGGGGCATCGTGAAAGCTGTCCCCCGCTTCGGACCCTACCCGGTCTGAGCGTTGCGGTTGTAGGCCTCCTCGACCTCCGCTGGGATCCGACCTTTGTCGCTGACCTGGTAGCCGTTGGCCCTCGCCCAGGCCCGGATGCCGGCAAGTTGCTCCGGATCGCGTCGGGCCGGACCATGATTGGTCTTGGCGCTCATGCCGGTAGGACGGGCCGTCGTCGGAGATCCACGTCGCTGCCGGCCCGGCTTGTCTTCAGGTCGCGCACAGCTCAGCCAAGGCTCGATATCGGTGACAAACTCCTTCAGGTGCATGTTGCACAATTCAATCTTGTATTCCCGACGCTTTCCGGCTTCGTCGTCAACACCGAAGCCGACGGTACGCTCTGCTTGTACGCCGTTCTCGCACCGGTCGCAATACAACTCGACACGGAGTTTTTGCATTACAGCATCTTCCTTTCCAGTGAGCCCGATGTGGTTCCAAACCGATGGAGACAGACTCGCTGTTGGCACCATGATATCGGGCCACCGGGAGGGAAAGGACCACTCACCCAGGGAAACCTGAATGACCCGGCCGGTAGATCCACTACTTCAGTCGTCGAAATGCGACAAATCCGTGCTCGGAATGCTCTTCTGGCTGGAGTGCGGTCTTTCGTGAGCCTCAAAGCCGACCGCCGCCAGGAGTGCCCGAGTGAAATCGCTCATCTCGTGGTAGGGAAGGCCTTCGGGTGACCACCATTTGACCTCCGAGGTTTCGTCTCCATCGGGCTTCGGAGAACCACCGACCACTGTCGCCTCGAAGACGGTCGACACATAGGACGTCTGGTCCCCGTTGGGATAGGTCAGTCGGAACTCCGGCCCACCGAGGACCCCCAGGATCCGGCCGAGGGAGACCAGCACCCCCGCCTCTTCCTCGCATTCCCGAATCGCCGCGTCCCTCGGGGACTCGTCGGGCTCGACCGCCCCACCGATGACCGCCCACTGGCCGGTGTCGATCACCCTGACCAGGAGCAACCGGCCGTCACTTTCACGCGGGAGGACCGCCGCCGACGGCAAGACCAAGAGCCCATGGCCGACGGCCTCCCGGAGTTTGCGGACGTACGGAGAGATCCCCACCGGGGCGAAGACTACCGACCGGCGTGGGGAGTCCGTGAGCGAAGCTGCTCCGGCTTGACGGGGCCGTGCCGGGCCGGGGACCAGGTTGGCCGGGCTCAGCCCGCCGGGGCCGAGACCACGGTCAGGTAGGTTCCCGACACCACCGGGACGTTGAAATTGTTCCCCGACGAGTCCGAGTAGGTGTCCGACCCGGCGATCGGCCCCCACACCTGGATGACGTCGTTGACCCCGACGGTGTTGGCCGCGGGCGGGGTGGCCATTGACACGTCCATGAGGTCGGCGGAGTTGTTGGCCACGGCGACCAGCATGTCGTTGGGACCCGTATTGTTGTCGTACTGGTACACCGTCCCCTGCTCGGTCACGCAGGTGGTGGCATTCGCCGTCGATTGGGTGACCAGCTCCGAGTAGGGCATCAACAGCGAGCAAGAGGCCTCGTACTGGGCCTCGGTCTGCGGCGCCGTGGTCGTCGTGGTGGACGTGGGTGGGCTCCCGCCCGCAGCGGTCGAGGACTGGGCGGCGGCCACCGCCGACTTCCACGCCGCCTGGGCGGTCGTCAGCTGTTGACCGAGGACCTGCACACTGCCGCCGTTGCGGGTGCCCTTTGACTTCGCCCAGCTGACGCAGGCCTGCGAGTACTCGAGGTCGGCGACCACCAGGGCCTTCCAGGCCGACCGCAGCCCCTGGGTCGGCGCCGGCGCCCCTTTCTTCGCGGACTGGGCGTCGCGGACCAGCTGTTGACAGGCACTGAGCCTGGCGACCCAGTGACCGTGGGCCCCGGTGGCGGCCGAGACGGCCGCCTGGTCCGCCTGGAGCTTGGCCGCCGCCGGTTGGGCCTGGCTGGTCAGCCAGGCGAGGGACTGGGGGGACGCCCCGGCCGGGAGGTCAACGAGGGCGAAGGACACAGCCGCGCTCACGGCCAGCGCGGCGACGCCCCCCGCCCTCCTCGTCCGGCTCCCAGCCACCCGCCGAGGCTAGCTCGCACCGGCACCGGCGCCGGGTCCAGGGCCACAGGACCCCGGTGCCACGGCGCACATGGCCGAGCGCCGTCCGCCGTCAGGTGACCGCGGGCCCGGTGATGGTCACCAGGGTCCCGACGGGGGTGAGCGGCCAGAGCGTCTGCGCGTCGGCGATGCTCATTTCGACGCAACCGTTGCTCTGGGGAGACCCGTAGGTGGCCCGCACGAAGCCGTGCAGTGCGTCCCCGCCGTTGAAGTAGCTGGCCCAAGGGACGTTCTTGTCGTCGTAGGTGGTCCCGTCGGGGTTCGTCCCTTTCATCTCGGAGCTCTGGACGTGCTCGAAGACCGGGTAGGTGCCGTCGGTCGTATCGGCCCCCGGCGCGCCGGTGTTGACCGGGATGCCGGTGAATTGGGGGTTTCCGTTCACGTAGAGGGTGAGGTTCTCCGGGAGCACCTTGGAGACGACCACATAGTTGTAGGAGTTGGGGTCGGTGGCGCCCGCCACCGCGTCCTTCAACAGCACGGTCCACACCATCGGTCCCGCCACCCCGTCCACCGTGAGGTTGTTCTGTTCTTCGAACTGCATCACCGCCGCCTGGGTGATCACGTTGGGCAGGCCTTCGCTCCACAGGCTGGTCAGGGAGGCCGGCATCGGCCATCTCCAGGCAAACGAGCCGGGCTGGACGTCGGCCACCTCGTTGGCCGGAGGTGCACCCCCGGTCGGGGTGAACGAGAGGGGCAGGTACCCCTCCTCGGCCAGCAATTGCTGCAGCCGCTCAGTGCTTCCCGACTCGACGGTGAACTCGATCGTGTCCGCCACCGCCAACCCCGGCTGGGCCCGGCGCCCACCACCGCCGAGGCCGGCCGGCAGGGTGACCGACTCGGTCGAGGACGGGATGAACGGGGCGCTGGCGGTGAACACCAGTGACGTGCGGTCGGGCTGGCTCCACGAGCCGGCCACCGCCGGGGACAGGGTGGGGACCGCGGTGACCTGGTCGATCGGCCGGGAGAAGTGCACTTCGATCGTCACGTCGGGCGCCACGCCGGTCGAGTTGTTGGCCGGGGTGGTCGAGACCACCGACAGCGGCGGGACGGTGCTGGTCGTCGTGGTGGGACTGGCGGCCGGCGAACCCGAGCCGACGAGCGCTCCGTGGTGCCCGACGGCATAACCCACACCGGCGGCGACGGCCACAACGGCCACAACACCGACGACCACCGGCCACACCCGCCGCCGGGGCGAACCACGGTCCTCGAGGGTCTGCATGGCCCGGCAATTTTCCCACGCCCGGCCTCGACGACGTGGTCACCCGCGGCCCAGAGTCGCCCCGACCATGTCCACCGGGGTTGGCGGCGGGCTGCCGGTCGGGCTCACGGACCGAGCCCGGACTCGAGGAAGTCGGCCGCCTGCTGGGCCAGGCTTGGGATGCTCGGCGTGACCGGGCCGCCGGTTGGCACCAGGCCGTGACCGGCATGGGCCACCAGGACCAAGGTCGCCCGCCCGTCGGTGTCGTCGAGCCGTTGCACCAGCTCTTCTGACTGGCTCGGCACCACCACGTCGTCGTCGGCCCCCTGGATCACCAAGAACGGCGGCGAACCCGGCGCCACGTAGGTCACCGGGCTGGCCGCGGCGAGCACCGGGGACGGTGGCTGGGCCGGCACGCCGAAGACCTCGGGGGAGACTTGGCGGGCCACCGCGGTGGCCGACCATGAACTGGCGTTGAGGTCGGCCGGGCCGAATTCCTCGACGACCGCCTCCACCGTGCTCGGCACCCCCGGGAAGGCGCCGACGTCGAAGCCGGCGCCCGGGCCGGCGAGGCCGAGGAGGCTGGCCAGCTGGCCGCCGGCGCTCGAACCCACCGCCGCCACCCGGGCCGGGTTGATGTGCAGGAGCGCCGCGTTGGCCCGGAGGAAGCGAACGGCACACTTGGCGTCGTCGATCTGGGCCGGCCACCGGTAGCTCGGGGCGAGCCGGTAGTTGACCGAGGCAAAGGCCCAGCCGTCGTCGACGAGCGACGACTCCAGGTCGCCGATGAAGGTGCCCGGACCGATGGCCGAGTCCCCCAGCATCCAGGCCCCGCCGTGGAAGAAGACGGCCACCGGCGAGCCCCCTTTGGGCACCGAGGCCGGTTGGTAGAGGTCGAGGGTGCCCGACGCCAGGGGACCCGAACAGTAGGTCACGGTCCGCTCCGTGCCACTGAGGGACGGGGCCCCGCACCCGGCGGTGCTCACCGCCACCCCGAGGACCAGCCCAAGCAGGCCACGGACCCCCAGCCGGGCGGTGGAACGCCGGTCGCCTCGGGACCCCCCCACCACCGCTACCCCGCCCGGTGACGCCCGGGGCCGGCCCCGGGGGTACGGCGGCTGGCCTCGTTGTCGGCCCCGGGTTGTGCGAGCATGCGGTGCGCCGACCCCCTGCGGCCCTCCCAGTCTAGGGCGGTCGACCACCGAAAGTGCAGGCCACGGCCGCTCCGGACCCCTTCGGCGACCGCCGCGCCACGGCGGCACGCCCTCCCGCTAGGTTCCAGTCGACCGTCGCGACGCTCGGCGTCTGCAGATCCCGAGGAGTGGCCCGCATGCCGGTGCTCGAACGCAAATGGTGGACCCTGATCGCCGTCTGCACGGCGACCTTCATGCTGCTCCTCGACATCACCGTCGTGAACGTCGCCCTACCGGCCATCCAGAGCTCGCTGCACGCGTCGTTCAGCGACCTGCAGTGGGTGGTCGACGCCTACTCACTGACCCTGGCCGCCTTCCTGCTCACCGCCGGCGTCCTGGGGGACACGTTCGGGCGCCGGGAGGTCTTCGCCATCGGGCTCGGGATCTTCTCGCTCGCCTCGCTGACCTGCGGACTGGCCACCAGCTCCACCATGTTGAACTTCTCGCGGGCGGTCCAGGGAGTGGGCGGTGCCGTCATGTTCGCCACCTCGGTGGCCTTGATCGCGTCGGCCTTCCACGGCCGGGAGCGGGGGACGGCCTTCGGCATCTACGGGGCCGTCCTCGGCGGCGCTGTCGCCGTCGGTCCGCTGATCGGCGGCGCGCTCACGAGCGGTGTCGGCTGGCGCTGGATCTTCTTCGTCAACGTGCCCATCGGGCTGGTGGCCGTGATCATCACCTTGACCAAGATGCAGGAGTCCAAGGACCCTTCGGGTCGGCGGATCGACTGGTTCGGGTTCCTCACCTTCTCGGTCTCGTTGTTCCTGCTCGTGCTGGCGCTGGTCCGCGGGAACAGCGACGGGTGGGCCAGCACCCTCATCGTCGGCCTGTTCGTGGGGGCCGCCGTGCTCATGGCCGCCTTCCTCGTCGGCGAGTGGGTCCAGAAGGACCCGATGCTCGACCTGACCCTCTTCAAGCGACCGGCCATGGTCGGGGTGTCGATCACCGCCTTCACCCTGGCCGCGTCGATCTTCGCCATGTTCTTGTACCTCACGCTCTACATCCAAGATGACCTCGGTTACGGCCCTCTGGCCGCGGGCATCCGGTTCCTCCCGATCACGGTGATGGCCTTCGTGGTCGCACCGTTCGCCGGCAAGCTCACCGTGCGCGTGAAGTCCCGCTACCTGTTGGGCACCGGGTTGTTGCTGGTCACCGCCGGGATGCTGCTGATGGCCACCACCCGTGCCGACTCGGGGTGGGCGCAGCTGCTGCCCGGCTACATCGTGGCCGGGGCGGGCATCGGCATGGTGAACCCGGTGCTGGCCTCCGCCTCGGTGGCGGTCGTGCCGTTCCAACGTTCCGGGATGGCGTCGGGGACCAACTCCACCTTCCGCCAGGTGGGTATCGCCACGGGGATCGCCGCCCTCGGTGCGGTGTTCGCCAGCCAGATCCAGCACAAGACCCAGGCGGCCCTGGCGGCCACCGCCGTCGGCCACCAGGTCGCCGCCCGGGGGGGCTCGGCCCTCGACCAGGCCCTCCAGGCCGGCGCCGTCCGGCAGGCGGCGCAGGCGATCGGCTACGGGCCGGCCCGCTCGGCCCTGCTCACGGCCTACCGGAGCGCCTTTTCGAGCACCTTGAACGAACTGCTGGTGATCGGGGCGGTGGTGGCCTTCGTCGGCGCGGTGGCCAGCTTCGCCCTGGTCCGCCAGCGGGACTTCGTGACCGGTTACGGGGGCGGGGCCGGCGACGGTCCCTCCGCCGGCGCCCCCGGCGAGCAGGCTGGCGATCCGAGCGCGCCTGGGGCTCCGGCCGACTCGGCGCCGGCGGTGGCCTGAGGGGTGGCGGGCCCGGCGGCGCCCGGGGTTCTGTCCTCGGGTGCGCCCCTCAGTCTCCGGGGGTGCCCTTGTCGCCTCCGGGACCGAGGGCGTCGGTGGGCGTTGCCACCTCGGCCTTCAGGGCGGCCAGTTCCTTGTCGACCTGGGCGTCCTTACCCACCTGGTCGAGCTCTTGTTGGATGTCGTCGGTCCCCCCGCCGACGTCCTCGAGCACCCCTGACTCGAGCAGCTCGTCCATGGCACCCGAGCGGGCCTGCATGGTGGCGATCTTGTCCTGGGCGCGTTGGAGGGCGGCGCCCGAGTCGTTGAACGACTTGGAGATCCCCGCCGCGCTCTCGTTGACCGCGGTCGTGGCCTTGGCCGCGCTGTACTGCGCTTTCATCGTCTCCTTCTCGGTCCGGAAGGCGTTGACCCGTTGCTGGAGGGCGGCCAGGGTCTTGGTGAGCTTCTCTTCTTGGTCGGCCAGGTCCTCGCGCTGGGGCTCCATCCCGTCGATCTGGGCCTGGGCCGTGGCCTTTCGCGACAGGGCCTCTTTGGCCAGGTCCTCCCGGCCGGCCTCCAGGGCCGCCCGGGCCTGGCCCCCCAGGTGGTCGGCCGACTGGCGGAGCTGGTCCTCTTGGAGCTCGAGCTGCTTCTTGGAGGCGGCGATGTCGACCAGGGCCCGGCGCACCTGGGTGATCTGCTCGAGCATCTTCTCGTAGGACAGGTCGAGCATCTCGCTCGGGTTCTCCGCCGCATCGAGCGCCTTGTTGGTCTTGGCCGACACGATGTCGTGGGCCCGTTGGAACACTCCCATGGCCTGTCGCCTCCTCGTTCCCTGATGGCGCGGGCCGCTCGGTACCGGGCCGGCCCGCTACCCGGTCACACTAGAGGAACGGGGCGCTCGGGCCCCGGGGGTCGGGGCTAGGGTGCGGCGGTGCGAGCGGTGGTCCTCACGGGGGAACGGACGGTGGCCGTCGAAGACGTGGCCGACGCCCGGCTGCCAGGGCCCGACGGCGTGCTCGTGAGGGTGGAGGGCTCAGCGATCTGCGGTTCGGACCTCCACCTCTACCACGGTGACATCCCGGCCATCGGCGTCCACCTCGGTCACGAGTTCATCGGGACGGTGACCGAGGCCGGGCCGGGGGTGCGGACGATCGGGGTGGGCGACCGGGTACTCGTCTCGGGGATCGTCGGGTGCGGTCGCTGCCGGCCCTGCACTGCCGGGGACCCGGCCCTGTGCGCCAACGGTGCGATGTCGGTGTTCGGCACCACCCCCGAACTGCCCGGCGGCCAGGCCGAGGCGGTCGGGGTCCCCTCCGCCGACGTCTTCGCCCGGCCCATCCCAGAAGGGATCGACGACGAGCAGGCCCTGCTCCTCACCGACATCCTGCCCACCGGGTACCTGGCCGCCGAGCGGGCCGGCATCGCCCCGGGGGACACCGTGGCCGTGATCGGTCTCGGTCCGGTGGGCGTGCTCGCCCTGCAGTGCGCCCAGCTCTTCGGGCCGGCCCGTCTCTTCGCCCTCGACACCGTGGGCGACCGGCTGGCCCGGGCGGCCGCCCTCGGGGCCGAGCCCATCGACGCCACCGGTGGCGCCGGGGTGGCCGAGCTGCTCGAGCGGACCGGGGGCCGCGGCGCCGATGCGGTGATCGAGGCGGTCGGGCACGACGAGACGATCGTCGACGCCATCGGCTGCGCCGCACCGGGGGCCACGGTGTCGATCGTCGGGGTGACCGTCAACATGGCCCTGCCCTTCCCGGTGGCCGAGGCCCTGTTCAAGAAGCTGACCATCCGCCTCACCGTGGCGGCGATCCCGGCCACCTGGGACCCCCTCATGGCCCTGGTGGCGTCCGGGCGGCTGCGGCCCGAGGGCATCTTCACCCACCGACTCGGGCTGTCCCGGGCCCCCGAGGCCTACCGCATCTTCGACCGTCACGACGACGGGGTCCTGAAGGTCTTGCTCGACCCGACCGGCTGACCCGGCCGCACGGCGGCTCAGTCGGGGGCCGGGCGCTCGGGTCCGAGGGTGCGTTCCTCGCGTTCTTCTCGGTCGAACTCGCCGAGCGGCACCCCGTCGTCGACGTTCCCCCCGAGATCGTCGCCCCCCTCGGCCGACCCGAGGGCGTGGGGGTCGTCGGGGGTCCGGTTGAGGACCCGGGGGAAGTGGGTCTCACCGATCCCGGGCCGGGCGAGGAACCACGGTGCCGGGGGTGGCATGACGATCGGCGTCAGACCGTCGACGATCGACTCGTAGTTGACCCGCCAGCCCGAGAAGTGGGGCCAGGCCTCCTCGGGGGACCGCTCCATCGGATAGCCGACCTCGCGTAGGCGGTCGATGCCCTCGAGGTACTCGTCGTAGGTGAGCCGGATCGGCGTCGTCGGGAGCGGGTCGGGGTCGAAGGGGACCCGCAGCACCCCGGCCAGCCCCCGCAGGCAGTTGGTGCCCATCTGCAGGTAGATGCGGCCGTGCCGGGGCGCCGTCGTGGGGCACAGCGCGTCGTTGAGGGCAGCCGAGTCCAGCATGGCCGTCATGGCGGTCAGCCAGAAGCGCCAGGGCACCGGGGAGCGGAACCACATGAGCGAGGGGTAGTTGGTGTGGCTCTCGGTGACCGCGGCCGCCCAGCGCTCCCAGGCCCGGTAGAGCTCGGGCAGCTCCGAGGTGTTGTTGAACCAGTGGTGCCGGGCCAGGATCTCGGGGCCCCAGGCCGGGATGCCCCCCCGGGTGCCGAGCAGGGTGATCTCGGTCTCCCGGGCACTGAAGGCGGCGTAGAGGGTGGGGAGGTAGGCGATCTCGAGGGCGATGATGAGCAGACCCGTCCCGGCCCCCACGAACTCGATGGCCTCGGAGCCGTGCAGCTGCTCGTTGGCGATGCCCAGGGTGAAGACCGACGAGCCGGCCACGGCCAGGGAGTGGCCCAGGTCGGACCCGCTCGGCCACCACTCGATGAGGCCGAAGCCCACGATCACCAGCGCCAGCCAGACCACGAACAGCAGCACCATGGCCAGCGGGCCGACCACGGCCATGATCCGGTCCTTGGCCTCGTAGGTTGACGTCCGGCGCAAGATCGGGATGACCCCCCGGGCCAGCCACTTCGAGATCGAGCGCAACAACCGCGAGGAACTGGCCCGGGGGACCACCAGGGTGGTGAACACGCTCGAGGCGGTGAGGGCCACGATGACCAGCCCGGCCACGAAGCCGACGATCCGCACCCCCTCGCCCATGTGCGGCCTCAGCCCGCCGACACGGCGACGTTGGCGGCGACCGCCCGGGGGAAGGCCCGGGTCAGCCCCGTCAGCCCGGCGCTCGAGCGGTCGAAGCCGAAGGCGTGGCGGAGCTGGGCCGTCACCGCTTGACGGATCACCGCCCAGCCAGTGGCGATCGGCAGGTCCGAGGCCTGGCACCCGTCGCTGGCCAGGGGCACCAGCTCGGCCGGGACGCTGATGTGGACCGCGGCGGCCACCGACAGGAGACCGCCGTGCCCCTTGGCCAGCTCGCAGACGTCGGCGAAGGCCAGATGCCCGGCGTGGCGCAGGAGCACCAGGCGCTTGGGCGCGACCATGTCGCCGAAGGCCCGGGCGATGCCCTTGGGCGAGGCCACATGGTCGGCCGTGCCGACCATCAGCATCCCGGGCTTGTCGGGAACCCGGCCCGCCGGTCCGCTCAGCGCGCCGGCGAACCCGCCCACCGAGGCGCCGGCCAGGCCGATGAAGGTGGAGACCCGGGGATCGACCGAGGCCAGCTCCTCGGAGGCCTCGCCCCCGAGCGAGTGGCCGACGGCCGCCACCTTGGTGTCGTCGACATGCCCGGCCAGCAGGCCCTCCCCCCGCCGGCCTGGCCGACCAAGGTGATGGTTGCTTCGAGCTCGCCCAGGTCGGCGCCGAGCGAGGTGGTGTCCTGGCCGCTCAGGACCGCGGTGAGGTCGTGGTCCAACAGGTCGGGCGCGGCGACGACGAAACCCCAGGTCGCCAGCCACGAGGTGAGGAAGGTGGACTGGTCGCGGTAACCCGAGAACCCGTGGGCGAACACCACAAGGGGGAACCGGCCCGGCGCCGAGGGCAGGCCGCGGTAGGCGCCGGTGGCCCGGGTCACCGAGAAGCCGGCCGGCAAGAGCCGCGCCAAGGCCGGCGGGAGCCAGGTGGCCAGGTTGTAGGTCGCCTCCACCTGTCCGAGTGTCGAGGCCCGGGGTGCGGGGTACCAGACCTCCACCGGCGCCCCGTCGGCCAGGGTCATCGTCGTCTCGCCGGCGGCGAAGGGCCCGGGCACGGTGAAGCTTGTGGGCCCGAGGTCGGCCACCACCGGGACGTCATCACCGCTGCGGGGGGCACCGGCGGTCGGGGCGGGCGCGGGGGCGGGGGGGCCCACCACCAGTCCGGCCACCACCGCGCCGACCGCCAGCACCAGGGCGGCCACCGCCAGGACCCCAAGCCACCGGCCCGCCGGCCGGGGCGACCCCTCGGGCGCCGTCACCTGCCCGTCCCCGCCCCGGCTCAGGCTGAGGTCGGGCTGCCGGCGCCCTCGGCCTTCAACAGGGCGGCCAGCTCCTCTTCGACCGCCTTGTCGTGGGCGTCGGCGTCGGCCTTGGCCTTGCGGGGGCTCCAGCGGCCCCTGGTCAGCCAGATGGTCGGGAAGAACACGACCATCCCGATGATGTCGATCCAGAACCAGCGCTGCCACTGCTTGGGCGACTGCGCCTGGCCCTTCAACAGCGCGGTCAGCTGCGTCTGGTGTGCCGCCAGGTAGTTCAACTGCGACGTGTACGGCTGGACGAGAGTCGTCAGCTGCTTTTGGTAGTGCAGTACCTGGGCCAAGGTGACCGGACCGAGGTCCTTGGTCAGCTCGGCGATCACGGCGCCCGTCGGATGGCTGGCCGCCTGGACCAACAAGGCGTTGTAAGGCTCGATCTTGGTCAACAGGGCCTGGTGGGCGGTGGCGAAGGCGACCGAGGCGGCATGGTCGTTGTTGAACTGCTGGACGTTGAACGGCGCCACGCCGGCCGGGGGCGGGCTGGCGTAGGGGTTGTTGTCCACCACCGGGTTGACGCTGGTGATCACGATCGGCAGGAAGATGAACGAGATGCCCACCACCAACCGCAGGATCCAGCCCCACAGGGCCAGGCCGGTGGCCACCAGGGCGGGGTTCTTGGCCTCGACGGTCTCGGTGTAGCCGGCCATCCAGGGGGCGTAGGCCAAGGAGAGGAACACCGCCAGCACCGAGGAGGTGAGGGCGAGCGTGTAGTAGCCGGTGTGGGGGTTGGTGGCGTAGCTGAGGAACACGATCAGCGTGGCGATGGCCCCGATGGTGCCGATGACCATCAGGGGCTTTCGGACCCGGAGCCTGTCCGACAGGATCCCCACCAGGATCAGGGCCAGGATGTCGGCCGTCCAGAACCAGGTGTTGAGCCCGTTGACCTGTGAGGTCGTGTAGTTGAGGCCGTCGGGGCTCTTGAAGTTGACCGCGTAGTAGATGGTGAAGAAGGCGGCCGCCGCGTAGTAGATGAGCAGGAACACGGCGATCCCGAAGGACGACAGGACGAGGTCCCACTTGGCGATCTGGCGCCACGGGTGCTCGGTGGCCTTCACCACCTCGTCTTCGGAGATCCCGTGGGCCCGGGCCTCCACCAGGGCCCGGTCCCTTGTCGACACCATCAGCTGGTCCCGGATCTGCGGTGAGAGGTCCTTCATGAAGAACAGGCAGACCACGAAGGTCACCAGGGCGGTGACGCCCGAGATGATGAACTGGGTCTTGAAGCTCGACGGTCCGAGGAAGTGGGCGAGGGTCCGGTTGGCCACGATGCTCGTGATCAGGCTCCCGGCCACCGGCCCGACCGTCCAGAACCCCATGGCCGAGGCCCGGCCGAGTTGGGGGCTGTAGTCGCGCACCATGGCCGGGGTGGCCACCAGGATGGCCCCTTCGACCAGGCCGATGGCGCAGATGACCACGGCGAAACTGAACTTGGTGGTGGTGGCCGGCACGGCCACGGTGACCAGCAGCCCGACGACCAAGAGCCCGTAGATGATGACGTTGGCCCGGCCGAGCTTGTCGGTTTTGCTGGCCGGGAGCGAGGCGAAGGCCCCGATCAGGTTCGAGATGATGACGATCCACACGTAGTAGGCGAACGACATGTGGTAGTAGCGAAGGATGTTCGGCGTGACACCGGTCTGCGTGTAGTAGGTGTAGTAGAGGACGATCGTGGCCAGGACGGCGACGGCCAGGTAGCCGTTGCGCCGGGCGGTCGACGGGTACTCGTCGATCTCGTGCACGAACAAGAACCGGGTCAGCGGTCCCCTGGTCTTGGCTCCCACTGCGGCAGTGGGTGCGCTTGGCGTGGTCATACAGGACCCCCCCTGCAGCTCGGATGTGGATGTGACCTGGAACCTAGTGCACTTTCCCGGCGATCGGCGTCGGCCACGAGGCCAGTCGACGGGCCGGCGGGCCGGCGGCCACCAGGGCGGCCGGAACCTGCAGCCGGCGGGACCGCACCAGCTCGGCCAGGCCCTTGGCCTGGCTGTCGAGGCGTAGGTTGGAGGCCACGCCCCAACCGAGCAGTCCGCGCACCACGAAGTTGACGGCCCGCAGGTTGGCCAGTTCGTAGCGCTCGATCTCCAGTCCGCCCACCTCGGGCAACAGCCTCCGCAGCCGCCCCACCGTCAACTCGGCCCCGAGCCAGGCGTAGACCTCGTCGGACTCGGCCCACAGGCCGAGGTTGGCGTTGGCCCCCTTGTCCCCCGAGCGCCCCCCGGCCAGCACCCCGAGCGGGACGGTCACCGTCTCTGACCCCGACCCGCTCCCCGGGGCCGTTTCGCCGGCGGTGCCCGCCGTCGCCCCCCGCTCGTCGGGCGCCACGTCGCGCCGGCGGTCGAGCCACGCCCGGTCGACGGTGACCGCCACCCCGTCGAGGTCGACGGTGGGCCGGACCTGTGCCGCGTCCACCAAGGTCGGCCAGTAGCGGGCCACCTCCGAGGCGCCGCCGGGGGCGGCGGTGAAGAAGGTCCCCGGGTAGCTGGCCAGGGTGGTCTCGACCACCGCCGAGGAGAAGGCGCGGCCCACGAGCGACGGGTCGTCGCCGCGCACCGCGATGCGCACGAAGGCCGTCCCGGCGCCGGTCGTGTCCCCGTGGAGCTCCACCGAGTGCTCGGCGAAGGCCGCCGCACCCCCGGGCACGGCGGCCCAGACCGCGGCCTCCGCCACCCGGGCCTTCTCGGCGATCTGGCCGCCGGTGAGCACGAGCGTCATGGCGTTGCGCCACCCGCCGGCCAGGTTGGCCGCCACCTTGAGGGTGGGTGGGGGCGGCTCGCCCACCGTGCCCGACACCCGCACCCGGTCGGGCCCGTCCTCGGCCACCCTGACGGTGTCGAAACGGGCCACCGCGTCGGGGCTCAGGTACCGGGGGCCGCCGATCTCGTAGAGCAGCTGGGCGGTGACGGTGCCCACCGAGACCAGGCCCCCGGTCCCGGGGTGCTTGGTGACGACGCACGAGCCGTCGTCGTAGAGCTCGACCAGCGGGAAGCCCGGTCGCTCGAGGCCTTCGACGTCCTCGAAGAAGGCGTAGTTGCCCCCGGTGCACTGGGCCCCGCACTCGATGATGTGGCCGGCCACCACCGCGCCGGCCAACCGGTCGAGGTCACCGGGTGACCATCCGAAGGCGTCGATGGCCGGCCCGACGACCAAGGAGGCGTCGGTGACCCGGCCGGTCACCACGACCTGGGCCCCGGCCCCCAGGGCGGCGGCGATGGGCGCCGCCCCGAGGTAGGCGTTGGCCGTGACCACCGGGGACCCCTCGGGCAGCGGCTCGCCGGTGTCGAGATTCCTGAACGGCTCCCCGTCGTCGGCCAGCGAGCCCAGACGTCCGCTCAGGTCGTCGCCGGACACCGAAGCCACCGCCACGTCGAGCCCGTGGCCCCGGGCCAGCTCCCGGACGGCGGCGGCACAGGCCGCCGGGTCGAGGCCCCCGGCGTTGGCCACCACGGTGATGCCCCGCTCGACGCAGGTGGGGAGCACCTCGTCCATCTGGGCGAGGAAGGTCCGGGCGTAGCCGCCCCGGTCCCTCGTCTTGTGCAGGACGTACATGGTGAGCTCGGCCAGCCAGTCGCCGGTGAGGACATCGATCGGGCCGCCCTCGACCATCTCTTTGGCCGCCGAGATCCGGTCCCCGAAGAACCCGCTGCAGTTGGCGATGCGCAGGGGCCCCTGGCGCCGGCCGGGTGCGCTCACCGTTGCGGGTCCACGCGCACCAGCACCTGGCCCACGTCGACCTGCTGACCGGCCACCGCCAGCACCTCGTGGACCCGCCCGGGCCCCGTCGCCCGCAGGGTGTGCTCCATCTTCATGGCCTCGAGGACGACCAGGGCGGTCCCGTCGCCCACCGGCTCGCCCGGGCCGACCAGCACCGACAGCACCGAGCCGGGCAGGGGCGCCCGGCACTCGGCGGCCGAGGCTGAGGGCTCCTCGGAGCCGGCCTCCTCGGCCAGGGCCAGGAGGGACTGCCCCTCGGCCGAGCTCACCGCCAGCTGGTGGCCGTGGCCGCGCACCCGGTGGCCGATGACGATGCCACCGGCCTCGAGCTCGACGGTCCCCGAGCCCGCACCCTCGGCCCGCACCGTGGCCGCCACCACAGACGTCACCGCCGCGGTGAGCTCGCCCGGGCCGTCGGGCCCGGTGATGGTGACCAAGAGTTCCCCGCCGTCGCGACCGACCACGACCGTCAGGTGGTCGTCACCGTCGGCGAACCGGTCGGCGTGGGCGGCCCGGCCGACGTTACGCCAGCTTGGCGGGGCCCCCGGCACCACCGAGGACGACGACCGGAGGTGCTCTAAGAACAGCGAGGCGCAGATGGCGTGGCGCCGGCGCACGGCGTCGTCGAGCCGGGCCGCCACCAGCTCGGGGCGGTCCTCGAGGAAGTGGGTGGTCGTCTCGCCGGCGGCGAAGTCGGGGTCGGCCAGGACCGAGGCCAGCAGGTCGCGGTTGGTCTCGATCCCGTCGAGCTCGAGCGGCCCGGCCAGGGCCCGGCGCAGCCGCGAGACCGCCGTCGCCCGGTCCTCGGCCACCGCCATGACCTTGGCCACCAGGCTGTCGTAGGCCGGGCTCACCACCGAGCCCGTCTCCACTCCGGCGTCGACCCGGATGCCCTCGGCCACCGGCCAGCGGGCGTGGAGCACCGGCCCGGGCGTCGGCCGGTAGGCGTCCCGGGGCCGCTCGGCGCACAGACGGGCCTCCACCGCGTGGCCGCCGACCGCCAGGTCGTCCTGGGCGAAGGGCAGCGGCCGGCCGGCGGCCACCGCCAGCTGCAGTTGGACCAAGTCGAGCCCGGTCACGAGCTCGGTGACCCCGTGCTCGACCTGCAGCCGGGTGTTCATCTCCAAGAAGGCGCACTCGTCCCCGAAGACCAAGAACTCGACCGTGCCCACCCCCTCGTAGCCGACCGCTCGGGCGGCCGACACGGCGGCCTGCCACATGGTGCGCCGGGTCGGGTCGGGCACGAAGATCGCCGGGGCCTCTTCGATCACCTTCTGGTGACGGCGTTGGACCGAGCACTCCCGGTCGAAGCAGTGGACCAGGTTGCCGTGGCGGTCCGCCAGGACCTGCACCTCGACGTGGCGCGGGGCGGGCACGTAGCGCTCCAAGAAGACCTCGTCGGACCCGAAGGCGGCCGTCGCCTCCCGGCGGGCGGCGGCCACCGCGTCGGCCAGCTCGCCGGGACCCCCCACCAGGCGCATGCCCCGGCCCCCCCCGCCGGCCGAGGCCTTCACCAGCAACGGGTAGCCGACCCCGGCCCCGAGGGCGCCCAGGGCGGCCGGGTCGTAGACGTCGACCACCACCGAGGCCAGCACCGGCACCCCGGCGGCGGCGACGGTGGCCTTGGCCTGGGCCTTGTTGCCCATCACGGCCATGGCCTTGGGCGAAGGGCCGACCCAGGTGATGCCGGCGGCCACGCAGGCTTCGGCCAGTCGGGGGTCCTCGGACAAGAAGCCGTAGCCCGGGTGGATGGCGTCGGCCCCCGCCTGGCGGGCGGCGTCGAGCACGGCCGGCACGCTCAGGTAGGTGGCACCGAGACCACCGGGCCCGAGGGGCACCGCCCGGTCGGCCTCGCGCACGAACGGGGCCCCCCGGTCGTCCTCGGCGAACACCGCCGCCGTGGCGATCCCGAGGGCCCGGGCGGCCCGCTGGACCCGGCGGGCCACCTCGCCCCGATTGGCCACCAAGAGGCGCTCGATCCCCGCGTCTCCCATCAGTGCCGGACCACCCCGAAGCGGGCCGTCCCGACGACCGGGGCCGAGTGCACGGCACTCAGGGCCACGGCCAGGACGGTGCGGGTGTGGCGCGGGTCGATGATGCCGTCGTCCCACAGCCGGCCGGTGGCGAACAGCGCCGTCGACTCGGCCTCGATCTGCGCTTCGGTCGCCTGGCGCAATTCGGCGTCGGCCCCCTCGTCGAACGGGCGGCCGGCCGCCTCGGCCGCGTTCTTCCGCACGATCGACAGGACCCCGGCCAACTGTTTGGGCCCCATCACGGCGATGCGGTGGTTGGGCCAGGTGAAGACGAAGCGGGGGTCATAGGCGCGCCCGGCCATCGCGTAGTTGCCGGCGCCGTAGCTGGCCCCCACCATCAGGGTCAGGTGCGGGACGGTGGAGTTCGACACCGCGTTGATGAGCTTGGCCCCGTCCTTGATGATCCCGCCCTGCTCGTAGCGGGTGCCGACCATGAAGCCGGTGATGTTCTGGACGAACAGGATCGGGGTGTCGGTGCGGTTGCACAGCTGGATGAACTGCGCCCCCTTCTGGGCCTCTTCTGAGAACAGGATCCCGTTGTTGGCCACGATCCCGAGCGGGAAGCCGGCCAGGGTGCCCCAGCCGCAGACCAGTTGGGTCCCGTAGGCCTCCTTGAACTCCTCGAACCTCGAGCCGTCGAGGATCCGGGCCAGCACCTCGTGGACGTCGAAGGGCACCCGCACGTCGACCGGGGCGACGCCGAGCAGCTCGTCGGGATGGTAGAGGGGTGGGTCGGGCGGGCCCGACGGTCCCGGGCCGAGCCGCCGCCAGTGGAGGTGGGCCACCACGGCGCGCGCCCGGTACAGCGCCTCGGGTTCGTCGCGGGCCAGGTAGTCGCACAGCCCCGAGACCCTCGCGTGCATCGAGGCGCCGCCCAGCTCCTCTTCGTCGGCGTCCTCGCCGATCGCCATCTTCACCAACGGCGGGCCGCCCAGGAACACCCGGGCCCGTCCCTCCACGAAGATCGTGTAGTCGCTCATGCCCGGCAGGTAGGCCCCACCCGCCGTCGACGACCCGAAGACCACGCAGATGGTCGGGATGCCGGCCGCCGAGAGCTGGGTCAGCCGGCGGAACTGGGCGCCGCCGGGGACGAAGACGTCGGCCTGGCGGGGCAGGTCGGCTCCGCCGGACTCGACCAGGATCACCACCGGCAGGCGGTTGGTCTCGGCCACGTCCATGGCCCGGAGCAGCTTGGCGATGGTGGTCGGGCTGGTCGTCCCCCCTCGCACGGTGGGGTCGTTGGCGATCACCAGGCACTGGGTGCCCGACACCTCGACCAGGGCGACCACCAGCCCGCCCCCCAGCGGGTCGTTGGTCTCCACCCCGGCCAACGGCGAGAGCTCGAGCACCGGGGTCCCCGGGTCGACCAGTGCCTCGAGGCGCTCTCGGGCGAGCAGCTTGTCTCGGGCCCGGTGCCGCTCGACGTAGCGCTCGCCACCGCCTCCGAGGACCCGGTCGCACAGGGCCCGGACCTCGGCCGTCATCTCGGCCATGGCCGCCCGGTTCGCCTCGAACTCCTCGCTCCGGGGATTGAGGTGGCTGGCCAGCGCGGTGCCCACCGGCATGCGGGTGAGCGACGCTTGGGCCGCCGGCGACGAGCTCACCGTTCGGTCACCCACGAGGGCTGACGCTTCGCCAAGAAGGCGTCGATGCCCTCTTGGGCGTCGGCCCCGGCGAACGCTTCGGCCGACAGTCCGGCGGCGGTGCGCACCGCCTGGTCCCAGTCCTGTTCCCAGACCACCTCGAAGAGCTGTTTGGTGAGGCCGATGGCCGCCGGCGACGAGCGGAGGAACGAGTCGATGATCTCGTTCACCCAGTCGTCGATCTCTGTGGCGTCGACGGTGGCCGTGAGCAGGCCGGCGGCCCGGGCCTCGTGGGCGCTGAAGGACTCCCCGGTCAGGGCGTAGCGGGCGAAGGACCGCCGGGTCATCACCCGAAGGGCCGGGACGGCGATGATCGCCGGCGTCACCCCGACCCGGACCTCGCTGAAGGCGAAGGTGGCCGAGGTGGGGGCGACCGCCAGGTCGCAGGCGGCGATCAGGCCGAGGCCGCCGGCCCGGGCGTGCCCGTTGACCTCGGCCACCACGGGTTGGGGGAGGTGGACGATCGCGTCGAGGACGTCGGGGAGGGTGGACCGGTGCTCGGCGCCGGGGTCGGCCAGGCGCTCGGTCAGGTCGGCGCCCGAGCAGAAGACCGGGCCCTCGGCGGTCACGATGACCGCCCGGATCTCCCGGTCGTCGCCGATCTGTGCGAGGACCCCGGTCAGCTCGCCCAAGAGGCGCTCGGACAGGGCGTTGCGGTTCTGCGGCGAGTCGAGGACCAGCCGGACCACCGGACCGTGGCGTTCGATGCGCACCAGGGGCCGGTCTCCGCCGCCCGGGCCTGTGGTCGTTGCCATGGGAGCAGTGTAGGGGCGCCCCCCGGGCCCCCGGAGGGCCGGTGGTACGTTGCGCGCATGATCGAGACCGACGAGCACCGGCTCTTCCGCAAGTCCCTCCGGGACCTCTTCGAGCGCGAGATCCAACCCCACATCGAGGACTGGGAGCGGGCCGGCACCTTCCCGGCGCACGACCTGTTCCCCAAGCTGGGGGCGGTGGGCCTGCTCGGGTTGGAGTATGACGAGGCCTACGGCGGCATGGGCGCCGACCACAGCTTCACGGTGATCGCCGGCGAGGAGATGGGCCGCATCGACTGCGGCGGGGTGCCGATGGCCATCGCCGTGCAGATGGCCATGGCCACCCCGGCCCTCCACCGCTACGGCTCGCCCGAGCTCAAGGAGCGCTACCTGGCCCCGGCCGTGCGCGGTGAGATGGTCGCCTCGATCGCCGTCACCGAGGCCGACGCCGGCAGCGACGTGGCCGGCATCCGCACCCGCGCCGTGCGTGACGGCGACGAGTGGGTCATCAACGGCTCGAAGCTCTACATCACCAACGGGACGCAGTCGGACTGGCTCTGCCTGTTGGCCCGGACCTCCGAGGATGCCGGCCACCGCTCGATGTCGCTGATCGTGGTCCCGACCTCGGTCGAGGGGGTGGAGGTCTCCCGGAAGCTCGAGAAGCTCGGGATGTGGTCGAGCGACACGGCCGAGCTGTCCTTCAGCGACGTGCGGGTCCCGGTGACCAACACCATCGGCGAGGTGGGCCGCGGCTTCCACCAGCAGATGGTGCAGTTCCAGGCCGAACGGCTGATCACCGTATACCGCCACATCGGCTCGATCGACCAGGCGCTCCGTCGCACCCGCGACTACCTGGCCCAGCGCCAGGCCTTCGGCCGGCCGCTCTTGGCCAACCAGCACCTCCAGTTCGCCCTGGCCGAGCTCTCGGCGCGCCACGACATGCTGACCCACTACGCCTACGCGGCGGCCGACGCGGTGGCCCGTGGCGAGGACGCCACCCGTTTCGCCACCATCGCCAAGCTGATGGGGGCCCGGCTCCAGCGCGAGGTGGCCGACACCTGCCTGCAGTTCCACGGGGGCATCGGGTACATGGCCGAGCACTGGACCTCGCGCTTTTACCGCGACACGCGGTTGGACTCGATCGGGGCCGGGGCCGACGAGGTGATGCTGCGCATCCTGGCCCGGATGGACGGCTTCAGCGCCGAGTGATCCGGCGGAACAGGGCCTGTCCCGACCCCGAGGCGATCAGCCGGCGGGCCGGCGACCACAGACGGCCCTGCCACCCCAACAGACCCTGGCCCGCCGTCGGGGCGTGACCGTCGGCCAGCAGCCACTCGGCGCCGGGGTCCGGCTCGTGGAAGGCGACCGCCAGGTCGAGACTGGGGGCGGTGAAGTCCGGCTGGCGCCAGGCGTGCTGGCGGTGCCCGGCCGGCCAACTGACCACGTCGAGCAGGACCAGGGCCCGGGCGGCGTCGACCCAGGGGTCCTCGAAGGTCGCCGTCGGCCGGAAGCGCAGCCAGCTCCGCCACACCGGGTCGAGGGGCTCGGCCGGCGGCCAGTCGACGAGATAGTTCAAGGGACGCTGGTCGAAGTTGTCCCAGAAGGCGAACGGGGGTCGCTCGCCCGCCAGTTCTTCGATAGACGCCACGCCGTCGGGCCCGGGCACGTCGGGCGGCTCCACCTGGTGGTGCTCGAGGCCCTCGACCGAGCCGACCGACCAGACCAACGCCTCGAGGATCGTGCGGTCGCCCTGGTTCATGGTCACCCGCTGTGAACAGGCCGTCCGGGCCCGGCGCAAGGTGGTGACCGAGAGCTCGACCGGGGCGAACTCGGCCACCGCCAGGTAGTGGCAGGCGAAGGTGGCTGGTCGGTCGAAGGGGCTCTCGGCCCCCGCGGCGCGCAGGGCGAGCGACGCCACGTAGCCGCCCTCGGGGCCCCAGATCTCCCACGCCCGCTCCAACCGGCCCCGGTAATGGCCCCCGCCGAGGTGGCGCACCGCCGTGTCGTCGGCCAGGTCACCCATGGCCGTCGGGGGGCTCGGTCCCCGGTCCCGGGCCGGCAACGGTTCTCGGGGGCCGTGGGTGGGCAGCCTTGCCCGGGCCGGCGAAGCGGGCCAGGAAGCCGAGAGACCGCCCCGAGCCCCCGCCCAGCCGGCTAGCGCCCCGGGGCACCAAGATGAGCAGGATCCAGATGTACTTGGCCCAGCTCGTGTCCTCCCAGGCCACGGCCATCGAGACCGAGACGACGACCATGATCCCGAGCGAGCGGACCCTGGCCGAGCGCATGACCTCGGGGTCGAGGCCGGCGACGAGCAGGTGGCGACGCCGGGCAAAGATCATCACCAACTGGGTGGACAAGCTGGCCAGCAGCAGGTTGAGGGCGAAGAGGTCGACGGCGAGCGGATTGTTGCCGTACTCGCCCAGCATGGCGCTCGTGAACGGCATGATCGTGATGGTGAACAAGAAGGCGAAGTTCCACCAGGCCAGGCCCTCGTCGTGGCCGGCCACCATCCTGAAGACCCGGTGGTGGGCCAACCAGAACTGGGCGATGACGTAGAAGGACACCACGTAGCTGGTGAAGACCGGGCCGTCGTCGGAGAGGGCGTGCCACAGGGCGCTCCACGAGTCCCCCTGGTGGGCCGGGAGGTCCGGCACGTGCAGGTTCAGCACGAGCAGGGTCAGGGCGATGGCCACCACGCCGTCGGACAGGCTGAGCAGCCGGGCGACGTCGGGCAGATCCTGCTGGGTCCGCATCACCTTGGCCATGGCGCCGTTCAGCTTCCCAGTTGGCCGCCCCCGGGTGGGTGATCTGGGCCGGCCGGCCGTTCTCGACGGTGGTGGCCAACGGGCCGGGCACGCCCGGGTTTGGGAAGGCGTCGGCCCGGGTAGGCAGACGAGGGCGACCGCGAGGAGGGTTTGGTGCACGACTGGGCCATCGCACACGACAAGGTCAGCGCCGAGCTGGTGGGCTCCGAGACCCGCCCCACCCGCTACATGGCCGGCCGGGTGTGCGCCGAGCCGCACTGCGGCACCCACCTGTCGATCTACAACGCCGGGCTCTACTGCTCGCTCCACGGGGCGCTCCCCCACCAAGCCGAACAGGCCCGGAAGCGGCATCGGGGCGACAAGGAGGGCTCGGGGCGACCGGCGTCGCGCTCCTCGTCGGCGCGGCTCGGCCCCGGGGCCCCCGAGGGGAGGCCGCTCGACCGGGCCTCGTGAGCCCGGCGCGGGCCGGGCTCAGTGCAGCGGGAGCTGCGGCGCGTCGGCCAGGGAGGGCGGGCCGGGGCCCCGCCGGGCCGACGGCGGAAACACCTGGTCGGGTCGGAACGAGCGGATCTTGCGGTCGCCGGGCCGACCGCCGACCACTTCGATCGACTCCTCACCGCTCACCGTGTTGTGCACGTGGGCGACGAACGTCCACGAGGCACTGCGCAGGCGGGTGCCGGTCACGGCGACCGGGTCGCCCGGGCCGAGCCCGTGCCACTCGGTCGTCCGGCGCAGGTGGCCCTGGTGGGCCGACCCCGAGACCCGACGACGCCTGGTCGGCGCCATCAGCGCCCCCGGTCCCGAGCGACCGGCGGTCCCGGGCGCGCCGAACCCCCGGTCGGTCCCGAGCGGTTCGGGCGCCGGGTGCGGTGCGAGGCCATGACCCGACCTTTCTACACCTGGGGGTCGGGGTTCCCGGGCCGTCGGCGGCCCACGGGGGCATCCGGCCCCGGTGTCGCATCCCCGTCGTAACCTTGGCCCGATGCCGCTCGCCCTCCCGAGGACCCTCTCGCCCTCCAAGGTTTCCTCGTTCACCGACTGCCCGCTGGCCTTCCGGTTCGCCATCATCGACCGGCTCCCCGAGCCGCCCTCGGCCCCGGCGGTGAAGGGCACCCTGGTCCACGCCGCGCTCGAGGCCCTGTTCTGGCGCCACCCGGCCGGCTCGCGCAGCCTCGACAACGCCCTGGGCGAGCTGGCCGCGGCCTGGGAGCGCCTCGGGACGGACCCCGAGTTCGTCGCCCTCGAGCTGAGCCCCGGCGACGCCGAGGCGTTCCTGGCCGACGCCGAGGTACTGGTCCGCAACTACTTCGAGCTCGAGGACCCCGACGGGGTCCGGGCCGTGGGCGTCGAGCTCGGGATCGAGACCGACCTGGCCGGGATGCGCCTGCGGGGGATCATCGACCGCCTGGACATCGACGACCACGACGACCTGGTGGTCGTCGACTACAAGACCGGGCGGGCCCCCTCGGTGCGTTTCGAGCAAGCCCGCCTGAGCGGGGTCCACATCTACTCGCTCCTGTGCGAACGGGTGCTCGGGCGGGTGCCGGTCGCCGTGCGCCTTTTGCACCTCCGGGATCCCGTCGCCATCACGGCCGTGCCGACCGAGCAGTCCGTCCGGGGCCAGCGCCAGCGCACGACCGCTGTCTGGCAGGCCATCGAGCGCGCCTGTGCCCGGGAGGACTTCCGGCCCCGCCCGGGCCCCCTGTGCGCCTACTGCAACTTCCAGGCCCTGTGCCCCGCCTTCGGCGGGAGCGTGCCGGTGGTTGCCGAGGCGTCCTGAGCCCGGTCGGCGCCCCCGAGGCGCCCGAGGGGGCTCCCGACCACCCCGGGCGGG
Organism: uncultured Acidimicrobiaceae bacterium; assembly: GCA_963836375.1. GTDB lineage: Bacteria > Actinomycetota > Acidimicrobiia > Acidimicrobiales > RAAP-2 > CAWIJK01. Next base: position 217,257 of record CAWIJK010000002.1, on the reverse strand, counting down.
AAGGGTCGGGGTTCGACCGTTTCGACCAGGCCGTCGACGGTCTGATCGAGCGGTTCCGGGGACGGCCCGGCCTCGAGGCCGGCGCGGCGGTCGTCTCCAACCTGGCCGACTACGGCGTCGTCTGGTCGCTGTTGGCCGCCCTCAAGGGCCGGCGACCGGGTGAGGCCCGGCGCCGGGCCCTGCGGGCACTGGCCCTGGCCGGCTTCTCGTCGCTCACCGTCAACGCCGCCGTCAAGGCCACGGTCAGACGATCCCGGCCAGCGGCGCCCGCTGGCGGCCGGGCGGTGCCGGTCCGGGCGCCCACCAGCTCGAGCTTCCCGAGCGGGCACACCCTGGCCGCCTTCTGCACGGCGGTGGCCCTGGCCGACAGCCCGGGCGAGGCCGCCGCCTACCTGACCTTCGCCACCGCCGTGGCCGCCAGCCGGGTCTACCTGCGGGCCCACCACGCGAGCGACGTGGTGGGCGGCGCAGTCATCGGCGTGGTCATCGGCGTGGCCATCGGGATCGTCGGGCGCCGCCGGCTGCGTCCCCGCTGAACCCGCGGCCGCCCGCGCCCTTGGTCGGCACGGCGGCGGCGGGCGGGAATCGTGGTCCGGGCCCGGTCGTTGCACGGTGCATGACCCTGCGCTTCGCCGTCACCTGGGACTACCGCTGCCCGTTCGCCCGCAACGCCCACGAGCACCTGATCGCCGGTCTCGAGGACGGCGCGCCCTGGGAGGTGTCATTCGTCCCGTTCTCGCTCAGTCAGGTCCACGTGGCCGAGGGCGGGACTGCGGTTTGGGAGGACCCGGCCAAGGCCGACGACCTGCTGGCCATGTTGGCGGCCATCGTCGTGCGGGACCGGTTCGCCGACCGCTTCTTGGGCCTGCACCGTGCCCTGTTCGTGGCCCGCCACGACGAGGGCCGCGATCTGCGGACCCGCCAGGTGGTGGGCGACGTGCTGGTCGAGAACGGTCTGGACGCAGACGCGGTGCTGGCCGCCACCGGTGAGGGCTGGGCCCTCGAGGAGTTCCGCCGCGCCCACACCGACGCCGTCGAGACCCACGGCGTCTTCGGGGTCCCCACCTTCATCACCGGTGACCACGCCGTCTTCGTCCGGTTGATGACCCGGCCCAAGGGCGACGCCGCACTGGCCCGGGCCACCATCGAGCCGGTGGTGCGCCTGATCGACGAGCAGCCGGCGCTGAACGAGTTCAAGCACACGACCATCGCCCACTGAGCGCGGCGACGGCGACGGTCCCTCGCCGGCCGGGGCCCCGACCCTCGGCTCAACCGGTGGCGGCCAGCAGCACCGCCTTGGTGCGCTCCTTCTCCTCGGGGTTGCCGAGCACGGCGGCCACGAACTCGGTCCCCCCGGCCCGGGCCAGCTCGTCGAGCTGCTCGGCGACGCGCGCCTCATTGCCCACGAAGGAGACGTCGGACGGCTGGCTGGCGCCCGCCTTGTCGAGCATCGCCTTGTACGACGGCAGGCTCGGGTACAGGGCGAAGGCCTTGTCGATCCGCTCGTTGGCGTGCTCGACGTCGTCGGTCACGGTGACCGGCAGGCCGACCACCACCCGCGGGGCCGGTCGGCCGGCCTTCTCCGCCGCTGCGGTGATGGTCGGGACGATGTGGCCGCCGATCGCCGCCGTCCCGGTCATCCAGGTGACCGTCCCGGCCGCCACCCGGCCGGCCAGTCCGAGCATGGCCGGCCCGAGGGCGGCCACCAGGACCGGCGGCGCCGGGGCGCCGGGGATCTCGAGGGGGGCGTAGGTGTGGGCGGTGACCACCTCTCCGTCGAGGGCCACCGTCTCGCCGGCCAGCATCGGCAGCAGGGCCGAGAGGTACTCGCGCATCTGGCGGGCCGGCTTGTCGTAGCTGTACCCCCAGAGGTTCTCGACCACCATCTGGTGGGAGAGCCCGATGCCCAGTGTCAACCGGCCGCCCGACGCGTCTTGGACCGTGAGGGCTTGCTGGGCCATCACCTGGGGGTGACGGGCGTAGATCGGGACCACCGCGGTCCCGAGCCCGATGCCCGGCACCCGGTTGCCCACCACGGCCAATAGGGTCAGCGCGTCGTGGCCGAAGACCTGGATCGCCCAGGCGCTGGCGAAGCCGTCGTCGGCGAACCCCTGGACCTGGGCCAGGATCTCGTCGATGGGGCGGTCCACGTCCATCATGATCCCGATGCGCATGGTCTCCACGTCCTTCCCCGGACGGCCCGGTCGGGGCCGGTAGCCTTCGGTGAATGTCCCGATCCGAGGCTAGTTGCGCGCACCGGACCCGGGCGCCGGTCGTCGGCATCGTGGGGGCCGGCCAGTTGGCCCGGATGCTGTGCGAGTCGGCCAGCGCCCTCGGGATCGACACGGTGGTGATGGCCGAGCGCCTGGACGAGGTGGCGACGCCGGCGGCCGGGGTCGTGGTCGCGGGTTCGCCACGAGACCGCGCCGCGCTGGCGGCCCTGGCCGGCCGCTGCGACGTGGTCACCTTCGACCACGAGCTGGTCGACCTCCCGAGCGTGGCCGCGCTGGCCGCGGCCGGGGTCGCCGTCCGGCCCGGCGTCGGGACCCTCGAGGTGGCGGTGGACAAGTCGACGATGCGCCGGCGCCTGGCCGGGGCCGGGGTCCCCGTCCCCCCCTTCGCCGACCTCCCCGGCCCCCCCGAGGCGCTCGGCGCCGTCGAGCGCTTCGCCGCCACCCACCGCTGGCCGGTCGTCTTGAAGGCGGCCCGGGGGGGCTACGACGGCCGGGGGGTCTGGCCGGTCGAGGACCTCGAGCAGGCCCGGGCCGTGCTGGCCGGTGCCGCGGCGAGCGGCACCCCGATGCTGGTCGAGGCTCAGGTCCCCCTGGTCGCCGAGCTCGCCGTGCTGGTCGCCCGGAGCCCGAGCGGCGCCTCGGCGGTGTGGCCGGCGGTCGAGACCGCCCAGGTCGACGGGGTCTGCCGGGAGCTGGTGGTGCCGGCCCGGCTCAGCGCCGAGGTCCTCGAGGGCGCCCGCGAGCTCGGGCACCGGGTGGCCGAGGTCGTCGGGTCGCTCGGGGTCCTCGCCGTCGAGCTCTTCTGGACCGGCGGGGCGCTCTTGGTCAACGAGGTCGCCGCCCGGCCGCACAACTCGGGGCACTGGACGATCGAGGGCGCCGTCACCTCGCAGTTCGAGAACCACCTCCGGGCCGTCCTCGACCTGCCCCTCGGGTCCACCGCCCTGACGGCGCCCGCCGTGGCCAGCGTCAACGTCTTCGGGGCGCCCGACGGTGCCGGGCCCTACGCCGGGCTGGCCGACGCCCTCTCGGTCCCCGGGGCCCACGTCCACCTGTATGGCAAGGGGGCCCGTCCGGGACGCAAACTGGGCCACGTGACCGTCGTGGGGGAAAGAGACCAGGGCGTCCGGTCCCGGGCATGGGCCGCCGCGGTGGCCCTGGGCACCCCGGTCCCCGAGGTCCTCGGGCTCGAGGTGGGGGCGCCGTGACGGCGGCCGCCACCGGGGGGCCCCTGGTGGCCGTGGTGATGGGCAGCTCCTCGGACCTCTCGGTCATGGAGGGGGCGGTCGAGATGCTCGACCGCTTCTCGGTGCCCCACGAGGTTCGGGTGGTCTCGGCCCACCGGACCCCCGACGAGATGCTGGCCTTCGGCCACGGCGCGGCCGGGCGGGGCCTGCGGGTCCTCATCGCCGGGGCCGGTGGGGCGGCCCACCTGCCCGGGATGCTCGCCGCGGTGACCACCCTGCCGGTGATCGGTGTCCCGGTCGCCCTGGCCACCCTCGACGGCCTCGACTCGTTGCTCTCCATCGTCCAGATGCCCCGCGGGGTCCCGGTAGCGACGATGGCCGTCAACGGCGCCCGCAACGCCGGACTGCTGGCCGTGCGCATCCTGGCCCTGGGTGACCCCGGGCTCGCCGGGGCCATGGCCGCCTTCCAGGCCGAGCTGGCCGAGCAGGCGAAGCGCCAGGACGCCGGGCTCACCCCCGGGGGCCCGGGCGGCTGAGCACGGCGCGCCGGGGCTCTTTCGGGGACGCTACCGTCGGGGGATGGACACCTTGGCCGAGCGCCTCGGCTACGACGCCGACGCCAAGCTGCTCATCCTCAACGCCGACGATCTGGGGTTCTGCCACTCGGCCAACGTCGCCGTCTTCGAGTGCCTCCACTCGGGTCTGGTCACCAGCGCCACCTTGATGGTCCCGTGCCCCTGGGCCCGGGAGGCGGCCGCCCGCTACCGCGGCGAGGACATCGGGGTGCACCTCACCCTCACCGCCGAGCACGAGCTCTACCGCTGGGGACCGATCACCCACGCCCCCTCGCTGCTGGGCGGCGACGGCGGCTTCCCTCGCACGATGGAGGACGTCTGGGACCACGCCGACCTCGACGAGGTCCGCCGGGAGTGCCGGGCCCAGATCGAGCGGGCGATCCTGTGGGGATTCGACGTCAGCCACCTCGACGCCCACATGGCCGTCCTCCAGCTCCGGCCCGAGTTCTTCGACGTCTACGTGGACATGGCGGTCGAGTTCGGGCTCCCGCTGCGCATGCTGGGCGGTCGTCTCGAGGACTACCTGGGCTTCCCGGCCCGGGACGTGGCCGCCCACGCCGGCGTCGTCTTCACCGACCACATGCTGTTCGTCCCCGGCGTCGGCAGCCGTGCGCTCTTCGAAGAGCGCCTCTCGGAGCTCAAACCCGGCGTGACCGAGACCCTGGTGCACCCCGCCGTCGACAGTCCCGAGCTCCGGGCCATCGCGTCGGACTGGGAGGCCCGGGTGGACGACCACCGCATGGTCTGCGCTGACGACGGGCTCCGGGCCGCCCTGGCCGGGGCCGGGGTGACCCTGATCGGCTACCGGGCACTGCGCGAGCTGGCCCGCCGGGGCTGAGCCGCGGTGACGGGCGACGCGAGCGGGACGGCCCCGACGGGAGCCGGGGGCGGCCCCGGCCTAAGGCTCCACGGGGTCGACCTGGTGGGCCCCGACGACCGGGGACCGGCCGCCCGGGGCCTGTCGCTCTCGGTCGACCGGTCGGGCATCGCGGTGGGGGCCCCGGGGTCCCCACCCCAGTTGATCGGGTGGGGCTCGGTCGACGGGTGGCGGGTGGACCCGGGGGCGGGCGGCGCCATCCTCACCCTCCAGAGCCACGGCCGGCTCGCCCGCTTCTTCGCGCCCGGCCGAGATCCGAGCGAGCTGGGCCGACTCGTCGAGGCGGCCCGGCGGGGCCCCGTCGCCGGCCCCGAGGGCGCGGGGCCCGGGTCGCCGGCGCCGGCGGCGACCCTGGTCCGACGGCGCCGACCCGGGGGCCTCGCCCGGTGGCAGCCCCTCTTGGTGGTGGTCTTGGTCCTGGTGCTGGCGGTCTCGGTGGCCCTGGTGCTGGCCCAGAGCGCCGGGGCCATCCATCTCGGCTTCTTGGGGGGGACCGGGGCGTCGATCGGGCTGCTCACCTGACGGCTGTGCGCCCGGCCCACGGCCAGCCGGGAACGCTCAGCTGCCGGCGGGGACCCCGGCGAAAAGGTCGTCCTCTTCGACGTCGGTCGGTCCGAGCCGGTTGCGGGCCAGCTTGTAGTCGTCGATCGGGTGGATCGCCGCTTGGACCTCGGGCGGCAGCCCGAACCAGAACTTCGAGGTGGGATCGACCTGGGTGGCGTGGGCCCGCAGCGCCTCGCCCCGCACGTGCCCGTGGTCCGAGATGTCGACGTGGGTGGTGACCCCCTCGTCGACCGCGCTCGAGGCGGGCCAGCCACTCGTCGTCGAAGGGTGACTCCAGCCCGAGCTCGACGAATTTCTGGTGGATACCCCGCATGAGCTTGCGGGGCCACATCGTGTAGTAGAGCTTCGCCGGGCTGTAGGGGGGGCCCGCCTCGGAGAAGCGGTCCGGGTCCCCCGCCGCCTCGAACGCCGCCGCCGTGACCTCGTGGACCCGCAGGTGGTCGGGGTGCGGGTACTCGTCCTGGGTGTCGGGATAGGTGACGACCACCTGGGGGCGCACCCGGCGGATCACCGCCACCAGCCGGCCCACCGCCTCGTCGAGGGGGGCGCTAGCGAACGAGCCGGGGGCGTCGTTGGCCTCGGTCCCGGGCATGCCCGAGTCCCGGTAGCCGAGCATGACCACCTCGTCGTAGCCGATGATCTCGGTCGCCCGGGTCAGCTCGGTCAGCCGGACCTGGTGGAGGTTCTGGCGGACCTCGGGTTTGTCCATGGCCGGGTTCAAGATGTCCCCCTCCTCCCCGCCGGTGCAGCACACGAGGACGGTGTGGACCCCCTCGGCGTGGTAACGGGCCACCGAACCGGCCCCCTTGGAGGACTCGTCGTCGGGGTGGGCGTGGACGGTCAACAGGCAGCGACGCTCGGACATCTGCCCGAGGCTACCGCCCGGGCCGCGGCGCCCCACCGGGTCCCCGGGCGCCTTATGCTCGATGGGGACGGGACGACCCGCCACAAGGAGGGCAGAAGCTTGGCAGGCCTGTGGAAGCGCATGACCAGCATCTTTCAGGCCAAGGCCAACCGGGTGCTGGACAAGGCCGAGGACCCGCGCCAGACCCTCGACCTCTCCTACGAGAAGCAGCTGGACAGCCTCCAGAAGGTCCGTCGTTCGGTGGCCGACGTGGCCACCGCCCGCAAGCGGATCGAGCTGCAGGCCACCCAGCTCCAGCGCCAGGCCGACAAGCTCCAGGACCAGGCCAAGGCGGCCCTCTCCCAGGGCAACGAGGACCTGGCCCGCGAGGCTCTCACCCGCCGGGCCGCTCTGGGCGAGCAATTGTCCGACCTCAAGGTCCAACACGACCAGGTCTGCGAACAAGAGGAGAAGCTGGTCGCCACCTCCCAGCGGCTCCAGGCCCAGGTCGAGCAGTTCCGCACCAAGAAGGAGACCCTGAAGGCCAGCTACACCGCGGCCGAGGCCCAGACCAAGGTGGGCGAGGCCGTCTCGGGTATCTCGACGTCGATGGGCGACGCCGGACAGGCCATGCAGCGGGCCCAGGACAAGATCGCCGGCATGCAGGCCCGGGCCGGGGCCATCGACGATCTGTTGGCCTCGGGCGCCCTGACCAACCTCAACCAGCCGGTGGACGACATCCAGGCCCAGCTGGACAAGGTGTCGGCCACCTCCCAGGTCGACCGGGAGCTGGCGGCGCTCAAGTCCCAGATCGGCCCGGCCGGGCCGGCGGGCGAGCTGCCGGCCAGCCCGGCTGCCCCCGGGGCGGCCCCGCCGGACGGCGCCGGGGCGCCGGCCGCCGACAGCGGCGGGACCGCGCACGGGGGCAACGGGGGGAGCGGAGGGACCACCAGCTGATGTCCATCGCCCGCAACGTGCCGAACGACCGGGGCCTCACCGCCCGGATGTTCGTCACCGGCCTGCTGCTCGTCGTGCTCTACAGCGCCTTCGCCGCCATCCTCTTCGCCTTCCTCCACAGCTGGATCCTCATCGTGGTGATCATGGCGGGCTTCCTCTTCGCCCAGTACTGGTTCGCCGACAAGATCGCCCTGTGGGGGATGCACGGGCGGATCGTCACCGCCCAAGAGGCCCCCGAGCTCCACGGAGCCGTCGACCGGCTCTGCGCGCTGGCCGACATGCCCAAGCCCCGGGTGGCCATCGCCGACACCGATGTCCCGAACGCCTTCGCCACCGGGCGCAGCCCGCGCCACGCGGTGGTCTGTGCCACCACCGGGCTCCTCCGGCGCCTCGACGAGCCCGAGGTGGAGGCGGTGCTGGCCCACGAGCTCTCCCACGTCGCCCACCGCGACGTCGCCGTGATGACCATCGCCAGCTCGCTCGGCATCCTGGCCGGGCTCTTGACCCGGGTGATGTTCTACGCCGGGATCTTCGGGGGAGGAGGCCGCGGCAACCAGTCCGGGGCGCAGCTCGCCGCCATGGAGGCGGTCATCATGCTGGTCTCGATCGTGGTCTACGCGGTGAGCTTCCTCTTGACCCGGGCCCTGTCCCGCTACCGCGAGCTGGCCGCCGACCGCTCGGGGGCGGTCCTGATCGGCCGGCCCTCCGTCCTGGCCTCGGCGCTGGTGAAGATCACCGGCGAGATGTCGCGCATCCCGACGCGCGACCTGCGGTCGGCCGAGCCCTTCAACGCCTTCTTCTTCACCCCGGCCATCACCCAGGGACAGGGCGGCGGGCAGGGCGGGTTCTCTCTGGGCGCCCTGTTCTCGACCCACCCCACCTTGGAGCGCCGCCTGGCGCAGCTGGCCGAGCTCGAGACCACGCTCAGCCGGCCCAGCTGACGGCGACGGTGCCGGTCGCCGCCGGGCGACGGGACTGACGTGGGCCTCTTCGACGCCCTCCTCGGGCGGACCAAGCCCGTCGGGGCCAACCTCGACGCCCTGTTCGCCCTCCCGTCGGCCGCGGTGACCCTCGAGACGGCGGCCGGCCTGTCCCCCACCGGCCACGCCGCTGTCTGCTGGAAGCCGCCGGCCGGCCAGGGGGCAGAGGACGTCCAGCACGAGATCGCCCAACTGCTCGACCTCCCACAAGACGACGACGCCGGCGCCGCCCCGGCGGGGCCGACAGCACAGCTGGCCGAGGCCGACGACGCCTACGGCTACCGGTGGCTCTTGCTCGAGGATCCCGACATCGAGTCACTGGTCACCAACCTCCATCTGGTCAACACCACGCTGGCCGAGAACGGCTGGGGGCCCCAGCTCTTGTGCTCGGTGGTCGCCCTGGCGCCCGGACCCGAGGCCCCGGCCGACACCGGGCCGTGCTTCCTCGTCTACCTCTACAAGCGCGGCACCTTCTACCCGTTCGCCCCCGACGGTCCCGAGCACCGCGACAACGAGCTCGAGTTGCGAGTGCGGGCGACGGTGGGCAGCGACCTGCCGATCGAGCCCGACCTCTCGCGCTGGTTCCCGATGTGGGACATGCCCCTGCGCTGAGACCCGAACGGCCCAAAGGGGAGGTTCGGAGCGGGTCACCGGGCGCCGTTCACCGTGCCGTCACCCCTCGGGGCGCCCCGGTCGGGGATGGCCGGGGTGCTCGGTACACTCGGGCGCGATGCGACCCGCCGACGCCGAGACCCCCGACCGCCACATCGCGCTGGAGGGGGCGGTCAACTTCCGCGACCTGGGTGGCTACGAGACGGCCGACGGTCGGCGGGTCCGCTGGCGGACCCTGTTCCGGGCCGACGGCCTCTCGGGGCTGACCCAGACCGACCGCGGCGTCATCCGCCAGCTGGGTATCGCCACGGTCATCGACCTTCGGACCAGCGCCGAGCTTGAGGGCGGCCGCTTCCCGGTCGAGGAGATCCCGGTGGACTTCCACCACGTACCCCTGCTCGACACCGTGCCCGACCCGGACTCCTTCGAGGTGACCCCGGGGATGCTGGCCGCCCAGTACGAGACGATCGCCGCCGACGCGGCGCCCCAGATCGGTCGCATCCTCGGCCTGGTGGCCAGCGAGGAGGCCCACCCGGTGATCATCCACTGCACGGCGGGCAAGGACCGCACCGGGGTACTGGTCGCCGTCCTCCTCGGCGTGCTCGGGGTCCCCGACGACACCATCGTCGAGGACTACGCGCTGAGCGCCGGGGCCATGGCCCGGCTGCGAGCCAAGCTGATCGAGCGGCACCCCGAGGGGCGCGAGGTGATCGAGCGGGCCGACGAGGTGTTCTCGGCCGCCCCCGCCAACATCACCAACCTGCTCGAGGTCCTGCGGGCCCGCTACGGGTCGATCACCGACTACGCCCGGTCGGCCGGCGCCGGGCCCGAGGTGGTGGCCGGCCTGCGCTCGGTCCTGCTCGCCTGAGCAGCCCCCCGCCCCCCGGCGATCGGGGGACCGGGGAGATCGGTCAGCCCAGCTCGTCGATGGCGGCGGCCAGGGAGAGGTCCTTGTCGGTGAGGCCCCCGGCCGAATGGGTGGACAGCCGCAGGGTCACCGTGTCCCACCGGATGTCGATGTCGGGGTGGTGGTCGGCCGCCTCGGCCAGCTCGCCCACCGCGTTGACCAGGGCCAGCGAGCCGGCGAAGTCCCGGCGTTTGACCGTCTTGATCAGCTCGTCGCCCCGGCGTGACCAGGCGATGCCCCGGGCGGCCAGGGCGCCGTCGACCGCCTCGTGGCTCAGGGTCTCAGGCATCGGGTCCCTCCTCGGGGCCGGGCCTCACGGATGGGTCATCTCCTCGGGCCGGACCGCCTCGTCGAATTGCTCGGCGGACAAGAAACCGAGCTCCACGGCGGCGTGGCGCAGGGTGGTCCGCTCCTGGTGCGCCTTCTTGGCCACCTCGGCCGCCTTGTCGTAGCCGATGATCGGGTTGAGGGCGGTCACCAGCATGAGCGAGCTCTCCAGGTGCTGCTGGATCCGTTCGTAGTCGGGCTCGAGCCCCTCGACGCAGAACTCCCGGAAGCCGCGACAGGCGCCTGACAGCAACTCGATCGAGTGGATCACGTTGTAGATGATGACCGGCTTGTTCACGTTGAGCTCGAGGTTGCCCCGGGCCCCGGCGATGGCGACGGCAGTGTCGTTGCCCGTCACCTGGATGCACACCATGATCATCGCCTCGCACTGGGTCGGGTTCACCTTGCCCGGCATGATCGACGAACCCGGCTCGTTGGCCGGCAGGACCAGCTCGCCCAGGCCGGCCCGGGGGCCCGAGCCGAGCCAGCGCAGGTCGTCGGCGATCTTGATCAGCGAACCGGCCAGGGTGCGCAGCGACGCACTGGCCCACACCAGTGCGTCGTGGGCGGCCAGCGCGGCGAATTTGTTGGGGGCGGTCACGAAGGGTTGGCCGGTCAGCTCGGCGATCTTGGCCGCCACCCGCTGGCCGAACTCGGGGTGGGTGTTGAGCCCGGTGCCCACGGCGGTGCCCCCGGCCGCCAGCTCGTAGAGGCCGGGCAGGGTCTGGCGGATGCGCTCGAGGTCGGCGTCGAGCTGGGCCACGTACCCCGAGAACTCCTGGCCCAGGGTCAGGGGCACCGCGTCCATCAGGTGGGTGCGGCCGATCTTGGTGACGTCGGCGAAGGCCTCGGCCTTTCGGGCCAGCGCGTCCCGCAGGGCTTCGACCGCCGGGAGCAGCCGCCTGGTGAGCTCTTCGACCGCGGCGATGTGCATGGCCGTCGGGAACGTGTCGTTGGAGGACTGGGACATGTTGACGTGGTCGTTCGGGTGCACCGGCGACTTGGAGCCGATCACCCCGCCGTCGAGCTCGATGGCCCGGTTGGCGATGACCTCGTTGGCGTTCATGTTGGACTGGGTGCCGCTCCCGGTCTGCCAGATCCGCAGGGGGAACTGTTCGTCCCAGCGCCCCTCGGCCACCTCGCGCGAGGCGGCGACGATGAGGTCGGCCAGATGGGGGTCGAGCTTCCCCAGGTCCTTGTTGACCTCAGCCGAGGCCTCCTTCAGGATCCCGATGGCCCGGATCATGGACTTGGGCATCGTGTCGTAGCCGATGTCGAAGTGGTGCAACGAGCGGGCCGTCTGCGCGCCCCAGTACCGGTCGGCGGGTACCTCGATCTCCCCCATGGAGTCGGTCTCGGTGCGGGTGCTGCTCACTGGGCCTCCTTCGGTCCGGGACTGCCCGTCGGGGCCAGCATGGGGCGTCACCGCCCGCCGGTGCAACCGGGAGCCCGACCACCCGGGCCCCGGCCAGCGGGGGCGCCGGGGCCGGTAAGGTCGGGTCGCCGCCTGGTCCCGGGCAGAGGGCCCGGGCCACGAACCCGAGGAGGTCCCGTGCCCGCTCTCTCCGAGAAGGCCAAGGCCCTGGTGGCCCGGCCGGTCATCGCCACGGTCGCCACCGTCGCCGCCGACGGCTCACCCCAGGTGACCCCGGTGTGGATCGAGACCGACGGCGACGACCTGGTCTTCAACACGGCCCGGGGCCGGGTGAAGGAGCGCAACCTCGAGCGCGACCCGCGGGTGGCGGTCACCGTCATCGACCCCGACGACTCCTACAACGTGCTGGTGGCGGTAGGCCGGGTGGTCTCGATGGAGACCGAGGGCGCCGACGCCCACATCGACAAGCTGGCCAAGAAGTACCTCGGTGTCGACGAGTACCCCATGCGCACCGAAGGCGAGGTCCGCACGATCGTCCGTGTCCGCCCCGACCGGATCCCGATGCAGGGCTGATCGCTCAACCGGGGTGGTCGTCGGGGCACGAGCCCGGCGGCGTGTTGTAGCGCGGGTCGTTCACCCACGTCTGATCCCACCACCCCGCCCGGGCCGGGGCCAGGTGGAACAGGGGCGTCAGGTCGGCCAGGACGGCGTCGGCGTAGCGGACCGCGCCGGCAGGGCACAGGTGGACGTCGTCGATCATGCGCACCCGGACCCACTGGTCGCGCGGCGCGTCGGGATCGGTGGACGGCGGCAGCCACGTGGTGAACTTGCCGTCGAGCAGCACCGAGGGGGCCACCGGGAGGTACATCACCCGGCCGGGGAAGGCGGCGGGCAGGGAGCGAACGATCTGGTCCCACGCCCTCTGGCCGGCGGCCCGCTGTGCGTCCGAGGCGATGGCCTGGGCCTGGGTCTGGGCCAGGACCGGACCGGTCGGGGGGAACTGGGTGAACACCACGCCGGCCACCCCGTCGCCCGGGGCCAGCATGAGGCGTACGGCCTGCTCGAGCTCGGCCTTGTACCCGGCCGGGTCCTGGAGGGCCCAGTTGTCGTCCCAGCTCCAGGTGGCGAGGATCAGGTCCGGATGCACCTGGCTGATCAGGGTGGGGATCGAGGTGCGCCAGTTGGTGGCGTTGGCCAGCCCGAAGCCGTCGATGGCCCGGTCGGTGACGGTGGCCTCGGCCGTCGCCCCGAGGGCGGCGGCCAGCGCCGGGGCGGCCACGTTCATGACCGAGTCGCCCAGCAGCATCACCTGCAGGGGGTCCTGGGCGCTCAGGACCCGCCCGGGGGGCAGCGTGATGGCCACCTGGTCGGTGTCACCACCGGACCCGGGGACGACGGTCCCGCTGGCCGGGGTCACCGCGGCCGTCGTGGGGGCCGGCGTCGACGGGGCCGCCACGGCCGGGATGGTGGCGACGACGACGATGCCGGCCGTGAGCGCCGCCGCCGCCGGCGCCAGGGCGAAGCGGACCCAGCCCTTGAACCGGCGCCGCCGGATCGGCCGCTCGACCAGGTAGTAGCTGGCGGCGGCGATGGCCAGAGTGGCGGCCACCCTGGACAGGTCCAAGGCGGCTCCCGACAGACCGGTCCGGGCCTGATTCATGTACACGAAGATCGGCCAGTGCCACAGGTAGATCCCGTAGGAGATCATGCCGATCCAGCGCAACGGCCGGACGGACAGGACGGTGCCGAGCGGGCCCTGGTGGAACTGGCGCACGTCGGCGATCACCACCGCCGCCAGGACGGCGCAGACCAAGAAGCCCCCCCGGAACATGAAGCCCGGCGGCAGGCCACCGGTGGACCCGGCGGTCACCCAGAAGTAGCCGAGCGCCAGTGCGGCCAGCGGGGCGGCCAGGTGCAGGACGGTCCGGGACCGGGGGCCCGGTTGGAGCCGGGCGGCGGCCACCATGGCGATCGTCGCCCCGGCCAGCATGTCGAAGATCCGGGTGTCGGTCCCGAAGTAGACCCGGGTCGGATCGGTGCCGGGGTGGTACAGCCAGGCCATGAGGGCCGCCGAGGCCAGGGCGCCGGTCACCGTGACCACCGTACCGACTCGGCGCCAGGCCCCCCGGGCCCGCCACAAGAGCAACAGCAGGATCGGCGGCCAGAACAGGTAGAACTGCTCTTCGATCGCCAGTGACCAGGTGTGCTCGAGGGGCGACGGGGCCGAGAACTGTGCGAAGTACGACTGGTGGGCGAAGATCGCATGCCAGTTGGCCGCGTAGAACAGCGTCGCCAGGTCGTCCCCCCGCAGCCCGCTCAGGTCCACCAAGGCACCGCTGCCCGGTGGGCCGAAGCGGCCGTTGAGCACGACGTAGGCGGAGACGGCGAACAGCACGAGAAAGAGGGCGGGGAGGAGGCGCCGGGCCCGCCGGGCCCAGAACGCCGCCAGCTTGAGGCGGGCGGTGGTCGCCCACTCCTCGAGCAGCAGGCTCGTGATGAGAAAACCCGACAGCACGAAGAACAGGTCGACGCCCAGGTAACCACCCGAGGCCCAGCCGAACCCGAGGTGGTAGGCGAGAACCCCGGCCACCGCGAAGGCCCGGAGCCCGTCGAGGGCCGGCAGGTACTGCCCCGTGACGGCCATCGGCGGATCGAGGTGGGGGGCCCCGGTCTCTGAGACGGCGTGCTCTGGGGCGGCGTGGCGGGGAGGGGCGGCCGGCGGGGTTTCGGCCGGCGGCGCGGCCTCGGCCGGCGGCGCGGTCTCGGCCGCCGGGGCCGGCGGGGTGCCGGGCTCGGCCAGCGGTCCCGGCTTTTGCCCCGGCGCACCGACCGACGCCGGCTCAGCGGTGACCGTGAAGCGCTGGCCGGCCACGACGATCACCGAAGGCGGGGCCGTCGGCTGCTCGTCGCTCACCGGGCCCACCGCCCGACGAGGGGGACCAGCAGGGCCACGAGCCGCTCGGCGGCGGCGGCGAAGCCCGCCCCGATCCGGCCGTCGGCCGGCGAGACGATCAGGCCGTCGGCCCCGGCCCGGTGCAGCTCGTCGACCCGCTCGGCAACCCCCGCGTCGTGGTCCCCGCCCAGCGTGCCGCGCCAGACGAGCGCCGGCCGGCCGGCGGCCCGGTGGGAGCCCGACCCCTCCGAGCCCGCCCGAAGGACCCGGGCCGCCTCCTCGACGTCAGCGATGTCCCCGGTCACCACCCAGGCGTCGACGGTCCCGGCCGGGTCACCGACCTCGACCGGCCGTGCCGGCTGGGCCAAGAGCAAGGGACCGCCCGATCGGACGGGCGCCGGACGGTTGACGGCGCCCGCCAGGCGGTAGCACTCGCCGGTGAAGTCGCTCGAGTCGCTCGTGAACAGTGACCGGCAGACGGTGAGGGCCTCGCCGAGGCATCCCGCGCCTTGCACCAAGAGCCCCGAGCGTCCCGACGACACCACGTCGAGCGAGGTGAGGTCACGGGCCAACAGCGAGGGGTTGCGCGCCCCGGCCAGCGGGGCGACCACCCCCAGGGTCACCGACCCCGGACCGGCGGCCAGGCCGGCGGCCACGGTGCAGGCGTCGGCGCCGCCCGAGGCCTGGCCCGCCCCGCCGGTCAGCCAGAGCGCGCCGACACCCGCCCTCTCGGCGGCGGCCAGCACGGCGTTGAGGCGCTCGAGGGTGGCTGGCGCGAGGTCGGAGCCTGCCGGTGGGTCGAGGGGGGGCAGCTCCAGTCCGAGTCGAATGGAGGGGTCCACAGCGAGGTCCCAGGGTAGTGCCGGGCCCGTCGGGCCCCCGGTCACGTGGAGGCGCCGAGGATGTCCCGGAACGCCCGCACCCCGACCACCCCCAGGCCCGATGCCCGCACCCGGCCGGCCAGCCCCGCATCGGAGGTCACGACCACGGTCCCCGACCGCTCGCCGGTGGCGGCCGCCATCTCGGCGATGACGTCGTCGGCAGCGTCGGGTGCTCCGGGGGCGTAGACGACCTCGACCCCGGCGGGATCGACCGGATCCCCGCCCGGCGCCCGCCCGTCGAAGACGACGGTCACGGTCACCTCTGAGCCACCGTCGCTCTCGACCAGCCGGCCCAGCTCACCGACCAACCGGCGCTGGGCATCCGGACGGTCCCGCCACCAGCCGTCGGGCCGCGACCCGATGAGGTTCATGCCGTCGATCAACCAGTGCACCGCACCGGTCTAGCGGGCCCCGGGACGGTAGTGCTCGTGGTCTCGCTTGGCGAGGACTACGGTTTTGCCATCGGTCCGGGGGGCAGCCGGGACTGCCCGGGGGGTGAGGGGGTCGAGCCATGGCCAGTCGGATGCGGGGCAACGAGGAGGGCCAGGTGGGGGTCCTCGCCCTGGTGCTGAGCCTGCTCATCGTGGGCCTCCTGACGGCGATCGTTCTGGGCACGACACTCGGCAACGGGTCGAACGGCACCTCGGGCAACCCCGACGTCGGGCTGGCCGGGGACGTCCAGGCCAAGACCAACCTCAGCCAGGCTGTCTCGGCGGCCCAGCAGGCCCTGGCGGCAGGCGGCGGTGTCAGCGAAGCCAGCCTCAGCGCCGCCGACCCCGCTCTGCAGTACACCAGCGGGGCCTCCACCGCTCCGAACGTCATCAGCGTGGCCACGGCGGCCGGCAGCGCCGGGACCGGGGGCGCCATCCCCGGGGCCGGCGGGGTGACGGTGCCCGGGGCGGGCGGGGTGACGGTGCCCGGGGCGGGCGGGGGGGCGTTGCCCGGAGCCTCGGCGACCGGCGGATCAGCCGTCGTGCTGGCGGTGCACTCGTCGGCCGGCAACTGCTGGTTCGCCTACCTCGGCGGAGGGGCCGTCTGGAACGGCGAGCAGACCGGCCAGTCGAGTTGCACGGCGCCCGCCCTGAGCAGCCCACCCACCGCCGGCGCGGTGTCTTCGAGCGCCATCGGTTGGCAGCAGGGCGCTCCTCCCCCCTGACCCGGGGTCCGCCGGGGCCCCGCCGCCGGGGGACCTCACGTGCTCCGGCGACACCGGGAGTGCACGGCGCTCCGGCGGCGGCCCCCGTCGATCACTCGTTCGTGGCCGGGGGACGTGCCCGGTTCAACCACCCGCGGCGGGCAGCGGGCGAACATCGCTGAGGCGGGGCGCCTCGGTCAGGCGGACGGGGGTGCCCCGCCGTTCACCGCCGCCGGGGAGTGCTTGGGTCCCACACCCTTGAGCACGTCCACCAGCATCTCGGCCCCGCCGATCAGGCCGGCCGCCTCGTAGGGCACGACCACCTTGGCGTTCGGCGCGGTGGCGATGTCCTGCAGTGCCCGCAGCTGGAGGACGGCCAGCGTGTTGGGGTTGATGGTGGCGGCGTCGATCGCCGTCAGGGCGGCCGCCTCCCCTTCGCCCCGGAGCAGACGGGCCTTCTTCTCACCCTCGGCCTGCAGTTCGAGAACCTTCATCTCGGCCTCGGCGGCCAAGATGGCCGCCTGCTTGGATCCCTCGGCCTCCAAGATGGCCGCCTGCTTGCGGCCCCCGGCGCTGTTGACCGCGGCCTGCTGCTCTCCCTCGGACTTCAAGATGGCCGCCCGCTTGTGCTGCTCGGCCTCTTTCTGCTCCGACATGGCCTGCAGGACGTTGTTGGGCGGGGTGATGTCGAGGATCTCGATGCGGTTCAGACGCACGCCCCACTTCATGGCCGCGTCGGCCATGTGATCCTGCATGCGGGAGTTGATCGTCTCGCGCTGGGAAAGGGACTGGTCCAGCGTCAGCTCACCGAACACCGCCCGCAGCGCCGTCCGCGACAGTTGGTCGACGGCCAGTTGGTAGTCGGCGATCTCGAAAAGGGCCGCCTTGACGTCGATCACCTGGCAGAAGATGGTGGCGCTGACCCACAGTGAGACGTTGTCCTGGGTGATCACCGCCTGCTGGTCGCCGGTCATCGGGAACTCTCGCATGTCCACCTTGACCATCTTGTCCAAGAAGGGCATCAGGAACGAGATTCCCGGCTGCTTGATCTTCTTGAACTCGCCGACCCGCTTGATGACCCCGACACTCCCCTGCTGGACGATCTTGAGCGAGCGGGTCACGAGCAACAGGAACAAGAGGACCACCACCACGACGATGACGGTCACCACCCCTGCGAGTACGTCTGCACTGGCTGTCAACATGGGTCTTCTCTCTGTTCGTTCGAACTCCGGCCGGTCATTGGGTCACAGACTGTGGGGTGTACCCTCGCGCCCTACTGGTCGTCTGAGGCGTAGACGACGAGGGTGCCCCGCTCGATGTCGGCGACGACGACGTTGGTCCCGGGGTTGATGGTCTCGTCGGGGTCGAGGGGGATGGCCAGCCAGTCCTCGCCCCGGGCCCGAACCGAGCCCGGGTGGTGGGCACCCTTGATCGACTTGGTCACGAGGGCGGTCTCGCCGATCATGCCTTGGACACCGTTCAACATCCTCGGCCCCTCCTCTCGCGAAGGCCCTGCCACGCCGGCCACCGGCCGAGCCGTCGCCGGTCGGTCGCTCACCGCAGCTACCGCTGACTATATGGCCGAACCGGCGGGACCGCTGTCCGCTCCGACCCGGCCCGCCCGACCGCCCAGGTCAGCGGCCGACGAACTTGGGCTCCCGCTTCTGGGTGAAGGCTGCCATGGCCTCGGCCGTGTCGGCCGTGGCGAAGTTCACGGCCTGGCAGCGGGCCTCGTCCTCGACCGCCTCTTCCATCGAGGCGGACAGGGAGTTGTGCAGGAGGGTCTTGGTCATCGACAGGGCGATCGGGGGCCCGGCGGCCAGCCGGGTGGCCCAGTCGTCGACGAAGTCGTCCAGCTCGGCGACCGGGACGACCCGGTTCACCAGGCCGAGCTCGACCGCCTGGGTGGCGTCGAGCATCTCGCCGAAGAGGGCCAGCTCTTTCGCCCTGGCCATCCCCACCAGCCGGGGCAGGAGCCACGACGCCCCGTTGTCGAGCGACAGGCCGCGCCGCGAGAAGATCATCGAGAGCCGCGCCCGGTCCGATGCCACGACCAGGTCGCACCCCAGGGCCAGGCTGAGGCCGGCCCCCACCGCGAACCCGTCGACCTTGGCGATGGCCGGCTTGGTCAGCCGGTGCAGGGCCAGGGCGACGTCGCCCAGGCGCCGCATCCTGATTAGGCCGGGTTGGCTCGTGTCCGAGGCGGGTCCGTTCGGATCCCCCAGGTCGGCACCCGAGCAGAAGGCTCCGCCGGCCCCGGTGAGCACCAGCACCCGGTCCTCGCCGGTCCGCTCGATCTCCTCGAAGGCCTCCTGCAGCTCGCGGAGCATCACCCCGTTGGCCGCGTTCTTGCGCTCGGGCCGGTTCATGGTCACCGTCACCACGCCCTCGCGGCGCTCCACAATCAGCGTCTCCACACCCACTCCTCTCAGAGCCGCCGCGCCCGTGGACCGGCGCGCAACCCTACGACCGGGGCCCGGGGACCGCCAGCACCGGCACCACCCGGCCATCGGCGGCCCACCGACCAGCCGTGTCAACAACCTGGCGGGGCAGAACCCCTAGAGCTCCTTTTCGGGCAGCCGCTCGACGTTCACGTCGCGGAAGGTGACGATCCGCACTGAGGGGACGAAGCGGGCCGGCCGGTACATGTCCCAGACCCAGGCGTCGGAGAGCTCGAGCTCGATCACGTTGGGGGACGCCTCGGCGCGCACGGTCAGCGAGACGTCGTTGGCCAGATAGAAGCGGCGCTCGGTCTCCACCACGTAGCTGAACATCGGGAGGACGGCCCGGTACTCGTGGACCAGGGCCAGCTCGATCTCCGCCTCGTAGCGCTCGAGTTCTTCCTCGCTCATCGGGGGCCGGCCATCAGCGGCTGCCCGAGGGCGGAGCGACCACGGCTCGGTGGTCCGCCGCTGGCGCGTCTTGGGTGTCCATAGCTCCCCTGTACCGTAACGAAGGTCGCCGGGGACTCGGTCCCGGGCCCGCCGTGGGGCCGGGGCCGCGCCCGGTGAACGCTCCGGTCAGCTCGGCGGAGCCGGTTCGTCCTCGTCGGCGCCTGCGGACTTCGCCGCCTTCAGCGGCTGGCGCTTCTCTTTGATCTTGGCGGCCTTCCCGGACCGGTCCCGCAGGTAGTAGAGCTTGGCCCGCCGCACGTCGCCGAAGGTGGCCACCTCCAGCTTGGCGATGGTCGGCGAGTGCACCGGGAAGGTCCGCTCCACCCCCACCCCGAAGCTGACCTTGCGCACGGTGAAGGTCTCGCGCACGCCCACGCCCTGGCGGCGGATGACCACGCCCTGGAAGACCTGCACCCGCTCGCGGTTGCCCTCGACCACCCGGACGTGCACCTTGACGGTGTCGCCGGGGCGGAACTCGGGTACGTCCTCGCGCAGCGAGTCGCGGTCGATGATCTCGGTGGGGTGCACTGGCGCGTCCTTCGGGCTCGGAGGAGGTTGGCCGAATCAGCCATGGTAGCCGTGATCGGCCAGGAGGCGCACCTCGCCCGCCTCCACCAGCAGCTCGATCTCGTCGGGGCTGAGGCCACCCCTGGCCTCGACCAGGTCGGGCCGGCGCTCGAGGGTGCGGGCCAGGGCCTGGGCCCGACGCCAGCGAGCCACCCGGCCGTGGTCCCCCGAGCGGAGCACCTCGGGGACGGCCCAGCCCCGGAACGCAGCCGGCCGTGTGTACTGGGGGTACTCGAGCAGCCCGGCGCTGAAGCTCTCCTCGTCTCTCGACGCGTCGTTGCCGAGCACCCCGGGCAGCAGGCGGGTGACCGCCTCGATGACCACGAGGGCGGCCGACTCGCCTCCGGCCAGGACGACGTCGCCGATCGAGAGCTCCCCGTCGACCAGGTGGTCGGCCACCCGTTGGTCCACCCCCTCGTAGCGCCCGCAGAGCAGGGAGAAACCCCCGGCACCGGCCGCCAGCTCGGCCGCCACCGACTGGGTGAAGCGGCGGCCGCCGGGGCCCAAGAGGAGCAGGGGCCGGGGCAGTCCCTCGGCCTCGCGCACCGCCTCGACGGCGCCGAAGAGCGGCTCGGGCATCAGCACCATCCCGGCCCCGCCCCCGAACGGCGTGTCGTCCACCGAGCGCCTCGGGTCGTTGGCCCCCGAGCGCAGGTCCCGCACCCGCAGGTCGAGGGTCCCGTGCTGGCGGGCCCGGCCGAGGAGGCTGGCCGAGCAGTAGCCGTCGACCACCTCGGGGAAGATCGTGAAGACGTCGATGCGCACGGGCGGACGACCTAGAGCTCGACGAGACCGTCGGGGATGTCCACGGTCACCGACCGCCCCGGCTCGTTGCCCACCACGAAGCGCAGCGGCACCAGGTGGCCGCCCGAGAGGACCAGCAGATCGCTGGCCGGGTTGGCCTCGACCGCCTCGACCGTGCCGAGGGCCCTCCCGTCGGTCGTCACCACCTCGGCACCGACAAGTTCGTGGACCCACAGGGCACCGGGCAGCTCTCCGGGCGGGGCCAACAGGACCTCCCCCCGGAGGGCGTCGGCGCCGGCTCGGTCCCCCACCCCCTCGAAGAAGACCAGATGGCGGCCCTGGTGGGGCCGCGAGGCGAGCACCCGCAACCGGGTCCCGTCGGCCAGGGACAACTCAGACCCCGCGTCGAGGCGTGAGGTGAGGTCGCTCCAAAGCTCGACGGTCACCTCGCCCTGCAGGCCGTGGGCCTTGGCCACCCTGCCCACCTCCAAGAGGACCGGGGGCGGAGGGGGCTCCGGTGGCTGGGCGGGCCCGGGGGCGCCCACCGCGGGCTCAGTCGTCGACGATGTCGACGCTGGTCTGGACCCCGTCGACCGCGCCGGCCACCCCGACCAGGGTGCGCAGGGCCTGGGCGGTGCGGCCGCGCCGGCCGATCACCCGGCCCATGTCGTCGGGCGCCACGTGGAGCCGCAAGCGGACCGACCCGTGGCGGACCTCGGTGTTGACGACCACCGAGTCGGGTTCGTTGGCCAAAGAGCGGGCCAGGTAGTCGAGCACGGCCGTCGGAGTCCCCCCGTCGGCCCGGTTGCCCGCCTCGTCTCCCGGCTCGTAGTCCTCGGACTCGTCGTCGAAGTCGTCGCCGCCGGCCACGGTGTTGATGTCACCGGCCTCGTAGCCGTCGTCGAGCTCGTCGGGGGCCTCGGCGTCCACCTGGTTGACGTCGCCCGCCTCGTAACCGTCGTCGGGGGCGGTCACTTGGCCTTGGCCGCCGTGAACTCGTCCCAGGCCCCCGACGCTTTGAGCAGCCTCTCCACCCGCTCGGTCGGCTGGGCCCCCTGGGAGAGCCACTTGACCGCCTTGGCGTTGTCGATGGTCACGACGGCATCCGGCTCGGCGGTCGAGGCGCCGCGGGGGGCGTAGGTGCCCACGATCTCGAGGAACCGCCCGTCGCGCGGTGACCGGCTGTCGGCCGCCACCACCCGGTAGGTGGGTTGCTTCTTCTTGCCCATCCGCACGAGGCGGAGCTTCACTGCCACAGAACTGGTCCCTCCATCCGTCGATTGATCCGGACCATTGTCGCAGGTCCGCGGCACCCCGCGTCCACTGGGCCCCTCAGCGGCCCTTGGGGGGGGTCACCCGCCCCCCCTTCTTCTTCTTCTTCCCCGGCCGGCCCCCTTTGGACCCCCCGCCGGCCGCCGCCGTCCGGGGCGCCCCGGCGCCCACCCCGAGGGGCTGGGGGGACCCTCCCACCCCGCCGAAGAGCTCGGCCAGGCCCGGGTCCACCCCGTCGGCTCCCCCCATCGCCTCGAGGGCCGCCATCTGCTTGCGGGCGCCCCGCAGGGCCCCCAGCTTGCCGGTGGGGCCACCCATGCCCGGGAGGGCGCCCCCGGCGACCACGCCCTTCATCATCTTTTGCATCTCGCGGAACTGCTTGAGGAGCTGGTTGACCTCCTGGGTCGACGTCCCGCTGCCCCGGGCGATGCGCACCCGGCGCGAGCCGTCGATGACGGTGGGGTTCTCGCGCTCGGCCGGGGTCATCGAACGCACGATGGCCTCGACCCGCGAGACCTCCTTGTCGTCGATCTGGTCGGCCGCCTGGCGCATCTCTTTGGACATGCCGGGCATGAGCTTCATGATCCCGCCCAGCGACCCGAGCTTGCGCACCTGTTGGAGCTGGGACAAGAAGTCCTCGAGGGTGAACCGGCCCTCCATCATCCGGGTGGCCGACTTGGCCACCTCGTCGTGGTCCATGGTCCGCTCGGCCTGCTCGATCAGGCTGAGCACGTCGCCCATGCCGAGGATGCGGTCGGCCATCCGGTCCGGATGGAACAGGTCGAAGTCGGCGAGCTTCTCGCCGGTGGAGGCGAAGACGATCGGCCGGCCCACCACCTCTTTGACCGACAGCGCGGCACCGCCGCGGGCGTCGCCGTCAAGCTTGGTCAGAATCACACCGTCGAGCTCGAGGGTCTGGTGGAAGGCGCTGGCCGTGGCCACCGCGTCCTGGCCGGTCATGGCGTCGATCACCAGCAACGTGTAGTGCGGCTCGGTGACCACAGAGATCCGGCGCACCTCTTCCATGAGCTCGGCGTCGATGGCCAGCCGCCCGGCGGTGTCGATGATGCAGACGTCCCGGCCGAGGCGCCGGGCCTCGTCGACCCCGGCCGCCGCCAGGGCGACGGGGTCGGTGGGCTCGCTGAACACGGTGACCCCGGCCTGGCCCCCGAGGACCCGCAGCTGCTCGACGGCGGCCGGGCGCTGCAGGTCGGCCCCGACCAAGAGCGGGTTGCGCCCCTGGTGCTTCCACCACTGGGCCAGCTTGGCCGCGGTGGTGGTCTTGCCCGAGCCCTGGAGTCCGGCCAGGAGCACGACGGTGGGCGGGCGCGAGGCGTAGGTGAGCTTGAGGGTCTCGCCACCCAAGATGCGCACCAGCTCGTCGTGGACGGCCTTGATGACCTGCTGGCCCGGGGTCAGGCTCTTGGAGAGGGCCGCCCCGGTGCACTGGGCTCGCACCGCGTCGACAAAACCGCGGACCACGCCGAGCTCGACGTCGGCCTCCAAGAGCGCCGTCCTGATCTCGGCCAGGGCCTCATCGAGGTCGGCGTCGGATAGGCGCCCCCGGCCGCGCAGGCGCCCGGCGATGCGCTCGAGCCGATCGGAGAGTGCGTCGAACATGATCGGCGCCAGGCTACCGGACGCCGTCGCGGGCCCGGCCGGCGGCGCTCAGCCCAACAGGGCGTCGACGAACTGCTCGGGGTCGAAGGGCACCAGGTCGTCGGGGCCCTCGCCCAGCCCGACCAGCTTGACCGGCAGGCCCAGCTCCCGCTGGACGGCGACGACCACCCCGCCCTTGGCCGTGCCGTCCAGTTTGGTCAGGACCAGCCCGGTGACCTCCACCGCGTCGGTGAACTCCTTGGCCTGGACGAGGCCGTTCTGGCCGGTGGTGGCGTCGATGACCAGCAGCACCTCGGTGACCCGGCCCGGGGGGCGGTCGGCCACCCGGCGGATCTTCTTGAGCTCCTCGACCAGGTTCACCTTGGTGTGGAGCCGGCCGGCCGTGTCCGCCAGGACCAGGTCGTTCCCCCGGGCCGCGGCCCGCTGGACGGCGTCAAAGACGATGGCGCTCGGGTCGCCGCCCTCGGCCCCCCGCACGATCTCGGTCCCGGCCCGCTCGGCCCAGCGGGCCAGCTGCTCGCCGGCCGCGGCCCGGAAGGTGTCCCCGGCGGCCAAGAGCACCGACCGGCCGTCGGCCGACTGCTGGCGGGCCAGCTTGCCGATGGTGGTGGTCTTGCCCACCCCGTTCACCCCGACGAACAGCCAGACGTTGACCACCCCGGGCCCGGCGTCGAAGCGGAGGGACCGGCCGACCGGCTCGACCTCCTCGTCGTCGACCCCGGGAGACTCGGGGGAGGACAGGGCCAACTCCCCGTCGGTGGCGGCGTCCCAGCGCCCTTCGATGCGCAGCAGGTCGACCAGGTCGGCCCGCAAGGAGTCGAGCAGCTGGTCCCCCCCGGCCACCTCCTTGCTCTTCACCTTGCGGCGGAGGTCGGCCAGGAGGGCGTCGGTGGTGCCGACCCCCACGTCGGCCCGCAACAGGGCCTCTTCGAGCTCTTCCCAGGTGGCCGCCTCCACCGTGCCGCGCGACCGCAGGGCCCGCAGAGGGGAGAACAGCCCCCTGGTCTTGCCCAGGCCGTCGCGAAAACTGCGCGGCGCCGGCGTGACGGGTTGGGCCTCGGGGGCCGGGGCACCGACCGGGGCGGCGGCGGGCCCCGGCGGTGCCGCGCCCCGCGGCGGTGTGGTGGTGGGCGGTGGGGCGTTGGGGCCGGGCGGGGCGGCCTCGACGGACCGGCGGCGCCGGGCGGCCAGGACCACCAGGACGGCCAGAACGACCACCACGACGACGCTGAGGACGATGTAGAGCGCGGTCATGTCCAACCGAGCCTAGGTGGCGGCGGAGCCCCGCCCCCCGGGACCCACGTCCCTAGGGGGACCCACGTCCCTAGGGGGTGGCCGCCTCGGGCTCCTGAGGCCGCTCGACCCGCTGGCTGATCACCTGGGAGGACCCGCCCGGGGCCATCGTGACCCCGTAGAGGGCGTCGCCGGTCTCCATCGTCCGCTTCTGGTGGCTGACGATGATCAGCTGGGCCTCGTCGCGGAACTCGCGGACAAGACCGAGGAACCGGTGCAGGTTCACGTCGTCGAGGGCCGCCTCCACCTCGTCCATCAGGTAGAAGGGCGACGGCCGGCTCCGGAAGACGGCGAAGAGGAACGCCAGGGCGGCCAACGAGCGCTCGCCACCCGACAAGAGCGACACCCGGCGCACGTTGCGACCGGCCGGCCGGACCTCGACCTCGACGCCGGTGTGCAGCAGGTCGTCGGGCTCGGTCAGCGAGAGCCGCCCGGTGCCCCCCGGGAAGAGCATGGCCACCAGGGTCGAGAAGTGCTCGTTGACGTCGGCCGCGGCGGCGGCGAAGGACTGGACGATCTCGTCGTCGAGGGTCCGGATCACCTCTTGGAGCTCGCGGCGGGCCGACCGGACGTCGGCCACCTGGGTGTCGAGTTCGCGGTGGCGCTCTTCGAGGACCGAGAGCTCCTCGAGGGCCAGCGGGTTGACCGGGCCCAGCGAGGCCAGCTTGTCGGCCAGGCCGGCCGCGTGCTCGGCCGCCGTGGTCCCCTGGGGGAGCTCGGGGGCCGGCACCTCGGTCAGCTCGCCCGGCTCGTGGCCGAGCTCACGTCGGACCGTCTCGGTGAGCGTCTCGCTGCGCAGGGACACCTCGGCCGCTTCGAGGTCCAGGGCCCGGGTCCGCTCTCGCACCTCGCCCAACCGGTGCTCGGTGGCGGCGCGGTCCCGGCGCAGCGACTCGAGGCGCTCCCCGCCGGCCCGCACCGCCTCGACCTGGTTGCGGTAGTCGAGCCGGAGGGTGTCGAGGACCGACTCGAGCCGGGCCCGCTCACCTTCGGCCAGCGCGCCGAGACGCTCCAGCGCCCGGCCGTCGGCCTCGAGCCGGCGCCGGCGAGCGGCGGCGGCCTGGCGCTCGTCGGCGTGCCCCTCGAGGCGGCGCTCCACCTCGGCCCGGCGGGCAGCGAGGACCCGGCGGCGCTCGTCGAGCCCGGCCGAGCGGACCTCGAGACCCTGGCGCAGCGACGCCGCCTCGGCCCGGCGGGCGTCGAGGTCCCGTCCGGCCGCCGTCGCCTGCTCGGCCCGCTCGAGGGCACCGCGGGCGTCGGCCTCGAGCCCGGGCACGGAACGCTCGAGTTCTTCGAGCTCGGCCCGCTGGGCGGCCGCCCGGTCCTCGGCATCGGCCCGGGCCCGCCGGGTCTCTTCGAGCTCGGCGGCGACCACCTCTCGGTCGTCGCCCAGCCGGGCCCGCTCGCTGGCCACCGCGGCCTCGGCCGACTGGTGCCGGTCGGCGGCCCGGGCCGCCACCAGTGCCAGGCGACGGGTCTCTTCGTGATCGCGCCGGGCGCGGCGGAGCCGCTCCGCCGCCTGGTCGGCGGCGGCGGCGGCGGCGGCCGACCGCCGCTCGGCCTCTTCGACGGCGGCGGCCGTCACCACCCCCTGGTTCGACCGGACCCGCCAGCCCGAGGTGGCGAAGCGGTCGCCGTGCCCGGTCACCACCACCAGGTCGGGCCGGTCGAGGGCGAGGTCGATCCCCTCCTCCCATCCGGGGACCCGGACGGCCCGGCCGATCAGCGAGTCGAGCACGTCGTCGACCATGGGCGCCCCCCGGAGCCGGACGTGCGGGCGCACCAGCTCGGCGCCGGCCGGCAGGCTCTTCGGGTCGGGTCCGGCCGGCGTCGGCGCGTGGCGGGCAGCCAGGAGGGCCCCGGTGGCGCCCTGGCGGTGCAGCCTGCCCATGGCCGCCCGGGCCGCCTCGGGCCCGTCGACGACCACCGCGGCCACCGAGGCGCCGGCGGCCGCCTCGAAGGCGGCCTCCCAGCCGGCGTCGATCTCGACCAGGTCGACCAGCGACCCGACCACACCGTCCACGCCGGCCAGCGCCTCGCGGCCCCCCGCCCCTTCGAGGTCGTGCAGCGCCCGGGCCAGGGCCTCGGCCCGGGCGGCGCTGCGGTGCCGTTCCTGCTCGGCGAGCCCGGCGGCCCGCTCGGCCTCGGCCTCGGCCGCCGCGCTGGCGCCGGCCGCCGCTTCGGCCTCGTCCACCGCGCCCCCCAGGCGCGTGGCCTCGTCGTGCATCTCGGAGGCCTTCGCCTCGAGCCCCGACGCACTGGCCGCCAACGCCTCGGCCCGGCGCCCGAGAACGCCCATGCGCTGGTCGAGCCCCGCGATCGACTCGCTCACATGCTCCGCCGCCCGACGCAGGACCTCGAGGTGGTTGCGGGCGCCGGTCAGGGCCTCGTCGGCCGCCCGGGCCTCGGTCCCGTCGCCCCAGGCGGCGGCGTGGGCCGCCTCGTCGGACGACAGGGCCCGCTCGGCCGCCTCGAGCGCGGCCCGCTCGGGGTCGAACGTGGCGGCCTCGGCCTCGGCCGCCGAGAGCTCACCCGCCAGGCGGGCCGACTCGGCCTCGAGGGTGGAGACCACGTCGACGTCGGCGGCGGCGTCGAGGGCGGCCGCCAGCGCCCGCGCCCGCTCGCGCAGGACCCCCATCGTCCCCCGGGTCCGCTCGACCAGGCCCTGGACCCGACCGAGCGACGAGGCGAGGTCCTCTTCGCGGCGCGACGAGAGCTCGGCCGCGGTGGCCGCCGCCGCCTCGTCGAGGGCGGCCACGGCCCCGTGCAACTCGTGCTCTTCGGCGGTGAGCGCCCCGAGGGCCGCGGCGGCGGTGGTCCGACGGGCCTCGAGGTCGGCCAGCTCGGTCGCCGCCACGAAGAGCCGGACGGTGTGCAACTCCTCGGCCACCGTCGTGTACGAGCGGGCGGCGGCCGCCTGGCGCTCGAGCGGGCGGATCTGGCGCCGCACCTCGCGCACCAGGTCGCCGAGGCGCTCCAGGTTCTCCCCGGTGGCCTCCAGGCGGCGTTCGGCCCGCTCTCGGCGCCGCCGGTGCTTGAGCACCCCCGCCGCCTCTTCGATGATGGCCCGACGGTCCTCGGGGCGGGCGTTGAGCACCGTGTCGAGCTGCCCCTGGCCGATGATCATGTGGTGCTGGCGGCCGACCCCTGAGTCACTCAGCAGCTCTTGGATGTCGAGCAGCCGGCACGGGGTCCCGTTGATGGCGTACTCGGAATCGCCGGTCCGGAACAGGGTCCGGGTGATGGTCACCTCGGCCATGTCGACCGGCAGCTTGCCCGACGAATTGTCGATGGTGAGCGAGACCTCGGCCCGGCCGAGCGCGGGCCGGCTGGAGGTCCCGGCGAAGATGACGTCTTCCATCTTGGCCGAGCGCAGCGAACGCGGACCCTGGGCCCCGAGCACCCAGGTCACGGCGTCGACGACGTTGGACTTACCGCTGCCGTTGGGCCCGACCACCACCGTGATCCCGGGCTCGAACTCGAGCACGGTGGGGTCGGCGAAGGACTTGAACCCCTTCATGCTGAGGGACTTCAGGAACATCGGCAGGACCCTACCAACCCCCGCCCGGACCCCTCGGGCCCCGGGCGGCGGGCCGTCGGCTGTGGCAGGGTCGGGACATGTGCCGAAGCATCAAGACCCTCCGGGGCGCCGAGCCCCCCGCCACGCCGAGCGAGATCGAGGCGGCCGCCTTGCAGTACGTCCGCAAGATCAGCGGCTACCGGGCACCGTCGAAGGCCAACCGGGCCGCCTTCGACCGGGCGGTGGCCGCCGTGACCGAGGCGACCGGCCACCTGCTGGGCGAGCTCACCGCGCCGGCCCGTTAGGGACCGCCCGGCGGGCGCCCCGGCCCGGCCGCCGCACCCGGCCGTCGGACCCGGCGGCGGTCAGATCAGATCTGGCAGTGCTCGCAGAAGAACGTCGAGCGCCCGCCGTGGCGGACCCGCACGATCGGGTTGCGACAGCGCCGGCAGGGCTGGCCCTCGCGGTCGTAGACCTGGTGCTGGCCCTGGTAGTCGCCGACCTCGCCGAAGAGGTCCTTGTACTGGTCGTCGGCCAGGGTCGAGCCGCGGTGCTTGATGGCGTCGGCCAGGGTCTCGACCATGGCCCGGTAGAGGCGGCGCACCTCGGTGGCCGAGAGGCTGTCGGACAATCGGTCGTAACGGAGGCCGGCGGCGAAGAGGATCTCGTCGGAGTACAAGTTGCCGATCCCCGCCGCGAACTGCTGGTCCATGAGGAGCGACTTGATCCCGGCGTGGTGCTGGCGCAGCATCACCGCGAAGCGGTCCCAGCTCATCATGTCCTCGATGGGGTCGAAGCCGAGGTGGGAGAGCTCGTGGACGTTCTTGCGGCTCGCCGCACCGTCGGCGGCGGCCGGCGCCGGTGCCCCCTCGGGCCGGGTCGGGGGGGTCGAGACGAACATCTCGCCGAAGGTCCGGGGGTCCACGTAGCGGAGCTCGCCGCCCTGGGTGAAGGTGATGACCACGTGGGTGTGCTTGGGTTTGGGCTCTTTGACCGACTTGACCCGCAGCAGCTGGCCGCTCATCCCGAGGTGCACGACCAGGGTGTCGCCGCTGTCCAGGGCCACCAGCAGGTACTTGCCGAGCCGCCCGACGCCCTTGATGGTCCGCCCCTCCAACAAGGAGCGGAACTGCTTGGCGCTCGAGTGCCGTCGGACCGAGCGCCCGTTGCCCACCGAGACCGCCTTGATCTTGCGACCGGTGACCTCCTTGCCCAAGTCCAGGCGCAGCGTCTCGACCTCGGGGAGCTCAGGCACCGAGGACTCCCGACGTCGGCCCGGTGCCCTCGGGGGCCGCCCCCTCGGGGCCGGCTGGCCCCGACAGCCCCTGCCAGGCGGTCCGGGCCGCCTCTTGCTCCGCGTCCTTCTTCGAGCTCCCCCGTCCCTCGCCCCAGCGCACCTTGCCCACGTAGACCTCGGCCAGGTAGCTGCGGTCGTGGTCGGGCCCGGTGCCGGCCACCACATAACGGGGAGTGCCCTCACCGCGACGGACGGTCAGCTCTTGGAGCCGGCTCTTGTGGTCGAAGTCGTCCGGCTCGGCCGCGGCGCGCTCGATGCGCTCACCGAGGAGGCGCAGCACCAGGGGCTCGGTCGCCTCCCACTCGGCGTCGAGGTACACGGCGCCGATCACCGCCTCCACCGCGTCGGCCAGGATGGAGGCCTTCGTCCGGCCCCCCGAGGCCTCTTCCCCCTTGCCGAGCAGCAACACGTCGCCCACCCCGAGCTCTTGGGCGATGTCGGCCAGTACCCGGGCGTTGACCACCGCGGCGCGGACCTTGGCCAGCTTCCCTTCGGGGAAGTCCGGGTAACGGCGGTAGGTGTGCTCGGCCACCACAAGGCCGAGCACGGCGTCGCCCAGGAACTCGAGGCGTTCGTTCGACGGTGCCCCGTCCTGCTCGCCGCACCAGCTCCGGTGGGCCAGGGCCCGGTCCAAGAGCGTGCGGTCGGCGAACTCGTGGCCCAGCCGCTCGGCCAGGCGGTCCGCCCCGTCCCCGGGGCCGTCCGCGGGCGTCCCGTCAACCCGCTCCGAGCTTGGCAACGACGTAGTCGACGGCGTCACGCACCGTCCGGAGGTCCTCGAGGTCCTCGTCATCGATCCGGAAACCCACGCTACGCTCCCCCAGCTCCTCTTCGAGCGCCTCGACCAGTTCGATCAGGGCCAGCGAGTCGGCGTCGAGGTCCTCGGTGAACGAGGAGCCCTCGGTGATGGTGGCCGGGTCGGTCTCTAAGATGTCGGCCAGCTGGTCCCGGATCAGCTCGAAGACCGCCTGGCGGTCGAGCGGGCCACGATCGATGTGGGTCTCTGCGGGCACGCTCGCTCCTGGTCTCGTGGGGTGCGCGTGCCCGGCATCTTACCGCCACGGCCGCCACCGGCGTTGCGTCCCCCTTTGACGCCGATTTTGGGCGGCAGACTTCCATTGAGCGCCTGATGCAGGCGCCTGGGTGCCGTCTTCGGTGTGATGCCGCCGTGGTGGGGACCGGGGCAGGCGGGCGCCGAGCGCTCAGGGGGCCCCCACCGCGGCGGCCAGGTGCTCGACCAGGCCGCCGGCGGCCAGGTCGTGGGCCACCTTGATGGCGTTGACCATGGCCACCTGCGACGACGAGCCGTGGCTGATGACGCACACCCCGTCGACCCCGAGCAGCATGGCCCCGCCGGTATTCTCGGGGTCGAACTCGGCGGCGATGGGCAGCAGGTGGGGCAGCAGCACCTCGGAGGCCGCCCGGGTCGACTCGTCGGTGCCGAAGACCCCGAAGAGGACCTCGAGGAGGTAGCGCAAGGCCCCCTCCAAGGACTTGAGGGTGACGTTGCCGGTGAAGCCGTCGGTCACCACCACGTCGGCCGGGCTCGGGAGCAGGTCCCGGCCCTCGATGTTGCCGGTGAAGCGCACACCGGTGCCGCCGGCGGCCAGGAGGGCGTGGGCCTCTTTGACGAGCGGGCTCCCCTTGGTCGGCTCCTCGCCGATCGACAACAGGGCCACCGTCGGCTCGGCGATGGCGTAGCGGGCGGCGGCGAAGGCCGACCCCATCTGGGCGAACTGGACCAGCATGGCCGGGGTGCACTCGGCGTTGGCGCCGGCGTCGACCAGGACGGCCGGGGCCGAGCCCAGGCGGGGCAGCGGGGTGGCGATGCACGGACGCGAGACCCCCCGGAGCCGACCCATCCGCAACAGGGCCGAGGCCATGGTGGCCCCGGTGTTGCCGGCGCTGACCATGGCCGAGGCCTTGCGCGTCGCGCACGAGCTCGGCCGCCCGCACGAGCGACGAGTCCTTCTTGCGCCGCACCCCTTGGGCCGGGTCCTCGTGCATGGCGATGACCTCGGTGCAGGCCACGAGCTCGAGGCCCCCGGTGTCGCCCACCAGGTCCGGGGGGCCGACCAAGACGATCGGGATGCCCTCGTCCTCGGCCGCCCGCCGGGCCCCGGCGACGATCTCGGCCGGGGCCTTGTCGCCGCCCATGGCGTCGACGGCCACCGGCAGGCCGGCCAGCACCTCGGGAGCCGGGCGCCGGGCCTTTGTGGTCAAGTCAGTCGACCTCGACGGCCTGACGACCCTTGTACCACCCGCAGTTGGGGCAGACCACGTGGGGGACCTTGGCCTGGTTGCAGTGGGGGCACACGCTGCGGGCCGGCCGGCTCAGGCGCCAGTTGGCGGCCTGGCGGCTGCGGCCCTTGGCCTTGGAGGTCTTCTTCTTGGGGACGGCCATGGTCAGCTCTCCAGCTCCGCGCCCTCCCCGGTGGGAGGGTCCAGGTACCCGCGCCGGCAAGAACCGGGCTTCGTGGGCGGTCGCTCCGGCCGGGGGACTACGAGGTCGACCGGAGCACGTCGAGATTAGCCCACCTGGGGTCGGTGGGGACCACGCACCCGCACGACTCCTCGTTGCGGTCCACCCCGCACTGGGGGCACAGGCCCCGGCAGGCCTCGCCGCAGAGGGGGGCGAGGGGCAGCTCGAGGGCCACCGCCTCGCGGACCATGGGGCCCAGGTCCAAGACGTCTTCGACGATCGGGTAGGCCTCCTCGTCGTCGGGGTCCCCGTAGCGGGCGCCCGGCTCGCAGTAGCGCTCGCGCACCGAGACGGCCAGCTGTCCGGCGACCGGGGCGGTGCAGCGGCGGCACGTGCCCGACCACGGGGCCCGCACGGTGCCGGTGACCATCACCCCGCCGTCGAAGGACTGCAGGACCACGTCACACTCGGCCTCGGCCCCCTCGGGCACGGTGCTGTCGGCCACCGAGGCCGCCACGAGCACCCGGTCGGGGTCGATCGGGCCCCGCCGGACCTCGTGCCAGCGGGTCCCGACGACACGGCGGAGCGTGGCCACATGGACGACGAACGGGTCGACGGGCATGGTGCGCCTCCTTCGAGCGGTCAGGCCAGGTCCTGGTCGAAGAACCCGTCCTCGGTGCCCTCCTCGCCGGCGCCGGGGATGGCCGGGGCGGGTTCGGCCACCGGCGGGGCCGTCGCCTGGAGCTTCTCGCGGCCCGACTGGACGGTCCGCATGATCCGCTCGAGGACGATCTCCATGCCGGCCAGCTTCTGGTCGCAGTAGTCCTCGGCCTCGTGGCGCATCCGGCGCGACTCTTCGTTGGCGTCGTCGAGGATGCGCTGGGCCACCTGGTTGGACTGGCGGACGATCTCGGTCCGAGACACCATCCGCTCGGCCTGGACCCGGACCTCTTCCATGAGGGCCTCGGCCTCCCGCGCCCGTTCGGCCAGGAACTCCTCGCGCTCGCGCAAGAGCCAGCGGGCCTGGCGCAGCTCGTCGGGCAGCTTCTCCAGCGCGTCGGAGAGCAGGCCGATCACCTCGTCGCGCGAGATCAGCACCGAGGCGCTACAACGGCATGGCCTTGGCCAGGTTGACGACGTCGACGACCCGGCGGATCAGGCCCTCGGCGTCGAGTTCGCCCTCGGCCTCGGGGCTGTCGTCGGCCACGGCGTCGTAGGCGTCGGTCACCGCCTCACCCGCCCACCGCCCCCGCCGGGCCCGGGGGGTCGAACTTGTCCTGGAGGCGCAAGGAGACGACCTTGGGCACGAAGGCCGACACGTCCCCGCCGTAGCGGGCCACCTCGCGCAGGAGCTTGGAGGCCACGAACGAATGGGTCGAGCTGGTGGGGATGAAAATGGTCTCGACCCCCGACAGCTGGCGGTTCATCTGGGCCATCTGCAGCTCGTTCTCGAAGTCAGAGACCGCCCGGAGGCCCTTGACGATGGCCGACGCGCCGACGTCCCGGGCCACGTTGACGACCAGGGTGGACACCGAGACGATCCCGACCCCGGGCAGGTGCTCGAGCGCCTCTTCGAGCATCTCCTGGCGCTCGTCGAGGGTGAACAGCGGCTCGCTCTTCTGGGGGTTGCGGACCACGGCCACGACGACCTGGTCGAAGAGCCGGGTGGCCCGCTCCACCACCTCGAGGTGGCCGTTGTGGAACGGGTCGAAGGATCCGGGGATCAGCGCGATCTTCACGGCCGGGTGGCCGCGGACGTCGGCGCCGGCGCCGGCGCGGGGGTCTGGCGGGCCACGGTGATGAGCGTACCGCCGTAACGGCGCGCCCTTGTGATCACCCAGCCCTCGGGCACCTCGATCGGGGTGGACGACTCGAGGACGGCGACCGACGCCGACAGAGAGGTCAGCAGCGTGGTCCAGTCACCGAAGGCGTAGGGCGGGTCGCACAGCGCCAGGTCGACCGCCGGCGCCCGCGAGAGCCAGCCCGGGAGCTCGGCCCGCACCAGCTCGGTCGGCTCGTGGGCCAGGCCGACCGAGGCCAGGTTGTCGCCCACCGCGGCCAACACGGCGGCGTCGTGGTCGACGAAGGTCACCTGGGCCGCCCCGCGCGAGAGCGCCTCGGCCCCGAGGGCCCCGCTCCCACAGAACAGGTCCAGCACCGACAGGCCGTCCACCCCGCCCATCGACCCCAAGATGTCGAAGATGGCCTCGCGGACCCGGTCCGAGGTCGGCCGCACCTCAGCCGGGAGGCGGGCCTTCAGGCGACGACCTCGGCTGGAACCGCCGATCACGCGCACGTCCGCAGCGTACCGCCGCCGCACCGACAGGACGGCGACGGCCCCCCGGGGTGGCGTGCCACGGCGTCTCGGGGGTGACCGGTCAGCTCTTGAAGAGGAACGCCGCCTCCCCCTCGTCGACGAAGAGCCTGGTCTCGTCCTCGAGCAGGGGGTGGTCGGCCAAGAGCGGGTCGTCGGCGGTGATCGCCTCGGCCACCGCCCGGGCGGCGTCGAGCAGTTCCCGGTCGCGCCGCAACGAGGCCAGCTGCAGGTCGCTGCGGCCCTTCTGGCGGGTGCCCAAGATGGTGCCCTCGCCCCTCAGGTCGAGGTCGACCTCGGCCAGTTCGAAGCCGTCGGTGGTCCGCACGAGGGCACGCAGGCGCTCGGCGGCGTCGCCTTCGGCGGCGGCGCCCAGCAGGTAGCACCAGGCCCGGTCGGCCCCCCGTCCTACCCGGCCCCGCAGCTGGTGGAGCTGGGCGATGCCGAAGCGCTCGGCGTCCTCGACCACCATCACCGTCGCCTCGGGCACGTCGACGCCGACCTCGATCACCGTGGTGGCCACCAGGACCTCGAGCTCGCCGGCCCGGAAGGCGGCCATCGCCGCCTCCTTGTCCGCGGCGGGCATCTGGCCGTGCAACAGCCCGACGCGCAGTCCGGCCAGGTCCTCGGCCGCCAGGCGCTCGTACTCGGCCACCGCCGAGGTCGCCTCCACCTTGACCGAGCCCTCCACCAGGGGGCACACGACGTAGGCCCGGCGGCCGGCGGCCACCTCGTCGCGTACCCGCTTCCAGGCCTCGGTCTCCTCGAGGTCGGTCCGGGCCCAGACCGTGGTCACCGGGGTGCGCCCGGGCGGGAGCTCGTCGAGGACGACCATGTCCAGGTCGCCGAAGACCACCATGGCCGCCGTCCGCGGGATCGGCGTCGCCGTCATCACCAACAGGTCGGGGTCGGCCCCGCCGTCGGGACCGGCCGCCTCGGCCAGCACCGAGGACCGCCCCTTGTCGCGCAGCGCGGCGCGCTGCTCCACACCGAAGCGGTGCTGCTCGTCGATGACCACGATCCCGAGCGAGTGGAACCTCACCTCGTCGGTCAAAAGCGCGTGGGTGCCGACCACCACGTCCACCTGGCCGTCACGCAGGCCCTGGTGCAGGGCCGTGCGCTCCGACGCCGTGGTGCGCGCCGTGAGGAGGCGCACGGCGAGGGGCCGGCGCCCCTCCAACCGATCGGGGTCGGCGACGCCGAGCCCCTCGGTCAGGGCGCGGATGGCCATGAAGTGCTGCTCGGCCAGCACCTCGGTGGGGACCATGAACGCCCCCTGGTGCCCACCGCCCACGGCGGCCAGGAGGGAGGCCACGGCCACCACCGTCTTGCCCGAGCCGACGTCGCCCTGCAAGAGACGGTGCATCGGGAGCGGCCCGGCCAGCTCGGCGAAGATGGCGGCCAGGGCCCGCCGCTGGGCCCCGGTCAGCTCGAAGGGGAGGCCGCCGAGGAACTCGGTGACCAAGCTGGGCCCGGGCTCGAGCATCGAGCCCTGGCCGCCGGGACGGCGGGTGCCGGTGACGTCGAGCGGGGAGACGGCGTGGCGGATGGCCCGGGCGTCGCGTTCGAGGGCCCGGCGGCGCAGGACCAGGGGCAGCTGCAGGCGGAACAGCTCGTCGAAGGCGAGGCGGCGACGCGCCGGGGCGACCTGGTCCATCGTCTCGGGCAGGTGGTAGCCCCACATGGCCGCCGTCCGGTCCACCAACGACAGACGGGTCCGCCAGGGCTCGGGCAGCGGGTCGGCGAAGTCCCCGGAGCGCTCCAGGGCCTCGGCCACCCAGGTGCCCACCTCCCAGCTGGTCAGCCCGGACTTGCCCGAGGCCGGGTAGACCGGCACCACCCGCAGGGTGCGCCGGCGGTGGGCCACCGACTCGTCGTCCACCCCCACCACCAGGTCGACCACCGGCATGACCATCTGGCGGGTCCCCCGGTACTCGGTGACCTTGCCGAAGAAGAGCGCCTCGGAGCCCTTGGGGAGCTGGCGGGCCCGCCAGGGCTGGTTGAAGAACACGACCTTGACCCGCCCGGTGCCGTCGGTGACGTCGAGCTCGACCCGGGAACGGCGGCCCCGGCCACCCGGCGCGTTGACCCGGCCCACCTCGGCCATGACGACGGCCTCGTCCCCGACGGCCAGGTCGCCGACGTCCATCTGGCGGGTCCGGTCAAGATGGCGCCGGGGGAAGGTGGTCACCAGGTCGAGGACCGAGTCCACGCCCCACGAATGGAGGGCGGCCGCCTTCTTGGGGGTGAGCGACTTGAGCTCGGTCACCGGGCGCAGCGAGAGGCTCCGCAGGGTACGGCCGGGGGCCGTCGCCGGCGGGCGGGTCGCTCCCCCGCTCACTCGATGCCGAGGAGGTACGGGTAGAGCGGCTGGCCCCCGTGGTGCACCTCGGTGGCCACGTCGGGGTGCTCCTCGTGCAACCACTCGGTGATCCGGCGGGTGTCGCCGGCGTGGGCGCCCTCGCCCTCGATGATCGTGACCAGCTCGTGCTCGTCGGTCACCAGGCGCGACAGGAGGGTGATGGTGACCACCGACAGCGAGTCGCCCACCGCCAGCAGGCCGTCGCGCGACAGGCCGATCCAGTCGCCCTCGCGCACCGGGCCGGCCTCGCTCGTCGTGTCGCGGACCGCCCTTGTGACCTCGGCCGGGAGCACCCTGCGGGCCGAGGCCGTCATGGCCGCCACGTTGTCGTCGACCGTGGCCGCCGGGTCGTAGGCGAGCAGGGCGGCGAAGCCCTCGACGATGCTCCCGGTGGGCACCACCCGCACCGACTTGTCGGTGAGGGCGTCGACCTGCTCGGCCACCGGCCGGATGTTCTTGTTGTTGGGCAGCACGACCACCTGGTCGGACGCGAGGCTCTCGACCGCCTCGAGGATCTGGGCGGTCGACGGGTTCATCGACTGGCCCCCGAACACCTGGTGGTGGACGCCGAGGGAGCGGAAGATCCGGCCGATCCCCTCACCGGTCACCACCGCCACCGCGGCGGTGCGCGGCGGCGGGCCGGCGGGCTCGGGTGGGGCCGACCCGGCCCCTTCGCGCACCCACCGCTCCTCTTCGACCTGCTCGGCCAGGTCGGTCACCCGGATGTCACGGGGCCGGCCGGCGTCGAGGGCGGCCTCCACCGCCGCCCCGATGTCGTTGGTGTGGATGTGGCAGTTCCACAGCCCGTCGCCGCCCACCACGACGATCGAGTCGCCGATGCCGGCCCAGACCTCCTTGAAGTCCGAGACCGTGTCGTCGGGGGCGTCGAGGAGGTACATGACCTCGTAGCGGAGGTCCCCCGCCGACTCGTCGCCCGGGCCCGGGCCGCCGCCGCCCTCGAGGGCACCGAGGTCCGGGGTGACCGAGTCGACCCGGGGCGCCTCGGGGAGTGCCCGCCCGTCGATGACGCTCAGCAGGGCGTCGAAGAACAAGAGGTAGCCCGAGCCCCCGGCGTCGACCACGCCGGCCCGGGCCAGGACCTCGAGCAGCTCGGGCGTGCGGGCCAGGGCCTCGGCCGCCGCCGCCCGGGCCCGCTCGGCCACCACCACCAGCGTGCCCCCCTCCTCGAGCCCCGCCGTGGCCCCTTCGCCGCCGGCCCGGGCCACGGTCAAGATGGTCCCTTCGACCGGCCGGACCACCGCCTGGCGGGCCAGGGTCCCGGCGATCACCATGGCCTCGGCCAGGTCCGGGGGGCCGGCCTCCTCGGCCGGTCCCAGCCGCTCGGCCATGCCCCGCAGGAGCTGGGAGAGGATGACCCCCGAATTGCCCCGCGCCCCCATCAACGAGCCGTGGGCCACCGCCTTGCAGACCTCGCCCATCGAGGCGTCGGGGCCGAGGCCGTCGAGCTCGTCGACCACGGCGTCGAGGGTCAGGGCCATGTTGGTGCCGGTGTCCCCGTCGGGCACCGGGTAGACGTTCAGCCGGTTGATGACCTGCTGGTGGGTCCGCAGGGCGTCCCGGTAGGAGACGACGAGAGCACGGACGTCCGCCGCCGCCAACGTCGCCCGGGCCGTCATGGCAAGGGATGCTAACCTTCTCGCCGTTCCCGGCGGCCCCTGCGGTCGCCGTCGCACGCCCCGGTGGACGCACCCCCCGAGACCCCGGAAAGAGGAGTTGGGCACATGGCAGCCGTCTGCGAGCTCTGCGGCAAGAAGCCGTCGTTCGGCATGAGCCTGAGCCACTCCCACCGGCGCAACAAGCGGCGCTGGGACCCCAACATCCAGCGGGTTCGGGCCCTGGTGGACGGCTCGCCCCGTCGCCTCCACGTCTGCACCTCGTGCATCCGCGCCGGCAAGGTGACCAAGCCGCCCCGGCGGGTTCCGACCGCCGGCTGAGCCGGGTTTTCGGGGTCCGAGCGACGCCCGGCGACGACGGGCCGACCGTGCCGGGCACCGCGGTGCGCCGCCTCTTGGTGGTCGGTGCGTCCTCTGGGATCGGCCGGGCCCTGGTCCTCGAGGCGGCCGGCTCGGGGGCCCAGGTGGCGGCGGTCGCCCGGAGGCTCCCGTTGCTCGCCGACGTCGTCGCCGAGGCCGGGGGCGGCGCCCGGGCCTTCGCCGCCGACGTCACCGACCCCGCCGCGGTGCGCCGCTCGGTCGGGGCCGCGGCGTCGTGGCTGGGGGGCCTCGACGCCGTGATCTACGCGGCCGGGGTGGCGCCGCTGGCCGACCTGGCGGTGACCACCCCCGAGCAGTGGGAGACGGTGCTCTCGACCAACGTGGTCGGCGCGGCGCTGGTGGCCTCGGCCGCCCTCCCCCACCTCCGCCGGCCCGCCACGGCCCGACGGGGCTCCCTGGCCGTGCTCTCCTCGCACTCGGTGGGCGATCCGTGGCCCGGGCTCGGGGCCTACGCCGCCTCCAAGGCGGCCCTGGTGGAGCTGGCCCGGGCCCTGCGGGTCGAAGAGCCCGAGGTCAGGGTCGTCGTGGTGACCGTCGGCGACACCGCCACCGGGTTCGCCGACCGGTGGGACCCGGTGGCGGCCACCGGTGCCCTCGAGCGCTGGCTGGCCGACGGGCACCTCAGTCACGAGGTCCTCCAGCCGGTCGAGGTGGCCCGGGCGATCCTCGAGGCACTGGGGGCGCCCGGTCCCGACGACGTTGCGGTCGTCGGC
This sequence comes from uncultured Acidimicrobiaceae bacterium, assembly GCA_963836375.1. GTDB lineage: Bacteria > Actinomycetota > Acidimicrobiia > Acidimicrobiales > RAAP-2 > CAWIJK01. The sequence continues at coordinate 177,876 of CAWIJK010000002.1, read as the reverse complement.
CCGGCGGTGGCCCCGGGCACCGGCTGAACCGGCCCCCGCCGGCGGTGGCGCCCGGTCATCCGAAGCGGTGCTCGAAGCCCACAGGGTCGAGCGGGCGTCCGGCCAGCCGGCGCTCGGTCGGCTCGGGGGTGCAGCGACCGATCGGGATTGGTGGCCGCAGGCCGGCGGCGGCGAAGCCGTCCACCAGCCGGTTGGGCTCGGCGGTGGCCAGGACCAGTTCGTAGTCCTCGCCGCCCCCGAGGGCCTCGTCGAGACGGGCCCCCTCGGCCACCGGCACCTCGTCGAGGGCGAGGCCCACCCCCGAGGCCAGGGCCAGCCGCCCGGCGTCGATGGACAGACCGTCGGAGACGTCGATCATGGCGCTCGCCCCAGACCGGCGGGCGACCTGGCCCTCGGCCACCCGCGCCCGGGGGCGGCGGTGGGCGGTCACCGCCGCCGGCGGTCCCGACCGGCCGGGGCCCTCTCGGAGCAGGCGCAGTCCGGCGGCCGAGGCCCCGAGCGGGCCGGTGACGAAGAGGTTGTCGCCGGGACGGGCCCCGGCCCGGGTGACGGCCGGGGGCCCGCCGGGTCCAACGGTTCCGCTGACCGCGGCCACCACCACGAGGGCCGGCGCGCCCGAGAGGTCGCCCCCGACCACCGGGCAGTCCCACTCGGCCGAGGCCTCAGCCACCCCGTCGACCAGACGGTCGAGGTCGGTCCCGGGGGGCCCGCAGATGCTCACCAGGGCGTGGGTCGGGCGACCGCCCATCGCCGCGATGTCGCTCACCGTGGCGGTCAGCGCCTTCCACCCGAGGTCGTCCACCCCGACCAGGGCCAGATCGGCATGCACGCCGGCCACGGCGGCGTCGGTGGCCAACAGGAGGACGCCGGGGGGGCGCTCCAGCACGGCGGCGTCGTCGCCGATCCAGATCTCCGACGGCGGTGGCGGCCCGGAGGCCCTGGTGAGAGCCACCGAGAGCCTGGCCACCAGTTCGTCCTCGGCCGCCCGGGGCCTCGCGGCACCCGGCGGCGGGTTGGGAGGGGGCACGGCTTCATGCCTACCATTGAGTGCTGCACGATTGGCGCGAGCGGGCGTCGGTGCTCGTGCACGAACGTCGTAGCGCAATCCAAGGAGGACGCGAACCCCGATGGCCCCCACACAGAACCGCAAGCTCGTCGAGTGGGTGGAGGAGATCGCAGCCCTGACGACGCCCGACCGGGTCGAGTGGTGCGACGGATCGGCCGAGGAGTACGACCGCCTGTGCCAGCTCCTGGTGGACCAGGGGACCTTCACCAGCCTGGCCGAGGCCAAGCGGCCCAACAGCTACTGGGCCCATTCGGACCCCGGTGACGTGGCCCGGGTCGAGGACCGCACGTTCATCTGCTCGGCGGCCGAGGGCGACGCCGGGCCGACCAACAACTGGTGCGACCCGGCCGAGATGCGCGCCACCCTCACAGGCCTCTTCGCCGGCTCGATGAAGGGCCGGACCATGTACGTGGTCCCCTTCTCGATGGGGCCCCTCGGCTCGGACATCGCCCATATCGGGGTGGAGGTCACCGATTCGGCCTACGTCGCCGTCAACATGCGGATCATGACCCGCATGGGGGCCGGTGCGCTCGAGGTGCTGGGCGACGACGGCGAGTTCGTGCCCTGCCTGCACTCGGTGGGCGCCCCCCTCGAGCCGGGTCAGGCCGACGTGGCGTGGCCCTGCGACGCCGAGAACAAGTACATCGTGCACTTCCCCGAGACCCGGGAGATCTGGTCCTACGGCTCGGGCTACGGCGGCAACGCCCTGCTGGGCAAGAAGTGCTTCGCCCTGCGCATCGCCTCGGTCATGGCCCGCGACGACGGCTGGCTGGCCGAGCACATGCTGATCCTCAAGCTGACGTCGCCCGACGGCGAGACCCGCTATGTCACCGGGGCCTTCCCGTCCTCGTGCGGCAAGACCAACCTGGCCATGCTGGTCCCCACCCTGGCCGACTGGAAGGTCGAGACCGTCGGCGACGACATCTGCTGGATGAAGTTCGGCCGGGACGGGCGCCTCTACGCCATCAACCCCGAGGCCGGCTTCTTCGGGGTGGCACCGGGCACGAACTCGCACACCAACCCCAACGCCATGTTCTCGGTCGCCGCCAACACGATCTTCACCAACACCGCGCTCACCGACGACGGCGACGTCTGGTGGGAGGGCATGTCCGACGAGCCGCCCGCCCACTGCACCAACTGGAGGGGCCAGGAGTGGACCCCGGCGTCGGACGGGCCGGCGGCCCACCCCAACGCCCGCTTCACCGCGCCGGCGGCCCAGGACCCGGCGATCGCCTCGAACTGGGAGGACCCGGCGGGGGTGCCCATCTCGGCCATCCTCTTCGGCGGCCGACGGGCCTCGGTGGTCCCGCTCGTGTTCCAGTCCTTCGACTGGTCCCACGGCGTCTTCTTGGGCTCGATCATGGCGTCGGAGACCACGGCGGCGGCGGCCGGGGCGGTCGGCAACCTGCGACGGGACCCCTTCGCCATGCTGCCGTTCTGCGGCTACAACATGGCCGACTACTTCGGCCACTGGCTGAAGGTTGGGGCGGGCGCCGAGCAGTCCAAACTGCCCAAGATCTTCTACGTCAACTGGTTCCGCAAGGGCCCCGACGGCAAGTGGCTCTGGCCCGGCTACGGCGACAACTCGCGGGTCCTCGAGTGGGTGTTCGAGCGGGTGAGCGGCCGGGGTGAGGCGGTCGAGACGCCGATCGGCCACGTGCCGGCACCCGGGGCCATCGAGATCGAGGGCACCGGCCTGTCCAAAGAGGACATGGACGAGCTCCTGCGGGTCGACCGCGACGAGTGGCGGGCCGAGGTGCCCCTCATCCGGGAGCACTTCGCCCAGTTCGGCGACCGGCTGCCCAGCGCGTTGGCCGGGGCGGTCGACGACCTCGAGCGACGGCTGGGCTGAGCGGGGCCGTCGGGGTCAGCCCGGTGACCCGAGGCCCTTGGTGAGGTCCCCGGTGTTCATGGCCGGCGCGACCTGGACGGTGGCGTCGAGGGCGGCGAACAACGGCTCGCTGAACGCCGCCAGCTGGGACTGGTCGACCATCTCGAAGACCAAGAAGGCCGTCCGCCGGCCGTCGAAGGTCGTGAGGTAGGTCGACTCGGGCTTCCAGGTGTCGACCGTCTCTTGGATCACCCGCACCAGACTGCCGTCCTTGGCGGCCCGGTTCCCGGCCTCCACCGGAATCGAGATCCTCGCCATGACCCGCATGTCGCCTCCCCTCGTGGTGAACGACCCGTCTCCGGACCCGACCATAGGCGCGACAGGCCGGCGCGCTCAGGTGGCGCGGCGCTGCTGACGGGGCAGCGCCCGATGCTTGAGGGCGCTGCGGCTCGACAGGTAGAACAATCCGCCGACCGCCCCCACCGCGGCCATGACCACGTCGCCGGCTGGGAACGGGAAGGCGATGACGACCGGGATCAGTGCCCCCACCACCCAGACCAACTGCTGGCGGGTGGTGAAGCGGGCGAAGGCCCGGCCCTGGGCGGCCGGTGGGACGTAGCGCTGGGTCATGGCGTCAAAGGACGGCTGGGCCAGTGAGCCGGCCACCCCGACGAACAGGGCCAGCACAACCTGGGCCAGCAACGTCCCCCACAGCGCCGCGCCCAGGGCGACCACGGCGATCAGCCAGATCGCACCCAGCAGGATCTGTTGCTCGGAGAAGACACGGCGGGCCCGGGCGACCAGGGTCAGCCCGAGCAGGGAACCGACCCCGCTCGCCCCGAGGGCCAAGCCGTACCACCACAGGGCGGCGTGCTCCCGACGCAGACCGAAGGCGAGGAGGAAGACCAAGAAGCCGGCCAGCCCCCGGATGAGCGACATGGTGGTCAGCCCGAAGAGAACCTCGGGATGGGCGATGGGTTGGAGGCTGGCCAGCTCGCGGTCCCGGTCGTCACCCCACTCCGCCGGGGCCTCGCCGTCGGGTGCGCGGACCGGTCCCGCCGGGGCCAGCTCGGTCCCGGGGCGTCCGGCGACCTGGTCACCCGCACCAGGCGCCCGACGCAGGCGGCGCACCGGGAGCCGGGCCCCGGCGATGGCGGCACCGCCGAAGACGAAGGCGGTGAAGATGAGCACGGCCGGCGCCCCCGACACCTTCAACAAGATGACCCCGGGTATCGAGGCCACGAAGCCGGCCACCGTCCCGAGCAGGGTCAGCCGGGCGTTGAGCGCCGCGTACTCGACCTTGACCGGGCGCCGGCCGGCCCCCCCGGTCTGGGCGGCCGGGACCCCCGCACCCTCAGAGGCCCGGTCCTCGGGCTGGGGTGGCATGCCCAGCATCTCGCCGTGGAAGAAGGTCGGGACGTCGGGCGGCCGGTTGACGGCGCCGGGTCCCCCGGTGCCGCCCATCCCGGTCGGCAGGTCCTCGGGCCGGCCGACGGCGATCATCTCGGGCACCAGCGCCCCCCGGGTGACGAGGTAGAGCTTGGAGAGGACCAGGATCAAGAACGCCTCGGGGAACAGCAAGAGGCTGTGGATGTCGCGGGCCATGAACGGGCAGATGACGAGGCGGCCGACGGCCGAGAACACGACCATGGCCCGCCGTGCCCCCCGGCTGCGGTCGATGAGGGGGCCGAGGAGCGGGGAGACCACCGCGAACGGGGCGAGCGTCAAGACGAGGTAGAGGAACACCTTGCTCTTGGCCTCGGTGGGCGAGATCGAGAAGAAGAGCGAGCCGGCGAGAGAGATCGTGACCAGGGTGTCGCCGGCGAGCATCAGCACCTGCACCAGGGCGAGGCGGCCGAACGGCTTGGACTGGTCGAACAGGTCGTGGAGGGCCTGGCGCGCCAGGGCCCGGAACTGGTCCACCCGGTCGCCCACGGCCACCTGGCCAATGTAGGTGCCAGCGGGGTCCGCACCGGGACGCACGGCGCAACCGGCCACCGGCCCACGCGGACCGCCGCGCTCGCCGGGCTGCCCCGAGCGCACCGGCGGTAACGTGGCCACGACGATCGGGAGGTCGGCATGTCGGTGCACGCGTACGTGCTCATCCAGACCGAGGTCGGCAAGGCGGCCGCCGTGGCCCACCAGGTGGCCGGGATCGACGGGGTCGTGGCGGCCGAGGACGTCGTGTCGGGCCCCTACGACGTGATCGCGCGGGCCGAGACGCGCTCGGTCGACGACCTCGGCCGCCTGGTCGTCGGCGACATCCAGCAGATCGAGGGGATCACCCGGACGATCAGCTGCCAGGTCAACTAGGGCGCCGGGCTCAGACCGGTGGCATCCCCGGTGGGGGGTCGCCGTCGGCCCCGGGGTCCTCGGCCGACCCCGCCGCCGTCGCCTCGCCGCCCCCGGGGGCGCCCTCGGTCCCTCCCGGGGGCGGGGTCGCCCAGGCGGCGGGCGGCGGGACGACCGAAGAAGACGGCGCGGCGGGCGGGGGCTCGGCCGGGACCGGGAAGAACGGCGCCGGCACCGGTGGGCCCCCGGGGGTGTCGGGGGCGGCCCCGGGCAGTTCGGTGAGGGCGGGCGCCAGACCGGTCGGCTCGCCGGGGGCCGGGGCGGCCCCGGGCACCGGGGGGGCCGGGCCGGGCGGCGGGCCGACAGCGCTCGTGCCGCCGAGCGCGATGACCTCGCCCGGGTCGCCGGCGGCGGCCGCTGCGTGCTTGGCCCGGGCCAGCCGGGCCCACAAGACGAGCAGGGCGACCAGGAGCAGCCCGGCCACGACGCCCAGGACGACGGTGGCCGTGCCGACCGGCTGCTTGTGGGCGGCGAGCGCACCCAGCGACCCCTTTTGCAGGCCCTGAGCCGTGGTGGTCGTCGTCGGGGCGGCGGCGAACGCGGGCACGGTGGTGGTCGGACCGGCCGGCGGGGTCGGGGCGGGTGCCGTCGTGGTGGTCGGCGTCGGTGCGCTCAGGTCCGGCACGCTGACCGGCTGGACCACCGCGTTCTCGGGAGGGCCGGCCGACCCGGCCGACCCGGCCGACCCGGCCAGCGTCCCGGCCAGCAGGACCACGCAGGTGGTGGGGCCCGGGCAGTTCACCCCGACCAGGCGCATGGAGGTGCCGGCCGGCTCACCGGCGGGCACCGGCACCTGGGTGGTGGTCCAGGTCGCTCCCCAGCCGAGGGCCACGGACTGGCTGCCCGGGCCGTCGTAGCCGGTGAGGCAGACCATCGCCGCCTGCGGGCACTGCACGCTCCCCCACGGGTTGCCCGGCCACACCAAGAACTTGCCCGCCTCGAGCACCGTCGGGTTCCCGGCCGAACCGGTCACGGTGAAGTAGCCCGACGGGGTGCCACCCGACGACGCCGCGTAGTGGCCGAAGGCGCTGCAGTCGGAGTTCGCGGCACAGGCGACGGCGTCCAAGCTCACCTGGGTCGGGTCGGTGGCACCCGGCGGGAGCGGCAGGGTGACCGTGGACCACGAGCCGCCCGAGCCCTCGGCCAAGAGGGGCACCGCCGGGTTGGGCGCGCCGGCCGACTGGGCGGCGGTGCCGATGGCCAGACAGCTCTGGGGGGCCGCGCAGGCGACCTGGCCAAGCGAGGCCACCCCCTCGCCTGTCGGCCCCGGGACCGACTGGGCCGCCCAGGTGGATCCCGAGCCCCACAGCACCACACCGCTGGTCGGGTGGCCGGGCGTGGAGGTGGCGTAGGCGCCGACGACGGCGCACCCCGACGGGCTGGCGCAGGCGACGGCGCTCAACACGCCGGACGAGGGCGACGGTCCGGCGGCACCGGCCGATCCCGACGGGATGGCGGCGTCGGCGGGCAGGCCGAACGGGGCGTCGGACCACGAGCCCGGCGCCCCGGTGACGAGCAGTGGGAACCCGATGTCGGCCGGGCCGACGTACGAGCCGGCGATGACACAGGCGCCGGTCCCCGGGCAGGCCAACGCGCTCAGGGTGCTGCCCGCCCTGGCGTCGGTGGCGGCGTTCTGTGGGACCGGCACCGACGAGGCCGTCCAGCTGGCGCCGGAGCCGCTCTCGAGCAGCCCTTGGGTGGGGGCGGCGTCGGCGGCGGGGCCGAAGCCCCCGATGGCCACACAGCCGGCGTCGGTGGCGCACGACACCGCGGTGAGCGCCGACTCGATCCCGCCGGTGATGCCGAGCGAGCTGGTGGGCAGCGGCACCGCCACGGTGTCCCACGTCGCCCCGCTCTGGACCGAGACGGCGGCCGCCCGGGAGCCGCTGGCCATCTGGAGCGACCCGACCACGACGCACGAGAAGACGGTCGGACAGTCCATGGCGGCCGGCGTGAACCCGGTGGCCCCCGCGGGGAGCGGGAGGAAGGTCGGGGTGCCGAGCCCGGTGACCTGGGGAGGCGCGGTCGTGGTCGTGGTCGTGGTCGACGGTGACGCGGGACCGGTCGATTTGGGGCCCGAGGTGGTGGTCGTCGCCCCGGGGCGGGTCGGGTGGGCGGCCGTCGTCGTGGTGGTCGTCTTGGCCACCGCGGCGCCGCCGGCCGTGGCCACCCACCCCGGCCCGCACAGCGCCGCCACGGCCAGGGCCGCCGCCGCCCGGGGCACCAGGCGTCGGCCCGGCGACCGGGCGGGTTGCGGCGGTAGCGATGGCATCGTGTGGCAACCCCTGGGCAGGTCCGTCCTCGTCACCGGGTCCCGACCGGATCCATGACCACCGGGGCCCCGGCCCAGCGTAGGGCCGGGCGACGCCCCCGGGTCCGAGGTCCGCTCAACTGATGGCGCCGGCCTCGCGGAGCTTGGCAACGGTGCCGGCGTCCACGCCCCACGCCCCCAGCCCCTCGTCGGTGTCGGCCCCCGGGGGCGAGGGGGGACGCGAGACCGTGGCCGGGGTCCGGCTGAAGCGGGGGGCCGGGCCCGGCTGGATCACGCCGTCGACCTCCACGAAGGTCCCCCGGGCCTGGTTGTGAGGGTGCTCGTGGGCCTCGAAGGGCGAGAGGACCGGTGCCCCGCAGGCGTCGGTCCCGTCGAACAGGGCCGTCCACTCGTCCCGGGTCTTGGAACGGAAGATCTCGGCGTAGCGGACCTTCATCTCGGGCCAGCGCCCACGGTCCGACTGTTCGGGCAGGTCCTCGCCCTCCAGCCCGAGGATGCCGAGCAGCTCGGCGTAGAACTTCGCCTCCAGGGCGCCGACGGCGAAGTACTTGCCGTCCGCCGTCTCGTAGACCTCGTAGTAGGGGGCACCGGTGTCGAGCATGTTCGATCCGCGTCGCTCGGTCCACAGGCCGAGCTGGCGGAAGGCGAAGATCATGGTCATGAGCGACGCCGCCCCGTCGACCATCGCCGCGTCGACGACCTGACCCTTCCCCGACCGCCCCGCCTCGAGCAGGGCGGCAACCACGCCGAAGGCCAGCATCATGCCGCCCCCCCCGAAGTCGCCGACCAGGTTGAGCGGGGCCACCGGGGGGGTGTCGCGGCGGCCGATCCCCCACAGCGAACCGGCGATGGCGATGTAGTCGATGTCGTGGCCGGCCGTGTTGGCCATCGGGCCGTCCTGCCCCCACCCGGTCATCCGCCCGTAGACGAGGCGCTGGTTGCGGGCCCAACAGTCCTCGGGCCCGAGGCCGAGGCGCTCGGCCACCCCCGGCCGGAAGCCCTCCACCAAGACGTCCGCCCTCTCGACCAGGTCGAGCACGAGGGCCGCGCCCTCGGGGTGCTTGAGGTCGACCCCGACCGAGGGACGGCTGCGGTTGAGGAGGTCCCAGTACGGATCCTCGGTGCTCGCCCCCCCGCCCGGGGCCCGCTCCAGGCGGAGCACGTCGGCCCCGGCGTCGGCCAGCAGCATGCAGGCGTAGGGCGACGGCCCGATCCCGGCCAGCTCGATCACCCGGGTCCCGGCCAACGGCCCGCTCATCGAGTTCCCGCCCGTGTGACATCGGTGTCAGCCATGACCGGGATGGTGGCCGAGCGGGACCCCGAGGTCAAGCCGGTGCCGCGGCGGCGCCCGGCGCGCCGAACGCTGCGCAGTGCCAAGCTCTCTCGTCGCCTAGGCACCGGGCCGGGCGGGGCGGCGGTGGAGGTGCGAGGTGTTGCCGCAGGGCTTTCGATTCGGCGTGGCCACCGCGGGCTTCCAAGTCGAGGGCGGCTACAACGGCCCCGGGGAGCCCAAGAACAACTGGTACGGCTGGGAGGCCGCCGGCCGGGTGGAGCCCTCGGGATCGGCCATCGGGTTCTGGGAGCGCTACGAGGACCACCTCGACCTCGTGGCCGGGCTCGGCTGTGACTCGTTCCGGTTCTCGATCGAGTGGGCCCGGGTCGAGCCCGAGGAGGGGGCCACCGACGAGGCCGCCGTCGCCCGCTACCGTGCCATCCTCGGCGCCTGTCACGACCGGGGTCTCACCCCGCTGGTCACCCTCCACCACTTCACCCACCCGTGGTGGCTGGGTGAGGACCTGTGGCTGCGTCCCGATGCCCCCGAGCGCTTCGCCCGATGGGTCCGCTTCGCCGTCGAGGCGTTCGGTGACCGCTGCGACAAATGGGTGACGGTGAACGAGGCCAACGTGCTGGCCATCCAGACCTACCTGCTGGGCAGCTTCCCGCCCGGACGGGTCGGGGCCGTCTCGAAGATGGCCGACGCCCTCGACCACCTCGTGGCCGCCCACGTCTTGGGCTACGAGGCGATCCACGCCCGCCAGCCGGGCGCCACGGTGGCCACCAACAATTTCTCGCTGTCGGTCTACGAGCTCGACCGGCTGGCCCTCGACCTGCTGGTGGCCCGGGCCCACGGTGTCGGGCGCGACGGGCTGGTGGACTGGTTGGCCGGGCGCCGGGCCGAGCACGACCGCCGGGTGCCCGCCCCGGCCCTGCCGGGACGCGGCGGGCTCGAGCGGGTGCTGCGGGCGGCCGCGGCGCGCGCCCTGCCGCTCGGGCGGACCCTCCCGGCGGCGACGGCGGCCGTGTTCGACGCCGGCTTCGACCGCCTTGTCGACGTCGCCCAGCTCGACTTCTACGTCCCCGCCGCCGCCGACCACTTCGCCCTCCCCGGACGCCCGAGCGCGGGTGGGCGGTCCTGGTCCGTCGCCCGCGACCTGTGGGAGGACCGGCCCGACCCGGTCGGCCTGGTGCGGTACCTCGAGGCGGCCACCGAGCCCGGCCTCGAGGTGTGGGTCGTCGAGAACGGGATGTGCAACCTGGTCCGGCGTGGGCGCTCCTACCCCCGCACCGACCACTGGACGAGGGACCGGTACCTCGCCGAGAGCCTGGGCGCTGTGGTCGACGCCGTGGCCGGCGGGGTCCCGGTCACCGGCTACTGGCACTGGACCCTGGCCGACAACTACGAATGGGGCACCTACGAGCCGCGCTTCGGCCTCTACGGGGTCGACCGCGAGCGGGCCAACGCCATGGGGACTCTCGACGCCATGGGGGTCGACGCGGCGGGCGCCTACCGCGAGTTGATCTCGGGGTTGCGGGCGGGTGACCGGTCGGTGCTGGCCCCGACGGGGCCGGGGCCGAGATGACCGACGAGGCTGGGGGGGCCGAGGGGCTCGCACCGTCGGACCGAGCGGCGGCGGGGCCGGACCGATCCCGCGGGCTGCGGACCCTGGTGGCCCGGGCCCCTGGCCGGGTCAATCTGCTCGGCGACCACACCGACTACAACGAGGGCCTGGCCCTGCCGATGGCCATCGACCTGCGGACGAGGGCCACCTTCACCGAGAACGACTCGGGGTACATCCTGCTCTACACCGCGCTCGACTCGCGCTCGGCCGAGTTCCCGATCGACGTCTCCTTGGACGGCGACGAGCTCGGTGCCATCACCCCTGGGTGGGCTGCCCTGGCCGCGGCGGTGGCCAGCCAGGCCCGGCCGGTGCGCGGCGGCATCGTCAGGATCACCAGTTCCCTGCCCACCGGTGCGGGGCTGGCTTCGAGCGCCGCCTATGCGGTGTCGTTGGCCGTGGTCTTCGGGGTGGACGTCCCGCCGGCCGCCTTCGCCCACCTGTGCCAGCGGGCCGAGGCCGCGGTCGGGATCGACGTCGGACTGATGGACCCGATGGTGGTCGCCGGTGCCCGCCGGGGCCACGCCATGCTCATCGACTTCTCGACCCTCGGGTTCGACCAGGTGGGGGTGCCCGAGGGCGCAGAGGTGGTCGTCGTCCACTCGGGCCAGGGGCGACAGCTCGTCGGCACCCCCTACGCGGCCCGGCGGGCCGAGTGCGAGGCGGCCGCCCTCGAGCTCGGTGCCCCGCTGGGCCGGGCCGAGCGGGCGGATCTGCCCGGAATCCTCGACCCGGTCCTGCGCCGCCGGACCCGCCACGTGGTCTCCGAATGCGAGCGGGTGCGGGCCTTCGCCGCCGCCTTCGCCGACGGCGATCTCCCGGCCGCCGGACGGGTCATGATGGAGAGCCACCTCAGCTTGGCCCGCGACTTCGAATGCTCGACGCGCGAGGTTGACGACCTGGTCGAACTGTTGACCACCACCAGGGGCGTGCACGGTGCGCGGATGACCGGTGGCGGGTTCGGGGGGTGCGTGGTGGCCCTCGCCGAGCCCGGGGTGCTCGACGTCGGGCGCTGGCCCGGGCGGGCCTGGCGGGTCACCGCGGCCGGGGGGGCCACCTTGGAGGTAGCACCGGTCCGTCCCACCGCCGCCGGTTGAGACGGGCTCCCCTCTGCTTGCTGTTCCTGGCTTGCGGGGTCGGGCCCCGCCTCAGCCGGCGGCGGCGTTGGACACCCGCGCCAGGCCCTCGAGCACCGCGGCCGCCCGCCCCTCGTCGATCGAGTCGCCGGCCAGGGCCACCCCCTCGGTCAGGTCCGCCGCACGGCCGGCCAGCACCAGTGCGGCCGCCGCGTTCAGCACCCCGATGTCTCGGTGCGGGCCCGCTTCGCCGGCCAGCACCCGCCGGATGACCTCGGCGTTAAAGGCGGCGTCGCCGCCGCTCAGGTCGGCCAGGGTGGCCCGGGGGAACCCCAGGCTGGAGGGATCCAGGCGCCAGGTCGAGATCTCGAAGGCGCCGTCGCCGTCCCCGGTGAGCTCGAGGACGGTGGAGGCCGACGTGACGCTCAGTTCGTCGAGCCCGTCATCGGCGTAGACGACCATGGACCGGCGGCTGCCGTTGGCCCCGAGGACCCCCGCCATCTTGGGCGCCATGGCCGGGTCACTCACCCCGACCAGCTGGTAGCGGGCCCGGGCCGGGTTGGTCAGGGGCCCCAAGAAGTTGAACACGGTGGGGGTGCCCAGCTCCTTTCGGACCGGACCGACGTAGCGCATGGCCGGATGGAAGCGCTGGGCGAAGCAGAAGCCCATCCCCACCTCGCGCAGGCAGCGGGCCACGCCGGCCGGGCCGAGCTCGACGACCACGCCGAGCGCCTCGAGCACGTCGGCCGTGCCCACCGACGACGAGGCGGCCCGGTTGCCGTGCTTGCACACCGGCACCCCGGCCCCCGCCGTCACGAAGGCGGCGATCGTCGTCACGTTGATGCTCCCCAACCGGTCCCCGCCGGTGCCCACCAGGTCGACCAGGTCCCCTTCGATGGAAAGGGGCTCGGCGTGGGCCAGCATCGAGCGGGAGAGCCCGGTCATCTCGGCCACCGACTCCCCCTTGGCCCGCAGGGCCACCAGCAGCGCGGCCACCTGGGCCGGCGTCGCCTCACCCTCGAGCACCTCGGAGAGGACCGTCTGCGCCTCGTCCGCGCTCAACGACTCGCCGGACACGAGCCGGCCCAGGACGCCGCCCCAACCGCCGAGCTCGCCGAAGCTTGGCCCGTCGGCCATCGTCAGTCCCACCACAGGTCGTGGTCGAGCACGCCCCGGGCGATCAGTCCCAGCTGCACCTGGGACGTCCCTTCGACGATGGTCAGCTGCTTGGCGTCGCGGTACCACATCTCGGTCGGGTGGTCCTCCATGTAGCCCGCCGCGCCGAGCAGCTGGACGGCCAGGCCCGAGGCCCGGACCGCCAGCTCGGTGGCGTGGTACTTGGCCATCGACAGGTAGGGCACGTACTCCTTGGTGAACTGGCCCGCGTCGGCCATCGCCGCGGCCCGGTAGGTCAGCAATCGGGCCGCCTCCAGGTCGACGGCACACTTGGCGATCTCCCACTGGATCCCCTGGAAGTCCGCGATGGTCCGGCCGAACGCGCCCCGCTGCTTCACGTAGTCGGTGGCGTACATGAGGGCGCCCTCGGCCAGCCCGATGCCCCGGGCGGCGACGATCGGGCGCATCGAGTTGAGCCCGAGCATGGCCAGGCGGAAGCCGCCGACCTCGCCGATCACGTTGTCGGCCGGCACCCGGACGCCGTCGAGCACGAGCTCACCGGTGTCGACCCCGCGCACGCCCATCTTGTGGTCGGTGCGGCCCAGGCCGACACCCTCCCAGGACCGCTCCACGATGAAGGCGGTGATCGAATCGTGGGCCCGGCTCTCGGGGTCGCCCGTCTTGGCGAACACCGTGTACCAGTCGGCCTCGCGGACCCCCGACATCCAGCACTTGGTGCCGGTCAGGAGCCAACCGCCCTCCCGCCCCGGATCGGGCACCGCCCGGGTGCGCATCCCCATCACGTCGCTCCCGGCCTGGGCCTCGGAAAGGCCGAACGCGGCCCGCGAGGTGCCGGTGGCGATGCCGGGGAGATAGCGCCGCTTCTGCTCCTCGGTGCCGGCGATCAGCACCGGACCGGTCGGCAGGCGGGTCAGCAGCAGCATCAGGGCGGCGGCGTTGGAGTACTTGGCCACCTCCTCGATGGCGATGGTCAGGCCGAGGATCCCCGCCCCCGACCCACCCAGGTCCTCGGGCAGGCACAGGCCGAGCAGGCCGGCGTCCCGGAAGGCCTCGAAGAGGTCGGCGGGATACTCCCCCGAACCGTCGATGGCCCTGGCCCGTGGGCCCACCTTGTCCCTCGCCAGGCGCCTGACCGACTGCTGGAGCTCGAGGAGCTCAGCCGAGAGGTCAAATTCCACCGGCGCAGGCTATCTGACCCCCAGGTCCTCACCCCGGGGCCGGCCGGGGACACCCGCCCACCATCACAGCGGCCGCAGGTCCCAGGTGCTAGGAAATGACCGATTCGCGTAGCGTGCGCGACGAGCTCGGGGGGATCTTCCGATGGCCGACCTGCTCACCAGCACCGTGACCTACTCCACCGGGACCAGCGGTTCGGGGGTCGGGATCCTCATCGTGGTGTACATCGCCCTGTACATCATCTTCGCCCTCGGCATGTACGGGGCCTTCAAGAAGGCCGGCGAACCGGGCTGGGCGGCCTTCATCCCCTTCTACAACTGGTGGGTGATCGTCAAGATCTCGGGGCGCCCCCAATGGTGGTTCTGGTTCATCTTCTTGGGCATCATCCCGTTCGTCGGATGGATCGGGGTCCTAATCGTGGGGATCATCGTGCTGAACGACGTCTCGAAGAGCTTCGGCCACGGCGGTGCCTTCACCGTCGGCCTGGTCCTGCTCGGCCCGATCTTCTGGTACATCCTGTGGCTCGGCCCGAGCCGCTATCTCGGCCCGGCGGCCAAGATGGGCATCGGCGGCCCCGGCGGCGGCTACCCCGGGCAGGGCTACCAGGCCCAGGCCTACCCCCCCCAGCAGCCCGGGCAGGCCTACCCCCAGCAGGCCTATCCCCCCCAGCAGCCCCAGCAGGCCTATCCCCCCCAGCAGGCACCGCAGGCCTACCCGCCCCAACAGGCCTATCCCCCCCAGCAGCCACCACAGGCACCGCCGGGACCGCCCCAGCAGCCTCCTCCGGCGGCACCCCCCCAGTAGCTCGGGCGCCGAGGACGTCGAGACCACAGGTCGACGGCAACGCCGTTCGTCGAGCGTCGGTCCCTCGAGGTCCGGCCACGACCGCTCCGACCTGAAGCCTCTCCGTGATGTTCCGGCAGTAATTTTCGGGATCCCGTGGCTCGGACCCCACCAGCTGACGACCAGCCGGTCGTCATCCTCGATCGCCGGACCCTCCAGAGGGCACGCCGCAAGGAGCGAAAGAAGCAGCGCCGGCGCTGGCCCCGGCGTCTTCTCATCGTCCTGAGTTGCCTGATCGTGCTCATGGCCACCGTGGTGGTCGGCGGCTTCGTCTACGCCAACTACCAGTTCAACAAGATCCACAAGATCCACTCGAAGCACCTGAGGGTGGCCGCCGCGGGCAAGCCCTTCAACATCTTGATCGTGGGCTCGGACTCCCGGGCCTTCGTGACGAACTCGGTCCAGGCCAATGCCTTCGGCAGCGCCAGCCAGGAGGGCGGCCAGCGCAGCGACGTCACCATGATCGCCCGGATCATCCCCGGGCAAAAGCAGGTCTACGTCCTGTCGATCCCCCGCGACCTGTGGGTGGACATCCCGGGCCACGTCCCGGGGATCTCGGGCATGAACCGCATCAACGCCGCCTTCAACAACGGGCCCGACCTGCTGATCCAGACGATCGAACAGGACCTGCACATCCCGATCAACCACTACGTGTCGGTCAACTTCAACGGCTTCCAGGGCATGGTGGACGCCCTGGGCGGCATCACCATGAACTTCCCGACCGAGCTGAAGGACCCGTACTCGGGTCTCGACGTCACCCAGACCGGCTGCCAGCTCGTCCCGGGCACCACGGCGCTCGAGTTGGTGCGGGCCAGGCACCTCTCCTACATGAAGGACGGCTACTGGCAGTACGACGGGCTGAGCGACTTCAGCCGGATCCAGCGCCAGGACGCCTTCTTCCATGCCGTGCTCCAGAAGCTCGACGCCTCAATGACCAACCCGTTGGCCATCAACAACTTCATCAACGCCGCCGTCCAGAATCTGACCATCGATGACACCCTGACCGCCGGCGACCTGTTCTCCCTGGCCAACCAGCTCCACGGCCTGCCGACGGCCAACCTGCACACCGAGACCCTCCCCACCTACGGGTTCGTGACCAGCGGTGGCGCCGACGTCTTGAGTGAGGCCCAGCCCTACGCCAACGACATGATCCTGGCCTTCGACCTGTTGGGCAGCGAGCCGGCGGCCACCACGACCACGACCGCGCCGGCCAAGTCCTCGACCACCACCACCACGGCGCCACCGGTGGCCCCCTCCCTCGTGCACGTCGAGGTCCTCAACGGATCGGACTGGAACCAGCCCCTGGCCAGCCAGACGGCGGCGGGCCTCCGCCAGGCCGGATTCGTGATCACGAGCGTGGCCAACGCGTCGACCGAGACGGTCGGCCAGACCGAGGTCGAGTACGCCGAAGCCGACAAGGGGGCAGCCACCGCCGTCGCCGCCCACCTGGGCGGCGGCACGGTCCTGGCGGCCGACCCCCAGTTGAGCGGCGACGAGGTCGTGGTCACCCTGGGCAGCTCGTTCACCGGGGTGACCGGCGCTTCGCTGGGCGGCCCGACCACCACGACCACGACGACCACCGTCCCGCCACCGCCGTCGGACGTCTACACCAACACCCAGCCTGAGCCCTGGAACCCGGTCCCCTGCACCCTGTAAACCGACCCCGTGGGCCCGCTGAACCGGTCCGGTCCGGGGTGGTCCCGGGCGCTCAGGCCGACTTGCGCCGCTGCCGGACGATCCGCCGGCGCTCCCGCTCGGTGGCGCCGCCCCAGATGCCCTCACGCTCGCGGTGGGCCAGCGCGTGCTCCAGGCACGCCTGACGGACCGGGCACTCGCCGCAGATGGCCTTGGCCTCAGCGGCGTCGGCCTCGTCCTCGGTGACCGGGTAGAAGATCTCGACGTCGAGACCCCTGCACGCACCGTGCTTGCGCCACGGGGTGGCACTCATGACAGACACTTCCTCTGGAACGTCGGATTCGGGAGCCCGCCGGATCCGGCTGCACCGCCCGGATCTCCCGTGCCCGCGCCGAATTCGGCAGAACGAAAAGTATGGCTCACAAGAGTCGGGCCTGTAAAGGCCGGGCCGGGCGCCGCCGGCCGGTAGTCCCTGATCAGCCCAGCGGCAGGGGCTGGCCCTCCCCCCGCAGGTCAGCCAGCAGATCGGCCCTCGTCGCCCCGCTGAGCTCGGTGCGCGCCCCGTAGGCCGGGTGGCGCGCCGCCAAGGCGCAGGGCCCGGCGGCGAAGCTGGCCACCTGGGCCTCGGTGAACCCGAACCGGACGTAGTGGACGGCCGGGGTGGTCTCCTCGCGGCTGAGGGCCCCGGCGTGGGCCTCCTCGGGCACCGACCACACGACCTCGGGTTCCCCGCCGGCGGCCGGGCCGAGCTCGATGGCCAGCGCCCGCTCGATGCCGACCAGGGCCGGGAGCCAGTGGCGGAGGTCGGCTTCGGTGGTCAGCTCGATGAACACGGTGGCCGAGAGCTCGCCGGGGGCCGGGAGCAGGCGGTTGTAGACGTCGAGCTCTCCTTGGATCCCCTCGTCGGTGGCGATCTTCTCCACCCGGGCCATCTCTTGGACCTGGAAACGCACGGTGTCGACGCTCTCGAACATGACGGTCATGATCGGCCCCAGTGGCACCCGCCGGCGGCGCTTGCGCTCGATCACCCGACGACGGAAATCGTCACGGACCCGCTCGTAGGCCCGCAGGTCCAAGATGTCCTCCACCCGCAGGCCGTCGGCGCCGGGCGCCCCGGCGCTCACCGGACCCACCCGGGGGCGGGACTGGCCACCCGAGCGGGCCACCCCGGCAGCGCTCGGGGGCGCGGGGGCCCGTTGGCCTCGGCCGGGGCCCGCTCGGGCCGGGGCCCGCTCAGGAGACCGACTCGAGGCCCTTGGCGAATCGCCCGGCGTGGGACTTCTCGGCCCGGGCCAGCGTCTCGAGCCATTCGGCGATCTCTTCGAAACCCTCGTCGCGCGCCGTCTTGGCGAAGCCGGGGTACATCTCGGTGTACTCGTAGGTCTCACCTTCGATCGCCGACTTCAAGTTGTCCTCGGTCGCCCCGACCGGCACCCCGGTCACCGGGTCGCCGACCTCACGCAGGAAGTCGAAGTGCCCGAAGGCGTGACCGGTCTCCCCCTCGGCGACCGACCGGAACAGGGCCGCCACGTCCGGATAACCCTCGACGTCGGCCTTCTGGGCGAAGTAGAGGTACCGGCGGTTGGCTTGGCTCTCCCCGGCGAAGGCCGTCTTGAGGTTGTCCTCGGTCTTTGATCCCTTCAGGTCAGGCATGTGTTGTCTTCCTCTCTTTGCTTCGTCGAATGTTGCTCTCGGCCCCCGGACGGCACTCCTCGCACAGCCCCCGGAACACGACCTCGGCCCTGCGGACCTCATAGCCCTGGGATTTGCCTGGCGGCACCGCCAGCTCGTCGAAGGCCACGTTGAGGTCGCGCACCTTCCCACAGCCCCGGCACACCAGATGGTGGTGGGCGGTGTCCACGTTGGGGTCGAAACGGACCGTGCCGGTCCCGAGATCCAGCGTCGCCACCTCCCCCAGCTCGGCCAGCTCGTAGAGGGTCTGGTACACCGTCTTGAGCGAGATGGTCGTCATCTCGGCCCGGGCCGACTCGAAGACGGCCTCGGCCGAAGGGTGGTCGACATTGCCGTCGAGCACCCGGAAGATGCACTGGCGCTGGGCCGTCACCTTGCGCCCCGAGAGTCGGAACACCTCGGTGAGCTCGTCGGGGGACCGCACGGCACCATCATATCGCCAATCATTGTTTTTTGACAATGATTGTTGAAATAACGGCCGTCGACCCCCCGACCAGGGACCATCGGCCCGTTGGGTTCGCGGGGGTGTGGCAGGCTGGCCCGATGACCGACGGCGCCCGGGGTCCCCACCCCCCGCGGCGCCGGGCGCGGCGCCCCGAGCGCCCCCGACCCGGTGCCGAGGGGGGAGCCTTCGACCGGGAGCGCTCCCTCCAGCGCCTGCGCCAAGAGGAGTTCGACGTCTTGGTGGTCGGGGGGGGCATCACCGGCGCCGGGGTGGCGCTGGACGCGGCCAGCCGGGGCCTGCGGACCGCCCTGGTCGACAAGGACGACTTCGCGTCGGGGACGTCGTCGAAGTCCTCCAAGATGGTCCACGGAGGCATCCGCTACCTCCAACAACGCGAGTTCCGCCTGGTCTACGAGAACCTGGCCGAACGCCAGCGGCTCTTGGACAACGCCCCCCACCTCGTCTCGCCGCTGCCCTTCTTGGTCCCCCTGTTCGGGCGCGACGGTGTGGTCTCCAAGGCCGTGGCCCGGTCGTACTCGTGGGCGCTGTGGCTCTATGACCTGACCGGCGGGCTCCGCATCGGGACCCGGCACCGCCGGGTGACCAAGGCCGAGGCCCTGGGGCACCTGCCCACCCTCAACACCGAGCGGCTGGTGGCCGGCTTCTTGTACTTCGACGCCCGGGCCGACGACGCCCGGCTCACCCTGAGCGTGCTGCGCACCGCCGCCGTGGACCACGGCGCGGTGGCCGCCAACTACACGCCGGTGGTGGGCTTCGTCACCGACGACCGGGGGACGGTCATCGGCGCCCGGGTCCGTCCGAGGATCCGGCCGGCCGTGACCGGGTCCTTCGGCGAGGCGGCCGAAGGCCCGGACTTCGACGTCAGGGCAAGGGTCGTGGTCAACGCCACCGGGGTCTGGGCCGACGAGCTGCGATCCCTCGACGAGGGCGCCCACACCACCTCGATCCGCCCGGCCAAGGGGGTGCATGTCACCGTGGGGTCCGCCAAGCTGCCGGCCGACATCGCCGCGGTCATCCCGGTGCCCAAGGACCGCCGGTCGATCTTCGTCGTGCCCTGGCCCGAGGTCGACCTCGTCTACCTCGGGACCACCGACACCTCCTACACCGGACCGCTCGACAACCCGGCGTGCACCCCCGAGGACGTCGACTACCTCCTCGACGCGGTCAACACGGTGACGACCTCGGCCCTCACCCGCGGCGACGTCACCGGGGTCTGGGCCGGCCTGCGCCCCCTCCTCGCGCCGCCCGACGACGGGCGCCAGCTCTCGGAGCGCACCGCCGACCTCTCGCGGCGCCACACCGTCCAGACCTCCCCCGAGGGGGTGGTGAGCGTCACCGGCGGGAAGCTCACCACCTACCGCAAGATGGCCGAGGACACCGTGGACCAGGTGCTGGCCCTCTTGGGGGAACGGCCCGGCACCCGCCGGTGCGTGACGGCGACGCTCCGCCTGGCCGGAGCACCGGCGCCAGCAGCGGCGACCCGCCCGGGTGCGGGCCGGGCCACGCTCTCGCACCTCTGGGCCCGCTACGGGAGCGACGCCCGGGCCGTCGTGGCCCTGGCCGACGACCGGCCCGAGCTGCTCGAGCCGGTGATCGAGGGGCTGCCCTACCTCGGAGCCGAGGTCCTCTACGCGGCTCGGGCCGAGATGGCCCAGTCCCTCGACGACGTGCTCAGCCGCAGGACCCGGGCCCGGATCCAAGACGCCCGCCGGTCGGCCGCCGCGGCGCCGGCGGTGGCCGAGCTGTTGGCGGCCGAGCTCGGCTGGACGGCCGAGCAGGCGGCCGAGCAGGCGGCGCAGTTCGCGGCCTCGGCGATGGCCGAGCTCGAGGCGGCCGGCCTGGAGGTGGCCGGGCCGGCCCGGGTCGAGGGCGGGCGATGAGCGGACCGGGGAGCCCGAGGACCCCCACGCCGGTCACCGAGGTGCGGGCGGGCCCCGGCGCGGTGGGCGAGCGCCTGGGCGGTGCCCGCGTCGCCGTCCCGGCCGACGTCGTCCGGCGGATCGCCGAGAGCGGGGCCGAGGTGCGCAGCGGCGAGGCGGACCGGGTCGAGGCCGGGCGCGACTGGTGGCCGGTGGCCATCGCCTGGGCCGAGCGGGGCCAGGTCCCCGCCCTCCCCTCGGTGGTGGTCCGCCCGACCTCGGCCGAGCAGGTCTCGGAGGTCCTGGCCAACTGCTCGGCGGCCGGGGTGCCGGTCACCCCGGCCGCCGGCCGAAGCGGGGTCTGCGGGGGCTCGGTGCCCTTGTTCGGCGGGGTGTCGCTCGACCTCACCGGCCTCCACGGGCCGATCGAGGTGGACGAGGCGTCCTTGTTGGCCGACATCCCCGCCGGGTGGTTCGGCCCCGATCTCGAGGCCGAGCTGCGGGCCCGGGGCACCGGATACACGCTCGGCCACTGGCCCCAGTCGATGGACCTGTCGACGGTGGGCGGCTGGCTGGCCTGTCGGGGGGCCGGCCAGTACTCGACCCGCTACGGCAAGATCGAAGACATGGTCGTCGGACTGCAGGTGGTGTTGGCCGACGGCCGGGTCGTCGAGACCGAGGGGACCGGGCCGCGGGCGGCCACCGGGCCCAACCTCTCGGGGCTCTTCGTCGGCTCCGAAGGGACCCTCGGGGTGATCAGCGCGGCGCGCCTGCGCATCCACCCGCTGCCCGCCGCCGAGGGCCGGCGGGCCTTCGGGTTCGGGTCCTTTCGCGCCGGGCTCGACGCCTGCCGGCGCATCCTGCGCCGGGGCGCCACCCCGGCCGTCCTGCGCCTCTACGACGCCACCGAGTCCGCCCGCAACTTCGAGGTCGCCGACACTTGCGTCCTCATCGTCCTCGACGAGGCCGATCCCGGTCTCCTGGCGGCCACCTTGGGGGTGGTGGACGAGGAGTGCGCCCGCGACGGCGAGGCGGGCGGCCCGGCCGAACCGCTCGACGAGGCGCTGGTCGAGCGGTGGCTGTCGCACCGCAACGACGTGTCGGCCCTGGCCCCCCTGTGGCGCGGCGGCATCGTGGTCGACACGGTCGAGGTGGCCGGTCGCTGGTCCGCCCTGGCCGCCCTGGCCGACGAGGTGGTGGCCGAACTGCGGGCCCTGCGGGGGACCCTGGTGGCATCGGTCCACCAGTCGCACGCCTACACCGACGGGGCCTGCCTCTACTTCACCTTCGCCGGTCGTGCGCCCGGCGAGGACGGCGCCCCGCCCGAGGGTGCCCCGCCCGACGACAGGGCGCTGGCCTGGCAGGAGGACTACTACCGGCGGGCCTGGGACGTCGTCACCGACACGCTCGGCCGCCGCCGGGTGGCCATCAGCCACCATCACGGCATCGGCCTCAACCGCTCCCGGTTCCTCCCCGGCGCCCTCGGGGAGGGCTTCGCCGTCCTGGGCGCCCTCAAGTCGGCGCTCGACCCCGCCGGCATCCTCAACCCGGGCAAACTCGGCCTGCCCTCGGACTACGGACCGGTGGGGTGGCCGTGAGGGCCGGGGGCGGCGACAGCCTCCTCGTGGTCGACGTAGGGACGTCGGGGGTGCGGGCGGGCATCGTGCGCCCCGACGCCACCGTGGGCGATGTCCACCACCTGAAGGTGCTCCCGACCACCCCGGCGCCGGGCCTGGTCGAGGTCGACCCTCGGCGTCTGGCCGAGGCCGTCGTGTCGGTCGCCTCGGCCGCCCTGGCCGCCGGCGGACCGGTGGCCGGGGTGGGGATCGCCAACCAGCGGGCGACCACGGTGGTCTGGGACCGGGCCACCGGTGAGCCGGTCGCCCCGGGCATCGGCTGGCAGGACCTGCGGACCGTCGGGACCTGCCTGGCCCTCCAGGCCGAGGGCGTCCGCCTCATGCCCAACGCGTCGGCCACCAAGCTGGCCGCCATCCTCGACGACGTCGACCCTGAGCGGCGGCGGGCCGAGGCGGGGCTGTGCTTCGGGACCATCGACAGCTGGGTGGCCTGGACGCTGTCGGGCGGGGCCGCCGGGGCGGGCCTCCACGTCACCGACGCCACCAACGCCGGGGTCACCGCCCTCGTCGGTGGCGACGTGGCCTGGGACGACGCCGTCCTCGGGGCCCTCAGGATCCCCCGGTCGATGCTGCCCCGCATCGTGGACTCCTCGGGCCCGGTGGGCGAGGCCACGGCCCTGGCCGGCGCCCCGCCGATCTGCGGGATCGCCGGGGACCAGCAGGCCTCGCTGATCGGACAGGGCTGCACCAGGCCCGGGCTGGCCAAGGCGACCTTCGGGACCGGCGGCATGCTCGACCTGTGCACGGGGGGGCGGCCCGAGGGCGGGGAGGTCCGGGGGGCGGCCGGGACCTTCCCCATCATCGCCTGGCAGCGCCACGGCGTGCCCACCTGGGGCGTCGAGGCCGTGATGCTCTCGGCCGGCACCTGTGTGGAGTGGCTGCGCGACGACCTCGGCCTCCTCGGCTCGGCCGCGGAGTCGGCGGCGGTGGCCGCCCGGGCCGACCCGGCGGCCGACGTGTGGTTCGTGCCCGCCCTGCTCGGCCTGGGCACCCCGGTGTGGGACTTCGGCGCCCGGGGGACGGTCGTCGGCCTCACCCGGGGAGCGGGGCGGCCCGAGGTGGTCCGGGCCGTCCTCGAGGGGGTGGCCCACCGGGGGGCGGACCTCTTGGAGGCGGCCGAGGCCGACAGCGGCCTCGGCGTCACGACCCTGCGGGTCGACGGCGGCATGTCGGCCAACGAGGTGTTCGTGGCCGCCCTGGCCGAGGCGGTCGGCCGGCCGGTGGAGGTCTCGGCCGAGGTGGAGGCCACCACGCTCGGGGCGGGGTTCCTTGCCGGCCTGGCCGTGGGGACCTGGGGCACAGAGGACGACGTGGCGGCCGCCTACCGGCCCCGCCACGCCGTCGAGCCCACACTCGACGGGGGCGCCCGGGCGGCCCGTCGGGAGCGCTGGCTGGAGGCCCGGGAGCGCTCGGCGCGCACGGTCCCCGAGCTTTCGGGCATAGCGTTCTGAGCAGCGACCGGAGGGAGGGGGTGCCATGACGACGACCCGGCCGGCCACCGCAGACGGCGAACGGGCACTCGGGGGCTACGTGGACGTGGCCCGGGCCCTCCACGCCAACCTCCAGCGGGTCGTCCTCGGGACGCCGGCCGCGGTGACCGTGGCCGTCGTGGCCGCCCTCTCGGGCGGGCACCTGTTGATCGAAGACGTGCCCGGGGTGGGAAAGACGGTCCTGGCGAGGACCCTGGCCGTCTCGCTCGGCGCCGAGCTCTCCCGGGTCCAAGGTCACCCGGACCTGCTGCCGACCGACGTGACCGGCGTCTCGGTGTACAACCAGGACTCGCACAGCTGGGAGTTCCGGGCCGGGCCGGTCTTCGCCCACGTGGTGCTCCTCGACGAGCTCAACCGGACCCCACCGCGCACCCAGTCGGCCCTGCTCGAGGCGATGGAGGAGCAGCAGGTGAGCGTCGACGGGGAGAGCTGGCCGCTGCCCAGCCCCCACCTGGTCCTGGCCACCCAGAACCCCATCGGCCAGCTCGGGACGTTCCCATTGGTCGAGAGCCAGCTCGACCGCTTCGCCCTCTCCACGCCGCTCGGCTACCCCGACGCCCAGACCGAGACCCAGCTGGCGCTGCGCTCGGGGGGCCGGGAGGCCCTGGCCGACCTCCAGGCGGTGTGTTCGGTGGACACCTGGTCGCGGGCCATCGGGGCCACCCGGGCCGTGCACGTGGCGACACCGGTGGCCGAGTACGCGGTGGCCCTGGCCCGGGCCACCCGCCAGGCGGCCCCGGTGCGGCTCGGGGCCAGCCCCCGGGCCTCGATCACCCTCGTCCGTTCGGCCCAGGCCCACGCCCTCCTCTACGGCCGCGACTACGTGTCCCCGGTCGACGTCCAGGCGATGGCCGTGGCCAGCCTGGCCCACCGCCTGGTGACCGACGGGGGCTCGGAGGCCGGTGCCGCGGTGGTGACCGAGGTCCTGCGCACCACGCCGGCACCCCGGCCGTGAGCCGGGCCCCGGTCGGGGCTCCCGGACCCCCGACCGGCGGGCGGCGCCGGTCCGCCCAGTCCCTCCCCCGGCCCCGGCGGGCCTTCGGGCCGGTCGCCGGGACCATCCTCACCTTGGCGGCCTGGGCCGCCGTCGCCCACAACAGCGGGTCGGGGTGGGTCCAGGCGCTCGGGGTGCTGCTGGCCTCGTTCTTGGTCATCGGGCTGGTCGCCCCGGCGCTGTTCGTGCGACGGGCCCGCTGCGCGGCCAGCGCCGGCCCGGTCGACGCCACCGTCGACACGCCGATGGTGCTCGAGGTGGCGGTGAGCGGCCCGCTCCGCCTGCGGCCCCTCGAGCCCCCGGGGCCCGAGCGGGTCACCGGGCGTCGCCGGACGGTCCCGCTCAGCGTGGTGCCCCGCCGACGCGGGGTGCTCGAGCGCTGCGCGGTCGAGGTGGCCAGCGCGGCGCCCTTCGGCCTGTTGTGGTGGAGCAAGCGGGTGGTCGTCGAGCTGTCGCGCCCGGTGCTCGTCGCCCCGCGCACCGGGACCCCGGACCCCGTCGGCCTGATCGACGACCGCTCGGCCGGGGAGGACGCCCGGCGGGTCGACGCCCGGGTGGGCGAGCCCCGCGGTGTGCGCGAGTACCGGGCCGGGGACCTCCAGCACTGGGTCCACTGGCCGGCCACCGCCCACGCCGGGGGCCTCATGGTGCGCGAGATGGAGACACCGGCCGCCCGGCCGGTCCGGGTCTGGGGCGTCCTCCCCGACGACCCCGCGGCGGCCGAGGCGGCGGCCGAGCACGTCTTGGGCACGGTCCAGAGCCTGCTCAACACCGGGCGGGCGGTGGTGCTGGTGACCGCCGAGCCGGGGGGACCGGTCGAGGGCCAGGTGGAGGGGGTGACCGACGCCGGCCGGCGCCTGGCCCGGGCCCTCCCCCGGGCCCCGGACCCGCGGGCCCGGACCGGGCGGGGGGCCGGGCCGTGAGCCTCTACGAGACGGTCAGACGGGCCAACCAGCCCGGGCCGCCCGAGCACTCGGTCCTGTTCCGGGCGGCGTCGGCCGGCTCGGTGGTCGTGGCCATCGCCGCCTGCTGGGCCCAGGGCGAGCTCCCGGGCTGGCTGGCGGCCGGCTCGATGGTCCTGATCGTGGTGGGCAACGTCTTCTCCTACCGGCGGCGCAGCCACCCACTGCCGTTCTTGAAGGTGGTCCTGGCCGCCGTCGTGGTGGGCTCGTTCGTCTGGTTCTTCGCCACCATCTCGAACACGGCCACCGCCGGGGACCTCTCGTCGGTCGAGCGGCCCCTGGCCATCTTGTTCACCCTGATCCAGGCGGCCCACGCCTTCGACGTGCCGTCGCGGCGCGACCTCGGGTTCTCCCTCGCCGGGTCGGCCACCTTGATGGCCGTGGCCGCCGCCCAGGCGATCGACACCACCTTCGGGCTCTACGTCGTCGTCTGGGCCGCCTTCGGGCTGCTGGGGCTGCTGGCCATGTGGGGCTCGATGGCCGGGGGGGCCCCGGTGCGGACCCGGACCGTGGCGCTCAGCGCGCTGGCCGTGGTGGTCGTGGGCACGGCCATCGTCGCCGTGGTGCCCGCTCCGCACGCGGCGAGCAACCTGGTGTTCCCCTCGGCCCTGGCCGGCGACGTCCCGGTCAGCCAGCCGGCCGGGCTGGTCGGCGGGGGCTCCAAGGGCAACGAGCCCCTCCACGCCGCCTCGGCTACCGGGGCCACCCGGGTCGGGGGGTTCCTCGGCTTCGCCGGCCCCCTCGACACGGCCATCCGGGGCTCGCTCGGCGACCAGGTCGTCTTCCGGGTCCGCGCCGACCGGCCGACCTTCTGGGTGGCCGAGACGTTCGACCGCTGGGACGGGCAGAGCTGGGCCGCCAGCCCGGCCCCGCCGGGGACGCCGACCTGGCGGCTGCTCGTCTCGGGGCCCCCCTTCGACATCCCGCCGTCGACCGGCGAGGAGCTGGCCGGCAGCGAGGACTACCAGACCTTCTACCTGGCCCAGGCGGGGCCGAACCTCGTCTTCCACGCCGACAACGCCGTCGAGGTCTGGTTCCCCTCCCGGCGACTGTTCGTGGGGACCGACGGGACGATACGGGCCGGGACCTCGATGGGACCCGGCTCGATCTACACCGTGTTGTCCAGCGTCAACACGGCGACACCGGCCGAGCTGTCGCGCGGCGTCGTCCCGGGGGCCTTCCCCGGCGCGCAGCTCTCGTCGGCCGAGCTTGCCCGCTACCTCCAGCTCCCCCACCCCTATCCGGCGGTGGGCGCGCTGACCCGGCGGATCACGGCCACCGCCCCCACCACCTACGCCAAGGTCACTGCCCTCGAGGCCTGGATCGGCGCCCATACCCGCTACACCACCGACATCCCAGCGCTGGCGCCGGGCCAGGACACCGTCGACGAGTTCCTCTTCGGCAACCGCAAGGGCTACTGCGAGCAGATCGCCACGTCGCTGGCCGTGATGCTGCGCACCATCGGGGTCCCCGCCCGGGTGGCCACCGGCTACGTCCCGGGCCCCTACAACCCCATCACCGACCTCTACGAGGTGGAGGCCAAGGACGCCCACGCCTGGGTGCAGGTCTGGTTCCCCGGCTACGGCTGGCAGAGTTTCGACCCCACGGCCTATGTCCCCGACGCCAACCCCACCCCCGAAGCGGCCGTCGCCCACGACCTGGCCGGCGCCGTGCGCCGGGTGCCCCTGGTCCCGGTGGCCGCCGTCCTGGGTGCCCTGGCCCTGGTCCTGGCCCTGGTGGCCTGGCGCCGCCGGAGACCGGCCACCTGGGCCGGGGCCCTCGGGGCCGAGCTCAACCGGGCGGCCCGGCGGGCCGGCCTGGTGGTGGAGCCGGGCGAGGCCCTCTTGGACACCGCGGCGCGCCTCGACCGCTGCCGGGAGGCGGCGGGCTGGGGGGCCGAGCTGGGTGCGGTCGAGCTGGCCGGGGCGGCCGAGCGGGCCGCCTACCTCGGGGTGGAGCCCGACCTGGCCCGGCGCCGCCGGCTGCGCCGGGCGGCCCGGCGGCTGCGTCGCGACGCCCGCTCGTGGCGCCGCGGCCAGCGGGGCCCGGCCGGCGACCCGCTCAGCCCCGAAGGAGGGCCCTCGCCTCGGCCAGCGACGCCCCGCCAGCCAGCAGGGGCCGGAAGGCCATGAGCTGTCGGGGCCGGCTCACGCCCAGCGCGGCGGCGAGGCGCCCCCGGCGCCCGTAGAGGGCGACGAACCGGCCCTCGGCCAAGGAGCCGTCGACCACCACAACCTCGTCGTCGGGGCGCGGGTGGCCAAGGACCTGGATGCGCACCCCGTACTGGTCGGACCAGAAGTACGGGACCGGTTCGAAGGCCGGGGCGCCGGCCCGGCCCGCCAGGAGGCTGCGGGCGGCGGCGACCCCCATCTCGGCCGCCAGCTGCCAGTGCTCGATGCGGACCGGGCCCTCCCCCCCGGCCGCCCAGTCCCAGCGGGCCACGTCGCCGGCCGCCACCACCCCGTCGGCGCAGAAGAGCGACCGGTCGCAGACCACGCCGTCGTCGACCTCGAGCCCCGAGCCCGCCAGCCAGCCGACGCTGGGCACCACGCCGATGCCGACCACCACCACGTCGGCGGCCACCGACGACCCGTCGGTCAACGCCACCCGGCCCGCCAGTCCCTCGTCGGCACCACCGGCGGCGGTGCCGGGCCGGTGCACGGCGGCCACGGCGGACCCGGTGCGAAGGTCCACCCCGTGGGCGGCGTGGAGGTGGCCGCAGGCCTCGCCGACCATGGGGCCGAGCGCGCTCGACAGCGGCGTGGCCAGGGCCTCGAGGACGGTCACCGCACAGCCCAGGTCGGCGCAGGTCGACGCCACCTCGCGAGCCGATGAACCCGGCGCCGATGACGACGACCCGGCAACCCGGACCGACCGCCGTCACCTGGCGGCGCAGTCCGGTCGAGTCGTCGAGGGTCCGCAGCACCCGGACCCCGTCATGGCCCTCGGTCCCGGCCAATTGGCGCGGGTGGGCGCCGGTGGCCACCACCACCCGGTCGGCCTCGAGCACCCGGGCGTCGTCGAGGACGAGGCGGCGGGCCCCGGCGTCGAACGACACCGCCCGGTGGCCGAGCACGAGCTCGGTCCGCAGCTCGTCCATCTTCTTGTTGTCGGCCAGGACGGCCCGCTCGGGCGGCCAGGTGCCGGCCAGCACCTGCTTGGAGAGGGGCGGGCGGTCGTAGGGGAGGTGGAACTCCTCGCCGACGAGGACCAGGCGCCCCCCGAAGCCCTCGGCCCGCAGGGTCTCGGTGGCCCGAAGCCCGGCCAGCGAGGCACCGACGACGACGACGGTGTCGTGGTCGCCGAGCGGGTCCGCCGGCGGCGACCCCGAGGGCGCCGGGCTGCTCACCGGCCGAACATGGCCAGCCACTCCCGGGCGCTGCGGGGGCGGAAGACGAAATTCGTCCGCCGGGTCTCCCCCATGGAGGCCGAGGGCTCGGCCGAGTAGAGATGGCCGGGGAAGAGCACCGCGTCGTCGGGCACCCGGGCGAGGCGGGTGGTGAGCGACTCGTACATGGCCTCGGGGTCGCTCCCGGGGAGGTCGGTCCGGCCGCACCCCTCCAAGAAGAGGGTGTCGCCGGCCACCAGGCGACCCTCCACCAAGAAGCACTGGCTGCCCGGCGTGTGCCCGGGGGTGTGAACCAGCTCGACGCCGACCTCCCCCACCCTCACCACGTCGCCGCTGTCGTGGGCCGCCAGCTCGGCCGCCGGCACGCCGGTGGCCCGCTCGACCCAGGGCACCTCGTCGCGCTGGACGTGGACCGGCACCTGGACCCGCTCGAGCAGGGCGGCCACCCCCTCGATCGACCACCCGGCGAGGTCCCCCCCGAGGTGGTCCGGGTGGAAGTGGGTGCCGAGCACCCCGACACAGCGCATCCCGTCGGCGGCCAGCACGTCCAGCAGGTCGTCCACGGCGTAGGCCGGGTCGACCAGCAAGGCCTCGCCGCTCCGGCGGTCACCGATGGCATAGGCGAAGTTGACCATCTGGCGGGCCACCGGGTCGGCCCGGGCGAAGTCGCGGCCCGAAAGCAGCTGGCGAAAGTAGAGCCGGTCGTCGGTCTCGGCCGTGGCCATCAGCCCGTCACCCCCCGGAGACTGCGGTCCATCAGAACAGGCCCTGCGGGTCGTCGCCGGGCTCGGCCTCGAGCACTTCTTCGATCTCGTCCACCAGCTCGTCGGCCACGTCGAGCTCGGCTTCAGTCTCGGCCTCCTCGTCGTCTCGCTCTCTGCCCGCCGGGCCGGCCGCCGCCTCGAGTTTGGGTACCAGCTCTTCGACCTGGGCCCGGGTCCGGCGCAGGCGCCGGTCCAGCTCGGCCACGACGGCCGTGGCTCGCTCCAGCCGGGCCACCAGCTGGTCGACGTCGACCTCGCGCTGTTCGAAGAAGGCCACGATCTCGTCGAGCTCGCGGCTGGCCTCGGTGTAGCTGAGGTCGTCGACCGGACGAGAGGTCCCGGGATCGGTCGGGGTCATGGGCTCTCCTGTCCTCGGCCGCCGGCGGGCCGATCGTTCCCCGGCCCGGGTGGTCCGACCGACGCCGACGCCACCACCGAGCGGGCGGTGCCGTCGGCGAAGCGTGTCACAAGGACCGAGCCCTCGAGGAGACCGCCGACGCTGCGCAGGGGACGGCCGTCTGTGTTCAAAGTGAGGGTGTAGCCCCGCTCGAGCTGGCGGTCGACGTCGTAGGCGGCCAGGAGGCGGCGCCAGACGACGACCCGGTCCTCGCCGCGTTCGAGATGGGTCCGGGCACCCGCCCCGAGGCGGGCCGCCCGGCTGTGGACGCCCCGTCCGGCCTCGTCGAGCACCCGGGGCGCACCGTGGGCCACGGTCACCGACTGGGCCCCCAGGCGCTCGGACTGGAGGGTGACCACGTGGCGGGCGGTGGCCGCCAGGCGGCCCCGGGCCGCCCGGGCCCGCTGCTCGGCACCGCCCACCGTCTCGGTGGCCCGCTGGGCGAGGCGCGAGGCCGGGCCGGCCACCGAGCGGTCCCACCACGAGCCCACCCGGCGGACCAGCTCCTGGCCGCACTCGGTGGGCGTGATGAAGCGGCGGTTGGCCACCAGGTCGGCCACCGACTCGTCGCCCGTGTGCCCGATACCGGTCCAGACCGGGACGACCGAGGTGGCGACGGCCCGGGCCACCACCTCGGTGTCGAAGGCGGCCAGGTCCCCCTTCGAACCCCCGCCGCGCACCACCACCACGACGTCGCACCCCGCGGCCCCGAGGTTGGCGATGCCCCGGGCGATGGCCCGGTGGGCCCCGGTGCCCTGGACCCGCACCGGGGCCACCCGCACCGAGAACGACAGCCCCGACTCGTTGAGCTGGCCCACGAAGTCCAAGTAGCCCTCGGTGGCGGGGCTGGCCACCAGGCCCACCCGGAGCGGGACGGCCGGCACCACCAAGGACCGGTTGGCCTCGAGCAGGCCCTCGGCGGCCAGCTGGCGCACCAGGGCGGCGCGCTTGGCGGCCAGGGCTCCCAAGAGGGCCGTGACGTCGAGGGCGTCGGCGATGAAGTTCACCTGGCCCCGGGGGGCGTAGAACTCCACCCGTCCGCGCATCGTGACCACCGTGCCCTTCTCGAGCGTGATCCCCTCGCCCGCCAGCCCTCGCTTGATCGGCCCCCACCTCGAGCTCCAGCAGTTCACCTTGAGGGCAGGGGCGTTCTTGTCGTGCGAGCCGTCAGGATCCACCAGCTCGAGGTAGCCGTGGCCGCTCCGGGCCTCGGTCAGGCTCTGGATCTCGCCGCGCACCCACAGCTCGCGGGACCGGGGGAAGGCCCGGCCCAGGGCCACCGCCACCTGGCCGTAGAGCTCCCCGACGCTGAGCGAGTCGGGGTGTCCGTCGGCCACCAACTCCTCGGCACCGGGTGTCACGGCGCACACCCTAACCACCCGGTGTGGTGGAACCACCGAGGGTCCGGGGCCACCCGCGGCGGGCGTCGGCTCCGCCTGGCACACTGTTCTCGACGGTGAGCCGGCCGGGTGGCCGCGGCCCGGGTCGGCCCTCGGGACGGGACCGGGTCGAGGAAGGTCGGGGCTCCGCAGGGCAGGGTGCTGGCTAACGGCCAGTCGGGGTGACCCGCAGGAAAGTGCCACAGAGAACAGACCGCCGATGGCGGGCTCAGGCCCGCACAGGCAAGGGTGAAACGGTGCGGTAAGAGCGCACCAGCGACCCGGGCGACCGGTTCGGCTCGGCAAACCCCACCCGGAGCAAGGCCAAGCGTGGGACATGGGCGGCCCGTCCCGCCCCTCTCCGGAAGGGCAGTCCCCAGGTAGGCCGCGTAGATGGATGGCCACACAGGCCCCGAATGGGGCTGGACAGAACCCCGCCTACAGGCCGGCTCACCGTCGCTCTCGCAGTGGTCCTCATCTCGGAAGGACCCCGAGTCTGTCCACTGTTCAGTTGTATCGAACACCGATCACCCCGGGGTATACTGCCCCTCGTGCGCAGGACCAGCGTCGAAATGACCGCCCTCTCTGACATTGCTGACGCGCTCCATCAAGTGGCCCCGGATCTCCGGGTACGCCGAGCCGCCCCCTCCGACACTGGGGCGGATCTGGCGGTCACAACCAAAGACGGCCAGCGTCTCCTGGTCGAGGTCAAGACTGCCAAGCGCCCGACTCCGTCGACCACGGCGGCGCTCCTGAGAGCCGCCGTGGTCGACGAAGGACCGTCCAAGATGATGGTGGCCGACAACCTGATGCCAGAAGTCCGCCGTCAGTTGAAGGAGGCCGGTTGGTCGTGGCTCGACCGGGGCGGCCATCTCCGGTTCTGGACAGGGCCCCTCATGATCGAGACCCCCGTGACCGCGGTCCGCGGTGACTCGCCGCCAAGCCCTCCTCTGACCACAGCTGCGAGCAGAGAGCTCGCGCTGCTGCTCCTCGCCGAGGCCGGCCCCGTGGGCGTCCGGCAGGCGGCACGGCTCCTCGACCGTTCCCCGAGCACCATCTCGCACGCGCTGCGGTCCCTCCGACAGGCATCGCTCGTGGATCCAACCGGAGGTCCCATCTTCCCCGAGTTGTTCTGGAACCTGGCCAGCGAGTGGGGTCGGACCGTCCACCTCGCTGGTTTGGCGACGATGCCGACGCCGGGTGACGCGGCCCGGACGAGCCAGCTGCGCCTTGGGCTCGATGACCCCGAAGCGATCACTGGGTGGGCCCTGCGCGGCCCGGTCGCCGCCGCGGCCTTCGGGGCAAAGGCCCCCGTCGCCGGCGGGTACCCACCCGATTTCTTCGTGCCCGACGAGCGCACCCTGCGCGTCGCCGTGCATCTCTACGACCGTGCCGCGGCGAACGACGAGCGGGCCTGCACCGTTGCCGTAGCACCCAGCCCGTGGATCGTCAGTCACCGAGTCGACCTCGCGGGGCGCGGGCTGGCCGACACCGAATGGCCAGCGGTACATCCGGTCGTGGCGGCACTGGACCTCGCTCAGGATCCTCGCGGCCGCGAGGTCCTCGAAGACTTCGAACCCCCGGCCGGCTGGCAACGTGTCTGGTAGACCCGACGAGTTCTCCCTCACTGCCGACGCCGAGGGCACGATCGAACGCCTCTTCCGGGGACTCGAGGGGCTCGACGCGTCGGGGCTCCGTGACTGGACACTCATCGGAGGCCTCGCCGTGATGGTTCGAACCACCAGTGCGCACCGCTCCACCGGAGACATCGACGCTTTGGCCCGGGACGCCGAACCCGAGGGAAAGGTGGTACTGCTCGCCCACGCCGGCGAGGCGACGTCGACGGGGGTCGTCCTTGCCGATGGCACCAAGATCGACGTGATCGACGTGGCTACCCGGCTCGATCCCGAGGACCTACCAGACGACTCCCGGCAGCGGATGTTCATCCTTTCGCACTGGTGGATGGCCGACACTGCCGATGATGTTCGATTCCGCCTCCTGCGAAACTCACCCAACGGCGTCGAAACGATCATCGAGCGACCGCTCCGTCTCGCTCGGCCTGCCGCCCTTGTGGCCGCCAAGCTCCAGTCCACCCGCACCCGCCGGGACGCCCGACAAGAGAAGCGCTACAGCGATGCTTACGACGTGTACCGGCTCCTCGGAGCAGACTCAGCGCTCGCCATCGCGGCTGAGCTGGCCAACGGTCCACCCGACCTGGGGGCGTGGTGCGCCGACTACCTCGAGGAGCTCTTCGTAGAGCAGGCCACACGCACCGCCCAATAGCGCTCGTCCCACTGGTGTCGATCCATCCCTCACGTCTCCCGCGAGCGATCGGCGCCCACCGGCTGGTGGAACAACGGAGCGAGCAGGCAGAAGCCGAATACACCGGCGGTCAGCGGAACCAAACCGACGATCGATAACGCCAGCCAGGCGCCGCCTAGCGTCACCCCGGCAGCGATCAGGTCCGATCCGACGAAGACCCGGGCTGTGCGTCCTACGCCGCCGTCCATGAACGTCACGATTCCCATCGCTCTCTTACCGGTTGCGCCGACGCCACGGGCGTCCCCCGGTCGATGGCGTCGATGGCCAGGGCCGGAACCTCGGAAGCGCTCGACCCAATTGGTCGGGTGGATACCTGATCCCTCAGGGGGGGCTAGGCCGCTACTGGGTCCAGATGTTGCCAGCGGGAGGTCCATCGACCTGGCGTGAGACCCCGACGATGGCCATGGGACGGCTGTTCAGCGGGCGGGCGCTTCGGGATTGGGACTCGTGTGTCCGGTCCAGCGAGCGCCGTCCCAGTAGCGAAGATTCGCCGGACCACCGGGATCTGGGAACCAGCCTGGCGGGCTTGCGGTGGGTGCAGTGGCCACCCCGGGCACCCACCCACCGACCGTCATGAAGCCCGGGCCGTACTGACCCGCCTGTGCCGCCTTCTCCACCACGATGAGCTTGCTTCGTATGGCGAACCAATAGATCAGTGACATGACGAGCGGCAGGCACATGAAGTTGATCAGGATGACGAGCAGGAGCCAGAGGACCCTTTCTTGACCAGCCAACTTCCACTGCCAATCGGGACGACGAACGATGTCCACGATGCAGAAGATGGCAAAGACCAAGGAACCGACACTGACCAGGGCGAGCCCACCCCAGAGAATGGCAAATCCGATGAAAAACCCGGCAGGGGGAGCGCTGTTCTGGGTGGAGGCCACCAGGAGATCCAGCACATCCATGACGCTAGCCAAACGGGCTTCCCGCAGCCCGGATGACAATGGCCAGCAGAGTCCCGCGACGTGCCGAGGGCCCGCAGGTCAAGCGACTCTGGGCAGGTTGTCGCGCGCTGTCATCGTGCCCGGGGTTGACGCGTAGCCTTCGTCGTGGTGCAACGCGATCCCATCCGCCGGGTCCCCTTTGACCCGGGTTGGCGAGCAAGCCTCGAGGGGCAGCGGGCACCCCTCGAGTTCGCCCTGGCGTCCTCCCTCGTGCCACCGGTAGAGCACATTGGGAGCACGGCAGTGCCCGGCATTGCGGCCAAACCCATCGTCGACGTGCTGGCCGTCGTCCACGACGTCGACCTCGTCGACCAGCAGGTGATCGGCATCGGTTGGATTCCCGCTCCCGAACCAAGCGACGACGATCGTTCTACAGGCCCTCTGTCGAGTTCAGAACACATCAGCTGCGCGTGGTCGAGGAGTCGTTCGAGCCTTGGCGGGGCTGGCTGGCATTTTCGAGACCACCTCCGTCGGCGACCCGAGACGGAACGGCACTGTGAGGAGCTGAAGCAAGAACCCGCCTCAGAGCACCGCGACGACCCGAACGGCCGAACACCGAACCGGGAGGGCAATTCGACCTTCATGGAGCAGGTCCTCGATGAAACTCGGTCTGAGTGAAGGAGTTCATGGTGGAGCATCATCACGCCGCCCATGTCCGCCAGTCGTTCGAGCGCCAGGTTGGGCTCTTTTCAGGCGAAGACTCCCCATTCGCCAAACGCTCTGGTGAGCTTGCCTGGATCGAACCCCTCCACGAGGACATGGTGGCCCTCGACGTGGCCTGTGGTGCCGGTCATGCTGGCGAGTCGGTCGCTCCCCGGGTACGTGAGGTCGTCGGCATCGACATCACCCGGGCTCTGCTCGACCTCGGTGCCCAACGCCTCGCCGATAACGGGATCCGTAACGTGCTCCTCCAAGAGGGCGATGCCGAGGACCTGCCGTTCGTGAACGCTTCCTTCGACCTGGTCTTCTGCCGAGGATCGATACACCACTTCGCCAATCCGAGCCGAGCCACCGAAGAGATGACCCGGGTCTGTCGCCCCGGTGGACGGCTCGTGCTCGTCGACCTCGTACCCCCCGACCCCGGCGTCCGAGACGCCTTCGACCAGGTCCACCGCCTCCTTGATCCCTCACACGTCCGGAGCTACCTGGCCGAGGAGCTTTCGGACCTGCTCCCTGGTGGGAGGGACGGGCTCACCTACGCCAGCGCGTTCTCGATCAGGCTCCCTGTCTCGGTAGCCATGACCGAGCAGTCCGACGCCGAGGCGGTCGAGGGCCTCCTGCGAGACGAATTGGACGGAGGGCCGAGCACCGGCATGCTGCCTCTCGTTGAAGACGACGCACTTACGGTGGACTTCACCACGTGCATCCTCCACGCCACTCGCCCGTAGCTCGGACTCTGGACCGACCGGCGTAGCGACCATCGGAACTGGTCTGAGGGTTGTGGATCGGGCCAGAGCAACGGGACCGGCAGCAAGAAACCCGTTCATTCTCAGGGGGATTCACTTCGCGCGGCCCCTTCGGACAGCACGACCCGAACCAGAGGACCCACATTGCCGTCATCGCCACGGGCAGGAGCGGCCATTCGCTGCGGGTGCTCGCCCGGTGTCCGGGCGAGGTCCGCACTCGCCGGGATGGCCCGGCTTTCAGCAGGACTCACAAAGTCGGCGCCCGGCCGGAACGGCACCGGCTTCCTTGCGGTCCTTCGCCTCAATCTTGCTGCCCTCGGGGCAGTTCTCGTTGTCATGGTAAACGTCTGTGTAGTACTCGGGGTTGTCCGAGTAGTAATAGAGCGCCATTGTGATCGCCTCCTCGCCTTGACAACCGCCCCACAGGGCGGTGCCTCAACCCTACGCTCGGGGTCCCCACAGCTCTAGCCCGCCAGCTTGAAGATTGGGGATCGTCGGGCACGGCGAAGGCCGCGGTTCTCCGGACCCTGGGCGCCTGACCCTTGCAGATGGGCCAGCCACGGGGGCCCCGCCACCGTGGCAGACCCGGGTCGGTCGCCGGTATTCTCCTCACCGGCGAGGGGGGACCATGAGCGATGTCTCACGGGGGCCGGGCTGGTGGCTGGCGTCAAACGGCAAGTGGTATCCGCCCGAGTCGCACCCCGCGGTCCGAACGCCCGAGCCCCCGAACCAGAGCCCCCTGGCGGTGCCCGAGATCCCTCCCGCCGGTGGCGGGCGACCGGTTCCCCAGGCCCCGTCCGACCAAGGACCCGGCCGGTCCTGGCGGTGGGGTCCCACCGCCCCCGTTGGCCACTCGTCCCGATGGCCGCCTCGACGGGTCGCACCGAGCCCGGCCCGCCCCGGAACCACAGGTACGGCGTACTGGCGACAGCTGACGACACTCCTGGTGGTGCTGGTCGTGGTCGCCCTCGCCGGGGGCGCCGCGTTCCTGGCCGTGGCCGGGAACACGAACGGCAACAGCCCGAAGGCCGGGCCAGACCCTACGACCTCGATCGCCAGTCCTACGGTCACGGCGACAAGCATCTCCTTGCAGGAGTCAGATCTCAGGCGTTCGCTCTCCGACCAGACCCAGCTTGGCAGCGTGGTCAGCTCGCACAACCAGCCGGGCCCCTGCACGCCGCTCAGCAGCGAACCCTGGCTCGCCGACGTCGTCTCGCCCGAGTACTCCGGCAGCCAGACCGGTCTCTTCGCGTCGTCCGATGTCGTCATCATGCCTCTTGCCGTGGATGCACGCCGTGCCGTCGCTGCGATCGGTGCACCAAGCTACGGGCCTGACTGCGCCAAGCCGCGGGACGACGCTGTCCTACAGCAGTCCGACGCCGCGGTCAGCCAACAGGCGGACTGCGATCTGGAGTTGACAGGCTCGACAATCTCCGCGTTGCCAGAGGGCGTCGCCGGTCCGGGCACGTCGGGCTGGCACTACGTCGCCGACGTCGTGTGTACCCTGACCAACACGGCCGGGCTCTCCTACACCGACGTCATCAACGAGGCCGTCGGACCGGTCGTCATTCAGGGAACGTTCCGCTCTCTCAACAGCCCGGTTCCGGCTTCTCTTGAACAGGACGCCATCAAGGCGATGGCGGGTCGAGCGCGAGCCAGGTTCGCTGACTGAGCTCTCTGCGGGGAGACGGGAGCCTCCAGCCCAGGGCAAGGCAGCCCGCAACGCGAACAGCCGAGCCCCGCAAACTCCAGCTCCGGGACCGAACCGGTCGGCGCCGGTCGGCGTCGGGCTAACTTCGCGCCATGCGGGGGTGGAGCGCTCGGCTCGGGGCACGCATCGGCACCGCCTTACTCACCGGGGCCGTCGGCGGGCTGGGCCTCTTGTGCCCTCCGGCGGCGTTCGCCGCACCCTCGTCCCCTACCCCGTGGTCCGGGACGGTCCCCGGGGCCGTGTGCGGGTCTCCCAGCCTCCTCGTGCTCCGGCACGGCGTGGCCCTCGCTCCGACGACGCGGTGGCCCGAGGACGAGCTCCATGGCGGTGGCGGCGGGGAGGTACAGGTCTTCGGGTACGGCCCCGTCGCGCGCGGCAACCTGGCCGGGGGGCTACCGGTGCAGGTCGTCAACGTGTCGTGCACGAACGGTGGCGGCACGGCCGACGGCGAGCTCTCGGACTCCCTGGTGGTCTTCGACGTCGCCAAGAGGCCTCCCGCCGTCGTGGGCATCTTGGACCCAGGGGTGGCGTCGGGCCGTGGCCTCCTGCCGCCAACCTTCGACGACCAACCCGGGGGGGTCAGCGTCCAGCCGGGACGCCTCGTCGCGCAGCAGGTCTTCTACGGTCCACAAGACGCCACCTGTTGCCCGTCCGGTAAGGCGACAACGGTCTGGAGGGTGGTCCGCGGCCACCTCGTGAAGGGAGCGACCACCCTCCAACAGCCGCCGGCGACCGTTCCCCCCTCGTAGCGATCTCCCGGTTCGGCCGTGACGGCGGACCCGGCTCGGCGTCGGCCGGGCACCGGCCAGCCGGCCACACCGGCATCTCGCGAGGAGCCCTCGGCGCCCCTCAGGCCCCGAGGGCGGTGAGGTCCCAGGCGGCGAACGATGCGGCCGGCGGGTCGGCGCGCGCGGTGGCGTAGCCCACGGCCCGCAAGAGCGCCTCCACCCGATCCTCGACCACAGAGGGCGGTGCCGGTGACCCGCCCGCCCCCACATCGATCAGCGACTCGGTCAGCGAGGTGGTCCGGACCACCGCGCCGCTGCCGTCCCGGTAGCGCAGGGTCCACCCGTCCTCCGCGCGGGCCAGCTCGGCCGCCTTGGCTCCGGGGACGAAGGGGACCGTCGTGTCCGGCCCGGTCATGGCGCGCCGGGCGTTCCGGGGACGACCGGCCTCGTCGCCGGCCGACGGGTGGTGGGCGAGGGTTGCATGTCGGGATCCCTCCTCGGAACGAGGCCCCGCGGTCCGCTCAGGTAGCGGGCTCGACGAGGCGCTGGCGGAAGAAGTCGAGCACCTTGTCCAACGCCGCCCTCGTCGGGGTTCCCGGGCGGTCGTCGAGATGTTCGGTCAGCACCGAGTGGGCCGCCTTTGGATGCCCGTGAGGGTTGCCCGGCGACGAGTCGAGCTCCACCGCGACGAATCCGTCCCCCAGCTCCCGGCGCAGCGTGTCGAAGCGCTCGGGGAAGCAGAAGGGGTCGCCAGTGAACCGCAGGCCGAGCACGCAGGTCCCCCCGGCGACCCGCTCCTTCACCCGTGCCAGGTCAGTGTCGGAGAGCCCGATGTCGGCCTTCCGGGCCTTGCCGACGGGGAACGGGAGGGACGGCTGGCTCAGCACCGGTGCCACCACGGTGTCGTCGACCATCATGGCCAGGGCGAAGCCGCCGGTGAAGCACATGCCGACGGCGCCGACCCCGGGCCCACCGCAGCGCTCGTGCTCGTGACGGGCCAGGGCCCGGAGCCAGACGGTGACCGGGCTCGTCTTCTTGAGGGCCAGAATCGAGAATTCTCGTGAGATGCAGGCCGGGACCAGGGTCCTGATCATGGCTCCCGCCGACGGCGCCCCGCCGGGTTCACCGAAGAGCCGGGGAAGCACGGCGGTGCAGCCGACCGCGGCGACCCTCCGGCCGAACTCGGCGACTCGGGGGGTGATCCCGGGAACCTCGGCCATGACGATGACCGCCGGGCCGCTCCCGATCCGGTAGACGTCGCGCCGCTTCCCGCCCGACTCGAACTCCTCTTTGCTGAAGCCCTCGAGGGCGTCGGTGGGAGCAGGTGCCGTGGTCATGGGGGCCGAGTCTTTCATCGACCGGCCCCCGGGACGCACACGGCCGGCGTCTGGGTACGAGTCGCGTCCTCTGGCGCCCCCGATCCAAGGCGCGGGCAGGACCGGGCTCTTCCTCCCGTAGCATGCGCGGTGTGAGGACCGCCGACCAGGCACCGAGCAACCTGGAGGATCTCCGGGAACGGGCCCTCGAGGTGCTGTGCGCCCCCGAGCTGGCGACCATGGTCGAGATGGTGGCGTACTCCCCGGACCCGGGCATCTACGAGGTCCGGGCGGTTGACGGCAGGAACCGCTTTCGCCGCCAGCCCGACGGCCAGACCTGGCACTACCACGTCGTCAAGATCGAGGGCCGTGACCCGCTCGGCGACCAGGACCCCACCCGCTTCTCGCCCCTGGCCGCCGAGCTGGCCGAGCTCCAACCGGACCGGAGCCGCAACAGCTACCCACTGGCCTTCGAACGGATCGCCCAGGTCTTCGACCACCCGTGCGCCCCGGACCTATGCGTGCTGCACACGGCCGCCCACCGGCCCGGTGCCCACCGGGGGGAGCACGGCTCCCTCGACGTGGTGCAGTCCCGGGCTCCGTTCATCGCCTCGGGGGCCGGGGTCCGGCCCCTCGGGCTCGTCCCCGGCCATTGCCGCCTGGTCGACGTGGCCCCCACCGTCCTCGCCCTCCTCGGGCTCGAACCGGGGCCGGGGGTGGGACCGACCGGCGAGGTGGTCGAGGGCCTGCTGCTGTCGCGCCAGGACGGCGAGATCCTGACCGGGATCATCGATCCCGACACGCCGGCCGCCGCCCAGGTCCTGGTGGTCCTGATGGACGGGGCCAACGCCAACGTTGTCTACGAGGCGGCGGCCGAGGGCCTGGCCCCCAACGTCGGCCGCCTCGTGGACGGGGGCGCCGCCCTCGTCCACGGGGCCCTCGCCTCCCTGCCCACCGTCACCCTGGCCAACCACACCTCGCTCAACACCGGCGCTCACCCCGGCCACCACGGGGTGCTGCACAACGCCTGGTATGACCGGGACCGGGGTCACCAGGTCGTCACCGAGTCCCCGGCCACCTGGCAAGAGGCGATGCGTTGGCTGTTCCCTGGGGTCGAGACGATCCACGAGGCCCTCCACCGACACCGCCCCGACGTCGTCTCGGTGGCGATCAACGAACCGGCCGACCGCGGG
This sequence comes from uncultured Acidimicrobiaceae bacterium, assembly GCA_963836375.1. GTDB lineage: Bacteria > Actinomycetota > Acidimicrobiia > Acidimicrobiales > RAAP-2 > CAWIJK01. The sequence continues at coordinate 136,979 of CAWIJK010000002.1, read as the reverse complement.
GCCGACTACTCGACGTTCGACCTGTTCCGTTCGGACGAGGTCCGCCGCCTGTCCGAGGGTATCCCGAAGGAGCTCCCCCACGCCGACCCCGAATGGCTGGCCTCGAGCGACGACTACCGGTGGGGATCGCTGGTCGACTCCTCGGCCGTCAACCAGATGCGCCGGATCTGGGCCGGCGAATACCTCGGCACCCGCTACCCGCTCCCCACCTTCACCTGGGTCAGCTTCTCGTTGACCGACGCCGCCTTCCACGAGGGCGGCCCCCACTCGGCCATCGCCCGCGCCGCTTTGGCCGACACCGACGCCCGGCTGGGCGAGCTCCTCGACACCGTCGAGGCCCGGGGGGTCCTCGACACCACGGCCGTGGTCGTGGTGGCCGACCACGGCATGGAGCTGAACCGGGCCGACAACCGCGGGGATTGGTCCGAGGCCCTGGGTGCGGCCGGCATCGTCCACCGTGACGAGGCCTCGGGCTTCGTCTACCTCGGGGTGGGCCCCGACCGGCTGGCGGCGGATCAGCCGGCGTCCCCCGCCGCCGAGTGAGCCGGCTCGATCCTCGCACCCCGGTCCTGGTCGGCGTGGGCACGGCGAGCGAGCCGACTGAACCCTCCACCCTGATGACCCTGGCCGTCGAGGCGGCGGCCGACGATGCCGGCGCCCGATCCCTGCTGGGGGCGATCGACCGGATCGCCGTGCCCGTCGGCACCTGGGCCTACCGCGACCCGGGGCGCCTGGTGGCCGACCGCTTCGGGGCCAGCGGGGCGCGCACCCACCTGGGCGAGGTTGGGATCTCCCAGCAGACCCTCGTGAGCCAGGCCCTGCGGGCCATCGGGTCGGGCCGTTCTGAAGTGGCCGTGGTGACCGGCGCCGACGCGCGCTCTTGGGCCCGGGGTGGCGGGGTCGAGACGCCCCAGCCCGACGCCGTGCCCGACGAGCGCCACCTCCGCGAGCCCGAGTTCATTGCCCCGGTGGAACTGGCGGCGGGTACCGGCGCCCCGGTGCAGCAGTACGCCATGATCGACAACGCCCTGCGGCGGGCCGAGGGGATGACCATCGCCGAGCACCGGGCTGAGATCGCCGACCTCTGGGCCCGCTGCAACGTGGTGGCCCGGTCAAACCCCCGGGCCGCCTTCGCCAACCCCCGCTCGGCCCACGACATCGACACCCCGGGCCCGGCCAACCGACCCCTGGCCTTCCCTTACAACAAGTGGCACGCCAGCCAGTGGACGGTCGACCAGGGGGCTGCCCTGCTCATGTGCTCGGCCGAGGCGGCCCGCCGGCACGGTGTCGCTCCCGAGCGCTGGGTCTTCCCGTTGGTCGGGATCGACGCCGAGCACTCGGTGTCGCTCAGCCGCCGGCGCCTCTTACACCGGTGGCCGGCCATGGCGGTGCTCGGGAAGGCGGCGGCGGCGCGCATCGGCCGGCCATTGGCCGAGGCCGAGTTCATCGAGGTGTACTCCTGCTTCCCCGCCGCGGTGCGGGTCCAACAACGCGAGCTGGGTCTGGCCCTCGACGGCACGCCGACGCTGACCGGGGGCATGGCCTTCGCCGGCGGCCCCTTCAACAACTTCGTCTACCAGTCGACGGCGATGGTGGTGGCCGCCGTGCGCTCGACCCCGGGGAGCCTCGGGGTTGTGACCACGGTCTGCGGGCTGCTGACCAAACCCGGTCTGGCGGTCTGGAGCACCGAGCCCGACGGCCGGCCGCCCCTGCTCGACGACCTCGGACCGTTGGCGGCGCGGGCCACGCCCGAGGTCACCGTCGTCGCGTCCCACGACGGTCCGGCCACCGTGGCCACCTACACGGTGACCTACGACCCGGCAACCATGGCGCCAGCCCGGCTGGCCGTGCTGGCCGACACGGCGAGCGGGGAGCGTTGCCTGGCCGTGGCCGACGACCCGGTGCTCGCCGCCGCGGCCACCGTCGACGAGTTCTGCGGCACGACCGTCGATGTGCGGGGCACCTCGTTCAGCGCCTAAGCCAGGCGGTGGCACCCGGGGCGGGGGCCTCGTCAGCTCCCGCCTTCACCGCTCGTCGGGCCGCTGAGTAACGTGGCTGCGATGTCCACCCCGGCCGCCGAGCGGCGCTCCGGTGGCCTGATCGACCGCCGGCTCACCGCACGGGCAGCCGTCACCCGCCGGTACCTCATCGTCGCCGTGGCGGTCGGTGTGGCCTCCACGGTCTGTGTCGTCGTCCAGGCGGTGCTGCTGGCCTCGGTCATCGCCCGGGTGGTCGAGCACCGGGTGGCGCTGCGCGCCGTGGAGCCCCAGGTGCTCGGCCTGGCCGCCGCCTTCGTGCTCCGGGCCGCCCTGGCCTGGTTGGGCGAGGCCGCGGCTCAGCGCACGTCGGCCACGGTCACGTCCACCCTGCGCCGCCAGTTGCTCCGCCACGCCCTCGACCTCGGGCCGGGATGGCTGGCCGGGGAGCGGGCCGGCGAGCTCTCCCTCACCGCCACCCGGGGCATCGCCGCCCTCGACTCGTATTTCGGGCGCTACCTCCCCGTCGCCGTGGTGGCCGTGGTGGCGCCGGTGGGCATCTTGGCCTGGGTGGCCTACACCGACTGGGTGTCCGCCCTCATCCTGGTGGCCCTGGTCGCCCTGGTGCCGGTGGCCATGATCCTCTTCGGCCGGGAGGCGACCAAGCGGACCCGCCGGCAGTGGCGGCGGCTGTCGTCGCTGTCGGCCCGTTTCCTCGAACTGATCCAGGGACTGGCCACCCTGCGGGCCTTCGGGCGCGCCGCCCAGGGACGCCGCGAGGTGGCGGCGGCGACCGAGGGCCTCCGCCAGACGACGATGGGCACCCTGCGGGTGGCCTTCATGTCGGCGCTGGCCATGGAGTTCCTGGCCGGGATGGGGGTCGGCCTGGTGGCCATGGTCCTCGGGCTGCGGCTCCTGTCCGGCACCGTCGCGCTGGGCACCGCGCTGGCCGTCCTGTTGGTCTCCCCCGAGGTCTTCATCCCCCTGCGCCGCGCCGGGGCCGAGTTCCACACGAGCACTGAGGGCCAGGCGGCGGCCGAGCGGATCCTCGACGTGCTCGATCTCGGGGTCGAGGTCCCCGACACGACGACGGCCCCGGCCCTGCCCGACCCGGCCACCGCCGTCCTCTGTCTGCACGCCCTCAGCGTGGCCTACCCCGGTCGGGGGGTACCGGCGGTCGACGCCCTGGAGCTCCGTGTGCCCCCCGGCGCGCACGTGGCCCTGGTGGGTCCGTCGGGCTCGGGGAAGTCGACCGTGCTGGCCGCCCTGCTCGGTTTCGTCCCCCTCACGCGGGGCTCCATCGACCTGGGCGGGGTGGACCTGGCCCTGGTGCCCCCGGCTATGTGGCGGCGCCGGATCGCCTGGGTGCCCCAGCACCCCCACCTGTTCAGCGGGACCATCGCCGAGAACCTGCGGTTCGGCGATCCCTCAGCGTCGGAGGCCGACCTCCGCCGGGCGGTGGCCACGGCCGGTCTGGACGAGATGCTCGACCAGCTCCCGGCCGGCCTCGAGACCCCGGTCGGCGACGGGGGCCTCCCGCTCAGCGCCGGCGAGCGCCAGCGCCTGGCCATCGCCCGAGCGGTGCTGCGCGACGCGCCACTGGTCCTGCTGGACGAGCCGGCCGCCCACCTCGATGCGAGGACCGAGGCCGAGCTGCGGCGGTCGCTCGCCCCGTGGCTCGAGGGGCGCACCGTGATCGTGGCGGCCCACCGCACCGAGCTGGTCGACCGGATCGACCGCGTGGTGCGACTGGGCAGCGCCGAGCCCGGCGAGGACTGTGACGCCGACCGGCCGGTCGGGGTGGAGACGTGACCGCCCCTGTCGCCCGAGGCGCCGGCGGTCCCGCCGAGGGCCCCGGGCCGCTGGCCGACGCTCGCACCGTGCGGCGGCTGGTGGCCATCAGCCCGCCGCCGTGGGCCCGCCTCGGGGTGGCCACCGCCCTCGGGGCGGCGGCCGCACTGGCCACGGTCGGTCTGTTGGCCGGGTCGGGCTACCTGGTGGTCAAGGCCTGGTACCGGCCGGGTCTCGGGGCCATCGCCGGCCTGTTGGCCGCGGTGGAGGTGCTGGCCTTCATCCGGGGTCCGCTGCGCTACGGCGAGCGGCTCAACGGTCACGACGCCGCATTGGGGGCCCTCAGCCGGTGGCGGGTCTGGCTCTACGACCAGCTCGAGCCCCGGGCACCGGCCGGGCTGCGGGCCTGGCGCAGCGGCGACCTGCTGTCGCGGGCCGTCGAAGACGTCGACGTGCTCCAGGATCTCTACCTGCGCGCCCTGCTGCCGGTCCTCGTCGCCCTGATGGCCTCCGCGGTGGCCCTGGTGGTCGTCGGCCTGGTGCTGCCGGTCGCCGCGGCGATCCTCGGGGTGGCCCTGTCGGTGGCCCTCGTCGTCCCCCCGCTCCTGGCCCGAGCCTCGAGCCCGGCCGTCGGCCGGGAGGCCGAGGTGCGCGGGACGCTCGCCGCCGAGGTGGTCGAACTGCTCCAGGGGGCACCCGACCTGTTGGCCTTCGGCCACGAGGACCGCCTGATGGCCCGGGCCGAGGCGGCCGACGCCGAGCTCACGGCGCTGGCCCGGCGTCGGGCCCTGGCGGCCGGGTTGAGCGGCGCCGCGTTGGTCCTGTGCGTCGGAGGGGCCGTGGTCGGGGTGTTGGTGGTGGCGGTCCAGGCCGTCCACGCCCACCGGCTCGACCCGGTCATGCTCGGCGCCCTCCCCTTGGCCGCCCTCGCCGCCTTCGAGTCGCTGCCCGCGCTGAGCGCGGCGGCGCTGCGCATGCGCGACGTGACGGCGGCCGGCCGGCGCCTCTTGGCTCTCGAGGAGATCCCGGTGCCGGTGACCGACCCGGACCGGCCGGCGCGGCTCCCCGCGGGCAACCCCGAGGTGGTGCTCGACGACGCCCGCCTCCGTTATGGCGACGACCTCCCGTGGGCCCTCGACCGGGTGCACCTGGCGCTCGAGCCGGGAAGCCGCACGGCGGTGGTCGGGGCCAGCGGCGCCGGCAAGTCCAGCCTGGTGAACGTCCTGCTGCGCTTCTGGCCCCTGGCCTCGGGCACGGCCACGCTGGGCGGTGTCGCATTGGACGCGCTGGCCCAAGACGACGTGCGGCGCGCCGTCGCCCTGGTCGACCAAGAGGCCCGGCTCTTCGCCGGGACCGTCGGGGAGAACGTCACGTTGGCCCGGCCCGGGGCGTCGGCGGACGAGGTCGCCCAGGCGCTGGGGCTGGCCCAGCTCGACTCGTGGGTCGCCTCCCTGCCCGAGGGTCTCGACACCCCGGTGGGTGAGGGCGGGGCCCGGGTCTCGGGCGGCCAGCGTCGGCGGATCGCCCTGGCCCGGGCCCTCTTGGCCGGGGGGCCGGTGTTGGTGCTCGACGAGCCCACGGCTGGGTTGGACGAGGTCACCGCCGGGCGCCTGCTGGCCGACGTACTGGCGGCGAGCGGCGGGCGGACGGTGCTGCTGGTCACCCACCGCGTGGCCGAGGCCCGCACCCTGGACAAGATGGTGGTCCTCGATCACGGGCGGGTGGTCGACCCCGAGCCCGCCCCGCCGGGCTGAGCCCGTCGGCCCCCGGTGTCTGGACCGGTCGGGTCCGCTCAGCCCGGCTCGGGTCCGGACCGGTCGCCCGAGGCCCGGCGGTGCATGGCGGCGATCCTCGATCGGTCCATGACCGCGAACTCGCCCTCGGCCTCGGCCACGACGACGCCGTCTTGGACGAGCCGGCCCGAGCTGGTGGTCCGGCGGCCGTCGGTGGCCGTCACCTGTGCCTCGAAGACCGACTCGACGCCGAGCAGGGTGGGTTTGAGGTAACGCACGGTCAGTGATCTCGTGGGACCTGCCGCGTCGGACAGGACGTTGGCCGCGGTGAGCACCACGTCGAAGACCCCGGCGATCACCGCTCCGTGCACGCACCCCGGGGCCCCGGCGTACTGGACGCCGAAGACGGCCCGGCCGATGGCCGTGGGCGGGTCGAACTCGATGCGCACCGGCGGGGCAACCGGGTTGGAGCGCCCGATGATGACGTCGTAGGGCATGAAATCGGCCATGGTCGTCCCCGAGGCGGCCGGGGAGCCGGCACGCTCCCCGAAGCGCTCCGTCGAGGCCGAGGCGTTGGCCGCAGCCGCCCCACGGAGTCCGGCGACCAGAGCGCGCACGGTGGCCGCCGCCGCCGCCAGGTCGTCGGGCGGCGCCTTGGTGGCCACCGTCTCGGCCATCAGGTCGCGGACGGCGCCGGCCAGTGCCTCGCGCTCTTCGGTGGCCACCGGCCTGGTCGGCTCGGTCCCGGGCCCCGGGGATGCCGCCTCGGTCACCATGCCCCCTCCTTCGTGTCCGTCGTCACGGTCCTCCCATCGTGGCCCGCCCGGGGGCTCAGACGTTGATCCGGGCCATGTGCTCGGCTGGATAGCGCTCGCCGGCGGCGGCGCCCTTGGGGGCCACCGCCTCGATGCTGGCCAGGTCCTCTTCGCCGAGCGTCGCGTCGAGGGCGGCGATGTTCTCGCGCAGGTAGGGGCGGCGCTTGGTGCCCGGGATGACCACGATGTCGTCGCCCTGGGCCAGGACCCAGGCCAGGGCGAGCTGCGAGGCCGTGATCCCCTTGCGGGCCGACAGGAGGCGCACCCGATCCACCACGTCGAGGTTCTTCTGGAAGTTCTCGCCGGAAAATCGCGGGCTGTGGCGCCGGAAGTCGTCGGGGTCGAACTGGTCCGGGCTGGTGATGGTCCCGGTCAGGAAGCCCCGGCCGAGCGGACTGTAGGCGACGAAGCCGATGCCCAGCTCTCGGAGCACACCGAGCACCCCCTCTTCGGGATCCCGGGTGAACAGCGAGTACTCGCTCTGCAACGCGCTGACCGGGTGGGTGGCGTGGGCCCGGTGGATGGTGGCCGGGGCGGCCTCGGAGATGCCCAGGTAGCGGACCTTACCGGCGGCCACCAGCTCGGCCAGTACCCCCCAGGTGTCCTCCACCGGCACCGTGGTGTCCACCCGGTGCTGGTAGTAGAGGTCGATGTGGTCGACCCCGAGCCGCTCGAGCGACGCGTCGCACGCCCGCCGCACGTAGTCGGGCCGGCCGTTCACGCCGACGAACGAGCCGTCCGTTCGGCGCTCGTTGCCGAACTTGGTGGCCAGCGTCACCTCGTCCCGGCGCCCGGCGATGGCCCGGCCCACCAGCCGCTCGTTGGTGAACGGTCCGTACATGTCGGCCGTGTCCAAGAAGGTGACGCCCGAGTCGAGCGCCTCATGGATGGTGGCCACCGACTCCTCGTCGTCGGCCGGACCGTAGGACTGGCTCATGCCCATGCACCCGAGGCCCATGGCCGGTACCTCGAGACCCTCACTGCCCAGCCGGCGCTGTTCCACTCGACTCCCTCCTCGCCCATCGGCCCGCTCGGTGCCCGTACGCAGCCCCGATGCCCCGACGGGTGCCCGCTCGGCGTTGAGCCTACGGTGGTCCAACCGGGCGCGGCCCACACGGGGCGCTCCGGGGCCCGACAGGGCGCCGAGCCGCGGTGGGGACGGACGGCGACCAGGGGTCTATGATTGCATCTGGGGTGCATTCAGATGCAGGGGGTCGTGATGGTGGTCGCAGGAAAGGCCGGTGCGGCGTCGGCGCCGAGCCCGGTCAACAAGGACGGTCGGCTGGCCCGGGGTGAGCGAACCCGGCGCCGGGTGGCCGAGGCGCTGATCTCTCTGCTCGAAGAGGGCAACCCCCAGCCGACGGCCAAGGAGATCGCCAACCGGGCCGGGGTCAGCCTACGGCTGGTCTTCCACCACTTCGACGACATGGACGCCCTCTACCACGCGGTGGCCAAGGTGAACGTCGAGCGGCACTGGAAGTCGCTCTACCCGGTCCCGGCCGATCTGCCCTTCGAACACCGGGTGGAGCGGACGGTGCGGCAGCGCTACCGGCTCTTCGAGGCCATCAGCCCGGTGCGCCGGGCAGCCATCCGGCAGGCCTACCGGTCCAAGGAGATCGGCGCCACCCTGGCCGAGTCGACCAAGGCGTTGCGTGAGCAGGTGGCGGCGACCTTCGCCCCCGAGCTCAACGCGGCGGGCGCGGCGAGGGCGGACATCCTCGACGCCCTCGACCTGGTGACGTCCTGGGAGGCCTGGGAACGGCTGCGGACGGCCGAGGGACTGACCCCCACCGCGGCCCGACGGGTGCTCGAGCGCACCATCACCACCCTGCTCGGCGGCGGGATGGGGGCGACCGGTGGGCGGCGGCCCCGAGCCACCGCCAAGTCCTGAGCGGTCGTCGTGGAGATCCTGCGCACCCCCGACGAGCGGTTCAGCGACCTCGAGGGCTTCGACTTCGCACCCCATTACGTCGAGGTCCCCGGCGACGCGCCGGGGGGGGCGGCGACCCTGCGGGTCCACTACCTCGACGAGGGTCCGGCCCACGCCGCCGAGACGGTGCTGCTCTTGCACGGCGAGCCCAGCTGGGGTTACCTCTACCGGACCATGGTCCCGCCCCTGGTGGCCGCCGGGCACCGGGTGGTGGTCCCGGACCTGGTCGGCTTCGGCCGCTCGGACAAGCCCGCGGCCCGCTCGGACTACACCTACGCCCGGCACGTCGAATGGATGCGCCGGGCCCTGTTCGACGAGCTTGACCTCCACGACGTGACCGTGGTCGGCCAGGACTGGGGCGGGCTCATCGGGCTCCGCCTGGTCGGCGAGCATCCCGACCGCTTCGCCCGGGTGGTCGCCGCCAACACCGGGCTGCCAACCGGGGACCAGAAGGTCGCCGACGCCTTCTACGCCTGGCAGCGCTTCAGCCAGGAGTCCCCCGAGCTGCCGGTCGGTGCCATCGTCCAGGGCGGGACCACCACCGACCTGAGCCCGGCCGTGGTCGCCGCCTACGACGCGCCCTTCCCCGACGAGCGCTACAAGGAGGGGGCCCGCCAGTTCCCGCTCCTCGTCCCGACCCGGCCCGACGACCCGGCGAGCGAGGCCAACCGACGGGCCTGGGAGACCCTCGCCCGCTTCGAGCGCCCCTTCCTGTGTGCCTTCAGCGACGGTGACCCGATCACCGCCGGCGCCGACCGGCTCTTCGCGGACAGGGTCCCGGGGGCGGCCGGCCGTGCGCACCCGGTCATCGCCGGCGGCGGTCACTTCCTCCAAGAGGACCGGGGGGCCGAGCTCGCCGCGGTCGTGGTCGCCTTCCTCGCCGACACCCGGGCCTGAGCACCGGCCACCCGGCGGCGGGCGGCGCCCCGGCCGCCGGCGCTCAGCCCGGCGGAGTGCGGCGGCGGCGCAACTCGACCAGCGACGGCGCCGGGTACCCGCCCTGGCCCGGGCGCCAGCCGAGGGCCAGCTTGTGCTGCCCGGGGCCGCCGGCGGCCCAGACGTGACAGGTGTCGGCCAGCCAGCCGGCACCGGCCTCGGCCATGATCGCCCCGGCCCGGTCGCCCTCGGCCCGGCGGGCGGCCGACGACGGGATGGCCTGGACCACGACGGGGCCGATGGCCCGGGCCAGGAACTCGAGATGCGAGCAGCCGAGCGCCCGGCCGAAGCGCTCCTGGACCGCCCGGGTGTAGCCCCGGGCCACGCTCAGGCCGACCAACCCGGCGAACGCCGCTTCGATCTGCGGGCACTCGGCGTGGGGGAAGCGGCGCATCGTCGCCGCCGCCTCGGTGATGACCAGTTCCGGGCGGCGCACGGTGACCGACAGCTCGATGTCGTGGACGTGCTCAACCTTGTCGGTCCCGGCCGCCCAGGGCCGCTCATCGCGCAGCCAGCCGACCACGACCAGGTCCCCGTGGGCTTCGAACACCTCGAAGTCCATGGTGCGGCGGTGGACCGGCACGCCGTCGTCGCCCCCCTGGGCGGCGGGCTCCCTGTGGTGGTCGGTCATCGGCCGATCATGGCCCGCCGGCGGCGGCGGCCAGGGCGTCGGCGCGCCTCACGACGGGGCGACGACCGGGGGGACCTCGTTGAAGGTCTCGAGCAGCGGGCCGGTCGCCCCCCAGGCGATCCGGGTGATCGACCCGGTGGACAGGTGCAGCCGCCAGGCCAGCGCCTCGTCGCCCCCGAGGGCCCAGGCGACGGCCGCTTTGATCGGGGACACGTGGCTGACCACCACGACGTCCCCGTCGCCCGACCGGGCTCCCGAGCCCTCCTCGCTGAAGAGCTCGGCGCAGGCGGCCCGCACCCGCTCCCCCACCTCGGCCAGGGTCTCGCCCCGCTCGGGCCGAAAGGTCGGGTCCGAGCGCCAGCGCCGCCACACCTCGGCCGGGACGTCGCCCAGCGCCTGGCCCTCGAACTCGCCGTAGTCGACCTCGACCCAGCGGTGGTCGACCGTGGCCGCGACAGCGAGGCCCAGGGCGCCCGCCGTGTCGGCCGCCCGCCGCAGCGGGCTCGTGACGAGGGAGCTCACCGGGCCGAGGCTCGTCCCGAGGGCGGACGCCTGACGGCGGCCGTTGGCGGTCAGCTCGACGTCGGAACGCCCGAGCATCAGCCCGGCGGCGTTGGCGGTGGCCTCGCCGTGACGGATCAGGACCAGCACGGCGCCGGCGCCCGGTCCTCAGGACCGGGCCGCGGGCCGCACCAAGATGCGCCCGCACTGGTCGCAGGTGACGACGGTGCCGGGCGGCAGGTGGCGGATCTGGTCAACCTCTTTTGAGGGGAGCTCGAGGTGGCAGCCCTCACAGCGGTTGCCGACGAGGCGGGCCGCGCCGATCCCCCCGAGACGGGCGCGCAGCACCTCGTAGCGGTCGGAGAGGTCGGTCGGGAGCTGGCGCGCCGCCCGGCCCCGGGCGGCGACGACCTCGGCCATCTCGGCCTCGACCACCGACTCGGCCCGGGCCAGCTCGGCCCCGAGGGCGGCCGCCGTGTCGCTGAGGGCGGCCCGCTCGGTGGCCACCTGGCGCAGCGCGGCGTCGACCGGCTCCTGGTCCTCCATGATCCCGAGCTCGACTTCTTCGAGCTCGGAGCGCCGCTGGGTCAGGTGGCGCACCTCGGACTCCATGGCCTGGAGGTCACGGGAGGCCGAGCCCCGGTCGGCGTACAGGCGGTCCTCGAGGGCCTTGCGCCGGGCGGTGAGCTCGGCGATCTGGGCCTCCAGCGCCCCCTGGCGGTCGACTAGGGCCTGGCGCTCGGCCCCGAGCTCTCCGGCAGTGCGGTCGAGGGCGGCCAGCCGCTGGCCGAGCGCCTCGAGGTCGCGCCGCTCGGCCAGGTTGGCCCGGCGGTGTTCGAGCTGGGCGATCGAGATATCCAGGTCCTGGACCCTGATCAGCTGCTCGAGCGGGCCGCCGGGGTCCTGCCCCGGGCCGTCGCCCGGCGCCGACCCGACGTCGCGCCCACCCTGGCCTGTCCCCTCAGTGCTCACCGCCGGGGCGCTCCTTTCGTCTCGACGTCGCCGCGGCGCCGCCTGTGCCCGACCCTCTCGCCCCGGTGGGTGCCCGGGCCAGGTCCCGGGCGACCTCGAGGGCGCTGGCCAGCGGCGGGTCGGCGACCGACGCCGCCTCCTCCCAGTCATACCAGCGGACGTGGGGGCTCTCGCCGGGCGGGGGTGCCGGGTCGGCGTCGGGCCCGGTCAGCAGGTAGCACAGGTCGAGGTGGGTGTGGCCGAGCGCCGCCTCGTGCACGTCGACGCGCACCAGCACCGGCCCGTCGGGCGGGTGGGACAGGACCAGGCCCGTCTCCTCCTGCGACTCGCGTCGGGCGGCGGCGGACGGCGACTCGCCGGGTTCGATGTGCCCACCGGGCTGGAGCCAGCGGCCGAGGCGCCGGTGCAACAGCAGGATCGTGCCCCGAGAACCCACCACCACGCCCGACGAGGTCACATGCACCGGGTCCGCGGTCTGGTCGCACGGGCGGTCCAGGCGGTCCAGCTCGGCCGACAGTCGCCCCATCGAGCGGGCCTCGCGCCCGTCGGCCGGTCGGTGGCCCTCGAGGATCCGACGCAGCTGGGCCGCCGAGCCCGGATCGCCACCCTCGGCCGCCGACAACGCCATGGCCGCATCCCTACCACAGCGACCGGGGCGCCTCGCGGCGGGAGCGGGCGACGTCGGAATGCTGACCGACGTCCCTGGGCCCGCTGCGCCCGCCGAGCTCGTGGCGCCCGGCCGCTCGTCGTTCACGCGGGGCCCGCCGTGACCACGCCGGTGAGCACGGTCACGGCCCGCCCGGCGATGCCGACCCGTCCGTCGCCCACCGTCACCTCCAGCCGGCCGCCGCGGCGGGACAGCTGGCCGGCGCTGAGCACCCGGCGACCCAGGCGCCCGGCCCAGTAGGGGCCGAGGACGCACTGGGCCGAGCCGGTGACCGGGTCCTCGTCGATGCCGACGTTGGGCCCGAAGACCCGCAGCACGTAGTCCGCACCGGCCGCCGGGTCCTGGGCCGCGTCGCCGCCGGACCCGTTGGCCAGTCCGGGCGCGGTGAGGACGAGCGCGTTGTCCGGGAGCGACGCCACCGCCGCCAGGTCGACCCCCGCCGTGCGCACCGAGTGGGCGTCGGGCAGCTCGGCCACCACGAAATGATCGCTGCGCGAGACCGAGATCGGCTCGAGGCGGGTGCCGTCGGGCCGGGTCAGCGCGCCGGCGAGGGCGGGCGGCACGGCGATGGCCGCCGCCGGTTGGGCCGGGAAACCCAGCTCGATCAGCTCACCCGAGAGCTCGGCGGTGAGGCGGCCACTGCGGGTGGTGAAGGTGACGACGTCCCCGTCGCAGCACCGGCCCCAGCCGGCCAACGCGTGGGCGGCAGCGAGGGTGGCGTGGCCGCACAGGTCGATCTCGGTCGCCGGGGTGAACCAGCGGAGGGAGACGACGTCGTCCTCGGGCCACAGGTAGGCCGTCTCGGACAGCCCGAACTCGGCGGCCAGGGCCTGCATCCATGCCCGGTCGGCCGGCTCGGCCAGCAGGCACACCGCCGCCGGGTTGCCCCCGAAGGTCCGGCCGGTGAAGGCGTCGACCCAGGCGACCGGGATCTCGTTCACTGCGACAGCATCTTCAGTCGGGACAGCGCCTCGGTCAGCACCTCGGGCCGCTTCGAGTAGGCCCACCGGACGAGGGACCGGGCGCTCGCCGAGGCGGGGTCGGCGAAGAACGCCGAGACGGGCACGGCGACGACACCACAGCGCGCCGGCAGGCCCAGGCAGAAGGCCATGGCGTCATCATCGTCGATCGGGGCGATGTCGGTGGTGACGAAGTACGTGGCCGCCGGGCGGTACACCGCCAAGCCCAGATCCTCCAGCCCGGCGCAGAACAGGTCACGGGCCTCACGCAGGGAACGGGCGATGCCCGAGAAGTACCGGTCCCCCGCCCCCAGGCCCTCGGCCACCGCGTACTGGAACGGGCCGCCGCTCGCGTAGGTCAGGAACTGCTTGACCGAGCGGACGGCGGCCAGCAGGGGGGCCGGTGCGCACGCCCACCCCACCTTCCAGCCGGTGAACGAGAACGTCTTTCCGGCCGAGGAGATCGAGATCGTCCGCTCCCGCATCCCCTCGAAGGTGGCCAGGGGCAGATGCTCCCCTTCGAAGACCAGGTGCTCATAGACCTCGTCGGTGACCGCCACCAGGTCGTGGTCGACGCAGCAGCGGGCGATCGCCGCCAGCTCGACGCGGTCGAAGACCTTTCCGGTCGGGTTGTGGGGGGAGTTGACCAGCATGACCCGGGTGCGCGCCGTGACCGCCGCCTCGAGCTGGTCGGGGTCGAACGACCAGTCGGGGGCGCGCAGCGGGACCACAGCCGGTCGGCCGCCGGCCAGGGCCGTGCAGGCGGAGTACGAGTCGTAGAAGGGCTCGAACATGACCACCTCGTCGCCCTCGCCGCACAGGGCGAGCAGGCTGGCCGCGATGGCCTCGGTGGCCCCGGTGGTGACCAGCACCTCGGTCTCGGGGTCGTACTCGAGCCCGTAGAAGGCCCGCTGATGGCCGCTGACGGCGGAGCGCAGCCCGGGGACCCCGGCTCCTGGCTGGTACTGGTTGTGCCCGGACTCGATGGCGGCGACGGCCGCCGCCACCAGCTCGGGCGGGCCGTCGGTGTCGGGGAAACCCTGGCCGAGGTTGATGGACCCGGTCGCCGCGGCCAGGGCGGACATCTCGTCGAAGATGGTGGTGGTGAACCCGCCCAGGCGGGCCCCGACGTGCGGCGAGCGGTCTCCCACCGGCCCGATCCTAGGTGGGACCGGCCCGGAAAAGAGCACTCCCGGGCACCGCGGGGGCCTGAATACTGTGCCCTGGGGCGTTCCGGTACGATGGGTGCACCGCCGCTGTCAGAAGCCCTGGGCGTTGTTTGTTTGGAGCATCCGGTCGCGTCGCTTGCATTGTCCACGCGTCACGACGGCGCTTTAGGAGACACGGTGACCACCCAGACGATCGTTCCCGGGCCGCTCGGCGCGGCCGACCCGTGCTCGGGCCCCGGAGGCGGGCCGGCCGTGGTCCACCCGAGCCAGAAGCTGATCACCGTGGCCATCGTCGCCGGACCGGCGGTCGCCCTGGCCATCTTGGTCCCGGTCCTGTGGGGCCATGCTGTGAACCTGACCGACATCGTGATGGGTGTCGTCCTCTACGTGATCACCGGCTTCGGCCTGACGATCGGGTTCCACCGCCTCTTCACCCACGGGAGCTTCAAGTCGGCACGGTCGCTCAAGATCGTCTTGGCGGTGGTCGGCTCGATGGGCGTGGAGGGTTCGGTGACGAGCTGGGTGGCCACCCACCGCCGCCACCACATGTACAGCGACCACGCCGGCGACCCGCACTCGCCCCACCGCTACGGCGACCACGGACTCGACCTCTTGCGCGGGCTGGCCTTCGCCCACGTCGGATGGCTCTTCGTCTCCGACGCCTCGTCGGCCGAGCGCTACGCCCCCGACCTGTTGAAAGACAAGGACCTCCAGCAGGTCGGTCGCCTCTTCCCCCTGCTCGCCATCTCGTCACTGGCCATCCCCTTCGGCATCGGCTACGCCTTGTCACGCACGCTGACCGGGGCGATCCTGGCCCTGGTCTGGGCCGGCCTGGTCCGCATGGCCCTGCTCCACCACGTCACCTGGGGCGTCAACTCGCTGTGCCACACCTTCGGCCGGCGTAGCTACGACACCGCCGACAAGAGCACCAACCTGTGGCCGCTGGCCCTCATCTCGTTCGGCGACTCGTGGCACAACGTCCACCACGCTCACCCGGCGTGGGCGCGGCACGGCGCCCTGCGGGGACAGCTGGACCCTTCGGCCTGGCTCATTGGCCTGTTCGAGCGCCTGGGTCTCGCCTGGCGCGTGCGGTGGCCGTCGCCAGCGACGGTGGCCGCCCCGAGCGCCTGAGCGGGAGCCAGCCGGGACCCGGCCCCCCGCCAGGTAGCGTCGCGCCTCCGATGGCCGGTTCCCTCGAGCTCAGCGTCGCCAGCTTCAACCTCCACGCCGGCATCGACGGGTGGGGTCGTCCTTTCGACGTGGTTGGGGCGTGCCGCAGCATCGACGCCGATGTGCTGGTGCTCCAAGAGTGCTGGTCGCCCGACGCGGGCCCGGGCGACGCCAAGGCCGTCGGTTCGGCACTGGGCTACGACGTCTTCGAGCGTGAACTGGCCCGCGGTCGGCGGGGCGGGGCCCTCCCCGAAGCCGACGACCGTTGGGTGCGCCCGATGTCGTGGTCGGGGACGAGCCACGCCCTCTACCTCGACAGCGAACGGCCCCTCCCTGAGTCGGTGACCACCAGCCGGCGCTACCGCGAGGCCGAACCGGGGGGCTGGGGCCTGGCCGTGCTCAGCCGGGTCCCGGTCGAAGACCACCAGGTCATCGACCTCGGCCACGTGGGGCGGGACCGGGTGCGCCGGGCCGCCCTGGCCCTGTCGTTCGGCGGCGGTGCGCTGCGGGTGGTGGGCACCCACATGGCCCATCTCACCTATGGCTCGCCGGTGCACTTCGCCAAACTGGCCCGCGCCCTCGACTCGACCCTGGGCAAGGGGCCGGGGGTGCTGGCCGGAGACATGAACCTGTGGGGCCCGCCGGTGCGGGCCCTCCTCCCGGGCTGGCACCGGGCGGTCAGGGGGCGGACCTGGCCCGCCTGGCGGCCCCACAGCCAGGTCGACCACATCTTGGTCCGGGGCCCGGTGCGCGTCGTCGAGGGAGCGGTCCTGGCCGCGGCCGGTTCGGACCACCGCCCGGTCCGGGCGCTGTTGAGCGTCCAGTGACCCCACCGCCCGAGGGGCTCGGACCACCTCGCTCTACAGTGGCGGTGTTCCGCCTCTCGAGGAGCCGCCCATGACCACCTTCCCCTACCAGGACCGCTACGCCGTCCACCGCACGTTCCCCGAGGAAGGCACACCACGGGCCGAGGTGCTGGCCGAGCTCCACGCCATGGCCACCGAGGAGGACGCCTTCTGGGAGTCCGGCAAGTGCTCGGGCACCATGTACTGCGGGGACCACGACCACTACCGGTTCATGAACGAGGCCTTCGGCCTCTTCGCCCACGTCAACGTGCTCCAGCGCGACATGTGCCCCAGCGCGACCAAGTTCGAGGCCGAGATCATCGCCATGGCCCTGGACCTCTTGCACGCCGAGGCGATCACTGGCGGCGAGCCGGCCGGGCTGGTGGCGACCGGTGGCACCGGGAGCATCATGCACGCCATCCTGGCCTACCGTGAGCGCGGGGCCGAGCGGGGCGTCACCCGGCCCAACGTCATCAAGCCCGAGACCGCCCACCCGGCGTTCGACAAGGCCTGCCACCTCTTCGGGGTGGAGCTGCGAAAGGCCCCGGTCGACCCCAAGACGACGATGGTGGACGTGGACTGGGTCGCCGGGCACATCGACGACCAGACGGTGGCCCTGATCGGCTCGGCCTGCAACTACGGCTACGGCACCCTCGACCCGATCGACGAGCTCAGCGACCTGGCCCTCGACCGCGGGGTGGGCCTGCACGTCGACGGCTGTCTGGGTGGCTTCATCCTCCCCTTCGGTCAGGAGCTCGGCTACGACATCCCGGTCTTCGACTACCGCCTCGAGGGGGTCACCTCCATCTCGGCCGACACCCACAAGTACGGCTACGCTTTCAAGGGGACCTCGGTGCTCACGTTCCGGGACAAGGCCCTGCGCAACGCCCAGTACTTCTTCCTCACCGACTGGAGCGGGGGCAAGTACTGCTCACCGGGCATGGAGGGCTCGCGCTCGGGGGGCCTCATCGCCGCCACCTGGGCCGCCATGGTCCAGCTCGGGCGGGAGGGCTACCGCCGGTATGCCAAGGAGATCTTCGCCGTCTCGGCCGCCATGCAGGCCTCGGTGCGGAGCCACCCCGAACTGCGGATCCTGGGTCAGCCGACCTTCTTGTTCAGCTTCACGTCCGACGAGTTCGACATCTACCTCGTGAACGACTTCATGCGCACCCAGGGCTGGCGATTCAACGGTCAGCAGTACCCCAACGCGCTGCACATGGCGGTGACCAGGCCCCAGACCCGCCAGGGCCTGGCCGAGGCGTTCGCCACCGACCTGACCGACGCCGTCGCCTACGCCCATGCCCACCGCGACGAGCCGGCGAAGTCGGGCGCCGTGTACGGCGGCGTCGACGGCGGGATGACCGACGACGCCGACTCGTTCATCAAGATGGTCATGGCCGACATGATGGATGCCCAGCAGAGCATCCCGGCCCCGGCCTGACCCCGAGGTGACGCCCGGCGCCACGGGCCCCCACGTCCTGGCCGTCGACCTCGGCACCGGCGGCCCCAAGGTCGGTCTGGTCTCGATCCGCGGCGCGGTGGCCTGCCGGGAGCACGTGGCCGTGGCCACCCGCCTGCTGCCCGGCGGTGGGGCCGTCCAGGACGCACAGGTGTGGTGGGACGCCGTCAGCGCGGCGGCCAGCCGGGCCCTGCACTCGGGCGCGGTGGACCCGGGTGCGGTGGTGGCCGTGTCGTGCACCGGGCAGTGGGCCAGCACCGTGCCCGTCGACGAAGACGGACTGCCGGTCGGCGACTGCCTCTTGTGGCTCGATTCGCGCGGCGGGCCGCACAGCCGCCGGGCGGTCGGCGGGCCGGTGGCCGGCTACGCCCCGGGGGCGGCGGCCCGCTGGATCCGCCGAAGCGGCGGGGCGCCGTCGACCTCGGGGGCGGATCCGATCGGCCACATCTTGTTCATCGAACACGAGCAGCCGGCGGTGGCCCGCCGGACCCGCTGGTACCTCGAACCGGTGGACTACCTGGCCATGCGGCTCACCGGGGTGGCCGCCGCCTCCCACGCCTCGATGGCCGGCGCCTGGCTCACCGACAACCGCGACCTCGGCCGCCTCGAGTACGACCCAGTGCTGGTGGGAGCGGCCGGCGTCCCGGGGGACAAGCTCCCCCCGCTGCGGAGGACCGGCGCAGTGGTAGGCGAGGTCCGGGCCGAGGTGGCCGGCGCCCTCGGCCTCGGCCCCGGCGTGGTGGTGGTCACCGGCACCCCCGACCTCCATTCCGCCGCGGTCGGCTCGGGCTCGGTCCTCGAGGCCGAGACCCACCTCACGCTCAGCACCACCTCGTGGGTCAGCTGCCCGGTCGACGTCAAGAAGACCGACCCGATCCGCCAGATCGCCACCGTCCCCGGCCTGCCGGCCGGGCCGGGCTCGCCGCGCTACCTGGTGGCCGACAACCACGAGACCGGTGGCCGGGCCCTCGAGTGGGTGCGCGACCTGATGTTCGCCGCCGGGCCCGGGCCTCCGGCGAGCTTCGACGCCCTGAGCACGGCGGCGGCCGGCGTGCCGGCAGGGAGCAACGGGGTGCTGTTCACCCCCTGGCTGGCCGGTGAGCGCTCGCCGGTCGACGATCGCTGCGCCAGGGGCGGCTTCCACAACCTCTCGCTGGGCACGAGCCGGCTCGACCTGGTGCGGGCCGTCCTCGAAGGGGTGGCCTACAACAGCCGCTGGCTGGCCGAGGCGGTAGACCGCTTCATGGGGCGCTTGCTCGAGCCGATCAGGATGGTGGGGGGCGGGGCCACCTCGACGTTGTGGTGCCAGATCCACGCCGACGTGCTCGGCCGTCGGGTCGAACGGGTGGCCGATCCGGTCGACGCCAACCTCCGAGGAGCGGCCCTCCTGGCCGCCCTCTCCCTCGGCCACCTCGTCCCGGGCGAGCTGCGCGCCCTGGTGTCGACCGACGGCACCTTCGACCCCGACCCGAGCACCCGGGCCAACTACGACCGCCTCTACGCCGAGTTCCCCAAGCTCTACGCAGCCCAGAAGCCCATGTTCGCCCGGCTCAACCGGCGGGGCTGACCCGGTGACGCCCGCCGACGCCCACGCGCTGCGCCGCCCCTCCTTCACCACGCTGGCCCTGGTGGTGGTGGCCGCCGGCGCCAGCGTCCTCGCCGCGGCCACCACGCCGTTCACCGTGGCCGCCGACCTGGTGGTGTCGGTCTGCCTCGGCCTTCTCGTGGTGGTCGTGGCGGCCCAGGCCCTCGGCCCGCCCGGTCGGTGGTGGAGCCGGAGGGCGGCGGCCCGAGGGCGGCGGCCGACCCTGGCCGCCGCGGCGCCGTGGCTGGCCCTGGTGGCCCTGGTGGTGGCCTACGAGCTGGTCGCCGTCGTGGCCGGTCCCCGCTCGGCCCATCCGACGCTGAGCTCGATGTACGACGCCCTGGCCCGCTGGCGGGCGGCCAAGGCGGCCGCCTTCTTCGCCTGGTTGGCCCTCGGCTGGTACCTGGTGCGGCGGTGAGGGCGCTCACCGTCGCCGGCTGGGCGCTGATCGCCCTGGCCGTCGTGGTGCTGTGGGCCGCCTCGCAGCGCTTCGCGGCGCGGGTCGCGCCACCGGGGTCGTTGCTGGCCGCCGTCCTGGCCAACCGGGCCGCACGGGCCGTGGTCCTGGTCGGCTGGATGTTCGCCGGCTGGCACTTCTTCGCCCGCTGAGTCCCGCCGGTCAGTGCTCGGCCCCGGCCCGGGGGGACCGGGCGCCGGCGGCCAGCACCCCCCGGCTCGAGCGCCACGACAGCACCGACCAGACCGAGACGGCCGAGAGGACCGATCCCACGGCGACGAACGAGCCGACCGACAGGACCGAGCCGAACGACCCGATCGAGGCGACCGAGAGCGTCGACCCGACCGAGGCGATCGACAGCGTCGAGCCCTTGGAGGCGATGGAGAGCACCGAGTCCGTCGAGGCGATCGACCAACGCGACCTGCTCGGGGACGGTCCCACCGAAGCAGTGTCGCGCGTCTCGTCGACCGGCGGCTGGGCCGGCGGGGCGCCCGGCCTCAGGTGCCCGGCCACAGGTCCTCGGGTTCGCGGCCCCTCGTCTCGGGCAGGGCCAAGAGGAGGAGGGCGGCGGGGACCATCGGGATGAAGGTGACGGTCGCCGCCAACAAGGTGTGGTTGCCCACCCCGCTAATGTCGGCCAGGGCCCCGAAGACCAGCAGTCCGACCACCGCCCCCACGACGCCCGCCGCCACGTTCCAGCCGGCGACCGAGGCCCGGACCGCCGTCGGGAACAGCTCGTTGGACAGGGCCCCGCCGGCCGGGGCGAAGACGGCCCCGGCCAGGACCCCCAGCACGTAGCCGGCGACCAGTGACACCTTCGAGCCGCTGTAGGTGAGGATGCCGAACCCGGCCATGGCCACCATGGCCATGGCCACGGTGGGCCGACGGCCCAGCCGGTCGGCCAGCAGGCGGCCCAGGAGCAGGCCGGCCAGGCCGGTGACCCCGGCGCCAACGACCATGGCCGCTGTGATCGCCCCGGGGAGGTGCCGCACGTTCTGGGCATAGATGAACACGAGGCTGTTGGCCGGACCGGTCATGACCGACACGCAGAAGGCCAACAGGGCCACCACGACCAGGCGCCGGCGGTAGGGGGGGCTCACTGGGCCGAGGACCGGGGGGGCGTGCTCGGCCGAGGGCATCGACCGGTAGCGGTCGGGCTCGACGACCAGGGCGCGGATGAACGGCAGGAAGGCCAGGGGGACCACGGCCAAGACGAAGACCCCCCGGAAGCCGAGGGCCGAGGCGCCCAGGCTGTGGATGATCGCCGTCAGCCCGGCCCCCACCCCGTAGCCGGCGGCCACCAGGGCGACCGCCCGGGCCCGCTGGCCCGACGGGGTCAGCTCGGCCGCCCCCACCTGGGCGACGGCGGCGGCCGCGCTGAGCAGGGGCCGGCCGCAGGCGAAGATGACGACGAACCACCAGTAGCCCGGGCTGGCGGCGGCCCCGATGGTGAAGACCAGGCCTGCGGCACAGGTGACGAAAAGGGTCGGCCGCCGCCCGTAGCGGTCGGCCAGCCCGGCCAGGGGGAGGGCGCCGAGGGAGGCCAGCCGCAGGATGGACAGCCCCACCCCGAGCACCGTGCCCGACAGGCCGGCCTGGTCGGTGAACGAGGCGCCGCCGGTCACGTGGCCGAAGGTCTTGGCCACGTCCCCGAGGGCGGCCACCGCACCGAACTGGCCGAAGCCGGCGGCCATGGCCACCAGGGCCACACCCACGACCGGGGCCTGGCGCCAGCCGTAGAGGTGCAGGTTTCCCCCGTCGTCGCCCCCGGGGCCGGGCACGCTCACCGAGCGATCACCGGGGTAGGCCAGCACCGCGAGACGTCGCACCGGGCGGAACGGTCGGTCCGACCGGGCCGGCGGGGCCCGCCCCGGGGTGCGCTGCTCGCACGCCCGGGGCCAGAAGCGCTCAGCGTCGGGCCCGGGGCTCGAGAGTCTGGTCGACCGGGACGCCGGCGACGGGACCTCGGCGGCCGACGCCGAGCAGTGCGCGGGGCCTCTCGTCGCGTCGTCCCGAGCGCGGTGCCATCACGACCGATGCTAGCCCCGGGTCCCGGCGTTGCCCCGGGCCCGGCCCCGGTGCCCGGTCGCTCAACCTAGGATCCGGCGGGTGGCTCGGGACGTGGCGCTTGTCATCTTCGACTGTGACGGCGTGCTCATCGACAGCGAGCGCCTCGCCGTGCGGACTGAAGCCCAGATCCTGGCCGGACTGGGTTGGCCCCTGAGCGAGGCCGAGATCACCGAACGCTTCGTGGGCCGCTCGCAGCAGTACATGCACCACGAGGTCGAGCGCCACCTCGGTCACCCGATCGACTGGGAGGCCGACTTCACGCCCCGCTACCGGGAGGTCTTCGAGCGTGAGCTGGTCCCGGTCGACGGCGTCGTCGACGCGCTGGACCGGATCAGCGTCGCCACGTGTGTCGCCTCGAGCGGGAGCCACGAGAAGATGGCCTTCACCCTCGGGATCACCGGACTTCACCACCGGTTCGCCGGGCGGATCTTCAGCGTCGACGACGTCGAGCGGGGCAAGCCGGCCCCTGACGTGTTCCTCCACGCCGCCCGTGAGATGGGCGTCGAGCCTGCCCGCTGCGCGGTCGTCGAGGACAGCGTGTCCGGCGTCCAGGCCGGCCTGGCCGCCTCCATGGCTGTCTTCGCCTTCTGCGGCGGGGTGACCCCGGCCTCCAAGCTCCGCCTCGATGGCGCCGTGGTCTTCGACGACATGTCGTCGCTGCCCGACCTGCTCTGCTCGTAGCCGGGCGGTGGGGGCGGCGGGCGGGCGGTCACCCGTTGGGCTCGGTCGCCCCTGGTGTGGGCTCGGCCGTGCTCGGTTCGCCCGCCCCCGGGGCGGGCCCGGCCCCACGGTCCTCGCCCAGGCGCCCGATCGGCATCGGGACCCGGGCCACCACGACGTCGGTGCGGCGGCGCAGCTCGCTGGCCAGCGCGAGATCGACCTGGTTGTGCAGCAGGCGGTACCGGAGCTTCTCGGGGATGACTACCGGGATCAGGACGACCACCTGGCGGTCACCGCGGGCCCGCAGCTCGTCGACCAGCCCGACGATCGGCCGGACGATCGACGCGTGGTCGGTGTGAAGGACGCGCAGGGGCACACCCGGATCCCACTCGTGCCAGACGCGTTCGACGTCGACCTCGGGCGGACCGGCGGGTGCCCCGTCGATGACCACCGAGACCGCCAGGACCTCGTCCCCGAGCGACATCGCCTCGCTGAGGGCGTGCTGGGTCAGCCGGGAGACACCGGTGACCGGCACCACCACGACGGTCGGTTGGCGACGGGGAGGCCCGGGGATCGTCCCGGTCCCGATCTCGGTGGCGGCCCGGCCATAGTAGGCCTGCACCCGGTTGAACAGGACGATCAGGAGGGGGATGGCCAACACGACGACCCAGGCACCCTCCACGAACTTGCTCACCAGAAAGATCAGGGTGGCCACCGCCGTGACCACTGCCCCGGTCCCGTTGATCGCCGCCCTCCTCGACCATCCCCGGGGCCTCACCCGTCGCCAGTGGACCACCAGACCGGCCTGCGACAGGGTGAAGCCGGTGAACACCCCGATGGCGAACAGCGGGATCAGGGTGTTCGTGTCGCCGCCCACCGCCACCAAGAGGACTGCCGACGTGACGGCCAGGGTCCAGACCCCGTTCCCGAAGACCAGCCGGCTGTCCCGGACCCCGAAGAGGTGGGGGAGGGAGTTGTCCCTCGACAGCAGGTTCGTGAGCACCGGCAGGCCGCCAAACGAGGTGTTGGCGGCCAGGGCCAGTACCAAGGTGATGGTCAGCGAGACGACGTAGTAGGCCCAGTTGCGCCCGACGGCGGCCACCATGACCTGGCTCAGCACCGTCTGGTTCACCCGGGGCTGGATGTGGAATTTGTCGACCAGCACCGCCAGGCCCAGGAGCATGACAGCGAGGATGACCCCCAAGAGCAGCTCGGTCCGCTTGGCCCGGGCCACCCGGGGCTCTTTGAAGAGGGGAACCCCGTTGGCGATCGCCTCCACCCCGGTCAGGGCGCTGCAGCCGGCCGAGAACGCCTTGAGCACGAGCAGCACGCTCACCGCCTGCAGGCTGTGGGAGACGACGAGGGACCTCCCGGCGACCGCGCCCTGCGGGCCCAAGGGGTGGACCAGCCCCACGGCGATGACGGCCAGCAGCCCGACGATGAACACGAGGGTCGGGATGAGAAAGGCCCGTGCGCCTTCGCCGAGACCCCTCAGGTTGAGCCCGGTGATCACGAGCAGGATCCCCAGGCACATCGGCACGGTGTAGGGGGCCGTGGCCGGGAAGGCCGAGGTCAGCTGGCCCACCCCCGCGGCGATGGAGACGGCGACGGTCAATGTGTAGTCGACGATGAGGGCGGCGCCGGCCACCTTGGCCACCCGCGGCCCGAAGTTGTCGCGCGACACGGCGTAGGCGCCCCCGCCTCGGGGGTAGGCGTCGATGACCTGACGGTACGAGACGACCAGGATGACCAAGAGCGCGACGATGCCGATCGTGATCGGCAGGATCAGGTGCAGTGCGGTGGCGCCGGCCGTCGCCAGGACGATCAGGATGGCCTCGGGCCCGTAGGCGACCGAGGTCAGGGCGTCCAAGGAGAGCGCCGAGAGGCCCTCGACCGGTGTGATCTCCTCCGACGACGCCTCTTGGGTCGAGAGCTCCCGACCGAACACGACGCGACGGACCCTGGTGATGGCGCTCATCGGCCCCCGCTCGGGCTCATCTGCCCGGTGCGGGCTGGGGCGGTTCGAGTCGCACCGGCACGGATCCTAGGGTTCGGGTGCCAACCGACGTGGTCATTGCGCTCAGGGGGAATGGTGGTCGGTCGAGATCGCCCTCAGCGCCCCGCTGTCTCCTGACCGGGCCCCGGGGTTGCGCTGCCGGGGTGCCGGGGCCCGGCGGCGCCAAGGGCCCAGACCAGCACCGAGGCGGCTCCGACGTCGACGTCAGTCAGACAGCGATCGGCTGTGGGATCCCGGTGGGGGTGGGCACGGCGAGCCCCCTTCGGGCCCGGGGCTGTCCCGACGGCGCCCTCCCACTCGGCGGGGCCGTAGGGTTGGAGCATGCACGACGCCGTGACCGTCCACATGGCCGCTCCCCCCGACAAGGTCTGGGAGCTGGTGAGCGACGTCACCAAGATCGGCCGGTACAGCCCCGAGACCTTCGAGGCGGAGTGGCTCGACGGGGCGACCGGTCCGGCTGTCGGGGCCAAGTTCCGCGGCCACGTCAAGCGCAACGGGAGGGGCCCGGTCTACTGGACGACGTGCACGGTGACGGCCAGCACGCCCGGCCGGGAGTTCGCCTTCGGGGTTGGTCCAAGCGACAAGCCCCTCAACGTCTGGCGCTATCAGCTGGAGCCCGAGGGTGACGGGACGGACGTGACCGAGTCGTTCACCCTCGCCGAGACGCTCCCGCTCCGGCTCTACTGGGCCCTTTTCGGGTGGGCCCGGGGCAAGACGAACCGTAACGGCATGCGCACGACCCTCGAGCGGATCAAGGCCGACGTGGAGTGAGCCCCTCCCTTGGCCCCGAGGCCTCGGGAGGCTGAAGAGCGCTCCGGGCGGCGGCCGGTCCGGGCCCTCGGGACGCCCGGGGGTGCCCCACGGTCCTCGGCGACCTCTCCATCGGCGGGGGAGCTGGTTGCGACCTCCACCTGATGGTCTCGTGCCCGGGGCCCCGGCACCTCGGCGCCGCGCCCACCCCTTGTCGCCGGCGCGCAGGGCGCCGACATCGGTTCAGCCGGCCCGGGACGCTGCCTCAACGGTCGCTGACATGAGCCGGAAGCTCCTGACGTCACCGGTCGTCCCCATCGACATTCGGTTCATGACGTAGCCCATGCCGAGCTCCAGGTCGGGGTCGCCCCATCCGGCCGAACCCCCCATGCCGTAGTGGCCGAACCCCCGGGGCCCACCCAGTCCGGCCAGCCCGAGGAGCCCCCGGTTAACCATGAACCCGAGGCCCCATTGCAGGTCGAGTCCGAGGAGCACCTGGTCGGGCCCCTCGGTCCGGGGTTGAAGGGCACGGTCGAGCTGCTCGGGGGTCAAGATGCGCAGGCTGCCCCCGGTCGTTGTGGCCACGTCGCTCACGCAGGCGCCGTAAAGGCAGGCAAGGGAGCGGGCGTCCCCGATCCCGTTGGCCGCGGGTAGCTCGGCCGACCATAGGGCCGCGCTGTCCCACAGACGCTGGTCGGCCAACGCGCCGCCCGGCGCGCTGAGGGCCTTGGTCAGCGGGCCGTCGGGGGCCAGGTAGGTCCCCGCCAGTTTCGCCAACTCGTCCAGACCCAGCCCACTCCCCGCTCCACCGCCCGCGCCTGTGCCGAAACCCTCGCCGGCGGCCAGGGCGTCGACGAACGAGATGAGCCGGGCCGGCCGGCTGTGCTCGGACTCGGGCAGCCCGATGAAGAAGTCGGCCCCGAGGGGCCCGGTGATCTCCTGGCGCAGGTACGTGCCCACGCTGCGGCCGGTGACCCGGCGCACCACTTCTCCGACCAGCCAGCCGTAGGTGGTGGCGTGGTAGCCGTGGGCCGAGCCGGGGGGCCATGAGGGGGCCTGGGCCTCCAGAGCGGCGACGACGGGGTCCCAGGCGAAGACCTCGTCGGGCGTCATCGACCCGTCCACCCAGGCCAGCCCGGCCTTGTGGGAGAGCAGGTCGGCCACCGTCACCTGCTCCTTGCCGGCCTGGGCGAATTCGGGCCAGTAGGTCGACACCGGCGCCTCGACCTCGATCCGTCCCTCCTGTGCCAGGCGGTTGGCACACATGGCGGTGACTCCCTTGGTGGTCGAGTACACGAGTACCAGAGTGTCCTCGTTCCACGGCCGCCCGGTCGTGACGTCGGCGACCCCACCCCACAGGTCGACCACCTTGTGCCCGTGGTGGTAGGCGGCGTAGGCGGCGCCGGCCTCGCTGCCGTCGTCGAAGTTCGACTGGAACGCCCCGCGCACCGCCTCGAAACCGGGCGCCACCCAGCCCTCGATCGTCGTCATGGTCCTCCCCTGGTCGGAGTCCGAGAGTAGCCCCCGCCTCCCCGCCCGTCGGCCGGGGCGTCCGGCCCCGCCCGACCGAGGTGCCGACGCGGCGTCCGGCTCACGGAGCGGATGACGAGTCGGTGGTCTCCCACTCCGGGGGGCTGTGCTTGCGGGCCCGGTACGCCTCGGGGTCCTCGTGGATCAAGTGCCACCAGCCGAGAACGGCCACCACGGCGAACGCCGGCCACTCGACCGAGTAGACCCAGCTCAGACCGTTGCCGGCCAGGGCCCTGGTGGCCTGCCACCACCCCGCGGCCAGGCACCCGAGGGCGATGACGCCGAACTCGACGTGCAAGACGACCGCCCTGCCGGAGAGCCAGCGCTTGCGCACCTGCCCAGGGTACGCGCCGACCGGCTGGTCCTGCCGACAAGAGGGCCACGCTTCGCTTGCATCCCCCGGTGCACGACGGCGCACCGGACCGCCGGGCCGAAGGCAGCCGGAGCAAAACGGCTAGCGCTCCAGGGGGAGGGCACCCCCTTCGGCCGCCTCGCGTTCCTCCTTGTCGGGAAGTCCCCGGACCAACCCGATGAGCATCACGGCCAATGCCGCCCCGAGGATCGGTCCAACGATGTAGATCCACCAGCCGGTGAAGTCGGTGCTGACGATGTCGGGGCCGAGGGTGCGGGCAGGGTTCATCGAGGCCCCGCTGATCGGGCTGGCGAAGAGCCCCAGCAGGGCCACGGTGGAGCCGACCGCCAGGGCCGCGTTGTGGCCGATGCTGCGATACCCGGTGGCGGTGTTGAGGATCACCGTCACGAGGATCGCGGTGAGCACGGTCTCCATGACCAGCGAGCGCCACTGGCCACCGGTGGTGTCGATCGGGTAGTTGCCACCCGAGGAGACGTGCCCGTAGACAACCTGGAGGAACAAGGCCGCCAGGATGGCCCCGGCCATCTGGACCGCCAGGTAGGGCAGAACCCATGCGGCTTTGAACACCCGCCGTCCGGCGAAGGCCAGGGTCACGGCTGGGTTGATATGTAACCCCGAGAGCGGGCCCAGCGCGTAGATCATGGCCATCACCACCGCGCCGGGAGCGATCACGGCGGCGCTCCGGCTAATCGGTCCGGTGCCGACGTAGTGGTTGATCACGCCAGAGCCCGCAGCCACCGTCACCAGGATGAAGGTGCCCACGAACTCGATGATCAACCTGATCCACAGCGGGCGGTGCCGAAGGGTGTCCTCCTGGAAGCGGATCAGATACCGGGTACCGATCAGTTCGTCGGTGACCTTGGGATCCACCTTCGGAGACCCAACGGGAGCCTTCGATGCCTCATCCATTTCAACTCCCGCTCCACTGAGATTCGAACAGCGATGGAAGGGACACGCCGGTGGGAACCGACGCTTTTCACCCGGTCACACTAGGGCCCCCGGTACCTGCAGCGGTGGATCACATCGGCGCGCGGCCGTTGATCGAACTGGCGGCGCAGTTCAACCTCAAGACCCCACCACGCCCCGACGAGCGTCGCGCCCCGACCCTACGGACACTGCTTTCTACGCCGCGCTCGGCGCGGGGGATCGCTTAGAGGGTGTGCGCGCCGGTCCCTGAGGACCCCGTGACGGCTGGCGTTCCAACGACGCCGACAGAGAATCCCCAAGCCCGCTACGGTGACCGCGAGCACCCTGTCCACTTCGTCGCGCGGAGGTGAAGGACTGCTTCCATCGGACTCATCCCGTGCTGACACCTGCTTCGCAGCGATCACGTCCGGTCGCTCCTACGACCCGGACCGGCACCTCTTCGGCCGCCGCCGGTTCCTCGACGGACGCACCTACGAGGACCTCTGGCCGTTCGCCAACGCCTGGTCGGCGGCGTGCACGCTCTCCTCACTTGGCAGCTCGAGCCCCGCCGGTTCGCTCGCCGCCTCGTTGTCCGACGGGCTGGCTTCCTATCACCGCGCCCACTCGGCGGCGCTCGAGGGGTCGGGTCCGGTGGGTTTCGAGTCGGTGGTGGTCCCACCCCTCGGTACCGGCGGCGACGTCTTCTTCGATGACAACGCCTGGCTGGCCCTCGCCCTCCTCAGCCACTACGGACAGACCCACGACGGGCGGGCCCTCTCCTTGTCCCGGCGGCTGTTCGACTTCTTGACCTCGGGATGGTCGACCGACCCGTCCTGGAGCGTCCCGGGGGGCCTTCGCTGGAAAGTCCCAGCCGTCAACACCTCGCGGAACACATGCTCGAACGGACCGACGGCCGAGGTGGCGGCGCTCGTCCACGAGCTCACCGGGGACAGCGCAGCCAAGGACTGGTCCCTGCGGATCTATGACTGGGTGCGCCGAGCCCTGGGCGGCCCCGACGGCCTCTACTTCGACCGCATCACCTTCGACGGCACCGTGTCCAAGGACATTTGGTCGTACAACCAGGGCACGATGATCGGGGCCGGTGTCATTCTGCACCGCGTCACCGGCGAGCAGACCTACCTGGACCAGGCCGTGCACACGGCCAACGCAGCAGTGGCCCATTTCGACCTGCCCACCCTCTTGCGTCAGGGCCCTGCCTTCAACGCGGTCTTCTTCCGCAATCTGTTGCTTCTCGACCAGGCGGTGCCAAACGACGGCTATCGCGAGCTGGTCTGTAGGTACGGGGACGAGATGTGGAACCAACACCGTGACCCCCGGACCGGCCGCTTCACGGACACCCCCCAAACGCTCAACAGCACCGCACCGATGGTGGAGATCTACGCGCTCGTTGATGGGGCCACGCCTCGTCCCTGAACCGGACGTCCCGAGCGTTCCCGATTCGTCTCAGCCTTCTTAGATGGACCTTCTCGGAAGACCAACGCGGTGCCCCGCTGGCTGCAGATCCTCCAGGGAAGATCGGGCGCCATGATGTCATTGGTACGGGGCCACGGCATCCCTCGACTCCAGGGCTGCATCACCCAAATCGTCACGTGCGGTTCACCCAACGTTTAGGGAACCGTGCTTTGATTGCTCCCTGTTGCGGCCAGCAGGGCTTGCCGCTCGCTCGAATATGCCCGTGAAGGGTGAGGGCTCCGAGCAGTGATTAACAGGTCGAAGGCGCCTCCGGGCGGTGATCGAGGAGTAACGGAGTGCGCAGAACACTGCTGGTCTTGGTTCTCGTCACGGTCGGCATCGTCGCCGCGGCCTGCTCAGGATCTTCGGGCGCCGGCACGGCCACCCCGACCACGGTCATCACCCGGGATATCTCCGCGTGCTCGGCGATCGACAACCAGGTCCTCGGTCGATACCGGAAACTGAGCGTGACCGAGCAGAACATTGCCGGGCAGGACATGCTCAACCGAGCACTGCGGGCGACCGATCCCACCATCGTCAGGATCGCCAAACAGCTGCAGACTGCCGCCAATGCCCATGACCTCTCGGCTATGGACACCTACCTGGGCAATTTGGCCGAGCGGTGCGATCAACTAGGCATCGGCCCACAGCAGGTCGCCCCCGCTGCTTCCAAGGATGGGGGCTCTTGAGCTCCAGAGGTTGGAACGTTTGATCGGTCAGGTCCCCAACCCCTCAGGAGTTATTCGTAGAGAATCCGATCGGCGGCCTCCTCGTGCTCCGGCGAGATGAGGAGGCTCGTGCCTGCCCACTCATGGGGGATGCCGGCGTCGAGGAGGGCCTCGGTGGTCGCTGCTCGCTGCCGGTTGGTCCAGCCATCCGTGTCGTAATCCACGTCGACGAGGCTCGTCGACACCAGTTCCTCGTAGGCGAGGTTCAGCTCGAACATTCGCCGGTTTCCTTCCGCCTGGACATCGGGCGCAGCTTTCTGTAGTCGGTCTGGGTGATAGATGTCGGCCAGACGGCGATATGCCTGCCGTATTTCGGCGGAGGAGGAATCGGGAGCGACACCGAGAACTTCATAGGGCGTGGGCATCGGCATAAGAGTACGACAACCGGGAGGCCGGTCCCTCAAACCAACAACGAACAGGCGCTTGAGCGTCACGGTCGTGATGGAAACGATGGTGGAGATGAGCCGCAACGCGGGGCGACGGTCGTTGGCGGGAAGTGGGGCTCCTACGCTGCCCGAGCTGTGCCCTGGTGACCGGGTCCACAGGTCCGGTGGCCCAACGGGCCACCCCCCGGACAGTCGCAATGGAGGTGGAGCGGAGCTCCGCTTGTCAGATGCCCCAGCTCGCAGGGTGCCGGTCTTCGCCCACTCGGTAACCCCGGTCGGCAAGCTCGGCCAGTACCCACTGGGGATGGAACGTGGAGAAGTAGTGCGTCTTGGCATCTGATGTCTCAATGCCGACCCCGATGATCAGCGAGCCTCGGGAGCGGAAGACCTCTTTCACCTCATCTTTGAGGTAGGCGACGAACCTGCACTTCTTCTGGACCAGTGGAGGCGTCCCCAGCCACAGGCCCGTTTCTGATACCTGCAATCGGGCAAACGGGATTGTGGCGGTCCAGCGCTGGTCGCCGATCCCCGGACTCTCGACATTCATGCCGCCTACGAACGTCCGCCCCGTCATTCGACCACCGCGACCTCAGGCCGAGATCGTCCGGTGAGCCTCGGCGGAGTCGGGCCCACTGGCCGGATCGGATCCCATCATCCCGCGCCTCTCGAGGGCCAGGAACGCTTCAACGACTGCCGGATCGAAGTGGCTTTCGGACTCGGCAGCGATGAGGTCGACGGCAGCCCCATGTGCGTACGGCCTCGATCGATATGGGCGGTCGGAGGTAAGGGCGTCGTAGACATCGGCGATCGCGACGATTCGACCGAAGTGAGGAATCTCCTCACCGCGCAGATTGTGGGGGTAGCCAAGCCCGTCCCATCGCTCATGGTGTGATCGGATGGCCAGGGCCAGGTCGTGCGACTCAGGGCTCGCTTCGATAACCAGGTCGTATCCGACGATCGGGTGCTTCTCGAGTTCGGTCCACTCCACCTCGTCGAGCGGACCCGTCTTCATGAGGAGTGGCGTGGCGAGAGTCGTCTTGCCGAGGTCGTGCAGCTGCCCGGCCCAACGCAGTGAGTTCAGGGCAGGACCATCAAGCCCCAATTCCCCCCCAAGCCCAACAGCCAGACTTGCCACCCGCGCGCTGTGCGGGCCGAGTGCTTCATCGTGGGCCGCGATCTGGCGACCGAATGCCGCCAACACGCCATGGTTAACTCTGTCGAGGTGTTTCACCGTGGGGTCCCCCCAGTCTCACCACGCTTCCTTCACCACACATGCCTGTTCGCGATCCCCGGTCAGAGAGTCCGGACTCTTGCTCACTCCCCCCTCGTTGCCTACCCGCCCACCAGTGACTATCGCGCCAAGGGGGGGCGAATCCGTTGGAGCTGGGTTGCCAATAGGTGGTTCTTCGCGTGGTATCGGACCCAAAGGGAGACGGAACGTTTGGGGCCATTCGTGGATTCGTAACGCACCTTCTCGGTGGCGCCCCGGCCAACGGACGAACCGGCCGTTCGGGAAGGGAGGTTCCGCCCTCCGGGCGAGGAATTGGGCCCGGTCGAGCCGTGAGGTGCAAGCGGGGTCGAATTGAGTTAGCGCGGTGGTTACTTCGTCGCGGGCGGGATGAGCTCGTTGAGCCGCGCCTGAGCCTCTTGAAGCAAGATTCCAAGATCCTCTCGGAACTCCCGAGACGATGACCCAGCCTCGGCCTGGGCGATCTGCGTTTCGATGTCCTTGATTGTTTGCCGCAGGTCCTCAGCTTCAACCAGTTCTTCGGCCGAAGGAGCCTTCGGCCTTTCGCCTTTAACCATCGTCCCCCCTACAGCCCCAGCTTGCGCAGGAAACTCCCCGTGACCCGGTTGGTCGATCGGTAGACCTTCCGACGAACCACACGTTTACCGTAGGAAGTCGGGCCCTTGGAGGAAGCCTCGATATTGCCGAGGTCCCGGGCGCCACGGTAAAGCTGGCTCCGGAAGCTCTTGCGACGGTACGACATCGCGTCGAAGCTATCCCAGTTGACGACTACTACGCCGGGCCCACCGGATCCAGGCACCGGAGCACGAGATCACCGAGCTCGACGAGGTGCTCGCCCCCTCCTGACGGGCGTGGCGCCCGAGCTCCTCGCCCTGTTCGGTCCGACACAGCCGCCGCGTTGCTCTTGGCCGCCGGGGACAACCCCAAGCGTCTGCACTCAGAGGCAGCCTGGGCGCAGCTGTGCGGGGTCTCTCCTTTGCAGGCCTCCTCGGGCAAGGTGACCCCTTACAGCCTCGGCCGGGGTGGTGACCCTCAGGCCAACGCGGCGCTCTGGCCCATCGTCGTGGTCCGCATCGCCCACGACCACGGACACCACCGCCAATTACGAACGACGCGTGAAGAAGGGGCGCACAAAACCAGGGTCATTCGCACCCTGAAGCGCTACGCCGCCCGCGGGTCTATCGCCACCTACCTCGCGGCTAAATCCCTGGCCTGGGTCTGACTCATCCCAGTTCTGTCCCCGACCCGGTGCCCGGGACCTCATTCTCGAAACGCGTGGCCTGATAAGAGCTTGCCCTCGAATCGAGTGGCCCAGCACTGTGTTGCCCGCTGTTTCCACTCCCGAGCTCCCCGAAGGGGCTTGACAAGTGATAGGAGCGTCACCGGGAGTGGGTCACCGACCGGTCGTCGTGTAAAGATTCGTTGCGAATCGAGACCGGAGCGTCGGAAATGCATGGCCATAGTGCAAACCACGAGCCCCCCCAAGAAGCGCAAGTCCCAGTGGACGTGACCCTGGAACGAGACATTGGTGAAGTGGAACAGGCAGTCGACGCCTACCTTCAAAACCCGATCGAGGCTCTTCGCCGTGCTCTCTTAGGGGTACTGGAGAAGCTCGATGGCCAGATTGCCCTGGCCGACGCCTATCAGGAGCGGACGAGCGTCTACACCCGCTTCGGCTCAACAGGGAACTCGCCGGTCCTAGGGGAGACCAGGAACAACCCTGTAGCTCAGGAGGTCGGAAGCCTCGATCTTCAGGCTCAGATGATGCTCGTGAAAGCGGCAAAGACGGAAGTCACGGATCCCTCGCCTGCAGCACTGGAAGCGCTTCGTACCGCCAGGAACGCAGTAACCCGGCCCGAACCAAAAGAGGAGCCAGTGGACGGCCTGCAATAGGGGGCCCGTTGGTGGCGGTTGATGGGCGTCCCACGCCCGGGTCCGAGGTGTAGCCGCCCGTCGACTCACCTACGCCCGCCGGCCCAAAAAGTAAAGGAACTCGGTCTGCAGGTCCGCACCCACTGGTGGTTCCAATTTGGGCCCAAAGACGTTGGGCAGGCGGATCATCGAGTCCATCGGCTTGAGAGCCTCATAGGCCTGGCGGACGGAGTCCTCGTCGAGACGCTCGTCCGCACCGATCGTTCGTGCCAGGTCCCAGGTGTGGACGAGCACGTCCATGGTCACGAATTGGCCGATGATCTGACCCGCAGGCATCTTGCCCGTCGGTCCGTCCATCTCCTTGGCCGCCTCCTTCGGATCTCCGGCGATCTCGCCGATCGCACGAGAGGCGTTCTCCCAGGCCTGCCTCGGCTCCTCGTCAGCCCCCAGGGGTTCCGACTCCCCACCCCTGACACTGGCGATCACGCCGCGATGATTCTCGACCACGTGCGCCAGCAGATCACGTGCTGTCCACTGCTCGCAGGGGGATTGAGCCCCCCACTGGTCAGGGGCCACCGCCTTCACCGCGGCGCCGAAGCCGCTCGACACCACCCGGTAACTATCTTGGACGTCGGTCATCCCAGAAGTCTACGTCGCCTCTTGACCGCGCTGAAGGTGCCGAGTCCGAGCGGGGTGGAGGGCAGCCCCGAACGCCCGGTCCTGGACGCGCCCTCGGCTTGGTTGGCTCAGATTCGGGGTAAAGGGCTCGGCTGCCCTTGGAGACTCGCCGATCCCCAGTCGCAGGATCTTGGATGAGCCCGCTGTAGCCGGAGAGGAAGCCTCCCAAGAGCGCCTCTCAGCTTCATCGGTGACCGGCTCAAACGGGACGGTGGCGGTGGATGGGGCAGCGCTGGTCAGTCCTACCTCTGGGTCAGGTTGAGACCCAGGCCGACTCCGGGCCCATCAGGCTTGAAGGCGCCGCTGTCGAGGAGGCCACCTGGGTGCGTGAGATCCGTCGTACCGGCGCGGCCTCGTGGCTCGTTACGGCCGCAGCGATATCACGCACATACTGATGGTTCTCGGGCTGTTCCTCACTATGAAAGGTTCTAATTCAAAGTAGACTAAAGAACGGATGACACGGTCTAAAAGGGTCGAGTGATGTGACTCGAAAGACATCTGATGTGTTCATAGTGGGCAGGGCGGGGAGGCGATCCACGATGGCCAACACGAAAGCACACACAAGCACATCGTCGTGGACGAGCCTGCTCATGGCGGTCGTTGTAGGCAGCGCTGCTGTCTTGGTCCCATTGCTATTCGAGCCGACCGCAGTCAGCGCCACCGCCGTCACGCCGACCGCCTACGTCGCCAACCAGGGCAATGACTCGGTGACCCCGATCGACCTGGCGACGGGCACTGCAGGCACGGCGATTTCCGGGGGTGGGACAGGTGACCCACTCGGCATCGCCATAACCCCCAACGGGCAGACCGCCTACCTAGCCAACGACGTCACCAACTCGGTGACCCCGATCGATCTCGTCAACGGCGTCGCCGGCAAGGCCATCACCGGGGGCTCGATGAACGGCCCGTTCGGCATCGCCATTACGCCCAACGGCCAGGCGGCCTACGTCACCAACCGATACGGCAGCTCGGTGACCCCGATCGACCTCGCGACGGGCACCGCAGGCACGGCTATCTCCGGAGGATCGATAGATAATCCTGATGCAATTGCCATTACCCCCAACGGCACGACTGCCTACGTCGCGAACGGCTTGAGCAACTCGGTGACCCCGATCGACCTGGCGACGGGCACTGCCGGCACGGCGATCACCGGGGGCGGGATGGATTATCCGCAAGGCATCGTCATCACCCCCAACGGCCAGGCGGCTTACGTCACCAATAGTGGCGGCAACTCGGTGACCCCGATCGATCTCGCGACGAACACTGCCGGGACGGCAATTACCGGTGGTTCAATGAACGACCCGAGCGCTATCGCGATCACCCCCAACGGGCAAGACGCCTACGTCTCCAACTTCGTCAGCGACTCGGTGACCCCGATCGACCTCGCCACGGATATCGCCGGCGCTGCAATCACTGGGGGCGAGATGAACGAGCCGATCTCCATCGCCATAACCCCCAACGGGCAAAGTGCCTACGTCGCAAATTACGAAGGCGACTCGGTGACCCCGATCGACCTCGCCACGGGCAGTGCTGGTACTGCGATTACCGGGGGTGGGATGGACGCTTCGGCGGCCATTGCGATCACACCCGACCAGGCACCGACGGCCGGCTTCAGTGTCACCGGCGGCACCCCTGGGAATCCCACCACCTTCAACGCAGGATCGTCGTTCTCGCCCGTTGGCTCGATCGCTTCTTACTCATGGAACTTCGGTGACGGGACGACGGCGACAACGACGAGCCCGACCACCACTCACGTCTACGCTGCAGCGGGCTCCTACAGCGTGACGCTAACGGTCACCAACTCCCAAGGGACATCGACTACCCAGAACTTCACCGGCCAGACGGTGTCGAACAACGGGGGCCCCTCGGCTACGGTCACCGAGTCGGTCATGATCCAAGCGGTCGGCTACGACCTGGCCGGTTCCGACGGCGGGGTCTTCGTGTTCCCGACGGGGCAATCCAGCGGCTTCTTCGGGTCACTCCCAGGCCTGGGCGTCAAGGTGGACAACGTCGCGGGGATCGTGCCCACGAACAACTTCACCGGCTACAACCTGGTGGGCTCCGACGGCGGGGTTTTCGTCTTCCCGGTCGGCCAGAGCTCAGGGTTCTTCGGGTCGCTCCCGGGCCTGGGCATCAAGGTCGCCAACGTGGTGGGGATCGTGCCCACGAACAACTACCAGGGTTATGACCTGGTGGGTTCAGACGGCGGGGTCTTCGTGTTCCCGGTCGGCCAATCGGCCGGCTTCTACGGCTCGTTACCATCGATGAACGTCCATGTGAACAACATCGTGGGCATCGTGGCCGCCCCCGGGGGCGGAGGTTACTTCCTGGTGGGCAAGGACGGCGGGGTCTTCACCTTCGGCAACGCCCCGTTCTTGGGCTCCCTCCCGGGTCTCGGGATCTCGGTCAAAAACATCGCCGGCATCGCCTCGACCCCCGACGGCAAGGGCTACTACGTGGTCGGGGCCGACGGGGCAGTCTACGCCTTTGGCGACGCCACTAGCTACGGATCCCTGCCAGGGTTGGGGGTCACGGTATCGAACATCGTGAGCATCGTGCCCACCCCCGACGGCGGGGGCTACTGGCTCATCGGTTCGGACGGCGGGGTCTTCGCCTTCGGTGACGCCATCAGCCAGGGGTCGCTGCCGGGGGTGGGAGTCCACGTCACCAACGTGGTGGGGGCGGTGCCGACCGGGTGAGGGGTGCCCCTTCCCACCGGGATGGGGCGCAACTCCGGGGACAGGCGCTACCCGTTCATCGAGACCGGGAGGCGCAGCAGCCCACGGATAGGCCCCGAATGCATTCGCTCGGGTGTACCCGCGACCGTCCATTCAGGCGAGCGTCTAACAAGCTCCGAGTACGCAATCTCCCCCTCCAGGCGAGCGAGGGGTGCGCCAAGACAGAAGTGGATACCGTGGCCGAATGCGAGCTGTCGATCCACTGTGCGTTCGATGTCAAAGGTGTCCGGGTCCGAGAATTCCCGGTCGTCCCGATTCGCCGATCCGTAGACCAATAGCACCTTGTCGCCTTCATTCATCGTCTGACCGTGCATGACGATGGCGCGGGTGAGCGTCCGGGCCAGCGCCTGGACCGGAGAATCGAAGCGAAGGGATTCCTCGATTGCGCCTGGAAGGAGGGACGGGTTGGCAACTATGGCTCGCCACTGATCGGGATTCTGATCGAAGAGGACGGCACTGTTGCTCACCAGGTTGGTCGTCGTCTCGTTCCCGGCCACGAGCAAAAGGATGCACATAGCAAAGAGTTCGTCCTCGCTAAGGCGCTCTCCATCAGCCTCAGCCATGATGAGAGCGGTGAGCAGGTCATCACGGGGGGATCGCCGCCGTTCGGCGATGAGGTCCGCGAAATAGCCGAGCAAGCTGGCCACTCCATCCATTGCCCGGGCTGCCACCACCGGGT
The DNA here is from genome assembly GCA_963836375.1 of uncultured Acidimicrobiaceae bacterium. GTDB lineage: Bacteria > Actinomycetota > Acidimicrobiia > Acidimicrobiales > RAAP-2 > CAWIJK01. The sequence continues at coordinate 99,274 of CAWIJK010000002.1, read as the reverse complement.
CATCGGGATTGTCCTGGATTATCTGGTCTGACCACTGCCGAAACGCCTTTCGGTCTTCCCGGGGGACGCCGAGCAGGTCGGCGATGACAATCGTGGGCAATGGCTTGGCGAGGTCCTCCACGAGGTCGCCCTGCTCGGCGTCCACAAGGGTATCGATCAGGTCCCGGGCGATCTCTCGGATCGCTTGCGCATGGTCGGCGATCCGACGCCTCGTGAAGGCCCTACTCACGAGCCTGCGAAGATCTGTATGGCGGGGTGGATCCATCATGATCATCACCGGCAGCATCTGATCGGGGTCGTTCTGACCCAATCCTGGAAAGATACCCTGAGCCGAGGAGAAGGTCTCTGGGTCGTGGACTGCCTTCCAGACGTCGCCAAAGCGGCTGAGGACCCAGGTATTTCGTGCCTCGCAGAAGTAGAGCGGGTGCTCGTCTCGCAGCGTCCGATAGACGGGATATGGGTCGTCGTGCAGTTCGTGCGAAAACGGATCATAGAGGTCTGTCATGGTCCCCTCTTACGATTGTCACACCACATGCCATTCGCCGAAACATAGGCGAATGTGGAGCTTCGCACATCTTCCACGGCGGATCTTCAGGGGTTGAGTCATGGCCGTGACGAACTCAGCCGGCGCTCGTTTGGCCCATCCAAGATGTGCCGATACCGACCATCCTCGACCGCTGGGTGTAAATCAATACATTGCGGTTAGCAGCGCGGCTTCACCCGTTGTCTGTTCGCCTTTCCATTGTCTCCAACGCCGTGACTATTCCCTGTGTAGCGAGCCACCGGAAGGGTTCGGGCGGCAACGGGGGGCGTTGCGCTGCCGGAGTGGAAATCGGACGCAAGGCACGCGGTCCTCGGGCCCTTGATCTCATGATTGGCTATCGCCTGTGCGGCGGACATCCCGATCTACACGCGAAACGCTGACGACCTACGAGGTCTCCGGGGGCTCGTAGACGTGGTGGTGGTCTGAAGGAGAATGATCGGCCGCGGTTCGTGTGGCACAAATATGTGACACAAATATGTGGGCGCTGAGGGACTCGAACCCCCGGCCTGCTGGTTGTAAGCCAGCTGCTCTGACCAACTGAGCTAAGCGCCCCTGTTGATTAGCTTTGATCTGGACCGATGTGTCATTCCTTAGTTGTCGGGGCCGGTACCGCGCTTCCACAATAGATGGAGTCGTCGGCTCGGCAGTCCTTCGACCATGACAGAAGTGGCGGACACCCTCTCCATCCGAACCTTGGACGCCTCAGGCGAGGAGTCGGTCGTCAAGGAGCTGACCTCCCATCTCGGTGCGTCGATTACAACGCCGAGACATCGATTGTCAGAGAGTTCTTCCCGCAGCTACTTCACTTCAGCAAGACCCAGTAGGTCTGTGTACGAGACACCTGCCAAGACCGCCCGATCATCGACGATCGAAATAGGCGATGGGACTCGGGCAGGTGTCACAGACATGCACAATCACAGATTCCCACAAACACCTTCCCGGTGAGAACCAAGGTCCCGTAGCTTCCCAATGGCCACCTAGTTAGGGGGCCATCTGGAGATCATCGGCCAGACCGAGCGACAGCCTTCGGGCACGCCACCAGCCAGGGTTCGCTGCCCGGGTCTGGGAGTCCATGTTACCGACGTGGCCGGGGCGGTGGCCACCGAGTGAGCTGAGACCTCGTTTGGCGGCGGCCACCCGTCACCGGTCAAATCCACCTCTGGCGCCCCGGGCGGCCGGCTGCAAGCCCTCCGGATACGACGAGGTCATGGCCTCGGTCACGAGGGCTTTGACCGAGCTGGCCCAGTAGAAGCCGATGTGCCCCCCGGGATACGCGGCGAGCGCCGGTCGCTCCCAGTGCAGCCAGAGCCGTCGGGCCTGGCCGAACGTGGACATCCGGTCGGCCAGACCGGCGTAGATGTACCGATGCTCCGGGGCCACCGAGCAGCTCATGGCCAGCGGCGAGACCACGCGGTGAACCTCGTCGGCGACCGTCCCCAGAACGCCGAATTGCTGCGCCCGCTGGGAGATCGCAGGCGGGCTGTGCCGACGGAAGAGGTCGGGAAGGTCGACCACCGGGATGCCGGCGACGGCGCAGGTGAGGTCGGGGTCGAGTGAGGCGACGAGCGAGGCGACGAGGCCGCCCAGCGACTGGCCCATGACCCCGACCCGCTCGGCGCCTTCGCATTCGCGCAACCAGGAGATGAGGCGCCTGACGTCCCAGGTCGCCTGCGCCATGCCGTGCATGCTGTCCACCATGTCGATGGTCATCAGGTCCTCGCCCCGCACCCGTCCCGACGCCCTCTGTCCGTGCAGCGGGAGGACGGCGACGGCCACATTGATGCCCAGCCGATGGAGTTCGGCCGCCCGAAACGCCCGCAGGTCAAGTGACGCCTTCTGCCCCATCCCAAACCCGTGCACGCAGACGACCCACGACCCACGGTCCCGTCCCGGCGCCCGGGCGACCCAGGTGTGCGCGGTGCGGTTGGCCAGGTGCTCGAGCCACCGAGTCCGGCCCGGCTCCTCGGGATAGGGCTCCCACCCGCTCGAGAACGTCGTGTGATCGTAACCGAATCCCAGGACTCGCTCGTGAGAAGCCCGGACGTCGTCGGGAACCGGAGGGTCCCGGTGGTAGTCGGCAGGCCGCTCGAGCCATCCCCGGTCATCGAAGAGCTCCCGAGCCGCCTGCAGGTCGGCGGCCGCGGGCGCATAGTCCTCCTCACGGGGTAAGAGGTCCGGATGCCGGAGGGCGGCGATGAGCAGCTCGTCGACGTAGGCCTGGGCCGCCAGCGCCGGGGTCGGTCGGACGGCAACGATGCTGTCATCACCGTCGATCCTCGTCGTACGCCGGTGGCTGCGGACGAGGAAGTCCATGACTCTCGGGCCCGCCCGGAGCATGCCGGCAATGCGCGGGTCCCTGACCACCCGGGCGGCCCCGGTCAGGACACCGACCCCCCGCAACGATTGGCGGATTGGAGCCGCCATCGACCCGGTCACCGCGACTCGCCAGTGCTTCGTCGGCCGGTCATCGGTGCCCAAGACCACTACTGATCGCATCCAGCGCCTCGGGAATGGCCTCGGCGATCTTCCAGACATCCGTCACGAGATCTGGGCAGGCCATGATGCCGAACCCAACGCGGTCCTCTTGGGACAGGACGGTGATGTTGAGGGCGGCGCCGTCCATCACCGGCCCGAGCGGGTAGATGCCGACCAGCCGTGCCCCAGCCAGGTACAGGGGGGTGGGTGGACCGGGGACGTTCGACAGGATGATGTTGTGAATGACGGCATGGTGGTTCGCTGCGTGCAGGAGGGAGTAGAGACGGGCGCCCAGCGAAAGCCCGTTGAGCCAGAAGTGCTCGGCCCATTGCAGCAGGGTGTCGGCACCGACCAGGGCCTGGAGCTCCTTGGCCCTGTGGTTGGAGGCGGCGATGGACCGGAGTTGTTCGGCGGGGTCGTCCACGTCGGTGGCGAGGCTGGTGAACATGACGGACACCTTGGTGACACCCTCGATGCGCCGAGCCTGATCATGCACCGACACCGGCTCGGCAGCGACCAGCGGATGGTCCGGGAGCTCACCCCGGTCGATCAGGTACCGGCGAAGTGCCGTGCCGACCACCGCGGTCAACACATCGTTGACCGTCACGCCCAGGGCCTGCTTGACCGCCTTGACCTCACAGAGCGGCACGTCAACGAACGCCGCCGCCCGCCTCCCGGTCACTGTGCCGTTGAACGAGGTGCGGGGCGCGGTGAACGGAACCGCCATCCCGGCGCCGCCACCGGCGGGGAGAGCGAGCTTCCAGATCGCGGCACCGATGTGCCCAACGGTCGCCGGTATCAGTCTGATGATGTCGACCGGCTCGGTCAGCCGATCGAGGAGGGTGCGCCCGAGCAGCTCGACCGGGTTCGGTGCCCGAGCAACCACCGGATCGCTGCGGGTGGGTACCGGGTCCCGAGTCGGCGTCAGATCGAAGAGATCCCCTATCAGGTTCGCTCCGGTGATGCCGTCGACCGTGGAGTGGTGCATCTTGACGAGCAGGGCAACCCGATCGTCGGGGAGCCCCTCGACGACGAGCATCTCCCAGAGGGGCCGATCGCGGCGGAGCTGGGTGCTGGCGAAGTCACCCACCACGTCGGCCAGATCCCGGTAGTCGGCCGGAGGGCTCAGGTGGACCCGTCGGAGATGGCGGTCCAGGTGGAGCTCGGTGTCGTCCGTCCAGAAGGGCCGACCCAGGTTGAGGGGGATGGAGACCAACCGGTGGCGCATCGCTGGGATCCCTGGCAACCTCTCCTCGAGCAGGGCCCTGATGTGCTCGTACGGGTCCCCTTCCCTGTCCACCGGCTTGTCGAGAATCATCAGTCCGCACACGTGCATATGCATCGTCGGCGTCTCGCAGGACAAGAACGCGGCGTCGAGACCGCCCAATCGCTCCATGCACAGACCTCCTGCTATCGGGCCGTTTGGCGGACGGGCCAACTCGAGCCGACGCCAGCTGCCGATCGCGAACTCCTCTCGCTGTTGTGTCTAACGTGTCGTCGCGGTGATGCATAGGGCCAAATTGCTCCTTTGTCCGTTCGTCGCCGGTCCAACCCGACTGGTCCAGACGAGGGTGCCGACGGCTGCCGCACCGCTTAGCCTCTAAGAAACCACCGGATGGAGGAGGGCCTCATGGCCGAGAGCGTCTACAAGGTCATCGAACTCGTCGGCACCAGCGATGAATCCTGGGAGAAGGCGGCCAGCGCTGCGGTTGCCCAGGCGGCTGGGTCGCTGCGAGACCTGCGGATTGCCGAAGTTGTCGAACTCGATCTCCAGATCGAGGACGGTCAGGTCAAGACCTACCGGGCCAAAGTGAAGGTGTCGTTCAAGTTGCGGAACCGGCCGGAGGTAGCCGATTAGACAAAGGCGGACGCTTGGCTGGGAAGCCTGCCCGCATTGTGGAGGCCAGTCGAAGATCTGGTCCAGCATCGGGGGGGTGCTCACCCGTAACGCTCGCTTGAGATCTCCATAACGCCGAATGCGAGGGGCGATGAGCAAGTGAACTGGCCAAGATCGGCTTTCCCGTCATCGAGACCGAGATCGATTTGGGGCCCCAGCCCCACCGCACCCTGGCCGACAACGCTCGCCTGAGCCGGTGGCTGCCCCGCCCGCACGTCGTCACGCTGGTCGTTAGCGCCAAGGCTGCTTTCCATACCGGTCCAGGTGGACCACCCCCCCGACAGGGCGGCGGGTGGTGGGGCCGTACCGTCCCCGGGGCCAGCCGAGCGGAACAATGCAGCACGGTGTGACGTTGTGCGGCAGGCCGAGAATACGCCGGGCAGAGGCAGTGCTCCACAGCGGCAGGGTGATCAGCGATGCTCCGAGGCCCATGGATCGGGCGGCCAGAAGGAGGTTTTGGACACTCGGGTAGATCGAGCCGTAGAAGGACGACACGGCAATCTGGGGAAGCACCTGGTTGGGGAGCTTCGGCACCTTGGGGGTGCCCGAACCCCGGAGGCAGGCCACGACCAAGACGGGTATCTCCACGAAGTGCTCGACCTGCCACGTCACCGCTCTCAGGATCTTCTGCATCGGTTCGTCGCCCCCCGCCGCCTTTTTCCCCATACCTCCGTAGAGCCGCCAGGACTGGCGATAACGGGCGGCCAGCTGTTCTTTGACCACCTGATCTTTTACCACGACGAACTCCCAGTTCTGGCCGTTGGACCCAGTCGGAGCTTTGAGGGCCAGCTCGATGCAGCGGAGCACGATGGCATCGTCGACTGCGTCTGGGAGCACCCGCCGGACCGCTCGTTGGGTGGTCATGGCCTCGACCAACGGCATGTTCAGGCCACCGGATACCTCGTCAAAGGAGTGGTCGTCAGCCATGAACGCCAGCGTAACGGACAATGCAAGAAATCTCGTCAGAGGTCGTGTGCAAGACATTGACCGGGGAGCATGACCGTTTTTGCGGTTCCCCACCTCCGACGACCGGACACGAATTGGGGCCCCGGACTGCGTGCGTTCCAGCTGCTCTGACCAACGGAGCTAAGCGCCCTCGCGGGGATCACGGAGACTCCAGTGCTCCATGCCCCAGAGCTGTCGCTCCTACCGGTTGCGGCCGCTGCTAGCGAACTCGGCGTTCTAATCGATGACGATTGCCCCCTCGAAGGTCACACCGTCGATCCATCTGTCGGGTTCGCCCGGTCCAAGGGTGAAGGCCTCACCGATTGCAAGTGGACGACCGACCTGACCCGTTTGAACCGGGGGTCCACTGGCCGCGGGCAAGAAGACCGTCCAATACGGATCCGCGAGCGCAACCGGGGCGGCGATCTCAACTCCCGGCGGGATCGGGCCATTCCACGCGCCTTTGGCGGTTACGGCAACCGCTCGGAAGGTGACCGGCTCCCCCACGACCGTTTGAGCCCAGTCCGACCACGACGGTTCACCTGAACCCTGGGCGGGGCGGCCGGTATGAAGGCGGATCTCGCATTCAATGATCTCGGGCCGGTCTCCGGTGTCCGCCATAGACGGGAGTCTACGGCCGGACAACCGGACGAAGGGCGCAAGCCGCTCGGTCCGCCCATGGGTCCCCAGGAACTCGTCATGCAGACGCCGGGGCTCTCCGGTTCACCTGGACGACCGGCCGACCACCGAGATGAGCGATCCGGGTCACGCCGGCGCGATCCTCACCCACGACCAGGCCACGCAGGGCGATCGGTGGGACGGGGCCAGCCCTTTACTTGTGCAGTCCCAGCTCGATCGCCTTAACCAGCAACAGCAGTACCGCCACGACCAGGTAGATCCGCAGGACGTACATCGAGATGAGCCGACCCCTCGACCACTTGGGGCGGTCGAGCAGGGCGAGGGGAGGCATGCGCCAGTTCGCCTTGGTCTCCTTCGACACCCTCTCGACGGGGGGGCGCCTCGAGCGCCCGGCCAGGACCACCGCGGCGCCGACCACCGAGCCGACCACCAGGACGCCACCGAGGGCGACGGCCAGCTTGTTGACGTTGATGTCCGAGAACAGGGTCGTCGCCATCAAGACGAGGGACATCAAGAGCAGGATCGAGACGATGAAGACCGCCACCATGTTGAGCCATAGGCCGTTGACCCAGGGCCCGAGGACCGCCTTGTCGTTGCACAGCAGTAGCAAGAAGACGGTGGCGCTCGGCAACAGGACGCCGGCCAGGGCCTGGACACCGGTGGTGATGAGACCCAGGGGCGCCCCCGGGATCAGCACGATCATCGCCGCCAGGGCCACCATCGCCGTGAATGTCCCGTAGAAGAGCTTGGCCTCGCGCCAGCTCCGGTGGAGTGAGTGCCGGGCGTTGAAGACGTCCCCGAAGGCATAGGACGTGGCCAGCGTGACCGAGGCCGCTCCGATGATCGATGCATTGAGCAAGATGATGGCGAAGATCGACCCGCTGGCGTGACCGACGTAGTGGTCCAGCCCCCGGGCGACGGCACCGGCATCGGTGAAGTGCCCGTGCAGGACGGTCCCGCTGAACGCCGCCGCGACGACCGCCATTAGCAGGGCGGCGGCGGCGACGGTGATGAACGACCCGATCACCGTGTCGGCCCGCTCGTAGCCGATCCAACGGGGGGTGATCCGCTTGTCCACGATGTTCGACTGTTGGAAGAAGAGCTGCCACGGTGCGACGGTCGTCCCCACGATGGCGATGATCAGGAGCACCGAGGTCGAGTTGAAGCCCCCCTCCACCCCGGGCACGGTCAGGCCGTGGAAGAAGGATCCGGCGCTCGGGTGGCTGAAGACGGCCAGCGGGATCACAAGGAAGTTCACCGCGATGAAGACGAACATGAAGCGTTCCCAGCGGCGGAAGCTGCCGCTGGCGGTCATCACCACCAGGGCGATCGCCGCGATCGGCACCGAGATGTACTCGCTCACCCCGAAGTAGCCCAAGGCCAGACTGACCCCGATGAATTCGGTGGCGATGGTGAGGAAGTTCAAGACGAACAGGTCGCCGACCGAGAAGGCCCCCCAGAACTTGCCGAACCGCTCGTTGATGAGCCGGGCGTGGCCGACGCCGGTGACCGCTCCCAGTCTGACCACCATCTCTTGGTTCACGACCAGGACCGGGATGAGCAGGGGCAGGGTCCACAGGAGGGTGAGGCCGTAGTTCTGGCCCGCCTGGGCGTAGGTCGAGACGCCCCCGGCGTCGTTGTCGCCGACCATCACGATGAGCCCCGGCCCCATGATGGCGAGCAGGGTGAGGATCCGGGCCCGCCAGGACCGCCGGCTCGCCGTGTCGTGCTGGCGGATCGTGCCGAAGGCCCCCCTGATGTCGCCCACGTGGGCCTCGTCCAGGACGGCCGTGGGCGTCTGTGGCTCGACCTCGGGGGTCGGCACGGGCTCGCTCATCGCTCACCTCCCTTCGGGCTCGGGCGCTCCCCGCTCGCCGCACGGTGCGGCGGGCGGATCGGGACGCGGCCACGACGCTGCGTGTCCGCTGGGGATCGGACCCGGCTCGCCGGGCGGCGGGCGGGCACGGCTGGTCTCGTCGGGCCAGGAGCCCGGCGTTGCTGCCCGTCAGTGATGACGGGCGGTGGTACTCGCGGGTCTTCGTTCTCGACGCATCGCTACTCCTCGGGCGACGTGATCCCGAAGTCCCGCCGCCACCCGCTCGGCAACAGGAGCTCGAGGACGTCGTCGACGGTGACCACTCCCAGCATCCGACCGTGCTCTTCGTCCATCACTGGGGCGACGGTGAGGTTGAAGTCCGACATCTTGCGCACCGTCGCCCCGATGTCCCAGTCCGGGTGGACGTGGGGAGGGTCCGGCGTGACGACCGCCTGCAGGGTCGACGTGGCGTCGGCCCGGACCAGCTCGACGAGCGAGACCGAGCCGGACAACGCCCCGTCGCGCGACGAGAAGATGACGTTGAGGGCCTCTGGGGCCGCGCCGCTCGACCGCACGGCGTCGAGCGCACCGGCCACCGTGGTGGACTCGGGCAGGCAAACGAAGTCGGGGCTCATCAAGCCCCCCGCCGTCTCGGGGTTGTAGCTGAGCAGAGACCGGACCTTGCGCTTCTGGGGCTCGGGCAGGAGCTCGAGGATGGGCAGCCGCCGCTCCTGATCGACCTCCATGATGAGGTCGGCGGCGTCGTCGGGGGCCATCGACGCCAGCAGGCGGGCCGCCTCGGTGTCGGACCGTGAGCGCACGAACTCGACCTGGTGCTCTGGGTCCAACTCCTCGAAGACGTCCGCCTCCAGTTCGCGGTCGGCCCCGACCGCCTCGATGATCTCCTCGCCTTCGTCGTGTGACGCCGCCTCCACCAGGTCGGCGATCTGGGCCGGGTGGAGCCGGGCCAGCTTGCGATACGGGATGCGCAGGCGGGCGGTCGGGACGTGAGCGACGAACGGCTCGATGCTCTCCCAGTCGACGACGACGCCCTGGCTGATTCCCTGGCCGAGCCGGCCGGGCAGGAACCGGCGGAACAGGGCACGACTGGACGGGTCGACACCGACCACCTCCCACACGCCGTCCACCCGGGCCAGCTCGATCTCGTTCGCCCGGATCAGTCGGCCACCGACCAGGTTGATGAGATGGCGGGCCACGAGGTCCTTGGCCAAGAGCAGCTCTCCGGGCCGACGCTCGAACCGGCGCAGGTCGACCCGCTTGCCGTCGAACTTCACCCGCCCGCCCCCGAGGTCGGCGATCTTGCGGATGGGCACGAAGAGGTCCCGCCCGCCGATGCTCACGACGGCTCCTTCGACTGGCGGATGGGGCCGCTCCCCCACTCGGACGATGAGGTCCTGCACCCGGCCCAGACGGTCGCCGTCTTGGTCGACCAGCGGGCGCTTGATCACGCTCGACAGGTGGACGATTGGGATGTCGCGGGCGGTGACGGCACCGGTGGTGGCCATGGTGACCAAAGGTAGCGGGGTTGCCGGGCACGGCGAGCCCGAGGCCCGGCGCCTCCCGACGGTCGCTCGGGCCCGGTCACCGTGGAACCGGGATCCCAACCAAAACCGGACATGAGATGTCCTGTTCATGCCCGTAGCGTGGGGGGACGACGGCCGGCCCCCGGTCCGGCCTTGATACCGAGAGGAGCCCCCGTGCCCCACGTCCCCGATCCCCGACCACTGCTCGACCAGTCCTTCCGCCAGGCCTCGGCCCTGGTGGCCGGCGTGGACGCCTCCATGCTCGGTCGACCCACCCCGTGTTGCGACTTCGACGTCGAGCACCTGGTGGGCCACCTGGTGTTTGCCGCCCACCGGGTGGCGGCCATCGGGCGGGGCCAGACGCTCGCCGACCGCGAGGCGGTGGTCACCGAGGTGCCCGACGGGGACTGGTCGGGCGCCTTCGACGCCGAGATGGACGACGCGCTCGCGGCCTGGAAGGACGACGCCCTGCTCGACTCGGCCATCGCCCTGCCCTGGGCCACCCTCCCGGGGGCCCTGGTCGCCCAGATCTACGCGCTCGAGCTCGTGACCCACGGCTGGGACCTGGCGGTGGCCACCGGCCAGACGGCCGACCTCGACCCCGCGTCTGGCCGAGGCGGTGCTCCCCGTTGCCCACCAGGCCCTCCCGCCCGAGCCCCGCGGTGGCGAGTTGCCGTTCGGCCCGGTGGTGGCGGTCGATGACGGCGCCCCCGCCTACGACCGCCTGGCCGGCTACACCGGCCGGCACCCACACGGGGTCTAGGAGTTCTGCCCGGGGGAGCGCGCCGGGTGGCGATGGGCGATGATGGCGCCCCGCGCCGCCCTGGCGCCGAGCCCCGGGGGGTCCCGATGCGTGCCGCACGATTCCACACCGACACCCGTGTCCTGGCTGTCGAGGAGGTTTCGCTGCCCGCACCGCGGCCTCACGAGGTCCGGGTGAAGGTCGGGGCGTGCGGCATCTGCCTCTCCGACGTCCATCTCATCGACGGTTCGCTGCCGACCGCCCTGGCGGTGGTGACGCCGGGCCACGAGGCGGCGGGCGTGGTCGAGGCCCTCGGGGCTGAGGTGGCCGGGTGGAAGGAGGGCGACCGGGTGGTGCTGGCGGGCGGGCGACCGTGTGGGACCTGCGCCAACTGTGTCCGTGGCCGGGCCGAGGAGTGCCTGGCCTTCGAGATCATGGGCTTCGGTTTCGACGGGGCCTGGGCCGAGTACGTCGTCGTGCCGGCTGCCGCCCTGAGCGCCGTCCCCGACGACCTCCCCATCGAGCAGGCGGCGATCCTGGCCGACGCGGTGGCCACCCCCTACGCCGGGTTGACCGAGCGGGCCCAGCTAAAGGCCGGCGAGTCGGTCGGGCTGTGGGGGATCGGCGGGCTCGGCGTCCACGCCGTGCAGATCGCCCGGATGGTGGGCGCCACCCCCATCATCGCCGTCGACCCGAATCCGCTCGCCCGCCAGCGCGCCCTCGAGCGCGGGGCGGACCTGGCCCTCGACCCGGGCGACGCCGACGTGGTGGGTGAGGTGCGGTCGTTCACCGGCGGGCACGGCCTCGACCTCGCCGTCGACCTGTACGGGTCCAACGCCGTCTTGGCCCAGGCGGCGGCCTGCCTGGGCCACCGGGGCCGGGTCCTAATGGTCGGGCTGTCGATGGAGCCGATCGCCCTCGGCCCCGGGGCCTTCTTCGGCGTCTCCTCCCAGTCGCTCCTCGGGCATCTCGGCTACCACAAGCGCCACCTCGACCAATTGGTCGACCTGGTCACCCACGGTCGGCTCGACGTCTCGGGGTCGATCACCGAGACCCTGGTCCTCGACGACGTGGCCCGCGGCGTCGAGCACCTGGCCACCAAGGCGGGGAACCCGATCCGCCTGGTGGTGCGACCCAACGGCTGAGGGGTCGGGGCGCTCCGGTCAGGCGCCGGCCGCCAGCAGGGAGGCCAGGAGCTCGGGGCCGCAGGCGGCCACCGGGGAGCGAAACGAGGCGTCCCGGACCACCGGGTCGGCCCCTTCCCGCTCGCCCACCGACGCCCCGGCCTCGGTGCAGACCAGCCTGCCCCCCAGGTAGTCCCACCCGTGGAGCCGGCTGCCCCCGACCACGACGTAGCCGTCGAGGGAACCCTCCGCCACGGCGCAGTGGTCGAGCGCGGCCGAGCCGAGGGCGCGGAACTGGGCCCAGCCCGGGTCGCGGGCCGGCAGGCCGCTGATCCCGACCACCGCCTCGTCGAGCCGCCGGCACGAGGAGGGGGCGATGGTCCGCCCGTCGCGCCGGGCGCCCCCGCCGCGCCGGGCGTCGTAGGTCACACCCGACGCCTGGTTCACCACCAGAGCCACCCGCGGCCCGTCGTCGTCGAGGGCGCACAGGCTCGTGGCGTACCAGGGCAACCCGAGGGCGGCGTTGGTCGAGCCGTCGACCGGGTCGAGAACGACGAGGACCGGCCGCTGCCCCCCGGTGCGGCCCGACTCCTCGGACAAGACAGCCAGCTTGGCGCGGTGGAGGACCTCGAGGGCGGCTGCGTCGGCCGCGAGGTCGCAGCGGTACTGGCCCGCACGAGTGCCGGCCGGGCCCCAGTCGTCGAGGTCGTCCAGGGCGGCGCGCACCGCCGCCGCCGCCTCCACCAGCACCGCCAGCAGCCTGTCGTCGTCCACGCCAGACCCTAACGTGGCCGCCTTGGCCGTCCGTGGCCCCAGGTAGGCTCGTTGCCCTGTGGCAGCCATCGACGTCGCCGGGTACGTGGCGGACCTCAAGGACCACTCGGTCGACCACGGTTTCCACGTCCACGACGAGCGCCACTTCGTCGAGACCTATTCGCTGCGGCAGGTCTGGGAGGTCGACCTGCACCCCGAGGAGGGCTGCGGGGGACCGCTCGACCTGCACCTCGCGCTCGACGTCGACCCGAGGGTGCTCCTCAGCTTCGAGGACGCGGTCATGGGCCTCGCCGAAGAGGAGGAGCCGCCCGACGAGTTCCACTTCCCGCTCACCTTCACCTGGGCCCTGCCGCCCTTGCCCAACGGGCCCGACCTCCTGCGGCTGGCCATCGACCTGGCCGGGGTGGGCGGCATCGAGCTCCCCCTGGAGGTCTCGGCCATCGACTCGTTCGCCTCGGCCACCGACGGCCCGGAGCGCCGGCTCAACATCGTGGCCCGCCAGCCGGTCTCCTTGGCCCGGATCCTCGGTGGCGAAGAGCTGCTCTGCGACGTCTTCGACCGCTGCCTGGCCGTGAGCCGCTACCTCCTCGAGTCGGCCGAGAGCTGGCTCGGCTGAGATGACCCGCCGGGCCACGGCGGGGCCGTTGGCCGCGTCGGTGGTCGCCGCCGCCCTGCTCCTCGCCGGCTGCGGCGGGGGGGGCCTGGGTCTGGCCCGTCAGGCCTGTCGCCACGTGGACCTCTCGCTGTCGCTCTACGAGCGCTCGCTGCACGAGGCGCCCAAGCAGGCGACGGCCGACCAGTACCGGGCGACGGTGCAGCTCCAAGACGCCTTGCAGCTGGCCGCCCAGGCCAACTCGGCCGACCCGCAGTACAACCCGCTCATGACCACGCTCCAAGAAATCGGCCGGATCCCCGAGGCTCATCTGGTGGTGGCGCTGCGGGCCAGCTGCAATCTGGCCAACAGCGCCAACCCGGTGGCCCCGGTCATCACCTCGACCGTGCCCGGCCAGCCGACGGTGTCGACCCCTTCGACCCTCCCCGGCCAGTAGCCCCCCTCAGCCGGTCGAGGGTGCCGCCGGGGCGCTGGTCGCCGGCGACCCGGCGGCGGCCTGGCGGGCCGCCGCCCGACGGGCGTCGCCGATGACGGCGGGCCAGAACCTGGCGCCGATCCAGATCCCACCCGGCCAGGTGAAGTGGATCCCGTCGGACGTCCGCACCTGGACGCCGTCGAGGAACTCCGCGTAGTGGCCGCCCGGGCAGACCAGCGCGTCGAGGTCGTAGACCGACACCGTCGTCGGGTTGGCCGCGGCGACCTGGTGGACGAGCGAGTTGTAGACGTCGAGCCGGGCCTTCGAGTCCTCGGGCCAGGGTTGGCCGTCAGGCTGCTCCCCCTCGTCGTAGCACGGCGCGGTCATGATCACCATGTGGGCGCCCCGGGAGGTGGCCACGTCGACCGCCCGCTGGAGCTGGGACTTCACGTAGGCGGCGTAGGCCGGGTCCAAGATGTTGGTCCACCGGCCGTTGTAGGTCCGGTTGACCACCTCCCAGCGCCCGGCCAGCAGGACGACCAGGTTGGGTTGGAAGCTGTCGATCCAGCCCTGCCACTCCTCGGGCCACTGGACGCGACCGGGCGGGGGGTCGGGCAGACAGTCCGCCGCCGAGGGGGCGATCTGGCCCTGGATCTCGTGCAGGGTCCCGATGGTCACACCACAACCGAGCTGTCCCTGGTCACTCTCGGTGAAGTGATACGCCTTGGCCAGGGGGGGCGACGAGAGCCCGATCCCCAAGGTGAGGGCGGTCGAGTCGCCCACCACGAGCACCCGGATCTTGGGCCCGCCCACCGGGGCCCGGGACGAGGGCGGGGTCACGGGCACCGAGGCGACGGCGACCGGGGCGGTGGCGGCGACCACGACGGCCACGGTCATTGCCGCGGCGACCGGGGTGGCCACCCAGGCGCGCCAGTCACGGAAGAAGGCCCCCCGCCGGATCGGCCGCTCGACCAGGTAGAACGAGGCGGTGGCCACCACCACGGTGACCGCCGTGCGGACCCCGAAGAGCCAGTAGCCCCCGAGGCCGGTCCGGGCGGCGTTGAGCCAGATGAACAGCGGGTAGTGCCAGAGGTACATCCCATAGGAGATGCGCCCGAGGAAGCGCAGGGGCGCCACCGACAGGACCACGGCCACCGCAGAGCGCTGAGCGCAGACGACCGAGACCAAGACGGCGGCGGTGGCCAGGGCGGCCACCAAGAAGCCCCCCCGCCACAAGAAGGGGTCGGTGTAGGAGAGTCGGGACCACAGGGCGGCGGTGAGCACCACCCCGGCCACGCCGAGGACCGAGAGGAGCACCCGCCAGGGTCTCGACGTCGCCGCCCACGCCGGGTCCCCGCCGGGGAGCCGGCGGACCCGGCGCAGCCACGGCGGGGTGGCGGCGGTGGCCGCCGCCCGGCGGTGCCGGGCCACCAGGGCCAGCGAGACGGCCAGGGTGGCCCCGACCAGCAGGCACTGGGCGTGGGTGTCGGTGCCGTAGTAGAGGCGGGTCGGGTCGGTCCCCGGGTGGTACAAGAGGGCCATCTCGGCGGCCGAGGCCAGGGCACCGACCACGCAGACCCCGAGCAGCACCCGCAGGCTGGTGGTCAGCTTCATGACCCCCAGCACCACCAGGGGCCAGAGCAGGTAGAACTGCTCTTCGATGGCGAGCGACCAGGTGTGGGTGAGAGGGGAGGGCAGGCCGGTCTGGTTGAAATAGTTGGAACCGGCGAGGATGAAGTGCCAGTTGGCCACGTAGAACAGGGTCGAGAACGCGTCCAGCCTGAGGTTCGGGTAGGTCCCGCGGGGAACGATCACCGCGGCGTAGAAGGCAACGAAGAGCAGCACCACCAAGAGCGCCGGCAGTAGACGGCGGGCCCGGCGGGCCCAGAAGGCACCGAGCTTGATGGACCTGATCCGCTCCCACTCGGCCAGCAGCAGCGAGGTGATGAGGAAGCCCGAGAGGACGAAGAAGGTGTCCACGCCGAGGAAGCCGGCGTCCAGCCACGGGATGCCGCCGTGGAAGGCCATTACCCCGAGCACGGCGAAGGCCCGGATGCCGTCGAGGGCCGGGATGTAGCTCAGGCTGGGCCCGCCGGTCGGTGCGTCGGGGTCCGGCGGTGCGGGCGTGGGGCCGCCCGGCGCCCGGTCGGGCACCGGTTGGGCTCTCCACGCGTCCTGCGCCACCGGGCGGCCTCCTGGTCCGAAGGGCCGAGATCGGGGCCGCCCCGGGGCGCACCGACGTCGGGGCGCCGCCGGACGATCTCGGATCGGGCCGGGTCATTTTCGCAGACCGGGGGTCAGTTCTCGCGCCGGGGCCGCTCCAGGGGTGCCACCGCCGGCACGCCGCCCGTCACTACCCTTGGTGGGCCGCCGAGCCGCGACCCCGGCGCGAAGGAACCGCCCGCATGCCAGCCGCCCGTCCCAACCTGGACCGGGTGCCCGCCCGAGCGCGGGCCGTGGACCGGTCCCGGCCACCGGCCGCCCCGACGCGCCGGTCGACGGCGCGCCGACGGCGCCGCGCCGTCGGCGTCTTCGTGGCCCTTGTGGCCGCCGCCGTCGGGGTCATCGTGTGGAGCGCGGGCCGCCAGCCCGACCTCCCCCCGCTCCGGGCACGCATCGTGGCGGTGGCCGAGGGCCAGGTCGGCTACACGACCGATCCGGCCAATTCCTACTGCAACCGGTTCAGCGCCTACTGGCAGTCGGGGACCCCGGACTGCGGCAACTCGAACTACCGCGAGGAGTGGTGCGCCGACTTCGCCGCCTGGGTCTGGAAGCAGGCCGGGGCCGAGGTCGTCTACCAGTTCATCAACGGCGACCTGAACTCGTCGTCGGCCAGCTTCTACGAGTGGGGCGCGGCCCACGGGACCTGGCATCCGATCGGATCGCGCTACGTGCCCCAGCCCGGCGACGTCGCCGTGTACGGCCTGGACCCGGCCACCTTGACGGCGGCCCACGTCGCCGTCGTGACCGGCTACACCGCCGGTCAGCGCGGACCCGACGTTGTCAACGGCGACGGTGACCGCACCGGCTACAGCGTGGTCGAGACCGGGACCGACCAGTACCGGGCCGACGCCCAGGGCGGGGCCGCCCTGTCGGGCTACGTGGCCCCGACGGCCGCACCGAGCGCGTCCACCAGCTCGGGCTGAGCCCGCCTGGCCGGTCCCGCCGGACGGCTCGTCGCTCGACGCTCAGAGCTCGACGCTCAGAGCTGGGGTTCGTAGCCCGGGGGGAGGCCGATCGACTTCTTCTCGAGGAAGATCTCGAGGCCCTCGGGGCCGAATTCGCGCCCGACCCCCGACTCCTTGTACCCGCCGAACGGGGTGGCGAAGTCGATCGGCACCCCGGTGTTGAGCATGTAGGTCCCGGTCCGGACCTGGCGGGCGATGCCCAGTCCCCGGTCGTTGTCGTTGGTCCACACCGAGCCGCAGAGGCCGTAGTTCGAGTCGTTGGCGATGGCCACCGCGTCGGCGTCCGAGTCGTAGGGGATCACGGCGAGAACCGGGCCGAAGATCTCCTCCTGGGCGATCTTCATCTTGTTGTCCACGTTCACGAACACCGTGGGGTCGACGTACCAGCCCTTGGCCAGCCCGGCCGGGCGGCCGCCGCCCACCGCGATCTCCGCCCCCTCCTCGGTGCCGCTGCGGATGTACCCCTCGATCCGGTCCCGTTGACGCTCGGCCACCACCGGCCCGACCTCGGTCGCCGGGTCCAGCGGGTCACCGACCGGGAGCGCCTTGACCTGCTCGACCAGCGCGTCGACCACCTCGTCGTAGCGCCCACGGGGGGCCAGGATCCGGGTCTGGGCGATGCAGGCCTGCCCGTTGTTCATGATGGCATTGGGGAGCAGCATCGGCAGCACCGTCGCCAGGTCGGCGTCGTCGAGGATGATGGCGGCGGACTTGCCACCGAGCTCGAGCGTGCAGCGCTTCAGCCGCTCGCCGCACAGGCCGCCGATCCGCTTGCCGCCGACCGAGGAGCCGGTGAACGAGATCTTGTCCACGCCGGGGTGCGTGACGAGGTGCTCGCCGACCTCGCGCCCGGCGGGCACGACCGACAGCACGCCCTCGGGGAGCCCGGCGTCGGTGAAGATCTCGGCCAGGCGGAAGGCGTCGAGCGGCGTCTCGGGGGCCGGCTTGTACACGACGGTGCAGCCGGCCAAAAGGGCCGGTGCCAGCTTGGCCGAGGCGATGAACAACGGGACGTTCCACGGCGCGATGGCACCGACCACTCCGACGGGCTCTTTGGAGACGAGCACCTCGGGGTTGAGGACGCCAGAGCGCACCTCGTCGAAGGCGAAGGTCTCGGCCAGCCCGGCGTAGTAGTTGAAGACCATGGTCGGAGCCAGGACCTGTCCCAGCTGGGCCCACGTCACCGGCGAGCCCATCTCGGTCGAGATGATCTCGGCCATGTCGGCCATCTCGACCGTGACGGCCTCGGCCACCTTGGACAGGATCTGGGCCCGGTCCTTGGGGGCCATGTGTGGCCAGTCGCCGTGGTCGAAGGCGTTGCGGGCCGCGGCGACCGCCTTGTCGATGTCCCCCTCGGTGGCGTCGGGCACCCGGGCCACGACCTCTTCGGTGGACGGGGAGATCACGTCGATGGTCGACGTCCCCTCGGGGGCCACCCAGCTCCCGCCGATGAACAGCCGGTCGTAGTCCTTGATGGCCATGGCCCCTCCTCGGGTGTCGAGCTCGGGTGTCGAGCCGCGATGAGAACAGGTTCTTGTTCAGAGACGATCGTACTCACCACCCGCCGGCGGCGAAACCTCGCCCCTTCGGCCCTGGCCCCCCTCGATCCCCCTCCCGACCCCGGCCACCTGGGCCGGGCAGCGGCTCAGTTCGGCCCGGGCCACACCACGTGGGCCTGGATCCACCCGTCGTCGGCGGTCCAGCCCTTGGCCGCCGCGTGGTCGGCCATGGCCGCGAACCGCTCCTCCCACCCCTCCCCCACCTGGCCCGCGGCGTGGAACCGCACCGCGTCGGGCCGGATGAAGGCGTCGCCGTCGGGGCCCAGCCGCCCGGCGCCGGCCGCCGCCAGGACGTCGCCCAGCCGGTGCACGTCGGCCGCGCTGGTGCCCGAGGCGTCGGGGGGTCCGGCCACCCGGACGGCGAAGCGTCCGGTCTCCTCGGCCCCGGCCAGGGTCACCGTGAGCCGCTCGAGGTCGACGACCACCTCCATCGACGGGCACCCTAACCGGCCCGTCACCGGCCGTTTAGGCTCCCGGCATGCCCGATCTCGCCCAGCGCGACCCCGACGAGGTGTCGGCCGTCCTCTCGGCGTGGCTGGCCACCAAGCTCGGGCCGGGGGCGAACCCGGCGGTGAGCGAGGTCAACGCTCCGGCCTCGAACGGCTTTTCCAACGAGACCATCTTGTGCCGGGCCCGCTGGCGGCGCGACGGCCGCCCGGTCGACGAGCGCCTGGTCGTCCGGGTGGCCCCGACCCGGCACCTATTGTTCCTCGACGCCAAGTTCTCCACCCAGTACAAGGTGATGAAGACGCTCGCCGACGGCGGGTCGGACGTGCCGCTGCCGACCCTCGGGTGGTACGAGGAGGACCCCCGCTGGCTCGGGGTGCCCTTCTTCACCATGGCCCACGTCGACGGTCTCGTGCCCCCCGACAACCTGCCCTACACCATGGAGGGCTGGGTGGTCGACGCCGAACCGGCGCAACAGGCCCGGATGTGGTGGACCGGGCTCGACGCCCTGGCCGCCGTCCACCGCACCGACTGGCGGTCGCTCGGCCTGGGCTGGCTGGGTGACCCGCGACGGGGCCGTCCCGGGCTCGATCAGCAGCTCGCCTACTACCGCGAGTTCCTCGACTGGTCGGCCAAGGACAGACCCCAACCGGTCACCGAGGCGACCTGGAGGTGGCTGGTCGAGCACCGCCCGCCCGAGACCGGCGAGGTGGTGCTGTGCTGGGGCGACAGCCGGGTGGGCAACATCATCTGGGACGAGTTCAGGCCCCGGGCCGTGCTCGACTGGGAGATGGCGACGCTCGGCCAGCCCGAGCTCGACCTCGGGTGGTGGCTCTACTTCGACCGCCAGTTCGCCGAGGGCCTGGGCGTCGCCCGGCCCCCCGGCTTCCCCAGCCACGAAGAGACGGTCGAGCGCTACTCGGCGATGCTCGGGCGCCCGATGGAGAACCTCGAGTACTACCAGGTGTTCTCGGGCTTCCGCTTCGCCGTGATCATGTGCCGCCTCACCGACCTGTTGGTCGAGAGCGGACAGCTGCCGGCCGACACCGACATGGGCACCAACAACCTGGCCACCCAGTTCACGGCCCAACTCCTTGGGCTCCCCTCCCCCGCCTGAGCGGCCGACGCCCGGGCCGGCGGGTGCTCAGGTGACGATCGGCGAGCTCGGGTCGGCCGGCCCCAGGAACCCGGCCCCCCGCAGGCGCTCGACCAGCCACTCGACGCTGTCGGAGCGCCCCATGGCGTCCTCCCAGCCGGCGACGGCCGCCTCGAGGGTCGCCCGGTCGGCCACCGTGGCCACGACGGCCACGGTCATCGCCTCCATGGCCGTCTCGTCGTCCTTCTTCACGTGGATGCCGCCGAAGGGGTCGGCCCACTCGTGGGGCACGGGCTCGCGCATCACGTACAGCTCGCCGGTGTCCTCGACCCAGTTCAGCTCGTAGCGGACCCCGTAGCGGTCCCGCCACTCGCGCCCCAGCTCCAGCTCGGCCGAGCCACGGCGGCGTTCGTCCTCGTCGTAGAACTCCTCTATGTCCACCGGGGGCACTGTAGTGGGTGCCTCCCGCCCCAACCCCCGGGCCCGCACCCCCGGCGTCGGCCCCGCCGCGGGCCCGAGAGGGAGGGACGGGGGGAGCGCACCGGTCCAGGATCGCCGCATGCGACGAGTGGCTCTCCGACCGATCGACCAGATGACCGCCGACTGGGTCTTCACCGCCCGGTCCGGGCCTTCGCGCCACGCCCTGGCCCGCCTGGCCGTGGCCGAGCCCGAGGTGGCCGCCCTCGGGGTCGCCGACCTGGGGGAGCTGGTCGAGGCCCTGCGGGTCTCGGGGCCGGCCGGCGATCGGGAGCGGGCCGCCAGGGTGCTCCGGGCCATGCTGCGCTCCCAGTCGGTGCACCCGCTCGTCCCGAGGGCGATCCTCCAGGCGCTCCTCCCCGGACTGGTTTCGGTGGCCCGACGGCTCTCGTGGGGGGCGGGCGGCGAGTGGGACGACGGCGGGGCGTTCTTCGCCGACCTGGTGGCCACCGCCTGGGAGGTCATCATCGCCTGGTCCGGCGACGATCGCAGCTACGCCGTCTTGGACCTGCTGTCGGCCATCCGCTGCCGGCTTCGCCGCCAGGCCGCCCGGCACCGGAGCACCGGTGAACGCGAGTCGACCGGGCTCGACCCCGAGACCGGACCGGCGGCGGGGTCGAGCGGCACCACCGACCTCGAGGACCTGGCCCGGACCATCGACCTGCTGACCGGCCGCGGGCTCGACCCCGGCGACGCCGCCGTCCTCTACGGCAACTGCGTGCTCGGCCTGACCACGACCGAGCTGGCCCGGATGACCGGGAGGAGCCGTCGGCACCTCGACGTCCGCCGACGGCGGGCCGCCCAGGAACTGTGTGCCTGAGGATGGCTATCGTGTCCAGGTGGTGGGCTTGGGGGGGACCACACCAACGACGCGCCACGAGCGCGGGGCTTTGGGCAGGCCTCACTGGTGGGGGGTGCTGGCGGTGTCGCTGGCCCTGATGGCACTGGTGGCAGCCCTGTCGGCGCCAGCGCGCCACACCGTGGCGACGCCGGGGGGACCGACCGGGTCCGCGCAGCCCGAATCCCGCGCCCCGGGCGCCCCGACGCGAGGTCGGGTCCCGAGCGGGCCCACGACCGGGGGCGCCGACCCCGGGCCGGTGATCCCGACCACCCAACCGGGCTCGGGCCGGGCCCCGCCGATCGCCACCGTGTCGTCGCCGGGCTCGACGACCGCCACGACGTCGCCTCCCTCGACGACGGCCGCCAGCGTCCCCTCCACCGTGGCGCCGCCCGGGACCACGACCACGACCGCACCGGCGGTTCCCGCGCCGACGACGACCACCCCGCCCGCGGTGGAGACCGAGAGCCAACCGGGCAACCTCGAGTATCCCGACAACGTGTCGGCGCAGTATCCGATCGACTCGGGTGGCGGGGTCTCGGTGGTCGCCGACTTCTCGGGTGCTCCGGCGCTCGACCTCTCGGTGAGCTGCCCGGGAGGCCAGGCCGACCGGGACGGGGCCAGCGGCGTGTCGGTGTCGGTCGGCGGACCGGCCGGACCGTGCACGGTGGAGATCTCCGAGCCGAGCCCCCAGTCGGCGCCGGTGTCCTACACCCTCACCGTGCAGTACCCCCCGAGCTGAGACGACCCGAGGAGGGGCCAACCGTGCGACGCAAGCTGGCCGACCTGGTCACCGGGGCGAGTGCGGCCCTCGTCGTCTTCGTCGCCGTCCCCGTCGTGCTGGCCCAGGTGGGCCTGCCCGTCCCCCGCCGCTTCGACGCCCACGGCCTCTTCGACCTTCTGGCCATCGTGGCCTGGGTCTCGTGGGTGGTCTGCTGCTGGCAACTCCTGCGCTCGGTCACCGTCCGGGTCCGACTCGGCGACACGGTGGCCGGGGCCGGGTCCCGGGTCACCGAGCGGTTGGCCGCCCGCATCGCCGCCGCGGTGCTGGTGGTCACCGTCGGCCTGAGTCTGGGGACGGTCGCGGGTGCCGTCCAGGCCCGGCCGCCCGCCACCCACAGCGCCCCGGCGCCGCCGGGGACCACCCCGGCCGACGCCCGGGTTCCCGGCGGATCGGTCATCGCGGCCCCGTCCGAACCCGGTGCGATCGCCCCGGCGGCCGCGGACTCGGCGCCCGCCCCGACGCCGGCGGACTCGGCCCCGGCCCCGGCGGTCCCGGCGGCCGCGGCCGACCCACCGGCACCGGCCGCGTCCACCTGTACCGTCGGCCCGGGCGAGTCGCTGTGGACCATCGCCGAGCGCTATCTCGGGGACGGCTCGGACTGGTCGGCCATCGCCTCGCTCAACCTGGGCCGGGTCATGGACGACGGCCGGCGCTTCCTCGATCCGAGCCTCATCTACCCCGGGTGGGTCCTCGAGCTCCCCGCTCCGGTCTCGATCGCCCCGACGGACCCCCCGGCCCCGGTCATCGCCCGGTCGGCCGACCTGGACGGCCCGTCTCCGACGAACGTCGTCGGCGACGACCCGGCCAGCGGGCCCCTCGACGCCCGCAGTCCCGCTCCGGTCGCCCCGACGGGCGGGGGCCCGAACGGGCATCGGGACCCGGTGCCGTCCCGCCCGCGCCGCCCGGGCCCGATGCCCCTCCCCGAGCTGGCCGCCCTCGGGGTGGGGGTCCTGGTCGCCGCCGCGCTGGCCCGGCGGGCCCGGCGGGGCCGGTGGCTCGGATCGGGTCCGGCCCTGAGTGCCCGGGCGGACCCCCCCGAGGAAGCGGTCGACGTGGCCGCCCTGCTCGGACCCTTCGACGGCGCGCCCCTGCTCGAGTGGCTCGAGCTGGCCAACCGCCACCTCGGGGCCGCCCTCGACGGGCCCGAGGCCGGCCGCGACCCTCCGGCGGTCGAGCTGGTGCGGGTCGGACCCGACGGCGTGGAGGTGCGACTGGTCGGCCCGGCGGACTGGGCGCCGCCGGGCTGGGAGCTCGGCCCCGGCGGCCGGGCCTGGCTCCTGCCCGCCGGCGTCGACCGCCGTGGGCTGTCCGAGGCCCGGGGTCACCCGCCGTGGCTGCCCTGCCTGGTCCCGGCCGGTGACAACGAGGACGGGTCGTGGCTCATCCCCATCGAACCGGGCGCCTGCCTCCCGGTCATCGGGGCCGAGGCCGACGCGCTGGTCGAGACGATGCGACGGGCGGCCGCCGGTTGGTCGTGGGCCGAGCAGGTCGTCGTCACCGACGATCGAGCCCTGGCCGAACGCGAGGCCGAGCTGATCGGCCAGCCCGGACCGGGCGACGAGCGCTTGCGGGTCCTGTTCGTGGGTGACCCCGCCACCCTCGACGAGCGGGCCCGTCGCCGCTGCGGGATCCTCACCACACGTCCGTTGCCGGCCACCGACCTCACGGTGGCCGTCGACGCTCGGGGGGCCTCGCTCCACCCGATCGGCGTCCTCCTCCGGCCCCACCTGCTCGACCCGACCCGCCTGGCCGGTGTCGACGAGCTGATCGACGAGTGGTTCGACCCCGACGCCGCCGACGACGACGCTGGGGACGACACCGGCCCCGCTGGGTCGACCGCGGCGGGCGTCGCCGCCGGGGACGACGGAACGGTCGTCAGCGATCCGGCCCCGGCGTCTGACGCCGGGGCCTCGGCGGCGACCGGGCCCGGGCCCACAGCCGGCCTCGGGCCCGGACCGGTGGAGGTCCGGCTGCTCACCGCCATCGCCCGCATCGACGGTCTGGAGTCCCCGCTCGAGCCCAAGCGGGCCCGCCGGGCGACCGAGCTGGTCGCCTACTTGGCCCTCCACCGGCCCGACCCGGTCACCAGCGAGCGCCTGCGCACCAGGGTGCTCGGCTCGGCCGATGCCGACGCGGCGGCCAAGACCCTCTTCAACACCGCCGGGGCAGCCCGGCGGGCACTCGGACGCGACGCCCTCGGCCAGCCCTTCCTGCCCACCGGCTCCAAGTCCGGCCACTACCGCATCTCCGAGCAGGTCACGGCGGACGCGTCCCGGGCCGTGGCCCTGGTGGCCGCGGCCCGAAGGGTGGAGGACCCCGACGAGGCCACGGCGCTCTACCGCGCCGCGCTCGAGCTCGTCGAGGGCCCACCGCTCGACGGGACACTCAGTGGCTACGCCTGGTGGAGCGCGGAGGGCCACGAGCGGAGGGTGGCGGGCGCGCTGGTCGACGGGGCCTGCGAACTGGCCCGGCTGGCCACCGACCGTAACCGGCTCGAGCTCGCCCGCTGGGCCCTCGAGCAGGCCCGGATGGTCGACCCCTACAGCGAGGCCCTCACCCGGGCGGCCATGCAGGTCGCCGCGGCCGACGGGGACGCCGACCGGCTCCGGCGCGAGTGGGTCGACTGCCAGCGTCGGGTCGACGAGCTCGACCCGGGCAGCCTGCCGTCAGAGCAGACCGAGCGCCTGTACGCCGAGCTGCGCCGCGAGGTGCCGGCCCTGGCCGGGTTCGAACCGGCGGACTGAGCCGCCTCGGCGCTCAGGCCAGCTTGGCGGCGATCGAGGCGGCGCCCTTGAGGACGAGGCCGTCGGCCCCCGCCGCGCTGTAGGCGTGGGTGGGCCGGGCCCGGGCCTCGTCCACCATGTCACCGAGCAGCGTCGCGAAGGGGACCGCCGGGTCGATCCACAGGTACCGGCCGAGCGAGCCCGGGATGGTGTTGATCTCGTTGACTACCAGCTCGTCGCCGTCGGCCAGAAAGTCGAGGCGGGCCACCCCGCGCAGCGAGACGAGGGCGGCCACCCGTTGCGTCGCGGCGCGCAGCGCCGACTCGAGCGCCGGGTCGATGGCCGCCGGCAGCTGGCGGGGGGCCGAGGCCATGCCCTCGCCGCCCACGTACTTGTCGGCGTACCCCAGGATCTCGGGCTCGCCGGCCGCCCCGCCGGCCCTCGGCGTGCGCAGCGGCCGCTCGACCGCCGACAGCGACAGCGAGGGCCACGCCCGCAGCCCGATCTGGAGGTCGACGGCCCCGGCCCGGAACGGCTCGAGCACCGCACCGGCCCGCAGGTGCTGGTTGGCCGACAGCCGGGCCTTCGCCGTGGCCAGGTCGGCCACCACCTCGATGCCGATCGACGAGCCGCCGAAGCGGGGCTTGACGATGTAGGGGCCCTCGAAGTCGACCCCGACCGTGTCGCCGTCGAGCGAGACCCGGGGCAACGTGGCCAGCCCCGCCGCCTCCATCACCGCCCCGAAGGCGAGCTTGTCCATCCCGATCGCCGCCCCGGCGACGGTGGGGCCGGTGTAGCGGAGCCCGGCCAGGTCGAGGGCCGCCTGCAGCGTGCCGTCCTCACCGGGGCCGCCGTGGCAGCAGACCACGGCCACGTCGACGTCGAGCGGGCGGGTCCGTGCGAAGCGGCCACCGTCGGCCACGAAGCCCCCCTCGGCCCCGAGCACCAGGCGGAGCGGGGTGGCACCGCGCGGCAGCCCGTCGACGAAGGCGCCCGCCTCGAGGGACGGGTCGACCTCGAACCAGTCACCCGACTTGGCCCAGTAGAGGGCCCGGGGGGCCGGGCCCGACGACGCCAGCTCGCGGGCGGCTTGGAGCCCGGTGAGGATGCTCACGTCGTGCTCGGGCGACGGGCCCCCGAAGATGACCGCGACCTCGGACAAGCGATCGGCTCCCTTGCTCACGGCGGGTCAAGACGGCGTCCCGGCCCTCGGCAAAGGGTCAAGGGTAGTGGTCGGGGAGGTCGTTCTCGTACAGCACGGCGTCACCGGGGCCGAGGTGGCCCCGGACCCACGCCACCGCCTCGTCCCGGGTGCCCACGACGGTCGGACGCAGGGCGCCAGCCCCGGCCGTGAGGGCCCGGCGGTTGGTCCGGCCCACGACCACCAGGTCGGTCGCCACCTCGGCCGCCGCCGCGGCGAAGGCCCGGTTCTCGGCCGCCTGGCGGGGCCCGAGCTCGACCATGCCCGGGGTGACCACGGCCCGCCGGCCGCCGTCGGGCACCGGGGTGCCGGCCAGGGCCCTGAGCGCCGCCGCGGCGCCGGCCGGGTTCGAGTTGAAGGTGTCGTCGAGGACGACCACCCCCGAGGCCGCCGTGCCGCTCGTCAGCCGGTTGGCCACCGACGGCAGGTCGTCCAGGCGGGCCCGGACCACCTCGGCCCGCACCCCGAGGCGCAGGGCGACGGCCACCGCGCAGGCGAGGTTCGTCGGGCGAACCCCCGAGCCGATGGCGACGGGGGTCCCGACCGGGACGCCCCCCACGACGAGCCTGAACCCCCCGTCGGCCGGGGCGACCACGACGTCGGCCGCGTGGTCGGTCGTCGAGCAGCGGACCACGGTCTTTCGGGCCCCGTCGGACCCGCGGGCCAGCCGGTCGGCCAGGGCCCTCAGGTGGGGGTCGTCGACGTTGAGCACCACCACCGCCGCGCCGGCGGCGATCTCGGACTTGGCCTCGGTGATGGCGTCTTCTGACCCGAACCGTTCGAGGTGGACCGGGCCGATGGCGGTCAGCACCGCCAGCTCCGGCGGACACCACCGGCACAACTCGGCGATCTCCCCCTTCTTGTAGGTGCCCATCTCGGCCACGAAGACCTCGGTCCCGTCACTCAGCTGCTCGTTGACCGCCCGGGCCAGCCCGGCGCGGTTGTTGAACGACGCCGGCGTGGCCACCACCGCCTTGGTGCCCTCCACAAGATGGGCAATGTGGTTCTTGGTCGAGGTCTTGCCGTACGAACCGGTGACGGCGACGATGGTGGGGGCCACCCGGCGGAGCCGTTCGGCCGCCGTCGCCACGAAGCGCCCGGTGACCCGCCGCTCGAACGGGGCGGTCACCGCACAGGCGGCGTCGACCAGCGGCGCGCTCAGCACCACGGCCGCGGCGGCCAGGAGGGCCGGGGCGCCGAGCGCGATCCCGGCCACCACCACCGCCGCCTCGAGCACCGCCCAGACGCCGGCGAGGACCCGGAGCCTGCGGGTCGCCACCAAAGGCGAGCTGCGCCCCCGCAGCCCGAGGCCGACCGGGCCGACCAACCCCACCGCCGCCGGAACCAGCGCGCACAGGGGCCACCGGGCGCTCAGCACCAGAGCGGCCAGGGCGGCCAGGGCCAGCACCGGGTTGACCGGGCCCGAGCGCCACCACCGCAGGGCGAAGCGGCTGGTGGCGTCGGCCAGGTAGTGCTCGCGCTGGGCCACCCGGAGCCAGCGGATCCCCGACGGGACCAGGGCGGCCGCGCAGGCCACCGTCCCCACCAGGGCCGTCGGGCCGCCTGCAGCGTGCAGCACGGTGGCCGGCACCAGGCCCCCGACGCTCATCGGAGGCGCTCGACGACGACCCGCCGCAGGGTGGCCGGCACGGTGAGGGGGGTGAGGTGGCCCGCCCCCGGTTCGACGGTCAGTTCGGCGTCGGCCAGGCGGGCGGCCGCCGCCCGGGCCAAGGACAAGGGTGCCGCCGTGTCGTCATCGCCCCAGACCAACGAGACCGGGCAGCGCACTGCGGCCAGGGCGTCGTCGTAGCGCTCGGCCAGGCGCCGCACCAGGACCTCGCGCATCACCCCCTCGGCCGCCCGGTAGTCGGCCGAACCGTAGCGCCGGCGGGCCTCGTCGAGGCGGGCGTCGCTCAGCAGGCCGGCCCGGTTGAGGGCCCGGACGGCCCGGAAGCGGGCGGCGGGGCGGGGCGACGGGTCGTCGGCGCAGCGCAGCGGAGCGCCGGTCAGCACGAGGGCCCGCACGGACCGGGGCCGGGCCACGGCCAGCCGGAGGGCGACCAGCCCCCCGAAGGAGTGGCCGAGGACGACCACCGGTTCGGCCATCTCGCCCAGCACGTCGGCCACGGCCGCGGCGTACTCGGCCGTCCCCCAGGCCTCGGGGGGCGGCGGCGTGGCTCCGAAACCGGGCAGGTCGAGGGCGATGGCGTCGAGCTCGCCCGGTCCTTCGGCCCCGCCCGGCGCGCCGGGACCGGCGCCGGCCGGGGCCACCACGGCGTCGAAGTCGCGGTGCGTGCGGCCCCAGCCGTGCAGGCAGAGCACCCGGGCCGGGGCCGAGCCCGAGGCCCGACCGAAGAACCGGCCACCGGCGAAGGACCGGAGCATTCAGGCCCCCGGGGCGCGGGGCCCGGCGGGGGGGCGGGCCGGGCGGCGGCGGGGAGCGGCCGCCCGCCGGGCCTCCTCGGCCGCCCGGACCCGGGGCAGCACCCGAAGGACGTAGTAGGCCGAGGCGGCGGCGCAGCAGACGATGATGACCAGGGGCGCCGGGTCGAACCTCGAGTTGACCGACACCGAAGCGGTGAGGGCCAGCAGGCTGAAGACCACCAGGCCGACCACGGCCAGGACCCGGGCCAGGGGCAACCGGAACGGCCGGTGGTGCTCGGGCGCGCGGGCGCGCAGGCGGAGCGTGCAGAAGGCGGCCACGGCGTAGATCATGGCCTCCAGCGAGGCGCCCACCGCCACCAGGACCTGCCATGAGCCGGTGAGCGCGACCGCCAGGGCCACCACCAAGGACACCCCCCCGAGGGCCAGCACCGGGACCCAGGGGACGGCCCGGTCGTTCAACAAGGCGAGCTGGCGTGGCAGGCTGCCCTCTCGGGCGGTCCCGTAGACAAAGCGCGAGGCGGTGATGAAGCCGCCGTTGAAGGTGTTGAGGGCGGTGACCGCGGTGACCACCGCCATGAGCCACAGGCCGGCCTGGCCCATCGCCGCCACCCCCAGGTCGAGCTGGGGGTAGGCCGAGGCCAACTGGTGGTGGGTGAGCACGTGGCTCATGGCCACGGTGACGAGCGAGCAGACCACGAAGAGGATCCCCACCGAGATGAGCATCCCGCGGTGGACGTGGTGGGGTCGGCGGACTTCCTCGGCGCTGGTGGTGACCCACTCGAAGGCGCTGTAGAGGAAGACGCCGAGGGCGACGGCCTCGAGGAGGTCTCCGCCGCTGTGCCCGTGGATGGGGTCGAAGGGGAAGCGCAGGGCGTGGTGGCTGCGGGCCAGCGCCGTCGCCCCGACGACCAGCGTCGCCGCCAGCACCAGGTAGGTGGCCACGTCCTGGACGCCGCCGGCCACCCGGACACCGCGCAGGTTCGAGAGCACGGCCAGCCCGAGCAGTCCGACGATCCAAAGGCCTGAGACCCAGGCGGGCTCGCCGAAGGCGTGGGCCAGGGCCGTCCCCACGATGAAGGCGTCGGCGGCGATCACGAGCACGATCGTGGTCATGTAGGTGAACGTGATGGTGAGCGCCGCCCGGTCGTCCATGGACCGCTTCATGTAGAGCCGGATGGCGGCCGCGGTGGGGAACATCCCGTTGAGCTCCCCGAAGAAGCCCCAGGCGAGCAGGGCCAGCAGGCCGGCCACCCCGATCGGGATCCACGCCGAGTCGCCGGCGACGTAGGCCACCAGGCCGGCCGCCGCCAGGTACTCGAGGGCGGCGAAGGCCAACCCGGTGGACGTCGAGACGACGGTGCGCAGGCCGAGGGCTCGGCGCAGCGACTCGCCACCGTGGGGGGCCCGGGCCGGCACCCCTCCCGCCTGCGCACTCATTGAGGCTGATCGAGGAAGGCGACCATCGAGATGGCGTCGATGCGCATGACGTCCTGCTGGGAGCCGGCCAGGGTGATCTCGCCGGACATGTACTTCTCCGAGGGGTTCAGGTCGCCCCAGAACATGTCGCAGAAGTCCTCGCTCGACCCGGTCACGATGACGTCGGGCTGGCCGACGTGGCCGACGGCCAGCTCGGACAACACCTGGTCGCGGACCTCCATGGTGAAGCCCTCGCCGGTGTCGGTGGTGGTGAAGTGGATGACCCGGTCCCAGCCCCGCACCATCTTGTTGAGGCGCGGGTTGTCGTTGCTCCGCCGTCGCCACTCGGCGTAGGCCTCGGTCAGCTCCTCACGCGAGGCCACGGGCCACCTCGTCGGCCGGCCCCCGGTAGCCCAGGGCCAACAGGACCTCGGCCGCCGCCCTCGTGCCCGACGACAGGGCCCCGTCGAGGTACCCGCACCACTCGGTGGCCGTCTCGGTCCCGGCCCAGTGGACGGCGCCGACCGGCTCGCGCAGCGCCGGGCCGAAGCCGGTCAGTGCGCCGGGCACGCTGATGGCCACCGGGCCGCCGCGGGTGTAGGGCTCGGCCGGCCAGTGCCGGGCGACCAGTTCGACCGGACGGCCGGCCGCCGGGCCGAAGGCCCGCTCGAGCTCGGCCAGGACCGCCCTGTCGCGCGCCGCCGGTCCCAGCCGCTCGAACTGGCGGCACTCGTTGCCGGCCACGAACCCGACGATGGCGCCGTGGGAGTCGTCGGGCGGCGAGTCGTCGAACGTGCTGCGCAGCACGCCGTCGTCCGACACCACCTGGCCGTTCAAACCCTCGTCGCGCCAGAATGGGCGTTCGTAGATGGCGTGGACCTTGGTGACCGACCCCATCGGCATGCGGGTGGACAGCTGGTCGCGCACGCCGGGCAGCGGCGGCGACCAGTCCAGGCGGGCCGAGAGCACCGGCGGCATGGCCACGATGGCCCGCCGGGCCACCAGTCGCCACGGTTCGCCGTCTCGGCGGCCCGAGACCACGACCCGGTCGGGGCCGTGGGCGATGGCGGAGACGGGCGAGCCGGTGACCACCCGCTCGCCGAGGGCGGCGGCCAGGCCGAGGGCCAGTTGCTGGGAGCCGCCGATGAAGCGCCGTTCCTGGGCCCCGCCGGTCGTGCGGACCAGGTTGGTCAGGCCCCCGCCGCCATGGCAGTAGAAGAGGGTGAACAGGAGCGAGAGCTCGGCCGGCTCGGCCCCGAAGACGGCCTTGACGGCCACGTCGAGGACCGAGCGGGCGGCCGGCGCCTCGAGGTGGGCGTCGAGCCAGCTCGCCAGGGTCTGGGCGTCGAGGGCCGCCGCGTCGGGCGCCGCCCAGGGTCGTTCGAGGGGGACCTCCCACGCGGCGAGGTCGAGGTCGAGGATGGCCTCGATCCCCTCGGCCGCCGCCTGATGGTCCGAGGTCGGGATCAGCCCGGTGTAGGTGTGCCGGGTCCCCTGGCGCCACTCCACCGCCTCGCCCAGGGTGTGGGTGGGGAAGGTCTCGACCCCGAGCTCGGCGGCCAGGGCCGCCAGATGGTGCTGGGTCGGCCCGATCCACTGACCCCCCTCCTCGACGGCAAAGCCCCCCGGGGTCCGAAGCGACCAGGACCGCCCGCCGACCCGGTCGCGGGCCTCGACGACCTCGACATCGACGCCGGCCGCAGCCAGGTCGCGCGCCGCGGCCAGCCCGGCGAACCCGGCCCCCACCACCACCACCTCGCACTCGCGGTCCTGTGCGACCATCGTTCTCCTACCACCGGGCCCGCCCCGGGCCGGTGCGAGGCAACCCTACCGAGGGGTGGGCCGGCACCCGGGCAACACCCGCTCGGTACCCTGTCGCCGTGAGCACCGCCCCGGCCGAGGAGCCCACCCCGGCCGTACCCCCCGGCCTGACGCCGGCCCAGCACGAGGCGGTGACCGCGGCCGACCCGCTGCTCTGCGTCCTGGCCGGGGCCGGGGCCGGCAAGACCAGGGTCCTCACGTTGCGGGTGGCCCGCCGCATCCACGACGGCACGGCCTTCGAGGACCACGTGCTCGTCTGCACGTTCAGCCGCAAGGCGGCCGACGAGCTGCGACGGCGCCTGTGGCATCTGGGGGTCGGGGGCCAGGTGCGGGCCGGCACGTTCCACCGCACCGCCCTCGGGCTCTTGCGCCAGCACCGGGCCGAGCGCGGTGCACCGGCCCCGACGGTCCTGGCCGACCGGCGGGCCCTGCTGGCCGAGGTGCTGGGCCCTGACGTCGCTAGCCCCGAGCGATCAGGGGCCCCCGGGCGGGGCCGGGGGCGGTCGGAGACCAAGGAGCGCTTCGCGCCGGGGGTCCCCCAGCTCGAGGCCGAGATCGGCTGGGCCAAGGCGCGACTCATCGTGCCCGAAGACTACGAGGCGGCCGCCGCGGCCCACGGGCGGCACCCGTCGATGCCGGCGGCCCGGGTGGCCCACAACTACGCCCGCTACGAGGAGGCCAAGCGCCGTCGACGGGCGCTCGACCTCGACGACCTGCTGTGGACGTGCGCCGACCTCTTAGAGGGCGACCGGCGCTTCAGCGACTCGGTCCGTTGGCGGTACCGCCACCTGTTCGTCGACGAGATGCAGGACGTCAATCCGGCCCAGTTCCGGTTGCTGCGGGCCCTGCTGGCCGAGGACCCCGACCTCTTCGTGGTCGGTGACCCCAACCAGTCCGTCTACGGCTGGAACGGCGCCGACCCCACCCTGCTCGACCGGTTGCCGGAGATCTTCGAGGGGACCCGGGTGCTCCGCCTCGACGAGAACCACCGCTCGAGCCCCCAGGTGGTCGGCATCTCGGCGGCGGCGCTCGGCCTGCCGGGCCCGGGCTCGCCCACCTCGAGTCGCACCGACGGGGCGGTGCCCCGCATCGTCGAACACCCCACCGACGCCGACGAGGCCGCCTGGGTGGCCCGTCAGGCCTGGCTGGCCCACACCCCGGGGCGGCGCTGGGCCCAGCTGGCCGTCCTGGCCCGGACCAACGCCCAGCTGGCCCCGGTGGCCGAGGCCCTGGCCGCCGCCCGCATCCCATGGCAGTCGGCCGGGGCGGACCTCGGACCGGCGAGCGACGTGCGTCGCGATCCGCGCACCGGATCCTGGGTGCCGGCCGACGACCTCGATGATGACGACGACGACGAGCCCGACGACCAGGGGCCGGTCGCCCCGGCCCTCGACCCTGGGTCCGCGTCCACGGCGGCGGCGTCCGCCGGGCGGGTGCCGGGGGACGCGGTGGTCCTCACCACCTTCCACCGCGCCAAGGGGCTCCAGTGGCCGGTGGTCTTCGTCGTCGGGGTCTGCGAAGGCCTGGTCCCGATCGGCTCGGCCCGGACCCCGGCGGCCTTGGACGAGGAACGCCGCCTGCTCTACGTGGCCCTCACCCGGGCCGAGGACGAGCTGTCGGTCAGCTGGGCCCGCCAGCGAGGGACCGGGGCGCCGTCGCGCTCGGGGGCCAAGCCCCCGGCCGGGCGGCGGCCGTCGCGCTGGCTCGAGCCGATGGAGGGTGCCCGGGCGGCGCTGGCCGCCGAGGCCGCCCCCTCGGGGCCCGACGCGGTGGCCGCCCACCTGGCCGGCCTGCGCGCCCGACTGGCGACCGGCCAAACGGACCTCGGATAGTCTCGCCCGGTCGGGGGGCTGGCCGGTCCAACCCGCGGGGCGGCGACCGGTCACGGTCGGAGGTCCACATGAGCGACATCGTCGAGCGCCTGCGGGAGGTCCTGGGCCCACGGGCGGTCCTCACCGGTGACGCGCTGCACGCCGACTACACCCACGACGAGGCCCTCGGCGTGGCCCCGGTCACCCCGCTGGCGGTGGTGCTCCCCTCACAGACGTCCGAAGTGGCCGAGACGTTGCGCCTGTGCGACGACCGGCGGGTCCCGGTGGTGGCCCGAGGCAGCGGCACCGGGCTGTCGGGCGGGGCCCTCCCCCGGGCCGATGGCATCGTCGTGGCCTTCGACAAGATGACGGCGATCCTCGAGATCGACACCGACAACCACGCGGCGGTCGTCCAACCGGGCGTCACCCTCGAGCAGCTCGACGCCGCCCTCGCCCCCCTCGGCCTGATCTACCCGGTGTTCCCCGGTGAGTCGAGCGCCTCGCTCGGGGGCAACGTCGGCACCAACGCCGGCGGCATGCGGGCGATCCGCTACGGGGTCACCCGGCACCACGTCCTCGGCCTCGAGGCGGTGCTGGCCACCGGCGAGGTGCTGCGGACCGGCGGCAAGTTCGTGAAGTCCTCCAGCGGCTACGACCTCACCCAACTGCTGATCGGCTCCGAGGGGACCCTGGCCGTGGTGACCGAGGTCACCGTGAAGCTCCACCCGCGCCTGGCCCACCGGGCAACCGTGCTCGCACCCTTCGGCACCCTCGACGAGGTCACCCGGGCCGTCCCCCGCCTGGTGGCCAGCGGCATCGCCCCGGTCGTCTTGGAGTACCTCGACCTGTTCACCATGGCCAGCGTCACCGCCAGCGCCGGCCTCGACCTGGGCGTGCCCGAGTCGGTCCGCGACGCGGCCCTCGCCTACCTGGTGGTCGTGCTCGAGAGCACCCACGAGGACCGCCTCGAAGACGACGTCGAGGCGGTTGCCGGCCTGCTGGGGACCTTGGGGGCCCTCGACGTCTACGTGCTGCCCCCCCACGCCGGAGCGGACCTCATCTCGGCGCGTGAGAAGGCGTTCTTCGTGGCCAAGGCGGCCGGTGCCGACGACATCATCGACGCCGTGGTCCCGCGGGCCGCCATCGCCGACTACCTGGCCACCGTGGGAACCTTGGCCAACGATCACGGTGCCCTCGTCGCCGGTTGCGGCCACGTGGGCGACGGCAACGTCCATCTCTCGGTCTTCCAACCCGACGCCGCCCGGCGGTCGGCGCTGCTGCGGGCCATCTTCGCCGCCGCCGTCGAGGTCGGGGGGGCGGTCTCGGGCGAGCACGGCATCGGCACGGCCAAGCAAGCCTACTTCTTGGACCTCGAGGACCCGGTCAAGGTCGAGCTGATGCGCCGGATCAAGGCCGCCTTCGACCCCCACGCCATCTTGGGGCCGGCACGGCTGTTCGACGAGAAGGCCGGTGCCGGCGACGCCAGGGCGACGCGAGACGCGACGTGAACGGCGCCCAGGCCCTCATCCGCACCCTGGTGTCCGCCGGGGTCGACACCTGCTTCGCCAACCCGGGGACCTCGGAGATGCACTTCGTGGCCGCCCTCGACGACGTGCCCGAGATGCGCGGCGTGCTCGCCCTCTTCGAGGGGGTGGCCACCGGCGCCGCCGACGGCTACGCGCGGGTGCGCGGGAGGCCGGCGGCGACCCTGCTCCACCTGGGACCCGGGCTCGGCAACGGCTGGGCCAACTTGCACAACGCCCGTCGGGCCCGAAGCCCCGTGGTCAACGTGGTCGGCGACCACGCCACCTCCCACAAGCGCTTCGACGCCCCCCTCGAGTCGGACATCGAGAGCGTGGCCCGGGCCGTCTCGGGCTGGTACCGCATGTCGCTGCGCACAGAGGACCTCGGCGGCGATGCCGCCGAGGCCGTCCGGGCCGCCCAGGGGCCGCCGGGCTGCGTGGCCACCCTGGTGCTCCCGGCCGATGTCAGCTGGACCGAGTCGGCGGCCGGCCCGGCGGCACCCCGTCCCGCCCGCCGGGCGGCAGCGGTGCCCGAAGAGACGGTGGCCGAGGTGGCCAAGGCACTGGGCTCGGGGGAGCCGGCGGTGCTCTTGGTGGGCGGCGCCGCCCTGCGAGAACGGGGCCTGGTGGCCGCCGCCGCGGTGGCCGCGGCCACCGGGTCCAAGGTCCTGGGCGAGACCTTCCCGGCCAACCTCGAACGGGGAGCCGGGATCCCCCCCTCGAGCGCCTGGGCTACTTCGCCGAGTTCACCGAGGCCCAGCTGGCCGGCACCCGGCACCTGGTGCTCGCCGGGGCCGGCGCGCCGGTGTCGTTCTTCGCCTACCCGGGGCGTCCGAGCGACCTCGTCCCCGAGGGCTGCCGGGTCCACGTCCTGGCCGAGCCGGGCGACGACGTGGCCCGGGCCCTCGAGGACCTGGGCGAGGCGGTCGGTGCCCGGGCCCCCGGTCCGGTCGCCCCCGCGGCCCGCCCCGACCGGCCGACCGGTGCGCTCACCATGGAGACCCTGGCCGCCGCGGTGGGGGCCCTGCTCCCCGAGCACGCCGTGGTGGTCGACGAGTCCAACACGTCGGGGCTCTTCGTGGCCGGGGCTACGGCCGGCGCCCCCCGTCACGACTGGCTGACCCTGACCGGGGGGGCCATCGGCCAGGGGCTGCCGGCGGCCACCGGTGCCGCGGTGGGGGCCCCGGGGCGCCGCGTCCTGTGCTTGGAGGCCGACGGGAGTGCCATGTACACCCTCCAGGCCCTGTGGACCCAGGCCCGCGAGTCGCTCGACGTGACGACCCTGGTCCTCTCCAACCGCTCCTACGCCATCTTGAATCTCGAGCTCTCCCGGGTGGGGGTCGCTCACGCCGGGAGTGCGGCCAAGGCCATGCTCGACCTGAGCGGCCCCGAGCTCGACTTCGTCGACCTGGCCACCGGGCTCGGGGTGCCGGCCAGCCGGGCGACGACGGCCCACGAACTGGTGGGGCAGCTGGAGCGCTCCTTGGCCGAGCCCGGGCCGGGGCTGATCGAAGTGGTCCTGCCCGCACTCGGCTGAGTCCGCGCCGGCAACGGCCACCGCGTGGCTGACCGTCGGGCCGGGTCGGTCAGTCGGCGATCTCGACAAACAGGGGCGCGTGGTCCGAGGGCTTGTTCCCCGCCGGGCTCTTCTTGCGGGCGTCGCGGTCGATCGTGGCCCCGGTGCAGCGCCCAGCGGGGCCGGCCGACAAGAGGGCGAGGTCGATCCGCATGCCGTGGCCCTTGTGGAAGTCGCCGGCCCGGTAGTCCCACCAGCTGTAGAGGCCGCCCTCGGGATGGAACCGGGCGAACACATCCTCGAGTCCCCACTCGAGCAGCGAGTCCAGGGCGGCCCGCTCGGGTTCGCTCACGTGGGTCGACCCCGACGTGGCGGTGGGGTCCCACACGTCGGCGTCGGTCGGGGCGACGTTGAAGTCGCCGCAGACCGCCACGTCGCCCGACGGGTCGCACGTCTGGGCCAGGTAGGCCCGCAGGCGGGCCAGCCAGGCCAGCTTGAACTGGTACTGCTCGGAGTCCAGGCTCCGGCCGTTGGGCACGTAGACCGAGTGCACCCGCAGGCCCGCGCACGTGGCGGCGATGATGCGGCACCCGTGCACGTCCTCTTCGGCCTCGAAGCCCCGGGAAGGCCGCTCGAGGCCCACCCGGCTGGCGATGGCCACCCCGTTCCAACGCCCGTCGCCGTGATGGGCCGACTCGTAGCCCAGGTCGGCGAAGGCCCCTTCGGGGAAGGCGGCGTCGGCCTGCTTGGTCTCTTGCATGCACAAGACGTCGGGGCCCGTGGCCTCGGCCCACTCGAGGACGAGCGGGAGCCGGGCGGTGAGGGAGTTGACGTTCCAGGTGGCCAGCTTCACCGGGCGACCCTCTCAGTTCCGGTCGGCCAGCACGAAGAGGAGGTCGGCCTCGCACGCGGTCTCGCCCCCGACGTGGGCCCGACCGTGACCGGTGCCGGCCCGGGCCGACAGCCGCCCGACCGTCACCTCGAGGTCGAGCGTGTCACCGGGGACTACCTGGCGCCGGAAGCGGGCCCGGTCGATCCCCCCGAAGAGGGGCAGCTTGTTGGCGTACCGCTCGTCGGCCAGCACGGCGATCCCGCCCACCTGGGCCAGGGCCTCGACCATCAAGACACCCGGGAGGGTCGGGCGCCCCGGGAAGTGGCCGGCGAAGAAGGCCTCTTCGCCGGTGAGGTGCCAGCGGCCCACCGCACCCTTGGCCGGCTCCACCGAGACCAGCTCGCTGACGAACAGGAAGGGGTCGCGGTGGGCCAGGAAGTCGGTGGGCTCCATCGGCGGCGAGGCTACCCGCGGCGCGCTCGGTCCTCCGCCCGGCCCGCTCCGCTCACCCCCGACACCAGGGCGACCACGGCCTCGGTGTCGGTCAGGTCGTGCACGGTGGCGTCCGCCCCGAGGCTGGCCAACTCGTCGAAGGTCGAGCGCCCGGTCGCCACCAGCAGGCAGCGCACCCCGCCGGCCCGGGCGCAGGCCAGGTCCTTGGGTGAGTCCCCCACGACCCAGACGTCGCCGGCCCCGAAGCGGTCCCCCCGGATCCTCGACGCCCGCTCGAGGGCGATCGGGACCAGTCGGTTGCGGTCGGCGTGATCGCTGCCGTAGGCGCCGATCTCGAGGTCCAGCCACCGCTCGAGCCCGAAGGCCCCCACCTTGACCGCGGCGTTGGGCGCCAGGTTCCCGGTCAGCAGGGTCTGGCCAACGGTGCCGCGGCCGGCGAGGGCCCTCAGGGCTTCTCGGACCCCCGGCAGCACCGAGCCCCGGCGTCGGATCTCGGACTCGGAGGCCGCCAGCTCCGCCTCGAGATGGCCGAGGATGTCGGGGACGTGGCGGTCCGTGGCGGCGACGCCGAGCATCGTCAGGTACTCGGCCACGATCTGCGGGTCGGTCATCCCGCTCATGGCCACCCGCTCGGGCGGCCGGACCCCGAGCACCCGCTCGATGGCGATCTCGATGGCGTCGCCGCCGATGCCCGAGGTATCGACCAGGGTGCCGTCGACGTCCCACAGGACCAGTCGACGTGCCGGGGCGCTCAGCGGGTGGCGCCGTTCTCGGAGGTCGTGCCGAGGCCGGGCAACGCCAGCTCGGCCACCCGACGGGGCGGGTCCAAGCTGACCAGCTCGAACTCCCGGCGTTCCCCCCGGGTGAGCACCTCGCGGGCCTTGGTGGGCGCCGGCCGACCCAGCCCGGCCAGGGGGATGTAACAGTGCAGGACGCCCCCCGCCGGCAATCCCACCTCGATCATGGCGCCGTGGGAGGTGAACGACGCCACCTCCCCGGTGACCTCGCTGCCCAGCGGGTAGGCGGCCACGAAGGTGATGAAGGCCAGCGGCTCGTTGACTGCCGGCGGCGGCGTCGACGTGCGCCGGCGGCGCTTGGACTTCGACTTGGCGCCGTGGCCGTCTCCACCCTTGTGCTTGCCCGCCTTTGCCTCGACCGGCACTGGGGGCGAGAGCGCCTCGGCGGTGGCCTCGTCGATCGCCTCCAGCAGCTCGGGGTCGGCCCGGCGCCGGGCCGAACGCTTGGTGGTGACCGGGGCCGGGGTCTTGGTCGCTCTGGTGGCCGGCGCCTTCTTGGCGGCTGACTTCTTCGTGGCCACCGACTTCTCGGCGGTCTTGGTGGGCGACTTCTTGGCCGCCTTGGTGGCCGGCGACTTCTTGGCCGCCTTGCTGGCCGGCGCCTTTTTGGCGGCCTTCGTGGGCTGGGCGGCCTTGGTGGGCTTGGCGGCCTTCGTGGGCTTGGCGGCCTTCGTGGGCTTGGCGGCCTTGGTGGGGGTCTTCTTGGCGGCCTTCTCGGCCGCCTTGGCCCCCTTGACTGCCGTCGGGGCCGCCTTCTTGGAGTCCTTGGCCGCCTTGGCGGCCTTGGACGACTTCTTCGCGGCCTTCGCGCCCTTGGCCGACTTGTCCTTCGCCTGGTCGGCCTTGGCCTTGGTCCCGGCTTTGCCGCCCTCCTTCGTCGCCCGACGCCGGCCCGGGTCGCTGGCCGGCACCCATACGTCGCCCACCTCGGGCTTGGTCCCGTCGGGCATCCGGGCAGCGCGCAGGGCGGCCATCTTGCGGGCGGCTTTGGCCAGTTCCGCCGCCTTCACCGGCGCCGGCGGGCTGGCGTCCCTCTCCCGCTTGGCCTTGCCGGTGGCCTGCCGGCTCTTCGCCCCGCGTACCGGGCTCCGGGGGGTGAAGATCCATCCCACCCCGGGC
Source organism: uncultured Acidimicrobiaceae bacterium (assembly GCA_963836375.1). Lineage (GTDB taxonomy): Bacteria > Actinomycetota > Acidimicrobiia > Acidimicrobiales > RAAP-2 > CAWIJK01. The sequence goes on along the minus strand of CAWIJK010000002.1, from coordinate 59,760 downwards.
ACCGGCTTGCCCCCGATCAACCGTCCCTCCTCGAAAAGCCATGGGTGCTCGCCGTGGAACTCCTGGAAGGAGTCGTTGGACAGGACCAGGGCCCCGGTCCGCTCGGCGATCCGGAGTACGAAGGCGTCACCTCGCCCGATGGCCCCGGCCGGCGGGGAGACGATCTCGCCGTGGAGCTCGGCTTCTTCGAGCTGGGCGCGTTCTGCTTCGTCGATCCGGTGCTCGAACGAGGCGTCGACCACGACCACGATCTCGGCCGCCGGGTCCTCCTCGGCGTAGGCCCGCACGGCCTCGTCGAGCTGGGCCAGGCTGGGGAGGGTCCGGCCCTCTGTGGCCAGGTTCGAGCCGTCGACCACGACGTGGTGAGTGTCAGGCATGTCGAGGCTTAGTCAACCACGGGCCGGTGACCAGGTCGGACGTCCGAGGAGGGCCGGGGCGCCGTCAGCCGACGGCCCGGTCGAGCAGGTCGGCCTGCTCCAGCTGGTGGAGGGCGGAACTCCCGGTGGCCGGGCTGGCCGATTCGGCCCGGCTCACGTGGCGCAGGACGTAGCGCTCACGCAGCAGCCGGTGGAGGCGGGCGTGCACGAACGACCAGGCGCCCATGTTCTCGGGCTCCTCTTGGAGCCAGACCACCTCGCTCGCCCCCCTGTAGCGCTCGAGAACGGCCGCCAGGGCCTGCTCGGGCCACGGATAGAGCTGTTCGACCCGCACGACGGCGATGGCCCCCGGCTCGGGCGCCGGCGGGGTGCTGGACCCCGGGGCGACCGGGGCCGGCCCGGGGTCGGCCAACCGCTCGTCGCGGCGCGCCAGGGCCTCGTGGGCGATCTTGCCGCTGCACAGGACCACCCGGCGCACGGCGGCCGGATCGGCCACACGCGGGTCGTCGAGGATCTCGGCGAACGAACCCGACTCGAGGTCTAAAAGCGGCGAGCGCGAGGCGACCGCCCGCAGCATCGACTTGGGGGTAAACACGACGAGCGGCGTGGTGGGCACCCGGCGGGCCTGGGCCCGCAGCAGGTGGAAGTACTGGGCCGCCGTCGACGGCACGACGACCCGGAGGTTGCCCCGGGCGCACAGGGTCAGGAATCGTTCGATACGGGCCGAGGAGTGCTCGGGGCCCTGGCCCTCGTAGCCGTGGGGCAGCAGCAGCCCGAGCCCCGCCTGCTGGGCCCACTTGTCCTCGGCGGCCACCAAGAAGTTGTCCAAGATGATCTGGGCCCCGTTCACGAAGTCCCCGAACTGGGCCTCCCACAGGACCAAGGCGTCGGGTGCCTCCACCGAGTACCCGTACTCGAAACCGACCGAGGCGTACTCGGAGAGCAGCGAGTCACGCACGGTGAAGCGACCGATCCCACCGGGGTCGGTCGCTTCACCGCTGGCCGGGGTCTCCGCCAGGTGCGCGAGGGGGACGAACTCGTCACCGGTCGAGTAGTCCACCAGGACGCTGTGGCGCTGGCTGAAGGTGCCGCGCCGGGTGTCCTGGCCGGTCAGGCGCACGTCGACCCCCTCCAAGAGGAGCGAGCCGATGGCCAGGGCCTCCCCCAGCGACCAGTCCACCTGGCCGTCGGCCACCAGCTTGTCGCGCTGGGCGAACTGGCGCTCCAGCTTGGGGTGGATGGTGAAGCCGTCGGGCACGGTGCGCACGACGGTGGCCAACGACCGCAGCACCCCGTCGACCACCCCGGTCTCGAGGGAGGGGAACCGGGGGCCCACCCCGTCGCCCACCGCCAGGTGGACGGGGGCGGCCGGGGCCTCGGCCCGGACCTCGTCGAGCGCGGCCTGCAGCCGGTCGTTGAAGTCGTCGAGCGACCGCTCGGCCTCTTCCATCGTGATGTCGCCCCGGCGGACCAGGGCCTCGGTGTAGAGCTTGCGCACCGAGCGCTTGGCGTCGATGCGCTGGTACATGAGCGGTTGGGTGTAGCTGGGGTCGTCCCCCTCGTTGTGGCCGTGACGCCGGTAGCAGACGAGATCGATGACCACGTCCTTGTGGAAGGTCTGGCGGAAACCGTAGGCCAGCCGAGCCGCCCGGATGCAAGCCTCGGGATCGTCCCCGTTTACGTGGAAGATCGGCGCCTGGACCATCTTGGCCACGTCGGTCGGGTACACCGAGGTGCGGGCGGCCTCGGGGGCGGTGGTGAAGCCCAACTGGTTGTTGATGACCACGTGCACGGTGCCGCCGACGCGATAGCCCGAAAGGCCCGAGAGGTTGAGGGTCTCGGCCACCACCCCTTGGCCGGCGAAGGCGGCGTCGCCGTGGATCAACAGCGACAGCACCGGGAAGTCGTCGACCCGGCTGGCCATGGCCGACGGCGTCCCGTCGGTCGGTGGCGCCAGGCGGTCCTGCTTGGCCCGGGCCATGCCCTCGACGACCGGGTCGACGGCCTCGAGGTGCGAGGGGTTGGAGGCCAGGGTCACACCGAGGTCGATGCCCGAGGGCCCGATGAACTTGCCGGTGGCTCCCCGGTGGTACTTGACGTCGCCCGAGCCCTGGACCGAGTCAGGGTCGAGGTTCCCCTCGAACTCCTCGAAGATCTCCCGGTAGGACTTGCCCACGATGTTGGCCAGCACATTGAGCCGGCCCCGATGGGCCATCCCCATCACGACGGCGGCCGTCCCCGTCTTGGCCGCCTCATCGAGCACGGTGTCGAGGAGCACGATGGTCGACTCGGCCCCTTCCAGCCCAAAGCGCTTCTGGCCCACGTAGCGGGAGTGCAAGAAGCGCTCGAAGACCTCGGCCGCGATCAGCCGCTCGAGCGTGTGCCGCTGTTCGTCGGGGCTCAACGTGGCGGGCACCCCTTCGACGTGCTGTTGGATCCAGCGCTTCTGTGCCGGGTCCTGGATGTGCATGTATTCGATACCGAGAGTGCGGCAGTAGGCGTCGCGCAGGATGTGGAGGATCTCGTCGAGTGTCGTGATGTCCCGGCCCGCCAGGCCGTCGGCCACGAAGCGCCTCGGCAGGTCCCAGATCGTGAGCCCGTAGGTCAACGGGTCGAGCTCGGGGTGGGAGTGGGGCGGCTCGGCGTCGAGCGGGTCGAGGTGGGCGATGAGGTGGCCGCGTACCCGGTACATGTTGATCAGCGTCTGCACGTGGACCTGCTTGACCAGTCGCTGGTGCTCGCCGGTGGCCGGGTCGTCGGCCGCGTTGGTGTCGGGCCGCCAGCTCACCGGCTCGTAGGGGACACCCATCGACTCGAAGACCTCGTCGTAGAAGCGGTGCTGGCCGATCAGGCACTCAGCGACGTGCGCCAAGAAGAGCCCCGACTCGGCTCCTTGGACGATCCGGTGGTCGTAGGTCGAGGTCAGGGTCACCACCTTGCCCAGTCCGAGCTCGGCGATAACCCGCGGGTCGGTGGCCTCGAAGCCCCCGGGATAGCCGAGCGCCCCCACCCCGATGATCGCCCCCTGGCCCCGCAACAGCCGGGGGACGGACTGGACGGTGCCGAGCGTCCCGGGGTTGGTGAGGGTGACCGTGGTGCCGGCGAAGTCTTGGGGGGACGCCTTGGCCGAGTGGACTTTGCGCACCAGCTCCTCGTAGGCCACGACGAAGGCCCGGAAGTCGAGGGTGTCGGCCGCCTTGATGCAGGGCACAACAAGGGTGCGGGACCCGTCGGACTTCTCGAGGTCCACCGCCAGACCCAACCCCACGTGACGGTGGCGGACCACGCCCGGGCCGGCCTTGCCGTCGACCGTGTCGACATAGGTGGCGTTGAGGGCGGGGACGACCTGGAGCGCCCGCACCACGGCGTAGCCGATCAGGTGGGTGAAGCTGACCTTGGCCCCAGTTGTCCGGGCCAGCTGGTTGTTGAGGATCTGACGGTTGACCTCCAACAACTTGGCCGGCACCGTACGCACGCTGGTGGCCGTGGGAACGCCCAGGCTGGCCTCCATGTTGGTGACGATCCGGGCCGCGGCGCCCCGCAGGGCCACCGGGCGCTCCTCCCCATCGTCGCCGGGCCCCGGCCCCGGGCCCACACCGGCCGCCGGTGCGCCGTCGAGCGCCTCGGCTCGGGGTGCGCCGACGGGGCCGGGGGGCGCCGTCGGAGGGCCCGGCTGGGACGTCGCCGGGGCCACGATGCCCGACAGGGCCGTCGGTTGGGCCGTGGTCGACGAGCCGTCCGGCACCGGAGGGGGGGGCGGTGCCGCAGGCGGCACCGGTGCGGGGCGGTAGTCGGCGAAGAAGTCGCGCCAGCTCGCCGAGACCGACGTCGGGTCAACCAGGTACTGGTCGTACATGTCGTCGACCAGCCAGGCATTGGGTCCGAAGGAGCCAGACGCCCGGCGCCCCGGCGCGCCACCCTCGGCGGGGACGCGCCCCTCTTCGCCTGCGTCTTCCACGGTTCCACCCTACCGGCGCCGATGCTCGGGGGCAGCCTGGCTGCCCGACGCGCGGGAGCGGCCCGGTAGCGTCGCGGTCAATGCCCTACCCGAGCGGCCTGCACGTGGTCGAACACGTTCCCCGGATGCCCGAGGGGGTCTCGACCGGGCGCGTGGTGGTGCTCGTCCACGGCTCCTTGGACCGCTCCGACAGCTTCACCCGCGTCATCCGCCGGTTGCCCGAACTGCGGATCGTGACCTACGACCGTCGCGCCTACCAGCGCTCCCGGGGCGCCGGGGCGCCGAGGGGACTGGGGGGACACGTCGAGGACCTCCTGGCCGTGGTGGACGAGGCCACGCGGGGGGCGGGCGGGGCGAGCGCGGTCGGCCACAGCTTCGGCGGCGACGTGGTGATCGGCGCGGCGATCGCCCGACCCTCGGCCTTCGCCTCGGTCGGGGCGTACGAACCACCGATGCCCTGGCTCGGCTTCCGGCGCGACGGGGTCGTCCCCGGCTCGGCCGCCGACCACGACGGCGCGGCGAAGACCGCGGCGGACCCCGGCGCCGGGCCCCGGTGGCCACCGTTGGCCGACGACCCGGCGCTCGAGGCCGAGCGCTTCTTCCGGCGGATGGTCGGAGAGGAGTCCTGGGAACGCCTGCCCGAGTCGGGACGGGCCGGCCGGCGGGCCGACGGGGCGGCGCTGGTCGACGACCTGCGCGGCCTGCGCGGGCCGGTCCCCTTCGACGTCTGGTCCCTCGGGGTGCCGGCCGTCTTCGGGCGTGGCGGCCCCCAGAGCGGGAACCATCACCGCCAGGCCGTGGCCTGGCTGAGCGACCACGTCGCCGGCTCGACGATGGTCGAGATCGAAGGTGCCGGCCACGGGGCCCACCTCTCGCATCCCGACGCCTTCGCCGACTTCGTGCGGGTCGTGGTCGCCGCCGGGCCCCGCAAGCCCGAAGGCGACCTCGAGGAGGCGGCACCCTGAGGGTCCTCCTCAGCGGCTCGAACGGGCTGATCGGACAAGCCCTCGCCGCCGGCCTGGCGGCCGACGGCCACGAGGTCGTGCGGCTGGTCCGACCGGGCGGCGCCACGCCGGGCTCGGTCGGCTGGGACCCCGCCGAGGGCCGCCTCGATCGCCGAGCCCTGGCGGCGGCGGGGCCCTACGACGCCGTGGTCCACCTGGCCGGGGCGGGGATCGGCGAGCACCGCTGGACCGAGGCCCGCCGCCGGGAGATCCGCTCGAGCCGGGTCGACGCCACCGCCCTGGTGGCCTCGGCCCTGGCCGACCTCGACCCCCGACCGGCCGTGCTGGTCAGCGCCTCGGCGGTGGGCTTCTACGGCGACCGCGGCGACGAGGTGCTCGACGAGCAGAGCCCGGCCGGGACCGGCTTTCTGGCCGGGGTCTGCCGGGCCTGGGAGGCGGCCGCCGGGGCCGCGGCGAACGCCGGGATCCGGGTCGTCACCCTGCGCAGCGGGGTGGTGCTGGCCACAGGGGGCGGGGCGCTGGCCCGGCAGCTCCCCCTGTTCAAGCTCGGCCTCGGCGGGCGCCTGGGCAGCGGGCGCCAGTACCTGAGCTGGATCACCCTGGCCGACGAGGTGGCGGTCATCCGGCGGGCCATCGACGAGGAGTCCTTGTCCGGCCCGCTCAACGCCACCACCCCGGGACCGGTCACCAACGCCGAGTTCACGCGGACGCTCGGGCGGGTCCTGCGCCGTCCGTCGGTGCTGTGGGTGCCCCGGCCCGCGCTCGAGGTGGCCTTCGGGGCCGGTCTGGCCCGCGAACTGCTGGTGGGGGGACAACGGGTTCTGCCCCGAGCCCTCTTGGCCGCGGGCCATCGTTTCGAACAGCCCGAGCTCGAACCGGCGCTGGCCGCCCTGTTGACCCCGGGGCCCTGAGCGGGTACCCGAACCCGCTCGGACCCGCCCGGCTGGGACCCCTCGTCGGGGTGGCCGGCCTGGTCGGCGCCTTGGTGGCCGGGGCATTGGCCCCGACCGACGCCCGGGCGGCCGCGGCTCAGGACTGGTCGGCCTTCGTGCTGGTGACCGGCCTGCTCCTGCTCGGCCTCGTGGCCCGGGCCGACGGCCTGTTCAACGCCGGGGGCGAGCTGGTGGCCCGGAGCGCCCGGGGCGGCCCCTCGCTCCTCGTGTCCTGTGCGGTCCTGGTCGCCGTGGTGACAGCGGTGCTCAACCTCGACACCGCGGTGGCCTTCTTGACGCCGGTGCTGGTCGTGGCGGCCCGGCGGAGGAGGACCGACGAGACCGCCTTTTTGTACCTGGCCATCTTCCTGGCCAACGGCGCCTCGCTGCTGCTGCCCGGCTCCAACCTCACCAACCTGATCGTGCTCGCTCACCGCCACATCTCGGGGACGACGTTCGCGGCCACCATGCTCCCGGCCTGGTTGGCCGCCTCGGTCAGCATCACCGTCATGGTGGCCATCGCCTTCCGGACCCGCCTGGCGCGGTCTGGCCCGCGGCGCCGCGGGCCCCTCGACGCCCGGCTGGGCGCCGGCCTGGTCGGCGTGTTCGTGGCGGTGGCGGCGATGCTCACCCTCTCCGGCGCGGCGGTCGCCCTGGTCGTCGGCGGCACCGGCGGGGCGCTGAGCGCGCTGGAGCTCGGGCGGCGCCGGGTGACCTGGGGCGAGATCCGCCAGACCGTGGATCTGGCCCTGCTGGCCGGCCTGTTCGGCGTGGCGGTTGCTCTGGGCACCCTCGGGCGGTTCTGGTCCGGGCCGGCCTGGCTGCTGGCCCACGCGTCGACCTGGCAGGCGGCCGGGATCGGAGCGCTCGGCGCGGTGGCCGTCAACAACCTGCCGGCGGCGTCCCTCCTGGCGGCCCGTCCGCCGCCCGACCCCTACGCCCTGCTGATCGGCCTCAACCTCGGCCCGAACCTGGCGGTGACCGGAGCCCTGTCGGTCCTGTTGTGGGTCCAGGCCGCCCGGCCGCTCGGGGCCCGGCCGTCGGTCGGTCGCTACACCCGCCTGGGCCTGGTCGTCGTCCCGGTCTCGATGATCGCCGCCCTCGGCGCCCTCACCCGCTGAGGACCGGCGGTCACCGTCCACCCGACCCCCCAGGTGGGTGCCCTCAGGAGTTGGGGAGGGGCTGGGCCACGTGGGCCGCCTGACGCCGGAAGCGGCTCCGGCCCGAGAGACGCTCGGACTCGACCTCGCCCTCGCCCTTGACCCCGGCCACCATCGGGGACTGGCAGAGGGTCACCGCCCCGGCGAAGAGCACGAGCAGCGACAACGCCTCCAAGGGACCCCAGGCCCCGGCGGTGCGCAAATCGTCGCCGAACAGGCCGATCCCGATCAGGATGCTGGCCAGGGGGTCGACCAGGACGAGGGTGGACTGGGAGGCGGCGATCGGTCCGGCGTGATAGGCGTTCTGGGTCAAGAACACCGCCAGCAGGCCGGTCACGGCGAGGCCGTAAGTCTGCCAATGCCAGAACATCGACACCCAGTTGGTGGCGATGTAGCCGGTGGCCACCTTGGTCAGTGCGGCGGTGAAGGCGAAGCAGACGGCGGCGGCGGTGCCAAACATGGCCGCCCTCCACCAGCGGGGCCCGCGCAGTGCGAGCACAACGGTGACGACGACGACCCCGGCGCAGGGCAGGCCCACCTCCAGCCAGTCGGCAGCACCGGGCACAGTGGTGCCGCTCCGGGGCGCCGCGAAGATCAAGAAGCCGGCCAGCCCGCCCGCCGCCGCCAGCGCCCCGGACCACTCACGCCACCCGACCGGGAACCGGAACCAGACCCCCAGGATGATGACCAAGAACAACAGCTCGGTGGTCAAGATGGGCTGGACCTCGCTGAGGCTGCCCAGGTGCAGGGCGACCGCCTGCATGACGAACGAGGCGATCATGAGGGCGAAGCCGAGCAGCCACACGCCGCGACGCAGCGCGTGGGCCAGGAGGCTCCACTTGAGGGTGTCGCTGGCCGGGGCGTCCTCGACGCCCATGCGCTGCAACACGCTCGTGAGTGCGTTCGACAGGGCGGCGGTAACGGCAAGGACGTAGACCATCGGACCGGGCCCTAGTCTACGGGTCGACCACCCGGGCCGAGCGGGAGACGGGCACCGCGGGCTGCGGGTCCGAGACACCCCGGCGACCCGGGACGAACAAGGGGACCAGGTGAGCGACGACATCTCGATGGAGGCCTTCGAGGCCGAGGCGCTGGCCTTCCTCGAGGCCAATGTGCCCCGCAAAGAAGAGGTCCGCTTCGAGTGGGGCGCCGGTTCGGACAAGGTGGCCCTCCTCCCCGAGCGGACCCCCGAGCAGGACCGAGCCGACCTGGTCGTCGCCCGGGCCTGGTCCGAGAAGGTCTTCGACGCCGGCTTCGGCTGGATCACCGGCCCCCCCGAGTACGGCGGCCGGGGGCTCGAGCGCGAGTACGAGCGCCGCTGGCACAGCCTCGAGTCGCGCTACGAGACGCCGTCGTTGTCCGTGTTCGGGATCGGACTCGGCATGGTGGCCCCGACCATCCGGGCCCACGGCACCGAGGAGGTCAAGGACCGCTACCTCCGGTCGATGTACCGGGGCGAGATCGTCGGCTGCCAGCTCTTCAGCGAACCGGGGGCCGGAAGCGACCTGGCCGGCCTCCAGACGCGTGCGGTCCGGGACGGCGACGAGTGGGTGGTCAACGGCCAGAAGGTGTGGACGTCCTACGCCCACCTGGCCGACATCGGCGAGATCATCTGCCGGTCCGACCCCGACCTTCCCAAACACAAGGGCCTGACCGGCTTCGTCGTGGACATGCACGCCCCGGGAGTCGAGGTGCGGCCGCTACGCCAGATGACCGGTGGCGCATCGTTCAACGAGGTGTTCTTCACCGACGTGGCGATCCCCGACACCAACCGGCTGGGCGAGGTCAACGGCGGCTGGTCGGTCGCCCTGACCACTTTGATGAACGAGCGGGCGGCCATCGGCGGCGGCGGGGGGGGCGGGGCGCCGGCCTTGACCCGCCTGATCGAGCTGGCCCGCCACGCCGGTCGGGCCGACGACCCGCTGGTCCGCCAGCAACTGGCCCGGCTGATCGTCCACAGCCGGGTCGCCGGTTACAACACCCTGCGGGCCATGGCCAAGGTCGCCGCCGGGCAGGCCCCGGGCCCCGAGCTCTCGCTGGCCAAGATGTCGTTGACCCAGAACATGCAGTTGACCACCGACCTGGTCTCGTCGGTCCTCGGTCCCTCCCTGGTGGCCGACAGCGGGGCCTGGGGCACCTACGCCTGGTCCGAACTGGTCCTCGGCCTGCCGGGCCTTCGGGTGGCCGGGGGGACCGACGAGGTCCTGCGCAACATCGTGGGGGAGCGGGTCCTCGGGCTGCCCAAAGAGCCGTCGGGACGCTGAGCGGCGCCCGGGCGGCGTCGGGCAGCGACCGACCGAGACGACCGGCACCCACCACCTATGGTGTCGCCCGGAGCCGCACCGGAACCCGGCGGGCTGCGCCACGGGGGTCACCGGGTGGGGGCGGTTGGGTCGAACCTCCGAGGGGGGCGCTGCGTTACGGTGACGGGCTCACGCGGCCGGCGCACCCCCGAGGCCCTCGGACAGCGGCCAACACCACGAAGGGGGCAGGGCAGAACCGTATGAGACGAGCTTGCGTGTTGCGATGGGCGATGGGCGTCGTCCTTGGCGCCGGGGTCCTGACCGTGGGTCTGGGCGCCCTGGCGCCGGCCAGCGGCGCAGCGTCGTCGAACACCGCCACCTGGGCGGAACAGCCCCAATCCCCGCCCGACTACATCTTCCCGTTCATGAGCCTGGCGTTCTTCAGTGTGGCCAACGTCAACCAATTCCAGTACCTGATGTACCGCCCGCTCTACTGGTTCGGTCAGGGATCGACCCCGAACCTCAATCCCGGCCTGTCGCTGGCCCAGAACCCCCAGTACTCCGACAACGACCAGACCGTGGTCATCAAGCTCAACAGCTATCGGTGGTCCAACGGCGAGCAGGTCACCTCCCAGGACGTCATGTTCTGGATGAACATGCTCCATGCCGAGAAGGCCAACTGGGAGGCATACACCCCTGGTGGCAACGCCATCCCCGACAACATCCAGAGCGTCACCATCAACAGCCCCACGCAGCTGACGTTCCAACTCACCAAGTCCTTCAATCCGACGTGGTACACCTACAACGAGCTGTCCCAGATCACACCGCTTCCCCTGGCCTGGGACAAGACCACCAGCGGCGGGGTCGCCGGCTCGGGCGGCTGCTCGATCGGGGCCTACGGGACGGTCGACACCCAGTGCGCGGCGGTCTACACCTTCCTCTCCCAACAGGCCGGCTACAACCCGAACAACCCCAACGCCTCGAACACGGCGGTTTCCACTTACGCCACCAACCCGCTCTGGCAGGTGGTCGACGGTCCTTGGCGTCTCACCGATTTCGACGCCTCGGGGAATGTCACCCTCGTCCCGAATCCGAGTTATTCGGGGTCGGTCAAGCCAACGCTGAAGTCCTTCAAGGAGCTCCCGTTCACGTCGGATTACTCCGAGTTCAACGCGCTGGTCAGCGGCAAGGTCAGCGTGGGCTACCTCCCGAGCCAGGCGATCACCGCGGCCACGTCCAACCCGCTGGTGGCGGGGCCCAACAATTCGCAGCTCCCGAACTTCACCCTGGCGCCGCTCTACACGTGGTCGGTCAATTACTTTCCGTACAATTTCGACTCCAACGCCAACGGCGGGACGGTGGGCAAGATCTTCAACCAGCTCTACTTCCGGCAGGCCATGCAATACCTGGTCAACCAGCCGGGCCTCATCGCCAGGCTGAACGACGGCTACGGCGTCCCGACCTACGGCCCCGTGCCGGTTGTCCCCCGGAACTCCTTCGCCTCGGCCGCCGCAAAGTCGAACCCGTACCCCTACAGTCCCTCCAGGGCTGTCCACCTGCTGACGGCGCACGGCTGGAGGGTGGTCCCAAACGGCACCAGTACGTGCGCGGCGGCCGGGCACGGCCGCCGACGAGTGTGGGGCGGGCATCCCGGCGGGAGCCAGGCTGGCCTTCCACCTCCAGTACGCGGCAGGATCGTCGATCCTCCAGACCACCATGGTCGCCGAGAGGTCGAGCTGGGCTCAGGCCGGCATCAACGTCGCTCTGTCGTCAGCGTCGTTCATGTCCGTCATCGACGAAGCGACCCCTTGCCCCGGTGGCTGCGGTTGGCAACTCGAGAACACCGGTGTGGGATGGAACTACGACCCGTACTACTACCCCACCGGCGAGCAGACGTTTCAGACCGGTGCCGCGTCGAACTCGGGCGACTACTCGAGTCTTCAGGCCGATGCCCTCATCAACGCGACCATGCTCACCCCCACGAACCTGACGACCTACCAGAATTTCGTGAGCGGCAATCTCCCGGTCGTCTTCCAGCCCGAGTACGCCACCCAGATGACCGAGATCGCCCAGGGGCTCTCGGGGGTCACCCCCCAGAACGTCCTGTGGCAGATCACCCCGGAGAGCTGGCGCTGGAATGGCTGACCGGGCCCTGACGACGAGGTCGCTGTCCGGCGGATGGGCCCCCGGGGCGATGGGCCGCTCGGCCCTGACCTGACCCGCTCAGCTCGGGCGTGGCTCGGCCGTCGGAGCGGTGACGTCCAGATCCTGGTCCACGTGCGCCTGTCGCGCGGTCAGCGCCAGGGCAGGTCGTCGACGAACGCCCAGCTGCGCCGGTGGATGGCCGAGAGGCCGTAGCCACGCAGGGCGATCTGGTGCAACGGGGAGGGATACCCCTTGTTGCGTTCGAAGTGGTAGGCGGGGAAGTGTTCGGCCTCTTCGCGCATCAGGCGGTCCCGCACCACCTTCGCCAGGACCGACGCCGCGGCGACCGTCGCGCAGAGGGCGTCACCGTCGACCACCGGGACCACCGTCTCTGGGAGGTCGACCTCGGGCAGGGGCACCGGGCCGGCGCCGGGGCGCCCGGTCGCTCCGGCGCCGTCATCGAGGGCCAGCTGCTGTTGGACGGCCGCCGGGGGCCGCAGCAGGTTGTAGGGGCCGTCGATCAGCAGGGCGTCGGGCCGGAGCTCCAGGGCGGCCAGGGCCCGGTAGGCGGCCAGCCGCAGGGCGGCGGTCATCCCGAAGCGGTCGCACTCTTCGGCGTCGGCGTGACCGACCGCCCCGTCGGCGCACCACCTGGCGACCTCGGTGAAGACCGACTCACGACGTTCTTCGGCCAGGAGTTTCGAGTCGCGCAGCCACGCCGGGAGGGTCCGGGTGCGCAGGTCGGGCCGGATCACGGCGACCCCGACGCTCACCGGGCCGGCCCAAGCGCCCCGGCCGACCTCGTCGAGCCCGGCCACCCAGTGGTGCCCGGCCCGCCAGAGGCGCCGTTCCTGCTTGAGGGTGGGTCGGAGCGGTGCCGCCCGGACAGTGGCCGGCCCCTCGGGCTCAGCCGGTGTCGGGGCGGGCGGGCCTGATGTGCTCCGGTCGGTCAATACCATGGGTGCCGTGAGCGTGGCCGAGTCAGAGCGGGCCGGGTCCGAGCCCGGCCCAGGGACCGGGGCGGCCGGCGCGGGTCCCAAGCCATTGGAGCCCGGGACAAGGGTCGACGTCCGGGACCGGTTCCAAGGACGCTGGACCCGCGGGTTCGTGGTGGCCGAGGCCACCGAGGACAGCTACCGGCTGCGACGGCTGTCCGACGACAGCGTGCTGCCCGGTGTGTTCGCCCACGACTCGGTGCGCCGAGAGCGTGGCCGGCACGGCACCTGGTGGTTCTGAGCCGCCACCGCCTTTCCCCAATGTCGCCCATCGGGTCCACCGCCCGGCGCGTCAGCCCGTCGCGTCGCGCTGGACGGCGGCGATGTAGTCGTCGATCGGGATCGCCGTCAGGGTGAGGGTCTTGAGGGTGCCCCTGGCCCCGAGGACGAGTGCCACCCGGGCCATCGTCCCTTCGTCGGGCGCCTCGAGGACGGTGCAGAAGTCGTAGGGGCCGAGGAGGGCCCACTGGGCGACCACCCGCACCCCCATCGCCTCGACCTCGGCGTTGACCTCCTTCAGGCGGCTCGGATTCTCCCGGAGGGTCGCCGCGCCGTCGGGCCCGACCGTAGAGAGCATGAAGAAGGTGGCCACCGCCCGCTCACGCTACTGCGCCCGCCCGGCGGGCGGCCCGGGCGGCCCCGCCGGGGCCACGACCTCCAGCTGGTGCCCCTTGGCGAGTCCTCGGCCGGCACCGGGCGGCGCGGCGGGAGAACCGTCCGAGGGTCAGCCGGCCGGCTCCACCCGGGAGACCAGGGCGGCCTCGCCCGGCTCGAAGGGCGTGGCCAAGAAGGCGTCGAGAAGCTCGGCGGCGACGGTCGCCGTCGTCAGCCGGAGCCCGAAGGCCAAGACGTTGGCGTCGTTCCACCGGCGAGATCCCTGCGCGGTGAACGAGTCTGTGCACAGGGCGGCCCGCACGCCTGGCACCTTGTTGGCGGCCATCGCCACCCCGGTGCCGGTCGTGCAGCACACCACCCCCCGTTCGGCCTGGCCGGCGGCGACGGCTTCGCCCACCAACCGCCCGGCATCGGGCCAGTCGAGACCGTCGGCCACGACCTGGACCTCGTGGCCCCGCTGGCCGAGCATGGCGACGACCGCCTCGGTGAGGGTCGTGTGCTCGTCGGTGCCGAAGGCCACCAGCATGCCGTCACGCTAGCCATCCCCCCGCCGTCGGTCCGCGACCTCGGTTCGCCGGCGGTCCGCGCGGAGCAGGATGGAGGGGTGACCGTGACCGTCCGGGGTGCGGGGAGCGACGAATGGCGACTTCTGCGGGCCCTGCGCCTGGCCGCCCTGGCCGACGCGCCCGGCGCGTTCGGCTCGACCCTGCACCGAGAGGCGGCTTTCAGCGACGACCAGTGGGTGCCGTGGCTCGAGGCGCTGCACTGGTTCGTGGCCGAGGAGGACGGTCAGGCGCTGGGTTTGGTGGCGGCCACCGGTGAGGACTGGCGTCACCCGGGCTGCCGCCAGGTCCTCTCGATGTGGGTGGCCCCCACGGCCCGCCGGCGCGGCGTCGGTGCGGCACTGCTCGGGGCGGTAGGGACCTGGGCGGTCGAGGGGGGTGCCCGGGCCCTCACCCTGGGGGTGGCCGAGGGAAACGAGGGGGCCCGCCGCTTCTACGAGCGCCTGGGCTTCCGCCCGACCGGCGCCCGGGAGGCCATGCACCGCGATCCCGACCGGTACCTCGACGAGTACCAGTTGGCCTTGTGAGCCCCGGCGGGCCGGTTCATCGCAGCTCGGAGCGCACGAGCTTGCCCATGGCGTTGCGCGGGAGGGTCTCGATCAGGCGCACCGAGCGCGGCCGCTTGAAGGGCGCCAGGCGAGCCGCGGCGAAGGCGAGCAGGTCGTCGGCGGCCAGGCCGCCGTCGGCGGGGACCACCCAGGCGGTGACCGTCTCGCCCCACTCCTCCGACGGGGCCCCGGTCACCGCCACCTCGGCCACCCCTGGGTGGGTCACCAGGACGTCCTCCACCTCGCTCGGATAGACGTTGAAGCCGCCGCTGATGATGACCTCCTGACGGCGTCCCCGGATCGACAGGTAGCCGTCGTCGTCGGCCGCCGCCAGATCGCCGGTGCAGAACCAGTCACCCTCGAAGCAGGCCGCGGTCTCGGCCGGCCGCTCCCAGTAGCCGGCGAAGACCGTCGGTCCGCGCACCCAGAGCTCCCCTTCACCGGGGCCGCCCGGTCCGTTCGGCCCCCCGGTGCGAACCGGACCGTCGGCCCCGAGACGGGCCTCGACCCCGGGCAGGGGGAACCCGACGGTTCCCGGGCGGCGCTCACCGTCGTAAGGGTTGGAGAGCGTGAGGAGGGTCTCGGTCATGCCGTAGCGCTCCAAGATGGTCACCTTGGCCCGGCGGCGGGCCTCGTGCCACAGGGCGGGCGACAGCGGGGCCGAGCCCGAGACGCACAGGCGGAGACGGGACAGGGCGTCCGAGCCGGCGGCGGCCACTAGGCGGTGGTACATCGTGGGCACCCCGAAGAAGAGGGTGGACCCCGAGCGGGCCTCGGCCAGCACCTCGGCCGCCTCGAAGCGCTCGAAGAGGGCCACCGACGACCCGGCACCGAGGGCGCCCAGCAGCCCGGCGCACAGGCCGTGCACGTGGAAGAGCGGGAGGGCGAGCACCAGGCGGTCCGCCGGCTCCCACCGCCAGGCCGCCCCGAGGGAATCGACCCCGGCTGCCAGGTTGTCGTGGCTCAGGACCGCGCCCTTGGGCGTCCCGGTGGTGCCCGACGTGTAGACGATCAGGGCCGGGGCCTCGCCCGCGGCGGCGTCGAGGGCGGGCGGTTCCCCCCGCGGACGCCCGCCCGGCCCTCCGGGCGCACGCTGGGCCGGACGGGCTCGGCGGGATCGACGGGGAGGGACCCGGTGAGTCCCCCGCTGGCCCGACGCACACGGTCGGCCTGCTCGGGCCGGTCGACGAGGGCCAGGGCCGGGCGCACATCCCCGGCGATGTGGGCCAGTTCGCGCTCGGTGTACTGGGGGTTCACCGGGACCACCACCGCCCCGAGCCGGAGGGCGCCGAGGCAGGCCACCACGGCATCGAGCGAGGTCCGCGTCGACCAGAGGACCCGGTCGCCGGCGACGACGCCGGCGGCGCCCAGGCGCTCGGCGGCCTCCCTCGTCCGTCCGTCGAGCTCACCGGCCCGCCACACCCGGCCCGTCGACCGCTCCACGACGGTGGGCGCCCCCGGATCGGCGGCCCAACAGCGGGCCCAACGGGCGGGGAGCGTCGCGGGCACCGTGGTGTTTGGGCCGGGCCGGCCGGCGGCGACCGGACCGCGAAGGCCCGGTGGCACCCGGCGGGGTCGGCGCGGGCTCGAGGGCTCGACCATCGGCGCATGGTAGCGACGCAGGGTCGGACCGGCCGTCGTAACCTGGCGGGCCATGAGCTCCCGCCGTGTCGCCATCGTTCCCCACACCCATTGGGACCGAGAGTGGTACGAGCCGTTCCAGACCTTCCGCCTCAAGCTCGTCGAGCTGCTCGACGGCCTGCTCGACCTGATGGAGTCGGACCCGTCCTACGCGCGCTTCCTGCTCGACGGGCAGATGGCGGTGGTCGACGACTACCTGGAGGTCCGCCCCGAGGCCGAGGGACGGATCCGGGACCTGGCGGCGACCGGCCGACTGACCATGGGCCCGTGGTACATCTTGATGGACGAGTTCTTGGTGTCGGGCGAGACCATCGTGCGGAACCTCCAGATGGGCATCAAGCGGGGTGCGGCCTTCGGTGGCGTCATGGAGGTCGGGTACCTGCCCGACATGTTCGGCCACATCGCCCAGATGCCCCAGATCCTGGCCCAGGCCGGCCTGGAGCACGCCGTGGTCTGGCGGGGCGTCCCCTCGTCGATCACCAAGACAGGCTTCTGGTGGGAGGCCCCCGACGGCTCCACCGTGCGGGCCGAGTACCTGCCGGTCGGCTACTCCAACGGCTCGGTGCTCCCCGACGACGGCAAGGCCCTGGTGCGCCGGGTGGAGGATCACGAACTCGAGATCGGCTCGTTCTTGTTCGACCGGATGCTGATCATGAACGGCTCGGACCACCTGCCACCACAGCCCGGCCTCGGCCGGACGGTGGCCGACGCCAACGCCAGCCAGGACGACTACGTCCTCGAGATCACCTCGTTGCCCGAGTACCTCGGGGGGGTGCCCACCGACGGACTCGAGCGCTGGAAGGGCGAGCTGCGTTCAGGAGCTCGGGCCAACGTGCTGATGGGGGTCACCTCGAACCGGGTCGACATCAAGCAGGCGGCGGCGGTCACCGAACGCGAGCTCGAGCGTCGCGCCGAACCCTACGCCGCGCTGTTCCTCCCACCCCACGAGTGGCCGGCCCGCCTCCTCGAGCTCTCCTGGCTCGGCGTCGTACGGAACTCGGCCCACGACTCGATCTGCGCCTGCTCGGTCGACGAGGTCGACCACGCCGTCGTCGACCGCTTCGCCGAGTCCCGCCAGATCGCCGAGGGGGTGGCCTCTCGCGCCCTGACCGCGCTGGCCCGGTCGATGGCCGAGCCGGGGCCGGTCGTCGTCAACCCGGCGGCCCGCCCCCGGGCCGGTACGGTCGAGCTGGTGGTGGCGGCCGACGAGCCTCCGGGCGACGACGTCCAGGTGGTCTCGGAGCGTTTCGGGCTGCCGGGCTCGATGACCCTCGACGCCGAGACCGTCAAGACCATCTTGGGCATGCTCCAGGGACCCAAGATCGACAACGACGCCTGGGTGCAAGAGGTCCGGGTCGAAGAGGACGACACCGGCATCGACCTGACCGTCGTCGTCGGACCCGAGGAGCACCCGAACGTCCCCATCGCCGAAGCCAAGGCCGACCTGTACACCCGGCTCGGGGCCCGGCCCGGGGTCATGGTGCGCGTCAGCCTGGACCAGCCCCCGATCCGGCGCATCGCGGCCCGGGTCGACACGGTGGCCGGGTTCGGCTGGCGGCCCTTCACCCCGGCCCCCCTGGCCAACCCGGCGACGGTCGGGCCGCCCCCGGGCCAGGGCGGCGGCCCGGGGGCGGCCCTCACCCTCACCAACGGGCTGGTCACCGTGGCCGTCGACCCGGCCGACGGGACCTTCGCGGTCAACGGGCTGAGCGGCTTCGGCCGGTTGGTGGACGGTGGGGACCTCGGCGACTCCTACAACTACTCACCGCCCGGCGCCGACTCGTCGGTCGACCGGCCCGAGTCGGTCGAGGTCGCCGCGGGCGAGCGAGGCCCGGTCCGGGCCACGGCCGTCGTCACCGCCACCTACCGCTGGCCCGACCACGTCGACGGGTCCACTCAGGCCAGGGTGGGCGAGCACCTGGTGACGGTGACCACGACGATCGAGGTCCGAGCCGACGAGTCCACCGTGCGGGTGACGACCCGGTTCGTGAACCCGGCGAGGGACCACCGGCTGAGGGCCCATTTCCCCCTCCCCGAGCGGGCCCGGTCCTCTGAGGCCGAGTGCGCTTTCGGCACCGTCGTCCGGGGGCTGACGGCCGAGGGCCGCTCCGATGAGTTCGGCCTGCCCACCTTCCCGTCGCGCCGCTTCGTGCGTGCCGGCGGTCTGACCGTTGTCCACCAAGGGCTGAACGAGTACGAGCTCGTCGACATCGACGAGGAGGGGAACGCCGCTTCCATCGCCCTCACCCTCCTGCGCTCGACCGGGATGCTGTCGAGGGTGGGCATGGCCTACCGCCCGTTCCCGGCGGGGCCCCTCACCGCGGCCGACGGCCTCCAGCTGGCCGGCCGGCCGATCGAGTCGCGCTACGCCGTCGCCGTCGGACCGGTGGACCCCTACGCAATGGCCGACGATGTCCTGCTCCCCCTCGAGGTGGTCAACTCGCTCGGTGGGGGCACGAGGCCCTCCGAGGGCAGCGCGCTCGGCGTCAGTGGTGCCGAGGTGTCCGCACTCCGCCGCGAAGCCGGGGCCCTGGAGCTGCGGGTCCACAACCCGTCGGACAGCCCGAGCACGGTGCGGGTGGCCGGGCGCTCCGGCTGGCTGGTCGATCTGCGGGGCAAGCCCACCCAGGCCTTCGACGAGACCTTCGAACTACGGCCCTCGGGGATCGCCACCCTGCGCATCGACGACATCTGAGACGCCCGGGTCGCCGTCTTGGGTTGTCCGACGGTCCCGGGAGAAGAGGCGCTCGCCCACCTCGCGCAGGTCGTCCAGGTCCCGCAGGACCTCGGCCAGGCGCTCCCAGCGGACGTTGCGACGGCGGTCGGCCTGGGTGCCGGCGCCGTCGGGGGCCTGGCCGGCCCGCCCGCACCACCACAACTGCACCCGGCCCAGGTCCTTGAGGACCCGGGGGCGCAGGGCCTGGCCGGTGAACTCGTCCGGCGCCGCCACCACGAGGTCGGTGTGGAACTGGTCGGACACGAGCACCGTGCCGGGATTGGCGATGTTGACGATCCGGTGGGCCAGGTTGACGGTCGGCCCGTAGTAGTCGCCGTCGTGCAGGAGGACCGGCCCGACGGCCAGTCCGACCCGGACGTCGGAGAGGAGCTCGTCGTCGGCATAGGCCTCGGCCAACCCCAGCCCGATGCGCGCTGCGGCCACCACGTTGTCGACGACGAACATGGCCTCGTCGCCGATCATCTTGACCACCCGGCCCCCGAGGCCGGTGACGATGTCGTGGGAGATCTCCTCGAACCGGCGGACCACGTCGGCCAGGTCGTCCCCCCCAGGTGCTGGCTCAGCAGGGTGAACCCCACCATGTCGGCGAAGCCCACCACCAGGACGGGGCTGACACCGGCACCGTGGCCCACGGTGCGCAGCAGCATCGTGCGCCGGGTCGCCGCCTGGACATGGCGCCGCCAGACGAACTCGAGGAGTCGGGCCATGGCCGGCACGGCGGCGTCGGCGACGCTAGCGAAGGCGTCGGCGGCCAGGACGCTGTCGTCGTCGGATCCGATGCCCATCGTCCCCGGGGCGACCTCCGCCTCGGCGATCCGGGCCATCGACGAGCCGATCACCCGGGCCAGCTGCAACGCGGTCTCGACCTCGGTTGCGCCGAGCCGCACCATCCCCAAGAACAGCTGGACCGCCTCTATGTCGAGGTCGGTGAAGGCCCGCTCACCCTCACCCACGTCGGCAAAGCCCAGGGCCCGCCAGAAGCGGCGCACGAGGTCCAACGGCAGGCCGGTGAGTTCGGCCACCTCGCGCTGGGTGTAACGGCGGGGTCCGGGGACCAGCAGACGATCCACCGTGAGCAGGTCCAAGACGTCCTCGGCGGCGGCCCGGTCGATCTCGTCGGACGTGGCGCCCGCTTCGAGGAGGAGGGTCCGCACGTGGGCCAGGGCGGCCGCCCGCACCGCGGGGTCGACGGGGCCCGGTGGCGGCGGGGCCGGCGGTCCGGTCGCCGGGGGCCCCTCGCTCACCGATGCAGTCCCCGGTGGAGCACCGTGTCCCACTCCGAGCGGGCCGGTCGCTCCATCAGGGCGATCAGGGCGTCGCGAGGAGAGGTGGTGCCTTCCACGATGGCCGCGACCTGTTCGGCGATCGGCATCTCAACCCCGTGCTCGCGGGCCAGCCCGACCAGTGGAGCCGCCGTCTTCACCCCTTCGGCCACCATGTGCATGCTGTCGAGGATCTCGCCGAGGGTCCGGCCCCGGCCGAGCTCGAAGCCCACGGTGCGGTTTCGGCTGCGTGGGCTGGTACAGGTGGCCACCAGGTCGCCCACCCCGGCCAGCCCCCCGAAGGTCAGGGTGTGACCGCCGACGGTGATCCCCAGCCGGCCCAGCTCGGCCAGCCCCCGGGTGATGAGCACCGCCCGGGTGTTCTCCCCGAAGCCGAGGCCGTCGCAGATCCCCGCGGCGATCGCTATCACGTTCTTGGCTGCGCCGGCGATCTCACAGCCCACCACGTCGGTACCGGTGTAGACGCGGAAAGTGCCGCAGTGCAGATGTCCTTGGATTCGCCGGGCCAGCTCCTCGTCGTCGAGGGCCACGACGGTCGCCGCCGGCTGGCCCTCGGCCACCTCCCGGGCGAGGTTCGGCCCGCTCAGCACCCCGATCGGGTGGCCCGGCGCCACCTGGCCGATGACCTCGGACATGCGCAGATTGGTGCCGATCTCGATGCCCTTGGTCAAGCTGACGATGGCCGCACCCGGAGACAGCGAGGAGGCCGCCTGGCCGAGCACGTCGCGAAAGCCGTGGGACGGCACCGCCATCAGCACCACCTGGGCGCCTTCGACCGCCTCGGCCAGAGAGCCGGTGGCCCACAGGCTCTCGGGCAGGGGCACACCGTCGAGGTAGGTGGGGTTCTGATGGGTCTCGTTGATCCGCTGGGCCAACTCGGGGGAGCGGGCCCACAGGGTCGTGGCTGCCCGACCGGCCAAGATGGAGGCCACGGTGGTGCCCCACGATCCCGCCCCGACCACGGCTACCCTCCCGGTCGTCACGCCTGGAGCCTACGGCCCGCGGCGTCATGGCGTGCCCGGGCCGCGCCCCGGCGCCGAGCCCGCCCGGCGGCGGGCGCCTGCGCCGGGCGTCCCCGTACACTGTGGCCGTGACCGTGGGCGCCACCACCGCGCGGCCGGTGACCGGCGCGTCGCCCGGCCCCGCCCTCCTTGGCCCGGCCGCCGTGCTGGTGCCGATCAAGGCCTTCGCCGACGCCAAGCACCGCCTCGAGCCCGCCCTCTCTGACCGAGAACGACTGGCCTTGGTCCAGCGGATGGCCGAGCAGGTCGTGCGGGCCGCGGCCCCGCTGCCGGTGGCGGTGGTCTGCGACGACAACGAGGTGGCCGCCTGGGCCCGCCGGCACGGGGCTCTGGTCATCTGGGAGCCCGGCCGGGGGCTCAACGGGGCCGTCGAAGAGGGCGTGGCCCGCCTCGGGGACATCGGGGTCGACCAGGTGACCGTGGCCCACGGGGACCTCCCCCGGGCCACGGGCATCGGCACGATCGCGCCCTTCTTCGGCGTGACCCTGGTCCCGGATCGCCACGGCGACGGCACCAATGTGATCCGGCTGCCGGCCCGATGCGGCTTCCGCTTCTCCTACGGCCCGGGGTCCTTCAGCCGCCACCGTGCCGAGTGCACCCGTCTCGGGTTGGCGGCGCGGGTCGTCTCGGCGCCCGACCTCACCTGGGACGTGGACGTGGCCGCCGACCTCATGTGGCCGTGACCCCCCGGCGACCGCCCGACCTGCCCCCCGGCGTGGTCGCCGTCAACGACCTGGCCGACCACACGACGCTCACCCGAAACCTTGCGACGCCGGACGTGGCGCTCGCCGTCGGTGCCCATCCCGACGACATCGAGTTCGGGGCCGGCGCGACGCTGGCCAAGTGGGCGGCCGCCGGCTGTCAGATCCACCACCTCGTGCTGACCGACGGGGCGAAGGGGACCTGGGACCCCGAGCGGGACCCGGCCTCGCTGGTGGCTGCCCGCCAAGAGGAGCAACGCGAGGCGGCCAGGCGGCTGGGCGGCGGGGAGGTCGCCTTCCTCGGGTTCCCCGACGGGGAGCTGCGAAATGGGGTGCGCGAGCAGTGGGAGGTCTGCCGATGGATCCGGGTCGTCCGCCCAGATGTGGTCCTCGGTCACGATCCCTGGCGCCGCTACCGGTTGCACCCTGATCACCGCAACGCCGGCTTCGTGCTGACCGATGCGCTTGTGGCGGCCCGCGATCCCCTGTTCTTCGGTGACCAGGACCTGGCCTGCCACCGACCGTCCGAGCTGCTGCTCTGGGAGGCTGACGAGGCCAATCACGTCGAGGCGGTGGACGGCTTCGCCGGCGACAAGGTACATGCCTTGTTGGCCCACCGGAGCCAGTATCCGTCCACTATGGGCATCGAGCCAACCGGCGACGGCTCGGAGCCGACCGGCCCGGCGGTCGACGCCTTCAGGGACCGGATCGTCCGCCAGCTCGCCGACCACGGTCGCCTGGGCGGCTTCGAACAGGGCGAGGTCTTTCACCGCATCACAGAACTCTGATCGCCCTCGGGGGCCCTCTGGCCCCGGGGCGGACGCGGGAGCGGGGACCCGAAGGTCCCCGCTCCCAACGCACACTCGCCGACCGCTGGGGCCGGCGAACGGCCTAACGCCGCTTGGCCGCCTTACGGGCCGGAGCCCGCTTCTTGGCCGCCTTGCGGGCCGGAGCCCGCTTCTTGGCCGCCTTGCGGGCCGGAGCCCGCTTCTTGGCCGCCTTGCGGGCCGGAGCCCGCTTCTTGGCCGCCTTGCGGGCCGGAGCCCGCTTCTTGGCCGCCTTGCGGGCCGGAGCCCGCTTCTTGGCCGCCTTACGGGCCGGAGCCCGCTTCTTGGCCGCCTTGCGGGCCGGAGCCCGCTTCTTGGCCGCCTTGCGGGCCGGAGCCCGCCTCTTCGCAGCCTTACGTGCCGGGGCCCGCTTGGCCGCCTTGCGGGCCGGAGCCCGCTTGGCCGCCTTCTTGGCCGGAGCCCTCTTCGCTGCCTTCTTCGCTGGAGCCCTCTTTACGGCCTTTCTGGCCGGGGCCCGCTTCTTTGCGGCTGTCGCCACAGGTGCACCTCCCTTTGAGTTCAGTGCTGACTAGAGGTGGAGCCCGCGCCACACCGAGCACCCGAGGGGACCGGCATCCGCACTGCTGCACCGCCAACATGGTTGTCGGGAGCACGTCGGGAAAACCGGGCCGGGCCGATGGCACCGGCAGGTCCTCCCTCTGCACTCCCTGCTTCCCGATCGGCATGGAGTCGTTGCCAAGAGCGCGCTCCGGGCGACAGTTGTGTGTGGTGGAAACGCTCCACCGCACACGTGTCCCGGATCCCTGCAATCACGCCCACAACTCCCCCATTGCGTTTCGGATACACACAATCACAGTGCCTTTCGACGCTCAGGTCAAGCACCCGATCGCGCGCACCGCTCTTGGGGACCTTTGTGACCGTGCACGCGGACCGCGAATTCCGTCATCTCAGGCACGCATTAACACGCTCACGCACATCGCGGGGCTTCGTCTTGCACCGTCGAACGAACCTGTGGCGAATGGCCCCATCACGGTCAATTCGCAAGAGGTTGACCGCGACGTGCACCGTTGGGTCGCTCAACGCGGCGAGGTCCGAGCGCGCGACGGCGATGAGATCAGGGGCGGTCACGGTGACCACCGCACCCGCCGGGCCCGGCGGTGACGGACCCCGCCGACAGGGCCTCGGTCCCGGGTGGCTTCCCCGCCGCCGCCGCCCTGTCGGAGGCCGTCAGGGCGGCTTCGGCGGCCGCCGGGGGTGGGCTCTACCTGGGGGCGGGGGCCGGGGGATGGGCCTGGGCCGAGCCCCAGCGATCGGTCCTGGTCCTGGGTCCGTCGCGATCGGGCAAGACCTCGGCCCTGGTCGTCCCGAACGTCCTGGCCGCTTCCGGGCCGGTGGTGTCCACCTCCACCAAACCCGACGTCCTGGGGGCCACCGTCGGGGCCCGACGGGCCGCCGGCCGGGTCCTGCTCTACGACCCGAGCGGCACCGTTGAGCCGCCCCCGGGCGTGACCCGGGTCGGGTGGTCGCCGGTCAACGCCGCGCTCGGGTGGGACGACGCGCTGGTGACCGCCGACGCCATGGTTCGGGCGGCGCGTCCCGCCTCGCGGCGCGCCGGCGGGGCCGAGGAGCACTGGACAGAGCGCGCCACGTCATTGCTTGCCCCCCTCCTCCACGGGGCGGCGGTGGCCGGCCACCCGATGGGCCGGGTGCTGCGATGGGTCGACCGCCACGACGGCAGTGAGGCACTGTCGGTACTGGCCGGGTCGGCGGGGGACGGTGGGCCGGGGGCCGACGTGCTGGCCGGGATCCTGACGACCGACGAGCGCGAGCAGTCGGGCATCTGGTCGACCGCGTCGGGAGTGCTCGGCGCTTACCGCATGGAGGCCGCGTTGGCCTCGACGGCTCCACCGTTCCTCGATGCCGACTCGTTCTGCTCGGGGCCGAACACCCTCTTCGTGTGTGCCGCCGGACGGCGCCAGCAGCTAATGGCCCCGCTGGTCGTCGGCCTCCTGAGCGAACTGCGCGACGCCGCGTACCGCCGGGCCGGGGCCGGGCCACCGCTCCTCGCCGCCCTCGACGAGGTCGCCAACATCGCCCCCATCGCCGACCTGCCGGCCATGGTCAGCGAGGGTGGCGGTCAGGGACTGGTGACCCTGGCCTGCCTGCAGGACCTCTCCCAGGCCCGGGCCCGATGGGGCGAGGAGGCCTCGTCGTTCCTCTCCCTCTTCGGCACCACGGTCGTCTTGGGCGGTCTGGCCGACATGGTGACCCTCGAGGCGTTGTCCGCCCTCGGGGGGGAGGTGGAGGTGCCCACCCGCACGGTGGGCATGTCGGCGGGGCCCGACGGCCGGATCCGGCCGTCGACCAGTGTCTCGGGCGTCGTGCGCCGTCGGCTCCCGGTCGACGTCATCGCCCGCGGCCGGCCCGAGCAGGCCCTGGCCCTCGACGCGTGGAACCGGGTCGGCTGGGTAACCCTCACCCCGGCCCACCGCCACCAGCCCTGGCGTGACCTGCTCGGTCGGAGCGCCGTTCGGACCGGCGAGCTCGTGGTGGACCCGCAGGAGCGGTCCCGGTGAGCCCGGTCACCGGCGGCCGAGGCCCAAGGCCTCGCGCTCGGCCCGCACCGGTTCCCGGCCGAGGGCGCGGCGGACCTCGCGCACCTGGCGGGCCACGGCCAGGTGCTCGGCCACTTGGGCCGCCGACGCCCGGGCCAGGCCCGCCCGGGAGGCGCGCTCGGCGTCGGGGGTGCTGGCGAACTCCCCCCAGCGGCCCCGGTAGCGGTCGAGGGAGCGGGCGGCCCCGAGCCAGACGGCGAGCGCTCCGGGGGCCGCCGGGCGCGGCCCGAGGACCCCGAGGACACCCGGAGGGGCCACCACCCGCGCCGGGGCGACGACCGGCTCGGCGACCCCGGTCGGGCCGCCCGGGACGAGCTGGTCGACGCAGCGCCCCACGCTCTCGGCCGTCGTGCCGCGCCGGAGGGAGGCGGCCCAGGCCCCCACCGTCTCCCTGCGGGTGACCCCGGCCGGGCCGCCCGCCAGCAGGGTGGCCCCGAAGTGGCGCTCGTCGATGGAGGGGTCGTGGCCCGATCGCCGGCCGCAGACGGCGTCGAGCGCCCCTTGGCGCAGCCCGAGGGCGGCCGCCCGGTCCGCCCAGAGGGCGGCGATCTCGCCCGGCGCCCGGGCCAGAACCTTCTCGTCGCGGGTGGCGGCCCAGGCCACCCGCCCGGCCCGGCCCGGCCCCAAGGAACGTTCGGCCAGATGGGCGCGAATCTCGGCCGTCCGTTGGGAGAAGCCACCGAGGACGAACGGGTCGATGCCATCGACCTCGTGTCCGGCGCCCCGCGGCGTCCAGTCCACCCCGAGCGCCTCGGTCAGGGCCCAACGGAGGTGGGCGTCGTAGAGGGCGCCGGCCGCCCTGGCGTGGGCGAACAGACCCCGCCCGTCGAGGGCGCTCCAGCGACCGTCGGGCCCTTGGGCCAGGTTGGCCACGACGACGTGGGTGTGGAGGTGGGGATCGAGGGCCCGGCTCGTCCCGTGGGTGAAGGCGGCGCCGACGATGCCCCGGGTGGCCAACACCTGACGCTCCGACTCGTGGGTCCGGCGCACCGCCGCCCCGTGATGGGCCACGTAGTCGAGGGCCCCGCGGACCGCCGCCTCGTGGGACCCGAGCACCGCCGCGGCCACCTCGGGGGCGCCCAGGGCCACCAGCACGCTCACCGACTTGGGTGCGCTGAAGGTCAGGTCGAAGGCCGACACCGCGGCCGCCCGCCCGGCCAGCCGGCGCCCGGTCGCCGGGGCGGCGGCCGAGAGGACCGTGCCGAGGTCGCGGCCCCCCACCGGCCCGCGCAGCCCGAGGCCCTCGGCCCCGGCCCCGACCCAGCAACCATGGCCCTGCTCGCCGGTCCGGCAACCGCCGACGACCTCGGGCGGGCCGGCCACGCCGAGCGGGCCGAGCTCGCCGGCCAGGTCGGCCAGGTAGTACCCGCCGGCCCGGTCGCTCAGCGCGGTGACGAGGAGCACCGGCCCGGGGGGCGGGGGACTTGGGCACCTCCCATGGATTTTCAGTCTATTCTGTTAACGGTACTGCCAGCTCAAGAGGTCGCTGGACGGGACATACCACCACGTCAGCCGGGAGCACCTGAACAGGTACCTCTCGGAGTTCGATTTCCGGTACTCGACCCGCAAGGTGAGCGATGCCGAGCGGATGGGGCGGCTGGTCGGCCAGGCCGAGGGTCGGCGCCTTAGCTACAAGCGGGTGACGGCGTGATCTCATGGCACGAGATGCTTTCCCCGGGCTATCTCGTAGCGGTGCCCTTTTCTTGACCCATACCAGATGACCGAGTATTCGCCCTCTTCCCACCCGTCGATCCGAACCTGGGCGCCACGACCTCCACTCTCACGGTGTAGCCGCGGGTCGGGGTCCGAGAGATCCACAACGGTTCCTGATGGGCGTCGGATGTGGCACGCCATTTCCCCTAGGTTTTCTCGTACTACGTCATCCCGGGGAATGAGATTGAACGTAACGTTTTCGTGGTCCGTCCCCGACGGGCGCACATAGCAATCAAAAGACGAGTGCGTCCGGCGCAACAGGTAGCGCAAGAGGGACACGATAAAAACGATGAGCAACAGGCCCAGGAACGTGACCACTACGGCAGCCACCTGAACATACGCCCTGCTTGCCTCGGTGGAGTGGGGAAGCACAACGAAGTGCGCCCCCACAAAGGCCCCAATAAGCAAGACCAGCAAGATGCCGAACGTGATCGTGTTGTTAAGCCTGTGCTGGGTCTCGAACCACACCCGCCAAGCCAAGGCGCGGCTGCGGGCGAACCAATCCACGGGGGAGACCCTAGGAGTCGCCTTCCGGCTCGTCCTCTGGCTCTGAGACCTCCTCGGCGCCTTCGTCCTCCTCGGCCCCCAGGAGCTTCTTGAGCACGTCTTCCCCCTCCATGGGGTAGAGGCTGAACTTTTCGTCGGGGTCGGGAACAGGCATCGCCCCCCCAGGGTAGCGGCCGGGTGTGTTCGCGGGAGTTAGCGGTCACTGGTGACCTGCTGTTTTACGGACGCGAGGGTCCCCGGTACTGCTGCAGCACCCGCAGGGCGGCCCGCCTCCCGACGTCGACCAGGTCCGGCGGGGAGAGAACCTGGGCGTGCGGGCCCAACTGCAGCAAGAGGCGCTCGAGCCAGGCGGTGCCCCCGACGGCCAGGGTCACGGCCACCCGCCCGTCGGCCGTGTGGCCCTGCTCGAGGACCGGCACCGTGTCGGCCAACCACGCGCCCTCGGGGTCGAGGGCGAGTCGGACCGGGACCGAGCCGGGACCCGGGACGAAGGCCTCGGGGACGAGGTCGCCCTCGTCGGACCCGGGGGGCTGGGGTCCGAGCACCCGCAGGGACCGGATCCGGTCGATCCGGAAGCGGCGGCGACCGGCCGCCCGGTGGCAGAAGGCGTCGAGGTACCAGTGGCCGTCCAGCGACACCACCCTGATGGGGTCGACCACCCGTTCTGTGGTCTCGTCGGCCGACGCCGAGTGGTACTCGATCGAGAGCTGCGACCGGTCGTCGACGGCCGAGCGGACGTCGGCCAACAGGGCCGGGGCGTCGAGGGCTACTTCCAGGCGCTGGTCGGCCCCGAGGGCCGAGTCGAGCTTGGCCAGCGCCCTGGCCAAGGAGCCCTCCTCGTCGGCGCCCGGCACGGCCAGGATCGTCCGGGCCGCCGCGGCCAGGGCGAAACCCTCGGCCGCGGTGAGCCGGCGAGGCCGAGCCAGGTCCTCTGGCAGGAAGGCCTGGACCGTCTGGTCGGTGACCACGATCTCGAGCAGCGCGTCGGGCGAGTACGGCGGCAGGCCGCAACAGGCGGCGAGCTCGAGCTCTCGGACCACCTCGTCGTCGGGGATGGCGAACCGCCGGGCCACCTCGGCGATCGGCGCCTCGCCCACCCGGGCCAGCCAGCCGACGATGGCTAGTAGCCGGCGCAACCGCCGGCTGGCGTCGGCCGCCACCGGGGCGCCACGGCCCGGGCCGCCCGCTTGGGGCCCGACGCCGGTCTCGGCCTCGGGTGTCGGGCGCTCGCCGGCCCCGGCGTCGGGGCGGACGTCGGCGGGCGACGGCCCGTCGGGTGCGGCGGCGACCGACTCGAGCCAGGCGGTTATGTCCGCCCGCGTCGACGGCGGACCCACCACCTCGGCGTGGTCGAGCAGGCCCAGGATCCAGTCCCGTAGGGCGGTCGGGCTCGACACCCCGAGGTGGAGCAGCACCGACCCGTCGGTCCGCCGCTCGACGACCGCCCGCTCCCCCACCTCCTGGACGACCCGGGGGGCCTCGACCGGGTCGACGACCAGCGCCACGTCCGCCTCGTCCCCCTCGCTGCCCCGCCAGGGATCGTCGGGGACCGCCGTGACCGGGTCGAACCCCTCGGGCAGCGCGCCCGAGCCGGGCTCGCCCGGCACCGGAAGGCCCTCGATGCGGTCGACCCGGAAGGTGCGGGCCGCGTCGCGGCCCCGGTCCCACCCGGCCAGGTACCAGTGGCCGCGCCGGAAGGCGAGGCGGCCGGGCGCCACCCGCCGACGCTCGCCGCGATACGAGAAGGTGACCTCGGCGTGGGTGCGGACCGCGTCGAAGAGGGGGACCAGCGCCGGCGGCGGGACCAGGGAAGCCACCGGCCGGGCCTCGCCGACCCCGGTGGCCCCCAGCTTCAACAGCGCGTGGCGACCACTAGGATCGCCCAGATGGACGCCGGCGACGGCGAGGTGCAGCGCCGCCTGCTCGTCGGGCAGGAGGCCGAGGTCGGGCAGGTAGAAGGCCTCGGGGTCGATGCGGTAGCCGAATTGCTCCTGGCCGCCGACCGGCTCGGTGGCCACCGGGATCCCCTCCTCGCGCAACAACCGCTTGTCGCGTTCGAAGGCTTGCCGCCGGGCGTCGTGGCCGGACGGGTACCCGGGGACCTCATGGGCGATCTCGTCGAGGGTCAGTGGGCGCCGGGCGTTGAGGAGCACCAGCACCAGGTCGGTCAGGCGCTCCAGGCGGTCGGGCTTGGCCACCGGCGCCAGCGTAGGGCGCCGGTGGCCCGTTGACGACCTCGGGTTCGCCCTGGGCGCTTCGGCTGCACCCGGGCGCCTGGGTGGTCGTGCTGGCGGCCGGCGTGCTCTACGCGTGGACGATCCGCCGGCCCGGCTACTCGGTGACCCGGGGCCAGGCGGCGGCGTTCGTCGGGTCCCTCGTGGCCACCCTCGTGGCCCTGACCTGGCCCCTGGCCGACCTGGCGGCGACCCGCTCGCTCACTGCCCTGGTCCTCCAGCGGCTGCTCCTCTTGCTGGCCGTGCCCCCGCTGGCCCTGATCGGCCTGCCCGACCAGGCCCTGGCCCGGCTCACCCGGCCGGCAGCCGTCGACACCGTGGTCCAGCGGGCGAGCCAGCCGGTCGTCGCCATCGCCGTGGTGACGGTGATCGCCGTCGGCACCCTCACCACCGGGGCCGTCGACGCCCAGGCCACCTCGTGGGCGGCCCGGGCGACCCTCGACCTCGTCTTGGTGGTGGCCGGCCTGGTGCTCTGGCTGCCCGTTCTCGGGCGGGTACCCGGGATCGACCGGCCCTCGGCCCTCGCCCGGGGGGGCTACCTGATCGTCCAGTCGATCGTGCCCAGTTTCTTGGCCGTCGTATGGATCTTCGCCCGCCACCCGCTCTATCCCGCCTACGCGCACCCCGGCACGGTGGCCGGGCTCTCACCCCTCCTCGACCAGCAGATCGCCGGCTTCACGGCCAAGCTCGGCACCATCTTCGTGCTCTGGACGGTCGCCTTCGTGATCATCAACCGATCCGAGCGACGCGAGGAGGCCGATGCCGAACCGCTGACCTGGGCCGATGTCGAGCGGCGTCTACAGCGCGCCGAGCGCCAGCGGCGGAGGGGACCAGGCAGGGGTCGGGGCGGCGGCCTTCCGAGGGGGCCCGGGAGCAGCCCTTACGACAGTCCGCCGCCCTGGCCGGAATGACCAAGAGCGCTCGGGCCGCCCGACGTCAATGCAACAGTTTGATGTAGTCGAACATCGGCAGGTACAGGCTGATGATGATGGACCCGACGATCACCCCCATAAACACCACCAGCAGTGGCTCGAGGATGGAGGTGAGGTTGTCCACCGTTTGGTCCACCTCACCCATGTAGAAGTCCGAGACCCGCTGGAGCATCTCGTCGAGGGCACCGGTCTGCTCACCGACTTCGACCATCTGGACCACGAGAAGCGGGAACACCTCGTGACGGCGCATCGGCTCGGCGAACGCCTGGCCCTCGCGCACCCCGGTCTTGATGTCCTGGATCGCCTCGGCCAAGACGACGTTGCCGACTGAATGGGCTGTGATGTCTAGCGACTCCATGGCCGGCACCCCGGAGGACAGGAGCGACGAGAGAGTCGAACCGAACCGGGCCAGCGCCGCCTTGTGCACCAGGGGTCCGAAGATCGGCGGACGCATCTTCAAGCCGTCCCAGACCCGGCGACCGTTCTCGGTGTTGATCCAACGGTGGAGGGCGTAAATCGCGGCGATCAGGACTACGATGACGATTGCCACCTCCCAGCTGATCAGGACATTCGAGATCTTGATCAGGATCTGGGTGGGGAGGGGCAGCTGACCGCCGAGGCTGGCGAACAGATTCTTGAAGATCGGGACGATCAGGGTCATCATGACGATGAAGATGACGCCGATGACCGAGACCACGATGATCGGGTAGGTCATCGCCCCCCGGATTTTGCGGTTCAGCTCGACCTGCTTCTCGAGTTGCGCGGCGATACTCTTGAGGACCTGGTCGATTGCACCCCCCACCTCGCCGGCCTGCACCATCGAGACGTAGAGGTTGTCGAAGACCTTGGGGTGCTTGGCCAAGGCCTGGGAGAGTGACGAGCCTGCCTCCACGTCCGCCCTGACTTCCTGCAGCTTCGCCGCGAAGTACTTGTTCTCCACCTGGGCGGACAGCACGGCAAGGGAGCGGCTGATGGAGAGCCCCGAGTCGACCATGGTGGCGAACTGGCGGGTGAAGACCGCCACCTCTTTGGGCTTGATCCGGTCGGTCAGACCCGGGATGACGATTTCGGTCTTGAGGCCCTCGCCCCCAGCTGGGGTCACTGAGACCGGGAGGTATCCCATCTCGCGAAGTCTGCCGACCACCAGGGGCAGACTGTCGCCCTCCAGCTTCCCCTCGATCAGGTTCCCCGACTGGTCCCTGACTTTGTAGTCAAACGTCGTTGCCATGTCACCCCTTCTTTCACCGGCCGCCTGTGGGCGGGCCGGTCCCCCTCGTCGAACTAGGACATGCCATGTAGGTGGTTCCTGAAGTCCTCTTCGCTGCGGCACCGATCCAGGGCCACCCCCTGAGTGATGACACCCTGGCGCACCAAGAGGGCCAGGCTCTGGTCCATGGTCTGCATGCCGAACTGCCCGCCGGTCTGCATCAACGAGTAGATCTGGTGGGTCTTGGCCCCCCGGATCAGGTTCTGGATCGCCGGGGTGCAGACCAGCACTTCCGCCGCGACGCAGCGACCGTCGCCGTCGGCCGTCGGGACCAGCTGCTGAGTCACGACTCCCTGGAGCGAGGAGCCGAGCTGGATCCGGATCTGGTCCTGCTGGTTGGGTGGGAAGACGTCGATGACCCGGTCGATGGTGGCCGGGGCGTCCTGGGTGTGCAGGGTGGCGAACACCAGGTGGCCGGTTTCGGCCGCGGTCAGTGCCGTCGAGATGGTCTCGAGGTCACGAAGCTCGCCGACCAAAATGACGTCGGGGTCCTGGCGCAGCACCCGGCGCAGGGCCTCGGAGAACGAGTCGGTGTCCGAACCGACCTCGCGTTGGCTGATGATCGAGCGCTTATGGCCGTGCAGGAACTCGATCGGGTCCTCGACCGTGATGATGTGAAGGGGCTTGGACCGGTTGATGATGTCGACCAGGGAGGCCAGGGAGGTCGACTTGCCCGAACCGGTCGGGCCGGTGACGAGCACCAGGCCGCGGCGCAGGTCGGTGAAGGCGCGCACCGGTTCGGGAAGTCCCAGGCTGTGGAACTCGGGGATCTCGTGGGGGATCGGCCGGAGGGCCACCGCGATCGTCCCCCGCTGGAGGCAGACGTTGACCCGGAACCTCCCGACCCCCGGGATGGTGTGCGAGGTGTCGAGCTCGTGCTCCGCCTCGAACCGCTCACGGTGGTTCTGGGGCAGGATCCCGAAGATCATGTCGCGCAGCGTCTGATGGTCGATCCGTCCCACGTCCTCCATCGGTCGCAGGGCACCGTGCAACCGGACGGTGGGTGGCATGTTCGCTGTCAGGTGGAGGTCGGAGGCCCCGATGCTG
Organism: uncultured Acidimicrobiaceae bacterium; assembly: GCA_963836375.1. Taxonomy (GTDB): domain Bacteria; phylum Actinomycetota; class Acidimicrobiia; order Acidimicrobiales; family RAAP-2; genus CAWIJK01. The sequence continues at coordinate 26,772 of CAWIJK010000002.1, read as the reverse complement.
ACCGCGTAGCGCAGGAGGTCGTCGATGTGCAGGGGCAGCTCCGGGTCGGCCTGGGTCCGGTGCCCGCCGAGGTCGGCGGCCAACGGGGGGGCGGCTGGCATGCCGTCCCCGTTGGCGGCGGCCGCACTCGACGCCGGTGCCTGGGAGGTCACCGACCCGTTGGGCGCCCCGGTGATCCCGAGGTAGTGGTCGATTGCCGTCGGGTCCCCGAGGACCGGGACGACCTGGTGGCCGATCAGCTCGCTGATCGAACGCACGTCCGCCGGTTCGGGGGGCTCGGCGAAGGCCACCACGGCCTGGGCTCCCACCACCCGCAGCGCCAGCGCCCGGTGGTCCTGGGCGAACATCGGTGGGATGAGATGGGCCACCTCGGGCGAGGGAGGCTCGGCCGCCAGGTCGACAGCCGGCATCCGGGCCAGCTGGGCCAAGGTGTTTACCACCACGGCGGCCGGCACCACGCCGCGGCCGATGAGGAGGGAACCAAGCGGTTGGTCGGTCTCGGTGGCCTCGCCCAACAAGGGCGAGACGACCTGTTCTGACCCGTAGCCGGCCTGGATCAGGCCCCTGGCGAGGCGGCGGGACCACTCGGTCCGGTTGGCGGTGCTCTGGGGGCTCATACGACCACCCGCAGCACCTCTTCGAGGGTGGTGCGGCCCTCCACCGCCTTCACCAGGCCGTCCAGGCGAAGGGTCCTCATGCCCTGCTCGATGGCCTGACGTTCGATGTTGACGATCGTCTCCTGCTCGATGATCATCCGGTCGATCTCCTCGGTCATGTTCATCACCTCGGCAAGAACCTCGCGACCAAGGTATCCCGTGTGGCTGCAGGCCCGACAGCCAATGGCCCGATAGAGAGTGGAGACGTCAACGCCTTCGAGGTCGGCCTCCTTGTAGCCGGCGGCGAGGAAGTCCTTCTCGGAGGCGTCGTAGGGCTCTTTGCATTGCTCGCAGAGCACTCGGGCCAGCCTCTGGGTGAGCACGCTCCCGACGGCCGAGGTCACCAGAAAAGGTTCGATACCCATCTCGGTGAGCCGCAGGGGCGTCGCCGATGCCGTGTTGGTGTGGAGGGTGGTGAGCACCAGGTGCCCGCTCAGGGCCGCCTCCATAGCGATCGTCGCCGTGTCGGTGTCCCGGATCTCTCCGATGAGCACGATGTCGGGGTCGGCCCGCAGGATCGAGCGCAGGGCGGTGGAGAAGGCCAGACCGGCCTTCCGGTTGATCTGGACCTGGGTGATCCCGTCGATCTGGTACTCGACAGGGTCCTCCACGGTCACCACCGACTTCTCCGGGGAGGTCACTTCCTTCAAGGTCGCGTACAGGGTGGTGGTCTTGCCCGCCCCGGTGGGTCCGGTGACCAGGATCACCCCATAGGGATGGTGATAGGACTCGGCATAGCGTTCGAGGGTGTCGGGGAGGAACCCGAGTTGGGGAAGGGTCCGGATGCTGGCCGACTTGTCGAGGAGGCGCATCACGACGGTCTCGCCGTAGATCGAGGGGAGGGTGGCCAGCCTGAGGTCGATCTGGCGATCGCTCACCTGAAGGGAGACGCGGCCCTCTTGAGGGATCCGATGCTCGGTGATGTCCATCTCGCCCAACACCTTGAGGCGGCTGACCACGGCATTCTGGATCGCCGCCGATGCTGAGGTGGCGTCGTGCATCACGCCATCGATCCGAAAACGGATCCGGAGGCGCTTTGGGGTGGGCTCGATATGAATGTCCGATGCGCGCTCGTTGAGGGCCTGGAGGATGAGCAAGTTGACATAACGGACGATCGGAGCGTCCTCGACCACCGCGTGGAGGCTCTCCAGCTCGAAGCCGGAGTCGGAAACCTGGCCCAGGGCCGCGTCCTCGGCGACGTCGGCCACGTTGACGTCGTGGTCCTGGAAAAAGCGCAGGTGAGAGGCGATCTGGGACCGGGTGGCGACGACCGGGGTGAAGTTGCGGCCCATGATCTGGCGCAGGTCGTCCATGGCGAACACGTCGGTGGGGTTGGCCAGGGCGACGACCGGCACCCCGTTGTCGACGGCGATTGGGAGCACCATGTGGTGACGGGCCACCGCCTCGGGGATCAGGCTGACGGCGCCGGGCTCGATAGTGACTTTGTCCAGATCGACGAACTCGAGCCCAACTTCCTGGGCCATCGCCCACACCAGGTCGTCCTCGGACGCCAGCTGCTGGTTGTAGAGATAGCGGGCGAGTGACTCGCCGGTCTGCTGATGGGCTTGGAGGGCGACCGCGATGTCCTCTGGTGACACCCGGCCGGACTCGACCAACACACGGGCCAGCGGCGGGCCATAAAAGACCGGGGCCGGGGCCTCGGGTGAATCGATCAATCCGTAGCCGGCCGGCGCGGCCGGCGGCAGGGCGAGTCCGCCGTCGACGGTGGTGAACTCGGGTGGCGGCGGCGGGATGGCCCCGAGGTCCGTGTCCTGGCCGGCCCCGGGCCTAGCCTCGGCCGGAGCGTCGGTCGACGAGCCCTCGTCGGAGGGCACACCCCAGCCATCAGCATCCACCGGCGCGCCCGTGAGCGGGGCCACGTAGTGGGATCCGGTATCGGGTGGGCTCAGGACCTCCCGCAGAGATTCTTCGAGTGTTCCCGCCCCCGTTGACCCCGCGGCCCCCGAACCGGATCCGGGGTCGTGACCGTTGCCATTGGTCGCGTGGTCGGTGGTCGGCTCAACTGCGAACCCGGCGATGTCGTCCCCGTTCTTCACGTCACCGTTAGCGGCCGCCGCCTCGTCGGTCGCGAAACCGCCGTCGGCGATCGTGAACTCGGCGTAGTGCCCAGTGGTCTCCTCGAGATCGTGGCTGCCCCGGGCGGCGGGGTCCGAGAGGGGATCGGGCTCGACCTCCGCGTCGGCCACCTCGACGCCACCGGGGCCGCGACTTGGCGGCGGGTCCTCGATGGCCACCGTGGAGCTCGGGGAATCCACACGGGCCGCCGCGGCCTCTGCCCCTGGATGCGACCCGTCGTGGGTCTCCGAAGAGACCACATCGTCGCTCTCCACCTCGCCGGGGGTGTAAAGCTGCCTGATGGCCCGATCAACCTGCTCGGGACGGGCAACTACGGCGACGAACTCCCGGCCCACACTGGCCCGGAGGGCGTCCATGGCGAAGAGGTCACCGGGGTCGGCCACGGCGATGACCGGGGTCCCGAGCCTGCGTCCGATCGGCACCGCGTTGTGACGCCGGGCGATCGACTCGGGAAGCAGGGACGCCGCCCCGGGGGCGAGCGCAGACTGGGTCAGATCGACGAACCGAAGCCCGTGTTGTTCAGCGCGTCGACGAGCGCCCTGTTCAGCGTCGTCGGCCATGCACACCCCCTAGGTCTGGCCCCGGGGAACCAACGCACTATCTCCACTGCTGCCGGACGGATGTCAGCCTCCGCCGGCGACCTCGCCCGAAGGCGCGGAGATCCTGTGCAGGCCCCCAAAAACAGGACATCGACAGGTCCAGACTACCCTGCCTCCGGGTCCCCGCGGTAGAGCCTCCCTTCAGCACGCGGACACCCAGGTGGTGGCCCGCGGGAACTAGAGTCCCCGCCCGATGGGGTCCGCCACCTCGGCACGGGTGCTGACGGTGGTCCTGAGCGGACTGTTCGGCCTGGTCATCGGCTCTTTCTTGAACGTCGTGGTCTACCGGGTGCCCCGGGGTCTGTCCATCGTGAGCCCCCCCTCGCACTGCCCGAGCTGCCGGAGCGAGCTGGCCCCCTACGACAACATTCCCGTCGTCAGCTGGATCGTCCTTAGGGGCAAGTGCCGGAACTGTGGCGCCAGAATCTCCCCCCGCTACCCCCTGGTCGAGCTCGGCACGGCTGTCGTTTTCGCCGCGATCGCCCTGGCCCTCCCTGGCCCCCTCGCCCTCCCATCGCTCCTGGTGGTGGCAACGGGGGCTATCCCCGCCGTGGCCATCGACCTCGACGGCCTCGCCATCCCCGGAGCGGTGCTCGGCGCGATGGCGTTCGGGGCGGTCACCTTGGTAGCGGTCTCAGCGGGCCTCGGCGATGCCGGACGGATCGGGTGGGCCGCCCTGGGGGCGGTGCTCGCCGGGGTCTTCTCGGCCCTGGCCATCGGGGTCAGCCAGCTCGGCCGCTCCCCGGCCACCACGCCGGACTGGACCGGGTCCTGGTCGGTTGCCCGGTGGCCACGAGTGGCTCTGCTGGTCGGCACGTTGGGCTGGAGTGCCGGCTGGTTGTGGCCGGTGGCCGGGCCGGTCCTGGCCGGATGGGCCTTGGTGACCATCGGGATCGGCGCCGTCGTGGGGTCGGATCGGCGGCCCGGGACGCCCGGCCTGGTCGTGGTTGCGCTGGGCGGACTGGGACTGGTGCTGGCCGGCGCCGCCCTGGGCGGACCCTGAGATCGACGACTTCTGTCCGACGCCCGCGACCGGAGCGTCGAGAGCCCCGGCCTCGTTACCAGCGGCTCCCAGTGGCAACCAGACCACGGCGTTCGAGCATGACCCGCAGGTCATGAGGATTGGAGGAGTTGGTGAGCGCCTCTTGGAGCGTGATGGTGTCGTCTTGGATCAGTTGCGCCAGGCTCTGGTCGAAGGTCTGCATCCCGTAGTACTCGCCCTCGGCCACGATGCCCTCGATATCACCGGTGGTCTCAGGATCGATGATGCACTGGCGGATCCGTCCGTTGGCCACCATGATCTCGAACGCGGGGACTCGACCACTCCCGTCGGCACGGCGGACGAGTCGTTGGGCGATCGTGCCTCGGAGCGAGCCGGCGAGGGAGATCCTGATCTGGGACTGCTGGTGCGGCGGGAAGAAGTCGACGCAGCGGTTAATCGTCTCAGTCACGTTGATGGTGTGGAGGGTCGTGAGGACGAGGTGACCGGTCTCGGCGGCCGTGAGAGCCGCCTGCGCGGTCTCCATGTCCCGCATCTCGCCCACCAAGATGACGTCGGGGTCCTGACGAAGCACCACCCGCATGGCGCTCTCGAACGAGTCAGTGTCGAAGCCGACCTCTCGCTGATCGACGGCGGCCAGATTGTCCCGGTGGAGGTACTCGATCGGGTCCTCGATGGTCACGATGTGGCATGGCCGGGTCTTGTTGATGTGATCGATCATCGTGGCCAGCGTCGTGGTCTTCCCAGATCCGGTCGGTCCGGTGACGAGCACGAGACCGCGCTGCTCGTCGGCCAGCTCAGAGATCACCGGCGGGAGCCCCAGCTCGGCAGCGGTTCCGGGGTTGGGCCGCACCCTGCGCAAGACCAGGGCGACCGAGCTGCGCTGGTAGAAGGCGTTGACCCGGAATCGACCGACGCCTGGGACCGAGTACGCGAAGTCCGCCTCGTGGTGTCGCTCGAAGATCTCACCGATCTGAGGGGGCATGATCGATTCCACCAACAGGTGGGTGTCCTCTGGGCTGAAGCGGCCCTCTTCGGTCATCAGCCTGAGCTCACCGTCAATGCGGATCCGCGGAGGGGCACCGGCCTTGATGTGAAGGTCGGATCCCTCCCACTGCGCCAGCAGCGCGAGAATGCGATCGAGGTCCCCCTGGTCCACAGGGGACTAGCTTATGCTCACTTCGACCGTCGACGCGTGCCGCCTCCGGCGGGGTGTCCGATCCCAGGATCGGCGTGCGACGGAGGGAGGGACACGATTTGGCGGGAGCCGGCTTCGAGCCCCCAGACCCCGCCGCAGGATCGACCCCTCCTGGAACGCCGTCCTCCCCGCCAGTCCGGCCGAATCTGGCCGACCCCGCCCCCGTCCGAACACCGGCTCTGCCAGAGTCGCCGGTGGGTGAGCCGGGCTCCCCTGAGATCCCGATCCTTCCGGTTTTCGCCCCGACCGCCCCGCCCGGGCCCGATCCCGGCCCGGTTGCCACCACCGGTCCTCCCCAATCCGACCGCCCAGGCCCGAGCAGCCCAGGGGCTCTGGCTGTCAAGCGGTTCCTCGGCGTCTACCTGCTCACCTTGGGGGCCGACGGTCCGACGGCGGTGCCCGGCTTGGCCCTCGAGCTGGGCGACGTCGGCGTGGCCCTGACGAAGGCCGACGGAGCTCCGGTCTGGGCCTGCGGTTGGGACGAGGTCTGCGAACTGTCAACACCGGAACGGGCCCAGCTACCCGAGGGTGGTCACGGGGTAGTCGTCGTCATCGCTACCATCGACGGGCGCTCCCATAGGTTCGTGGTCCCGGCCACCCAACCGGGTTCTCTCGAGGCGTCCCTCAATTCGCTGGCCCGGCGCCACAACGTGTCCCCCGAAAGTCCGGAGCGTTCACGACCGGTGTTCGTCGTCATCGGCGCCCTGGTGATCCTCGCCGGAGCGCTGGCGGTACTCCTGCTCTCCGCCGGGCACATCGTCGGCCCCTGAGCGCGCCAGCATTCCGGGACCGACGGTCAACCGAACGAAGCGCTCCGGAGCTCTTCGACCGAGAGTTCGGCCGTCGCCTCACCCCCGCACTGCTTGCAGTACTCGACGTGGCGCCATGAGCGGAGCAGCCGAGTGCCCTCCGGATTCAAGAGCACGACGAAGGACTCCGACAGGGGGTCGAGCTCTAGACCGAAATATGGGCGCCAGGCTGTCGACGCATTGCGCGGCGTCGAGATCGAGACCCTTCAAGATGCGCCTGAACCGCATCCGCTCGGTGTCGAAGAGCCACGTGCTGTGGCAGGACTCCAGGATCAACGGCGCTTCGGTCGGAGCGGACTCCACGCTGTGATCTTGCCCCACCACCCTTCGGAATCAAACCTCGGGAACATTGCGGTTCCATGACGGTCCGAGATTCCCCAGGTCAGAAGAATCTCCCACCGTTGGTCGCCAGCGGGCGATCATCACAATGGCCCAGCATCGTGCTTGCGCGTGGCCAGGGACTCCCTCTTCGACGACAGGGCAGCCAGCGCCCGGCAAAGGACGGCCCGGGTGGCCGCCGGATCGATCACACCGTCGACGAAGCCCGCGTTCGGAGGCCGGCCACGGCGTGAGGTAGCGGTCGGTGTACTCCGCCTCCAGCCGGGTCCGACCCACAGGCGACGTCCGGCGGTGGAGGACCTGGACGGCGCCTCGAGCTCCCATCACCGCCACCTCCGCCCCCGGCCAGGCCAAACACAGATCGTTGCCCAGGCCCTTGGAGTCCATGACGATGTACGCGCCACCGAAGGCCTTGCGGAGGATGAAACAGATCCGGGGCACGGTCGCCTCGGCGTAGGCGAACGCCAGTTCGGCCCCGTGCCGGATCATGCCCCGCCACTCGAGGTCCTTTCCCGGGAGGAATCCCGGCGTGTCGACGAAGGTCACGATCGGCAGGTTGAAAGAGTCGCAGAACCGGACGAAGCGGGCTGCCTTCTGCGAGGCGAAGATGTCGAGCGTCCCGGCCAACGAACGGGGTTGGTTGGCCACGATCCCCACCGACTGCCCAGCTACCCGGCCGAGAGCGGTGACCATTTGGGGCGCCCATTGGGACCAGAGTTCGCAGAGCACGTCGTCGTCGACGACCGCCCGGGCAACGTCTCGTACGTCGTAGGACGCGTTCCCCGGGGCGGCACGACCGACCGGAGCTGGGTGGCTTCCCGGTAGGGAGGGTCCGAGGTGGGGACCACGGGGCCCTCGGTGTCGGTATGGGGTGGCAGGAAGCTCAGCAATTCGGCTACGCCGGCGCCGGTGTCCTCGGCCCGCAGGGCGCAGAGGCCGCTGGCACTGGCATGGACGCCCACGCCGCCCAGGGTCTCAAGGCCCACCCGCACTCCGGTGAACTCAGCCACCATGGATGGCCCCGAGACGAAGGCGACGGCTGAGTTGGCCATCACGACGAGGTCGGCCAGTCCGAGCAGGAGCGCCGGCCCCGAGATGACCGGCCCAGTCACCGCCACCAGCACTGGCACCTGACCCGAGCACGTCGCGACAGCGGCCGCCGCTCGGCCCCATCCGTGGAGGGCGTCGACCCCCTCGGAAACGTCGGCGCCACTCGAGGCCAGCTCGAGGACCAGCGGCACCCGCAGCTGCAATGCCATCCGTGCGGCCTGCGCCAGAGTCTCGCCGTCCTTTCTGGCAAGGGCCCCCCGGCGACGGTCCGATGCCGTCCGGGCCCTGACGACGACGCGTCCATCGAGCGTGGGAAGCTCGACCCGCACCGTGCCGTCGAGGCCGGCACGCACGCCTACGGGGACCGATGGGGCCGGGCTCATGGGCGAATCCTACGATTCTCAGAAAAATTGCTCGCCCAGACCAGCGTCGACGCACTAGAGTTCCCTCGACTCCGCTGTATGTGGGACGAGAGTTGAACACAGGGTTCCGCGGGGGATGGAGCCGGCGCAGCCAACGGCCGCTCGGTCCCGAAGGGAGACGGAGGGGGGAGGCCGGATGGCACGGATCGTCGGACTAGATATCGGAACAAGCGCCATCCGCGCCGTGGAATTGACCGTTGGCGAAGGTGGTCGTCCCGTCCTCGAGGCGTTCGGGCAGGTTGGGCTGCGACCGGGAACGGTGGTCGACGGGGAGGTCCGGGACCGAACCAGGGTGGTCGAGGCCCTGCACCGTCTGTGGCACGAGGGTGGCTTTAGCGAGAAGCGGGTCAATCTGGGGGTGGCCGGCCTGCGGGCGATCACCCGCGAGGTCGACATGCCGCCCCTACCACCCGATGAGCTCGACAATGCGGTCAGGTTCCAGGCAGACCAGGTCATCCCGTTCCCGCTGGAGCGAACGTCCATCTCGGCGAAGGTGATTGCCCAGTACACCGACGCTGAGGGGGAACCGCAGATCCGCGTGCTGGTGGCGGCGGCCCACCGGGACATGATCGACGGGGTGGTCGACGCGGTCCAGGCCGCCGGCCTCGAACCTGTCGGGATCGATCTCGACACAGCGGCCTTGGCCCGGGCCCTCTACGATCCGAGCTTCTCTGGTGGACCCGAGGCCATCGTCTCGGTCGGCGCCGGCTTGACGATGGTGGTCGTCCACCAGGGGGGTCTGCTGCAGTTCGTGCGAACCATCGATCTCGGTGGCGACAGCGTAACCAAGTCAATCGCCAGCGCTCTCGACCTGCCTCTTCCCGATGCCGAGGCAATCAAGCGGAAGCTGGGGGAACCCGGGCTCCACGACACCCGGGCCGAGTCCGCCTCGGCGGGCGCCGTCGAGGAACTGGTTGGCGAGGTTCACAACTCGATCCGTTTCTTCTCGTCACTACCCGGCCGTCAGGTCCCCGCGCGGGTCCTGGTCACCGGAGGGGGAGCCCGAACGGCTGGGTTCTTGTCCAAGCTTCAACTCGGACTCGAACCTCAGGTCCAGCCTGCCTCCCCCCTCTCCTTGGTGGACACCAGTCGTCTGCCGATCAGCGAGGAGGAGGCGGCCTCGATCAATCCCACGCTCGCCGTGCCGGTCGGACTCGCCCTTCCGGACCCGGCTGGCAAATCGTTCAATCTCCTTCCGGCGGAGATCAGCGCCAAGTTCGCCGAGAAGCGCATCCGCACCTACCTGCTGGCCGGCGCGGCAGGGCTCCTGGTGGTCCTCATCGGTCTGACGTTGTGGCGAGTGCTGGCGGTCAACAGCGCGCAGAACCAGGTGAACAGCCTCCAGCAACAGCTGACGACGATCAACACGGTCGAAATACCAAAGTACGACAAGGCGGTGGCCCTCAAAGCCTCGGTGACTGCCACCCAGGCCGCGCTCAGGCCACTCGTCGCCAACGAGGTCGACTGGCTCGTCGTCCTTAATCAGGTGTCCACCTATCAGCCGACGACCGCGACCCTCTCGACCCTCACACTGACCGCTACACCGCCCGCGACCACGTCCACCGGCTCGGCGGCCGCCACCACCCCGGTGACGGGGGCAGCCGCCCCATCGGCGACCACCGCCCCCTCGGCGCGACCCGGGCCGACGGTGGTGCTTGGCACCGCCGTCGCCACCGTGTACACGCAGTCGGTGCCCGACGTCACGGCCTGGGGCACGTCCATGGGCCAGTCACCCGCCTTCACCGATGTCATCGCTTCAGGAAACCTGGCCCAGTCGACCTCGGGCACCGTGACATTCAGCGGGTCCTGGGATCTCAACGGCAACTCGGTCAGCAATCGGTCCGCCGAGTTCAGCAAGTCGGTGCCATGAGCGACCAGAACAACTCATTGAACGTCCTGCGGAACAGGACTGTCCTCATCGGAATCGCCGTGGGCCTTGTCGTTTTGCTGATTTGGTTGGTCGCATTCTTTCTCCCGCAGGGATCCAAGTTGTCCAAACTCAATACCCACAACGCGGCCCTACAGACCCAGGTGGCCGAGGGTAATGCGAAGGTCGCCACCCTTAGGCGAGAGGCCCTCAGCACACCCACACTCCAGGCGATGGCGAAGCAGCTTTCGGCTTCTGTGCCCAACACGGCCGATATATTCAACTACATAACCGCACTGCAGAACGCGGCCACAGCTGCCGGAGTGACGGTAACCACGCTCTCGCCCAACCAGCCGGCGACAAGCACCGGCCAGGCCTTCGCCACCATCGCCGTCCAGATGGACGTGACTGGCACCTATGACGGGATCCTCAACCTCATCAAGGGGCTCTACGCACTGCCCCGCCTCACCACGATCAACTCGATTGCAATAAGTGGCGGCGGCCTGGGGGCGAATCGAAGCACCCCGCTCGCCGCCACCTTTACCCTCACGGCCTACACGTCGGCCAAGCCGACCACTCCCGCCACGTAATGCCAGCACAAGTCTTCGAGGAGTACACATGAGCAGGCTCACATCGACGGCGGCCACGAGGTTCCGCCTACCACAGGTCAGTCGACGACTGGGGCTGGTGGTGGGCTCGATGCTGCTCGCCGGCCTGGCGACGATCGCCTGCACCACCTCGGGAGGGGCCGCCGGCAAGGGGGGGGCCACGGGGGTACTTACGGCGAGTTCCACCCCGGCGACCACGAGCACCACCGGTCCGACGCCCACCACCACCACGTCGACGACGCTCGCAGACTGCGGGGCAACTCGCGACCCCTTCGATCCTACGAACTCGCCGCCTCCGGCTGGCTCTGCGGCAAACTGCTAAGTGCGATCGGGCGTGCACCGTACAGGGCCACCCCGATCATCAGCACGGTCGGAGTCCACCAGATCCAAGGGCTGAACGAAAACTCGGTCCACACCGTGACGAAGATCGCCGCCAGGACGGTGATCAGAAACCGGCGTGGTGATGCCAAACCAGCCGTGACGATGCAGAGGGCAAGAACCGGCCAAGTGTAGTAGGGGGTCATGACGGGTTCGACACAGCACCATGCACCGAGTGCCAACGCGCCGAACCACAACGCCTGGGCCGACGTGGCGTGACGCTTCCAGATCCACAGGCCAATCAGGACGGCGAATCCTAAGGCGATGAGTCGTGCAGGACCCGGCTCCACAACCTTTCCCGACCCGCCCAGCACTTTGGAAGTGAACCTGTCTATCCCCCCTATGTGGACCATGACCGGCTCGCTGACCCCCCGGTAGGTGCCCAAGACCGGCGCTAGGAACACCAGCGGCGTCGGGTGGTTCACATTGGGAAATGTCGGTTGCTTTACCAGGGCGTACGTCGTATTTCCCCAGGATTGCAGGAACGGGATGATCAGGAGCACCGTAGAAGGCAGAGCGGAACGAATCAGGTAGCCCAGACGTTTTCTGGTAGTCGGATAAAAGGCCAGCGCAACTGGGAAGAGTAAGACGACGACCGGCTGAAAGAGGAGTGCCATTCCGAAGAGCCACCCCCCAGGGGCCCACCGTTTCTTCCAGATAGCGATCAGGCCATAAGTCGCGAGTCCAAGTGCAACCGCGTCTTCAGGGTGACCCCACACCACCACCAGCGGAAACAGTACGACGGCTTGGGCCCAGCACCCGATGAATCTCATCCGCCGCGTCGCGCCGAGGAACTCTCCCATCGCGTCGAACGCGAAAAGGGGAAGCACTCCAATCAGATCGAGGGCCGGGGCGAGTGCGAACCAAGCCGTTGGGTGCGCGATGGCACGTGGGAAGGATTCGGAGAGACCCAGGTGGTCGGTTACGAAAGCGATGGGTGCGAGCAGGACGGCAATGCCGGGGAACGTGATGAAGCCAGTGCCCGGGGTGTACAGGTCGCCCACATCGCCCCAGGCCACCCAGTGGGCGGCCCGGTAAGTCCCCCAGGCGTCCATCGGCTGGAACCACCCCGATTTGTGGTCGACGATGGCAGGCCAGAGGAACGAATAGAGCAGTCCGGCGGCGACGAAGCCGGCGGCGGCGATCAGCGGCCACTTCCGCGCCCAGGATGCCTTCGTTGATGGGATCGTCAACGGATCGACGGTGGGTTCGGCGGTTCGGCTCATCCGACCGACGCGATGCTAGGGCCCTCCGCATCGATGTCGAGTTGGGCGGGCGGCGTTGTGCCGAGATCTGAACGGCCCGGAAATCCGACGACGACGAGCAGAGCCAACCCGAGCACCATCAGCCACCAGAACGACCACCTTCCGAGGTGCTCGTGCATCAGAAGATCGAGTCCGATACCAAGCCCGGCGGCGGTCAACCCCCGCCACCACGATCGTTGGAACGCGGCCACCAAGAAGAAGAGTAGGGGGGGCATGAGGTAGTAACTGAACATTACTGACTCGAAAACGCAGCGCAAGGACAACGAAACGCCGATCGTCCAAATGAGCGCCGACGGCGTGAGGGTGCCACTGGGACCCCACCATCGGATCACCAGCAGCGCAAGCAGGAAAGCCAAAAGAACAGCGACCGTTCTGGGCCAGCCGGCATCGACGATTCCGACATGCGGGTGAGGCACGACGCTCAGCCATGGCGTAATCCGGGCATTCCGATTGAGCGGGTAGGTCGGCTGCTTCACGACCTGACGCAGCGTGTCACTCGGATCGCCGATGAGGGGAATGGCGATCGCGATCAAGCCGGGGATCACTGCCCTAGCCAGGAGACGGGGCCAGCGCCGGACGCCGGCCATGGCGAACACGATCGGCGCGCCGAGCACGGCTAGGGTTTGGACTGCTATTCCGAATCCGAGGAGCCATCCGGCCGGACGCCAACGGCCATCGAGAGCACGCAGTGCCGCCCAGGCCAAGAAGCCCATGGCCAGACCGTCTTCTGGGTGACCCCAGGGGACGGCCAATGACCAGAGCGACACTCCGAGGGCAACGAGAAGTGCGCCGCGGCGAAGCCCGGTGATTCCGCAGCGACGAGCCAACGCGTCAAGCGGGAAAAGCGCAGCCAGCGACACTCCGAGTGAGAACCCGTACACCACCCACCATGACCTCCCAGCGAGGTAGTTGGCGGCGTAGTGCCCCCCGTGGAGCCAAATCAGCCCTTCGCCAGGTGCTGAGATCCCCACGAGGGTCAGCACCCGGATCAAGCCGACTAAAAGGAGGGAAAAGCCTGGAAGAGCGACCAGGATCGACCCGTTCCCTTGATACATGTGGACCAAGCCGGCATGTCCTAGGTCGGCTCTGGCGTTCAATACCGTCCACACGAAGTCGTTGAAGTCTTGAGATCGGTGCAGCTCGGCCGCTCGGGAGTAGTTGGAGTAAATTTTCACTCCAGCCAGGGCGATACTGGCAAGCCACACCACTCCTGGCGCCACCCAGGTCGGAACGCCTGCGACACGAAGGGAGGCCCCGGTCTCCCGGGGCCTCCCCTGCTCACCCTGCTCGGCTCTCACCGAGCCCGGGTTCATCGCGTTACGTGCAACCCGCAGGTCAGCTTTGCGGGTACGACGACTGCCAGTTGGTGCCCGGGCTCCCAGCGCTGCAACCGGTCGTTGACGTGACACCAGCCGAGGAGGCGTACGAAATGCCCTGGGTGGTCGTGGCGCCGGTCATGGCGTCGGAGGTCTGCGACGATTCCTCATTGTCCTCGACGTACCAGCACGTCTGGTTGCCGGACTGTCCAGCCAAGATGAGGATGTAGCCGTCACCGCTGACCGCCAGGCTGACGTTGTGGGCGGTGCCGCTCACGGCCGACCCGGTCGTGAAGGTGAGCTCCGGCTCCTGCTTCTGCAGGGCGGTGCTCACCGTCGTCGCCACGGTCCCATAACTACCCAAGTTTGTGTAGTAGGCCTTGGCCGACGTGACAGCATTCGTGAGGTCGGACTGCACCGCACGGTTCTGCGCCCCGCCCTTGACCCCGAGGAACGTCGGGATGGCGATGGCCAGCAGGATGGCCATGATCAGCAATACGACCATGAGCTCGATCAGGGTGAAGCCTCCTTCGGCTCCCTCTTCGGCTTCGGCCCCCTCCGCCCGGCTGGCGAAGATCGATCGTGCCATGCGCAACAGCGCGGCACTGCGTGTGGTTTCCATGGTTGGAATCCCCCTCTCGGATCTGTGTCCGTATCTCGTCAATGAATACGGGTCATCCAACCCGTACGACTAAACATACTCCCCGGTTGAAGCCTTTTGGCCAAGAAATCTTCACCTTTTCTGCGTTCCACCCATTTGACACTTAGTTGCAACTGTCTTGCCACCTGCAGGTTCCAGATGAACGGTTCTCGATTTCGGCCCCAAGGTCAACTACGCTCGGTTGACGCTCTCAGCTTTGGGTGATGTCCAGTGGCCTACGGACGTTCCAATGTTGGCGACGTCGGCAATTTGCAGTGCCCGAGGCGCCGGGGGGACCGGGAGGAAAGCAAATGACCATGCAACATCCACAAGACTCGTTCGGTGACGACGATACGGCTGACCTCGTACGCTCGGTCGCACTCTCCTCCGCCCGGCTATGGGAGGAGATTATCGAACGACTTGCGAAGGTCGAAAAGAACCAGCTCGATCTCAATGAGGCGATCTCCCAGCTTAAGAGCGCCCTCCCGGCCGGCCCGACGGCCCCGGCTCTGACTGCGGTGCCAGCCGAGCTCGTCGCGGCCCCACCACCGCCACCTCCCGGTTTCGCTACCGAAGGACTCTCAACTCCAACCCCGCCGCCCGGGTTCGGCCCCGAGGATCTCGCGCCTCCGCCGCCACCGCCACCTTCACCGGGGTTCGGCCCCGAGGACCTCGCGCCGCCACCGCCACCGCCGCCGCCACCGCCGCCACCTCCACCGGGGTTCGGCCCCGAGGATCTCGCGCCTCCGCCGCCACCGCCACCTTCACCGGGGTTCGGCCCCGAGGACCTCGCGCCGCCGCCGCCGCCGCCGCCACCGCCGCCACCTCCACCGGGGTTCGGCCCCGAGGACCTCGCGCCTTCGCCTCCGACGGGGTTCGGTCCCGAGGACCTCGCGCCGCCTCCGCCTCCGCCGGGGTTCGGCCCCGAGGACCTCGCGCCGCCTCCACCTCCACCGGGGTTCGGCCCCGAGGACCTCGCGCCGCTCGCCTCCCCTCCACCTCCACCGGGGTTCGGCCCCGAGGACCTCCGCCTCCCGCCCCGCCTCCGCCGTCCGCCTCCGCCACCTCCACCGGGGTTCGGCCCCGAGGACCTCGCGCCGCCACCTCCACCGCCACCTCCACCGGGGTTCGGCCCCGAGGACCTCGCGCCGCCTCCGCCTCCGCCGGGGTTCGGCCCAGAGGACCTCGCGCCGCCTCCGCCTCCGCCGGGGTTCGGCCCAGAGGACCTCGCGCCGCCTCCGCCTCCGCCGGGGTTCGGCCCCGGAGCTGTCGGTCAACACGCTGGAACCTCGGCTCACAACGTCCCTGAGCCACTCTTCTACGTTCCACCCCTTGCGGGGAGCGAGGAGGCGGAGCCGATCTCCTTGTCGCCGACCGATACGCCGTCCAACCCGGCGGAGACGACCACTCCATCCAGCCCATCCAGCGGACCGCCTCCCCCGCCCCCGCCGGGAACGACACTGTTGCCGCCGGACCCGCCCCCCCAGCCGCCCGGTGACCCGCTCAGCGGGATGATCGGCGGGACAACCATGCCGCCTCGGCCTCTAGGGGCCAGTCTCATCCCACCCCCACCCCCACCTAGTCCCCCGGACGAGGGACAGGGCGTGGATGGTCTGCTGGCAAGTGAATTCGGAACACCCCCGGTTGGGGGGGAGCCACCCCCTCCAACCTCAGGGTTCACCTCCGACAGCGGCTCGGGGAGCGATCTATCGGGGGGACAGACTCCTCCGGCACCGCCGCCGGGCTTCGCTGCCGACGACCTGTCCGGCGATCACGCGCTCGGCGGGCCATCTGGGTCTGCGACCAACGACCTCCCCGCCGGCAGTCCACTGGGCGCTCCTCCTCCCGGATTGGCCAGCCAGGACTTCGCGGAGAACCTCCCCATGGGTGTTCCACCGCCGCCCTCGGGCTTCTCCGCGGACGACCTGTCGGGGGACAGCCCGATCGGTGGTCCGCCTCCTCAACCTCTTTCACCACCGCTCACCCCCTCGGGCTTCTCGGTCGAAGACCTGTCAGGGGACAGCCCGATCGGTGGTCCGCCTCCCGGCCCACCGCCGCCCCCCCAGGGGTTCGCCCCCAACGCCGACGTTGTGGGCCTGGCCTCGACCGAGGTGACACCAGTGGGTGACTCCGGGCTGGATCACGTGTTGACCGACATCACGCCCGTCCCACCGGAAGACATCAACGCTCCCATCACGCCCCCGCCCCCGCCTGGGTTCTCGCCCACCGACTTCGCAGGCGAGCATGCTCTGGGCGCCCACGAGACGCCCCCGCCACCGCCTGGGTTCTCGCCCGCCGACTTCGGTGGGGACGAGGCACTCGGCGCAGAGGCCCCGCCGCCAGCGGCGGGCTTTACGGAGACCGCTGCACCGGGCGAGCCGACGGAGTCTGGAACAGAGCCGCTGATTACGCCCGACTTCTTCGCCCGCGCCGGACGTACGAAAAAGCGCTAGTCGAGTGGGGCCGTCGACCGATAGTACGAGCTAAAGGGAGCCTCCCGCCGGGAGGCGGCGGATGGTCCCACTAGTCGCCGAGAGTCGGACGGCGCCATGGGCCAGAACGGCCACCCGACTTCTCCCAGAGGGCAACCTGCTCGATGGTCATCGTCCGATCCGCCGACTTGCACATGTCGTAGACCGTCAGGGCGGCGACCGTGCAGGCCGCCATCGCCTCCATCTCCACCCCAGTGCGGTCCACGGTCTCAACCTGGGCCTCAACTTCGACGTAGTCGTCGCCGATTGAGAAGTTGACGGCCACGGACCCGACGAGAACGGGATGACACATCGGGATCAGCTCCGCGGTCCGCTTCGCCGCCTGGATCCCGGCGATCCGGGCAGCCGCCAGCACATCGCCCTTGGTGATGGCGTTGTTCGCCACCTTGGTGGTCGTCTCGGGGAGCATCGTCACCCGGCACCGTGCCAGGGCCCGGCGGTGAGTCGGTTCTCGCGGAGTGACGTCCACCATGCGGGCACTGCCGAGCGGGTCCAGGTGCGTCAGGCTGCGTTCGGGCACATGGCGATTCTAGGGCCGGTCCGGGCGCGGCTCAGCCGGGGGATCGCTGCGGTAGGATTGGCACTCAGGACCTCAGAGTGCCAATCGGGTCGGCGCCGGGCCTCAAGAGCGGAGAGTCCCGATCGGCGGGAGAAGGGGAAGGAGCGGCAATGCCGACGTACGAGTACGCATGCCCGTCGTGCGGGGAACACCTCGAGGTGGTCCAGTCCTTCTCCGAGGACCCCTTGACGACCTGCCCGAACTGCGGCGGTCCGCTCCGTAAGGTGTTCGGCAACATCGGCATCGTGCTGAAAGGGAGCGGCTTCTACAAGAACGACAGCCGGCCGGCGGCCAAAGCAGCAGGGGGGTCGACCGACCGTGGCGAGAGCCCGGCCAAGGAGCCGGCGGCGGCCAAGGACGGTTCTGGCTCGGGGGACTCTGGGTCACAAGCCGGCGGTGGCGACAAGGCAAAAGCTGACGCCCCGAAAACGGCAAAGACTGAGGGTGCCAAGGCCGCCACTTCCTGAGGGCCACCCAAAGCACCGGCCGGACTCTGTGCCGGTCAGGAGCCGCTCAACTGCATGTCGCCGATGGCCAGGGTCTGGCCGGCGGCGATGCCCGGCAGCCATTCCACGTCGCCGCCGATGTGGAGGATCGACTGCAGCATTCGCTGGAGGGTCGAGGCCACGGTGACCTCGCGGACCGGTTCGGCCAGCACCCCGTCACGCACCATGAGCCCCTCGGCCCCGACGGAGAAGTCGCCGCTCACGGCGTTCACCCCCGAGTGCACCCCGGTGATCGACTGGACGAACAGGCCTTCGCCGACCGCGGCCAGCACTCCGCTCTGATCCAGGTCCCCCGGGTCCAGCACCAGGGCCCGGCAGCCCGGGGCGGGGATCCCGGCGAACCCGCCCCGGACGGCCGAGCCGGTCGAGACCGTCCCGGCGCGCCGTCCCGACACCGTGTCGTAGAGGAAGCCCCGCAGGACGCCGTCTTCGATGAGGGCGTTGCGCCGGCAGGCCAGCCCCTCGCTGTCGTAAGCCGCGGCCCCAAAGGCCCTCGGGTCGGTCGGGTCGTCCACCAAAGCCACGGTCGGCGCGGCGACGACCTCGCCCACCCGCCCGGCGAAGAAGGAACGCCCTTTCACCACTGCCTCGCCCGAGAGGGCCGAGGAGACGACCGAGAGCAGGGTCGACACCACCCTCGGGTCGAAGATGACCGTGCAGCGCCCGGAGCGGGCCTTGGTCGACCCGAGCATCCGCACGGCCCGCTCCACTGCGTCGTTCGCCGCCCGGTCCGGGTCGAGGTCGGCCGGGGAGCGTCCGACGCTGAACCCCGAGCCGGTCTGGGTGTCGGCCCCCTCGCCGGCGATGGCCGAGACCGACAGGAACACCGACGTCCGACGGGTGAACGAGCGTATGCCGGCGGTGGAAGCCAGGGCGACCTCGACCCGCTCGTCGCCGTAGTCGGCCGAGGACACCTGGCGGATCCGGGGATCGGCCCGGCGCACCTGTCGCTCCAACGACAGCGCCAGGTCGACCTTGCGGTCGGTGGGCATGTCGGCCAGCGAGGGGTCCCAAAGGTCTACCTCGGCGGCGGCCACCCCGTCGGGCTCGGCCAGGGTCACATACGGGTCGGGGGTGGCGTAGCGGGCGTTGTCCCGGGCCTCGGCCACCGTGGCGGCCACCACCTGGTCGTCGAGCGACCCGGCCCAGGCCAACCCCAACCGGTTGCCCCCACCCCCCTCGTCGGCCAGGAGCACACGGACGCCGAGTCCCGACGAGGTGGCCGATGAAAGCGACTCGACCTCGCCGTCATAGGCCCGGACCTCGGTGTCCTGGCCTCGGGCGACGTAGACCTCGAGCTGCTCGCCCGCTCCCGCCTGGTCGACCACCCGGTCGGCCAGCCCCACCAGGTCGCTCACGCGGCGGTCCCCCCGATGGTCACGCCGGTGATCCGCAGGGTCGGCTGCCCGCAACCCACGGGCACGCTCTGGCCGTCCTTGCCGCAGGTTCCCGGGGTCATGTCGAAATCGTGGGCCAGGGCGTCGATGCGCCGGAGCACCTCTGGTCCGTTGCCGATCAGGTTGGCGTCGCGGAGCGGCTCGGTGATCCGTCCCCCCTCGATGAGATAGGCCTCGGTCGTCCCGAACACGAAGTCGCCGGTCGCCGTGTTGACCTGTCCCCCCCGAGCTTGGCCACGTAGACGCCGTTTGGGGTCTGGGCCACGATCTCGTCTGGGTCGTCGGTCCCGGCCAACAGGAAGGTGTTGGTCATACGCACCATCGGCAGGTGCTGATAGCTCTGCCGTCGGCCGTTGCCCGACGACTCCCGCCCCTCCTTGCGGGCCCGCAGGAGTCCCACATGTAGTCGGTGAGTACGCCGTGCTCGATGAGCACGTTGCGAGCGGCCGGGCGTCCCTCGTCGTCGATCGACGAAGTTCCCCCACTCGCCGGCGACCGTGCCATCGTCGACCAGGGTGACCAAGGGGCTGGCCACCAGCTTGCCCACCTGGCCGACGTAGACCGAGGCGTCCTTCACGATGTGGTCAGCCTCCAGGCCGTGCCCGCACGCCTCGTGGAAGAGGATCCCCCCGCTCCCGCCGGCCAACACCACCGGCACCTCGCCCGAGGGCGCCGGGCGGGCGGCCAGCTTGGACAGGGCCCGGTCGGCGGCGGTCCGGGCCACGTCGTCGACGTCGACGCGCTCGAACACCTCCAAGCCCTCGGTCCGAGCCACGCTCTCGTAACCGGTCTGCATGCCGGTGTCCCCCGTCGCCACGCACGACCACGTTGAACCGGGTGCGCACCTGGTCGTCTTCGGCCGTGAGCCCCTCGGAGTTGGCGATGAGCACCCGGCGGCGGCAGTCCCCGTAGCCGGCCTGAACCTGGGAGACCGCCGCCCCGGCCGTCCGCGCCGCGTCGTCGGCCCGGGACAACAGGTCGAGCTTGGCCGGCTTGGCCACGCTCGGGGCAGCACGTCGGCCCGGTGGCCGACCGGCCGGCGCTCCGAGAGGGCCACCGTCTTGACCCCGCCACCCCCCTGGCGGGCGACGGCCGCCGCGGCGTCGGCGGCGGCCAGCAGGCCCGGCTCGGACAGGTCGGCCGTGTGGGCGAAGCCGGTGGTCTCGCCGACGATCACCCGGATCCCGGCCCCACGCTCCCGGCCCGAGGAGAGCTCCTCGATGCGACCGTCGTCGAGCATCGCCCCCGACGTCTGCCGGTCCTCGGCGAACACCTCGGCCAGGTCGCCGCCCCGGGCCAGGGCGGCGCCGAGCACCCGCTCGAGCACGCGGGGTCTCGATCAGGGGGCCGTCGCTCACGGGCGGTATCGTAATCGGCGTGCCCACCGCCCATCCGAGGCCGGCGCGCCCGACCGGGTCTGTCCACCGGGCTCAGCGCGAGGGTGGACCTGTTGGTCACCGAGGCCGACACCGCCCAGGCCTTGCGCTCCGGCGACGTGGCCGTGCTGGCCACGCCCCGCCTGGTGGCCCTGTGCGAGGAGGCCAGCTGCCGGGCCCTCGAGGGCCGGCTGGGTGCGGGCCGGACCAGCGTGGCCACCCGGCTCCAGTTCGACCACCTCGCACCGGTCGCCGTCGGGGCCACCGTGACCGCCGAGGCCACGCTGGCCAGGGTCGAGGGCCGGCGGCTGTCCTTCACCGTCTCGGCCACCTTGCGCTCGGATCGCAACACCGGGCTGGTGGGCGCCGGTCGCCTCACCCGGGTCCTCGTCGACCGCGAGGCTTTCTTGGGCAAGGCCGGCGTCGTCGCCCACCGCTGATCGGTCCGGTCCCCTTTGGCGTCGTGAGCATCCCCGAGCAGGCCGCGGCCGCGCCGGCACCGACCGGGGCGCGACGGGGGCCGGTGGCGGCCACCTTCGTGGCCCTGGGTGCTCTTCTGGGGGACGTGGGCCGTCGCGGTGGCCGACGTCCAGCGGACCTTCAGCCTCTCCGACGCCCCGCTCGGCCTGCTGCTGGCGGTGGCCATCGCCATCGCCGCGGTGACCGGGGCGGTCGTCGGGCACCGGGCCGAGCGCTGGGGGACCGGACGACTCCTCAGCTGGTCGCTGGTCGCGTGGGCGGTCTTTCTGGTCGGTGCCGCCCTGGCCCGGGACTGGCCCGCCTTTGCCGTCTTGTTCGTGGCGGCCGAGGTCTCGGGCGGGTGCGTCGACACGGCGATGAACGCCGCGGCGTCCCGGCGCCTCCTGGGCCGGCCCGGGGCCCTCGTCCGGTTCCACGCCCTGTTCAACATCGGCGCCTTGAGCGGTGCCGCCATGGCCGGAGTGGTCCTGCACGCCGGGCTCTCGTGGCGCTGGCTCTGGCCGGCGGTGGCCGTGGGGGCCGGGGTGGTGGCGCTGTGGGTCCACGTCCGGTCCGACCGGTTGGCTGTCGTGGTCCCCGTGGCCCCGGGTGGGCCGGTACCCGCCGCGAGGTCGCCGGGGGCGGGCGAGGGCGGGCCGGGGCGGACGGGGTCCCTCGGCCCCTGGGCCCAGTTGCGGGCCGACCGCCTGCTCCTCTTCCTCTTCGTCTTCGCGGTGGCCGAGATCACCGAGGGCGGCGTCGACACCTGGGGGGTGCTCTACCTGCGGACCCACCTGGCCGCCGGGGTGCTCCTGGGGGCCGGCGCCTACGTCGTGGGCCAGTCGGTGGCCGCCACCACCCGGGGGGCGGGCGGACCGATGCTGGCCTGCTGAGCGCCCGGATCGGCCTGGTGGTGGGGGGCCTGGTGGCCGGGGGCGGCATCCTGGTCGAGTCGCTCTCGGTCGACCCGGCGGTCGCCGCCGTCGGCCTGGCCCTGGGGGCGGCCGGGGCGTCGCTCTTCTGGCCCCTGGTCATGAGCCAGGCCACCGTCCAGGCCAGCCGGCCCACGGCGGCGTCGGGGGCCTTCACCGCCGCCGGCTACGTCGGCTGGGTGGCCGGCGCCCCGCTCGTCGGCTGGGTCTCCGACGCCTTCGGGCCGGCCCGGGGCCTCCAGCTCCTGGCGGCCATGGCCCTCGTGGTCGTGGTGGCCGCCCTCGCCCAACACGAGAGGGGTCCTCACCGTTCGGTCCCGGGGTAGCGTGGGCCGCATCGGCCCGCCGCCGCACCCCCGCCCATGATCCTGCCCAGCATCGAGACCCCCGCCGACCTCCGCGCCCTCGGCTACGACCAGCTCGACGAGCTGGCGCCGAGATCCGCGCCTTCATCGTCGAGACGGTCACCACGACCGGCGGCCACCTCGGCTCCAACCTCGGCGTCGTCGAGCTCACCCTGGCCCTGCACCGGGTCTTCGACTCCCCCCGCGACGCCATCCTGTGGGACACCGGCCACCAGGCCTACGTCCACAAGCTCCTGACCGGCCGCCGCTACCGGTTCCGGGAGCTCAGCAAGGAGGGCGGGCTGTCGGGCTACCCCAACCGGGCCGAGTCCGAGCACGACTGGATCGAGAACAGCCACGCCTCGACCGCCCTCTCCTACGCCCACGGGCTGGCCACCGCCTTCGAGCTCGGGGCCAGGCGGTCGGCCACGGCGGGGACCGCCGGGTGGTCGCCGTGGTGGGCGACGGCGCCCTCACCGGCGGCATGGCCTACGAGGCGCTCAACAACCTCGGCCACTCGGGCCGGCGGGTGGTGATCGTGCTCAACGACAACGGCCGCTCCTACGCCCCGACGGTCTCGCACCTCTCCCAGAGCCTGACCAGCCTGCGGCTGAACCCGACCTACGTCCAGACCCGCGAGCGGCTCCGCAACCGGCTGCGCGACATCCCGGCGTCGGCGAGCTGGCCTACTCGGGGGTCCACGGCCTCACCAGCGCCCTGCGCGAGATCGTGGCGCCCCACACCTTCTTCGAGGCCCTGGGCGTCCGCTACGCCGGCCCCATCGACGGCCACGACATCGCCTCGATGGAGCAGGCCTTCGCCAACGCCGCCGAGTGGGACGGGCCGATCGTGGTCCACGTCCTCACCCAGAAGGGCCGCGGCTACGCCCCGCCGAGGAGGACGAGGTCCAGCGGCTCCACGACGTGAAGGCGCCCCGGGCGGTCCGCCCGAGAACGCCGTCGGGGCTCGGCCGCCGGCACGGCCGTCGGGTCGCTCGGAGCGGCTCGAGCGGGGTGGCCAGGCGGCGATCGGCGGGCCATGGCCGGGTCGGCCAACCGCGGCGATCCTGCCCGCCACCTACACCGACGCCTTCACCCGGGCCCTGCTGCGCGCTGGCCGACGACGACGCCCGAGATCGTCGCCCTGACCGCGGCCATGCCCGGGCCGACCGGCCTGCTCCCCTTCCAGGCCCGCTTCCCCGACCGGTTCTTCGACGTCGGCATCGCCGAGCAGCACGAGGTCACCGCGGCGGCCGGGATGGCCATGGGCGGGCTCCGGCCGGTGGTCGCCGTCTACTCCACCTTCTTCTCCCGGGCCTTCGACCAGGCCAACCTGGACGTCGGCCTGCACCGGCTCCCCGGTCGTCTTCGTCCTCGACCGGGCCGGCATCACCGGCGACGACGGGCCGAGCCACCACGGCGTGCTCGACCTGGCCCTCACCCTGTCGATCCCGGGCATGACCGTCTTCGCCCCGTCGTCGGCCGAGGAGGTCGAGGCCGATGCTCGCACGCGCCCTCGAGCTCGCCCGGGCCCTCGGTCGATCCGCTTCCCCAAGACCCCGCCCCGCCACGTGCCGCCGACGAGGTGGGCGAGGGGCTGGCGGCGCCGCCGCGTGCGGGGCGGCGACGGCTCGGTCTGCCTGCTCGGCGTGGGCAAGCTGCTGGCCGCCTGCGATCGACGCGGCGGCCGAGCTGGCGGCCGAGGGCATCGACGCCACCGTCTGGGACGTGCGGGTCGTGAGCCCGCCCGACCCGGCGATGCTCGCCGACGCGGCCGCCACACCCTGGTGGTCACGGCCGAGGACGGCGTCCGCCTCGGCGGCGCCGGCATGTTCCTGCCGACGCGGTGGCCGGCGGCGCGGCGCGCCGGGCGCCGGGCCGCCGACGTCCACCTCGGCATCCCCCGGGCCTACGTGGCCCAGGGCAAGCCGACGACATCCTGGCCGCCCTCGGTCTCGACGGCCGGGGATCGCCGACGACCGTCCGCCGGGCCCTCGGCCCGCTGGCCCCGCCGTCGATCCCGCGCCCCACGGCACCGAGGCCGACCCGACCGGTCGACCGCCGACGGCGACGGGGTGGCGGCAACGAGGGGGCGGGCGGGCCGGTCCGGCGCCCGTCGGCCGGCGGGGCGGCCCGCTGAGCCCGAACGACCCTCAGTCCTTGTTGGCCCCGTGGGCCCGCACGAAGTCGTTCACCGCGTAGTAGGCGTCGATCGACTCGCCGGCGTCGCCCCAGAAGCCCTCGAGCACGTCGTAGGCCATGGCGCCCTGCGCGACGTAGTGGTTGTTCACGTCGGTGATCTCGAGCTCGCCGCGGCCCGAGGGCTCCAGGGTCGTGATGACGTAGAAGACGGCGGCGTCGTAGCAGTAGATGCCGGTCACCCCGAAGTTCGACGGCGGGTCCTCGGGCTTCTCGACGATCCGGACCACCCGGCCGTCGGCGTCGAGCTCGGGCACCCCGAGGTGCCGGAGGTGCTCGGGCTCGGTCACCGGCGTGAGCAGGATGCGGGCGCCGTCGGGCTCGGCCTCGAAGGCCTCGACCATCGGCCGGATCGACCGCTCGAACACGTTGTCGGCCAGCATGACCAGCACCGGCTCGTCCGTCGCCGAACCGCTCGGCCAGCCCCAGCGCCTCGGCGATCCCGCCCGGCGCTCCTGGTACCCGTAGGAGAGCAGGTCGATGCCGAACTCGTGGCCGTTGCCCAGCAGCGGAGGAACTCGCCGGCGTGGGTCCCCCCGGTGACCAGCATGATCTCGGTGATCCCGGCCTTGACCAGCGCCTCGATCGACCACTGGATCATCGGCCGGTCGTAGATCGGCAGCAGGTGCTTGTTGGTGATGCGGGTCAGCGGGTGGAGGCGCGAGCCCGTGCCGCCGGCGAGGAGGACGCCTCTCATCGGGCCCACCCTAGATCGGGCCCGAGGTGGTCCCCCGTCACCCGTCGAAGGTGAGCACGCCCCGGGCCACCCGCCCGGCGTGCATCTCGTCCACCACCTCGGAGAAGGCGGCCAAGGGTCAGGGTCAGGCTCACCAGCTCGTCCAAGGAGCAGCTGGCCCGATCGGTAGAGGTCGACCATGAGCGGGATGTCGTGATGGGGCCACGAGGACCCCGTAGCGGCACCCGAGCAATCCCCGGTCGACGTAGGCCAGGGCATTGACGTCCACCGCCACCTCGGTTCCCCGAGCGGGATGCCGATAGCCACGGCGTTGCCCCCCCACTCAAGGAGAGTAGAGGGCGCTGCGCAGGACGGCGGGGTGCCCCACGCAGTCGAAGGCCCAGGGCGCCCCGCCCAGCGGGTTGAGCGCACCCGACGCCCGCTCCCGGTCGGGGGGGCACCAGGGCCCGGACCGGCCCGCGGCGGCGTCACCGTCGGTGGCGTCGACGAAGTCGGTGGCCCCGAATTGCCGGCCCGGCGCCCTTCTTTGGCGGCCACCGTGTCGACGGCCACGATCCGGGTGGCCCCCGAGATGCGCAGGCCCTGGATCACGTTCAGGCCGACCCCGCCCACGCCGAAGACGGCCGCCGTCTCGCCCGGCCGGACCCGGGCCCGGTTGAGCACGGCGCCGACCCCGGTCAGCACGCCGCAGCCGATCAGACAGGCCGAGGTGAGCGGCACATCGGAGGGGATGCGGACCGCCTGGACCTCTGGAGACCACGGTCTGCTCGGCGAACACCGAGGCGGCGGCCAAGATGCGCGGCCGGCTCCCCCTTGAAGGTGAACGGCCTGGCCGCGGGTGCCGAGCGACCGGCGGCACCACGTCGGGTGCCCGGTGCTGCAGGCCCGACGCGTGCCACAACTGGCCAGGGTGGCGATCACCACGTGGTCGCCCGGCTTGACCGAGCCGGGACCTCGGATCCCACGGCGTCGACCACCCCGGCGCCTTCGTGGCCGAGCACTACCGGCGGCGGGAACGGGATGGTCCCGTCGATGACCGACAGGTCCGAATGGCAGACCCCGGCGGCGCCGACCCGCACCCGGACCTCCTTGGGCCCCGGGTCCCGGACCTCCAACTCATAGGTCAAATCAGACCCCGTCTGTGGTGAAGACGATCCCTCGCATTTTCAACCTCCTCCTCTCGCTGGTCACGATCTCGTCGGCCCCCTCGGCGAAGCGCTCGCGCAGCTCGTCGCTTCAGGACCTTGCCGCTGGCGTTCACCGGCAGGGCGTCCAGGCCGGCCGGCTGCGTAAGCGCGGCACCTTGTAGTTGGCCATCGCCTGGCGGGCCCAGCTGAGGACCCGAGCCGCCCGGGCCGGGTCGTCGGCCGAGGCGCCGGCCGGCCCGACGACATAGGCGCAGCCCACCTCGCCCAGCCGCTCGTCGGGCACCCCGACGACCGCCACCTGGCCCACCTCGTCGCACCCCCGCAGGATGGCCTCGATCTCGGCCGGGTAGGCGTTGAAGCCGCCCACCACGTACATGTCCTTCAGCCGGTCGGTGATCGAGACGTTGCCGGCGTCGTCCA
>CAWIJK010000001.1:0-943164 GCA_963836375.1 uncultured Acidimicrobiaceae bacterium | reverse complement strand
CCCCTTAGCTCCACTCCACGCGTCTTACTCGAACCCTCGACATGATGGATGAGGGTTTGAGTGGGACGCTTGCCCGCCTGCCGCTGCGGGTCGGCCCAGCTCAAGGCTTGTTGCTGGGTGCCGGGATCGAGCAGTAGTCCGAAGGACGGGGTGGGCTCGGTGCGGATCGTGTCGTCAGCGTCGAGGTAGATGCGGGTGAAGAACGCCTGATTCGCCATCCGCCGCGTGGTGTCTGACCCGCAGGCGTAGACGGTCTGGCAGTCCCCGGCCAGCGCCAAGCACTCTTGGAGGTGGGTGCGGGCCTCCTCATAGGTGCTGTCGAGCGCGTCGAGCCGGGCGGTCACGAGGTCGAGCTGGCGGGCGAGGCGGTCTTGCTCCTCTTTGAGCAGGTCCAGCGGGAGCGCTCCGGCGTAGTGGGCTTGGAGGCTGGCGCGGCGCTGGTCTTGGATGCGATCTTTCTCGACGGTGAGCTGGTGGCGCTCAGTCTCGCTAGAGGCGTGCAGGGCGGCGAACTCCTCGTCCAACATGCCGAGCATGGCGTGGCGCACGTCCGGGGGTATCTGGAT
This sequence comes from uncultured Acidimicrobiaceae bacterium, assembly GCA_963836375.1. Classification (GTDB taxonomy): domain Bacteria; phylum Actinomycetota; class Acidimicrobiia; order Acidimicrobiales; family RAAP-2; genus CAWIJK01. The sequence continues at coordinate 942,598 of CAWIJK010000001.1, read as the reverse complement.
GGTCTTGTAGTGGTCGGCAACAAGCTGCTCCACCTTGTCCACGAGGATCGCGGGACGGGTGCAGTGGGTCCGCTTGCTGTGCCGTCCGGCGCACACGAAGTAGGGGTAGATGTTCCCGCTGGCACTGCGAGCGTTGGAGATCATCAGCCTGGAGCCGCACGCGCCGCAGTAGACGGTGCCCTTGAGGTAGTGGTCGTGACGGCGACGCCGGTCACCCGCGGAGTTGTGCGCTGAGAGGACGGTTTGGACGCGGTACCAGACCTCGATCGGGACGATCGGCGTGTGGGTGCCGGCGTAGGTGACGCCTTTGTAGGTCACGTCGCCCTTGTAGTAGGGGTTGGTCAGCATCCGATGGACCGACGAAAACGCCAGCGGCTTGGCCGGGTGCCGCGGCGTCGGCAGCGTGGTCAGGCCGCGGGCGATCAGCTCCTCATAGATTTGCGCGGTAGTCCAGTTCCCGGTCGCGTAGGCGTGGAACGCCCAGGTCACATGCTCGGAGCGGTCCGGGTCCACTTCGATCGTCCGAATGTCGCGGCCCAGCTCGTCGCGCTTGCGGACGTTGAGATAGCCGATCGGGGCCTTGGTCGGGGTGCCTCCGGCAGCGGCCTTCTGGACCAGGCCCTTGGTGACCTCGGTCGCCAGGTTCAGGCTGTAGAACTCGGCGATCGAGGACATGATCCCGTGGACCAGCATCCCCGAGGGGGTCTCGTCAATGTTCTCGGTGGCCGAGACGAGCATGACCCCGGCCTGGCGCAGCTCGTAGTGGATCATCGCGTCATCGAGGCGGTTACGGGCGAGCCGGTCGATCTTGTGGACGATGCAGTACGCGACCGGGTTGCTCTTGACGTAGGCGAGGAGGCGTTGGAGGGCCGGGCGGTCGGTGGTGGTGCCCGACTCGCCGGGCTCGATGAACTCCTCCACGATCGCCGCGTTCAGGCTCTCGGCCTTGCGCTGGTTGGCGTCGCGCTGCGCGGGGAGCGAGAACCCTTCGTCACGGCCGCCGCGTTGGGCCTGTTCTTTGGTGGAGACCCGCAGGTAGGAGACGGCCAGCGCGCCGTCCTCGACTACCGCCGGAGTGGCCGGCTTGGGACTGGATCGTTTCGGCATCGGGTGTTCCTCTCGTCGGTTGCTCAGGTGAGCCGACCGGGCCGGGAACTTCCGATGAGGCGGGGTAGTCAGTCCTGAGTGATAGGCCCCGACGAGAGGGGCGGGCACATCCCGAAGATGTGCCGAAACGTTGCTCTGCTACCACACCGGCCAGGCCAGCGTGACCCCTTAAGAATACCGCCCCCGCCTGACCGACAAGCGGAGCATGGGCCAAGGATGGGTCAGGATGCGCGGTGGGCGGTCCCGCCGCTGGTGTCGGCCTTGGGGTGCTGGGTGTCGGCCCGCTCCAAGGCCATCTGGATGAATAGCCGCGCCAGCAGCCGCGGGTCGAGCGGGTCGCGGCGGACCGCGCGAATCCGCCAGCTCGGCTCCGGCCGACCCTCCGACCTGCGACGCTGCTTGGTGGATGTCATTGCTGGGCCTCGGTCTCGGGCTCATTCCGGCGCAGGAAGTCGGCCTCGGCCTCGGCGCGGCGGTTCACGTCGGCGATCACGAACGCGACGAACTCCTCGTCGCGGTTAACGATCGGCCTCTCCACTTCGGCCGGCCGGGAGTCTTCGCCAGGCCAGATGGTTTGGCGGGTGGGCCGGTCGCGGTCCAGTCTGGTGCCGGACAGGGCGACCCATTCGCGGAGGCGCTGTTGGGCGGCGTGGAAGTCGGCCAGCCAGCCGACCGGGGCGGAGGCGTGCTGGGCTGGGTCGTAGGCGCCGAGCCAGTGCAGGTGCAGCGCGGACAGCTCCCACACCAGCTCGGGGTGGCGGTGCCAGTACGGGGGGATGATCGAGGCGGGCAGCCCGAACTCGTGACGCAACCAGTCGACCCACTCGTTGAGTGCCAGCCACTCGTACTCGGCGTCTTCAGCCGTCAATGTGCGCCAATTGACCGGGTGCGGCACATCCGTCTCGCCCACCCCGGTGTCGGCGGTGATCTCGTCCGGCTCGGGCTCCAGGCCGCTGTCGGGATCGTCGGCCCAATCGTAGGGTCGATCGTCAGGGGGTTCGGGAGGGTGGTCGCTCATCGCTGGTTGCTCGCTTTCCTGCCGGGTCGAGCACCGGCGAGTCCGGTGCCGTTACCCGGCAGGTGCGTCACCGCTTCCCAGCGGAAGGCGGATGAGGCGGCTACCAGCTCATGCCGGGTGCCGGATGTGGCGGGTTGGCGTCGTATCCGGCTCGGACGAACGCGGGCGGCTCTTGGCGTTGTGGTGCCATCGGTCTGGCGGGTGGGTCTCGGTGGGCGTGGAGGGTCTCGACAGTGACCCGCTGATCGAGCGCAGGTTCCGGCGGGCTTGGCTGTTCGCCTGGCTCGTCGTGGTTGAGTGCGGCGAGTTGGGATTCGACGTCGCTCAGGTGCCGCTCGGCGTCACGGAGGGCCTGGGCGTGGCGGAAGGGCTGGCCGATCCGCTGGGCGGCGTCGGCGATGGTCTGCTGGGCGGCGGCGAGGTCTCCTTGGGCGTGGTCGAGCAGGGCCGGGATGCCCGAGACGCGGTTCTCGATGCGTTGGATGAGCCCGACGCCGCCTTCGAGCAGCGTGTCTCGGGAGACGGTGAAGGTGCTGCGGGGTACGCCGTGGAGGGTGATGTCGATGTTGGCGCCCTCGTAGCCGGGTCGGAGCGCGAGGTGGATGGGAAAGCCGCTGATCTGGCCGACGGTGCCGTAGTCGCGGCTGGTGTAGCGGGGCGCCCATTTCAGGTCGCTGTTGTTCGCCCACCGGGCCAGCGCGGCACTCGCGTCGACGCGGCTGGTGTAGGTGCGGTCGTGAAGTTGGATGCGGAAGCGGTCCCCGCCGGTGTCGATGATCTTGGGTAGCGCGGCTGCCAGTCCGGCGGTGTCGGCGGAGGCGCGTTCGGCGGCGTGTTCGGCGTCTTGGCGGGTGTGGGTGAGCATGTTCTCGTTGCGCTGGTAGGCGCGCTCCAGGCGACGTAGCCGGCCGACCTCGTTCTGGACGGTGGAGTGCTCCAGCAGGAGCGGGTTGCCGGATGAGATGGCCTTGGCCTCAGCGGCGGACAGGGCGGCGGAGTCGATCTCTTCGATCTCGCGGCTGTCGAGCTTGCCGCGCATGACCTGGGCGATGAACGTCGCCTTGCGCTCGACGCCTTGCCACATATAGGAATCGAAGGACCGTTCGGTCACGAACCGGACGATCACGACCTCCGGGTTCTGGTTGCCCTGCCTCAAGATTCTGCCCTCACGTTGTGCGATGTCCGAGGGTCGCCACGGGCAGTCCAGGTGATAGAGCGCCACGGCCCTCGCCTGAACATTCGTGCCCACGCCCATCTTCTCCGTGGACCCGATCAACACGGCGATGTGTCCGGCGCGGGCGGCGGCGAACAGGCGGGCCTTCTCCACGTCGGTCTTGGCCTCGTGCATGAAGCGGATGGCGTCGCCGGGCATCCCGCGGGCGACGAGCTCCCGGTGCAGCTCGTCGTAGGCGTTCCACCGATCCGGGTTCGGAGTGCCGATATCGGAGAACACGAGTTGCAAGGCACCGCGGATCGGTGAAGGTTGGCCGGTGATCGTGTCCAGGTACTCGCTGTCGCGGGTGCGCTCCCAGACGCGGTGGATGGCGTCGGCGGCGGCGTCGACCTTCGTTGGCCCGGACGGGCTGCGTGGGAGGACCATGCGAATGTCCAGGGCGGCCTTGCGGCCGTCGGTGGAGATCTTGAGCATGTTGTCCTCGTCGGGGCTGACCCGCCGGGCCGCGACCGCGTCGGCCCGCTCGCCGAGGTGCTCGATGAACTGCTCCAGCTCCACGGTCGGCTGCACCGCGACCGTGGCGGGGGCGCGCTGTCCGTCATCGCGCGCCGCCAGGTCAGGGGTCGGGAGACGGAGGTCGGCGGCGGTCTTGACGTCGGCGAAGACGGACCAGACGCGCAGCATCTCGGGGACGTTGGAGAACTTGCTGAATCGGGTCTTGAGCCGGAACCCGTTGCCGGTCGGGGCCATCTCCATCTGCGTGACGGTCTGCCCGAAGGTCGCCGCCCAGGCGTCGAACGCGCCGATCCCGGCCTTGTCCAACAGGTCCGGCCTCAAGTACCTCTGCATCACGTACGCCTCGGTCACCGAGTTGGCGATCGGCGTCGCGGTCGCTCCGGTCGCCACGCGGTCGCGGCCTTGGGAGCGCAGGTATTCCAGCTTCATGTGCAAGTCGGAGGCCCGCTCGGACCCGTCGATCGCGGCGTCGCGGATGTTGGACTCGGTGGCGAGGTTCTTATACATGTGCATCTCGTCCACGACCACGTAGTCGATGCCGGTGTCCTCGAAGCAGACGCCGCGGTCACGGTCGAGGTCGGTGCGGGCCTTGAGCTTGTTCTCCAACAGCAGCAGGCGCCGCTCGATCCGCTTGACGCTCATCCGCTCCCCGGTCTTGGCGTCCTGGAGGACGCCGCGCACGTCGTCGACCTGGGCTTGGATGTACGCCTTCTGCGTCTCGGGTCGCAGCGGGATCTTCGCGAACGCGCCCTGCGTCAAGATGACCGCGTCCCATTCGTTCGCCGCAACTCTGGCGACGAACAGGCGCCGCTTGTCGGCGGTCACGTCGGCGCTGGAGGCGGCGAGGATGCGAGCGCGGGGATAAATCTGAAGCCACTCGCGGCCGAACTGCTCCAGCATGTGATTCGGTACGACCACGACGGGCTTGGTGATGAGGCCCATGCGGCGCATCTCCATCGCGCCCATGACCATCTCGGCGGTCTTGCCCGCCCCGACCTCATGGAACAGGCCGGAGGCCGGCTCGGCGATCATCCGGGCGACCGCAGCGCGCTGATGCTCCATCGGCGTGAAGCTGGCCGCCATGCCGGGTAGCGACAGGTACTCCCCGGCGCCCGTGTAGTCGCGCAGCACGATGCTGTTGAACCGGCGGTTGTACTCGTCCACCAGCGTCTTGGCGCGGGCCGGGTCTTCCCAGACCCACTCGGAGAAGCGTTCTTGGAGGGCGTCGCCCTTCTCTTGCGCTGCGGTCGTCTCAACCGGATTCAAGACCCGGCGCTTCTTCCCGTCGGCGTCTTCGTACTCGTCGTAAACCAGCAGCGTGCGCTGCTCCATCAGTGCCTGGGCGATGTCGGGCGCCGGTCGGCGGGCGGTGCCCCACTCCGAGGCGGCGAGGATGCCTTGCCGGCCGCCGCGGACCTCCCACATCCCCGGCAGCGGGTTCTCGACCCGCACGTCCTCGGAGCGCAGCAGCTCCCGCAAGAACTGCTCGTGAACCTCCGGGCTGATCCACACCGCGCCGAGTCGGGCGGTGATGTCCTCCACCCCGAGATCCGGCGGCAGTACCTCGGCCAACGCGTCGACGTTGACCTGAAACGCCGGGTCGTCCGCGGCGCGGGTCCGAGCGGTGTCCAACTTGGTGCGGACATCGCCGGAGAGATAGGCCGGGGCGTGGATCAGCTCGCCGGTGTCGGGGTCGGTGAACACCATCCCGGCCAGGGCTTGCCGGGCCTCGGGCTCCGGCATCCCGAGCAGGTCGGCGATCAACGCCAGGTCGATGTCGCCGGTGCGGTCCAGGCTGACCGCGATCGCGTCGGCCGGGGTCTCCACCCCCTGAACCTCGGCGCGTGGGGCGACGACCCGGCGGTGCAAGATCGCGGCGGGCTGGGCGGTCTGGTCCTGGTCGTCGAACTGCTCCAACGCCAGCACCAGCGCCCCGAACGGATCGGAGCGCAGCAGCCGGATCGGCGTCGGCACGATCCGCGCAAACGTCGGGTCGCCCGCGTCGTTGGTGCGGCCGGTCGGGCGCAGCGTGTAGCGGTTGATCGGTCCGTACCGGCCCACGTACCGCTCATAGTCCAACCGGAGTGCGTGGCGAGCGACGGTGATCTCCTCGGTGTCATCCACCGTGGCCGCCTCCAGACCGAGCAGCCGGGTAGCGCCGTCTCGCAGTCCGAGGAGGGCGCGCAGCTCGGCGCTGCCCGGCTTCGGGACCGCCAACGGCTCCAGAACGCCGCCCGCTGCGGTGGTGAACCCGCTCTGATCGGCGACGATGGTGCCGTCCCACAACTCCGGGGCGGCCGGCACCGCCGCAGCACGGCGCGCCTCCTGATCGACAGGGCGATCGGTCATCACCAGGCCGTCGCGGCGCGCGGCGAACGTGATCTGGTTCAGCGTGTCGGCCAGCTCGCCCTCGAGGTGATCGAGGTCGCCGGTGATCGTGAGCGTCTCGGCGCCGTGCATCCCCCGCGCCGTGCCGACCTCGCCGAGCATGTTGTCGGGATGGGCGTCGAAGTAGGTGTTGATCTTCAGCGGGGTGCCGTCGATCGTGACCGGCACGACCGTCTCCCACGAGTCATCCGCCGGCGGCCGGTTCGGCTCGCGGCGGCGGAAGATCAACAGATCGGTCACCACATCACTGCCCGCAGCGCGGCGGTGCGCCCCGGTCGGCAGTCGCACCGCCCCGACGAGATCGGCCAGGTCGTTCATCTCCCGGCGGGCGCCTGGGTTCTGGGCGTCCATCGTGAAATGCGACGTGAGCACCGCGACCATCCCGCCCGGCCGCGTCAACGCCAACGACTTGAGGATGAAGTGGTTGTGCATCGACTGGCGGGTGCCGTTATGCACCGGGTCGTGCAGGGTTACGTTCCCGAACGGCACGTTCCCGATCGCCGCGTCAAAGCTCCCCTCGGGCAGCCGGGTGTCAGCGAACGACTCGGCGCGAATTCGGGCGTGCGGATACAGGGCGGCCGAAATGCTGGCAGTGACCGGGTCAAGCTCCACCCCGATCATCACCGCCTGCTCGGGAGCCAGGCCGATGAACGTGCCCGACCCCGACCCCGGCTCCAGCACCGTGCCGTCCTGGAAGCCCAGATCGCCCAGTGCCCGCCACATCTGGCGGGCGATCAGTGGATCGGTGTAATGCGCGTTGATCGTCGTCCGCGCCGCCGCATCCCACTCCACGTCATCGAGCAGGGCGCGCAGCTCGGCCCGCTCGTCGGTCCAGTTGTCCTTGGCCCGGTCGAACACGTCGGGGATCGCCCCCCACGACGACCACCGGGCCAAGACCTGCTGCTCGTCGCCGGTCGCAGAGCGATGCTCGTCGGTGAGGCTGCGGGCGAGGCGGATCGCAGCCACATTGGCCTGAAACCGCGCCTTCGCCCCGGAGGGGGCGAGATCGTCTTGGGAGGCCGGAACGAACCGGCCAGCCGGCTCGCCTAGCTCCGGCTGGGCGGTCGGCGCAGCTCGCGCCAGAAGCGAATGTTCGCCGCCTCCAACAGCGCCGGCTGATTCGCCCGCATGTACTCCCGCGGCGGCTCGGTCGCCACCAGCTCCTCCAAGAACTCCACCGACAGCGCCCAGGTCTGCGCCATCTCCTCCAGCTCGTCGGTCGACGGCATCGAGTCCGGGTAGTCCTGGATTCGCTCCGCCCAGGAGATCAGGTTCTCGTCCGAAGGCCGGGTCTGCTCCCACTCCTCGCGGGCCTCGGGCAGCGGCAGCTCCGGGTCCTTGATCCACACCAGCTCTGCCATCACGACCTCCTCCGCTGTTCTCCTGGCCGTCTGCAACCGAGCGACCTCCTCCAAGTATGACTCCGCCGAACAGGGTTCCGTCGCCATCGACACGAGCCTCGCCGCCAGGTCGCTTACCTGCGCCTCCACCTCCGCCCCCAGCTCGCTGAAGAACCGGGTCGGGTCCGGCAGGGCCGCCACCCGGCTCGGCGCGTGTCTCTCCCAATGCTGCCGGGCCAACGTTGCGTATCGGTTCATCAGGGTCCTCCTGGCTCGCGTGTTCCTCGCCGGTCGCCGGCTCGGCGAGCTGGTCGGCCGCGATCTTCTCGGCGGCGGCAGCCGGGCTGAGACCCCACAGGTCCAGCTCAAGCTGGCCGGATACCTCGTGGGCCACGATCCACGCCTCCGATCCGGTAACCGGGGTGGTCAGTAGCTGAGTCCGTTCGACTCAGCTACGACTGCTGCCTGCTCGGCGGCGGGGCGGGTGCTGTTGCGGCTGGCGGCGTCGCGCTCGGCGGCCGGTGCCTCCCGCTCGGCGCGGGGGCGGCGATCGACGGTGTAGGTCGTCAGGTTCGGGTCGTGGCCGAGGCGCTTGGCGACGAACTGCTCGTCGGTGCGCTCCTGCCCATCGACGTCGCGGGTGTAGTCGCGGACATAGCCTTGCGCGACGAAGTTGTCGCCTTTGCGGAATCGCTCGGCGGACAGCTCGGCGCCCTTGCCGAACTGCACCAAGTCGTGGAAGGTCGGCTCCAGCTCGGTGAAGCTGCCGTCGTCCTCCCGGCGGTAGTGGTTCTGTCCGATGCGCGCGTAGAAACGTGCCTCGCCGTCGTCGTTGAACGTCAGTCGCGGGTCGCTGGCGATGAACCCGTTGATCGACGGTGAAGTCCTGATCGCCACGATGTACCTCCTCGGGTCAATAAGCGAGCACCGGCTGGTGCTCCACCCGAGAGGTGCGCGACCACTCCCCACCGCCCCGGCCGGGCGGCTACCGGCTCAGGCGGCGGCGCGTAGTGTCTGCTCGATCTGGCGGCGGTCGGCGGTGAGCTGGTCGGCGTCTTTGCGGTCCGTCCACGGGCGCAGGTCGGTCACGATCGGCGGCGCGGCGCGCAACAGGATCGTGCCGAGCCCGAACGTCATCGTCCGCAAAGCGTCGGGCGGGAGGATCGGCACGCGGCGGATCGAGCGCTGGTGTGACCGGCCGCCGGTGGCGTCGGTGGTGGTGGAGTCGGTGGTCTCGTCGCGCTCGCCGATCAGGGTGGAGAGGTCTTGGAGGTCGCGGCTGTTGGACTCTCCGCCGAGGATGATCTTGGCGATCGCGGTGTCGGAGATCGCGGCGGCTTGGTTCTCGCCCCACTTCTGCCGCGCCTGTGCCATCGACTGAAGCACCGTCAGCGTCGTGATCCCGGTCCCGCCGCCATCCGACATGAGTGTCGGCAGGGACGGCAGCGGCGCGAGGCTGGCGATCTCGTCCAATGCGAGCAGCAGTGGTGGGTCGAGGCGGGCGCCGGGTGAGCGGGCGGCGTGGCGGCGAGCGGTCTCGGTCAAGTCCTCGATGAACGCCGACACCAACGCCGCACTGGCGCCCGCCCCGGCGCCGGTCGCGAGTAGGTAGAGGGTGCCGTGCTCGGCCAGGAAGGTGTCGGGGTCGAAGCCCTCACCGTCTCTCGGGGTTACGGCGTCGAGGACGCGGGGATCGGCGAGCGCGTTGAACGCGAGGCCGACGCCTTGCCAGATCGAGTCGCGGGTGCGGGGGTCGGAGTCGATCATCGACCCCAGCGAGTCAGCCCACCCTTCCGCCGCGCGACTGTCGGATTGGAGGACATGGACGGCATCGGCTGCCGCGGTGGGGTTGAGCGCCCATTGATACAAGGTCCGGGCGTCGCGCCCGTCCAGGGCGGCGGCGTGCAGCAGTGCTTGGATGGCGGCGGCGGTCTTGCCTTCCCAGAACCCGCCGCCCTCCACGCCACCGCCGCCGAGGCCGGTTCCGGCGGCGAGGCCGGTGGCGCGGATCATCGCCGTCAGTGGGTCCTCGCAGCCACGCACCGGGGACCATCGCAGCCCGGCTGGGAGACCGGGCGCCAAGTGCTGGGGGTCGAACACCGCGACCGGCCCGAGTTTCTGGCGGGCCGTCAAGGTCACGGTGAGGTTGTCGGGGCGGGTGGAGGTCGTCAGCACCGCGCCGGGCGCGTCCAAGATGGCGTTGATGACGATGTGGAGGCCCTTGCCGGAGCGGGGCGGGCCGATCAGCAGCATCGAGTCCTCCACCGACGCCCATACCTGTCGGCCCTTGGATCGGCCGAGTAGGTATCCGACCTCGGCCGGGGACGGGTGGTGCAGCGAGGGTCGCAGGGTCGCGGCCCGGTGGCGCAAGGCTCGGCCGGAGGCGTTCTTGCGGACCTGCGCGGTGGTGGCGAGCCCGGGCCGCCTGCGCGGATCGTCGCTGGCGTCCTGCGAGCGGAGCAGGCGCACTACGAGCCAGGCGACCAGGCCGGCCGCGATGAGCAAGACGGCGACGACGGCCCAGTAGGCGAACGGGCTCAGGCCCGGCGCCCGCAACGCCACGGCCGGCCGGGTCGGATGGGCGAGCACCGCGAGCCCCGCACCAAGGTTCCCGGCCGGTTGGCGGCTGTGGGTGAGCCAGGCGGCGATCGTGCCCGCCGCACGCAGCAGGCCAGCGAGCACGCCGACCGCGGCGATCAGCGCGAGCCCGAGGTTGACAGCGGTGTCGTTGCCCGACCGCGCCGTTTGGCCGGTCACCGCCGCCACCACCGACGCTTGTGAGCCGTTGGGAGCTGTTGGACGACGCGCCCCGACGCGCCTCCGAACAAGATGACCTCGCCACCAGACCGCGCCATTGGTGGCAAGGCGCTCAGCGAGGCGGTGCCATCCGGCTGCGCCTGCGTGGTCGTGACAACGACGGCGACCAGGACCGTCTCGTCCGGCAGGAACCCCGCGCCGGTCAGCGCTGGCTCGGTGGCTGGCTCGGATGGCTCCGGGGCCTCGGGTGGTTCGAGAGGGCGGGGTTGGAGGATGTCGGCGTAGCGCGACCCGTCTGCCTCGCGGACCTCGACGCGGACCGGCCCGCCGATCTGCTCGGCGACGCTCGCGAGCACGGCGCCCAGCTCGTCGCGCCCGATCGGCTCGTCTGGCTGGTCGATGGCCTGTTGGCCGATGTTCTCGACCGCGATCCGGGCGTTTCCGCTGTCATCGACGGTGACGACCGCCTGCGGTAGCACCGCCGGCACGACCACGACCGGCGACCGATCGAGATGGGTGTCGGGTGCGCCGTGGCGGGCGCGCGTCAGCGCGTCACTGCCGCCCGAATGTTCTGCTGATCCCACGCCCGGTAGGTGCGTGGGACCACCCACCCGCCAACCAGACCGCACGGGCTGGGAGACATGGCGGCGATCCTCACCGTTGGCCGGTCGAGTCGCGCATTCTGGCCGTGGTGTCGAAGATCGTCAGCTCGGCCGGGTGGAGCTGATGCTGAACGACAAACGACCTGTCCTTGATGCGCCAGAGCCCTTGCCCGGTGCCGAGCTGGGGGAGCATCTTCTGCTCGGTGCCGGTCAGGTTGAGCATCGCGGCGGTGGTGCCGAGCTGGTCGGACTCCTGGCGGTAGATGATCCGGGTCTCCGCGTTCGCCAACAGCGACGCGGCGAGGGCGTGGGCGGCGGTGCCTTGGTCGCCTACGTTGTCCAGATCGGTGAGCTTGTGGAAGATCAACAGGTTCGCGATCCCGTAATGCCTGGCGAGGCGCCAGTGCGCATCCATGCGCCGCAGCAAGGATGGGTGGCTCATCAGCCTCCATGCCTCGTCGTAGACGACCCACCGCTGCCCACCGTTCGGGTCCAGTAGCGCGGACTCCATCCACGCCGACGCGCACGTCATGAGGACGGACATGAGGGCGTTGTTCTCCGAGACGTGCGACAGGTCCAGGGAGACCATTGGCAGGTCGGGGTCGAACGCGACAGTGGAGGGACCGTCGAAGATGCCGGCCAGGTCCCCGGCGACCAATCTGCGCAGGGCGTGGCCGACGATCCGCCCGTCCTCCGCGAGTCGGGCGTCGTTTCCTGCCTCGGGGTTGAGGATGTGGTCGACGACCATCGGCAAGATCGGCGTCTGTGAGCTGGCGACCGCAGCGTTCAAGGCGATGTCAACGGCGGTGTGCTCGACCGGCGACAGCGACCGTCCGAGCACCGTTTCGGTCAAGGCGCCGATCAGATCACGGCGGCGGGCGGTGACCATCCCGGCCCACTCCACATCCGAGACGCCGGACGGGCGGCGGCCCGCATCCAAGGGGTTGAGGCGGTTCGGGAGGCCGTGGCCGAGGACGATCGCCTGCCCACCCACCGCTTTGGCGACCGCCGTGTGCTCGCCCTTCGGGTCGCCCGGCACATAGACCCTGCGGCCGAAGGGGATGGAGCGGGTGTAGAGCGCCTTGGCGAGTGCGGACTTGCCGGCGCCGACGATTCCGGCCAGCACGACGTTGGGGGCGGTGATGACGCCGCGCTGGTAGAGAACCCACGGGTCGTAGACGAAGCTGCCGCCGGAGTAGAGGTCTTGGCCGACGAACACGCCCTCGCCACCCAAGCCGCCCTCCGCAAGAAAGGGGTAGGCCCCGGCGAGGGTGGCGCTGGTGTCTTGGTGGGCGGGGAGCCGGAACCGTCGCCACGCCCGCAACGCCGCGGGTCCCGGCTCCCCACCACGCGGCAGGTACGTCGTCGCTTCCCGCTCAGCCTTCTCGGCTTCTGCCAAGGCACGGGCGGCTGCCCTGCGTTGCTCGGCGTCGGCCGCGTAGACGTGCCCAGCGGCCCGGCGAGCCGCCCTACGGTCGCGGCGGCGCTGACCGGCCCGACCGACCAGCACGGTCGAATACAACTTCTTCTCGGCACGTGGGCTCATCAGCGGCCAGCTCCCTTCGCGGCAGAACAGGTGTCTGCCGGTCAGGTGCGCTCGCCGCGCCCGGCCCTACAGTCCGCGGCAGAGGGGTAGTGCGGCGGCGGTGAACGCCTGGGCTTGCTGCCCGGCGAGGCGGCGGGTCTCGCAGGAGGCTTGGATTGCGGCCTGTTCGATTGCCGCGACCGCCGCGTCCAGCTCGTCCGTCGTCGGTGCCGATACGGCGATGAGGCCGATGTACCTGAGTACGCCGTGTCCGGCGATCAGGTCGGCCTCTTGCTGGAGCACGTCGCGGTACTCGGCGGTCTGCTCGGCGTCCTCGATCTGCCCGATCCGGGCCCGCTGCGTGGCATCCGACAGATAGCCGGTCTTTTTCTTGCGGATGTCGCGGGCTGCTTGGTCGGCGCGTACCGGGTCGCACAGCAGCGTGAACGCCCGACGCACGCCCGACGACAACAGGATTGGGGCGAGGAAGCCGGGATAGACCTGCGAGCGCGGCCACTCACTCACCCACAACACCGCGTGATAGGCGGAGTCCGAGCGCAGCCGATCCCACGTTTCCTCGACCGCGACCGGGCCGGCGGTGGCGAGGTCGCGGCCCAGCTCGCTGCGCTCCAACGTCGCTGCGACCGCGGGGTCGTAGGCGGAGCGCAACAGCACGGCGAGCTGGCCGGGCGTGTACCACTCGCCAGGCGTCAGGTCGGCAGCCCGCAGCGCCGTGGTGAGGGTCCGCATCTCGGCGCGCAGGACGGCGGCGGCGCCGCGCATCCCATGTCCGGCCGAGCGGATCGCCCTGGCGGCGGCCTTCATGTCCAGCGCCAGCGAGACGGTGGTGACGTGGCGTTCGGCGGTCGGGCCGGCCCGCTCGATCAGCTCCCGGTAGGTCTGCGCGACCCAGGAGCCGTCATCGCTGCCGCGACTCGCCCACCACTGCTCCAGCCCGGTGCCTGAGTCGGGCACCGTGCGCTCCAGCACTTGCAGGCGCGAGATGCGTCCCGACCGGCACACCGTGGACAGGGCACGGCCCCACGAGGTGACCCGGCGGGACTGCTCGCCGGGATCGAGCAGGATGAAGCTCGGGTGCGTGACCTCTACCAGTGCCGTGAGGGTGGCGCGGTGGGGATCGTGGACCATCACGACCCCGGTCTCGGGATCAAGGTACTGGCGCAACGCGGCGGCATCGCCGGGCAGCGCCAGCGTGCCGGCCGGGCGCGGCTTGGTGACCCGCCAGCGGTACACGGTCTGCCCGAGCAAGCCTCGGAGTGCCCAGTGGCCGGCCAGGGGTATCCATTCGATCAGCTTGTGACCGCCTACCGGCACCCACACCAACGCGGCGCACACGCCGATCACCGGGACCACGAGCAGGAGCCCTTTGCCCCCGGCGGTGTAGAGCGCACCGATGATCGCCACAGCGCCAACGCCGAGGACAATCACTTGCGGCAACGACAGACCGAGCATCAGGCCGCGACGGGCCAGACGGGAGAACTTCACCGGCCCCAGCTCACGACCCGAATCCTTCGACTCGGCCATCACGAACCTCCCTCAGACGGCGCAGACGGCGCAGACGGCGCAGACGGCTCAGGCGGTGACGGTGGTGGGGATGGCGGCGTGGGCGGCTCCCCGGCCGTCCGGTAGGCGCCATCAGCCGATGCCGGCGGAGTCGTCGGTGCGGAGGGCGGGGTCGGACCCTCGCTTGTCGATGCTGCGGCCGGGCGCGATGCCGGTGGCGCTCCCGTCTCGGGACCGGCCGGGGTCATCTGTGCCGGTGGGACCGGAACCGGCCCGGAGCGGCCCGAACCGCCCGACTCACGGGAGGTCTCCGGCGGCTGCTGGCCGGCGGCCTCCTGGCCGGCGTCGGCGTGACCCTCGGCAGAGCGGGCGACCGCTTGCCCGGTCGCCGGTCCGGCTTTCGCCGCCGCCGTGACCGCCTGGGCGCCCGCGACCACAGCCATGCCCTCCGGGCCGGCCGCAGCACCCTCTGCGCCACTGGCCGCCTCACCGCCGCCCGTGCCGCCCGTCCCGCCGCCCCCGGCTGGCTTGCCTCCGCCTCCGCCGCCCGGCGGGGTCGATCCTCCATCGCCACCGCCGCTGCCGGTGCTCCCCCCGCCGCTGCCACTGCCGCCGCCTGAGTCGCCGCCGAGAACCTTCCGGGCGTTGGACAGGCCGGGCATGGACGGAACGGGGATCGGCCGGTTCATCGCCCCCTTCGCCTCCGACTCCGCCGACATCGCGTGGTAGAGGTCGAAGCCGACGAAGGAGATGAACTTGTAGGCCATGTACGGCGCGAAGGCTGCGACGAACATCAAGACGATGCCGGCGACCGGGTTGCTGATCGAGGACAGGTCCAGGTTCAGCGGGGCGTTCATCTGGTTGATCGCGACCAGGAAGATCACGACCACCACCAACTTGCTGACGATCAGCGCGACGACGAACGACGCCCACTTGGTGAACCAGCCGCGGGCGTGATCCCACGACTGGCCGGACAGGGCGATCGGCGCGAGGACCACGGCGACGAGCAGGAGCGCCTTGCGGATCAGCAGGCTGAACCAGACGATCGCGGCGCCGGTGATCGCCAGGCAGCCGAGGAAGATGATGATGACCGCCCCCGCACCGGGAGCGGACAGGCTGATCGCGCCGATCCCGGCCGCGAGCGCGGCGATCTTGCCGCCCATCTCGTCCAGGGTGTTGCCGGTGGCCTGGATGATCCCGACGCACAGCTCATCCACGATCGTCAACGCCAGCCCGGTCAGGGTGACGACGAGGAACGAGCCGAGCACCGACTTCGCCAACCCGATCGCCGCCCGATGCAACGCACTCGGGTCGCGTTGGATCAGCCCGGTGGCGAGCTGGAGGAAGAAGAACAGCAGCATCAGGAAGATCGCGACGCCGAACAGCACGTCGTAGACCTTCAGGTAGTTGGGGTCGGTGACATCGACCAGCGTGGTGGAGTCAAAGAGCTGCCAGACGCCCTTGAACATCCACTCCGCGGCGTTGCCAACACCCTCGGCGAGCCAATCGAACGGCGCCGAGATCACCGTGCCCGCGGCCTTGCCGGCGACGTGGCAGACGGTCGAGATAACGGGGACCGAGCAGACACCCATCTCAGATGCCCTGGCCGACGTTCCAGAAGAAGTTGATGAACGCCACCGCGCCGCCGGTGACGATCGCTGCGCCACAGGCGATCAGCACCCCGGCCTTCCCGCGAGTAGCGAGATGCGGGTTGGCGGAATGGGAGCCGAAGGCCCACACGACCGCGGCCACGATCAGCGCGAGGACGGACAGGATCAGGCCGACGGTCATAACCGCGCCGACGATCTTCTGCAAGGCGGTAATGCCGGGCAGGCCGTTGGAGTTCGGGTTGATGTTGATGTCGGCCAGCACGAGGCTGGTTCGGTCGAGCGCGCCGCTCAGGCCGGTCGTGACAGGAGAAAGGACGGAGATCATCGGGCGGGCTCCCTTGCAGCACGGACCCGCACACCACCGGCAAGCAGCCGGTGCGAAGCGGCGGGGTTCACCCCGCAGGTGCGCCCGTTACGCCACCGCTCCGTCTCGGCCCCGCACGAGGGCCGATGAAGCGGTCAGAGGGTTGGGCCTATCCCGAGCAGGAAGTTGATCCATGCGATCCCGGCCCCGTCGAGCGCGGCGGCACCGACCGCAACGAGGAGGCCGGTGCGGGCTTTGGTGGCGGTCTGGTAGTTGCCGTGCGCGGAGGCGACCGCCCACGTCGCGGCGCAGACGATCATCATGAGCACGGCGACGATCAGCACGATCGTCATGAGCGCACCGATGACCGCCTTGAGCTGACCGGCACCACCGACACCATTAAGGTTCGGGTAGACGCTGGTTGCCAGCAGTGTGTGCGAAGTGATGAGCGTGAGGGTCACGCCCGTCAGGTGCGCCACCCGACCAACCCGAAGCGCCGCCTACGGTTCGGTGATCTGCCGGACGGCGGCGGTCTGGCCGGTGAACTCCGACAGGGTGCCGTAGCCGACGTTCTGCCCCGTCTCCGGTGCTTGGAAGATGCGGTCGCCGCCGAGGTAGATCACGACGTGATGCGGGACGGTTTCGCCGGGGTAGGTGTAGAAGATGATGTCCCCGCGGACGAGCAAACGTCACTGCGTCTGTTGTGCTCGTTCGCCAGCATCGTATCCGAGGGCCATCCCGCCACCACATTGCCGCTTTAGCGGCTGTCTGGTGAGGCGTCCGTCTACTCGCGACTCATCTGGGTGTGCCTGTGCCGGCAGCATCATCGGGTTGGTCGGCGTGGGCTTGGTAGAGCTGCCGAAGTAAAGCGTTGAGCTGCTTGCGTTGCGGGCGGGTCAGGGCGCCGAAGAAGTCGTCGCGAGACCGTGCGGCATCGTCCGCGAGTTCCTGCACGAGCGCGACACCTCGGGCCGTCAAGCCTACGTTGCGGCGACGACCGTCCAGTGCGTCGGTCTCACGCACGACGAGCCCTCGTCGCGCCAGTTGATCCAGGACGGCGACGAGATTGCGAGCATCGACGGCGGCGAGGCTGGCCAGTCGTCGCTGACCGACCGGACCGTGTTCGGCCAGCACCGTCAAAGTCACATACTGCACCGGCGTCAGCTCCCGCTCTGCGAGGAACACACTCCACCCACGAGCCGCCAGCGAGCCCAGGCGGGCCAAAAGAAACCCCGAGCCGTTCTCAAATCCGGGTCGCGCGTTCGCATCGTCCATACCCCTATGATAGACATACTTCATGTCTAGTTTCCGCCACGATCATCGCCGGGTCGCCGGGCTCTCGTTACACGTCGTCGAGGCGGGCGACCCGGCCGCGCGACCCGTCGTGTTCCTCCACGGCTGGCCGCAATCCTGGGCTGAGTGGCAGCAGGTGATGCTCCACGCGGCCGGTGGGTTCCGGGCGATCGCGATCGATCTCCCCGGCGTCGGCGAGTCCACCGGCCTTGCTGCCGACGGGTCCAAGCGCACCCTGGCCGCGATCGTTCACGAGCTGGTCGCCCAGCTCGACCTCAAGGACGTCACGCTGGTCGGCCACGACGTCGGCGGCATGATCACCTACGCCTACCTCCGCCAGTATCAGGACCTCGCCGGTGCGGTGATCATCGACGTCGCGATCCCCGGCGTAGACCCGTGGGACGCGGTGATCCACAACCACTACATCTGGCACTTCGCGTTCCACGCCATCCCCGAGTTGCCGGAACTGCTCGTCCAAGGACACCAGCGCGAGTACGTCGATTACTTCTTCGATGTCCTCTCCGCCGACCCGACACGGATCACCCCCGACGCCCGCGCGGCGTCCGCGAGCGCCTACGCCTCCGACAGCGCGCTCACCGCCGGGTTCGACTTCTACCGCGCGTTTCCCCAAGACACCAAAGACAACCTCCACAGTGCCGAGACCGAGACGGACACGCCCATGCTCTACCTCCGCGGCGCGGCCAGCCGCGCCGACCTCGACCAGTACGCAGGCGGATTCCGTGCCGCCGGGATCACACGGCTCACCACCAGACTCATCGCCGATGCCGGGCACTTCGTCGCCGACGAGCAACCAGCCGACCTCTGGCGAGCCATCGACACGTTCATCAAAACTCCGGCCAGCGAGCCGTGAGAGATGAGATCCGCCTCGACCACACTCGGCACCGACGCCAGCGATCACTGCGCGGCGAGAGTCATCGCCTCAGCCGCGCGCGGCGTGGTCCGTGGCCACGTCGTGACGGCCGTTGGCGTCCTACGCGACCGCCTGGCGAAGCCGTGGACGCTCGATGTCCTGGCCGATGAGGTTCACCTGTCGCGCTCTCAGCTCGTCCGCGCCTTTGATGCAACGGTGGCAATGAGCCCGATGGCATTCCTGCGTCGGATGCGGGTCGAACGAATGGCCCACCTGCTCACTACCACCGATCTGTCGGTCGCCGAGGCGGCCCGCTCAGTCGGCTGGAAGAACCAGTTTCATGCGAGTCAGTGCTTTCACGCCGCTTACGGCCTCTCACCGACCGAGTACCGGCGTCGCCGGAGTGCGCCGCCCGGTGACTAACTGACGCTCACGGTTCAGTGATGCGACGGACGGTGGCGGTCTGGCAGGGGAACTCCGACAGGGTGCCGTACCCGACGTTCTGCCCCGTCTCCGGGGCTTGGAGAATCTTGTCGCCACCGAGGTAGATCACGACATGATGCGGCACGGTTTCGCCGGGGTAGGTGTAGAAGATGATGTCCCCGTAGGCGCGTAAACGGAGCTGCGCCGGTCTGCTCGTCCGGTGAGATCGTAGGGGATGAACGGCGTCCTCCGCGGCAGCAACCGGCTTGGCGTTGATGCCTCAACGGTTGAGTTGTATACTGATGGTGTGGTTGCCAGTTCGGACTATCGGGATCTCATGCGGTTGTTGCACCGCGCGGCGCTGCTCAGCGATCGCGTGGGCGAGCGACGGTTCCGCCGGCGGGTCGGTGTTGGCCGGGCGGTCTACCTGCTGGTGCGGACGATCAGCGAGACGCCCGGCGGCGTCGTCTCCCAGCAGTCGCTCGCCGATCGACTCGGGTTGACCAAGGGCGCGGTCAGCCGCCACGTGGCGACCGCGCAGCAAGGCGGCTGGCTCACCACCGCCGAGTCGCCCATCTCCCGGCGCGAGAACGCGCTGGTGGTCACGCCCGAGGGCAAGAAGCTGCTCCAACGGGGCCGGGCTGTCCAGGCCGAGTACGAGCGGCTGACCTCCCAGCGGCTCAGCGAGGCCGACATCAGGGCAGCGGTCAAGACCCTGGCGGTGCTCTGTGACCTGCTCGACGACGAGGAACGAAAGGAAGAACAACAATGAACCGAGAAACGAAGACCCGGATCGGGGTGGTGCTCGGCAGCAGCCGCCAACCCAGGCTGGGAGAGCGGGTCGGCCGATTCGTGCTCGCCAGTGCCGCGGAGGTCCCCGAGGCCGACTTCGCGCTTCTCGATTTGGCGGACTATCAGCTTCCGTTCTTCGATGAAGCGATCCCGCCGTGGAACAACCCGGCCCGCCGGCCAGCGGCGAACGTCGCCCGCTGGCTTGCGGACATGGCCCGCGCGGACGGGTACCTGTTCGTCGTGCCGGAGTACAACTACGCCGTCCCGGCGGTCGTCAAGAATGCCCTGGACTTCCTCGGCCACGAAGCCGACGGCAAGCCCGCCTCGATTCTCTCCTACTCCGACACCGCGCACGGCGGAAGCATCGCCGGGCACGAGCTGCGCCTCACGCTCAACAAGCTCGGAATGCTGCCTCTGCCCAAGAGTCTCCCGCTCGCGCACGCCGACCAACTGCTCGACTCCGAGGGTGCGCTGGTTGACGACTCCGCGTTCGCGCGCAAGGTGGCGCAGTTCATGCCCTGGTCGCTGCACGAACTCGTCCGCTACGCCACCGCGCTCGGTTCCCTACGCCACGAGGTCGTCGCCTGAGAGAAGACCGGCATGGCTCGGACAAGCAACGCAAGAGCCGACCACGACGAACGCCCACGACGCCAGGTCCGCACATGAGCAAAACCCCAACGACGTATCGACCCGCCGACCGACCAGCCATCCGTGGCGTCGTCCACGGCCACGTCGTCGTAGCGATCAACGTGCTGCGCAATCGCCTGGCCGAACCCTGGACCCTCGACGCGCTCGCCGACGAAGTTCATCTGTCCCGTTCTCAGCTCGTCAGGGCGTTCGATGCCACCACTGGTCTGAGTCCGATGGCGTACCTGCGCAAGATGCGGGTCGAGCGAATGGCGCGACTGTTGGCCTCGACCGACCTATCGGTCGCCGAGGCCGCGAGAACGGTCGGCTGGCGCAACCAGTTTCACGCCAGCCAGTGCTTCCACGCTCACTACGGAATCTCGCCCACCGAATTCCGTCGCCGCCAGAACACACCACCCATCGACTGATTGACACTCAGGGCTCTGTGATGCGCCGGACGCTGGCGGTCTGGCCGGTGAACTCCGAGAGGGTGCCGTACCCGACGTTCTGCCCCGTCTCGGGGGCTTGGAGAATCTTGTCGCCGCCGAGGTAGATCACGACGTGATGCGGGACGGTTTCGCCGGGGTAGGTGTAGAAGATGATGTCGCCGGGCTGCTTGTCGGCCCAGGAGACGGGCTGGGTTTCGTTGATCTGATCGCCGGTGTAGTGCTCCAGCCGGACTTTGCCGCCGGAGGCTTGGTAGGCGGCGTACATGACCAGGCCGGAGCAGTCGAAGCCGGGGCCGCGGCCGTCTGAGCCGATGCCGGAGGGGCCGGTGTAGGTGCCGCCGCCCCAGACGTAGGGCAGGCCGATCTCCTTCTCCGCGGCGGCGATGAACGCTCCGGCAAACCCCGGCGGCAGATTCCCGGTGCCGGTCGGGCCGGTGAGGCACTGACTACCGCCGGTCAAGGTGACGCCAGTCAGGGTGCTGGCGATCTTCTCCGCGACCGGCTGGTAGTTGGCGTAGCGGTCAGGGTATTGCGAGACCTCAACGGCCTGGGCGGCGGCGCCGAGGGAAAGGGTCTGCCAGTTCGGCATGTCCAAGAGGCCGGCCGGGCTGCCGTGGTTGGGGCCATCCGGCCCGCCGTAGAAGGCACGGGTGGACCACACCGGGTCCATCAGGTTCGCCACGCTGCCCCAGCCGGTCGAAGGTCGCATCTGAAACAGACCGAGGCTGTCGTGGTCGCTGCCGTCTCCGTCGTTGGGGTAGCTGACCGACTGCGGGACAGCGGTGGGATTGGCGAGCACGCGCAGGGTGGACTCGGTGAGCGCCGCCATCAACGCCACGAGCTGCCCGTTCTCGTCGATGTTCTCGCTGTTGCCGACCGCGATGATCGTCGCGGCGCGCTCCAGTTGCGTTTGATCCAGGGTGACGGTCTGCCCGTCTGCGGTCGTCGCGGTCAAGCCCTGCGGGACGGTGCCGCTGACTGCAAGCGACGGCCCCGACAACCCGCCGGTATCCCCACTGGTGGCGCAGGTCGTGGCGTCGGTGATCGCGGGATCGAGCAACGCGGCGAGAGTGACCACGGCGATGCCGGGACCGAGGAACACCAACGCGATCAGCACCCCGATCAGCACCTTGCGGACCATCACCAGCCCGCCTCGCTAACCGAGCGGATCGTTGAGCTGCGACAGGCGCAGCGTGTGGCAGTCGGGCCACGACGGGCTGCACGCCTCAAAGATCGTGAAGCTCACCGGATCGGTCGTGGAGGCCGGCTGTCCGTACCAGACGCCGGTACGGTGCCGGGTCCCGGTGATCGTGATCGCCGTCGTCCCCGGCCGAAGCTGCCCACGCGCCTCGGCCAACGCCTGCGGCCACAGCGACGGGACCACCGCGCTGGTGATCGTCAGGTGTTGGACGACCTTCATCGTCGCCAACTGCGTCCACTGGTCGGTGGTCGGCTCATAGCTGGCGACATCGGAGATCAGCCCGGCGATTTCCTCCCCCGAAGGGTCAGCGTCCGCCAGCACCGGCGAGGTGTAATCCGAGGGTGCGTAGCCGGTGGTCGTGGACCAGTCGAACAGCGCCGCAGCGACCGCCCGCGCATACGTCACCGGGTTGTCGGTCTTGGGCAACACCGCCGGAGCGGGGCCGCTCGGGGCACTGCTCGTCTCACCCGAGCTGCCCGAGCCCGCCGAGCTGGACCTGCTCGTGCTGGTCGAACCGTGCTGCGAGGTTGCGTTGTGGCCGGGACCGCGGACCAGCCCGTAGACGCCGACACCGATCGTCGCCAGCACGACGACACCAACAACGGCGAGCAGCACGATCATGCGACCAGGCAGACGAGGCAGACGCGGCGGTCGAGGTAGACGAACAGTGGGCACGGCTTGCTCCCAGCACGAGAAGGGACGGGTCGCCGTTCAGGTGCGCGGCCCGGCCCCTTCTTCGTGGTCGGCTCAGAAGCAGGCGGCTCGTGGTGGCTGGTCCGCTGAGGACTCACTTGGCGAGCCGTGGTGGCGGACATCGCCGATCGACCGGATGAATGCGGTGCTGCTGTCCAGGCAGGCGCACAACTGTTCCCACTGCTCGTCAGACAGGCCGGCGGCGATCTCGGCCGGGTCGTAGTGCCGCCACCACCCGTCCATCTCCTGCATCGTCGCCAGCAACGCCCGCAGTCCGTAGTGCTTCACGGCCACCAGCCGCAGCTCGTCAGCACTGTCATGGTCAGGGGTGGAGTGCGTGGCGCGGGCGATGGCCGCGTGCGCGGCCTTGACCAGCTCCGCCGGAGGCTGAGTGCGATCCAGGGTGTCCAGCTCGCCCGCGGCGCGAGACCGGACGGTCTCGGGCAGCTCGGGGTCCTCGGCCAAGCGGGCCAGCGCGTCGGTGCTGGCGGCGGCCTGCACACTCAGGTAATGGCCGTAGACCTTCCCATCGGTGTCCATCTGCGCCAGCTCCCTGCGAGCGACCTCGCGCACCGGGTCGGGGGTGTCCGGGTCGTCGGCGAGATGTTGGACCTCGATCACCCGGTCCAGCGACCTTGAGGAGTCCTGGCCGGTGATCGCCCGTGCTGCCTGCTCGCGCGCCTTCCCCGCCGGGGTCGGGGCCTGCGGTGATGGAAAGTTTCCACCGCCGTCAGACCCGAATCTGGAGGCCGCTTGACGACGGGCCGCGTCCGCCGCATACAAAGCCTTCAGCTCGGCGTACAGCGCTGCGGCCTCGGTTGGCGCTAGCGGCTTGCGGATCGTGTTCTCGTGCTGCTCGGCCAAGACCTCCGCCAGCCGGGTCGAGACGGTGGCGGTGATCCACACCTTGATCTGTTCCCATCCGAGCCGTTTGACCGCGGCGAGGCGGCGGGCGCCGCAGACCAGGATGCCGTTGGGGGTGATCGTGATCGGCTGCAACAGTCCGAGCTTGGCGATCGACTCGCACAGCTCGTCCAGGTCCCCGAGGTCGTGGCGGAAGCGCGCGCCGACCCAGATCGACGCGACCGGCCGGTCCAGCTCCACACCGCCGCCGCTACTCACCGAACTCATCTCCCGGTGACAGCGGAGCGGGGAGCCAGGGACGGGAGGCAAGCACCGAACGCACCAGGCCGGTGTCGTCCAACAGCTCACGGACGCTCTCGCCCAGCAGCAGCCGTGCCAACACGCCCTTGCGGGTCGGGCGGCCGGGCTGTGGACGGGAGCCGAGCAGCACGCCGAGCAGCCCGGTCCACGCTTGGCGATCGAGATCGAGCTGGGCGCGGAACGCGCTGTCGCGTCGCAACGCCTCATAGGCGGCCGGGATGCTGCCAGCGTCGGCCAGCCGCCCAGCGACGTACTCCACCGCTGCGCCGGCTACCAGCGTCGGCCAGCCCAGCAGCTCCATCAGCACGATCGCATCGGCGATCACCGGCTCGGTCTCCGGCTCGCGCTGCGAGTCGTGGATCGCGAAGGGGAGCGTGTCGGTCAGTTCACCGGCCCGGACCGGCGCGTCGTACTCGGCGTGCTGGGTGCGCCGGGCCTTTTCAGTCGAGGTGAGGTGCCGTTCGGCGTGATTCTCCGCCGAGAGGCTGACCTGCACCGCGCGGGTGACGACCGCCCACGGGTCCGCCGCCCGGCGCACCCCGTCGTGGCGCATCGCCATGAATGCCGCCGTAGCTGCCTCGCCGGGGTCGCGGTGCCAACTGCGGGCCAGTGGCGCATACCTGTCGATCGTGTACGCCAGCAGCGCGGTCGCTTCTGGATCGGCCCGCCATGCTCCGTCCCCGGCGTCATGAACTCGGTCAAGGATCGCGCGCAGCCCCGCCGAGCTGGTAAACGCCGGCTCGGACCCGGCGCCCGGCACGGGGCCGGCGCGGGAACATGGCGGGAAAGCGGATGGGCGGGCATGGCAACCAACAGGTGCGCGCCCCGCGCCACCGCAGCCGCCCAAGGAACACCGCTGGGGTCGCCCGTAGGCGTCAGGTCATCAGCAACATCCCCGAGACGGGCCGCTCACGCGGCACGGCAGCGCAGACACGCACACGGTGGAGCGTCAACGGCCGACCACCGACCGCTCGACCGTCATCGGCCCGGACTGGGCCTGGCGGCCGAACGCCGACAGCGGCGCCAACCGCGCTGGGACGTTCTCGCGCACCTGATGGTGGGCGGCCACATGTGCCGCTACGGCACCCGCGGTCGTGCGGGCGGCGATTCGGGCTGCCAGCTCCGTCGGCCTTACCCACTGCACCGTCACTCCGTGCCCGCGACCCACCGCCTGCCGACCGTTGGGGGCAGCTTGCTTGGACGGATCGTGAACGGCCAATAGCTCGCGCGGGGACTCCGTGCCAGCCAACCCATCGTGGTCGTGCTGTTTGCTCTGATCGGCTCGTTGCCGGTCTTGGTCTATGTTCACTGTGGTCTCCTTTCCTCAGATGTCTCGTTCTGCGTGCTGCCGGGAAGCTCCAACGGCGCTCGCGCCGCGGGGAGCGTCGGGGCGCCTCGTGACTTCAGCCAGCGGCCGACGGTGGAGGGATGCACCCCGAGCCGCGTGGCGATCTCCCGGTTCGTCAACGACGTGTGCGCTCGCAGCCGCAGGGCCTCACCAATCGGTCCGTTCCCATCGACCGGAGCTGGCGTCCGCGACGGACGCTTGGGGCGCTGAGCCGCCCGGCCAGATGCGCTTGCCGGGGGCGCCGGGTCCGGGCGGCGAGTCAGCTCCACGGTCAGATGCGTGATCGCCACCAGCACCACCGGGGGGACCGCCGCTACCAACGCCGCGAGCACCGAGGGCACTCTGGCATCGGCGGTTACGATTGCGTGGCTGGCGTTCGCTAGTACCGACACGGCTGCCCCAGCGCTCAGTAGCAGCCACGGGTATCGGGTCGCGCTGCGCTCCAGGCCGCTGCCGCTCATCGCGACCACCGAGACGGTGGCGACGACGATCACACCGTCCACGATCAGCGGCCACATCCACGCCCGATCAGCCGGAATCCCACAACTGCGGGCCAGAGCAGACAGCGACGTGAACGAGAGCCAGAACGCGCCCAGCGCGATGAACACCGTTCCCGTCACCGCCACACCGAGCACCAGCCGGCCCGATTCCCGAGGGACCACGGCTGCGCTCGATGCCGGCGCCGTCATCGGCCCAGCCCTCCCGCCGTCATACTTGTGGTCGGCGTGTCGTGCTGCCGACGGATGGTGGTGCGGTAGGCGGAGGCCAGGGTCGCGTCGATCTCGCGCTCACCCAATCCCGTTCGCCCGGCGGCTGAACCGAGCACGAGTCGCGCTTCGTCTTCGGTCACGCCGGCCTCGGCCTGGCGGCACGCGGCCCAGAACAGCGCCCGGTTGCGGTTGCCTTCCGGCTGGGCGGCCAGCCACGCCCCCAACCTCTCGCCGGACCCGCCGGCCAGCCCGATCCCCGGCCGGACCTGCGGATGCGGGCGGGGCGGGTCCAGCAGACGGCGCAGCTCCCCGGCATCGACGGGCTGCGGGTCACGGCCCGTGTCGATCAGCCGATACCCCCGCTCGACTCCACGCTCATCGGTGATCCGCGACGGTGGGGCGATGACGTAGCCGCCCGCCCCACGAAAATCCACATGCGCACGCGGGATCGCCCACGACCGCTGCTCGCGCTCGGGATCGACGGGGAAGTAGAGATGCACACCGCCAGACGGGGACCGGACCAGTACCGCCCAGCCGTCCGCGAGCCCGGCCTGGCGTGCCCGGCCGAGCGCCGGGAACCCCGACCCCTCGGGATGCAGGTCGATGTCCAGCACGTCGAACCCGCCGGCCCGGCCGGTCGCAAGACCGATGTTCGCCTGCGGCCACCGCCGCCACCACCGACCGACTCGGTTCACATCGGCGGTCGCTTCGGTGAACCCGTGCTCGGTCAACGGGCGCTTCTCACCTGCCACGCACGGGAAAACCAACAGGCCCGCTCGCACATACGCGACCGCGGCGGCCGGCAATGACAGCCCTCCCGCTGCGGCCATCACGTCGGCCGGCGTGATCGCGGGCGGGGTCACCACCCCACCGCCGCGGGCTCCGGCAGCTCGACCGGCCGTGTCGCTGGGCGGGTCGGCGTCAGCGTGGTGCGCTCTGCTCCCGGCCGCTCACGCCCTGGCCCCTTGCCGACGCTGCGGTCGAGGCCGGGCGGGTCGCCGTCACCGACTGGCGCCGCCGGCAACCCGTCGAGGATCGCCAGCGCCGTTGTTCGTGCGCGCTCACCCGTCGCGCGGATGACCTCCAACGGTGAGCTGTCCTTGACCTGGGAGGACCACGAGGCGACATACGGGACCGTGTAGTCGGTTGAGTCGATCTCGAAGCTCGCGCACACCATCAACGCGACCGACTCGGCCTCGACCTCACCGATGCCGCGATGCAACCCCGCCGGGCGGCGATCCTCATGCCCCAACTCGATATGCGCCAGCTCGTGCGCCAGCGTCTTGACCCGCGCTGCGTCATCCATGTCCGCGCGCACCTGGACCGTGCGCGCCAGGAAGTCCGTCACGCCGTTCGCGCCGCCCAGCGCCACCGCATCCGGCGCATCGCTCAGCGTGAAGCCGCGCTCACCGACCTGCTTGGCAAGTGCCTCCCACAACCCCGCGGGTGCCTCACCGGCCAGCAGCCGCGGGCGGGGGCGCTCGGGGATCGGATCGCCGCTGGTCTGGCTCACGTCCCACACGTAGGCCGGCTTGACGCCGACCATCTTGGAGCGCACGACCCCACCCGGCCGGCCCTTCTCGCCACGATCAAGCCGACGCCACGACTCCGCATCCACCGGGTTGGTCGTCGCGAACCGGGCCGTCACCGGCGCGTAGATCATGTAACCCGTCTGACCCTTGGCGACCTGACGGCCCAACGTTTTCCACTGCTCGTACCCGGCGACATACGAGGGGAACGGCTCGCTCACCCGCCCCTGCTCAAAAGCGTCCTGATGCTGGGCGAAGATCAACAACGTGTTCGCGAACGATCGCGACCGAAACCGCGCGGCGAACCGGACCGCCGCCGCCCAATCCTCACCCGACACCAACCTGCCGACCGCGCCCTCCAGCCGGCCCGACAGCTCCGTCAGCTTCGCTTCACGAGCCTCCCGAACCTCATCCGCCGTCTTGGCTGTCGTCCTGCGTGGCGCCATCGCCATCCCTCCTGACCCGCACGAACCGCCGACCGGCGGCGTGTCGTAGGCCAGGTACGCAAGACGAGCCGGGCTACCACTCCATCCACTCCAAACAACTCGGCAGGCTCACCACCAGCCATAGCACCCCACCCGGTAAAGCCGCAGCCACCAAACGCACCATGCGACCAGCCCGCATGGATTCGCGCCATTCAGTAATGACCCATCCCATCCAGACCGCTTCGCCTGCTCACGGACGACTCGGCGACAACCGATAAGACATGCGCTGCGCCGAGGGGGTCAGGCGATATGTGGTGGCCTGGCGTGACGGCGGCGAAACTCGGTAGGCGAGACCCCGTAAGCGGCGTGGAAACACTGGCTGGCGTGAAACTGGTTTCTCCAGCCCACCGAGCGGGCGGCCTCGGCAACTGACAGGTCCGTGGAGACCAGCAGCCGCGCCATCTGCTCGACCCTCATCTGGCGTAGATAGGCCATTGGGCTCATTCCTAGGGTGGCGTCAAACGCCCGCACAAGCTGTGAGCGCGACAAGTGGATCGCTTCGGCCAATGAACTCAGCGTCCACTGTTCAGCCAGCCGGGCGTGCAGCATCTTGACCGCGGTGACGGCGTGGCCACGGACGATGCCGTGTGGGGCCGGCAGCCCAGTCGCGGGCCGCCGGGGTCGCTCCTTGTCGTTGGCGGTGGTCGTGCTGGCAGTTAGGCGAGGATCGCTGGGTTGAGGATCTCTTGGCACCATTGGCGGAAGGTGGTCGGAGTGGTTGATGCGGGGGTGCGTGGTTCGATGTTGTAAATGCCGTGATCGACGGCGACAAGTAGGTCGGTGAGGTTCTGCGCCCACGGCTCGGCCATTCCGTGCTGGATGAGGTTGGCTTTGAACGCCTCGGCGGGGACCTGCTGGTAGCGGACTGGCCGGTCGAGCACGTCGGACATGATCTGGGCCATGTCGTTGTAGGAGAGGTCCTCGGCGCCGAGCAACGGCAGGTTCTGCTGACCGCTCCAGGTGCCGTCGAGCAGCAGGTGGGCAGCGACGGTGGCGATATCGCGGGTGGCGATCGTCGGCAGCTTGCGGTCCGGGGAGATCGGATAGAAGAACGTCCCCTGGTGCTTGATCGGGCCGAGCTGCTGGAGCAGGTTGTCCATGAACGCCGGCAGCCGCAGCGCCCGGTAACTGACGCCGGTCTGTGCGATCAGCTCGCCCATCACGGCTCCGGCCGGCTCGGCCTCGGTGTTCTGGACCAGCCCGCCGTCGAGGCCGGTGACATAGACCAGGCGCTTGACGCCCTGCTCGGTGATCGCCTGACATAGCGGCCGAGTGAAGTCGAGGACGTGTGCCTCGACGCTCGGGGCCTGGGGGTCCGGGGGCAGGAGCCAGAACACGCTGTCGGCCCCGGCGAACGCGGTGGCGAGAACGCTGGGGTCGGTCAGAGAGCCCCGTACGACCTCGACGCGGCCGGATACGCGTGACGGGAGGCGCGCGGGGTCCCTGACCAACACGCGTAGCTCGTGGTCGTCGGTCTGGCCTTCCAGAGTTTTGTCGAGGACTTGGCGGCCGATCTGGCCGGTCGGGGTGGTGATTACGAGCAAGGGGACCTCCAGGATCTCGGACGGCGCATCATACAGGATACGGATTATCAGTGATCTGAACGATCAGCCTACTGTACGATATGACTCGTGTCACCCCAAAGCCGTCCCGATCCCCAAGCGCCGCCGCCCTCTCTCACTGCTGACGACACCCCTCGGCTGGGCTATCTGCTCAAGCAGGCTCAGCTGAGGTTCGGCGAGCACGTCCGCACCGCCCTGGCGCCGCTGGGGATCGACACCCGCGAGTGGGCGACGCTCATCTGCCTCGATGACCGCCGCCCCCTCTCACAGGCCGAGCTAGGCGAGCGTTCGGGGATCGACCGGACCACCCTGGTCGCCGTTCTCGACCAACTCGAAGAAAGAGGAATGGTCCAGCGACACCCGGACCGTGACGACCGGCGCCGCAACGTCATACAGATCACGCCCGTTGGCCGCGAGCTTCGAGCCCGCGCCGCAGGAGTGGTCGACGAGTGCGAGCGGCAATTCCTCGGCGCACTCAAGGCGGCGGAAGTCCGCCAGCTCAAGAACGCCCTCCAAACCGTGATCGCACCCAACCAGTAGAGACACCCCTACACGCTGAGAAGCAGCCGGCGACCAACCCACCCACAGGCAGACGGGCGTCCAAGGCCATCCGCACCGCAGGCGGTAGCTACGATCTCCGAGACGGCTCAAAACGACGCAGCTACTTTTGCTTCTCCACGGGGTCGAAGGACCGCACGAGCTGGGAGCGCGAGAGGTGGACTTCTTCGGCCAGTGAGTTGAGCGTCCACGGCTCGGTCAGATGGGCGCGCAGAGCCCTGACCGCAACGACCGTGTGGCCTCGAACAACACCGCGGACGGACGGCCGGTCGGCCACGGCTACGTCGCCTTCGCTGGCATTTTGGCGTCGTGCTCGCCTGGGGGATGAGGTGCACTGGGGATGAGTGAGGACGCGATCAGTCCGACGAAGACGCATCCAGCGGCGACGAGCACGCCCGGACGGGCGCCGCTACTGGCGTAGACGGACCCGACCATCGCGATACCGAGAGCGGCGCCGACCTGGCGAAAGGCGTTGTTCACGCCGCTGGCGACGCCGGAGAGATCGTCGGGGACCTCGGCGAGGGTGAGGTTGCCGAGTTGGGCGGTGGCGAAGCCCATCCCGACGCCGTAGGTGACGATCGCTGGGATCAGGCGGATGAGGCTGACGCTCGGTCCGATCACGATCGCTACCCACACCAGCCCGGCAGTCTCAAGCGCCATGCCGATGACGACGGTGCGCTTGGCGCCGAGCTTCTGAGAGAGCCCCACCCCGGCGCTCGCGCCGATGATCGCCATGACGCCGAACGGGAGGATCCACAGGCCGGCGCGCAAGGCCGAGAAGTGGCGCACGTCTTGGAGCAGGAGGCTGAGGACGAAGAACATGGTGAACTCGCCGGCCGCGAGCAGCCCGGTGGTGAGCATCCCGTAGTGGTAGCTGGGGTAGGCCAGCCGGGAGAACGGGAACAGCGGCTCTCTGCCGAGGCGGTCCTTGCGGCGCTCGATGGCGACGAACGTGGCCAAGGACACAGCCCCGAGCGCGAGGGCCAGCGGAACGACTGACAGGCTGTGCGGGTTGAGCTGAGTACCGGCGATGGTGTAGGCCCGCAGCGGGTGCCACCACCCGTAGCGGGGCGCCTCGATCACCGCGAAGACCATGAGGAACAACCCGGCCGTGATGCTGGCCGCACCGGCAAGGTCAAGCCGCTCGCGTTGCGCCCGCTCACGGGCCTGCCCGAAACCGTAAAGGACCAGTACCGCCAGGATCGGGACGAGTCCGACGTTGATGCGAAACGCCCACCGCCACGACGCGTCGGTGGTCAGCCACCCACCGATCACAGGGCCAAACGCACCAGCGATGCCCGCCAGCCCACCAAACAGCCCGAAGGCGCCCGCGCGTTCCTTGCCCGCGAAGTTCATGCTGACCAGGGCCAAGGAGGACGAACTCATCATCGCCGCCCCGATGCCCTCGATCAGCGCGTCACCGACGAACAGCACCGACCCGCTCTGCGCCAGCGAGGCGACAAGCGCGCCAGCGCCGAAGACGAACAGCCCGGCTACGACCATGCGCCGGTGCCCGAACAGGTCACCGATGCGCCCGCAGATCACCAGCAGGCTGGCAAAGACCAGCGAGTAACCGGCGATCACCCACTGGACCGCGGACAGCGATGCGTGAAGATCGCGCATCAGGGTCGGCACCGCGACCGTTAGGACGGTGGTGTCGAGCACCGTGGCGAAAACGCCGAGGCCGAGGCCGACCACCCCGAGCCAGCGGCGCGGGTTCGGCTGTGCGGACGGCACCTGCTGCATAGGAGGCTCTTTCGAGGTCGGCGAGCGCAAGGCTCTAATCATCTCCTGTCCGAGTCTAATCAACTAATCGAGTGATTGACCCTAGCATGACTGTCGATGACTCAATCAGCCTGCGGTGCTAGGATCGGTCGACATGGCTGGCGCACGCTCGACAACCGGGCGCAGCGCTCCTCGGCGCGCACCGCGCCCCGAGGAGCGTCAGCGGGATGCGGAGCGAACGCGCCAGCGCATCCTGGAGGCGGCAGTCGAGGAGTTCTCGGCCAAGGGGTTCGCCGGGGCGCGGGTGGCGGAGATCGCCAAGCGCGCTGACGTCAACGCCCAGCTCATCACCTACTACTTCGGCGGCAAGCAGGGCCTCTACGACGCTCTGCGCGAGAACTGGGCGGCCAGCGAGTCCACCTTCGCCACGCCGGACCAGCCGTTCGGTGCAGTCGTGCGCGCCTATCTCGACACCGCGCTGGACCGGCCCGATCTGACCCGGCTACTCGTCTGGCAGGCACTCGACGGCTCGCCCCAGGATGCAGAACGAGCACAGGCCGAGCAGATCCGACAAGCCGTCGCAGACATCCGTCGCCGACAACAGGCCGGGGAGCTGACCGAGGACTTCGACCCCGAAGTCATCCTCGCCGTCGTGTGGGCGGCGGCGATGGCCCCGGTGACCATCCCGCACGTGATCCGCGCCGCCTTCAACGACGATCTCGCGACGCCCACAGCCAGAGCCCGCTACGCCTCACAACTAGAGCAGCTGTTCGCAACCCCCGCCCCCACCAGGCACAGCGGCACTCCGCGAACGACGAAGAGGTAGGGCGTCCTCACAAACGACCAAGGGCCTTGAGACACGATCCAAGATCAGTGTCGCGCCAACCGCTCCCGCAAATGGGCGCTCGGTCCAATCATCCGTTCCCGAGCAGCGACACGCCGTCGAGCCGCAGGACGAAATACCAAGCCCTGACGCATCCGAAAGTCTGACGACCTCACCTTCGTCCCCTGATGTCCGCTGGGAGCAGCGATCCGCGCCGCCCGCTGCCACCCGCGGTCAATCCGTCCCGCGCTGTGCCCTGACCTCCCTGGGCCGGTCCACACCTCTTGCACCACGAGGTAACCCCGGCGCACCTGACCGGCGTGACGGTCTCGATGCGCGTGATGTCCGCCGGGGACGGCTACCGCTATCTGCTCCAGTCGGTCGCCGCTGGCGACGGGCACCGGCCGCTGACCACGCCCCTGATCGCCTACTACGCGGAGAAGGGGACGCCACCCGGCTACTGGCTTGGTACCGGCGTCCACGGTCTCGGCACCACCGACCGGCGGATCGAGCCCGGCGGGACTGTGACCGAGGAACATCTACGGCGCCTGCTCGGCCAAGGCCGTGATCCGCTCACCGGCGATCCGCTCGGCCTGCCCTACTTCCGGCACAAGACGGTCGAGGAACGGATCGCCGCGCAGGTCGAGCATCTGGACCCGGACCTGAGCGCCGACGAACGGACTGCGACAGTAGAGCGGATCGAGGTCGAAGAACGCGAGCGCGGCACTCGCCGGACCGTGGCGGGGTATGACTACACGTTCTCGGTCCCCAAGAGCGTCAGCGCCCTATGGGCGGTTGCGGACGCCGCCGTGCAAGCCGCCATCGTGCAAGCTCATCACGCGGCGGTTGCGGACGTGATCGCGCTGATGGAGCGCGACGTTGCAGCCACCCGAGTCGGGCACGCCGGAGTTGCACAAGTCGCAATGGCGGCGGACGGCCAGCCGGGCGGCCTCTTTGGCCCCGGCCGTGGCATTGCGCCGCGACTAGACGAACTATTGAGCAGAGGAGTACGACATGAATGAACTGAGCGACAAAGGTCCGCCCAAGCCTGGATTCACCGAGGCAACGGGTGACCCGTTGGCGGAAAGCTCTCAGAATTTGCCCGCGGCTCAGCCCCGGGTGCCCGCCAAGGCCAAGGCCGGATTGACCGACACTGCCGAGGTACCTGTCGTCCGCAACGAACGCAACGTGGTGGGCACCGACAGTTACGGTGAGGGCTGGAGCGATGATGCGGAGGACGAGGACCGAACGCGTCACTTTGATGCCAAACGCCGCCGTCGGGCCCGCAGGGTGACGGCGTTGCTCGCCCTGATCGCAGCCATAGGCGTGGGATTCGCCGGCGGTGTGCTGTACCAGAAGCACGTAGGTGGGAGTTCGACAGCGAGCACCAGTGGCGCGCCCAACCTCTCTGCTCTTCGGGCCGCATTTGGCGGGGGAAGTGGGTCGGGGGCTTCCGCTGGCGGTGCGGCGAGCGTTCCCAGCGGTCTTTCGGCCGGTGGATTCGCTGGATTCGGCGGTGGAAATTCCGTTGTAGGTACGGTGTCCGCCGTATCGGGGAATACCCTGTATGTCTCCCAGGGGAGTTCCAGTGCGCTGACCAAGGTGGAGACCAGCAGTACCTCAACCGTGACGGTTCCATCGACCGCTTCGGTGTCGGATATCCAACCCGGGGACACTGTGGTAATTCGCGGCGCCAAGCAATCCAATGGCAGCTACATGGCGGCCACCATTACCGACAGTGGCGCAAGCTCTTCCACCGGCACGGGTACGACTGGTGGTTCAAGCTCGTCTGCCTCATCACCAGCCGGTTAGCTAAGTCCGTTTGCACTTGGGGTTGCTGTTCTCTGAGCGACACCCACCTGGAATTGGTAGAGCCTCTGCGCCGCCAAGGGTCGGATATTAGTAGATCGCGGCGGCTGTGGTGGTACTGATTCGCCCTGGTATCCGCGAAGGCTCCACACACCTTGGCAACGTTCCGAGATTGATCCAGTGGGTCCACTCCGGTCCTCTGGAGTGCGGTTCCGTCCACCCAGTCCACTGAATTGACCCTGTTGTAGAGCTCTACCACCAGTTCTTCGCATCACACAATCGGTGTGTCCGGAGTGAGTAGCTCGATTCACCCGCCTCTGGGCTCCATCGGTCTGAGCTGGACTCGGGCGTTCTGATGCTTGCTCAAAGCTAGCGCTCGCCCGCATATCGAAGGTTGGCACGGCCCCCGAGCCGGCAGCGATCTGGGATGGTTTCCTAGGGGTGGACGCGAAACACCCGCCAGACCAGCATCAGTGGTGGATGTTCTGATACCCCCCATAGTACGCGACAGGCGACCAGTCCGGCATGACCGGTGCGGCCGGGGGGCAGAGCGACTGGAACGAACCATCCGCCCACACGATCTTGCCAGCGACCACCGTGAGCACTGACGTCAGTTCGCGTATCTCCTCTTCCGGCACCGTGAAGTAATCCGCACTCAGCGCAGCCAGGTCGGCAAATTGGCCCACCTTGATCTGCCCTTTCTTGCCGACCTCATCCGAAAAGTAGGCGTTCGCGCCTGTCCACATCCACAAGGCTTCCTGACGAGTGAACCGCTCAGACGGTGGAAACTGCACGATCCCACCAGTGCCTCGCCCGGTGAGGAGCCACGAGAGGCATAACCACGGGCTGAAGGATGACGTACGGGTGGCATCAGTCCCGGCCCCAACATGCAGGCCCGCCTGCAACATCCGCTTGATCGGCGGGATACCTGCTGCCGCTCTGGCGCCATAATACTCTCTGACGTATTCCGCCTGGAATGCCGTCCGGTTTTGAATCGCGATGTTGCCGCCGAGTGCGGCGACCCGTTCAATGTTGCGCTCGTCGATCGTTTCGCAGTGGTCAAGGTACCACGGGATGCCCTGAAGCGGCATCTCACGGTTGACCCGTTCAAAGGCGTTCAGGGTGGGGGTGATGGTTTCATTGTGGCCGCAGTGCAAGCGCCACCGCCACCGATTGGTGACCAGTTTCCGCACGACCGCTTCCATGTCCGCCTCGAGTGTCGGGGGCACTGGCAGAGGGGGCTGCGAGAAGTTGTCGTGGTCACGGGCAGAAAAGACCAGGTTCTCACCGGCACCGTTGAAGCGAAACATCTCTTCTTCCGGTCGAAACTTCAGCGTGTCGATCCAGGTGGAGATATCTTCCAGCTCATGGCCCGGATGCTGCGTATATAAGCTAAAGGCGATGCGAACGGTCTGTAACTCGTCCCGGTTGAGCTGCTCGATGACCTTGTAGTCAACCGGGTAGCTCTGGGAGATGCCGCCGGGATCGCACACGCTCGTGAGACCGAGGCGATTCAGTTCCCGCATGAAGTGGCGAGTGGAGTTGAGCTGGTGCTCAAACGGCAGTAGAGGCGCCTGGTTCAGGATCTCGTACAGGATGAGCGGAAGCGGCCTGGCCACAATCAATCCTGTTGGCTCACCACGCTCGTCTTTGATGATCTCGGCCCCTGGAGGATTGGGCATGTCGCGGGTATACCCAACCGCGCGCAGGGCGGCCTTGTTCATAAGCCCGGAGTAGTGCATGTGCATTATGAACACCGGGGTCTCGGGTGCAATCTGGTTCAGTTCCTCTGGGGTCGGCAGGCGCTTTTCCGCAAACTGGTACATCGTGAAGCCTCCCACCACGCGCACCCACTGGGGCGGGGGCGTACGGGCGACTTGCTCACGCAACATCTGCATCGCCTGCGCCAATGAGCGCACACCATCCCAGCGCAGCTCCAGGTTGTAGAACAATCCGGCCCGGAGCATGTGCGTGTGGTTGTCGATGAGACCGGGAATCACGCGGCTGCCACGCAGGTCCACCACCTGCGTGGCGTCGTCCTTCATCTGCATGATCTCGCGGTCGGAGCCGACCGCGACGAGACATCCGTTGCTTATGGCGACGGCCTCCACCTCTGGATGGTCGGGGTCCATGGTGGTGATCTTGCCGTTGAAGAGAATGAACGCAGGTGCTGTGTTCATGTCTGTACCTCGCTTCTGGAGTGTGTTACATAAATTCGTTCAAATCAGAATACTGAACGAAGGGTATTTCGAACCGGGCGGCGCATGGGCCTTTGTGGTGGTCGTACTAGGTGCCAGTCCGCCACTTGCAGGCGGATGCTCGATACAAGAAGACGTATGTGGGGGTGAGAGCGCAGGCTGATCACGTCGTCACAGCCGTGATCTTCGGTTCCGGCTTGTGTACCTATGGCTTGTCCGTGTCGTCGCCGAGCGACCCAATCATCGCCCAAGATCACCTCCCGGGAACGGGGACGTACACAAACTCTTCTGTATGGGGATCGACCACCCATCTATGCACGGCTGATCTAGCACCCACAACTGGGTGGTTCCTCGTCGATCCATCATCACTGAAGCGGCTCACCCAATTCGTTATCAAACTGAAGAACTGCGATCTCGCGGACGCCACCCACCCGGCGGTCTGGGACAGGCGGCGATACTCATCAATACTGGGTAATGACAGGAAACTGACAGCTTCCGGACAGAGATCGAGAAGATCCGTGTGGTAGGTGTGTCCGTGCGCCACGGCCTGACGCGAATTGGGTCATTTCCACTCCTGAGGTTCCATGTCTACTGAGAGCAAACACCTGGAAAGTCGGATTTCGGATCTCATCGAGTGTTCCAATCGTCTTCGAGACCTCCTCCAACGCTACGAGGCGGTCAATGCCGAACTAGCTGAGAAGGTCGGACGGGGTGAGTCTGCAGACACCGCGCTTGGGAGTTTGCGCGCTCCCATGAGGCGTCGCGAAGTAACCGAAACCCTCGAAGAGTTCGATGGGGCCCGCCACGAAGTTCGATTGGCCCTACTCGCATTGTGTTTAAAGGACGGGGTCAGCCGGAGCGAAGTCGGTCGGTATCTGGGCATATCCCGACAGTTGGCATCTCGTCTGGCCGTTGAAGCAGAACGCAAGTACCCATAGGGGAACGGGCGTCAGACCTGGGAAAGCTGCTTGCTGTTGGTGCAACCCACTCCCGATCGATCGGGGACGGCTTCCCAGTGACGGCGTATCGTTGGCCGGAAGAACTCCCGGCCCTGGGCCGATACAGATAGGTGGACGGGAACAGTGGAGGCCGGTGACCCGATTAGGGGTCTGTGGCCGTCGCCCTGGTTACCGCGCTCGCCTCAACCGGGCTTCGTATGTCGACGGAGCCGGGCGCCTAGTCAGGTGGTACAACCTGGTAGGTGAGTGATTATCCGCGAAAGCCATCGGTGCCGCGCCATCGACGCGGCGGTTGGCCCCCGTTGGCCCTAGCACCGGCGATCGCCGCATTGATGACGGCCGTGATGATGGGAGCCACTCTTCCAGCCGTGGCCCCGCCAATCGTGAAGGCACCGAGCAAAGCCACGGTGAGGGTGACCACGGTGGTTCCTGGGTCGGGTGGCTTCTCAAAGGAGCTGCCAATCAGGCTGCCCTTCGGCCGGGTCATCAGCCCGCAGCAACCCCTCCGGGTGATGCTGCTCGGCGACTCGGTGATGTTCGTGGCCGAGCTTGGTATCGACGCCGCATTGGGTGCCACCGGAGAGGTCACTGTGGCAAATCGCTCTATCGATGGCTTCGGTCTCTCGGTCGCCACCAACTGGCGCCAGTCCCTGCCGACGCTGATCTCAGAGGTTCAACCCGAGATCATCATCGCCACCTGGGGCTGGGACAATACCTGTACAGCGGATCCGCAGATCCAGCATCCTCCTTGCGCGCTGGAGCAACCTGGCGCCTATAAACAAGAACTCGAGCAAGCGGTCCGTCTGATGCTGACCCCCGGCAACGGGGTCTCGGGAGTCATGTTCGCCCAGTACCCTCTCATGGGTCCGGTAGTGGCGAGCTCCAAGGACGCCCAACGGGCGCAGGACGCCACCCGGACCGCCGGCCAGGTGGCCTGGCAGAGCATTGTCCGCTCGTTGCCCTCGATATTCCCCGGCATGGTGATGTACCTCCCGGTGGGTTCATCGGTACTGCTCAACGGCGAGTTCTCGTCGTGGCTGCCCCCGACCACAACCCCCGACGCGCCGCGCGCGCAATGGATGCGGGTCCGCATGATCGACAATGTCCACATGTGCCCCGCGGGAGTGGTCCGGTATGCCAGCGCCGTACTCGCCGATCTCACGGCCCTCTACCACCTAGCACCGGCTCAGCCCGGATGGTGGGACCAGCCATGGACGGATGACCCCCGGTACTCGGATCCGCCGGGATCCTGCCCCGATGATCACCCGCCCGCCTGATGGTGACAAGGCAGGTCAAAATCACCGTGATGCGTAAGAATGCTAAGCGCGGTCTGTGGACGCTGGATGACGCCAAGTACGCTCATTCGGTCCCGGTACGAATAGTGCGCCCAGTCCCGGCAACTTGTTTGAATCCACCCTGGGAGTCCGGGGGTCTGCGATCCTCGGGCGTTGAGCTCAGTGGGTTCGCTCGAGTCCCGGCTGCCGGCGTCTGACGTCTGGCTCACGAACGGCTTGCGACCCACTGAGCTCTCCCGGTGAGGAAGTGGCTCAAGAGAGGTCTGCATCGCTAGAAGTTGCATTGCCCTCCTCGCCTCAGAACCAGAGCGAAGGAGGAATCGTGAATGACGTATTGATCAGCGTCGACCCGCACAAGGCCAGCAACACGCTGGCGGTGCTCGACCCGGTGACCAAGACCCCGATCGAAGGGGCCCGATTCGCCAATTCCACGGTGGGCTATCGGAACCTGATGGCCTTTGCCTACCGCTGGAAGGATCGCCGATGGGCGGTCGAAGGGTGTCACGGGGCGGGGCGATCCTTGGCCCAGCGTCTCGTGGCCGACGGGGAGCAGGTCCTGGATGTCCCGCCCAAGCTGGCGGCGCGGATTCGGGTGTTCTCGACCGGCCATGGCCGGAAGACCGACAAGGACGACGCGCTCTCGATCGGGCTGGCCGCGTTGGACGGTGAGGGGGTCCAGGCGGTGACTCCCGACGACGCCACCGTCAGTTTGCGCCTGCTCTGTGACCGCCGCGAAGAACTGGTGGCGCTGCGCACCCAGGCCGTCTGTCGCCTGCACCGGC
The DNA here is from genome assembly GCA_963836375.1 of uncultured Acidimicrobiaceae bacterium. Taxonomy (GTDB): domain Bacteria; phylum Actinomycetota; class Acidimicrobiia; order Acidimicrobiales; family RAAP-2; genus CAWIJK01. Next base: position 903,437 of record CAWIJK010000001.1, on the reverse strand, counting down.
TCTTGTCGGAGCTGACCCCCGGTGGGATGCGCAAGGACCTGAGCGCCAGAAAGGCCGCATCAGTCCTGGTCAGGCTGCGCCCCGACGACGAGGTGGGGAAGGTCCGCTTCGAACTGGCCACCGAGCAGTTGGCCGACATCGAGGTGCTCGACGCCAAGATCAAGGCCAGCCACGCCCAGATCGACATCTTGGTGAAGGCCACCGGCACTCATCTCCCCGACCTCTACGGCATCGGGCCGGTGATCGCCGGGCGGATCCTGGCCGAGGTGGGCGACGTGGCCAGGTTCCCGACCAAGGACCACTTCGCCTCCTACAACGGCACCGCCCCAATCGATGTGTCCTCGGGCGACCAGGTCCGCCACCGGCTCTCGAGGGCTGGGAACCGGCGCATCAATCACGCCATCCACATGATGGCCGTCACCCAGATCCGCCAGCCCTTGAGCCCCGGTCGGGACTACTACGAGCGAAAGCGGCTCGACGGCAAGACCCCCAAGGAGGCGCTTCGCTGTCTGAAGCGGCGGCTCTCCGACGTGGTCTATCGCCAGCTGGTGACCGACAACAGGGGCAGAATCGAAGAGTGCAGATCACCTATGACCGCCAGGCCGATGCCGTCTACGTCCACCTCACTGACGGGCCCCTCCCGCCGGGTCGCACGTCCAGCGTCCAAGCCCGGGCGCCCGAGGGTGTCGAGGCGTTCGTCGTGCTCGACTGGAGAGACGACTGCCTCGTCGGCATCGAAGTCCTCGACGCCAGCACCCGACTCCCACAAGACCTCCTCGAGGCCGCGGAAATCATCGACTAGGAGGCTGAAAACCGGCACCGCTTGACAGAGAGGAGCCGATCGGGGACGGAGCCCATACCCAATATGTCAGTAGGCAGCGCCGATCGCCAGCAATAGAGCCACGGGGAGGCCAATTCCTATGGCGGTCAGTCCGGCGTGCGAGAGAACAGCGGACCGATCACGCTTGAGGTGACGAGATCTCATGAGGGACACTCCGACGAAGATCCACGGTAGGAGCGCAGGAATCGCCACGATGAACCCACCGTCCCAGCTTCCGTCGATTCCCCGGGATGTCACCCAGGTGTCTCGAATTCCGAAGACGGCTACTCCAGCAAGAATGACTGCCCCGAGACAGCAGATCGGAATGCTGATCCAAGACAATCGCTGGGGGCGTGCCGGGACCTCTTGGGATAGGACCACCTGGGACGGGACCACCTGGCGGTGCTGCACCCATGCGACAGCAGCCCGTCGAGACGCAACAGGGTCGGCACTCTCACCCATTCCCCCAGTCTGCCCGACATTCGCTATTGCGGCTTTGAAAGCCGTCCCGCTACCGGTGAACTGGGGCATAGGCCCGTCGAGAACGAGAACTTCTGAAATAATCCACGGATGCGCCGGACGATCATCACGACCGGTGTCCTAATGCTCTGTCCCCTTGTCGTGGTTGCTTGTGGTACTGCTGATGGGGCCGCAACTTCGCTCCAGGCAGTACACACCTTGCAAGCTGCCGCCAAGGTCAGCGGACACCGCACCTACACGATCAAATATCAGGAGGTTCATCAACCGAGCGTGTATCGCTCCACATATTCCCAGGACCCTCCCAAGGCCTCGTTTGTCGTCATCGAATCGAACGTGCAGGTCCAACGAATACTCACGGTTGGCAAGTTTACGGCTTCCTGCCCCACCAGCGGCCCGTCAGGCTGCAGTCCCGATAACCAACTCCCTGCCACCGTGGAACCGGGGTCCGCAGGCTTCTCCTTGGATCGTCTTAACTCCGTCGAAGCTCGGATCGGTGCGGGACAAACAGTCGATGTCTCCCAGAAGAATGTCAATGGATTCCCCTCTACCTGCCTCAAGGGGCGATTCGGTGCAGGGAAGCGCCTTGATCTTGAATGCTTCACGACCACAGGCATTGTGTCGTATTTGAATTTCGGGGGTTACGGGGTGGAAATAACTAGCTACGTAACAAGCTCCACGGTAAGAGGCCTTTCGTTGCCCCCAATGTCATCTCGCTGAGCATCCCGTCACGATGGGATAACCGTCCCCTCCCCGGCGATCTGTGATACCCAGGGGTGAGAGGGGCAATCGCCCAGGGCGGTGGGATCATTGCTGCATGGATCCGAAGCCCCATGTGCCACCTTGGCTAGAGGTAGTCACGGCCGAGGATCGTCCTGATCTGTGGGAGCTGGTTAACACCGAAAACCATTTCCACGGCGTCTGGCCGGAATACAACCATCACGGCAATCACGCAGGGCGATATTTCGGGGAGTTGGTTCCCAGCCATTCCCATCTCCAGGTGCTCTTCGTCGACGATCGGACGAGCCAGGTCATCGCTCGCGGCCGTACGATCCCTTTCCGCTGGGATGGAACCCTGGATGACCTTCCTGCGGGTATCGATGCAGTTGGCATTCGGGCCATCACCGAGTCGGCTCCCCCAACCGCGCTTTCGGCCTTGGCGGCAGAGGTAGATCTCCGCTACCAGGGATCGGGCTTGAGTGCACTTCTGATCAAGGCCATGGGAGAAGTTGCCCGACTCCATGGTCTCGCTCCGCTCCTGGCACCGGTGCGACCGAGTTGGAAGGACCGCTATCCGCTCATCGCCATTGAACGCTATGCAACATGGCAGCGGGATGACGGGCTCCTGTTCGACCCGTGGCTACGAACCCACGAACGCCTCGGCGGAAGGGTGCTCCGCTGTGAACCACGGTCGCTCGAGATAACTGCATCCGTCACCGATTGGGGACGCTGGACGGATATTTGGTTTCCAGAGGATGGGAGATACACATTTCCCGGCGGACTCGTACCCCTAGAGGTGTTAGCCGATACCGGTACCTACTTCGAGCCCAATGTCTGGATGATGCACACTGTGTAAGGACGCCTTAGAGCGCGCCCCGAGCCGGCGGATGGGAGCAGGGTAACTCGCGCGAGCATCGCTCAAGTCTCGGATGCCTGTAGCGAGCCGTCGGTCCGGCGATCGGACCTGACGGACTCCAGAATTCTCACCGTTCATATGAGACAGTGGATTCACAACGAGAGGGCGGGCCACACGTCATCTCCACATGTGCCCCTAAATGGATTCAGCCCCGTGTGGTGTCGTGCTGATACGCGAGCGCTGCGAGCGGGGTGAGAAGGACGGTCCACGCGGCCACGACGACCCAGCCCTCCACCGGCCAACTGCCGGTTCCCGACGCGGTCTTGCCGGCCTGGACAAGCCAGTAAGAGGGAAGGAGCTTGACGACCGTGAACATGACCCCGCTGGTGAAGAGGCGTCCGAAGACCCCCCCGAAGAGGGCCAAGAGAACCACGAGCCCGCCCGCTGCGGGCGCGAGCGCGTCGGCCGGCAGCGCGTGGCCAAGGATGATCCCTAGGACCACGAAGGGAGCCACTCCAACCAAGAGGAGGCCAGTCATCTCCAGCCACTGCGTCGCATCGAGACGGACGCCCAGCGCCGCGCCGGCCAAGTACAGCAACCCCAGGGCCGGAAGCGCCACCAGGTAGGCCGTGATTACCTTGGAGATGAAGTAGGTGCGGGTCGGCAGCGGCGTGATGCGCAATAGTCGGTTCCATCCCGTCGAGCGGTCGATGGCGATGTGAGCCCCTGACAACACCACGGCCCACATGGCGCCATAGGCCGCCATGCCGGTCATGAAGTAAAGCGCGAATGGGATGCCCTCGGGGTGGTTATGGCGATTCGATGGAGTCACGGCAAGGAATACCACGAGCGGCAGTGCCAAGGTCAGCAAGAGGACCTTGCCGTTGCGGAACGTGCGGAGGATTTCGTAGCGGATGTGGGTGGCGCTCCTCACCGGTCGGCTCCAGGGCTCGTGTCATCTCGATCGCCAAGGGGGTCCCGGTCGTTGGTGAGTTCCAAAAACGCATCCTCCAGGCTCCCTCCCTGTACCTCGATGTCGCGGACCCCTTTGAACTCACCCAGCAGAGCAGCGAGGGCCGTATCGGCGTCGACACACGACAGGATGACCGTATCGCCGTGGTTCTCCACGCTCACGACGCCCGGCAAGGATCTCAGGGACGCGAGGTCAGCGTCCGGCAACGTTGCCCTGATCGTTCTCCCGCCGACCATTGCCTTGATCTCGGTGGCTGGGCCGTCGGCGACGATCCGGCCATGGGCCATGAGCACAATCCGGTCGGCGAAGGCGTCGGCCTCCTCAAGGTAGTGGGTGGCGAAGATGACGGTCTTGCCGCGCTGGGCGATTGACCGCATCGTCTGCCAGAACTCACGGCGTCCTTCGACGTCGATGCCGGCGGTTGGCTCATCGAGCACCAGGAGATCGGGGTCACCGACCAGCGCGGCGGCAAAGCGCGCCCGTTGTACCTCGCCGCCTGAAAGCTTCGTCGTCCACCGATCTGAGAGCTCGTCGATTCCCGCGAGCCTCATGACGTCCTCAACGGAAAGGGGGTGCGGGTAGTAGGACGCCATCAAGGTTACGAGCTCGTGCACTCTTAGGAGATTGGGCAGCGACCCTGCCTGCAGCATCCCGCCTACCCAGCCGGCTCGCACAGCCGTGGCGGGATCGACTCCAAAGACCGAGACTGCGCCGCTGTCGGGTCGAGACAACCCGAGGATCATGTCGATTGTGGTTGATTTGCCTGCGCCATTCGGGCCGAGAAGGGCGACCGTCTCTCCTCGGGGGATGTTCAGATCGATTTCCTGAACTGCCTGGACGGATGCGTAGGCCTTGGTCAGCCTGGTGACAATGATTTCATCACCGTTCTGATTGAGATGGACCACGATTCTCATCATGGCGCAGATCGACCGGGTCAGGTCATCCCAACCGGGGACCTGGCCCGGTCAAGGCCCTGCCACTATCCCCGAAGGACAGTTAGAACGGCTCCGAATGCATCACCTTGCCGGGGGTAGGAGATACCCTCATGGACCTGTTCTCAGCCCCTCAAACTGGAATGTAATGGACCGGGACATAACGACGCTTCCGCGCTTGATCGACGTGCCCGAGGGGAAGCCGGTCCGACCTGAGGCCTGGGACAATCAGCGGCTCATGGGAGAGATCCTCAGCAACCCCTCACATTGGACGCCCGACCTTGCCAAAATCACTGCCGACGTGTTCGACTCGCTGTCCACAAACTGGGTCGACGAGCGGGGGGGCTACCGGGCGGCGCCTCTGATCGATGCGCTGGATCGGGGTCGTCTCCAGCGAGGAGGTCGATGTCTCGAGATAGCTAGTGGTACGGGCGTTCTCACTGCGTACCTCAACGAAATATGGGATGAACTTGTCTGCGTGGATCTCTCACTCGGGATGATGGCGCACCAGCGTCACGCCTGTCAGGTCCAGGCCGACGCAAGCATCCTCCCATTCCCGGATGCGGCCTTTGATGCCATCGTCATTGGCGATGGACCGCTCTTCGTGGCCGAAACCGTCAGGGTTCTTGCCCACGCTGGTACGTTTGTCTGGTCGAACGCCCTCGGCTCCGGAGCCCCGTACTTCCAAAGGACAGCGGACATCTGGGACGCGTTGACGAAACAAGCCCCGGACTCGTCCTGGGCGGCAGTTGAGAGTGAGGCCCTGTGGGGGAGCTGGGCCGTCTTTCGAAGGGGAGCATCCTCACGAGATCCGGAGATCGGGACGCACAGCTGATCTATCCGCGGTTGTTTCACCGTCCCGGCGGTCGGGGATACGCGACAGATGTAAGCACTCAGGCTCGTACGGCGGTGATCACCACCGCCGCATAACCCATCGTGAAACTGCCTCCCGCGGAATCGATGGCTGCCCCGACGCCTGCCAACAGTCCCTCGAGCTGCCCCTGGGGGAGCTGGGAGTGACCGCCATGCGTTGGAACTTGGTCCAGCCATTCCTCTCGGGTGTAGGACCGCTTCCAGTCGAATCGCCACTGCTCTAGATCGCCGAATGCACCCACGTTCCGGAACCCGTCATCAGCCTTGGTGAAGATCGCAAAGTATGTGTCCATTGGGGGCTTCGTCCAGGGGTTAAACGGCACGTCGGGCATCACGTGGCGGTACACCGCGGAGAAAGCTTCGGCTACGTCGGGTGGAGGCAGGAACACGTTCCAGAACACGGCCAGTCGGCCACCGGGCCGCAGTGCCTCGGCCGCCTTTGCCGCTCCGGCGTCGGGGTCCACCCAGTGCCACGTCTGCCCGGAGACGACCGCATCGAAATCTCTCCCAGCTGGATCCCAAGCCTCGAAGGCGCTCACCTCGACGTCGAGCCCGCTGCGCCGGGCCAGGTCGGCCATGCGGGGGTCGACCTCAACCCCGAGAACCCTGCACCCGATCGCTAGGAACTGGCGGGCGGCGATGCCGGTGCCGGTGCCGACGTCGAGGACGTCAGGCCCGGGGCTCTCCGCGACGATCCGCTCGACCATCGCTTCGGGATAGCTGGGCCGTGCACGGTCGTAACGGTCGGCGTCCGAGCCGAACGACTCGGCGACCTGTCGCTGTTGATGAGGTTCGGATCCCGAAAGAGCACCTTTCGGCACAGTTCCAGATCGTAGCTGGCAGTTCTTCGCCCCGACACCCTCAGCGCGAATCAACCCCGTGAGCCACGGGTATCCCCGACTATCCGACCGTCGGGGGTAATAACTCGCCTCATCCCGGCGAACTGGGACACTAGTAGCCGTCCTCGTCTGTTTACCGATTGTCACGAATCCTGTGCTGCAAGTACCAAGAGAAGTACCCCCGATACCTCTCCTGAAGATCACTGCGCTTCCAGTCTCGCCCATCGATGCGGCCCCGACATGATCGTTGGCCGCAATGGCACTCCATTGAGCTGTCATAGTCATCAAAGAGGGCGTAATCAGTCGTCAGTTCTTCTCCAGTCTCAATATCGCGCATGGCGACGAGAACAATGTTGCCGCCGAAGCCAACGTTTGGCTCACAGGAGTGGTTGAGGAAAAGCATCACCGGCTCGTATTCTTCGTCGGTCAGTGCCACAAGGTGAAGATTGTCGGTTATCTGCACATCTGCATTCTGGAGGTGAAGAGGCAAGGACTGGAACGCTTCAGTGGAAACAAGATGGCCGCCCTTGACGGCGACCACCTCGTCCTTGTTGATGGTGTCTACGGCGACGAGGCCGCGCCCGGTGATGTTGCTCTGTGTACCCTTGGCTGCCTTGGGTGAGACCCAGGATGCGACCACGTCTCGATTGTGGCTCATCGCCGAGCTGGGCGCTGCCCCGGCTGCCTCAGTCCCGGTGAAGTGGGGCACTTTGGCGCCCTGAGCGCTATCGACACGTACTGGATGGCCGCTCACACGGTGGATTTTGACTCCAGAAGCGCCCTTAGCCGTCCGAGATCATCAACGAGATCGGTGGATCGGTCATTGTGGGCGGGCACGATCAAGCGGAGGCAGAACTCAAGGATCTTGGATAGCTTGATGACCTCGAACGACTCGCTCACGCGTGTTCCCCCACCTTCGGGCATCAGGGTGAATCGCCATTCAACTGAGTCCGAGTAGAACCCGCCCGGCATCGTCCGCCAGACAAGTTCCTCAGGCTCGCGAACGACGAAGAGCTGGTTGATGCGAGTCCAGCGAAATGCTCCCCGGCGATTCTTGCCCCTGAACCGGGCGCCAACCTCGGCCTTATCCGATGGCGATTCCCAAGTGCAGCCTCGGCACTCACCGCTCCACTCGCCTACTCGGGTGACGTCAGACACGACGGACCAAACCGCCTGGGGCGGGGCGTCAATCAGAATGTCAGCACTGCACTGACGTTTCATATGATTCCTCTTTCTCTGAGTTGCCTACTGGCCGAGGGAGGAAAGGCGATCCACCAGCCAGTCCTCGTAACGGCGCAGACTCCAGCTAGAGCGCAGCTCCCGGGACGCGGGAGCAGCCTGAATCGACCGGTAAACGTCCTGAGCATTCACACTCGAAAACCTATCCGTCTCTGCAAAGGTGTGTTGGTATCGGTGACCCCCTGCCGGGGGTCGGGGGCACCGCTCTCAGCCCGAGGCTGGCTTGGTGCAACCTCAGAGTTGCGATCTCAGCACGGCGAACTCGCAGCCCGGCGCGCTCGGGTCGAAGCCGTGCTCGATCAGCCATCGGACCGCTACCAGGCATCGCCACGACCACCAGGCGCGGATCACATCGAAGTCGACGTCGGTGCCGTAACCGGCGACGACGTCGCCAAGGTGCTCCGAGTGTCCGAGTGTCAAGATGGCGAGGTCGAAAAGGGCATCGCCCTGGCCCGCATCGGACCAATCGATCACGCCGGTGATCTCGTCATCCTCGACGAACACGTGGGTGATCTGCAGGTCGCCGTGCGTGAACACCGGTGTCCACGGCCGGAGCGCAGCCTCGGCAATCTGACGGTTGCGCGTGACCACATCGGTGGGAAGGACGCCGTTCGTGACGAGCCACTCGCACTCGTCGCCGAGGCGCGAGGCCACCTCGTCCAGACTCTTGCCGGGCCACGGCGGCAGCGGAGCGTCGTGCAGCGTTCGGACGGCGGCGCCCGCCGCGGCCCACGCCGCCGACGACGCGGTCGACGGCGCGCCGAGGTGGCCCAGAGCCTTCCCTGAGAGGGCCGCGAGCGCGAGCACGGGTGGCTTGCGCCAGAGCACCTCCGGAGTCGGAATCGGCGCCAAAGCCATCGCCTCAACCTCGACCTCTGTACGCGTTTGATCAGCGTCGACCTTCAGGAACACGTCACCGACACGCAGGGTCACGCGCTCGTTATGGGCGGTGACGACTTCAACCTCGATCTCATCCACGTCAGCCATTATTGCGGGATGACCACCGACGCAGTCGCCATCCCGGCGGTCGGGGGCAGTGCGGGGTTCTGGTTCCGACTCGGCATGGTGGGAGACTGAGCATGTGGCTAGGACTCGCGACGAGAGGCTGGACGATCCGGACTTCCGTCGGGTGGCATTCGAGCGGTGCCTCAATTATTTGGACGCGATCACGGTCCTCCTATCTCAGTCGCCCACGAACAGCATGCGACAGCAAGGCTGGACCGAAGACAAACTGGCTGATCTCCGATCCCTTGTTGGCGATTGGCGGAGCGATTTTGTGGAGGACGGTGATTTCACAAGGCGGCAGCACCGCATCATGATTCGTTGGTTTCTAGACGCCGACCTCGATTTCGATGCCGTCAAGCTTCTAATGGCAACCGTGGACAACACCGTTTACGAGGCACTCGGCCTGCCCTAGCGGGCCCTGGGGGCGCTCGATCACGAAGCCCTGGGTGCCCTGGGCCTGGGGTCCGGCATCGACGCTCCCGAGCTGCCGATGCGGGCCGTGCCAAAGAAGCCGAGGATCAGAAACGTCGCGCAAAGAGATCGCCTCCGCATGACGCCCGCGGCAAAGAAAGTGCTTGAGGAAGCGTCTAAGCCCAACCGTCGGAGGCTCCAGATCACGGCCCAGCAGGTGCTGGCCCAGATCCTCACTCTCCAACCACCAGATCCTGCGGCGGTGCTGCTGGGCGCTCTCGGCGTGGATACGTCAGAGGTTCGGTGCCGATTGGATGCGGTCACGCCCGACAGCTGACGACATTTACGACTTCGAGCGACGGTGAAGACTATGGTCGACGCCGACCCGACGCTCGGGGCGAGGCAACACTTGCAAGCGTCCACAGTGACTCCGCCCTGAGGTCAGCTACCCTCACACATGACGGTTATGCAAGATATTGTATAACCTTCGATGGTGAAGGGCATCACCTTCTTGGGGAGCTCTGTTGACGACTTGCGGGCCTTCCCCGAAGTCGCCCGCCAGCGGGCCCGGTTTCCAGCTCTATCTGGTCCAATCAGGGAAAGACCCCCCTTACTGGAAGCCAATGACGGCGATCGGTCCGCGCTGTCGGGAGATCAGGGTCCGTGACGCCAGCGGTGCGTACCGGGTCTTCTACGTGGCCACGCTCGGTAACACGGTTTATGTCCTGCATTGCTTCCAGAAGAAGAGCCAACGGACGGCCCAGGCAGACATCGAGCTGGGCAAGGAGCGCTACAAGCAGATGATCAAGCTCAACGCGACGAAGGGGAAGCCGTGACGGCCAAGCGATATGACAGCGTCTGGGTCGCCATCGAAGACACTCCGGGTGCGGCCGAGAACATGAAGATCCGGTCGGCACTCATGCAGGAGCTCGTCACTCACATCACCGATGCTGAGGTCACCCAGAGCGAAGCAGCAAAGCTCTTCGGTGTCACCCAGCCCCGGATCTCTGATCTCATGAGGGGGAAGATCGACCTGTTCAGCATCGACACCCTGGTCAACATGCTGACCCAGGCAGGACTCCATGTCGACATCCGGGTCCGGGCCGCCAGCTGAGGCATTCAGCCTGCCGAACCACGCGTAGCCTGCGGCCGGAGTCTTTGGTGACGCACGGTCACTGGCGGTAACTGTCGGCGTCGGACCGATCGACGGCGCCAATCGGGCCTGATCGGTCATCACAGTCACTCGTGGTCAACGGGCCCGGCAGGGGCGTCAAAGTTGCAATGGTCCAAGAAGTCGGCACCCCGATGAATCCGGCGGATCTTGGACTACAACTTGGACTACAACTCGCGCCTTCTTTTGTCGTCCCCGACAGAACCCTATTTACATCGGTGCAGCTCAGACGCAGTATTGCCGTCTATCGTCGTCCCGAAAACTGGTCCTTATAGCTTTATCAGTGCTGCGCTCTAACCGACTGAGCTATAGTCCCGCCTGCACTTTTACATTATCGCACGCGAAGTTGGACACTGATCCCGGAAGAAGGCTCTGCCGAGTGGCTGCGCAACGACAGCGTCCTTTTCGACCCGCGGCTGTAAACTTATGAATGCCTCGGTGGAAAGATGCTCCGCTGCGAAGCACGGTCGCCCGAGATCACCGCACCCGTCGTCGACTGGGAACACCGGACACAAATGAGGTCCCCAGAGACGAGGCAGTCCGTCTTTGCCGGGGGACTCGCTGCGCCGGACATGTCGGCAGGTACCGATACCTTCTTCGAGCCCAAGCTCTGGATGCTCCACACACGCTGACGGCTCGTCAGAGTGCGGCCCGTCGCGTTTCCAGCGGCCCGCCCGGTCCAGGCGTGCTGGGCGGCGACGACGACGTGCCGGTGAGCGCCACGACGGCGACGGCGACTCAACCGCGAATGAGTTTCAGTGCGAGCCTGGGAACGATGAAGGATGCCAGAAAAACCGGTAAGAACCGCTTCCCGGTGCATCGGAAGGAGACGATGTCGCCCTCGGCTGCGTCGAAGGTCTCAGTACTGCTCGACTTTCGGCCACTGCGGACCTGCAAGGTATGACGCCCAGGATCGACTGGTAGCTCGATCGTGCCGTTCATTTCGACCGACCCGATCTGCTCACCGTCGACCACCACTTCGTACGGCTGACGCCGGACCTCCGCTCCGATTGCCTTGTGCGTCAGCTTCAGGGTTGCCGACATCTATTGATCTCCTCTTTTGTCCGAACAGCCCTTGTTGGGTGCCCGGCGACGGCCGCAACGCGATGAGTAAGACGGACGAAGTCCGTCGCTCTATTAAAGACCTCCTGGATCAAGAGGCCCCAGCTGGGCACCGTGGAATAGCGCGATGCAGAGGATGACAAGGCCGAACATGGCGATGGACAGCGAGAGGACGAGGGAGACTGCCCAGGATTTGGTCGGCGGGGATGAAATCGACACCGCCCGGCGCTCACGAACGTATACCGCCACGTCGACGACACAAAGGACCAGGCTGTAGGGCATGAGCCAAAAGAGAAGTGCGGCCGAGATGGATGGGAACACGAAGAGGAGAACCACCAGAGACAAAGTGTTGACGACAAGGGTGAGGCCACCGATCCACACCGCCCAGATCACCATTGGCCGTGGGCTGCCCAGACCGGATGCTGGTACTACATCCATGCGTCCCGGCCCAAGGGTCACGATACCGACGCCGCAGAACAGTAGGAATGCGAAGATGAGACCTGCCTGGACCACGCCTTCAACGTTAGAGCGGAGACCAGTCTGAGGGCCGCACAATGCCAGGTACCGATCGAGTTCGGGTGCGTTATTCGCTCTCCCGATCGACGTCCTCCGCCTAGCGCATGCAGGAGCGGTTTGCTCATCGGACGGGCTTGGGCTCTGTGACGACCATGGGTGGCTTCGTGCTTCAGTGAGGCCCCCACGAATCCTCTGGGCCACGGCACCAAGCTGGCACCCCATCCCGGGGGTCGGGGATGCCCTGGGACGAGCGGGTACTGCTTCAGCTCTGGTCGGGTGGATTAACGGCTCTCCGCGTTAAGGCCGACGAGGTCGCAGAGATCCGTTCGCTCGACGCCACCCTGGCACGCTGGCGCCCCGAGATCTTGAACCACCACCGCACCGGCGCCTCCAACGGTCCGACCGAGGGTCTGAACCTCTGCGTGAAGAAGGTCAAGCGAGGTGGCTGAGGGCTCTCATGCTTCGAGCACTATCGGCTTCGGGTGCTGCTTCATGCCGGTGGTGTCACCTGGCCGAGACGCCATTCACCGCCGCGCATCCGAACCCGCTCTCCCCACTTCAACGCGTAGGGCCGGAGTAACCACGACTCGGCGGGGCTTGTACGTGAAGGTGTACCGCTGCTCCGCCTCATTGACCAACATCGCTTCGTCTACGCCATAGACCCTGGCGAACTTGCGAACCGTGGCCTTGTCGGTATCGGGTACAAGTTCGGCTTCAGCTCGCAGCTCAAGGGTCCGAAATGGGTTCTGGGGGTCGATTATGAACAGGACACAGTTCGGATTGCCCACGAGATTCTTGTACTTCTGGCGGTCGGACGTTGTTGAGCCTTTGAGCTGCCCGTCGTCGTCCACGAAGTACCAGACGGCTGTCGATTGCGGCCGACCGTTAGAGTCAACCGTGGTCAGCGTGGCTGTCAAGGGGACGAGCGAGAGATCTTTGTGACTTTCTGGTATCGAGTCGAGAATGTCAGGCACGGGAACGGTCCTTTGTGATTGGTGAGACTGAACGTTCGATGGCCACTTTATGGCTCAGTGCGTGACCCAATCCCGATGGTAGGGACGACGGCGCCGATACCCGTCGGAGGTACATGGCCGCCCTTGCTCGTGGCACTGGAACGGACGCCCCGCGATGTCCTATTCGGTGCTGACCGCCTCAAGCCTCTCCAGGGTGGCCGTCATGGACTCGAGCACCGAGTTGGTCCCGTTGATCCACTGCCCGTCCTCCTGGAGGAGAATCCATCGGTTCTCGTCCGAGCCGCAGTTGAATACTTCGGTGACAACCGTTGCGTTGTCACCGTCCGGCGTGAGGACGTAGCCCCAGCGATAGCCCGCCGGGATGCCGATCTTGGATGGGTCACCTCCAGCTGTATCGAGGTCGCCCGGAGCGGGCTCCCATGAGATCCGGCGATCCGGCTCGAACTCCACGACGTGATTCACCATGCAGTAGTCGCGACCGAGTCGATGCATCTTCATGTTGAAGGTTTCGCCGACGGCGCAGATTGGTCGGTCGATGTCGGCTCCCCGTAGCATCCCGGATCCGTCGAACTCCGTGTGGCGCTGCGGAGACGCAAGGACCTTGAAGATGATGCCTGCCGGGGCTTCGATCCTGCGCGACACCTCGACCGACATGCTCTTTCCCGTCAAAGTCCGGTCCTCCCCGTCACCTGTCCAGTATCGGTGCCAAAGGCCGGCATCACACGGGATCTTAATTACCGCAGGATGGCGCCTCGTCCCGGCCGATCAGGGCACTCTCCGGAGCGACAGGAAGGGTCGCTGCGGTCAATCCGAGTTGGCGTCAGAGTGGAAGGAAGCCACCGTCGACGTATGCGCCGCTTCCTTCGATGTGCTGGTGGGCCACTCCGGTTCGGTTGTAGTCGTTCCGGTGAGCGCAACAGTGTCGCTGCTTGCCGGATCGAGAACGTGATAGGCCAGCAACTTCACCCGGTCGCTCAGGAGGAACCACCCGAGCGCGTAGGCCCAGACGAAGAGTACCCAGTGCCAGCCGAGGGGAGGCATGAAGATCCCGAACAGGGCGAGCATGGAGGCGATGGCTTCAGCGCCCAGCACGGCCATCAACAAGATCCGGGCCGGGTGTGGATCGGACCAGAACGGCCCGCGGGTGCGGGTCAAGAAAATGGTCAACGAACCGGCAACCGACAGCAGCAGGTACATGAGGGTCTGGAGATCGGCGTGATCGAGGTGGTACACGTCTTTCGCGAGGCAGAACAGACCAAAGGCGGCGATGGGGCCGACCAGGCCGAGCACGGACGCCATGCCGATGACCAGGCGCATGTTCCAAGCCTCGGGCTGGCGCTTGTAGCGGACGTTGTCGTAGGCGATGGACAGGATGGCGGCGTCGTTGAGCAACGCGAGGACCACGATCATGATGGCCGTCACCGGGAAGAAGTTGAAGATCAAGATCGTCAAGGTGACGAACAACAGCACACGCAACGTCTCGGCGATGCGGTAGATGGCGTAGCTGTTCATCCGCTGGACAATGCGTCGGCTCTCCTTGATGGCGTCGATGATCACCGAGAGCCCGGGGGTCATCAGCACGATGTCCGCCGCCGCGCGTGCGGCATCGGTGGCATCCGAGACGGCGATGCCGCAATCGGCCTCCTTGAGCGCCGGGGCGTCGTTGACCCCGTCGCCGGTCATGCCCACCATGTGACCCTGCTTTTGCAGCACGTCGACGATGTGGAACTTGTGCTCGGGGAACACCTGGGCGAACCCGTCGGCTGCCTCGATGGCATCTGTCGCTGCTTTCGACTCCGTCCGCTCGAATTCCCCCAGGCTCGAGGCGTCGAGGATGTCCGAGCCCATGCCCAGTGTCTTTGCGGTCTCCTGGGCGATGGCCACCTGGTCACCGGTGACCATCTTGACCTTGACGCCCAGAGCCTCAGCCGTGGCGATTGTCTCCTTGGCGTCGACCCGTGGCGGGTCGAAGAGAGGCAGGACACCGAGGAATTGCCACGGGCCATCCCCCTCGGCTCGGGCCACTCCCAAGGAGCGGTACCCCCGTTTGGCGAACCCGTCGACCGCCTCGTCCACGGCGGAGTGCACCTCGCCGGCGTTGGCCGAGAGCTCCATGATCACCTGCGGCGCGCCCTTGGTGACCTTGAACGAGGTGCCGTCTGCCGCCGTGACGGCCGAATCCGTGCGCTTGTGCACCGGGTCGAAGGGTTGAAAGTGGCCCACCTCGTACCCATCGAGCGCCGTGTCGTCGCTCAGGCCACCGAGGACCGCCAGGTCGATGGTGTCATTGTCGTCGACCCGTGAGGCCAAGGCACCAGCGACGATGACCTGATCTGCCGACACACCGCCGACGGTGAAGGGATCGCCAAGGGTCAGCGTGTTCTGGGTCAAGGTGCCCGTCTTGTCCGAGCATAGGACGTCGACCCCGGCCAGCTCCTCGATGGCCACCAACTTGGAGACGATGGCCTTTTCTTTCGCAAGTAGCCGGGCCCCGACAGCCATGGTGACCGAGAGGACCGTGGGCATGGCCACGGGTATGGCCGCCACGGTGAGGACCAGGGCGAACTGCAAGGTGGTGAGAGTCGGGTCGCCGCGGATGATTGAGACGACGACGATCACCGACACCAGGACCAACGCCAGCAAGATCAAGAACTTGCCGATCTTGAGCACTGCCTTTTGGAAGTGGCTGACCGTCGCCGCGTCCTGGACGAGCTCGGCCGTCTTTCCGAAGTACGTGTCCGCTCCGGTGGCGTAGACGAGCGCACCGATCTCCCCTTGGCGGATAATCGAGCCGGAGAACACAGCGTCACCGGGTTTGTCGGTGACCGGGAGGGATTCCCCGGTCAATGCGGACTGATCGACCTGTACCTCGTCCCCTTCCATCAGCCGGGCGTCGGCCGGCACGATGTCGCCCATGCGTAGGCGGATTATGTCGCCTGGCACCAGCTCACGCGACGGCGGGGTCACCCACTTCCCGTCACGCCTCACCCGGGCCTTGACGGCCAGCTGGGCCTTGAGGGCGTCGATGGCCTTGCCGGCCGAGTGTTCCTCGGTGAAGCCGACGGTGGCGTTGGCCAGCAGCAGGACGAGGATGATGAAGAAATCGGGCCAGTGCTTGAGGAGGCCCGAGAGGATCACCGCGGCCTCGATCATCCACGGAATGGGGCCCCAGAAGTAGGTGAGGAGATTCAGGAGCGGATTGGCCTTCTTCTCCTCCAGCTCGTTCGGCCCGTAATGGGCCAGCCGCTTCTCGGCTTCGGCCTGCGTGAGGCCATCATCGGACGTCTGCAACCGTTGCTGGACTTCGGCCACCGGAAGGGTCTTCAGGTCGTCCGTGGCGCCGGCCGCAGGGAGGTCAGGCGACTCGGCGCCGATACTCATGGGATCAGCGTCGTCGCGCGGCGGGGAGCGACGCCGGGTCGTCCGTTCGGTCCAAGAGTTCGATCACTGCGACACATCCCTCGCGCGAGGTTGGCTGCCTGGTCGAGATGACACTCGATTCAGCGCACTGCAGCAAAGCCGCCATGCTCGGTCATCGCGCATGACGCTTCGCCAATTCATGCCAGTCTGCGGGGAGGGGCGGTGATCGGCCAGGGTCCAAGGGCCCCAAACGGGTCGAACATCGATTTGCCTGATTCCGCTCGAGCTGGTGTCGCCGCCTCCATAGTGCCCAAGTCGGGCCGACTACGGGCAGGGTGACTCGAGCAAGCAGGTCAGGGGTTCAATCGGTCGTTGGACCGGCAGATTGGGGCATCTCGACAGCGACCAGAGATGTACCCCAGGCCATTCGGAGACACCCCCGGCACAGTTGACGGATGCTACGGGACTGCCGATCAAGATTTCGTGGGGCGAGTCTTGGCTGGGCCGAGGCACATCGGCATCACGGGTCGCCTTCCGTACAAGAAGGATTCTGACACGCTAAAGGGGCGATACGGGAAGGGCACCGCGATCTCCGTCTCGCAGCCTTGATCGCAAGAATACGAGGACCGAAGATAGCGGTATCGTCACGGCCTCTCCCCGGCAGCATCGGTCGGGGGCAGGCGCGTCCAGAAGGGTTGGAGAGTTCCTTGGCCTACACATTGGACCGATGAGTGACCGCGAGCAATGATGCAGTCGCTGGCGGGCGCTGTGTCCTCGCAAGTAAAGGAGTCTGGGAGTGACGCTAAAGGTGGTAGGTGCTGGGGTCGGTCGTACAGGTACTCATTCATTGAAGATTGCGCTAGAAAAATTGTTAGGCGGCCCGTGTCATCACATGATCGAGATCTTGGGAGATCCAACCCAAGCTCCTGGCTGGATCGACGCTATCGAGGGCCGACTCGTCGACTGGTCAACAATGCCTGCTGGTTATGTTTCTCTTGTCGACTGGCCCGGCTGTTCGTTCTGGCCCGAACTGTCAGCGGCTAACCCGGAGGCGCTCGTATTGCTTTCTGTACGAGATCCGGAATCTTGGTACCGCAGCGCATCCAACACAATCTTTCAGTCGTTTGACAAGGTCCCGCCCGAGTTGGTGCCGTGGATGGCAGCTGTCGTTCAGCTCCTACGCGATCGCTTCAGTGATTCGTTTGAAGACCCCACCGTCATGATGGACGCCTATGAGCGGCACAACGAAGCGGTTCGGCGAGGTGTCCCCGGCGATCGCCTGCTGGAGTGGTCCCCAACGGACGGATGGGATCCCATCTGCGACCGGCTAGGCCTCGACGTGCCGAGTGAGCCATTCCCGGTAACCAATACGACGGACGAGTTCCGCGCAATGGTTGGGATGCCAGCGATCTCCTGACCGGTTCAGCGGGCACGTCCCCCAGGATACGATCGGCGGCAGTATCGGGCCATCGGCCACGACGCGGGACCTCCGCAGGCTGACCCACGTGTGCCCGAGTAGGGGATGCAGCCCGCCCCACTCCCGGTGTTCTCTGACGCCCCTGGCCACGGGCGGAGTGCTCGATGACGGCCCATGCCGCTCTGTGGAAGACATTGGCTCGGCCTACCCCCAAGGGCGCGGGTCACCAGGGAGAAGCGACCACGACACGAGGTCTGGACGGTCACTCTTGATCGGTTCATAGGACCGCAGTACCCCTTCTCGCGTGAACCCCAGCCTTGCCGCCAGCCGGTTCGATGGATTGTTCTCGGGGTGGATTACCAAGAAGACGCGCTGAATGCCTTTGGAGAACCCCCAGTCAACGAGGAGGCTGAGCGCCCGAGAAGCAACACCTCGGGAACGTTCTGAGGCATCAACCCAGTAGTGCGCCTCGGCGCTCACGTGTCGAGGATTGAAGTTCAGTCCCACCTGCCCTAGGAGATGATCGTCGTATGCATTAACGACGGCGAAACGAGGATGGCCGATAGGCCACCGCTCGTTGCCGGTGTCAATCCACTCGCCAGCCTCTGCCTCAGTGAGGCCATCCTTCATGAAGGTGAAACGGAGGATGTCCGGGTCCCGACATGCTGAGGCGACCGCGGCAGCATCGCTCACCCGGAACGGCCGAAGAGCTACACCACCACTTTGCAGTCGCGGCTTCGGGGGGACCCATTCCATGGTGGTCCATTCTGCCGGTTCCCGAACATGGTCGCACAGAGCCCGTGTTCGGGGGCAGGGCTCAGGTCCGTCGCAAAACGTACTTTGCGAGGATTTGGTCATCTGAGTAATCGGCAGACTCAACCGTGAACCCACATCTGACGGCCATTGGCTCAAGTATCCACGAGAACGTGGAGTGCTCATCTCGAACGTGCTCCTCAAGCTCAGCTCTGGTCCAGTCATCCTCAACGCTTGGAGTCCCAGTTGAGCACCAGCTCTCTATCCGCTCCGCCCAATCGCCCGGCTCGAAGCTGAACACCACGTCCCAGAGCCGAAGGATCCCGCCCGGTCGGAGAATCCCGAGGATCCGATCAAGGGCGACAACCTTCCAGAAGTCGGGGAGGTGGTGAAGGGCGAATCGGCAATACACGAGATCGGCTGGTTCGCCGCTGTGTCGGTAGGTCAAGAAACCCGCCTGCACCTGCTCGACGTTGGTGATGCCGTCATCTCTGAGTTTGTCGTGGAGCCGACTCTGCATAACGGCTGACACATCGACGGCGACAACTCGGGCACACTTGGACGCGACGGCTGTCGTGAACTGCCCCGTGCCGCTCCCGAACTCGACAACGGTTGATGAGGAAACGAGTCCCAGGTTTTCGCAGAACTCAACCTCCTTCTCAGCGTCGGCGTCTTCCTTGTCGTCGTACCGGTCAACGTGTGCGGGATCGAGGTTCTCCCGACCCGCCGAGGCAACCTCATTCAGGAGCCAGCCTGGATTGGGCTCGATGTTGGCATCGGTTGACATAGATACATGCTGTCAGGCCGTCAATTAGGGCGTCACCCCACTTTCAAGCGGATTGGAGGCTACGCCTCTTCCCGAGACTCTGAGGGTCATTTAGAAATGGCGAGGTGACCGACGGACCAGTGATCGTGCATGCCATGGCTTCTGCTGTCGTCTCGGACAGACCCCTGTCTGTATCGGTGCAGCTCAGACGCAGTACCAAGGCGCTCGGCTGTGCCTTCGGTCCCGTTGGACCGGGTGCCGTTTCGCGAGCGTGGGTTGATCTACGGGGTTGCGGCCAGGAGCCTTTGGGGGCTACGGAGAGCCCTCCGGCAAGGTAACTTGTGAGCTTTGCCCTATCCAAAGTACCCTGTGGAGGTGGAGGGCGATCCAATCATCACCGAGAGTGCCCATCGGCACGGCGTCGATGACCATGACATCCTCCATGCGTACAACAATCCCATCCTGATCGAGGAGTTCGACGAGCGGCTCTTAATGTTCGTCGGGTGAGACAGAGCCGGCAGGTTGCTCGAGATCGGAGTTGTGGCCCCCTCCGACGGTCCAGTGGTCGTGCACGCCATGGAGGCCCGACCTAAGTACCTGAGGTGATGACGATGCCCAGAACGGCCCAGGAGATCGTGAGCCAGGCCGACCAACTGGCCAAGCGCTTCGAGGAGCATGAGTCCGAGTCCGAGAACGTCGCCGATGCGGCCGCCCTGCGAAGGGTCCGCAAGGCGTTCTTGCGCCGGGCTGCCACCGAGCAAGCAATAGAGGACGCCGTCCATGCGGCCAGGGGTGACGGGCATAGCTGGGCAGCTATTGGTGCAATGCTCGGTACATCCGGGGAAGCTGCACGGCAGCGCTACGGGGCCCCGGCGACCAGGCGCTGAGACCGGGGACTCGAGCAATTCAACTGGCGTGGCGGCTGTTTTGGACTACAACTCGCGCCTTCTGGCGTCGTCTCCGACTGACCCCTGTCTGCATCCTTGCAGTTAAGACGCAGTATCGTCGTCTATCGCCGTCCCAAAAACAGCCGTTATCGCTTTATCAGTGCTGCCGCGCTCCAACCGACTGAGCTATACGCGTTCGCCTTACCCGGCCGCGCTGGGACCACTCACGGACGACAACGCAGACAGTTGCGAAGTTGCCGTCCCCGAATACCTGCCACCAAGGAGCTTGGCTGTGCCTCGGTCTCGTTGGACCGGGTGCCGTTCACTCTCAGCCGGTGGGCACCGCCCCCACCACGTTGGTCACATGGACCCCCACTCCGGGGAGGGACCCCTGGCTGGAAGCGTCACCGAAGGCGAAGACACCGCCGTCAGAGCCGATGAGCCAGTAGCCCCCCCCGTCGGGGGTGGGCACGATGCTCACGATGTTGGAAACGCTGACCCCGAGCCCGGGCAGTGAGCCGAAGGACTTGGCGTCCCCGAACCCGTAGACCGCGCCGTTGGCCCCGACTACGTAGTAGCCCTGGCCGTCGGGGGTCGAGGCGATCCCCACGATGTTGTTGACCGAGACCCCGATGCCCGGCAGGGACCCGAAGAAGGGCGCATTGCCGAATACGAAGACCCCCCCGTCCTTGCCGACCAGGAAGTAGCCCCCGCCCCCCGGGGAGGCCACGATGCCCACAATGTTGCTCACGTGGACGTTCATCGAGGGCAACGAGCCGTAGAAGCCGGCGGACTGGCCGACCGGGAACACGAAGACCCCCCCGTCGTTCCCCACCAGGTCGTAGCCCTGGTCGTTGTTGGTGGGCACGATGCCCACGATGTTGTTCACGCTCACCCCGAGCCCGGGGAGGGATCCGAAGAAACCACTGGACTGGCCGACCGGGAAGACGAACACCCCACCGTCGGAACCCACCAGGTTGTAGCCGGTGAAGTTGTTGGTGGGCACGATGCCCACGATGTTGTTCACCTTGACCCCGAGGCCGGGCAGGGACCCGAAGAAGCCCGAGGCCTGGCCGACCGGGAAGACGAAGACCCCGCCGTCCGAGCCGGCCAGGTCGTAGCCGGCGGTGGACACCGACTGGGTCACCGTGGCCGAGGGCCCCCCGTTGTTGGACACGGTCTGGCCGGTGAAGACCTGGGTGGTCGACGTCCCCTGGGTGTTGGTGACCGTAAGCGTCGCCGAATAGGTGCCCGGGGCGGCGTAGGTGTGGGTGGTGGTGGCACTGGTCGTCGTGGTCGTGGTCCCGTCACCGAAGTTCCAGGTGTACGAAGCAATGGACCCGACCGGCGAAGACGAGGCCGAGGCGTCGAAGGTGGTCGGGTTCCCCGGGGTCCCCGACGTCGTGGTGAAGGCGGCGGCCGGGGCCTGGTCGGGGGTGATAGCGATCCCTGCCGGTCCGATCCCGACCGGGATCGGGGTCCCGGCCGTGTTCGAGGCGGTGGCGATCGGGGTCACCGTGGCGCCCGATTCATCCGAGACATAGGCGGTGGTGCCGTCGGGAGAGATGGCGATCCCCCCGGGGCTGTGGCCGGCAGGGATGGCCGGCCCGGCGGTGTCGGTGCCAGTGGAGATGGCGGTGACGGTGTCGTCGAGGGCGTTGCTCACATAGGCGGTCTTGCCGTTCGGGGTGATGCCGATGTCGAAGGGCCGGTTCCCGACTGTGATGGGGGTGCCGGCGGTGTTGGTGGCGATGTTGATCGGGGTCACCGCGTTGCTGCCGGAGTCGACGACATAGGCCGTGGTCCCGCTCGGCGTGATTGCGATGTTCCCGGGGTCGACGCCGACCGGGATCGGGGTCCCGGGGGTGGGCGGGGTGGTCGTCAGGTTGATGGGGGTCACATTGTTCGAGTCTCGGTTGACCACATACGCGGTCCGACCGTCAGGGGTGATGGCGATTCCGGCGGGGGTGGTCCCGACGGGGATGGTGGCCTCGGGGGTCCCGGTGGCCAGGTTGATGGGGGTGACCACGTCCGACGACTGGTCGGTCACGTAGGCGGTCTTGCCGTCGGGAGCGATGGCGATGCCGTAAGGCTCGTTGCCCGCGGCGATCGGGGGGAGGGCCTGGTTGGTGGCGGTCGAAACAGGAGTGACGGCGTCGTCGCCGTAGACCGTCACGTAGACTGTCTTGGCGTCGGGGGTGATGGCCGAGAACAGTGGGGTGGTGTCGACGCTGATCTGGGTCCCCGCGGTGTTAGTGGCGATGTCGATGGGGCTGAGCGTGTCGAGGGCGTCGTTGGCGACATAGGCGGTCGGGCTGAGGCTGGCGGCCCCAGCGGGGGTGGCAGCGAGGGTGACCACGGTCGCCGACATCGGTGCGGCCAGCGCCCCGCCGGCGACGAGCGCCACTAGGGCGCCCAATCCCCGGTGGGGCCGGGGCCCCCGGTCGAGGCGTCGGGGCTGAGTGGGCGAGATGGCGGGCATGGCGCTCCTTTGGTGGGCGGCGCCAGCGCAGCGTCACCGTCGGCCGAAAAGCTAGCGGATGGCCGCTGGCGGGCGGTCCGGGTGACCTTTGGGGGGTGGGTAGCCCGATCGGGTGGACTCGGAGGTCGGCGGCGCCAGCGCACCGCAGCGGCAACCGGTGCGAGGAGGTCGACCCGGCGCCTTCATCGGGAAAGTACCGGGCCCCTCGCTTAAGGCTGAGATGTGACCGAGCCTCAGGCAGACACGCGATCGAGAAAGGCCACGCTCCGTCGATTGAAGCGGCTCACCACGACAGGGACGGTCGAGCCTTCGGAGATGTCGTCGCGGGCGACGCCGCACGTACACTCGTACGGTGCCTTGCCGGGTATCGTCACCCGCAGGGTGTACTTCCAGATGAATGGCGCCTGGTAGGTGAACTGCCCCGTCTGGGCTTTCGTCCTTGTCTGCTTCGCGGTGAGGACGACTGCGGTGCCCTTGATCCCGCTCTTCTGGAGGTGACGATCACCACGCGTGACGTCGAAGTAGAACACGTACATCGCGTAAATGAAGGCCAACCAGGCAGCCACCATAGCTCCCCACACAAGCCCTCGCGGCCACGTCGTGTACTGCTTGAAGCCCGCGTTGGCGACCAAGAACAGCACGATGAAAAGAATGAAACCGGCCCACATGCGTCTGGAGGCGCTCACCTCCCGGCCCTCGCCTCGGATTCACAGAAGTCAGGCACACAATGCCTACTCATGGGTGTCCTCCATTCGAGGGCGGTGATCGCGACCATCTGCCTTGCAACCCGAATCATAGAGGCGCGCCAACGGGCGGGCCGACCAGCTGGCCAAGCGCGTCGAGCAGCATGAATCCGAACCCGAGAACGCCGCTGATGGGGCCGCCCAGCCAAAGGTCCGCAAGGGCTTTTTGCGTTGGGCGGCCGCCCGGAGTAGGCACCCAGAATGGTTCGTCGCGCGTGTCCGCGGCCAGGCCTGCGGGTCTCAGCCGGTCGGCACCGCGCCGACCACGTTGTTCACCTTGACCCCGAGTCCGGGCAGCGACCCCTGGCTGACCGCGTCACCGAAGGCAAAGACCCCGCCGTCGGAGCCGATAAGCCAGTAGCCCCCACCGTCGGGGGTGGGCACGATGCTCACGATGTTGCTGACCATGACGCCGAGGGCGGGGAGCGAGCCGTAGGAGTTGGCGTTGCCGAAGCCGTAGACTGACCCGTTTGCCCCCACCACGTAGTAGCCCTGGCCGTTGCTGGTGGACGCGATGCCCGAGATGTCATCCACCGAAACCCCGATGCTGGGCAGCGAGCCCAAGAAGGGGGCGTTGCCAAAAGTGAAGACCCCGCCGTCCTTGCCGACCAGGAAGTAGCCGCCTCCCCCCGGGGTGGCCACGATGCCCACGATGTCGTTCACGTGGACCCCGAGCGCGGGCAGCGATCCGTAGAAGCCGCTCGACTGTCCGACCGGGAACACGAAGACCCCCCCGTCGTTCCCCACCAGGTCGTAGCCCTGGTCGTTGTTGGTGGGCACGATGCCCACGATGTTGTTCACGCTCACCCCGAGCCCGGGGAGGGATCCGAAGAAACCACTGGACTGGCCGACCGGGAAGACGAACACCCCACCGTCGGAACCCACCAGGTTGTAGCCGCTGAAGTTGTTGGTGGGCACGATGCCCACGATGTCGGTCACCTTGACCCCGAGTCCGGGCAGCGACCCGAAGAAGCCCGAGGCCTGGCCGACCGGGAAAACGAAGACCCCGCCGTCCGAACCCGCCAGGTCGTAGCCCGATGTGGCCGCCGGCGGTGCGGGGGGCGTGATCGTGCCCTGAAGCTCGAAGGCGCCGGCGTCACAGCTGGTGTAGCCCGTTCCGGGTCGGGGCAGGCCCCGCTCGTCGGCCGCGACCGTGCAGGCCGCGGCGGGGACCTCACCGAAGGCCGAGCTCGATGTGCTGAGGGCGGCGGTCTCCGGCCCGCTCGAGCCGTTGGCGGCGAGTGCGAGGGTGCCGATGGTGGTCGAGCCCGAGACGCTGGTGGCCCCGAACCCGCAGCTGGTGTCGTCGGCCACGTTGTGACCTCCATCGGTCACGATGGGCGCGGGATACGGGGCGTAGCAGCTGCCCCCCCCGGTGTTACCGGAGAATAGGGAATTCCACACCGTGATGTCAGCAGCCGTTGTGGGGCTTTCCAGGCCGATGGCCCCGCCCTCCGACCCGGTGGAGGTGTTGTCGGCGAAGGTGTCATCCACGAAGGTGTTGCGGGTGCCGTAGGAGTGAAAGGCACCGCCCTCGTCTGCGGCCGTGTTGTGGAAGAACGTGGTGTTGGTCACCGAGACCGAGCCTCCGTTGGTGAAGTCCAGCCCGGCTCCGTTACCCCCCGTATTCGAAGAGACGGTGTCGTCGTTCATGGTAAGCGTGCCGCCATCGTTCTCGATCCCGCCACCGTCGATGGCCGAGTTGCCCGAGACGGTGTCGTCGGTCATCGTCAGACTTCCGCCGTTGTCGACCCCGCCGCCTTCGTTGGAGGCGGCGTTGTGAGCGATCATGTCATCGGACAAGGTGAGGCCCCCGGAGTCGAAGCTGGCTACCCCGCCGGCGTCGCCTGTGACGTCGGCGCCCGAGATGGTGACGCCCTCGATGGTGACCGGGAACGATTGGTAGAGGGTGAATAGGGTCGCACCCGCGCCAGGCTGCACGGTGGTCGACGACGACCCGGCCCCGCTGATGGTGAGTGACGACTCGCTGTTCCCCGAGATGGTGACGCCACTCGCCTCGTTGTAGCTGCCGGCTCCGACGTTGATGACGACGTCATCAGTCAGGCCGGAGGCAACCGAGACAGCAGTTTCGACCGATCCGCACGGAGTGGCCTGCGTGCACACCGCGCCGGACCCGCTCTGGGCCACGTAGAGGTCGGTTGTCGTGTTCGCCCCCGCCTTCATGACCCCGGGAACGAGGAGGAACGCACCCAATAGGACACCGCTGAGCACGGCGCGCCGATAACTGCGATGAACATCGTCCACGGTGTCTCCCTAAGGTCGCCCCAACCTGGTAGCCCGGGGACCGGGTGAGCTTAACGTGATGGACCCGCCGCGACGGGGGCCGTCGAGGCGAACACCGCGTCGTGCCGATTCTCGTGGTCCGGCGTGGCCCTGCGGCTCCGGGGCACTGGCTTGACCGCCGCCCGCCGGCCCGATACTCGCTGAGCAGGCCCCGGGGTCCCCCGCCGGCGCGTCCCCCGAGCCCGGTCGACCCTCAGGTCGCTTGCGGCAGCGGCTCGTCGTCCGGCCAGAACTTGATGGACATGGACTGGCTGGCCGTGGCCAGAAGGGTGCCGTCTTCGGACCAGAGGAAAGCGGTCCCCTGGGCGTAGCCGTCGACGACGGCGTGGATGCGGATGTCGCACAGCACCCACTCGGTCGGCCGCAGCTGGGCCACCCGCAGGGTGTTGTCCAGGCTTCGGGCCATGGTCCGGCGGCCCAGGGGCTGGGAAACCCCGCCCGAGACGTAGTCGCCGAAGATGGCGAGGGTGGCGGCCGACGGCTCGAGGTGTCCGGGCACCCTGGCCCACAGGGCCGAGTCAGGGTCACCGGCCGAGCCCTTGAGGTCCTCGAACATCCGGCCCTTGGCCACCCGGACGTCGATGCGGTCGAGGATGCTGTTGGTGAACATCTGGGGGAGCTTGCGGACCGGGCAGTCCTCGGGTGGCGGTACCCGAGGCCGCTCCACCCAGGCGCCGCCGATCTCGGCCCGGCCGAGCCCGAGGGCGGCGTTGACGGTCAGGATCTCGCGTCCCTCAACCCGGGCGACGGCCCGCGCCTGGCTCACGTTCTTCCCGGTGGCGCCGAAGGTCACCTCGTAGTCCACCGTGCTGCCGGTTGGTGCGTAGGAGAGGTACTGCGCGGTCGCCCAGACCGTCGGCCGGCCGGCCGCCGCCTCGAGCGCCACCAGTCCGGCCCCGAGGCCGCAGCCGCCGAAGAGGAAGCGGCCCGGGGTGGCCAGCTCGGGCACGACGGTCATCCGCCAGTGCAGCTTGTCGCCCAACGGGGCCATGCCGAGGAACTCCCGGGCGTCCATCCAAGCGAGGTTACCGGGGACCCGGCCGGCCGGCCCCGGACTTGCGCGGGCCCGGTGACGACGGGTTCGACCAGTGGCCGTGCGCCGGGTGCCACCGATCCCAAGGTGCGTCCGGTCCGACGATTGCCCCGGGGTTCTCGACGCCGGGTCGTGCGGTGGGCCGGCACGGTGCCGGGGCCCCGGATCGGTGGGCGCCACCAGATGTCGGTGTGGGAGCATCGGGGTCCGTGCTCACCTCGCAACTGTGCACGCAGCGGTCGCTGACCTCCCCCGCCCTGCTGGCGTGGTCCGAACGCCTGCGCCCGATCTGGGACGCCGACGGGACCGATCCCAAGCCCTTCGTGATGCACCGGAAGATGTGGGAGTGGCTCTTCATCTGCCAGGCGCTCGCCGAGCGGGGCATGCTGGCCCCCGGGCGCCGGGGCCTCGGTTTCGGGGTGGGCCGCGAACCCCTGGTGGCGCTCTTCGCCTCGCTCGGAGTCGACCTCGTGGCCACCGACCTCGGGCCGGTTGAGGCCGAGGACGCCGGATGGACGGACACCGGGTCCGAGTACGCCGGCGGCCTGCAGGGACTCAACGACCAAGGGCTGTGTCCTCCCGACGAATTCACCAGCCGGGTGCGGTACCGCCACGTCGACATGAACCACGTCCCCAACGACCTGGAAGGCTTCGACTTCACCTGGTCCTCGTGCGCCTTCGAGCACCTGGGGAGCCTCGGCGCCGGGCTCGACTTCGTGACCGCCCAGATGCGCTGTCTGGTCCCGGGGGGGGTGGCCGTGCACACCACCGAGTTCAACGTCTCTTCGGACGAGGCGACGATCGACCATGCCGCCACCGTCCTCTACCGCCGTCGCGACATCGAGGGGCTGGTCCGGCGCCTTCGGGCGCAGGGCTTCGTCATCACCTGCGACTTCACCGAGGGCGACACCCCGGCCGACCGCCATGTCGACGTCCCTCCGTTCAGCGACACCCACCTGCGGACCCGCCTGGGCGAGTTCGTCACCACCTCGATCGGGCTGGTCATCGAGAAGCCCCCTGACTGGAGGCCGCCGCGGGCGCGCACCCGGCTGGTGCGCCGGGGCGGTCCGTAGGCTGGGCGGGTGGAGCAGGCCCTCACCGTGATCCTGACGGCCCATGCCGAATCCCAGCTGGACCAGCTCGGTCCCTCGGCCCGGGCCGCCGTCCACCGCCTCGGCGCCATGAGCCTCGACGAGATCCGCTGGATGGCCGAGCCCCTCCCACCCCAGCGGGGCCGGGAGATGTGGCTGCTGTGGGGCGAGGGCGTGCGGGTGCTCTTCGACATCGAGGACTCCGACCTCACCGTGCACGGGGTTGGCCTGCGGCCGTCCCGCCGGGCGCGCCATCGCCGGGCCGACAGGTGAGCCGGCGCGACGAGGCGGTCCGCGGGTCCTCGCAGCGTGACGGCGGCCACGCCGGGGCCGACCCGGCGACGAACGTGTTGAACGACCCCAGGGGCCTCCTAGATGGCATGCGGATCCTGGATCTGAGCGTGTGGCGGCCGGGCCCCTATGCCACCTCGCTGTTGGCCGAGGTTGGCGCCGACGTCGTCAAGGTCGAGCCGCCGGGCGGCGATCCGCTGCGGCTCTATCCGGGTCTGTTCGCCAGCGTGAACGCCAACAAGCGCAGCGTCATGTTGGACCTCAAGACCACCGGTGGCCGGAGCCGGGCCCTCGAACTGGCGGCCGATTGCGACATTGTGGTCGAGGGCTTCCGGCCGGGCGTGGCCGCCCGCCTGGGCGTCGGCTACGGCGATGTCTCGGCGGTGCGCCCGTCGGTCGTCTACTGCTCGCTGTCGGGGATGGGCCAGGACGGGCCACTGGCCCGCGCTCCGGGTCACGACCTCAACTACCAAGCCTGGGCGGGGCTGCTGGCCCCCGATGGCGGGCCGCCCTCGGTCCCGGCGGTCCCGGTGGCCGATCTGGCCGGGGGGATGGCGGCGGCCTTCGCCATCTGCGCGGCCTTCGTGCGCCGGCTGACCACCGGCGAGGGCGAGTACATCGACCTGGCCATGGCCGACGTCCTGGCCACTTGGACCGGGGCGGTGACGCCGCGGGCGCAGATGTCCCCCGCTGCGGGGCCACCGGACCCCGACCGGCGCGGTCCGGCCGGGTCCGGCCGGGGTCCGGTCCCGGGCTACGGGACGTTCCCGTGCGCCGACGGCGGCCACGTCGCACTCGGCGTGCTCTCCGAGGACCACTTCTGGCGCCCGCTGTGCGCCGAACTCGGGCTCGGAACCCTGGGCGGCCTCGACTTCGACCAGCGGCTGGCCCGTGGCGCCGAGCTCCAGGCGTTGGTGGCCGAGGCGGTGGCGGCCCGCACCCGTGACGAGCTGGTGGCCGGGCTGCTGGCGGCCGACGTGCCGGTGGCCCCGGTCCAGGACCGGGCCGAGATGCTGGCCACGTCGCACTTCTCGGCGCGCCGGGTGGTGACGGCCGACCCGTGGGCCGAACCGGCGAGCGGCTACCCGGTCCGGTTCCGCCGCCACCCGGCCACCCGCTCGGGCCCCCCGCCCGGACTCGACGAGCACCGGGGTGCGGGCTTTGCCCCCCGTCCCGAGGGCCCGGGGGCGTAGCCGGGCCCCCAGGGCCCGAGCGGGCCGGTCGGCTCACGCCGGCGGTGTCCTATGATCACCCCCGGCCGGGGGGCCGATCTCTCAGTCCGACGTTTTGGGAGTCCGACGTTTGACTACCGTGGAATCCACCCCCCGGGGACGTAGCTCAGCTGGCTAGAGCACCTGCTTTGCAAGCAGGGGGTCGTGGGTTCGAGTCCCATCGTCTCCACCCATGAACATCGTCGTGAGCAACGTGAAAGGTGGCGTCGGCAAGACGACCACGTCGGTCTACCTGGCGGCCAGCGCGGCCGAGACCGGGTGGGAACCGGTGCTCCTGGTCGACGCCGACCGCCAGGCCTCGTCGGCCGAGTGGTACGAGGAGCGCCCACCCGAGGGGGTGGAGCTCGTCGAGTCACCCTCGGAGCGCACGGTGGCCCGGGCCATGACCAGCCACGACGGCCTGGCCGTGGTCGACACGCCGCCGGGGGACGAGAGGATCGTCCGGGCCGCCCTCGAGCGGGCGGACGCCGTGGTCATCCCGACCCGCGCCGGGGGGGTCGAGTTCACCCGTGTGGCGACCACACTGTCGATGATCGGCCGCTCCACCCCCTATGGGATCGTGATCTGCGCGGCGCGACTCGGCACCAACGACCTCGAAGAGACGATCGCCTGGTGGACGACCGAGAAGGTGCCCGTCTGGGGGGTGATCCCCGAGCGGGTGGGGATCGCCTCGGGTCCCGACGCCCGGCTCTACCGGGAGGGCATGGACGCCTACCACAAGGTCCTGAAGAAGGCGGTCCGCAAGCGCGCCTGACGGCATCGGTCCGGTGCGGAGCGCACCGGGCCGCCTCGCGACGCTGCCCCGGACCGCTGCCACACCAAGGAGCATCCGCACGATGACCAGCCCGCCGGGCCCCGACACGAACGCCCGAGCCGGGGCGCTGCTCGCCGGCAGGGTCTGCGTGGTCTCGGGGGTCGGCCCCGGCCTCGGGCGCCAGGCCGCGGTGGGTCTGGCCGCCCACGGCGCCGACGTCGTGCTGGCGGCCCGTCGACAGGCGACTCTCGACGCGGTGGCGGCCGAGATCATCTCGGCTGGCGGGCGGGCCATCGGCGTGGCCACCGACATCTCCGACGCCGGGCAGTGCGAGCGGCTGATGGCGGCTGCGGCCGGCGAGTTCGGCGGGGTGGACGTGCTGGTCAACAACGCCTTCCGCTTCGACGCCTTCCAGAGCTTCGAAGACGTCGACCTGGCCAAGTGGCGCAAGATCGTCGACACCAACGTCTTCGGTTCGTTGCAGATGACCAAGGCGGCGTTGCCGGCCATGCGGGCCCGGGGTGGGGGCTCGGTCGTCATGGTGGCCTCCATGGTGGCCCGCAAGCCCCAGCCCGTCCAGGGCGGCTACACGATCTCCAAGGGTGCGCTGCTCACGGCCACCCGGGTCCTCGCCTACGAGCTCGGCGGGGCCGGGATCCGGGTGAATGCCGTCGTCCCGGGCTGGATGTGGGGCCCTTCGGTCGAGATCTACGTCCAGATGACCTCGGAGGGCCGGGGCGTGTCACGTGAGGCGGTCATCGAGGAGCTGGTCGAGCGCATCCCCCTCGGTCGGGTGCCGACCGACGAGGAGGTGGCCGGGACGGTCGTCTACCTCGCCTCGGACCTCTCGGCCGCCGTCACCGGGCAGGCCATCGACGCCAACGGCGGGGAGTACTTCGGCTGACGGCTGGCTCAGACCGGTCAGTGCGCGCCCATGCGGCGACGCCCAGGCTCCCTGGACACCAACCACGCCGCCCAGGGAGCGCTGAGCCACAGCGGCCAGACCCCGACCACCGCGTGGCCGCCGGTCGCGACCATGGCCACTCCCCACAGGGTCCACGCCACGGCGTTGACCGACACGAAGGTCTGCCAGCGGGCCTCGACCCGGCGGGCCCGGCGGGCGGCCCGTTCGGCCGGGGTGGCCATCCCGAGCGGCGGCTCGGCCGGCCGGTCGGGCCGGGGCAGGTCGGCGGTGACGGCTTTCAGCTCGCCGGTGGTGACGGCGGCAAAGGCCAGGCCCAGGCGCTCCCTGAACTCCTCGACGGCGAGGCGTCCGGCGACCAGGTGGTCGGCCAGCGCCTCGACCGTGGACTCCCGCTCGGCATCTGAGATCCGGATCGCCTGTTCAGCCACCGGACCAGTCTGCTCCTGCCGGCCGTCGACCGCCACTGCGGGCCTGATCGGTGCCGGCCCTTTCGCTCATGACGTGGTCAGCTTCTCCAGGGCTCCGCTGAGCCGCTGGCGGCGGTCCACCAGGCTCCGGCGGTACTCGGCATTGTCGGTACCGGCGATCTCGGTCCCGAGGTCGCTCAGCGCCTCTTCGACCACCAGGCGCAATGCCCCTGCCTCCTCGGTGGACAGCTCGATCTTCATCGCCACGCCTCCTCGACGCTACCGGGCCCGGTGACCGGACCCTGACTGGCACCATCCTCTCGGAGCCCCCGGCGCCACCACTAGGGCCGATGGTCCCATGCCCGATGGCGGGAATGGTTGGGACCGGATCCGCGCGGCCCGATGACCCGACTGGTGGGGTGGTCGGCCGACCCGGGTTCTCGCGAATCCGGGGCCACTGCGGACAACTCCGTCGGTGCGGGCGCGCGTTCGGGACATGCCCGGGGGGTGGACAAGTGAGGTGGACAAGTGAGGTGGGCAAGTGAGGTGGACAAGTGAGGTGGACAAGTGAGGTGGACAAGCGGTGTGGACAATCTCGACAGTCAGCGACGGCGTTCGTGAATGTGTCGGCTCCCGCACACTGTGGACGAGGTCCCGGCAGGGGGGAGCGCCGACGACGGGGGCTACTGGTTCGTCGCCTCTTACGGCGGGATCAGCGCCAGCGCCATGACAAGGGACTTTGGAGTCGGGCTGCCCGGATTTGAACCGGGGACCTCTGCGTCCCGAACGCAGCGCGCTAACCAAACTGCGCCACAGCCCGTCGCCGGCCCTGGTGGACCGGTGAACAAGGGAGCCTAGTCGGCGGCCGGGTGAGTCCCAGGGGGTGGGGCCCCCGCGGCGCCCGCCCGGTCGGTGGTCGGAGGCGGACGGTGCTCCTCGGAGCCTCCACCGTCCGACCCCGAGGCCGGCGGCACGGAGCGGTCGGCTTCGGGGGCCAGGCGGCGCACCACCACCTTGGCGATCCGCCGCTTGTCCATCTCGGCCACCTTCAACTCCCAGTCACCGGCCTCGAGGCGCTCGCCCTCCTCGGGGATGTGCCCGAAGCCGTCGAAGAGGTAGCCGCCCAAGGTGAGGTACTCGCCGTCTTCGATCTCGACGCCGAGCTTCTCCCTCACGTCGTCGACGCTGGCCCGACCGTCGACCAGCCACCGGGAGCCGTCGACCCGCACGACGGTGGGCTCGTCGCTGACCTGGTCGAACTCGTCGTGGAGGTCACCGACCAGGGGCTCGAGGAGGTCCTTGACGGTCAGCACCCCCGCCACCCCGCCGTACTCGTCGACCACGAAGGCGAACCCCCGGTGCTGGCGTCGCATGTCGACCAGCGCGTCGAGGACGTGCATGGACTCGGGGATCAGGTAGGGGAGCCGGAGGCGCCGGGAGATCTCGAGCGGGCTCGGGTCCTGGGGGGAGTCGCCCCCCCGCCGGCCCGAGCGGAACAGGTCGTTGACGAACAGGACCCCCACCACGTCGTCGAGGTCGTCGTGGACCACCGGGAAGCAGCTGTGGCCCGATTCGCGGACCGCCCGGGCCACGTCCTCGGCGTGCACCGGGATGCTGAGGACCACCACATCGACCCGCGGCGTCATGACCTCGCGCACGTCCATCTCGCGCACCTCGGCCAGCGCTTCCAAGATGAGCTGCTCTTGTTCGCCGAGCACCGGACGGGGGCCGGCCCCGTGGGCCGTCTCGGCACGTCGCCAGAACCGACGGGGCCGGGCGGTCCCTTGTGGTGGGGGCTGGTGCTCTCGCTGCTGGGACACGGTTCGTCTGGCGGCGGACGGGCGCTGCGGCCGGGCCGGGCCGGTCAGCCGGCGCCCGGCGCCAGTTCGGCGTCGGAGCCCACCAGCACGGGGACCGGCTGGTACGACTCGTCGTGGTAGGTGCCTCCGCCGAGCAGGGCCCGGACGGCCCGGCGCAGGCGCAGCGGATCGAGGGGTTTGACGATCCAGCCCTCGGCGCTCGAGCGCCGGGCCAAGAAGACGTCGGGTCGGCGGTCGAGGAGCATCAGGACCGGCACGTGGTCGAGCTGGCCGTAGGACTGTTCGAGGGTGAGCTCGAGGCAGACCGCCATGCCCCCCATGTTGCCCATCTGGAGGTCGACGACGACCAGGTCGAGGCCGCCGGCGCGCACCGCCTCGACGGCGTCGGGCCCCGAGGACACCTCGTGGACCTCGGTGTCGGGCCCCTCGAGGGCCGCCCGGAGCTCGCTGCGCACGGTGGGCGCGTCGCTGGCCACCAGGATGCTGGGCACGGCCCGAGGCTACCCGATGCCAACCGAAACCGGCGGCGCCGGACCGAAGAGGCTGTCGGCCACCAGGCCCAGGCCGCCCAGGTCGTGGACGTCGCTGCCGAGCAGCGCCACCCGACCGACCGGGGCCGGGGCCACCCGGCCCACCAGCTCGGCGTAGGCGGCCTCCTCGCGCTCGGCCACCGCCTCGAGCTGGGCCAGGTTCTGGGCCAGGGCGCCCAGATCGCTCCCGGCCGGGGCCTCGGGGAGGGGGTCCCCGGCGGCGAAGGTCGGGTGGACCCGGTTGACGACCAGGGCGTCGGGGTGGACGCCGGTCTCGGCCAGCCGGCCGGCGAAGAAGGCCGCCTCTTCCACCGCGTCGGGGCGGGGCGAGGTGACCACCACGTAGGCGGTCGCCGGGTCCGAAAGCAGCTCGCGCACGGCGGCGGCCCGGTTCCTGAACCCCTCCTCCATCCCCTCGAAGGCCTGGAAGAACGACACCGCGTCCTCGACGATCTCGGCCCCCGCCACCTTCGAGATGGTCCGGAGCAGCGCCTGGGCGGCGAGGCTCACCGCCCGCAGGTAGGCCCGGGTCGGGAGCAGCAGCGCCCGGAAGAGCCGGTTCTCCAAGAAGTGAGTCAGCCGGCGGGGGGCGTCGAGCAGGTCCAGGGCGTTGCGGGTGGGCGGAGTGTCGACGACGACCAGGTCGTAGGAGCCGTCCTCGGTCAGCTCGTAGAGCTTCTCCATCGCCATGTACTCCTGGGTGCCCGACAGCGCGCCGGCCAGGTTGCGGTAGAGGCGGTTGGTCTGGATGGACTGGGCCTGCTCGGGCGTCTTGGCGTAGCGCTCGACGAGCTCGTCGAACGTCCCTTTGGTGTCGAGCATGAGGGCGTGGAGCTCCCCCGGCCAGTCGCCCTCGACCTTGGTGGGGGTGTTGGGGAGCGAGTCGACCCCGAGCGAGTCGGCCAGCCGACGGGCCGGGTCGACGGTCACCACGCAGGCCCGGCGCCCGGCCCGGGCCCCCTGGAGGGCGAAGGTGGCCGACACCGTGGTCTTGCCCACCCCCCCCGGTCCGCAACAGACCACCACCCGGCGGCCGGCGGCGAGCTCGGCCAGGGTGGGCACCGGCCCGGCCGGCCCGGTTTCGCCGGACCCGGTCACCGGTCGGCCGCTTCGGGGCTGAGGCCGCCCACCCCGGCGGCCAGGGCGCCCGACAGTTGGGCCAGGTCGGCCGGGCCGATGGTCGGCGAGTCGACCCGGGGGGTGCGCAGCTGGGGCAGGGGGAGCTCGCGGCCCAGCCGTCCGAGCTGGTCGGCCTGGAGCCCGAGGCGGCTGCGCCGGAACGCCCGGGCCGCCTCGAGGGCCCCGAGCTGGGCCGCGGTGAGGGTGACCCCGGCCTCGGCCGCCGCCTCGACCGCCGGGGTCGACATGTCACCGGGGGCCTCGTCGCAGGCGTTCACCACGACCGGTCCCAGCTGGACGCCGACGCGGTCCTCGAGCTGGTAGGCGGCCTCGACCGTTTCTGAGACCGGCATCTCCTCGGGCAAGGTGACCAGGAGCACCCGGCACCTCGTGTGGTCGCTCAGCAGCTCGACCACGTCGGCCGCCTGGGTCCGCACCGGCCCGCTGCGCGCCGCGTCGAGCAGGCCGCTGGCCGAGGTGAGGAAGGTCATGGCGTGGCCGGTCGCCGGGGCGTCGACGATCACCAGGTCGGCGACCCGGCCCTGCTCGAGCTGCTTGATCTTGCCCAGCACCAAGACGTCACGGATCCCGGGGATGGCCGTGGCCACCACGTCGACCACCCCCGAGCGGACCAGGCGCTTGGACACCCGCTGGAGCCCGTGGTCGGCCAGGTACTCGAGCAGGGCGTCGTCGGGGGTGAGGCGCCGCCCCCGGACGGTCCCCCCGCCCGCCCCGGCCGGCGCCCCGGGGTCCTCGGCCCCGGCCCGGTAGAGGACGGTCTCGTCGTAGCCGAGATGCCCGCGGTGCCCGAAGGCGGCGCCGATCCCCGACTTCCCCTCGAGCTCGATCACGAGCACGCTGAGCCCGTGGTCGGCCGCCATCTGGGCCAGCGCGGCGGCCACCGTGGTCTTGCCAACCCCCCCCTTTCCGGCGATCACCAGGATCCGGCTCTCTTGGCAGAAGGCGGCGACGTCCATCCGGCGGCAGCGTAGTGCCGGCATTCGAACGACCGGCGGCGAGAGGCGGGAAATCCCTGCTCAGCGCCCTTGTCCGGGTGAAACCCCGGGGCTACCCTGGCCACGACGGGGGAGGGGTCGGTTCCAGGGGGAGGGTTCATGCAGCAAGCAGTCGAGGCGTGGCAGGGGAAGGCGGCCTGTCGCGGTCCTCAATCGGCGGCGTTCTTTCCGCCTTCGCACGCCGAACGCAAGGACGAGAAGGCGGCCCGCGAGTCGCGGGCCAAGGCCATCTGCGCCCAATGCCACGTGCGAGGCGACTGCCTCGAGTACGCGATCCGGATCCGTGAACCCCACGGCATCTGGGGCGGCCTCAACGAGGTCGAGCGCAAGCAGGTGCTGGACCGCCGGGCCGGCTGAGCCACCCCCGCCCTGGGCCCGGCCGGCGCGCCGTGGGGGGCGCGGCGACCGGGGGTGGCGGTCTCAGTCGGCTTCTGCCTCTTCGAGCGGGCCGCGTGCCCCCCAGCCGAGCATGGCGGGCACGGTGGCCACGATGAGGATGAACAGGGAGAACGTGATCAGGTGCACCCCGGTGCACCACAGACAGATGTTGCCGATGATGATGAGCTCGGCCGCCACCAGGTACAGGGCGAAGGCCATCCCCCCCGAGATCAGGACCAGGCGGGCCAGGTGCACCCGGCGGTCGCGCGAGTGCCACAGCCAGGGCAGGTTCATCACCGTCATCACGATGTAGAAGCCCAGGCCGAGCAGTGCCACCGGGACGCCCAGGAAGTGCGACTCGGCGCTCGTGGTCACCTTCTGGCAGTTGATGACCCCGGTGTTGGGGCACGAGAGCGGGACCTTGGCGAAATGCTCGATGGTCAGGTAGGTCGAGATCCCGAGGCCGACCAGGCTCAAGAGCAGCGAGAGCCCCACCCTCCAGGGGGCCGGCCCCTCGTGCAGCCACTCCTCGTACTCCTCGTCCGCCTCGGCGAACTCCTCGTCGGTCACCTCGAGGGCGTCGTGATCCCGGGCCATGGCGCTCAGGACGTGAAGCCCAGCGCCTTGGCCGCCTCGCTCACGCCCTTGGAGGTGCACACCGACGCGGGCATCTGCCCGTCGATGTGACACGTCGAGGCCGAGAGGTAATTGGACGTGGCGAGGATGGCCTGGGTGGCCGGGTTGGTGGGGTCGTCGAGGTTCGACGCGATCTCGCTGCGGCTCAGGCCCTGGAGGATCGAGGGCGAGTAGCTGGCCCCCGACACGAGGGCCTTGTTGCCGATGCTGACGAAGGGGAACGAGTTGCCCTGGGACCCGGGGAAGTACTTCGAGCTGTCATAGGTGGTCACCAGGGCGTTCTGGGCGGAGGTGACCCGCTGGAGGGGTTCGTAGCCGCCCGAGGCCGAGGGCTGGTTGCTGTACACCTCGGCCGTCTGGAGCCCGACGTAGGGGCTGGTGAACTTGGCCTTCACGAAGGTGAAGGTCTGGGTGCCCGGGAAGACGTCGGAGGTGCTCGACTCCATGTCGCCCAGGTTCTCCCATTTCCCGAACCGGGCCAGGGAGGTCACGATGGCCCAGCGTTCGGCGGCGCAGTAGGGGCAGTACTCGGCCCCGAAGTAGAAGATCCCGGGCAGACCGTTCACCACCAGCGGCTTCTGGCCCTTGGTGAGGGTGGGCGGGATCACCTGGGTCACCGAGGAGCTGATCC
The DNA here is from genome assembly GCA_963836375.1 of uncultured Acidimicrobiaceae bacterium. Classification (GTDB taxonomy): domain Bacteria; phylum Actinomycetota; class Acidimicrobiia; order Acidimicrobiales; family RAAP-2; genus CAWIJK01. The sequence goes on along the minus strand of CAWIJK010000001.1, from coordinate 865,994 downwards.
CGACCTTGTCGTAGACCGAGGTCGGGACGCTGGTCACGTCGTCGACGATCTGGGCGCTGGTCGGGATGAAGGCGCTCGAGACGCTCGCCGGGGTCGACGAGCCGGTGATCTTCACCACCACCAGCACGACGACGATGATCAGGACGAGGGCGACCGCCCCCCAGGTCAAAAGGGCGGTGGGTGAGCGCCGGGGTGGCCGTGCCGGCACCGGCCGCCCGCCCGAACGGGGTGAGCGCTGTCCCCCCCGCCCTTGGCCGCCGAGCCCTTGGCCGCCGGGCCCTTGGGGGCCGGGCCCTGGCGCGAGGTGCCGGCGCTGCTCCGGGCGCCGCCCTGGCCCCCCTTGGCCGGCCCCCCCTTGGCCCCCCCCTTTTGGGCGGGCTTCTGGCCGGCCGACTTCTGGGAGCGGCCGGGCTGGCCGGCGACCCCCTTGGCCGCCTCCTTGCCGGTGATGGGGCGGCTCGCCTGGCGGCTCTTCTCCTTGTCGGCCGCCGTGCGGGGGGGCTTGGCGGTGCTGTCGTCGGCCATCGGTGTCGTCCTCGAGTTCGTCGCAGGTGCGGGCGATGCCGGCGCACCCTCGGGCCCCATCGCAGGGGCCGTGGCGGTCAGCGTAGACCAGGGGAATCGGGCCGCGTCCTCGCACAACCACTGGTCCAGACGCACGGGCGCCGGGACTGTGACGCGGCGCCGTGGCCCCCAGATCCGGGCGGCCCCCCACCCGGGCGCTACCGCGCCCGGGGCCCGCCGGTAGCCTCGGGCGGTGTCCGAGTCCCCTCCTCCTGGGCCGCCCCCGGGCGTCTTGCGTCCGGCGGCCACCGTCATGTTGGTGCGCGACGCCGACCACGCCACCGGGGCGCCCCTCGAGGTGCTCATGGTGCGGCGCAACCTGCGCTCTGACTTCGTCGGCGGGGCCTACGTCTTCCCCGGCGGGGCGGTCGACCCCTCCGACGGGGGGCCCGAGGCCGAGGCGCGCTGTGCAGGGCGCAGCGACGCCCAGGCGAGCGAGATCCTCGGGGTCCCAAACGGCGGGCTGGCCTACTGGGTCGCCGTGCTGCGGGAGTGCTTCGAGGAGGCCGGGGTGCTCGTCGCCTACGGGCCGACCGGGGGGATCCTCTCGTTGGCCGACCCGGCCGACGCCACCCGGCTCGGGCGCGAGCGCACGGCGGTGAACGCCGGGGCGCGCCGGTTCCTCGACGTGTGCTCGGCCCATGGCCTCACGCTGGCGACCGACCGGGTCCACTACTTCGCCCACTGGATCACCCCCCAAGGTGCCCCCCGGCGCTACGACACCCGCTTCTTCGTGGCCGCCGCGCCGCCGGACCAGACGCCGGCCCACGACGCCGGCGAGGTGATCGCCGAGGACTGGGTGCAGCCGGCCGAGGCGCTGCGCCGCCACCGCGAGGGGGAGATCGAGCTGATCTTCCCGACCATCCGCAACCTCCAGGCCATCGGGCGCTTCGAGACCAGTGCCGAGCTGCTGGGCGCGGCGGCCGCCGCCGGGAGGATCCCGGTGATCGAGCCCCGGGTCGTGGCCGACGGCAACGGGGTGCGCATCCTCTTGCCCGGGGACCCCGGTTATGAGGGGGCCCCGGCGGCCCGGGCCCCCGGGGCCCCCGGCGAGTTCACCGACGCGGTGCGGGCCATCTCCCGGGCGGCCAACCCCGGTCCCGAGGCCAGCGGGCGCGCTGAGCGCCCGGGAGCCCGGCCCGGGTCGACGACGGAGGGCCGGGACAGTCTCGGGCCATCGCCGCGCTCACCCTGACAGCGCTCACCCGTCGGCGGCCGCCACCGCCTGGTCGACCCGGTCCAGCATCCGGGCGGTGCAGCCCGAGGTCTCGGTGACCGGCGAGAGCTCGGTGATGCGCCGGGCCAGGGTGGCGAACACGTCGGCCAGTTCGCCCTCGCCCAGGGCCACCGGCTCGCCGGCGTCCCCGCCGCTGGCCAGGTCCGGGTGCAGCGGGATGCTCCCGACCAGCGGCACGCCGAGTTCGGCGGCCAGGCGGGCGCCGCCCCCCGAGCCGAAGAGTTCGTAGGTGGTGCCGTGCTCGCAGGTGAAGTCGGCCATGTTCTCGATCACCCCGGTCACCCGCAGGTAGCCGCGCCGGGCCATGTCGGCCGCCCGGGACGCCACCTTCTGGGCGGCCAGCGGGGGGGTGGTGACGACGAGGAGCTCGGTCCGGGGCAGCAGCCGGGCCAGGCCCATCTGCACGTCGCCGGTCCCCGGGGGCAGGTCGATCAAGAGGTACTCGAGGTCGCCCCAGTGGGCGTCTTGGAGGAACTGGCCGACGGCCCGGTTGAGCACCAGGCCCCGCCACATGATGGCCCGGTCCTCGTCGGCCAGAAAGCCCATGGAGAGCACCCGGAGCACCCCGTCGCCGATGGGCCGCTCCAAGGGGACCATCTTGCCCGCCCGGGCCTCGACGTCGCCCTCCATGCCCAAGAGCCGGGGCACCGAGAAGCCCCAGATGTCGGCGTCGAGGACGCCGACGGTGAAGCCCTGGCGGGCCAGGGCCACGGCCAGGTTCACCGTGACCGAGGACTTGCCCACCCCGCCCTTGCCCGAGGCCACGGCCAGGACCCTGGTGGTCGGGGGCACCGCGGTCGGCGGCGCCCCCTCCCGGGCCTTCCACCGGGCCCGGGCCATGACGGCCGCCTTCTCGCCGTCGTCCATCTGCCCGATGGCCAGGTCGACCCCGCGCACCCCGGGCATCCCCTCCACCCGGCCGCGCACGTCTCGCTCGATCTGGGCCCGCAGCGGGCAGCCGGCGATGGTCAGGGCCACCTCGAGGCGGACGGTCCCGTCGCCTTCGACGGTGACGGCGCGCACCATCCCGAGGTCGACGATGTTGTCCCCGAGCTCGGGATCGATCACCGCCGTGAGGGCCTCTCGGACCTCGTCGGCGGACGGGAGGGGCCCGCGGGTTGTCGCCGGTCGGTCGGAGCCGCCGCCTGGCGCCACCCGGCTCCCGCCGCCGGGCGAAGAGGTGCCGGCAGCCACGCACCGATGCTACCTGGGCGGGGACCGGACCCGGCCGCCCCGGCGCCCTGTGGGACGGGACGCCGGATCCCGGTAGGATTGACCCACGGCGTCTCGGGCGGACGCCCACGACGAGCGCGGGCCCCGGGCCCGGCAAGGAGGCAGGACCGTGACGACGATGGCGACCTCGGTCAGCATCGGCAAGAAGCCGGACCCGGTGACTCTCACGGACACCGCGTCGGCCAAGGTGGCCGAACTGCTGGCCCAAGAGGAGGGCGACGACCTGGCCCTCCGGGTAGCCGTGAAGCCCGGGGGCTGCAGCGGCTACAGCTACGAGATGTTCTTCGACTCAGAGACGGCCGACGACGACATCACCCGGGACTACGGCGGCGTGCGGGTCGTGGTGGACCCGGCCAGCGCCGAGCTGCTCTCGGGGGCCACCTTGGACTACAGCGACGGGCTGCAGGGGGCGGGCTTCCACATCACCAACCCCAACGCCACCCGGACCTGCGGCTGCGGTTCCTCGTTCAGCTGACCGGGCGCCGCTGACCGGCTCGACGCCGGCCGGCCCGACCCGACCCCGTGGTGCTGTGATCGACCTCACCGTCGACGGTGTCGAGGTGTCGGTCCCCGACGACGGGTCGTCGCTCCTCGACGCCCTGCGCGAGCACGTCGGGTGCCGCGGCCCCAAGGACGGCTGCAGCCCCCAGGGCCAGTGCGGCTGCTGCACCGTCTGGCTGGACGGCTCGGCCCGGGTCTCGTGCGTGACCCCGGCCCGGCGGGCCGCCGGACGGGCGGTGACCACCATCGACGGGCTGGACCCGGGGCTCCGCCGCCGCTGGTCCGAGGCCTTCGTCGAGGCCGGCGCCAGCCAGTGCGGGTTCTGCACGCCCGGGATCGTCATGCGTCTGGCCGCGCTGGCCACGAGGCGCACCCCGCCCGACGAGGCGGCCGTGCGCAGCGCCCTTTCGGCCCACCTGTGCCGGTGCACCGGCTGGCAGAGCGTGGTGGAGGCCGGGTGCCGGGCCCTCGGCGTGGAGAGCGGCCCGGGCCCGAGGGCCGGGGGGCCCACGACCCCGGTCGCCCGGGACCCGCTGCTCTCGTCGTGGCGGGCCCAGCTCGAGGGCCCGGCCTTCCAGGTCTCGGGCGAAGCGGTGGTCCTCGGCCGGGCCGGCTTCGCCGACGACACCGCCCCGCCGGGGGCCCTGGTGGCCCTGGCCGAAGGCCCGGGGCCCCCGGCGGCCGCACCCAGCCTGGCGGCGGCCCGGGCCCGGTCGACCAAGGTCCAGGGGCGCCGGACCACGGTGCCGCTCCGCCATCCCCTGGCCGTCCCCGAGGGGGACTGGGCGCTCACGCTCTCGACGACCTGGGTCGAGCCGGCCTACCTCGAGCCCGACGCCAGCTGGTGCCGGCCCGGCGGTGAGCCGGCCTCGCCGCTGGCCAACGGCGGGGCCTTCGGGGCCAAGCGCCGCTCGCCGGTGCCCGAGCTGGCCCGGGCCCTGGCCGACCGCCACCACCAGGCGGTCCGGGTGCTGTGGTCGCGCGAGGAGGTCGTGCGACGCGGTCCCAAGCGCCCCCCGGTGGCCGCCGGCGTCGCCGCCGACGGGACCGGGGTGCTCCGTGTGGCCCGGACCCCGGGGGCACAGGGCCTGGGGCGCTTCTGCGAGCGGGTGGCCCGGGTCGCCCCGGGGCTGGTGGTCGAGGCGGTCGACGTGGCCGGCCCCCCGGTGTCGGCCGACCTGCGGGGGGCGGGGTGGGCCGAGGCGGCGGTGCTGATGGGGGCCCTCGGGGCCCGGGCCCGGGGCGAGGGACCGGGCTCGGCGGTCGAGGTCACCGGGCCCGACGGTGGCCGGGCCCGGGTCACGGTGCCCGCCGGCGGCCCGGTGGCCGTCGAGGTGTGGGCCGGGGAGGTCCTCGACGAGGTCACCTTGCGCTCCTATTGCCTGGGGGCGGTCCACCAGGCGCTCGGATGGGTGCTGAGCGAGGGCATCTCGGTCGACGAGGCCGGCGCGGTGCATGATTTGACGATCCGGTCCTTTGGGATCCTGACGGCGAAGGAGACCCCGGTGGTGGAGGTGACGGTGTACCCAGGCGACCAATGGCCGGTGAACGGCTCCGACGCGGTGTTCGCGGCGACCGCCGCCGCGGCCTGGCTGGGCGAGGGGCTGGCCCCGGCCTGGCCGACCCGGCGGGCACCGGGCACCCGGCCGGGCCACGGGGGGACCCGGTGAGCCCGGCGGCCGGGCCCTATTCCCCCGCCCTGCGGGCCGGTGACTGGGTGGTCACCTCGGGCCAGCTGGGCGCGGTGGCGGGCGACGACGGGGCGCTGCGGATCGTCGAGGGTGGGACCGGGGCCGAGCTGCGCCAGGCGCTGGCCAACCTGGCCGACGTGCTGGCCACCGAGGGGGCCACCCTGGCCGACGTGGCCAAGACCACGGTGTTCTTGGTGGACATGGCGGACTTCGCCGCCCTCAACGAGGTGTGGAGCGAGGTGTTCGACGGCCGGCGGCCCACCCGCTCGGCCGTCGGGGTCTCCGCGCTCCCGCTCGGGGCCCGCATCGAGGTCGAAGCCTGGGCCCACGTCAGCCGGCGCTGGGTGCCCTCGAGCGCCCCCGAGGGCCCGGCCGGCTGAGCGAGCACCGAACGCCCCCAGCCGCCGGGCCCGGGCTCAGCCCTCGGCACCCCGGGGGGGCCCGCCGGCCAACCAGCCCACCTGGCCGAAGCGGTACCCCACCGAGCGGACCGTCTGGATCAGGTGGGCGTGCTCCTCGCCCAATTTCGCCCGCAGCCGGCGCACGTGGACGTCGACCGTCCGGGCGCCGCCGTAGTACTCGTAGCCCCAGACCCGGCTGAGCAGGGTCTCGCGGGTGAAGACCTTGCCGGGGTGCCCGGCCAGGAATTTCAGCAGCTCGTACTCCATGTAGGTGAGGTCGAGCACCCGGCCGCTCACCGCCGCCTGGTAGGTCTCGAGGTTGAGGAGCAGCGGCCCGTACTCGATCACGTCGGGCCGGAGCCCCAGGCCGGCCCGCCAGAGCAGGTGCTCGAGGCGCGCCCCCATCTCGTGGACGCCGCCCGGCAGCACGCAGAAGTCGTCGAAGAGGTCGTCGCGCAACGAGAGGTCCTCGAGCTGGTGGGCGGCCACGACCAACAAGAGGGGGGCGACGGGCACCTCGCGCCGGCGGATGTGCCGGCACAGCGCGATGGCGCCGGTCAGGTCGCCCACCGCGCTGATGACCGCCCCGCCCCAGCCCTCCTTGGTCACCACGTGCTCGGCCGGGTCGACCAGGTCGGGCCCGCCCACCGCGTGGCTGGCGTAGCCGGCGGTCCGAAGGGCCGCCGCCAGCTCGTCGGGGAGGGGGTCTGGATAGCAGAGCAGCGGTTCCACGCGAGCCCCGGTCAGCCCGAGCGCCCAAGGAGGGTGCCGGGCACAGCGCGCACTCGGCCGGGTCTCACAGCGTGGGCAGGTAGCGGTCGAGCTCGAACTGGGTGACCTCGGACTTGTACGCCGTCCACTCGGCCCGCTTGTTGCGGATGAACCACTCGAAGACGTGCTCACCGAGGGTGTCGGCCAGCAGCTCGGAGCGCTCCATCTCGTCGACCGCGTCGTTGAGGCTGCTGGGCAAGGGCTCGATGCCCTTGGTGGCCAGCTCGGCCACCGAGAGCGAGAACAGGTTGGCGTCGGCCTCGGGCGGGAGCTCGTAGTCGCGCTCGATGCCGCGCAGGCCGGCGGCCAGGATCACCGCGAACCCGAGGTAGGGGTTACAGGCGCTGTCGGGGGCCCGGTACTCGAGGCGGGTGGACTCGACCTTGCCGTGCTTGACCACCGGGACGCGCACCAACGCCGAGCGGTTGTTGCGGGCCCAGCCGATGTGGACCGGGGCCTCGTAGCCGCTGACCAGGCGCTTGTAGGAGTTGACCCACTGGTTGGTCACCGCGGTGATCTCCCGGGCGTGGTGCAAGAGCCCGGCGATGAACCGGTAGGCGACCGGGGAGAGGCCGTAGGGGTCGTCGGTGTCGACGAAGGCGTTGTGCTCGCCCTCCCACAGCGAGAGGTGCGTGTGCATGCCCGAGCCCTGGACCCCGGCCAGGGGCTTGGGCATGAAGCTGGCGTGGACCCCCTCCTGGCGGGCCAGTTCCTTGACGACCAGCCGGACGGTCATGACGGTGTCGGCCATGGTCAGGGCGTCGGTGTAGCGCAGGTCGATCTCGTGTTGGCTGGGGGCGTCCTCGTGCTGGGCGTGCTCGACGGGGATTCCCATCTCTTCGAGCATCAGCACCGTGCGCCGTCGCATGTCGCTCGACAGGTCGGCCACGCTGAGGTCGAAGTACGAGCCGGTGTCCAACGGGCGCGGGCCGCTCAGGGGGTCGGCGTCGCGGAAGTAGAAGTACTCGACCTCGGGCGAGGCGAAGAAGGTGTAGCCGGCCGAGCGGGCCCGCTCGAGGGTCCGGCGCAGCGCGTGGCGTGGGCACCCCTCGAACGGGGTGCCGTCGAGGCTGAAGATGTCGCAGAACACCCGGGCCACCGTCTCGCCCTGGCCGTGCCAGGGCAGGAGCTGGAAGGTCTTGAGGTCGGGCCGGGCCAGCACGTCGGCCTCTTGGACCCGGCTGAACCCGTCGATGGCCGACCCGTCGAACGTCATGCCCTCGTCGAGGGCGTTCTCCAGTTCGGCCGGGGTGATGTTGAAGGCCTTGGGGGTCCCCAGGACGTCGGTGAACCACAGCTGGACGAAGCGGATCCCACGCTCTTCGACCGTCCGCAGCACGTAGTCGCGTTGGCTCTGCACGGCGCCATTGTCGCACCCCGCCGTCCCCGACAGCCACAGAGCCCGGACCGGGGACCCCGGGCCCCGTGCGCCCGGGCACACCGCCGGCACCACCGTTGTCCCCGGTCGACCCGGGCCCACGGCGTGACCCGACGGCCGGCCGTGGTCTCGCCCGAGGTCCCCCCGGCGCAGGGTCGCACCCGTCGGAGCGCAGGGAGGGGCCGCTATGCTTCGCCACCACGAGAGCCACGATGGGCCGCCGGAGGTGGCCGAGCCCGACGGAGCGATGCCACCGACCCCACGATCCGAGTCACGACGTGCCGACATGAGTGGCGCGGGGGAACAGAGGCGTCGGCGGGGATGCCGGGTCGTGGCCACGTCGATGACGGCCCGACTCCTGCTCGGACGACAGCTGGCCGCGCTCAGCGACATCGACTGGACGATCGTGACCGGGGACCCCTACCCCGACGCCCCGGGCGACCTGCGAGTCGAGCTGGTACCGATCCGGCGAGAGTTCTCCGCATCGGATCCGCTGACCCTCCTGCGCCTGGTGCGACTCTTCCGGGCCGAGCGGTTCGACTTCGTCCAGACCCACACGCCCAAGCCGTCCTTTCTCGGACTCCCCGCCGCACGACTGAGCGGCACGCCGTCGATCTACACCGTCCACGGTGCGCTGTACTTTCGGGGCAACGGCCGGGCGGCGAACGTGCTCGGCTGGTGCTTCGAGCGCTGGTGCTGCACCTGGGCGAACCGTGTCGTGGTCCAGAGCCGCGAGGACGAGGGTGTCCTGGCCGCGGTGGGCATCTGTCCGAGGCGCAAGCTCTCCTACGTCGGCAACGGCATCGCCACCGAGTACTTCGCGGCCCCGGTCCCCCCCGCCGTGCTGCCCGACGACGAGGGTGCGGGGTCCAGCGGACCGGGCCAGCGCCCGGCCGAAGAGGAGCTCCCCGTCGTCCTCATGGTGAGCCGGCTTGTGCGCGAGAAGGGATGCGCCGACTTCTTGGAGATGGCCCGCCGACTGCGCGGCCGGGCCCGGTTCGTCCACGTGGGCCCGACGGAGGCCGACCAGAGCGACGCGTTGACCGAGGGCGAGATCGCCGCGGCGTCGGGGACGGTCACCTTCATCGGGGCGGTCACCGACGTGCGTCCCTACCTGGCGTGCGCCGACGTGGTGGTGCTCCCCTCGTACCGCGAGGGCATCCCGCGCGCCGTCATGGAGGCCGCCGCCGCCGGGCGTCCCATCGTCGCCTACGACATCCGCGGGGTTCGCGAGGTCGTCGACCCCGAGCTGGGTCTTCTCGTCCGGCGCGGCGACGTGGCGGCCATGGTCGGTCGGGTGAGCGAACTGATCGATGACCCCGAGGGCCGACGGTCGCTCGGCAAGCGGTGCCAACGGTGGGTGCTCGAGCGCTTCCGCGAGGACGAGGTCGTCGAGCGCCTGCGGTCGCTGTACGCCGACCAACCCACCCGGCACGCCCGGGCGGCCAGCGCCGCCGGCGGAGCGGACCCGCGAGGTGGGCGGTGAGCGCCACGGTCTGCCTCACGGTCGACGTGGAGGACTGGTACGACGGCATGGCCGTGCTCGGCCACCCCGTGCCCCGCCCGGCCGACGCCCGCAGCGGCCTGGGCGGCCTGCTGGAGCTTCTCGATCGGGCCGGGGGCACCTCCAAGGTCACGCTGTTCTGCGTCGGCAACTACGTCGACACCGTCCGCACCGACCTCCTGGCCCTCGTCGAGGCGGGCCACGAGGTCGCCGGCCACGGACCCGACCACGGTCGCCTGCCCGAGGACCCCGCCAAGCTCGGGGCCTGGTTGCGCCAGGGGCGCGAGATGCTCGAGGACCGCCTCGGGGTGGCCGTGCGCGGGTTCCGCTCCCCCCGTTTCGACGTCCCCGCGTCGATCGGGCTCCGGGCGTACCGGGAACTGCTGGCCCAGGCCGGGTACGAGTACGTCTCGGACACATCGCTCCTCGGAGCGGGTGCAGCCGTCCGCGAGCTCCCGGTGCTCGTCGCCAACCGGGTCCCCGTCGGCGGCGGCAGCTACCAGCGCGTCCTTCCGACCAGGGTCCTGCACGCCGCCGTCCGCCGGGCGGCTTCGCCGGCGGTCTGCTACTACCATTCCTACGATTTCGGGGCTACCCTGCCTCCGCTGCACTCGATCCGGTCGGTCACAGAGGCCGAACAGCTGGTGGGCCGGGGCCGGATCAAGAGCAGGTTCTCCGAACTCCTCACGACCTACGGAAGCAAGGCCTGCCATCATGTCGCAAGCTCGGTTTGACACGTACTTCCACCGGCGGGCGGCCCGGTTCTCCAGTTTCTACCGGAGCGAGCCGGTGGCCAGGCTCCTCGGCCGCGGTGCCCTCTTCGACCGCCTGAACTTCGCGGTGGACACGGCGACGAAGCTCGACGCCCACCGGGTGCTCGACGTCGGCTGTGGCAGTGGCCCCTTGTTCGGACCACTCGTCGAGCGTGGGATGCACGTGACCGGCATCGACCCGGCCGAGGCGATGGTGTCACTGGCCAAGACCCAGGCCGCGGGTCACCCCGACCTGGTCACCGTCGAGCAGCGTGGCTGGGAGGAGATCACCGAGACCGACGCCTACGACGTGGCGGTCGCCCTCGGCGTCTTCGACTACGTGGACGCCGCCGCCGAGCTGCTCAAGCGGATGAGCGGTGCCGCACCGCACGTCGTGGCCTCGTTTCCCGCCCCCGGACTCCGCCTGACCCTGCGCAAGGTTCGCTACGGGGCCCGGGGCGTCTCGGTGCACCCCTACAGCGCCTCGGACATCGACGACCTGGCCCGCGGCTGCCAGCTGGTGGTGGCCGAGCGGGCACCGCTCGGCCACGCCGGCTTCGCCGTGCACTTCGCCCGGTCCTGACCGTGACACCGCCCCGGCCGCCCGGACCGGGGCGACCGGGGCCATGCCGGGGTCAGCCGGCCGCGACGCTCCCCCGGCAGACCGTGTTCACCAGGAGCCGGCTCACCACGTAGGGGTCCATGTTGGCGTTGGGTCGGCGGTCCTCGAGGTAGCCCTTCTTGTCCTTGGCCACCACCCAGGGGATCCGGATCGACGCACCCCGGTCCGAGGTGCCGTAGCTGAACTTGGTGTAGTGCTGGGTCTCGTGGGCCCCGGTCAGGCGGAGCTCGATCCCCACCCCGTAGTTCTCGACGTGCTCGTCGATGTTCTCGCCGAGCGCCTCGCAGGCGGCGATGATGGCGTCCCAGCCACCCTCCGCCCGCATCTCTTTGGTCGAGAAGTTGGTGTGGCAGCCGGCCCCGTTCCAGTCGCCCAGGATCGGCTTGGGCTCGAGGGTGGCGAACACCCCGAAGTCCTCGGCGATGCGGAAGAGCAGCCAGCGGGCCACCCACAGCTGGTCACCGATCTCGGGCGGGGGGAGGATCCCGATCTGGAACTCCCACTGGCCCATCATGACCTCGGCGTTGGTCCCCTCGATGCCGATGCCGGCCTTGATGCACGCCGCGGTGTGCCGCTCGACGATGTCGCGCCCGGGCATCTTGTCGCCGCCCACCCCGCAGTAGTACGGCCCCTGGGGGGCCGGGTAGCCGCTGAGGGGCCAACCGAGGGGCCGGCCGTCTTGGATGAAGGTGTACTCCTGCTCGAGCCCGAAGAGCGGCTCGTGGGCGGCGTACTTCTCGGCCACCTCGACGCAGGCCGCCCGGGTGTTGGTGGCATGGGGCGTGAAATCGGTGTTGAGGACCTCGCACATGACCAGCTTGTCCTCGGGGCCCCGCAGCGGGTCCGGGCAGCTCCAGACCGGGCTCAGCACACAGTCCGAGTTGTCGCCGGTCGCCTGGTTGGTGCTCGACCCGTCGAAGCCCCAGATCCCGGGCTCCTTGCCGTCGGGGACGATCTTGGTCTTGCTCCGGATCAGCGGCGACGGCTCGGTCCCGTCGATCCAGATGTACTCGGCTTGGTACGCCACGTGGTCTCCTCCGCTCCTCGCTCCGGTGCGCCACCCCTCGGCGGGGCTCCGGCCCACATTGGCCGCCGGGGGTTTCCCGACCGTTTCCCGATTGTGAATACAGCGTGAACAGGGATGCCCCACGCACGAACCGCTCGGGGGCTGGCCTTGTCACCGGCGCTGGCGACCAGCAGAGTAGTGCCGTCTGCGGGAGGTCCGCAGCGACGACCGGAGGAACACTCGATGGAACAGCGCACCCCGGCGGAGGTGGTCCGTCTCTGCAAGGACGAATCGATCGAGATCGTCGACGTCCGCTTCAGCGACCTCCCTGGTATGACCCAGCATTTCTCGGTCCCCACCCACGAGCTGACCGAGGACAAGTTCACCGAGGGCTTCGGTTTCGACGGCTCGTCGATCCGGGGGTTCCAGCAGATCCAAGAGTCGGACATGATCCTGCTCCCGGACCCCAACACGGCGGTGATCGACCCGTTCCGCCAGCACCGGACCCTCAACATCAACTGCTTCGTCCACGACCCGGTCACTCACGAGCCCTACAGCCGGGACCCCCGCCACATTGCCCGCAAGGCCGAGCAGTACCTGGTCTCGACGGGCATCGCCGACACGGCCTACTTCGGGCCCGAGGCGGAGTTCTTCATCTTCGACGACGTCCAGTACGGGACCGGAGTCAACTACTCGGGCTACCGGGTGGACTCGGTGGAGGGCCACTGGAACTCCGACAGCGAGGAGATGCCCAACCTCGGCTACAAGCTGCGCCCGAAGGAGGGGTACTTCCCGGTCCCGCCGAGCGACAAGTTCCAGGACCTGCGCTCCGAGATGATCCTCACCCTCGAGCGGATGGGCGTCGAGATCGAGGTGCAGCACCACGAGGTGGCCACGGGCGGCCAGGCCGAGATGGACATGCGCTTCGACTCGATGATGGTCATGGCCGACAAGCTGATGCTCTACAAGTACGTGGTGAAGAACGTGGCCGTCGCCGCCGGCTACACGGCCACGTTCATGCCCAAACCCCTCTTCGAGGACAACGGGTCGGGGATGCACGTCCACCAGTCGCTGTGGAAGGGGGGCGAGCCCCTGTTCGCCGGCGACGGTTACGGCGGGCTGTCGGACATCGGGCGCTTCTACGTGGGCGGACTGCTCAAGCACGCCCGGGCGGTGCTGGCCTTCGCCGCCCCCACCACCAACTCCTACAAGCGCCTGGTCCCCGGCTACGAGGCCCCGGTCAACCTGGTCTACTCCCAGCGCAACCGCTCGGCCGCCTGCCGGATCCCGCTCTACTCCCAGAGCCCCAAGGCCAAGCGCATCGAGTTCCGCTGCCCCGACGCCGCCTGCAACCCCTACCTGGCCTTCCCGGCCATGCTGCTGGCCGGCCTCGACGGCATCCAGAACCAGATCGAGCCCCCGGCCCCCCTCGAAAAGGACCTCTTCGACCTCCCGGCCGCCGAACTGGCCAGCATTCCCCACACCCCCGGTTCGCTGGACGAGGCCATGGACGCCCTGGAGGCGGACAATGACTTCTTGCGGGCCGGCGACGTGTTCACCGACGACCTGCTCGAGACCTGGATCGACTACAAGCGGGTCGAGGAGGGCGACGCGGTGCGCCTGCGCCCCCACCCCTACGAGTTCGCCCTCTATTACGACATCTGAGCCCAGCAGCGGGCCAGCCTCACCGGGCAGTGGGGACCGCTGGACGCAGAGGGCCGGGAGACCGGTCGGGTCCTGTCCCCCGTGCTCTCGACACCCAGGCGGCAGATGGGGGCCGGTTCGTTGGTGAGAACCTGCGGGCCGGCAAGGGCTTCCTGGCACCCAGTCGCCAGGCCGCGCCATAGGTCGGGCCGTCCCACCGGCGACAATCGTTGTTGCATCGGGGGCCGCGGTGGATACTGGGGGCGGTGGAACGGCGTCTCTGCGGCGTCGGATTCCGCCAAGCCGCGCCCGCCCATCTCGAAGGAGAGCACATGCTTCTGACCCCCCGTCCGCTTCGCCGCCGTTGGCGGATCGGCGCTGCCGTGGCCACGCTCCTCGGGGCAGTCGGAGTGGCCTCGGCCGGGCCGGCCGGCGTCGCCGCCGCCGCGCCGGCGCCCACCCTCTACGTGCAGAACGCGATTAGCATCACCTCGTACCCGCTCCCCTCGACCGGTAACACCAGCCCGACGAGCACGCTCACCGCGACGTTCGACCTCCCGGCCGCTTCCACCATGGATGCCGCCGGAGACCTCTGGACGACCAGTTTCGACGGGAGCACCCTCGACGAGTTCACCCCGGCCCAACTGGCCGCCGGGGGAGCGCAGTCGCCGGCCGTCGTCATCTCCAGCTCGTCGCTGTTGGGCCCCGCAAGCCTCTTGTTCACCCCGTCGGGAGATCTCTGGGTGTCGAACTTCCAGGCCCATTCGCTCAACATGTTCACCCCCTCGCAGTTGGCCCATTCGGGAGCTCCGGCGCCCTCCGTCGTCATCTCGGCGACCGGATCCTCGTTGGATGAGCCTTTCGGCCTGGGCTATGACCTGGCCGGCAACCTGTGGGTGGCGTCGTACCTCAACGACCAGATGGACGAGTTCACCCCCTCGCAGTTGGCCCATTCGGGAGCTCCGGTGCCCGCGAACACCATTACCAGTGCGGCACTCGTGGGCCCCCAGGGCCTGTCGTTCGACAATGCCGGGGACGCCTGGGTGGGCAACGCCAACGCGAACACGCTCATCGAGTTCACGGCGTCGCAGCTGGCGGCGGGTGGGGCCCTGGTCCCGTCGGTCACGGTGGCCTCCGAAGGATCAGGTGCGTCGGCAAGCATCAACATCCCTTACCAGATTGGCTTTGACGGGACCGGCACGCTCTGGGTGGCCAACGAGGACGGCCCCTCGGTGAGTGGCTTCACCGCCGCCCAGCTGGCATCGTCGGGCGCCCCCGTGCCGACCGATCACCTGAGTGGGGGCGCGACCGGCCTGGGCGGCCCCGTCGGCCTGGGCGTGGCCGGCCCGCCGCCGCCGCCGACCAGCGTGGTGGCCACCGCGTCGGGTCAAACCGCGATGGTCACCTGGCGGGCTCCGCTCTCCCCGGTGTACGCCACCGATTACCAGGTGACGCCGGTGGTCAATGGCACCGCCCAGGCCACGATCGATACCCACAGCACGGCGACCACGTACACGGCATCGCTGCCGCCCGGGTCGACCGTGGATTTCGAGGTCACGGCCTCCACGGTCTTCGGGGTCGGGGCGCCGGGGACCTCCAACACCGTCAACGGCCCCTCGGCCGGCTACGACCTGGCGGGCTCTGACGGCGGCGTCTTCGTGTTCCCGACCGGTCAGTCGTCGGGCTTCTTCGGCTCGCTCCCGGGCCTCGGGGTCAAGGTCAACAACATCGTGGGCATCGTGCCCACCAACAACTTCACCGGCTACAACCTGGTGGGTTCCGACGGCGGGGTCTTCGTCTTCCCGGTCGGCCAGTCCTCGGGCTTCTTCGGATCGCTCCCGGGCTTGAACGTGAAGGTCTCGAACGTCGTGGGCATCGTGCCCACCGACAATTACAACGGTTATGACCTGGTGGGTTCCGACGGCGGGGTCTTCGTCTTCCCGGTCGGCCAGTCCGCCGGCTTCTACGGCTCGTTGCCCTCGATGAACGTCCACGTGAGCGACATCGTGGGGATCGTGGCCAGCCCCGGGGGCGGGGGCTACTTCCTGGTCGGAAAGGACGGCGGGGTCTTCACCTTCGGCAATGCGCCGTTCCTCGGCTCACTGCCCGGGATCGGGGTCGCCGTCAACGACATCACCGGGATCGCGGCCACCCCCGACGGCGGGGGCTACTACGTGGTCGGCGCCAACGGGGCGGTCTACGCCTTCGGTGACGCCACTTCCCACGGCTCGCTGCCCGGTCTCGGGGTCACGGTTTCCAACATCGTGTCGATCGTCCCCACCCCCGACGGCGGGGGCTACTGGCTGATCGGCTCTGACGGGGGGGTCTTCGCCTTCGGCGACGCCACTTCCCAGGGGTCGCTCCCCGGTCTCGGCGTCAGCGTCAACAACGTCGTGGGGGCGGTCCCGACGGCCTGAGCGGGCTCGGGCGGATCCGGTCAGCGAATGGGCCCGGCGGTTCGACGCCCCGAGAAGGGGGGGACGGCCCCAGCGCCCCGTTAGGCTCGTCACATGGCGCACCTCCGGCTGGCGGCCGCGCAGCTCGACACCGTGGTGGGTGACCTCGACGGCAACGTCGAGCGCATTGTGGCCGCCCTCGACGCGGCCGGCGCGGCGGGGGCCGACATCTGCGTCTTCCCCGAGCTGGCGGTCACCGGGTACCCGCCCGAGGACCTGTTGTTGAAGGAGGGCTTCGTCGCCGACAACGTGGTGGCCCTCGAGAAGGTGGCGGCGGCGACCGGCGACTGCGTGGCGGTGGTCGGCTTCGTCGACCCGATCGGGCCCGGGACGCCCACGGCCGAGGACCGGGCCACCCGGGCCGCTGGTCGCCTGGCGCCGGGGACCGGCGAGGGACTCGTCGTCGCCGGGGCGGGGGGCCAGGGGCGCCTGGCCAACGCCGCCGCGGTGTGCGCCGGCGGTGCGGTGGTCGGCGTCTACCACAAGCGCCTGCTCCCCAACTACGGGGTGTTCGACGAGGAGCGCTGGTTCACCCCCGGGGCCGGCCCCCTCGTGCGCTACGAGGTGGCCGGGGTCTCGGTCGGGGTCACGATCTGCGAGGACGTCTGGTTCGCCGACGGTCCGGTCCCCACCCTCGGCCGGGCCGGGGCCGACGTAGTGGTGAACCTCAACGCCTCGCCCTACTCGCTGGGCCGCCGGGGCGAACGCCTGGAGATGCTGCGCCGGCGGGTGGCCGAGTCGGGCTGCGCCATCGCCTATGTGAACCAGGTCGGGGGCCAAGACGAGCTGGTTTTCGACGGGGCCAGCCTGATCGTCGGCGCCGACGGCGCACTGCTCGCCGCCGGCCGCCAGTTCCAAGAGGACCTGGTGGTCGTCGACCTCGCGGTGGCGAGCCCCGGGGCCCCCCGGCCGGCTGCGGCCGGCTCGCCGGTGGTGGTGGTGAGCGACGCCCCAAGGCGCCGGGCGCCCACCGCGGTGCCCGCCGTCCCCGAGCCGTTGGCCGACGATGCCGAAGTCTACGAGGCCCTGGTCCTCGGGACCCGCGACTACCTGGCCAAGAACGGCTTTCACACCGCCGTGGTCGGGCTGTCGGGGGGCATCGACTCGTCGCTGGTGGTCACCGTCGCCGTCGACGCCTTGGGCCCGGGCAACGTGCGGGCCCTGGCCATGCCCTCGCGTTATTCGAGCGAGGGGTCGGTCACCGACGCCTGCGCCCTGGCGGCCCGGGTCGGCATCCGGCTCGACACCGTGCCCATCGAGGCGGCCCACGTGGCGCTGAGCGGGGTGCTGACCCCGGTGCTCGACGGCCCGCCCACCGGGCTGGCCGACGAGAACCTCCAGTCGCGCCTGCGGGGGGTGATCTTGATGGCGGTGTCCAACGCCACTGGGGCCATCGTGCTCACCACCGGCAACAAGTCAGAGATGGCCACGGGCTACTCGACCCTCTACGGCGACTCGGCCGGGGGGTTCGCTGTGATCAAAGACGTCCCCAAGACCCTCGTCTACGAGCTGTGCCGCTACCGCAACCGCCGGGCCCTCGAAGAGGGCGCCCCGGCGCCCATCCCCGAGTCGGTGCTGGACAAGCCCCCGTCGGCCGAGTTGCGCCCCGACCAGCGCGACGACCAGTCGCTCCCCCCCTACGACCGGCTCGACCCCGTCCTCGCCGCCTACGTCGAGCACGACGCCACGGCGGCCGACCTGGTGGCCGGGGGCTTCGCCCCCGACGTCGTCGAGCGGGTGGTGGCCCTGGTCGACGGGGCCGAGTACAAGCGGCGCCAGATGCCCCCGGGGATCCGCATCTCCACCAAGGCCTTCGGCAAGGACCGCCGGATGCCCATCACCAACCACTACCGTGCCGCCCCGGCCGCCCCGGCCGCCCCGGCCGCCCCGGCCGCCCCGGCCGCCCCGGCGGACCCCGGTGCCTGAGCCGCCCCACCGGCCGGTGCTGACGATCCACCGCTCGGCCCAGCTGCTGGGGGGCTACCGCTGGATCGAGCACCGTCTCTTCGAGCTGACCGGCGCCTGGGCCGCCCAGGCGCCGGTGCCCGAGATCCAGCTCTACTTGGACGAGACGAGCGCCCGGCACGCCTGGCGGGCCCAGCTGTGGGCCGACCGCCTCCCGGTGCTCGACGGGCTCGACCCCGACGCGTTGACCGTCCCGTTCGGTCCGGCCGTGCCCCCGCTCTTCGAGGCCCTGGCGTCCGACGTGGCCGAAGGGGTGGTCCAGCGGCTGGCCGGGCTGTGCCGAGTGGTGCTGCCCAGACTGGCCGTGACCTACGGGACCCACCTGGCCCGGGCCGTCCCGGTCACCGACGGCCCGGTGATCCGGGTACTCCGGTTGGCCCGGCGCGACGTGGTGGAGTCGTGGCTGGCCGGCGAGGACGTCTTGGAGCGCCTGCTGCGCCGGCCCCACGACGCGCAGGTGGCGGCCACCGCCCAGGGGGTTCTCGAGGGCCTGGTGGTGGCGGCCGACGTGGGCACCGGCCTGGTGCCCTGGCCCGACGAGACCCCCCCGGGCCACCGGGCGCCCGGGCCCGGGCTCCCCGACCTCCCCGGACTCCCCGGGCCCGACGACGACCCCGGGGGGCTCGAAGTCCGTCGAGGTCCAGTTCCCCGTAGGCCCAGTTGGGCGGCCCGGCCCGCCGCTGTGACCTGCGGGGGCCTGTCTCTTGACGCGACCTGTAGAATGGCTGCACACCAGGTGCGCGCTTGAACCCGACCAGGGCCGAGGCCACTGACCGGGGTGGCGGCGGGGCCCGCCGCGGCGCCCACGAGACGGAAGGTTCGGCTGAACTTGGCGAAGGAACGCATTGAGCGTGACGACGAGGACCTCGTCCGTCTGTACCTGACCGACATCGGCCAGTACCCGCTCTTGACCAAGGACGACGAGGTCCGCCTGGCCCAGGCCATCGAGGCCGGCCGAGAGGCCGAACTCGAGATGGCCAAGGCCCCCAAGGGGCTGACGGCGGCCAAGAAGCGCGAGCTGCGCCGGTCGCTCATGGACGGCGAGCAGGCCCAGCAGACCTTCGTGCAGTCCAACCTGCGGTTGGTCGTCTCGATCGCCAAGAAGTACCAGGCGTCCGGCCTGCCCCTGCTCGACCTCATCCAAGAGGGGAACCTCGGCCTCATGCACGCGGTCGAGAAGTTCGACTGGCGCAAGGGCTTCAAGTTCTCGACCTACGCCACCTGGTGGATCCGTCAGGCCATCACCCGGGGCATCGCCAACACCGGCCGGACGATCCGGCTCCCGGTGCACGCCGGCGACACCCTGGCCCGGGTGCAAAAGGCCCAGGCCCGTCTGGAGCTCAAGCTCGGCCGGCCGGCCACCCTGGCCGAGTTGGGCATCGAGGTCGAGATGCCCGAGGACAAGCTGGTCGAGGCGCTCCGCTTCCGGGCCGAGCCGCTGTCGCTCTCAGAGCCGCTGCGCGAGGACGGGGATGCCGAGCTGGGCGACGTGGTCGAGGACCGCTCGGCGGAATCCCCCTTCGAGGTGGCCGCCGTCTCCTTGCTGCCCGACGAGATCGGCCGGCTCCTCTCCCCGCTCGACGAGCGTGAGCGCGAGATCCTCCGCCTGCGCTTCGGGCTGGACCGGGGCGAGCCGAGGACCCTCGAAGAGGTCGGCGAGCACTTCAACTTGACCCGTGAGCGGATCCGTCAGATCGAGGCCCGGGCCATGTCCAAGCTCCGCCACCCCTCGTCGGACACCGGCGCCCGCGACCTGCTGACCGTCTGAGGCACCCGCCCCCGGCTCCCCGGGGGGGCCAGGGCGACAGGGCGCCGGCACCCGGGTAGCATCGCCGCCATGAAGAAGCTTCTGATTCTCGCCATCCTGCTCACCTTGGGCTTCGTCGCCGCCAAGCGCCTGCGCTCGGCCTGAGCGACCCGCCGGTCAGGCGGCCGAACGGGGGGCCAGCCCCAACCCGCCACCGGGACCCCGTGCCGCCCGGGCGGCGGCGCGCGAGCGCCGTCCCCGCCACACCAGCAGCACCGCGCCGGCGGCGAGGGCCACACTGGTCGTCACCACCGGGGTGCGCACCGTCATGCGGTCGCGCAGGCGCACCGGCTTGGTGAACTGGCGCGTCTGCCACTCCCGCTCCTTGGCCACCTTGGCCAGGGCGCGGTCGGCGTTGACGGCGACCGGGTGGCCGACCGCCTCGAGCATCGGCACGTCGGTCGCCGAGTCCGAGTAGGCCGACGACTCGGCCAGGTCGATCCCGGCCCGGGCCGCCAGCTCCCGCACGGCCTCGGCCTTGCCAGGCCCGTCGGCGTAGAAGGCCATGCGGCCGGTGTAGCGGCCCTCGTCGTCGACCTCGCCCACCGACGAGACGAAGCCGTCCACCCCGAGCAGCTCGGCCAGGGGCTCGACGATCTCCTCGGGGGAGGCCGAGACCAGGTACACCCGGTCCCCGGCCAGGCGGTGGTCCTCCATCAGTTCGAGGGCCTCGGCGTAGATCAGGGGCTCGATCACCTCGAGCAGGGTCTCGCGCACGATCTCGCGCACCCGGTCGCGCTCCCAGCCCTTGGTCAGGGCCAACATCGACTCTCGGATGCGGGTCAGGCGTTCTTCGTCCGCCCCGAACTGTAAGAAGATGAGCTGGCCGACGACGGCGCGCAGCACCACCCGGCGGTTGATGAGCCCGCCGCGGCGGAAGGGGCGGCCGAAGGCGGCGATCGACGCCTTGGCGATGACCGTCTTGTCGAGGTCGAAGAAGGCCGCTCTCACCTACCCAATGCTACGGGGTCGGCCCAACGTGGAGCGGTCATCACCGCCTCCGGGGAACGGAGGGGGACGAGAACGCGAACGGCACCCGGGCCGCCGCGGAGCGCTCAGGGGCCGACGAAGAGCGCCTGGACCGACGCCTCGGCGTCGGCGGTGACGAGGAGCAGCACCTCGTCGCCCACTTGCAAGACGGTGTCGCCCCGGGGCACGACCAACCGGTCGTCGCGCACGACGGCCACCACCGTGGCCTCGCGGGGGAAGCCGATGTCGGCGATGGCCATGCCGGCCGACGGGGAGTCCTCGGCCAGGGTCACCTCCACCAGGTGGGCCGAGCCGCCCTGGAACTGCAGCAGCCGCACCAGGGCCCCCACCGACACCGCCTCTTCGACCAGCGCGGTGAGCAGCTGGGGGGTCGACACCGAGACGTCCACCCCCCAGCTCTCGGTGAACAGCCACTGGTTCTTGGAGTTGTTCACCCGGGCCACCACCCGGGGCACGGCGAACTCCTGCTTGGCCAACAGCGAGATCACCAGGTTGTCCTCGTCGTCGCCGGTGGCCGCCACCACCACGTCGACCGTGGCCAGTCCCGCCGCGTCGAGCGAGGACACCTCGCAGGCGTCGGCGGCCACCCAGGTCACGTCGAGCTCGTCGCGCCGCCGCTCGACCAGGTCGGGGTCCTGCTCCAGGACGAGCACGTCGTGACCCGCTGCGTGGAGGTCCCGGGCGATGGCCGAACCGACGCTGCCGGCCCCGGCGATGGCGACCCGCACGGCTCAGCGCTCCCCGCGGTCGGGGTCGGGAGCCCCGGCGTCCGCCGGCCGACCACCGGCGTCGAGTTGGACGGCTCCCGACAGCGGTCCGTCACCGCCGTCCAGTCGGCGGGCGAAGTCGTCCAGCGACCCCTTCATCACCGCCACGTGCAGGACGTCTCCCTCCTGGCCGACCAGTTCCCTCCCGTCGAGACGGGGCTGGCCCGATCGAGTCACCGCCACCAGCTCGATCGAACCGGGCGACTCGACCTCGGCCAGGTTGCGCCCGCACCACTGCTCGGGCAGGGTGCGGTCGACGAGGAGCAGCCGGCCGGTCGGGTCCGACCAGTCGTCGGTGGCCACGTCGAGCAGTCGCCGGCGGACCTGGTCGATGGTCCAGGTGACGGTGGCCACCGTGGGGATGCCGAGGCGTTGGTAGATCTCGGCCCGGCGCGGGTCGTAGATCCGGGCCACCACCCGGGGGATCTGGTAGAGCTCGCGGGCGATCCTCACGGTCAAGATGTTGGTGTTGTCCCCGCTGGTGACCGCGGCCAGGGCGTCGGCACCCACGGCGCCCGCCTTCTCGAGGTCGTCACGGTCGAAACCCGACCCCACCACCTGCCGCCCGGCGAACTGTGGCGGGAGCCGGCGGAAAGCACGGGGGCTGCGGTCGATGATGGCCACCGAATGACCCTCGGCGCTCAGGGCCATTGCCAGGCCCGATCCCACCCGGCCGCATCCCACCACGATGACGTGCACCGGGCCATCCAACACGGCCCAGGGGTGGGCTGTAAAGCACGCGTGAACGCCGACACGCCCGCTCGGCTCTACTCTTGGGCAGTGAACCCCGAGGAGATCGACGGTGAGGTGACCGGCAGCGGGACTGGCCGTGCCCTCACCGTCGACGAGCCCGGCGACGGACATTCGGGCTCGGCCGGCCTCCAACGAGGCCCGATCAACGCCCCAGCGCTCCCGCTGGTGCTTCCCCCGGCGCGGCGGCCGACTACCCCGAGACCCTTCGCTACCGCCTGAAGAACAAATTGCTCGGTCCGCCACTGGTGACCGAGCAACTCTCGAGCGAACGCCTCGGACGGCCGACCGCGCTCGCCGTGCTGTCCTCGGACGTCATCTCGTCGTCGGCCTACGCCTCCGAGCAGGCCCTGATCCCGCTGGTCAAGGTCATCGGGGTGGCGGCCTTCTCGCTCCTGGTCCCGGTCAGCGTGGCCGTCATCGTGGTGTTGGCCTTCGTGACCCTCTCGTATCTCGAGGTGGTGAAGGTCTACACGAAGGCCGGCGGCGCCTACGTGGTGGCCCGGGAGAACTTCGGGCTGAATGTCGCCCAGGTCGCCGCGGTCTCCCTGCTCATCGACTACACCTTGACGGTGGCCGTGTCGGTGGCCGCCGGTGTGGCCGCCCTCACCTCGGTGTTCCCCGCGCTGACTCCGGGCACGACCTGGATCGCCGTCGGCTTGGTGTTGCTCATCTCCTACGGCAACCTGCGCGGGGTGCGCGAGGCCGGGCGGGTCTTCGCGCTGCCGACGTACTTCTTCGTGGCGAACATGGTGCTGCTCCTCGCCGTGGGCCTGGTCCGGGCCGCCCTGGGCGAACTACACGCCCACTCGATCCACCAACCGGGCGCCATCCCGATCGGTCATCCGAGCACCGGGCTGCTCTACGGGGCGGGGATCTTCGTGTTGATGCGCTCGTTCGCGTCGGGGGGGTCGGCCCTGACCGGCACCGAGGCCATCTCCAACGGGGTGAGCGTGTTCCGCAAACCCGAGGCCCGCAACGCCAGGATCACGATGATCTGGATGAGCCTGATCCTGGGCACCCTGGTGCTCGGGGTCAGTGCTCTGGCGTCGATCACCCATCCGGTGCCCTACGTCTCGGGCACCCCGACCGTGGTCTCACAGATCGCCAAGTACGTCTACGGCAATGCCGCCCTGGGCCGGACGCTGTTCGTGCTGCTGCAGGCCAGCACCATGTTCATCCTGGTTTTGGCGGCCAACACCAGCTTCACCGGGTTTCCCTTCCTGGCCAGCTTCGCCGCCGACGACTCCTACCTGCCGCGCCAGCTGACCCGGCGCGGCCACCGCCTCGTCTTCTCCACCGGGATCATCGTGCTCACCGTGGTCTCGGTCGTCCTCCTCATCATCACTCGGGCCCAGGTCGACAACCTGATCCCCCTGTACGCCATCGGCGTGTTCACCGGCTTCACGATGGCCGGCGCCGGCATGGTCCGCTACCACCAGCGCCACCGTGAGGACCATTGGCGCCGCCGGGCGATGATCAACGGGACCTCGGCCGTGCTGTCGTTCATCGTCGACGTCATCATCATCTTGACCAAGTTCAGCGAGGGCGCTTGGGCGATCGTGATCATCCTCCCGCTGGGGGTGTTCGCCCTGATCCGGCTGCACCGCCAGTACGCCAAAGAGGAGGACGAGCTGGAGGCCGGAGCGGCCCAGGCGGCCGAGGCGCCGATCCTTCGTCGCCACGTGGTGGTCGTCCTGGTTGACCGCCTCGACGTCGCCGCGGCCCGGGCCCTCCAGTACGCGCCGCGCCCTCACCCCCGACGACATCCGGGCGGTGCACTTCGACGTGGACTCGGCGGCGACCCGGGCGCTGGACGAGGAATGGCGGCGCCTCGGGCTGTCCAGACTCCCGCTCGACATCGTCGAGGTGCCGGACCGTCGCCTGGCCCGCGCCGCCATCGAACTGGTGGCCGATGCGGTGCGCGACGGCGACACCGAGTGCACGGTGCTCTTGCCCCGCCGGGCCTATGCGTTCGGTTGGCAACGCTTCTTGCACGACCGCACGGCCGACAAGATCTCCGAGGTCGTGAGCCAGGTCCCCCACGTGAGCGCCACCATCATCCCCTACAACCTGCGGGGTTCTCTGGCCCTGCGGGCTCGGCGCTACCGCTCGGTCGTCGAGGAGGTCCAGGCGTCGGCCGGCCCCGAGGGGCCCGGGCCCGGGGCTCCAATGCCGGAGCACCGGACGGGCCCGGCGGCCGAGCCCACCCGCCGGGAGCGGGCCAAGGGAGGGGCGGTCGGGGCGGCCGACCGGGCCCTGGCCGACCGGGCGTCGGACTGCCAGTCGATCGCCGAGGTCCACTACCGCCAGCGGGTCCGGGTGGCCGGGCGGGTCAAGTCGGTCCGGGTCCAGCCCAAGGCCGGCACCACCAACCTCGAGTGCGTGCTGACCGACGGGACCGGGGGCCTCTTGCTCGTCTTCCAGGGCCGGCCCCGCATCCCGGGCATCGAGCCGGGCGCCCGGCTGGTGGCCGAGGGCATGGTGGGGGCCTGGGGCCGCCGGCTGGCCATCTTGAACCCCGACTACGAACTGGTGGGCGGTCCGACCAACAGCTGAGGTCCCAGGCCGGGGGCCCCGGGGGCGGGCTTCCTTGCCCCTGGGGGGGCCGAGTCGCTATCGTCCCCACGGCCCGCTGCGCCGACAGGCATCTCCCGGCGCGCCCACAAGCCGTCCGATCACCACGCCGGATCGGCGCCCAGGCCCTGCGCCTGCGCCCGACCAGGCACGAGAAAGGGAACACCCCGCATGACCCATGCACTGGTCGCCGAAGGCGGGTACCAGGCCTTCCATCTGTCCACCAACGACTGGATCTGGCTGTTCGTGGCCCTGGCCGCCGGGCTGGTCGGGATCACCGCCGGCCTGGTGCTGGCCCGCGGCGTGCTGGCGGCGGACACCGGGACGCCCAAGATGCGCGACATCGCCCGGGCGATCCAAGAGGGGGCCGAGGCGTTCTTGAAGCGCCAGTTCCGGACGATCATCATCATCGTCGTCCCCCTGGCCATCTTGATCTTCTTCACCGCCACGACGGTCACCCGGCCCGACGGCACCGTGGCCCTGAGCTTCGCCCAGGCCGGCATCTACCGGGTCATCTGCTTTCTCTTCGGGGCCACCTTCTCGGGCCTGACCGGCTTCATCGGCATGTCGATCGCCGTGCGGGGCAACGTGCGCACCGCGGCGGCGGCGTCCAAGGGCGGGGGCATGGCCGCCGCCCTGCGGGTGGCCTTCCGCACCGGGGCGGTCACCGGGATGCTGTGCGTGGGCCTGGGCCTGGTCGGGGCGACGGTGATCGTGATGGTCTTCCAGAACGAGGCCACCGCGGTGCTGATCGGCTTCGCCTTCGGGGCCTCGCTGCTGGCGCTGTTCATGCGGGTCGGCGGGGGCATCTTCACCAAGGCGGCCGACGTAGGCGCCGACCTGGTTGGCAAGGTCGAGGCCGGGATCCCCGAGGACGACCCCCGCAACGCGGCGACCATCGCCGACAACGTGGGGGACAACGTGGGCGACTGCGCCGGCATGGCCGCCGACCTGTTCGAGTCCTTCGAGATCACCATCATCTCGTCGCTCATCTTGGGCTACGCCGCCTTCCGGTCCCTGCCCGGTCACAAGCTCGACCCCACCCCCGCCGTGCTGTTCCCGCTCATCATCCCCGCCCTCGGCATCTTCGCCTCGGTCATCGGGGTCTACGCGGTGCGGGCCCGGACCAAGGACCGCCACGCCATGGCCCCCATCAATCGGGGCTTCTGGCTGGCGGCCGCCCTGACGGTGATCGGGACCTTCTTCGTGGCCCAGTACTACGTGCACGACCTCAAGCTCTTCTGGGCGGTGCTCACCGGCGTGGTCTTGTCCCTGGTGGCCAGCCAGATCACCGAGCAATTCACCTCCACCGAACGCGGCCCGGTCAAAGAGATCGCCGAGTCGGCCCGCACCGGGCCGGCCACGACGGTGCTGGCCGGGATCTCGATCGGCCTCGAGTCCTCGGTCTGGGCGATCATCGCCATCGCCATCGCCATCGGGGTGGCCATCGGCCTGGGCGGGGGCAACATCGAGTACACCTTCTACCTGGTGGCATTGATCGGCATCGGCCTGCTGGCCACCACCGGCATGATCGTCTCGGAGGACAGCTTCGGGCCGGTCTCGGACAACGCGGCCGGGGTGGCCGAGATGTCCGGCGAGTTCACCGGCGAGGCGGAGCGGGTCATGGTGAGCCTCGACGCCGTGGGCAACACCACCAAGGCCATCACCAAGGGGGTGGCCATCGGCTCGGCGGTGATCGCCGCGGTGGCCCTGTTCGCCTCGTACATCGAGACCATCGGCACCCAGCTCCACCTGACCCACCTGATCGGCAACACCTTGTTCCAGACCATCCCGATCAACGTGGCCAACCCGACGGTGTTCGTCGGCCTGCTCATCGGGGGCTCGGTGGCCTTCTTGTTCTCCTCGCTGGCCATCCGGGCCGTCGGCCGCTCGGCGGGCACCGTCGTCCAAGAGGTGCGCCGCCAGTTCCGCGAGCACCCCGGGATCATGGACTATTCCGAGAAGCCCGAGTACGGCAAGGTCATCTCGATCTGCACCGCCGCCTCCCAGCGCGAGCTGGCCACCCCGGCGCTCTTGGCCGTCCTGACCCCGGCCATCGTGGGCTTCGGCATCAACTACCTGGCCCTGGGGGCCTTTTTGGCCGCGGCCATCTTGACCGGCCAGCTGATGGCCAACACCCTGTCGAACTCGGGCGGGGCGTGGGACAACGCCAAGAAGTACATCGAGGACGGCAACGAGGGGGGCAAGGGCTCAGAGGCCCACAAGGCGGCGGTCATCGGCGACACCGTCGGCGACCCCTTCAAAGACACCGCCGGCCCGGCCCTCAACCCGCTGATCAAGGTGATGAACCTGGTGTCGTTGCTCATCCTGCCCGCCGTGATCACCCTGCGCCACAACGATGCCGCCCGGTTCGCCATCGCCGGGTCGGCCCTGGTCGTCCTGCTGGCCGCCATCGCCTTCTCCAAGCGCAAGTCGGCCGGCGTGGGCGGTGGCGACCTCCCGGCGGTCGCCGCGGCCCCGGCGGCCCAGGCCCCGGCCCCGGCCGGGGAGCCAGCGCCCGCCGCGGCCCCGAGCCCCCCGGGCGCCCCGGCGGCCGGCGGCGGCTGAGCCCGGCCCCCCGGCTCCCGGCCCCCTCACCCCTCGTGAGCTGGGAGGACCCGGAGCGCCCCTTGACAGTGGGAGCCTGTTGCCGTGAGCCTGTCGTCGTGACGCGGACCCCGACACCCCCGATGCCGCCCCGAGGCGGTGCCCGCCGTGGGTAAGGCCCTGGTCATCGTCGAATCCCCGGCCAAGGCCCGGACCATCGGCGGGATGCTCGGGCCCGACTTCATCGTGGAGTCCTCGGTCGGGCACATCCGGGACCTGCCGCGGGGCGCCGACGAGGTGCCCGCCGCCTACAAGGGCGAGGGCTGGGCCCGCCTGGGCGTCGACGTCGACAACGGCTTCAAGCCGCTCTATGTCGTCTCGCCGGAGAAGAAGTCGGTGGTGGCCAACCTAAAACGCCTGTTGAAGGGGGCCGACGAGCTGTACCTGGCCACCGACGAGGACCGCGAGGGCGAGTCGATCGCCTGGCACCTCTCCGAGGTGCTGGCCCCCACGGTGCCGGTCAAGCGGATGGTCTTCCACGAGATCACCCCGACGGCCATCCTGCGCGCCGTCGAGGAGTGGCGCGAGCTCGACCGCCGGCTGGTCGACGCCCAAGAGGCCCGCCGCATCCTCGACCGTCTCTACGGCTACGAGGTCTCCCCGGTGCTGTGGAAGAAGGTGATGCCCCGGCTGTCGGCCGGCCGGGTCCAGAGCGTGGCCACCCGGATGGTCGTCGAACGCGAGCGGGCCCGCATGGCCTTCCGCTCAGCCACCTGGTGGGGGGTGGAGGGCACCTTCTCCACTGCCGCCGGCAGCGCCGAGGCCGCTACCCCCACCAGCTTCGGGGCCTCGTTGGTCGCCCTCGACGGGGTCACCTTGGCCAGCGGGCGGGACTTCTCGGCCACCGGCGAGCGCCGGGCCGAGGGTGCGGTGCGGGTCCTCGACGAGCCCGAGGCCCGGGCCCTGGCCGAGGGCCTGGCCGGTCGCCCTTTCGGGGTCCGCTCGGTCACCGAGAAGCCGTTCCGGCGCTCGCCGGCCCCGCCCTTTATGACCTCCACCCTCCAACAGGAGGCAGGGCGCAAGCTCCGCTTCAGTGCCCAGCGGGCCATGCAGGTGGCCCAGCGCCTCTACGAGCAGGGCTGGATCACCTACATGCGCACCGACTCGACCACCCTGTCCGACGAGGCCCTCGGGGCGGCCCGCACCCAGGCCACCACCCTCTACGGGCCCGAGTACGTCCCCGAGGCGCCTCGACGCTACGAGCGCAAGGTGAAGAACGCCCAGGAGGCCCATGAGGCCATCCGGCCCTCGGGGGAGACCTTCCGGACCCCCGAGGTGGCCGCCCGCTCGCTCACCGGCGACGAGCTCCGCCTCTACGAGCTCATCTGGAAGCGCACCGTCGCCTCCCAGATGGCCGACGCCACCGGGACCAGCGCCCAGGTCCGCCTGGCCGGCACCATGCCCGAGGGGGCACCGCTGCTGGCCGGGGCCGAGGCCGAGTTCTCGGCCAGCGGGCGGGTGATCAGCTTCCCGGGCTTCCTGCGGGCCTATGTCGAGGGCGAGGACGACCCCGAGGCCGAGCTGGCCGACCGTGAGGTGGTCCTGCCCGCCCTGTCCGAGGGCGACCCGCTGGCCGGCGTGGGCTTCGAGCCCGGGTCGCACTCCACCCAGCCCCCGGCCCGCTACACCGAGGCCTCCCTGGTCAAGGCGATGGAGGAACTCGGGGTCGGCCGGCCCTCGACCTACGCCAGCGTCATCGCCACCATCTTGGACCGGGGTTATGTCTGGAAGAAGGG
Source organism: uncultured Acidimicrobiaceae bacterium (assembly GCA_963836375.1). Lineage (GTDB taxonomy): Bacteria > Actinomycetota > Acidimicrobiia > Acidimicrobiales > RAAP-2 > CAWIJK01. The sequence continues at coordinate 837,035 of CAWIJK010000001.1, read as the reverse complement.
CACCGCCCTCGTGCCCAGCTTCACCGCCTTCGCCGTGGTCGGCCTGCTCGAGCGCTACTTCGCCGACCTGGTCGACTACGGCTTCACCGCCTCGATGGAAGACGACCTCGACCAGATCGCCGAAGGGCGCGAGGAGGCCCTGCCCTGGTTGACCCGCTTCTACTTCGGCTCGGGCGAGCCGGCGTCGGGCAGCACCGGCGCGGCGGGCAACGGGGCCCGGCCCGACGACGGCGACACCGGGCGCCTGGGCCTGAAGTCGGCCGTGGCCACCCACCTGGGCGAGATCGACGCCCGGGAGATCAACTCCATCCCCATCGGGGCCGACGGCGACGGTCAGCCGATCGTGGTCCGCGTCGGCCGCTACGGCCCCTACCTCCAGCGGGGGGAGGACCGGGCCTCGATCCCCGACGACCTGGCCCCCGACGAGCTGACCATCGAGCGGGCCGTCGAGCTCCTCGCCGCGCCGTCCAACGACCGTGTGCTGGGCACCGACCCCGACACCGGGCTCGAGGTCCAGGTGCGGGCGGGCCGCTTCGGCCCCTACGTCCAGCTGGGCGAGGTGGTCGACGGGTCCCCCAAGCCCCGCACCTCGTCGCTGTTCGCCTCGATGTCGCCGGCCACCCTCACCCTGGACGACGCCCTGTCCCTCCTGCAGATCCCCCGGGTGGTGGGCACCGACCCCGAGACCGGCGAGGAGGTGACGGCCCACAACGGCAAGTTCGGGCCCTATCTCAAGCGGGGCAAGGACACGAGGAGCCTCACCTCCGAAGAGCAGCTGCTGACCGTCGGCCTGGACGAGGCCCGGGCGATCTTCGCCCAGCCCAAGACCCGCAGGGGCCGGGCCGCCGCCGGCCCGCTGCGCGAGCTGGGCAACGATCCCGACACCGGGTTGCCCGTCGTACTGCGCGAGGGGCGCTTCGGGCCCTATGTGACCGACGGCACCACCAACGCCTCGCTGCGCAAGGGGGACAGCATCGAGTCGGTCACCGTCGAGCGGGCGGCCGAGCTGCTGGCCGAGCGCCGGGCGGCCGGGCCCTCCACCCGCCGCCGGGCCACCGGCGCCAAGAAGACAGCCAAGAAGGTCCCGGCCAAGAAGGCCGCCACCAAGAAGGCCACCCCCAAGAAGGCCGCGGCCAAGAAGGCCACGGCCAAGAAGGCCGCCGCCAAGCGGGCGGCACCCAAGCAGGCGGCCGGGGCCACCGCCACGTCGGAGCGAGCCGGCGCCGAGGGGGACCAGGCGCCCACCGGGGAGTGAACGAGACGGGCCGGGGGCGCCTGATCGCCCTCGAGGGGATCGACGGGTGCGGCAAGTCGACCCAGGCCCAGCTCTTGGCCCGCGACCTCGGGGCGCTCGCCACCTTCGAGCCGGGCGCCACCGAGCTGGGCCGGGCCCTGCGGGCCCTGGTCCTCGACCCCGACCGACCCGGGCCGGTCCCCCGGGCCGAGGCCCTGGTCATGGCGGCCGACCGGGCCCAGCACGTCGCAGAGGTCGTGGCGCCGGCCCTGGCCGAGGGGCGCTGGGTGGTCACCGACCGTTTCAGCGGGTCGACCCTCGCCTACCAGGGCTGGGGACGCGGGCTCAGCACCGACTCGCTGCGCCAGGTCGTGGCCTGGGCGGCGGGGGGGACCGAGGCGGACCTGTCGGTCCTGGTGGACGTGCCGGTCGACGTGGCCCGCCGGCGGCTCGCCGCGGCCTCGGCCGACCGGCTCGAGCGCCTGGACCCCGACTTCCACGAGCGGGTCCGCCACGGCTTCGTCGCCCTGGCCCGGGCCGATCCCGACCACTGGGCCGTCGTCGACGGCACGGCCGGCATCGACGAGGTTGGGGCCGCCGTCGCCGCCGCCGTGGCCGAGCGGCTGGGGCCGGTGCCCGGGGGGGTGCGGTGACCCTGGGGCCCGAGGAGCACCCGGTGGCCGCCCTCTTCGCCGAGGTGGTCGGCCAGCCCCGGGCCGTCCAAGCGCTGCGGGCGGCGGCCCGGGATCCGGTGCACGCCTACCTGTTCTGCGGGGCCGAGGGGTCCGGGACCCGGGCCGCCGCCCGGGCCTTCGCCGCCGCGCTGTTGTGCCCCGAGGGGGGCTGCGGGCACTGCGCCACCTGCCACCGGGCCCTGGCCGGGACCCACCCGGACCTGGTGACCGTCGAGCGCACCGGCGCCTCGCTCGGGGTCGACGAGGCCCGGCGCCTGGTCGGCCTGGCCCAGCGCCGGCCCTTCGAAGCGTCCCGCCAGGTGCTGGTCGTCACCGACCTGCACCTGGCCGTCCGCTCGGCCCCGGCATTGTTGAAGACGATCGAAGAACCACCGGCCTCGACGGTGTTCGTGCTGCTGGCCGATGCCATCCCCCCCGAGCTGGTCACCGTGGCCAGCCGCTGCGTGGAGGTGGAGTTCCCGCCGGTGCCGACCGGGACGATCGCCCGGTGGCTGGAGGACCGCGGGGTCCCCGCCCCCCAGGCGGCCCTGGTGGCCGAGGGGGCGGCGGGGGACCTGGGGCGGGCCGCCCTGGTGGCCGAGGACCCCGACTTCGCCGAGCGCCTGGCGCTCTGGCGATCGGTGCCGGCCGTGCTCGACGGCCACGGGGCGACGGCCGGCCGCCTGGCCCGCCAACTGCTGGGGGCGGCCGACGCCGCCCTGGTGCCCTTGAAGGCCCACCACGCCGCCGAGCTCGAGGCGATGGCCGAGGAGGCCAAGGAACTGGGCGAGCGGGGGGTCCCGGGGCGCAAGGAGGTCGTCGACCGCCAGCACCGCGAAGAACGTCGCTGGCGCACCGACGAGCTGCGGATCGGCCTCGGGGTCCTGGCCCGCGCCTACCGGGACCGGTTGGCCGAGGCACTGAGCGCGCCGGCCCCGGCCCCCGGATCACCCGGACGGGGTTTTGCGGCGGCCGTCGACCTGATCACCACGGTGGCCGCGTCGCTCGAGCACAACCCCAACGAGACGCTCCTGCTCGAGTCCCTGCTCGTGCGGCTGGGCTCGCTGGCCGCCTGAAGCGGGCCCGCCCTATCCCCGGGGCGACTGGGGCGCGAGCACCGGGGCGAGTGCGTTGCCCGGACCGATACCACTGCAGCCGCTCTGGAAGGGCATGTTCTCGAACCGTTGGGACAAGAAGGCCTGAGACTGCTCGAAGAACGGTGGGCCCGCCTGAGTGTGGATGAGTCCTTTGTAGACCTGGAACTCGACGGGGACGCCTCGCTGACAGTAGGTCGACGCGAGCTCCTGGACGTCCTTTTCGACCATGACCCCGTCACCGATCGAGTCCGAGAGGCCGACGCCGATGAACAGCGGGCCCCGTGGTGTGCCCGTCCGGCTCATGATGAGGTGGTTGAGGATTCCGACAAAGCGGGGCACCTTGGCGAAGTCCCGGTACTGGGGCTTGAACAGCTGCTCGATCGTCAGAGCGGTGAAGCCACCGGGGCACTGCGTCCGATCGGCGTTGAGTGCGGCAATGCCCCGGCGCGTGAGGTAGCTGTCGAGGTTGTGGAGGTCGAAGCCCCGGAACAGGCCGACCGTGAGGGCCCCGATGACCCAGGTCCAGCTCGAACCTGCATGGTCGACGTATGCCAGGTTGTGGTACAGATCGACCGGGACGCCGCCTTCGGCCACGCCCACGATGTCGAGGTGAGGGGCATAGCGGGGCGCCAATTCGGAGGCGAACTCAGTGGCGATGGAACCGCCCGAATAGCCGACCATGCCCACCGGCGTGGAGACCTCGGGCACACCGAGCCACTTCTCAGCTGCCCGGATGCCATCGAGGGTCTCGTAACCGCTCTGTTGGCCAGCCCCATAGGCGAGATCCTCCCCCTCGTAGTCCGCAGTGACCACGCTGTAGCCGGCGGCAACGTACTGCAAGGGGACGGGCACAGCGCTCGTCTCGTGCAGCGCCAGCAACTGGAGGGTGTAGCTGGGGTCGCACTGCGCGCCAAGCGCGTCGTAGGGCTCCTGGTAGGAGACCAGTCGGGTGGGCGCCGAAGCGCCTGTGTCCACCGGCTGGAGAACCGTGACGACCGAGACCGTTCTGCGACTGAGCTCATCGGTGGTCACGTAGAGCAGCTGGGTCGCGCGCACCTGAGTCGGGGTGCCGGCTCTGGTGATGCGAACCGAGCGCGTTCGAAGCACCGTGCCCGGCGCGTCGTGCGTGAGCGATCCGTTCCAGCGGTAGAAGGGATCAGTCGTGGGCAACCGTGGGCCCGATGCGGCCCCGCTGGTGGCTGGGGCGAGTCCAGCTACCAGGGAGGCAACAAGAACGACGCCCAGGGTGCCGACGAAGGCACGGCTGAAACCGGCGGTGGCCATCGAGGGATTCTTGCGAGTGATCATCGCCGTGCCCCGACCAGGTCACCGCACCCCACGCGCTCAGAGTCCCAAGCACCCACGCTTGAGAGCTTTACATGCATTTTCTTCCGGCTTGCTGGCGCCCTTTCCGCCGCCGGGCGCGACGAGCAGCTGGCGGACCGCCCGGGACATGCCTGGTGCGCCCCCCGCCTTGGTCCCGGTGCAGCGGCGCTCGACCGTGTGAGACCGGCCCGAGACTCCCCGGCGACCGAGAGGCGTAGCCGCCAGCGCCCGCTGCTGAAGGGTCCGTCTTTGTCGCCCCTCTCGGGCATGCCAGAATCTCCATCTGGTCACGTGGTCCGGCGCTAGGGAGGTCGGGCACCTTTGGGCGCCCAAATGTGCAGGATCAACGAAAGGCCAGGTTGCCTGGGTAGCTCAGTCGGTAGAGCAGCGCACTCGTAATGCGCAGGTCAGGAGTTCGAATCTCCTCCCAGGCTCCAGTTCGGTGTGACCACGGATGATCTGAGTCGGATCAGAGACGCCTGATCCGAGACCTAACGGGTGATCGGTGTCACTGTAACGGTTGATGGCTGCGGAATCAGCCCGTGCGTCGGACTCTCGGCAGACGCCTCGTGGCGCTCAAGGCGGCCCGCGTCTCGCGTCTCGCGTCTCCGCGTCCCACGCTCGACCGCCGTCTACGGTGATGGGTGCAAGCCCAGTCTTCCGAGGAGATCGACCTGCTCGCTCAAGAAATCGTCCGGGGCTTTCCGCCTGGAAGGACCCGATGTGCGACCGAGTCACCCGCGGGCCTTTTGGTTCCCGCTTCGCCGGACCCCAATTTGTTCCTGCCTGCCCGACGCCGCTGACCGAACCCATTCTCATCTAACATGTGGGCTTGCGAACGCTCGAACGGGCCTACAGCCATTACATACCGCCTGGGAAGCCCTACCTTGGCCTCCTCTACCGGATACACCGCCAATTGTTGCCGCGGACATACGCCGAAATCGGTGTGAACGATGGATCCTCGCTCACATTGGCGCTGCCCGGGACGATCAGTGTCGGCGTGGATCCCGAGCCGCAGGTGCGCTTTCCCGTGCGACGAAGGACGCGGGTCTTCAATCAGACCAGCGATGACTTTTTCGACCAACATGACCTACGTCGCTTGTTTGGCGGCCTTCCGTTGGACCTGGGATTCATTGACGGAATGCACCACTTTGAATTCGCTCTCCGGGATTTCATGAACCTGGAGAAAGCCTCGAGCGCCCAAGGGACCATCTTGGTTCACGACTGCCTGCCGGTAAGCGAGGTGACCGCGGCCCGGAATCGAACAACAGACGTCTGGAGCGGCGACGTGTGGCGATTGATCCTGCTGTTGCGTCAATGGCGTCCAGATCTGAGTGTCGAGGTCATCGACGTCGCCCCGACCGGTCTCGGTCTGATCCGCGGCCTTGATCCATCGTCAGTGGTGCTGGACGAAAACTACAAAGACATCGTCGAGGAGTATTTGACCCAACCCTATGAAGATCCGGTCATGGGCTCGGCCCCGTCGCGTATCAACCCGATCCCCGGAGACTGGGCAAACGTCATGACACGGTTACCCGATCGGCCTTTCCGCAAGAATCAGGCGCACCTCGTGGAGGGGTGGCAAGCGCTTTGGGTCACCCGGGCCGTCGTGCAGAAGACGATGAGGACCGCCAGAAAGAAGGTCTCCTCTCGGATTTCTTGACGGGGCCGTAGATGCCCCGGCGGAGCGTCGGGGGTGTCAGAGGGTTGCGTCGACGGGACGACGTCATCGGGACTGTTGCCGGGTACAAGGGGCTCCGGCGGGTGCGCCGCCGCCCACCTGGTCGTCGATGGACCATCGATCACAGAACTCGCTGAACCTCCGAATGAGCCGCACCACCTGGTAGCTCCCATCGACGGCCCACCTCGTGTCCCCCGGGCACGCTCGCCCGCGATGGCCGCATCGGTTGTCCACGGCGGGCCCAGCACCCTCCGCCTGTTCTCCGCCGCGCCGGGGTCGGCGCCCGGTGGCAGAAGAACCGATTTGGGCCGTGCCTTTCGACGAGGAGTCGTCTACGGCTCGTCCTCGAGCACCCTCGGCCAGTGGTCGCTGCGCCCTGGACCCACGACATCGGGGGCTTACCCTTCAGCCGACCTTCCAGTTTGAACGGACGTAGATCGGGGTCATTATCATCGCCCCTTCGGGAGCGCTGCGCGCTTCGGGACCGAACGCCTCGAAGGAGAGAACGGGCTTCCAGGGAATGAAGTGCTGGTGCTTGGTGCCGTTCATGGCCACCCATATCGAGTAGTGGCCCTTGGGCAGGGGCAGGTGGTCGAGCACACAAGTCAACTCGAACTCACCGGACGGGTACGAGCCCCACTGGTGGACCACGAACATCGGGAACGCCGTGCCCTGCGAGATTCCAATGAAGAAGTTGCCCTCGACCGCTTTGGGCGCGTTGAGCGTGAAACGGACCTCGAGATCGCACTCCGATCGGATCTGGCCACCGTCTGTCGCCCTGGTCTGGCCCTTGAGAATCTGCACCTCGCCTTCACTCGAGGTGGTCAGCATGGCGTTCTTCTCGATTGCCTCGCGATAGAGGCTGACGACCTCGCCGGTGGGACCGGCCGCCCGGACCATGGCGTCGGCCAGCCAGATGGCCCTCTCGCACGACGCCTCCACTGAAGCCAGGTCGTGAGATACGTAGAGGAGGGTGGTGCCCTCCTGGACGATCTCCGAAACCCGTTGCAGGCACTTCTGCTGGAAGTTGGCATCTCCGACCGCCAGGATCTCATCCACCAGTAGCACGTCAGGCTCGAGGAAGGCGGCAATGGAGAAGCCGAGACGAACCAGCATGCCGGCAGAGAAGAACTTGACCTGCCGATCGAGGGCGTTGGTTAGTTCGGCGAATTCGACGATCTCATCGAATCGCTGCCGTATGCGCTGTCTGCTCATTCCGAGCACTGCACCGTACAAAAAGATGTTCTCGCGGCCCGAGAGGTCTGGATGGAGCCCGGCGGCCACGCTCAGCAGCGCGCCGATGCGGCCCTGGACCTTGCACTTCCCGGCGGTTTGGTAGGTGACCTGACTGATGACCTTCAGCAGGGTGGTCTTGCCCGAACCGTTGATGCCGATCAAAGCCAGTGAGCTGCCCGGCTCAACCTCCAGGTTGATGTCCTTCAACACCCATCGATAGTTCCGCCCCGAGCCCTTCATAGAGTGGGTCAAGCGCTTCATTTGTTCGTAAAATTGGGGCACCGTCTGGTCGGCTCGGAACCTCTTCCAGACGTGTTCGACTTGGATCGACCCCTCAGGCAGTGTCGGCAAAGGTCACCTCCAACCGCTTGAAGATCCGGTACCCGCCGATGAGGTAGAGGAAGGCTCCGGCCGTGGCCAGTCCCATTAACCCCCAGTCGGGTGCCAGCCCGAGCAGCATCGTGCGCCGCACGTTGTCGATCACCGGGCCCAAGGGGTTCAAGAAGCAGTAGATCGGCAAGATGTGCTTGGGGATCTTCGAGAGCGGCCAGACCACCGGTTCGACAAAAAGGCCGAGGGAGATGAACACTGGGAGCACCTGCACCAGGTCGCGCATCTGAATGAGCAACCCGGCGAGGCCCAGGGTGAGTCCGGCGGCGAAGATCACCTCGACCAGCATGAACAGCGGCGCCCAGACGGTAGCCACCTTGGGGGCTCGGCCGAATATGACGAAGAGGATGGCCAGCGGCACCCAGGACAGCACGGTGTTGATTGCCGCAAGCACCATGGACTCAAGCGGAAAGCACTCGCGAGGAAACTGGGTCTTGTTGAGGAGTGCCTTGTTGGTAAGCAGGGAGTTGCCACCAGCATTGAGGGTGCTGGCGAAGTACGACCAACAGAGGATGCCGGTGAAGGCGAACAGAGCGAAAGGCAGGTTCTCGGTGCCGAAGGTCTTGGCCCTCGAAAAGACCACGATCATGATGCCGAGGGTGAGTAACGGGCTTAGGAGGGCCCACATGACCCCGAGCGTGGCCTGCTTGTACTGGGCCCGAAAGTCGCGCTCTGCCAGAGTGAAGATGATCTCCCGGTTGTCCCAAAGTTTGCGCAGCGACGCAATCAGACCAACCCGGTGGTGGTAGAGCTCATCTGGCGACGGCTCAACCGGGACCCACGAAGCGTCCGTGACCTCCAGGATGTGCCAGTCCGTGGCAAAAAGCTCGCTCATCGCAGGTGCCTTGCCCCCCGTAGCGCTCCGAATGAGACGACCCTTCGGTGCTGAATCGGCCGAAATCTTATATCCACTGACCGGACCTCGAGAGATACTGGGCATTCTTGGGTTGCGTCAGTCGCCGGGCGACCCGGCGCACGACGTTGGTCAGCTGCTGCTCCGGTCGCCGCTCGTACACCCCTTGCAGTTGCGCAGCGCGATCGCTCCGGGCCGCCGCCAGCCGCAGCAGGGACAGTGCAACGGAGTCGAGGACCACCGGGGGCCCTGGTGTGTAGTCGGACCGGTCGTGGCCAGTCAACTCGAAGTCGCGGGAGTAGAGCGTTGCCACGAGGTCCGCAGTCGCCGAGTCAAGAAAGGCGGTTCCGTCGATGCCCAACCCTTCGTTTGTGCGGCGCGGCGCCACCACGACACCGGCTCGGGCCGAGAAGCGCTCGAAGAGGGCCGAAATAGCGGACGTGGGTACCAGCTCGATGTCGTCGACGACATCCAGGGGCAGAATATCTGCCTGCGGGCAAAAGTGGCCGTCCGAGTGCCAATGTCCTGGTTCGGCCGCCATAGCGGCCACGAAAGCACGGAACGAGGCCCCGACATCGACGCCACCGTCCGTCTCCACAAGCTCAGGCGCTCCGTGGTACCACGTACGCGCCCGCGGATTGAGCAGAATCTTGGACTCCCAGGCAGAATAGAGCCGTGCATAAGGGTTGCGGACGATGGCGAACCGCAGCCAGTCGGGACTGGTGACCGCCGTCTGGCCCAGCTCCGACCTGACCTGCTCGAGGGTGGGGACAGGGTAGAGGGCGCGGTCGTGTACGACGACATCGGGCGTCGTGAGGCGGGCGTTCTGCGAACGGTTCATGGTAAGAGGGTCATGACCCTCGAACTCGAGGATGCCCCAGAGCATGGTGGTACAGGCGGCTTTGGGGACAAGCAAGTAAAGGGCACGGCAGCGCTCTGCCACGAAGAAGTGCTCGGACCCCCTGGTGGCCAGCACCCGTTCCACCACGCTATTCACCCGCTAGATCTTACTTGCTGGCCAAATCGTCCACGGCGTCGGCCAGTCCCATCGGTCGGCCCCTTTTTGGGGTGGGTGTTGGGTGTCCCTCAGGCGCCCGGTCAGGCGCCCGTCGATTCATCGTGGCGAAACAAGGCGAACCGTTGAAGGCAACCCGCTTGAATACATCCTGGTCAGCCGTACTTTCAGCTGGTCCCCCGGGGTCGTCGTGCACCCAAGGCGGCGGCCTGGGTTCGAATCTCGATACGGGGAGTCCGCCCAGCACAAAGGCGGCCTTCATGAACGCCATCGTCCCTGAACACAACGTCCATCTGTTATCGAGTTCGGGAGCGGGGAGAGCAACCAGCTTTCTCCGGGGACGTTGGAACACGACGTCCGCCTCGACCTGTCCCGACGGCGATCGATCGTTGCCAGAAGCGGTTCGCCGGTGACGCGACCGAGGAGTTCTTCGTCTACCCGTCCCACGGACCGTCCCCTCAGAGCGGTCGGCCGACGGGTCGCTGTCGCTTGCTGTCGTCCACCACCCAGTGGAGGACGAGACGTTCGGGGCCGCCCGACGGTTCGTGGCGATCCATCCGATCAACGATGCGCACGGGAGGCCGAGCCTGGGCGTTCGGTCGTCATCGTGCGGTCGCCCCGTGGATCGACGAGCATCTTGCCAACTGGACGCTCACCAGCAAGTCCCAGCACGGACCGCGCCAAGTTCTTGGACTTCTTGCTCTACCGACCCCGGGACCCGGGGTCCGGGGTCCGGGGTCTAAAGCCCGACGGGAACCGATCCGTCATGGGGGTAATATTCTCACCGGCCGGGGGCGAGGGCAGCACCGATCGCATGGGGAGGACGCGATGCACGCAGTGGCGGCCGCCTCGCCTTCGCGCGAGGCGGCATCGCTAGACGACGGTCGTCAGCGCTCGCCGGTCCCGATCATCGTCTGGTTGGCCGTCGTGGCTGTCGCCGCCGGAGCGGGGCTGGCCGTCGCCTATCGCGGGGGCCTGAAGGTAGCTTTCGGCGACCCGATCGTGTACGTCTCTGTGGCCCGGAGTCTGGCCAACGGGCACGGCATCAGCGTGCCCTACGGGAGCATCTACACCGCTTCGCAGTCGACCCTGGGCGGTCCGGTCTCTCACTGGCCGCCGGCCTACTCGATGCTGCTGAGCATCGCCGGGAGCTCGGTCCTGACCTGGGCCAGGGTCCTCGGGGTCGTGCTCTTCTCGGCAAACGTGTTCCTCTTCGGATTCCTCTCCCACCGCCTCGGTGTCGCCCGGCTCGGGTCGATCGCCTTGGCCGTGATCTTCGCCGGACTCTCGTTCCCACTGCACGGCACGGTCGAGTCGGAACCGCTGTTCTTCTTCCTCGTGCTCCTCGGGCTCCACGCGCTCGCCACCTTCTTCGACCGGCCGGCGATGTGGTCACTCCTGCTCGTGGCGGTGGCCTTCGGGCTGTCGACGGTCACGCGCTACCTGGGTGAGGCCTTCGTGATCGGTGCGGTGCTGACCATCCTGATTCTCTTGAAGGAATCGGCGGTCCGGCGGCTCATGTACGCGGCCGTCCTGGCCGTCGTGGGGAACATCCCGGTGTTGATCTGGTTCGCCAGCATCCACAACTCCCCCGAGTCGCCGGCCGTCCACCTGCCGAAGTTCTACGACCTGCAGACCGCCCTGTATGCCTTTGCCGGCTTCATCATCCCCGGGGTGCAGTCCTCGACACTGCGGATACTTATCGCCGGGGCCATCGTGGTCCTGGTGATCGCAGTGTTGGCCACGGTCGGGGGTTCACGAACCCTGGCTCCAGTTCGCCGCGAGCGGGTGGACTGGGTGCTGTTGTACCTGGTGGTGGCCTACCTCGTCTTCCTCTTCGCCTCACGAGCGGTCGTCGACCCCTTGATCCAGCTCAACGCCCGCATGCTCTTCCTGCCGTTCGCGCTGCTCCTCCTTTGGTGCGCCCAGAACTGGCCGAGGCTGGCGTCATGGTCGGCGGAGCCCCGCTCGTCGTGGGCCCCCCCGGTGGCGACCTGCCTCGTCGTCCTGTTGGTGATCACCGCCTGCTGGACGGCCTTCGAAGACGCCCGCCAGGTCCAGGACGGAAACCTCAACTCGCCTGCTGCGACAAACACGGCGCTGAAGCGGGCTGTCAATGACATCCCGCCGACGACGGTTATCTACTCCGACCATCCCGACGGGGTGTACTTCGTCAGCGGCCGGCGGGTCTACCTGCTGCCGACCACGGCGTCCGCCGAGACGCTGAAGGCCAACCATCGGTTCCCCGCCCAGATGTCAGCCCTCAAGCGCGCGGTCTGCGGTCGGTCGGCGACTGTGCTCTTCGCCAGCTCACACGGGTACGTTGAGCCGTCGCTCAAAATGGTCGAGCACTACCTCAAGATCGACCGGTCCGCCTCGTTGCCCGGCTGGACGGTACTCACCTTGGATACCGCTCCACCCTGCTGAGCCGTCGTCCGCCAGGCCCAGGTCGCCGCGGGGTGAGGTCGCCGTCGGTGCGAGAGGGCTAGCCGAAGCTGGACCGCGACGACTGATCGTCGGGAGCGAGCGGCAGCAACGGCACCTGGAATTTGTTGGCCACCTGCTCTGGTTCCCGCAGGTAGATGGCGACCCGGCGACGAGCGGCCGCCCGGGAACCCACCGTGCCCCCAAGGGTCCGGCGGGCGGCGGCCAGCCCGGCGCCAACCCGGAAGACGGCCCAACCCGAGGGGCCGAACCACTTGCGGATGTAGCGCTCCACCCCGGCCAGGAAGGCGGCCTCCCGCCACATGGGATCCCCGCCCGCCCCGGCCCCGACATGCCGAGCGCTGGCCCCTTTCACTTGCCGGATCCTCCACCCCTTCTCTATCCCCCGCCGCTGCCAGTCGGTCTCCTCGGCGTAGAGGAAGAACCGCTCGTCGAACGTCCCGATATCGCTCACGGCCTTCTCCGACAGCATCAGCACGGCGCCGATCAGGAATTCGCCTTGGGGGACGAGCTTGCCCAGCCCAACTGCGTCGAGCCAGGCGCGCCCCGGCGAAGGGAAGGGCCAGGAACTTCGGATCGGGCGTTCGGTGGAGGCGTCGAGGAGCACCGGTGCGACGCAGGCGAGGGAGGGGTCCCGGTGGAGTTCCCTCCGCAACAGCTCGATGTCGGAGGAGGTGATCTCGGCGTCGGGGTTGATGAGGAGCACGTCACCGATGGGCGGGGTCAGTTGAGCGATCGCCAAGTTGACGCCGCCAGCGAACCCGAGGTTGCGGCCCGGGTCGACGTAGCGGGCGCCGGCTTCCTCGGCCACGGCCCTTGCCTTCGGCGAGGAGCCGTTGTCGACGATCACCACCGGGTAGTCCGACCCGATCGTGGCCAGGCACGAGGACAAGGCCTCGGGCGGCCCGTAGGCGACCATCAGGATGGTCAGGCTGGTATCGGATTCGGGACTCATGGTTCGGCGCTTCCTCTCACTTCGCCAGGACCGTGCGACGGGAGGAGCACCCAGCCGAGGGTGTTGGGCCACCATCGCCGATTCCACTTGCCAGCGTCAACCCGTCCCCACTCCGGACCTGCCAGAGCCGACCCGTCGTCCCTGGGCCCAACGCATCCGGGCGAACCCTAACAGATCACCGCCCCCTGTCGGCCGGCTCAGGGAGGGGGTGTTTTGACCGCCCGGGAAGGCTCGGCGACCGTTCCGTCGGCAGTTGGCAGCGACGCTCCTTCACCTGCTCCGCACTGAGGACGCACCGATTTCGAGGCCTGGGCACCCGACGAGCAATTCGCTGGGGTCATCGCGCTCCGCGTCCTTCGTGAGTCTGGTCGACCGCCAGTACCGGCGGCTGCGCCGGCCTGGCGCGGGGTACTTCAAGCACCCGACGAACCGGTCGGTGAACCGCTCGAACCCCTACAGGCGTCGCGCTCGCGCGCTCGGGTGGCCAGGGCCTTTGGTGCCCGGCACTCTGGATGCTGAGCGACGTCCAGAGGCCGGCTGGCCGAGTGCCCCATCGTGCCCCACCCGGAATCGGCTCACAGTAACCTACGCCGCGTGAGACCCCTCCCGACTGGCCCGGCCCCCGTCCGAACCTCCGGTCGCGCAGAGGTCGAGGGGACCCCATGTGCGGGATAGCCGGGATTCTCGATCGAACGGGGCCTCGGGACGAGGCACTCCGGGGGGCGGTCGCCCCCATGACCGAGGTGCTCCGCCACCGCGGCCCCGACGACTCGGGCTTCTGGATCGACGAGGAGGCCGGCGTCGCCCTCGGTCACCGGCGGCTCTCGATCGTCGACCTCTCCGAGCTCGGCCATCAGCCGATGGTGTCGGAGAGCGGCCGCTACGTCCTCGATTACAACGGTGAGATCTACAACTTCGCCGAACTGCGCCGAGAGCTCGGTGCCGGGTCCCACGTCCGGGGCAGCGGGGATACCGAGGTGCTGGTGGCGGCGATCGAACGGTGGGGCCTGCGGGGGGCCCTCGGCCGCTGCAACGGGATGTTCGCCCTGGCCCTGTGGGATCGCCGGGACCGGAGCCTCAGCTTCGCCCGGGACCGGTTGGGGGAGAAACCCCTCTACTACGGTTGGGTCGGCCAGACGCTCTTGTTCGGTTCCGAGCTCAAGGCGTTGCGGGCACATCCGGGGTTCCGGGCCGGAATCGACCGCGGGGCCCTGACCCTCTACTTCCGGCACAACTGTGTGCCGGCGCCCTACTCGATCTTCGAGGGGATCCGGAAGCTGCCGCCCGGGTGCACCCTGACGGTCACCCCCGACGTCCGACCGGGTGCTCTGCCCGACCCCGAGCCCTACTGGTCGCTGCGCCAGGTCGTCGATGAGCGGGTGGCCTCACCCTTCGCCGGCGGTGAGGACGAGGCGCTCGACCAGCTCGACGAGCTGCTGCGCGACGCCGTGGGCCTGCGGATGCACGCCGACGTTCCTCTGGGGGCTTTTTTGTCCGGTGGGATCGACTCGTCGCTCGTGGTGGCGCTCATGCAGGCCCAACGCGCCGAGAAGGTCAAGACCTTCACCGTGGCCTTCGACGACGCCGGCTACGACGAGGCCGCCGACGCCCGTCAGGTGGCGTCCCACCTCGGGACCGACCATACCGAGCTGCTGGTGACCCACGGCGACGTCCTTTCGACGGTGCCGGCCCTGGCCGCACTCTACGACGAGCCGTTCTCGGACAGCTCGGGGCTGCCGACGTTCCTCTTGAGCCGGATGACCCGCGAGCACGTGACCGTGGCGCTTTCGGGAGACGGTGGGGACGAGCTCTTCGGCGGCTACAACCGCTATCTGTGGGCCGAGGGCGCCTGGAACCGGCTGCGGCGGGTGCCCCGGCCGATCCGAGGCGGGCTGGGCCGGATGGTCGGATCCCTGCCCCCGCGCTTCTACGACGCCGCCTTCCGGGGTGCCGGCCCGGTACTGCCGTCGCGGCTGCGGATCCGCACCCCGGGGACCAAGATGCAGAAGGTGGCGAGCGTCCTGGGCGCTCGGGACCCGGCCGACATGCACCTGCGGCTGGCCTCGCACTGCCAGGACCCTGGGGCCTTGGTGCTGGGTGGCCACGAGCCGCCGACCATCCTGTCGAGTCCCCAGCTGTGGCCGGCTCTCACCGACCCGGTGGCCCTGATGATGTTCCTCGACACCGAGAGCTACCTGCCCGACGACATCTTGGTGAAGGTGGACCGGGCCTCGATGGGGGTCAGCCTGGAGGCACGGGTGCCGTATTTGGACCACCGAGTCGCCGCCTGGGCCTGGGGGCTGGCGCCGGACCTGCGGATCCGTTCGTCGAAGGGAAAGTGGCTGCTGCGCCGTCTGCTCCACCGCTACGTGCCCGAGTCGCTGGTCGAGCGGCCCAAGATGGGCTTCGGTCCACCGATCGGCGACTGGTTGCGGGGCCCGCTGCGACCGTGGGCCGAGGACCTGCTGGCCCCGGCCCGGCTCACCGGGGAGGGCTACCTGCAGCCGGCGGCGGTCGGGCGGCTCTGGGCCGAGCACCTCTCGGGGCGCTGGGACCGCCAGTACGAGCTGTGGGACGTGCTCATGTTCCAGGTGTGGCTCGAGACGAACCCCCGGGGCGTCCCCTCGGCCACGGCCAGCCGCTGACCGGTCCGGCTCACGGCCGGCGGGTCAACAAGGGGTCGAGGACGGCCGACCATCGGCGGGCGGCCGCCGCCATGGAGAAGCGATCGAGGCAGCGGGCCCGGGCCGCCCGGCCCATCTCGGCCCGCAGCTGGGTGTCGGCCAGCAGGCGGCCGGTCGCCGACACCAGGGCCCCGAAGTCGTCGACGTCGACGACCAGGCCGGTGCGACCGTCCTCGACGATGGTGCTGACCCCGGGGACGGCGGTGGCCACGACCGGGAGGCCACTCAGCCCGGCCTCGATCAGGACCCCGGGCATCCCCTCGCCGGCGGCCTCGCTCGGGAACACGAGGAGGTCGGCCTGGCGCAGCAGCTCGGGGACGTCGGGACGCCGGCCCAGGAGGTCGACCTTGGCCGCCGCCGCCGCCGGGACCAGGTCGGAGCCCAGCGGGCCCTCGCCCACGACCTGGGCCCGCAGGGGCTGGCCTTGGGCCCGCAGGGCGGCCACCACCTCGATGAAGCGGGCCGGCCGCTTGGTCGGGGCGAGAGCGCCCACGAACACCACCAGTGGCTCGGCGGCCGGAGGCCCGGGCGGCCGGGGCGCGAATCGCTCGGGGTCCCGACCGTTGACCACCAGGGCCACCATGTCCGGGGGCAGCGCCAGCAGATCGACGCACTCCTGGCGGACGTCGTCGCCGCAGGCGGCCACGACGTCGGCCCGGCTGGACAGCCAGCGCCACAGCCCGAGCTGCAGGCGGCGGTCGGGCGACCCGGCGTAGGTGCCGATGACGTAGTAGACGAGCGGGCGGCGTCGTCCGACCATGGCCGGGACCAAGAACTTGAGCGGGTCGCTCCCGTGGGCCACCACCACGGCCGGATCGTGGGCGGCCAGGGCGGTCCGCAACCTCCAGACCAGCCGGGGGTCGAAGCCGGCGGCCGGGCCCGACCGGCCGGGGAAGCGGAGCGAGAAGTCGGCCCGCACCTCCTCGTCGCCGTCGAAGAGGCTGAGCACCCGGTGGCGTCGGACGCCGGGCTGGTCGAGCTGGTCGGCCAGGGCCCGCGCCTCGTGCTGGGCACCCCGACCGGCCGGGGTCGGGATCACGTGGAGCACCAGGGGTCCTTTGTCGGCGTCGTCACCCGCGTGGGCGTCTTCGACCACCTCGCGGTAGATGTCCTCCATCCGACGGCTGGTGACGGTGATGTCGAACATGGCGCTGCGCGCCTTGGCCGCCCGGCCCAGTCGCTGACCGAGCCCGGGGTCGCCCGCCAGACGCTCGATGGCCTGGGCCAGCGAGTCGGGTTGCCCCGGCGGCACCAAGAGCGCGTCCAACTCGTCGGTCAGCACCCCGGGGACGCCTCCCACCCGGGTGGCCACGATCGGCAGGCCCATGCTGGTGGCCTCCATGAGCGCCACCGGCAACCCCTCGTGCCGGGAGGCCAGGACGAAGACGTCGGATGCGGCGAGCAGCCGCAGCACGTCGCTCCGCTGACCCAGGAACGTGAAGTTCGCCTCCAGCCCCAGGGTCTTCTGGCGGGCGTGGAGTTCGTCACGCAGGGGTCCCCGCCCGACGGCGGCGAAGTGGATCGGCACGCCGCGGTCGGCGACCAGGCGGGCCGCGTCGAGCAGGACGTCGTAGCCCTTCTCGACCCGGAGGTTGGCCACGGTGAGCACCAGGAGCTGATCGCAACCGACCCCGAGCTCCGCCCGCACCTCGGCGCGGACCTCCCGGCGCACTCCGAGCATCTCGTCCGAGCGCGAGAGGTGCACCCCGTGCACGACGACCTCGGCCCGGGGCCGGAGGGCCTCGGGCAGTGCGTCGTGGGCGGCGGGGGAGACGGCGACCAGCGCCTGGTCCCGATTGACGCCCAGTCGGTTGAGGACCCTGACCGGCGCCGCCGTCTTCTCCCAGAGGCTGTGCTCGGTGTAGACGACCACTGGCCGCCGATCCCCGGGCAGCGTGGCCACGACGAGACGGCCCATCGCCGCCGCGTAGGGGAGGTGGAAGTGGACGACGTCGAAGTGGCCCCGGCGGAGGAGGGTGGCGAACCGGGGCATCCACCGCAGGTCCCAGTTGTGGGTCGCCCCGAGGTCGTGGACCGGGACCCCTTCGGCCCGGACCGCCGGCACCAGGGCGTTCTCGGCGGCAAGCACGTAGGCCACCTCGTAGTCGAACGACCCGGCGTCCCGGGAGGCCATCAGGTCGACCAGGAGCCGCTCGGCCCCGCCGTACCCGAGGCACTTGATGACGACCAGCACCCGGATCCGACGGCCAGGCCCGGTTGTCCGTCCCTCAACCCCCCCGGCCACGGCGACGATGCTATCGGGCGGCCCCGGTGGCCCGGTGGCGGATCTTTGAGGGGGGTCGAGGCGATCCTCCTGGTGAACGGGGCAATTGCCGGTTCGCGCCGCCGCCGTCGAGCGGACGGCGCGGTAGAATCGGCGGATTGGTGCTGCCCGTGGGCGAGTGCGGATCTGGAGGCGGCGTGTCGTCGATCGTTGAACCTGACGCCTCGGGCTGGGGCACGCGGCGCCTTGTGGACCTCTCGATGACGACCCCGCCCTCGGGTCCCGCTTCTCGCTGGTCGTCGGCTCCATCGGCCCGGACCCCATCGGGGTGCCCGAGGGGGTCATGATCCTGACCCCGACCTACGTGAAGGCGGACTGGCGGGTCAACTGATGGGCGGAGCCGAGTCGGAGCCGACACGAACCCGAGAGGAGCAAAAGGGCACACTCGAGGGGGTCACGGCTGTCGTCCTCACCCACATGCGGCCGAGCCTGGCCGGCGACGTCGTCCGGAGCCTGCTCAAGACCGAAGGGCTTCCCCCCGAGCAGGTCGTGGTCGTGGTCAACGGGGTCGGCGGCCTCGACGACGCCTCCCTCGAGTCCTCCGTGCGCATGGTGCGGCTGCCCCGCAACCTGGGACCGGCGGGGGGGTTCTTGGTCGGGATGACCGAGGCCTTCAGCGACCCGTCCACCCGGTGGGCCTATCTGTGTGAGGACGACATCGGCCTCCTCCGCCTACCCTCCCCCCGTCTGGTCGACCTGCTCGGGCGGATCGAGCGCCGGCAGCGTCGCCTCCCGGACCGAAGGACGGGTGCGGTGGTGGCCTTCGTCAGGAACTTCGTCGGCCGGGGCTCGCACACGGTCAACGTGGTTCCGCCCGAAGGCACACCCGAGGACCTGGCACCCGGAGATGTGGGTTCGTGGGGGGCGACCGTACTGTCGCGGGAGGTCTTCGAAGCCGGCATCGTTCCCGACATCGACTGGTACTTCGGGCTGGAGGACTTCGACTTCTACTGCCGCATCCGTGAGGCCGGGTACGACGTACTGGTCGACGCCCGAGCGGCCCGGGAGGTGGCGGACCAGCAGTCCTCCACCGGCCGGGACGAGGCGCTGCGCCACCGCCGGCCCACCGACGTCGACGAGGCGTGGCGGGCCTACTACCACGCAAGGAACTCCTTCGCCATCGCCCGACGGCACGGGAATGCCAGCTGGCACGCCTGGCACCTGGCCTACTCGGCCCGGCGCCTCCAGCGGGCCGGCCCGGCCGAGCGGCGGGCCATCCTCCACGGGCTCGTCGACGGCGCCCGGGGCGTCCTGGGCGAACACCCCCGTTATGCCCGGCGGACCGGGGAGGTCCCGGCCGGCGAGGACGGGGGCTGACTAGCGCGCCAGGTGGGCGAAGTTGGCCCAGAGCCCGAGGTCGATCGACGGCCATCGGTCGGCCAGCGCCGCCACGTCGTGTTGGTAGAGCTCCACCAGCCGGCCGGCGAGCTCGGCGGGGACGGCGGCCGGCCGGCCCGGGCCTGCGGTCACCGGGGCCTCGGCCGCCGGCAGCGGGCGGGGGTCGAGGCCCAGGTGCTCGAAGGTGGCCGCCAGCTGGGCGTCGCGCTCGACCACGCAGCGCTCGTACTGGAGCACCAGCAGCTGGTCGGCGTCGAAGTGCTCCAGCCACCGAGCGAGGGCCCGGTGGTAGAAACCGCGCTCGAGGGCGTCGGCGATGGTCGCCCCGTCGGCGGCCACCCCGACCCGGCGCTGGTGGGCCAGGCCCGAGACGAGCCGGTCGATCGGGTCGCGCACCAGCACCAGCAGTCGGGTCGACGGGGCGGCGCGGCCGAGCAGCGGCGGCACCCAGGGCAGGCTCAGGTAGTCCGGGGTCCACTCCCCGCTCTGGGTCCCCGGCGTCCGGGGGAACCAGCCGGCGTAGTCCCGGGCGTCGTCGGGCCCGAAGGGCAGGGTGGCGAAGCGGTCGAAGAAGTGCCGTTCCTTGTGGAGGTCCGGGCGCCTCGAGATGCCCGGATGGGTGGCCAGCAGCTCGTACCACCAGGTGGTCCCGGCCTTTTGGACACCGATGCCCACGAAGTCGGGCGGCCCGGTCTCCTCACCGGGCCCGGGGGCGGGCGGGGTGAAGTCGAACTGGGCTTCCCAGGGCGCGTAGCGCCCGAGTCGGTGGAGCAGGGCCAGGCGGGGCGCGGGCGGGATGCGCACGAAGGCGCGTCGCAGCAGGTCCGCCGCCTCTTGCTGCACCGTCACCGCCGCAGGATGCCATAGGCGACCAGGGCGCTCAACCTGCGGCGCCCCGGAGTCGCCGGGCGCCGGTCACCCGCCGGCGAGGCTGAAGTCGTCGACGTTCCAGGTCCGCAGGGGGAACCCGGCCAGCCCACGACGCAACACGGCCACCTGCTCGGCATCGAGGCGATGCGTCCAGCCCTCGGGCAGTTCGGCGGCCACCCGTTGGGTGCGGAAGCCCTCGCCGGCCCGGTCGTTGTCGGCCAAGAAGGCCTCGGTGGCGTCGCTCCAGGTCAGCCCGAGCTCGGCGAACAGGGCCCGGAACTTGCGGGCCGGGTCCCGGCAGAGGTCCTCGTGCGTGCGGGTGGTCCAGCCGGCCGAACGGGCCTGTTCTTCGAGGGCGGTGGTCAGCACCCCGATCGAAAAGACCATCCGCTCGAGGCGGCCCGGCCCGGGGGGCGCCACCCCCCACCGGTCGAGATAGCGGTCGCGGACCGCCGGGTCGTCTTCCAAGCGGACGAATTGCTCGTTGAGGTCGAGGGCGAGCCAGCTGGCCAGCACATTGCCCGGGTGCCGGAGGAGGACGACGACCTCGAGGTCGAAGGCGCCGGCCAACCACCCCGCCGAGAGCGGCGCGTGGACGGACTTGACCAGCAGACGGCGTCGGGTCCCCGCCGGATCGGGTCGGACACCGGGGTGGGCGGCCAGCACCCCCGCCGCCCACAAGAGGGGCACCGCGCGTCCCTGGAGGTGCCGGGTGCGGGCCGGCGGTTGGACGCCGCGCATGACCTGGGCGGCGACCGACAGTCGCCACGAGGGCGGCGCGCCGGCCAGGACCCAGGTCCACAGGGCCCGGTAGGCGTCGTCGCGCTCGCCGGGGACGAGGGCCGGGAACCGTCCCGCCCGGCGCTTGGCCCGGACCGCCGGCGCCGAGATCCCCTCGTTGTCGGGTTCGAGGATGGCCCGGACCCCCGCCGCGGTCTCGAGCACCTGCATGGCCCAGGTGGTCCCCGAACGGGGGATCCCCGCCAGGAGGAGGGCCCGGGAACCACGCTGCCCGTCGGTCACGGCCGGCCGTCCGGCCGGGCGGGCCCGGACCCCGGGCCACGGTCGGCCCTCGCTGTGCGCCCGCACCCCACCGTGGCACAGTATCCCAGCTCGCGGGGGGTGCAGTCGGGGCCGCGGCGCGCACCGCAGGCCGGTCGGGAGGCCGTCACCGCAGGCCGCACGCCGGTGGGGACGACTAGTGTGCTCGCGTCGTCGGCAGGAGGGGAGGCCCGTGGTGCCGAGCATCGAGGAGAACCTCGACAGGTGGGACGCGGACTACGACTGGGGCGAGGGGGGCGAGCCGTGGTCCAAGCCCTGGGGGGACGCCACCGCCCAGTGGTTCGGGTGCCTCTACCCGCGTGTCCGGCGCTTCCTCCCGGCTGAGACGATCCTCGAGATCGCCCCGGGCTTCGGGCGCTGGACGGAGTTCCTGCTCGGCCAGTGCGACACCCTGATCGGGGTGGACGTCACCCCCAAGTGCGTCGAGGCCTGCCGCAAACGCTTCAGCGACCGGCCCCAGGCCCGCTTCGAGACCAACGACGGGTGCTCGCTGCCCATGGTGGACGACTCGTCGGTCGACTTCGCCTTCAGCTTCGACTCGCTGGTCCACGTCGAGGCCGAGGTCCTGGCCGGCTACCTGGGCGAGTTGGCCCGGGTCCTGCGGCCCGAGGGCGTGGCCTTCTTGCACCACTCGAACTACGGCACCTACCAGCGCTCGGCCCACACCTTCGCCCCCCTCCAGGACACCTTCGACCAGCTCCCCGCGGCGGCGCGCCTCGGCCTCATGCGGGCCGGGGTCTACCGGGGGGCCCACTGGCGGGCACCGAGCGTGACGGCGGAGAAGTTCGCCGAGCTGGCCCGGGCCGCCGGCCTGCACTGTGTGGGCCAAGAGCTCGTGAACTGGGAGGGCGGCGTCCTGCTGCTCGACTGCATCTCGGTGGTGGCCCGCCCCGGCTCGCGCTGGGACCGACCGAACCGGGTGGTCAAGAACCGACTGTTCCGCCTCGAGGCCCGCTCGATCCGCCGGGCCGGTCTGGTCTACGACGCGTGAGGTCCGCTGAGGCGGGGCCTCAGCGGACCGTGGCCACCGCGATGATGGTGTCGTAGGCCAGCCGGGGGGGCAGCAGGTGCTGGGCCGAGAAGGTGGCCAGTCTTGCGGGCCGTGGTCGGGCTGGTGTGCCCGGTGAAGCGGATCTCCACGTCGGGGTAACCGTTGGCCTCGAGCACGTGGCGGAGGGTGTCCTCGCAGTACCAGCAGGTGTGTTCGGGATGGACCTGGCCGTGGCCGCCGAAGCGGTAGACGAAGTTGCCGACGTAGAAGGCGTTCGGGGTGGTGAGCACCAGGCGCCCGCCCGGCTCGAGGTGCCGGCGGACGCTGGTCAGAAAGCCCCGCACGTCGTCGAGGTGCTCGATCAGCTCCCCGGCGAAGACGACGTCGAACGTCCGGTGCAGGTCGAAGTCCCGGGCGTCGCCCACCTGGGCGGCGTAGCCGTCGGCGACCAGCTTGGCCACCGTGTCGGCGTTGATGTCGAGACCGACGATGTCGCTGACCTCTTTCGCCAGCAGGCCGTGCAGCCAGTCGGGTCGCCCGTACCGAGAGGCGCAGCCCAGGTCGAGCACCGAGCCGCCCCGCAGGTAGGGGAGCACGACCTCGAAGCGGTCCCGCAGCGAGCCGGCCCCCCACGGGCCCTCGCCCCAGTTCGGCTGGAGCCGGTGGCCCTTGGCCGGGCCCTCCGAGGCGACCGAGGTCGGCGCCTTCGCCCCGTTCGTCTGAGCACCCACCGCGCTACCCCCGCTCGTCTGTCCGGACGCCCCGGTCGGTGATGACCGGTCCGCTTTTGCCGCGGAGGCTACTACCGGCACCGAGGGGGTGCCGGGGGTCTCGGGCCGCTCGGCGGTGCCCCGGGGGCCCGCGGGGCGGGGCCCGTGGGGGCCACAGTAGGCTCGACCGGCCGAAGCGGTCGCGTGCGGCTCGCCGGCAACCTGGAGAAAGGCAGGGGATGACAGAGGTTCCCGGGCGCCGCATCGTGGCCATGGTGCTGACCCACAACGCGCCGAAGTCCCTCGTTCGCTGCGTCGAGGCCATCTGCGCCCAAGACGAGCGGCCCGACGGGCTGGTGGTGGTCGACAACGCCAGCGATCCCCCGGTCGAGGCGTCCTCGATCGACGCGCCGGGGCTCTCGGTCCGTGTGCTGCGCTCGGAGACCAACATCGGTCCGGCCGGCGGGTGGGCGCTCGCCCTGCGGGACTTCTTGGACGGCGAGTTCACCCATGCCTGGCTGATGGACGACGACATCGTGGCCGACCCGGACTGCCTGGCCACCCTGTGGGACGCGGCCAGCGACGACCCGTCCTCGGCCTTCGTGGTCCCGATCTCGATCCAACCCGACGGCTCGGTCGGCCGCTACGGCTCGTGGTGCGGCTTCCTGATCGCCCGCGACATCGTCGAGGTGGTCGGCCTGCCGATGGCCGAGCTGTTCTGGTGGGCCGAGGACACCGAGTACTGCCACTGGCGGATCCCCCAGGCCGGCTTCCCCCGCCGGGTCATCGACACCGCCGTGGTCCACCACGACGCCATCCGCCAGGGCGGGGACGTGCCGGCGTGGAAGTACTACTACGAGGCCCGCAACATGCTCTATTACCACCTCTATGTGATGCACAAGACGGGTCGGTACCCGCGCAACGTCTCGAGGCTGGTGGGGCGGGCCCTGTTCAAGCAGCGGAGTGACCGGGCCCGGTGCCTGGCCGCCGTGGCCCGGGGCCTCTACGACGGGTTCGGGGGCCGCCTCGGCATCCGCTACCCGGTCACGCCGCTCAACGAGCGCCACCTCGCCACACCCACTGGCGCCGGACCCGGCCCACCGGGCGCCGGGCGCGCTTGATCGGGCGGTCGTGAGCGGGCGCCGGCTGGTGACCGTGGCCGGCCACCTCGGTTCGGTCGGTGGGACCGAAGCGGCCCAGCTGGCGATCTTCACCGAGCTGGCGGGTCGCGGCTGGGAGATCCACCTCCTCTACGCCAGCCGGGGCGACTACTGGGCCCGCTGGGAGGAACTGGCCGCCACGACCACCCAGATCCGGGCCTCGCTGCCCTCGCCCTCGGCCCCGGTCACCTCGACCCTGGGGACGATCCACGGGGCGCTGGCCGGGATCCGGGCCCGACCCCGGGCCGTCTACGTCCACAACGCCGGCGACGTCCCCCTCGCCCTGTCGGTGGCCACGGCCACCGGGTCGAAGGTGGTGGCCCACCTCCACCTGCCCCCGCCCTCGCGCCAGCCCGGGTGGCTCGACCGGTGCTTGCGCCGCGCCGCCGCGGTGATCACCCCCTCGCCGGACACCGCGGCCCGCTGGATCGACGGGGCGCGCCTCGAGCCGGCCCGGGTGCGCGTCATCCCCCTCGGCATCGACGTCGACCGGTTCGTCCCCCTCGGAGCGGCCCAGAGGGCCGAGGTGCGCTCGGCCATCGGCGTCGGCGAGGACGAGACGATGGTCCTCTACGTCGGCCGGGTCGAGCGGATCAAGGGCGCCCACTTCCTGCTCGAGGCGGTCGGCCGACTCTCCGAACCGGTGCACGTCGTCGTGTGCGGGGCGGCCAACGACGAGGCGTACCTGGCCGAGCTGGTGGCGATGGACGGTCGGAGCTCGTTCCTCGGTCGCCGCTCCGACGTGCCGGCGCTCATGGCGGCGGCCGACCTGGTGGCGATGCCGAGCAACTGGCTCGAGACCCAGGGGCTGGTCCTCGGTGAGGCGATGGCCTGCGGGACCCCGGTGGTGGCCTCCGACGTGGGCGGCCTCTCGGCGACCCTGCGCGGCTTTCCCGACCAGTTGGTCCCCCCGGCCGATCCGGGGCGCCTGGCGGCGGCCATCGAACGGTTCGGGCACTGGCGACGAACCGAGCCCGACCTCGGTGCCCGGTCGCGCCAGTGGGTGGTCGAGCACCTCTCCCTGGTGGCCTCGGTGGACGCCATCGAGGCGGTGCTCATCGGCGCCGACCGTCGGGGGGCGCCGGACGGTCCCCGCTGACTCCGGCCGGGGTCAGGGAGCGACGGTCAGGTTGAAGCTCTGGGTGGACGTCCCCGCGTGGGACGTGGCGGTGATGACCACCGTGGAGGAACCGGCCGCTTTGGCGGTGCCGGCCAGGGTGGCCGTCCCGTCGAAGTTATTGGTGAAGGTCAGGGACTGGGGCACCATCTTGGCTTTGAGCACCGGCACCGGGTAGCCGGTGGCGGTGACAGTGAACGGTGTCATGGCTGTCCCGGCGGTGATGGTGTCGGCAGCGACGCTGGTGATCGCCGGGGCCTGGTAGACGGTCAGGGTGAAGGTCTGGGTCACCGGGGTTCCGACCCCGTTGGTGGCGCTGAGCGTGAGCACGTAGACGCCCCCCGAACCCGGTCCCGGGGTGCCGGCCAGGCTGGCCGTCCCGTCGTGGTTGTCGGTCAGGCTGACCCCGGCCGGCAGGGCCGAGGTGGTGGCGATCGCCGGGGTCGGGTAGCCGTAGGCGGTGGTGACCGGGAAGCTGAACGCGGTCCCGGTCGTGGCCAGGTACTTGGCCTCGGACGTGAACACCGGGGCCTGGTCCACGGTGACCACGAAGCTCTGGACCGCCCGGGGCTGGCCCAGGACCGAGACAATGATGGTGGCCGTCGACTGGGGGGCGTCGCGGACCTCGGGGATCCCCAGGATCGTCGCCGTCCCGTTGTGGTTGTCGACCATGGTGAGACCACGCGGCAGGTGGTGCTCTTTGATGTGGGGAATGGCCGTCGTGCAGGTCGTCACGGTGAAGTTGAACGGCGTCCCGACCACCGCGGTGGCCGAGGCGGCGCTGGTGATGGCCGGCGGGGCGCAGTCGACGGCGTCGACGGTCACCGAAGAGGGCGCCGAGGTGACGACGCCGTTGTGGGTTCCCGCCGCCGTCGCGGTGTCGGTGACCGACCCGGCGCTGACGTCGGCCCGGGTCACCGTGTAGGTCCCGGTGCAGGTCTCAGAAGCTCCCGGGGCCAGGGTGCCCGTCGGGCAGCTGGCCGGGCTCAACGTGGCGGTGACCGAGACGCCGGTCAAGGTGGTGGTTCCGGTGTTGGTCACGAGGTAGGTGTAGTCGATGGTCTGACCGGCGGCGCCGTAGCCGGCCGAGGTGGTCGAGGTCACCACGCTGATCGAGGTGGTGGCGAGGCTGGCGTCGACGGTCACCGAGGAGGGCGCCGAGGTGACGACGCCGTCGTGGGTGCCCGCGGCCGTCGCCGTGTTGGTCACCGACCCGCCGTCGACGTCGGCCTGAGTCACCGTGTAGGTCCCGCTGCAGGTCTGAGAGGTTCCCGGGGCGAGGCTGCCCGACGGGCAGGTCACCGCGTTCATGTCGTCGCTGACCGACACGTCGGTCAGCGTGGTGGTCCCGGTGTTGGTGACCAGGTAGTCGTAGCCGATCGTCTGTCCGGCGGCGCCGTAGCCGGCCGAGCTGGTCGACTTGGTCAGGGCGATCGACGTGGTGGCCGAGCTGGCCAGGACGGTGACCGTGGACGGGGCCGAGACGGCCACTGGAGAGGTGCTCGAGGCCGTCGCCGTGTTGGTCACCGACCCGCCGTCGACGTCGGCCTGGGTCACCGTGTAGGTCCCGGTACAGGTCTCAGAGGCCCCGGCGGACAGGCTGCCCGACGGGCAGGCCACCGCGTTCATGTTGTCGCTGACCCCGACACCGGTCAGCGTGACGGTCCCGGTGTTCGTCACCAGGTAGTCGTAGCCGATGGTCTGCCCGGCGGCGCCGTAGCCGGCCGAGGTGGTCGACTTGGTCAGGCTGATCGACGGGGCGGGTGAGACGGCGAGGACCGTGACCGCAGACGGGGTCGAGGTGACGACGCCCTCGGTGTCGGAGGCGGTGGCCACCGCGATGTTGGTCACCGACCCGGCGCTGACGTCCGTCGGGGTCACCGTGTAGGACCCGGTGCAGGTTTCAGAGGTCCCGGCGGCCAGGGTGTCCGAGGGGCAGGTGACCGTGTTGCGGTCGTCGGTGACCGAGACGCCGGTGAAGGCCAGGTTCCCCGTGTTGGTCAACAGGTAGTCGTAGCCGATGGTCTGACCGGCGGCGCTGTAGCCGGTCGAGGTGGTCGACTTGGCCAAGAGGAGCGGGGAGTAGAAACCGTGTCCGAGGCAGGTGTCGTTGTCGTCGTTGCTGTTCGTGCCGTCCGGGCAGGTCGTGTCGAACCAGGTGACGCCGGTGACATCGGTGGTGGCGTCTCCGGTGGTGCCGGTGAACGTCACGTTCTGCAGGTTGGCGTCGCCGAATTCGGTCCCCGAGAGGTCGGCGTCGGTCAGGTTGGAGCCGTCGAGATTGTCACCGGAGAAGACAGCGTCGGTCAGGTTGGCGTTCTCGAAGCCGGTGTCGTCGACGGTGGCACCGGTGAAGATGGCCCCGGTGAGATCGTCACCGGTGAATTTCACCTCGCTCACGATGGCGCCCGTGAGGTTGATCCCGGGCATGTTGTCACCGGCCAGCGCCGCCCCCCGCAGGTTCGCCCCGGCTCCGATCAGGTACCCGTTGAAGAACGTCCAGCCGACCGGGAGGGAGGCCGGGGTTCCGGTCGTCTGACCGCTCACACCGGCCAGGTCGGCCCCGACCAGCTGAGCCCCTGACAGATTCGCGGCCTGGAGGATGGTGCCCGAGAACGTGGCACCGGAGAAGGTGGCGCCGGAGAAGTCGGCCGAGGTGGCGGTGAGGTCGTCGAGGTTGGCGTTCGTGAACACGGCGTTCGTGAACGTGGCCCGCTGTGCGTACGAGCCCTCCAGGTCGGCCCCGGTGAAGTCGGTGCCGGTGAAGTTGGCGCCGGTGAAGGTGGTGCCGGTGAGCGTGGCGTTCTCAAAGTCCGCTGCGGTCACCGTGGCACCCTGGAAGTCGGCCCCGGCCAGGTCGGCCCCGGCGAAGTCCACCCCCGCCAGGTTGCAGTGGGAGTAGTCGATGCCGGGGCTCGGGGCGGCGTTGCAGGTGACGCCCGCCCAAGCCGGCCCCGCCGTCGGGACCGAGACGGCGCCCAGCACGATCGTTGCTCCGAGAACCGCCGCCACACCGGCCCAGCCGGTCTTCGTCGCCACGCGCATAGTCAAACCCCCGCCCCGATGTCAAGACATCTGCGGCAATCCTGCCAGATCCCACCGGTTTGCGCTCGACATCCCTCGATTTTGGGGTCCCGCGGCGCCTCGACGGCCGAACCCCTCGGCCGTGGCCTGGCCTAGCGGACCGAGCGGTGACCGGGCAGGTGACGGGTGAGGGGGCGGTACGAGCCCAAGACCGTGCGCACCGAGGCCGGCGGCGTGGGCTGGCGCCCGGCGTAGGCCTGGCCGAAGGCGTCACCGTAGAGCCGGCAGGTCCCGTCGGCCACCAGGTCGTCGATCGCCTGGCGGACGTCGGGATAGCGGGTGGCGTCGTCGAAGACGACCACCCCCTGGTCGCTCAGATGCTGAATCCAGTCGTGGCCGTCCTCGACCACCGCCTCGTAGCTGTGCCAGCCGTCGATGAAGAGGAAGTCGATCGGCTGAGACCAGCCCTTCGACGCCTCGTGCGAGGGGGCCACGATGGGGTGTACCCGTTGGGCGACGTTGGTCGTCGCGAGGTGCTGTTCGAACATCTCGAAGCTGGTCAGCTTCTCGACGCCCAGGTTCTCCAGGTGTTGGCGGTCCCCGGTGTGCGGGTCGATGGCGGTGACCCGGCCGTCGATGCCGAGGACCTCGAGGCACTTCGCGTAGAAGACGGTGCTCCGGCCCAGGTAGGAGCCGATCTCGACGATGGAGTTGGGCCGGAGTTCGGCGATCACGGTGAAATGTGCCGCCGCACTGACCTCGGTGAACCATCCCGGGACCTGGTTGGCCACCTTCCAGGCCGGCGCGAACCGCTCGTCCCGGGCCTTCAGGTACTCGGTGCTCCACGTGGTCTGGCCCTCGAGCACGGCACTCCTGAGCGCGGCGGTGACCCGCTCGAGCCTTGGGTCCATCCGGCGAATACTACGGCAACGCCGCGAGGGCCCGACCGGCGGGGACATCGTGACCGGCCGGCCCCGCCCCGGGGCACGGCGCTAGCCTCCGGGCACTGTGGAACCGTGGGGGACACCTGGACGGGTACCGGTCGGGACAGAGCGCACGGCAGAGCGCACGGCAGAGTGCACGGACGGGCGCCCGGGAGGCGTGCGGTGAGGATCTGGCAGCTCTGCACCCCCCGCGAGCTGTACTCGACCGAGACCGGCGGTGCGGTGGCCACCGTGGTCGCCGCCTTGGCACGCGAACTGGTCGCCCAGGGTCACGACGTGACCGTGGCCGCCCGTTCCGACCGTACCCGTCGGCCCGAGACCGGCGCCGAGTTCGTCTCGTTGGGCGCCATCCCCTGGCCGTCGACCCCGAGGGCCAAGATTCGCTGGAAGACCGAGTCGGTCCTCAACCGGGTCTTCGGCTGGCCGTGGCCGGCCACGACCACCTACCTGCGGGCACTGCGCCGCCAGCTCCGGCTGGCCACGGCCCCCCCCGAGGTGGTGGTCGTCCACAACGATCCGTTCGTGCTCCGCTACCTGCGCCGGTGGGCGCCGAAGGCCACGGTGGTGCTGTGGATGCACAACGAGCCCTACCGGCTCCCCCGTCGACACCGGCCCGCTGACGACGCCGACCTGGTGGTCACGGTCAGCCGGTTCATCGCAACCAAGGTCGGTCCGAAATTGGGGCTCGATCCATCGCGGGTGGTCCCCATCCACAACGGCGTCGACTCCGAGGCCTTCCACCCCCGCCCGGGATTCGACGCCCCGGCCACGCCGCTGCGGGTGTTGTGCCTGGGTCGGCTCGACCGCCGCAAGGGGGCCGACACCGCGCTCGAGGCGGTGCGACGGCTCCGGTCCGAGGGCCTGGCCGTCGAACTCGACGTCGTGGGAAGCCCCTGGTTCGCCCCGACGCCGGGGGTGGATCAGGGTTCGTGGGCCGACGACTTCGTGGCCGAGCTGCAGGCGGCCGGGGCCCACCACCTGCCCCACGTCGACCGCGACCAGGTCACGGCGATCGTTCGGGCCCACGACGTCGTCTGCGTGCTCTCGCGCTGGGACGATCCCTTCCCGCTGGTGGTGCTCGAGGCGATGGCGTCGGGCTGCGCGGTGGTGGCCACCGAGCGCGGCGGTATCCCCGAGGCGGCCGGGGGCGCCGCCCGCATCGTCGCCGCCGACGATCCGGCCGCCGCGGCCCAGGTACTCGAGGAGTGGGCGAGCGATCCGGCCAGTCTGGCCGCGGCCAAGCACGCCGCCCGTCGGCGGGCGCTCGAGTGCACCTGGGCCCGGGCCACCGACCAGTTCCTCGGCGCCCTGGCCGAGCACACCCCCGCCCGCTCCACCTCGCCGTCGGCGCCCGGGCGCTCACCGCAGGCCCAGGACCGCCCGGTCCGGTGACCACGGGCCGGTGACCCCGGGCCGGTGACCCCGGCCACGATCCGCTGGTCGTGCCGGTGGGCCGAGACCGGTGTGGCAGTCTTAGGCGATGGGGGTGCGCGATGAGGTCGCGAAGGGCCTGCGGGACCTTCCGCTGGGGGTCCACAAGGCGGCTCCCCCGGCGCTGCGGCGGGCCTTGCGGCACCGCATGGGTCGCTACTACGCCTGGGAGGTCGGCTTCGACTTCCACGACCCCCCGGCACTCGAGCCCGGAGAGGTAAGCGGACCCCCGGACTTCGTGGGGATCGGGGTGCAGAAGGCCGGGACCACCTGGTGGTGGCGCCTGGTCATCAACCACCCCGGGGTCTCCCATCTGCTGTCCACCCCGAGGGACCGCTACTTCTTCGGGCCCATCCAAAAGGAGCGCCACTTCTTCGCCCGTTTCGGGGCCGAGCCCTTCGGACCGGCGGACGTGGACGACTACCACCGCTGGTTCCCCCACAAGACCGGGACGATCACCGGGGAGTGGACGCCGGACTACCTCTACTACCCCTGGGTGCCGCCGCTCGTGGCCCGGGCCGCTCCGGAGGCCAGGATCCTGCTCATCTTGCGCGACCCGATCCAGCGGTTCCGCTCCGGCTACGCCGGAGCCATCCGCTACGGCGCCCAGCATGTCGGGGCCGCCATGGCCGAGGCGGTCGGTCACAGTCTGTACGCGGACAACCTGCGCCGGTGGATGGACCACTTCCCGGCCGAGCAGATCCTGATCATGCAGTATGAGCGGTGCGTGAGTGCCCCGGCCGAGGAGCTGGCCCGGACCTACCGGTTCTTGGGCCTCGACCCCGACCACCGCCCGGCGGACATCGAGCGCCCGGTGAACAAGACGGTGGAGGACAAGGGCCGCCTGGACGCAGAAGTGGTCGGCCGGCTGACCGACATCTTCGCCCCCGACGTCGAGGCGCTGGCCAAGCTCGTGCCCGTCGCTCGACCTCACGTTGTGGCCGGTGGCCGGTGGCCGCTGACCGGCACGGACGGGCGACCCCCCGGACCCGGGGAGCTTCACCCGGTCGCAGCGTTGGGCGATGAGCCCGCCGGCCCCCCACCGGGGCCGGCCCCCCACGTCTGGATGTACTGGGAGGACCTCCCGGGCCGGCAATGCCCGGCCTATCTGCTCTTGTGCCGCGAGACCGTCCGGCGCCACCTCGGCCCGAACAAGACCCTCCACGTCCTCGACGAACACAGCGTCTTCGACTGGCTGCCCGACCTCGACCGCCAGGTCTGGGAGCGCCTGAAGGTCCCGGCCCAGCGGGCCGACTACGCGCGGACCCGCCTCGTCTACCGCTACGGAGGCCTGTGGATCGACGCCGACTGCATCGCCATGCGCGGGCTCGAGGCCCTGGACCGCTACCTCGACGGCCACGAGCTGGCGTCGTGGGGGAGGGACGTCCGGGGGCGGTTCTTCAACAACCTCTTCGCCGCTCCGGCCGGGTCGACCCTGGTGGGAAGGTGGATCGAGAACCAAGAGCGGGTCCTGGCCGGGTGCGAGGACTGGAACACCCTCGGGTGGAACGACATCGGGTCGGGGGCCTTCTTCCCGCTCATGCGCCAGGCCGACTACGCCAACATGCCCGCGCCCGAGGTGGCCCCTGTCTTGTGGTTCGCCTGGCGGCGGTTCCTCTCGCCCTACCAGTCGCCGGCCCGAGTCCTGGCCTCGTCGCCGGTCACGGTGATGCTGTGGAACAAGGGCATGGGGCCCTTGCTCGCCGGGCGGAGCGGCGACGAGGTGCTCGGCGCCCCCATGCTCTTGTCACGGCTGCTGCGGATCGCTCTCGGCACCTCGACCCTCGACGCCGAGCTCGACTGGCGGACCAGGCTCAGTCCGGTCTCGGACCTCCGCTACCGACCGACCGGGCGGAGCATCGAGCGGCGCCTGCGCCGGCTCCGCTGAGAGGCCCCGCTGAGACGGCCGGGCTGAGCCGGCCGGGCAGACGGCCGGGCGCGCTGGCCGGTGGCCGGGCTGGCGCGAGGGGATGGCGATCAGCCCTCGGTCCCCCGGGTGCCCCGGACGATCCGGATGACCCGGGCCAGGTCGTCTCCTGAGAGGCTCGATCCGCTGGGCAGGCACAGGCCGCGTTCGAAGATGCCGGCGCACACCGCGCCACCGACGACCGGCGAGCCGGCGAAGACCGGCTGGAGGTGCAGCGGTTTCCACAGGGGCCGCGACTCGATGTCGTCGGCCTCGAGGGCGAGGCGCAGGTCCTCCCGGTCGGCCCCGAAGCGGCCGGGATCGACCAGGATGCAGGTGAGCCAGTAGTTGGGCTGGCCGTAGGGGGCCACCGGCATGAACGAGATGCCCGGCAGGTCGCCGAGCTCGGCCCGGTAGGTGGCGTTGATCTGGTGTCGGCGTTCGATCCGCGCCGGCAGCGTGCGCAGCTGGGCGCGCCCCAGGGCGGCCAGCAGGTTGCTCAGGCGGTAGTTGAAGCCGAGCTCGTTGTGCTCGTAGTGGGCGAAGGGCTCCCGGGCCTGGGTGGCCAGGTGGCGGGCCCGGGCCGCCATCTCGGCCGACCCGGTGACCAGCATGCCGCCACCGCTGGTGGTGATGATCTTGTTCCCGTTGAACGAGAAGACGCCGGCGTCGCCGAAGGACCCGAGGGGCTGGGCGTGGTAGGAGGCGCCGAGGGCCTCGGCCGCGTCCTCCACCAGCGGGACCCCGTAGCGACGGCTGAGGTCCACCAACGGCCCGTAGTCGGCCGACTGGCCGTACAGGTCGACGGTGACCAACGCCGCGGGGAGCTCGTTGCGCTTGGCCCGCTCGGCCAGCTCGCGCTCGACCAGGTCGGGGTCGATGTTCCACGAGTCCGCCGAGGAGTCCACGAAGATCGGGCGGGCCCCGAGGGAGCAGACCGGCGAGGCCGTGGCCACGAAGGTGAACGACGGCACGAGCACGTCGTCCCCGGGGCCGACGCCCAGCAGCAACAGGGCCAGGTGGAGGGCCGCGGTGCCGCTCGAGAGAGCGACGGCGTGGTCGACCCCGCTCAGTTCGGCCACCTCGCGCTCGAAGGCATCCACGTCGGGGCCGAGCGGGGCGATCCAGTTGGAGTCGATCGCCTCGAGGACCATGCGGCGCTCGTCGGAGCCGACGTCGGGCGGGGACAGGTAGACCCTGGTCATCTGGTCACGGCCCGAGACGGTGGTGTGACAGGCATCGGCTGGCGCTCTCCTCGGCGGCGCCCGGGGCGCTGGGAGCCGGCGTTCACGCTAGGGCATCGCCGTCGGGGGTGAGGCTCCCGGTCAGCGCGGCCAGGGCGACCAGGAGGGCGGCGGCGGCCACGTCGACGACCACCGCGGTGGCCGTCGTGCCCCGGAGAGCGGCGGCCACGGCGGCGGCGGCGATGACCGCCTCGGTGCCGATGTAGCCGAGGCTGGCCGCCGGGCGGGGCCAGCCCCGGTCCACCAGGCGGTCGTAGGGGTGCCCCCGGTCCCCGGCCAGGACCGAGCGGCGGCCACGGAGCCGCCGCACCATGGCGAAGGCCACCTCGGCCGCCGGCACCGCCACCAGGGCCAGGGCGGCCGCCGACCGCTCGGGGGGGACCCCGGGGGCCCAGGCGGCGCCCAGCAGTACGGCCAGGGACGATCCCAGCAGGTACGAACCCCCGTCGCCCAGGTAGACCCGGGCGGGGGGCCGGTTGTAGAAGAGGAAGCCCACCAGGGCGCCGGCCAGGGCCACGGCCAGCTGTCGACCCCACCCGTGCACCAAGAGGGCGAAGCCGAGCGAGGCCACCCCCACCACCCCGGCGGCCAGCATGTCGAGGCCGTCGATGAGGTTGACCCCGTTGATCACGAGCACCGTCACCGCCACCAGCCCGACGGCGGCCGCCAGTCCGGGAAGGTGGACCGGGCAGGTCGCGACCACCGCCGCCCCGACGGCGACCTGACCGAGCAGGCGCACCAGGGGCGGCAGGTCGAAACGGTCGTCGGCCACCCCGAGCGCGGTGGCCCCGCCCAGGGGCACCAGCACCTCGGGCCGGCCCACCGCCGCCCCGACCGCGGTGCCGGCCAGCACGGCCACGCCCCCGAGATAGGGGACCGGTCTCTCCTGGGGCTTGAGGACGCCGGGCCGGTCCACGATCCCGCTCCGGCGGGCGGCGGCGATGACGACCGGCGTCACGGCCAGCGTGACCCCAAGGGCGATCGCCGCCAGCAGGTACGTGTTCACGGACCGCCCGGCCCCGGCCCGCCCGGCCCCGGACCGGCCGGCCCCGGCCCGCCCTGCCCATCGTCGCCACGGTCCCACTGCATCAGGAGCGACGTGACCCCGGCGTGGAGCTCGAAGCGCCCCACCGGCGTGAAGCCGGCCCGTCGGTACAAGGCGATGGCCCGGGCGTTGTCGGCGGCCACCACGACGTAGGCGGCGTCGCCGCCGCGGCGGGTCACCTCGGCCAAGAAGGCGGCCACAAGGGACCGGCCGACCCGCTTCCCGGTCCAGTCGGGGTCGACGGCGATGGCCAGGAGCTCGGTGCCCCGGCCCTGCCCGACACCCGACGACCCGTGGTGGAACGTCTCTGCGACCCGGCGACCGGATCGGGCCAGGCGGCCGGCGGCCGCCACCGCGGCCGCCGGGCCGTCGCGTACGACGAAGCGCCGGTAGAGGCGCCCGACGTCAGAGGAGCCCGCGACGTACCCGATCACGCCACCACCCGGCGACTGGGCCACGAGGAGGAAGGACTCGGGTGACCGGGCGATGCGACGGTACAAGAGGCGCAAGAATCGCGGACCGAGGAAGGACAAGAACCCCTCGGTGATCTGTCCGGCGTGGAGTCGGGCGACGACGCCGGCGTCCCCCGCGTCCCCCGGTCCCGTGGTGACGCCGGCGGCGCCCGCCACCGGGGCCCCGCCCGGCTCACCGGGTCGTGGCTCGCCGGGCGAACGGTGGGGGTCCCCCGGGCCCTGACGTCGCGGGTCTCGGCTGTCAGTCACGGCCGGGGGCGGGCTCGAGGGGTGGCTCCAAGGTCCGCTCCGCCCCCGAGCGACGAGCGGTGAGGGCGGACGGTCGATGATCCACGGCTGGGTCGGGAGGCATCCGGTGGCGTTCGCAGTCGGAGGCGCCATGACCGGGCTGTTCCCGGTCCCCACGGCCAAACCCCCTGTTCGGGGCAGTCTACGGGTTGGCCCTCCGTCCGGGGCCGACGGCCGGCGCCCGGGCGCAGCCGCCGGCCCCCGGCCGACGATCCCGGGCACCGCCCCCATTCGGTCGGTATACTCCCGGCCGTGAAATGGCTCGGAGTCGTGATCCTCGCAGTCGTCGGCGTTCTCGCGGCCATCGCGGCCATCGTGTACTTCAGCGAACCGATCCACTCGCTGCCCAGTTTCTTCCCCGGCCACCACGCCCTGGAGGTCGGCCACCCCGCCGTGGGCACCGGGCACTACCACAAGGGGGGCGCTGGTGCGGCACTGGTCGCCGTGGTCTGCATCGCCGCCGCCGTGGTCCTCACGATCCGCTTCACCCGGAAGGACTCGGCACCGCCGGCTCCGACGTCCGCCGGCGATCTCTTGTCGGGTAACTCGTCGCCTGCGGGGCCCCCTGCCCAATAGGCGCTGGCCCCGGTTCGTCGTCGGCTCGTCGGCCCCAGCGAACTCGGGATCCGGGTCCACTCGGACCGACACCACGGTGAGCCCGGCGCCGCCCCGACGGCGCGCCGGACGGCCCCGACGACCGGGATCGACTCTCGCCAGGGTCCTCTCCGTCGGGGCCCTCGCCGTTCTCGCCGCGGCGTGCAGCACCGCCACGCCGAAGGCGAACTCGCCGCGGGCGTCGGCTCGTTCGAGTTCGACAACCGCCGGCACCGCGAAGGCCCCGACCTCGACCCCGGCGACGGGCCGCGCCTCGTCGGGGTCGAGCACCACCACCACGACCACCCAGGTGCCGCTCGCCTTCACCAGTGCCGGCTCGGCGGTCGCCGTGGCCGGTGCCCCGTTCCAGTTCACCGTGAGCACGACCTGTCCGGCGCTCGTCGCCATCAGCGCCCAGGGCCTGCCGGCCGGGCTCTCGCTGGCCGATCACCTGGCGACCTGCACCGCCACCATCTCGGGCGTTGCCGCCTCCCGTCAGGTTGGGTTGCACCCGGTGGCGCTCAACGCCTCGGCCGCCGGCGCCTCGACGGCCCAGCGCCTCGCGCTGACCGTGGCCAGCCCGCCCGTCTTGCGGGCCCGCAGCGTGATCAACGCCAGGGTGGGGCTGCCGGTGTACAGCGTCGTGAGCGCCTCGGGCTTCCCGGTCCCGACGATCCAATCCTCACCGCTGCCGGCCGGGGTGAGCCTGGTGGCGGGGGCCAACGGCTCAGCGACCCTCGAGGGCACCCCGAGCCCGGGCACTGGGGGGTCGTACCTGGTGACGATCACCGCGTCCAACGGGATCTCGGCCCCGGCCACCGCGGCGGTGCGGCTGAGGATCGACGAGGTGCCGACCATCACCAGCGCTCCCGCCAGTCTCTCGGCCACCGCCGGGGCCCCGATGCCACCGGTCACCGTGGCCGCCGCTGGGTACCCCACCCCGGCGATCTCGGCGCTCGGCCTGCCGCCCGGCCTCTCCTTGGTCGACCACCTCAACGGGACGGCCACCGTGGCCGGGACCCCGACGGGGACCGCCGGGCGGACGACCACGGTGACCCTGCGGGCCCGGAACCGGGCCGGCACCACGACCCAGCACCTGGTCCTGACGGTCAGCCCGTGACGAGGGCGGGGCGGTCCGGCCTCAGCCGGCCCGAGCTGGTCCTCCCGACCCCTCGCGCCCTGGCGACCCCGGTCGCGCACAAGTAGGCTGCCCAGGTCAACAAGGGGGCGGTGCGGGCTCCGTCAAGCCCGTTCGACCGACGTGCCCACCCGCTCAGCGGGGTGCCGGTGCCGGTCGCCGATCGAGTGATGCGGAAGGATCGTGGTGCACAGGGGAGATCGATCGTGAGGGGGCCTCTGGCCGTGACCCGGTCCCCACGAGTGCTCCTGGGCCTTGTGCTGGCCGCCAGCTGCTGGGCGCTGGTCGGTCCATCGGGGGGTGCCGGCGCCGACGTCGTCGCCCGTCCCGGCATCCCGGGCGGCGCGCTCGGACCCGGTTTCGACGTCGCCGTCACCGCGTCGGGGCGACTTACGGTGTCGAGCGGACACGGCCACGCCCCCAACTGGGCGCTCAGCCTCGACGGGGTCGGCCGGACCGCCCCGGGCGCCGCCGGCCGGTCGGGGGGCTCCACCGCGGCGCCGTCCACCCTCGAGCGGGGCGCAGCCTCGGTGTGGTACTCGCGGACCGACCACGGTCTCGAACAGGGTTTCCACGTTGACCGTCGACCCTCGGGATCCGGCGGGAGGGCGGTGGTCGCCATGAGTTCCACCGGCTCGTGGTTCCCCGTGGCCACCGGACCGACCAGCGTCTCGCTCTACGGGCCCGGCGGGCGGGCCGAGCTGACCTACTCGGGCCTGACGGTCACCGACGCCACCGGGCGCCACCTCGCCGCACACCTCGAGACCTCGGGCCGGAGCATCCGCATCGCCTTCGACGACCAGGGCGCCCAGTACCCGGTGGTGGTCGACCCGTGGATCCAGGTGGCCGGTCTGGTGCCGCCGGCCTACTCCAACGCCTTCGGGCAATCGGTGGCCATCTCGATGCCGAGCTCGACGACGGCCACGGCCCTCGTCGGGGACCCATTCGGTGGGGCATCGGGGGACGGCCAGGTGACCGCGTACACCTTGAGCGGAGGGACCTGGTCCACCGGCACCACCCTCACCCCACCGTCGGACTCCTTGTCCTTCGGGACCTCGGTGGCGGTCGCCACCAGCGGGTCGACGACCACCGCCCTCGTTGGGGATCCCGACGGTGGGGCATCGGGGGACGGCCAGGTGACCGCGTACACCTTGAGCGGGGGGAACTGGTCCGGCGGCACCACCCTCACCGCGCCGGGCACCTCCAACGACTTCGGGCAATCGGTCGCCATCTCGATGCCGAGCTCGACCACGGCCACGGCCCTCGTCGGGGACCCCGGCGGGGGGTCGATCGGAGACGGCGCCGCCTCGATCTACCAGTACTCGGGTGGCTGGGGCAGCGCCCTCTCGCTCAGCATCCCGACCGGCGCCAAACCCTCTTACCTTGGGTATTCGGTGGCCCTCTCGGCGGACGGGACGACGGCCCTCGTCGGGGACCCCAACATCGATAACACGTCGAGTCGCGGGGTGGCCTACTCGTTCGCCGGGACCTCGTGGGGCACCGCCTACAAACTGGGCGCGCCGGCCAACTTCAATGACTTCGGATACTCGGTGGCCCTCTCGGCCGACGGGTCGACGGCCCTGGTCGGAGACCCGACCGGCGGGACATCCGGGGACGGTGCGGCGAGCGTCGAGACCTTCAGCGGCGGTGCGTGGAGCAGCCCGACGTCGTTGACCCGCCCGAGCGGGGCCAAGGTCTTCGGGTCCTCGGTGGCCCTGGGGGGCACCAGCGGGACGACGGCCCTGGTCGGGGACCCCCAGACCGGAGTGGCCGGCGCGACCGGCGCCGCCACCGCCTACAGCGGGGGCGGCACCGCCTGGTCCAGCGGGTCCGCCCTGGCGGCGCCCATCGGGGCGGTGTCGTTCGGGACCTCGGTCGCCACCTCGCCCGACGGCTCCACCGCGCTCGTCGGGGACCCGAACGGTGCCGATCTGGACCCCAACCTCACCGGCACGGTCACGACCTTCACCTCCAATGGCACCTCATGGAACCTCGGCACCCAGGTGGCGGGCGGGGCGACCAACGCCAACTCGTTCGGCACCTCGCTCGCCTTGTCGTCGGACGGGTCGACGGTGATCGAGGGCGACCCGTGGGTCGCCGACGGGGCGGCGTCGGTATTCACCTACAACGGCTCCTCCCTGAGCGCCGGCACGGCGCTCACCCCGCCCTCCGGCGCTGTGTCGTTCGGCACCTCGGTGGCGCTGTCGGCCAACGGGCGGGTGGCCCTGGTCGGTGACCCCGACAACTTCAACTCGTCGACCGACACGGAGGGGACCGCCACCATCTACACCTTCAACGGGACGTCGTGGTCCGCCGGGACGCCACTGCCCCCACCGGACACCGCCACCGATTTCGGAAACTCGGTGGCCCTCTCGGCGGACGGGACGACGGCACTGGTCGGTGATCCGCAAGGGGGCAGCAACGGCACCGGTGCGGCCACCGTGTTCACCTTCGACGGGTCCTCGTGGTCGGCCGGCACACAGCTGGCGGCTCCGGAGACGACGTTTGCCTTCGGTACCGCCGTCGCCCTCTCGGCCGACGCGAGCACCGCCCTGGTCAGCGACGTGCCCTACCCGTCCACCCTCGGGCCCGGGACGGTCACCTCCTACAGCTCGAGCAACGGGACGTGGTCCAACGGCACGACGCTGACTCCCCCGTCCCACGAGTCCGCCGAGTTCGGCACCTCGCTCGCGCTCTCAGAGACCGGAGACGTGGCCGTGGTCGGTGACCCGGCGGGTGGGGCCTCGGGAACCGGCGCCGCCAGCGTCTACAGCGCCAACGGCTCGTCGTGGTCGGGTCCGACGGCACTGACCCCGCCGGCCAGCGCGTCGCACTTCGGCAGCTGGGTCGCCGAGTCGGCCAGCGGCACCGAGGCGCTGGTCGGGGACCCGATGATCGGTCAGTTCCCGTTCGGCACCGCCACCGTGTTCGACTTCAGCGCCGGCACATGGTCCTCGGGCACCGCCCTCGCCCCCCCGGCCAACTCCACCTCCTTCGGGACCTCGGTGGCCCTGTCGGGGAATGGGCAGACCGCCGCGGTGGGAGACGACAGCGGTGGTCCGATCGGCAACGGTGCGGTGACGGTCTTCTCGTTGGAATCGACCAATCCGGCCACCACCGTCGACCCGTCGGTCAGTCCCACGTCGTCGTCGCCCGGTGCTTCGGTCACCTACTCGGCCTCCGTGGCCCCCCAGTCCGGGACCGGCACGCCGACCGGCACCGTGACCTTCACCATGGGGCTCACCACCCTGTGCACCGCGACCTTGGCATCGGGGTCCGGGCACTGCTCGGCCAGCACCGCACCACTGGGCACCAACGGCGTCGTGTTCGCCCGCTACTCGGGGGACACCTCGTATGCGGCGTCGATCGGGAGCACCCCCCTGCCGGTGGGGTACGCGTCGAGCACCGCAGTCGGCGTCCAACCGACCTCGACGTCGTTCGGATCGGCCGTGACCTACTCGGCAACCGTCACCTCGGCGGGTCATGGCACACCGACGGGAACGGTCACCTTCACGGCCGGTGGCGTCACGCTGTGCACGACGCCGACGTTGATCGTGGGAACCGGCAACTGCACCGCTTCGAACGCCCCGACCGGCTCCGACACGGTGACCGGCACCTACTCGGGTGACCTCGACTTCGCCGGCTCGGGCGCCAGCACCCCGCTCAGCGTGTCCCAGGCCGCCACCGCCACAGCGGTCGGGGTGAACCCGGCCAGCAGTGTCTCAGGCCAGAGCGTGACCTACTCGGCCACCGTCACCTCGGTCTCGGGGACCCCGACGGGGACGGTGACCTTCACGGTGGGCGGCACCACGCTGTGCTCGGCCGGGCTCTCGGGCGGCTCGGCCGGCTGCAGCGCCTCGAACGCGCCGGTCGGCTCGGACACAGTGACCGGGACGTACTCGGGTGACCCGAACTTCACCCCGTCGGCGGCGACCGCCGGCCTCAGCGTGAGCTCGCCACCCCCCCCGCCGGCTCCGGCCTCGGGCTACGACCTGGTGGGTTCGGACGGCGGCGTGTTCGTCTTCGGCACCCCTGGCCAGGGGTTCTTCGGCTCCCTGCCCGGCCTGGGGGTGAAGGTCAGCAACATCGTGGGGATCGTGCCGACCAGCACCGACCTCGGGTACTTCCTGGTGGGTTCGGACGGCGGGGTGTTCGCCTTCGGCAACGCCCCCTTCGAGAACTCCCTGCCCGGCATCAAGGTCCACGTGACCAACATCGTGGGGATCGTGCCCACCGCCGACGACCTCGGCTACTTCGTGGTGGGTTCGGACGGCGGGGTGTTCGCCTTCGGCAACGCCCCGTTCGAGAACTCCCTGCCCGGTGTCGGGGTGCACGTGACCAACATCGTGGGGATCGTGCCCACCGCCGACGACATGGGCTACTGGTTGGTGAGCTCGACCGGGGCGGTCTACGCGCTCGGTGACGCCCCCTTCGTCGGCAGCCTGGGCGGCAAGAGCCCGACTCCGATCGTGGGCATCGCCGCCACCCACGACTCGGGTGGCTACTGGCTGGTCGGCCAGAACGGCTCGGTGTTCCCCTTCGGCGACGCCCAGTCCTTCGGGGATCTCCCCGGCCTGGGGGTCAACGTCTCGAACATCACGGCCATCGTCCCCACCCCTGACGGCGGGGGCTACTGGCTCATCGGCACCGACGGGGGGATCTTCGCCTTCGGCGACGCCACCGAGATCGGTTCGCTCCCCGCCCTCGGGGTTAAGGTGAACAACATCGTCGGCGCCGTGCCAACCGCCTGATCGGGCTGATCGAACACCAGGGAAGGGCAGCGGGTGGGCAAGCCATCTGACCCGGGTCCGAAGCCCGGCGCGGGGAAGAGCTCGAAGAAGGCGCAGGTCCCGACCCGACCCGGGTCCAAGCCGGCCGGCCGCGCCGGGTCAAAGGGGGCGGCACCGGCCAAAAAGTCCGGGAGGGACCCAGCGCTCCGGCGCCCAGCGATCCGGCGCCCAAGGCTCAGCCGCCCAGCGATCAGCCGCCCAGCGCTCGGCCGCCCAGCGCTCGACGAGCGCCACCGCCGCTCCGGGTCGGACCCGGCGCCCCGAGAAGGCTCGCCCACGACTTTCGGTGCCAGCCCCGCGACCGGGGCTGTCGCTCGAGTTCGACGAGCGGGGGGCTCGGGCGGTGGCGGTCGGGGTCTTCCTCCTCTGCATCGCCTACCTGCCCAAGGTCACCTCCTCGAGCTTCCCGACCGAGAACGCGGTGCTGCTCGTCCTCGGGGCCGCTGGCCTGCCGTTCCTGGCGGCACGGGCGATCGGGGGATGGGGGGTGTCGCGTGACCCTGACGAGAAGTGGGCGGCCCGCCTGGCCGTGGCCTTCATCGTCATCGGCGCCGTGTCCGCCGCCTTCGCCGCCGAGCCGCTCCTGGCCTTCTTCGGCCTCTACATCCATCTGGCCGGGTGGCTCTTCATGGTCGCCCTGGCCGGGTGCTGGGCCCTCGGAACCGGATTCTCGGACACCGACCGGCGGTGGTTGGAGCTGGCCATCATCGGGGGAGCCCTGGTCAACGCGGCCGTCGCCGTCCTCCAGCAGCTGGTCGGGCTGGGCGCCCTCGGCCTCCCCGACTACCAGGGCCTCCCCGACGGCCTGCTGGGCAACCCGGTGTTCCTGAGCGCCCTCCTGGCGGGATCGGTGGCCCTGGTGGTGCCGCGCTTCTTGGCCGAGCCCAGGCGCTGGTGGTGGGCCCTGGTGGTGATCGGGGCCGCCCTCGGGATGTCGGGCGAACGGCTCTCGGCCCTCCTCGCCGTGGTGGTGGTGGCCTACGCCCTCTGGCGGGCCTGGCGCGCCCGGGCCGGCGAGGACGGCCCGGGGTCCTGGCGGCGATCCGAGGCCCTGGCCGGGCTGGTCGTCGGATCCCTGCTGGTGGGATCGCTGCTGGCCCGGGTCCGCGGCGGGGTGGGGGTGGTGAACCGGACGGCCAGCTCGAACGTGAGCGCCACCTTCGGCCAACGGCTCGAGTACTGGTGGCTGGCCCTCCGGGCGATCGTGCACCGCCCGTTGGTCGGGTACGGGCCGGACCAGTTCCGGGCGGCCACCTCACCGCTGGTCTCGACCTCGTTCGCCAAGAGCCAGGGGGTCAACTACCCGTTCACCTTCCTCGACGCCCACAATTTCGTGATCGAGTACGCCACGACGATCGGTGTCATCGGGGCCGGCGTGCTGGTGGCCTGGCTGGTCCTGGCCGCTCGGCACCGGCGGGGGCCCCTCCTCGGGTGCGCCCTCGTCCTCTTGGTGATCGAACTGGCCGAGCCCCTCGACCTCGTCGTCACCCCTCTGGCCCTGCTGGCCCTGGGCGCAGCCGGCCTCTCGGCCCGCCAGGCCGCCCAGCCGGCGGCCGAGGCCCCGATACGACGGGGGGAGTCGGGACGGGCCGGAGCCGGCGGGCTGGGATGGGTCCGACCGGCCAGCGTCGTCCTGGCCGTGCTGGCGGCCGGGCTCGCCGTGGTGCTGTTGGTGGGGGACTTCGCCTACCAGGGGGGATTCAACGACACCTCATCCTCAGTCAGCCTGACCTCGGTCAACGCCGCCCTCAGCAGTGAGAAGCGGGCCAGCTCGCTCCTCTTCGCCTGGCCCGATCCGGCCACGGTCAACGCCAATCTCTACGCCTCGTTGGCCGCCGCCGCCGTCCCCGGGTCGCTCGCCCTGGCCGCCAACTGGGGCCAGACCGCCGTGGACAGGGATCCGACGAACGGGCCCGATATCGGCACCCTGGCCGAGTACCAACTGGAGTTGGGTCA
Source organism: uncultured Acidimicrobiaceae bacterium (assembly GCA_963836375.1). Classification (GTDB taxonomy): domain Bacteria; phylum Actinomycetota; class Acidimicrobiia; order Acidimicrobiales; family RAAP-2; genus CAWIJK01. The sequence goes on along the minus strand of CAWIJK010000001.1, from coordinate 793,080 downwards.
AGACGCCGCGGCCGCCCAGAACGCGCACAAGGCCGTCGAAGAGGAGCCCTGGAACACGACCGCTCTCAACATCCTCGGCACGTTGGCCGCCCTCGACCGCCAGCAGGCAAGGGCGGAGTACTGGTTCAGGCGCTCCCTGGCCCTCGATCCCACCCAGCGCCAGGTGCGGCGGAACCTCGAGCGGGTGGAGGATGGCTGTCACGCCGAGCCGACGCTCACCCGTTCGGGGACGCTCCGGTTCACCTGCCCGCCCTGAGTCCGTCCCCAACCGGCTTGGGCCGCCGTCCCGGCCCGCACCTAAAGCGACGATGCGCACGAACCGCCCGAAGCGGGCGCTCCGGGCGTTTTGGGCGAGACGTCCGTGGCGCTGCGATTGTTATGATCTGCCGCCATGCGCCGTCGTGTGCTCGCCACAGCTTCGCTCGCGCTCCTCCTGGGGGCGTGCAGCACCCAGGCACTCCCGCCGTCCCCGCCCCCCCCGACGCTCGGGGTGAAGGTGGGCGCGGTCGAGACCTATTTCGAGAGTCAAGGTGGTGGGCACTGGACCGTGGGCCGCCTGACCGGAGGCAAAGTCGGCTTCGCCGCCGGCAACGCACAAGGCCAGTACTGTCCGATGCTGATCAACGGCGCCCCGGAGGTCTCCGAGATCCTCATCACCTGCCGACTGAACGGGCCGCTGAGCAGCACCCCCCAGGAGGCCACCGCGGTCGCCCAGTCGGCGATCGACCATTTTGTTCCTGAGGCCTCGGCCTGGGCGACGCAGCATCTGAGCGACGAGTTCGCATCGCAGGCCCCCTCCTCGTTCGCCAAAACCACGTCGGGCGACAAGACGGTCAAGATCGTCCGCACACCCGCCGACCTGACGCTCAGCATCCAAGCGACGTAGTCGGCGTCCTCCCCCGGTCGAGAAGAGGCCAGTTTCGGCGACGAGCGTGGCGCGACCGTCAGGGGATCCGGGTCCTCAAGGCGCCAGAGCCCGAGGGCTCCGACAGTCCCGGCCCGGGTGGGGAATCCTCAGGAGATCGGGCTGAGGCCCTGCGGGAGTCCGGGGGCTGCCAGGTGGCAGTTGCCGGCCTGGTTCGCCTGGTTGAAGAGCGAGATGGCCGACGTGGCGTAGGCGAGCGCCTGCTGGATCTCTGGGTTGGTGGTCGAGATTGCGCTGCTGATCGCCGATTGCCCTGCGGCGATGGCGGCGTTGACCGTCGTGCTCGACGGTGCCCCCGCCGGAACGTCGTTGGCGGTCTGCTCGTCGCTCTGGAGCGTCGCAAAGTCGCTCTGGAGCCCCGAGATATCGCTGCGGGCACCCTGGACGTCGGATTCGACCGAGGCCGCCGACTGGCCCACCTGGGTGGCGTCGGCGATCACGCTGGACACGTCACTCGAGACGGGGGAGGTATTCGGGCACTCCTGCCCGCTGCTCTGGGCATCGCTCTGCGCGGTGGCGAGGTCGGTCTGGGTGGTCTTCAACGCACTCGCCACCCCCGCGAGGTCGGTCGTGAAGTTGGCGTCTTGGTTCAGTCCGGACAGGTCGCCCTCGACGGTGGCAACGTCGCTCGTCACCGCCTGCTGCTCCTGCTGCAAGGCCTGCGCGTTCTGCGCGTTCTGCGCGCTGGAGCCGGCCGCCGCCGCGGTCGCGGTCAGCTGATTCAGCTGGGTGACGTAACTGGTGATCGGCGCCGAGAGGAGCCTCTTCTGGCTGAGCGCACCGCTGGTGTTGGGGACCGTGAGGAGGAGGACCGAGTTGGCGACGGTCCCAGTCAAGGTCTTGACCCCGTAGATCGGGAGGCTGAGAGTCAGCGTGACGTTCCCACCGTTGCGCACCCCCTTGAAAGCCTCCACGTTCGTCTGGGTGCTGGTCGGATTCGCCGGGTTGATATAGGCGGTCAGGATCTGTCCGTTGAACGTGGCCCCGGCGTTGGGCCACTGCACGAAGACCGCCATCCCAGGGTCCGAGTAGAGGTAGCCGGACTGACGCGACGTCGTGGAGCCTGACGGGTTCGATCCGGAGGACCCCGAGGGGTTCGATCCGGGGGACCCCGACGCGTTCGATCCGGGGGACCCCGAGTGGGCCGATCCAGGCGAACCGCCTCGGCCACCAGAGACACTCGACCGGGTGAGTCGGGACCCGGACCCGGTCGTCGAGCCGTGCCCGTGGATCTGCGACGCGGCTGGCGCGTTCGCACCGGCCGATCCCGCTGAGCCCGACGCGCGGTCGGTCGGCGAGCTCACGGCCAGGCCGATCACCACGGCTTGGAGGATCAGCACACCGGCCAGCGCAAGGCCGAGCAGCGTCCGAGCACGAGTCGACAATCGTCGCTCCGATCGGGACGGATCGGGCGGAGACTCCGTCTCGGGTTCAGGGCGTTCGGTGGTCTCCAACGTGTCGCTCATTGCCCTCTTCGCGGCCTGGTGGATCTCGGTCGGCAGGGCGCCGACCTGGATATTTTATGGCAACTCCCGCCGGGTTGTGTCGCGGCGATCCCATGACCGACGGCAAGGAGGGGGCGATCCCCGACGGCGGATGCAGGACCCTCAGGGGCCGGCGGTCGCCTGACCGCCGGCCGGTTGACCGCCGACCCTTCATCGCTCCCTCGAGAACGAATGGTTCGATGATCGCTCGGCTCGACCGTGCGCCGGACGCGAAGGAGGGGCGGGATGAACCCGCCCCTCCTTCAACTGCGTCCGTTCCCCGGCCTGTACTAGGCCAGGGGCTGTGAGCAGTTAGATGACTTCGTTGCCTTGCCCGCTGTTGTTGATCTGGATGGCCCAGATGGCCACGACGGGCGAGCCGTCGCCACCATTGTCAGCGCCACCGCTCTGGTTGGTCTCGGCCGCGAGGATCTCGTCGAGGCCGTTGGCGGCGTAGGCCCCACCAACCTGGGTCTGGGAGTTGTAGTTCAACGTCCCACCGTCACAGACGGAGAGCGGGTCAGCGCCCTCGGCGATGGTGCCGGCGTCCGGGCCGGTACCGTCCTGGATCGCCTGGAGCTCGTCCTGGGTGCACACCGTCATCGAGTCCAGCGCGTTGAGGTGCAGCACGTCGGACTTGGATGTCGGGAAGTCACCGGTCACGACGCCACCAGCGTAGGTGAGGGCGAACGTTCCCAGATTGATCGAGCAACCCTTGACGCAGCTGAACGAGATGCTCGACGATCCCTGACCACCGGTACCGCCGTTGTCCCCCCAACCTGCGGGGAGCGTCGGGTAGGCGACGTTCACACTCAACGGCGCCGGGGTGCCTTCAAGGCCCGTGGCGGCGTTCGACACGGTCCCCGTGCCGGTGATTGTCGCCGAGTTCGGGGCGTATTCACCGGATCCGACGACTGACGATGCGCAGCCGGCGACCCCGAGGGTCATGTTCTCGGTCTGCGAGTCGTTGTACGCCTCGGTGTCGTTGGTGCCGTCAGTGGCATTCACGGTCACCACGGACTTGGCCTTGACCAGGATGTTGCCCTTGGCGCCGTTGCTGGACGGGAGTGGCGTCGTGAGGTTCACGTCGACCACACCGTAGGACGGCGCGTCCGGGGTGATGTTACCGGCGACCAGGAAGGTGCCGTTGCCGTCGATGCCACCAGTGGTGACGCCAGCGAGGGTCAACGTCTGACCGGTGATGGCCAGCTTGTTGATCACGATGCTGGTCCCACCACCCAAGGCGCTGTCCACCAGCTCCGCGGTCTGACCGGCGTTGGAGTTCAGGTAGATGCCGTTCGATCCACCGTCAAAGGTGATTTGGCCGCTGTCGGCCGTCGTGTTGGGACAGCTCAGCAGCGGGCCAGCTCCGGCGTTCGCAGCCTGGACCCCGCTGAACACGGCAAGCCCACTCAGTGGCAGCAACACTGCTGCAGCCACGGCTAGCCTCTTTCGGATCTTCATGTGATTCCCCTCCCGGCCCCGGAACCCGGAGCACATGGTGTCTAGTTGGTTGCCTGTACTTCGGCGATCCCGACGTTACCCTGCTGTCGGCCCGGGAACCCTTCGGCTCCCTGACGCACACTGCGAGGCCTCGCCAGGAACACCAGGCACGCTAGCACCCGAACCCCGCGGGTGCACGCGCCAGTCGCTCGTGATATTGCGCACATGAGCTGGGGTTTCGCCGGTGCCTTCCCTGGTGCGCCGGTCTGCATCGGGGGGTGCAATCGCCGGCCGAAGGGCCCCTCGGGCAACGAAAAACGGCCGCCGGAAAGCCGGCGGCCGTTTTTCGTGAACCTGGGTGGTTCGCCCGAGGCGCCTACGGGCTGTAGGGCACGACGGTTGAGCCCGTCGCCACCCACTCGTTGCCGTTGGCTGCGTCCAGCGCGGTCACCGTGGCGTTGTCGGCCACATACCCGGCGGTGACGTCACCCGAGGTCGTCATGTAGTCGGGGTCGTGCTGCAGTAGAAGCTCGCCCCCGGGCCCAGGACATCGCTGCTGGGGTCGAAGGCCGGCCCGGTGGGCGAGTTCAGGTTGCAGCTGGACGAAATCGTGAGCGGGTTGCCGTCGACCTCGTCGCTCAGGTTGAACGTGTCCAACGAGATGGTGCCAGTGTTGGTGACCTGATATTGGAACGGCACCGTCTGGCTCGGCCCGGTGAAGTTGGTCGAACTCGACGTGACGTTGAGGTAGACCGACGCCACGGCGAAGCTACCGACCACCGTGACCCCCGACGCCGCCGACGGGCCGACCGGGGCCCCGGCTGGGTTGGTGGCGCTTGCCGTAGCGCTGTCGCTCACCTGCCCGAAGCAGACCGGCGGGTTGTTGTCGGGTGCACAGTTGCTTCCCGCGTTGTCCACGTCGGCCTGGGCGACCGTGTAGAGGGCCGAGCAGGTCACGCTCGCCCCCGGGGCGATCGAGCCTCCCGGGCAAGTGACCGTGAGCGGCGTGTTGTCCTCCGCGGCGTTGGTGACCGAGTCGGCGACCGAGACCCCGTGCAGGGTGGTCGTCCCGGTGTTGGTCACCGTGTAGGAGAGCGGGATCGTCTCCCCGGCGGCGCCGTAGCCCTGTGAGGTGGTGCTCGTGCTGACGCTCAGGCTCGAGGTCGCCTGGCTGGCCAGCACGGTCACCACTGCCGGAGCCGAGCTCACCGTGTTCGACTTGTAGGTCCCAGAAGCCGTGGCCGTATTGGTGACCGACCCGGAGTCAACGTCGCCCTGGTTCACCGTGTAGACCCCCGTGCACGTCTCGCTGGCCCCCTTGGCCAACGTGCCCGAGGGGCAGCTCACCGACGTCTTGTTGTCGGCGACCGACACGTTGGTGAGGGTGGTGGCCCCCGTGTTGGCGACCAGGTAGCTGTAGGGGATGGTCTGGCCGGCGGCGCCGTAGCCCGTCGAGGTCGTCGTCTTGGTGAGGGTCAACGAGGAGGTCGGGATGACCGGGACCAGCGCCCCGTCGACGATCGGCTTGTTGAGCGGCATGCCACCCATCGATCCCAGGAACGGGGCGCCGCCGAAGGCGAAGATGCCACCGTCCGAGGCCGCCTCCCAGTAGCCGTCCCCCTTGGAGGTGGACCACATGGTCACGATCGGCTTGTTGAGCGGTTGGCCGCCCATGGAGCCGAAGAAGTTGGCGTCGCCGAAGGAGAACAGGCCGCCGTCGGAGGCCACCTCCCAGTAGCCGCCGCCGTCGGGGGTGGCGGCCATGCCCACGATCGGCTTGTTCAGGGGCTGGCCGCCCATCGAGCCGTAGAACTGGGCGTCGCCGAAGGCGAAGAGGCCGCCGTCGGAGGCCACCTCCCAGTAGCCGCCACCGTCGGGGGTGGCGGCGATGCCCACGATGGGCTTGTTCAGGGGCTGGCCGCCCATCGAGCCGTAGAACTGGGCGTCGCCGAAGGCGAAGAGGCCGCCGTCGGAGGCCACCTCCCAGTAGCCACCGCCGTCGGGGGTCGCCGCCATGCCCACGATCGGCTGGTTGAGCGGCTTGCCGCCCATGGAGCCGTAGAACTGGGCGTCACCGAAGGCGAAGAGCCCGCCGTCGGAGGCCACCTCCCAGTAGCCGCCGGCGTCGGGGGTGGCGGCCATGCCCACGACCGGCTTGTTGAGGGGTTGTCCACCCATCGAGCCGTAGAAGTTGGCGGTGCCGAACGAGAACAGCCCGCCGTCAGAGGCCACCTCCCAGTACCCCACATTGGTGATGCCGATCGTCCCGGTGGCGGTCAGGTCGGTGGCCGGGAACGACGAGTTGACGGTGTTGTTCCCCGGGAAGGCCGATCCCCAGACGTTGGGCTCAAAGATGCTGACGGTGGCCGCCCCGGTGGCGTTGGGGGGAATGCTGACCGAACCCGAGAGCTGCGAGGGGAACAGGGCCCCCGATCCGGGGGTGTCCATGCCGTTCCCCGGGTTGCACGAGGTCGAGGAGGATCCCCCGTAGAAGCAGTAGACGGCGGGGGCCACCTGGACCGACGCCGAGGCGGCCGGGGAGCCGTTGACCAGGACGTTCGAGGCGGGGATGGGGAAGGGGGCTGCGATCAGCCCGTTGTTCGGGTAACCGCCGCCCCACCAACCGCCGCCCCACCACGAGGTCGCCGCCCCGGCGTCGGTCACGGTGGCCGTGTGCCCGGGAGCCGCTAGCGGCGGGTTGAACGAGACGGTCGGGGGCACTTGGGGCGTGGCCTGGCCGTTGAAGTCGAGCAGGGCGACTCCGGCGAAGTCGGACTGCGATGGCGTGGCCCCGGGCGCCGTCGTCTGAGTGACGTCGTCGACCGCCATGACGCAGGTGACCAGCCCGGCGTTGATCTGGGCCTGGGTGGGCGGGCACTGGGCGTTGGGGTCCGGAGCGAAGGTCGAGCTGGCTAGGGTCCCGCCGGCCGTGAAACCGCCCGACGCCGACGTGCCCACGTTGAGCGAAGCCGTGTAGACGCCGCCCGGGCTGGCGCTCGAGAGCACCGCCGAGTCGAGGTCGGCCTCGCTTCCGAGCAGGGTGAGGCTGAAGGGTTGGGTCACGACCGCCAGTGGGCTGGCCTGGACGGCGGCCATGGTCTCGCCGGCGGGCAGGCCGGTGCAGGTGACGCCGACTGGGCTGCCTGGGCTCAGACCGGTGATCAAGTAGGGCGTCGTCTCGTTGCCCACTCCGGACTGGGAGCCCGAGGTGAAGGTGCAGCTTGGTCCCGACTGGGCCGGCTTGGAGGCAGCAGCCCCCGCGCTCGAGGCGAGCACCGCGCCTCCGGCCAGACTGGCGGTGGCGAGCCCGAGGGCGGCCCCGAGGGAGAGCGCGGTGCGGCTGAGGCGCCGAATTCGCGAAGTTCTGGGAACTGAGGTGCACTTCAACGACATTGCGGCCCCCCGCGTTTCGATGGGATGTACCAGTGAGGTCCTCTGGCGCTCCGGATTGTAGATGCTCGCGCCTGCTTGTCAACATTGGGGCCAGCACGGGTCAGCATTCGACACCAGCGAGGTCGGCCGAGGAAACGGCCGTGGGGGCGGGCCCCAAAATTCAGCACGGGCCACCCCAGCTTTCCGTCGCCAAGCGTTGACATCGCTCCGCCAGGCCCGCGTTGACAGCCCGGGGACCATCGCTTACCGTACCGAATTACGCCTCTGGCGGCGCATTTCGCGCGGTCGGGGCTGCCCAGCTGGGTGCTGGGGCAGATGGGCATGGCCCAGGGGAGGGTGGCAGTGACCAAGCGTGGGGTGGGCTCCTTCTGGGCGGGTGTGTCCAGGCTCGTGAAGGCCAGCGTGGCGCTGGCGATGTGTCTCGGGACCCTCGGGGTGGCCCTGACCTTCGTCGACGCATTGCCGGCTGCTGCGGCGGGCAACACCGGGGTCCCGACGATCAGCTCGGTCAGTCCGCCGGTTGGCGTTCCGGGCGGTGGCACCAAGGTGACCATCAAGGGCAACAATCTGGACACGCCGATCTCGGTCGACTTCGGCGCGGGCAACCCGGCCACCGTCAGCTCGAGCTCGGTGGGCCAGATCGTCATCGACTCGTCGCCCGGGGGAAACCCCGGCACGGTCGACATCATCGTGACCAACACCTTCGGCTCGTCGTCGCCAGTCCCCGCCGATGAGTTCACCTACGCGGCTGCCCCGACGGTCACCAGTCTGATCAGTGGTGAGGCGTCCACCAGCGGCGGTTCGTCGATCATCATCCAGGGGACCAACTTCGTGTCCCAGGCGGGGGTGAGTTCTGTCCTCTTCGCGACGACTGCGGCCACCAGCTACACCGTGGTCAGCAATACGGTGATCCAGGCCGGCGTCCCGACCATGCCCGTCGCCGACACCGCCGGGAAGCTCTACAACGTGACGGTGACAACCGGGAGCGGTACGTCGGCGACCGGCACGCTCAACCAGTGGTACTGGTTCGGGACCGGGACGTGCGGCTTCAGCGGCCCCGGCGTGGTCAACTCGGGGACGAGCGGCCCCCCCGGCTCGAGCGCCTACATTCTGGACGCCGTCGGTAACGGCCTCGACTCCACGACCGGTACGACGACGAACGGGTCGACGACCCTCACCGACCCGAACGCCTCGTTCAACGCGGGCGACGTCGGCGAGACCATCAACATCCAGTCGGCGGGGCCCTCGTCGTCGGCCCTGGTGACCACGATCGCCGGGTTCAACTCGGCCACCTCGATCACGCTCGGCACCGCGGCGTCAGCCACGATCAATGGGGACGCCACCTACAACTACGGGACCACGGCGATCGATACCAACTGCACGGGGTTCTCGAACCTTTTGCTCTTGGCGCCCATGATCGAATCGCTGTCCGACGCGGTGGCCTCCGCGGTAACCGGGACCGGTGCCGGTGGGTCGGTGGGCGGCAATGAGTCTTGGCTCGGGTGGTCTGGCACGAACGCCTACTCGACCGACTCCGGGACCACCTACAGCGGCGACTACATCCTGCCCACCTCGGGGCCCAACACCACCGGGGGCTGCCCGCTGGGGTCGAGCACGTGCTCGCTGGCCAAGAGTCAGGGCGCGGCCCCCTACTACGGCACCGACCCTCAGGGGACGTGCCCACCGACCCAGGCCGAGGCCAACGCCGGGTTCGTCGACTGTTCGATCGCCACTCTCCAGGCCAACCAGAGCGGCAACCAGTACTTGGCCAGCACCATCGACATCTCCTATGCCGACGACCCGACCCCGGCCACGCCGACCGCCAGCCTGAGCCCGTCGAGCGGCCTCAGCACGGGTTCGACGGTCACGGTCACCAACTGCAACAGCTGTAACTGGTGGGGGGCGGGTGCCGAAGGGGCGCCCGGCTTCCAGGGACCGGTCGGCCAGACCGGGGTCGCCGTGTCGATCCCGGCCCCATCCATCTTCGTCGGGGCCACCCGGGCCACTGCCACCGCGGTCCCTGCCGCCGACAGTTCGGTCACTATCTCGCCGGCCAGCTACGGCTGCGCCGCCTCGGGCGGCGCCGCCACCACCTCGCCGGGGCCGACGGCGGCCTGCATCCTGGGCACGTCCCCGGTGACTGGAACGTCGGGAACGACAACGGCCTCGTCGACCGCCTTCAGTGATCCGAACGCCTCGTTCTACCCGTCCGACGTGGGCCTGCCCATCGTCATCACCGGAGCCGGGGCGGCCGGGGCCACCCTGACCACGACGATCGCCTCAGTCGTCAGCTCGACCTCGGTCACCCTCGGCACAGCGGCCTCGACGGCGATCGCCGGGACGGCCATCTACACCTACGGGGAGCTCACGACCCAGAGCACCACCGGCAAGACCACCGCCAGCTCGACGACCTTCACCGACGCCCACGGCACCTTCAATTCGAGCGACGTGGGTAAGACCATCGTGATCAGTGGCGCCGGGCCCAGTGGTGCCCCCATGGACACCTCGATCACCGCCGTGGCCTCGGCCACCTCGCTCACTCTGGCCGTCGCCGCTTCGACAGCGGAGAACGGCACGGCCTCCTACTCCTACGGCGCCCCCGGGGCGACCGGGACCGCCACGAGCGGGTCGACCACCTTCACCGACCCTCACGGCAGCTTCACCTCCGGTGATGTTGGCCAGACCATCATCATCCTCGGGGCCGGAGCATCGGGCACACCTCTCATCACCACGATCGCCGGGTTCACCTCTGCCACCTCGATCACCCTGGGCACCGCCGCCTCCACGACGGTCAGCGGCAACGCCATCTACAACTTCGGCACCCCCAGCCAGGGGACGATCAAGGGCAGCTTCACCGTCCCGGCCGGGGTGAACTGCAACCCCTGCAACGTCTACATCGACGAGCCGAACACCACCCTCACCAACGGTGAGTACAGTGGTTCCACTCCGTACAACGGCGGTCTTTCGTACAACCTCGGAGGCACGATCAACGCGGTCGAATCCTCGACTTCGGTGGGTTGCATCGGCTCCTGCGGCGTCAACCCCCCGACGGTCACCGGCGTCAGCCCCACCTCGGGCACTACCGACGGCGGGACCTCGGTCACCATCACCGGCACCAACTTCACCGGGGTCACCGCGGTCGACTTCGGCGCCACCGCGGCGACCGCCTACACGGTGAACTCGTCGACCTCGATCACGGCCACCACCCCGGCCGAGGCCGCAGGCACCGTCGACACCACGGTGACCACCGGGTCGGGAACCTCGGCCACCTCGCCGGCCGACCAGTTCACCTTCGTCACTCCGGCCCCGACCGTCACCTCGGTGAGCCCCACCTCGGGCACCACCCACGGCGGGACGGTCGTCACCATCACCGGCACCGACTTCACCGGGGCCACCGCGGTCGACTTCGGCGCCAGCGCGGCGACCGCCTACACGGTCAACTCGTCGACCTCGATCACGGCCACCACCCCGGCCGAGGCCGCAGGCACCGTTGACACCACGGTGACCACCCCGGCCGGCACCTCGGCCACCTCGCCGGCCGACCACTTCACCTTCGTGACCCCGGCCCCGACCGTGACCTCGGTGAGCCCCACCTCGGGCACCACCCACGGCGGAACGGTCGTCACCATCACCGGCACCGACTTCACCGGGGCCACCGCGGTCGACTTCGGCGCCACCGCGGCGACCGCCTACACGGTCAACTCGTCGACCTCGATCACGGCCACCACCCCGGCCGAGGCCGCAGGCACCGTTGACACCACGGTGACCACCCCGGCCGGCACCTCGGCCACCTCGCCGGCCGACCACTTCACCTTCGTGACCCCGGCCCCGACCGTCACCTCGGTGAGCCCCACCTCGGGCACCACCCACGGCGGGACGGTCGTCACCATCACCGGCACCGACTTCACCGGGGCCACCGCGGTCGACTTCGGCGCCACCGCGGCGACCGCCTACACGGTCAACTCGTCGACCTCGATCACGGCCACCACCCCGGCCGAGGCCGCAGGCACCGTTGACACCACGGTGACCACCCCGGCCGGCACCTCGGCCACCTCGCCGGCCGACCACTTCACCTTCGTGACCCCGGCCCCGACCGTCACCTCGGTGAGCCCCACCTCGGGCACCACCCACGGCGGAACGGTCGTCACCATCACCGGCACCGACTTCACCGGGGCCACCGCGGTCGACTTCGGCGCCAGCGCGGCGACCGCCTACACGGTCAACTCGTCGACCTCGATCACGGCCACCACCCCGGCCGAGGCCGCAGGCACCGTTGACACCACGGTGACCACCCCGGCCGGCACCTCGGCCACCTCGCCGGCCGACCACTTCACCTTCGTGACCCCGGCCCCGACCGTCACCTCGGTGAGCCCCACCTCGGGCACCACCCACGGCGGAACGGTCGTCACCATCACCGGCACCGACTTCACCGGGGCCACCGCGGTCGACTTCGGCGCCACCGCGGCGACCGCCTACACGGTCAACTCGTCGACCTCGATCACGGCCACCACCCCGGCCGAGGCCGCAGGCACCGTTGACACCACGGTGACCACCCCGGCCGGCACCTCGGCCACCTCGCCGGCCGACCACTTCACCTTCGTGACCCCGGCCCCGACCGTGACCTCGGTGAGCCCCACCTCGGGCACCACAGACGGCGGAACGGTCGTCACCATCACCGGCACCGACTTCACCGGGGCCACCGCGGTCGACTTCGGCGCCACCGCGGCGACCGCCTACACGGTCAACTCGTCGACCTCGATCACGGCCACCACCCCGGCCGAGGCCGCAGGCACCGTTGACACCACGGTGACCACCCCGGCCGGCACCTCGGCCACCTCGCCGGCCGACCACTTCACCTTCGTGACCTCGGCCCCGACCGTCACCTCGGTGAGCCCCACCTCGGGCCCCACCCACGGCGGGACGGTCGTCACCATCACCGGCACCGGCTTCACCGGGGCCACCGCGGTCGACTTCGGCGCCAGCGCGGCGACCGCCTACACGGTCAACTCGTCGACCTCGATCACGGCCACAACCCCGGCCGAGTCCGCAGGCACCGTTGACACCACGGTGACCACCCCGGCCGGCACCTCGGCCACCTCGCCGGCCGATGAGTTCACCTACCAGCCGGCCCCGACCGTCACCTCGGTGAGCCCCACCTCGGGCACCACCCACGGAGGGACGGTCGTCACCATCACCGGGAGCGGCTTCACCGGGGCCACCGCGGTCGACTTCGGCGCCACCGCGGCGACCGCCTACACGGTCAACTCGTCGACCTCGATCACGGCCACCACCCCGGCCGAGGCCGCAGGCACCGTCGACACCACGGTGACCACCCCGTCGGGAACTTCGGTGACCAACCCCGGCCGACCACTTCACCTTCGTGACCCCGGCCCCGACCGTCACCTCGGTGAGCCCCACCTCGGGCACCACCCACGGCGGGACGGTCGTCACCATCACCGGCACCGACTTCACCGGGGCCACCGCGGTCGACTTCGGCGCCAGCGCGGCGACCGCCTACACGGTCAACTCGTCGACCTCGATCACGGCCACCACCCCGGCCGAGGCCGCAGGCACCGTTGACACCACGGTGACCACCCCGGCCGGCACCTCGGCCACCTCGCCGGCCGACCACTTCACCTTCGTGACCCCGGCCCCGACCGTCACCTCGGTGAGCCCCACCTCGGGCACCACCCACGGCGGAACGGTCGTCACCATCACCGGCACCGACTTCACCGGGGCCACCGCGGTCGACTTCGGCGCCACCGCGGCGACCGCCTACACGGTCAACTCGTCGACCTCGATCACGGCCACCACCCCGGCCGAGGCCGCAGGCACCGTTGACACCACGGTGACCACCCCGTCGGGAACTTCGGTGACCAACCCCGGTGACCACTTCACCTTCGTGACCCCGGCCCCGACCGTGACCTCGGTGAGCCCCACCTCGGGCACCACAGACGGCGGAACGGTCGTCACCATCACCGGCACCGACTTCACCGGGGCCACCGCGGTCGACTTCGGCGCCAGCGCGGCGACCGCCTACACGGTCAATTCGTCGACCTCGATCACGGCCACCACCCCGGCCGAGGCCGCAGGCACCGTTGACACCACGGTGACCACCCCGGCCGGCACCTCGGCCACCTCGCCGGCCGACCAGTTCACCTTCGTGACCCCGGCCCCGACCGTCACCTCGGTGAGCCCCACCTCGGGCCCCACCCACGGCGGGACGGTCGTCACCATCACCGGCACCGACTTCACCGGGGCCACCGCGGTCGACTTCGGCGCCAGCGCGGCGACCGCCTACACGGTCAACTCGTCGACCTCGATCACGGCCACAACCCCGGCCGAGTCCGCAGGCACCGTTGACACCACGGTGACCACCCCGGCCGGCACCTCGGCCACCTCGCCGGCCGATGAGTTCACCTACCAGCCGGCCCCGACCGTCACCTCGGTGAGCCCCACCTCGGGCACCACCCACGGAGGGACGGTCGTCACCATCACCGGCACCGGCTTCACCGGGGCCACCGCGGTCGACTTCGGCGCCACCGCGGCGACCGCCTACACGGTCAACTCGTCGACCTCGATCACGGCCACCACCCCGGCCGAGGCCGCAGGCACCGTTGACACCACGGTGACCACCCCGTCGGGAACTTCGGTGACCAACCCCGGTGACCACTTCACCTTCGTGACCCCGGCCCCGACCGTGACCTCGGTGAGCCCGACCTCGGGCACCACCCACGGCGGAACGGTCGTCACCATCACCGGCACCGACTTCACCGGGGCCACCGCGGTCGACTTCGGCGCCAGCGCGGCGACCGCCTACACGGTCAACTCGTCGACCTCGATCACGGCCACCACCCCGGCCGAGGCCGCAGGCACCGTTGACACCACGGTGACCACCCCGGCCGGCACCTCGGCCACCTCGCCGGCCGACCACTTCACCTTCGTGACCCCGGCCCCGACCGTGACCTCGGTGAGCCCGACCTCGGGCACCACCCACGGCGGAACGGTCGTCACCATCACCGGCACCGACTTCACCGGGGCCACCGCGGTCCACTTCGGCGCCAGCGCGGCGACCGCCTACACGGTCAACTCGTCGACCTCGATCACGGCCACCACCCCGGCCGAGGCCGCAGGCACCGTCGACACCACGGTGACCACCCCGGTCGGGAACCTCGGCCACCTCGCCGGCCGACCACTTCACCTTCGTGACCCCCGCCCCGACCGTGACCTCGGTGAGCCCCACCTCGGGCACCACCCACGGCGGGACGGTCGTCACCATCACCGGCACCGACTTCACCGGGGCCACCGCGGTCGACTTCGGCGCCAGCGCGGCGACCGCCTACACGGTCAACTCGTCGACCTCGATCACGGCCACCACCCCGGCCGAGGCCGCAGGCACCGTTGACACCACGGTGACCACCCCGGCCGGCACCTCGGCCACCTCGCCGGCCGACCACTTCACCTTCGTGACCCCGGCCCCGACCGTGACCTCGGTGAGCCCCACCTCGGGCACCACCCACGGCGGAACGGTCGTCACCATCACCGGCACCGACTTCACCGGGGCCACCGCGGTCGACTTCGGCGCCACCGCGGCGACCGCCTACACGGTCAACTCGTCGACCTCGATCACGGCCACCACCCCGGCCGAGGCCGCAGGCACCGTTGACACCACGGTGACGACCCCGGCCGGCACCTCGGCCACCTCGCCGGCCGACCACTTCACCTTCGTGACCCCGGCCCCGACCGTCACCTCGGTGAGCCCGACCTCGGGCACCACCCACGGCGGAACGGTCGTCACCATCACCGGCACCGACTTCACCGGGGCCACCGCGGTCCACTTCGGCGCCAGCGCGGCGACCGCCTACACGGTCAACTCGTCGACCTCGATCACGGCCACCACCCCGGCCGAAGCCGCAGGCACCGTCGACACCACGGTGACCACCGGGTCGGGAACCTCGGCCACCTCGCCGGCCGACCACTTCACCTTCGTGACCCCCGCCCCGACCGTGACCTCGGTGAGCCCCACCTCGGGCACCACAGACGGCGGGACCTCGGTGACCATCACCGGCACCGACTTCACCGGGGCCACCGCGGTCGACTTCGGCGCCACCGCGGCGACCGCCTACACGGTCAACTCGTCGACCTCGATCACGGCCACCACCCCGGCCGAGGCCGCAGGCACCGTTGACACCACGGTGACCACCCCGGCCGGCACCTCGGCCACCTCGCCGGCCGATGAGTTCACCTTCGTGTTGGTGTTGACTCCGACGGTCACCGGCGTGATCCCGAGCTCGGGCCCGCTGATGGGTGGGAACACGGTGACCGTCACCGGGACCGGCTTCGTGGCCGGGCAGACCTCGGTCAGCTTCGGGTCGCAGGCGGGGACACCGGTCGACGTGACCAGCGCGACAACCCTCTCGGTCGACGTGCCGACGGCCACCACACCGGGCCCCGTCTCGGTGTCGGTGACCACCACCGCCGGGGGGACGTCCACCGTGGACGGCACCTACACCTACCTTCCGGGTTCGCCCGTGGTGACCGCCGTGAGCCCGACCTCGGGCCCGGCGGCCGGTGGCACGGCGGTCACGATCACCGGATCCGGTCTGACCGGGGCCACCGCCGTCATGTTCGGCTCGAACCCGGCGACCGGCGTGTCGGTCTCGGGTGATACCAGCGTCACCGCCACGTCTCCGGCCGGTTCGGGCACCGTCGACGTCACCGTCGTGACCCCGAGGGGGACCTCAGCGACGTCCTCTGCGGACCAGTTCACCTACACGAGCGGCCTGCCTGCGCCCACCGGCTACTGGGAGGTGGCCTCTGACGGCGGCCTCTTCAGCTTCGGTGGCGCTCCGTTCTTGGGGTCGACCGGCAACCTCACGCTCAACAAGCCCATCGTGGGCATGGCCCCCACCCCCGACGGCGGCGGGTACTGGCTGGTGGCCTCCGACGGTGGGATCTTCGCCTTCGGTGACGCGGTGTTCTATGGCTCGACCGGGAACCTCACGCTGAACAAGCCCATCGTGGGGATGGCGGTCACCCCCGACGGTGGCGGTTACTGGCTGGTGGCGTCTGACGGTGGGATGTTCGCCTTCGGCGACGCCCAGTTCTACGGCTCCACCGGGGCCAAGACCCTCAACAAGCCCATCGTGGGGATGGCCCCCACCCCCGACGGCGGCGGGTACTGGCTGGTGGCCTCGGACGGTGGGATGTTCGCCTTCGGCGACGCCCAGTTCTACGGCTCGACCGGCAACACCACCTTGAACAAACCGATCGTCGGCATGGCGGCGACCCCGGACGGGGGCGGCTACGTGCTGGTGGCCTCGGACGGCGGAATCTTCGCCTTCGGTGATGCCACCTTCTTCGGCTCGATGGGTGGTCAACCGCTGAACAAGCCGATCGTCGGGATCGCCATGACGCCGGACGGCGGGGGCTACCAGCTGGTCGCATCTGACGGTGGCCTCTTCGCCTTCGGCGACGCCGTGTTCCAGGGGTCCATGGGAGGCCAGCCGCTCAACAAACCGATCGTGGGCATCGCGCCGGTCCCGTAGGGGTCGATCGCGGCTCGGCGGAAGAAGCCCGAGGGCCTGGGTACGCGGCGGCCGCAGGGGAATTCTCTACCAGAGTCGGCGACTGCTGAGCACAGCTGGCGGTCGCCTCGGGGACTAGGAGTGAAGTGAGAGTGGCTACTCGGGCCGTGGCCCCAGGTCCTGACCTGACCGGATCCGGTAGCGACGAGGTGGGGCGCCAGCGGCACCGTCGCTGCCCGAAGGCCCGAAGGCCCGAAGTTGAGCCGACCTCGCCGAGTTGACTCGACGCGGTGAGCGCAGACATGGCCGGCACGGCCCCCGCCGAGAGGCGATCACGTGGCCGGCCGCTCACCTGCTCTCAGGGCCAGATTACGGCCTTGCGGCAGCTCTCCGTGGTGGAGGGACCGAGCGAGCAACCGATGTCTCCAGAGAGCGGGTGAAGCGGGCACCGCTCAGTCTCCCGTCGTGTCGATCCACCGCGGCCTGAGCCCTGCGCTGACGCCGGCGGGTCCGTCTGGCTGCTCCTCGTTCTCCCAGATGAAAGCGGAACGCCCATTCTCCCAGGTCAGGGCGCCAAACGCGCGTGACCGGGCAACCGACCGACCGGCGTCATACCTCGGTAGGTGCGCCGGGAATGGGCTGCCACTCCGTGCCGTGTCGTGGGGCGAACAGTGGCTCGCGCAGCTGCTCCGAGCGCTTCTCGATAATCGATACGAACGGGTATATGTGCACGCCGTCGATGGACCGCTGCAGGTCGGTGGCTTCGGCCCGCCCACCTGCCGAGACATCGAGATTGACGGACAGTCCGAATAGGTATGCGTGGAAGGGGTGGGACCGACCATGGATGTCCTCACACAGGTACACCCCTCCGGGTTGGAGGTGGGGAAGGAGTGCCTCGAGGGTCGGGATCTGCTGGGAGGCTTTGTGTCCACCGTCGTCGATCACAATGTCGACCTTGGGCACCGCTTCGGTGAAGCGCTCCCAGAATGCCGGGTCAGATTGGTCACCGATGAAGATTCTCGTCCCCGGTTCTTCGTAGACCCGGCATTCCGGCTTGATGTCGACTCCATAGACGTGGGTGCCGCTTCCGAAGTAATCCTTCCACATTCCCAGGCTGCCACCGCTCCCTATGCCAATTTCGACGATGTGGACTTCACGTCCGCGGAACTTGGCAAAGTGACGTTCGTAGATCGAGAAGTAGTGTCGCCATTTCGTAATACCAGGGCCAGTCTCATGCGCGTCGAAATAGGCTTCCAAATCCGAGGTGGTGCTCCCGGGCGAGTCGGGGAGCAAGCCCCCAGAGTAGTGACGACCGTACGAGAAGCCGCGCCGGAGATCCAGGAGCAATTCAGCCCCAACAGCTGCCGTAGCCCGAAGCCGCCCCGGTGATGCCACGCCGGGTGACCCTACTACGGGCTGAAAAGCAAGGAAAGCGGTGAATGGCGGATCTGATGACAGGCGGGTGTGCATCGACTCCATGGGCTGATGAGCAACCGTTTGGACGTGCGGCCACTGTCAGGGCCGGGCCTCCAAGATGAGGTCGACTGCGGTTGGGCCTGTTGGAGCCGGGTGAGGGACATCGAACTCGATGACGCGGTTCATCATGGCCGGAATGTGCCTTGTGACCATCGCGAGAAGGGGAATTGCGGCCGGGTCCCCGCGGCGGCGGTGGCCCCTCTGAGCGGGCCAACCCGAGCCGGGTCCGCCGGGATCGTCGGTCCCCGACGAATGATGACCGAGGATCCGCTCATATTCCCACCATCTTGCTAAGACTTCGGTCGCAAACTCCGGCAGATGGACATGGTGGACAGCGGTGGCAGCGCTGGTTTGAACGAGATATTCGAGCTCACCCCAGGGCTCTTCCATACGGGTCGCAAGACGGCCGGTCCGCTCCCCGCCAAGTAGTGGTCTACCTGAAGATCTCCGTACCCAAAGGGAAGTCGACGCGGCAAGGTGGTACCCAGCTTGTACTGGACATGCCGGACCAGAATGGAGTGCATGTAAGGATCGGTCATGATTGTCAGGAAATTGGGACGGCCCGGCAGCACCGAGAACGGCGGGCCGATCGCTGACGGCCAGGATGGTGCCGGTCCGGGATTCTCCACCACTATGTGAAGGGACCGGGGTCCCGAAGGCTCCAGCAGCACGGTTGTTCGATCCCAGGTGAGCAGTGTGATCGGCCGGGTCAGATCGGTCGCTGTCCCGTGGAGAGTGAACTCGATCGTGTGATTGATGCCCCTCGCCTGTTCGATCGGGGTCCAGGTGGCGTGCTGGAGTTGCTGGCCCGGTGACGACGCGTAGTCATAGCCGCTCGAGAGGTACAAGCCTGAGCAACTGTTCACGTCGAAGAGCTGCCCCGCCGGCCTCCAGTAGGGGAGAGAAGATCCACGGTCCACTGGGATCGATCCAGGGCTGAGAGCCTGTTGCGCCTCGACGAACCGGGTGGCCTGTCCACTGGTCCACTCGACCATCGACTCAAGGGCGGCGCCGACATTTGCCACAACGCTGAAGGCGACCAGCAGGCTGATGGAGGTGAGAAGTCCGATTCTCACATTTCGGCTCCGAGATGCCGCCCGACGCCAGAGATCCACGAAGCCAATCACGCTGGCCAGAATCAAAAAGGGCATGACATCGGCCAGGTAACGATCCGCGATGTAGCCCCAGAGCAGGACCCCTGCCGTGGCCGCGGCTGCGGTGATGAGACCGATCCGGGTGAGTCGCAGTAGTCCGACAGGCTTGGGCCGGAACGCGGTGACGACACCCCAGAGGCTCAGCAAGAACAGCAGCGGCATCGTGGCTGGAATGCTCCCGGTCGGATAGGTCTGGTCGAGGACCACGTTCCCCACCGCTCGTGCCGGGGAGTCGGGAAGCGTGACGAACGGGAAAAGACTGCTGAACCGGACCCCTCCGGGTTGCAGGTATGCCACCAGCGTGCTTGGCAGGAATTGGAGCCCGAACCCCTTTCCCCCGTTGGAGGCCAGGAAGTATCGGCGGTGCGCGTTCAACTGGGTCCACACCTGGTCGGCCAAGGGAAGGGCGAAGGGCGATCCGAACTTCGTCCAATTGACGAAGGACGCGATGAGAAAGGGAATCAAGCCAACGGCGAGGGTCGGGATCGCCCAGCGGCGCCTCTCGGGTCCCCCCCGGCCCAGGGCGAACCAACAGGCCACGAGCAGTGCCCCGATGATGCAGGCCCAGCCGGTTGCGAGCCGGTTCAGGCTGGCAGCCAGGATAAACAGGCCGCTGCCGGTCACCCGCCACCAGGTGGGGCGTTCCATCAGGCCCAGGAGGGCGAAGACCGTCCCCAGGGTGAGGGCGACACTCCAGGCGAAATCCTCGTCGTAGACCCATGGGTTGGCGGCGAGGAAGACCAGCACCGAACCGCCGGTGATCGCGGCGATCAGAAGGCCGCATGAGGCAGCTTCGCCCCAACCCATGCCGACGGCCCCACGGGCAAGGACACGGACCCGCCACAACAGCATCGAGGCCAAGACCCCGGTGACGAGCCAGGCCAGGAGCAGCGACGGCGCGGTCATGTGTCCGTCGAGACTGGGGAGGACGGCCATGACCGGCATGCGGAGGAGCGAAGGGAAGATGCCGAAGTACGTGTAGGCGTGCCCGCCGTGGAGGAATGCCTCAACGCCGAGCTTGCCCTTGGGAACGTAGAGATGGCCGCCGGCGATGGCCCGGGCCTGCAGCTCGTAGAAGTCGGCCGGTCCGACCGACCGAAGGGGATCGATGGCGCCGGTCCAAAGGTCCCAGAGGACGAAGAGGTACGGTACGGCAACCGTACCCATGCCAACCGCGATCGCCACCACGAATCGCCGGAGGCTCAGATCACGTGGGGCCGTATCCTCTAGCGGCCTCGGAAGATCAGGGGCTTCGAGGACTGTCTGCGCGGGGCCCATCCAGGATGCTGGCGGTCAGCCGCTGGGACGCTTCCGCCGGAGACCCTCCACCCGCTGGAGGAACTTCTTGGCCGTCTCGTCGGAGATCCCGAGGTGCCGCTTCGTCCAGTCGTAAGCCCGCAGGAGCTGCTTGTCGGCGTAGATGGCGACACCGTGCAGGCCGTCTCCTGGACGGGCCCGGTACTCGGTGGATCGAACCACGGGCGCGGCCTCGTCGGTGAAGTAGTACAGGGCCAGGGACTGGCGGGCAACGTCGGGAGGGCAACGCATTGGCTCGGGGTGCCCGTGGAAGGAATCCATGTCGGTGGTGAAGATCACCGCTCGATTCGCGATCGGGGAAACCGACTCCACACACCGCTTCATGTCGGTGCTCCACAACTCGAGGTCGCCTCCGTACTCGGGTGGCCAGTCGCGGTTGAGATAGAGCAGAAGGTTGACCCGACGCCGCCAGGTCCGGTGATGGGGGTGGACGGTGAAGTCGGCGTGGATGTTGAGAAACCCACCGGTGGTGGACTGGTGGAGGCCGCCACCTTCGAGTGTGTCGTCCGCGAACAGCCCCTCGATCCCAGTCAGCTTGCTCAAGAAGTCCACCACCGGCTGGGAGTTGAGCTCGGCCAGGACAGCCTGAAGGGTTGGGGGCCACGTTGCCGGCTCGGTGTGACTGAATTTCCTCTCATTGGCATGCGAGTAGATGTTCCACTCGCCCGGATCCAGCGGTGGGAACTCGTCCATCGCCAACCGCACCACATCGGGCTCCAAGAAATTGTCCAGGACGATGTGGGGGAATGGTTTGGCAGATCGGTAGCGGGACTGCAATGCATCGAGATTGTGCTCCAAGCCCCCGAGATCCAGGACCAGTGGCTGGCGGACGCCCTCCTCCTTTGTTGTCATCAGAATCTCGCTCTCTCCATCCGAGGACCACTCAAAGTCTCTGTCCGGGCAAGCACCTTAGGCCAGGTCCGGCCCGCCCGGAATCCAGCAGCGCTCCCACCCATCGCGTCGACGATCAGACGGGCTCCAGCTCGAAGAGGAGCTGGTAGGAGAAGAGGTTCGGGGCCAATCCGAGGCCGAGCATGTCCGCGCCTGCGATGAGTTTCATTACCCTGGACGGCGATGGGCCTCCCCGCCCTACGATCTCCACCGGTAAACCAGTGCTTGCCGACCGGCGGACGCGCATCCCGGCCCGCTTCGCCATCCGCTCGAAGCTACGTCGTGTGAAGAACCTGAGATGGCCAGCATCGAAAATTCCCCGCCGTTCGTAGTCGAACCGTCCGAGCAGGATCCGTAGGCGCGGATACCAGTGGGCGATGTTGGGCACACTGGCCACGACCACCCCCCGCGGCGACAGAACCTCCGACAACTGTCGGAGCATCGACTCTGGGTCGGCCAGGTGCTCGAGAACGTCGGCAGCAACAACGACATCGAAATCCCGACCCACGTCGTCGGGCAGTCCCAAGTTCAAATCCGCTTCCACGAACCCATCTAGCCGGTCCCCGACCCCGTCCAACTTCTCCGAGTCGATGCCGATCACCGTGTGACCTTCAAGCCGAAAGAGCTCTCCAAGGCGGCCATCGGAACAGCCCAAATCGAGAATTCGCTTCGGGGATCCCTCGCTCAGCCAGTCGAGAAGTTTGCGATGCGATGAAGTGTCGCTCAGTTTCATCTCGTAGCCTTGCTCGGCGAATGCCATCTCACCGGACCCGAACCCCATCTTGTGGATCCGATAACGCGTGACATCGATGCACACGTCCTTGGCGTAGCCAAAGCCGTTCACGTGGCAGATCTCGCCGCCGTAGTAAGTTGGGATTGGGACTTCGACGATCGTCTTATTCGCTTCGTGGAGCTGGAGGATGATCTCGGTATCGAAATCGAAGCCGTCCGAATTCAAGTCGAACGGAATGTCTCTGAGCGCTTGGACACGATAAGCGCGATATCCGCTGTGCCACTCTGTCAGATTCATGCCGACCAAGGCGTTCGAGTAAGTGCTCAAGATCCGGTTGCCGACGTACTTGTACATCGGCATACCTCCGATCCGGGCCAGTCCCGGGTCCATCATTCGCGAGCCGAAGACCGCGTCACATTGAGTGGACTCGAAGGGTCTGATGAGATCCTCAATGACCTCGGGAGCGTACTGGCCGTCGCCGTGGAGCAGGACCACGATGTCGAGGCCGTGCTCAATGGCCCACTTGTAGGCCGCCTTCTGGTTGCCGCCGTAGCCCAGGTTCTGGGGCCGCCGAATGACCGTGAGGGGGAGATCGGTTGCGGCCTGATACTCGGTGCCCACGGCGTACGTGCTGTCGCTACTGGCGTCGTCGCACACCACGACCTCGGCGACTCGGCTCCGGAAGCCGTCGGGCAGCCTGTCGAGCACCGCAGACAATGTGGACGCGGCATTGTAGGCGACGACCACCACGCCGATCCGCTCTTTCGCCTGCCTTCCGCCCACTGCCCTCGTATCCCCCAGTTCCCGGCCTGGCCCATCACTAGATGGGAAAACAGTCCCAAAAGGATACCTCGTTGTTGACCCGAGTATTGGGCACTGCTGGGGTCCTTCGATTGAATCACATCTCTGTAAGTTGTGATCGTGCTGGCGGTGCGCAATCAATCAGCAGTCTGATCGACTCGGCCCCGACTCCGGATGTCTTTGGGTGGCCCCACCGCGAGTTCCGATGGACCATGTCTGCATATGTCGACTGGGCGGCGCCTATTCAATCTCGGGAGCGAGGGCGATCGATCCACCCCGGCCGGGTCGTGCGCCGACGAATGAGGCCACCCTGATACCTGCTGTTCTAGGATGTGTGCTGCTACACCGGAACGGGGAGGACTGGTGGAGATAGGAGGGGCTGACACACAGATCGAGACGCCGAGTCCTCCGGCTCGCCAACCCGAGGGGGACGCCGCGGTCTCAACCGCCGATGCCCCCTCATCCCCGCCGTCGTGGTCGGCGATCTTCCGATTCCATAACCGAGCATTGACAATTGCGGCAGGGTGCCTTCCACCGATCGCCTACCTGATCTACGTCGCTAACTATTCGGTCAACGTGCCCAGTACGCCGGACGAATGGTACAACGTCCCTCTCATCAACGGCGCCCTGAAGGGCCACGTGTCCTTCTCTCTCCTCTGGGCGCAGTGGAATGAAAGCAGGTTGTTGCCGACCCGATTGGTGATTCTTGCCTTCTCGTTCATCGATCACTGGGACATAAAGACTGAGATCCTCTTTACCGCTTTCGTCTACATCGGCGCCTATCTGTTGTTCCTTTTCATGATGGCTCGGTACTTGCGGGGTCTGAGCCCCGTACCCACCCTGGTGGTGGGCGCCATCTGGTTCAGTTTGGCCGACGTCGCCAACGCCTTGGACGGGACGCAAATTTACTGGCTCATCGCGGTCTTCTTCGTGGTGGCGACATTGGCCGCGTTGCTCCTACCGCAGAAACATCGGACAGCTTGGCTGGTCTTGGCGGCGGTCCTCGCTGTGGCGGCATCGTTGACCGCGCTGCCCGGCTTCGTAGTGTGGCCGGTGGGTTTGCTGTGCCTCGCCTGGATTTCACCTTGGACCAGGAGAACGGTCTGCGAGTGCCTCTCGTGGGTCGGAGCCGCCATCGTGACCACAGCCGTCTACCTACCGGGTTACCACCAGAGCGGCTGTATTGCGCCCGCCGGAGAATGTTCTGCCAGCTTCTTCGTTCATCACCCGGTCCTCTCCTTCCGGTTCCTGTTGGTCATGATGGGGAACGTGGTGCCCGGAGGCTACTGGTCTGAGATCTTCTCCCACGGCTCTGTGGTGCGCTACGAGGCGCTCGGACTTGTGCTGCTGGTGGCGGCCATCTATGTGGCAGTGCAATCCGTGCGACGACGTGGTCACGGTGAGCAGATGCCGTTGCCCCTGGCCATGATCACCTTCGGGTTCCTGTGGGACATCATGACCACGATCGGACGATCCAGCTACGACCTGAGCACGGCGGTGAGCAACAACCGCTTCGTCCTGCCCAACCTCCTACTCTTGACTGGGATCTTCGTCTATGCCTTCGGCCGTGCCGAGTTGCTGTGGGAGCCGGCGGCTCGAGGCTCCACCAAACGGACGATGGCCTGGTGCGTGGCTGGCCTGCTCGCCGTACTGCTGATCGCCCAGGTCTCGATCGCCACCAACTTCGGGCACGTCAACGGTTCCATCCAGCGCAACCAGGCACAGAGAGATGCTCGACTAGTCGCCAATCTCGACGAGTTGTCCCCGAATCAACAAGCCTGTGAGTTGAGCTACGTGGTGGGTCTCCATCTGTGGAGCCCGTCCTCCGCCGAGCGCACCTTCGGTCCCTTCGTGCGCACGGCGCAGAAGGACCACCTGAGTCTCTTCCAGCCGGCACCCTACCGGTACTGGCGTTCAAAAGGCCTGCCGACGCTCGTGCCCCAGTGCGTTCACCCGATGCCGGACGAAACGGGCTGATTGTGCCGGTCCGGCCGGCTCGCGGGAGAGGTGATGGAGGGACGTTTCAGCAATCTCGGAATCGAGATGCGGGACGCAACCTGGTTCCCCGGCAACCTATCGGGGTCTCGGAAGGGTTGTTCTGTGAACCCTTCCCCGTCCTCCATGGGCAGCACACTCAACCGAGGAAGGGGGGTCCCGCGGATACCCCCACCCTGAAAGCACAGGATTTTTGCGAATGCTGCTCCGAGCCTGACGTTAGGGGGACGGCGCGCCGTCGGCGCGGTGGGCCGAGAGAGGCCCCATCCCCCTCGCTGACGCTGCCGTCGGCCCAATGGTACCCCTCCGTGTGGTGGGGTGCCCTGAGCCCTCAAAGGCCAGGGGCGACGGCCCGGACCGGGCGGGAGCCAGGGTGTCCATCGCCGCCGTCCCCGCAGTGGCGTGAACTGCCACCTCGTTCGCAAAGGCGTGAAGGGCGTGGCTCACCGCCTGGTCCATGTCGTAGTACTTGAAATCGGCCAGACGACCAGAGAAGAACACCTTGCCGGCCAATTCGGAGGCGTCGGCCGCGTAGCGCCGGAACAGCGCGTGGCTCTCAGGACGCAAGACGGGGTAGTAGGGCTCGTTCTCACCGGGCACATGGGCCTCGGGTAGTTCATGGGTTACCACCGACCGCCTAGGGGTTAATCCCTCAAAATGAGCGTGCTCGACCCCACGGGTGTACGGGACATCTGGACCGGGGTGGTTGACCTGGGCCACCGGTTGGAACGGAGGATGGTCGACCACCTGGTGCTCGAAACGGAGGCTCCGGTAGGGGAGTGCCCCGTGGCACATGCCGAAGAAGCTGTCGATGGGCCCAGTCCACACCATGCGCTTCCACCGAACCCCCTCCATGATTTCCGTCGCTTCGAGACCCAGCTCGACGTCGATCAACGGGTGGGCCAGCATGCGCGCCACCATCGCCGTGTAACCCTCGGCGGGAATACCCTCGTGACGGTCCCGGAAGTAGCCATCCTCCTCCGACACCACCACCGGCACCCGACCCGTCACTGAGCGGTCGATGTCCTCGGGTCGAAGCCCCCACTGCTTGACCGTGTAGTGGAGGAAGAACGTCTCGTATGCCCACTGGCCGAAATCGCGAAGCTCTGGCCGGTCGTGTTCTAGGAGCGTCAAGACTGGCACCCGGGCGCCGTAGCCCGCCTCGTCCACCAGCACCTGCTCCAGCCGTTCCGCTTGGCGAGCGGGCAACAAGGTTCGCATGGTCGTTAGGTTGCAGGGGATAGGCACGTACCGACCGTCGATCTTGCCAAGGACCCGGTGTCGATAGGGCAGCCACTCGGTGAAACGAGACAGGTAGGACCAGACTCGCTCGGAGGAGGTGTGGAAGATGTGGGGACCGTAGCGATGCACCCGAACTCCGGTGGCAGGGTCGACCTCGTCGTAGACGTTTCCCCCGATTTGGGAACGGCGATCTACCACGAAAACCCGCTGACCGAGTTCCCTGGCGATGTTCTCCGCTAAGGTGGCGCCGGTTAAGCCGGCTCCCACTATCAGCCAGTCGTACTCCGACCGCCTGCTCATCGGAGGTTCGCCTCTTTCAACTCGAGTGAAAGGGAGAGCAGGTAGCGGCGCATTTGCATGAATATCGACCATGGCTTGGACAAGTTGTGGCTGGTGGTACCGCCGCGCCTGGCCAACTGCATGGTGGATGCCTCAGCAACGCGAAAGCCTCCCAACCGCGCCCGAACGAAGAGCTCAGGGTTCAGGTAGTTGATGCGATGACGCACTTCGAGCTTCTCTCCGAAGTCGCGGGTGCAGGCTCGAATCCCTGCGTTCACGTCGTGTAGGTCGAAGCGCAGGTACCACCAGGACATGAGCCACAAAACCCTGGACATGGCGAGGCGGAGGGCCGGTTCACTTCGTTGCTGGCGCCAGCCGAGCACCAGGTCGTAGCCCTTGTCGATCATGGCGTCGAAATTCCAAAGGTCGTGCGGATCGTGCTGACCGTCGGAATCGATGATAAAGATCCGGTTGCCCTGAGCCGCTTTGACCCCCGCCAGGCAGGCAGCCGCGTAGCGGCCATTCTGGGGCTGGACCACCAGACGCACTCGCTCGTCCTCGGCAGCCAGTGCGGCCACCAGCTCTGCCGTGGCGTCAGTGGACCCGTCGTCGACTACGACGACTTCGAAACTGTCAGGGCGATCGGCGCCAGCGGCAACGCAGTCCTCAACGACGGCCACGATCGATTCCGCCTCGTTGTAGGCGGGCATCACGATGCTGCGTTCTGGTCGCTCCTCAGCCACCGGTCGCCCTCTGACGTGATCCGGTCCCCCCCCGATCTGTCGGGATCGGCGGAGCAGCATTCGCGACCTGCTCGCCAACCTGGGCAGACAGCGCTCGGGCTCATATATCGCGTATTCGAGAGCACTCCCCCGCCTCCACCCAGCATACCCGGGCCAACGTTGGCCGCCCGGCGACCGGGATTGACCCAGCTCTGTCCGACATTGCGAGCGATACTCTACTCAAGGAAGGTGACGTGTTCCAGCGGGCCTAGCTACGGCGAGTGGCCCGCCAGTGGGCCCGGAAGCGTTTGGCGCCCATGCTCTCCTCGTGCCGGCTCTTGTTAGGAGGCGAGCTTGAGCTTTTCGAAGTCGAGGGCGCAGCTGGTCGCAATCCGCCCGGTCACTTTGCACTGGTGCCCTTAGGTGGCTCCACTGGTGGCCGAGCTGCGAATCACTATTGCCACTTCTCGGAGCCGCCAAACCCCGGTTGTTCCGGGGCGTGGAATCCTGTCGTACGTGGTGTCCGACGGGACTCCCTGGATGGCGCTGGTGAAATATGACCAATTACTCTCCAGTCCCGTTCGGCTTACGTAGACCCGAATCCGGAGGTTATTACGATGACTGTTCTCGTCACCGGCGGTGCCGGCTACGTCGGGTCTCACACCGTTCGCTTACTTCGCGAACAGGGCCATGACGTCGTAATCTTCGACTCCCTCGAGCTAGGACACCGCTCTGCAGTCGCCGGAGTACCACTGATCAAAGGAGATATCGCCGATAGGGCCACCGTCCGACGAGCGATCGAGCAATACAAGGTGGACTCCGTACTGCATTTCGCTGCGTACAAGAGCCCCGCGGAGTCCATGGCTAACCCCGGTCGTTATTTCACGAACAACGCCGGCAAGAGCGCGAACTTTATCGTGACCCTGCACGAGTCAGGAGTTGACCGAATCGTGTTCTCCTCATCCTGCGCGGTATACGGAACACCAGCAACGGTGCCGGTGAGCGAGGATGCATCGATTCAGCCCGAAAGCCCGTACGGAGAGAGCAAGGCAATGACGGAACGAGTTCTGTCCTGGTTTGGCCGTTGCGTTGACTTCAGATCAGTCAGCCTGCGTTACTTCAACGCTGCTGGCGCCTGGTTGGACGGATCGATTGGCGAGGATTGGACCGTGACCACCAATCTAATCCCGCTCGTTATGAAAGCTGTGCTGGGCCGAAGCGGCCCCATTCAGGTGTTTGGAACTGATTATCAGACAGTGGATGGGTCTGCCATCCGAGACTATGTCCACGTGATCGACCTGGCCGACGCGCACATTCGAGCTCTTGATTACCTGAATCTGGGCGGCGACAGCACAGCAGTCAACCTGGGCCGCGGCGTCGGATCGTCGGTCCTTGAGGTCCTTGCTGCGACCGAACGGATCTTGGGGAGGTCGGTTCCCCACCAATTGACCTCCCGACGTCCCGGAGACCCCGTTGCACTTTTCGCGGACGCCGAACGGGCTCGTTTGCTCCTCGACTGGCGGCCCCAATTGGGCTTAACCGAGATCCTGGAGTCGGCGTGGGCGTGGCATTCGACACACTTGGACGGCTATGCGAGATGAGGAAGACCGCGTCAAAATCCGACCTTCTGTTCGGTCCAACGGCCGACAGAACTGTTCCAACCACGGAGGCTCACCGGGGTTCTCGTCCGGTGCGTGAGATCCTCCGTCACACCGGGCTCAGCGCGGCGGTCTTGGCCTCCGCGACCCGTGGTTCATCCTGACGCGCAAGGCCTACGGGCAATCACGGTCCTCTTGGTCATTCTCTTTCACGCTGGGTTGGCATTAATGGCGGCTACGTCGGTGTGGAGCGGCTAGTTGTCAACTGGAATTCCCTCCGGCCAAAATCTTAGGTATCAGCCACTCCGCAACCCAAAGCGAGCTGGTTGCGCCGTAATGCGCGTTGTCGGGACGGACCCACACCCCGTCTATCACGGACTGGCAGGGTGGTCCCGAGGGACACACACGCGATGCGAGATCTATAAGGCGCACTCGACCTGGATGACTTGCTGCGATATCCCGCAGCAGACCGTTCAACTGTTCAAATGCCTTATCGCTCGAGGTAGGTCGGGTAGGCCTACCGTTGTTCACAAATGGTGGCTGCAATAAAAGGAACACCTTGGCCCCAGTGGCTAGGAGCTGTTCGACGCGCGTGTCCATCCGATGCAACATGACGGACTTCCACTGAGCTGATGAGTTTAGAAGTATCTTCGGCCCCTTGGCGGTGTTGACGATGATCGACTCGCGCTCCTCTGTGCTTCCCCAGAGGATCACGTTTGGCTTCTCGCGGCGAATGGCTGTTGCTTCTACATGGTTCGCCCTCCGTTGGCACGATTTCGTAAACGCCGCGACGTTTAGCCCATCGTAATAGACCGGTTCGACCTGACCACTCACAACACCGCATCCGATAATGGCCCCATTCCCGATCTGGACACCGTAGGACGGTGCGACGGCTTCAAGTCCCGGCAACATCGTGCACGAAGTTGAGTCTCCGATCACGAGCACCCGGAGCTTTTGGGTCGAGGCATGCTTCCTATGGCCCGAGGTCTTCTCATATGCAGTTTTCAACGCTGCGATGTCGACCGGTGCTGGCAGCGAGCACGGAGTGTTCCCGGCCGCTGTAGTGACGTTTCCCAATAGGGCTGTCTTGACATTCTTATGCACGGCTGTGCTCACCACGAGGCCCGAGAGGACGAGACAGGCCCCCATCCCAACGCTCGCAGCGCGCTTGGAAATGAGGTACTTGGAATGACGGATCGGGTTCTCGATAACCAGATACGTACCGATCGCAAGAACGACGGCGAGTAGAATCCAGAGAAGAGATTCACCTACGGGCAAGCTGGTCTTGCCTTGACTCTGGGCGGCGATTGTGAGTATCGGCCAATGCCACAGGTAGAGCGAATACGAGATGAGGCCAAGCCATTGGAGGGGTCGCATCCGTAGACAGGACTCGGCCCCGCACTTGGGCTGCGCTGCGCCACCAGCGATGACAAGGGCAGCGCTGATCACTGGAATCGCCACGAGCGTTCCCGGATATGAAGTGGCGGATGTGAAGAGAGTGGCGGCCACGAGTATGCCCAAGAGGCCGAGCCAAGAAATTCCGGCAGCAATCCATTGTGGCAATTGGCGTAGGCGGTCGTTGGAAACAGCCACGAGACCACCCAAGGCGAGCTCCCACGCCCGCGTGAACGGTGAGAAGAAGGCACTCTGGGGGTTTGTCGAGGTCAGAACGATCGAGAGTGTGTACGAAGCCACCACCCCGAGACCGAGCACGATTCCGAGTCGGAACCGGAGCGATAGGCGAGTAAGAACAGTCGCCGTAATCAAGAAAATGGTGGGGTAGACGATGTAGAATTGCTCCTCGACCGCGAGCGACCAGAAGTTTTGCAGAGGGGAAGGTGGTTGAAGCGAAGCCAGGTAATTGGTGCCCGACGCCGCGAAGTGATAGTTCGCCAGAAACACCGATGCCCACTGGCCGTCCGCAGCAGTCTGATTGGCACTAAGGGAATCGAGATACCAGTGAGCCGCCAGAACGGTCACGATGATCACGAGGGTGGCCGCGGGAATAATGCGCCGAGCACGCCTACCGTAGAAGGCCAATAGCGAGTTCGTCCCGGTTGAAGAACGCTCTCGCAGAAGCACCCCTGTGATCACAAAGCCTGAAATAACGAAAAAGACATCAACTCCGACATAGCCCCCGGTTAATCCAGGTACACCCGCGTGAAACAGGACGACGAGAAGGATCGCCACGGCTCGGAGACCTTGGACATCCGGGCGGAACTTGCGGTCCCCTGGTGCTGTACCGGCTTCGTTCCCCGAAGGAAGCAGACGGTCATCGATGGTTGCCTTCATTTCGGATGCAGGTTACGCGCAGTGCTCCGCGACGGCGAGCCGGGTCAAGCACCAAAGACGTTGTTCCTGGTGGCCGCAGGAAAGCTGATTGCGCTGTACTAGGGCAAGTGTCTAGCGAGGGGAGCCGCGGCGGGTGTGGAAGGTAAGTCACTGCCCTAGCGAGGCCCGCAGTGCCAAAGCCTCTTCCAGGGCCCACCCGCCCACTGTGAGACCTGGGACCGGCGCGGGCAATTCCGCACCCGGTGGACATGCACCGGGAACATCAGGCGTCCGGCTCTTCTCATGGTCACTTGCCCTTGACCTGCTCGACGATTCCTATTAGCCGAGCCCTCTCGGCCGATTCCGATGCTCAATTAGAAGCTCCTGGGCGAGGGCCAGACGGTCGACGAGGTGGCCCGCCACCTCGAGATCACCGAGTCGACCTGGCACCGCTGGCGGAACCAATACGGCGGCATGAAGGCCGACGACGTCAAACGCTTGAAGGAGCTGGAGAAGGAGAACCAGCGCTTGAAGCGGATCGTGGCCGACCAGGCCTTGGACATCGACATGCTGAGGTACCTGTCCGAGGGAAAATTCTGACCCCGGACGGCCGCCGGATGGCCGTGGTGGCCATCCGAGAGCAGTTCGGGGTGATAGAACGCCGGGCCTGCCGGGTCGTCGGCCAGCCGCGCTCGACCCAGCGCCTTCGGCCACCAGTGCCGGCGGACGACGAGCTGGCGCTCCGGGCCTTCCTGCGGGACTTCTCCAGGCGCCGTCCGCGTTGGGGCTGGCGCCGGGCCGCCCGGGCGGCACAAGACGCCGGCTGGCGGGCCAACCACAAGCGGATCCACCGCCTGTGGCTCGCAGAAGGCCTGCGTGTGCCCTATCGCAAGCGCAAGAAGCCGCTGCGGGGGATCGGCGTGGCGGTGGGCGCCTTCAGCCCGATCCGGCCGGGCGTGGTGTGGGCCATGGACTTCCAGTTCGACCAGACCTCCGACGGCAGGACCCTCAAGTTCTTGAACGTGATCGACGAGTTCACCCGCGAAGCCCTGGCCACCGACGTCGAGCGTTCGATCGACGCCGACGCCGTGGTGGGATGCCTCGAGCGTCTGGCGGCTGAGCGTGGCGCACCGGCCTACGTCCGCTTCGACCACGGGCCTGAGTTCATCGCCTACGCGGTGGCCGACTGGTGCCGCTTCAACAGCACCGGCATGGTCTTCATCGATCCCGGCAGCCCGTGGCAGAACGCCTGGATCGAGAGCTTCAACGGCCGAATGTGTGACGAGCTGCTGAACGGCCAGCAGTTCGACTCGCTGCTCGAGGCCAAGGTCTTCACCGAGGACTGGAGGATCGACTACAACATCAACAGGCCCCACAGCGCACACGGCTGGCTCACCCCAGTCGAGTTCGTCGAGGCCTGGCTCCACCGACAGGCACACCAGCTCGCATAGCGGGTGGCTCATCTATCGGGGTCCCCTCACACCCCCATGGCCCTCGCAGGCATCCACCCGGTAGATCTGCTCAGACCGGGTTCGGAACCGTCCCCGCCACACGACCGGCTCGTCGCCAGTGCGTCGGCCGGCCACGCCGCCGGGGTTCGGGATCCTTGACCATCCGGAAGCAACGCCCGGGGAGCAGGGTGAAGGCCTCGGCGTAGTGACCCATGGGGATCATCGATGAGGTCGCGGGGGAATGGCGCCTAATTACAGGTCTGCACCTCTGGGTGCTCCCACGAGACGGTGCCATACCGGCCGGGCGTCCAACTTCTTGAGGGCGAGGGCCCGCCTCTCGATCAACCACCAGCTCGCCACCGCAAACGGAATAGTGCCGATGATGCACAAGAGCACGAAGGGGACATAGCCCCAACGGTTGGCACCCCAGATGGTCAACAGGACCGTCACCGGGAACGCGTAGACGTAAACACCGTAGCTGTAGTCGTTGCGGGAGCCCACCCGATCAAGTGGCAGATGGGCGCCCAACCAAAGCATCGGATAGGCCACGAGGGGGGCAAGCAGGAGCGACCAGGTGAAGGCGTAGCTGGATATCGCGGACCCATCAGCGGGCAGCCAAAGCCCCCCAAAGAACACACCCCCACACACCAGGGCCAGCCAGCCCGAGTCGGGGACCTTCTCACGGTAGAGGTAGATCACCGCACCGACCATGAACACGGCGGCGAACCTGAGGTAGCTCATCTGCTGCCAGTTCTGATAGACGTTGAATTGCGACCGCCACGATGGCACGGCGGTGAGTGCGAGACAGGTCAGCCAAAACCCGGCGGCCACGATCAGAGTCCCCAAACGGTGCCGGAGCAGTCCGAGGAGTGCCAGGCCGAGCAGTGTCAGATAGCAGAGGAACTCGTAGTAGAGGGTCCAAAGCGACGCGTTCCACCCCTGAGCGCCGATGTCGAACTGGCGCATGTCGAGCAGCCAGTTGTTGTAGTCAAAGCCAGCTGGCGTATTGATCCGCTGGTCGAAGTAGCCGGCTGCACCGTGGTGCTGGCTCGCCCAGCCGATCAGAGCGAAGCCGAAGGACACCACGATCAGCGATACCCAAAAGGCCGGAAGGATTCGGAGAAACCGCTGCCAGAGGTAGCGGCCAGCCGAATGGGCCGTGGCACTTCCAGCAATCAGATAGCCACTGATCCCGAAGAAGCCGTAGACCGCCACGGTACCGGCGGTTGTGTGGTGCAGGATCCCTTCGTTGCCGAATCCACCAACCGCATAGGCGTGCGAGAGCAGGACCACCCCCGCCAACACCAGGCGAAGAAAGTTGAGACTGTTGTGGCGGGGGTCGAGCCCATCGCCCATCGTCTGCCGTGTGGCCGTTATCGGCACAGGCACCTCAATTCTGCCGCCCCCGGGCACGGGGGAGAGGCTAGCCGCGTGACGAACGATTGGGTGAGCGCTCGGGGGAGGGATGGGAGCGAACAAGGCGGTCGAGGGAATCGCGACGTGCCCACGCAGATCCTCAGTGACATCGGGACCACCGTTACCGTGCCATGCTACTGATCCGGTGTTCTGGGGCGCTTTTCTCGGCTTACGGTATTGACACAGCGATAGATCGCACCGGCGAATCGGGGGTATGCGGTCCTTACGCTGGGCGGCGGAAGCGTCGGGGGGAACCCATGGTGGTTGATTGAGCTGGGCCTCACACGGATCCTGGATCTCAGACCATTCCCGTATGGGATCCCGAGACCGCTGTCCATGATCGGTGCTGGATAGTAAGAACAGGGGTCCAAAAGAGAAAATGGATGGCGAACAAGGCGTCCGCCCCGCGTGCGGTCCGGACGGCCAGTGGGTCTCCCCCCGAGGGTGGATTTCATGGCGGCACACATGCAACTCACGACGGTTGTAGACCCGAAGGCGCCGAATGGCGTGGGAATCCCCGACCGAGTGAAGCCCCAACGTAAATCCTGGTGGTGGGGCGGGTGGCAAGCGCTGGTCTGTCTCGTTCTCTACGTCGCCTTCGCACTTCTCGAATTCGGCCCTTTTACAGCGCTCGGCTCAGGCCGGATGACCGGACCCCAGACACCGGACCAGGTCGAAGAGATCTGGTACCTGGCGTGGGCGCAGTACGCCCTGGCCCACGGCCTCAATCCGTTCTTCAGTCATCTGCAGAACTATCCGGTGGGCATCAACGTGCTCAACGGCACGTCGATGATGGCTCTGGGGGTGCTCTTCTCTCCGATCACGACTCTGTTCGGACCGATCGTGACCTGGAACGTGCTTCTCCGCCTCGCCGTCATCGTGTCCGCCTTCACGATGTGCCTCGTCCTTCGGCGCTGGACCACTTGGCGGCCGGCGGCGTTCTTGGGAGGCTTGCTGTACGGCTTCTCGGGGTTCGCCACCTCCTACGGCGGCGGATATCTGAACTACGTGTTCATGCCACTGCCGCCCCTGATCTTCCTGCTCCTCCACGAGATCCTGGTGCGTCAGCGATGGCGTCCGATGCGGACCGGACTCCTGCTCGGTGCAGCCTGCGGGGTTCAGTACCTGATCTCATCGGAGATCCTGGTCACCACCCTGTTGATGGGGGCCATTGGCTGCGTCGTCTATCTGATTGCGTGTCGGCGTGAGCTGGCCGCCAAGTGGCCCTACATCAGAGCAGCAATGGTCGGCGGCATCGTCGCGGGCGCCGTGGTTCTCGCCTACCCGGTCCTCTACACCCTGTTCGGGCCCCAGCACATAAACGGCGTCCCGGACCCGCCGGCCAATCTGGCCCGGGGCCGGGGCGACCTCCTCGGGCCGATACTGCCCGGATTGAACCAGTGGATCGATCCGGGCGGCTTCTTCAAGGTGACGGCGTTCCGCCTGTTCGTCGCCGGCGCCTTCAGCTCGGCCTCCATGTACCTCGGGCTTCCGCTCGTCGTGGCACTCGTCTCGATCGTGGTGTGGTTGCGGCGGATCCGGATCGTCCTCTTGGCTGGTGGGCTGGCCGCAGTCGCCTACGTCTTGTCGTTGGGCACGCCCCTCTACATCGACGGTCACAACACCAACATCCCCCTCCCCTTCGCCGTTCTCTCGAAGCTGCCCTACTTCGACGGCCTGGTCGCCAGCCGGATCTCGCTCTTCACCGCCCTCTTCGGCGCCGGGGTGTTGGCGGTGGGCTTCGATCAGGCCTACGCACGATTGAAGAGCTCGCATGCTCTGGGTCGTCTGTCACCAGACGGCCGTGTTGTTGGAGCCGCAGCCATTTGTGTCGCAGTGGCGATTGTCCTGGCTCTGCCTTTGGTGCCAATCCGTCAGGCGACCAATGCGACACCGGTGCGCCCCTTCTTCACGTCATCGTCGGTCTCTGCGATACCGTCCGGTGGCGTCGTCCTGGTGTATCCCTATCCGAATCCTCCGTTGGCCTCTTTTCGGGTCTGGCGCATCCCGTTTGCCGGATCGATCGATGACGCACTCGTCGATCAGGCGGTCTCCGGAATGCGTTTCACGCTGATCGGCGACTACGCCTGGAGACCACTGGCTCGCTATGGGACGGATACCCCGTCGCCGCTCGAGCCGGCGTCAGTGGAAGCGCTCTTCAGTACCGCCTTCTACGGCTTCTCGTCACCCGCCCAGCAGGCGTTGCTGGCCAAGAGAGATCTCACCGCCGATCTCAGGCTCTTCCTGCAGCGCTATCACGTCGACGCCGTGGTGGTGGTTCCACTGGGCGCTGATCCGGAGTCGGTGGTCCGCCATGTCACCGCGGCGATCGGTCCACCGACCCGGACAGGCGGGGTCACCGCCTGGCTCCACGTTCAGGGGCGCCTTGCCGCCCTCTCGCACCGGTCATCCGAGACCCGATGACCGCGACGGCCCGGTGAGCGCGTCAGGGCAACCGATCACAACCGTCGCTCCCCCGAGGATTGAGTTCATCGGTGGCCTGTGCGAATGGCGATATAGCCGACAGCCCCAGTCCTCGGTGGGTGAGTTCGCGGCGCTGACCGCGATTGGGTGACCACCCCGACGGTGAGACGTAGTCTCAACCCGTGGACTGGCTTGACCGTCCGATCAGGGCTGGCGACCGCTTCAACCCCCTTGGCCCCTGCCGGATCAGCTCGAAGGACAACGTGTGGATATTCGAGCCCGAGGGTAGGGGGGCGGATGAGGGGACCCCGATAGATGAGCCACCCGCTATGCGAGCTGGTGTGCCTGTCGGTGGAGCCAGGCCTCGACGAACTCGACTGGGGTGAGCCAGCCGTGTGCGCTGTGGGGCCTGTTGATGTTGTAGTCGATCCTCCAGTCCTCGGTGAAGACCTTGGCCTCGAGCAGCGAGTCGAACTGCTGGCCGTTCAGCAGCTCGTCCCGCATTCGGCCGTTGAAGCTCTCGATCCAGGCGTTCTGCCACGGGCTGCCGGGATCGATGAAGACCGTGCCGGTGCTGTTGAAGCGGCACCAGTCGGCCACCGCGTAGGCGATGAACTCAGGCCCGTGGTCGAAGCGGACGTAGGCCGGTGCGCCACGCTCAGCCGCCAGACGCTCGAGGCATCCCACCACGGCGTCGGCGTCGATCGAACGCTCGACGTCGGTGGCCAGGGCTTCGCGGGTGAACTCGTCGATCACGTTCAAGAACTTGAGGGTCCTGCCGTCGGAGGTCTGGTCGAACTGGAAGTCCATGGCCCACACCACGCCCGGCCGGATCGGGTTGAAGGCGCCCACCGCCACGCCGATCCCCCGCAGCGGCTTCTTGCGCTTGCGATAGGGCACACGCAGGCCTTCTGCGAGCCACAGGCGGTGGATCCGCTTGTGGTTGGCCCGCCAGCCGGCGTCTTGTGCCGCCCGGGCGGCCCGGCGCCAGCCCCAACGCGGACGGCGCCTGGAGAAGTCCCGCAGGAAGGCCCGGAGCGCCAGCTCGTCGTCCGCCGGCACTGGTGGCCGAAGGCGCTGGGTCGAGCGCGGCTGGCCGACGACCCGGCAGGCCCGGCGTTCTGTCACCCCGAACTGCTCTCGGATGGCCACCACGGCCATCCGGCGGCCGTCCGGGGTCAGAATTTTCCCTCGGACAGGTACCTCAGCATGTCGATGTCCAAGGCCTGGTCGGCCACGATCCGCTTCAAGCGCTGGTTCTCCTTCTCCAGCTCCTTCAAGCGTTTGACGTCGTCGGCCTTCATGCCGCCGTATTGGTTCCGCCAGCGGTGCCAGGTCGACTCGGTGATCTCGAGGTGGCGGGCCACCTCGTCGACCGTCTGGCCCTCGCCCAGGAGCTTCTCTCCTTCGGCGAGTAGTCGGATGATCTGCTCGGGGGTGTGGCGTCGGCGCTTCATGGTGTGGAGTCCTCCCATTCTCCCCATTTTCGGGGTCGGACTCGCACAACGGGTGGATCAGCTCACGGGGACCCGGTCAAGATCTCGACGGTATCTTGCGCCGGCCAACGTCGCCCCAAACGGAGTGGGTCCGAATGATCGAGGCTAAGTTCGGCGCGGCAGACGACTCAACTGGGTCCGCAAAACCATCCGTAATGCCACTTCTCACCTCTCCATTCCGGGCGAAGGGTGGGTGCTCATCGCGACCGGAGCACCGCAACGGATAGCCGGGACCGGAGGGGGTCTACCTTCGGCGAAGCTTGTCCGAAATCGTCAGATCACAATGCTCGCTAACGGTGTCTGCCACGTCTCGCATCGACAGTGAGCGGATCCCTTCCGTATTGGCGAGCCGATCGAAATTCATCCAGAAGCCGGTTCAAGAGATCAAAGGACTCCCGGGGGTGTCGGGAGAAGTTGTGCGGGTGCCACCACAGGTGGAAGATGCGACCCCTACGGGCGGCGTCGCGCAGTCCGGCCTTCAGCCGGGCCTTC
Source organism: uncultured Acidimicrobiaceae bacterium (assembly GCA_963836375.1). Taxonomy (GTDB): domain Bacteria; phylum Actinomycetota; class Acidimicrobiia; order Acidimicrobiales; family RAAP-2; genus CAWIJK01. Next base: position 754,550 of record CAWIJK010000001.1, on the reverse strand, counting down.
CGTAAGGGCTCGATGGCCCGGCGACGGGGATTGAATGGTCGCAGGAACGCGCTCGCCGGCACGTTGCAGAGCTGGTCTGCTTGTAGCACGTCGTCCCATGCCGTGGTGGGAGGCGGTGTAAACCCGAGATAGGCGTCGGTCAGCCGCATCGCTCTTCGCATTGGCCCCTGCTCGTCACGGCTGCGGGCCGAGTGCCCCCACGAAGGTTGGGGTCCGCGGTAGCAGGTGAAGCCGCTGTCGAACACCGCCTGGGCGTAGTCGGGATTCCACTGGTTCCGGGGCATCACGAGGCTGGTGAGACTGAGGGCTCGCCGGTGCGCGATGGCTTGGGCGGCCTCCAGGTCGGCCCGGAAGGAGACCTCGTTCTGGCCGCTTTCGAGGCAGTAGAAGTGCGAGAAGGTGTGGCAGGCGACCTCCTGGCCGGGTGTGCACGCCACGAGGTCGACCAGGGAGCCGGCCAGGTGCTCGGGATCCGACGCCTCGTCGATGCCCACCGGTTCCGAGTAGGGGTCGAGTCCGGGGTGGTCGTAGTGGGGCCTCGTCTCGGGAAGGTAGGCGGCCAGCTCCCAGCTGGTCGATGCGAAGAGGAACCCGACGGTCGCCCAGGTGGCACGGATGCCCCGGCTCGAGAAGAGATCGCAAAGATCGGTGACGACCTGGCGCGAGGCGGACAACTCGGCGAATCCGGGATCCGAACGGCTCAGGTGATCCCGCATGCCCCAGTGGAGCTCGAAGTCCAACGAGATCACGAGGGCGCCGGGCTGGGTCGACTGGCTCATCCGACGGTGACTCCACTCATTCGCCTCGGGCCCCCTCGGGCGGTCCTTCCTTGGCGGTTGCGCCACCACGATGTTGCCACACGGCGAGGAGACATCGCCGCGCAGGCGCAGGTCACCTCATTCCCGGCCGGTCGTCGTATCTCCCGACACGCGGGTCAACGGGTCCCCGTCGCCCACCATCTGCGCAGGTAGCCCAAGAGGGTCGGATGGGTGAATAGGTGGGACGGACCGGTTGGTTCGCTCTCGGCGACCGGCGTGAGGGGCTCGCCGGCCGCCGCCCGCTCGGCGTGGGTGCCGAGCTGCGGAAGGCCGGCCGCGAGGTGGAGGTAGGGGTAGGTGGCGATCGAGTCCTGGGGCGTCGTGGCGAAATAGGCCCTGGACAGGACCGTCCCGGTGTCGATCCCGGGGTCGACCAGGTGCACCGTGGTGCCGACGAGCTCGGGGTGGCCCTCGGCCAGGGCCCAGTAGCCGCCGTGGACCCCCCGGTACTGGGGGGTGATCCCGGCGTGGATATTGACGAACGGCGCGTCGACACACCCGAGCACCGATTTCGCGATGATCCGGGTCCCGTTCACGACCACGACCGACGGACCGAGCTCCTGGAGGATGGCCACCGTCTCGTCGGCGTTGACCGAGGTGACCGTGCGATCCGGTGGGTAGGGGGTGGCGTCCAGGCCCGACTCCTCGAGGATCGCCGCCCGACGTTCCCGTCCTCGCCACCGAAGGGCCGGCAGGGCCAGTACGACGAAGAGTGTTTGGCCCGTGACCGTCAGCCAACCCATCCTCTTCGCGCGTCGTCGGGCCAGTGTGGTGCGCGACTGTCCCCCTTCGAGGACGACCACCAGGTCCTGGACATGACGGGCCAGGTAATTGGCCACGATGTCGGTGCTGTCGCCGGGACCGGCGAGGAGGACGACGGGTCCACCTGCGGAGGCGTCTCCGGTCGAGCCCCCCGATCCCTCCGGCCCCTGGCTCGTCATCCGAGAGTTCGGAACCAATCGACCGTGGCCCGGAGGCCGTCTTGGAGTCCCACCGGCCCGACGTCGGGGAACAGCGCCCTGAGGCGGGTCTGGTCGGCCTGGGAGTCCCGCACGTCACCCGGTCGCGGGTCGAGGTGTTGGCGGGCGATCGGCGTCCCCAGAATGTCCTCGAGCACCTCGAGAAGCTCCAGGAGCGAGACCCGGGACCCGAAGGCCAGGTTCACCGGGTTCGGGTCGGTCACGCTGCGGAGCACGCTCTCGGTCAGGACCGAGACCACGCTCCCCACAAACGTGAAGTCCCGGGTCTGGTGACCGTCGCCGTGCACCGGGACGGCCTCTCCGGCCAGGGCACGGGCGATGAAGGTGGGGACCACCGCCGCGTAGGCGTGGTCGGCGGCCTGGAGGGGCCCGAAGACGTTGAAGAAGCGCAAGGCCAGGACAGGGAGGCCGAACGACCGTCCGTAGGCGAGGGTGTAGGCCTCCTCGGCCAGCTTGCTGGCCGCGTAGGGGCTGGCCGGCATCGTCGCCATGTCCTCGCGCTTGGGCAGTTGGGGGTTGGCGCCGTAGACCGACGACGAGGACGCCACCACCACCTGGGGCCGCCCGACCGCCCGGGCCGCCTCCAGCACGTTGACGGTGCCGGTGGCGTTGGCCTCATGGGTGGCCACCGGGTCGGCCAGGGACCGGGGCACCGAGGGGCGGGCGGCCAGGTGGATGACGGCGTCGGCTCCGTCGAAGACCTTGGCCAGGAGCGCGGCGTCGAGGATCGAGCCGACCACCAGCTCGGTCTCGGCGCCCGCCAGGTTCTCCCGGCGGCCCGTCGACAGGTCGTCGAGGGCGATCACCTCGCGCACCGCCGGGGCGTCGTGGAGCGCCCGACAGAGATTGGCCCCGATGAACCCCGCCCCTCCGGTCACGATGACCCGCATGGATCAGGGCGCTGCCGGCCGGTGGGCGAGGTCTTCCCGGCCAGGGAGCCAGGGGGACGGCGTTGCTCCTCGGGTCACCCCCCGATTACAGCCGCTCGACGTTCGGGCCGTCCAGACGGCTCCTGGTGTCGAACACGTAACGGGCGTGGGTCCGGACCAGGTCGTAGTCGAAGGCGTCGTGGTCGGTCACCACGACGACGGCGTCCGCATCGGCGACCTCGGCGGCCGTGAGATCGACGACATCGAAGGTGGTGGCGTCGCCCGAGAGGTGGGGGTCGGCCACCCTGACCTCGGCACCCAAGGCGGAGAGGGCCTGGGCGATCACCGCTCCGGGGGCCTCCCGGGAATCGCCGGTGTTGCGCTTGTAGGCCAAACCCAAGAGGAGGATCCTGGACCCCTTGACCGCCCGCCCCTGGCGGTTGAGGGCCAGCATGAGGCGCCGGACCACGTAGTCGGGCATGTGCTCGTTGACGTCGTTGGCCAGCTCGACGAACCGGAACGGCTGGCCCAGGCTCCGCCGAACCTTCCAGGACAGGTAGCTCGGGTCGACCGGGAGGCAGTGGCCACCTACGCCGGGACCGGGGGTGAAGCGCAGGTAGCCGAAGGGCTTCGACGACGCGGCGTCGATGGCCTCCCAGATGTCGATCTCCAGCTCGGCGGCGAACATCGCCAGCTCGTTGACCAGGGCGATGTTGACGTGCCGGAAGGTGTTCTCGAGAAGCTTGGTCATCTCGGCCTCCCGGGTGCCCGAGACCGGCACTGTTCTGTCGACCAGCCGGTCGTAGAAGGCGCGCACCGCACTGAGGGAGGCATCGTCGATGCCCGAGACGACCTTGGGCGTGTTCTCGAGCCGCCAGGTCCGGTTGCCCGGGTCGATGCGCTCAGGGCTGTAGCCGAGGTGGAAGTCTCGTCCGGCCTGGAGGCCTGATCCCTCCTCCAGCAAGGGACCAACGAGCTCCTCGGTGGTCCCCGGATAGCTGGTCGACTCGAGGACCACGGTGGCCCCCTGTGTGAGGTGCCGGGCCAGCGTCGTCGCCGCGCCCACCACGAACGACAGGTTGGGGCTGCCGTCACGAAGCGGTGTGGGGACGTCGATGACCGCGATGTCGAACCCGGCCAGACGGGACGGATCGGCGGTCGGTTCGTAGCGCCCTGATGCGAGGGCCCCGGTGAGCTGCTCGTCGGTGATGTCCTCCACGTAGGAGTCGCCGTCGGCCAGGCGTTTGATGCGGGCGATGTCGGTGTCGAAACCGATGACGTCGAAGCCGGCCTCGACCGCTCTGAGCGCGAGGGGTAAGCCGACGTAGCCCTGGCCCACCACCGCGAGGGTGGTGGTGCCCGACGGGCTCAACCCCCGCCGCCGGGAATCGGGCTCGGGAGGATCTCGACCTGGTGGCGGTGGAGGCTCGCGACCCTGTCCTTCGACCGGTGCGCTGATGTCCCGTTCGGCTCGGCCCCGTTGGGCACCGGGACCCGCGTGTCGCCGGGCAGGAGGTCGGGCATGTCGCCACCGAGGGGCCTTGAGGTACCCAGGAGGGTCCGAACCTCGGCAGCGTCCCGGTCGTTGCAGGCCTCGACGAGCCGGTGCAGGCGGGTGGCGAGCTCTTTGGTGGGGGTCTGGATGGGCACGAGCCGCTGGATGTGCGGGTGGCTGGTGCTGAAGACCTCTTCTTCGGGGCTGCAAAGCTCCTCGTCGATCTTCTCCCCTGGCCGGCGGCCCACGATCTCGATGGGGATGTCTACGCCGACTTGGTAGCCCGACAGCCGGATCATCCGTTCGGCCAGGTCGACGATCCGGACCGGCTGGCCCATGTCGAGCATGAAGATCTCCCCGCCCGCCGAGAGCATCGACGCCTGCAAGACCAGTTGCACCGCCTCCTCGACGCTCATGAAGAACCTCGTCATGCGGGGGTCGGTGACGGTGACCGGTCCGCCGTTGGCGATCTGCCGGGCAAAGGTCGGGATCACGCTGCCCCGACTACCGAGGACGTTCCCGAAGCGCACCGCGCAGTAGGCGGCGCCCTCGGGTCGGCAGTCGAGGACGATCTGCTCGGCCAGGGCCTTGGAGGCCCCCATCACGCTGGTCGGCCGGACCGCCTTGTCGGTGGAGATCTGGACGAAGCGCATCACGCCGAGCGCCGCCGAGGCCTCGACCACGTTGAGCGTCCCAAGCACGTTCGTGTTGGCTGCTGCGATCGGGTAGTGCTCGAGGACCGGGACGTGCTTGTGGGCTGCCGCGTGCAGGACCACCTCGGGCCGGTAGCGGGTGAAGGCGTCGATGACGGCGGCCCGGTCGGTGATGTCGACCAGCGCCTGCTCGCAGGGACCGCTCATGGTGGCCGCGGCGTCGTGGAGGTGGGTCTCATCGTGATCCAACAGGACGAGGATCTCAGGGTTCAGCGTCGAGAGCTGGCGGCAGATCTCCGAGCCGATCGAGCCCCCGGCTCCGGTCACGAGCACCCGGCGTCCGGCGATCGAGGCCCGGATGGAGTCCAGCTCGGCGGCGACCGGTGTGCGACCGAGGAGGTCCTCGATGTTGGGCTCTCTCGCCTGGCGCACCATCGCCAGATGGGTCGGGAGGCTCATCACGTTGTGGACCCCGGGGATGACCTTCATGGAGATTCCGGCGTCCTCGCACGCTCGCAGGACATTCTCGACGAGCTCGGGCTCGGGGGTGGGGACGGCCAGGAGGACCTGCTGGAGCGTGAACCGCTCAGCGGCCTCGGGGATGTCTCCGATGCCGCCGATGACCGGCACACCGGCGATGGACAACCCGTGGGAGCGGACGTCGTCGTCGAACACGGCGACCGGGATCAACCCGGCGCTCGGACAGCGCTGCATCTCGCGGATCATCGCCGCGCCCATGTCCTGGCTCCCGACGATGGCCACCCGGAGACCGACCTGCTGCTTGGACCCGCGTTGCCAGGCGAACAGCCTCGAGTGAAAGCGGAGCGTCCCCATGCCGATGGTGGCGAAGATCGTGCCCACCACCACCACGCTGACCGGCACCACCTGGACACCGAACATCCGGCAGAACAGGTCGAAGACGAGCAGCACCCCCATGCAGACCGAGGCCGACAACAGGAGCTGACGGGCCTCCTGGGCGCCGGCGTGCCGCCACATCCGGACGTAGAGACCGAAGATGTGGTTGCAGAGGAGCACCACCACCACGGCGAGTACGGCAAAGGCGATGAACCGGTGCCAGTAGTCGGCAGGGGCTCTGTTGCGGTAGTAGATGACCTCGGCCACGCCGTACCCGGCGAGGACGCAGACCGTGTCCAACAGGACGAAGATGAGGCGGGCCCGCACTCGACTGGCCCGAACGGCCACACTGCGTTCGTTCATCTGAGAGGGGGGCGTATCATGCGAACGTCTCAGCAATTCCCCTCCTCCCCCGTCGTGCCCATCGATGGCCCCTCCGACCTTGCCGAGTGTCCACCGACTCTCAACGCAGCGGTGTCACGCGTTGGGCGAGCACAAAATCCCCTCCCTCTTGTACCACAAGGTTTGTGGGGCGCGCCCTCGCGACTTTCGGTTGCTCGGGTTCGAAGGTACCGACGAGGCGACGAATGCGACGCCGGGGTGACAAGTGGGGACACCCCGTGAGGTGATGGGAAAGGACAAAATACACATAAACGCGTCGTATATAAGGAGAACTGGGGTGGGCTGCGGCCGGGGGGACCCGTGGCCTAATGTGCGGGACTGGCGAGGAACGCCCTGGGCCAGGTCGCTGGCGAAGGGCCGTGATCGGGCAGGCGGGCTGAGAATTGTGGTGAACGGGCCAGTCGAAGGAGCGGGGGCCGATGGGGCGGATTGACTACGGCGGGGCGTTGCTCCGCCGTTGGTGGGTCCTCATTGTGCTCGGGATCGTCGGGGCGGTCGCCGGGGCCCTCCTGGTGCCGGGGCACGTCAAGACGGCAAACACCGAGAAGTGGAAGACGAGCACGCTGGTGGGTGAGGCTCCGTCGGTCGGCGCGGCACCGGTGTCGGGTGCTGGTTCGCGCGGAGCGACCAGCGTCGAGACGAACCAGATTCTCTTCTATGCCCACGAGGGTTCTGTGCTCAGCGCGGCCGCCGCAGCCGCGGGCCTGCACGAGTCGGCCGCCCAGCTCGAATCGGCGATCACGGTGACCAAACCCGTGGCCAAATCCGGGGAGGTCGGTGTGATCAAACTGAGCGGGGTGGCGCACTCACCTCAGCAGTCGGCGGCGTTTACGAACGCGTTCGCCGCTCAGCTGGGCGACTACCTCAACAACCTGGCCAGCGTGCACCAGAAGGCGGAGCTCGCCGCAGCCCAGCAGCACGTCGCTGAGCTGCAGGCTCGAATGGCCGGGGCCAAAGCGAGCACGGCGCTGATCAACGAGTTGGACGCCGCGCTCGCCCAGGTCCAACAGCTCAGTGCGACCACGGCCCCATCGGGTTACAGCGTGCTGCAACCGGCTTCGGCCGGCGTCGCCACCAAGGTGTCGGGGTCCTCGAGCGGGCTCCCCTCGGGCAGATTGACCGGCGCCCTCGTGGGGCTGGTTGTCGGAGCGGTTCTCGGTGCGGCGGTCGTTTTGCTGATTGCCTCGGCAGACCGCCGGCTCCGCAGCGTGTCTGGGGCGAGCGCTGCGTTCGGGTACCGGGTGGTGGCCGAGATTCCGGCCATCGCCAGGGGCGCCGAGTCGGCGACGCTGGCCTCGATACGCGACGAGTCGTATCGGAAATTACAGATTGCCGTCCTGCTCGAGCCTCCCGATACCTCCGATGCCCTTCACCACATGACGGGGACCCACACGGGCAATGGGGTCAATGGAGGCAATGGAGGCAGTGGAGGACGAGGGAGTGCTGGCAAGGCGAAGGTCTTGCTGGTGGTATCGCCAGGAACCGAGCCCAGCCGTAGCTCGGTGGTGGAGAATCTCGCCGCCGCTTTCGCCGGGGCGGGGCAGCGAGTCCTTGTGACCAGCACTTTCGATCTTCCGGCTTCCGCCCAGGACCCCGCAGGCTTGGGCACCGCGTTGGCCACCGATGTCCACGGTGAGGTGGCCGCCTCCGACGTAAAGGCCTGCGTCGAGCCGTCCCGCGTGGCCAACGTGGCCATTCTGCGTCTGGGCCGTCTTATACCGAGCAGTGGTCAACTCCTCGCCCGGGCCCCGGCCATCCTGGACGCCTCGCGCCAATTGGCCGACGTCGTGATCGTTGAGGCACCGCCCCTTCTTGTCTTCCACGACGGGGAAGCCCTGACCTCGGTGGCTGACGTGGTCGTCTTGGTCGGTGAGTGCGGGTACACGGGTCACGCGGAGGCCCAACGCGCCGGCGACCTTCTCAAGAGAATCTCAGCTCCGGTCCTGGGCGTGGCTCTGACCGAGGTGCCGGTCAGGGCCGGGGATCTCAGGCAGGCAAGGGGGACACGGGCGGCGAGGACCGGTCAGTCGGCCTTCTCGGCTGGCTCTGCCGAGACCGCAGGGACCGTTGCATCGAAGGCCGAGCTGCGGTGAGCCTTGCCGCGAGCCACGCCGAAGGTCCGGCCGACCGAGGAACGGTTCCCGGCGGCCATCTATTTGTCAACCGGGTGCAAATAGAAGCCCGTCGTTTCTATTTGCGTGCCCCCGTCGAGATGACACCTCGCGGGACGCCGTCCGCCGGTACGGACTAGTTTGTGCCTGAGGCGGATTCATCTAGGCTTGGTCCGTTGGCCTGGAGGGAGAGCAGGAGGCGATGAACAAGATCGACTACGGAGGGGCGCTGCTCCGACGTTGGTGGTTGCTGCTGGTGCTGTTCTGCATCGGCGCGCTCGCCGGCGTTCTGCTCCCGTCGAGTCACCCAAGTTCGTCGAAAGCGGTTGACGGTCCGGTGGGGTCTTGGGGTTACGAGTCACTCGCGTTGGTTGGTGCGGCCCCGACCGCTGTCGGCGCGAACCGGGCGTATGGAGGCGGTGTCAGCACCAGCCAGATCATCTTCTACGCCAGCGAGGCCTCTGTTGCTGTCGCGGCGGCGAAGGATGCGGGGCTGCACGGCTCTCCCACCGATCTCGCCGGTGAGGTGACACCCTTCGGATCATTCGCGACCACGTCGTCGAAAGCATCGGCGAAGAAAGCAGCGGCCGCCACGGCGCCCGGACAGCTCTGGCTCAGTGCCCATGGCCCGACGCCGAAGCTCGCCGCGGCTTTCACCAATGCCTATGCCGCCGAGGTGGGCAAGACCCTCCAGAATCTGGTCTCCGCGCATTACAACGTTCAGCTTCAACAGGCCCGTCAGTCCGTCACGACGTTGCAGAACAAGCTAAACCAGCTGACGGCCTCCAAAGCGAGTGCCACTTCGATCGCGCAAGTCAACACCCAACTCGCTGCGGCCAATACGCAGGTTCAGCAGCTTGAGGCCTCCCCGCCGTCCACCGGGTACCAGGTGCTCAGGCCCGCTTCCGCCAGCGGGGCCTTCAGGGACGCGGCCGTCCCGACGAAGTCGGCGGGGCTCGGCTCCAGTCGCAAGGTCCGGGTGTTGGCCGGCGGTCTGCTCGGCCTTCTGATCGGTGCCGGCATCGCGCTGGTGTTGGAGCTGCTGGACAAGCGGGTCCGCAATGCCGCCGCCGCACGGGCGGCGTTCGGGTTCCCAGTTGTGGCGGAGATCCCCGTGCCCGAGGCCGCCGAGACGACCAACCTCAGTCTTCCCGATCACCTTTCGATGGCGTCGGCCGAGGCTTATCGGAAGCTCCGGATGTCGATCCACCTCGAGGGGCTCGCTCCGGTCACCTATGCCGAGGACCACATGCCCAATGCCAGCGGGTACCCCGACCCCGGTGCCAACGGTTCGAATCACTTCGAGCCTCGCAACGCCCTTGAGGCGACGGAGGACGGGCCCCGCCAGGTGATCCTGGTCGTGTCGCCAGGGATGGAGTCGAGCCGCTCCATGGTGGTCGCAAATCTCGCCGCGTCCTACGCCGAGGCGGACCAGCGGGTCGTCGTCATCAGTTCGCAGGATCTTCACGGACCTGGACGGAACGATGGTCCGAACCTCTTCAACGGTCAGGTTGACGCGGCCGCCGTCAAGGCCAAGCTCGAGCCCACCAGCCACCGTGGTGTTGCACTGCTGTCGTTGTCGCACTTCATCAACCACAGTGGTCAGCTCGTGACTCGCACGCCGGCGGTTATCGATGCGGTGAGGGAACTGGCTGATGCCATCGTGGTAGAGGCCCCTTCCCAGCTGGCCTATCACGATGCTGAGGCGCTCACGCCCACCGCCGACATCGTCCTCGTGGTCGGAGAGTGTGGGGAGACTACCTTCGACCACGCGAAACGAACGGGCGAGATCATGCGGCGTATCGGAGCTCCGGTTCTGGGTGTGGTGCTCACCCACGTTCACCTGCGGTCGAACGATGTGCGACTCCAAGCCGAGCGAGCCGAGGCGAAGCTGGCCGCGTCCACAACGATCCAGCCAAGTGCTCCCGTCGCACCCGCCACCCAGGGCACGCCGACCGTCCCCGTGGCCGCCCCCGCGCCTGTTGTCCCGACTGCAGCCGCCGCCCCGGCTGTCCCGGTGGTGGGCGACAGAGGGCGAGTGCCGGTCGCGGTGGGTGACGGCGACAGCAACGGTGGCAGGACCCTGGAGGGTGCCGGCGTCGGCAACGGCAACGGCAACGGAAACGGCAACGGAAACGGCCACGCCAACGGTCAGGCCGGTGGCAATGGTCACACGCCCGGCCAGGTTCTCGCCAACGGCAATGGAAACGGCAACGGCAACGGCAACGGTCACACGAACGGCCAGGTTCTCGCCAACGGGAATGGCAACGGGAACGGCCACGCCAATGGGAACAGCCACGCCGACGCGAACGGCAATGGCAACGGGAATGGCCACGCCCACGCCCTCGTCAACGGGAACGGGCACGTCAACGGGAACGGGAACGGCAACGGGAATGGCAACGCCCACGCCCTCGTCAACGGGGACGGCCACGCCAATGGGAACGGCAACGGCAACGGGAATGGCAACGCCCACGCCAACGGGAACGGCCACGCCAACGGGAACGGCCACGCCAACGGGAACGGCAACGGGAATGGCAACGCCCACGCCAACGGGAACGGCCACGCCAACGGGAACGGCAACGGCAAGCCGGTCCCCGATGTTGTGCCATCTGAAGTTGCCCCCTCCGGGGCGGAAAAAGATTCCTAACTAAGGCCACCTCTGTGGCTTTCTTTGCTGTCGGGACGCCTTCTGAGCCCATCATCGGGCTGATCATCGCGGTCGGGCTTTTCCTCGTCAGCCGTCCCATCATTCGTCGTGTGGCGGCTGGGGAGAATGATCCCTGGCTGCAGAAGGTGATGACGGCCAGCGTCGTGCTCCACCTCGCTGCCGCTCCGATGCAGATCTGGGTCGTCGACCACTTCTACGGTGGCGTCGCCGACTGGAGTCGCTACGACTCCCAGGGCGTTGCGCTGGCCCAGAACTTCCGCCATTTCGATTTCGCCTTGGGCCACCTTCACGGCATCGTGAACAACGGTGCGGTCAGCATCATCGCCGGTGTCGTGTACGCAATCGTGGGGACCAACCAGGTCGCGGTCTTCCTCATCTTCAGCTGGTGCGCCTTCGTCGGACTCCTGCTGTTCTTCAAGGCCTTCACCCTCACCTTCGCCGGCGCTCCCTATCGCCGGTACGCCATCTTGATCTTCTTCCTCCCGTCGCTGATCTTCTGGACTGCCGACGTCAGCAAGGAAGCGATCATGACCTTCGCTCTGGGAATGGTCGCCTATGGGGTGGCCAAGATCCTGGCCCGCAAGCCGGGCGGCATCCTGCTCATCGTGCCGGGGGCCGTGCTCGGCGGCTTCGTCCGGCCCAATGAACTGCTCCTCATCGCCGGGGCCATGGTGGTGGCGGTCATGGTCATGCCGTCGTCACCGCTCAAGACCTTGAGTGGCTTTCGACGTTTGCTCTCCTTCGTCTTTCTCGCCCTGGTCCTCGGTATCTCCATCTACCTCACCTTCCACTACCTGCACGGCAGCGGTAGCTCGCTGTCGTTGAATGAAAATTTCCCAGAACAACGCCGGGACGACATCGGGTCACGGAAGCAGCAACATCCCGTATTCGTCGAGCCCCGCCGACTACCCGCGCGACGTCTACACCGTCCTTTTCGACCCGTTACCGATCAACGCCCACGGCAGCGGTGAGATCCTGGCCGCGCTGGAGAACCTGTTCATCATGGGAGTGCTCCTCTCGTCGCTGCGTCAGTTGCGGATCGTGATCCGTGCGTCGTTTGCCCGGCCGTACGTGATGTTGTGCACGATCTACTCGCTGGGCTTCCTGTACACCTTCGCCGCACTCGGGAACCTCGGTCTGATCACGAGGGAGCGGACCGTCCTCCTGCCCTTCATGCTGGTGGTCCTGTCGATCCCCCGCAGCCCCCGTGGGTCCCCGCCACGCTACGAGTGGGAGTTTCGGCGACGTGATCGCCTGCAGCGGCGCCAATTGGGGATCGGTAAGAACGGCGTGGTGCCGTCCGGCGGTGCCCACCACCGAGCTGGCGACCTCCCTCCACGCCCGAGGCCCCGGCCGGCCCGGGCCGGTGTCGGGGGGACCTCGCAGAACGTCCAGTCCGAAGCCAGTCCCGGCGCCGAGCCGTGACGGCCGTGACGAGGCCCGGGGACTGCGCTGGCGCGGGAACGACCGGGGTGCAACTGCCCGTTCACCCGGGGTTTCAGCCACCGCCAGGCGATGGGGCCGTCGGTGCCGAGCCGGGACTCCGAGCGGGATCGCACGGGCACCGATGCAAGATAGAGTGCCGTCGGCGTGTCCCGCAGGGGGCTGGCGAATCTCTGATCCGGGGGAGGTGGCGGCAATGAGGAGCGTGGTGGGCGCACCGATGCCGCGTCGCCGGGTGGGCACCGTGACCGGAAGCGGTCGGACCCTGTCGAGCCGACTCGCGTGGATCGGTATCGCGATCGCCCTCTTCGCCGGGCTGGGCTGGCCGGGGGCCAACCCGGCCGGCGCCGCGTCGACGAGTCCGCGGGTCACGCAGTTCTCGATCTCGCCCCGGAACCTGACCAACACCGGTGGGACGGTCACGCTCTCGGTCTCGGCGACCAACGCGTACACCTGCACGTTCAACTCCTCGATTCCGGTGACCGGTATGCCGGCCAGCCTCCCGTGCTCGGGCGGTTCGGCGTCGACCAGCATCACGCTCCCGGGGAACGGCCTGCGGGCCCCGGTCTTCTACTACTTCACCGTCACGGCGGTCGGAACGTCGAGCGTGACGACCTCGGCCCAGCGGGTGACCGTGACCGGCACGCCCCGCCCGAACCGGACCTTCTACGCGGCGGTCCCACCGAACGTGCCGGCAACGGGGGGCAAGGTCACCGTCACGGCCACGGTGACCCTGGCCAACACCTGCACCTACTCATCGAGGCCCTCCCTGCCCGGGCTGCCGGTGACCATCCCGTGTTCGAACGGCACGGCTTCGGTCAACCTCACCCTGCCCCCGAAGACCGGGACCTCCACCAAGGCCACGTACTACGGGATCTACCTCACCCTCCACGGCTCGATCACCTGGACCCCGGCCCCCCTGTACATCGGGGTGGGTCTGCCGCTGCCGCCCACACAGGGGTACTGGACGGTGGCCGCCGACGGCGGGGTCTTCACCTACGGCCTGGCCTCGTTCTGGGGCTCGACCGGCAGCATGCACCTCAACCAACCGGTCGTGGGCATGGCCCCCACTCCTGACGACCTCGGGTACTGGCTGGTGGCCAAGGACGGTGGGGTCTTCTCCTTCGGCGATGCGCCCTTCTGGGGCTCGACCGGCAGCATGCACCTCAACAGTCCGATCGTGGGCATGGCCCCCACCCCAGACGGTCTCGGCTATTGGCTGGTGGCCGCCGACGGCGGGGTCTTCTCCTTCGGCGATGCCTACTTCTTCGGGTCGATGGGCGGTCAACAGCTCAACCAGCCCATCGAGGGGATCATCTCGACACCCGACGGCAACGGCTACTGGATCGTCGCCGCCGACGGCGGGGTCTTCTCCTTCGGCGACGCCAGCTTCTACGGTTCGCTGGGCGGCGTCTCGCTGAACCAGCCGATCGTCGGCATCACCCCGTCGGCCGGCGGTCTGGGCAGTTGGCTGGCGGCTTCCGACGGGGGGGTGTTCACCTTCGGCGACGCCCCGTTCTATGGCTCCATGGGTGGGATCCCGCTGGTCGCGCCGATGGTGGGGATCGCGGCGACCGGTGACGGCCATGGCTACTGGACGGTGGCCGCCGACGGCGGGGTCTTCTCCTTCGGCGACGCCAACTTCTACGGCTCGATGGGCGGCCTACCCCTCAACGCCCCGATGGTCGGCATGGCGGCCACCGGAAGCCCGTAGCCCCGCCCCGCCCCGCCCCGCCCCGCCCGGCCCGGGCCGGTGCGACCGGCGGACGGTCCAGCTGAGCGGTCCCTGGGTGCCCCGGTCGCACGGATCGTCCCGGGGCGGGTAGAAAGGCGGCCGTCATGGAGAACTTCCTCGTCCACTGGGGCTACCTGGCCATCTTCATCGCCACCCTCGTCTCGTCGATGGGCATTCCCATCGGTTCTGAGATCGCCATCGGCTACGGCGGGGCCCTGGCCAGCGGTGAGATCGCCACCACCGGGCACATCCACCTGAGCCTGTGGGCGGTGATCGTCGTCGCCGTGCTGGGCGAGCTGGTCGGTTCGTCGATCGGCTACGCCATCGGGTACTTCGGCGGACGGCCGCTGGTCGACCGGGTGGGCAAGTACATCCTGTTGACCCACAAGGACCTGGACCGGGCCGAGGCCTGGTTCGACGGCCGGGGCGAGTGGGTGGTGCTGTTCGGGCGCCTGGTCCCACTCGTCCGGTCCTTCATCTCCCTCGCCGCCGGCCTAGCCGAGATGAAGAAGTCCAAATTCATCGTAATGACCGTCATCGGGTGCACGATCTGGTGTGCCGCCCTGGCCGCCATCGGCTACAGCCTGGGGGCCAGCTGGCAGCACGTCCTGAAGGACTTCAGTGACGCCGGCTACGTGGCGATCGTCCTGGTGGTCCTGGTCATCGCCGTCCTCATCGTGCACCGGGTCCGGACCCTGCGCGCCGAGGGCTCGACCCGGGGGGCCCACGCGGCCGGGGCCGCCGGCCGCCCGATCGCCTCGTCGGCCGACCTGGGCGCGACGGCGCCCGACCCAGCGGCCCTCCCGGCGGCCGGGGCGAACGTGGCGACCGAGGGCCCCCAAGGAGAGCGCTGAGCGCCGCCGATCAGGCCCCGCGCCGGGTCGGCGCGCTACTCTGCGCGGTATGGATCGTCACCAGGTCACCGAGGTCCTCAACGACGCGCTCATCGGGCGCCGGTTGCTGGCCCACCCCTTCTACCGGCGCTGGGAGGCCGGCGGGCTGGCCCCGGGCGAGCTGGCCGCCTACGCCGAGCAGTACCGCCATATCGAGCGGGTGCTGCCCACGGTGCTGACCGCCCTGGTGGCCCGCCTCCCCGAGTCAGAGGCCCGGGACCTGGTCGCGGGGACCCTGGCCGACGAACTCGGTGTCCCCGAGGCCCACGCCTCGTTGTTCGAGGAGTTCGCCGAGGCGACCGGGGCGGTCCCCGACGCTCCCCCCGACGAGGCCACGGCGGCCCTGATCGACCTGCACCTGGCCGCAGCCACCACCGACCCGGTCGCCGCCCTGTCGATGGTCGCCGCCTATGAGACCCAGGCCGCCGCCATCGCCGTGACCAAGTCCTCGGGCCTACGCGAGCACTACGGATTCTCGGCCACCGGCACCAGGTTCTGGGACGTGCACGCGGCCATGGAGGCCGAGCATGCCGGCTGGTCCCTCGACGCCCTGGCCTCCCTCGCCGCCCGCCCGGCCGAGGTGCGGGACCCCGCCGCCGCCGCCGCCGGGGCCTGGTGGGCCTTCTTGGACGAGCGGGAGTCGGCGGCCGTCGCCGCCTGACCCGACGGGCCGGCTCCCCCCCGGCCCGGCCGGCCCCACGATGCGAGAGCCGGATCCTTCGGCGCTGGCCGCGTGGCGCGAGGTGGTCGGGGAACGACACGTCCTGACCGACCCCGAGGTGGTCGCCGGCTACTGCACCGACTGGACCGGTCGCTTCCGCGGCCACTCCCCGGTCGTCGTGCGGCCCGCTTCGACCGACGAGTGCGCCGCCGTGGTGGCGACCTGCGTCGAGCACGGGATCGCCCTCAGCCTCCAGGGGGGGAACACCGGCCTGGTGGGCGGGGGTGTCCCGCTGTGCGGCGAGGTGGTGCTCAGCCTGCGGCGACTGGGCGCCCTGGCGGTCGACCCCGAGGCCGGCCAGGTCACCGCGGGGGCCGGGGTGACCCTGGGCGCGCTCGAGCAGGCGGCGGCCGCGGCCCGGTGGGCCTACGGGGTGGACCTGGCCAGCCGGGACTCGGCCACCGTGGGCGGCATGGTGGCCACCAACGCCGGCGGCCTCCACGTCGTGCGCCACGGTGACACCCGGTCCCAACTGGTCGGGATCGAAGCCGTGCTCGGGACCGGTGCCGTGGTGTCGCACCTCGGGGGCCTGGTCAAGGACAACACCGGCTACGACCTTGCCGGCCTCCTCTGCGGGAGCGAGGGCACCCTGGCCGTGGTCACCGCGGCCCGCCTCCGGCTGGTGGCCCCGGCCCCGGAGCGGGTGGTGGCCCTGGTGGGCTTCGACGACGTCGGCGCGGCGGTCGCCGCCGCCCTCGACCTGCGGCGGGGCCTCGGGTCGCTGGCCGCGGCCGAGCTCTTCTTCGACGACGGACTGGCCCTGGTCTGTCGGGTCACCGGCCTGGGCCGGCCCTTCGCCACATCGCACCGCGCCTACCTGGTGGTGGAGGCGGCGGGGCCGGCCGACCCCTCGGCCGAGCTGGCCGCGGCCGTCGACGCCCTGGGGTCGGTGGCCGACGTGGCGGTGGCCGCGGGCTCGGCGCGGCGGGCGGAGCTCTGGCGCTACCGGGAGGCCCACACCGAGGCCATCAACACCCTCGGGCCCCCCCACAAGCTCGACGTCACCCTCCCCGCCGCCGCGCTGGCCGACTTCATCGCCACGGTGCCCTCAGTCGTGGCCGAGGTCGCCCCGGGCGCGTCGGTGTGGCTCTTCGGGCACGCCGCCGACGGCAACATCCACGTCAACGTGACCGGCCTGGCGCCCGACGACGAGCGGGTCGACGACGCCGTGCTGAGCTTGGCCGCCTCGATGGGCGGCAGCATCAGCGCCGAGCACGGCATCGGCACGGCCAAGCGGCGCTGGCTGGCCCTCAACCGTTCTGCGGCCGAGCTGGAGGCGTTCGCCGCCATCAAGCGCGCCCTCGATCCGGCCGGCGTGCTCAACCCGAACGTCCTGTTGCCGGCGCCCTGAGGGTCAGGCCGCGCCCCGTGCGGGGCGGCTCCGGCCGCCCGCCCGGGGCCGGCGGCGGCGGCGCAGCGGCCCATGGCCCGGGCGAAGGCGGCCGAGCGCTCGGCGTAGCCGGTGAAGCGGCCGAAGCTCGGTGCCGCCGGCGATAACAGGACCACGCCGTCGGGGCGGGCCCACTCCCACCCGGCCCGGGTGGCCGCGGCCAGGTCGACCCCGTCGACGACGTCGACTCCGGGGCCCCCGCCCGCCGTCTCTTCGAGGGCGAGGCGGATCCGCGGCCCGTTGTCGGGCAGGGTGAGCACGAGGGTCGGGTCGCCGCGGCGCCGCAGGGTCTCGGCCAGCGGGGTGTAGTCGATCCCCCGGTCGTGCCCGCCCACCAAGAGGGCCACCCGCCGGCCCCCGAAGGCCTCCAGCGCGGCCATGGTGGGGAGCACGTTGGTCGACAGGCTGTCGTCGACGAAGGTGACCCCGGCCACGGTGCCGATCGGCCGGAGCCGGCTCTCGAGGCCGACGAAGCCGGCCGCCGCCGCCACCAGGGCCTCGGGGTCGGCCGCCCCTTCGACCCCGAGTGCCTCGAGCACCGCCCGGGCGATGAGGGCGTTGCGCCGGTTGTGCCGACCCAAGAGCCCGAGGGCCTCGACCCAGGGGCCCCCGAGACCCGGGTCCTCGCTCCCGACCCAGCGGACCTGGCGACCGAGCAGTTCGCGGTGGCCTCGCAGCGGCGGGCTGTCGCCGTCGGCCACGGTCAGCCGGGATCCCGGCAGGGTGCACAGCGACAGCTTGTCGCGGTAGTAGGCCTCGGTCCCGCCGTGCCAGTCGAGATGGTCGGGGCTGAGCGAGGTGACGGCCACGACCGGGGGGGCCGAGGCCAGATCGGTGGCCTGGAAGCTCGAGACCTCCACCACCCAGAGGTCGAACTGGTCGCCGGCCACCGGGTCCCAGGGCGGGCGGCCGATGTTGCCGGCCACCATGGCCCGGAGCCCGAGGCCGCCCAGGAGGTGCCCGGCCACCGCGGCGGTGGTGGACTTGCCCTTGGTGCCGGTGATGCAGGTCACCCGGTCGAGATCGGCCTCTTGGAGCCACAGGCCGAGGCCGCCGGCGACGACCACCCCGGCGGCCTCCAGGGCGGCCACCTCGGGACGGGTCCGGCTGATGCCCGGGGTCTTGACGACGACGTCGCAGTGCTCGAGGGCCGAAAGGCCCCCCTGGGCGGTGGCCAGCACCGCCAGGCCGTCGAGCTCGCCTGGGGCGGGGCGGTCGTCGACCAGCACCGGGGTGGTGCCGAGGGCCTCGAGGCGGGCCAGGTTGGCCCTGCCCTCGACCCCGAGGCCCCAGAGCCCGACCGAGGCCGAACCGCCGAGGTCAGACCAGCTGATCGTCGGGCGCGTAGGCATCGGGGATGCAGTGCTCGCCCACCGGGGCCAGCAGCTCGTCGACCTGGACCTCGCCGGCGCCGGCCCGGCGGAGCTCGGCCGCCAGTGTCCCCAAGATGGCGTTGTCCGAGCGGTCTGGTCGGGCCGCCGCCACGAGCACGGCGGCCCGGCACTCCTCCTCGTCGCCCACGCACTCGAAGGGCTTCACCTCGGGCCAGTTGCCGAGCAGGGCGCGGAACCGGTCCTCCAAGGAGCGCTCGGCCAGCGGCTCGCGCCCGCCGAAGATGGCCGCCAGCTCGGGCGGTGACAGGAACGGGGCCAGGATCAGGTCGATGAAGCAGCACTTGTCGCAGCGCCCGCACCAGTGGTCCAGCCGTTGGGCCGGGTCGATGTGGAAGGCCCGGTTGCAGCTGCGGAACCACGGGTGGTAGCCGGTGAGCGTGGCGAAGCGCTGGGCCACCCAGAGCTCGGTGTGGGGACGCAGGAAGGAGAAGTATTGCAGGCCCCCCCCGAACGTCGAGCCGAGGACCGAGCGGAACCGGGTCTCGAATTCCAGGCTCTTGGACCACTGGTGGTTGACGGCCCGGCCGTCGATGACCAGGTTGCCGACCGAGGCCGACCACTCGTTGGACATCACCACCGTGTCGCGCCGCCCGAGCACGGCCGCCATCACGGCGATGGCCGAGATGATCCCGGTGACCGGGACGTGCCCGTTGAGAAAGCCCAGCTCGCCGGGGGGCCGCAGCACCTGGGGGTCGAGCGAGCGCTCGGCTCTGATGATGGGCAGCCCGGTCACCGCGGCCGGGCGCTCGATGGCACTGAAGCGGTCGCTCCAGGTGTCGACGATGAACAGGGCGCTGGCCGGGAACCGGCGGCGGACCGCCTCGACGGTGACGATCGAGTCGATCCCGCCGCCGAAGGGGATCAGGGGTCGGGTGGTGGCCGGGTTGTAGACGACCATCGGGTCGGGCCCGCCGTCGGGTCCCTCGACCGCCAACCCGGTCAGGTCGAGGCCGTTGCGGTAGGCGAACTCGCCCAGGCCCTCCACGTAGAAGGTGCGCAAGAAGGCCCGCTCGGCGGCCGTGGTCGCCGTGTCGCCCAGGTCGACGACGGGCGGGGCCGAGGTCTTGTAGTACGAGACGCCGAGGAGCAGAAAGACCAGCCGGGCCGCCGCCCGGGTCGCCGGGCCGCCCCAGTCCCCCTCGGGCCCGAAGGTCACGTGCTCGGTGAAACCCCGCTGGCCGACCGAGTACCGACAGGTCAGGCGGCCGAGCCCGGGGTCGATCTCGTAGCCGTCGTAGCAGAACCGGTCGGCGGGCGCCGGGGCGTGGGTCATCGGGGCCTCTCTCGGGGGGCTCGGGCGGCCCCCATGCTACGGGGGCCCGCCCGGGACCCCGGCCACGCCGGCCGGCCGGCCGGTGCCGTCAGGGTGGAGCCTCGCTAAGAGGGCGAAGCGCCCGCAGGGGCGCTGCTCTCGGTCGCTGAAGAAGGGCCCGGGTGAGCCGGTGGGCACCGAGGCCACCAGGATCCGCTCGCTCGGGACCCCGGCGTCGAGGAGGACCGCCCGGTTGGCCGCCCACAGGTCGAGGTGCCACCGGCCCCCGGCGCCGGCCCGCAGCGCCGCCTCAGAGACGGCCGGCCCGAGTCCCTCCCGGGCGGCCAGAACCACCTCGTCGCCCACCTCGTAGCGCTCGGCGGCCACCGCCGGGCCGAGGGCGGCCACCACGTCGGCCGGCCGCGAGCCGAGGCCGGCCATGGCGGCCAGGGCCGCCTCTGGGACCCGGGCCACCGTGCCCCGCCAGCCGGCGTGGACGGTGGCCAGGACCCGGGCCACCGGGTCGAAGAGGACGAGCGGCACACAGTCGGCGACCAGGGTCATAAGGACCACCTCGGGCTCGGCGGTCACCAGGGTGTCGACCCCGGCCAGGGCGCCGGCCGCCGCCGTGGCCCCCGACCCGGCCTCGGCCCGGGTGACCACGGCCGCCGCGCACCCGTGCACCTGGGCCCCGACCACCAGGTCGCCCGGGGTGGCCCCGAGCGCCGCCGCCGCCCGGCGGCGGTTCTCGAGCACCGCGGCGGGGTCGTCGCCGACGTGGAGGCCGAGGTTGAGCGAGTCGTAGGGGGCGGCCGAGACCCCGCCCGACCGGGTGGTGACCACGACGTCGACGCCGAGGCCGACCAGCGCCGGCCACTCGAGCACCTCGAGGTCGCCGTGGCGCCGCATCCGGTGCCCGGGCGGACCCCCGAGACGGCGGCCCGACCCCCCGGCGGCGCTCACTCCCCGGTGGCCGCCACGGCCACCTGACGCCGGCCCGACCGGCGCGCCGCTGCGTTCACCGCCCGCAGGCTACCGACCGGCCTCGCCATCGGGTAGTCCCACCACGCCCTTCGCGGTGGGTCCACGGCGCGCCCGAAGCCGACACCGCCCCGACGGTCATATGAGCACACACAACCTGATCGCTCAGACGACCGAACCGTGAGTTGGGTCGTCTCGGCGAGGCGCCGCACGGAGGCCCCGAACCGATTGACGAGCAATGGCTCCGCTCTTACGATGCAACCGACAATCTCGAATACCCCGATGCTGGGGTGTTCGACCTGCAGGCGGAGGCGGGCATGCGAAACGGTGGATCGGGCGGGGCGGGCAGGGTTTCACTGCACCGAGGCACGACGGCACGGTGGTTGAGTGCCGCGCTCGGCGGTGCTCACGATGGCGGCGTACACGGCCGTCGATCTCGTCGGCGAGTCACCGGCCGCCGCGGCGGCGTCGGACCTCTACATCTGGGGTTCGAACAGCAACGGCCAGCTCGGGAACGGCACGCACGACCGACTCGCCCACACCGTCGGCCATGACCCTGCCGTCGGGGGTCAGCCCGGTCGCCGCCGCTGGCGGCGGCGACTTCACTCTGATCATCGGATCGGACGGGAACCTCTACGCGGCCGGTGGCAACGCCGACGGCCAGTTGGGCAACGCCACGACCACCGACTCGGCGACCCCGGTCAAGGTGGACTTCCCGGCCGGGGTGACCCCCATCGCCGTGGCGGCCGGTCAGGACCACAGCGTGGCCCTCGGGTCCGACGGCAGCGTCTACACCTGGGGCTACAACGGTTTCGGCCAGCTCGGCAACAATTCGACCACCAACAGCTCGGTGCCGATCAAGGTCCCGCTCGGCGTCGCCGCCACCGCCGTCGCCGCCGGCTCCTACACCAGCGAGGCCCTCGGTTCGAACGGCCAGGTCTACGTCTGGGGTGACGGGAGCAACGGCGCGCTGGGCGACGGCAACATGAACGAGTCCAAGGTGCCGACGGCCGCCGCGCTGCCGGTCAGCGCCCTCCCGGTCACCGCCATCGCCTCCGGCGCTCTGGACACCCTGGCCATCGGCTCGGACGGCAACCTCTACGCCTGGGGCGACAACAACATGGGTCAGCTCGGTGACAACACCATCGGCCACTCGGTGACACCCGTCGTGGTCTCCCTGCCGGCCGGGGTCTCCCCCGTCAAGATCGCCGCCGGAAGTGAGCACTCCATGGCCATCGGCTCGGATGGCAAACTCTACGTCTGGGGCTACAACCTGTACGGCCAGCTCGGCAACGGCGGAGCGGTCAACCTCAAGGTACCGGCGGCGATCTCGTTGGCCGCCGGGGTCAGCCCGACGGCGATCGCCGGCGGCGAGGACCACAGCCTGGCCATCGGCTCGAACGGCGCCGTCTACGCCTGGGGGTACAACGCCAACGGTCAACTCGGCAACGGCGGGACCACCCAGACCAACACCCCGGTCGAGGTCTCGCTGCCGGCCAGTTCCCTCCCGGCCACCGCCATCTTCGCCGGTTCGCTGAGCAACGACAGCATCGCCATCGCCGCGCCGGCCAAGGCGGCGACCGCCACCACGCTGGCCACGTCGGCCTCCACCACCACCTACGGCCAGTCGCTCACCCTCACGGCCACGGTGAGCCCGACCGATGGCGGTGGGTCGGTGACCTTCTTGAACGGCGGCAACCCGATCTCGGGGTGCGCCGCCCAGCCGCTCGCCCTGGTCGGATCCACCTACCAGGCCCAATGCGTCACCTCGGCGCTCCTCCCGGGCTCCTACACCCTGACCGCCGGCTACGGCGGCGACACCGGGTACCTGTCCAGCGCATCGTCCAGCCAGTCGGTGACCGTCAACCAGGCGCCGCTGGTCGTCACCGCGTCGTCGGCCTCGATGACCTACGGCGGGTCTGCCCCGGCCATCGGCGCCTCGTACTCGGGCTTCGTCGACGGGGACACCTCGTCCTCGCTCACCACCCAGCCCACCTGTACGACGACGGCCCTTTCGTCGAGCCCGGTCGGCGGCTACCCGAGCACGTGCTCGGGGGCGGCCGACCCCAACTACTCGATCACCTACGCCGCCGGCTCGGTCGACGTGGACCCGGCCCCGCTCAGCGTGGTGGCCTCGTCGGGGACCATGACCTACGGGGCCAGCGCCCCGGCCATCACCGCCTCGTACTCGGGCTTCGTCAACGGGGACACCTCGTCGTCGCTCAGCACCCAACCGACGTGCTCGACCACCGCCACCTCGTCGAGCCCGGTCGGCAACTACGCCAGCAGCTGCACCGGTGCGGCCGACGCCAACTACTCGATCACCGACGTGAACGGCATGGTGGCCGTCGGTGCGGCACCGCTCGTCGTCACCGCCTCGTCGGGTTCGACGACCTATGGGACCGCGCCGGGCGCGGTGACCGCCTCGTACTCGGGCTTCGTCAACGGCGACAGCGTCGCCTCGCTCACCACCCAGCCCAGCTGCACCACGGCGGCGGGTGCCTCGAGCACGGTGGGCAGCTACCCGACCTCGTGCACCGGGGCGGCCGACGCCAACTACTCGATCAGCTACGTGAACGGCGCTGAGACCGTGGCCCCGGCCCCGCTGACCATCACCGCGTCCTCGGAGATGGAGACCTACGGGAGCGCGCCGGGCGGGATCACCGCCACCGTGTCGGGCCTCGAGAACGGCGAGAGCTCGGACGTGCTGGGCGATGCCCTGACCTGCACGACGACGGCCAGCGCCTCGAGCCCGGTCGGGAGCTACAGCACCTCGTGCGCCGGAGCGGTCGACTCGAATTACATCATCAGCTACGTCGGCGGGTCGGTGACCGTCACCCCGTCACCGATCAGCATCACCGCGTCGTCGGGGACCTTCACCTACGGCGGCGACGTGCCCACCATCACCCCGACCGTGTCGGGCCTCCAGAACGGCGAGAACGTGGCCGTCCTCGGGGGCGGTCTGACCTGCACCACGGGAGCCACCAGCGCCAGCTCGGTCGGCACCTACGGCTCGTCGTGTTCGGGGGCGGTCGACGCCAACTATTCGATCAGCTACATCGCCGGCTCGGTCACCGTCGACCCCGCCGCGCTCACGATCACCGCGTCCTCGGTGTCGATGACCTACGGCGGCACCGTGCCGTCGATCGACCCGATCGTCTCGGGCCTCCAGAACGGTGACGACATCTCGGTCCTCGGGGCCGCCTTGACCTGCACGACGGCGGCGGACGCCTCGAGCCCGGTCGGCGCCTACGCCACCGGCTGTGCCGATGCGGCCGACCCCAACTACTCGATCACCTACGCCTTCGGCACGGTGACCGTCAACCCGGCCAGCCTGGTGGTGACCGCGTCGTCCCCGACCGTCACCTTCGGTGCCCCGACGCCGGCCGTCAGCGCCAGCTACGCCGGCTTCGTCAACGGCGACACCGCGGCCTCGCTGACCAGCCAGCCGACCTGCACGACCACGGCCACCCCGGCCAGCCCGGTCGGGCCGTACCCGAGCACGTGCAGCGGGGCGTCGGACTCGAACTACGCCATCAGCTACGTCGACGGCACCGTCTCGGTCGCCGCGGCCGCGGTCGTGGTGACCGCGTCGTCGGGCTCGATGACCTACGGGGGTACCCCGCCGACCATCACCGCCAGCTACTCGGGCTTCGAGAACGGTGACACGGCGGCCTCGCTCTCCACCCAGCCGACCTGTTCGTCGGGGGCCAGCTCGGCGGACGCCGTGGGCAGCTACGCCAGCAGCTGCACCGGGGCGTCCGACCCCAACTACTCGTTCAGCTACGTGAACGGCTCGGTCACGGTCGACCCGGCCCCGCTCACCGTCTCGGCCTCGTCGGCCTCGGTCACCTACGGGAGCGGCCCGGGCCCGGTCGGGGCCGTCTACGCCGGCTTCGTGAACGGCGACACGGCGGCCTCGCTCTCCACCCAGCCGACCTGTTCGACGACGGCGACCGCCTCGAGCCCGGTGGGGTCGTACCCGACCTCGTGCAGCGGGGCGTCCGACCCCAACTACGTGGTCAGCTACGTGCCCGGTTCTGTCGTCGTCGGCTCGGCCACCCTGGTCGTGACCGCCTCGTCGGCCGCCACCACCTACGGCGGGTCGGTGCCTGCGGTCACCGCCAGTTACTCGGGCTTCGTCAACGGTGACACGGCGGCCTCGCTCACCACCGGGCCCACGTGTTCGACCTCGGCCTCCTCGGCCAGCTCGGTCGGTTCCTATGCCACCTCGTGCAGCGGCGCGGTCGATCCCAACTACACCATCGACTACGTCCCCGGTTCGGTGACCGTGGGGCCGGCCCCGCTGAGCGTGACCGCCTCGTCGGACTCGATGACCTACGGCGGCACGGTGCCCGGGGTCACCGCCAGCTACTCGGGCTTCGTCAACGGCGACACGGCGGCTTCGCTCACCACCGGGCCCACGTGTTCGACCTCGGCCACTTCGGCCAGCTCCGTCGGTGCCTATCCGACCTCGTGCAACGGTGCCGCCGACGCCAACTACGCCATCACCTACGTGGCGGGGTCGGTGGAGGTGGACCCGGCGTCGCTCACGGTGACCGCCTCGTCCCCGTCCTCGCTCTACGGGTCGGCCGTGCCTTCGGTCACGGCCAGCTTCTCGGGCTTCGTCAACGGTGACACCTCCTCGTCGCTGACCACCCAGCCGACGTGCACGACGACGGCCAGCGCCTCGAGCCCGGCGGGCACCTACCCGACGTCGTGTTCGGGGGCGGCGGCCGCCAACTACACGGTCAGCTACGCGCCGGGGGTGGCCACCGTCGGCCAGGCCCCGTTGGTGGTGACCGCCTCGTCGGCCCTCATCACCTACGGCGGGGCGGCCCCGACCATCAGCCCCTCGTACTCGGGCTTTGTGAACGGCGACAGCGCCTCGTCGCTGACCACCGCCCCGACGTGCACCACACCGGTCACGTCGGTGACCGGTGTGGGCGTCTACGGGTCCAGCTGCTCGGGCGCGGTCGACCCCAACTACGCCATCAGCTACATCGGCGGATCGGTTGAGGTGGACCCGACGTCGCTCACGGTCACCGCCTCGTCGGTGTCGTCCACCTACGGCGGCGCCGTCCCGGCGGTCACCGCCTCGTACTCGGGCTTCGTGAACTCCGAGACCGCCTCGGCGCTGTCCACCCAGCCGTCGTGTACGACCACGGCCAGCGCCTCGAGCCCGGTCGGCAACTACCCGACCTCGTGCTCGGGTGCGGTGGACCCGAACTACACGATCGCCTACGTGGGCGGCACCGCGCAGGTGACCCCCGCCGCACTGGTGGTCACTGCGTCGTCCAACTCGATGACCTACGGGGCCGCCGCGCCGGCCATCACGGCGTCGTACTCGGGCTTCGTGAACGGCGACAGCGCCGCCTCGCTCGGCACCGCGCCGAGCTGCACGACGACCGCCGGCTCGTCGAGCCCGGTCGGGACCTACCCGTCGGCCTGCTCGGGGGCGGCCGACCCCAACTACACGGTCAGCTACGTGCCCGGTGAGGTGGTGGTCGGCACTGCCCCGCTGGTGGTGACGGCCCGGTCGGCCTCGATGACCTACGGGGCGGCCCCGCCGTCCATCACCGCGTCGTACTCGGGCTTCGTGAACGGCGACAGCGCCTCGTCGCTCACCACCGCGCCCAGCTGCACGACCACGGCCAGCTCGTCGAGCCCGGTCGGGACCTACCCGTCGACCTGTTCGGGCGCGGCGGATCCCAACTACACCATCAGCTACGTGCCCGGCGCCGTGGTCGTCGGCTCGGCCACCCTCGTCGTGACCGCCTCGTCGGGCTCGATGACCTACGGGGCCGCCCCGCCGTCCGTCTCGGCGTCGTACTCGGGCTTCGTGAACGGCGACAGCGCCTCGTCGCTCACCACCAGGCCCACCTGTACGTCGTCGGCCAGCTCGTCGAGCCCGGTGGGCAGCTACGCCACCAGCTGCTCGGGGGCGGTCGACCCCAACTACACCATCGTGTACGTGGCCGGCTCGATCCTGGTCAGCCCGGCCGCCCTCACCGTCACCGCCTCGTCTGAGTCGATGACCTACGGGAGCACGCCGGGCGCCATCACCGCCAGCTACACCGGTTTCCCGGCCGGCCACGGGCCCTCCGAACTCGGTTCGGCGCCGACCTGTTCGACGTCGGTCACCCCGACCAGCGCCGTCGGGACCTACGTGTCGAGCTGCTCGGGCGCGGTCGACGCCAACTACACCATCAGCTACGTCGCCGGGACGGTCACCGTGGTCCCGGCCACCCTGGTGGTCACGGCCAACAACCAGTCCAAGGCCTTCGGGGCCGCCGTGCCCGCCCTGACCGCCACCATCACCGGCTTCGTCGACGGCCAGACCCTGGCCACCTCGGGGGTCACCGGCCAGGCGGCGTGCAGCACGACGGCCACCACCTCGAGCCCCGGTGGGAGCTACCCGATCACGTGTTCGATCGGGACCCTGGCGGCCAGGAACTACACGTTCAGCTTCGTCCCGGGCACCCTGACCGTGACCTTCGCCACCACCTTGGTCTGTGACCACATCGGTGCGGTGGTGGTCACCGCCGGCGAGTCGGTCCTGATCCCGCCGGGCTGCGTGCAGCTCGGCAACGTCAGCGTGCAGACCGGCGGGGCCCTCGAAACCCAGGGGGCGATCGTCCTCGGGGCGATCAGCTACTCCAGTGGGGCCCAGCTCCAGGTCTGCAGCACCGCCCTCGGCGGGATCCTGACCGCCACCCTCTCGCAGGGTGCGGTGGTGATCGGCAACGGGACCTCGGACTGTCTCGGGAGCGCCATCGTCGGCGCGGTCTCGCTCACGTCGAACACCGACGGCGTCTCGGTCCAGGGGTGCGCCGGGATCGGCGCGGTGTCGGTCACCTCCAACAGCGGGGGGGTCAACGTGTCGGACTGCTCGTTCCTCGGCGCCGTCGAGGTCAAGCAGAACAGCGGCGGGGCGACGGTCAAGTCGAACTGCATCGTCGGGAACCTGACGGTGACCGGCAACACCGGCACCGTCGTGGACCGGCCCAACAGCGTGACCGGGTCAGAGACCCTCCAGTAGCGCGGAGCCGGCTCGGTGGCTCTCTTAGGGCCCCGAGCCGGCGCAGCGCTCGCAGACGCCGGTGCTCTCGAGCACGTGGTCGACGTCGCTGAAGGCGTGGCGCCGCCCGAGCGTGCGAACCCACTCCTCCATCTCGGGGGCGTCGAGCTCGACGGGGTGGCCGCAGCGCCGACCAGGTGGTGGTGGTGCGGGGTGAGCCCGCAGCGCCGGGGCGGATGTCGATCAGCAACCCTCCGGCGGCCCCCGCTGGCCTCGGCCGGTCCGGCCCTGACCAGGGCGGACGCCCCCGGACCGGGGCCCAGCCGCGGGGCCGCCTCAGCCGGCGGCGCAGCGCCCGGCCTCGACGCGCACCTGGACCGAACGGGCGCCGGGGTCGGCGCGCACCAGCAGGTGGGTGCTGCCGGGGACCGAGAGCACCTGGCCGCCGGTCACCTCGGTGCAGTAGCCATGGGGGTAGTGGCGGTCGGCCACGAAGACCACCGTCGGCGCGTGGACCCGCGGCGCCGGGGTGTAGGTGAACGAGAAGTCGCCCCCGGCCGGGTCGAAGCGGACCGACGTCGGGGTGCCGGCCACCGCCTGGGGGTAGGTGCGGCTGAGGGCGTCGACGGTCGCCTCGAGGCGGCCCCGGTGGTTGACCAGCGCTTCAAAGGAGCTCCCGGTGGGGTCGTCGTAGTACTTCCACGACCAGTAGGCCCAGCCCAGGTCGAAGTACTCGGCGTAGGCGGTGACGGCCGAGACCAGCGCCAGGCTGTGGGTGGCCCCGAACTCGCTCATGAACCAGGCCGGGCCGCCCGGCTGGTCCGGTGTGGCCTTGTGGGCCCGGTCCTTCATGCGCTGGACGATGGCCGCCACCTCGTGGTCGACGCAGGTGTGGAGGTCGACTGGGTCCCCGGTCACCGGGCTGCGCTGGCCGCAGTAGACGTGGAAGTTGTAGACGAGGCGCCGGTAGTCCATCGGCCCGATCAGGTCGAAGCCCTTGCCGTGGCGGATGGTGTAGTTGTCCGGCTCGGCGAAGACCAGATGGTGGGTGTCGGCCGCCTCGATGGTCGGGATGACGCCCTCGGCCGGCACCCCGGGCGGGCAGACGATCGGCTCGTCG
Source organism: uncultured Acidimicrobiaceae bacterium (assembly GCA_963836375.1). Taxonomy (GTDB): domain Bacteria; phylum Actinomycetota; class Acidimicrobiia; order Acidimicrobiales; family RAAP-2; genus CAWIJK01. The sequence continues at coordinate 725,749 of CAWIJK010000001.1, read as the reverse complement.
ATGTCCAGGGCCCCGGGGTGGAGCCGACCGGTGTAGAAGCACTCGAGGTGGGCGGCGAAGTGCTGGCCGTCGTCGAAGACGGCCGAGGTCGAGAACGGCTCGTTGTAGGGGTCGTAGCCGGCGACCCACTCGTTGTCCCGGAAGTAGCGGGCCACGGTCCCCCAGACCCGGTCGAACTCGCCCTGGAGGTCGCCCACCACGTCGTTGTTCCAGAAGTGGCGGACGGCCACGTCGAGCAGGGGGTTGCGGTAGTTGGTCGACCACCGCCCGCCGAGGGCGGTGATCGGCGCCCCCTCGGCCTGGTCGGTGCAGACCGCCCAGGCCGGGGCACCCTCGCCCCGGAACACCTGGCTGTAGACGTCCTGGTGCATGTCGAGGAGGGTGTAGACGTGGTGGCGGCCCAACAGGTCCACCACCTTGGCCACCTGGGCCAGGTAGGCGTCGGCCGCCCTGGCGTTGTACATGTGGGGATTGCCGGGCTTTCCCGGGGTGCAGATGGCCGGCTGGTTCGGCCCGCCGGTCCCCGGCTCGAGGCCCTCCCAGAGGATCCCGAGGCGCACGACGTTGAAGCCGAGGTCGGCGATGCGCGAGGCGTCAGCGGCGGTGAAACTCCAGGCCTTGCCCGGTGTCACGGTGAGCTCGTAGGGCGGGTGCTTGTAGACGACGTTGACCCCGTGCAAGAAGACGACCCGCCCGGATGCGTCCCGGATGTACGGGCCCCCCGGGGCCCGCAGCACTCCCGACACCGTCGTCGTGGCGCCGAGGGCCGGCTGGGCGTTCATGTAGCGGGCCGGTGCGCTGTACTGGCTGGCCACGCCCGGGGCCGCGTCGAGGTCGGGCAGGGCGGTGCCGCAGGCGGCGGCCCCGGCGGCCAGCGCGGCGAGGGCCGCCGCCGCCGCCCGCAGCCCTCGACCGCCCCGGCGCCCCGGGGTCGGCCTGGAGCCTCTTGCGGTGGGGCTCACCCTCCGAGGAGGGAGTAGTCAGCGCCGCGCCGGAGGTGGTGACCGCCGTCGACGGCCAGGCACTCGCCGGTGATCCACGACGACTCGGGCCCGGCCAAGAAGCGCACGGCGGCGGCCACGTCGCTCACCGTCCCCACCCGGCTGAGCGGCATCTGGGCCAGGTAGTCGTCGAGCAGGGGGCCGCCGGCGGTGATGAACGACATCAGCTCGTCGTCGATGATGCCGGGTTGGATCGCGTTGACCCGGATCGAGCTCGCCCCGAGCTCCTCGGCCGCATAGGCGCAGAGGGACTCGATCCCGGCCTTGGACATCCCGTAGGCCCCCAGCCACCGGTGGGGGAAGTGGCCGGTCCCCGACGACATCAACACGATCGAGCCCCCCCGCCCGTCGGCGGCCATGGCCGCCCCGGCGTGTTTGACGCACAGGAACGAGCCGATCAGGTTGAGCTCGACGGTGGCCCGCACCCCCGCCGCGTCGGCAGTCAAGAGCGGGCCCATGTGGTGGGCGCCCCCGGCGCAGGCGAAGAGGATGTCGAGGCGCCCGGTCGGGCGGGCCGCCGCCGCCACGGCCGCCGCCACGTCGTCTTCGACGGTGACGTCGGCCACCAGGTGGTGGGCCCCGCCGCCCGGCCCGGCGACCTCGGCGATCCGGGCCGCCGCCTCGAGGAGGGTGGCCTCGGTCCGCCCGCACACGGTGACCTGAGCCCCGTCGGCCGCCAGGCGCTCGGCGGTGGCCCGGCCGATGCCCCCCGCACCGCCGGTGACCAGGGCCGACAGACCCTCGAGGCCCCCGGCCGGCGAAGGGCCGCGCGGCGCGGGACCGGTCACCGGCTCAGCCCACCGGGGCGGTCGGGGAGTACGTGACCACCATGGTCTCGATCCCGCTGATGAAGTTGGCCGGGCGCAGGGGCAGGGGTCCGTCGGTGGCCAGGGCCAGGTCGGGCAGCCGTTCGGCCAGGCGCTCGAACATCACCTTGAGCTCGAGTCGGGCCAGCTGGTTGCCCAGGCAGAAATGGGCCCCGAACCCGAAGGCGATGTGGGGGTTGGGGCTGCGGGCCACGTCGAAGGTGTCGGGGTCGACGAACACGGCCTCGTCCCGGTTGGCCGACGGGTAGAGCAAGAGGAGCTCCTGGCCTTGGGCGATGTGCTGGCCGGCCAGCTCGGTGTCCGTGGTGGCGGTGCGGGCCATGTTCTTGATGGGGGTCACCCAGCGCAGCATCTCTTCGACCGCGCCCGGGACGAGCGTGCGGTCGTCCACCAGGCGGGCCCACTGGTCGGGGTTGGTGGCCAGGGCGTGCATGCCCCCCGAGAGGACGTGGCGGGTGGTCTCGTCGCCCCCGATCAAGATGAGCAGGGTCTCGTGGACCAAGGAGGGGTCGTCGAGGCGGTCCCCGTCGACCTCGGCGTGGCAGAGGATACCGACCAGGTCGTCGGTGCTCCCCCGGGCCCGGCGGTCGTCGAAGACCGGGTGGATGTAGTCGTTGTACTCGACGAAGGCCGCCGCCGCCCGCTCGATGGCCTCCGGCTCGAGCGAGCCCTGCGAGCCGAGCATGTCCTCGGACCAGCGCAGCAGGTCGGCCCGGTCGCCCGGCGCCACCCCCAGCATGTCGCCGATGACGGCGAGGGGGAGGGGCGCGGCGATGTCGGCCACGAAGTCACAGGTGCCCTTCTCGCACACCGCGTCGAGGATCCCGTCGCAGATGGCCCGGATGTGGCCCTCCATCTCGCGCACCTGCCGGGGGGTGAACCCGGCCGAGACCAGCCGTCGACGCCGCACGTGCTCGGGGGCGTCGAACTCGATCATCATCGGCAGCGGTGGGAACTTCGGCCGGATCCCGTTGGCGTTGGAGAAGGTGGCGGTGTCGGTCGAGACCGCCTTGATGTCGGCGTAGCGGGCGACGGCCCACAGGTCGTTCGGCTCGTCGTAGTAGACGGGGGCGTGGCGGCGCATCCAGGCGAAGGCCGGGTACGGGTCACCCCCGAAGAAGGCGCCGCTCATGAGGTCGATGCCGAGCTCGCTCGGGGCTGTGGTCATGTCCCTTCCCGCTCCAGAGGCCGGGCGGCGCTCCGGCGGCCAAAGGTAGCGCGGCCGCCGCCGGCCGCGGCCGGCACCCGCCCGGTCGAGCCGGGTCCCGGGCCGGGGGCACCGCGGGCGGCGCCGGGGCCTGGTGGTGGGTAGGGTGCGTCCATGGCAGACCAGGCCCGGTTCACCGAGCTCGCCATGGAGTACATGCCCCAGCTCTACACGGCGGCCCTGCGCATGACCCGGAACCCGGCCGACGCCGAGGACCTGGTCCAAGAGACCTACCTCAAGGCCTACCGGGCCTTCGGCACCTTCGCCGAGGGCACCAACCTCAAGGCCTGGCTCTACCGCATCCTCACCAACACCTACATCAACACCTACCGGGCGGCCAAGCGCCGGCCCCAGATCTCCGACGTCGAGGACGTCGAGGACCTCTACTTGTACCGGCGGCTCGTCCCCGGCGACGGGGCGGACCCCGGGCGCAGCGCCGAGGACGAGGCCCTCGACACCTTCACCGATGACGAGGTGAAGGCGGCGATCGAGTCGCTGCCCGAGGCCTTCCGCATGGCGGTACTCCTGGCCGACGTCGAGGGGTTCTCCTACAAGGAGATCGCCGAGATCACCGAGGTGCCCATCGGGACGGTGATGTCCAGGATCCACCGGGGAAGAAGGGCGCTCCAGAAGGCGTTGCTCCAATTCGCACAAGATCGTGGGCTTGTCGGGACCGGCTTCGGGACGGGCGAGTGAGCGCGATGGGCGAGAGAGTGGGTGCAGGCAGCGCAATGGTCGTGAACAGCGCAGTGATTGCGGGAGCGCGGTGGTCGTCGCGAGCGCGGTGGTCACAGGGAGCCCCGGCCCGGAGGCGGGCGCCGGCTGGGCCCGCGGGCCCGCTCTGCCGGCCCCTCGACGCCGCGCCGAGCACCGGCACGCGGCGAGCGTGGAGAGGCCAAGGGAGGTCAGGCCGTGAACACGGGGGTGGCGGGCGACCACGGGGGAGGGTCGGGGACCGGAGAGGTCAACTGTGGCGAGGCGGTCCACCAGCTCTACGACTTCTTGGACGGTGAGCTGACCGAGGAGCGGCGTCAGGAGATCGCCGTCCATCTGGACTACTGCGCCCCGTGCGCCGGCGCGGCGGAGTTCGAGGCCGAGCTGCGGGTGGTGATCGCCAGCCGGTGCAAGGACCGGGTGCCCGAGGCCCTCATCCGCCGGGTGGCCGAGGCCATCGACGAGGAGCAGCGCCGGCCCTCCCGAGCCGACTGAGTCCGGTGGCCGCCCTGTCGGGTCCGGCGACGCCCACGGTAAGGCCCTCGCCCCCCGAGGGCGTCCCGGGGCTGGTCGACTGGGCGGTGGCCCAGCGGGTGGCCGAGTGGTCGATCGCCCGTTCGTCGGTCCCGGCCTACAGCCCCGGGGCCCTCGAGGCCGACTTCGCCGAGCTGACGGCGCGGGCCGAGGTGCTGGTGGCCGAGGCCACCGGGCTGCGTGCCCCCACCCCGGCCCGGGCCCGGGTGACCGACCGGGCCGGGTGGGTCCGGGCCAACGTCGCCTCCATCCAGCGCCTGGTGGGGCCGACCCTGGTGAAGTTCGAGGCCCAGCGGTCGGCCGCCTCGGGGCCGGCCGCCCTGGCCCGCCTGCTCCCCCGGCCGCTGGCCGGGGCCGGCCGGGCGTTGAGCGGAGCCCAGCTCGGTCTGGTCCTGGCGTGGATGTCGACCCGGGTGCTCGGCCAGTACGACCTGTTGGTGACCGAGGACTCGGCCGACGACCAGGACCTCGTGTACTACGTCGGCCCCAACGTGGTGGACCTCGAGACCCGCTACGGTTTCGAGCCCCGCCAGTTCCGCCTCTGGCTGGCCCTGCACGAGGTCACCCACCGCTGCCAGTTCACCGCCGTGCCCTGGCTCCGGGACCACTTCGTCGCCCTGGTGGACCAGGGCCTCGAGCCGGCCGCCGCCGACCCGCGCCGGCTGGCCGAGGCCGTCCGCCGGGCCGCCGACGAGGTGCTGGCCGGGCGCAGCCCGTTGAACGACGCCGGCGTGCTCGGCCTGGTGGCCACCCCCGACCAGCTCGACGCCCTCCAGCGGATCCAGGCCCTCATGAGCCTCTTGGAGGGCCACGGCGACGTGACCATGGACAGGGCCGGGGCCGAGGCGGTCCCCGGGGCGGCCCGCTTCAGCGCCGTGCTGCGCGAGCGGCGCCGCCAGGTGCACGGCCCGGCCCGGCTGCTCCAGAAGATCCTCGGCCTCGAGGCCAAGCTGCGCCAGTACGCCGAGGGGGAGAAGTTCGTCAACGAGGTGGAAGAGGCGGGCGGGGCCGACCTGTTCAACCGGGTCTGGCGCGGGCCCGAATGGCTGCCCTCGCTGGCCGAGATCCGCAACCCCGCCGAGTGGGTGAGCCGGGTCGCCCCGCCCCCCGCCGTCGCCCGGTGACCGTGGCCGCCCGGGCCCCGGCCCCGGCGGGCTGGCCGGCGCCGGTGGCCGAGGCGCTGGCCCACTGCACGTTCCCCGGCCCCGGTTCCCGGCTCGTCTGCGCGGTCTCGGGCGGCCCGGACTCCCTGGCCCTGCTGGTGCTGGCCACCGCGGCGGGCTGTGCCGTCGAGGCGGTCCATGTCGACCACGGGCTGCGGGAGGGCTCGGCCGCCGAAGCCGACGTGGTGCGCTCGGCCGCCCGGGACTTCGGGGCGCGCTTTTCCAGCCGGCGGGTGAGCGTCGCCCCCGGGCCCAACCTCGAGGCCCGGGCCCGGGCCGCCCGCTACGGTGCCCTGCCGGCCGACGTGGCCACCGGCCACACCATGGACGACCAGGCCGAGACGGTCGTGTGCAACCTGGTGCGCGGCTCGGGTCTCGACGGCCTGGCCGCCATGCGCCCCGGGCCGACCCACCCGATGCTCGGGGTCCGGCGCACACAGACCGAGGGGATCTGCGCCGCCCTCGGGCTCGTCGCCGTCCGCGACCCCTCCAACGACGACCCCCGCCACCTGCGCAACCGGGTGCGCCACGAGCTGCTGCCGCTGTGGGCGGCGGTGGCCGGGCGCGACCCGGTGCCCCTCTTGGCCCGCCACGCGGCGGTGGCCGGCGACGACGCCGACCTGCTCGACGCGCTGGCGGCGGCGATCGTGGCCGACCCCTCCGACGCCCGCTCCTTGTCCTCTGTCCCCCTGGCCGTGCGGCGACGGGCCGTCCGGCGCTGGCTGCGCCAGGCCGGGGCCACGCCGGTGAGCGGGGGCCGGGCCGGTGGCGACGGGCGCCACCCGCCCTCTTTGGCCGAGGTGACCAGGGTCCTGGCCGTGGCCGGGGGCGACGCGGTGGCCACCGAGCTGGCCGGCGGGGTCCGGGTCCGCCGGTCGGGCGGCCGCCTGGCCGTCGAGCACGAGGTTGTCGAGCGGGGGGCCGTCGAGCGGGCGGCCGTCGAGCGGGCGGCCGTCGAGCGGGCGGGCGGTAAGGTCACGCCGGTGCAGACCGATGCGGCGGGCCGGGTCGTCCCCGCCTGGGCCGCGTCGGCGGTCGGTGACGAGGTGGTGGGGGCCGACGCGCTGGCCGCCCGGGTGGCCGAGCTCGGGGCGGCCGTCACCGCCGACTACGCCGGGGACCCGCCCCTGCTGGTCGGGGTCCTGAAGGGCGCCATGATGTTCATGAGCGACCTGTGCCGGGCCATCGAGCTGCCGGTCGACGTCGACTTCATGGCCGTCTCGTCCTACGGCAGCGCCACGCGGACCTCGGGCGTGGTCCGGATCGTCAAAGACCTCGACGCCGAGCTGACCGACCGCCACGTGCTGGTGGTCGAGGACATCATCGACAGCGGGCTCACCCTCAACTACCTGCGCAAGTACCTCCAGGCCCGGCGGCCCCGCAGCGTCGAGGTGTGCGCCCTGTTGGTCAAAGACGGCGAGCAGCGGGTCGAGCTCGACCTGCGCTACGTGGGTTTTCGGATCCCGTCCACGTTCGTCGTCGGCTACGGGCTCGACGTGGCCGAGCGCTACCGCAACCTGCGCGGCGTCCACGTCTACGTGGGCGATTCGCCCGACGGGCGCTGAGACCCGACCCGGCGATGGCGGTCGACACCGAACGGGTGGCCCGGGCGATGACTGAGATCCTCGAGGCCATCGGCGAAGACCCCGGTCGCGACGGTCTGGCCGACACCCCCCGGCGGGTGGCCGCCATGTACGAGGAACTCTTCAGCGGGTTCCACGACGATCCGTCGCGCCACCTGACCGTCACCTTCGCCGCCGAGCACGACGAGATGGTGATGGTCCGTGACATCCCGTTCGCCTCGCTGTGCGAGCACCACATGGTCCCGTTCATCGGCAAGGCTCACGTCGCCTACATCCCCGGGTCCGACGGTCGCATCACCGGGCTCTCAAAGCTGGCCCGGCTGGTCGACGGCTTCGCCCGGCGGCTCCAGGTCCAAGAGCGCATGACGACCCAGATCGCCGACGCCATCGAGTCGGTCCTCGGGCCCCGAGGGGTGCTGGTCGTCCTCGAGGCCGAGCACCTGTGCATGTCGATGCGCGGGGTCAAGAAGCCCGGGACGATCACGGTGACCTCATCGGTGCGGGGCCTCTTCCGTTCCGACGTGGCGACCCGGGCCGAGGCCATGCAGTTCATCCACGGCCGCTGACCGGTCAGGGCGCCGAGCTGGTGAAACGTCCCGTCGCGGGGTCGGTGCGGGTCGCGTACGCTGGCGGCGTGCAGGGCGGAGGGGGTCGACCCCAGGTGCAGCGAACGCGGGTGATGGGCGTGCTCAACGTGACGCCCGACTCGTTCTCCGACGGCGGGCGCTACCTGGGGGCCGCCGAGGCCCTGGCCCACGGGCGGCGCCTGGCCGCCGAAGGGGCCGACCTGGTCGACGTGGGTGGGGAGTCCTCCCGGCCCGGGGCCCGACCGGTCTCCGAAGCCGAGGAGCTGCGCCGGGTGCTGCCGGTGATCGAGGCACTGGCGAAAGAGACGGCGGTGTCGGTCGACACGGTCAAGCCGGCGGTGGCCAAAGCGGCGGTGGCCGCCGGGGCGTCGGTGCTCAACGACATCTCGGGCCGGCTGTGGCCCCTCGCCGCCGAGCTCGGCGTGGGCTGGGTCTCGATGCACATGCAGGGCACCCCGGGCGACATGCAGCGCGACCCCCGTTACGGCGACGTGGCGGCCGAGGTCCATCGGGCGGTGCTCGAGGGGGCCCGCCGGGCCGCCGCCGCCGGGGTCAGGGAGATCTGGGTCGACCCGGGCATCGGGTTCGGCAAGACCACGGCGCACAACCTGACCTTGTTGGCCCGGCTGGGCGAACTGGCCGCGGCGGCCCGGGCCGAGGGGTTCGGCGTGCTGGTCGGCACAAGCCGCAAGCGCTTCCTGGGCGCCCTCGGGGTCCCGCCGGGGACCGAGCCCGCACCCGTCGAGGGGCGATCCGAGGCCTCGCTGGCCACCGCCGTGCACGCCATGGTGCACGGGGCGACCATGGTCAGGGTCCACGACGTGGCGCCGACCGTGCTGGCGGCCCGCCTGGTCGGGCCCGGGCCGCTGGCGGTGGCGGCGTGAAGGGCAAGTGGGCGGCGGGCATCCCGCCGCGCAACTTCACCTGGGTCATCCGCGACCGCCTGGCGGTGAGCGAACGCCCCGGGGGCTTCGCCCCCAACCACCGCCGGGTCCGCCGCCAAGAGGAGCTCATCTGGCTCCGGGTGCAGGGCTTCACCCGCATCGTCTCGCTCCTGCCGTCCCCCCACAACCTCCACGCCTACGACGACGAGGGCCTCGCCTACGCCCACTACCCCCTGGCCCCCTCCACCGACCCCCGGGCCACCCTGGCCGACTGCTACGCCGACATCGAGCGCTCCCTCGGCGAGGGCCTGCGGATCCTGGTCCACCAAGAGGAGCTGGGCGACCGGGTGATGGGCGTGGTGGCCGGCTTTCTGGTCTGGTCCGGCCGGCTGCCGAGCGGTCCCCAGGCGGTGGCCTTGATCGAACACGTCGTCGGGCACCAGATGGGCTCGACCGGGCGCGAGCTGGTGGCCCTGGTCGACGGGATGCCCCCCCGCCAGCCGGTCTGATGACCGCCGTCGGGCACCCGGGGCCCGAGGGCACCGGCCGGGGCTGGCGCCGGCGGGACCGCATCGAGATCCGGGGGCTGCGGGTCCTCGGGACCCACGGGGTCCTGGCCGAGGAGCGCTCGCGCCCCCAGCCCTTCTCGGTCGACCTCGACCTGTGGCTCGACACCACCGGGGCGGCGCGCTCGGACGACCTGGCCGACACGGTCGACTACGCCGCGGTGGCCGAGGCGGCCGCCGCCCTCGTGGTCTCGAGGTCCTACGCCCTGCTCGAGGCCCTGGCCGGGGCCCTGGCCGACGAGGTGCTCGGGGCCGACCAGCGGGTGGCGGCCGTCGGGGTGACGGTCCGCAAGCTGCGCCCGCCCCTGGCCCTCGACGTCGACTCGGTCGGGGTGCGGACCGTGCGGCGCCGGCCCGAGGGCCCCGACGGGCCGACCGGCGCCGCCCCGCGGTGAGCGGAGCCCGGGCCTTCCTCGGCCTCGGGTCGAACCTGGGCGACCGGCGCCGCTACCTGCGCCAGGCGGTGGCCGCGCTGTCGGCCGGCGGCGACGTGGTCGCCGTCTCCCCCCTCTACGAGACCGAGCCCGTCGGCGGACCGGCCGGCCAGGGTCGCTACCTCAACGTGGTGGTCGAGCTGTCGACCACCGACGACCCCCGGGCGCTGTTGGCCCGGTGCCGGGCCCTCGAGGCGGCGGCCGGCCGGGTCCGCACGGTGGTCAACGGCCCGAGGACCCTCGACGCCGACGTGCTGTGGGTGGAGGGGGTGAGCGTCGACGAGCCGGACCTGGTGGTCCCGCACCCGCGGTTGTGGCAGCGGCGGTTCGTCCTCGCCCCCCTGGCCGACCTGGCCCCCGACCTGGTGCCGGCGGCCGCCCTGGCCGCTGCTGGTGGTGAGGTGTCCGAGCTGGGTATGCTCTGACCGTCTGCAATTGCGGCCACTGAAGGCGAACGGCACCCGGGCCCCGGGGCTGGAACGCCGAAGGAGGATGCGGTGCACACCATCCGTTTCATCGGCCCCGGGCGGGCCGGCTCGTCCCTGGCGTCGGCCCTGGCCGCCGTCGGGTGGGACGTGGTCGGGATGCTCGGCCGGGCCGACGACCCCCGAGCCGCCGCCCACGGCGTCGACGTGCTGGTCATCGCCACCCCCGACGACGCGGTGGCCGAGGTGGCCGCCGCCGTCGACCCGGACCCCTCGACGGTGGTGCTCCACCTGTCGGGCTCCCTCGGCCTCGAGGCGCTGGCCCCCCACCACCGACGGGCGGCCCTGCATCCGCTGGTCCCGCTGCCCGACCCGGCCGACGGCGCCCGGCGCCTGAGCGCAGGGGTCACCTTCGCCGTGGCCGGTGACCCGGTGGCCACCGCCATCGCCGCCGAACTGGGCGGCCGGGCGGTGATCGTGGCCGACGAGGACCGGGCCGCCTACCACGCGGCGGCCTGCATCGCCGCCAACCACGTGGTGGCCCTGCTCGGCCAGGTCGAGCGGGTGGCGGCCTCCGTCGGTCTCGACCTCGACGCCTTCTTGGGCCTGACCCGGGCCGCCGTCGACGACGTGGCCCGGCTGGGACCGCGCCGGGCCCTCACCGGACCGGCCGTGCGGGGCGACTACGCCACCTTGGCCCGTCACCGAGACGCCCTGGCCCCCGCCGAGCGCCCGGCCTACAACGCGGGCGTCGGCCTGGCCCTCCAACTGGCCGGAGACCACCCCTCGGCCGAGCGCCCGCTGTCGCGGTCCACGGCCGGGGTGGCCGAGGTGCGCTCGGCCCGGGTGGTGCCCGAGGTCGTCCTGTCCGAAGGCTGGGTGCCCGAGCCGGGCGACCCGGCGCCGGCCGACGGGGCGGCGGACGCGACCGAGACGGCGCCGGCCGTCGCCGCCGCGGTGGGCTAGCACCGTGCAGGTCCACCACACGACCGCCGGCTTCGCCGACCAACTCGAGGGGGCCCGGGCCGCCGGGCGCACCGTCGGGTTGGTGCCCACCATGGGGGCGCTGCACGCCGGGCACCTCTCGCTCGTGGCGCGGGCGGCCGCCGAGTGCGACGTCGTGGCGGTGACCATCTTCGTCAACCCGCTGCAGTTCGGGGACCCGAGCGACATCGACCAGTACCCGCGGACCTTGGAGGCCGACCTGGCCCGCTGCGCCGAGGCCAAGGTGACCGCGGTCCTGGCCCCGTCGGTGACCGAGATGTACCCGGCGTGGCCCGAGCCGCTGTCGACCACCGTGTCGGTCGGCTCGGTGAGCGAGCGCTTCGAGGGTGCCGCCCGGCCGGGCCACTTCGACGGCGTGGCGACGGTGGTGGCCAAGCTCTTCGCCGTCGCCGGGCGCTGCCGGGCCTACTTCGGTGAGAAGGACTTCCAGCAGCTGGCGGTGGTCCGCACCCTGGTGTCCGACCTCTCGCTCCCTGTCGACGTCGTTGGGTGCCCGACCGTCCGGGAAGCCGACGGCCTGGCGCTCTCGAGCCGGAACGTCCGGCTCTCGGCGGCCGAGCGGGCGTCGGCCGTGGTCCTCTCCCGGGCCCTGGCGACGGGGCGCTCGGCCGTCGGGTCGGGCGAGCGGGACCCCGACACGGTGGGGGCGGCCATGGCCGCCGTCGTGGGCACCGAGCCCGCCGTCGCCCTCGACTACGCAGTGGCGGTCGACGCCCGCACCCTCGAAGTGCCGGCCCTCCTCGACGGGTCGTTCCCGGTGCGCCTGCTGATCGCGGCGCGCGTCGGCCCGGTGCGTCTCATCGACAACTGCGAGGCGGTGCCGGCCGCCCCGACCCGCCCGGCCCCGACGGCGGCGCGGGCCCGGGTGACGGCGGGCCGGCACTGATGGGCACGGCACCAGTGGGCATGGCACCAGTGGGCACGGGACCGGTGGGCACGGCACCGATGGGCACGGGACCGGTGGGCACGGCACTGATCAGGAGAGGCTCGACGCTAAGCGCGGCGGGCACAGCCGAGCGGGCCAGGAGCGCTCGCCAGAGAGGATTCGGGGCGCCATGAGGCGACGGATGATGAAGTCCAAGATCCACCGGGCGACGGTGACGGCGGCCAACCTCAACTACGTGGGGTCGGTGAGCATCGACACCGAGCTCATGGCTCTGGCCGACATCTACCCCTACGAGCAGGTGGCGGTGCTCGACATCGACAACGGGGCCCGCTTCGAGACCTACGCCATCGAGGGCGGGGCCGGCGAGATCTGCCTCAACGGCGCCGCCGCCCGGCTGGTGGCGCCCGGCGACAAGGTGATCCTGATCACCTACGCCGACTACTCGCGCGACGAGTTGGAGCACTACGTGCCCCGTGTCGTCCACGTCGACCGGGCCAACAGGGTGATCGACGAGGCGTCGGCCCGCCTGGACGCCGAGCTGGCGGCGACCGGCCCGGCGTGAGCCCGCCCGACCGGCCCGCCCCCCGACGGGCCGGGGCGACCGGACCGTTCGACGTGCTCGTGCTGGGTAGCGGGGTGGCCGGCCTGTCGGCCGCCGTCCGGCTGGCCGAGCGGGGGAGCGGTCCGGCCCTGCGGATCGGCGTGCTGACCAAAGGGGAGCTGTCCCAGTCGGCCACCCGCTGGGCCCAGGGGGGCGTCGCCGCCGTCCTCGGCGGCGACGAGGACTCGACCGACCTCCACCTGGCCGACACCCTGGCCGCCGGGGCCGGACTGTGCGACGAGGACGCGGTGCGGGTCCTGGTCGACGAGGGGCCGGGCCGGGTCCACGAGCTGATCGCCCTCGGGGCCCAGTTCGACCGGGAGTCCACGGGCCACCTGGCCCTGGCCCGAGAGGGCGGCCACTCGGTGCCTCGGGTGGTCCACGCCGGCGGGGCGGCCACCGGGGCCGAGGTGGAACGGGCCCTGGTGGAGGCCACCGGTCGGACGGCCGACGCCGTCTTGGAGCGGTGGTTCGCCCTCGACCTGCTCACGCGGGACGGGCGCTGCCGGGGGGTGCGGGCCCTGCCGCCCGGCGGCCCGGCGGTCGACGTGGAGGCCGAGCACGTGGTCCTGGCCACCGGAGGTGCCGGCCAGCTCTACGCGGTGACCACCAACCCCAAGGAGGCCACCGGCGACGGGGTGGCGATGGCCCTGCGGGCCGGCGTGGCGGTGGCCGACGTCGAGTTCGTCCAGTTCCACCCGACGGCCCTGCACCACCCGGCCATGCCCCGGCCGTTGCTGTCCGAGGCGTTGCGGGGCCACGGGGCCCTGTTGCGCGACGCCGCCGGGGAGCGCTTCGTCGACGAGCTCGCCCGCGCGACGTGGTCAGCCGGGCCATGGCCGCCCGCATGGCCGACGAGGGCGTCGACCACCTGTGGCTCGACGCCACCGGCCTCGAGCGCTTCGAGCAGCGGTTCCCGACGATCGCCCGCTCGCTGGCGGCCATCGGGCTGGACCCGGCCCGCGACTGGCTGCCCATCGCCCCGGCCGCCCACCACCTCTCGGGCGGGGTGGTGACCGATCTGTGGGGTGCCACCGCGCTCCCCGGCCTCTGGGCGGCCGGCGAGGCGGCCTGCACCGGCGTGCACGGCGCCAACCGCCTGGCCTCCAACTCGTTGCTCGAGGGGATGGTCTTCGGGGCCCGGCTGGCCGAGCAGATCGCCGCGGGGGCCTCGGGCCCCGGGCCGACCGGGGCCATGCGGGCCGTCCTCGGTCCGCGCCCTTCTGACCCACGCCCCTCCGACCCCGAGGTGATCGGCGGGTGCCCGGTCGCCGACGGATCGGCCGGCCATGGCGGCGGGCGGGCACCGGGGACCGACGGTGCGGCGGCGGTGAGCGGACCCCAACCCGACCTGCCCAAGGCGCGCGACCGGCTGCAGCGGTCGATGACCGCTGGCGCCGGTGTGGTCCGCAGCGCGTCGTCGATCGACGCGGCGTCGGCCGTGGTGTCCGAGGTGGCCGAGGTGGCGGCGGCCGCCCCGGCCGGGGCCGAGACCGGCGAGCTGGCCAACCTGGTGGCGCTGTCCCGGGCCCTCCTCGCCTCGGCCCGGGCCCGCCAGGAGAGCCGGGGCGCCCACGCGCGCTCGGACTTCCCCGACACCGACGAGCGCTGGCGCTGCCGGCTGGTGCACGCCGGACCGCGCTCGGGGCCGACCGGGGGCGAGCGGTGAGCGCCGGGCCCGCCGAGGCCGAGGGCGTCCACCCCCCGGCCGCCTTCGTGCGCGAGGCGGTGGCCCGGGCCCTGGCCGAGGACCTGGGCGCCCTGGGCGACCTCACGGCCGCCCTGGTCCCCGCGGCGGCCCGGGGCCGCCTGGCCGTCGTGGCCCGGGCCGAGGGGGTGCTGGCCGGCCAGCGCTGCGCCGAGGAGGCCTTCAGCACCGTCGGCCCCGACCTGTCGGTCGACTGGCGGCTCCCTGACGGCTCAATGGTGCGGCCGGGCGAGGTCGTGGCCGAGGTGGAGGGCCGGCTGCGGCCCATCCTCACGGCCGAGCGGACCGCCCTCAACTTCTTGGGGCACCTCTCGGGGGTGGCCACCCTCACCCGGCGCTACGTCGACGCGGTGCGCACTGTGGACCCGTCGGTGCGGGTCCTCGACACCAGGAAGACGACACCCGGCCTGCGCGCCCTCGAGAAGGCGGCCGTGCGGGCGGGCGGCGGCCACAACCACCGGGCCGGCCTCTCCGACGCCGTCTTGGTCAAGGACAACCACTTGGGCGCCCTGTCGATCACCGAGGCCGTCCACATGGCGAAGGAGCGCTGGCCCGGACGGATGGTCGAGATCGAGTGCGACCGCCCGGCCCAGGTCGACGAGGCGTGCCGGGCCGGGGCCACGGCCGTGCTCCTCGACAACATGGCCCCCGAGGAGGCCGCGGCCTGCGTGCAGCTGGTGCGCCGGGCGGCCGGGGACGCCAGGGTGCTGGTCGAGGTCTCGGGCGGGGTGACCCCCGACAGCGCCCCGGCCTATGCCGCCGCCGGGGTCGACCTCATCTCAGTCGGGGCGTTGACCCACTCGGTCCCGGTGCTCGACCTCGGCCTCGACCTGGTGGGGGACTGACCGTGCTCCTGGCCATCGACGTCGGCAACACCGAGTCGGTCATCGGGCTCTACGCGTTGACCGCGGCCGAGGGCGAGTCGCTGCCGCCGAGCGACGCCGGGGTCGGCTTCGGCATCGGGACCGAGGACGAGCCGTCGCGGGGCCTCACCCACCACTGGCGGCTGTCGACGGTCCCGGACCGGACCCCCGACGAGCACGCGGTGCTGTTGACCCAATTGCTCGATCTCGAGGGGCTCGACATCGCGTCGACGGTCAACGGGATCGCCATCAGCTCCTCGGTGCCCGCCGTCACCGGGGAGCTGCGTCAGATGGCCTCGCGATGGTTCGGTGAGATTCCCTGCGTCGTCCTCGGCCCTGGGGTGAAAAGCGGCATGCCGATCCTCTACGACAATCCCAAGGAGGTGGGCGCCGACCGGGTGGCCAACGCCGTGGGCGCCTACGACCTCTACGGTGGGCCCTGCATCGTCGTCGACCTCGGCACGGCGACGACCTTCGACGCCATCTCCGAAGCCGGCGAGTACCTGGGCGGGGCCATCACCCCCGGCGTGGCCATCAGCCTCGAGGCCCTCTTCCAGCACGCGGCCGCCCTCCGGCGGGTGGAATTGGTGACGCCGCGTGACGTGATCGGGCGCTCGACCGTCGAGTCCATCCAGTCGGGCACCCTCTACGGCTTTGCCGGCCAGGTCGACGGCCTGTGCCAGCGCTTCGTGGAGGAACTCGGACCGTCGACCGTCGTGGCCACCGGCGGTCTGTCGGACCTCATCGCCCCCCACGCCGCCTCGATCGACCACGTCGAGCCGTGGCTCACCCTCCACGGGCTGCGGATCGTCTATGAACGCAACGTGCGGAACGGAACCCCGTGAACCGACGACCGACGGGCGGGCCCCGGTGAGCGTGCGGCCCGACGGGCCCGACGGGGACGGGCCCGCCCACGACGGGCCGGCCGGGGACGACACGGCGTCGTCCGACCCCGCGCCGGACGACCCGCCCGCCCGCCCGGTGGTGCCGTACCGCTTCGAGCGCACGGTGAGCGCCGCCGAGGTCACCGAGCGGTGGTCGGCGCTGGCCGACGGGCGAGGAGTCCGGTGACGTGGTGGCGGTGGCTGGCCGGCTGATGCTGTCGCGCCCCCAGGGCAAGCTGGCCTTCGCCCAGCTGCGCGACTCGTCGGGGTCGGTGCAGCTGTTCGCGCTGGAGAAGGTGACCGAGGACTTCGCCGCCTTCACCCGGCTGAGCCTGGGTGACTGGATCGGGGCCAAGGGCGAGGTGGTGCGGACCAAGCGCGGCGAGCTGTCGGTGAAGGTCGCCGAGTGGGCGCTGTTGGCCGAGGCCCGCCGGTCCTTCGGTGACAAGTGGCGCGGCGTGAGCGACACCGAGACCCGCTACCGCCAGCGCGAGGTCGACCTGTGGGCCAACGAGCGCAGCCGCGAGGTGCTGGTGCTGCGCAGCGCGTTGGTGCGGCGCATGCGTGAGCGTCTGTGGGCCCAGGGCTTCGTCGAGGTCGAGACCCCGATCCTGCACCCGATCCCCGGTGGCGCCCACGCCCGGCCCTTCGTGACCGAGCACCATGCGCTCGGGACCGAGTTCTATCTGCGCATCGCACCCGAGTTGTACTTGAAGCGTCTGGTGGTGGGGGGCTTCGAGCGGGTCTTCGAGATCGGCCGGCTCTTCCGCAACGAGGGGATCTCGCCCCGCCACAACCCCGAGTTCACGACGGTCGAGCTCTACGAGGCTTACGCCGACTACCGCGACCTGATGGTCCTGGTCGAAGAATTGGTGGCCGGGCTGGCCACCGACCTGGTGGGCACGTCCCGGCTCACCTACCAGGGCCGCCCGCTCGACCTCACGCCACCCTGGCGGCGGGCGACCATGGCCGAGCTCGTCTCCGAAGCGCTCGGCCAGGCCGTCGACGTGCACACCGAACCCGCCGAGCTGGCCCGGCTGCTCTCGGGCGCCGGGGTCGAGCCGGACCCGGGGTGGGGCCCGGGCAAGCTCTTGTTGGAGCTCTACGAGAAGACCACCGAGTCCACACTGTGGGGCCCGATCTTCGTCTGCGACTACCCGGCCGAGGTCTCCCCCCTGTCCCGGCGCCACCGCGACGACCCCGACCTGGTCGAGCGCTTCGAGGCCATCGTGGCCGGCCGGGAGCTTGTGAACGCCTTCACCGAGCTGGTGGACCCCGACGAGCAGCGGGCCCGCTTCGAGGACCAGGCCGCCCAGCGCGACGCCGGCGACGCCGAGGCGATGGTGGTGGACGAGGAGTACGTCCGGGCCCTCGAGCACGGTCTCCCGCCGACGGCGGGGCTGGGGCTGGGCATCGACCGCCTGGCCATGCTGTTGGCCGACGTGGCCAACATCCGCGAGGTGATCGCCTTCCCGACGCTGCGCCCCGAGCGCTGACCCCGCTCCAGCTGGGGGCGCCGGGTCGTCGTGGCGCCCTGATGGTCGGACCGCGGTGCGTGAAACGGTGGTTGCAAATTGCCCGAGGGCTGCAGGTTGGCGGGCCAGGGGCCCGGCCGGGGGGACTCGTTGACAGCCCCTCCCCTGTGGCTTACGGTGGCCGCTGCGCCCGCTTGGCGGCAGAATTCTCGCACGGTGGGGACCCGATCCGGTCTCCACGCAGGTGTGCGTGGGGCGTGCAGGACCTGGCGGTCCGTTGGGGAGGGAACATCGTGAGGAAGCCGGCATCGTTGGTGGCGGGCCTGTCCAGGCTCGTGAAGGTGGGGGCGGCGTCAGCCATCTGTCTCGGGACCCTCGGGGTGGCCGTGACCTTCGTCGACACCGTGCCGGCAGCCGCCACAGGTGCTCCGACCGTCACCGAGCTCATCAGCGCCGAGTCGTCCACCTCGGGCGGCGCCACGATCATCATCGAGGGGACCAACTTCGTCTCGGTGAGCGCGGTGAAGTTCTCCACGGCGTCGGCGACGAGTTACACCGTGGTCAGCAGCACCGAGATCTCCGCCGTGGTGCCGGTCATGCCGGTCGCCGACACGGCGGGGAAGCTCTACAACGTGACGGTGACGACGCCGAGCGGCACTTCGGCGACCAGCACGCTCAACCAGTGGTACTGGTTCGGGACCGGGACGTGCGCCTTCAGCGGCGCCGGGGTCGTCAACTCGGGGGCCAACGGTCCCCCGGGGTCGACTGCGTACGTCACCGGGGCCGTCGGGAACGGCATCGATTCGACGACCGGTGCGACGACCGCGTCGTCGACGACCTTCACCGACACCCACGCCTCGTTCACCTCGGGCGACGTGGGCAAGACCATCGTCATCCAGTCGGCAGGGCCCTCGTCGTCGGCCCTCGTCACCACGATCGCCGGGTTCACCTCGTCCACTTCGATCACCCTCGGCACCGCGGCGTCGGCCACCATCAACGGGTCGGCCGTCTACGACTACGGGTCCACGGCGGTGAACACCTCCTGCACCGGCTTCTCCAACCTCTTGCTGCTCGCTCCCATGATCGAGTCGCTCTCCGACGCCGTGGCGTCGGGGGCGACCGGGACCGGCCCCGGCGGGGCAGGGGGCAACGAGTCCTGGCTCGGCTGGTCGGGCACCAACGAGTACTCGACGGACACCGGGACCACCTACAGCGGCGACTACATCCTGCCCACCTCGGGACCGGACACGACCGGCGGCTGCCCGCTGTCGTCGACCCTGTGCTCGCTGGCCAAGGGCGAGGGCGCGGCGCCCTTCTACGGCACCGACCCCCAGGGGACGTGCCCGCCGACCCAGGCCGAGGCCAACGCCGGGTTCGTCAACTGCTCGATCGCCACCCTCCAGGCCAACCAGTCCAATAACCAGTACATCGCCAGCACCATCGACATCTCCTACGCCGACGACCCGACCCCGGCCACCCCGACGGCCAGCCTGAGCCCGAACACCGGGCTGACCAGTGGCTCGACGGTCACGGTCAACAACTGCGACACCTGCAACTGGTGGGGCGCGGGCACCGAGGGAGCGCCCGGCTTCGAAGGCCCGGTGGGCCAGACCGGGGTCGCCGTGTCGATCCCGGCCCCCTCCATCTTCGTCGGGGCCACCCGGGCCACCGCCACGGCGGTCCCCGCGGTCGACAGCTCGGTGACCATCTCGCCGGCCAGCTACGGCTGTGCCGCCTCGGGCGGCGCCGCCAGCACCTCGCCGGGACCGGTGGCGGCGTGCATCCTCGGCACCTCGCCGGTGACCGGGACGACCGGGACCACGATCGCCTCGTCGACCACCTTCAGTGACCCCAACGCCTCGTTCTACCCGTCCGACGTGGGCCTGCCCATCGCCATCACCGGGGCCGGGGTCTCGGCGGCCATCTTGAACACGACCATCGCCTCGTACGTGAACTCGACGACGGTCACCCTCGGCACCGCGGCCTCCACGGCGATCGCCGGGTCGGCCACCTACACCTACGGGGAGCTCACCACCCAGGGCACGACCGGCAAGACCACCGCGGGGTCCAAGACCTTCACCGACGCCCACGGGACCTTCAACTCGAGCGACATCGGCAAGACGATCGTGATCACCGGGGCCGGTCCCAGCGGCGACCCCCTCGACACCTACATCACGGCGGTCGCCTCGGCCACCTCGCTCACCTTGGCCACGGCCGCCTCGACGGCGGTCGCCAGCACCGCCGCCTACTCCTACGGCGACCCGGGGGCGACGGGGACCACGACGGCCACCTCGACCACCCTCACCGACCCCAACGCCACCTTCACCTCGGGTGACGTCGGCCAGACCATCATCGTCCTGGGGGCAGGGCCGAGCGGCACCCCCCTCACCACCACCATCGCCGCGGTCAACTCGGGCACCTCGATCAGCCTCGGCACCGCCGCCTCGACGTCGATCAGCGGCACCGCCATCTACAACTTCGGCACCCCCAGCCAGGGGACGATCAAGGGCAGCTTCACCGTCCCGGCCGGGGTCAACTGCAACCCCTGCAACGTCTACATCGACGAGCCCAACACCACCCTCAGCCAGGGTGAGTACAGCGGCGGCGGTTCGTACAACGGCGGCCTCTCCTACGACGTGGTCAACGCGGTCGAATCCTCGACCTCGGTGGGTTGCATCGGCTCCTGTGGCGGCGGCGCCCCGACCGTCACCGGCGTCAGCCCGACCTCGGGGAGCACCGACGGCGGCACCTCGGTCACCATCACCGGGACCAACTTCACCGGGGTCTCCGCGGTCGACTTCGGGTCTGACGCGGCCACCGCCTACACGGTTAACTCGTCCACCTCGATCACGGCCACCACCCCGGCCGAGGCGGCGGGGACCGTCGACACCACGGTGACCACCGGGTCGGGGACCTCGGCCACCTCGGGTGCCGACGAGTTCACCTTCGTGACCCCGGCCCCGGCCGTCACCTCGGTCAGCCCGACCTCGGGGAGCACCGACGGCGGGACGGTCGTGACCATCACCGGGACCGACCTCACCGGGGCCAGCGTGGTCGACTTCGGGTCTGACGCGGCGACCGCCTACACGGTCAACTCGCCCACCTCGATCACGGCCACCACCCCGGCCGAGTCGGCGGGCACCGTCGACACCACGGTCACCACGTCTGCCGGCACCTCGGCCACCAATGCCGGTACCACTTCACCTTCGTGACCCCGGCCCCGGCCGTCACCTCGGTCAGCCCGACCTCGGGGAGCACCGACGGCGGGACGGTCGTGACCATCACCGGGACCGACCTCACCGGGGCCAGCGTGGTCGACTTCGGGTCTGACGCGGCGACCGCCTACACGGTCAACTCGCCCACCTCGATCACGGCCACCACCCCGGCCGAGTCGGCGGGCACCGTCGACACCACGGTCACCACGTCTGCGGGCACCTCGGCCACCTCGAGTGCCGACCACTTCACCTTCGTGACCCCGGCCCCGGCCGTCACCTCGGTCAGCCCGACCTCGGGGAGCACCGACGGCGGGACGGTCGTGACCATCACCGGGACCGACCTCACCGGGGCCACCGTGGTCGACTTCGGGTCTGACGCGGCGACCGCCTACACGGTCAACTCGCCCACCTCGATCACGGCCACCACCCCGGCCGAGTCGGCGGGCACCGTCGACACCACGGTGACCACGTCTGCCGGCACCTCGGCCACCAATGCCGGTGACCACTTCACCTTCGTGACCCCGGCCCCGGCCGTCACCTCGGTCAGCCCGACCTCGGGGAGCACCGACGGCGGGACGGTCGTGACCATCACCGGGACCGACCTCACCGGGGCCACCGTGGTCGACTTCGGGTCTGACGCGGCGACCGCCTACACGGTCAACTCGCCCACCTCGATCACGGCCACCACCCCGGCCGAGTCGGCGGGCACCGTCGACACCACGGTCACCACGTCTGCCGGCACCTCGGCCACCAATGCCGGTGACCACTTCACCTTCGTGACCCCGGCCCCGGCCGTCACCTCGGTCAGCCCGACCTCGGGGAGCACCGACGGCGGGACGGTCGTGACCATCACCGGGACCGACCTCACCGGGGCCACCGTGGTCGACTTCGGGTCTGACGCGGCGACCGCCTACACGGTCAACTCGCCCACCTCGATCACGGCCACCACCCCGGCCGAGTCGGCGGGCACCGTCGACACCACGGTCACCACGTCTGCCGGCACCTCGGCCACCAATGCCGGTGACCACTTCACCTTCGTGACCCCGGCCCCGGCCGTCACCTCGGTCAGCCCGACCTCGGGGAGCACCGACGGCGGGACGGTCGTGACCATCACCGGGACCGACCTCACCGGGGCCAGCGTGGTCGACTTCGGGTCTGACGCGGCGACCGCCTACACGGTCAACTCGCCCACCTCGATCACGGCCACCACCCCGGCCGAGTCGGCGGGCACCGTCGACACCACGGTCACCACGTCTGCGGGCACCTCGGCCACCTCGAGTGCCGACCACTTCACCTTCGTGACCCCGGCCCCGGCCGTCACCTCGGTCAGCCCGACCTCGGGGAGCACCGACGGCGGGACGGTCGTGACCATCACCGGGACCGACCTCACCGGGGCCACCGTGGTCGACTTCGGGTCTGACGCGGCGACCGCCTACACGGTCAACTCGCCCACCTCGATCACGGCCACCACCCCGGCCGAGTCGGCGGGCACCGTCGACACCACGGTCACCACGTCTGCCGGCACCTCGGCCACCTGAATGCCGGTACCACTTCACCTTCGTGACCCCGGCCCCGGCCGTCACCTCGGTCAGCCCGACCTCGGGGAGCACCGACGGCGGGACGGTCGTGACCATCACCGGGACCGACCTCACCGGGGCCAGCGTGGTCGACTTCGGGTCTGACGCGGCGACCGCCTACACGGTCAACTCGCCCACCTCGATCACGGCCACCACCCCGGCCGAGTCGGCGGGCACCGTCGACACCACGGTCACCACGTCTGCCGGCACCTCGGCCACCTCGAGTGCCGACCACTTCACCTTCGTGACCCCGGCCCCGGCCGTCACCTCGGTCAGCCCGACCTCGGGGAGCACCGACGGCGGGACGGTCGTGACCATCACCGGGACCGACCTCACCGGGGCCACCGTGGTCGACTTCGGGTCTGACGCGGCGACCGCCTACACGGTCAACTCGCCCACCTCGATCACGGCCACCACCCCGGCCGAGTCGGCGGGCACCGTCGACACCACGGTCACCACGTCTGCGGGCACCTCGGCCACCTCGAGTGCCGACCACTTCACCTTCGTGGCACCGTCCTCGCCGACCGTCACCGGCGTCAGCCCGACCTCGGGGAGCACCGACGGCGGGACCTCGGTCACCATCAGCGGGACCAACTTCACCGGGGTCTCCGCGGTCGACTTCGGGTCTGACGCGGCCAGTGCCTACACGGTCAACTCGTCCACCTCGATCACGGCCACCACCCCGGCCGAGTCGGCGGGCACGGTCGACACCACGGTGACCACCGGGTCGGGGACCTCGGTCACCTCGGGTGCCGACGAGTTCACCTTCGTGACCCCGGCCCCGGCCGTCACCTCGGTCAGCCCGACCTCGGGGAGCACCGACGGCGGGACGGTCGTGACCATCACCGGGACCGACCTCACCGGGGCCTCCGTGGTCGACTTCGGGTCTGACGCGGCGACCGCCTACACGGTCAACTCGCCCACCTCGATCACGGCCACCACCCCGGCCGAGTCGGCGGGCACCGTCGACACCACGGTCACCACGTCTGCGGGCACCTCGGCCACCTCGAGTGCCGACCAGTTCACCTTCGTGACCCCGGCCCCGGCCGTCACCTCGGTGAGCCCAAATACCGGGCTGACCGCCGGAGGGACGGTCGTGACCATCACCGGGACCGACCTCACCGGGGCCAGCGTGGTCGACTTCGGGTCTGACGCGGCGACCGCCTACACGGTCAACTCGCCCACCTCGATCACGGCCACCACCCCGGCCGAGTCGGCGGGCACCGTCGACACCACGGTGACCACGTCTGCCGGCACCTCGGCCACCTCGAGTGCGGACCAGTTCACCTTCGCTACGAGCCTGGAATGCAACCCGCCCACCATCACGAGCGGGAACTCGGCTACCGCTGTCGCAGGGACGCCGTTCAGCTTCCCGGTGACGACCTGCAGCACCGCGGTCCCGACGAGCCTCAAAGCAGCCCGTCTGCCCAAGGGCCTCGCGTTGGTGTACCACCACGACGGGACAGGGACGATCCAGGGCACCGCCAACCTGCACGACCAAGGCGTCTACACGGCGACGATCACCGTCACCGTCAAGGGCCAGACCCCGGGAACCCAGCAGATGATGATCACCGTGGACAACGCCCCGGTCTTCAAGTCCAAGTCCAAGGACACCGTGCACACCGGGACCCTGTTCTCGTACCCGATCACCACCGCCTACGGGTACCCGATTCCGACCCTCACGTCGTCGGCGCTGCCCTCTGGGGTGATGTTGGTCGACAACGGCAACGGGACGGGGAGCCTTACCGGGACGCCGGACCCGACGACAGGTGGTGTCTACTCGATCACCCTCACGGCCACCAATGGGGTGGGTGCACCGGTCAACCAGACCTTCACCCTCACCGTCTACCAGGCACCGACGTTGTCGGCCCCCTCCTCGGTGACGGTCACCGAGGGCGTGGCGATGACCCCGGTGACCGTTGACTACGCCGGGTACCCGACCCCGTCGGTCAAGGCCTCCGGACTGCCCAAGGGCCTCGTGATGGTCAACAACGACAACGGGACGGCCACGATCTCGGGCACCCCGGGGTTGAGGGACCTCCCGTCCTACAACGCCACTGTGTCGGCAACGAGCAAGGCCGGTTCGACCCACGCCTCGATCGCCTTCACGGTCGACAGTTAGCCCGTACCGTCGGCCCCTTGGCACCCCACGCGGGAGCGCCAAGGGGCGGCGCGGAGGATCCCCAGCACCGCCGGCCACCCCTGTGGGCCGCGGGGCCGCGCTGGGGACTGGCTGGAGGGCCGCACCAGGGTGGGTTGAGCCGAGTGCCTGCCCGGGGAGCCGATCCGTGCCCCGTCACCTTGCCCTGGGCACAAGGGAGGGTGGGTTATTCGGGACCGTCAGGCAGAGGTGCGAGGTCGGGGGTTCCCCGAGCGCGATCGCTCAGGGAGCTCTTCGGGTGGGACCACAGGTCCAGGCCGGCCCTCCATTGCCGGGGGTTGCCGATGTGTCCGAAACGGCCCGTGCCCCGGGGAACGATGGGCGGCCGATCTCCCCAGAGAAACCCCGCCCGGCGGCCGTGAGCCTCACCGGTTGCTCACACCTCCATCATGGTCACCTCACGCCGAGGTGAGACAACAGAGGTGGGGCCGGGGACACCGGCCGAACTGGCCACGAGAGGGACCGTCATGTTTCGCAAGATCATCGCAACCACCGCACTGACCGGGGCTCTGGCCCTGGGGGTCGGCGGGGTCGCCTCGGCCGCGACGACAGCCGCCCCCGCCACCGGCGCCGGCGCGGCCAACACCTTCGACTGCACCCGGGCCCCCGGGGTCCTGGCCCGCATCGCCAAGCTCGAGGCGCGGGCTCAGACCTTCATCCTCAAGGCCCAGGCCCGCGCGGCCAAGGACCGGCAGGCCGGCGACACCGCCCGGGCCAACAAGATCGCGGTCCGCATCACCAAGGTGCAGGGTCTCGAGGCCAAGGCGGCCGACATCCAGCAGAAGGTGGAGTCCAAGTGCCCCGGTGCGGTCCCCGCGACCTCATCGGGCACTCCCAGCTCCTGAGCCGGCTGGCCGAGTCGGTGCCGGCTCCCGGCGCCGCTGCAACCAGCTCTTCTGCCCGCTGGCCCGGCCATGCCGGGCCAGCGGCGCGCCCGGAGACCGGCCGCCGTCGCCGGGTCAGCCGGGCAGGCCGTCGATGAGGAAGTCGGCCAGCCGGCGCAGACCGTCGGCCACCTGGGGCGAGCCCACCCCCTCGGCCGCCTGGGCGGCCTGATCGACGTAGCGGCGCCCGACGGCCACGGTGGCGGCTACCCCGGGGGAGGCGGCCACGATGGCCCGGGCCTTGTCCCGCTCGGGCTGGCCGAGCGGTTGGCCGAGCATCGTCCGCAGCTCCGGCCCGGCGTTGGGGTCGTCGAGGGCGAGCAGGGTGGGCAGGGTGTAGATCCCCTCGGCCAGGTCCTGGCCGGCCGGCTTGCCGAGCTCCCCGTCGGTGGCCACCACGTCGAGGACGTCGTCCCGCAGTTGGAAGACCATCCCCACGCACCGCCCGTAGGTGGTGAAGGCCTCGACCTCGGCCGGCGGGGCCCCACCGGTCAGGGCGCCGATCCGGCACGAGGTGGCCATGAGGGCCGCCGTCTTGCCGGCGATGGCCCCGAAGTAGTCCTCCTGGGTCCGGGCGATCTGGAAGGACGAGCGCACCTCGGCCACCTGGCCCTGGCAGAGCCGTCCCAAGGTGGTGGCCAGCAGGCCGGCGATCTCGGTGCCGAGGGAGGCCGCGATGGCCGCCGAGCGGGCCAGCAGGTAGTCCCCGGCCACGATCGCCACCAGGTTCCCGAAGCGAGAATTGACGCTTTCGACGTTGCGCCGGACAGCCGCCTCGTCGATGACGTCGTCGTGGTACAGCGACGCCAGGTGGACGAGCTCGACCGACACCCCGCCCAGCAACTCGTCCTCGGTGGCCGGCCGGGCCCCAGCGGTGGCGGCGGCCAGGGCCAGCATCGGGCGGAGGCGTTTGCCGCCGGCGGCGATGAGGTGGGTGGTGACGTCGTCCAAGAAGCTGTCCCCGGTCGTGACCGAGGTCATGAGCAGGGGTTCGAGGCGCTGGAGGCCCTCATCGAGCTGGGGAAGACCGAGGGCCTCCGAAGCGTTCACCATGGCCCACGATAGGCGACGCTCGGCCGGGAGCGACAGCCCAATCGGCCAACGGCCCAGGCTGGCGGTGGTGCGCCCCGAGCGCGGCGTTGTGAGGGGGTCCGCCCGATACACTGCCTGGGTAGATGACGAGCCACGGAGGCGGCTTCAGTGTTCGAACGTTTCACTGACCGGGCACGGCGAGTGCTGGTGCTGGCGCAGGAAGAGGCGCGCCTGCTCAACCACAGCTTCATCGGCACCGAGCACATCCTGCTTGGGCTGATCCACGAGGGTGAGGGCGTCGCCGCCAAGGCGCTCGAGTCCCTCGGGATCTCCCTCGAGGCCGTGCGCGAGAAGGTCGAAGAGACGATCGGCATGGCCGGGAGCGCGCCGAGCGGCTCCCCGCCGTTCACCCCGCGGGCCAAGAAGGTCCTCGAGCTCTCCCTGCGAGAGGCGCTGCAGCTCGGCCACAGCTACATCGGCACCGAGCACATGCTGCTTGGGCTCGTGCGCGAGGGCGAGGGCGTCGCCGCCCAGGTGCTCGTCAGCCTGGGCGCCGACCTCGGCCGGGTGCGCCAGCAGGTCATCCAGCTCATGTCGGGCTACCAGGGCAAGGAGGCCGTCGGGGCCGGACCCGGCTCGTCGTCGTCGGACACCCCGTCGGGCTCGCCGGTGCTCGACCAGTTCGGGCGGAACCTGACCCAGCTGGCCCGCGACGCCAAGCTCGACCCGGTGATCGGGCGCGAGAAAGAGATCGAGCGGGTGATGCAGGTGCTGTCGCGCCGCACCAAGAACAACCCGGTCCTCATCGGCGAGCCGGGCGTGGGCAAGACGGCCATCGTCGAGGGCCTGGCCCAGCGGATCGTGGCCAACGACGTCCCCGAGACCCTGGCCGGCAAGCAGCTCTACACCCTCGACCTCGGGGCCCTGGTGGCCGGGAGCAGGTACCGGGGGGACTTCGAGGAGCGGCTGAAGAAGGTCCTGAAGGAGATCCGGACCCGGGGCGACATCATCTTGTTCATCGACGAGCTCCACACCCTGGTCGGGGCGGGGGCGGCCGAGGGGGCGATCGACGCCGCCTCGATCCTCAAGCCCATGCTGGCCCGCGGCGAGCTCCAGACGGTCGGGGCCACCACGCTCGACGAATACCGCAAGCACCTCGAGAAGGACGCCGCCCTCGAGCGTCGGTTCCAGCCGGTCAAAGTCGAGCAGCCCACGGTGGCTCTCACCATCGACATCTTGAAGGGCCTGCGCGACCGCTACGAGTCGCACCACGCGGTGACCATCACCGACCAGGCCCTGGTGGCCGCGGCCAACCTGGCCGACCGCTACCTGGCCGACCGCTACCTGCCCGACAAGGCCATCGACCTGATCGACGAGGCCGGCAGCCGCCTGCGCATCCGGCGCATGACCACCCCGCCCAGCTACAAGAAGCTGGACGAGGAGATCGGGCGCCTGCGCACCGACAAGGAGGCGGCCATCGAGCGCGGCGCCTTCGAGCAGGCCAAGAAGCTGGCCGAGCAGGAGACCGACCGGCTGGGCCGCAAGGAGGCCATGGAGGCCGAGTGGCGGGCCGAGGGCGTCGACCTGTTCGACGTGGTCGACGAGGAGGTCATCGCCGAGGTGCTGGCCAACTGGACCGGCATCCCGGTCTACCGCCTCACCGAGGAGGAGACGGCCAAGCTCCTGCGCATGGAGGACGAGCTGCACAAGCGGGTCATCGGGCAGGAGGAGGCCCTCAAGGCGCTCTCGCGGGCCATCCGCCGCACCCGGGCCGGCCTGAAGGACCCCAAGCGCCCGAGCGGCTCGTTCATCTTCTTGGGCCCGACCGGGGTCGGCAAGACCGAGCTGGCCAAGACCCTGGCCGAGTTCCTCTTCGACGACGAGGACGCCCTGATCCAGCTCGACATGAGCGAGTACATGGAGAAGCACACCGTCAGCCGCCTGGTGGGCTCGCCCCCGGGCTACGTCGGCTACGAGGAGGGCGGCCAGCTGACCGAGGCGGTCCGCCGCAAGCCCTTCTCGCGTGGTGCTCTTCGACGAGGTGGAGAAGGCCCACCCCGACGTGTTCAACACGCTGCTGCAGATCCTCGAAGACGGCCGGCTGACCGACGCCCAGGGCCGGTCGGTCGACTTCAAGAACACCGTGCTGATCATGACCTCGAACCTCGGGACGGCCGACCTGCGCAAGTCGTCGGTGGGCTTCGCCAAGACGTCGGAGGCCGTGACCTACGAGCGGATGAAGGCCAAGGTCAACGAGGCGCTCAAGGCCCACTTCCGCCCGGAGTTCTTGAACCGGATCGACGAGGTGATCGTCTTCCACGAGCTCACCCGCGAGGAGGTCATCGAGATCGTCGACCTGATGCTGGCCCGGACCTCCGAGCAGCTGGCCGGCCAGGGCCTCGGGCTCGAGCTGACCCCGGCGGCCCGCGAGCTGCTGGCCGAGCGCGGTTACGACCCCCAGCTGGGGGCCCGCCCGCTGCGCCGGGCCATCCAGCAGCTGGTCGAGGACCCCTTGTCCGAGCGGATCTTGTGGAAGGAGTTCCGGGTCGGCGAGACCATCGTGGTCGACGTCGACGAGGCCCCCGGCGAGGACGGGCAGCGCCAGCTGTCCTTCCGGGCGGTCGAGGGGGTCCAGCCCCCGCCGATGGAGCTGGCCGGGAGCGGCTCGGCCGCCGACTGAGCTGAAGCGGGCGACCCGGGCCGACCGGCCCCGGTCCGACGGTGGCGGCGCCCGGCGCCGCCACCGCCCGCGTCCGCAGGGACCCGGGGGGCCGGGTGCCTGTCACAACCCGTCCCTAGGGTGCGCCCGATGGCCCGCGCCCCCGAGCACCGATGCCGCCACTGCGGGGCCTCGGCCCAGCGCTGGGTGGGGCGCTGCCCGGGCTGCGGCGCCTGGAATTCGATGGTGCCCCAGACCGCCGCCGCCCACCGCCCGCCCGACGCTGAGCTCCCCGCCGTCGTCGCCCTCTGCTCGGTCGACCCGGCGGGCACCGTGGCGGTGCCGACCGGGATCGGCGAGGTCGACCGGGTCCTCGGTGGGGGCCTGCTGGCCGGCTCGGTGACCCTGGTCTTCGGTGAGCCGGGGGTGGGCAAGTCGACCCTCCTCCTCCAGGTGTTGGCCTCGGCGGGGGACCGGGGCCGGGCCACCTTGTTGGTGTCGGCCGAGGAGTCGGCCGTCCAGGTGCGGGCCCGGGCGGCCCGCCTCGGCCCGGTGCCCGCCACCCTGTTGGTGTCGGCCACCTCGGACCCGGTGGCCGCCCTCGAGGCCGCCGGGTCGCCCGGGCCCGACCTGGTCGTCGTCGACTCGGTCCAGACCGTGGCCGACCCGGCCGTCGCGGGAGCGCCCGGGTCCCTGGCCCAGGTCCGGGCCTGTGCGGACCGTCTGACCCGGTGGGCCAAGGAGCGGGGCACCACCGTGGTCCTCGTCGGCCAGGTGACCAAGGAGGGCGGCCTGGCTGGCCCCCGGGCCCTCGAGCACCTGGTCGACACCGTCCTCGTGATCGAAGGCGACCGCCACCACTCGCTCCGCCTCCTGCGGGCGGTCAAGCACCGGTTCGGGGCCACCGGGGAGGTGGGCCTCTTCGAGCTGGGCGAAGGGGGCATGACCGGCGTCGAGGACCCGGGCCCGCTCCTCTTGGGGGACCGCCGGGCCGAGGTGCCCGGCGGCGCCGTGGCCCCCCTGCTCCAGGGGAGCCGGCCGCTGTTGGTCGAATTGCAGGCCCTCGCTTGCCGCAGCGGGCCCGGAGGGCCCCGCCGCACCGCCCAGGGGGTCGACCCCCGCCGTCTGGCCGTCGTCCTGGCCGTCCTCGAGTGCCGGGCCGAAGTGGCCCTCGGGGCCGTCGAGCTGTTCGTCTCGGCGGCGGGGGGCATCCGGGCCGTCGAGCCGGCCGCCGACCTCCCCCTCGCCCTGGCCCTGGCCTCGGCGGCCGAGGGCCGGGCCCTCCCGGCCGACCTGGTCTCGTTCGGCGAGCTCGGTCTGGCCGGCGAGGTCCGCTCGGTCCCCGGCGCCGCCCGCCGCCTGGCCGAGGCGGCTCGGCTCGGGTTCACCCGGGCCCTGGTGCCGCCGGGGGGACCGCCGCCCCCGCCGGGGCTGGCGGCCGTGGCCGTCCGCTCGGTCACCGAGGCCCTCTCCGCCGCCCGAGGGCGCCCCGACCCGGCGCCGGCGGCGGACGAAAGCCCTGTTCAGGAGGCCCGGGTCGCCTGAGCCCCTGCCGGGTACGATGCGGGCGTGGTCGACGCCCCGAGCGAGGCGCTGCGTCAGGCGCTGGCCCTGGTGGCGCCGGGCACGCCGTTGCGCGACGGGCTCAACCGGGTCCTCCAGGCCAAGCGGGGCGCCCTGGTCGTGGTGGGCGACGACCCCGGCGTGCTCTCGATCTGCACCGGGGGCTTCCTGCTGGACGCGGAATTCAGCCCCCAGCGCCTGAGCGAGCTGGCCAAGATGGACGGGGCGATCATCCTGGCTGCCGACGCCTCGCGGATCGCCCGGGCCAACGTCCACCTGGTGCCCAGGGCCTCCATCCCGACCAGCGAGACCGGGACGCGCCACCGCACGGCCGAGCGGGTGGCCCGATCCATCGACGTGCCGGTGATCACCGTCTCAGAGGCCATGGCCACCATCGCCGTGTTCCGCAACGAGGCCAAGCACACCCTGCCGTCGACCGCCCGGGTGGCCGACCGGGCGGCCCAGGCCATCTCCACCCTCCAGCGCTTCAAGGCCCGCTTCGACCTGGCCCTGGCCACGCTTTCCACCCTCGAGGTGGAAGACACGGTCTCGGTGCGCGACGTGGTGGCGGTCCTCCAACCCGGCGAGATGGTGGTCCGCTTCGGCCAGGAGATCGAGGGGTACCTGGTCGAGCTGGGCGACGACGGCCGCATGATCAGACTCCAGCTCGAAGAGCTCGAGGCCGGGGTGCCCGAGTCCCTGGCCCTGGTGGTCCGCGACTACGTGGTCGACCACGCCCCCCGGCCCGACGCCGTCGGGCGGGGCAAGCGGGTCCGAGGGGGCGCCAAGGAGGCCGACGGGGTGGCCGGGTCCTCGTCGGGGGGGCCGAGGGCCCTCGAGGCGCTGCACGGGCTCTCGGCCGACGCCCTGTCGACGCCGGCCAAGGTGGCCGCCACCTTGGGCCTGGGCTCTGACGAGCTGTCGCTCGACGCCGGGGTGGAGGCCCGCGGCTACCGGTTGCTCAGCCGCCTCCCCCGGGTGTCCGACGTCATCATCGAGCGCATCGTGCACCAGTTCCTCACCCTGCCCCGGATCCTCCAGGCCTCCCTGGGCGACCTCGAGACGGTGGGCGGAGTGGGCGGGGCCAAGGCCCGCTCGGTCAAAGACGGCCTGGCCCGCATGGTCGAGGCCAGCATCTTGGAGCGCTACGAGTAGGCGGTGCCCGGCGGGAGCGGCCCGGGGGCCGTGTCAGGTAGAATGGAACGCCATCTTGGGGGCCGGTCTGGGCACCGGCATCTTCGGGTGGAGCCGCCGAAACGGTCCTGGTGACCGCGCGTCGTCGTCTGTCCGCCCACAACGTCTGATCGAGGGAGTCCGGTGTTCAAGGTTGGTGACAAGGTCGTCTATCCCCACCACGGCGCGGCGGTGGTGGAGCGCCGGGAGACCAAGGTGGCCTTCGGTCAAAAGCGCGAGTACCTGGTGCTCCGCCTGGCCTACGGGGACCTGACCCTGATGGTGCCGGCCGACAACACCGAGGGGGTCGGTCTGCGCGAGGTGATCAACGACGAGGAGGTCGAAGAGGTCTTCGCCGTCCTTCGCAAGAAGGAGGCCCGGATGCCGACCAACTGGTCGCGCCGGTACAAGAACCACTCCGAGAAGCTCCGCTCGGGCGACATCTACCAGGTGGCCGAGGTGGTCCGGAACCTTTCGATCCGGGACAAGGACAAGGGGCTGTCGGCCGGCGAGAAGCGCATGCTGAGCCGGGCCCGCCAGATCCTGGTTTCCGAGCTGACCTTCGCCCTCGGTGTCGACGAGGAGACGGCCGAGCAGCGCCTCAACGACGCGCTGCCCTAGCCGGCCGAGCGTGCAGCCCGTGTGGGCGGTGGTGGTGGCCGCCGGTGGCGGCCGGCGCTTCGGCCGGCCCAAGCAGTTCGCCCGCCTGGGCGGTCGCCCGGTGGTCGAGCACGCGGTGGCCGCCTGCCGGGCCGTGGCCGACGGGGTGGTCCTGGTGCTGCCCGAGGGCTCGACCGACTCCCCCTACGGCGCCGACCGGGTGGTGGCCGGCGGCCCGACCCGTGCGGTCTCGGTCCGCCAGGGACTCGAGGCGGTGCCCCCCGAGGCCCGGGTCGTGATCGTCCACGACGCCGCCCGGCCCCTCGCCCGCCCGGCCCTGTTCGCCGCTGTGCTCGGCGCCCTGGCCGACGGGACGGCCGAGGGGGCCGTCTGCGCCGTGCCGGTGTCCGACACCGTCAAGCGGGTCGACCCGGTCGAGCGCGGTGGTGCTCGAGACGGTCGAGCGCGAGGGTCTGGTGGCCGTCCAGACCCCGCAGGCCTTCGTGGCCGACACCCTGCGCCGGGCCCACGCCGGCCAGGACGACGCCACCGACGACGCCGCCCTGGTGGAGTCCCTCGGCGCCACGGTGGTCGTGGTGCCCGGTGACCCCTTGAACCTCAAACTGACCACGCCCGAGGACCTGGCGTTGGCCGAGCTGTTGTTGGGGGCCTGAGATGCGGATCGGCCAGGGCTTCGACGTCCACCCCTTCGCCGATACCGAGCGGCCCCTGATCCTCGGCGGGGTGGTGGTCCCCGGCGAGCGCGGCCTGGCCGGGCACAGCGACGCCGACGCCTTGACCCACGCCCTGGCCGACGCCCTGCTCGGCGCGGCCGGCCTCGGCGACCTCGGCCGGCACTTCCCCGACACCGAGGCGGCCTGGGTCGGGGCCGACAGCGTGGAACTGTTGGCCTCGGTGGTGGCCCTGGTCGCCGCCGAGGGACTGGTGGTGGTGAACGGCGACTGCACCGTGGTGGCCGAGCGGCCGCGCCTGGCCGGGTACCTGCCCGAGATGGCCCGCCGGCTGTCGGGCACCGTCGGGGCCCCGGTGTCGGTGAAGGCCACCTCGGCCGAGGGCCTGGGGGCACTGGGCCGGGCCGAGGGCATCGCCGCCCTGGCCGTCGTGCTCCTCGACGCCCGATGAGCCCGCCCAACCGGGGCCGGGCGGCCAGAAAGCCGCCGGCCGGCCAGCCGGGGCGGGCCCGGAGCACCGGGGGGCGCGGTGCCACCGGCGGGCGCGGTGCCACCGGCGGGCGGGGCCGGGCCGCCACCGGCCAGGAGGGTGCGGCCCCGCGGGCCCGGCGCCGGGCGACAGACGGTGCCCCCGACGGCCGCCGCTGGCGCAAGGGCGGCGCCGGCGAGCTGGGGGGCGACCAGGTCGAGGGTCGCCAGTCGGTGCGCGAGCTCCTGGCGGCGGGGCGCCGTCCCGTCCG
The DNA here is from genome assembly GCA_963836375.1 of uncultured Acidimicrobiaceae bacterium. Taxonomy (GTDB): domain Bacteria; phylum Actinomycetota; class Acidimicrobiia; order Acidimicrobiales; family RAAP-2; genus CAWIJK01. The sequence continues at coordinate 692,106 of CAWIJK010000001.1, read as the reverse complement.
CCGCCTCTGGCTGGCCCAGGGCCTCGACCCCTCGCCGCAGCTGGACGAGATCGAGGCCCTGGCCGCCGGGCGCCGGGTCCGGGTCGAGGTGGTCCCCCGGACCCGGCTCGAGGCCGAGGCCCGGACCGACGCCCCACAGGGGGTGCTCGCCGTGGCCGCCCCGATCGAGCCGACCCCGCTCGAGGACCTGTGCGCCCCGGGGCGTTCGGGCGCCGCACCCTTCTTGCTCGTGGCCTCGGGCCTCACCGACCCGCGGAACCTGGGCGCCCTCCTGCGCAGCGCCGAGTGCGCCGGGGTCACCGGGGTCGTCCTCGCCCGCCACCGCGCCGCCCACCTCACCCCGACCGTGGCCAAGGTGGCGGCCGGGGCCCTCGAGCACCTGGACTTCGCCGTGGTCGGCGGGATCCCGACCGCCCTCGACCGCCTGCGGGCCCTCGAGGTCTGGGTCGTCGGGCTGGCCGGCGAGGCCGAGCGCTCCCTCTACGACCTGCCCCTGGCCGGTATGGCGGTGGCCCTGGTGGTAGGGGGCGAGGACAAGGGCCTGGCCCCTCTGGTCCGGCGCCGGTGCGACGAGGTGGTGTCCATCCCCCAGCACGGCGCCCTGCCCTCGCTCAACGTGGGCGTGGCCGGGGCGGTGGCCTGCTTCGAGGTGGCCCGCCAGCGTCGGGCCGCCGGCTGAGGGCACCGGGCGCCGGGGAACGCACGGCGGCGCGCTCGGCGCGCCGCGGCGCCCCGGGGATCTCGACGAATCCGCCCATCGTTGGGATCATGGGTTGGCGCGCTCCTCGCCCGCAACACCGGCGGCGCCAAGGGCGCCGTGACGGCCACCGGCTATCCCACTCCGACCCTCAAGGCGGCTGGGCTGCCCTACGGGGTCCATCTGGTTGACAATCACAATGGGACCGGGACCACCGGTGCGCGATCGGGGGCACCCCTCAGGTACCCGACGTATCGTTAGGTGATGGTGATGCGGAAATTCGAGATCATCTGCGAAGTTGAGCCTGCCACCCGCCCAGACGTGATGCATGTACGTCATCAGATCGGTGTTCTGAGTGAGGTCGCGAGCGCCTTTTTGATCCCCGACAACCACATCGGCCGCGCGACGGTGTCGAGCATCGCCGTGGCGCATGAGGTACGGCTGATGGGTGGCCGCTCGATCGCGTGCATCAATGCTCGTGACCGGAACGTCCTCGGCTTCCAGAGGGACCTGCTCACCGCAGCCGCCTATGGAGTGAGCGAGTTCCTGTTCGTATACGGCGACCGACCAGAGACAGGCGCTCGTTCGGACGATCTCACGGTCAAGTCGATGATCACCGAAGCCCGGGCCTTCGCCGAGCGAACAGAGATGATCGATTCACTCCGGCTCGGCGCAGCAACCGGCCTGCGACCAGTTCCGGGCTGGAAGCAGGGTGCTGACTTTCTCCTCACTCAGGTGACCTACTCAATCGATGACTTGCTTCGGTGGCGCACGTCGGTCGAGTTCGACGGTCCGATCTACGCAGGGGTGATGGTGCTCCCCAGTTCTTCGATGGCTCGCAAGCTGTCGGCAGACGTACCTCAGTTGGCCGTCCCGGAGGCAATCGTCGGTGAACTCGATCGGGATCGTGGATCGGGCGTGGACATTGCCTGCGATCACATCAGGGCGATTTACGAGTCAGAGGCATTCGATGGTGTCCACCTGATCCCTGTGAACCGCTATCGAGAGATGGCAGCCAGGCTGGAATCACTCCTGTAGCTCGGCTCGGGCGCCGAGGGAAGCAGTCCCATCGACGCGGTTCTCGAACACAACGAGGATCCCTCCTACATGGCAGAGTTGACGCTCTACCGGCTGACCTAAGAGGCTCGGAAGCGATATGAGGCCTCCGGCTTCTGCGCCAGGGGGGCATCCCGGCTCCTCGGGACATCCCAACACAGCTCTACCGACTGTCAGACCCGACGAACTATTCGAAATCCCTGCGACAACTCATTTCCCTGCTCTATTTCCTCGGATGTGAGGTCGATATAGAAGTCAGAGAAGGTCCCCGACGCCCGATCGCAAGCTGAGCCCCCCTCGGGGCGGGGGCGACCTGTCCCCGAATCCCGAGCAGATCTGCACGTAGGTGGCGCTCCGAGCCGGTGGACGGAGGCACCTGGGCCCAGGCAAGGTTCTCCCCATGGGGACGGCTGCAATGTTGAGTTGCAATGGTTGGGCTGAGTGCCTACACTCACTTGAGGGCGGCGGATTCCCGAACAACCGATGACCATGGCCTGGCGTCTCGCCTCTGGGGGGCTCCGGGCATGGTGCATCGGCGCACTCGGCCCACCTCAGTCGCGGCGTAGACCCTCGCTGTCCGCGACATCCCGGCGCTCTGGTTACCAGTCCGGGTCGATCTCGAAGAACTGGTGCACAAGCGCTTCGAGTCCGAGGGCGAATAGCGTCCAGTCCTCGTTCTCCCCGTTCGGCCCGGTCGGCCGGGTGACGTACTCGATCTTTCCGTTTATGCGGTGGCGGAGGGAGAATCCCTGGTCCAACGCCGTAAGCACCATCACGAACTGTGACATATCCGATTCAGGTCGGATCCGCAATCCAAGGAGGGCTGCCAATGCGGCGAAAGTCTCCTCCCACAGCTTGGTGAATGACGTGTATCCCTCGCGGAGGGGCAGCAAGATCCGTTCACGCTGTTCTGCGTGTGAGGTCGTAATGGCCGTCGCGACCACATGCATCCAGAGCGGATAGTTGGGTGACTCGGCCGTAGTGACGGCGTTGGCCTGACCACCTACTCGGCACACCTGTTGCACGAGCCGGGCTCGTGACTCCGGATTCGAAAGGTCAGCTTCTTCTAGAAGCGGTCCCAGGGCATTGAAGATGAGACCGAGCTCCGGCCGGGACTGGTCGTTCGCCACTGCCACGAGGACATCGGCTTGGAACTCGGCCTGGTTCTCCCAGATTCGCTTGATCACCGAGGCGTTGGTCACTTGGATTCCCGTACGTACCTGGACCCGGTCGAAGACGCGCTTAAAGGTGATGTTCGTGGATCCGGTTTGAAGACCTTCCTCACGCAGGATCTCGAGTGCCGTCTCGAGGAGCATCGAGCGCAGTTCTTCACGTGCCACGCGCGGCCTGCGTCCCCGGCCTCCCGTGCGATTTTCCGCCATTCTGGTCCACTGTATCCAAGTCGAGACAGGTTGGGCAGCGCCGGTAGTCACCCCTGGTGGCCCACTACGCCGAAGCCTTCTACGTGCCGCCCGGTCAGTACTTCCGGTTCGCCCACGACGGTATAGGTCCTGCCATGCCCTATCCGGAGCCGGTCAGCCGCGGCCGGTTCACTGACCGAACGGGAAAGCGGTGGCAGGTAGAGGCTTGGCGGGAGAGCGGAGGAGCCCAACGGGTCGATCTGACCAAGTCCGCCGACCTGCTCCCTACCCGGCTCATATCCGGCGGTCTGGGGCACCCCCGTCACCCCGTCGGCACCGCTCCCAGGTACTGGTGGATAAATGGCGTTAGCTCGGTATTCCAGCCCTCATGATCGAGCGCTCTCCAATTGATTGGGGCGCCTACGGAATCAACAGCGACGGTCTCGACGAGCTCGTTGAGCAGATGCTGCGAATGACCCAGTCACTGGCCGTCGATCCCGGGACACCTCCTCGCACAGGTGGCGCCCTCCGTGGCTACCTCACACGGTGGAAGGCCCGCACCGTCACCACGAGCGAACGGACGTCCTGAGGCGCACCCAATCCCGGTGAACTGGGTCACGTACGAAGCCGAGGCCCGATCGGGTCACTGGGGCGGCAGATTGGGTGTGCGGTACCGGGCACGGCCGCAGTGCCTACTAGCACGTAGAACTGCCCGGCGAATAGGACCACACCACCGACTTCAGCGGCCAACGCGTCCGCATCGAAGTGGCGGCGGAAGACTCTGTAGCGACCTCCCCCCGGCAGGGTCCGCTCCTGCCACTCCTCGGCGCTCACTCCTAGGGGACGACCGGCGTCGAGGATCACGATCTCGGACGCAACCCGGTGCGCCTCGGCAAGAAAGGGTTCACGCTCACTCGGAAGAAGCAAGCCATAGAGGTGCGCCGAGAAAAAGCGGTCGAAGGCGTGAGCCGGCACAGGTAGGGCAGTGGCATCTGCCTGGATCACCGGTACTTCGGGAGCAACGGTGCGCAGAGCGTCCAGCGCCCTTCGACTCTGGTCGACGGCGATGCCCCTCCCCGCAAGGTATCCGGTGAAAGTGCCTGGCCCGGCACCTACTTCGACGAAGCGGACTGCGGATAGTTCACGAAGCAGGCGCTCAAGCTGCGCAGCTTCAGCAGCGATGTCTTCGACTTCGACGGTGACGCCTAGACCGGTCCAGTAGGCGTGGGCGTTGGCCAAGCCAGGCAAGCGCCCGGTCACTCGCCGGTCGTAGTACTCCCAGAGTGATCGACGATGCTGTTCTCGTTCGTTGGGCGATTCCCCGATCACCGACCGAAGCGAATCATCGGGAATTGGCACGCAACCATGTTTGCAGATTGCTCGAATCGTCGAGTCCACCTGCCTCCGAAGTGCGCCGAAGGGTGGCACCCCCTCCCGGCGGTCGGGGGCAGGGCTCGGTTGGGGACATACAAGTTTGGGCTTTGCGGTTCCTTGAGGTCTTCGGTTTGGTGGCAGCCTCGGACGGATCAGAGCCAGCGGCACCGACAGACGGTAGAAACTCTTCAATGGGCGCCCCGTCCGGGGAACCCGGGGTCGCTCCGGCGGAGTATCGCTCGGAAAGTGCGCCCCGTTATACGCCGGTAGGCAACCTCGAACACGAAGCTCACTGCCAAGGTGACTCCGAGGGCGATCAATGACTTTGGAGCCGAGGTTGCCATCTTGTAGGCGAGGACGATGAGAAGAGCGAGACAGGTGACTGCGGAGGCGAGGATTGGCCAAGCCTTTGCACCCGTCTCAGTTCGAATCCTGAGATGACCGATACTGACTGCCGCGTAGATCAAGAGGAACCCGGCGCTTCCCATCGAGGCAACGGCACTCAACGGGAAGAGGAGAACGAAGACCAGCACGAGGGCGGAAGTAATGAAGAGCCCTTCCACATCCCGACCCCATAGTTCCCGGGTGAAGGCCGGGGGAAGATCACCGTTCTTGGCGATCTGGTAGGCGACGTTCGCAGAGCCGAACAGCGTGGCGTTCACTGCTGACGCGGTCGCCAGCAACGCCGCGATGGCGACCAATCTGAAACCTGTTTCCCCAAGTGACGGCCTGGCGGCAACGGCCAGGGCAGAGTCGCCAAGACCCCTGAGGACATCGAGAGGCACGTTGGTCACCACGCCGATGGCCACAAGAATGTAAATCACGATCACCGTTGCCACACTGCCGTAGATAGCGCGGGCAATTCGCGGGTGGGCTGTGTCATGTTGGCCGCGGCATTTGTGATCAGACCGAAGCCCTCGTAGCCGACGAACAGCACCGCGGCACCACTCAGGACTGCGAGTGGACCCGGCCAGGTGGCTGGTGACAGCCGATCGAGCCCTCTGCCTGGAAGTGCGACGAATGCCGCCACGATGAAGACGACGAGGATCGTGAGCTTGATAATCACAATGATGGACTCCGCCCGCCCCATGGTCCGGGTGCCAAGAAAATTGATGAGCGTGAAGGCGAGCACGACGCCGACTGCCCACACCTTGGACGGGAGGGCAATGAACGTCCCGGCATAGGCGGCGAACCCGGTGGCGTAGAGCGCGATCGTGATGATGAAGCTGAAGTACTGGAAGAGGCTGAGCGAACCGGAGAGCACCCCTTCGCCGTAGCCACGGACCAAGAAAGTGACCGAGCCCCCAACCGTCGGGAAGGCCTTGCCAAGGGCGACGTAGCTGTAGGCAGCCAGGCCGGCAACTACCCCACCGATCGCGAAAGAGATTGGGAGGGCCGAACCGGAGATACCTGCGACGACTCCGAGGATGGAGAAGATCCCAGCACCGATCATCCCGCCGATCCCGATACTCAGGGCCGCGGGAAGGCCGATGCTCGACTTCATCTTCGACTCCGCCATCGGTTTCCGTTTCGGGGAGCGACAATCGATCTGGAACCCTCGGCCGACACTCTAGGAGCGCATCCTGGTTGGTGTCATCGACGTCACCGAGACGATCGTTCACAAGGACAATATCCTCGTCGATCTCACGATCCTCGATCCTCAGTCAACATCCGATTCTGATGATCCGAACCAACCGCTGGCAGATCCTTACGGTGGAGGATGGACCAATCGTCGACATTCGAAATACCGAAGGGAGGTCTACCGCCGTTTCCCGCATGGAAGAAGGCCCTCTCCCGGGGATCTCAGATGGCAGTTGTCCTCACGGCGTTCTCAGACCGAGGACAGCCGTGGCCGTCATCGCTACCCCAGACAGCACCCCGAGCACCGAGCCTGATGCATACGACGTCTGCGAATAGGCGTGGGTTAGCACTGAGTTTGCTGACGAGATCGAGTGCAGCGCCACCACCACAGCGAAACCCAACGCACAGGCACAAGCCACCAGGATGGCCCACCTGATCCAGATTGATGGCCAACGCAGAGTCGCCGTAGACAAGACGATCGTGAAGAGGGCAAGCGCGACGAGCGAGCCGGTGAGCGACCCGGCGGTGAAGGTGATCGCCCTGCGGGCGCCCTCTTCGAAGGTCGACCAGGGCAACCAGAGTGCTGCGACGATCATTGCCAGCGAAGCAGCGCACCTGATTATGACGAGCACGACGTTGCGTCGGCGGCTGGACCGACTCACCTCATCGACCGCCCCGGTTTCCTCCATGGAAGGCACGACACCTGGCGAGCATCACCGGGGAGAGTGTCGCGCGTTTTATTGATCGGGAGAAGTGGGGCGGGGCAGCTAGCAGTCTGGGAGCGAATAGTCGTCTCCGCTGAAACCCCTGAGCTTGACCCCTCATGAAGTGCCCCCGAAAGCTCACGACAGGGGGTCTGAGCGCGACACCTTCGCGGTGAACGGGGGCACCCTCAAGTCGCCCGTTAGGGGGCGCTTTTCGCATTCAAGAGCCGACCAACTCGACCGGTCGGGAACAGCGTGTCCGGGGGTAATCCAGCCGATGAGCCCACCGATGTCCGACGTCTTGGTCCGGTGGAGCGTTGGCAAATGGTCAAAGTCCACGTCTCGGACGAAATGTGTCCGGGTGTTCAGGCCGCGCTGCGGCGGACCAGCCAGACGGTTATGGCGATGAGCAACACCGACAACGCGAGCAGCCATCCGCCCTCGATCCACTGGAACGGCCAGAAGTGGCTGGCCGGCTGGTAGTCGGCCCACTGCGTGTAGCCATGTTGGACGAGACACTGCGTTGGGCTGAGGGAGCCAGAGCCCAAAATTCCGGCGCCACCTGGCCCGCCGGCGCCAGTTTGGAAACTGGAGGGACAGAGCTTTGGAAGGAGGCTGAGTGGAGGTCGCCCTCCGAACGCGAACTTTCCGCCCTTTGTCCACCACTCGCTCGTGATCCAGGCGGAAGTGGCTACGTTCGAATTCTTCGCGACCAGCGGCGCCAGGTAGTGCTGGCGGAGGACGTTTCCGGCCAGTAAGGCGAGGCCGGTATAGGCGGCGAGGGTGGCGACGATTGCCGGGACGACCCGGCGGATGAGCATACCGGCGAGGGCGCCGATCGCGAAGGCGGCCAGCGTCCAGCCTGCGAATGCGACGCCGCGCAGGTCGAAGAGCCCAGGAGAGAGCGGGCTGGGCGAGGCCCACACGGACTGATTGCTCGTGGCGAGATACGGCTGGTAGTACCAGGACAACAACAGGCTGAACGCTTCGGCGACGACGACCACCGCCACCCCGAGTAGCACCAGCTTGGCGAGCGCCCAGCGCCATCGCCCGAAGCCCTGTGTCCAGGCGAAGCGGAACGTGCCTGTCTCGAGCTCACGGGCCAGTACCGGCGCCCCGACGAAGGCCCCGATGAGCGCGGGCAGGGGCTGGAGAATGAAGCCTCCCTTGAGAAAGACGTTCATGGAATCGAAGGTGGCGATCAGGTTCTGGCAGGCAGCCGAGCTCGTCGGGTGACAGGCGGATGCGGCCGCATAGGCGTGATGTAGCTGAAGGCCTACAAGCCACAGCCACAGCGCCAGCACACCGAGCAGCGCGGCGACACCGCCCAGCGCGATTCGGTGCTGCCGCCAGGTGACCCAGGTCAACCGACGCCACGCCAGTGGCCGAAGGTTCGTGTGCTCGTCCAGACGGGCGGGAATGGTCATCGTGGTCAATTCGTCATCTCCAAGGTTTCTGGATCTCGGATGGGGACGGGCCCGGCAATGCTGCGGCGCCGGGCTCGCGCAGGTAGCCCAGGGTGAGTTCTTCCAGGCCGACGGGATGCGACTCCCAGCCTCGCGGGACCGGGTCGCTGGCAGTGGCCCGAACCAGCAGGTGCGCCTGTGCCCCGCCACGGCGGACATGCACCACCGGCCGGTCTGTGTACGCCTCGGCCTCGGCCGCTGGTCCGGTGAGCATGCGGTGGCCGGCGAGCAGGTCGTCGACCTCGCCGGCCACCTGCACCCGGCCCCGCGATAGCAGGATCAGATAGTCGGCTACGCGTTCCAGCTCGGCGAGCACGTGCGAGGACAGCAGGACCGACACTCCGTCATCGGCCGCCGCCGTCAGCACCGTGGCCATGAAGTCGTGTCGGGCAATCGGGTCGAGCATCGCCACCGGTTCATCGAGCACCAGCAACCGAGGACGTCGGGCCAGCGCCAGCGTCAGCGCCAGCTGGGCCTGTTGGCCACCGGACAACTTGCCTGCCTTGCGCTTCAGCGGAATGCCCAGCTCGCCGAGCCGGGCCTCGGCGTAGACCTGGTCGAAGCGCCGGTTCAGGTTGCGGGTCAGGTGCAACATGTCCCCCGCCGACACGTTCTTGTAGAGCGGCGTGTCCTGGGCCACGAATGCGACGCCATCCAATGCGCCGAGCGATCCGGGAGGGAGACCCCCGAGCACGGTGAGGCCGCCCTCGGAGGGCTCCGAAAGGCCGACGGCCAGGTTCAAGAGCGTGCTCTTACCGGCGCCGTTGGGACCGACTAGTGCAGCCACGTGACCTTCGGGTACAACGAGCGAACACTCGCGCAGCGCCTGTGTGCTGCCGTAGCGCTTGCCCAGGTTGCTTGCCTCGATGACGTTCATGCAACCCCCTCCGTTTCGTCGTCCGCCGCGCCGCGGGTTCTCGAACCGCTGCGGCGCTCATAGAAATCCCGCAGCTCACTGGCGACAAGCGCCACGATTCCGCCCTCGTCCAGTCCCGCCGTGTCGGCCTTGGCCAGCCAGCCGCGCAGGGAACGCCGAAGCCCGGTCAGTTCGGGGAGCGCGACGTGACCGAGGGTTGCCGAGATGAATGTGCCCTGACCGGGACGCCCAACGATGAGACCCTTGGTCTCCAGCTCGCGGTAGGCCTTGGACACCGTGTTCGGGTTGATTGCCAACGACGCAACCACGTCCCTGACCTTGGGCAGTTGGTCTCCGACCTTGAGGTAGCCGAGACGGAGCGCATGCTCGACCTGATGGACCAACTGCAGGTAGGTCGGCACACCAGAGGCGGGGTCGAGCCGGAACTCGATTGGCGATACCGGGACTCCGTCCCCCTCTGGGGAGGCGTTCGCGGCATCGGCCGAGTCTCTACCCTCTTGTCCTATTGTCATAAGACAAGACTAGAGGAGGCGTATCCTTTGTGTCAACGGCAGGGGAAACCGAAGCACGTCACCAGCGGCCAACTGGCGATGGAACGCTCGGAGAGGCGTTGATCAGCTCTCCTTTCGTTGATCTGGGCCTTTCGTTGATCTGGGTCGACGTCCGCACCGATCGCATTCGGAAGGTGACAGAGGGTTTAGGGTGCCCCACTTTGACGCCGTCATATGAAGTGGCACTTGGCAGACGTACGTCGGTCGAGTGCCTCAGCCAAACAGCATCGAAGATGAGCATTGAGGTTCTTGACTATGTCGACGCAAATGTGCCCGTCCTGGCCCGAATGCATTCCAAGCGGGTCCCGGGGTACGAAGCATTGGGATTCGATGTGCGGAAGAAGAAGCGCCGCCTCGCCGGTTGACAGCCACAGACGCGCCGAACTCGGTCTAACCGGTGGGAAACCGGCACACCGGACATCTAGAAGTGTCCCCGAAGATCCGGATGGGCGAGTCAAAGAGAGTCACCCGGCCGGGTCGGGGACACCCCTTGCCGAGACTCTGAGGGTCATTTAGACATGGCAGGGTGACCGTGAGACGCCCGGAAAGGAGCCGTTATGAAGGCCATCACCGTTCGAAACCGCGACGCCGGCCTTGGCGGACTCTCCATGACGGAAATCCCCTATCCCCACGCCGGCCAAAACGATGTGATCGTGCAGGTGTATGCCGCGGGTTTCACCCCAGGCGAGCTGGACTGGTCGGGGACGTGGACGGATCGCGCTGGGCACGACCGGACGCCGAGCGTCCCCGGCCACGATCTATCGGGAGTCGTCGTCGAGTTGGGGTACGGAACCACCGGCCTTACCGTTGGCCAGCGGGTGTTCGGACTGACCGACTGGACCCGCGACGGGTCTCTGGCCGAGTACAGCGCCGTTGAGGCCCGCAATCTCGCTCCCCTTCCAGCCGACATCGACCACACCGCGGCCGCCGCTCTCCCGATCTCCGGGCTGACGGCATGGCAGGGTCTGATCGACCACGCTGGCCTCACGACCGGTCAGACCGTGCTGATCCACGGCGCGGCGGGCGGTGTCGGTTCGATTGCCGTACAGATCGCACGTGAGGTGGGAGCCCGAGTAATCGGCACCGGCCGGGCCGCCGACCGCGACACCGCACTCGGCTTGGGAGTGGACGCCTTCTTGGACCTAGAGGCCGACAAACTGGAAAACGCCGGCGAGGTCGATGTCGTGTTCGACGTGATCGGCGGTGAGATCCTCGACCGCTCGACTGCGCTGGTGCACGCTGGCGGCACGCTTGTCACCATCGCCAGAGTGCCCACGGTCCAACCCAAGGACGGGCGGGCCATCTTCTTCGTGGTCGAACCCGACCGTTCCCGACTTGTGGACCTCGCCCAACGGCTCAGGGACGGACGGATCAAGCCCATCGTTGGGGCAATACGGCCGCTTGCCGACGCGACCCTTGCTTTCGCCCCCGACCGGCGCACCCCCGGCAAGACGATCATCCAGATCAACGAGGGCAAATAGGCCGCCATATCGGCCGGCAGAGCACGGTAGCGACGGCTCGTGGAAGCTAAGAAGCGCCCCGGTCCTGATGTCGGGGGCAGCCCCTCTGGATGATGGCGAGGCCGAGTCTCGTCGCTGTGGACTGGTCCGACCGTCCAATGCAGGCCGGCGCCGCGCGGCGGTTTTGGCCCGCCCGCGGCGCCTGGCCCCTCTCTCCCGGTTGTGTCTAAGCCGGTTGTATGTCTGAGCCGGTTGTGTCTGAGCCGGTGGTGGGACTCGAACCCACGACCTGACGATTACAAATCGCCTGCGCTTCCAGCTGCGCCACACCGGCGTGGCGCACAGGCTAGCGGTGGTCCGCCCGGATCTCGGAGTGGCGGTTCGCCCTGACGCTCAGCGGTTCCCCGAGGGTGCTTGCGCGGGGGCGCCACTGCGGGCAGGCTGAGCGGGTGACAGGGCCCGTACCGCCGTTGTCCCAGGCCGGGGCACCGGACGATCCGCCGGGCGGGCCCCCCCGGGTGTCCCTCGGCAAGGCGCTCGTGCTGCTGGTGGTGGCCGTCGTGGTCGGGATCGTGCTCCTCCAGGTCGGGAGCCGGGCGCCGGTCGGCGTCACCTCGCCGACGACCGTTGCGACCACAGCCACGACGACCCCCCACTCGAGCAGCACGACGACGGCGGCACCGGTGGACAAGGCGAACGTCAAGGTGCAGGTGGCCAACGCCACCACGACGGACAACGCGGCCGGCTTCTTCTCGACCAAGCTCGACGGCGACGGGTGGCAGACCCTGCCCGCCCTCGACGCCACCTCCATGGTCCCGACCACCGCCGTGTACTACGCCGCCGGTCAGCAGCCGGCGGCCGCCTCGATCGCCTCGTCGCTCGGGCTCAAGGCCTCGGCCGTCCAACCGCTCACGACGTCGGTCCCGGTGAGCGGGACCACCGGCGACGACGTCGTGGTGGTGATCGGCGCCGACCTGGCCGGTCAGGTCACTTCCACCACGACGACCACCTGAGCCCGGTGGCCGCACTGCCCCCGGCGCTCGAGCCCCTGCGCGCCCGGCCGGAGAGCGCGGGCCTGTTCGTCGACTTCGACGGGACCCTGGCCGCCATCGTCGACGACCCGCTGGCCGCCCGCCCCCTGCCCGGCGCGGCCGACGTCCTGGCCCGCCTGGCCGCCCGCTACGCGGTGGTGGCGGTGGTCTCGGGCCGACCGGTCACCTTCCTCCACGACGCCCTGGGCCGCGTCCCGGGCCTGCGGGTGGTCGGCCTCTACGGCATGGAGGAGTGGTCGGACCCCGGCCCGGTCACCGAGGACCCGGGGGCGGCCCGCTGGCGACCGGTGGTGGCCCGGGTCACCGAGCGGGCCCGGGCGAAGGTGCCGGCGGGGGCCGAGGTGGAACCGAAGGGCCTGACCGTGACCCTGCACTGGCGGGGCAACCCGGCCGCCGAGGGCTGGGCCCGGGACCTCGCCGCGTGGGCGCTGGCCGACGGGGGGCTGGTAGCCCAGCCCGGCCGGATGGCCCTCGAGCTTCGCCCGCCGATCGAGACCGACAAGGGGACCGTGGTCCGCCGGCTCGGGCTCGGCTTGGCCGCGGCGGCCGCCTTCGGCGACGACCTGGGCGACCTCCCCGCCTTCGCCGCCCTGGGGGATCTGGCCCGGGCCGGGGCCGCCGTCGCCCGGGTGGCCGTCACCGACGCCGAGAGCCCGCCCGAGGTGGTCGCCGCCGCCGACGTGGTGGTCGAGGGCCCCGTCGGCGCCCTCGAGCTGCTCTGGGCCCTGGCCGGGCCCTGAGGGTCCCGGGCCGCCGGGCTCAGTCGCCGGGGCGACCCAGGGCCTCGGCCGCAGCCACTTGGTCGCCCAGCCAGTCGGCGGCCGTGCGCCCGAGGACGATGCGGCGCAGGGTGGCCGAGCGGACGGCCCGCTCGTCGGCCTCCATGCCCAGACCCAGGTCGAGGGCGTGGGCGGTGCCGGTGACGTCGAAGGGGTTCACCCCGACGGCGGCGGGGGACAGCTCCTCCCAGGCCCCCGCCTCGCGGGACAACACGACCACGCCGTCGTTCTCGTTGAGGAGCGGACCCTCCTTGGCCACCAGGTTCAGCCCGTCGCGCACCGGGTTCACCACGAGGACGTCGTAGCGGCGCAGGGCGGCCACCGAGCGGTCCCGGTCGTCGGCCACGTCGAGGAGGATCGGGGTCCAGACCGGGGTCCCCCAGGTCTCGTTGATCCGCTCGACGGTGTGCTCGACCTCGGTCCGGTAGGCCAGGTACTCGGCCAGCCCCTCGCGCGAGGGGTAGGCCAGGGCCAAGAACACCACCTGGCCCCGCCAGTGGGGCTGGGTCTCGAGCAGCTCCTCGAAGGCCCAGAAGCCGCGCAGGATGTTCTTGGAGAGCTCCACCCTGTCCACCCGGACGATCAGCTTCCTGCCGTCGACCAGGCGCTCGAGGTCCTGGCCGGCCGAGACGCTGGCCGGCGAGGTGGCCTCGTGGGTGATGGCCGCCGGGTCGGGCCCGAGGGGGGCGACGAAGGTGGTGGGCGGCCGGTCGGTGCCGGCGAAGGTGGCCAGCTCGAAGTCGGCGAACGACGAGCGGAAGGCCGCCTCCCAGCGCGCCGTGTGGAAGCCGCAGGCCCCGAAGCCGGCCATCCCGGCCAGAAGCTCACCCGCCGCGTACGAGGGCAGGGTCCGCAGCACGTTGGGGTCGGCGAAGGGGGTGTGGCTGAAGTGGACCGTGCGCAGGTCGGGCCGGGCCTTGGCCAGCATCGAGCCGGTGAGCGAGAGGTGGTAGTCCTGGACCAAGACGACGGCCCCCTCGTCGGCGTTGGCCGCCACCGCGTCGGCGAACGTGCGGTTGAGGGCCCGGTAGGCATCCCAGGCCTCGCGCCAGCGCCGGTCGAAGCGGGGCCGACGCGGCAGGTCGAAGAGGTGGTGGTGGCAGAACCACAGCGACGCGTTGGAGATGACGTCGTAGGCCATCCGGTACTCGTCGGCGTCGGGGGCGAGCATCACGATCCGCAGGCCGTCTTCGGTCATGAGGCCCTGGGCGGCGGCCACCCGGTCGGCCTCGTTCAACGAGGCGGCCACCCAGACCGCACCCGAGCCGGCCAGCATGGGGTGGAGCGTCCCGGCCAGCCCGCCGCCCGTCCCGGCCAGCACCGCCCCCCCGTCCTCGTCGAGGCGGAACGAGAGCGGCCCACGGTTGGAGACCACGACGAGCCCGGGCACCCCCCGGACGCTAGTGGGCGCCGGCGCCCCGGCCCCACCCCGCCCCGGCCCCGGGCCCGGGGCGCCTCACGGTCCGCCCGACCCCTCCCCGGGGGGCCCCGGTGCCCCGGTGGGAGGGCCGAAGGGGACCCCGGCCCTGGTCAGGCCGGCCCGCAGGACCTCGACCGCCTGGGGCCGCAGCTCGTCGAGCGGGCGGTTCCGGTGGGTGCGGGTCCCGAGGTCCACCTGGGCGATGGCGCTGGTCCCGAAGCGGGCGGCCACGTCGACCAGGAGCCCGAACTCGACGCCGTAGCCGTCGGAGAGCCCGACCTTGTCGAGGACCCACCTCGGGGCGGCGGTCTCGCCGGCCAGGGGCTGGCGAACCTCGGCCAGCTCGGCGAAGCACAGCTCGAGGAGGGGACGGGCCACGAGCTCGGTGACCCGGCCCCCCCCGGTCGGGCTGTCCCCGAACGGCCGCTCGTAGCAGCCCTTGACCAGGGCCAGGTCGTCGCGCACGAGGAGCGGGCCGACCAGGCCGGTCACGAACGACTCGGTCGTGTCGACCACGTCGGCGTCCAAGAAGACCACCAGGTCCCCGACGGCCGCCTCGAGGGCGGCCCGCATGGCCTGGCCCTTCCCGGGGTCCTCGGAGCGGCGCAGGACCCTGGCCCCGGCGGCCCGGGCCCGGGCCCCGGTCTCGTCGACCGAGCCGTCGTCGACCACCAGCACCTCGTCGACCAGCCCCGAGCCACCGGCGGCGGCCAGGTGGGGCCGGGCCACGGCGGCCACCACCGAGCCCACCGTGGCCGCCTCGTTGCGGGCCGGCACGCACACCGAGACCGTGCGGGTCCCCTTCACCGCCATGAGCCCCTCGGTGCTGAACGCCGAGCGGTCGAAGGTCACCACGCCGGGGGCCATGGTCCGATCATCCCCCATGGCCGGGCCCCCGCACTAGTGGGCCGGGGCCCCGGGGCGGGCCCCCGGGGCGCCCGGCCACGGGCCTCGCCCGCCGGGCCACGGGTCCCCGCCATTGACGCCGGGGCCCCGATCGACAAGCATGGGGGGATCATCCAGAGCGGCTGAGGGACGGGCCCTGTGACGCCGCGGCAACCAGTGCAACCCGGTCGGACCGTGCCTGCGGTCGGCCCCGGGCCCTGCAACAGGTGCCAATGCCCGACCGATGAGGAGGACCGTCGTGGACCACGTCACTGGACTGCGCTGTCGGGAGTGCGGCCGCGGGTTCCCGGCCGAGGCCCTGCACGTGTGCGACTACTGCTTCGGGCCGCTCGAGGTCACCTACGACTACGAGCGGATCGCCGCGGTGGTGAGCCGGACCCGGATCGCCCAGGGGCCACGGAGCATCTGGCGCTACCGCGACCTGCTCCCGGTCGACGACCCGGCCCCGGTCGACCTGGGGGCCGGGTTCACCCCGCTGGTCCGGGCCGACCGCCTGGCGGCCGAGCTCGGCCTGGGCGAGCTGTGGATCAAAGACGACACGGCCAACCCGACCGGCTCGTTCAAGGACCGGGTGGTCTCGGTGGCCCTGACCAAGGCCCGCCAGCTCGGGTTCAAGGTGGCGGCGTGTGCCTCGACGGGGAACCTGGCCAACTCGGTGGCCGCCCACGCGGCACGCGCCGGGATGGCCTCGGTCGTGCTCATCCCCCACGACCTCGAGGCGGCCAAGGTCACCATGACCGCGGTCTACGGCGGGACGGTGGTCTCGGTCCTCGGCTCCTACGACGACGTCAACCGGCTCTGCGCCGAACTGACCAGCGAGCACCCCTCGTGGGCCTTCGTCAACGTCAACGTGCGCACCTACTACGCCGAGGGTTCCAAGACCCTGGCCTTCGAGGTCGCCGAGCAGCTCGGCTGGGAGGCCCCGGACCACGTGGTCGTGCCCATCGCCTCGGGCAGCCAGCTGACCAAGGTGGCCAAGGGCTTCGGTGAGCTCGGCCGGGTCGGCCTGCTCGACGCCGAGCCCCATGTGCGCATCTCGGGCGCCCAGGCCGAGGGCTGCTCGCCGGTGGCCACCGCCTTTGCCGAGGGCACCGACGCCATCCGGCCGGTGCGGCCGTCGACCATCGCCAAGTCGCTCTCGATCGGCAACCCGGCCGACGGCTGGTACGCGCTCGGGGCCATCAGGGACTCGGGCGGGGCCTGCGCCTCGGTCACCGACCCAGAGATCGTCGAGGGGATCCGGCTTTTGGCCCGCACCGAGGGGATCTTCGCCGAGACCGCCGGCGGGGTGACCATCGCCACCTTGGCCAAGCTGGCCGCCCAGGGGGTGGTGCGGCGCGACGAGCGGGTGGTGGCCCTGGTCACCGGGCACGGTCTCAAGACCGTCGAGGCCCTCTCGGGCACGGTCGGCCCGACGGCCACCATCGAGTCGACCATCGAGGCCTTCGACGCCGCCGTCGACCTGGACCTCTCGGGCGCCCCGTGAGCCCGCCCGTGGCCGGGGGCCCCGCGGGCCCGCGCACCGCCGGGGCACCGGCCCCGTCCCACAACGAGGAGCCCTCCCGATGAGCGTGACCGTCCGCATCCCGACCCAGCTGCGCCCGCTCACCGCCGGGGCCGGCGAGGTCCAGGTCGAGGGGGCCACGGTGGGCGAGGCCCTCAAAGCCCTCGACGCCGCCTACCCGGGCTTCGCCGGGCGCCTGTTCGACGACTCGGGGGAGCTGCGGCGCTTCGTCAACGTCTTTCTGGCCGACGAGGACGTCCGGTTCCTCGACGGGCTGGGCTCGGCGGTGGCCGACGGCCAGACCGTCTCGATCGTCCCGGCCGTGGCCGGCGGCTGAGGCCGGCCCCCGGGGCCCCGGCCCAGCCGGCGTCCCCCGGCCCGGTCGCCCCGCGGTTGCGCCGGCGCCCCGGGCGTGGTTTGCTATTGGCACTCGATGAATGAGAGTGCTAACGGCCCGAGTAGGCTGTCGAACAGGACCGAGCCGGCCCCCGCGACCGGCTGAGCAGGAGGAAACCACCACATGGCCAAGTTGATCACCTTCGACGAAGAGGCCCGCAGGTCCCTCGAGACCGGCATGAACAAGCTGGCCGACGCCGTCCGGGTCACCCTCGGCCCCAAGGGCCGCAACGTCGTGCTCGACAAGAAGTGGGGTGCCCCCACCATCACCAACGACGGGGTCTCGATCGCCAAGGAGATCGAGCTGGAGGACCCCTTCGAGAAGATCGGGGCCGAGCTGGTCAAAGAGGTGGCCAAGAAGACCGACGACGTCGCCGGTGACGGGACCACCACGGCCACCGTGCTGGCCTGGGCCATGGTCCACGAGGGCCTGCGCAACGTGGCCGCCGGGGCCAACCCGATGTCGCTCAAGAAGGGCATCGAGACCGGCGTCGAAGAGGCGGTCACCGCCATCCACGGGATCTCCAAGGAGACCGAGTCCAAGGCCCAGATCGCCCAGGTGGCCTCCATCTCGGCCGCCGACACCGAGATCGGCGAGATGATCGCCGAGGCCATCGACAAGGTGGGCAAGGACGGGGTGATCACCGTCGAGGAGTCCCAGACCTTCGGCATGGACATGGACCTGGTCGAGGGGATGCGCTTCGACAAGGGCTACATCTCCCCCTACTTCGTCACCGACCCCGAGCGGATGGAGGCGGTGCTCGAGGACCCTTACGTGCTGTTGGTCTCCTCCAAGATCACCGCCGTGCGCGACCTGCTGCCCATCCTCGAGAAGGTCATGCAGGGCGGCAAGCCCCTCGTGATCGTGGCCGAGGACGTCGAGGGCGAGGCCCTGGCCACCCTGGTGGTCAACAAGATCCGCGGCACCTTCCGCAGCGTGTCGGTCAAGGCCCCGGGCTTCGGCGAGCGACGCAAGGCGATGCTCCAGGACATGGCCATCTTGACCGGCGGCCAGGTCATCACCGAAGAGGTCGGCCTGAAGCTCGAGAACGTGGGCCTCGACCTCTTGGGCCGGGCCCGCAAGGTCGTGGTGACCAAGGACGAGACCACCATCGTCGAAGGCGCCGGCGACGAGTCGGACATCAAGGGTCGCATCAACCAGATCAAGGCCGAGATCGAGAACACCGATTCGGACTACGACCGTGAGAAGCTCCAGGAGCGCCTGGCCAAGCTCTCCGGCGGGGTGGCGGTGATCAAGGTCGGGGCGGCCACCGAGGTGGAGCTCAAGGAGAAGAAGCACCGCATCGAAGACGCGGTGTCGACGACCAAGGCGGCCATCGAAGAGGGCGTGGTGCCCGGCGGTGGCGTGGCCCTCCTGCGGGCCCAGTCCTCGATCCTCGAGCGGGCCGACAAGCTGGAGGGTGACGAGTCGACCGGGGCGCGCATCGTGGCCCGGGCCGTCGAGGAGCCGCTCAAGCAGATCGCCGTCAACGCCGGCCTCGAGGGCGGGGTCATCGTGGAGAAGGTCCGCAACCTGAAGGGCGCAGAGGGCCTGAACGCGGCGACCGGCGAGTACGGCGACCTGTTCAAGGCCGGGGTCATCGACGCCGCCAAGGTCACCCGCTCGGCCCTGCAGAACGCGGCCTCGATCGCCGCGCTGTTCTTGACCACCGAGGCGGTCATCGTCGACAAGCCCGAGAAGGAGGCCCCCGCCATGCCCGGCGGCGGCATGGACGACTTCTGATCGGACCCGACGTCGCCGGGCGGGCCCGGCGCAGCGTGCGGTACTCGCCGAGGGGCGCCCAACCGGGCGCCCCTCGGCCGTTGCCCCCGGCGTCCCTAGACTGGCCGGCGTGGCCCCCCCTGACGACCGCGCCGGCCCGGCGTCGTCCCCGGCGCCGATGACCCCGGCGCCGATGGCCCCGGCCACCGGCTGGGGGGTCCTGCACCTGTTCTGCCGGGCCACGGCGTCGCTCGACCCCGCCGCCCTGGCCGACGCGCTGGGCGAGGCCGAGAAGGCCGGCAACCAGGTGGTCACGGCGAGCATCCTCGGCCACAAGGCCGACGTCTGCCTGCTGGCCCTCGGCCCGGACCTGTGGACCCTGCGCCGGTTCCAGAGCGCGGTGGGCGCGGCGGGCCTCGAGCCGGTGTCGAGCTACGTCTCGCTCACCGAGGTCTCCGAGTACGCGGCCGGCGTCCCCGCCGAGCTCAAAGAGGCCCGCCTGTTCCCCCGCCTGCCGCCCGAGGGCATGCGGGCTTTCTGCTTCTACCCGATGTCCAAGCGGCGCACCGCCGCCCACAACTGGTACGCGCTGGGCTTCGACGAGCGCAAGGCCCTGATGATGGGCCACGGCAAGGTCGGCCGGACCTTCCACGGGCGGGTCCTCCAGGTGGTCACCGGCTCGACGGGGCTCGACGACTTCGAGTGGGGGGTCACCCTGTTCGCGGTGCACCCCGACGACCTCAAGCAGTGCGTCTACGAGATGCGCTTCGACGAGGCGTCGGCCCTGTTCGCAGAATTCGGGCCGTTCTACACCGGCATGGTCGGCGACCTCGACGAGGTGCTCTGCGGCCTCGGGCGAACAGGGCCCGGTCGGTGACGGCCGAGCTCGCCGAGCTGCGCCGGGTCCTCCTCGGGCTGGGACCGGTGGTGGTGGCCCTGAGCGGCGGCGCCGACTCGGCCTTCTTGGCCAAGGTGGCCCACGACACGCTCGGGCCCCCCCGGGTGCTGTGCGCCACCGCCGTGTCCCCCTCCCTCGCCGCCGACGAGGAGGCCGACTGCGCCGCCCTGGCGGCCGAGTGGGGGCTCGACTGGGTCGCCGTGCCCACGGCCGAGCTGGAGGACCCCGCCTACGTGGCCAACGGGCCCGATCGCTGCGCCCGCTGCAAGACGGCCCTCCTCGGGGCCCTGGGGCCGCTGGCGGCGGCCCGCTCGGCCACCGTCGTCTTGGGCGTCAACCGCGACGACCTGGGCGACCACCGCCCGGGCCAGGCGGCCGCCGCCGCCCTCGGCGCCGCCTTCCCCCTGGTGTCGGCCGGGTTCACCAAGGCCGACGTCCGCCGGTGGTCCCGCCACCTCGGCCTTCGGACCTGGGACAAGCCCGCCGCGGCCTGCCTGGCCTCGCGGGTCCCCTACGGCACCCCGGTGACGCTCGGCACCCTGGGGTCGGTGGGCCGGGCCGAGGCCGCCCTGCGGGCCCTCGGCTTCGGCCAGCTGCGGGTGCGCCACCACGGCGACGTGGCCCGGATCGAGGTCCCCCCAGAGGACATCGAGCGGGTGGTGGCCCGGCGGGCCCCGGTGCTCGAGGCGGTCCGGGGGGCCGGCTACGCCTATGTCGCCGTCGACCTCGAGGGTTTCGTCTCGGGCAGCTTGAACCGGGTGCTTTCCGCACCGGCCGGCGCTGCGGGGGCCGGCTCATGATCTCGGTCCGGGTCAAGCTCACCTTCCCCGAGTCGCTGGTGCGGACGCCGATCCTGGCCCGCCTGGTCCGCCAGTACGACGTCGAGCCCAACATCCGGCGGGCCAACGTCGAAGAGCACGAGGGCTGGATCGTCTGTGAGCTCGACGGCGGCCCGACGGCGGTGGAGGGCGCCCTCTCGTGGCTGCGCTCAGAGGGGATCGGGGTCGACCTGTTGGGCGACGTGCTCGAGGGCTAGCGGGGGCGCCCCGGCGCTCCGTCGGGGTCGCCGGCCAGCCGGGCCAGCATGACCATGTCCCGCCGCTCGCCCCCGACCACCTGGAAGCCCCGCAGCAGGCCCTCGGCCCGGAAACCGTTGGACTCGGCGGCGCGGATCGAGGCCTCGTTCCACGGTTCGGCGTAGGCCTCGAGCCGGGGCACCCCGAGCTCGCCCTGGGCCCACCGGGTCAGCGCGCCGAGGGCGCTCGTGGCCGCGCCCCGTCCCCGGGCCCCGGCCAGCACCCAGTAGCCGACCGAGGCCCGACCGAGGTCGAGGTCGCGCAGCCACAGGCCGATGGACCCGACCGGCCGACCGGTGCCCACCTCGCCGCCGACGGTGACGCTCTCGATGACGAACGAGTAGCCGAAGCCTTCGCCGAGCCGGTGCCGCTGACGCTCGACGAACTGGCGCCCGGCCTCGTCGTTGTAGGGGACCGGGACGCTCGAGATGAGCGGGATCAACGGGTCGGCCGCCGCCCGGCGGACCAGGTCGAGGTCGGCGGGCTCGAAGCCCCGCAGGTCGTAGGCGCCGGCGTCGAGCACCGGCAGCCGGTCGGGCTCCCCGCCGCCCCGGCGTCCCCTGGGCACCGTGCGGTCAGGCGGGTCCGGCCGGCGGGTCGTCGGTGGGGACCTGCCAGCCGGCCGAGGAGACCTGGCGGGGCTCGTAGAACAGGCAACCGTCGGGACAGGTGAAGGGCAACGGCTCGTTGGCCCCGACCTTGCAGCGCTCGAGCTTCTCCCCGCGCTGGGTGCTCTGCATCACGTAGTGGCGGCAGTCCTCGTTGACGGGCACCCCACATTGTGGACCACCGCCGGGCCCCCGAGGGTGCGCCTCGAGGGGGTCGCCACGGTGGGGGCCGCAGCGGTGGGGGCAGGGTAGCGTCGGGGCCCGTGGACCCCCCCGTCTCCACCCGGACCCTGCTGCGCTGGAGCGAGAGCCTGGCCGCCATCGCCAGGACCGGGCTGGGCTTCACCGAGAGCCTCTACGAGCGCGAGCGCTTCGAGGAGATCCTCCGGGTGGCGGCCGACATCCGCTCGGTGGCCGACGGGGACCTCGGCGACATGGCCGACGCCGAGGGCCTGGTCGAAGAGTGGCTGGGCCAGGTGGGCCGCGGCATCCCCGGCTACGTCACCCCCAAGGTCGCCGTGGGGGCGGCGGTCGGCAACGACAAGGGTGAGCTCCTGCTCATCCAGCGGGCCGACTCGGGGGTGTGGCTGTACCCGACCGGGTGGTGCGACGTCGGGTACTCGGCGGCCGAGGTGGTCGTCAAAGAGGTCGAGGAGGAGACCGGCATCGAGGCCGAGGCGGTCCGGCTCATCGCCGTGCTCGACGGGCTCCGGCTCGGCTTCACCCGGGTGCCCCTCTACTCGCTCGTCTTTCACTGCCGGGCCGTCGGGGGCAAGCTCGAGCCGCACCCCCTTGAGTGCCGCGACGTGGGCTGGTTCCGCCCCGACAACCTCCCCTCCCCGCTGGTCGGGGTGGACCGATGGGGTGACCACGTCTTCGCGGCGATCCGGGGCGAACGACGCGACGTCCTCTACGACCGAGTGCGCCAGCCGATGTGGCGGGGGACGCCCGAGGGCGCCGAGCCGGGTGCGGGGTCGGGCGGGGACGGCGAGCCGGACGGCGCGCCGTGAGCGACCCCGGAGAGGGCGACGTCAGCGTCGAGCGGGTGGTGGTGGCCGACCCCGAGCTGCTCGAGGCGATGACCGAGCTCTTGCCCCAGCTCTCGTCGAGCGCGGCGGCGCCCGAGGCCTACGACCTCGAGGACATCGTCGACGCCCCGGCGACGACCCTGTTCGTCGCCCGCGAGCGGGGCCGGATCGTGGGTTCGCTGACCCTGGCCGTCTTCCGGGTGCCCACCGGGGTGCGGGCCTGGATCGAAGACGTGGTGGTCGACCAGTCGGCCCGGGGCTCGGGGGTCGGTGCGGCGCTGGTGCAGGCGGCCCTCGACTGGGCCGAGCACGTCGGCGCTCGCACGGTCGACCTCACCTCGCGCCCCGACCGCGAGGCGGCGAACCGCCTCTACCAGCGGCTCGGTTTCGAAAAACGCGAGACCAACGTCTACCGCCGGGCTCTCGAACACCCGGGATGAACCCCAGCGCAGGGTCCGCGGGCCCTCCGCTGGGGGCTTGCGCACCGGCCACGGCCGCCAGGCGGTGTGTGGCCCAGCGCTAGGCCTTTTTCTCCCACACCGAAATGTGGCCCCTGCTGTCACTGGTGAACGGCGACCTGTTCCAATCGCTCCAGCGCTCCCGCAGTGTCAATCCGGCGATCCGGGCCATCAGGTCCAACTCGGAGGGCCAGACGTAGCGGAATGGTGCGGAGAATGTCTCGAGCGCCCCGTCGCGCAGCCAGTAGTGGTGCGAGTGCAGGGTCTGGGTGGCGACATCGATCTCGTCGAAGCCGAGATGGTCCGGCGTCACGGCGAACGGGTAGAGGGTCTCTCCGGGGGCGAGCCGTTGCAGCTCGGGGATCCACAGCTCGATGACGAAGCATCCACCCGGTTGGAGGTGGCCAGCGACGTTGCAGAAGCACTCGATCTGCTCCTCTTGGGTCGTCAGGTTGGCGATCGTGTTCCGCACGAGATAGGCGAGGGTGAAGGCGCCCTCCACCCTCGTGGTGGCCATGTCACCGATCGTGACCTCGACGGCATCGGACCCCGGTTTCGCCCGCAGCTGGGCGACCATTTCCGGCGAGAGCTCGACGCCGTGCACCCTGATGCCCCGTCGGCTGAGGGGAAGCGCGAGCCGCCCCGTGCCGATGCCGAGCTCCAGCGCGGCGCCCGTCCCGGCCAGATCGGCCAGGAAATCGACCGCCGGGTCGACGACCTCGGGCGCGAACGAGTCCGCCCACTTGGCGTCGAAACTCCCGGCGATTCGCTCATCGAAGTAGTTGTCCCCCACGGACGCACTGTGCCAGATGTCGGTGGACCACGCCATCGCCCTCGCCCAACCGTGACGCCACTGCCGATGGGGATGGCTCCCGGGCTGCGTGGGTCGCCGGTTCGCTCGCTCCTCGGTCCACTGGGCATCATGCCCAGTGTCTCGCGGTCCGGGGTCGTGTTCGGGAGCGAAAACGGGTTCGTCACAACCGACCGCTGATCGTCGGGCCCACAATGGCGGCACGGGAGCGAGGATCAAGCGAAATGAGGTCAAAGGGCGCGTGCACCTCGCCGGCACCGCCCACCCGGGCCGAGCCTACGCAGTAGCCTACGCGAGCCCCCTGTGAGGTCAGCGGGGCCCCCAGGGAAGGCGGACCGGACCGTTCTCCTATCCGTTTCCTCTCCGATGGTGACGCCGAGAGAGGCCGAGCGGCGGGCCAAACTACATTCGTCGACCGGGTCGCGGACGCGACCGAGGTAAAGAGGTAAAGGAGCCTCCGGAATGGATCTGACGGCATGGATTTGACGGCATGGATCTGACGATGGCCGCGGTGCCCGTGTACTTCGGGTCGATGGGGGCCGAGTACCGCTGGCTGCGCCGCCACGCCGCCGAGCGGGGCCCGACCGCGGCGGACTACGAGCGGCGCGACACCATCGCCAGCCTGTCGATGGGGGTGGCCAGCCTGGTGGCCCCCCTGGTGGTCCCCCGGCTGCTGGCGCCGGTGACCCCGGGACGGGGGCGCCGGGTCACCGCGGCCCTCGGGGTGGCCGCCGGTGCCGCGGTGGTGGCCACGGTGGCCGACCTGGTGGCCCGGCGCAACGACCTCGAGGCCGGCCGGCTGCCCGGGCCCCCGCCCGACGCCGGGCTCCCGGGCGGCGCGGCGTCGTCTCCGACCGAGAGGTCCCCGGTCCCCGGGGCCAGCCGGGAACGGCGCCGTCGGAGCGCCCGGATGGCCCGGCGGGTGGCCGGCAATGCGGCGGTGGCGGCCATCGTGGCCGGCGGCACGGTGGCCGCCGCCGGCTGGGCGTCGAAGACGTCGGCCCGGCGCCTGTTCGCTCACCGGGTCGTGCGCGACCTCGGGACCGGCCCGGCCGTCGTGGCCCTGGCCGTCGTGGCCTGGGACTTCATCTACTACTGGAACCACCGGTTCATGCACGAGTCGCGCTTTTTGTGGGCCATCCACGTGGTGCACCACTCCTCCGAGCGCTACAACCTGTCGACCGCCCTGCGCCAACCGGTGGCCGACGCCTTCGGGATGTTCGTCCCCTACGGCCTACTCAGCCTGGTCGGGATCGGCCCCGGGGTCATCGAGACCGCCCGGGGCGTCAACCTGCTCTACCAGTTCTGGATCCACACCGACACGATCCGCACCCTGGGGCCCCTCGAGCGGGTCTTCAACACCCCCTCGCACCACCGGGTGCACCACGGGAGCAACCGCCAGTACCTGGACCGGAACCACGGCAGCATCCTGATCGTCTGGGACAGGCTCTTCGGCACCTTCGAGCCCGAGGGCGAGACCGTCGTCTACGGGCTGACGAAGAACATCGACTCGTTCAACCCGGTGCGCATCGTCACCCACGAGTACCTCGACATGCTCACCGACGTCGAGCGGTCGACCACCTGGTCCGAGCGCCTCGGCCACATGGTGCTCGGACCAGGCTGGGGGAAGGCCCGGGCCGCCCTCGGCGCCGCAGCTGCCTGAGCCCGCGGCGGCGCCCCGATCACCCGGTGACGGCCGACGGCCTGACGTTGCGCAGGGGAAGGACCAGGTCGAAGTCGCCGAGCCGGGTCACGGCGTAGAGGACGCCGTGGGCGCCGAGCCAGGACTCGAACTCGGCCTCGGTGGTGGTGGAGCTCTCCAGGAACTGGGTGGTGCCGACCTTGGCCGCCAGGTCGTTGAAGCTCCCGGGGTGCACGAAGAGCCACCCGGCCCGCGGCGCGTCCTCGACGACGTGGTCGTCGGCCGGGTTGCGGTCGTTCTGGAAGGGCATGACCTGCACCCGGCCGCCCGAGAGGTAGGCCAGCTCGTAGGCCACCCAGTAGCCGGCGTAGGCGTCGCGGACCCCCTTGGCCTCCAGGCCGGCGGCCAGGTCGTCGATGGTGGCGTTGGGATTGGTCGAGAAGTCGGTGAGCTTCGAGGGCGTGGACAGCGCCCCGTAGCCGACGTTGAAGGCGAACAGGGTCGAGACCAGGGCCACCACCACGATCCCGGCCCCGGCCACCCGGGCCCAGCGCTCGTCGAGCAGGGCCCACAGACCGCCGCAGACGAGCAGGGCCAGCATCGGCGTGGCCCAGATGCCGTAGCGGCCGTCGTTCCAGAACCAGTTGGAGGGGAAGGCGGCGTAGAGGAAGGGGAAGGTCACGACGAACACGACCAGGAAGCGGGCCATCGGGACCCGCAGCCACACGAGCACCGCCGCGGCCCCGATGACGGCGACCACCACGGCGGTGACCACCACGGCGAAGGTCGCCGGGCCCTCCCAGGCCCCGGCGCCCTCGATCCGGGTCCCGAGGAGCATCGGCGCCACGTGGGTGAAGAAGGTGTCGAGCCGCCGGTGGTAGGTGTTGTGGGGGACCGGGGAGGTGACGAAATGCAGCGTGGCCCAGCCGGTCTCCGCCGACACCCAGATCCAGGGGGCCGAGCCCACGGCGAAGGCGGCCAGCCCGACGACGGCCTTGGCGGCCAGGGCGACCGACAGGCGCCGGATCAGCCCGGCGACGAGGATGAACGCCGTCGGCAGGGCCACGAAGACCACCTCGGGGGTGGCCCAGCAGCCGAGGCCGGCCGCCGCTCCCAACAGGACCCAGTCGCCCAGTCGTCCCGACGATGGCGCCGGGCGGTCCACGATGCGCAGGGCGGCGAGGAGCACCACCATGGCCAGGAGCAGGCCGACCTCGTGGAAGCCGTACTCGCGCGTCGAGTTCCACAGCGTCGACTCCGACCAGATCCAGGCCACGACGGCCGCCGCCATGGCCGCCGCCGGCGCGAACAGGTGGCGGCCGATCCGCCAGACCACCAGGGCCGTCGCCAGGGCCAGCACCGACGCGGTGAGGTTGAGCACCTGGGGCGCCTCGCCGAAGACGACGAACAGGGCGGCGACCGGGTAGGGCTCGACACCGCCGTAGTGCTGGCCCCAGAAGAAGGCCTGGAGATGGCCGTTGCGGATGCCCTGGGCCATGAGCCCGACCACCGCCTGATCGGCGTCGAGGGCGGAGTGGTAGATGATCCAGACCCGCACGAAGGCGGCCAGCAGGGTCGCCGCCACCAGCACGGCGACGAAGACGACGTCGACCGGCACCGAGGTCGACGCCCAGGTGGTGACCCGGTCGTCGGGCTCGGGCGGGCCGGGCGGGGCCTCGGGGACGGCTTCGGCGGCCGGAGCCAGCACCGATCCGCTCGTCGACACCGGCCAATCGTAGAGGCCGGCCGGTGCGCGCCGGGGCCGTCGGGGCGAGCGCCGGGGTCCCCGACCGGGGCCCTCAGCGCCCGGTGGGGGACCCGGTCGGGGGCTTCACAGCTCGAGGGTGGAGGCGTGGGCGTCGAAGCCCGCCTGCGCCAGGGCCTTGGCCTTGGTCCGGGCCAACACGTCGCGGGGGGCGACGCAGACCCGATCGACCAGGGCGCCCACCGCCGCCTCGAGCCGGTCCGGCTCGACCACCTGGCCGACCAGGTGGACCTCGAGGGCCTCGGTGGCCGTGAGCTCGCGACCCCCCAAGGTGAGCTCGCGGGCCACCGCCCCGCCGACCAGGTCGCGCAGCGGGGCGTAGACCATGTCGCCGAAGGAGCGCTCGGGATGGGCGAAGCGGGCAGTCGAGGCGGCGATCCGCAGGTCGCAGAGCACGGCCAGGTCGAAGCCCCCGGCGATGGCCGGGCCGTTGACCGCGGCGATGGTCGGCAGGGGGAATCCCAGGACAGTGCGGTGGTAGCGGTCGCTCGACGCCCACAGGGCGGCCGAGTACGCCGGGTCGGCGGCGGCCCGGTCGAACTCGCCCAGGTCGAAGCCCGAGGAGAAGACGGTGCCGGCTCCAGTGACGACCACCACCTTGAGGGTGTCGTCGGACGCCAGCTCGTCGAGGGCGTCGCTGATGGCGTCGCGCAGGGCGACCGACAGGGCGTTGCGGCGCTCGGGGCGGTTGAGGGTCAAGACGGCCTGGGCACCCGAGCGGGCGACCTCCAGTTCAGCCACCGCGTTCGCCGCCGGTCGGGTCGACCGACACGCCGCCCTGGCGGAGCATGGCCGCCATGCCGGCCAGCATGGTGTCGGGGTCCGACGTCTTGGCCTCGACGATGGCCCGCATGTCGGGCACGTAGTGCTCGAAGCTGTCCCCCTCCATGGCCGTCACGATCCCTTCGGCCATCTCGTCGGGGGAGATCTTGGGACCCGAGTAGAGCGGGTCGTCGTTGCCCGGGAGGTCCCAGATCTCGGTGTCGATGGGCCCGGGGTTGACCAGGCGGACCTTCACCCCGGTGTCCCACAGGTCGACGGCGGTGGCCTCGCTCCACCCGCACAGGGCGAACTTGGAGGCCGAGTAGGCGGCCTCGTTGGCGTTGCCGAGCCGCCCGGCCACGCTCGAGACATTGACGATCATGCCCTCGCCCCGCTCGAGCATCTTGGGCAGGACGGCCAGCGTCATACGGGCCGGGGCGAAGAAGTTCACCCGCATCACCCAGTCGATGGTGGCCGGGTCGAGCTCGGTGGTGTGCCGGCGCATCGGGACGCCGGCGTTGTTGACCAGGCAGTCGAGGTGACCGAAGGCCTCCCACGCCTCGAGGGCGACCGCCCCGGCCCGCTCGGTGTCGGCCAGGTCGGCCACCCACATCGCCGAGTCGGGCGAGGTCCGCTGGCACTGGGCCAGGACCTCGGCCAGGCGGTCGGGACGCCGGGCCACCAGCCCCACCCGGGCCCCGCGCTCGGCCAGGATCCGGGCCAGGGCGGCGCCGATCCCCGACGAGGCCCCGGTCACCAGCACCCGTGCGCCTGCGATCTGCATTGCTCCAGCCTCCAGTGGGTCCGCCTCGTCGGGCACTCAGCGTCGCACCGCCCGGCGGCGCCCTCAAGTCACGCGGCCGCGCCGTCGGCCGCGGACCGGCCCGGGCTGGGCAGCCGGTCAGCGACAGGTCGTGCCGGCGGGGGGCACCCGCCCGTCGAGCAGGTAGGCGCTCACCGCGGCGACCATGCAGGGGTCGTCGTGGCCGTTGAGGAGCCAGGTGTGGCCCCATCCGCGCCAGGTGAGGAGCCGGGCCCGACCGAGGGCCCGGGTCAGGCGCCGGGCGGCCACGTAAGGGGTGTTGGGGTCCCCGGTGTTGCCGAGCACGAGCAGGGTGGGTGCGCCGTGCACGGCCAGGGCGGTGACCGGGTCGGGTGGGGCCGGCCAGTCCACGCAGCCCGCGGCGAGATAGGTGACGGCGAAGGCCCCGATGGCCCCGTCGCGCCCGGCCAGGCTCCGGGCCAGGCGCCCGGCCGCCGCCGGTCCCGGGGCCGACGCGGCGTCGTTGCAGGTGATGGTCCATTCCGGCCCGACCAGGGACGACCCGTCCAGGTCCTCTTCGAGGTCGAGGGCGAGGCCCCGCAGCCCCGAGCCGTCGCCGTCGGCCGCCGACACCAGGGCCTGGGGGAAGTTGGCGGCGAAGGCGGGCACGCTGAGCGCGAACAGGGTGGCCGTGTACAGGTCGCCCACGGTCACCGGCACCGTGTCGCTCCCCCCCGGTGCCCCGAGCGGGTGGGCGCTCAGGCGGTCGGCCAGCCGGCGGTAGAAGGCGGCGGGGTCGGGCCCGAGCGGGCAGGCCGGCTCGGCCCGGCAGGTGGCGAAGAAGTGGTCGAGGGCGGCCACGATGGCCGGCGCCTCCTCGACGGCCTGGCGGGCCAGCGGGTCGCTGCCCACCACCGCCCCGTCGAGGATCATCGCCCGCACCCGGTCCGGGAACAGCCGGGCGTAGACCGATCCGAGCACCGTCCCGTAGGAGAGCCCCCAGTAGCTGATCTGGCGGACGCCGAGGGCGGCTCGGATCCGGTCCAGGTCGCGCGCCGCGCTGGTCGAGTCGACGAAGGGCACCAGGCCCGGGTAGCGCCGCGCACAGGCCGCCGCCAGGCCGGAGAAGACGGCCGTCGCCGGGAGGAGCCCGCCTCGGTGCTCGTTGACCGGGTCGATGCTGGTGACCACGCTGGGCGGCGGCCCGCAGCGCAGCGCCTCGCTCGCTCCGGTGCCCCGCTCGTCGAAGCTCACCAGGTCGAAATGCTCGCTGATCGCCGGGGGCACCAGGGCCTCGAGGACCGGCAGGATCTGGACGCCGCTCTCCCCGGGGCCACCGGGGTTGAAGACGAGCGGCCCCAGGTCCGGGCCCGGGCCGGTCGCCGGGTGCTCGATCAGCGCCAGGCGCATCGTCGGGCCGCCCGCTCGGCGGTAGTCGACCGGGACGGTCACCGAGGCGCACCGGTAGGCGGGGTCTGAGCAGGCGGACCACGAGACGGTGGCCGGCGGGCCCGCCGACGACGACGGGCCCGACGGTGGCGACGCGGCCGTCGCCGGGGCGGTCACCGACAGGAGCGACCCGGACACCACCACGGCCGAGACCACGGCCGAGACCATGGCTCCCGTCACGGCCCGGGCCCTGGCGAACCGTGCCCACCGCCTCGCCGTCACGGCCCGCAGGCTAGCGATCACTGGCCCGGGGCCACCGGCCGTCGACGTCAGGCCGGCTCGCCCCCGTCGTCGGGCTCGGAAGGCCCCTCGTCCCGGCGGCGCCAGGCCTCCTCGGCCAGCGAGGAGACCTCGTGGAGGGGGAGGCCGGTCCGGGCGGCCGCCCGGGCCACGTCGTCGAACTCGGGCTTGGCCCGCGCCGCGGCGACCTTTATCCGCACCCGCTCGCCGCCGACCTCGACCTCGGCCATCGAGCGGGCCGCCGGCCAGCGCTGCGCGGTGGTGGCCCGCACCCCGAGGCTGCCCGTGCTCGACTGGACGACGTCGCGCAGCGCCTCGGCGCGCGACGGGTCGCACAGGACGCTGCAGGACGTGGCCCGGTCGGCCCTTCTTCATGGTCACCGGGGTGATCCAGGCGTCATGGGCGCCGGCGTCGAGCAGCGCCGCCAGCGCGTGGGCCAGCTGCTCGCCGGTGACGTCGTCGAGGTTGGCCTCGAGGACCAGCACCGGCTGGCCCCCGTCACCCCCGCCGCCGCCGGCCGGGGAGTGGCCCACCACCACCTGGGTGCAGTTGGGCAGGTCGTCGAGCTCGTGGTGGCCGGCGCCGAAGCCGCTCGAGCCGATGCGCATGGCGGGCAGGGGCCCGAACCCGTCGGCCAGGGCGCCGAGGATGGCGGCCCCGGTGGGGGTGGTCAGCTCGACGGTCGTCTCCCGCCCGTAGGTCGGGGCCCCCCGCAAGAGGCGCACCACGGCCGGCGAGGGGTTGGGCAGCAGGCCGTGGGCCGTCCGCACCGTGCCGGTGCCGGTGGCCACGGCCGACGCCCGCACCTGGTCCACGCCCAGGACTTCGAGCGCGGCCGCCGTGCCCACGATATCGACGATGGCGTCGTGGCCACCGACCTCGTGGAAGTGCATCTGGTCCGGTGAGCGCCGGTGGAGGTCCCCTTCGACCTCGGCCAGCCGGGCGAAGACGGCCAGGGCCCGCTCGGCGACCCGGTCGGGGAGGCGGGCCTCGGACAGGAGGCCCACGATGTGCGCGTGGGTCCGGACCACCACGTCGTCTCGGGCGGTGACCACGGCCCGGGTGCAGGCGATCCCGCCCCGGAGCACCTGGCGGGTCTCGAGGCCCCACCCATCGAGTGGGACCCGCTCGACGATCGCCAGGACCTCGGCCAGGTCGGCACCGGCGTCGAGCAGGCTGCCCAGGGCCATGTCCCCGGCGATCCCCGAGAAGCAGTGGAACCAGGCGATCGTCGGGCCGTCGGCGCCCGCCGCCCTCACCGGAGCAGGCGGGCCACGGCGCAGGCCGCCCCGAAGCCGTTGTCGATGCCGACCACGGTGATCCCCGAGGCGCACGAGGCCAGCATGGCCAGGAGGGCCGTCACCCCCTCGAAGGCGGCGCCGTAGCCCACGCTGGTCGGCACGGCCACCACCGGGGCCGGGGTCAGGCCGCCGACCAGGCTGGCCAGGGCGCCCTCCATGCCGGCCACCACCACGACGGCGTCGGCCTCGGCCAGCTCGTCGACGGTGGCCAGCAGCCGGTGGACCCCGGCCACCCCGCAGTCGGCGAAGGACCTGGGGAGAAAAGCCCAGGGCCCCCAAGCACCGCGGTGCACTCGTCGGCGACGGGGAGGTCGGCCGTCCCGGCGGTGATCACGAGGACCCGCCCGGGCCGGGCCGGCGCCGGTCGCCAGGCCACGGTGGCCAGGGCACCGGTCGGCTGGACCGAGCCGGGACCGAACCCCTGGGCCCGGGCCGACGCCCCGGCCGCCGCCACCTGGTCGGGGTCGGCCCGGGTGAGGAGCACCGGCCCGGTTCCCGGCTCGACCAAGAGCTCGACGACGATCGCCGCGCACTGCTCGGGGGTCTTGCCGGGCCCGTAGACCGCCTCGGGGAGGCCCTGGCGCAGGCCCCGGTGGTGGTCGACCCGGGCGAAGCCGAGGTCGGCGAAGGGGAGCCGTCGCAGGCGGTTGACCGCATCGTCGGGGGGACAGGCGCCCGAGGCCACGTCGTCGAGCAGCTGGCGGAGTGCGGGCTCGTCCATTGCGGTCACTATCCTGCCCCGGTGTGACCCCACCTGCGACCACGGTGGCCTTCTTCGGCCCCCTGGGGACGTTCACCGAGGAGGCCCTGCTCACCGAGCCGGACCTACGCCGCGGCGGCCCTGGTGCCCAAGGCGACCATCACCGAGGTCCTCGAGAGCGTCGAGGGCGGGGAGGTCGACCTCGGGTTCGTGCCCATCGAGAACGCCATCGAGGGCACGGTAAACACGACCCTCGACGGGCTCATCTTCGACTTCAACCTCCTCATCCGGCGCGAGGTGGTCCTCGACATCCACCTGCACCTGATGGCCCCCGAGGGGACCAAACTCTCCGACGTCCGCCGGGTCTACTCGTTCCCGGTCGCCCTGGCCCAGTGCCGCAAGTTCCTGGCCGAACACCTGCCGAACGCCGAGGGGGTCGCCGCCAATTCCACCGCCGATGCCGCCCGGAGCCTCGGTGAGCACCCCGAGCCGGGTGCCGCGGCGATCGGCCCCCGGGTGGCGGCCGAGCTCTACGGCCTCAAGCTCCTGGCCGAGGACGTCGAGGACCACCCCGACAACCAGACGCGTTTCGTGGCGGTGGGCCGCTCGGGCGTCCCGGCGCCCACCGGGCACGACCGCACCAGCATCGTCTGCTTCCAGCGGGCCGACCGCCCCGGGAGCCTGCACGGGATCCTGGGTCAGTTCGCGGCCCGCAACATCAACCTGACCAAGCTCGAGTCCCGCCCGACCAAGCGGGGGCTGGGCGACTACTGCTTCGTCATCGACCTCGACGGCCACCTGGCCGACGAGCTGGTGGCCGACTGCCTGCGCGACCTGCACGCCGGTTCGGCCCGGGTGAAATTCCTCGGGTCCTACCCCGCCGCCGGGGCCCACGGAGAGGATCGTCGCCGCCAGGCCGACGACGCCTGGCGTGAGGCCGACGCCTGGCTGGCCGACCTCCGGGCCCAGATCGGGCCGGTCGGGGACTCCGAGCCTCCTCCGGGCTGACCCGGGGGTTGTCGTCCGGACGGTCCCTCGGGGCGGATCCCGGCGTCCCCAGAGGATCGGCAACCCGATCCGGCCCGCCCCGGCCTGACGGCGGCCCGAAAAACGTGCCGGGGTTGAACCCGGAACCAGCCGGGGCTGGGTTACAGTTACATGCCAGGTGTACAAACCAGGTGGCTCCCGGAGGGGGGGCGGCAGCGGCGGCTAGCGGCGGGACCGGCGGGTCCCGGCCGACGGAGGCAACAGTGGCGGACAGTTTGCGGGACCGACTTTCTCCTCGCGCGGCGCGGGGTCTGGTCGCACTGGCCATCGTGGCCACGACGTTGACGGCGGCCGTGGTCGGCGTCACCGGCGGGACGGCCGGGGCGGCCGCACCAAACCTGGTGTACGTGAACGAGCCCTTCACCGGCTCGAACGTGCTGCTGCCGGACGCCTGGACCCTGCCGGGCATCCCCTCGGGCGGCGGGACCAACCACGCCTGCATGACGGCGTCGACCAACACGTCGCAGACGCCGATCCCCGGCTGCGACCTGACGCCCCCCGACGGCTCGGGCAGTGGCACCCTCCGGCTCACCGGGGCCACCACCAACGAGGACGCCGGGGTGGCCTACACCACGGCGGTGCCCTCGGCCCAGGGCATCGACATCAACTTCCAGACCTTCCAGTACGGCGGGAGCGGCGCCGACGGCATCTTGTTCTTCCTCGCCGGCACCAACCCGAGCTCGCCCACCCCGCCCGCCACCCTGGGTGAGTACGGCGGCCACCTCGGCTACTCGGGCGGCACCGGTTCGCCGACGGGCAACGGTCTGGCCAACGGCTACCTCGGTGTCGGCTTCGACGTCTACGGCAACTACACCAACAACAACTACGACGGCACCGGCTGCAGCGACCCGTCGTGGGCCGGCAAGGGCGCCACCGTGCCCAATCAGGTCACCGTGCGCGGGCCGGGCAGCGGGACCTCGGGATACTGCCTGCTGTCGAGCACCAACTCGTCGGGTGGGCTGAACGGCAACCTGGGCACCGGTGCCACGGGCACCCGGGCCACCTCGTTGGTCCCGGCCGAGATCGCCATCAACCCGACCGCCACCCCCCTCACCACCTCGAGCGGTCTGTCGGTCCCCGCCGACTCCTACCTGGTCGCCGTGACGCCGATCGGCGCCGCCCGTCAGATCATCGGCGGCCTCCTGCCCAGCGCGGCGGGGATCGAGCCCTCCAGCTGGCTGGACCCGGCCAACGGCATCCCGTACCAGCTGGCCTTCGGCTTCGCCGGCTCGACCGGTTCGTCCACCGACGTCCACGAGGTCCGCAACGTCCAACTCGCCCCGCTCACCACCAACACCCCACGGTTCGGCCTCGGGCTGAGCGACAACTCGGCCGGACAGTGGGTGCAGAGCCCGGCCTCGGGCCCGCCCAGCGTCATCACCTTCACGGCCACCCCCTCGGTGAGTTCGTCGGGGGGCCCCGAGGGCCAGACCCCTTCGTTCACCACCACCTTGCCGACCGGGTTGACCCCCGGAACGGCCACCGGCACCCAGTGGAGCTGCACCACCACCGGTCAGACCGTCTCGTGTAGCTACACCGGCACCCTTCCGGTGGCCGCCGGCACGATCCTGCCGACGATCTCGATCCCGGCCACCGTCGCGTCGAACGCGACCGGAACCCTGAGTGTCACCGGCTACCTGACCAGCGACGGCTCGGTGGCGGCCAGCGCCACCGACACCGGTACGGCCGCGTCGAGCTTCGCCACCAACCCGATCCTCGGGATCGGCCTGACCGACAGTGCCGGCGGCGCCTTCACCCAAGGGGGTTCGTTCACCTACCTGGCCACCACCTCGGTCTCGGCCGCCGGCACCAACGAGTCGGCGGCTCCGACGCTGGCCGACACCTTCCCGGCAGGGGTGACCCCGGGGACGGCGACGGGCACCAACTGGACGTGTACGACGACGGGCCAGCAGGTCGGCTGCACCTACAAGGGGACGCTGCCCATCACCGCCGGCACCACCCTTCCGGTCGTGTCGATGCCGGCCACCGTGACCAACACCGCCACCGGGGCCATCTCGAATACCGCCACCGTGAGCTCGACCGATGCGAAACCCTCGAGCGCGTCGGCCACCGACACCGGCAGTGTGCTGGCGGTGCCCCAGTACGCACTGACCTACACCGACAACGAGTCGGGCAACTTCCCGAGCCCGACCCCGGTCGGGTCGCCGGTCGTCTACACGGCGACGGCGAAGGTGCTGAGCACAAGCGAGCCCGACGCCCCGACCTTCACGGTGACCCTGCCCACCGGGGTGACCCCGGGCACGGCGACGGGGACCAACTGGACGTGTACGACGACCGGTCAGCAGGTCAGCTGCACCTACTCGGGGACGCTGCCCATCGCGGCCGGGACCACGCTCCCGGCGATCACCTTCAACGGCGTGGTGGCCAGCGGGCTGACCACCGGGACCAACCTGTCGTCGACGGGCTTCGTGTCGTCCTCGGACGCCTTCCCGGCCTCGGCCACCGACCTGGCCTCGGCGAAGGCGGCTCCGGCGCCGACCATCACCTCGGTGGCCCCGAGCCAGGGTCCCACCACCGGCGGCACCTCGGTCACCATCACCGGGACCGGGTTCACCGGTGCCAGTGCGGTGACCTTCGGTGGGACCAACGCCACGACCTTCAGTGTGGTCAGTGCCACCCAGATCACGGCCACCACGCCGGCGGGCCCGGCGGGGGCGGTCAATGTGGCGGTCACCAACACCACCGGCACGGCCAACTATGCCGGGGGCTTCACCTACGTGCCCCCCGCACCCACCGTGACCGGCATCTCACCGACCCAGGGCCCGGCGGCCGGCGGCACGACGGTGACCATCACCGGCACCAACTTCACCGGGGCCGGCGGGGTCAGCTTCGGTGGCATACCCGCCGGCTCGTACTCGGTGGTCAGCGCCACCCAGGCGACGGCGACATCGCCGGCGGGGACCGGCACGGTCGACGTGACCGTCACCACACCGGGGGGCACCTCGGCCACCTCGAGCGCCGACAAGTTCACCTACGTGCCCGCCCCGACGGTGAGCGGCCTCTCGCCCACCCAGGGCCCGGCCGCCGGCAACACCACGGTGACCATCACCGGGACCGGGTTCACCGGGGCCAGCGCGGTCAGTTTCGGGGGCACCGCCGCCCTGTCCTACAGCGTGGTCAGCGCCACGGAGATCACGGCCAAGAGCCCGGTGGGGACCGGGACGGTCGACGTGACGGTGACCACGGTCGGCGGCACCAGCGCCACCAGCTCGGCTGACCAGTTCACCTACATCGCCGCCCCGACGGTGAGTGGTCTCTCGCCCACGCAGGGCCCGACCTCAGGCAACACCACGGTGACCATCACCGGGACCAATTTCACCGGGGCCAGCGCGGTCAGCTTCGGGGGCACCGCCGCCCTGTCCTACAGCGTGGTCAGCGCCACCGAGATCACGGCCAAGAGCCCGGGCGGGACCGGGACCGTCGACGTCACCGTGACGACGCCGGGAGGCACTTCGGCCACCTCGAGCGCCGACAAGTTCACCTACGTCGCCGCCCCGACGGTGAGCGGCCTCTCGCCCACGCAGGGCCCGGCCGCCGGCAACACCACGGTGACCAT
Source organism: uncultured Acidimicrobiaceae bacterium (assembly GCA_963836375.1). GTDB lineage: Bacteria > Actinomycetota > Acidimicrobiia > Acidimicrobiales > RAAP-2 > CAWIJK01. The sequence goes on along the minus strand of CAWIJK010000001.1, from coordinate 655,073 downwards.
CACCGGGACCGGGTTCACCGGGGCCAGCGCGGTCAGTTTCGGGGGCACCGCGGCCCTGTCCTACAGCGTGGTCAGCGCCACCGAGATCACGGCCAAGAGCCCGGCGGGGACCGGCACGGTCGACGTCACCGTGACGACGCCGGGAGGCACCTCGGCCACCTCGAGCGCCGACAAGTTCACCTACGTCGCCGCCCCGACGGTGACCGGTCTCTCGCCCACGCAGGGCCCGACCTCAGGCAACACCACGGTGACCATCACCGGGACCAACTTCACCGGGGCCAGCGCGGTCAGCTTCGGGGGCACCGCCGCCCTGTCCTACAGCGTGGTCAGCGCCACGGAGATCACGGCCAAGAGCCCGGGCGGGACCGGGACGGTCGACGTGACCGTGACCACTCCCGGCGGCACCAGCGCGACCGGCACCCCGGACCAGTTCACCTACTTCGCCGCCCCGACGGTGAACGGCCTCTCGCCCACGCAGGGCCCCGCCACCGGCAGCACCACGGTGACCATCACCGGGACCAACTTCACCGGAACCAGCGCGGTCAGTTTCGGGGGCATCGCCGCCATCTCGTTCAGCGTGGTCAGCCCCACCGAGATCACAGCCAAGAGCCCGTCGGGCACCGGGACGGTCGACGTCACCGTGACCACCCCAGGTGGCACCTCGGCCACCTCGAGCGCCGACAAGTTCACCTACGTGCCCGCCCCGACGGTGAGCGGCCTCTCGCCCACGCAGGGCCCGGCCGCCGGCAACACCACGGTGACCATCACCGGGACGAATTTCACCGGGGCCAGCGCGGTCAGTTTCGGGGGCACCGCGGCCCTGTCCTACAGCGTGGTCAGCGCCACGGAGATTACGGCCAAGAGCCCGGTGGGGACCGGGACAGTCGACGTGACCGTGACCACGGTCGGTGGCACCTCGGCCACCTCGAGCGCCGACAAGTTCACCTACTACGCCTCCCCATCCGTGACCGCGCTCAGCCCCGACCAGGGACCGACGGTCGGGGGCACCATGGTAACCATCACCGGGACCAACTTCACCGGGGCCACCGGCGTCCTTTTCGGGGGCACCGTCGTCTCCTACAGCGTGGTCAGCGCCACCGAGATAACGACCACGAGCCCGGGCGGGACCGGGACGGTCGACGTGACCGTGACCACGCCGGGGGGCACTTCGCCCATCTCGAGCGGCGACAAGTTCACCTATGTCGTCGCCCCGGCGGTGAGCGGCCTCTCGCCCACCCAGGGCCCGGCGGCCGGGAACACGACGGTCACCATCACCGGCACCGGGTTCACCGGGGCCACCGGGGTCAGCTTCGGGGGCGCCCCGGCCACCTCGTTCACCGTGAACGGTGACTCGGAGATCACCGCGGTCAGCCCGGCGGGGGCCGGGACCGTCGACGTGACGGTGACCACGGTCGGGGGCACCAGCCCGACCGGCACCCCCGACGAGTTCACCTACGTGCCCGCCCCCGCGGTCACCGGCGTCGCCCCTGACCAGGGGCCGACGGCGGGCAACACGACGGTGACGATCACCGGCACCGGGTTCACCGGGGCCAGCGGGGTCAGCTTCGGCGGCACCCCGGCCACCAGCTACTCGGTCGTGAGCCCGACGGAGATCACCGCGGTCAGCCCGGCGGGGGCCGGGACGGTCGACGTGACCGTCACCACCGCCGGCGGCACCAGCCCCACCGGGCCCTCGGACCAGTTCACCTATGTGCCCGCCCCCACGGTGAGCGGCCTTTCGCCCACCTCGGGCCCGACGGCCGGCGGCACCTCGGTCACCATCACCGGCACCGGGTTCACCGGGGCCACCGGGGTCAGCTTCGGCGGCACCCCGGCCACCAGTTTCTCGGTCGTGAGCGACTCGGAGATCACCGCCGTCAGCCCGGCTGGGACCGGGACGGTCGACGTGACGGTGACCACCGCCGGGGGCAGTAGCGCCACCGGGCCCTCGGACCAGTTCACCTATGTCGTCGCCCCGACGGTCAGCGGCCTCTCGCCCAGCCAGGGCCCGGCGGCGGGCAACACGACGGTGACGATCACCGGCACCGGGTTCACCGGGGCCAGCGGGGTCAGCTTCGGCGGCACCCCGGCCACCTCGTTCACCGTGAACGGTGACTCGGAGATCACCGCGGTCAGCCCGGCGGGGGCCGGGACGGTCGACGTGACCGTCACCACCGCCGGCGGCACCAGCCCCACCGGGCCCTCGGACCGGTTCACCTATGTGCCCGCCCCGGCAGTCACCGGCATCGACCCCGACCAGGGGCCGGCCTCGGGCAACACCACGGTCACCATCACCGGCACCGGGTTCACCGGGGCGACCGGAGTCAGCTTCGGCGGCACCCCGGCCACCTCGTTCACCGTGAACGGCGACTCGGAGATCACCGCCGTCAGCCCGGCTGGGACCGGGACGGTCGACGTGACGGTGACCACGGTCGGGGGCAGTAGCGCCACCGGGCCCTCGGACCAGTTCACCTATGTCGTCGCCCCGACGGTCAGCGGCCTCTCGCCCAGCCAGGGCCCGGCGGCGGGGAACACCACGGTGACGATCGCCGGCACCGGGTTCACCGGGGCCACCGGGGTCAGCTTCGGGGGCACCCCGGCCACCTCGTTCACCGTGAACGGTGACTCGGAGATCACCGCGGTCAGCCCGGCGGGGGCCGGGACGGTCGACGTGACGGTCACCACCGCCGGCGGCACCAGCGCCACCGGGCCCTCGGACCGGTTCACCTATGTGGCCGCCCCGGCAGTCACCGGCATCGACCCCGACCAGGGGCCGGCCTCGGGCAACACCACGGTGACGATCACCGGCACCGGGTTCACCGGGGCGACCGGAGTCAGCTTCGGCGGCACCCCGGCCACCTCGTTCACCGTGAACGGTGACTCGGAGATCACCGCGGTCAGCCCGCCGGGGTCTGGCACGGTCGACGTGACGGTGACCACGGTCGGGGGCACCAGCCCGACCGGCACCCCCGACCAGTTCACCTACGTGCCCGTCCCGGCGGTCACCGGCCTCTCGCCCACCCAGGGCCCGGCGACCGGCGGCACCACGGTCACCATCACCGGCACGGGGTTCACCGGGGCCACGGGGGTCAGCTTCGGCGGGTTCCCGGCGACCAGCTTCTCGATCGTGAGCGACTCGGAGATCACCGCGGTCAGCCCGGCCGGGACCGGGACGGTCGACGTGACCGTGACCACGGTCGGGGGCACCAACCCGACCGGGCCCCCCGACCAGTTCACCTACGTGCCCGCCCCCGCGGTGACCGGCGTCGCCCCTGACCAGGGGCCGACCTCGGGCAACACGACGGTGACCATCACCGGCACCGGGTTCACCGGGGCCACGGGGGTCACGTTCGGCGGCAGCCCGGCCACCGTGTTCACCGTCAACGGGGACTCGGAGATCACCGCGGTCAGCCCGGCGGGGGCCGGGACGGTCGACGTGACGGTGACCACCGCCGGCGGGCCGAGCCCCACCGGGCCCTCGGACCAGTTCACCTATGTGCCCGTCCCGGCGGTCACCGGCATCGACCCCGACCAGGGGCCGGTCTCGGGCAACACGACGGTGACCATCACCGGGACCGGGTTCACCGGGGTCTCCGGGGTCAGCTTCGGGGGCACCCCGGCCACCAGCTTCTCGGTCGTGAGCGACTCGGAGATCACCGCGGTCAGCCCGACCGGGACCGGGACGGTCGACGTGATCGTGACCACGGTCGGGGGCACCAGCCCGACCGGCACCCCCGACCAGTTCACCTATGTCGTCGCCCCGACGGTCAGCGGCCTCTCGCCCACGCAGGGCCCGGCGGCCGGGAACACGACGGTGACCATCACCGGCACCGGGTTCACCGGGGCAACCGGGGTCAGCTTCGGGGGCACCCCGGCCACCTCGTTCACCGTGAACGGTGACTCGGAGATCACGGCGGTCAGCCCGGCGGGGGCCGGGACGGTCGACGTCACCGTCACCACCGCCGGCGGAGCCTCGGCCACCTCGAGTGCCGACCAGTTCACCTACGTGCCCGCCCCCGCGGTGACCGGCGTCGCCCCTGACCAGGGGCCGACCTCGGGCAACACGACGGTGACCATCACCGGCACCGACTTCACCGGGGCCAGCGGGGTCAGCTTCGGCGGCACCCCGGCCACCAGCTTTTCGGTCGTGAGCCCGACGGAGATCACCGCGGTCAGCCCGGCGGGGGCCGGGACGGTCGACGTGACGGTCACCACCCCGGGCGGTTCCTCGGCCACCTCGAGTGCCGACCAGTTCACCTACCTGCCCGTGCCGGGGGTCGGCGGTCTCGCGCCGTCGGAGGGCCCGGTGTCGGGCGGCACCCGGGTGACCATCACCGGGACTGGGTTCACCGGGGTGTCCGGGGTCAGCTTCGGCGGCACGCCCGTCACCTCCTACAGCGTGGTGAGCGCCACCGAGGTCATCGCCGTCAGCCCGGCGGGGACCGGAACGGTCGACGTCACGGTGACCACACCGGGAGGGACCACACCCACCGGGCCGGCGGACCAGTTCACCTACGTGCCAATGCCGGGAGTCGGCGGAGTCGCCCCCGGCCAGGGCCCGGCCGCCGGTGGCACCCAGGTCACCATCACCGGGACCGACTTCACCGGGGCCACCGGGGTCGACTTCGGCGGCCACCCGGCCACCAGCTTCACCATCGTCTCTCCGACCGAGATCATCGCCGTCAGCCCGGCGGGGGCCGGGACGGTCGACGTCACGGTCACCACACCGGGAGGGACCTCACCCACCACCGGGTCCGACCAGTTCATCTACGTGCCGGCGCCAACGGTGACGAGCGTCGACCCCGGCCAGGGCCGGTTGGTCGGCGGGAACACCGTCGTCATCACCGGCACGGGCTTCAACGGGGTCAGCGGGGTCCAGTTCGGGACGAACCCGGCCACCGCCTACACCGTCGACTCCGCCACCGAGATCACGGCGACCGTGCCCCCTGGGTCCGGGTACGACGTCGTCGACGTGGTGGTGACCGCCGACGGCGGGTCGTCGGTCACCGGATCCGGAGATCACTATGCCTACGACGCCGTGCCCTCGGCCCCCGGCGACCCGAACCTGTTGTCGGACCACACGACCCTCACCTTCACCTTCGTGGTACCGGCGGACAACGGCTCGCCCATCACCTCCTTCATCTACACCCTGTCGGTGAACGGCGTCGCCCAGGCCCCGGTCACCGTCGGAGCAGGAGGGGCGGGATCGCCGCTCGACCCGACGCCGGGCGCCACCGACACGGTGTCGGTTCCCGGCGCAACCGTCGGCAGCAGCTACACGGTCACCGTGGCCGCCACCAACGGGGTTGGTACCGGGCCGGCCTCGGCGGCGTCCGACTCGGTGATCCCGACGAACCCGCCGGTCCCGCCGACTCCCAATCCCGCGCCCAAGCAGGTGGTCGGCTACTGGACCGTCGCCACCGACGGCGGTGTGTTCGCCTTCGGCCAGGCCCAGTTCTTCGGCTCGATGGGCGGGCGACCGCTGAACAAGCCGATCGTCGGCCTGGCGCCGACCGGTGATGGCCAGGGCTACTGGATGGACGCCTCCGACGGTGGGATCTTCGCCTTCGGGGACGCCAAGTTCTACGGCTCCATGGGCAGCGCCCACCTGAACGCGCCGGCCGTGAGCATGGCGCCCACACCCGACGGCGGGGGCTATTGGCTGGTGGCCTCCGACGGCGGGATCTTCTCCTTCGGGGACGCCAAGTTCTATGGTTCGACCGGCAGCCTGCACCTGAACTCGCCCATCGTGGCCATGGCCGCGACCCCCGACGGCGGGGGCTACTGGCTGGTGGCCTCCGACGGCGGGATCTTCGCCTTCGGCGATGCCGAGTTCTACGGGTCGATGGGCGGCCAGCACCTCAACAAGCCGATCGTCGGCATCGCCACCACCGGTGACGGCCAGGGCTACTGGCTCGACGCCACCGACGGCGGGATCTTCGCCTTCGGCGACGCCAAGTTCTACGGCTCAGAGGGCGGCAAGCCGCTCAACGAGCCGATGGTGGGCATGTCGAGTACCCCCGACGGCGGGGGCTACTGGACGGTGGCGAGCGACGGGGGCATGTTCACCTTTGGCGACGCCACCTTCTACGGCTCCATGGGCGGCAAACCGCTCAACGAACCAATGGTCGGGATGGCCACCTACGCGCCGTAGGGACCTCGCGCCGGGGCGCCGTCGGGCAAGCGGCTGTCGGTCGCTTGGTCCCGACCGGACCATCCACTAGCGTCACGGGCGCTGCCAACCGGTGGCGGTGTCGCTCCGGGACGGGGGTTGGCCGTGGGCTCGGCGTGGTCGGCGTCGCTCGCCCGGGGACCCCAGGTTGGGAGAGGATGCACGTCGGAGGGGCGGCCCGTGGACGAAGTGCGGATCGAGGACCTGGCCGAGCCGCAGCGCACGGCCGACGAGCAGTCGCTCTACGAGGTGGCCCTGTCGATGCAGGTCGACCTGGATGCTGGCGGCATCGTCGCCGACGCCCGGCGGGCCACCGGGCTGGCCGACCTCGGTGACGACACGCTGACGGACCGCCTGGCCGCCATGGTGGCGGCACTCGAGGCGGACACGGGCCTGTCGGGCCTCGGCCGGCACCTGGTCCGGGAGCGCATGGTCGGACTGGTGAAGGCACGGTTGCGCTTCGAGGACTTCGTGCGACGCCACCCCGAGGCCTTCGAGGTGGAGCTGGAGCCACCGGTGGTCGTGGTGGGGCTCCCCCGGTCGGGCACGACCCACCTGGTCAACCTGTTGGCGGCGGACTCCCGCTTGCGGTCGATGCCGTGGTGGGAGGTCATCGAGCCGGTCCCGGTGCTGGGCGACGGCCCGGGGCCCGACGGCGTCGATCCGCGTTATCTGCGCTGCCTGGCGGCCCACGAGATGACGAGGAAGGTCGCGCCGTTGGCCGCGCTGATGCACGACCGGCCCCCCTGGAGCATCGAGGAGGACTGCGAGCTCATGGACCTGGACCTGTGCTCGTACACCACCGAGTGGCATGCCCGGGTCCCCGGGTGGCGCGACTTCTACCTCGGGCTGGACCAGCGGGTCCATTACGCCTTCTTCCGCCGAGAGCTCCAGGTGTTGAGCTACCTGCGTGGCCCGAACCGCTGGGTGCTCAAGACCCCACAGCACCTCGAGCAGCTCGGCCCCCTCCTGGACACGTTCCCCGACGCCACGATCGCCCTCACCCTGCGTGACCCCGTCGCGGTGTTGCAGTCGGCCATCACCATGCTGGCCTACGGTGACCGGATGCGACGGGTGCGGATCGAGGCCGACCAGCTGGCGGCGTACTGGGTGGACCGCATCGAGCGGCTGCTGCGCGCCGCGGTCCGCGACGCCCATCTGATTCCGCCGGGCCGCAAGGTCGACGTCGAATTCGGCGAATTCATGGCCGACGACCTGGCCATGGCCGAGCGGATCCTGGGCGTCGCCGGTCTGGAGGTCACCGACCGTGCCCGCAACGAGTTGACCGGCTACCTGGCCGGCGACCCGCGCGCCAAGAACCCGCGGGTGGCCTACGACCTGCGCCGCGACTTCGGGCTCGATTCGGAGCAGCTGCACGAGCGCTTCGCGTTCTACTACGAGGCCTTTCCCCAGGTCCGCCGGGAAGTGGACTGAGTGGCCGGCATCCACCGCGAGCGGCCGGGGGCCGAGGCGATCACGGCGGCCCGCGGTGAGCCCGCCACCCAGGTGGGCGAGGGCATCTGGCTGTCGCCGGGCCTCTCGAACTCATACCTGCTCACGACCGACGAGGGACGTGTCGTGGTCAACACGGGCATGGGCTTCGAGGGCCCACTGCACCGGCGGGTGTACGACGCCGTGGACGGGTCCCCGGTCCGGGCCATCATCTTGACCCAGGGCCACTACGACCACGTCGGCGGTGTCGACTGCTTCCGCGAGGAAGGCACCGAGGTCGTCGCCCAGGCGGACTTCGAGACGTGGCGAGCCGACAACGAGCGACTGGAGGCCTTCCGTTCCCGCAACGCCGCCTTCGCCTGGATCGACGCCATCCTCGCCGCCATGGCCTACGCGGAATCGCTCGGGGTCGGTGCCACCGCCCAGTCCCGGCCCGAGCCGACCACCACCTTCGCCGAGCGCCTCGAGCTGTCCATCGGGGGCCGGGAGCTCGTGCTCCTGTCGGTTCCCGGCGGCGAGACCACCGACTCGCTCGTCATCTGGCTGCCCGACTCGCGCACCGCGTTGACCGGCAATCTGTTCGGGGCGCTGTTCGGGCACGTTCCGAACCTGGTCACCATGCGCGGCGACCGCTACCGCGACGCGCTGGCCTATGTCGACTCGCTCGACCTGGTCCTCGGGCTCGGTGCCGAGCGGCTCCTCACCGGTCATTTCGACCCGATCGAGGGTGCGGAGCGCATCGCCGAGGAGGTCACCGCGCTGCGCGACGCCACACAGTGGGTCCACGACCGGACGGTCGACGGCATGAACGCCGGAAAGGACGTGTACACCCTCATGGGCGAGGTGCGGGTTCCCGACCACCTCGACGTCGGCGAGGGTTACGGGAGGACCCCGTGGAACGTGCGGGCCATCTGGGAGACCTACGCCGGCTGGTTCCACCACCGTTCGACGACCGAGCTCTACGACGTGCCGGCGGCGACCGTCGCCCGGGACCTGGTGGCGCTGGCGGGGGCCGACGCCGTCGCCGCCGCCGCCGCCGAACGGCTGGACGGCGGCGAGTCGGTGGCCGCCCTGCACCTGACCGATATCGTCCTGGCCGCCGAGCCGGACCACGCCGCCGGCCGGGCGGTCGCCGCCGCGGCGACCCAGGCCCTCCTGGCCGACTCGGCCAACTTCTGGGAGCGGGCCTGGCTCACCCGGTCCCTCCAGCGCCTGGACGTTCGGTGACCAACTCGGCCACCTTCGACTTCACCGGTGCCGCGGTGCTCGTCACCGGCGGCACCAGCGGCATCGGGCACGCGGTGGCCGTCAGCTTCGACGATGCCGGGGCCACCGTGACCGTCACGGGGACCCGCGCCTCGGCCGGCGACTACGAGACGGACCTGAGCCGGTTCGCCTACCAGCGCTGCGAGATGTCCGACCCGGCCACAATCGACGGCGTCCTCGAGGCCCTCGATGCCCTCGACGTCCTCGTCAACAACGCCGGTGCCAACTTCCCCGGTGGTCGCGACGAGTGGGACCCCGAGGGGTTCGCCACCTCGCTCACCGTCAACCTCGCCGGTCCGATGCGGCTCACCGCCGGCTGCCGGGGCCTGCTGGCGGCGAGTCGTCTGGACGGAGGGGCCAGCGTGGTCAACATCGCCTCGATGTCCGCCTTCCGCTCGGTCCCGATCGTCCCGGGCTACGGGTCGGCCAAGGCCGGTCTGGTGGCCCTCACCGGCAACCTGGCCCGGCACTGGGTCGACGACGGCATCCGGGTCAACGCGGTCGCACCGGGGGTCATCGACACCCCGATGACCGCCCCCATGGCCCATTTCCCCGAGCTCCTCGCGGCCGAGCTGGCCCACACGCCCATGGGCCGGCTGGGGACGCCCGCCGACGTCGTCGGCGCCGTGCAGTTCCTGGCCAGCTCGGCCGCCCGCTTCGTCACCGGACACACCCTGGCCGTCGACGGGGGGTACCTCCTCCCGTGACCCCCCGCCCCCTCGCCCCCCACTACCACGTCGGGGTCATCGTGGCCGACCTCGCGGGGGCCCAGGCCGAGCTGAGTGACCAGCTCGGGGTGACCTGGGGACCGGTCCTGCACCTCGAGGCCACCGAGGTCCGCGACGGCGAGGAGCGGGATCTCGAGCTCCCGACGACGTTCTGCTACTCGGTCGAGGCCCCGCACCTCGAACTGATCGAGGAGGTCCCCGGCACGATCTGGGCCCGCAACGACCACTCGAACCTGCACCACATCGGCTTTTGGAGCGACGATCTCGGCGGAGCCAGCACCGCCCTTTCGGGCGCCGGCTGCCCGCTGCAGCTCTGCGGACGGGCCGGTCCGAGCGCTCCGGTCGCCTGGGCGTACCACCGCAACCGCCTCGGTGTGCGGATCGAGGTCGTCGACGCCGGGTTCCGCGAGGCCATGGCGTTCCTCTTCCAGCCCCCGGCCTGAGGGAGCCGGCTCGTGCACCAAGTTCGAGTGCACGGACCGGGCGACGTGAGGGTCGACGACATCGAGCCCGCCGACCCCGGACCCGACGACGCGCTGGTCGAGGTGGCCGCGTGCGGGATCTGCGGCAGCGACCTCTCCTACATCGCCATGGGCGGGGTGGCGGGGCCGTCGCCAAGCCCGATGTGCCTGGGCCACGAGGTCTCCGGCACGGTCGAGTGGGTCGGTCGTCAGGTGAGCTCGGTCCGGACCGGTGACCGGGTGGTCGTCCACCCCGGGGACGACGAGGTGGGACGCATCGGCAACGGGGCCGGCCAGGGCGGGCTCACCCCCCGGCTGCTGGTCACCGGGGTCGACCGGGGTCGGCTGTTCGGGGTGCCCGACGGGCTCCCCCTTGGGGTGGCCGCCCTGGCCGAGCCGGTGGCGGTCGGAATGCGCGCCGTCGACCAGGCCGACGTGCACCCAGGTGACGGGGTCGCCGTGTTCGGGTGCGGCCCGATCGGTCTGGCGGCGGTCGCCACGCTGGTCGACCGTGGTCACCGGAGCGTGGTCGCCATCGACCTCAGTACGACCCGGCGCGAACTCGCCCTGCGGCTCGGCGCCCGGGCAGCCCTCGACCCGAGGACAACCGAGGTGTGGGACGAACTGGGGCGGCTACACGGCACCGCACCGTTCATGTTCGGGCCGACCCCGGCCACCGCCGCCTTCATCGAGGCCTCGGGCTCGCCGGGTGTCATCGCCGACGTGCTCGAACACGGCCCGATCGGTGGGCGACTCTCGGTGGTCGCCCTCCACTTCGAGCCCATTCCCACCAGCTACCTGCTCCTGGTCATGAAGCAGTTCACGATCCGAGGATCGATGGAGTACCCGCCCCGCTTCGAGGACGCCATTGACCTGCTCGCCCGTCGGGACCTCTCGGCGCTGGTGACTCACCGTTTCCCTCTGGAGCGGTTCGACGAGGCGCTGGCCACCCTCGGAGGCTCCAAGGAGTGCGGCAAGGTCATGGTCACGATGGAAACCGCCCTGCACTGAGCCCCAGGCGGTAGCGTTCTCGTGTTCGAATCAACCAGGGAGGACCTTAATGCCCACGGTCACGGGTTCCGTTCGTTGGGTGGCAACTCTCTCGGTGATCGCAGCGGCCGCATCCGTCTCTTCGGCCATCCTCGCTTTCGGAGAATCGCCGGCTGGAGCTTCCGCGCCCTCGGCGACCGCGTACGTGGCCAACAACAGCGACAACAGCGTGACGCCGATCGACACGGCCACCAACACCGCCGGGACGGCAATCACCGGGGGATCGATGGAGGAACCCAACGGAATCGCCATTACCCCTGACGGCAAGACCGCGTATGCGGTCAACTATGAGCCCTCCGCCAGCGTGACGCCGATCGACACAGCCACCAACACCGCGGGGACGGCAATCACTGGAGGAGGGCTGGACCTGCCAGACGGCATTGCCATCACCCCTGACGGCAAGACCGCGTATGTCATCAATTACACGGATCCTGGCAGCGTGACCCCGATCAACCTGGTGACGGGGACCGCGGGAACCCCGATAACCGGTGGCGGATTGGACTATCCCCTGGGAATCGCCATCACGCCAAACGGCCAGATGGCCTATGTCGACAACAACACCGACCCGGGCACTGTGACTCCCATCGACCTCGCCACCGGCACCGCCGGGACAGCCATCACCGGCGGTGGGTTGGACCGTCCATTCGGGATCGCCATCACACCAGATGGACAAACGGCGTACATCGCAAACGCCGGAGGTTCCTCTGTGGTTCCGATCGACCTGGCGACGGGAACCACGGGGACGCCGATCACCGGGGGAGGATTGGACGACCCCGTCGGCATAGCGATCACACCCAACGGACAGAGTGCCTACGTCAACAATTACCGCGGCCACCGGCAGCGTGACCCCGATCGACCTGACCACGGGAACCGCGGGGACGCCGATCACCGCTTCGGGCGGGTGGGACTATCCGTTCACCATCGCCATCACCCCCGATGGGAAATCCGCCTATGTGGGCAATTCGGGCGCGGGCACCGGGGATTCAGTGACTCCTGTCGACCTCAGCACCGCGACCGCGGGGACGCCGATCACCGGAGGAGGGCTGGATGTCCCAGCGGCGATCGCCATCACTCCCGACCAGGCCCCGACCGCCGCCTTCACGGCCACTGCCGGGGCCTCGGGCAATCCCACCACCTTTGACGCCTCCGCCTCGTCGTCCCCGGTGGGGTCGATCGCCTCTTACGCCTGGAACTTCGGGGACGGGACCACGTCCATGACGACGAGTCCCACCACCACCCACACCTACGTGGTGGCGGGCACCTACCAGGTGACCCTGACCGTGACCAACACCCAGGGGACGTCTGTCACCCAGACCTTCACCGGCCAGACGGTGTCGAACAACGGCGGGCCCTCGGCGACCACCACCCAGAGCGTCACCGTCCGCACAGCGGGCTACGACCTGGCCGGTTCTGACGGCGGGGTCTTCGTCTTCCCGACCGGTCAGTCGAGTGGCTTCTTCGGCTCCCTACCCGGCCTCGGGGTCAAGGTTTCGAACGTCGTGGGGATCGTGCCCACCAACAACTTCACCGGCTACAACCTGGTGGGTTCGGACGGCGGGGTGTTCGTCTTCCCGGTCGGCCAGTCGCAGGGCTTCTTCGGGTCCCTGCCCGGCCTCGGGGTCAAGGTCTCTGACGTCGTGGGGATCGTGCCCACCAACAATGACACCGGCTATGACCTGGTGGGTTCCGACGGCGGGGTCTTCGTGTTCCCGGTCGGTCAGTCGAGCGGCTTCTACGGCTCGCTGCCCTCGATGAACGTCCACGTGAACGACATCGTGGGCATCGTGGCCACGCCGGGGGGCGGGGGCTACTTCCTGGTCGGAAAGGACGGGGGAGTCTTCACCTTCGGCAACGCCCCGTTCTTGGGCTCGCTGCCCGGGATCGGGGTCTCGGTCAAGAACATCACCGGGATCGCCTCGACGCCCGACGGGAAGGGCTACTACGTGGTCGGGGCCAACGGGGCGGTCTACGCCTTCGGGGACGCCACCTCCCACGGTTCCCTCCCCGGTCTCGGGGTCACGGTGACCAACATCGTGAGCATCGTGCCCACCCCCGACGGCGGGGGCTACTGGCTGATCGGCGCCGACGGCGGGGTCTTCGCCTTCGGCGACGCCACCAGTCAGGGGTCGCTGCCCGGTGTCGGGGTCCACGTCACCAACGTGGTGGGGGCGGTGCCCACCGGGTAAGGCGAGGCCGACCGTGCCATAAGTGGTTCCACAGGTCATGGCTGGTTGGCGCTTGATTCCTTGGTGATAGTCCAGGCGGGTCCGTTCCGATCGTCGCGGCCGTGTGACAGGTGCCACAGGCTGTAGACACGGCCCAGTCCATACCAGGTGGCACTGAACACCCCGACGAAGAACCCGACCGGCCAATTCGTCTCGTAGGAGCAGGCGATGCCCGCCCAAACGGTCACGAGCGCGATGAGCACCGAGGCGACCATGGCGAGCCCCGGACGATCGGTGAAGCACCGAGCTGCGGCCGGCGGCCCGATCATCAAGGTGAAGATGAGGAGCGCTCCGACGACCGGGACGGTCATGGTCGTCGCGCAGGCCAGCACCACGAGGAACGCCATCTCGATCCTCTGCGGACGCAGTCCCTTGGCTGCGGCAATCTCCGGAACGATGGAGGTCAGCATCAGGCGCCGGTAGAGGACGGCGATAGCCAGCACGGAGACGAGTCCTAGGATCGAGACGGGAAGGATCTCGCTTGAGCTGACCCCCAGGATTTCGCCGAAGAGCAGGGAGAAGATCTCGGGCTCATATTCGGTGGTCTGGCTGAGGAACGCCGCACCAAGGCCCAGCATCATCACGAGAGCCAGCGCAGTGGCAACGTCGGCCTTGCCTCGTCGCCCGAGCGACCCGATGCCAAGCGCAGCCAGCAAGGAGAACAGACCGAGCCCCAGAAGTGGGTTGAGACCGACCAGGCTGGCCCCGGCGGCACCGGCGAAGGCGCCATTGGGTATGGCGTGGGCCGGAAAGGCTTCCCCCCGAAGCACGACGAAGAATCCGACCACCCCGGCGACGACGGCGACGACGGTTGCCGTCTGCCAGGCATTGACCATGAAGCCCGAGAACATCAGGTCGGCTGCTCCACGGCGCCTGACCGAGTTCCCTGGCCAGCATCCCCTGCGTGCTGCACCCCTCCGGGCTGGCGCCCAACACGGCGTCGGACCACAGGCAGCCCGGACAGCAGATACAACACGAAGGCAGCGACGACGATGAAGAAGCTGACCGGCAAGGCCTTATTCGACGGGATCCAGTAGTAGCTGTCATAGGCCAAGAGAATGCCCAACCAGGTCGTGGCGACACCGAGTACGCAGGCCACGACCATGGAACTGCGGACCGTGCGCGTCAGGCGGAGCGCGGTGGCCGGCGGCCCGATGAGCAATGCCGTCGAGAGAATCGACCCGATGGCGATCGAGGACAGGGCCACTGATACCGCCAGGGCCAACATGAACAGCAGTCCCACGGTGCGCAGACGGATTCCCCTTGCCGCCGCGAGGTCCGTACTGACCGAACTCAGAAGGAGCGGCCGGTAGATGGCGGCGATCAGGAGGAGTGCCGCCGCGCTCAGAACAATGGCGACCGGCACCGTGGACGGATCGATGGTGAAGATCGAGCCGAAGAGGATCTGCTGCGTGACACCGGTGGTGGCGCTCTGCGTGGTAGCGAGGTAGAGGAAAAGCGCGGCGACCCCGGTGGCTGCACCCAAGACCACGCCGGTCGCCAGGTCCCGGCTCCTCACCTTTTGCACCCCGATCGCGTCCATGGCCCCCCCACCGAAAACAGCCCCGCCGATGAACCCCAGTAATGGACCGATCCCGAAGTAGGCCGCCACCGATCCCCCGGTGGTAGCGACATCGGACAGTGCGTGGCCGGCGAATGACTGGCTCCGGATGACAGTAAAGGTGCCGACAACTGCCGACACGATGGCAGCTACCGCACCGATGGCAATCGCCGTCTGCACCGGCGTACTCGAGAAGAATCCCGGCTCGAAAAGGAAGTGCACCGTGGCTCAGGAGACGTTCAGGGTGGGGTGATCGGGGATCCCCTCCTTCTCCGCCCCGGGTTCCGAGACGACCAGGACCCGGCCGTGGAGCTTCAGTACATCGACGTGGTGTCCGTAGAGTTTGCTCAGGACCTCGGACTGCACGACCTCTTCGGTTGTGCCGCTCGCGGCCCGGCCATTGGTGAGGTAGACGATCCGGTCCATGACCGGGAGGAGTGCGTTCATTTCGTGGGCGGAGAGAAGAATCGCCACTTCGTATTGGGCGGCGACCCGGTGGAGGAGCGCCACGATCTCCTGGACGCTCTTGGGATCGAGATTGGCCAACGGCTCATCAAGGAGGAGGAGGCTCGGCCGGCTGACAAGGGCGTGAGCAATCAAGATCCGTTGTTGTTCGCCCCCCGAGAGGCTGCCGACGCGGCTGTCGGCGAAGCGCTCGGCGTCCACGTCTTGGAGAATCTCGTCCACCAGTGCCCGCTGGCCCTTCGATCGGTGGCCGAAGCCGAAGCGGTGGCCGTCGAGACCGAGGGCTACCAGGTCCCGTCCTCGCAGGGGAACGTCGGCATCGAGGACGACCTTCTGGGGCACGTACCCTAACGAGCGACCCCTCTTTGCCAGAGGCGCGCCGAGAACTCTGACGTGGCCTGAGCCGGGCTTTTGGAGGCCGAGAATGACCCGCAGCAGCGTCGTCTTGCCGACGCCGTTGGAGCCGATGAGTCCCGTGAACTCGCCTTTTCCGACCTTGAAGGAGACTCTGTCCAGCACCACCCGGCCAGAAAAGGAGACGCTGACCTCCTCGACAGTCAGGACGGGGGTGTCGATCACAGGTGCTCGGTGGAGGTGTGGTGCGTGATCGCCGCCTGGATCGCATCCAGTTCAGCCATCATCCATGACTGGTAGTCGTAGCCGGGGGTAGGCATCGTCTCATAGACACCGACGACCGGGACCCCCGCCGATTGTGCGGTCTGACGGATCGATGCGGTCAACGAGTCCACCACCTGTTGGTTGTAGCAGAAGACTTTTACCTGGTGCTTCGTGAAGAACCCGTTCTCCAATGAGATGTCCTGGGGCGCCGGGTCGACGCCATTCATGATGTCAGCCTGAAAGACCCAGGGGGTGAGATTCTTCATGCCCATGGCGCTGAGCAGGTAGTCAGCAACCGGCTCTGTCGTCGCCACTGCCGTCCCGGCGTACTTCGCCCTGAACGCGGCGATGGCGCTCAGCCAGGGTTTGAGCGAGTTGTCGAACGCCGTCAGATTCGCCTGGAAATACGCAGCCTGGCTGGGATCCAGGCTGGAGAGGTCGGCGGCCATTACCTTGGCGACTGCAGGCATCGTCTTCGGGTTGTACCAAAGGTGTGGATTCTGTGTGCTGTCGGGAAGACCGAGCACATGTTGGACGACGATGACCTTGCGAGCGGAATTGGGAGAAGCGGACTCGATCTTGTTCATGAAGCCGTCGTAGCCCACGCCGTTCTGCACGATCAGCTCCGCGGCACTTACCTCCTCGGCGACGCTAGGGCTGGACTCGAAGGTGTGGGGATCGGTGTTGGGGTTGTTGAGGATGGAGGAGACGGCGACGTACTTGCCTCCGATCTGGCTCAGCACGTTGGCGTACTCGTTCTCCGCTCCGATGGCCTTGATCACCCCGGATGTGCCGGCACCGACCGAGGGGGAGTTCGCCGTGCACGCCACCAAGAGCAAACCGCCGAGCAGGCCACTGACGGCGAGTTTCGCGAGGAGCGGCACGATGCTCGAGATCTTTGAAGCTTTTGGGTTACGCGGCGTCACGGCGCCAGGCTAGAGTAAGACTCAGTCTCATTACAAATGAGACTGAGTAGTCTCCTGGGAGGAGGCGCTTGGCGCACCGACGAGAGAGAGCCAGCCGAGGCTTGGGGACCACGAGGGTGAAGGGAGCGATAGTGCCGGAGACCACCGTTGCCGACATGCATGAACTGGTCGAGGTCCGACTGCGGCGCGCCGACCTGCGCTACACCCCCGGTCGTCGGACCATCGTCGAGCTATTGATCTCAGAGGGCCACCCGGTGAGCCTGCCGGACATCGAAGCCAGAGTGCCCGACGTCCCAAGAAGCTCGGCCTACCGTCATTTGGGCGATCTCCAGCGAGCCGGCGTGGTCCGGCGAATCGCCACGAGTGACGAGTTCGCACGATTCGAGCTCGCAGAAGATCTGACGGAACATCACCATCACTTGCTCTGTACGTCTTGTGGTCGTGTCATTGATGTGACGCCGACGCCAGAATTCGAAAGAAGCGTCGCCAAAATGGTCAGGGAACTCGCAGAGAGTCAGGGCTTCCAGCCAACTTCGCATGCTCTCGACGTGGTTGGACACTGCGAGAACTGCCTCTAGTCCCGAGGCGGAGTCCCAGTCCCGAGGAGCGGCGGGGCGGCGGTTCTCGAACTGTCGGCTTCGGTCCACGCCGTTGTGGATCGATCAACGTCTCCGCGGGCTGAGCGGCTCGCGCTGGGGTCCTAGGTTGTCCAGGTTGGCGGCCGGCTCGGAGGCTCTCTTTCCCTACTCAGTCAATCCACAACCATGCTCGAACCTGAGCCTCGTGATCGACATATCGTTCTCCTGAGACATCGACGACGACCTTGTCCAGTCTCCCCCTGGTGAACGTGAATGGTGAGACGTAGTCGGGAGTGACCGGAGAGGCACTGTCGCGGCCCGCGCAGATTCCGTCCCCCACCAGGCAGAAGTACCCGGGCTGGGTCACCAGGGGGCCCGAACCGACCAACTCCTGGTCGACGAACAGGCTGAGGGTTCCGGCAAAGCCGGGCATCTCGGGATCCTGGCTCGGCCCGGTCATCGCGAACTCGGCAGCCAGCACATGTTGGCCTGGGGTGAGCTCTCGGTCGGCCGCGATGTGCTGGAGATGCGTCCCGATCCAGTTGAAGGCATACCGCAGCTTCTTGTCCTTGACGTACAAGCTGTGTCCGCCGGCGACCCCGCCGTGGGCGTAGAGGACCCCTTCGGCGTCCGCCGAATCCAACTGAACCCCGGCAGCGATCGTGTAGGACCGGCCGTTGATCGCCACGCCAGCACTTTCGGGGACATCGGCGACGTCGGGGTAGTACTCGTAGTGCGTCCGATCCGGCCCAGGGTGGGGGCGCTCGGCAAGGACCTGCTCGATGGCGCTCCGGTCGTCGAGTGGCAGGCCGTTGTAGATGCCGGCGTAGTAGAGCCAGAGGTTCTTCAATTGCTCGACCCGTTGCGGCTCGCTCGCTGCCATCTCACGGCTCTGGGCGCGGTCCGCCTCGAGATGGTAGATCTCCCACACGTCCTTCTCGAACTTGCCCCAGCCCGAGATCGGCGGGTGCAACGTGCAGGCCAGCCAACCGTCATGGTAGATCGAGCGCTGGCCGAGCATGGCGTAGAACTGCGTCGTCTTGCCCGGGGCATCGGGATCACTGAGTGACGCGGCGAAGCTCTCCCCTTCGATGGGACTCTGCGAGTATCCCTTGATGACGTCGGGCGGTTCGATGCCGAGGAGCTCGTAGACCGTCGGGGTCACGTCGACGGCGTGGATGTACTGCTGTCGGACCTGGCTCTGCGCCTCGATCTTGGCCGGCCAGGCGATGAGGCACATGTCGGCGACCCCACCTTCGTATCCGGCCCAGCGCTTCCAATAGGGGAACGGGGTGTCGAAGGCCCACGCCCACCCGGTGTTGTAGTGGTTGTAGGAAGTGGGGCTGCCCAGTTCGTCGATATGAGGGAGCGTCGCCTCGGTGGTGTCGGCGACCCCGTTGAAGAAGCGCCACTCGTTGAACGAGCCGTTCGGGCCGCCCTCACCGCTGGCGCCGTTGTCGGAGATCGCGACAATCAGGGTGTTGTCGATCTGGCCCGACTGTTCGAGGTAGTCGATCACCCGCCCCAGCTGGTCATCGGCGTAGGAGATGTAGCCGGCGAACACCTCGGCCATCCGGGCGAAGAGTCGCTTCTCGTCGGCGTCGAGCGAGTCCCATGGACGAACGGTGTCGAGCGTGGGCCAGGGCTGTCCGTCGGGTCCGGTGGTCGTGGGCTCCCCATGGGGATTGATCGGGGTGAGCTCGGTGTCCTCGGGGAGGATGCCGAGCTCCTTCTGCCGGGCGAGGATCCCCGGGCGGATTGCCTCGTAGCCCTCATCGAAGCGTCCCTTGTACTTGTCAGCCCATTCCCTGGGCACGTGGTGTGGTGCATGACCGGCCTGCGGGGCCAGGTACATGAAGAACGGCTTGTCGGGATTGATGACCTTGCCGTCGCGGATGAACTCGATGGCCCTGTCGGAGAGGTCCTTGGACAGGTGATACCCGTCTTCGGGTCGGCCGGGGGGATCGATCTGGTGGTTGTCGTAGACCAGGTCGGGGTACCAGCTGCTCGACTCGCCACCGAGATACCCGTAGAACCGCTCGAAGCCCCGGCCAAGCGGCCACCGACCCTTGAAGGCGGACAGATTGCACTCCTCGCCCGGGGTGAGGTGCCACTTGCCCACGCAGTAGGTGTTCCAGCCGCGGTCGCCGAGGACCTCGGAGATGAACCCGTTCTCGAAGGGGATACGGGTCGAGATACCGGGGAACCCCGAGGCGAACTCGGCGATGGTTGCCATGCCATTGGACGTGGCGTTGCGGCCCGTGAGCAGTGACGCCCTGGTCGGCGAACACAGGGCGGTCGTGTGAAAGTTCCCGAAGCGCACCCCCAGTTGGGCGATCCGCCGCATCGTGGGGGTCTCCACGGGGCCGCCGAAGACGTCCATCGTGCCGTAGCCGACGTCGTCCCAGGCGATGTACAGCACGTTCGGGGCGCCCTCTGGCGCTTTTGGCGCGAGGAACGGGTCCCAATCGGGAACCGAGTCCCGGATGTCGAGGGCAATCTTTCCGTTGAATTTCCGTGTCATCAGCACGCCTCACTCTCCGCATCGGTGGTGCCTGGCTGAGGAGCGGAGGATCCGGCCGGGCCGTGTTCCCCTCTCTAGCAGTGGCAGAGCCCGTGTGTCGCCTTCAGGCTGTGATGGGCAAACGAGACCGAGGTGTCCATCGCCACCTGGGCCCATCGGCTGACTGGGATCCTGGTCGCCGGGCCAAGGGAAGGCTGGCGGGCCGTTGCGGCAAGTCGGCGCGGGCGGCAAGGGCGCCGAGTCCCTCTGGTGTCGGCCGATCCACGCGCACTCGGTGCCGCACCGCGACGCCGAACGGTACCGAGCCTCACCAAAAGGCCTGGAGCGAAGGATCGGTGTGGCCCGCCATCGGCGGCTGGGTGGTCGAAGGAGTGTCTACCCGGACCGTTGGCGGTCAGGGGATCATTCGTTCGCCGTCATGGATTCGGAGCTGGCTGCACCCGCCCGGCAGTGGCCCGGAGGGGCCATCGATGCTCGTGGGTGGGCTTGCTCTCGATGAGGGTCGCTTTGGCCGATTCGGCCTTGAACCAGCGGACGTAGCGGTCCACCAACGGAGCCGCCGTCAAACCGTGGACGAGGACGGACAGGGCGACAGTGAGGTAGGTGATGGTGGCTATCGCCGCAGCGTGCGGTATGTGGGCATCCTCGACGATCACGGCGAAGACGATCGAGGCAAGTCCCCGCGGCCCGAACCAGCCCATGAACGCCACGGTCGGCAGTCGGGCATGTGACCCCAGTAGTGCGAGGGCGACGGGCACCATCCGTACGAGCGTCAGGCTCAGCACCGCATAGACCACGATTTGCCAGCTCACCTCCTTGAATTCCGGACCAAGCAAGACGGCGCCAAAGACGAGGAAGGTGACGCTGTCCAAGGCCACCCCAGTCTCTTCGGTAAGGCGCATCGCGTCCTCCAGGTGGTCGACCGCCAGAACCCCAAAAGTTGCGCCAGCGACGAAGGCGGCGATGAAACCCGACCCCCCCAGGGCGAGAGCGCCGCCGTAGGCAGCCAACGTCGTGGCCAGCGGGATGATCTGACGCCACGTCGCATCGATCATGTTGCGCCGGCTGGTGAAAATGACGATTCCAGAGGAAAGGACCGCCGCGCCCAGGCCGCTCAGGATCCCGTATCCGATCTCCTCGCTGACGATTCGAAGTGGATGAGATGCCGGACCTCCCGCGACACCGAGCAAGATCAACAGCAGTGGGACACAGATGCCATCGTTGAGGCCGCTCTCGACATTCAGCGACTGACGCACCACCTGCGGAAGCCTCGTATCGGTGACGACGGCACTTCCCAGTCCGGCGTCGGTGGGAGCCAGGACGACGGCAAGAATGAGGGCATCGTTGAGCGAGAACGAGCCAAACAGCATCTTCCCGGCGAGCCCACCAGCGGCAATGGTGAGAAAAAGGCCAATCCCAAGGAGGCGAACCGGTATTGACGCCTCGCGCTTGAGTGCCCGCAGGTTCACGCGGGACGAATCGGAGAAAAGGACAACGGCGAGCGTCGCCTCGGCGAGTGTTCGAACCGTCGCACTTGTCGGCTGCAGGTCGATCCTGTCGAGAACCAACGGTCCGACCAGGACGCCGATGGCGACGACCACCATGGCCGGGGTGAAGGGCGTCCCGGTCAGGTATCGAGAGACGGCGGCAACAAGGAGGAGCGAGACGCCAATGATCGCAAGCCCGATTCCCACCGTGGTCAGCTCCAGTTAGGCGAATGACGGTCGCGAGGGCCGAGAAACCGAATGTTGAACGCACTGACGTTACGAATCATGACGCAAAAGTACTGCGGGGTTCCTCACGGCCTGTACATCCTCTTCTAAATGCGACGAAGCTCAACGGGCGGCGGAGGAAGGACCTCAAATCAGCCGAAGTTGTGAGGTAGCTGACGGTGATATGACCCCGAGCCGACGACCCCAATTAGGCGTTTTGGTTCAACTGGAAGAGCTGGCGGTGAGTGGCACGTGTTACCCCGTGGGCACCGCCCCTACAACGTTGTTGACCGAGACCCCGAGGCCCGGGAGTGACCCCTGACTGGTGGCGTCCCCGAAGGCGAAGACCCCGCCGTCGGAGCCGATGAGCCAGTAGCCCCCCCCGTCGGGGGTCGGCACGATGGAGACGATGTTGGACACCGTCACGCCCAGTCCCGGCAGTGAGCCGAAGGAGGTGGCATCACCGAAGCCGTACACTCCACCGTTGGCCCCGACGACGTAGTAGCCCTTCCCGTCCGGGGTAGAGGCGATGCCCACGATGTTGTTCACCGAGACCCCGATGCCCGGGAGCGATCCGAAGAACGGGGCGTTGCCGAAAGTGAAGACCCCGCCGTCCTTCCCGACCAAGAAGTAGCCCCCACCTCCCGGGGTTGCCACGATCCCCACAATGTCATTCACGTGGACGTTCATGGACGGTAGGGAACCGTAGAAACCTGCACTCTGGCCCACGGGAAACACGAAGACGCCACCGTCAGAACCAACCAGGTCGTAGCCCTGGTAGTCGTTGGTGGGCACGATGCCCACGATGTTTGAAACTTTGACGCCAAGGCCAGGCAGCGAACCATAGAAACCGGCACTCTGGCCGGTGGGGAAGACGAAGACCCCGCCGTCGGAACCCACCAGGTTGTAGCCGGTGAAGTTGTTGGTAGGCACGATGCCCACGATGTTGACGACCTTCACTCCGAGTCCGGGCAGCGAACCGAAGAAGCCGCTCGACTGGCCGACGGGGAAGACGAAGACCCCGCCGTCGGAGCCCGCCAGGTCGTAACCGGCGGTGGACACCGTTTCCATCACCGTGGCCGAGGGCCCCCCGTTATTTGAGATCGTCTGGCCGGTGAAGGTCTGGGTGGTGGAGGTTCCCTGAGTGTTGGTGACCGTGAGGGTTACCGAGTAGGACCCCGAGGCGGCGTAGGTGTGGGTGGTGGTAGGACTCGTGGTCGTGGCCATGGTGCCGTCCCCGAATTTCCAGGCGTAGGAGGCGATGGACCCGACGGGCGAGACCGAGGCCGAGGCGTCGAAGTGGGTAGGCGAGCCCGGCGAGCCCGGCACAGAGGTGAAGGCGGCCGTCGGCGCCTGGTCGGGGGTGATGGCGATGGCGGAGGGGTTGTTGCCCACCGGGATCGCCGAGCCGGCCGTGTTGGTCGCCGTGGCAACCGGGGTGACGGTATTGCTCAGGTCGTTGCCCACATACGCTGTCTTGCCGTCGGGGGTGATGGCGACGGCGTCGGGGTCGGCTCCGACGGCGATGGTGGACCCTACGGTGTTGGTGGCAGTCGTGATCGGGACCACCGCGCTATCGCCCGCGAGGGCTACATATGCAGTTGTACCGTTCGGAGTGATGGCGACCGAGGCGGGAGTGAAGCCCGGGCCCCCAACCGAGATCACCGGGCCGGCGATGTTGGTCGCCGTGGCGATCGGGGTCACCGTGCCGCTGGCTGCGTTGGCGACGTAGACGGTCTTGCCGTCGGGGGTGATGGCGACGGCCTGCGGTTCGGTCCCCACGGGGATCGGTGCCCCTGCGGTGTTGGTGGCCGTGGCGATCGGGGTCACCGTGTTGCTGGCTGCGTTGGCGACGTAGACGGTCTTGCCGTCGGGGGTGATGCCGACGGCCTCGGGATCGATGCCGACGGGGATCGGCGTCCCGGTTGTGTTGGTGGCCAGGGAGATCGGGGTCACCGTGCCGTCGATGGCGTTAGTGACGTAGGCAATCTTGCCGTTGGGAGTGATGGCGATGGCGCTCGGACCGCTCCCGAGGGCGATCGCCGTTCCGGGGGTGTTGGTGGCCGTTGCGATCGGGGTCACCGAGTTGGCGAAGTAGCTGGCGACATAGACGGTCTTACCGTCGGGTGTGATTGCGACGGCCTCGGGACCTGTTCCGACGGGGATCGTCGTGCCGGGGGTATTGGTGGTCGTGGGGATGGGCGTCACGTCGTTGTCGCCGCTGAGTGCCACGTAGGCGGTCGGCATGCCCCCGGAGGCCTCCACGGGAGTTGCCAAAGAGAAGCTGACCACCGCAAGGCCGCCGAGCACGAGACAACTTGTCTCCGCCACGCGGAGCCACTGCCTGACCCGGCCGTTCGTCCTGGGTCCCATCAGTACCCTCCCAACGTCAACTCGAAGAACCCGAGCATGTGCTCACGGCCCAAGTCGCCGACCACCTTAGGTGGACCCCGTCCCGCCTGCCATGGGTGCAACCGGGAGCATCTCCCGGGGCGACCATGCCCTCATGCGCGCAGCGAGGATTGAACTGGGCGACACATCGGATCTGATCATCAACGCCCCATCACTTGCCGCCAGCGGTCGGCTGCAACCGGTAGAGGGTGCGGGCGACGCCCGGATGGAACATGCCACCTTGGTAATAGGGCTGCACCATGGTGGCCGACGTGATGGCTGGCAATCTCGGCGAGCGGGCGAGCAGCTTCCCGGTGGCGGCCTTCCTCCAGATGACCCCGTCGTAGCGATTGTGGCCCGGGATCTCTCCAGCAGGGACGCTGGTGGCGAAGAGCCGTCGCTCAGGATGCCGATCGTCTCCGGATAGCCCCATTGGCCGTTCGCGGCGCTGTTGACGAGTTGCCGATACCAGATCGGTTTGAGGGTGATCGGGTTGACTTTCGTCACGTAGGACCCGATCGATGTCTGCTCGTTTCCGTCTCCCCCGCCGTACAGGTAGCCACTGCTGGCGTTCAGGTAAGTGATGTTCCACCCCGACGGGAACTGCGCAGCCGACTTCGTTGTGCGGACACGGTTGCGTCCGTGAAGGTCCCGCCGAAGTAGGCCTCGGGAACGAGATGAGTCCTCTCCGAGTCATGGTGTTCGAACGCCGCAAGGGAGGGGCACCAAGGAGAGTTCGACCCGGATTGGCTGGCGCCGGTGGTGGCAGATGGCGTGGCGCCGACCACGGTCACCGTTGCGATGAAAACAGCACCCAGTAGGCAAGGACTCGATCCCCCTCGCCAGCTAATTTTGGGAGAAAGGACGCTCAAGGGGCTGCGACGTCGGGCTGCAAGCACCCCGACGATTCGGGGATCGAAGAGAAACATTTGGTGTCCGAGGGAGCGGACAGTGAAACCCCCCATCAGCGGAGGGAGTGGGATTCGAACCCACGGGGACCGGAGCCCCACGGCTTTTCAAGAGCCGCGCATTCGTCCGCTCTGCCATCCCTCCCGGGCGCCGGCGGTGGCCGGTGACGAGCGTGGCCCGAGGGTACCCGACGCCCCGGTGGACCCGAACGGGAGGGCGGGGCGGCCGGGGCGTGCCTGGCCGGCCATCGACGGGCCGAGCCCTGCGGGCGACGCTAACCTTTCGGGGACAACAGAAGAGGTTGCACCGGCTATGAATGATCCGGCCGCGGTCGTGAGGGGCGGCGGGCAACCCCAGCCCTTGAGCCGGGACATCGTGTCCGTGCTGGGCGAGATGGTGGCCATGGCGGTGGTCGACCTGGAGGGGGCGCTCAGCTACGTCAGCGAGCGGTGGTGCGCGCTGTCGGGTTGGTCGGCCGACGAGGTGCTCGGGAGCCACTGGGCCCAGATCGTCCACCAAGACGACCTCCCGGCGGCACGCCGGGCCGGTCGTGAGGCGGTCGAGCGGGGCGAGGCGATCAGCTACGAGTCCCGGATCGTCTCGCGTGACAAGGCCAAGGTCACCTGGATCCAGTCCACCGTCACCCCGCTCCTCGACGCCGCCGGAGTTCGCACCGGCTGGCTGCTGGTCGCCCATGACCTCAACGACCACAAGATGGCCGCCGAGGCCCTGGCCCAGAGCGAGCGCCGTCTGCAGGTGATCTTCGACAGCTCGAGCGACGTCATCACGATCCTCGAACCGGACGGGACCCGTCGCGCCACCAGCGCCAGCGCCCAGCAATTGTTCGGCTACCCGGCCGGTTGGATCCCCGAGAAGGCCCCGTGGAACGTGATCCACCCCGACGATCTGGCCGACGCCCAGCGGGCGCTGCACGAGTTCGTCGCCCAAGAGACCCACGCCTTCGGCAAGCCCTACGAGTTCCGGGTCATCACCGCGGAGGGGGCGGTGAAGTGGGTGGAGACCACAGGGGTGAACCTGGTCGACGACCCGGCGGTGCGGGGCATCGTGCTGCACACCCGCGACGTGACCGAGCAGCACGAGGCGGCCGAGCAGCTTAGGGCCATGGCCGGCCGGCTGGGGTCGCTGGTCGCCCATCTCCCCGTCGGGGTGATGCTGGCCGACGAGAAGGGCCGGATCACCTACGTCAACCGGGCGGCGGCGGAGCTGCTGAGACTCGACGGTGAGCCCGACGAGCTGGTCCGGGCGGGACCCAAGGCGATGTGGCACCAGATGCGGGCCCGACACCCCGACTTCGAAGAGCACCTGCTCCGGGCCCAAGAGATCATCGGCGAGCGCCGGTCGGTCCTCGACGAGCGGGTCGTCGTGCACGACGGCCGGACGCTCTCCCGGTCGCACGTACCCATCGTCGATGGGACCGTCTACCGGGGCTTCCTGTGGATCTTCCAGGATCTGACCGAGCAGGTCACCATGGTCGCCGAGCGTGAGCACCTCCTCGAGGTCGAGCAGCGCCAGAACATCCGCCTGCGCGAGCTCGACTCCCTCAAGTCGGACCTCGTGGCGTCGGTGTCCCACGAACTGCGGACCCCGCTGACGTCGATCATGAGCTTCACGAAACTGCTGCTCGACGGCCTCGGGGTCGACACCGTGACCGATCAGGCCGAGTTCATCGGGGTCATCGGGCGGAACACCGAGCGGATCCTCAGACTGGTCGACGACCTCTTGCTGCTCGACCGCCTGGAGTCAGACACCCCGCCGGTCGAGCCCGAATCGGTCGACTTCGCCCGCCTGGTGGCCATGGCCGTCTCTTCGATCCAGCCCCTGGCCGACGAGAGCGGGATCGAGCTGGTCTGGCAGGTGACCGGTGGTCCACCGGTCAAGGGGGACGATGGGCGCCTGGCCCAGGTGGTGGACAACCTGCTGGCCAACGCGGTGAAGTTCACACCGTCGGGGGGCGAGGTCCGGGTAGAGGCCTGCCCCGAGGACGGCCACTGGAAGCTCGAGGTGTCCGACACCGGCATCGGGATCCCCGTCGACGAGGTGCCCGAGCTCTTCCAGCGCTTCTACCGGGCGTCCAACGCCAGGATCCAGGCGGTGCCGGGCTCGGGTCTCGGTCTGGCCATCGTCCGCCGGGTGGTCGAGCTGCACGGCGGCACGATCGACGTCTCCTCGGCCGAGGGCAAGGGGACGACGGTGACCGTCACCCTGCCGGGCATCGAGACCCCGGCACCGCCCGTGCGCAGGTTGTCGTGGGTGGACTGACGGAGTCGACCCGCGTCCTGGTGGTCGAGGACGACGCCGACATCCGGCGCTCCCTCCAGATCCTCTTGGAGCGGGCCGGCTACGAGGTCTTCGGGGCGGCGGACGGCTCCGACGCGCTGGACCAGTTCCAGCACCGGCGGCACCACCTGGTGGTGCTCGACATCAACCTCCCCATCCTCGACGGGTGGGCGGTGCTGGAGCGGATCAGGAGCGTGAGCGCGGCCCCGATCCTGCTGCTCACCGCCCGCGGCCTCGAATCGGACAAGGTCAGGGGCCTCCTGAGCGGCGCCGACGACTACCTGACCAAGCCCTACAGCAACGACGAGCTGGTGGCCCGGGTCGGCGTGCTTCTGCGCCGTTCCCCGCCGTCCGACGAGGAGCCCTCCATCTACGACGACGGGCGGGTCCGGGTCGACTTCATCAACCAGACCTGCGAGGTGGCCGGGGCGCCGGTGCGGCTGACCCCCACCGAGTTCCGGCTCCTCACCACCCTGCTCCGGCACTCCGACGAGGCGCTGAGCCGAGAGCGCCTGCTCGAGCTGTCGTGGCACGAGCCGTCGACCGACGGGACCGGCCGGGTGAAGTTCACCGTCCTCAGCCTCCGCCGCAAGCTCGGCTGGGGCGACGTCGAGACCAGCCCCCTCGAGGCGGTGCGGGGGTTCGGCTACCGCTACCGGTCCCCGCGCCCGGGCGAGGGTGCCGCGGACCCGTCGGCGCCGCTGGACAGCACGACCGACGTTGGGTAGCTTGCGGCGGTCTCACCGCACCACAGCGGCGCACGCGTCGCGTGGTGGAGGTGGCAGCGGGAAGCCAGGTGGCATCGTCGGGCGGACCGGCCGGTCTGGATGAGGGGACCTCCGGCCGGCCCTCCCGCATCCCCGGGCCGCTGCACCTCATCGTTCTCGTATGTCGATCTCGTATGGCCCGCGCCGGCCGCGCAGCCCGCGCCGGGCGCCCCTGCCGTCGGCGGGAGGCCACCGCCCGGGTCCGTCAGGGCCGACCCGAGCGGGCCCGGCTCCGGGCCCGCCCCCGGACGGCCCCGTCGAGCACGACCTTGCGTAGCCGCACCGCCGAGGGGGTCACCTCCACGCACTCGTCCTCCGCGATGAACTCGAGCGCCTGCTCCAAGGAGAGGTTGAGCGGCGGGGTGAGCCGCTCGAGCTCGTCGGCCGTCGACGACCGGATGTTGGTGAGCTTCTTCTCCTTGGCCGGGTTCACGTCCATCTCGTCGGCCCGGGCGTTCTCGCCCACGATCATCCCCTCGTAGACCTCGACGCCGGGACCGACGAGCAGCGTGCCCCGGTCCTGCAGGCTCATCAGGGCGTAGGTGGTGGTGATCCCCCGACGGTCGGCCACCATCGAGCCGTTGCGCCGGATCTTGAGCTCGCCGTGCCAGGGCTCCCAGCCGTCGAAGACGTGGTGGAGCACGCCGGTGCCGCGGGTCTCGGTCAGGAACTCGGTGCGGAAGCCGACCAGGCCCCGGGCGGGTACCCGGTAGTCGAGCCGGACCCAGCCGGTGCCGTGGTTGACCATCTCGACCAGCGTCCCTTTGCGCAGCGCCAGCAGCTGGGTGACCACGCCCAGGTAGTCGTCGGGGACGTCGACGGCCACCCGCTCCATCGGCTCGTGCAGCGCGCCGTCGATCTCCCGGGTCACCACCTGGGGCTTGCCGACCGTCAGCTCGAAGCCCTCCCGCCGCATGGTCTCGACCAGGACCGCCAACTGGAGCTCGCCCCGGCCCTGGACCTCCCAGGCGTCGGGGCGCTCGGTCGGGCTGACCCGCAGGGACACGTTGCCGATCAGCTCGGTGTCCAGGCGCCCCTTGACCAGGCGGGCGGTGAGCTTCGAGCCGTCGGTGCCGGCCAAAGGCGACGTGTTGATGCCGATGGTCATGGTCAGGCTGGGCTCGTCGACGGTGATGGCCGGGAGGGGCACCGGACGTTCGGGGTCGGCCAGGGTCTCGCCGATGGTGATGTCGGCCATCCCGGCCACCGCGGCGATCTCGCCCGGTCCCGCCTGGTCGGTGGGCACCCGTTCCAGCGCGTCGGTGACATACAGCTCGGTCACCTTGGTGCGCTCGACCGTCCCGTCCAGGCGGCACCAGCCGACGACGGCCCCCTTTTGCAGGGTGCCCTCGTGGACCCGGCAGATGGCCAGCCGGCCGACGTAGGGAGAGGCGTCGAGGTTGCAGACCAGGGCCTGGAGGGGCGCGCCGGGGGTGAAGGTCGGGGCGGGGACCGACTCGATGATGGCCCTGAACAGCGGTCCGAGGTCGGTCCCCTCGACCTCCCGGTCGGTCGACGCCCAGCCGGCCCGGGCGTTGGCGTAGAGGATGGGGAAGTCGATCTGGTGCTCGTCGGCGTCGAGGTCCAAGAACAGCTCTTCGACCTCGTGGACGACGTCGTCGATCCTGGCGTCGGCCCGGTCGACCTTGTTCACGACCAGCACCACCGGCAGGCGGGCCTCGAGCGCCTTGCGCAGGACGAAGCGGGTCTGGGGCAGTGGGCCCTCCGAGGCGTCGACCAAGAGCAGGACGCCGTCGACCATGGTGATCCCACGCTCGACCTCCCCGCCGAAGTCGGCGTGGCCCGGCGTGTCGACGATGTTGATCTTGACGCCCTCGTAGGTCACCGCGGTGTTCTTGGCCAGGATGGTGATGCCCTTCTCGCGCTCGAGGTCACCTGAGTCGAGGACCCGCTCGGCCACCTCCTCGTTGGCCCGGAAGGCCCCGGTCTGCCAGAGCATGGCGTCGACCAGGGTGGTCTTGCCGTGATCGACGTGGGCCACGATCGCCACGTTGCGGATATCGGCCCGTCCCTGCATCGCGCAGGACCCTACTGCCCACCCGGTGGCGCCCGGACAGCGATCCCGTTCGGGTGGCCGGGGCGGGCTCTCGGGGGTTCTCGGCGGGTCGTGGCGGCTTCTCGGCCCCCGAGGGGGCCGAGGGCCACCAGGTCCAGTGGCCGAGCAGCCGCACCGTGCTCGGCAGCATGAGGGTGCGCACCACGAAGGTGTCCACCAGGGTGCCGAGGGCCAGGCCACGTGGCCCGGCCGACGGCGGACCCCGAGCTCCGCCGGCGGAGTGACGCTCACGCGCCGCGTACACAACCTCTCCGGGGTCGACGCGTCGTGCGGACGGTCGATGGTCGGCCGGCCGTCTCTAGGCCGCCAGTCCCGCCCGCGCCGCGCCGCGCTCGAGCGCCCGGGTGGGGCGCGTCGTCGCCACCGGTGCGCCGGACGCGTCGGCGCCCGCCGCCCCCAGGGCCCCGACCGCCTCGATGACCGAGGTCGCCGCGTGCTCGAGCAGGGCGTCGTCCACCGCGAGCACCAGGGCGCGACCGCAGTCCGGCCAGTAGCCGGCCACCCGCGCCGGGGGGCGGCGACCGGACTGGCCGAGCACGCCGACCAGGGCGGCCAGCCCCAGCTCGGCCCGGACGGTGGGCCCGGGCCGGCCGCCGAGCATGGTGAGGAGGGCGACGGGGGCGTCGTCGGCCGTCGCGCCGGGCCCAGCGGGTCGTCCGACCACCCGCACATCGCACCGGCCGCGCAGGCACACGGCCGGGTTGCCCGGACAGTCCCACCATTCGTCGGGCGCCCCGACCGACGAGCCCGCACCGAGCCGGGCCCACTCGAGCGCGCTGTACAGGCGGGTGGCCCAGGTGACCGCGTGGGCCCGGGTGATCCCGAGCGTCCCCGGGCCGGCCGACCCGAGCCAGGCGGCCAGCGAGCCCCCGGGTGCCACCCCGGCTGCGCCGGTGCCGACCAGCCCGTCGACCACCGAGCTCACGGCCTCGGCCGGGTTGGCGGCGTCGCCGCGGACGCAGGCCCGTACCGCGCCGACGCCGATCCGCCGACGGGCCGTGCGCGGTGACCACGCGAACGGCGCTTCCCCGCCCCGCCCGTCGGGCCGGTTCCCGCCTCGGCCACCGGCCGTGCGGAGCATGAACCCGTCGACCCGGAGCCGGTCATCGCCCGGTCCGGACCGCCGGGCGCCGAGCGCCCGGGTGAGCCGGGCCCCGATGGCTTCGACCACCGCGGGGTCAACGGTGTCCGGCGCCCGGTCGACGAGGACGCCGGTCAGCACCGCCGCCTTGGGCAGCTCGAGGGCCGACAGGACGGTCCTGGTCACCGGGGGCCCGACACCGCGGCGCGCCGGCACAGTTCGACCCCGCCCTCGATGGTGCGCTGGACGGCGGCGGCCAGCAACGGGTCGACGACGTCCTCGGCGTCGACCTCACAGGACCTCGAGTGCACGGTGGCCAGGCGGGCCGGCGGGGCACCGCTGCGCAGGGTCTCGAGGAGCCCGAGGTAGTGGCGGTCCGCCCGCTGGGAGCGGTGCGCGCCCCCGGTGGCCAGGGTGACCAGGCAGACAGACGCCCGCCCGGCGCAGGGCGATCCGAGGACGAGGTCGATGCCGGCGGCCAGCACGATCCTTCCGGCGACCAACGGCACCGCGATCGGGTCCCCGGTCCGTGGGAGCCACGCCGCGGGGATCGTCGGCCAGCCGGCGCCCAGGGCCGCCGCGTGCTCTCGGACCTCGGCTTCGAGCGCGGCCCGGGCCGGCGGGTCCAGGGACGCCACGAATTCCACGACGGCGGCGCCACGGCGATCGGTCACGAGGGCCTCGGTCGCCTCGGCCAGCGGGTCCCCGAGGTGGCCGGTGGTCACGAGGAGCGCGAAGACCGCCCCGACCAGCGCCCGCCGGGCCAGCGCGACGCTGAGACCCGTGGGCCCGTTGCCCCGGTCGGCCGCCTCACCGGCCACCATCCGGAGCGCCCGGGGGCCGACAACGACCGCCGGCGCGCCGGCCGGGAGGTCGTTGGCCGCCGCGGCCAGCCCGTCTTCGAGCCACTCGCGCAGTCCCCCGGCGAGGCCGGGATCGACCGGCGCCCGCCGGCCGGCGTCGCCCCGTAGCTGTGCCAGCACGTCGCGGCGCGAACCCGGTCCGCGCTGGCCGAGGGGGCCGTGGTGGCCGGGGGTGACCGGCCGCGGTCGCGGTGCCCGAGCGGCGTCGCCCACCCTGCGCTCGGTGCCCCGGCGGTCCGGCTGGGGGGTCCTCGGAGAGGCGGCACGCACCGTCGTAGTGTGCCGCCGGGTTGTGACACCCCGGGCGGTGCACTCAGCCAACGCCGGAGCCAGCGCTCCCCCGTCGCGTGTCGACATGGAGACCGTGCCGGCCGGCGTCGCCCGGTCGCGCCGCGCACGTGACGACCCCAAGGTGCCCCACTGCGGCGAGGCCGGCCGCCCGCCGGTCGACGAAGGGGGCACCGGTAACCTCGTGCGGTGGCCCGTCTGGTCTCCGACGTCACCCCGCTGCGCAAGTACCGCCAGTTCCGGCGGTTGTGGGCCGGCCAGCTGGTGTCGGGGATGGGCAGCCAGCTCACCATCGTCGCCGTCTCCTACCAGGCCTACCGGCTGAGCCACTCGACGCTGATCGTGGGGCTGATTGGGGCCTCCCAGCTGGTGCCCCTGTTGGCCGGGGCCATCTGGGGCGGCTCGCTGGCCGACGCCCGGGACCGGCGCACGATCCTGGTCTTCACCCAGGTGGCGATGGCCGCAGCGAGCGCCGGGCTGGTGGTCAACGCCGCCCTCGGGCACCCCCGGGTGTGGGTGCTCTTCGTCTGCTCGGCCGCCGCCGCCGGCTTCCAGGGGATGGACTGGCCGGCCCGGCGCGCCGCGCTGCCGATGCTGGTCCCCGACGACGACATGACCAACGCCATCGCCCTGCAGACGATGGTCCAGCAGGTCGCCCTCGTCGCCGGGCCGGCGCTGGCCGGCGTGGCCATCGCCGCGGTCGGCTTCGGCGCGGTCTACGCCATCGACGTGACCACCTACGGCGTGGCCCTGGTGGTCGCGCTCTTGCTCCCGTCGCTCGTGCCGAGTGGCGGGGGCACGCCGATGGGCGTGCGGTCGATCCGCGACGGGTTCCGCCATCTGCGTGGCCAGAAGCTGCTGGCCTCGACGTACCTGATCGACCTCAACGCCATGATCTTCGGGATGCCCCGGGCGGTGTTCCCCGCGCTCGGCACCGAGCTCTACGGCGGCGGGGCCGGCGTGGTGGGGCTGCTCTACGCGGCCCCGGGGGCGGGGGCCCTGGTCGGCTCGATGTTCACCGGATGGTGCGCCCGGGTGCGCCACCAGGGCCGGGCCATCGCGGCGTGCGTCGTCGTCTGGGGGACGACGATCGCCCTGTTCGGCGTGATCCCGGTGCTGTGGATCGGCCTGGCCCTCCTGGCCGTGGCCGGCGGGGCCGACGTGATCTCGGCCGTCTTCCGCCAGGCGGTGCAGCAGCGGACCGTTCCCGAGCACCTGCAGGGCCGGCTGTCGGGGACCTTCTTCGCCGTGGTCGCCGGGGGCCCCCGCCTGGGCGACGCCGAGACCGGCGTGGTGGCCGCCATCGGCGGTCCCCAGTTCGCGGTGTGGTCCGGCGGGCTGGCCTGTGTGGTGGGCGTGGCGGTCATCGTCTGGCGGGTGCCCGCCCTGTGGCGCGACCGCGGGGGCGGGGTCGCCCTGACGGCGATCCAACAGGCCGAGGCAGTCGCCGAGGCGACCGGGGAGCTGAGCGAGGGCGAGCCGATCTAGCGCCCGGCCCCGGGGGGCCGGCGGGGGACGGCGGTAGCCTCAGGGGCGAGTGTCCGCCGACTCCACCCTCCTGGCCGCCAACGTGGCTTTCGCCGTCGTGTTCGGCGCGTTCGTGGCCGCGATGGTGGTGCTGGGGTTCGTCACCATGCGCTGGGCGGTGCGACGGGACCGGGTGGGCCGCAGGGCTTGGCTGGCCCGGCGCTCGGGCCAGCTGGAGGCCGGGGGCGAGCCGGGGGCCGTCCCCCCGGCGTCGACCAACGGGCACAAGCCGGTGCGACCCTCCCGTCCGGAGCGGCCGCCCCAGTGAGCGACCTGCCGCCGGCCCCGGCCGGTGCCGAGCCCGAGCCGCCGCCCGCCTGGCGACCACCAGCGCCGTCGCTCGCCGCCGTCGGCCCGACCACGCCGTCGGGCTGGCGGGCCCGCATGGCCCGGTGGCGGCGCCGGCTCGAACCGGCGCCGCCCATGACCGCCTTCGTCCTCGCCGGCGGGGGGAGCCGGGGTGCGGTGCAGGTCGGCATGCTCTGTGAGCTCGTCGAGCGGGGCATCCGGGCCGACCGGGTGTTCGGCGCCTCGGTCGGGGCGGTGAACGGCGCCGCCTACTGCGGCGACCCGACCCAGGCGGGCACCGACCGGTTGGCCGAGGTCTGGCGCGAGCTCACCGGTGACGCCGTCTTCCCGCGGGGCCGGGTCCACGGCCCGTGGACCTACTTCCAGCAGCGGCCGTCGGTGCACACCAACAGCGGGCTGCGCCGGATCATCGAGGACGGCGTCAGCTTCGGCCTCCTCGAGGAGGCCGAGGTGCCCCTCGAGGTCGTCGCCACCTCGCTCACCGACGGGCGCGAGCGCTGGCTCACCCACGGGCCGGCCGTCGAGGCGGTGCTGGCCTCGGCCGCCATCCCGGCCATCTTCCCGCCGGTCGAGATCGACGGCGACACGCTGGTCGACGGCGGGGTGGTGAACAACGTGCCCCTCAGCCGGGCCATCGACGCCGGGGCGACCCGGATCTACGTCCTGTTGTGCGGGCCGCTGCACTTCCACCCTCCTCCCCCCAAGCGCCCGGCCGAGGCGGTGCTGACGGCCTTCTTCGTGGCCATCCACGCCCGGTTCACCCGCGAGCTGGCCCTCCTGCCGCCCGGGGTCGAGGTGGTGGTGTTCAGCGGGGGCGGCGAGCCGGCCTCGGACTACCGGGACTTCTCGGGCTCCGACGAGCTCATCGAGCTGGGTCGGGCCGAGGTGGCGTCGGTCCTCGACCGCTACCGGGGGACCTCCCAGGACCTGGCGGCGGGCTGAGTCAGGCGGCGCTGCGCCGGACGGCCCCGCCCAGGGCCACGACGGCCACCCAGGCGGCGCCGGCGTAGAAGGCCAGGAGGGCCAGCAGGGCCAGGTCCGAGCCCGGCCAGTGCAGTCCGAGCCCCTCGGCCACCCAGAAGGTGCCGAAGGACACCAGCATCACGCCGACCACCATCTTCATGGCGTTCTCCGGGACGCCCGAGAGCTGCCGGGCCACGACGGCGCCGACGACGCCCACGATGAGGAGGGCCGCGGCGGCGGCCACGGCGGCCAGGGAGAGGTCGTGGCTCGCCGTGCCGAGGGTCAGCACGATGATCACGACCTCGAGGCCCTCCAAGAAGACCCCCTTGAAGGCGACCACGAAGGCCGGCCAGTCGGGGCCGGTCGGGGTGGGCTCGGCCTCGAGCTCGCTCACCGTCTCGGCGAAGATGGCGTCCTCGTCGTGCTTGGCCTTGCGGCCGGCGGCCCGCAGCACCGCCTTGCGGAGCCAGTTGAACCCGACGACCAAGAGGGCCACCCCGATGACCACCCGCAGGGCGTCGATCGGCACCCAGTGGACGACGGCCGGTCCGACGGCGGCCACACCGGCCCCGAGGACCACCACCGCAGCCGCCGCCCCCCACAGCGCCCAGCGCCAGCCCCGGGCCACGCCCACGGCGACCACGATGGTAAGGGCCTCGACCATCTCGACGGCGCAGGCCACGAAGACGGCGGCGAAGAGCACCCCGCCCCCCGTATGCACCGTGGCCAGCATCGAGACGACGCTACCGGCGCCGCGCCGGCGCGGCCGCCGGCCGGCGCCGAGCTGGGCGTTCGTTGGCCCCACCTGGTCGTGCGTCGCCGGTCGCGACGAACTGGTGGAATGGGGGGGATGCGAGCCCCGACCCACGACGGCCCGAGTGCCGACGACCCGGCGGGCGTGTCGTTTCACCCCGCCGTCCGCCGGTGGTTCGAGGGGCGGTTCCCGGGGGGCCCGACGGCACCCCAGCGCGACGCCTGGCCGGTCATCGCCTCGGGCCGCGACGTCGTGGTGGCCTCGCCGACGGGGACCGGCAAGACCCTGACCGGGTTCCTGGTGGCCATCGACGCCGCTTACCGGGCCCACGACGCCGGCGCCGAGGGCCCCGGGCTGCCCGAGGTCGTCTACGTCAGCCCGCTGCGCGCCCTGGCGGCCGACGTCCACGAGAACCTCCAGGTCCCCCTGGCCGGCATCCGGGCCGCCGCGGCCGAGCTCGGGCTGTCGTCCCCGTCGCTCTCGATCGCCGTGCGCACCGGCGACACCCCGCCGGCCGAGCGGGCGGCCATGCGGCGCCGGCCCCCCGACCTGCTCGTCACCACCCCCGAGTCCCTCTACCTGCTCCTGACCGCGGCGTCGTCGCGCTCGATGTTGCGCCGGGTGCGCACGGTGATCGTCGACGAGGTGCACACCCTGGCCCGGGACAAGCGCGGCGCCCACCTGGCCCTCACCCTCGAGCGGCTGGCCCACGTGGTGGCGGCCGACGGGGGTCGCCTGCAGCGGATCGGCCTGTCGGCCACCCAGCGGCCGTTGGCGGTGGTGGCCCGGCTCCTGGCCGGCGTCGGTGACGACCGGGCGGCCCCCGTGGTCGTCGACTGCGGGCACCGCCGGGACCTCGACGTGGCGGTCGAGCTCCCGTCGGCCGAGCTCGAGGCGGTGGCCAGCCACGGCCAGTTCGCTGAAGTGCTGGACCGGATCGCCGAGCACGTCGGCCGGCACCGCACGACGCTCGTGTTCGTCAACACCCGCAAGCTGGCCGAGCGGGTGGCCCACCAGCTGGCCGAGCGCCTGGACGACCCGGGCGGGGGTCCCGAGGGCCCGGCGGGGTTCGTGGTGGCGGCGCACCACGGCAGCCTGTCGTCGGCCCGCCGCCGGCTGGTCGAGTCGCGCCTGCGGGCCGGCGAGCTGCGGGCCCTGGTGGCCACGGCGTCGCTCGAGCTCGGCATCGACGTCGGCCCCGTCGAGCTCGTGTGCCAGATCGGCTCCCCCCGGGCCATCGCCACCTTCCTCCAGCGGGTCGGCCGGGCCAACCACCAGCTCGAGGGCACGCCGGCCGGCCGGCTCTTCCCGCTGACCCGCGACGAGCTGGTCGAGTGCACGGCCCTGTTGGCCGGGGTGCGGGCCGGGCACCTCGACGTGCTGCACCCGCCGGTGGCCCCGCTCGACGTCCTGGCCCAGCAACTGGTGGCCGAGGTGGCGGCGGCCGAGGAGTGGGACGAGGACGGGCTCTACGCGCTGGTCCGCCGGGCCGCCCCCTTCGCGTCGCTCGACCGCGAGACGTTCGACGAGGTGGTCGAGCT
Source organism: uncultured Acidimicrobiaceae bacterium (assembly GCA_963836375.1). Taxonomy (GTDB): domain Bacteria; phylum Actinomycetota; class Acidimicrobiia; order Acidimicrobiales; family RAAP-2; genus CAWIJK01. The sequence goes on along the minus strand of CAWIJK010000001.1, from coordinate 617,567 downwards.
CGTCTCGTGGGGCATCACGACCGGCCGGGGCCGGCGCGGGGCCTACCTGCACCGCGACGGGGTCAACGGCCGGCTGCGGCCCCGCCGGGGCGCCCGGCTGGCCGCGCTCACGAGCGGCGGGGCGATCCCCGAGACCGGGGACTACCGGGTCGTGCTCGATCCCGACGGTGTGACGGTGGGATCGGTGCACGAGGACTTCGCGGTGGAGGCCAACATCGGTGACGTCTTCCTCCTCGGCACCCATTCGTGGCGGGTCCGCCAGGTCGAGGTGGGGACCGTGCGGGTCACCGACGCCGGCGACACCTCGCCGACCGTCCCGTTCTGGATCGGTGAGGCCCCGTCGCGCACCAAAGAGCTCTCAGAGGAGGTGGGCGCCCTGCGCGCCGCGCTCGACCCGCTGCTGGCCGCCGGCGACGGCGCCGGCGCCCGGGCCCTGGTGTCGCGGCGGGCCGGGGTGTCGGCCGAGGTGGCCGACCAGGTGGTGGCCTACCTGGCCGCCGGGCGGGCGGCGCTCGGCATCCTGCCCAGCTGCGAGGACATCGTCATCGAGCGCTGCTTCGACGAGACCGAGGGCACCCAGCTGATCGTGCACGCCCCCTTCGGCGGGCGGGTCAACCGGGCCCTCGGACTGGCCCTGCGCAAGCGGTTCTGCGTCTCGTTCGACTTCGAGCTGCAGGCGGCGGCCGACGACGACACCGTGGTGCTGTCGCTCGGCCCCCAGCACAGCTTCCCGCTCACCCAGGTCCCCCGCATGCTGCGGAGCACCACCGCCACCGAGGTGCTGACCCAGGCGGTGCTCACCCACCCCATGCTGGCCGCCCGCTGGCGCTGGAACTGCAACCGGGCCCTCTTGGTGCCCCGCTCGCGGGGAGGCCAGCGGCGCCCGATCCACCTCCAGCGCATGGACGCCGACGACCTTTTGGCCGCGGCGTGGCCCCAGCTGGCCGCCTGCCAGGAGAACGCCGCCCCCGGTCCGATCCCGGTCCCCGGCCACGTGCTGGTGCGCCAGACGGTCGCCGACTGCCTGACCGAGGCCCTCGACGCGCCGGGCCTGGTCGACCTGCTGGCCGCCGTCGAGGCGGGCCGGGTCCGGGTGCACGTCGTCGAGTCGCCCGAGGCCTCGCCCCTCGCCCACGGGATCCTGACCGGCCGGCCCTACACCTTCTTGGACGGGGCCCCGCTCGAGGAGCGCCGCTCGCGGGCGGTCCCGTTGCGTCGGGGCCTCGGGCCGACCGGACCCGGCGGCCTGCCGGTGCCGGCCGACGAGCTGGGCCCGCTCGACGGCCCGGCGGTGGCCGAGGTGCTCGACCAGGTGCGCCCCCGGCCCCGCGACCCCGACGAGCTGCACGACCTCCTCCTGTCGCTCGTCGCCTGCCGGCCGGTCGACGCCTGGGCCGGGTGGTTCGCCGATCTGGTGGCCGACGGCCGGGCGGCCGAGGTCGGCGGCGCCTGGGTGCCGACCGAGCGGCTGGGCGCGGCCCGGACCCTGGCCGACGACGACGAGGCGTCGGCCGACTGCGTGCGCGGGCACCTCGAGGTGGCCGGGCCGGTGTCGGTGGAGGCCCTGGTGGCCACCGACCCGCTGCCCGCTGGCGCCCCGGCCGGCGCCCCGCTGAGCATGGCCCGGGCCCGCACGGGCCTGGCGCGCCTCGAGGCCGAGGGCTCGGCCATCGAGCTCCCCGACGGGCGGTGGTGCGCCCGGCACCTGCTGGTCCGCCTGCACGCCGCCAGCCGGTCGCGCCGGCGCCGCCACGTCGAGCCGGCCAGCCTGGCCGACCTGGTCCGCTTCGTGGCCCGCTGGCAGCACGTGGCCCCCGGCCACCGCCTCGAGGGCCGGACGGGCCTCTTGGCCGTGGTCGAACAGCTCCAGGGCATCGAGGTGCCGGCCGGAGACTGGGAGGGCCAGGTGCTCGGGGCCCGGGTCGCCGACTACGACCCGCGCTGGCTCGACGAGCTCTGCCTGTCCGGTGAGGTGGCCTGGGGCCGGCTCACCCCCCGGCCCGAGCGCGAACCGGCCGCCGCCCGCCGGGGGTCGACGCCCCCCTCGCCGGCCACCCCGCTGTCGCTGGCCCTGCGCCCCGACCTCGGGTGGCTGCTCGGCGCGGTGCGGGCCGGGGAGCGGCCCGAGCCCCCGGGCGCCGGCGCCGCCGCCGACGTGTTGGGCGTCCTCTCGGCGCGCGGCGCGTGCTTCCGGGCCGAGCTCGGCCCGGCGTCGGGCCGCCTGCCGGTCGAGGTGGACGAGGGGCTGTGGGACCTGGTGGCCCGGGGCGTGGTCACCGCCGACGCGTTCTCGGCTGTCCGCTCACTGCTCTCGGCCCGTGGCCGGTGGCGGGCCCGCCAGCGGCCCCGGGCCGGCGGGCCGGTCGGCCTCGGCCGCCGGCGGGGGGCCGTCGGGAGCGGGGGCGGGGAGGGCCGCTGGTCGGTCCTGCCCGAGCCGACCACCCCCTCGGGCGGCCCGGCGGACGGGGCCCACGACGTCGAGGAGCTGGCCGAGGCGGTCGCCGGCCAGCTGCTGGCCCGCTGGGGGATCGTGGCCTGGGAACTGTGGCGCCGCGAGTCGTTTCGGGTGCCCTGGCGCGAGGTCGTCCGGGCCCTGCGCCGCTTCGAGGCCCGGGGCCTCGCCCTCGGGGGTCGCTTCGTCGCCGGACTGTCCGGCGAGCAGTACGCCACGCCCGAGGCGGCCGACCTGCTGGCCGAGGTCCGCCGGGCCGGCGCCGACGGCGCCGAGGTGGCGGTGGCCGCCGCCGACCCCCTCAACCTCACCGGGATCGTCCTCCCCGGGCCGCGGGTCCCCGCCCTACGTCACCGACGCGTCGTCTACCGCGACGGCCTGGTGGTGCCCGAGGCGGGCTGACCCCCCGGGGGGCCGGGGCCGGCGGGGCCGGGCGGCGGGCGGCTGGGATACTTGGGCGGTGAGCAGGCGATCGGCGTCCATCGACCTCAACGCCGATCTGGGCGAGGGGGCGGGGTCCGACGGCAACGACGAGGCCCTCTTGGCCGTGGTCACGAGCGCGCACATCGCCTGCGGCTTCCACGCCGGGGGCCCCGCGGTCATGGGCCGCACCGTGCGGGCCGCCCTCGGGGCCGGCGTGGTCGTCGGGGCCCACCCCTCCTACCCCGACCGGGCGGGCTTCGGGCGCCGCCCGCTCGAGCGCCCGCCGGCGGCGGTGGCCGAGGACGTGGCCTACCAGATCGGCGCCCTCCAGGGCATCGCCCGCCGGGCCGGGGCGACGGTGCGCTCGGTCAAGCCCCACGGCGCGCTCTACAGCGCGGTGGCCGCCGACGAGGCCACGGCGGCCGCCGTGGCCGGTGCGGTCCGCGACGCCGGGGAGGCGCTGGTGCTGGTGCTCCCCGCGGCCAGCGCGGCCCTGGCCGTGGCGGCCGACGCCGGGGTGGCCGTGGCCGCCGAGGGCTTCTGTGACCGCGGGTACCTCGCCGACGGGACCCTCGCCCGGCGCGGCGACCCGGGTTCGGTGGTGCACGACCCCGCGGTGGCCGCCGCCCGGGCGGTGGCCCTGGCCACCGGCGGCCCGCTCACCGCCGTCGACGGCAGCGTCGTCGAACTGCGCTGCGACACCCTGTGCCTGCATGGCGACACCCCCGGGTCCCAGGCCATCGGCCTGGCCGTGCGCCGGGCGTTGGCGACGGCGGGCGTCGAGGTCCGCCCGTTCGCCCGATGACCCCCGCGCCCGGCGGCGGGCCGGTCGTCCGCTTCGGTGACAGCGCGCTGTTGGTCCCGGTGGACTCGGCGCCGGCGGCGGCCCGGGTGGCCGCCGAGGTGGTCCGCCAGGCGGTGCCCGGCGTCGTCGACGTCGTGCCCGCGCTGCGCTCGGTGCTCGTCGTGGTCGAACCGGCCCTGGCCGACCCAGGCGACCTGGCCGAGCGCCTCGGTGCGCTCGACCCGGCGTCGCTGCCGGCCCCGGCCGGGCGCCGCCACGACGTCCCGACGGTCTTCGACGGTGCGGACCTCCCCGAGGTGGCCGACGCCGTGGGGGCCCGGGTCGAAGAGGTCGTCGAGACCCTGGCGGCGGCGACCCTGGTGGTGGCCACCTTGGGCTTCTCGCCCGGCTTCGCCTACCTGGCCGGGCTGCCGGCCCCCCTCGACTCGCTCGGCCGCCGGGCCACCCCGAGACCGACAGTGCCCCCCGGCTCGGTGGCCCTGGCGGCGGGGTTCGCCGCCGTGTACCCCCAGGCGACCCCCGGCGGCTGGCACCTGGTCGGGCGCAGCGCGCTCACCCTGTTCGACCCCGCAGCCCCCCCCTACGCCAGGTTGGCGCCCGGCGACACCGTCCGGTTCGTGCCCCGGGCCCCCGAACGGGCCCCCGCCCCCGCCCGCCCCGGCCGCCGCCGGGCCCCCTGGTCGGTCGCCCCCGGTGCCCCGGTGGCCTTCAGCGTGGAGGAGCCCGGGCTTCTGACCCTGGCCCAGGACCGGGGCCGGGTGGGGGCGGCCCACCTCGGGGTGCCGGTCGGCGGCCCGGCCGACCCGACCGCCCACCAGCTGGCCAACCGCCTGGTCGGCAACGACCCGGCGGCGACCGCGCTCGAGGTCACGGCGCGGGGTCCGACCCTCCTGGCCCGCTCCGACCTGCACGTGGCCGTGGTCGGTGCCGACCCGGTGCTGCACCTCGACGGCCACGAGGTGGGTGCGGGCAGGGTGTTCCCGGTGCGCGCCGGCCAGCGACTGGCCGTGGGCGCGGTGCGCGCCGGCCTGCGGGCCGCCGTGGCGGTCTCGGGCGGCCTGGTCGTCCCGGCGGTGATGGGCAGCCGGGCCACCGACACCTTGTCGTGGACCGGCCCGGGTCCGGTGCGGGCCGGCGACGAACTGGGGCTCGGGTCCGAGCGCCACCGGGCCGGCCTGGCCGACCACCTGGTGCCCGGGGCCCCGGCCGGGGCTCCCCGGAGCCTCCGGGTGGTGGCGGGGCCCCACCGCGAGTGGTTCGGTGCCGACGCCCTCGCCCGGCTCGTCGAGCGCGACTACGTGGTCGACGAGGCCAGTGACCGGGTGGGCCTGCGGCTGCGGGCGCTGGGCGTCCCCGCCGACCTCGGCCGGAGGCCCGGTGAGCTCGAGAGTGTGGGGATGGTGACCGGCGCCGTGCAGGTTCCCCCCGACGCGAACCCCGTCGTGCTCGGCCCCGACCACGCCACCTTGGGCGGGTACCCGGTCCTGGCGGTGGTGATCCGGGCCGACCGGGGGGTCCTCGGGCAGTGCCGGCCCGGCGACCGGGTGCGCCTGGAGGCGGTGTCGATGGACGAGGCCGAGCGGGCCGGCCGGTCCCTCGACCGGTGGCTGGGCCAGGCGGCGGTCGGGCGCTACCCGGTGCTCGGGGCCTGACCCCGACCGGGCCCCGGGCCGCCCCGGCCGGGCGGTCCCGGGCGGTCCCGGCTCAGCGCCCGGCCCGGGCCAGCTCGGGGTGGCGGCCGGTCACGTCGGCGCACTCCTCGCACACCGACGTCGGGATGAGGCCGGCCCGCATCAGGCGGGCGAAGATCGCGCACCCGAGGCACAGGCCGAAGGCCGCCTCCAAGAAGGCCGCCACCGCCAGCAGGCCCACCAGCCAGACGGCCCACCCCCAGCCGGCGCTGACCCACACGCAGATCGCCGCGCTGGACACGAACGTGCCGATCCCCTGGGCGAAACGCTTGGGCGGCCCGGGCACCGGGCGGGGCTCGACGCCCAGGTTGGGGGCCACCACCCGGGTCGCCAGCTGGCCGAGCGGGCTCAGGCTGGGCCCGGTCAGGACCCGGGCCCAGAAGCCGTAGGCGAGGGGGACCAGCAGCCAGGGCTGGGCGAAGGCCACGGCCGCCACCGCCATGACGACCACGCCGGCGGCGACCGTGCGCGCCGCCACCTCGTTCACCGGGTTGGGGAAGCTGAAGAGCTGTCGCAGTCGTCCTCGCACGGCGGGCCTCCGGGGTCGGGCCGGGTGGTACTGCAGAAACCTTAGCGCCTTCATCGGGAATTGGTCCCAGCAATTGGGCCCAGCACCCAGGGTCCAGGGCAGAGAGCCCGGGGTTCCAGGCGTCAGCCGACGAGCAGGCGCACCGCGGTGCCCACCCCGATCACCACGACCACCACCCGCAGCGCCCCCGCGGGCAGCCGGACGGCGACCCGGGCTCCGATCCAGCCGCCGACCAGGCTGCCGGCGGCCAGCATGGCGACGGCCACCCAGACCAGGGCGAAGTGGATGACGAAGATGACGGCAGCCACCCCATTGACGAGCACCGACAAGACGGTGCGCATCCCGCTCGTCCGGGTGATGGTGTCGGGGAGGGCCAGGCCCAACACGGCGAGCAGCATGACCCCCATCCCGGCCCCGAAGTAGCCGCCGTAGATCGAGGTGACGAAGGTCCCGGCGACCAGGAGCAGCCGGCGGGTCGGGTGGTCGTGGGGCACGCCCCCGAGCGCGCGCACGAGAAGCGGTTGGACGGCGAAGAGGGCGGCGGCGAACAGGACGAGCCAGGGGGCGAGGCGGTCGAAGGCCGCCGGCGAGGTGGTGAGCAGGAGCACCGCCCCCCCACCGCGCCCAGCGCGGCCACCGGGGCCAGCAGCCGGACTCGGTCCCCCTGGTCGGCGATCTCGGTCCGGAAGCCGGCCACCGCGCTCAGATACCCCGGCCAGATCCCCACGGTGCTGGTGATGTTGGCGTCGAGGGCGGGGAAGCCGAGGGCCAACAGCATCGGGAACGACACCAAGGTGCCTCCGCCGGCGACGCCGTTGAAGATGCCCGCCCCCAACCCGGCCACCACCAGCAGGAGATCCTTGCCGGTGGTGAGGTGGACGGCGCCGAGGAGCAGAACGCCGTGCATGGCCCGAGACTGTAAACGGCCGTCCCCAGGACCCGACGCGCCACGGTCCTGGGTCCCAGGCGGTCGGGGGAGCGAGGGCCCCCGGCCCCGCCCACAAGGGCCGGGCCGCTCGTCCCACCCGCCCGCCGTGCCCTCCGCCCTCCCGCTCGGCGCCGGCGGCCCGACGACCGTCACCACGCCGGTCGGTGCGGTCCGGGTGACCCGGCGGCCCGCGTGGGTCGCGAGTGGCGTCGGCCGACAGGTCCGGCCGGGCCCGGGCCGATCCGTAGGATGCGGCCATGAGCGCGCCCTCGTCCGGCGACCGCGCCGACCGGGCGGCACTCGCCGCCGAGGGCTTCGGCCGGCGCTCGGAGGTCTACGAGCGGTCCCGCCCGGCCTATCCGCCCGCCGCGGTGTCGTTCCTGGCCGAGTTGGCCGGGCTCGGCGAGGGTCGGACGGTGCTCGACCTCGCCGCCGGCACCGGCAAGCTCACCCGCCAGCTGCTGGCCACCGGCGCCGCCTGCGTGGCCGTCGAGCCCTCCGCCGACATGCGGGCGGTGTGCCGCCGGGTGGTGCCCACGGCAAAGGTGGTTGCCGGCGCGGCCGAGGCGATCCCGCTGGCCGCCGGCTCGGTGGACCTGGTCACCGTGGCCCAGGCCTTCCACTGGTTCGACGCCGAGGTCGCCCTGGCCGAGATGGCCCGGGTCCTGCGCACCGGCGGGGTGGTCGCCTTGGTCTGGAACGTCCGGGACGAGTCGGTCCCCTGGGTGGCCGACCTCGGGCGGATCATGGCCGCCGCGGGCCGGGCGCCCGGCGCCACCCCGGCCGAGCTGGTGGCGGACCGGCCGCCGGCGCCCCTCGGGCCCTTCGAGCACCACCGCTTCACCGCCGCGGTGAGCGTCGACCGGGCCGGGCTGGTCGACCTGGTGTCCTCGCGCAGCTACGTGAACGTCCTGGCCGACGACGCGCGGGCACGGATCTTGGGCGAGGTGCGCGACTTCTCCGCCGGCCTGGCCGAGCCGATCGTCGTTCCCTATCTGACCGACGTGCTGGCGGCACGGGTCGGCGGGGGTGCGACCGGACGCTCCGGGGGGCACGATGGTGCCGGGAAGGAGGGAACCTGATGGTGCGTCTCACCTGTTTGGTCCGCCGCAAGGCCGGCATGAGCCCGGCCGAGTTCCACGAACACTGGCGCCTGGTCCACGGGCCGCTCATCGCCACGACCCGCAGCGGGAGCCACGTTGTGCGCTACGAGCAGCATCCGAGGCCGATGTCGGACTACTCGGGTGACGACGATCCTGGCTACGACGGGGTCACGGTGCAGTGGTTCGACTCGATGGACGAGTACCGGGCCCATATGGCCGAGGACGACTTCGCCTCGGTGTGGGCCGACATCGTGACCTTCCTCGACGTCGACCGGCTCGAGTTCGTGGTGACCGAAGAACCGCGCCTCGTGATCGGCGGAGCGGGCGAGTGGCCCCTGGCCTGAGTCAGCCGCCCTCGCCGGGTGCGGGCGGTGGTCCGGCGCCCGACTCGGGCGGCACGACTCGCCGCTCGTTGCCCGTGGCCTCGCCGGGCCGGGGGTCCGGGCCCGGCGTCGGTCCCGGCGGGCCCCAGACCGGATCCGGCCACGCCGCCAGCGCGGCCGTAGCCGCGGGGGGCCGGGCCAGCTCGGCGGGCTTGGACGCCCCGGGCGTCGGCGCGCCATCGACCGGCTCCGAGGGCCCCGGCGGCCCCGGCGCGGCCGGGCCCCCCGGTGCGGGGGGCGGGGCGGGGGCGAGGCGCAGTGAGGGGATCCGACGCCGGGCCTCGTCCCGGCGCTCCTCCATCAGCGCCGCCAACGAGCGCCACTCGCCGCCGCCCAGGACCTTCAACCGTTTGGCCATGTCGTCGAGCAGGCCGGCCGCCTCGGTCCGGTAGCGCTCGGCTACCCCTCCCATGGCGAACACCGTGGTCGGCGGCAGGCCGTGGCCGGTGCGGGCCAGCGCGAGCAGCCGGTTCGTCGCGACCTCGGCGTCTTGCATCAGCCCCAGCCGGTCCTGGACTCGGGCCAGCCGCCGGGTGTAGCGCTCGGTGCTCCCCTCGTAGAGGTCGGCGGTGAACTCGAGCGAATAGCGGAGCCGCTTGCAGCGGATCCGCAGACGGTGGAAGTCGCCGGCCACGCCGGTGCGCTTCGCCCGCCGGGCCGCCTTGTCCACCGCCCGGTGTCGACCCTCGACCAGGTCGACGACCTCGGCCACCGCCGGGGAGCGGTAGAGGGCCGAGCGGCGGGCCGGGGGCTGGCGGACCATCGCCTCGAGGCCCGAGGTCAGCCGGTCCCAGCGGGCCGAGTCCAGGGCGTCGATGAGGACCCGACGGGCGGCGCGGCGCTCGTCTTCGAGGAGCTGGCGCAGCTCGAAGAGGGGGGACCGCTCCTCGGGACCTCCGTGGGCCCACGGGTCCACCCACTGTTCCATCTCGTCCATCCGTTCGAGCTGCACGTCGAGATCGCGCACGGCGCCGAGCGCCCCGGCGATCCAGGAGAGCTCCGAGCGCAACGCCGCGGCGCGCGCCGGGAGGACGCCGGCGAACAGGTCGAGCGCGGCCCGCAGGCGCCGGGTGGCCACCCGCATGTCGTGGAGGTCCTCGATGTCCTCGCCCAGCCGGGTCCCCGGCTCACGGGCGACCAGGACCCCGAGCTGTCGCCGCACCATGGCGTAGGCCAGGTCCCCGAGACTCGATTCGGGCCCCACCGAGGTCGGTCCGAGGTCGGGCGGTCCGGGCACCGATTCGCCCAGGGCCAGCAGGCCCGCCTCGAATTTCGAGAGCTTGGCCGGCTGCAGGCCGCAGGTCTCCCTCAGCTCGTCGACCACCGGTTCGAGCCGTCCGACCCAGGATGGGACCACCTCGACCTCGACCCTGCGCAACCGGACCGGCGGTCCTTGACCGTCGACGGCGATGGTCGTCTCGTCCAGGGCGATCTCGCCGACCTCTTCTGTGTCCACCCGCAGCGCGAACGGTCGACGCCGGGTGCGGACCTCGACGACCAAGCGGAGGGTCCGACGACCGGTCAGGGCGGCGAGTCGGCGACCGACCGGGCCGCTGTCGCCGAGCTCATCGATGCCGCCGGTCGGCAGGGCTTCGCTCACCTCGAGTCGTCGCCGCAGGCCACTGGTGGCCGCCGCCGCCGTGTCCTTTAGCGTCGCCTCGTCGCGTCGACCGCGGTGGCGGGTGCGGAGCACCAGCCCGGCCCGGCCCACGCGCCAGTCCTCGGTGTCGAGGTAGCGGTCGACCAGGCGCCGGGTCGGCTTGGCCAGCACGGTGAGGGTGGGGATCTGGTCGGGCGCGCGCCCGGGCAGTGCCGCCAGCCATCGTTCGACCGGACGCAGATCGAGGGCGTCGAGCTGCCATTCGACCTCGACGTCGTCGACCGGCCCGGCCGGTCCCTGGGTCCCCTGGGCCACCACGTGAGGCTACCGTTCCCTCCGCCGCCCGGTTCCGGGGCACCCCCACCGGCAGGTATGACACCGGGTGCCCGGCTGCGGCCGGTACGCTTCTCCTTGTGAGCACGGCGCACTCGACCACCCTCGACGAGAGGCCCTCTGCGGGCGAGGTGGTGCGGGCTGCCGGGGGCATCGTCCTGCGCAGGGCACCACAGGGCTGGCGCGAGGTTCTCGTCGTCCACCGACCGGGCCGCGAGGACTGGTCCTTCCCCAAGGGCAAGCTGGAGCCGGACGAGAGTCTGGAGAGCTGCGCCCTGCGCGAGGTGCTCGAAGAGACGGGCCTCGTCTGCCGTCTCGGCCCGTTCATCGGGCACACCCAGTACCGGGACCGAAAGGACCGGCCCAAGGTGGTGGCCTACTGGCTGATGGAGGCGGCGGGCGGCACGTTCGTGGCCACCGACGAAGTGGACGAGGTCCGCTGGGTGCGGCTCAGCGAGGCCCGTGTGCTCTTGTCCTACGAGCGCGACCGCGAGCTGCTGGTGGTGGCGGCGGCCGACGAGGTGCCGGCGCATCCCTGACCCGGGTCGACCGGTCCCCGCTGGGTCGGGGAGTGGGCCGGCTTCGTTCCAGGGTGGGGCACGGCGCGGCACGCCCCACCTCCCAGCCCAACCGGTCCGACAGGTTGGACGTCGCGGTGGCGTGTCCCGACGAGCCGTAGGTTTTGGCGCCGTCGGGGACGGGTAGGAGTTGGTGGTGCGCCGAAGCCTCCGCCTGGTGCACGGGTCGAGGCCGGCTCCCACCCGGTGCCCATCTGCCAACTCATCCCCCTCGAAATGGCTGTGGAGCGGGCGAACTACCCGCGGCGTGCCGGGCGGGGCCGGCCCTCGCCCCGAGATGACCCAGACCGGGCCTCCCTCGACGGCGCCGCCCCGTCGCGCGCCGTCACGTTCCTCGAGGCCGAGTGGTCCACGTTTCCATGCCGGCTCCGGATCGAGTGCGCAAGCGCACCAGATCAGGGACCGGTCGTTCACTCCTCGTTCGGCCGATACTGCCTGAAGAGGTCGACGAGACCGTCGAGGACCTCGGGGTCGAGGTCGTCAGGTTCGATCTTCCCCGTCACCTCGATCGTGGTCCGTATCTGTTCGAGGTAGGCCGAGCAGGCATCGCACTTGGCGAGGTGACGCTCGAGACGCCGGCGGTCTCGCCGAGACAACGCGCCATCGAGATAGTCGCTGACGAGCTCGACGGCTTGGCGGCACTCGATGTCCGCTGTCAGAAGTCTCATTGCCGCCCTCCCCTCATCATGTCCTCCAGCGCCGCTCGCACCTTGGCTCTGCCGCGGTGCACGATGACCCGAACGTTGGCCTCTGTGATCCCGAGGAGATCGGCAACTTCCACAGTGGACAGTCCCTCGACGTCGCGCAATGTTACGACCGCCCGCGTGGCCTCGGGTAGTCCGTCGATGGTCCGCCGGATCGCGGCGACGGTGGGTTTGTCGTCGATGCGGCCCTCGACGAGTTCGGTGAACGGGACGGGCGGGTCCGCCCACATCCCAGCGCCGTTGAATCGGGACGTGTCGACCGTGGGTCCCGCCGGGGTCAGGTCGACGGGGACCGACCGGTGCTCGCGGACCCCGGCGGAGCGTGCCCGGTTGACGCAAATCCGGAACAGCCAGGTCTTGAAGGTCGACCGCCCCTCAAATCGCTCAATCCCTCGCACGACGGCCATCCAGGTCTCCTGCGCGACGTCCTCGGCGGTCGCGTCATTGGCGACATAGGTACGCGCCACGCGGACCAGCGTGGAGTTGTACCGCCGGACGATCTCGACGAAGGCGGTCTCGTCGCCGTTGAGCACCCGCTCCAGCAGGGCATTGTCGCTCACGACCGAAGAACCTAGGGCAGCCGGCCGATCCGCGGAGATCGGCTGTAACGCGATGCCGGGTGGGGGGACTGCACGGTGGCAGCTTCGCCGCGACAAAGGAGATACCCATGATTCTCGTCCGTCCGCTTCGAACGGTGGCCGCCCTAGGGCTCACCGCCGGCTTCGGTGCCGGGGCCTTCGGCATCGCCAGCCTCGCCAGTGCAGACCCCCTGCCCACGGCCGCGTTCTCGGGCCATGCACTGTTCGTGGAGACCGATCAGAGCTCCGGCAACCAGATCCTCTCGTACACTCGAGCGGCCGACGGCACGGTCTCGCTGGCCGGGATCTACGCGACCGGAGGAGACGGGGGCACGGCGGCCGGAGCCACTGCGGACCCGCTCGCCTCACAGGGGGGCCTGGCGCTCGTCAACGGCGGCCGGGAGCTGCTGGCGGTGAACGCCGGGAGCAACACCGTCTCGCTCTTCTCGGTGTGGGGCACCTCGTTGGTCCGCACCCAGACCGTTTCGTCCGGCGGTGCGTTCCCGGTCAGCATCGCCGACGACGGATCGACGGTTGCGGTCCTCAACGCCGGCAACGCCGGTTCCGTGGCCGAATTCCGCCTCATCGGCGCCACGCTCGTTCCCCTCCCCGGGGAGGTCCGCTCCCTCGGCCTGGACAACACCAACCCGCCGGACTACCTCCACGGTGCCGGCCAGGTCGGGTTCACCCCGGACGGCACGCACCTGGTGGTGACCACAAAGGCGTCGACCAGTTCGTACGATGTGTTCAACGTGACCCCCGGCGGGAACCTCAGTGCCCCCGTGGTGACCGCGTCGGCGACACCCGTGCCCTTCGCCTTCTCCTTCGACGCGGCGGGCCATCTCGTCGGCGCCGAGGCGGGGACGAGCACCGTGAGCACCTACGCCGTCGAGCCCAATGGGTCCCTCACCCTGCTGGGCTCGGCCGGTGACGGGGGCACGGCGCTGTGCTGGATCACCGGGGTGAACGGCACGTTCTACGGTTCGAACGCCGGGACCGGCACACTGAGCTCGTTCTCCGTGAACGGAGCGGGGGCTCCAGTCCTCGATGCGGCCACCGCCGCGGTGACCCACCCCGGGACGACCGACTCCGCCGCGTCGCCCGACGGCAAGTTCCTCTACGTCGAGAGCGGCGGTTCCGGCGCCTTCGACGCCTTCGCCGTCAACGCCAACGGATCGCTGAACCCGGTCGAGACCGTCTGGAACATCCCCGTCGGCAGCGAAGGGATCGCCGTCAGCTAACCGACGAGCAGCGATGCTCGCAAAGCCCGATGTCCACTCGTGCCCCGGGGTGATCCTCCGCCCACCCCGGGGCACGGGCGCGTCGGCAGGACAGTCTTGTGATTCGACCTGATCGCTGGCTTAACAGAGCGTGTGGAGGGGACCCGCCTTCTACGCCATCTGGAGGCGCACATCCAGGACGTGGTGCTCGACCTCGTGGACGGTATGGACGGCCACCCAACGCAGCGACCTCTCGAGGGGTTTGGGGTGGTTGTACATGACCGTGCGCTCCCATTGCTCAGGGTCGAGGCGGGAAAGCACGTTCGCAAAGAGAAGGGCGGCGTCGCCCATCTGGCGAACAACGTCAATTCGGTCTTGCTCGGCGTAGCCGTCATATGCTACCCGTTCGTCCCGCCCCATCGGATTGAACGAGGGGCAGTCCATGATCAGGGCAGCCAGCACCCGTTCACGCTGAACGAGCAGCACATCCCGGACGTGGCAGCCGTACTCGAGCGGTGACCAGACTCCAGGCTCTCGTCTGGTCTTGATGTCGGCGCTGCCGCTCAGAAGGTCGGTCAACTCGTTGACCCCGTGGACGATGGCCGGACCGGCCGCCGTCGCCTCACCGAGGTCATACTCAAATCCACATCCCTCGCAGCGGTCCACTGCCCATAGGCTAAGGGCGGTGGATGCCTGCTCAGCAACGTCCCTCTTGGTCAGGTGTCTCCCGGTCCCCGGACCACTGGGGCAACCCGCGTCCCACCGTAACGCCCTGTTCCTCCGTCGTGGTTTCGACCGCCACCTCCTGACCGGATGACTGCCTCTGGTTGGCCAATACAGTGGAGGATGACCCCGGCCTCGAGCGAGAAAACAGGGCCCCCATGGATGCCACCGCACCCTCTCCATCCGTAGACGTCCAAACCCTCGTGCGCGAGGCGTCGGGAACGTGGTCCCTTGATCCTGCCGGCTCGGCCGTGGAGTTCCACGTCAAGCACTTCTGGGGGGTGATCACCGTACACGGCCGCTTCGAGCGAATCGAAGGAGACGGTACGGTCGACGATGCGGGGAACGTTTCGGGCGAATTGCGCATCGCTGCAGCCTCGCTCACGACGAAGAACGCCAAGCGAGACCAGCACCTGCGCTCGGCGGAGTTCTTCGATGTCGAACACCACCCGACCGTCGTCGTGACGGTTCGACGTCTCGTCCCCGACGGGCCCGGCGTCCTCAAAGGTCAGGTAATTCTGGAGGCCGCTGGACGTAGCCAGGACCTCTCACAGATCGTCGAGGTGGTGGGGGCGACGTCTGATGCCGTGAGCCTCCGGGCAGAGCTCGTGGTCGACCGCACTGCGTTCGGGATGACCTGGAGCCCGCTCAAGATGGCATCGAGCGAAGCACGTGCCGTGGTCAACGCTCGATTCGTCCGGAGTTGAACCGGAGATGGCGTCGATCCTTGGAGCCCTTGGTTCGTCGGTCGAGCACCTTCGCTCTGTCGTGGGCCTCCTGGGCGGTGCCCAGCTCGACGAGCCCGCGTATCCGACTGAGTGGACGATCGCCGACGTCCTCTCGCACATCGGTTCGGGTGCTGTGATCATGCAGCGGCGACTCGATGACAGTGTCGAGGGGAACGCGACGCCCGATGACTTCGCCCCGGGCGTGTGGGATTCGTGGAACGCGAAGTCAGCCCGAGCGAAGGCGGATGACGCGCTCTTGGTGGACCGCGGCCTGCTGGAGCGCATCGAATCGCTCTCGGACGAGGCTCGCTCGAGTCTCCGTTTCTCAATGGGGCCGCTGGAGCTGCTCTTTGATGGCTTCGTCGGTATGCGGCTCAACGAGCACGCGCTACACACGTGGGATATCGAGGTCGCCATCGACCCGGCCGCGACGCTGCCCGCCGACTCGGTCGTCCACATTGTGGACAACCTTGAGCTCATCGCGCGTTTCACCGCGAAGTCGACGGGGAGCACCCGGGCGATCGCCGTGCGCACGGACCAACCGAGGCGGGACTTCTCCATCGAACTCTCTTCCGATGCGGTCACCCTCGGAGCGCGAGACCACTCGGGCCAGCCGGATCTGGAACTTCCGGCCGAGGCGTTTGTTCGTCTCATCTACGGGAGATTGGATCCGGCTCACACCCCGGGCACCGTCCGCGAATCCCCTGCGCTCGAGGTGCTGCGCGAGGTCTTTCCGGGTCCGTAGGGGATCTGCAGCTGACTCAGACTGAGGGGGCTCGGCCGCAGGACTCACGGGTATTCTCCTCGCTGTCCACAACGAGAGGGGACAAGCATGCTCATCATCTTTGGGATCCGCAGATTGAACAAAAGGATGGGGCCTATCGCCCTCCGCTGTTCGAACTGCGGCATGAGCGGTCTTGCTCTGTTCAGGGTCTCGACCTGGTTCGCCCTCTTCTTCATTCCGGTCATTCCGCTCGGCTTCAAACATGTGACGGTATGTCCCAACTGCAAGCGCCAGGCGCAAGTCTCCAAGGAAACCGTCGACGCGGCTCGAGAGCACAGCGAGAGTCCTCGTGGGCCCGGCCCCGCTGGCGCCGAGCAAACGCAAGGGGCAACCTTGGAGGCGAGCGTCAATCAATGGGCCGGGGGGGCTGGCCCCGCCGGATTGGCATCCGATTCGGTGCCGCTGCCCAGTGCTCAACCAGCGGCGGCCGCGGCTTCTCCGGCTCCCCAGGTGCCGCCGGGTTGGTTTCCGGACCATGCTGCTGGCCTGCAGCGGTACTGGGACGGCCAGCAGTGGACGAACCACACGGCGCCATTGAACTGACTCGACAGCCCCGACGTCGCTTGTGATGCCCCCGACCGGTTTGGGGCGCACTCTCGGCCGCTCCCTACCGGCACTTCCCACAGCGGTCTCCCTGTAGGGTTGGGCTGCTTTGTTCGCCCAATCTCTTGGGGCGGATGGAGCCCTGGGAACATAAAACCCCAGGTGGAGAGGTGCGAGAGCGGCCGAATCGGACTCACTGCTAATGAGTTGACCGGGTCAACCGGTCCGAGGGTTCAAATCCCTCCCTCTCCGCTGCCCGGGTGGCCGGCGGCCCCCGAGCCGCCGGTCGGCCCGCGGCCGGGTGGGTCAAGGGGTGGACAACGGGCCGGCGTGGCCCGGACGGTGCATGGTGTCGGTCGGGGCCGCAAGGAGACGGTGCGCATGGGTGGGGGCCGGTACTGGCTGCAGACCCTGGGATGCCCCAAGAACCAGGTCGACTCGGACAAGCTCGCTGGCCGGCTGGCGGCCGACGGCCTGACGCCGGCGGCCGACCCGGGGGCCGCCGACGTGGTGGTCGTGAACACCTGCGCCTTCATCGAGGCGGCCCGCCAGGAGTCGATCGACGTCATCTTGGAGCTGTCTCGGGCTCGCCGCCCGGGCGCCCGGCTGGTCGTGACCGGGTGCATGGCCGAGCGCTACGGCGACGAGCTGGCCGCCGCCCTGCCCGAGGTCGACCTGGTAGCCGGCTTCGGGGTGCCCCTCGGGACCGGTCCACGCCCCCGGTCGGCGGGGGCCGTCGCCGTCCCGGTGGCCCTGGCCGGACCGAGGGTCCGGCCGCCGGCCGGATCGGCCTTCGATCTCCTCGAGCTGCCCCGGCCGGCGACCGGCGCTCCCTGGGCCTACGTCAAGGTGGCCGAGGGGTGCGACCGCCGGTGCGGGTTCTGTGCCATCCCGTCGTTCCGGGGCCGCCAGCGTTCCCGGGCCGCCGCCGACGTGCTGGGCGAGGCCCGGGCCTTGGCCGAGGGCGAGGGCGGGCGCCCGGGCGCCCGTGAGATCGTGCTTGTCGCCCAGGACCTGGCCTCCTACGGGCGGGACCGGGGCACGGGGCGCGGAACGCCCGGGACGGCCCGGGCCGGCGCCGGCCAGCCGATCGTCGGGCTGACCCGGGCGGTGAGCGAGCTGGTCCCGCGCACCAGGCTGTTGTACCTGTATCCCTCGGGCCTCACCGGCGAGCTGATCGACGCCGTGCTGGCCACCGGCGTGCCCTACTTCGACCTCTCCCTCCAGCACGTGTCGCGCCCGCTGTTGGCCCGGATGCGGCGCTGGGGTGACGGGGACCGCTTCTTGGGGCGCCTGGCGGCCATCCGGGCCGACGAGCCGGCCGCCACCTTCCGGTCCTCGTTCATCCTCGGCTACCCCGGGGAGACCGAGGAGGACCACGACGAGTTGCTGGCGTTCCTCTCCGAGGCGCAGCTCGATTGGGCCGGCTTCTTCGCGTTCTCGCCCGAGGCCGGCACCCACGCCGTGGGACTCGACGACCAGGTCCCGGCAGAACTGACCATGGAGCGGCTCCGTGAGTGCGCCGAGCTGCAAGACGCCATCACCGCCCGGCGGCGCGACGCCATGGTGGGCGGTCGGTACCGGGTCCTCGTCGACTCCCCCGGGGTGGCCCGGACCGTCCACGAGGCACCCGAGATCGACGGCGTGGTCGGCGTCCCGACGAGCCTCGGGGTCGGGTCCATGGTCGACGTGGTGATCACCGGTTCGGCCGGGGTCGACCTCGAGGCCGAGCCGGTGGACCCGCCCCGAGTCGTGGGCCTCGGCGGGCTCGTCGACGCCGGGGCGCCGGGCCGGTGACCGACACCGCCGGGAGCACCTTCGGGCCGTCGGCCCTGGCCACGCCGGCCAACGCCCTGACGATGGCCCGCATCCTGGCCACCCCGGTCTTCGTGGCCATGATCGTGGTCCAAGGGGCCACCTGGTGGACGGTGGTGGTGGGGGTGGTGCTGGCCGGGAGCGACGGGGTCGACGGGTGGCTGGCCCGGCGCCAGGGCACGACCCGCTCGGGGGCCTTCCTCGACCCCCTGGCCGACAAGGCGGTGGTCCTCGGGGCGCTCTTCGCCCTGGCCGCCGGCCACCACCTGCCCTGGCTGCCGGTCTCTTTGATCGCCGTGCGCGAGGTGGCCCTCGTCGTCTACCGGTCGTGGGCCGGGCGCCGGGGGGTCTCGATCCCTGCCCGCGGCTCGGCCAAGATCAAGACCCTCGTCCAGGACCTGGCCATCGCCACCTGCCTCGTCCCCCCGCTGGCCCCCCATCACGACCTGCAGGTGGTGGCCATCTGGGTGGCCGCCGCCCTCACCGTGTTCACCGGGGCCCAGTACCTCCTCGACGGTCGCCGGGCCCTGCGGGGGTCGGCCCGGTGAGGGTCGAGATCGTGGCCGTCGGCACCGAGCTCCTCCTGGGCCAGATCGCCGACACCAACTCGGCCTGGCTGGGTGAGCAGCTGGCGGCGAGCGGGGTCGATTCGCACTTCCACCAGGCGGTGGGGGACAACCACGCCCGGATCGTGCTCGCCCTGCGCACCGCCCTGGCCCGCAGTGACGGGGTCATCGTGTGTGGTGGGCTAGGCCCGACCCAAGACGACATCACCCGGGAGGCCATCGCCGAGGTGATGAACGTGCCGTTGGTCCGCGACCAGGCGATCGTGGCCCGCATCGCGTCGTTCTTCGAGGCCCGTGGGCGCGCCATGTCGGAGAACAACGCCCGGCAGGCCGACGTGCCACAGGGCGCGTCGGTGATCGAACAGGTCCAGGGCACCGCCCCCGGGCTGGTCTGCCCGGTCGGCGACAAGGTGGTCTACGCCGTGCCCGGCGTCCCCTACGAGATGGCCGAGATGTTCGAACGGGGGATCCTCCCGGACCTGCGCCGCCGCCTGGCCGAGGCCGGGGAGGAGGCGGTCATCGTGAGCCGTGTGCTGCGGACCTGGGGGACCAGCGAGTCGGCCCTGGCCGAGGCCCTCGGGGCGCGGATCGACGCCCTGGACGCCGAGGCTCGACCTGAGGGCACGGTCACGATCGCCTTCTTGGCCAGCGGGATCGAGGGCATCAAGGTCCGGCTCACGGCCCGGGCCCGCACCGAGGCGGGTGTCCGGGGCCTCCTCGACGACGAGGAGCGGGCGGTCCGGGCGACCCTGGAGGCCCGGCTGGGCGACATCGTCTTCGGCACCGACGACGAGACCATGGAGCAGGCGTTGGCCGCCGTGCTCCTCGAGAAAGGGTTGCGCCTCGGCCTGGCCGAGTCGCTCACCGGCGGGCTCATCTGCTCGCGCCTCGTCGACGTCCCGGGGGCGAGCCGGTGGTTCGTGGGCGGGGTGGTGGCCTACGACTCGGCGGTGAAGCACTCGGTGCTCGGTGTCCCCGCGGGGGCCGTCGTCACCGAGGCGGCCGCCGGCGCCATGGCCGACGGAGCCCGGTCGCTGCTCGGTGCCGACGTCGGGCTCGGCATCACCGGGGTGGCCGGCCCAAACGACCAAGAGGGGGTGGCCCCCGGGACGGTGTTCGTGGGCCTGGCCCTCCCCGGCGACCGGCTGGTCACCCGCGAGCTGCGCCTCCCGGGTGACCGGCCCCGGGTCCGCCAGTACGGGGCGATCTCGGCCCTCGACCTGTTGCGCCGCCAACTGCTGTCCGACGGGTGACCGTCCGGGGGCTCAGCCGCTGAGGAGCCGGCCCGCTTCGATCCCGAGGCGGTCGGCCAGCTGCTCGACCGTCCGAAGGGTGACGTTGCGCTCGCCCCGCTCGAGGCCGCCGATGTAGGTCCGGTGGAGGCCGAGCAGGTCGGCGAAGGCCTCCTGGCTGAGGCCCTTGGCCCGGCGCTGGGCCAGCAGGTTCCGGCCCAGTCGGCGCTGCAAGTCGCCCTCCACGCGAGCAACCCTGGCCAGAAGCTACCGATCGGTCTACAGACTCATCAGTAGCATTGGCCCGGTGAACCGGTGGGACCGGATCCTGCTCACGCTGGCGGGCGCCGCCGCCCTCGCCGCGGTCGCCGTGTTCACGATGCGCCACTGAGGCGGAGGTGCGGGCCCCACGAGCCGGCACCGTCGGGGCGGGCCTCGAGCTCGACGAGGGCGTCGCCGGCCGCCCAGACCTGGAGGCCGACCGCGTCGCCGTCGGCCCCGCCGGGTCGGCCCGGCGCGGCGGGCGAGGCGAAGGCGACCACCGCCGCCCCCGGGGCGCCTCCGCCCAGGAGGGGCGGGAGCTGGACCCGCAGCTCGGCCGTGGTGCCCACGACCTCGGCCACCACCCGCTCGTCGTCCCGCCCGTCGGTCACCACCAGGCGCCGGGTCCTGATCTCGCCGCGCTGGCCGGCCAGGGCCTCTTCGAGGGCTCGCAGACGGGCCTCGACCTCGGCACTAGCGGACTGGTCCCCCATCTGGACCCCCACCGATTCGTCGGGATGCTCGGTGCGGTCCCCGACCGGCGGTCACGCACGATGCGCACCGGGGTGCGCCGACGCCGTTGTACCAGGGGGGTGTGTCGGTCCCTTCGGGACAGGGCAGGTGGGCCCCGCCGGCCCACCTGCCCGTCGCCGATCAGCTGGGCGGGCCGCTGTGCAGCTCGACCGATGCGGTGTGCGACTGGCCCGACGAGTCGGTCCAGACGATCTTGACCGTCTCGCCCGGGGCCAGCTGCTCCATGACCGCGGTCAGGTCGGTGGGGGTGTTGATGGCGTGGCCGTCGACCGACGTGATCGTGTCGCCATCGGCCAACCCGGCCTGCGCCGCCGAGCCACCCGAGAGGACGCCGGCCACCGGGGCGCCCGACGTCGAGCTCCCCGAGTTGCCTGAACTGCCCGAGCTGCCCGAACTACCCGAGCCGCTACCGTCACCCGAGCCCCCGCCGAAACCGCCGTAGCCCGAGCCGCCGCCGAAGCCGCCGAAACCACCGTCACCGGAGCCACCCGAACCGCCCGAGCCGCTCGAGCCCGAGGAGATCTGGACGCCGAGGAAGGCGGTGGGGCCGATGTGCACGGTCGAGGAGGCGTCGCCGGCGATGATCGACCGGGCGATCGAGATGGCGTGATCGATGGGGATCGCGAAGCCCTGGCTGGAACTCGACGACAGGTTGAAGCCCGACGACGCCGCGGTGTCCATCCCGATGACCTGCCCGGAGCTGTTGACCAGCGGGCCGCCCGAGTCCCCGGGCTGGATGTCGGCGTTCGTCTGGATCAGACCGGTCAGCTGCTCGGAGCTTCCGTCGCTCTCGTCGCTCGCCGTGATGTCCTGGCCGAGCGCGGTGATCGAGCCCGAGGCGTCACTCGGGGTGCCCCCGGTGCCCCCGGCATTGCCGATGCCGTCGACCGAGGCTCCCACCGACGCGGTGGAGGAGTCACCGAGTGAGACCGTCTGAAGACCCGACGCGCCCTTCAGCTGGATGACGGCGATGTCTTCGGTGCGGTCGTAGCCGATCACGGTGGCCGTGTAGGTGCGGCCGTTCCCGACGTCGACGGCGTTCATGGAGGTCTCGCCGTTGATGACGTGGTTGTTGGTCAAAACGACGCCGGACGAGCTGATCACCATGCCCGTCCCGGCCGCCGCCGCGCTCTCGTAGCCGAGGTTGGTGTTGATGTCGACCAGACCCGGGTCCACCTGCGCGGCGACGCCCGACGCCGAGTTCCCCGAGCCCGAGCCCGACGAACCGCTCGAGCTCCCGCCGGCGCCACCGGACCCGAAGCTCCCGGAGCCGCCGGAGCCACCGGACCCGAAGCTCCCGGAGCCGCCCGAGCCGAAGCCGCCGGAGCCGCCGGAGCCGCCGGAGCCAAAGCTCCCGGAGCCGCCGGAGCCGCCGGAGCCGCCGGAGCCGCCGGAGCCTCCGGACCCGAAGCTCCCGGAGCCGCCGGAGCTCCCCGACCCGCCGGCCGACGGGGTCGACCCCGAGGCCGAGACCGACCCGAACGAGTTCGAGGGCTGGCTGAGCCGCCCGATGCCGATGCCGGCGCCGAGGGCCACCGCCACGGCCACCGAGGCGACGGCGATGTTCCGTCCCCGGTGGTGAGTGTGGGTCGCCGGGGAGGGGGCGGCCGCCGGCGGTGGCGTCCACGGCCCTCCGGCCGGGTACCAGCCGGCGGTGGGCGGGGGCGGCGGAGGTGCCCATCCGGCCCCACCGCTCCCGGTGGCGGTGGCCGGCGTGGGAGCGGTCGGGTGGAGCGGGTACGAGGCCACCGGGATCACGGGACCCTGGTGGGGCGGACCGAACGCCCCGGCCTCGGGGGCGAGGGGGGCCATCGGGTAGGTCGGGGTGGGTGCCGGGTCGGTCGGCCAGGCCGGGGCGGTGCCGGGGTGGGGGCCCCAGGCGCCGGTCGGGGGCGTCCCGGTCGGGGGGTTGCCGGCGGACGGCTGGTCCGCCGGGCCGTCCGAGGTGTGGTGGTCGTCGGTCATCGATGCGCTCCTGGCTGAAGGCGTCCGTTTCGCTTGTCTGCCTCCACCTCACCCCTCCTGTCTAAGGAACGCATTAAGAGGCGGTATGACCTGGGTAATTTGCCGGCCGGGTCCTACGGGGCGTCCGGCCCCCTATGGCTCGAGGAGCCTGCGGTACAGGTCGAGCGCCCGACGGTCGAAGGCGACCAGCCGGATCAGGCGCACGGTGGTCGGCGTGCTCGAGACGGCGGCGACGGCGACGGCGGCCGCCCGCTCCGGTGGGAACCCGTAGGCCCCGGTCGAGATGGCCGGGAAGGCCACCGACCGGGCGCCCAGCCCGTCGGCCACCGCCAGCACCCGCCGGTAGCACGAGGCGAGGGTCTCGTCCTCACCGGCCGAGCCCCCGCGCCAGACCGGCCCGACGGTGTGGATGATCCAGCGGGCCCGCAGGCCGAACCCCCCGGTGGCCTTGGCGTCGCCGGGGTCACAGCCCCCGAGGAGGCGGCAGGCGGCCTGCAGCTCGGACCGCCCGGCCGCGCGGTGGATGGCCCCGTCGACGCCACCACCACCGCGCAGGCCCGCGTTGGCCGCGTTGACCACGACGTCGACGGGCTCGGCGGTGATGTCGCCGAGCACCGCCTCGATCACCGGTGTCACCGACCCAGTGGCCACGTCCGGTGACCCTACCGCCGGCCGCTCGGAGCGCCGGCTGGCGCGTCACACTTGGGGCGTGCGTGCCTTCGTCGCCGTCTGGCCGCCCGAGGCGGTCGTCCGGGCCCTGCGGGCGCTCGACCGTCCCGACCATCCCGACGTGCGATGGGTCACCGAGGACCGATGGCACGTGACCCTGGCTTTCGTGGGCGACCTCGACCCAGCGCGGTTGGCCGCCCTGGCCGCCGCCCTGGACGACGCGGTCCGCCGGTGTGGCCCGCCGGCCGCGGTGCTCGGCCCGCGCACCGAGCGGTCCGGCCCGGGCGTGCTCTGGGTGCCCGTCGCCGGCCTCGACCCCCTGGCCGCCGCCGCCCGGCGGGCCGCCCGTGCCGCCGGCTGTCCGGTGGCCGACGAGCCGTTCTTGGGCCATCTGACGCTGGCCCGGGCCCGGGGGCGCCGCCGCCTGCCGTCCGGCCTGGCCGGCGCGCCGGTCTCGGCTTCGTGGACGGTGGACGAGGTCAGGCTGGTCACCTCGGTCCTCGAGGCCACCGGGGCCCGTTACGAGGTGGTCGGCGCGGCCCGGCCCGTGCCCGGTTGAGCCGTCCGTCGACCGCCCGGTGCGGGTCGTCCCGACCATCCCCATGACGAACACGCGTTCGCCACTAGAGTGCGTCCAGGCGTCCCGGGAGCGCTCAGAGGCCCGGTATTACACCCTCTCCGTAGGGTCGCCCTTCGACACGGAAGCACGATCGACGGATCACAAGAAGGATCACAAGAAGAGGAGAACGGGCAATGGCTGAGGAGCGTGAGAAGGCCCTGGACATGGCGCTCGGGCAGATCGAGAAGCAGTTCGGCAAGGGCTCGGTCATGCGGATGGGCGACAACCTGTCGATGGGGATCGAGTCGATCCCGACCGGGGCCCTCGCCTTGGACCTGGCGCTCGGGATCGGCGGCCTGCCCCGCGGCCGGATCGTCGAGATCTTCGGCCCCGAGTCCTCGGGGAAGTCCACCCTGGCCATGCACTGCGTGGCCGAGGCTCAGCGCAACGGCGGGATCTGCGCCTACGTGGACGCCGAGCACGCCATGGACCCGGTGTACGCCAAGGCCATCGGGGTCAACATCGACGACCTGTTGATCTCCCAGCCCGACACCGGTGAGCAGGCGCTGGAGATCGCCGAGATGCTGATCCGCTCGGGCGCGCTCGACGTGCTGGTCATCGACTCGGTGGCCGCCCTTACCCCTCGGGCCGAGATCGAAGGCGAGATGGGCGACAGTCACGTCGGCCTGCAGGCCCGGCTCATGTCCCAGGCCCTGCGCAAGCTGACGGCCACCCTCAACAAGTCGGACACCATCGCCATCTTCATCAACCAGCTGCGGGAGAAGATCGGCGTGATGTACGGGTCGCCCGAGACCACCCCCGGCGGCCGGGCCCTCAAGTTCTACTCGTCGGTGCGGCTGGACATCCGCCGCATCGAGACGATCAAGGACGGCACCGACATGATCGGAAGTCGGACGCGGGTGAAGGTGGTGAAGAACAAGTGCGCCCCGCCCTTCAAGCAGGCGGAGTTCGACATCATGTACGGGACCGGCATCAGCCGGGAGGGCTCCCTCCTCGATGTCGCCGTGGACCTCGGTTTCATCAAAAAGTCCGGGGCCTGGTTCACCTACGAGGGGGAGCAGCTCGGCCAGGGCCGGGAGAACGTGAAGACCTTCCTCCGGGAGAATCCCCAGCTCATGGCCGAGATCGACGAGCGGGTGCGTGAGCGCCTGACCCCGGCCGAGCCCTCCCCTGGGGGCCCGGGGGAGGCGCTCGACCCCGACGACCAGCCGATCTCTCTAGACTGACCCCCAACCAGATCGGCCCGGCCCGGTCCGGGGCGCCCACCCCCCCTCGGGCGCCCCGGCCCGGGTCGGGTCGCGTCTGGACCGGACCGCGGGCCCGGCCCGGTGGAAAACCCAGCCGACGCGGCCGACGAGACGGGTCGCGACGCGCGAACCGGGGGAGGAAACGGTGACGGGGCTCGGGGAGATCGACCTCACGGACCTGTCGACGTTCGCCGACGGCTTCCCCCACGAGACGTTCCGTCGCTTGCGCCACCAGGCGCCGGTCTTCTGGCACGAGCCCACCGACCACACGCCCGACGGGGTCGGGTTCTGGGTCCTGAGCCGCCACGCCGACGTCATGGCGGCGGCGGCCGACGCGGCGACGTTCTCCTCCGAGCGGGCGCCGGGTTGTCCCGGTGGCGGGACCCTCATCCAGGACCTCCCCTACGGTTTCGCCGCCGGGGTCCTCCTCAACATGACCGACGACCCGCGCCACCAGAGGATCCGTCGGTTGCTCACCCCGTCGGTCACCCCGAGGGTGCTGGCCGGCTTCGAGGGCGAACTACGGTCCCGGGCGACGGCCATCCTCGATGCGGTGGCCGACGAGGGGGCCTGTGACTTCTTGACCCAGGTGGCACTGGAGCTACCGGTCCAAGCGACGCTCCAGCTCTTGGGTGTGCCCAACGAGGACCGGCACCGCCTGGTGGCCTGGACCAACGCCACCTTGGCCTTCGAGGGGCGCGAGCTCGGGGAGGAGACCGACGTCACCCGGCGGGCGGCGGCCTCGATGGCCGAGTACGCCGCCGGCCTCTTGGCCTCCAAGCGGCGGTCGCCCTCCGACGACCTGCTCTCGGTCGTGA
This sequence comes from uncultured Acidimicrobiaceae bacterium, assembly GCA_963836375.1. GTDB lineage: Bacteria > Actinomycetota > Acidimicrobiia > Acidimicrobiales > RAAP-2 > CAWIJK01. The sequence continues at coordinate 591,775 of CAWIJK010000001.1, read as the reverse complement.
CCGGAGCCGTGGTGGAGGGCGACGACGGCCGCGCCGAGCCGCTCTCGGACCTCGAGCTCTCGATGCTCTTCTCCCTCATGATCGCGGCCGGGAGCGAGACCACACGCAACGCCATCGCTCTCGGGATGGCCGCCCTCATCGAACACCCCGACCAACTGGGCGAGCTGGCGGGCGACCTCTCGCTCATGCCGGCGGCCACCGAGGAGATCCTTCGCTGGTCGAGTCCGACCCTCTACAACCGCCGGTCGGCCACCGCCGACGTGGAGGTCTGCGGGCGCCGCATCCGGGCCGGGGACAAGGTCACCTTGTGGTGGTCGTCGGCGGACTTCGACGAGGCGGCCTTCGACGAGCCCGGCCGTTTCGACATCCACCGCGACCCGAACCCCCACCTGGCCTTCGGCCACCGGAGCCACTTCTGCCTGGGGGCGAACCTGGCCCGCCTGGAGATCCGGATCATGCTCGAAGAGCTCGTGACCCGCTTCAGCGACTTCGCACTGGCCGGCCCGCTGCGCCGGGTGCGGACCAACAAGCACGCCGGGGTCTCGCACATGCCGGTGACCTTCCGCCGGCGCAGGGGCTCGGGACCGTCGCTCAGCCCGAGTGGGCGAACGGCGGGTTGACGCCCACGGTCACTGTGTTGGGCACGAGCTCCACCCAGGTGAGCCCGGGCTGGAGCGCGATGTTCTGCCCGGTCGCCGACGTGAACTGGGTGGCCTGGCCCAGCGAGCTGCGCGACCAGGTGCCGCTGACCTCAACCCCGCCGCGGAAGACCTCGGCCGGCCCGCTGGCGTCGTTGTAGAGGTTGGCCTGGACCTCGAGGCCGCCCTCTGAGTTCTCGGCCCACGGGCCGTAGGTGATCTGGACGAACTGGACGATGACGTTGGCTGCCATGTTCTGGACGCCGTTGGCCAGCTTGTCGGGGGTGAACCCGTAGTAGCGCAAGAACGCGTGGTCCTTGGCGTTGTAGATCCAGGCGACCGGGGAGTTGGCGGAGAACGGGATGGACACCGATCCGACCGGCGTTCCCGCCGGGGTGGTGTCCGAGTAGGCGAAGATCGGATTCGGTGGCGTGGTGTCGGCCGGTTTCAGGGCCCAGAGGGCCTGGGTGGAGGCGTAGGTGTCGTAGGGGGCGACCCGGCCCGCCGGATGCAGGTCGGCCGAGGCGTAGGCGCCGAGGTCCAAGTTCACGATTGGCGAGGCGTCGATGTTGGCGATCACCGGGTCGATGCCGCCGACGTGGGCCAGCAGGGGCATGCCGAACTGGCCGAGGATGCCGATGTCGATGTTGCGGGCGGACCGGACCGGTCCGACCAGGGCGGCCTGCTGGCACTGGAAGACCGCCACGAACCGGGTGATCCCGCCCTCGACTGGCTCCTCGAAGACGATGTCCGCCTTGTCGAGGCCGCTCTGGGGCCGGGCCTGGACGTAGTTGTCGACCTTGACGGCCAGCGCCGGGCGCTGGGGCACCCCGCCCCCACCGGGGACCGGGGAACCGGTGAGCGGGCACAGGGCCGCCGGCACGTCGGTGGAGGTGGTCGTCGTACTGGTGGTCGGGACCGCCTTCTTGGCCGCCGGCACGCTGGACGAGCAGCCGGCGAGGACCACGATCCCGGCCACGACCGCGCCGAGCCCGAGGCGGCCGGCCGGCCGGCGGGACCGCCGGGGGCCCGAGCGGATCCGACGCCGCCCGGCCCGCCCGGTCGGGTGCGCGTTGTGATCGTCCATGGCCGGCCTCTGGTCGCTCGGGTCCCGTCGTGGCCCGACGCGCCGGGCTACGCCGCGTCGGTGGGCTGCGCCGAGGCGGCAGTGGCCGCCGACCCCTGGTAGACCGTTCCCCAGTTGCCGACGGACGGCTGCGCCGCTGACGCCGGCCCGTTTCCGAACGTACCGTAGACGTTCTCCATGAGCCGAAGGAGGATGTCCGTCACGCCCGGTATGGCGGCCGGGACCACGTTGTTCGGGAAGGCCGTCGTGTTGGCCAGCTTCCCGACGAACGACGCGTTGCCCGATGCCAGCACCCCGCCGCCGCTGGGCGTCGTGTAGTAGGTGATGTCGGACCAGTTGCCCTGGTGGGCGACCGGGGAGTGGGCCACCACGTCGACGTTCTTCGGTCCCGGGAGGCTCGGCACGTAGCGGTCGTACTCGCCTTGGACCACCGAGGGCAGACGCTGGCCGTCGGTCACGCCGCACCCGTCGAGCAGCCAGTGGGCGGCGTCGACGACGACCAGGTCGTCGTTGGCCCGCACCGACTGGTACATGGAGCCGATCAGCTTGCTCTCGGGGTCGTTGACCGGGTCCTGGTTCCAGTTGACCGTGGTCAGCTCCGGATTGGCGCTGGCCATGGGGTCCTCGCCGGCATCTTTGTAACAGACCTGGAGGCGGTTGGGGCCGATCGGCGACGACTCGAGTCTGATCTGGCGGTAGCAGGCGTTGGCCCCGAGGAAGGCCAGGTTGGTGCCCTTGTTCAAGGCGTCGGCGGCCCCGGCGCGCATCGGGGTGGACCAGTACTCGTCGTGACCCAGGCTGAACAGGCACCGGTGGTTGGCCACCAGGTCGGGGTTCACGTGGAGGTCGATGTCGGTCCAGTAGCCGACATCGAGGCCCAGACGTTCGGCGTCGTAGATCAGTGGGAACTCGTTGCCCAAGAAGTCAGCACAACCCTGGGCCCAGGTCTGGGGGTAGGGACGGTCGAAGGACACCACACGGGCTCGGTTGCCGAAGTCCTGCCCGGAGCCGTTCTTGCCGAAGTACAAGCTGTAGCCGCCCCACAGGTTGTAGGCCTGCCACGTGGTGACACTGTTCTGGATCACGAAGGCGGACGTCGAGCTGTCGTCACGGACGGTGAGGGGCACGTACTGCTGCTCGCCCCCGTCCCCTTGGATCTTGAGCAGGTAGCACCCCGTCGGCCAGGTGTCGTCCACCTTGAACGAGATGCTCGGCTGCCACGAGCACGAGACCGTGTTCACCCCCGGGGTGACGGTGGGGGGCGGCTGGTTCTGGCCGGCCACGGTGTCGCTCTCGAACACGAGTCGCCCACCGAGACCCTGGTAGTAACCCATGCGGAAGGCCTGCATCGACACCGACCGGGCCGTCGTATTGATGTAGAGCGTCACCACGTCGCCGGGCACCGCGCTCACGTGGCTGGCGAAGCCCTCGATGGCGTGGGGCGTCTGGACACCGGTCACGATCCAGTCGATGGTCCCGGGCTTCTCGTTCTCCACCATGACCCAGCGGGCCACCGGGACGACGACCCCGCTGGGCAGGGTGGCCGGGAGGACGTCGGGCAGGGGCGGGCGGCTCTGGCGGGCTCGGGCCGGGATCCGGGTCGACCGCCCGGCCGCCCCGGTGGCCCCGCCGGCCAGCACCGCGGCGGTGACCCCGCCCACACCGGCCGCCGCCCCCAGGAGAAAGCGACGCCGGTCGATGGTGGCCTCCGGGCCCCGGTCAGCGCCCCCGTCGGGCTGTGGTCCCGCCCTGGCCGGACTGACCTCGTCGGGCATGGCACCACGATACTGCCCGCCGGCGGCCCCTCCCGGCGGTGCACCTCGGACCTTTCTCGCCGGGTGCGGGCCCCGGTAGCGTCGGACCGTGACCTGGGCCCGCTCCCTCCCCCCGCCGCTGCGCCGGGCCGCCGCCCGGGCGGTCCGCTGGGGCTGGCAGTGGGCGGCGGAGGTGGGCGCGGTCGGTCCCGACGACGACCGGGGCCGCCGTTTCGGGGCGTTCGGCCGGGGCAGCCTGCTGGCCTTCCCCCAGGGCGCGGTCTACAACGAGCGCTTCATCCGGATCGGGTCGGGGACCATGGTCGGCCCCTACGCCTGCTTGACGGCCGGGATGGCGCCGGGCCAGGAGATGGCCAGCGATCCGGTGGTGCGGATCGGCGACCGTTGCGTCATCGGCCGGGGCAGCCACATCATCGGGCACTGGAGCATCGAGATCGGCGACGACATCCAGACCGGTCCGTACGTCTACATCACCGACCAGAACCACTCCTATAGCGACCCCGACGAGCCGGTCGGGCGCCAGTGGCCGGTCGAGGCCGCGGTCCGGATCGGCTCGGGCAGCTGGCTCGGGGCGAACGCCGTGATCCTCCCGGGGACCACCATCGGCGAGCACGTGGTTGTGGCCGCCGGGGCGGTCGTGCGAGGCGAGGTCCCCGACCGCTGTGTCGTGGCCGGCGTGCCGGCCCGGGTCGTCCGGCGCTGGTACCCGGACCGGGGCTGGGTCGACGAGCACAACGTGGCCCCGACCTGAGCCGTGCCCGCCGACCACCCCGAGGCGCCACCGGTTCCGCCGGACGGCCGGGCCGGCGTCGTGGTGGCCGTCGTCGGAGGCGGGGAGCCGGATCCGGTGACCGACGCGGTGGCTCGAGAGGTCGGCAGGCTGGTCGCCCGGGCCGGGGCGGTGCTGGTGTGCGGCGGTCTCGGCGGGGTGATGGCGGCGGCCTGCCGGGGGGCGGCCGAAGCGGGCGGGTTGACCGTGGGCATCCTGCCCGGACCGGACCGCTCCGGGGCCAACCCCTGGGTGCGGGTGGCCGTGGCCACCGGGCTCGGTGAGCTGCGCAACGGTGTGGTCGTCGGGTCCGCCGACGTGGTGGTGGCCATCGGCGGCGAGTACGGCACGCTCTCGGAGATCGCCCTGGCCCTGCGGGCCGGTCGCCCAGTGGTCGGCCTCGGCACCTGGAACCTCGTGCGCCCCGACGGGGAGCCCGAGCACGCCGTGGCGACGGCGGGCGACCCGGCGAGCGCGGTGTCCCGGGCCCTGGCGCTGGCCGCCGAGTCCCACGCGGTCCCGGGGGCCCGCCGGCGTTGACGGTACAGTTTCTCTCAACGGCCGGCTCTGATTCGGGAGGGGGTGACCGGATGAGCGAGGTGTCCGAGGGCCCCGGTTGGTGGATCGCCTCGGATGGGAAGTGGTACCCGCCCGAGCTTCACCCCTCCCGGCCCCAGCCCGCCCCCCCGCCCCTGGTCGTCGGGCCTCCCGGGCCGGGGCCCGCTCCCGAGGCGACCGCCCCGGGCCCCGCCGACGAGGGCTTCCACGTCGGCGCCGGTGCCGCCCCGAAGTTCTTCGTGCCACCGATCGTGCCCGACCTCGCCCCCGGTCAGCCCGAAGCGACGCCCGACCAGGTGGCCCCGCCCCCCCAGGCCCCGCCCCCCCTGGCCCCGTCCCCCCAGCCCCTGGCGCCCCAGGCCCCGTCCAACCGGCCTCTGGTGGCGGTGGCCGGCCTCCCCCAGACCAGGCACGGCGCCAACGCTTCCCCCTGGGAGTCCGAGTCGCCGTACTCGAGCTCGCACCAGAACCAGCCCACCGCCCGGTCCACCGCATCGACCAGCGTGCTCAAGGCGACGGTGGACCCGCGCGGCGCGTTCGTCGCCGTGGCCAGTCTCCTGCTCGTCGGGGCCTGCTTCCTCCCCTACTACAGGCTCTACAGCCCGAGAGGGGTGTTGACGGTCTCGTTCACCGTGATCGACCACTCGTTCGGGCAGTGGCGGCTGGCCATCGTGGTGGTGTCCGCTCTGTGCGTGGTGATCGGCATCGTGAACTCGGCCCTGCGGGTGGGGATGTCCGGTGCGGTGACCGTCTTCTTCGCCATGCGCGTGCTGGTCCTGTGTCAGCTCGGCCTGTGGATCGCGGCCCTGGTCGACCGGACCTGGCACGGCGGTGCGTTGGCCACGGGGGCGACGATAAAGCTCACCTGGGTGGCCTACGCCGCGGTGGTGCTGGCCGTCGTGGCGCTGGGCGGCGCGCTGGCCTCCATCGGCAAGCGCTGACGGCGAGTCGCGGGGCCCGCACCGGGGGCTCCGTCCCTCCAATACGGTTGGCCCGTGGACCCCACCCTTCTCGTGACGGTCACCGGTCGGGACCGACCCGGCATCGCGGCCAGCGTCTTCAACGCGCTCGCCCCGCTCGGCCTCGGGGTCCTCGACGTCGAGCAGGTCCAGGTCCACGGCCGGCTCCTGCTCTGCGTCGAGCTGACCGGGGACCCGGCCGCCGACACCGACCGGGTGCTCGGCGCCCTCCGAGCGGCGCTCGACCCCGCAGGGTTCGAGGTCGCCGTCGGCCGCCTCGATGCCGAGGGCGTGGGCCCCGGCGGTCCCCGCCACCTGGTCACCGTCTTGGCCCCCGAGCTCGGAGCCGGCGCCCTGGGCGGACTCTTCGCCCACATCGCGGCCAGTGGCGCCAACGTGGAGCGCATCGTCCGCCTGGCGATGTACCCGGTCACAAGTTACGAGTTCGTGGTCTCCGGTGGCGACCCCGACGGGCTCCGGCGTTCCCTGAACGGCGAGGCGGCCCGCCTCGGGGTCGACGTTGCCGTCCAGCGGGCAGGTCTGCACCGGCGGGCCAAGCACCTGATCGTGCTCGATGTGGACTCCACCTTGTTGCAGGGCGAGGTCATCGACCTGTTGGCCGAACGGGCCGGGTGCGCCGCCGAGGTCGAGGCCCTGACCGAGGCGGCGATGGCCGGGACCATCGACTTCTCCGAGGCCCTGGACCGGCGCCTGGCCCTCCTGGCCGGACTGGAGGCCACCGTGCTCGACGAGGTGGGGGCCGAACTCGTGCTCACGCCCGGTGCCCGGACCCTGGTCCGCACCCTCAAGCGACTGGGCTACGTGACGGCCGCCGTGAGCGGCGGTTTCACCCGGGTGATCGAGCCGGTGGCCGCCGAGCTCGGACTGGACCACGTTGCGGCGAACGAACTCGAGGTCCTCGACGGTCGCTTGACCGGGCGACTGGTCGGCCCGGTCGTCGACCGGGCCGGCAAGGCGGCGGCGCTGGCCCGGTTCGCCGACCTGGCCGGGGTCCCGATGGCCCAGACCGTCGCCGTCGGCGACGGCGCCAACGACCTGGACATGCTGGCCGCCGCCGGCCTTGGCATCGCCTTCAACGCCAAGCCGGCGGTTCGCGACGCCGCCGACACCGCCCTGAGCGTCCCCTACCTCGACGCCATTCTCTTCCTGCTCGGCATCTCGCGCCATGAGATCGAGGCCGCCGACCGGGGGCCCGAAGTCTCCGGCTGACACGGGTGGCCGGGTCTGCCAAGGTGAGGGCCGGTCCCGGGCCGCCGGGCAGCAGGTCCCGGGAGGAGGGCAGCATGCGAGTGCCGTTGACCATCGGTGACTTCCTCGAGCGGGCCGCGTCCGTCCACGGAGACCGGGTGGCCCTGGTCGACGAGCCAGGGGTGGCCGGCAGCCTCGGCTCGATCACCTACCGTGAGCTGCATGCCCGGGCCAAGGGCATGGCCATCGCCCTCGACGAGATGGGGGTGGGGGCCGGCGAGCGGGTAGCCATTGTCAGCCCGAACTCGGGCCGCTTCCTCACGGCCTTCTTCGGGGTGAGCGGGTTCGGGCGGGTGCTGGTGCCCATCAACTACCGGCTCATCGCCGACGAGGTGGCCTACATCGTCGAGCACTCGGGGGCTTCGGTGCTGCTCTATGACCCGGACCTCGCCGAGACCCTCGCCCCGGTGGCGGTCCGCCACCGCGTCGTCCTCGACGGCCAGGCCGACGCCGGCCTGTTCACCCCGGCCGCCGAGGGGGAGCATCCGGCCCGCTGGGACCCCGACGAGGACGCCGCCTGCTCGATCAACTACACCTCGGGCACCACGGCCCGCCCCAAGGGGGTCCAGCTCACGCACCGGACCTGCTGGCTGAACGCGGCCAGCTTCGGCTGGCACACCACCATCACCGACCGCGACGTCTTCTTGCACACCCTGCCGATGTTCCACTGCAACGGCTGGGGGATGCCCTACGGGGTGACCGCCATGGGCGCCCGCCACGTCGTCCAGCGCAAGATCGACGGCGAGGTGATCCTCTCGCGGGTCGCCTCCGAGGGGGTTACCCTCTTGTGCGGGGCCCCGGCGGTGGTGGCCGCCATCTTGGACGCCGCGTCGGCCCGGGCCGAGCGGGGGATCGAGGTCCCCGGGGCGGGGACGACCCGGATCGTGGTGGCCGGCGCCCCGCCGCCCTCGCGGACCATCGAACGGGTCGAGGCCGAGCTCGGCTGGGAGTTCATCCAGATCTACGGGCTCACCGAGACCGCCCCGCTCCTCACGATCAATCGGGCGCCGCAGGAGTGGGACGGGCTGGAGGCCGCCGAGCGGGCACGCCGGCTCAGCCGGGCCGGCGTCCCCGCCGTGGGGGTCCGGGTCACCACCGACGCCGAGGGCGAGGTCCGGGCCCGCTCAAACCACGTCTTCGCCGGCTACTGGCGCCAGCCCGACGAGTCGGCCCAGGCGCTCGAGGACGGGTGGTTCCGCACCGGCGACGGCGGGTACTTCGACGGGTCCTACCTGGTGATCTCGGACCGAAAGAAAGATGTCATCATCACCGGGGGCGAGAACGTCTCGTCCATCGAGGTCGAGGACTGCCTGTACCGGCACCCCGACGTGTCCGAGGCGGCGGTGATCGGGGTCCCCGACGAGAAGTGGGGGGAGACGATCAAGGCGCTCGTCGTGGTGCGCGACGGCGCGACGGTGACCGAGGTGGAGCTCATCGAGCACTGCCGGAGCAATCTGGCCCACTTCAAGGCGCCGTCGAGTGTCGAGATCCGGGCCACCCTGGTCCGGACGGCGACCGGCAAACTCCAGAAGTACAAGCTCCGCCAGCCCTACTGGGAGGGCCGGGAGCGCCGGATCAACTGACTCGGTCGCCGCAACGGCCCGCCCTGGTGTCCCGGGGGCCCGGCGGAGATCTCCGTTATCTTGGGTCCTCGGGTCTCCAGCCATCCGTCAGACCCACGGGAGTCGTTTGAGCCACGGGAGGTCCCATGAAGCGACGTCCGCTGATCCACGAGGGAGTCCCCGCCGCCGGGCGGCCCCGCCGGGGGTTCGCCCGCGTCCTGAACGGGGCCGTGGCGTCGATCGGGCTGTGTGCCGGCCTCGGCGTGGGGGCGGCCGGCGGGGCGTCGGGCGCCCCGGTGACCGGCGCACTGCGGGCCAGCACCGGCGCGGTGGCCTGCTACGGCTCGATGGCCGGGATCGCGCTGAGCAAGCCGGTGGTCGGCATCGCGGCCACCCCTGACGACCAGGGCTACTGGCTGGTGGCCTCCGACGGCGGGATCTTCAGCTTCGGCGACGCCAAATTCTTCGGCTCCACCGGGGCCATCGCCCTCAACAAGCCCATCGTCGGCATGGCGCCCACCCCCGACGGCCAGGGCTACTGGCTGGTGGCCTCCGACGGCGGGATCTTCAGCTTCGGCGACGCCACCTTCTACGGCTCGACCGGCTCGATGAATCTGAACAAGCCCATTGTCGGCATGGCGGCCACTTCCGACGGCAAGGGTTACTGGCTGGTTGCTTCCGACGGCGGGATCTTCACGTTCGGCGACGCCGGCTTCTTCGGGTCCACCGGGGCCATCAAGCTGAACCAGCCGGTGATCGCCATGGCGCCCACCCCCGACGGCCAGGGCTACTGGCTGGCGGCGGCCGACGCCGGCATCTTCACCTTCGGCGACGCCCATTACCTCGGCGGGGGGCCGTTCAGCGAGGACGGCGACCCCCCGATCACCGACTTCTCCAGCTTCGCCGTCAGCAGCGACGGGGGCGGCTACCTCCTCGCTGACACGAGCGGGGCCTTCCTGTTGAACTTTGGCGACGCCCCCTACTACGGCCTCGGCTACTCGCCCAACCACTACGCGCCGGTCGTCGGCCTGACCTCACCCGTGCTCAACTCGGGCTACTGGGAAGCCAAGCAGGACGGCTCGGTCTACGCGCTGACCCCCTCGGCGCAGACCGCCTGCTGACCCGAGGCCCGTTTGCGCCGTCGGGAGTCGACGGGCACTTCGCCGGGTCCTGCTGTCCGATGGGCGCAGGGCCTGATGGGCGCAGGATCCGAGGACTCGTCTCGTTCGGTTGCTATCGGGCGCGTCGCTCTTCGAGTGTCGCGGACGCGCGTCCGATCAGTTCCCGGACCCGCTTCCCGCCGGGTACCCGAGGCGCTGCACGCGGTGTCACCGTGAGCGTCACCTAACTCACATCCGGGAGCGACGGACTCAGCAATACCGACGGCTCGTCCGGCGCGGACGTTTCCGCGTTTTCACCGGGGTTGCACCCCTATCTTTGGTGACGCCCCAGGATTAGCATCGCGAGTGGCTTCTGGCGAGAGTTCTCCGTGGGTTGGGTGGGCGTAGACGCGGCGGCCGGGCAGGCCTCGGGTCAGAGGTGCAGGTTGCTGGTGCACTATGCCCCGAGACCCGGAGGAGAGCTGTGAATATCCGAAAGAAACTGATTGTGGCTGCGGCAATTGTCTTGCCACTGAGTGGGCTTGCCGTGTTCAGCGGGGTCCAGGCTGCGAACGCCGGAGCTGGCCCGCTCCTGAGCTGTCCCAACACGACGGCCGACAGCGGCCAAGTCACCTTTGACGGTGGATCGAACGGCATCTACCTGAACTCCAACGCCGGTCAGACCGCGGAGCTGGTGGACAGCGCCTTGGGTGGTGCGACCGGCATCGTGATCAACAAGCTGGCCATCACCGGTCAGACGTTGAGCATCGCTGGCGTCACCACCGGTGGCATCGACGGCAACGGCACCTTCTTGGTCGCCAGTGACATCACCCCGGACGCGCCGTCCTACGGTGTGGTCGACCTGACCCTCACGACGCCACTCCCGACGACGTCGGCCAAGGGCAACATCCTGGCCAAGGCCAAGGCCGTGGTGACCGTGAATGCCACTGACGGCACCAACGACACCGAGGCGTACAACGACTCGCAGACCGAGAACATGACCTTCGGGGTCTCCGGCTGCGCATCGTCAGTCGTCGGATCCGGTGAATACGCCCCGAACTCGGCGACCATCACCGGCACGGCGACCGTGTCGAACGCCGCCACGGGCCTTGAAGGCACCCCGGCGCCGTTGAGTGTGAACGTCGCCTACCCGACGCTCCCCGCAGGTTGGGGGGACAACGGCGGTACCGGTGGTCAGGGATCGTCGAGCATCTCGTTCAGCTGCGTCAAGGGTTGCTCGATCAATCTGGGAACGTTCGCCCTAACCTACGCTGGTGGCGTCGTGACCGGTGACTTCCCGACATCCAAGGCCGACGCGCTGCACCTCAACGCGCTGGACTCGATGACGGTGTGCACCCAGGACGAGCTCCAGGCGATCCAGGATGGTACCGGCCCGGACGCCGGCACCATCGCCGAGGGCGCTGACCCGCTCTCGGTCTGTGACGGTGGGACGTTGAACTACAACTCCCAGACCCAGGTTGGTGGGGCCTACGCCGCCAACGGCCTCAACGAGATCCTCGCGGCCGAGACCAACCAGAGCGGTGGCGCTGACAATGGTGGCGACGGCTCGCCCGTCGTGGCCATCTGGGCCATCCAGGTCAACAACAGCGGCCAGGGGAACGAGGTCATCTAGCCGCTCCAAGCGCCTCTGGAGCATCGACCGAGGAGAAGGAGGGGCGGGATTCCCCTCCCCCGCCCCTCCTTCTGTCCTTGGGTGGCTCACCGCACCGAGCGACGAGTCCCAGCCCGCGTACCCGGGCGCCCCGGTTCTCCTGGTCCGCTCCCCGCAGTGCGCCCGGGATCCGGTGCAGCGGGCGTTTCGTGGGCAATCGGCGGGAACCGCCGGCCCGCCGTCGCCGCCTGGGCCGAGAATCCCAGGGGGGTCTCATCGCCAGGAGTGGGATCGGTCAGACGCCGACCTGGCGGGAGACGGGGGCCGGAGAGCCAGACGGCCCTCCCCTCTGACACCGGCTCTCGAAGGGGACCTCGCTGGTCGGGGACGCCATGGGGTCCGTGGCCACCCGTCGGGCCACCGGTTGGCACGGGCCGGACACCTCTCGGGCGGCGATGTGGCGCGGCCGATCTGCCGATCCCAACCGTCCTCGCTCGCAACCGGATCCCTGTCCAGGATCAGCCGACATGGATCCGTCCAGGAACAGGCGGAAGCACACACGGGTGGGCCGCCCGGGTCTCGATCCCGGCACCTTGGGATTAAAAGTCCCCTGCTCTTCCCGATGAGCTAGCGGCCCTACTGGACTTTTACCTTACCCCACCGGCCCTTGGACTACATTTGGACTACAACTCCAGGCTAACATCGCCGTATGGCACGCGGCGCGGGGAGCATGACTGAACGCCCGGTGGGGTCAGGCAACTGGCGCCTGCGAGCATACGCCGGTCGCAATCCGCTCACGGACAGTCCGATCCAGGTCACCCGCACCTTCCGGGGTACCGAGCCCGCGGCCCGCAAGGCGTTGGCCAAGTTGGTCACCGAGGTCGAGTCCGGGCAATTTGACCGCACTCGGGTCACGGTGGGCGAACTGCTCGACCGTTGGCTTGAGCACATTGAGGCCAACGGCAAGGCGAGGCCGACCACAATGCAGGGATATCGGAGCAGGATCGAGCACCGCATTCGGCCGGCTTTGGGAAAAGTGAAGCTCACCAAACTCGATCCGGCAACGCTCGATGCCTGGTACCGGCGGTGGCTGGGTGAAGGGCTCTCCGCGTCCACCGTGCACGGGCACCATGCGATTCTCTCAGCCGCCTGCCGGCAAGCGGTGAAGTGGGGATGGATTGACCGAGCACCCACGGACAGGGCCAGCGCTCCGACGCCGCGCCCCGCCAAGATGCGAGTTCCAACACCAACGCAGTTGACAGCGTTGGTGAATGCAGCAGAAAAACGCGACCCTGTGCTGGCGGCTGCTATTGCTTTGGCAGCCCTGACCGGGGGGCGCCGCGGCGAGTTGGTCGCGCTCCGGTGGTCTGATGTGGACCTCGCGGTTGGAACCGTGCGCATCGCCCGCTCGATCAGCGTGGTGGCCGGGGAGCGGATCGAGGGTCCTACCAAGACGCATCAGGTTCGCCAGATCGCACTCGACGAGGTAGCCGTGGAGATGCTGCGGCGGCACTGGGCATTGGTCAGGGACCGTTCTGAATTGGTTGAGAGCCCACTGGTAGAGGACCCCTTCGTGCTGAGCTATCAGGCGCACTCGGGCACTCCTGTGGGCGGCGATACCCTCAGCCACAACTTCACAGCGCTGTGCGCAGCGGTCGAGAGGGCAGAAGCAACGGCGAAAGGCGGCAAATTGCCAGCCAGCGAGCGGTATGGCTACCACTTCCATGAGCTGCGGCACTTCAGCGTAACCACGTTGCTCGCCGCCGGAGTTGATGTCAGGACCGTGTCGGAGCGTCACGGTCACGCCACCGCGACACAGACGCTCAACCGGTACGCCCATGCCCTCCCGGAGCGGGATCGAGCAGCCGCCGCTGTGCTCGGAAGGGTGCTCACTCCGAGATAACCCGCGGCTACCGGCCAGACGACCGCAACGTCGGCCAGTCGGGTCCCGCCTGCTACGAGGCCTGACCATGCAAGAACCGCTCAAGGCGGGGCACCGAGACGACCCATCTGGCCCCGATCTGCACCGCTGGTGGGAATCGACCAGTTCGGGCGAGGCGGTACAAGGTGTCGGGGTGCAGGCCCAGCCGCTCGGTCGCTTGCCGGATCGAGATGAGGTCGGGAGCCGATCGTTGACCTCCAAGCTTGTTGCCCCGTTTTGGAATGCAAGCTGTGCCCACCCGAAGGCTTCCACGGCCGTGGTTGATGGCTTGAGTGTCGTCATCTGGTCCTCCCATCGTGAGAAGACCAGTTTCCCGGGAGCGGCCGCCGGGTGCCGCAGAGAGTTCAGTCAGGTGGGCTTGTGACCACGCGAACGTGTGCGCCCCTTGGTGGATCTGGCACCGTTTCGAGCGTCTCCGAACCGGCGGCCTGTGACAGGGGGCCGGAGACATTAGGGGACACCTTTGCCAGCTCGATAAGGGACCAAGGAAAGGTCTCCTATGACCCCAATCACTCCATCGTTCCGTCAGGAGACCAACAAAGTGCGGCACGAGGCATTTACTGAGGCAGCGAAGAAAACGATTAGGGGCACTTTGTCCAAACGAGACCCCCGTGCCTCTTTACGGTCAAACCGGGTGGTTCAACCAGACGATCACAGGCCCCCCTGGGTGGCTACTCAGAAATCGGCACCCGGAGAGAGCGTGATCCCCGGCGGAAGCGTCACGGCGGTCACACCGTTCTCCGGATTGGCGCTGTACTGGGTGAGCTCATCGGTCAGCCCATCGGGCGACACAGCGGAGTCCACGCCCGAGAAAAGTCCAGCGGACTGAACTGATCGGAGCGCCTGGATCGCACAGTTATTGTTGAAGAGGTTGTATTCGCCCGAGTTCAGAGTGAGCCGATCCCAGTAATCCTGCACCCCGCGGCACGCGTGACAACTCTTGGGTACGACAGTAAATACCCATCGCGTCGCGTCCGGGTAATAGGTGCCGAGATCATTGACGGCATCGTCGCCCAATGGCTCTGCCCCGTCGTTCCGTTTTGATTGGACGTGTCCGGGGATCCCAGTCAGGGTGTCGAAAGTTTCCGCATTTGGATAGTAGCCGTAGATGCGGTCGAACTCGCCGCATTGGATCCGGACCCCTGCGTGCCCGGTTTCGTAAGACGTGGTGACCCGGTTGACGATGATCGACACCTTGCATCGGTCCGTAGACACCAGCACCGTCTTGGTATCGGACACCGAAATGGGGCGGGCTGGGCTGTCGGGGCAGGTCACCATTCCGGTGGCGGTGACGGTGATCGTCAACTCCTGAAGCCAAACGGGGCGCTTGACCCCTTCACGGGCCTTGAACCGCTTCCCCGCCAACAAGTCCCACTTGACGTGCACATTGGTGACCTTCCCCCCGCCGATGCACTCCCAGACCGGTTCGGCAGAATATGAGCGGGCAAACATCACCCTGGGCGTTCCTGCAACAGCCCGCTCATTGACCGGTGCGTCGTCCTGGATCTCAGCTACGGCCTCGAGGACCTTGTAGATCTCCTGGCGAGGACCCCTCTCGGCGGGCGAGAGACCGGCCCACCAGCCGCGCCGTGTTGGGTCGAGATCCTCGATGTCGAGATCTCGGAACTGCCAATGGGGGTGGGAGCACTCGCAGACGCGCAACCGGTCGGGTCCGTCAATCGCGATGTACCCCGAGCAGTCGCATTCAGGACCATTCTCCTGGTCTGGGGGCGCTGCTGGTACCGGTGGAGGTCGTTTTCGCCTACGCCGTATCCAGAACCAGGAGAATCCGGCGATCACTATTACGGCCAGGACACCCAGCAAGGAGCCAACGACCACTCCGGTCTTGGAGGAACTGGACGGTGTAGACGCCACGGGCGCTTTGGGTGAGGAGGTCGCACTACCTGCCCTTGAATAGATAACGGTGACGTATGGGTCAGCCGAAGGCGATTGAGACTTGAGAACGAGCTGATTTTGGGCGCATTGCACCGTGTTGCCGTAGGTGATCGCTCCTTCGTACCAATACGTCAGGCTCTCGGTGCCGCTCGAACTGGGATACGTCAGTGTGCGCGATATAGAACCGTGCGGAGATTGGTACAAGGGTCCCGAAGCGGTCCCGCGCAGCGTCTCGGTCTCCGTAACGCCGGCCCCTGTCCAGTGAATTGGCGTCGACGAGTTCCAGTTGATTTTTTGCACTCCATTCGGCGTGATGGTCAGCACGGTCCCTCCTAGACCGATCCCGGACTCCCCTGTGGTGAGAACCGACTTCCAGGTGTCGAGGTGCCAGGTGCCGACCAAACACTGCTGGGGAGCCTGACCGACTGAGGCCGAGGCACTGTCCATCTGGATCAAGATAAGGAGGGGGGTGATGATTGCGAACAAGGCAAGTGAGATCAAGCGCATCATGACCGAGATTCGCGAGCGTGCAAACACGGTCACCACCGGTCGAGCCGCGCAAACTGGCATTGCACATGATCTCAGAGATTGCCGAACTTGTCTTGCGGACCGAACCGCTTCTGTTAGTTCGAGAGCAGCCCGAGAACGCTCCTGGCGTCGTGTCTTGTTGATGCCAGCTCGACTAACCGACAGGGTCCCCAGTGTGGCACTGTCCCGGTGAATTGGGACAGAGCAGCCCCACTAAGCCACCCCGATCAACGAGTCAAGTGAAACTGGTCCGCACCCCCAAAGTCCCGATTCTGGGGTTCCCCCAAACACCGAGGTATTTAGCCCATGCGCAGACGCCTCCCCCCAACCGAGGGGCTGACCGCGTCTAGTCTACCTAGACACTTGGCGTCTAGATAGACTAGACTCGTGAGTTGGTGGCGGCACGCGATCTTCGGAAGTTGCTCCGGAAGCTGGGCCGCGTTGAGGTCCGGTAGGTGGGGTTCTCACCTGACTGTCTGGTGCGGGGACTGCGTGGCGACCATAGCGGTCCATTCGGGTGATGTTCCTGTCGGCACCTTGCGAAAGATCGAGCGCGATTTCGAGCCCTGTCTGGGCAGGAGGTGGATGCAGCGGTGAAGAAGGTCTATTACGCCACCCTGGAGCTCGACCCTCACTCACGTCAGTGGATGGCCGACTTCGAGGAATTGCCCGTTCACACTTGGGGGCGGTCGCTCGCCAAGGTGAAGCTGTACGCGCGAGAGGCACTTGCCCTCCACCTCGACGTTTCGGAGGATGAAGTGGACGACAGAATCGTGTTTCGCCGCCCACAGTTCCCTCGAGCCGTCGAGAAGGCTCTCGAAGGAGCCGAGCGCGCCCGGTCAGTCGCTGACACCGCCTCGGCTCAGGCCGCCGAGGCCCGAGCGGCTGCCGCGAGAGCCCTGGTCCAGGACGCTCATCTTTCGATGCGCGATGCCGCCGAAGTGCTCGGGCTCTCGCACCAGCGGGTCCAGCAGCTTCTTGCGAGCTGATTCATCCCCTCCAGTCGACATTATCGGGCCACTGGAGCTATGGACCCGGCGGTGCTCGCGACCGTTACATGCCCCCGACCGCCGGCTCGGAGACCCACAGGATCCTTTTGAGGGAATCCAAGTCATGGCGTCCCAAGGCCAGGCGGCACGCCAACTCTGAGCATCCTTGATCCGTTCCAAGGTTGCGACCACTTCCATGTCGCACAGCACGCCATCGTCGTTCAGATCAGATCCTTCTTCTATCAGGACCACCGTTAGACCTTCGGTGGGCTCAACGCCTGCGGCCTCAAACTGGTCCTTGAATATATGGCTGTAATCCGGTCCGGTCGCCAGACTTTGGATAGAGCATCGTGTACCCGGTGCTTCCGATTCTCCCGCCATAGTTGAAATCGATGTGAAGACGGAGGAAATTCAGGTTCACTCACCAAGATTGACCGTACCAAAATGCCGCTCTTGTGGAATTTTCGATCGGCTCCTCTCTGTCAAGCGGTGCCGGTTTTCAGCCTCCTAGTCGATGATTTCCGCGGCCTCGAGGAGGTCTTGTGGGAGTCGGGTGCTGGCGTCGAGGACTTCGATGCCGACGAGGCAGTCGTCTCTCCAGTCGAGCACGACGAACGCCTCGACACCCTCGGGCGCCCGGGCTTGGACGCTGGACGTGCGACCCGGCGGGAGGGGCCCGTCAGTGAGGTGGACGTAGACGGCATCGGCCTGGCGGTCATAGGTGATCTGCACTCTTCGAATTCTGCCCCTGTTGTCGGTCACCAGCTGGCGATAGACCACGTCGGAGAGCCGCCGCTTCAGACAGCGAAGCGCCTCCTTGGGGGTCTTGCCGTCGAGCCGCTTTCGCTCGTAGTAGTCCCGACCGGGGCTCAAGGGCTGGCGGATCTGGGTGACGGCCATCATGTGGATGGCGTGATTGATGCGCCGGTTCCCAGCCCTCGAGAGCCGGTGGCGGACCTGGTCGCCCGAGGACACATCGATTGGGGCGGTGCCGTTGTAGGAGGCGAAGTGGTCCTTGGTCGGGAACCTGGCCACGTCGCCCACCTCGGCCAGGATCCGCCCGGCGATCACCGGCCCGATGCCGTAGAGGTCGGGGAGATGAGTGCCGGTGGCCTTCACCAAGATGTCGATCTGGGCGTGGCTGGCCTTGATCTTGGCGTCGAGCACCTCGATGTCGGCCAACTGCTCGGTGGCCAGTTCGAAGCGGACCTTCCCCACCTCGTCGTCGGGGCGCAGCCTGACCAGGACTGATGCGGCCTTTCTGGCGCTCAGGTCCTTGCGCATCCCACCGGGGGTCAGCTCCGACAAGAGCCGGTGCAGGCGACAGACGGCCTGGGTGCGCAGCGCCACCAGTTCTTCGCGGCGGTCACAGAGCAGGCGCAAACTGACGGTGGCGTCGTCGGGAGTCACCGCCTGGACCCCCTCACCGTCCAACGCGGCCAGCCCGATCGAGAGCGCGTCGTCCTTGTCGGTCTTCCGGCCATGGCCGGTCGAGAACACCCGAATCCGCGCCGCCAGCTTGGGCGGGACATCCAGGACCTGCTCCCCGTCGGCCACGAGACGCTGGGCCAAGGATCGCCCCGCCCCGTGACACCCTTCGACCGCCCATCGGCGATCCTTCCAGCGGTAGGCAAAGGCCATCAGGTTCCGATAGCCCACCGTGGAATTGGCGAATCGGGCCCCTTCGATCGGGGTCTTGGTCACCGGGTCGAGCACCGCCAGCGTGTTGCTGGCCTTGTGCGGGTCGACGCTGATCAATACGTCATTCACGATTCCTCCTTCGCTCTGGTTCTGAGGCGAGGAGGGCAATGCAACTTCTAGCGATGCAGACCTCTCTTGAGCCACTTCCTCACCGGGAGAGCTCAGTGGGTCGCAAGCCGTTCGTGAGCCAGACGTCAGACGCCGGCAGCCGGGACTCGAGCGAACCCACTGAGCTCAACGCCCGAGGATCGCAGACCCCCGGACTCCCAGGGTGGATTCAAACAAGTTGCCGGGACTGGGTCGCACTTTCGGCGTCCCCGACCGGCACCATGGGGATAGTCGCGACTCGCTTCGTTGACGGCGGAGTTCCGCGCGTCTACTCTCAATGCTCCGTTCATTTGGAAGCGCTGACAAAGCGTTCGAGCTAAGGAGGTAAGTCCGATTCTTTTCGTTCACAGTCGGGTACTTACCCCATCGCGCTGGAGCCGCTAGTTCGTCGTCGGTCCTCGGGTGCCCGCATCTCGGATGCCCTGAAAGGGACCAAAACATGTCTCAGTTTCACGACTCGCTCCCATTGGCTGGGGGCAAAGCCCAATCCATCCCGCTTGACTCAGCGCGGCGTACCTCGCACTCGCAGGTAGATCACAACATTGCTCTGGTTATCGGTGGTGGTGGAGCTGCTGGGAATGCGTGGGTGATTGGAATCATCGCGGGCCTCGCCGAGGCAGGGCTCGACATGACAGATGCCGCCGATCTAGTGATCGGCACCTCGTCTGGTGCTACCGCGGCCGCGCAGGTGCGTAGCGGCATACCGCCGGCCGAACTGTTGGCCACAGTGCTGTCCCCACCGGTGCGAGTGGTCGGACAGAATCGGGACCAGCAGCCGTCCCTGCCGATGGCCACGGTCTTCGAGCAGATGAGGGCCATTGGCGCCGCCGCTAACTCGGCAGCCGATTTACAGCGTGCGATGGGCGCATTCGGGTTGGAGAGCGACTCCATTCTGGGAGCCGGAGCGGGACAACGGCGCGCCATGGTCGCCGCCCGGCTGCCTCGGCATGAATGGCCGGACCGACCGATGATCGTGGTGGCCGTCGACGCGCATACTGGCGAACTGGCTGCTCTCGACCGCGATTCGGGTGTCGACCTCGTCGACGCGGTCATGGCGAGCACCGCGCTGCCGGGTTCGGCTCCCACTGTCAACGTCAATGGCACTCACTACATCTCCGGCGGTGTCCGCTCGACCGACAATGCCGATCTCGCTTCGGGTTATGCGATGGTGGTTGTGCTCTCGCCGCTGGGCGGGCGGAGTGAATCGCTGCCAGAGGGCCAATTCGAAGGCCTGCGCAGAGAACCGACATGGGGCACAGACCTGGCAAGCCAGGTCAAGGGCCTACGCAGGCAGGGTAGCCACGTCGAGGTGATCACACCGGACGCCGATTCCAGAGCCGCCATGGGCACGAATCAGATGGACCTGGCAACCCGCATTCCCTCCGCCCGTGCCGGTTTCGCCCAAGGCAAGCAGGAAGCAACCTGCATGACTATTCTCTGACAATTGCTCGCCGAGGCCCGGCGCCACATCGGCATCGATGGCGAGCTGGAAGTGCCCCACTTCACCGGCCGGGGGATGCGCTTTTGGGCGCTGAGGCCGGATCTTCGGGGACACTCCTTGAGTCCATCACGATCATCTGGACGGCCCGACACCCAAACTTTCGAGGTGCCCACATTGCCCCGGTACGCTTCCCTCTCATGGATAAGCACCTGGGGTTGGACAGCATCAGTTTCGACACGCTCGGGTTGGACCTCATGAGTGGGGATGCTGGTAGCCGCATTTGGCAGGGAAACGGGATCGCACTCTCGGAGCACTTCTTCCCCATACCGCCTGATTTTCCGAGCCTCGAAGTGGAGGATCTCCGTCGCACCTACGGCGGTGATTCTCCGGCTCCTCCCGGCCACGATCGAACCCTCCGGATCATCGAGCTCGGAGTGATGAGGCAAGAGCCTCTCCCTATCGTCCGGGTGTTGTGGCGCCTCCCGATGTCAGATTGGTACGCGTTCCTTGGCGCCCTGACATTGCCACTCGCAGGATGCAGTTGGGTGGTAAAGGTGCAGGCGAATGAAGGCAACCCGACGGGCCTCAGAGAGGCATTGGCTTTCGACGCTGCCCTGGGTCAGCACCCCGGGCGCTCTCTTGAAGACGTCCAGCGGGAGTTCGATCCATACGACTCCCGATGGGACGACTTGTATCCGAATGACCCCCTGACGGACGTGCGGAGAGTCCTACGCACCGTTCAGGAGTCCCTGCAGTACCGAGCTGAGGTAGCCGAACAGACAGCGTTTCGGTAGCCGTTTACCATCAGGTCCCCCTGGTGCTTGCAAGTGTTCACCTGCTACCGACCGCCGGGACGGGGCGTACTAGACGCTCCAGTTCGCCTGCTACCAGTCGACACGACGAGAGCGACTGGTGGCGGGCAATTCGAAGGGGCCCGGCCGAGCGCGCAACGCACATTTGAGAAATACTGTGCACCTCTCTATGGAGACGCCCCAAACCAACTACGTGCGTGTCGGCGAAGGCGATGTCGCATATCAGGTATTTGGTGACGGACCGGTCGACCTCCTGCTCTCCTATGGGCTAGGCGTTCATGTAGAGATCATCTGGGAGGTCCCGATTTGGCGAAAGATGCTCACCTTCCTCTCGTCCTTCACGAGACTGATTCTCTTTGATAGGCGAGGCACTGGAGCATCCGACAGCATTTCGTTCGACGGTGTCCCGACCTGGGAAGAGTCGATTGAGGACATGATCGCTGTGCTCGATGCTGTTGAATCGACAAAGACGGCGATCATGGCAACACTTGATACCGGAAGTAACGGAATCCTTCTCGCCGCGATGCGGCCCGACCGCGTGAGCCACCTCGTCCTGTTCAACACGAGTGCTCGTTACCTGGTTGCCGACGATTATCCAATGGGTGTGCCGCCCGAGGCAGTCGACGCATTGATCGAACTGCTTGCCAAAGAGTGGGGTACCTTGGACTTTATGCGCCTAGCGAATCCAACTTCCGCTGGAGACGCAGAGTTCATGAGACTCTCCACGCGAATGCTGCGCGTTTCGAACACGCCCCGCTCGGCGGCGGCACAGTACAACTACCTGCTTCGACGCGACGTCCGCCAGGCCCTTCCGATGATCCAGGCGCCGACGCTGGTCCTCCACGTCAAAGAGAACGTGCTCGTGCCGATCGAGTTCGGACGCTACCTCGCAGAGCGCATCTCTGGTGCAAACTTCATCGAACTCCCTGGCGGTGACCTCTCGACCACGGAGTCGAACATTATGATGATGGATCACGTCGCAGAGTTCCTGACCGGCGAACGGCCGGTCATTGAGGTCAATCGCATACTGACCACCGTCCTGTTCACGGACATCGTGGGTTCGACTGAGAAGGCTGCCTCACTGGGCGATCAGCGTTGGGCGTCGCTGCTCGACTCCCACGACCGCACCGTGCGAGACACCCTTGGGCACTTCCGCGGCCAGGAGATCAATACGACCGGAGATGGATTTGTGGCCTCATTCGACGGTCCAGCGCGGGCGATCCGCTGCGCAAATGCGATCGGCGAGGCGACGAGATCACTCGACATCGATCTGCGCATGGGACTGCACACAGGCGAATGCGAAGTCAGGGGAAAGGACCTCAGCGGACTAGCCGTCCATATCGCCGCTCGCATCGGGGCAGTCGCCGCACCGGGTGAGGTCTTCGTATCGGGAATGGTCAAGGACCTCGTCATGGGTTCCGGAATCGAATTCAGCGAGCGTGGGGAGCACGAATTGAAGGGGGTCCCAGGTTTGTGGTCCCTCTTCGCCGTATGCAACTGAGCCTCGACCCACCGACGAGGTCTGTCCCCGAATACCGAACGACTTTGGTGGCTCAGGGTGCCCCGGACCGCCGGCTAGGGGAACGGAACCGCTCCGTGGTCGATCCGATGATGCTTAACCGGACAAGGCGTCACTGCATGACAAACGTAGGTAGTGCCAGCTCCGGAGATGGGTCACGAGTTCGCCGTCGCGGCCGAACCGTGCCGGCGCGAGCTTCTGGTGCACTGCTACCAGATGCTGGGCTCTGTGCACGAGGCCGAGGACCTCGTACAGGAGACCATGCTGCGGGCATGGCGGGCTCACGAGCGTTACGACCCCGCTCTGGCCTCAATGCGAACCTGACTCTACCGCATTGCCACCAACGCCTGCCTCAACGCGCTGGAGGGCCGGTCCTGCAGGCCGCTTCCGTCGGGCGTAGGACAGCCGTTCGACGATCCTGACGCAGCTTTCGTGACTGGATTTGAGGTGCCCTGGCTTTCAGCCCATTCCCGACCAACTCTGGCCTAGCCGGACCGACGAGTTTTCTAGGGCCATGAACCGCATCCCCAAGCTTGTGGTGTCTCACAGTATGAATGACTTGAGCGCTTGGGAGAACTCATCCTTGATCTCTGGTGACTTACTTGACGCCGTCGCCGAGGAGAAGGCTTTGCGCGACGTTGTCGTCCTTGGCAGCGCCAGTGTGGTGCATGCCCTGGCCGCCAAGGATCTGGTCGACGAGTACCGCATTCTGGTCTTCCCGGAGCTGGTCGGCCAGGGAACCAAGCTGTTCACCAGTCAAACGGCTCCGGCACAGCTGCACCTCGTCTCCGCCGATACGGTGGGCCCGGCCGTGCTCATCCGCTACGAAAGGTCGGGCGTCTAGTGGCCCAGGTGAGCCCCACACAGTAGGGGTTCGGGTGCCCCAGTTCGCCGGGAGCGGATCGGTTATCGACCATGGCATGCCGGCACAAGTGGCACCGCCCAGGGTGCCCAGGGACCTCCCCTTGGACCGGTTGAGCCAGGCATTTTTGGCCGGTCTGAGAGAAATGCGGCGTGTGGCAAGCTGAGTCGTAATGTTGCGTCGACTGTTCACCTGGCGGATGAACGCCTACCGCCTCATTGTTGGTGCCATAGTCCTGGCCATCGTGATCCCTGCGTGGGCAGTTGGGGTACAGGCGATGTGGCTCGTTGCGGTCGTGTGCATCCTTGTCGTCATTGCCGCGGCCGTTGCGGGCACGCGAGTGTCGTCGATTCGAAAGTGGTTGCGTAACTGACCAATTGAGCTCGCCTGTGGCGTCACCCAGCCAAAACTTGGTCGAGGCAGTCGGTACGAGCCAGGAAAGCCGAGATCGGCCCACCGTCTAGCCTGCCCCCGACCACCGGGACAGTGACATAGGCCACTCATGCGGAAGCACCAGCCGGGAGCGAGGGTTAAGGTCCCCCGGTATTCGGCCATTGCACCACCGCCTATGTAAGGCGGATCGGATAGCTTCTCTGTTGTCGTGGCTTCCCAGACAGGACCCGTCAAGGGGGGTCTCCGGATGCATCTCAGCCCAATGAGCCGCTCCCGGCAGCACAGGGCAGCTTTCGGGACCACCGATCGGAGACCGAACCTGTTTAGCCCTAGTGCTGTGATGTCTCCCGGGCTTCGGACGGGATCCACTTCCCGGATCGCCCGCACCGCAGCGTCCCTGCTCACCATCGCCGCCGTGGCGTTCCCGATTGCCTCTGCAGCCGCCCTCCTCGGTCGCTCGCTTGCTGGGGCGTCCGTGGTCCCGCCGACCGCCTACGTCACCAACCTCTCCAGCAGCACCGTGACCCCCATCGCCGTGGCTACCAACACCCCGGGGACGGTCATCCCCGTGGGGGTCCAACCCCGGGGTATCGCCATCACCCCCGACGGCAAGACCGCCTACGTCGCCAATCTCGGCGACGGCACCGTGACCCCCATCGCCACGGCCACCAACACCCCCGGGACGCCGATCACGGTGGGGAGTAACCCCGACGCCATCGCCATCACCCCCGACGGGAAGACCGCCTACGTCTCGAACTTCGGCGGCGGCACCGTGACCCCTATCGCAACGGCCAGCAACACCCCCGAAACGGCGATCACCGTGGGGGGAGGGCCCTACTCCATCGCTATCACCCCGGATGGCAAGACCGCCTACGTCGTCAATCACGGCGGCAACACCGTGACCCCGATCGCCACGGCCACCAACACCCCCGGGACGCCGATCAGCGTGGGAAGTGGTCCCATCGGGATCGCCATCACCCCGGACGGCAGGACCGCCTACGTCACCAACGGCGGCGGCAACACCGTTACTCCCATCGCCACGGCCACCAACACCCCCGGGACGCCGATTACCGTGGAAAGTGGTCCCCTAGGCATCGCCATCACCCCGAACGGCCAGACCGCCTACGTCGCCAACGGCGGCAACGGCACCGTGACCCCGATCGCCACGGCCACCAACACCCCCGGGACGGCGATCACGGTGGGGGGTGAGCCCTACGCCACCGCCATCACCCCGGATGGCAAGACCGCCTACGTCGTCAACGGCAGCGGCACCACCGTGACCCCCATCGCCACGGCCACCAACACCCCCGAAACGGCGATCATCGCGGGGGCCAATCCCGAGGGCATCGCCATCACCCCCGACCAGGCCCCGACGGCCGCCTTCACCGCCACGCCGGGAGTCTCTGGATCACCCACCTCTTTTGACGCCTCTGCGTCGTCTTCGGCGGTGGGGGGCATCGCCTCCTACGCCTGGAGCTTCGGTGACGGGACCACGGCCACCACGACCACTGCAACGACCACCCACACTTATGCGGCGTCCGGCTCCTACAACGTGACCTTGACCGTCACCGACACCCAGGGGACCTCGACCACCCAGACCTTCACCGGCCAGACAGTGTCCAACAACGGTGGGCCCTCGGCCACGACGGCTCAGAGCGTGAGCGTCCGACCGCCCGGCTACGACCTGGCCGGCTCCGACGGCGGGGTCTTTGTGTTCCCGGTGGGCCAGAGCTCGGGCTTCTTCGGCTCGCTGCCCGGTCTCGGGGTCAACGTCCACAACATCGTGGGCATCGTGCCCACCAACAACTTCACCGGCTACAACCTGGTGGGTTCTGACGGCGGGGTCTTCGTCTTCCCGACCGGACAGTCCAGCGGCTTCTTCGGGTCCCTGCCCGGACTTGGGGTGAAGGCTTCCGACATCGTGGGCATCGTGCCCACCAACAACGACCGGGGCTATGACCTGGTGGGTTCGGACGGCGGGGTCTTCGTGTTCCCGACCGGCCAGTCGAACGGCTTCTTCGGGTCCCTGCCCAGTCAGAACGTCCACGTGAACGACGTCGTGGGCATCGTGGCCAGCCTCGGGGGCGGGGGCTACTTCCTGGTCGGCAAGGACGGGGGGGTCTTCACCTTCGGCAACGCCCCGTTCCTGGGCTCACTCCCGGGGATCGGGGTCACCGTGAACAACATCGCCGGGATCGCTTCCACCCCCGACGGCCAGGGCTACTACGTGGTGGGGACCAACGGGGCGGTCTACGCCTTCGGCGACGCCACCTCCCACGGGTCCCTCCCCGGTCTCGGGGTCACGGTGTCGAACATCGTCTCGATCGTGCCCACTCCCGACGGCGGGGGCTACTGGCTGATCGGCGCCGACGGCGGGGTCTTCGCCTTCGGTGACGCCACCTCCCAGGGGTCACTGCCCGGGGTGGGCGTCCACGTCACCAACGTGGTCGGGGCGGTGCCGACCGGCTGACGGGGGGTGCCCCAGACCGCCGGGAGTGGGGCATCACACCAGGGTCACGATCTCTGGATCGTGGCTGAGATGGGCGATGAGAGGACCCAGCGCCTTCAGGCGATTCAGCGAGTCCCTACCGGCTTCCATCCACGACTCATCGTGAAGGTTCGAGAACGCTGGTTGGCCGGTGCGCAGTTCTTCCGCTCGATAGGCACACTGGGCAGCCAGGACCAGCCGCTCGTCTCCGGCTTCGATGACTACCGATTGATGGCCAGGCGTATGACCAGGAGTGGAAAATAGACCGACCCCTTCGGCAATCTTCACATCTCCATTGACGAGTCGAAGCCGATCCCTCGGGATTGCCGCCCAGTCCGGCACGGTGTAGCCGGGTATTTGCGCCGCCTCGAACTCGACCGCCTGTACGTAGGTGGGAGCGGAGAGAATGCCCTGCTGGCCACAGTGGTCGAAGTGGAGATGCGAGAGGACGACGGCCACAATATCGGTCGGTGTGAGGCCGATGGTGTCGAGCGAAGAGGCAAGCAGTGTGATTTGCGGGTGGTACCACTCGTCAATCGCTCTGTTATTCAACCCAACGCCTGTGTCCACGAGGATAGGACCATCGGGATGCCGGATGACCCAAGCATGCACCGGGAACGGCTCGAAGGTGTCGTGCTCGGGGTGCCATTCGGGCACTGAGGTCACGGTCGCAAGCGTCAGGCGGTGAACCTCGGGCGGCTCCGACAAGGGCACGATGGCAAACTACTCCTCGACCTGCCCCCGGTAGCCGGCTCGGTGGGACGGGTCACGGGGTCGTGGGTGCTCTCCAGAAGAACTCGAGCTGGATGTTGTCGGGATCACGAAGTGTGAGCATGGCGTTACGTGTGTACTCGGGCGTCTTCACCCCAGAATGTTGGATTCCCAACTCATCCAACTTCGTTGCCCACTCATCAAGATCCTCTCGTCGGTCCACCAAGAACTCCAGGTGATCAAGACCTGTACGGAACTCGCTGAAGGGCTCCCCCTGATTTCCTGCGTGCCCGACGAGGGCAAGGACAAACTGACTCTCTGGCTCACGCAGAGCGATATAGCGCATCTGGCCGTCAGCTCCGGTGTAGTCGTACAGCTCCTCTAAGTCCAGGAGTGCTGAGTACCATGACGCACTGTCTGCTGGGTCACTGACCGTCAGATTGACTTCCACCCGACCGGAAATCGATGGCATGGCTTGAGTCTCTCACCGCTCCGAAGGAGCGTCCCCGACCACCGGGTTCGAGCTACAGAGAAGTAATAGAGTTTCTTGAGTGCGGATGAATTGGGCGGAATCTATCTATATCAACAGTGGATTGCGAACCAAACGACTCCGGAGAAGCGTGATCCCGAAGCTCATAGCGCTGGGCGGGCGTACCGAGGGGCTCGAAGTCCTCGACATTGGCTGTGGACCAGGCGAATGCGTTGCAGGGGAACTCGAGGATTTCGGTGCCAGTCGCGTGACTGCGATCGACTTCGATCCGAAGATGGTCCGACGAGCCGGTGGTCGACTCGCCGAGTACGGAGACCGAGTGACTGTCGTAGAAGGTGATGTCACGAAGCTTCCGTACGAGAACGGAGCATTCGATGCGGTCTTCAACTTCGCAGTATTGCACCACGTGCCTGACTGGAAAGCAGGGCTACAAGAGATCGCCAGAGTTCTGAAGGTCGGGGGACGACTGTTCTCGCAGGATCATGACGTCGACAACCATGACTGGCTATCTCGTCATCTGTTCGTACACCCTGCGAACCGGTTCACCAATGTCGACTTTCTCGATCAAGTAACGAGTGTCGGTCTGCGCCCATTAGAGAAAGAGGACCGGCCCGGCCAACTCCTAGTCGCTGCCCTCAAGGTCTGGGGAATTCTTCAACCAATGCCGGGGTGTCCCCGAGTGCCGGCCGTTGCGGACTACCGACCTCGCCCAGGACGGCGGGGCGGTGACACAGCGGACCCACACACAAGCGCCGGCTGGGAGCCAGGGTGAACGTTCAGCCGACGTGGGTCATGTGACCTGCGCAAATGAGACGCCGACCAGGTAGGTTCTGTCTGGTCGGAGGATCCTGGACACGACTTGTCAAAGGTGGTTCGTCATGCGCCTCGTCTCTCTCGGGCTCCCAAGGGAATCCGGCTCTCCGCTCGCCCGCATCGGGGCATCGCTCCTGAGTGTGGCCGCCGTAACGTTTCCGGCTACCTCAATTCTCCTTGATGGTTCGCCCGCCGGGGCCTCCACGACCACCCCGACCGCCTATGTCGTCAACTTTTCCGGTGACAGCGTGACCCCTATCGACATCACCTCCAACACCCCAGGGACGCCGATCACCGTGGGAAATGACCCCAGCGGCATCGCCATCACCCCGGACGGCCAGACCGCCTACGTCACGAACTACGGCAGCAACTCCGTGACCCCCATCGATCTGACTACCAACACCCCCGGGACTCCGATCACCGTGGGAGTTAGCCCCAGTGCGGTCGCCATCACCCCGAACGGGCAGACCGCTTACGTCGCCAACGGAGGTTCGGGCACCGTGACCCCAATCGACACGGCGACAAACGCCCCCGGGACGCCGATCCCTGTGGGAAGTAGTCCGTTGGCCATTGCCATCACCCCCGACGGGATGACCGCCTACGTCGCTAATTTCAATGTCGCCACTGTGACCCCGATCGACCTGACTACAAACACTCCCGGGACGCCGATCGCGGTGGGCACCAACCCCGATGGTTTCGCCATCACCCCCGACGGGACGACCGTTTACGTCGTCAACGAGTTCGGCAACTCCGTGACCCCCATTGCTGTCGCCACCAACACGCCTGGAATCGCTATCCCCGTCGGAACTCAACCTTTCCCCATCGCTATGACTCCCGATGGCCAGACCGCCTACGTCGCCAACTACGGCAGCAACTCGGTGACCCCCATAGGCACGGCCACCAACACTCCCGGGACGCCGATCCCGGTTGGGAGTGGCCCATCAGGCATCGCCATCACACCGAACGGTCAGACCGCCTACACCGCCACTGGCGCCAATACCGTGATCCCCATCGACACGGAGACAAACATCGCGGGGCTGGCGATCACGGGGGGAGGGTTGAATGGCCCGAGCGCGATGGCCATCACCCCCGACCAGGCCCCGACTGCCGCCTTCACCACCACGTCGGGGACCCCGGGCAACCCGACCACCTTCAACGCTTCGGCCTCGAGCTCGCCAGTCGGGTCGATCGCCTCGTACGCCTGGAAGTTCGGGGACGGGACCACGGCCACGACCACCAGTGCGACCACCACCCACACCTATGCCGCCTCGGGGACCTATTCGGTGACCCTGACGGTCACCAACACCCAGGGGACCTCGACCACCCAGACCTTTACCGGCCAGACGGTGTCCAATAACGGGGGTCCCTCGGCCACAGTCACCCAGACCGTGTCGACCGCCGGCTACGACCTGGCCGGATCGGACGGGGGGGTCTTCGTGTTCCCCGTCGGCCAGGCCTCGGGCTTCTTCGGGTCGCTGCCCGGTCTGGGCGTGAAGGTCTCCAACATCGTGGGCATCGTGCCCACCAACAACTTCACCGGCTACAACCTGGTGGGTTCTGACGGCGGGGTATTCGTCTTCCCGGTCGGCCAGTCCGCTGGGTTCTTCGGGTCCCTGCCGGGGCTCGGGGTCAAGGTCACCAACATCGTGGGCATCGTCCCAACCAACAACTACATGGGTTATGACCTGGTGGGCTCCGACGGGGGGGTCTTCGTCTTCCCCGTCGGTCAGTCGGCCGGCTTCTATGGTTCGCTCCCCTCGATGAACGTCCATGTGTCTGACATCGTGGGCATCGTGGCTACCCCTGGGGGCGGGGGCTACTTCCTAGTCGGAAAGGACGGTGGGGTCTTTACCTTCGGCAATGCCCCCTTCTTCGGGTCGCTCCCGGGCATCGGGGTCTCGGTCAACGACATCACCGGGATCGCCTCGACCCCCGACGGCCAGGGCTACTACGTCGTCGGGGCCAACGGGGCCGTCTACGCCTTCGGGGACGCCCACTCGTTCGGTTCCCTTCCCGGTCTCGGGGTCAGCGTGTCCAACATCGTGAGCATCGTGCCCACCCCCGACGGCGGGGGCTACTGGCTGATTGGTTCCGACGGCGGGGTCTTCGCCTTCGGCGACGCGACCATCCAGGGCTCGCTGCCCGGGGTGGGGGTCCACGTCACCAACGTGGTGGGGGCGGTTCCGACGGGCTGAGTTAACCCGGACCACCGGCTCGGTGGCGCCGACTCCCCCTCTAGTGGATGAGGACCTTGAGCGCGTCGTGTTCCGCCGCATGCCCGAAGACGTCGTAGGCCTCAAGGATCTGGTCGAATGAGAACTCGTGCGTGACGAACTTCTGGGCGGGAAGCTTGTGCTCGGCAACGAGTTTCAGCAGCATCCCGAGGGTGTTCGTGTTGACCAGGCCCATGGAGATGTCGATGTTCTTGATCCAGAGCTCGTTGAGGGCGAGGTCGACCGACTTGCCGTGCACACCTATGTTGGCGACGTTGCCGCCTGGGCGAACGATGACCGTTGCCATAGTAAACGTCTCGGGAACCCCGACTGCCTCGATGGCGACATCGACGCCCAGGCCGTCCGTGAGCGCGAGGACCTGGTCCTTCCAGTCCGGGTCACCCGAGTTCACCGTGTCGGTGGCACCGAAGTCGGCAGCCCGGGCGAGCCGAGCGTTGTCCAGATCGATGGCGATGACCTTCGACGGCCCGTAGAGGCGTGCCGTCATGACGGCGGAGAGACCGACTGGCCCCGAACCGATCACCGCGACCACATCGCCTGGGGCCACCCGTCCGTACTGCACGCCGATCTCGAAGCCGGTCGGCAGGATGTCCGAGAGCAGGATGCCCTCTGCGTCGGTCATGCCTTCGGGGACCTTGTAAAGCGAGTTCTCGGCGAACGGGACCCGAACGTATTCGGCCTGGGTCCCGTCGATCATGTAGCCGAAGATCCACCCGATTCCCGCCATGCCCTCAGGGTCGAGACAGTGGCTGTAGAGGCCCTTGCGACAGTTCGGGCATTTCCCACATGAACTGACGCACGCGACGATGACTCGGTCGCCGACAGCCAGTTGGGTGACTCCTTCGCCCACCTCGGTGATCACACCGATTCCCTCGTGCCCCAGGATGCGGCCGACTTCCACCTCGGGGACGTCACCCTTGAGGATGTGAAGGTCGGTGCCGCAGATGGTCGTGGCGACCATCTGCACGATCACGTCGGTCGGCTGTTCGACCTTCGGATCGGGCATCTCCACCCAGGCCTTCTTACCAGGACCCTTGTAGACCAGTGCCTTCATGACGGACCTCCTGCTGTGGGTAGGCCGAGCGGCCCTTTGCGACTCGCGAGACCGATATCGACGTGATCGCGAACGGGCGGGTCTCCACGTCCGAGACTACGGACTACCAGATTCGCCGAATAGGGCCGAATGACCCATCGGCCGTTCAACCGGGGTTGTGCCTACGCGTGGGCGGAGCTGCTGGTTGCCCGCCGTTGAGGTGACGCCTGCCCCCGACCGCCGGCTCGGTGGGACGGGTCACGGGGTCGTGGGTGCTCTCCAGAAGAACTCGAGCTGGATGTTGTCGGGATCACGAAGTGTGAGCATGGCGTTACGTGTGTACTCGGGCGTCTTCACCCCAGAATGTTGGATTCCCAACTCATCCAACTTCGTTGCCCACTCATCAAGATCCTCTCGTCGGTCCACCAAGAACTCCAGGTGATCAAGACCTGTACGGAACTCGCTGAAGGGCTCCCCCTGATTTCCTGCGTGCCCGACGAGGGCAAGGACAAACTGACTCTCTGGCTCACGCAGAGCGATATAGCGCATCTGGCCGTCAGCTCCGGTGTAGTCGTACAGCTCCTCTAAGTCCAGGAGTGCTGAGTACCATGACGCACTGTCTGCTGGGTCACTGACCGTCAGATTGACTTCCACCCGACCGGAAATCGATGGCATGGCTTGAGTCTCTCACCGCTCCGAAGGAGCGTCCCCGACCACCGGGACCGGGTCGCATCTCAGCCGCTTCCAGCCGACATTCGGGGATGCTCCCATCCACCGGCTCGGAGAGTCACCGAAGGGTGTCCACCAACCTGACTAGCCATCTCTGCTCGGCCGAAGTAGCCGTTTTTCCGTTCGGCAAGACGAAGTCCAGTTGGTAAAGGATTCCGTTGGAGAAGTACCGGACCGTTGCGTTACCTCCAGCAGGGTAGAAGCACGTCTGCCGACCTAGCGGAGACGTGACGCTGATACCGGCTGCGGTACAGGCCGGTGAAGGTTGCCGCCAGGGATCCGCAAGCTCTTCAAAATATCCAGCATCTGCGAAATTGGGTCGCTGGAAGTCCCGATACTCAAACCGAAAGCCCCAATCAGGGTAGTAGCGCCCCTTCGGGTAAAACTCTACCGACATCAGGCGGATGCCCGCTCCGGAGGCGACTGCCACGTGGGCCGTCACGCCGGCTGAACGGGCAGAGTCGAGGCAGCCGCTGGTGGTCGCCCAAGTGACCCAGTGCTGCCGAGCCTCGGGGGTTGAGCCACAGGCGGCGCAGACCGCGAGCACCAACGAGGCCACAGCCAGTCCGAATTGCCTCATGCCCACGTCGCAAGTCTGCCCCACCGGCATCGGGGTTTAGGGGTGTCCTAGTCCGCCGGGAGTGGGTCAGGGCACGGTGGCCGAAACTCGGGGTCGTGGCTCAGAAGGGCGGTGACTGGGGGGAAGCAGCCCGCATCTTCACTGTCTGGCCTGCATCCACTGGTAGGTGGCCGGGGCGAGAGTCCGCATGATGGGTGCGACGAGCGGTAGTAAAGCGGCATTGATTTCCAACCTCGGGCCACCTAGACGGCGCAGCACGAGGGAGGAAACCTGCTCCTCGGTACGCCGGACAGCACGAGGCGGCATCCGCATTCCGCCGTCGCTCACGGCTGACAGTCCCATCTCGGTCGGGACCCACCCCGGGTAGACGACATGGAGGAAGACCCTGTCCGGACGCACTTCATAGGACAGGCTCTCGGTCGCAGCGGCCAGCGCCGCCTTGCTCGCGGCGTAGTCCCCGGCACCCCGCCCCGGAGCACGTGCGTCGTCGGAGCTCATATTGGCGATCGCCCCGAAGTGCCGCCGCCGCATTCCCGGCAGCACGGTCAACATGCCCGCATAGGGGGCGACGAAGTTCACCTCCATGACAGTACGGATGGACTCCGTGGTCGCCGGCTCGGTTCGGATAATGCCGCCGACACCGGCGATGTTGAGCAGGATGTCGACCCGATCGTGCTCCTCCTCCACCTGCTTCAGCAGGTCAACGAAAGAGGCGACATCCGAAAGATCGCAGACCCGGTACCCCGAGGCTGGACTGGTCCGGCGCATCTCCTCGGCAAGCGCACGCAGCCGCTCTTCGCGCCGGGCCACCCCCACGACCACCGCACCGGCCCTGGCCAGGTCCGCCGCCAACCGGCGCCCGATTCCCGCGGAGGCCCCGGTGACAAGTGCCACCTTGCCTCGGGGGTCCATGGCCGCTCGGCGGCGTCTGCCCACCACAGTCGTCAGAGTAGTTCGACAAGTTCGATTCCGTGGCCGACCCGAGCTCAAGGTGACGGCATCGGAGCGGACCGGGTTAGGAACGTCGACCCGTGTACCAGGCAGTTACGAATCGTCGTTCAACACGTCCCCAAGACCGACCCGCTGCGAGATCTTCAATGGCATCTGTCCCGATCTCGCGGCCACGCAAGATTCCCAGCCGAATCGATCGTAGGATTTACGGCATGGGGAGGACGTGGATCAGGTGGAGTTGCCTGCCGCTCGTGCTAGCTGTCTTCCTTGGCATCTCCGAGGCGGACGTAGCTGCTGGTGCCCCGACTGAGCGGGTTGTCGGATCGCTACGACCTGACGCCATAAAGGATGGTCTGGGCTCGGTCGTATGCATTTCCCCGGCAAGGTGTGTGGCCATCGGAGCGCAGACCGTCGGGACAAAAGTTGGCTCCATCGCTGCGACGACCTCCGACGGTGGACGCAACTGGTCCAGCACTCCCATCATCCCTGGCGGTAATGGTCTCAGCTCGCTGGCATGCCCAACTGCACGCATTTGCGTCGCCGTTGGCGAGAGAGGAAAGGGGTATCAAGGGGATGCGATCAGGAGCAGCGATGGTGGTCGCACTTGGACGCTTGACCCGGCGCTGCCCAAGAGCTTCGGGTATCTGAGAAGCATCTCCTGTCCAACAAGAAACTACTGCATTGCGGTAGGGACATCGGTAGATCAGAACATCTCCACCGCCACTGCCTTGGAGACGAACGATTCGGGTCGCACGTGGAGTCGCAAGACTCTGCCGAGTGGAGAGGAAGAACTCTTCTCGGTCACCTGTACCAGTCGTCGCGATTGTGTTGCGGACGGCACTCTGGAGGCCTCGATCGGCAACCCAACAATGGGATTTCTCAACAGCATCATCGTTACTTCCGATGGAGGATCGACATGGAGGCAGAGTTCGCTGCCTGTGGGAACCTCTCCGGTGATGGGCTTTCCTCGGTTTGGAGACGTGACCTGCGTCGGCAGGATGCATTGCCTGATTGTCGGGGATGCAACACTTCCCGACGGTAACCCTTCTGGTTTCATTATCGAGAGCACTGATGGCGGAAGAACGTGGTCCTACGACGTTGTCCCTCCTAGCACGAACATCTTGAATGCGGTTACATGCGTCACTGTTTCCGAGTGCGTAGTTGCTGGCGGCGGAATCGAGCCAAGAGGGAACAGCGTTCAGGACCTGCTCAGCACTAGTGATGGCGGCGGGACGTGGACTTCGCACAGTGTGCCATTGTCAGTCTTCCTTAGCGGCATCTCCTGCCCAACTATGTCTTCGTGCATCGCAGTGGGCTCTGGGCTGTCCGCCAGAAATCCAGCGATCGAACCAGGGGCTGTGGTCGTTACGCATGACGGAGGAGGAACCTGGACCAGCCAATCCTGACGATGCCGGAGGGACCCCTTCTCCTCACCGTGACCCCGCTTGATCGAGTTGATCCTTCTCGAGCCATTCACGGGCTTGCACTTCGCCATTCTGACCGCCGATGCAACAGGGGGGTCATACACAGCTTCACTAGGCCCCCAAGAGCGCAGATTGCCGACTCGGCACACCCCCCGCACGCCAAGGCAGAAAGCTCGCTCCCGTTGCCCCCCTTTGGCGGGGGGTGCCCCCACACACCGGGAGGGGGTCGGGGTCAAGTACGTACTTTGCAGGGTAACTAAGGTGATCCCGTGACGGTTTACGAACTTTGGTTCCGACGGGACGGGACCGAGGGCGACGAATGGGCCGTCTTCACGTCCAACCCCAAGCAGACCGAAATTATGACTAGCGGCGGCCACCAAGTCCTCGGGAGTGTCGAAGCCGATTCGATGCAGGAGGCACAAGCCGTGTTCGTGGAACGGGTAACTGCGTTCCGGCTGGCTACTGCTCCCTGGCGGGATGGCTCTCCGGGGGCTTCCGAGGCCTAGGTACTTTGCCTCGGTCACGGAAAATCTCTTCCCTGGTGAGCAATGGAAATCTCCACCGGCTCGCCGGCAGGGCGTCCCCTAACGTCACCGCCGCCTCCTTAGCCGGTCTGTCCCGGAACACCGGGAGGCGGGCACCTCACTGCGGCGTTTCGATGGCTCGTGGCTGTCCTCGACCGAGCCCCCCGTCGCTACTGCTGGGCCATGAGGCGATCGACCACTGAGTCCACTGCGGCCGACACTGCCCTGCAAAGCGCCTCCCCAGATGCTTCACCGGTGGCTATCCAGACTTCCCGATCCTCGCGCCGTGCTTCTGTGATGCCAGGGACGCCAAGAACTGCCTGGGTAACTCCGTTCTCGAACTCGGATCCCCAGGGCTCGTCGCGAATGAACTCACCTCCGGGCACGCTAATGCCCCATTCGTTTCCTCGCTGGCTCAGGGCAACCCCGTAATAGTCGCGGTCGTTGTCGGTGACCCGCTCCCAACCGTCGTCCCACTCGTCGACGCGGCGCACCTCGATCTCGTGAGGCATGGGCACCTCCCTGTCGTCGATTCCATCTCGGTGGTCAGAGTTTGCCTGAAACGACTGAGGCGGCGCTGCTGGCTGGTAAGTGGGGTATCCCAGTACACCGGGACCGGGTCATACCGACCGGGGCTCCGCGAGCACTCAGCACGAAGATCGGGCAACATCGCTCGCCCGTTGGGAACGGGCGCTCAACCCCCACGGCCGACGTTTGCCAATATCGGGTGCTGACCGAACCAGTTCGGGATACGACGAGTGAGTTGCGTCGGGCCGCTCATGGTGATACGCCCGTCGGCGAGGGCATCGGCGAAGCGAGCGTCACCCATCCACACCTTGGTGAGCGTGGGCAAGTCGGCTTCGACTGTCATGTCGACCGCGAACCCAGGATCAGTGAGACACAAATCCACGTCGTGGTCGTCGACGACGACCCAGAAGTAGCGTTGCTTGGCAGGCATCGACGGAAACGACAACTGGATGACAACGCGGGCGGGACCGAACGCGCCGGGAGCGAGGAAGCGACGGACGTCCCAGAGCAACAGACCGGGGTCGAGGTCTTCTGGCCCATAGTCGCTGCGCACCCAACGCTGGCCCCACTCTCCAAGTCCTTGAATCAGCGGAAACAGCTCGCGCCCGGCCTCGGTCAGGGTGTACGAGATTCCGGCCTCAGTGGAGGCGCGCACGATCACCCCCGAAGCTTCGAGCTCCTTGAGGCGCTTCGACAGCAGTGCCGGGGAGCACGTCGGCACACCCCGTCGGATCTCATTGAATCGACTGCTTCCGACCAGCAGTTCTCGAAGGATCAGCGGCGTCCAGCGCTGGCAGATGACCTCGGCGGCCTTTGATACCGGGCAGAACTGGCCGTAGCCTGTCACGCCCAAATGCTACCCGGTGTGCTTCAGTATTTGTACTAGTCGGTCGTTCTCTGGCCCGCGATGATGTCCAATACCGACCCACGGAGAGGGCACGATCAGCCATGCCGAGCAAAGCCGCCATCAGCCTCACCACCGGACTCGAAGATCCCGAGAAAGTGACCGTCGCCTTTCTGGTGGCCGTCGGCGCCGCCGAACAGGGCCGCCCCACGGCGATGTTCCTCACCAAGGAGGCCGTTCGCCTCGCAGTCGGTGGCGTGGCAATCGGTGTCGCCTGCGAGGGTTGTCCGCCGTTGGCTGAACTGCTCGAGCGATACACCAAGGCCGGTGGCACCATCATGGTGTGTCCCATCTGTTTTAACGCCAAGCGGCTCGACCAAACCATGCTCATTGACGATGCCCATCTCGGCGGGTCCGTTCAGCTCTGGGAGTGGATCGGCGATGGCGCGACTACGTTCAGCTACTGAGCACTTGGATGCCGTTAGGAGCGGTATGAGTGACGAGATGGGCAGGGCGTTCGCCCACGCCTTGGGGCATAAGGACGTGGTGGGGTTTAAAGGTCCTTCTTCGCTCCGACGTTGATTTCCGGGCGATGACTCCCGGAAACTTCTAAGAGTCCTACTCGGCAGACGAGGTTGTCGACGACATCCTCCTAGGTAAGTGGTTCGAGCCCTCCGATGAAATCAGCCAGATAATTGGCGTTGGGACAGGAAGCATCGGTTTACGGCAGCGTGTCAGCTACCAGTTCGGCGTCAGCAATGCTGATGGCAACTACGTCGGGCAGCAAGCGTACTTTGACTTGGACGGGGATCGAATCGGCTGGATGCGTGTCATGTGCGCCGAGTTCCAACCCGAGGAATGAGTGCGCGCAATGCGCCGTTATCGGGCCCCGGAGCCACAACCGACGAAAGCGTAGACCGCCCCATAACGCGCGCTCTTGATCCTGATTATGGGTGGCCCGGTCGCCGGTTCTACAACTTGGACTACAACTCGCGCCTTCTGGCCTCGTCTCCGACTGACCCCTGTCTGCATCCTTGCAGCTCAGACGCAGTATCGCCGTCCCAAAAAACAGCCCTTATCGCTTTAAAAGTCCCCCGCTTTTCCCGATGAGCTAGCGGCCCGGGACCGCCTGAGTGGCGCGCCCGACAATAGCCCGGTGTCGCGACGGCCCCGGTCGGGCGCGGTGCGTCCGGTGGTGGGCTACTGGGCGATGGCCACGATCGGCGCGTTGAGCGGCTGGCCGCCCTCGGAGCCGTAGAAGGGGGCGTTGAAGCAGAAGATCCCCCCGTCGCTGGCCGCCAGCCAGTAGCCCCCGTTGGGGTCGTCCGCCATGCCGACGACCGGCTTGTTCAAGGTGACACCGGCCGTCGAGCCGTAGAAGACGGCGTCGCCGAAGCTGAAGATCCCCCCGTCGGCCGCCACCAGCCAGTAGCCACCGGCGTCGGGGGAGGCCGCCATGCCCACGATCGGCTGGTTGAGGGCGATCCCCCCGGTCGAGCCGTAGAAGACGGCGTCGCCGAAGCTGAAGATCCCCCCGTCGGCCGCCACCAGCCAGTAGCCCCCCCCGTCGGCGGTCACCGCCATCCCCACGATGGGTTTGTTCAAGGTGACCCCCCCGGTCGAGCCGTAGAAGACGGCGTCGCCGAAGCTGAAGATACCCCCGTCGGCGGCCACCTCCCAATACCCACCCCCGTCGGGCGTGGCGGCCATGGCCACGATCGGCGCGTTGAGCGCTTGGCCCCCGGTCGAGCCGTAGAAGACGGCGTCGCCGAAGCTGAAGATCCCCCCGTCGCTCGCCACCAGCCAGTAGCCCCCGCCGTCGGGCGTGACGGCCATGTCCACGACCGGTTCGTTCAGGTGCTGGCCGCCCTCCGAGCCGTAGAAGGGGACGTTGAAGTTGAAGACCCCGCCGTCACTGCCCACCTCGTAGTAGCCGTTGTTGGCGACCGACGCCGTCAGCGACTGGGTGGACCGGCCCGAGAACCCCACCGCCAAACAGGCGCGGTTGGCCACGCAGGCCAAGGAGTTGATCTGGCTCTCGCTCGCCCCCGACGGCGCCGGGGCGGTCTCGAGGGCCCAGCTGGTCCCGTTCCAGGCCAGGACTTGGTTGGAGAAGCTGGAGCCCTCCGAGGCGGTGTAGACCCAACCCCCGGCCACGCACGACGTCGGCCCGAAGCAGTCCACCGTGGCCAGTCCGTCCCCCCACGACGAGTTGGCGTCGGGAACGCTGGCCGTCGACCAGACGGACCCGTTCCACTGTTCGACCAGGTTGACCGAATATTGGTCGTTGAGCGAAGGGTTGAGGTGGTTGTCGTAGTACTGGAAGCCGACCGCCGTGCACATCGTCGACGAGGTGCACGAGACGTCGTTGAGCCCGCTCTGATTGGTCCCGGCCGGCACGGCGACCTGGTTCCACGCGGTGCCCCCGAAGACAAAGGCCAGCGGGGCGAACTGGGCGTCCTGGCCCACGGCCTGGCACCACTGCCCGGCGCACGAGACACCCCAGAGGGAGTCGCCCGAGGTGAGGCCCGGCGCACCGGCCGGGGACCACGACGAGCCGTTCCACTGTTCGATCTGGTACTCGGGCGGGGTCAACGGGGGGTTGTAGCGGTCCAGGGCCACACAGAACGTGGCGCTGGTGCACGACACCGCGGTGAGGGTGTTGCCCCACGACGAGGCACCCCCCGCCGGTGGGGTCGTCGATCCCCACCCCGCGCCGTTCCAGACCTCGACCTCGGGGTCGTAGGTCGTCGCACTCTCCACGGTGCCCACCGCCATGCACCAGGTCACCGAGACACATGACACACCGTTGAGATAGGAAGTGGCGCCGCCCGGTGACGGTGTCAACGCGTCGATCTGGCCCCACGATGAGCCGTTCCACTGGGCACCGATCTGGCTGCCGGTGTTGTTGTCCACGTTGTAGGAGTCGCCCACGGCGACACAGAAGGTGGAGGCACCGCACGACACGTCGTCGAGTTCGTCGTCGGGGTTCATGGCGTTGAAGGGGTCCGGAGTGCCCACGGGGGTCCACGTCCCCGGGACGGTGACCGCCGGCCTGGCCACCTGGGGACCCGGGACGCCGCCGGCGTCCGGAGACAGACGGGGCGCAGCTCCGAGGCCCGCCCCGGGGTCGGCCGGGGCCGCCCCGGCGCCGCCGGCGGCGGTGAGCACCGCGATGGCGGCGAGCAGCGCACAGGCCATGGCCCCGACGCCGATCGACCGCGACGGACTTCGCATCGGGACCTCCCCGAGGTGCCGGGACCGACGCCCGTCGGACCCGACCGGGGCGTGGCCGAAACTCCGCCGCCACCGTACCAGCGGGGCGTCTGCGGGCGGCGAGGACCCGGGTTCAGGCGCGCTCTTGGGACACGATGCATCGGTCCACGGCGGCCACGCCCGGCCAGTGGTCCGCCGCCGGACCGACCAGGGTCCGACAGTTCCCGAGAGCGGCGACCGCCAGGGCCGGTGTCCTCGTCGGCGGCGCCCCCGGGCCCCCCGAGGTTGCCGGGACCCTCCACGCCCAGGCGCCCGAGGCGGTGCTCGGGGCCCGACCGAGGGCGGCGGTGAAGAGCTCGGCGGCGTAGGAGGGGGACCGGCCGGCGTCGGTGACGACGACCAGCGACGTCCCCGTCGACGCCACCTCGTCGCGGAGCACGCCGATCTGCCAGGGGGCGGGCGCCGGGAGCGGACCGGGCCCCAACGACAGGGTGGCCAGCAGGTGTTCGGGGGAGCGGGCCGGCCCGAGCACCAGCGCCCCGCCGCCGGGTCCGGGGACCTTGGCGTAGCCACCGACGAGGTCGAAGCTCATCGAGCTCATGGCCTGGACGACCAGCGGCCCGGCGTTGAAGGTCGCCGACATCGAGAAGGGGTAGACCAGCACCACCGGTGTGGCCGAGCCCGGCACTGGTGCCCGGGCCACGCTGCGCACCCACCCGGGCTGGCTGACCCGGCGCGTGGTGAGCGGCGCGTGGTAGGTCACCCAGACCGACGCCACGGCGGCGACCGAGACCGCCACCAGCGCCCCGGCGATGCCGGCGGTCATCGCCCGGTGGCGGTCCGGCCCCGATCCGGGTTCGGGCGACGAGCGCCATCGCCGGGTGGCCAGCCAGCAGGCGTCGAGGCCCAGCGCGAGGACCGTGGCCACCAACAGGTCGGCCAGGGCGGTGAAGCGCTGGGGGCCGACCTTGTCGAGGATCGGCAACGACCCGAGGAACTTCCAGGGCAGCCAGAGGCGACCGTGCAGGCTGGTGCCGCCGGTCCACAGGACCGCCCCGAGGGAGCACACGACCGCCGCCAAGGCCGTGGCGGCCAGGATCCGCGTCGTCCGGCGGCGCCAGGCCACGACGGCGGCGGCCACGGCCAGGGCAACCAGCGCCAGTCCGAGGTAGGCGCCCGGGGGACCAGCCGGGCCCTCGTAGCCGCCGAGCTGCAGGTAGGAGCTTGGGAGCCCGCTCGGCCCGGCCTTCACGATATCGACCAGCCGGTTTCCCTCGATCTGGATCCCCGGCCACGGGGAGCCGGCGATGTGCTGGGGCCCGGCCAGGGTGAACCACACCGGGAGGGCCAGGCCGGCGACGACCACGCCGCCGGCGGTCACGAGCGCCGTCCCCGCTTCCCGCCAGGTGGCGGCGAGCCGCCCGGGGGCGAAGAGCGCGGTGGCGCCCAGGGCCGCCACCCCGACGACCGCGGTCACAACGAGCACCTCGCTCGAGATGAAGAACTGGGCGACGGCCAACAGGCCCAGGGCTATCCCCCCGCGCACCGGCGACGAGCGGCCGGTGAGCAATCGGTACGAGACCAGCATCATGAGCGGTGGCACGACCAGCAACGCCAGCCCGACGTGCCCGGTGGCGTCGTTGTCGACGATGAACGGCGAGTAGCCGAAGACGGCCCCGGCGATCCACGCCGCCGGGGCCCAGCCGACCATCCGCCGGCAGGCGAACCAACAGCCCCAGGCGCTCAGCGCCGGCGCCAGGACGAGGGCGAGGTTGGTGGTGACGATCGGCCCGGCGAGCCAGGTCACCGGGGCCAGGGCGATGCCCACCAGCGGGGAGCTGGCATTCGAGAGCAGGTTGACGCCGTCGGGGGCCCACAGGGCCCCGCTGAAGAACGGGTTCAGCCCGTGCTCAATGGCGTAGGCCGGCCAGGCGATGAACCAGACCTGCTGGCCCGAGTCCCCACACGCACAGGCGAGCGTCGTGGCGAGGTGCCCGTCCCAGGCGTGCCACCACAACGCCAGACCCGGCAGGCAGAACACGGCGAGCACCCCGAGGTTGGCCGCCACGCCGACCGCGACCCGCCGCCCGGGACCGGCCCGCTCGCCGGGTGGTGCCGCCGGGTCGGACGGCGCCGCCGGGACAGGGGGGACAGGGGGGACGACGCCGAGCGGCGCCTGGTCCTCCCCTGGCACCTCGAGAGTCCGGGGGAGCTGGTCGGTCGCGATGCCCTCAACCCTACGGGCGGGACATGAGAGAACTATGAATGCTGGTCGGCGACCCCAGTCGGCGACCCCGGCGCTCGGGAAATCAGGCTCCGGGGACCGGTTGGGGGGGCGGGGGGCCGACGTAGCGGGCGGTCGGCCGGATGAGGCGGTTGTCGGCGGCCTGCTCGAGCACGTGGGACGACCAGCCGATCGTCCGGCTGGCGGCGAAGGTGGGCGTGAACATGTCCCGGGGCACCCCGCAGGTCTCCATGACCACCCCGGCGTAGAACTCGACGTTGGTGTAGAGGCGGCGCCCCGGCTTGAGCTGGCCCAGCACGTCGACCGCGGTGCGCTCGACCTCGGTGGCGAACTCGACCAGCGGGCCCCCGAGGGAGCGGGCCACGTCGCGCAGAAACACCGAGCGCGGGTCGTCGGTCTTGTAGACCCGGTGCCCGAACCCCATGATCCGCTCCCCCCGGGCCACGGCCCCGCGCAGCCAGGCCTCGGCCCGCTCGGGCGACCCGATGGCGTCGAGCATGTCGAGGGCGCGGCTGGGCGCCCCGCCGTGGAGCGGTCCGGAGAGCGCCCCCACCGCGCCGCACACCGCGGCTGCCAGGTCGGCCCCGGTCGATGTGATGACCCGCGCCGTGAAGGTCGACGCGTTGAAGCCGTGGTCGATGGTCAGCATCAGGTACTGCTCGACCGCCCGGGCGTGCGCCGGCTCGGGCTCGGCGCCGTTGAGCATCCACAGGTAGTTGGCGGCGAAGGAGAGCTCGGGGCGCGCCGGCACCGGCCGAAGGCCCTGGCGGAGGCGGTGGGCGGCGCACAGGATCGTCGGCACCACCGCGCAGAGCCGCAGGGCCTGGTCCGAGAGGGTGCCCTGGTCGATGTCGTGGGTCGGGGCCCACCCGAGCTCGGCCCCGAGCAGCGACACCGCCGTGCGCAGGACGTCGAGGGGCCGCCCGTGGCCGGCCAGCGCCGGGAGCAGGTCGGCCAGGCCCTCTGGGAGGTCGCGCCGCGCGGCGACGGCCCGTGAGAACTCGGCCAGCTCGGCGCCGTCGGGCAGCCGGCCGTGGCCGAGCAGGTACCAGACGTCCTCGAGCGTCCGGGTCCGGGCCAGCTCGACCGCCGAGTACTGGCGGTAGTGGTAGAAGCCCTCGAGTCCGCGGACGTCGCCGACGGCGGTCTCGGCCACAACCACCCCCTCGAGCCCCCGGGGCACCTCGGCACCAGTCTCGCCGGCCGGCCGCAGGCGGGCCAGGGCGAACAGGTCGCGCATCGAGACCACCCCGACCAGCGCCCCGTCCTCGACCACCGGGAGGTGGCGGTAGTGGTGATGGGTGAGGCTGGCCCAGGCCGCGCTCGCCTCCTCGTCGGGGCCGAGGGCGTCGGGATTGGGGGTCATCCAGAGCCGGACCGGCTCGCTCGCCGGGTCGGCCTCGGCGGCCGCCGCGGCCAACAGGTCGCGCTCGGTCACGATCCCGGCCACCTTGGCCCGGTCGGTCACCACCAATGAACCGGTCCGGGCGGCCCGCATCGAGCGGGCCGCCTCGGCCAGCGAGGTCCCCGGCCCGCAGGTGAGCGGCGGGGTCGACATCAGGTCCCGCACGACGGTGGCCATGGTCGAACTCCTCTCGTGGTCGGGCTCTCGGGTCGGCATCCCTGCGCCCCAACACCGCCCCGTCGACCGACGCCGCCGGGGCCTGCTTGCATCTTGGACCCCGCCGGCCCGGGTTGTAAACGTTGATCAAGTCAATGTGTGCTGAACTGGGGCCGTGGCCCGCATGCTCGAGAGCGAGGAGGCGGCGAGGCGTCTCGGGGTCAAGGTGCCCACCCTCTACGCCTACGTCAGCCGGGGCCTGGTGGCGTCGCACCCCTCGGCCGACGGCCGCCGGAGCCTGTTCGACGCCGACGACCTCGAGCGCCTGGCCCGGCGGTCCCGGGGCGGGCGACGGACCGAGTCCCGCTTGGTCACGGTGACCACAGCGGTCACCCAGTTGCGTGACGACGGGCCGGCGTACCGGGGACGCCCGGCCACCGGCCTGGCCAGGTCGGCCGCCTACGAGGAGGTGGCCGACCTGCTGTGGGCGGCCGAGCCGGGTCGCTGGGAGGGGGCTGCCCTCGACGAGCCGCCCCCGGCGCTGGCCACCAGCGAGCGGCTGCGCTGGGCGGCCCTCATGGCCGGGGCCACCGACCCGCTGCGGTCCGACCTGCGGCCCGAGGCGGTGGTGGAGGCCGCCCGCAGGCTTGCCGCCACCATGGTCGAGGCGCTGGCGCCCGATGGGGAGCGAACCGGCGGGGCGAGCACCCCGAGCGGAGCGGGCTCGCTGGCCGCCCGGCTGACCGCCCGGTTGGCGCCCGGCGCCCCACCGGCGCTCACCCGCACCGTCAACTCGGCCCTCATCTTGCTGGCCGACCACGAGCTGGCGACCTCGACGGTCGCTGTCCGGGTGGCCGCGTCCACCCGGGCCGACCTCTACGACGCGGTCCTGGC
Source organism: uncultured Acidimicrobiaceae bacterium (assembly GCA_963836375.1). GTDB lineage: Bacteria > Actinomycetota > Acidimicrobiia > Acidimicrobiales > RAAP-2 > CAWIJK01. Next base: position 546,990 of record CAWIJK010000001.1, on the reverse strand, counting down.
CGGCCTGGCCACCCTGGCCGGCCCCCTCCACGGCGGGGCCAGCCAACTGGCCTACTCGCTGCTGGTCGAGGCCGAGCGCCACGGTCCCGAGCGCGCCCTCGACGACGCCCTGCGGTTCCACGGCAACCTGCCGGGCTTCGGCCACACCGTCTACAAGGCGGGGGACCCGAGGGCCGGCATCCTGCTCGAGTGCTTCGAGGCCATGGCCGACGACGACCAGCGCGCCCTTCTGGCCCGGGTCGTCGGCCTCGCCGCCGACCACCGCATCCCGGGACTCAACGTCGATCTCGGCCTGGCCGCCGTCACCTGGGCTGGGGGGATGCCGGCCGACGCCGGGCGGACCATCTTCACCATCGCCCGGCTGGCCGGCTGGACGGCCCACTACCTTGAAGAGCTCGGCGAGCGCCCCCTGCGGTTCCGGGCCCGGGCCGTCTACGCAACCGCCGGCTGACGTCACCGCCCACCCCCCGGGGGCGACCCTCTATGAGACAGGGCCGGGAACGGCCACGGCCGACGGGCGACCGCCGACGTGGACCACCGGTCCCACCGGGCCCCCCGAACTGGCGCCGAGGTGCACCGCGGCCAGCGAACCGGCCTGCAGGGCCACCCAGGCGGTCGCCGTACCCTGGAGGGCCACCGCCTCGGCGACCCCGGGCAGGGTCAGGGGGGCGCCGGCGGTCATGGTGGTGGTGGCGACGGCCACGATCGAGTTCCCACCGACCACCCAGGCAAGGGGGGCCCCGGGTGCCACCGCGATCCCCGTCGGGTTCCCCGGCACGCTGACCGGTGACCCGGGGCTCATCGTCGACAGGTTCACCGGGGTGAGGGTGTCCGACCCGAAGTCGGCCACCAGGGCGACGGGTCCGAGCGGCGACGTCGCCACGGCCAGCGCGTCGGGCTGGCTCCCCACCGCCACCGCCGGTCCGGGCTGTCTCGTCGTCAGGTCGATCGGGGTCACGGTGTCGGACCCGAAGTCGGCGACCAGCGCCATGGGGGTGGCTCCGGGCGACGCCGCGGTCACGGCCACCGCGTCGGGTTCCGACCCCACCGGGATCGGTGCTTCGGGTCGCATGGTGCCGAGATCGACCGGGGTCACCGTGTCGGACCCGAAGTTGGCCACCAGGGCCAGGCCCTTGGCGTCGGTGCCGCCCGCGGCGACGGCCACCGCCACCGGTTCGAGGCCGACCGCCGCGGTGCCGGTGACCGCGCCGCTGGCCGCGTCGACCACGCTCACCGTGTCGTCGCCGGCGTTGGTCACCACCACCGACCGGCCGTCGGGGGTGGCGGCCAGCCCCGACGGCTCGCTCCCCGTGGTCACCGCCCCGTCGGGTCGCGCCGTCTTCAGGTTCACCAGCGACACCGCCGAGCCGGGGCCGCTCTGGTAGGCCGTGGTGGCCACCCAGGCCTCGTCGCCGGTCCCGGCCCGTTTGGCCAGGGCCTGGCTCTGTCCGCAGCCGGCCAGGAGCCCGACGGTGGCGGCGGCGACCACCAGGACACCGCCCCGGCGTCGTGTCCGATGCTGGCGGCCCGACGCCGTCACGGCGGCCTCAGCCCAAGGAGCAGGCGGACCCGGCCGCCCGCTCTTGTGCGGACCAACCGGGCGCCTCGGACTGGGGCCAGAAGTCGCCGCTCAACGGGTCCTGGACGTAGGGCACCGGGGCCGGGGCCCCCGAGGCCAGCTCACAGAGCGCGTCGAGGAGGGCGTCGACGTCGGCCTCGGTCGTTCCCAGCCCGCAGCTGGCCCGCACCGCCCCGGGGATGTCGCGACGGTCGCCCGCCAGGACCTGGGCCCGGGCGGCGGCCACCGCCGCCGGCCCGATGCCCAGCAGGCGCAGGAGGTAGGGGTGGGCGCAGAAGCACCCGTGGCGCACCCCGATGCCGAACTCGGCGCTGAGCCGGGCCGCCACCAGCGCGTGGTGCATGCCCTCGAGGGTGAAGGCGGCGACGGCCAGGGTGTCGGCGCCCGGTCCGGGCCCGAGCAGGCGCACCCCGTCGATGCCGGCCAGACCGGTGGTGAGCCGCCGGGCCAGCGCCGACTCGTGGGCCACGACGGCGTCCCAGCCGATGCGGCCGAGCTCGGCCAGGGCCGCCGCGAAGGCGACTGCCCCGACGACGTTGGGCGACCCCGCCTCCTCGCGATCGGGGGGCTCGCTCCAGATGACCTCGTCCAGGTCGACCAGATCGACGGCGCCCCCGCCGGCCAGGAAGGGGTCGCCTTCGCTGAAGGTGGCCCGGGGCCCGATCAGCGCCCCGGCCCCGAAGGGCGCGTAGAGCTTGTGGCCGCTGAAGGCCACGAAGTCAGGACCGGCGGGCAGGGGCCGGTGGGGGGCCAGCTGGGCGGCGTCCAGCGCCACTGGCACCCCGCGCTCGTGGGCGGCCGCGGAGATCTCCTCGACCGGCGGGCGCCAGCCGGTCACGTTCGATGCCCCGGTCAACGCGACCAGGATCGGCCGGGGGGAGCGGTCCAGGCCGGCCACCACGTCGTCGAGCCCGAAGGTGCCGTCCGCACCGCACTCGACCCAGCGGCGCTCGGCCACCCGGGCCCACGGGAGCATGTTGGCGTGGTGCTCGACGACGGTCGTCAGCACCACGTCGCCGGGCCGGGTCTCCAGCCGGTAGGCGAGATGGTTGATGGCCTCGGTGGTGTTGCGGCAGAGCACCGCCACCTCGTCGCGTTCGGTCGTCGGCCGGCCGGCGAAGGCGAGCACCTCCGCCCGGGCCGCCTCGTAGGCGGCGGTGGACCGGCGGGACTTGTAGCCCGCCCCCCGGTGCACGCTCGAGTACCAGGGCAAGAAGTCGGCCACCGCGTCGGCCACGACGGCCATGGCCGGGGTGGACGCCGCGCAGTCGAGATCGCGATAGGCCCGCTCGGTCCCGTCGAGACACGGGACCGGCCGGCCGGCCCCCACCAGCCGGGCCAGCGGCGCTCCGGCCGGTCCCGCGGCGCCGGCCGTGGCTGTCCGAGCGTCGGTCATGCCCTCACACTACGGAGCCGCCGCCTCGGCGTCGGACCGCCCGGAGCGGTGGGGTACCCTCCGGGCGTGGAGCACGACTACGAGGCGGTCCTGGCCGAGGCCGAACGCACGCTCGACGCCATCGACCACGCCCTCGAGCGCCTCGACGACGCCAGCTACGGCACCTGCGAGGCCTGCGGCCAGCCCATCGCCGAGGAGCGCCTGGCCGAGCACCCGACCGCCCGGACCTGCGAGCGCCACCCCCAGCTGACCGATCCGACCGGGTCGCCCCGACCCTAAGGGTCACGGTCGGGCTCAGCCCTCCTTGGTCCCCAACCAACCGTCGGGACGGCAGGCCTGGGCATCGGTGGACGACGTCGAGGCCTCTACGACAGCCGGCCGCACTCGTCGAGGCAACGACCTGAGACCACCGAGGGCGACGCGCCGGCCCGGCGCCGCGCCGTCCGCCGGGTAGCCCAAGGAAGGCAACCACCGTGTCGGTCGAACCGGGTCACGTCCATCGGGGCGTCCCCGATAGACCGTGTCCGGTGGCGGTCAGCCCCCCAAGTGGGTGGCCGAGCCGTTCACGTCGATCAGGTTGTAGCCGAGTCCGCTCGGGTCGGCGATCAGCCCCAGGATGGGGTTGGCGATGGCCTGGCCGCCGAGGGAACCGAAGAACCCGGCGTCGCCCAGGGCGAACACACCGCCGTCGGCCGACACCAGCCAATAGCCTCCACCATCGGGGGTGGTGGTCATGCCCACGATGGGCTGGTTGAGGGTGAGCGAGCCCAGGGAGCCGAAGAAGCCGGCGTCTCCGAAGCTGAAGATGCCCCCGTCCTTGGAGACCAGCCAGTAGCCGCCGCCGTCGGGAGTGGGGGACACCCCCACGATGGGCTGGTTGAGGTGGAGATTGCCCAGGGAACCCAAGAAGGCGGCGTCCCCGAAGCTGAAGACCCCGCCGTCTTGGGCCACCAGCCAGTAGCCCCCGCCGTCGGGGGTGGCGGCCATGGCCACGATGGGTTGGTTCAGGGGGAGAGACCCCAAGGAGCCGAAGAACCGGGCGTCGCCGAAGCTGAAGACCCCGCCGTCTTGGGCCACCAGCCAGTAGCCCCCGCCGTCGGGGGTGGCGGCCATCGCCACGATGGGCTGGTTGAGGGGCCGGCCTCCCATGGAGCCGAAGGTGCGGGCGGTCCCGAAGGGGCTGACCGACCCGCTGGGGGCGGCGATCCAGTAGCCGAGGCCGTCGGGGGTGGCGGCCAGGGCTCCGGCCGTCAGGTGGTGGCTGAGAAGGGCCGAGGCCTCGTTGGAGGCGCCCGAATCCCCCAGGGCGTTGAGCGCCTTGACCACGTAGTAGCTGGTGACCCCGGGCGGGGCGCTGGTGTCGATGAACGAGGTGCCGCTCACCGTGGCCAGGGGGGTGGACGACTCGGCCCCCGGAGCGCTCCCCCGGAAGACCTGGTAGCCGGTGACCGGGGTGCCTCCGCTCTGGGCCGGGGCGCTCCAGGTCAGCGAGACGCTGGTGGCCCCGGCACTGGCGGCGAGTGAGGTCGGCGCCCCCGGGACACTCTGGACCGCCACGCGCTGGGTGACCGGAGCGGCCGGCAGCCAGTTGGTGTCACCGGGCTGGGCGGCGTCGAGGACACAGGTCCCCACCGCGTTGAAGCTGACCACCCCGGCCTTCATGGCACAGACGCCCGATGAGGCAGGGTCGACAGTGATAACGGGGGAGAGCCCCGACGTGCTGGTGGCAGTCGGTGTGTAGGAGGCCCCGCCCACGACCGCGGGGTTGGGGGGCACCGAGGTGAAACTGAGGGTCTGGGCGGCCCGGTCCACCACCTGTTGGAGGGTGGGGCTCGAGGTCGAGCCGTTGAAGTTGGGGTCACCGTTGTAGGTGGCCGTCACGTCGTGGGTGCCGACGGTCAGGGTGCTGGTGGCCAGCGTCGCCTGGCCGCCGCTCAGGTTCTCGGTGGTGGGGTTGCCGTCGATGTCGAAGGTGACCGTCCCGGTGGGCGTCCCCGATCCGGGCGAGTTGGCCGTGACATCGGCGGTGAAGGTGACCGCTTGGCCAAAGACCGAGGGATTGACCGAGGAGTTGAGCGCCGTCGTGGTGTCGGCCTGGTCCACCACCTGTTGGAGGGTGGGGCTCGAGGTCGAGCCGTTGAAGTTGGGGTCACCGTTGTAGGTGGCCGTCACGTCGTGGGTGCCGACGGTCAGGGTGCTGGTGGCCAGCGTCGCCTGGCCGCCGCTCAGGTTCTCGGTGGTGGGGTTGCCGTCGATGTCGAAGGTGACCGTCCCGGTGGGCGTCCCCGATCCGGGCGAGTTGGCCGTGACATCGGCGGTGAAGGTGACCGCTTGGCCAAAGACCGAGGGATTGACCGAGGAGTTGAGCGCCGTCGTGGTGTTCGACTGGCCGACGTCGACGGTGACCGGGGCGCTCGGCCGTGAAGCGGCGTTGGCGGTGTCCCCGTTGTAGGTGGCGGTCAGCTGGTGGGTTCCCGCCTCGAGGGCCGAGGTGGTAAGGGAGGCGGTGACCGTGGTGGCGCCGCTCACGTTCTCGGTCCCCAAGGTGGTGGTGCCGTCGTTGAAGGTCACCGTGCCGTCCGGGGCGGGGGATCCCCCGGCTGGACTGGTCTGGACGGTGGCCTGGAGGGTGACCGGGGCGCCGTAGGTGGAGGGGGTGGGGGGGACGTCGACCGCCACGCTGAAGGGGTAGGCCAGCCCGGTGCCCACGGTGGTCTGGGGGCCGCCGCCGGCCGGCACCTCGACCACCCGGCTGTTGAGGGTGTCGGCGATGAAGACGTCGCCGGCGGCGTCGACCGCCACGCCCTCGGGGTAGAACAGCCCGGTGCCCACCGTGGTCTGGGGGCCGCCCCCGGCCGGGACCTCGACCACCCGGCTGTTGGCGTGGTCGGCGATGTAGACGTCGCCGGCGGCGTCGACCGCCACGCCGGTGGGGTAGTTGAGCCCGGTGCCCACCGTCGTCTCGGGGCCGCCCCCGGCCGGCACCTCGACCACTTGGCTGTTGGAGGTGTTGGCGATGAAGACGTCGCCGGCGGCGTCGACCGCCACCCCCGACGGTTCGTTCAGCCCGGTGGCCACGGTGGTCTGGGGGCCGCCATTGGCGGGCACCTCGACCACCTGGTCATGGCCGGTGTCGGAGATGAAGACGTCGCCCTCGGCGTCGACCGCCAGGCCCTCTGGACTGGCCAGCCCGGTGCCCACCGTGGTCTGGGGGCCGCCGCCGGCCGGCACCTCGACCACCCGGCTGTTGGAAGTGTCGGCGATGAAGACGTTGCCGGCGGCGTCGACCGCCACCCCGAAGGGGTAGGAGAGCCCGGTGCCCACCGTGGTCTGGGGGCCGCCGCCGGCCGGCGCCTCGACCACCCGGCTGTTGGAAGTGTCGGCGATGAAGACGTCGGGCGCCGGCGGCGGATCGACGCTGAGCGTGGTGCCGGTCGGGGTGAGGGTCACCGCGCCGGCGGTTCGAGCACCGATCAGTCCGAAACCGCTCGCCAGCACGACAAGCGCGGTCGTGCTGATGGCCATCTGCCCGAGTCGCCGCTTCACCCGCGTCCCCCTCTTTCTCACGCGGGTCTCACGAGTTCGCCGGCTTCGGCCCCGCAATCGGAGGCAGACGGTATCGGCCGTGGGCAGCCGTCTTCAAGTCACCCTCACTGCCAGGGCCAGAGCGTGGCGCACGCCCACGCCGCCCGGCGACCCCACGTCCAGGGGCCGAGTGGCGAGGAACGGACTCGTTCAGCGATGGATGCCGAACGGCTCAGGGTGCGGGCAAGACCCGGACCGACGGGGCTTCCCGAGCGTGTCCGCCGTTGATGGCGGACGGATGGTCAACCCTTCTTGGTCTCCCAGAAGATGGTGTCGATGGCGGCGATCTGGTCCAAGAGGTCCTGTCCCACCGCGGCGTCGGTCGTCTTCTTTGACTCCCCGGCCCGCTTGGTGGCCTTCCAGAACAGGTCGTGGAGCTCGGGGTGCTTCTCGAGGTGCTCGGGCTTGAAGTAGTCGGTCCACAGGACCCAGAGGTGGTGCTTGACCAGGTCGGCCCGCTCCTCTTTGATGACGATCGCCCGCTCCTTGAACACCGGGTCGTCCGAGCCGTTGTACTTCTCCATGATGGCCTTGACCGACTCGGCCTCGATCCGGGCCTGGGCCGGGTCGTAGATCCCGCAGGGGAGGTCGCAGTGGGCGTGAGCCACCGTCGGCGCCGAGAACCGGTCGGCGGTGGTGAGCAGTCGGTCGATGAGTCGCATTCTCGGGCTCCTTCTCGGTCCCCGCACACGGGGCCCGGTTCGTCCACAGTTGAGGTCGTGCACCGCGGTCCCACACTACCCAGGCGGGCCGCGCCGAAAAATGGGGCCGGCGGCCGGCGCCTGGTCCGGGGAGCGGCGCTCGGGACGGCGCTCGCCGGAGCGGCGGCGGCGCTGGCCGTGCGCCGGGTGGTGGTCGCCGGCGCCAGCATGGCGCCGGCCCTCGTCGCCGGTGACCGCCTGGTCGTCCTCCGCCTGCCCGTGCGCTGGCTTCGCCCCGGCGACCTCGTCGCCCTGTTCGACCCGCGGGGCCCCGCCCCCGCCGCAGCGCTGCTCGTGAAGCGGGTGGTCTCGGTCGGGCCGGCCGGGGTGACGGTGGCGGGGGACAACCCCGACGCCAGCACCGACAGCCGCACCTTCGGCCCGGTGCCGGCGACCAAGGTGCTCGGTCGGGCCCTCTACCGCTACGGACCGCCCGGGCGCACCGGACGGCTGCGCCGGGCCCCGCCGGTGCCAGGGGGGCCCTGAACGGTCAAGCTACGCTCGGGGCCGATGGGCAACGACCCGGCCGAGCGCTGGAGCGACCTCGGCGCCTTCATCCGTGAGCAGCGGGGGACCGCACGGCTGTCCCTCCGGCGCCTCTCTGAGCTGGCCGGGATCTCCAACCCGTACCTGAGCCAGATCGAGCGGGGGCTGCGGCGGCCCTCGGCCGAAATCCTCCAGCAGATCGCCAAGGCCCTGCGCATCTCGGCCGAGACCCTCTACGTCCAAGCCGGCATCCTCGACCCGCCCACCGGTACCCCCGACCTGGCCCGCCAGATCCTGGCCGACCCCCACCTGAGCGAGGAGCAGAAGCAGGCCCTGGTCCGCATCTACCTCTCGTTCCGCCGCGAGCACGACGCCGAGCCCGACGCCCACGCCCCCGAGGGCCCACCGGCCCCGAACGAGCGGGTCCAGGGCCCCCGAGCCGAGCGGGCCGGGGACCGGCCGGCCGGCCCGGACAGCGCCGGCAACGGGCACCGGCCCGGAGGCGCCCCGCACCCCTCCCGGTAGCCTGGGGCCGGCATGCGACGGCTGGCGGTCCTCTCGCTTCACACCTCGCCCCTCGCCCAACCCGGCACCGGGGACGGCGGGGGGATGAACGTCTACGTCCGCGAGCTGGCCGCCGCCCTGGCCCGGACCGGGGTCACCTGCGACGTGTTCACCAGGGCCTGGGCGCCCGACCTGCCGCCGGTGGTCGAGGTCGAGCCGGGCCTGGCCGTCCACCACGTGCCGGCCGGCCCCGCCGCCGTGCTGCCGAGAGCGGCCCTCCCGAGCACCGTGGGCGAGTTCACCGACCGGGTCCACGCCTTGATGGCCGCGGCGGCCGACGGGGAGGACCCCTTCGAGGCCATCCACGCCAACTACTGGCTCTCGGGTCTGGCCGGCCACGCCATCAAGCACGAGCTCGACCTGCCGCTGGTCTGCACCTTCCACACCCTCGACCGGGTGAAGGCCGAGGCCGGCCCCGAAGAGGTCGAGGCCGACATCCCCCACCGCCGGGCCGAGGCCGAGGCGTCGGTCATCGAGTGCTCCGACTCGGTGCTCGCCTCGTGCACGGTCGAGGCCGACCAGATCGCCAAGCTCTACCACGCCGACCCGGCCCGCATCGCCGTGGTGCCCCCCGGCGTCGACCACGCCTTCTTCGGCCCGGGCCACCGGCCCCAGGCCCGCCGGGCCCTCGGGCTGGCCGCCGACGGGACCCTGCTCGTGTTCGTCGGGCGCATCCAGCCCCTGAAGGGGGCCGACGTCGCGGTGGCCACCCTGGCCGCGCTCGACGGGCCGGGCTCCCCCTACCGCCTGGTGGTCGTGGGCGGGCCGAGCGGGCCCCGGGGGGAGGAGACCTACGAGGGCCTGCGCTCGCTGGCGGCCGAGCTCGGGGTGGCCGACCGGGTCACCATGGTCGACCCCCAGCCCCACGAGCTGCTCTCCACCTACTACCGGGCGGCCGACGCCTGCCTGGTGCCCAGCCGCTCCGAGTCCTTCGGCCTGGTCGCCCTGGAGGCCGCGGCCTGCGGGACCCCGGTGGTGGCCTCGGCCGTCGGCGGGCTGACCACCCTGGTCGACCCGGGCCGGACCGGGTTCTTGGTCGAGGCGGCCGACCCGGCGGCCTACGCCGCCGCCGTGCGCCGGGTGGTCGAAGAGCCCCTGGCGGCCGAGCGGATGTCCACCGCCTCGGTGCTGCGGGCCCGCGGCTACACCTGGCGGCGGGCCGCCGCCACCCTCGGCGCCCTCTTCGACCGGCTGGTGGTCGGGCGCCTGGTCGAGTGCTCCTGAGCGCGCCGGGACCCTGATGCCCCTGGTCGACCTGCCCGACGACGAGGCGATGGCCGCCACCGTGGCGGCCATCGAGGAGTGGATCGAGCGCGAGCGCTCCCCCGACGGCACCTTCGGCCTGGTGGCGGCCGAGCACCACGACGTCACCGACCGGACCGCCTCGCACCGCTGGTACCTGCGGTTCAAAGGCGAGGAAAAGGACGCCATCACGCTGTGGCTGACCCTGCGCCAGCGGACGCTGCACCACGAGACCCAGTTCATGCCCGCCCCCGAGGACAACGTGACCGAGGTGCTCCAGTACCTGTTGCGCCGCAACACCGAGCTCTACGGGATGGCCTTTTGCCTCGGGACCGAAGACGCGGTCTACCTGGTGGGCAAGGTGCCGGCCGCCCTGGTCGACGCCGACGAGCTCGACCGCATCGCCGGCTCGTCGATCGTCTACGTCGACGACCACTTCCCGACGGCCATGACCCTGGGCCACCCCTCGCAGTACCGCCGCCGGCGGCGCTGAGGCCGGCCGAGGGGTCGGGTTCGACGGGACCGGTAGCCTCTCGGGCCATGGCCGTGAAACTGGTGGTGGTCGGGGGCGGCAAGATGGGAGAGGCCCTGCTCACCGGCCTGATCCGTCGCCACTGGGCCCCGGCCGACCAGCTGGGCCTGGTCGAGCCGGTGACCGAGCGCCGGGCCGCCCTGGCCATCGAGCACGAGGGGCTGGTGGTCCTCGAGGCCCTCGAGCCCGGCGCCCTCGCCCCGGGGGGCGGGGCGATCCTGGCCGTCAAACCCGACGTCGCCGAGGGGGCGTGCCGGGCGCTCGGGGCGGCCGGCGTGGGCCGGGTGCTCTCGGTCGTGGCCGGCATGCCCACCCACCGGCTCGAGGCGGTGCTGCCCGAGGGGGCGGTGGTCGTCCGGGCCATGCCCAACACCCCGGCCCTGGTCGGTGCCGGGGTGAGTGCCATCTCGGGCGGGGCCAGGGTGCGGGCGGCCGACCTGGACTGGGCCGAGGGCGTGCTGTCCGCCGTGGGCACGGTGGTCCGGCTCCCAGAACGCCACCTCGACGCGGTCACCGCCCTGTCGGGCTCGGGTCCGGCGTACTTCTACGTGGTGGCCGAGGCCCTGATCGAGGCGGGGGTGCTGGCCGGGCTGACCCGTGAGGTCAGCCGGACCCTGGTGGTCGAGACCCTGTTCGGGTCGGCCAAGCTGCTGGTCGAGACGAACCAGGCCCCCGAGGAGCTGCGGGCGTCGGTGACCTCCCCGGGGGGCACGACCGCCGCCGCCGTGCGGGCGCTCGAGGCCCGCGCCGTGCGCTCCGCCTTCATCGAGGCGGTGGCCTCGGCGGCCGAGCGGTCCCGGAACCTGGCCCGCTGACCCCCCGCCCCGGCCCGCCCGCCCCACGAACAAGGCGGAGAAGTTGCAGAGGGACTGCCCGCACTTTTCGCTTTCGCCCCCCGGCCCGAGGGCGTACAGTCCGTGATGCGGAGGGGGAGTCCACGCCGATGACCCAGCAACTCGACACCACCCACACCAGGTTCTTGACCGTTGGCGAGGTCGCGGCGATCCTGCGGGTGTCGTCGATGACCGTCTACCGGCTGATCAACGCCGGAGCGCTCCCGGCCGCCCGGATCGGCCGCTCCTTCCGGGTCCGCCAAGAGGACCTGGACCGCTACGTGGCCGAACATCTGACCAAGGCCGGTTGAGCGGGACCCAGCCTCCGGGGCCGGCGGCCCCCGGGACCATCTTCTTCCTCTCGGACTACGGCTTGCGCGACGAGTTCGTGGGCGTGGTCCACGCCGTGCTCGCCCGGCTGGCCCCGGGCACCGCGGTCATCGACCTCACCCACGAGATCGCCCCCTTCGACGTGCGGTCCGGCGCGGCGGCCCTCGCCCGGGCCCTCCCGCACCTGGGCGAGGGGCTGGTCCTCGCCGTGGTCGACCCAGGCGTCGGGGGACCGAGGCGGGCGATCGCCCTCGAGACGGCGCCGGCGTCGGGGCCCCGCTGGTGGGTGGGCCCGGACAACGGCCTGTTCTGCGGCCCGGCCGAGGCCGCCGGGCCGGTGGTGGCCGCCTGTGACCTCGGGCCCCGGCCCGGCCCGGAGGCGTCGGTGACCTTCGACGGGCGCGACGTCTTCGCCCCGGCGGCGGCGGCCCTGTGCGCCGGCGCCTCGGTGGCCTCCCTCGGTCCCGCCCTCGACCCGTCGGGCCTGGTCCGCGCGCCGCCCCCGGTCTGTGACGCCGGGACGCTCGCCGGGGGCCGCTCGCTCCTGCGGGTGGAGGTCACCTGGGTCGACCGCTTCGGCAACGCCCAGCTGGGGGCGCCCGCCCGCACCCTGCCCGCCGCGCTCGAGGCGGTGGCGGTCGCCCTCGACCCCGCCGGCGTGGCCCCGGACCCCGGCGCCGGGGCCTGGGGCGGCCCCGAGCCGGTGCGCCGGGTCCGGTCCTTCTCCGAGCTGGCCCGGGGCGAGCCCGGCCTGCTGGTGGACGCCAACGGGTACTTGGCCCTGGTGGTGGCCGAGGGCTCGGCGGCGGCCCGCTTCGGGCTGGCCGCCGGCTCGTTGGTGCGTCTCGTCTGGTGACCCGGTGTTCGCGCTCGGTACCATCCGCGGGTGCCCACAGAGCGCGTCGAGCGTGGCGAGGCCGCCCGGTCCCGGCGCATCCCCGAGGCCACCGTGGTCCGGTTGCCGATCTATCAGCGGATCCTGAGCGAGCTCCTGCGCAGCGGGGCGACCACGGTGTCCTCCGAGCAGCTGGCCGACCTGGCCCGGGTGAACGCGGCCAAGGTCCGAAAGGACCTCTCGCTGCTCGGGTCGTTCGGTACCCGGGGGACCGGCTACGACGCGGCGTTCCTCGTCGCGCAGATCGACCGGGCCCTCGGTGTCGACCGGGACTGGCCGGTGGTCATCGTGGGGATCGGGAACCTGGGGCGGGCCCTCGTCAACTCCGAGGGCTTCTCGTCGCGCGGCTTTCGGGTGGCCGGGCTGTTCGACGTCTCGCCGGCGGTGATCGGCGAGCGGGTCGGGCCGGTGACCGTCCGCCACCTCGACCAGCTCGGCGAGATGGCCCGGGCCGAGCGGCCGGCGATCGGGGTCATCGCCGCCCCGGCCCCGGCGGCCCAGGAGGTGGCCGACGCCCTCGTGGCGGTGGGCGTGCGGTCGATCCTCAACTTCGCCCCCCGGGTCCTCAACGTCCCCGCCGACGTGCTGCTGCGCTACGTGGACCTGTCGATCGAGCTGCAGGTCATGAGCTTCTACCAGTCCCGCCAGACCGACGAGGTCGAGGGCGAGGTGCCGATCATGCGCTCGGTGGGGCTCTCCCCGTCACCGGACATCGGCTGAGCGGGCGGCCGGGCCGGTGACGGCCGTGCCCACCCCCCGCCTATCATGCGGGAGACGGCCGGGCGCGCCTCGCACCCGGTCCGCACGGCACGGGGCCGTGACCCGCCCTCCGGCCCAGCGTGCCGGTCCGGGGTGGGCCGACCGAGGGAGGCGCCCGACCCGTTGTCAGTCGTCGTTGTCGGACTGGAGCACCACCAGGCGCCCCTCGATCTCCTCGAGCTCGTCGCCGTGGGGGAGAACGACGTGGCCAAGGTCCTCGGGAGCCTGCGGGACCGGGTGAACCTGCAGGAGTCGGTGGTCCTCTCCACCTGCTTGCGCACGGAGGTCTACGCGGTCGTCGACCGCTTCCACGACGCCGTCCACGAGGTCGAAGAGGTGCTGGCCGACAAGGCCGGCGTCCCGGCCGCCACCCTCGAGCCCCACCTCCAGATCCGCTTCGACGACGACGTGCCGGCCCACCTGTTCGCGGTGGCCTCGGGTCTCGAGTCGGCCGTCCCGGGGGAGTCCGAGGTGCTGGGCCAGGTCCGCCGGGCCTGGGAACGGGCCCAGGGCGAGCGGGTGAGCGGCCCGGTGCTGGCCGAGTTGTTCCGCCACGCCATCCGGGCCGGAAAGCGCGTGCGCTCCGAGACCGGCATCGCCCGGGGGACGACCTCGTTCTCCCACGCCGCCGTGGAGCTGGCCGAGGGGCGCCGCCCCGGCGGCCTGGCCGGGAGCACCGTGGTCGTCGTGGGTGCCGGCGAGGTCGGCACCGGGGTGACCCAGTCGCTGGTGGGTCTCTCGGGGGCCCGCCGCCCGGCCCGGGTGCTGGTGGCCAACCGCACGCCCGAGCGGGCGGACGACCTCGAGCGGTCCGCGCCCCCCGGCATCGAGGTGGCCGCGGTGGCCTTCGACGACGTGCCGGGGGTGCTCGGCGATGCCGACGTGCTGGTGACCGCCGTCGAGGCCTCGCCGCACCTGCTCGGGGTGACGGCGCTGGCGCCCGAGGGGTCCCGGGCCCGACGTGCACTGCTGGTCCTCGACCTCGGGATGCCGCGCAACGTCGACCCGGCGGCGCGCGACGTACCCGGTCTCGACCTGTTCGACATGGACGACATCTCGGTGTCGGTGGCCATCGCCATGGAGGGGCGCCAGGGCGAGGTAGAGGCGGCCCTGGCCATCGTGGCCGAGGAGGTCGAGCGCTACCGGGCCGCGTCGCGTGCCCGGGGGGCGGCGCCGGTCGTCGCCGCCCTGCGGGCCCGGCTCGAGGAGTACCGGTCGGCCGAGCTCGAGCGTCGGCGCGGCCAGTTCGCCGGCCTCACCGAGGAGGACTGGTCCCAGGTCGACGCGGTCACCCGCGCCGTGCTGGCCAAGCTGGTCCACGACCCGACGGTCTTGTTGAAAGAGTCCGCCGGCACACCGCGCGGGGAGCGACTGGTCGAGGCCCTCCGCCTCCTCTTCGACCTCTAGCCGTGGCCCGCCGGACGACCGGGGTGCGGGCGCGGGGCGTGGTCCGGTTGGCCACCCGGGGCTCGCCGCTGGCCCGGGTCCAAGCCGAGATGGTCTCGACGTCGATCAGGGCGGCCGCACCGGGGACCGACGTCGAGCTGGTCGTCGTGCGCACCGAGGGCGACCGGCTGGCCGACCAGCCCCTGGAGCGGATCGGCGGCCGGGGGGTCTTCACCAAAGAGGTGGAGGTGGCGGTGCTCGAGGGCCGGGCCGACGTGGCCGTCCACTCGGCCAAGGACCTCCCCTCGGTCACCCCGCCGGGCATGGTGTTGGCCGCTGTCCCGCGCCGCGCCGACCCGCGCGACGCGCTGGTCGGGGCGCGCTTGGCCGACCTGGTGCCCGGGGCGGTGGTGGCCACCGGGTCGGCCCGTCGCCGGGCCCAGCTCGCCAACCTGCGGCCGGACCTGACCTTCGTCGAGCTCCGGGGGAACATGGCCACGCGGGTCCGGCGGGCCGAGGAGGGCGACGTCCACGCCGTGGTGGTCGCCCTCGCCGCCCTCGACCGCCTCGGCTGGGCCGACCGGGTTACCGAGTCGCTCTCGACGCTGGTCATGCTCCCCCAGGCGGGCCAGGGGGCGTTGGCCCTCGAGTGCAGGGCCGACGACGGGCCGACCGGCGCCCTGCTCGCCCTGGTCGACAACCGGGCGTCGCATCGCACCGTCGACGCCGAACGGGCGCTGTTGGCCGAGATCGGGGGGAGCTGCACCGTGCCGGTGGCCGCCTGGGCCGAGCCGGCCGGCGCCGGGCTCCGGCTCCACGGGCTGGTGGCCACCGGCGACGGGCGGGTGATGGTGCGGAGCCACCTGGACGGGGACGAGCCGTTCGCCCTCGGCCGGGCCCTGGCCCGCCAGCTCATCGACGACTGCGGGGGGTCGCTCATCGAAGAGTGGCGCCCGGCGCCCGACCGGTCGTGACCGTCCACCTGGTCGGCGCCGGCCCGGGTGACCCGATGCTCCTCACCCGACGCGGCGCCCACCTGCTGGGCCGGGCCGACGTGGTGGTCCACGACCGGCTCATCGATCCGGGGGTCCTCGCCCTGGCCGGCCCGGGGGCCGAGCTCATCGACGTGGGCAAGCGGCCGAGCTCGCCGGGGGGCGGCGGGCCGCCCCACGCCCGCTCCCAGGCCGAGATCAACGCCCTGTTGATCGAGCTGGGCCAGGCCGGCAAGACCGTCGTGCGGCTGAAGGGCGGCGACCCGTTCGTGTTCGGGCGCGGCGGCGAGGAGGCCGAGGCGCTCGAGGCGGCGGGCATCGCCTGGGACGTCGTCCCGGGCGTCTCCTCGGCCTTCGCCGTGCCCGCCCTGGCCGGGATCCCGGTCACCCACCGGGGCCGGTCCACCTCGGTCACCGTCGTCACCGGCCACGCCGGGGGCGACGGCGACCCCGGCGTGGCCGGCATGGACTGGGGGGCCCTGGCCCGGTCGGGCGGCACCCTGGTGGTGCTGATGGGGGTGGCCACCCGGGCCGACGTCGCCCGACGGCTGGTCGAGGGCGGCCGGGCACCCGACACGCCCGTGGCCGTCCTCGAGGCCGGGACCACGGCGGCCGAACGGCGCAGCCGGACCACCCTGGGCGCGCTGGGCACCCACCCGGTCACCGCGCCGGCGATCCTCGTCGTCGGCCCGGTGGCCGCCCTCGACCTCGCCCCTCCCCCCGGGCCCCTCGACGGTCGGACCGTGGTGGTGACCCGGGGGTCCGAGCGGGCGGCCGGCCTCGCCGAAGCCCTGCACTCGGCCGGGGCCCGCGTCCTGGCGGTCCCGGTGCTCGAGACCACGGCCCCCGCCGACGGCGGGGCGGCCCTGCGCCGGGCCGCCGGCGGGGCAGGTGACTACGAGTGGCTGGCCTTCACCTCGGCCAACGCCGTCGAGCGCTTCGTCCCGCTGCTCGGCGATCTGCGCTCGCTGGGGCGGACCCGCCTGGCGGCGGTCGGCGACGCCACCGCCGGCGCCCTGGCCGTTCACCAGCTGTCGGCCGACCTGGTGCCGGCCACCGCCAGCGCCGAGGGCCTGGTGGACGAGTTCCCCCCGCCGACGCCGGGCGCCCGGGTGCTGTTCGTGCGGGCCGAGGGGGCCCGGCCCACCCTGGCCGCCGGGTTGGCGGCCAAGGGGTGGCCGGTCGACGAGGTCGTGGCCTACCGGACCCGGCCCGCACCGGCCCCGCCCGAGGCCATGGTGGCCGAGCTCGCCCGGGCCGACGCCGTGACGTTCGCCTCGCCCTCGGCCGTCGACGCCTACCTGGCGGCGCGCGACGGCGCCGGCCGGCCCCTCGGGGTCCCCGCGCTCGTCGCCTGCATCGGACCGGTGACCGCCGGGGCCGCTCGCCGGGCCGGCCTGGGCGGAGTGACCGAGGCCCGGCGCCCCACCCCGGCGTCGCTGGTCGAGGCCCTCGTCGAGGCGGCGGCCCGGTGAGGGGCGCCGCCGGCCGGCTCGCGCTGGGGCGCCGAACCTCGACTTAGGCTGGACGGGTGGGGTTCCCCGAACAGCGACTGCGGCGGCTGCGCACGACGCCGGCCATGCGTCGGCTGGTCGCCGAAGCCCGGCTCTCGGTCGACGACCTGGTGGCCCCGCTGTTCGTGGCCGAGGGCCTGGAGGAGCCCGCACCGATCGGGGCCATGCCCGGCCAGTGCCAGCACACCGTGGCGTCGGTGGTCCAAGAGGCCAAGCGCCTGGCCGACCTCGGGGTGCCCGCCCTGCTCGTCTTCGGGGTGCCCGGCACAAAGGACCCGACCGGTTCCCAGGCGTCGGACCCCGACGGCGTCGCCCAGCGGGCCCTGCGGGCGCTGCGCGACGCGCTCGGGGACTCGGTGGTGTTGATGGCCGACCTGTGCCTCGACGAGTACACCGACCACGGCCACTGCGGCCTGCTGGCAGCGGACGGATCGGTGGACAACGACGCCACCTTGGGCCGCTACCAAGAGGTGGCCCTGGCCCAGGCGGCGGCCGGGGCCGACGTCGTCGCCCCCAGCGGGATGATGGACGGCCAGGTCGCCGCCATCCGCGGGGCCCTCGAGTCCTCGGGCCACATCGACACGGCGATCCTGGCCTACGCCTCGAAGTACGCGTCGGCCCTCTACGGGCCGTTCCGCCACGCCGTCGACGTGACCATCGCCGACGGGGGCGACCGCCGGGCCTACCAACAAGACGTGGCCAACCGGCGCGAGTCGCTGGCCGAGGTGCTCCTCGACGTCGCCGAGGGGGCGGACATGGTGATGGTGAAGCCGGCCATGACCTCGCTCGACGTGCTGGCCGACGTGCGCCGGGCGGTCGACGTGCCGGTCGCCGCCTACCAGGTGAGCGGCGAGTACTCGATGATCAAGGCGGCGGCCGAGCGCGGGTTCATCGACGGACCGGCGGTGGCCGTTGAACAGTTGGTGGCCCTCAAGCGGGCCGGCGCCGACTTCGTGGTGAGCTACTTCGCCGCCGACGTGGCCGAGCGGCTCGGTGGGTGAGCACCGCAAGGGCGCGGCGTCGGGCACTAACGCCGAGTGGTTCGCCCGGGCCCAGAGGGTCATCCCCGGCGGGGTGGACTCGCCGGTGCGCTCGTTCGCCTCGGTGGGGGGCACCCCGTTCACCGCGGCGCGCGGCGAGGGCCCCTGGCTCGACGACGTCGAGGGCCACCGCTACCTGGACCTGATCCAGTCCTACGGGGCGCTCCTCCTCGGCCACGCCCATCCGGTGGTCACCGCGGCCGTTGACCGGGCCGCCGCCTCGGGCACCACCTTCGGGACGCCCACCCGCGGCGAGGTGCTCTTGGCCGAGGCGATCTGCGAGCGGGTCGCCGGCTGCGACCAGGTGCGCCTGGTCTCGTCGGGGACCGAGGCGGCGATGAGCGCGGTGCGCGTGGCCCGCGGGTTCACCGGCCGCACCCGGGTGCTGAAGTTCGCCGGCTGCTACCACGGCCACTCCGACGGCCTACTGGCCGCCGGCGGGAGCGGGGTGGCCACCTTGGGTCTCCCGGGCTCGGCCGGCGTGCCCCCCGCCGCGGTGGCCGAGACCCTGGTGGCGCCGTTCAACGTGGTGCCCGACCTCGACGAATCGATCGCCTGTGTGATCGTCGAGCCGGTCGCCGCCAACATGGGCCTGGTCCCCCCGGCCGACGGCTTCTTGGCCGGCCTGCGCCGGGCCTGTGACGCCGCCGGGGCGCTCCTTATCTTCGACGAGGTCATCACCGGCTTTCGCCTCGGCCCCGGAGGAGCGGCCGCCCGCTACGGGGTCACGCCCGACCTGTGGTGCTTCGGCAAGGTGATCGGCGGCGGTCTGCCGGTGGGCGCGTTCGGGGGCCGCCGCGACGTCCTCGCCGCCCTGGCCCCCGGGGGGCCCGTCTACCAGGCGGGCACCTTGTCGGGAAACCCAGTGGCCACGGCGGCCGGCCTGGCCGTGGTCACCCACGTCACCGAGCGGGACTACGACGAGCTGGCCCGACGGGCCGGCACCTTCGCCGCCGACCTGGCCGCGGCGTTGCGCTCGGGCGGCCTCTCGGCGGCGACGGTCGCCGCCGGGCCCCTGGTCGGTCTGTTCGTCGGCCCCCCGGGGCAAACACTGCGCGCGCCGGGCGACTACGCCGAGGCGTCGGCCCTGGCCGGCAACGGCGTGTACCGCCGGCTCTTCCACGCCATGCTCGACCGCGGCGTGCTGCTGGCCCCGGGTCCCTACGAGGCCCTGTTCCCCGGCCTGGCCCATGACGACGCGGTGCTGGACCGGGCCGTCGCCGTCGCCGCCGACGCGGCCCACGACGTCGCGGCGGTGATGGCCCACGAGCCGGTCCCGACGTCGCCTGTCGCCGGCGAATGACCCCGGGGGCCGCCGGAGTTGGCGGCCCCGAGCGCGCTACTCTGACCCGGTGTCCGCCCCCCGTCACCTCGACCCGGCGCGTGACGACGCCGGTGCGCGCGTCCCGACCGGCGGTGCGCGGGCCCGGGCGCTCGCCCTGATGATCGGGCTGGCCGGACTGTCCCTCGGCGTCGCCGCGTGCAGCAACGCCAGCACCTCGGGAAGTGCGACGACGTCGACGACCGCCGCGCCGACGACCTCCACGGCTCCCGCCGCACCCTCCAAGAACCCGTCGTTGACCCTGGCGGACAACCACAGGACGATCGCCGTGCTGGTCCCGGCGACCATCAAGGTCTCCTTGCCCTACGACCCCGCGGACAAGGAGAGCTGGCAGCTGGTGAGCGGGGGCGCCGGGTTCGCCATGATCGGATCGCCCACGTTCGTCCCGCCGACCACCGCCGGTGGGCAGGGGACCGAGGTGCTGGCGTTCCTCATGGCCGGGCACGCCACGCTGCCGCTGACCCTGGACTACGCCAAGCCGGGGACGGTCCCGGCCAAGCCGGCCCAGCGGTTCTCGGTGGACCTCGCACCGAGTTGAGACGCTCGCCGGACCCGGGCCGCTGACCGGGTGAGCGGGTGAGCGACGAGCCCGCGCCGGGCGGCCCGGGTGCCCTGGTGTTCGACGGGGTGGCCCTCGAGGCCCAAGGCGGTGGTCCCGCGCCGCTCGCCCAGGGCCTGGGCCTCGTCGTCGACGTCGCCGGTCTGACCATCACCGGCCCGGCGCCCGGCTCCGCGCGGCGGCTCGGCTGGGTCGAACTGGCCGACGTCGGCGCCGACGAGCGGGCGACCTTCCCCGGCGGCGCCCCGGCCTTCGCGCTGGTGGGCACGATCGGGTCCCGCCGGCTGCGATGGCTGATCCCCGCCCACCAGCTCCCGCCCGAGCGCCGGGCGGCCCTCGAGGGCCTGCTCGGCCGCGCCGCCGGTTCGGTCCGGGCCCCGTCGTCCCCCGGCCAGCCCGCCGCGACGCTGCCGTCGAGGTTGCCGCCGCCGACAGTGCCGCCGCCGACAGGGCCGCCGCCGACAGGGCCGCCGCCGACAGGGCCGCCGCCGACAGTGCCGCCGCCATTGCCGCCGGGGCCGCCCCCCGGGCCGGTCAGTCGCCCGCACCGGGCCCCCCGTCACCGGCGGCGGCGGCACAAAAAGACAGTGGCCCTGGTCGCCGCCGTCGTCGTCGTGGTGGGCGCCGGCGTCGGCGCCGTGGTCGTCCTCGGGGGCCCGGGTCCCCACCCGCCGGCGGGGGCGCCGGGTCCGTCGGGCGACGAGGAGGTCGCCCAGCAGATCAACATCTCGGCCAGCGACGTCCCGTCGACCTGGTCGGTCGATTCGTCGGCCAGCGGACCGCTGGGCGCCTTCTTCTCGGGTGGGGGCGGCACGGCGCGCCCCACGGCCGCCGAGCGCCGGCTTGAGCGCCAGGTGGCGGCCGGCTACGAGCAGTGCCTGGGCATCCCCGCCGCCGCCGACCGCATCTTCGGCTCCGACGGGTCGACGCCGACGGCCGAGGCCGCCTCGCCCGTCTTCGCCGCGCCGACCGCCGGCCCGGTCTCAGAGACCGGATCCCAGGCCCAGGTCTTCGCCACCCGGGCCGACGTCGCCGCCGACGTGGCCCAGGTCGAGCGGGCACAGTTCCCCCTGTGCTTCGGGGCGGCGCTGGGCAAGGAGTTTGTGGCCGGGACCCGGGGGGCCGTGGCCGGGGGCGCCAGCGTCGGGACGCCCCAGATCCAGCTGCTCGACCTCCCCCAGACCCCCGGGGTGCACGTCGTCGGGGTCGAGCTCACCTTCCCGATCACGTCGGCCACCGGAACGGTGTCCACCCAGTTCGCCTTCGTGCTCACCGCGGGCGGCAGGGTCGAGGCCACCTTGATCACCTTCGCCGCGGCGACGTCCTTCCCGGCGCCTTTGACGGCGTCGCTCACCGCCACCTTGGAGCACAACATCGCCGCTCGGGGGACCTCGGTCGGCGCCTGAGGGGTGCTCGGGCCTTACCCCGGGGGACGACCGCCGGCCGAGATGTCCGGGAGCAGGGTCGAGACCAGCTCCATGGCCCGGTAGGCGGTCTCGGCCGGGCCCAGGGTGTCGGGTCGCATCAGGTTGGCCATGATCCGCAGGAGCTGGCTCATCACGAACTCCGAGCGCATGCCGGCCCCGACGCACAGCCGCATGGCCGCCGGGTTGGAGATCAAGGTGATGAAGGCCCGGGCCACCTTGTAGTAGTCGCCGTAGGCGTCGCGGATCGCCCGGTCGTAATCGACCAAGGCGGCCGTGCCCGACCCGCCCAGGGCCTCGGCCACGGCGGCTGCGGCCAGGCGGCCGGTCTCGTAGGCATAGGCGATGCCCTCGCCGTTGAACGGGTTGATCGAGCCGCCGGCGTCGCCGATGACCACGGTGTTGGCCCCGGCGTGGGGGCCCACGGCCAGCCCCATCGGCAGCTTGCCGCCGGTGGGCGGCCCGCAACAGGTGGCCGCCGAGAGACCCCAGCGTTCGGGGGCCCACCCGACGAAGGCCTCCATGAGCTTGGTCGTGTTCACGCCCTTCCACCGCTTGTCGGTCGAGAGCAGCCCCACCCCGACGTTGACCCGGCCGTCGCCCAGGGGGAACACCCACCCGTAGCCGGGGACGATGTCGCCCGCAGCGTCGCGGATGTCGAGGTGGGACTCGATGAACGGGTCGTCGTGGTGCTCGGAGCGGTAGTAGCCCCGAAGGGCCATGCCCATCGGGAACGAGCGGTCCCGGCCGGTGCCGAGCGCCCGGCCGAAGCGCGAGTTGGCCCCGTCGGCCACCACCACGTAGCGGGCCCTGATCTCGCGGGTGGCCCCCGAGTCACGCTCGGCGACCACGATCCCCTCGAGGGGGGGGAGCGGGTTGGCCCCCGGGCCGGCCGGCCCGAGTGCCCCGGCCACCAGCGGCGCCACCGCCTCGGTGCCCTGCCAGACGGTGGCCCCGGCCTTGGCCGCCCGGTCGGCCACGATGCCGTCGAGGTCGTGGCGGGTGATGGTGTAGCCGTAGTCGGGGAAGGCGGGGTGCTGGGGCCACTCGAGCTCGAGCATCTGGCCGAAGCCGAAGGCCCGCAGCCCGCGGAAGCGGTGCGAGCCGGCCAGCTCGGGCTCGAGGCCCATGTCGGCCAGCTGGCGGACCGCCCGGGGGGTGAGACCGTCGCCGCAGGTCTTCTCGCGCGGGAAGCGCTTCTTCTCCACCACCACCACGTCCCAGCCGGCGTCGGCCAACCAGTAGGCGCACGACGATCCCCCCGGCCCGCCGCCCACCACCACCACGTCGTGGAGGGCGGTTGCGCCCGGGCCCCCCGGCCCGGCGCGCCCGGCGCCCGGCCGCCCCGTCGAGCGCCCCGGGTGCGCCGCGTCGGGGGTCGCCCGGCCGGCGCCGGGCTGGGTCCGGGGGCCTCGGGGGCCCCGGTCGCGGGCGGCGGCGGGGGGGCGCTGCGGGCCGTCGGTCACCCCGCGATCGTAGGCGCCGACGGGTCCGGTTCGGTCGGCCCCGTCGATGTGCCTGGGGAACGGGCCCCGTGGTAGAACCGCGAGCCGTGGCGCAGTATCTGCCGATCTTCCTCCTGTTCGTGCTCGGGGTGATCTTCGCCGCCGGCTCGTTCCTGGCCTCGTCGATGCTCGGCCCCACGAAGAAGCCGACCGACGCCAAGACGGCACCCTATGAATGCGGGATCGTGCCCGACCGCGAGCCGCCCCAGCGCTTCCCGGTCCGCTTCTACCTCGTGGCGATGATCTTCATCATCTTTGACATCGAGATCGTCTTCCTCTACCCGTGGGCGGTGGTGTTCCGCCAGCTCCGGGTCTTCGGCCTGGTGGAGGTGCTCGTGTTCGCGGTGGCCGTCTTCGCCGCCTTCTGCTATCTCGTCAGCAACGGGGCCCTCAACTGGGGACCCGCCAAGCGGCTCAACGAGGGCATGCCGGCGCGCACCTCGGAGTCGACGATCTCGAGGATCACGGCCGAGCCCGACCGCCCGGGCCGGGCCGCCTAGCGGGCGGGCGGGCGGATGGGCCTCGAGGACCTCCAGCACAACTTCCTGACCGGGCGCATCGAGGACCTGGTCAAGTGGGCCCGCCGCAACAGCGTGTGGCCGGCCACCTTCGGCCTGGCCTGCTGTGCCATCGAGATGATGTCGGTCGGGGCGGCCGACTTCGACATCAGCCGACTCGGGATGGAGGTGTTCAGGGCCTCGCCCCGTCAGGCCGACCTCATGATCGTGGCCGGCCGGGTGTCCCAGAAGATGGCCCCGGTGCTCCGTCAGGTCTACGACCAGATGATGGAGCCCAAGTGGGTCATCTCGATGGGGGTCTGCGCCTCGACCGGCGGGATGTTCAACAACTACGCCATCGTCCAGGGCGTCGACCAGATCGTCCCGGTCGACGTCTACGCACCGGGCTGCCCCCCTCCCCCGAGACGCTCCTGCACGCCATCTTGACCCTGCACGAGAAGATCCGCACCGGCGAGATCACCCGGCGTCCGCACCCGCCCGCTCCGGGCGAGGAGACCGCCGGCTGGGTCCCCGAGGCGCCCGGGGCCGTCCGGGTAGCCACCCCGCGATGAGCGCCCCCGACGCGGCGGTCGACCCCGCCGCCGGTGTCGACGCCGCCGCCCGTGCCGACGCCGGCGCCGCCCCGGCCCGCCCGACGGTGCTCCCCGCCGTGCCCCGGTCCGGCGGTCCGGGCGTCGACGAGATCGCCTTCCCGGACCGGGCCCACTACGTCGAGCTGGTGCGCGGCTACCGGGACGCCGGTTTCGAGCTGTGCGCCGACCTGTGCGCGGTGGACTACCTGTCGCACCCGGGCCGCCAGCTCCCCGAACCGGTGACCCCCGAGCGCTTCGAAGTGGTGGTCAACCTGGTGTCGCTCTCCGAGAAGCGACGGGTCCGGGTCCGGGTCCAGGTGCCCGAGTCCGACCCGTGCCTCGGCTCGCTGATCGACGTCTACCCGGGGGTCGACGCCATGGAGCGCGAGGCGTTCGACCTGCTCGGGGTCCGCTTCGAGGGCCACCCCGACCTGACCAGGATCCTCATGCCCGAGGACTGGGAGGGCCACCCCCTGCGCAAGGACTACGGCGTCGGGCGGGTGCCGGTGCAGTTCAAAGAGGCGCCGGGACCCCGATGACCGACGGGACCGAGCACGGAGGCGGGGCCGAGGACTTGTTCGTCAACGCCACCCGGGAGGTGCCCCGGGTCGCCGAGACGTCTGAGGGCGCCCAGGAGATGGAGCTGCGCCCCGACACCGACCCGGCTGAGCTCCGCCGCGAGGTCGGCGCGGTGCTCCGGCTGCCCGAGGGCACGGTGCTCAACACCGCCGACATCGACATCGAGCGTCGCGACGACGAGACGATGATCATCAACATGGGGCCCCAGCACCCCTCCACCCACGGGGTGCTCCGCCTCATGCTCGAGCTCGACGGCGAGACGGTGCTGCGGACCAAGCCGATCATCGGCTACCTGCACACCGGGATGGAGAAGCAGGGCGAGGAGCTGACCTACGTCCAGGGCTCGACCAACGTCACCCGGATGGACTACCTCTCGCCCCTCAACAACGAGCTGGTTTTCGCGCTGGCCACCGAGGCCCTGCTCGACGTCGAGATCCCGCCGCGTGCCGTGTGGATCCGGATGCTCATGTCCGAGCTCCAGCGGGTGTCGTCCCACCTGATGTGGATGGCCACCAACGGCATGGACCTCGGGTCGACCTCGATGATGATCTACGGCTTCCGTGAGCGCGAGATGGTCCTGGCCTTCTTCGAGAAGACGACCGGGCTGCGCATGAACAACAACTACATCCGCCCGGGCGGGGTCGCCGCCGACCTGCCCGACGGGTGGCAGGACGACGTCGAGATCATCTGCGAGACGGTGCTGGCCCGCAGCTACGAGTACGACGAGCTGTTGACCGGTCAGCCGATCTTCCGGGACCGGACCGAGGGGGTGGGCAACATCACCGCCGAAGAGGCCCTGGCCCTCTCGGTGACCGGGCCCATCCTGCGCTCGACGGGCGTGCCCTGGGACCTCCGGCGGGCCATGCCGTACCTGGCCTACGACGAGCTGGACTTCGACGTGATCGTGGGCACCTACGGCGACAACTTCGACCGGTACTCGATCCGGCTCAACGAGATCCGCGAGTCCATCAGGATCATCCGCCAGGTGGCCGAGCGGATGCCACCGGGTGACTACCGCATCCAAGACGCCAAGGTGACCCCGCCCCCCCGGGCCCGGATCGACGAGTCGATGGAGGCCCTGATCCACCACTTCAAGGTGTTCACCGAGGGCTTCAAGGTCCCAGAGGGCGAGGTCTACGTGGCCATCGAGTCCCCCCGGGGCGAGCTCGGCTGCTACCTCGTCTCCGACGGCACCTCCAAGCCCTACCGTCTGCACATCCGGGGCCCGAGCTTCGTCAACCTCCAGGCGATCCCCCTGTTGCTGCGCGGCGGCCTGGTCGCCGACGCGGTGGCCATCATCTCGTCGGTCGACCCGGTGATGGGCGAGGTGGACCGGTGAGCCACCTCAGCGCGTCGACGCTCACCCGGGCCCGCGAGCTGGTGGCCCTCTACCCAGAGGCGCGCTCGGCGTTGATCCCCTTGTGCCACCTGGCCCAGGAGGAGGACGGCTGGCTGCGGCCCGAGGCCATGGAGGACATCGCCGAGCTGACCGGGGTCACCCCGGCCGAGGTGCGGGGGACGGCGACCTTCTACGACATGCTCCACACCGAGCCGGTCGGGACCTACCTGGTCTCGGTGTGCACCAACATCGCCTGTCTCCTGGGCGGCGCCCTGGAGCTGCTGGCCCACGCCGAGGACCACCTCGGGGTGCGGGCCGGGGGGACCACGGCCGACGGGACCGTCACCTTGGAGGAGGCCGAGTGCCTCGCCGACTGCGACCGGGTGCCCTGCGTGCAGGTCAACCACCGCTTCGTCGGGGCCCAGACGCCCGAATCCTTCGACCGGCTGGTGGCCGACCTGCGGGCCGGGCGCCTGGGCGCCGACATCCCCGAGCACGGGACCCTGGTGCGGGTCCGGCGCAGCGTGGGGCTCGAGGCCGACCCGGCCACCGTGGCCGCCGAGCGGGCGGCCGTGGCCGCGGCCGGCGACGAGGCCCAGGCCAAGGGTCCGGCCTGATGGCGCTCACCGAGGCACCCCGGATCATCACCGCCCGCCGGGACCACGACGACTCGTTCACCGTCGAGCGCTACCTGGCCACCGGCGGCTACGAGGGCCTGCGCAAGGCGCTGACCATGACCCCCGAGGCGGTGGCGGCCGAGGTCGACGCGGCCAGCCTGCTCGGCCGGGGCGGCGCCGGCTTCCCGGCCGGCCGCAAGTGGTCGATGCTCCGCAAGGACCCCGTCACCTACCTGGTGGTCAACGGCGACGAGAGCGAGCCGGCCACCTTCAAGGACCACCTGCTCATCGAGCGCGACCCCCACCAGCTGGTCGAGGGGGTGCTGATCGCCGCCTACGCCCTCCAGGTGACCCAGGCCTTCATCTACATCCGGGGCGAGTTCGCCCTCGGGCTCGAGCGGGTGACCCAGGCGGTGAACGACGCCTACGCCCAGGGGGCGGCCGGCCGGGACATCTTCGGCTCGGGGTTCTCCCTCGACGTCGTGGTCCATCCCGGGGCCGGGGCGTACATCTGCGGGGAGGAGACGGCCCTCTTGGAGTCGCTCGAGGGCAAGCGGGGTTTCCCGCGCATCAAGCCGCCGTTCTTCCCGGCTGCCGTCGGCCTCTACGGCCAGCCCACCGTGGTCAACAACGTCGAGACCATGTCCAACCTGCCGTGGATCGTGCGCAACGGCGGGGCGGCCTTCGCCGCCCTCGGCGCCGGCCGCTCCACCGGGACCCGGCTGTTCGCCCTGTCGGGCCGGGTGAAGAACCCGGGCACCTACGAGCTCGAGATGGTCAAGACCACCTTCCGGGACCTCATCTACGCGCCGGTGCTCGGCGGGGGGATCCGGGGCGGCAACGAGCTGAAGGCCTTCATCCCCGGCGGGGTGTCCGCCCCGTGGTTCGGTCCGGACAAGGTCGACCTCCCCTTGGGCCAAGACGAGGTGGGCGAGGCCGGTTCGATGCTCGGCTCGGGCTCGATCGTCGTCATGGACTCGGCCGACTGCATGGTCCGCGCCGCCTGGCGCATCACCAAGTTCTTCGCCCGCGAGTCGTGCGGGCAGTGCACGCCGTGCCGCGAGGGCTCAGGGTGGCTCGAGCGGGTCCTCTACCGCATCGAGCACGGCGGCGGGCGCGAGGAGGACCTCGACCTCCTGCTCGACGTCTCCGACAACATCTCGCCGGGTTTGCAGTGGCCGCCCCAGCAGACCACGATCTGCGTCCTCGGGCCGTCGATCCCGTCGTCGATCCACTCGGCCATCGCCATGTTCCGCGACGAGTTCCTCGTCCACGTCAAAGAAGGGGGCTGCCCGTATGACTGAGGGGGCGGCAACCGACGGGCCGGCGGTGTCGTTCACCCTCGACGGGCGACCGGCCACCGCCCGGCCGGGCGAGATGCTGATCAGCGCGGCCGAGCGGGCCGGGACCTTCATCCCGCGTTTTTGCTACCACCCTCGGATGAAGCCGGTCGGGGTCTGCCGGATGTGCCTGGTCGAGGTGGGCGGCCCCCGGGGGCCCTCGCTCCAGCCGTCGTGCTTCCTCGCGGTGAACGAGGGCATGGAGGTGGTCACCACCTCGGACAAGGTCAAAAAGGCCCAGGAGGGCGTGCTCGAGTTCCTCTTGGTCAACCACCCCTTGGACTGCCCGGTCTGCGACAAGGGCGGCGAGTGCCCGCTCCAGGACCAGACCCTGGCCTACGGGCCCGGGGAGAGCCGGTTCGTCGAGGAGAAGCGGCACTTCGAGAAGCCGATCGCCATCTCCGAGCTGGTCCTGCTCGACCGGGAGCGCTGCATCCAGTGCGCCCGCTGCACGCGCTTCGCCGAGGAGGTGGCCGGCGAGGCCCTCATCGACTTCGCCGGCCGGGGCGAGCAGGTCGAGGTGGCCACCTTCCCCGGCCAGCCCTTCTCCTCGTACTTCAGCGGCAACACCGTCCAGATCTGCCCGGTGGGGGCGCTGACCGCCACCCCGTACCGCTTCACGGCCCGGCCCTGGGACCTCGACCAGGTGGAGTCCACCTGCACCACCTGTGCCCTCGGGTGCCGGGTGGCCGTCCAGTCCTCGGCCAACCGGCTGACCCGGCTGCTCGGCCTCGACTCGGAGCCGGTCAACCACGGCTGGCTCTGCGACAAGGGCCGCTTCGCCTTCGAGTCGGTCAACGGCGACGAGGTGGCGGCCGGCCCGCCCGGCGCCGGCCCGGGGGTCGACGTGGCCACCGCCGAGCGGGTCGTGGCCCGGGGCCAGTTCGCCGGCGAGGTGACCGAGGCCGGGCCCCTCGAGCGGCTGACCGAGCCGCTGGTGCGCAAGGAGGGCGAGCTGGTCCCCGCCGGCTGGAGCGAGGCCCTCGGCGCGGCGGCCCAGGGTCTGGCGGCGGCCCAGGCGGCCGGCGGCCGGGGCTCGGTGGCCGTGGTGGGCGGCGCCGCGCTGAGCAACGAGGGGGCCTACGCCTGGGCCAAGCTGGCCAAGGGGGTCCTCGGCACCGACTCGGTCGACGCCCAGCTGGGCGACGGCCTGCCGGCCGACCTCGTGCTCTCGCTGCCCCGGGCCACGGTCGACGAGGCGTGCTCGGCCGCCGTCGTGGTGCTCTTGACCGGCGACCTGCGCGAGGAGCTCCCGGTCCTGTTTCTGCGCCTGCGCGAGGCGGCCCTGTCGGGGGCCACCCGCCTGCTCGAGCTGACGGCGCGCCCGACGGCGCTCACCGGCGCCAGCACCGTCTCGTTGGCCGCCCGCCCCGGCGACGCCCCGGCGTTGGCCCGGGCCCTCCTCGGCGACGAGTCGGCGGCGGCCGGCCTGGCCAGCCACCCCGAGGGACCGGCCTTCGCCGAGACCGACCTGGCCGCCGCCCGGGCCCTGGTGGCGCCGGCCGCCGGCTTGGCGGCGGGCGACGGGATGGTGGTGGTGCTCGGGCGACCCTCGCTGGCCGAGCACGCGGACGTCACCGCCGAGGCCGCCTCGGTCCTGGCCGCCGCCTGGCCCGGCGCCCGCTTCTTGTCCGGGCTCCGCCGGGGCAATGTCCACGGGGCCCTCGACATGGGCCTGGCCCCGGGGGTCCTGCCGGGCCGGGTCGCCCTCGAGGCCGGCCGGGACTGGTTCGCCGGCGCCTGGGGTTCGGTGCCCGAGGCCGCCGGGCGTGACACGACGGGGATCTTGGGCTCGCTGGCCGGCGACGGGCCGGCCGAGGGCCGGACCCGGGCCCTGGTCGTGCTCGGCGCCGACGTGCTGGGGGACTTCCCCGACCGCACCCTGGCCGACCGGGCCCTCGAGGGGGCCGAGTTCGTCGTCGCCGTCGCCGGGCACCCTTCGGCCACGACGGCCCGGGCCGACGTGGTCCTGCCCGCCGCCGTGGCCCACGAACGGGCTGGCACGGTGACCAACATCGAGGGCCGGGTCAGCCGCCTGGGCCAGAAGCTGGTGGCCCCGGGCTTCGCCTGGCCGGACTGGATGATCGCCGCCGAGCTGGCCGAGGCCCTGGGGCACGACCTCGGGGCGCCCGGGGAGTCGGCCCTCTTCGAGGAGGTCGAACGCCTCGCCCCCGCCTATGCCGGGGTGACGGCGGCCGCCCTCGAGTCCCCCTCGGCCCACGACGGCATCGAGGTGCCCGTCGACGGCCGGGCCCGGGCCGCCCGGGTCGAGCCGATCGACCCGATCGCCCTCCCGGGGGTCGAGTCGGTCGAGCGCCAGGGCGCCCCGCCCCGGGTCGGGCTGGCCGAACCGCCCGCCCCCGACGCCGCGCCGGGCGAGCGCACCCCCGCCGGCCTGGCCCCCCCGCCGTTGCTGGCCCGGGCGACGGCGACCGATCTCAGGACGCGCCGGGTGCCGCCCCCCGACAGCTATTCGCTGCGGCTGGTGGCCGGGCGCCGCCTCTACGACGCCGGCTCCGCCGTTACCGGCTCGCCCTCCCTGCGCCCGCTGGTGCCGGCGGCCGTGGCCCGGGCCAACCCCTACGACCTGGACCGCCTCGGCCTCGGCGACGGCGACCGGGTCCGGCTGCGCAGCGCCCGGGGCTCGCTCGTCCTGCCGGCCGAGGCCGACCCGGGCGTCCCCCGCGGCGTGGTCGCCGTTGACTTCAACCTGGCGGTGTACGGCGACGAGACGGGCCCCGCCAACGCGGTGGCGACGCTGATCGACGCCACCGCGGCGGTCAACGACGTCCGGATGGAGAACCTGTGATCCCGACCCTGGGCTCGCATCTCCTGGTCGGGGCCGACCCGCTCTACGCCCACGGCGTCGGCTGGTTCGTCTGGGTGGTCGACGTCATCAAGGTCCTGGTCGCCTTCGTCGTCTTGTTGGTGTCGGTGATGCTGATGATCTGGTTCGAGCGCAAGCTCATCTCGGACATGCAGAGCCGGATCGGTCCGAACCGCGCCGGTCCCTGGGGGCTCTTCCAGACCCTGGCCGACGGCATCAAGCTCTTCTTCAAAGAGGACCTGGCGCCGGACCAGGCCGACATGGTGGTCTTCAAGCTCGCCCCCTACCTCTCGCTCCTGCCGGCGCTGCTGATCTTCACCGTGGTGCCGGTCGGGGGGGTGATCACCATCAGCGGCCACACCTTCTTCTTGCAGGTCGCCGACCCGCCGATCGGGATCCTCTTGGTGCTGGCCATGTCGGCGGTCGCCGTCTACGGGGTGATGCTGGCCGGCTGGTCGTCGGGGTCCAAGTACCCGCTGCTCGGCTCGGTGCGGGCCTCGGCCCAGATGGTCTCCTACGAGGCGGCGCTCGGGATCGTCGTGGTCACCGTGGTCCTGATCACCAGCTCGGCCGGCGGACTGGTCAACGCCCTGTCGACCCGGGCCATCGTGATCTCCCAGTCGCACGGGTTCTGGGACTGGAACCTGATCCGGCTGGGCTTCGTGCCGTTCTTCTTGTTCATGATCGCCATCACCGCCGAGCTCACCCGCCCCCCGTTCGACCTGACCGAGGCCGAGTCGGAGCTGGTGGGCGGGTTCCACACCGAGTACTCCTCCATCCGCTTCGCCCTGTTCTTCATGGCCGAGTTCATGAACGTCATCACCATGTCGGCCATCGTGGTCACCTTGTTCTTTGGCGGCCCCGACGGGCCGATCCCCCACTTCATCCCGACGTCGGAGATCTGGATGCCGGTCATCTGGTTCCTGGCCAAGGTGATGGTCTTTCTGTTCATCTACGTCTGGCTCCGCGCCGCGCTGCCCCGCTTCCGCTACGACCAGTTGATGACCCTCGGGTGGAAGTACCTGATCCCGTCCTCGCTGGCCTGGCTGCTGATCGTGGCCGGGTTCCTGGTCGACGGCTGGTGGGGGGTCGGGATCGCCGTGGCCGTGGTCGCCCTGGCCACCGTGCTGCTGCGGGCGTTCCGGATCGGCCAGGAGCGCGACGAGGAGTCCCCGGCGCTGCTCGGCGCCCGGGTGACGGCCGGGGGCCTCCACGCCGTGGCGGCCGAGGAGGCCCCGAGCCCGGGTGTCGGCGTCGCCCCCCCCGTCGCCGACGGGCCCGGTGGGCCGGGGTGGGCCGGCTGATGGGCTTCATGGACGAGGTGAAGGACGAGCTCAGCTTCCTGGGCGGGTTCAAGCTGACCTTCGAGCACCTGACCCGGCCCCGGGTGACCCGCCAGTACCCCGAGGAGAAGCAGCCGAAACAGCCCCGCCAGCACGGCCGCCACGTCCTCAACCGCTACGAGGACGGGATGGAGAAGTGCATCGGGTGCGAGCTGTGCGCCGGTGTGTGCCCGGCCGACTGCATCTACGTCCGGGGCCTCGACAATCCGCCCGACGACCCGGTCTCCCCCGGTGAGCGCTACGGCTACGTCTACGAGATCAACTACCTGCGCTGCATCCACTGCGACCTGTGCGTCGAGGCCTGCCCGACCGAGGCCATCACCGAGTCCAAGCTCTTCGAGTTCTCCTTCACCAACCGGGCCGACGCCATCTACACCAAGGCCGAGCTCCTGGTCGACGACGACGGCCGCCCCAAGCACCTGGCCTGGGAGGACTGGCGCGAGGGCGACGACGAGCACACTTCGGGCTGGATGCGGGCCACGTCGCCCTCGGGCAACGCCGCCTACGAGGGCGTCGTGCAGTGGTCGGGCGAGCTGGGCTACGGCGTGCGCCCGGCCGAGGGTGGCCAGTCGGGGCCGGTGGACGACGCGGCCACCGGCACCATGGGGGTCCGCGAGGTGCTCGAGGCCCACCTGCTCGACCAGGACATCCCCCTCGAGCACCGGGGCATGAAGGGCAGGGTCTGGCGGGCCCAGCGCTCGGCCGAGCGCCACAAGAAGCTGCTCGAGTCGGCCCGGGAGCGCCACAAGGAGTCCAAGGCCCGCCGGGCGGCCGACAAGGCCGGGGCCAAGGCGGCCAAGGCCGGTGGTGGGCCGGCCGACCGCGGGGCGGCCGACGACGCGGCGCACGGGTCCGGCACCCGAGGCGACGACGCCTGATGCCCGGACCCCTGCTGGCCGGCGTGCACCCGACGATCCCCGACGTCGTCACCTTCGCCGTCTCGGCGGCGATCATCTTGGTGGGCGCCCTCGGCGTGGTGACGGCGCGCAACCCGGTCCACGCCGCCCTCTCGCTGGTCATGACCCTCTTCGGGGTGGCGGTCCTGTTCGTCGAGCAGCGGGCCGACTTCCTGGCCGCCGTGCAGGTGATCGTCTACGCCGGCGCCATCGTGATCCTGTTCCTGTTCGTCATCATGTTCCTGGGCGTCGACCGGCGCGAGAACATCGAGGCCGAACCGCTGAAGGGCCAGCGCCCCCTGGCCCTGGTCCTGATCGCCATCGCCCTCCTGGGCGGCCTGCTGCTCGCCTTCGCCAGTCAGCTCACCACCGGCCCCCACGGCGTGGCCTGCCGACCCGGGGTCTGCGTGGGCTCGAACGTGGCCCAGCTGGGGCGATCGGTCTTCACGACCTACCTGTACGCCTTCGAGGCGACCGCCGCCCTGCTGGTGGTGGCGGTGGTGGGTGCGGTGGTGCTCGCCCGCCGGCCGGCCCGTCCCGCCGAGGGCGACGACGGCCCGGCGGCCCCCGACCCAACGGCGGTGACCGGACGAGCCCCGGCCGGGGGCGACCCGGGGACCCCCGGGGACGCCGTCGAGCCGGTGGGCGCCGGGGGCGGGGCCGGAACCGAGGTGGGGTCGTGAGCCTCGGCGGTGGGTGGTACCTGGCGCTGGCCGCCGTGCTCTTCGCCATCGGGGCGGTGGGCCTGCTGGTGCGGCGCAACGTGCTGGTGATGTTCATGTGCATCGAGCTCATGCTGAACGCGGCCAACCTGACCTTCGTCACGTTCTCGCGCATGCTCGGTGACATCGCCGGGCAGGTGGTGGTGTTCTTCGTGCTGGTGGTGGCGGCCGCCGAGGTAGTCGTCGGTCTCGGCATCGTGGTGGCCATCTTCCGCAGGCGGGACAACACCACCGCCGACGACCTCCATGTGCTGAAGGGCTGAACCGGCATGGTCCACGCTGCGTTCCTCATGCCCCTCTTCCCGCTCGTCGGGTTCTTGGTCCTGCTCACCGTCGGTCGGCGGGTCGGCGACCCGCTGTCGGGTTGGATCGGCACCGCGGCGATCGGCGGGGCGTTCGTCGCCGCCTGC
Source organism: uncultured Acidimicrobiaceae bacterium (assembly GCA_963836375.1). Taxonomy (GTDB): domain Bacteria; phylum Actinomycetota; class Acidimicrobiia; order Acidimicrobiales; family RAAP-2; genus CAWIJK01. Next base: position 513,163 of record CAWIJK010000001.1, on the reverse strand, counting down.
GTGACCCTGGCCGGCCTCCTCGACGAGCCCACGGCGGCCCGGCACTTCACCCAGACCTTCTTCACCTGGATCCCGGTCGGAGGCCTGCAGGTGAAGGCGGCCCTCTACGTCGACCCGCTGTCGATGACCATGTGCATGTTCGTCACCGGCGTGAGCATGCTGATCCACCTCTACGCCATCGGCTACATGAAGTCGGACCGCGACTACTCGAAGTTCTTCGTGTACTTCAACCTCTTCGTCTTCTCGATGCTGGTCCTGGTACTGGCGAACAACCTCCTGGTCACCTTCGTCGGGTGGGAGGGGGTGGGGGTGTGCTCCTACTGGCTCGTCTCGTACTGGTTCCAGCGCGAGGCGGCGGCCTCGGCCGGCAAGAAGGCCTTCATCTACAACCGGGTCGGCGACGTGGGGTTCCTGCTGGCCATGTTCTTGATCTTCAGCAAGGTCGGCTCGCTCGACTACATGGTGATCTTCGCCAACAAGGCCCTCTTGGCCGGCGGGACGGCCACCGCCGCGGTCCTCTTGTTGTTCCTGGCGGCCACCGGCAAGTCGGCCCAGATCCCGCTGTTCAACTGGCTGCCCGACGCCATGGAGGGCCCCACCCCGGTCTCGGCCCTGATCCACGCGGCCACCATGGTGACGGCCGGGGTCTACCTGCTGTGCCGGATGAGCGCCATCCTCGAGCTCTCGTCGACCGCCACCTGGACCATCGCCATCATCGGGGCGGCCACCGCCTTCGTGGCCATGACCATCGCCACCTCCCAGCAGGACATCAAAAAGGTGCTGGCCTTCTCGACGGTCTCCCAGATCGGCTACATGATCCTGGCCGTGGGCTGCGGCGCCTACACGGCGGCGATCTTCTTGATGGTGGCCCACGCCTTCTACAAGGCCCTCTTGTTCTTGGGGGCGGGTTCGGTGATCCACGGGCTGGAGGACGAGCAGGACCTCAAGCGCATGGGGCGGCTGCGCAAGTGGCTGCCGTGGACCTTCGGCACCTTCATGGTGGGCTGGCTGGCCATCAGCGGGATCCCGCCCTTCTCGGGGTTCTGGTCCAAGGGGGACGTGCTCGACAACGTCTTCGCCAAGAGCCCGGTGCTCTGGGTGGTGGGGCTGGTCACCGCGGTGGGCACCGCCTACTACATGACCCGACTCTTCTACCTCACCTTCTACGGCGAGGCCCGCTGGCAGCAGCCCGCGCCCGACGGCCGGCCGGCCCACCACACCCCCCACGAGTCGCCCTGGGTCATGCGGATCCCGCTCATCGTCCTCGCCGTCGGCGCAGCCTTCTGGGGCTTCATCGACCTGCCGATCAACGGCATCGAGTGGTTCAACAACTGGCTCGACCCGGTGTTCGCCGGCAGCCTCTACAACGACCACGAACGGGGGGCGACCGTCGCCGCCCTGTCGACCACCGACGCCGTCGCCGCGGTGGCCGGGCTGACCATCGCCTGGATGCTGTGGCGGGTGCGGGCCGACCGGCCCGAGCTCGAACCCCGGTTCCTCCAGCGGGTCTGGTACTGGGACGACTTCTACGACGCGGTCATCGGCCGGCCGGGCGCCGCCCTGGCCCGCTTCAGCGCCACGGTGGTCGAGAGCCGGGTCATCGACGCGGCGGTGAACGGGGTGGGCACGCTGACCCGGCGGGTGGGCTCGGGGGCCCGGCGACTCCAGACCGGCTACGTCCGCAACTACGCCCTGGGCATCGCTCTCGGCCTGGCCGCCTTCTTGGTCTTCATGGTCTCGAGGACGTGGTGGTCGTGAGCCAGGGCTTCCCCTACCTGAGCGTCCTGGTCCTCGTGCCGGCGGGCGGCGCCCTGGTGGTGGCCCTCATGGTCAACGTCCCCCGCAAGGTGCTCCAGGGGGTGGGGCTGGCGGTGTCGCTGGCCACCTTGGGCTTCGCCGTGGCCACCACCGTGGTCTTTCGCACCGGGACCGCCGGCTACCAGCTCACCTCCAGCCACGCCTGGGCCCAGGGTCTCGGGGTCCGCTGGTTCGTCGGCGTCGACGGCATCTCCTTGTTCTTGGTGCTCCTGGCCGCCGTGCTGTTCCCGATCGTGCTCGTCGGGGCGTCCAGCCGCCAGGACCCCCGGGCCTTCATCGGGTGGATGCTCCTCTTGGAGGCTGCCTGCATCGGCAGCTTCATCTCGCTCGACCTGATCCTCTTCTTTTTCTTCTTCGAGTTGACCCTGGTGCCGGCCTACTTCATCATCAGCGGCTGGGGCTACGCCCAACGGGCCTACGCCGCCCTCAAGTTCTTCTTGTACACGTTCTTGGGCTCGGCCTTTTTGCTGGTCGGCATCCTGGCGGTGGCCTTCATCCACCAGCACCAGACCGGGGTGCTCACCTTCTCGTTGCCCGCCCTCGAGCACACCCACTTCTCGGGGACCACCGAGGTGCTGTTGTTCTGCGCCTTCACCGCCGCCTTCGCCGTCAAGGCCCCGCTGTTCCCGTTCCACACCTGGTCGCCCGACGCCTACTCGGAGGCCCCGACCGGCGGTTCGATGATCCTGGCCGCGGTGCTGGCCAAGCTCGGGACCTACGGCATCATCCGCTTCGACCTCAACCTGTTCCCCCAGGCCTCCAAGGACCTGGCCCCGCTCCTGTTGACCCTGGCCGTGATCGGCATCCTCTACGGGGCCATCGTGGCGTGTGCCCAGCGGGACATGAAGCGCCTGTTGGCCTACTCGTCGCTGGCCCAGATCGGCTTCATCGCCCTCGGCACCTTCGCCTTCAGCACCCAGGGCCTCTCGGGCGGGGTGCTCTTGATGGTCAACCACGGGCTGATCACCGCCACCCTGTTCTTGCTGGTCGGCTGGATCTACGAGCGCCGCAAGACCTGGCAGGTCTCAGAGCTCAAGGGCCTCCAGACCCCGGCCCCGGTGCTGGCGGCCGTGTTCACCGTGGCCATGATGGCCTCGATCGGGCTGCCCGGCCTGAACGGCTTCGTGAGCGAGTTCCTGGTGCTGTCGGGGACCTTCCTCACCCACCGGTGGTGGGCGGTGGTCGCCACCTTGGGCGTCATCGTCGCCGCCATCTACCTGCTGTGGGCCTACCAGCAGTCCTTCCACGGCAAGGTCGACCCGGCCAACGCCAAGACCCGCGACCTGAGCTGGGCCGAGCGGGCGGTGATCGCCCCGCTCATCATCCTGATCGTCTTCCTCGGCGTCTACCCCAAGCCGGTGCTCGACCGCATCACCCCGTCGGTCAACGAGCTCATCGCCCGGGTCGAGGTCTCGACCCACAGCCACCAGCCCCTGGTGGCGCGCTTGGGCACCGCCGGGGCCCAGGCCGAGGCCCGCTCGGGGAGGACGCCGTGACCCCGGGCCTGGCCGCCGTGGTCCGGGTGGGCTTCCACACCCCCCACGTGCGCTACATGACCATCCTGCCGGTCATCGTCATGCTGGGCGGGGCCGTGCTCCTGCTCGTGGTGGGCTCGCTGGTCCGCCGGCCCCTGCGGGTGCCGGTGGCCACCGCCGGGACGGTCGTCGTGTCCCTCGTCGCCCTGGGCTTCGCCCTGTGGCAGTGGGCCGACGTGCTCAGCCACGGAGCGTCGACCGCCGTCGACCAGGCGGTGGCCCTCGACGGCTTCAGCGCCCTGGTCCAGATCCTGGTCCCCTGCGCCATGGTCCTCACCGCCCTGGTCGCCGACGGCTACCTGCGGCGCGAGGGGACACACGGGCCCGAGTTCAACGTGCTGGCCCTGATCGCCGCCGCCGGGGCCATGCTCATGGGCCAGGCCAACGACCTGGTGGTCATCTTCTTGGGGCTCGAGATCCTGTCGCTGCCCCTCTACGTCCTGGTCGCCTTCAACCACCGGCGGGTGGCCTCGGGCGAGGCGGCCCTCAAGTACTTCATCCTGGGCGCCTTCTCGTCGGCCATCTTCGTCTACGGGATCGCCCTCACCTACGGGGCCACCGGGTCGACCAACCTCACCCAGATCGCCGACTTCTTGTCCCACAACGTGGTGGTCACCGACGGCTTGCTGCTGGCCGGCCTGGCCCTGTTGCTGGTCGGCTTCTCGTTCAAGATCGCCGCCGTCCCGTTCCACATGTGGACCCCCGATGTCTACCAGGGCGCCCCGTCGCCGGTCACCGGGTTCATGGCGGCGGTGGCCAAGATCGGGGGGTTCACCGCCCTCCTGCGGGTGTTCGTCTCGTCCTTCGGGGTGCTGCGCACCGACTGGCAGCCGATCGTCTACGCCCTGGCCGTGGTGACCCTGCTGCTCGGGGCGGTCCTGGCCGTCGTCCAGCGCGACATCAAGCGGATGCTGGCCTACTCGTCGATCAACACCGTCGGGTTCATCCTGCTCGGCCTCCAGGCCGGCACCACCCGTGGGGTCAGCGCCTCGCTGTACTACCTGTTCGCCTACACCTTCATGGTCATCGGCAGCTTCGCCGTCGTCACCATCCTCGGCCGAGGGGGCGACCGCCGCCACGACATCGCCGGCTACCGGGGCCTGGCCCGCCGCCAGCCCCTGCTGGCGCTCTCGTTCGCCGTCCTGCTCCTGGCCCAGGCCGGGGCGCCGTTCACCACCGGGCTGTGGGCCAAGCTCCAGGTGGTGCTGGCCTCGGTCGACGCCAACTCGGTCCCGCTGGCCACCATCGCCATGGTCTCGGCCGCCCTGGCCGCCTTCTTCTACCTCCGGGTGGCCGTGCTGATGTACACCCCGCTGCGCCAGCACGGCGCCGAACCCGGCCTTGAGCCCGACGCCGAGGACCCGGTCGTCCTCGGGGTGGGCGGGACCCCGCCGGGCGAACCGGCGGCGGCCCCGGCCGCCACGGTGGCGGGCGACGGCGCGACGGACGACGGCGCGAGGGGCGACGGCGCGACCGGCGAGGGCGCGGCGGCGGGCCCCCGGCCGGTGTGGGCGGGCACCGAGCACAACGTGGCGGTGATCACCCGCATCAACGCCGGCCTCCTTCTCGACGACGAGCCCTCCACCGAGGCCCCTGACGGGGCCGCCGCCCCGGCCCCGGGAACCGCTGCGGCCACGGCCGCCTCGATCGCACCGGAGTCCGAGCCCGAGGGCCCCGAGCCGGCCGACGACGAGGTGGTGCCCGTCCCCAAGCTGGCCGCGGTGGCCATCGGCCTGTGCGTGGCGGTCACCGTGGTGTTCGGCATCATCCCGGCCCCGCTGATCGACATGGCCCGCCAGGCCACCCTCCTCTTCCCGCGCTGAGTCTCGAGGTTGGTCCCCACGGCGGGCCGCCGGTCGGGGCGGGCCGGCTTCGGCGGCGGGCGGCGTTGGTAGCGTCGAGGGGTGACCGAGGGCGAGTCGGGCTACCTCCTGGCCAATGACGGCACCGGCGCCCAGCGCCGGCTGGCCGCGCTGGGGGAGCTGTTCGACCCGTGGACCTTCGAGCACCTCGACCGCCTGGGCCTCGGTGCGGGCTGGCGGTGCTGGGAGGTGGGTGCCGGCGGGCCGTCGGTCGTTCGGGGCCTGGCCCGCCGGGTCGGTGCGCAGGGCAGCGTGTTGGCCACCGACATCGACGTGGCTTGGGCCGCCTCGGCGTCGGCACCCAACGTCGAGGTCGCGGTGCACGACGTGGCCGCCGATCCGGTCCCGGTGGGGGGCTTCGACCTGGTCCATGCCCGCCTGGTCCTCGTCCACGTCGCCGAGCGCGACCGGGCCCTGGACAACATGGTGGCGGCGCTCGCCCCCGGCGGCTGGCTCGTCGTCGAAGACGCCGACCCGGCCCTCCAGCCCCTCAGCTGCCTCGATCCGCTCACCGAGGCCGACGCGCTGGCCAACCGGATCCGGACCGGCTTTCGGTCCCTCATGGCCGAGCGCGGGGTGGACCTCGCCTACGGCCGAAAGCTGCCCCGGCTGCTCCGGGGGGCGGGATTGGCCGACGTGGGGGCCGACGCCTTCTTCCCGGTGTCACGGCCCGAGTGCGCGACGGTGGAGTTGGCGACGATCGCCATGATCGGTGCCCAGCTGGTCGACCAGGCCATCGCCAGCCCCGCCGACCTCGATTGCCACCGGGCGGCGGTCGCCTCGGGGGCAGTCGACGTCGTCCAACCCCCACTGGTGACCGCCTGGGGTCGGCGGAGCTGACCGGCCACCCAACCAGGGGGCCGGGGGCTCGGGATGGCCTGGGCTAGCTGGCCGGACCGTAGAGCGTGGCGGCGCCGAAGCCGTAGACGGTGCCGCTCCTGTCGGCGACCCAGTAGCCCGTCGCCGCCCGGTCGGCGGCCAGGCCGACGACGTGGGAGACGCCCAGGCCCACGAGCGAGCCTTCGTCGGTTGCGTCCCCGAAGGTGTAGACGTCACCGGCGTCGTTCACGATCCAGTAGCCCTTCCCGTCAGTGGTGCGGGCAAGGCCGACGACGCCATCGATGCCCTGACCGCTCAGCGAGCCGTAGAGGTGGGCGTCTCCGAAGGCGTCGACCTCGCCGTGCCTGGTGACCAGCCAGTAGCCCTTCCCGTCGCTCGTCGGCGTCATGCCGACGACGTCGACGTCCTGGCTCTTGAGCGAGCCGTAGGAACCGGCGTCCCCGAAGGCGTCGACACGGCCCCCCGAGCTGACCAGCCAGTAGCCCTTCCCGTCGCTCGTCGGCGCCAGGCCGACGACGTCGTCACTGCCCTTATCGTTGAGCGACCCGTAGAGGTGGGCGTCACCGAAGGCGGAGACGTCCCCCTCGCTGTTCACCAGCCAGTAGCCCCTCCCGTCGGGGGTGGCCGACAGCCCGACGATCCGGTGGACGCCCAGGCCCTTGAGCGAGCCGTAGGCGCCGGCGTCCTTGAGTGAGCCGTAGGCCCCGGCGTCACCGAAGGCGTCGACCTTGCCGCTTCGGGTGGCCAGCCAGTAGCCCTTCCCATCGGGGGTGGCCGCCAGGGCGACGAATCTCCGGTGGGGCTTGGTCGGGTCCACGGTGGCCTGGGTCACGTCGAAGGTGAAGGCCTGGGTGGCGCTCGGGCTGAGCCCGTTGTCGGCGGTGATCGTGAACGGGTAGGTGCCCGCGGTCCCGGCGGCGGGGGTTCCGGCCAGCGTGGCGGTGCCGTTCCCGTTGTCGGTGAAGGTCACCCCCGCCGGGAGCGCCCCGGTCTCGTTCAGGGCCGGAGCGGGGTAGCCGCCGGTGGTGACGGTGAAGGTCCCGGCCGTCCCCACGGTGAACGACGAGCTCGCCGCCGAGGTGATCGTCGGAGGCGACTCGGGTTGGGTCACCGTGACCGACTGGGCGGTGGTCGCCGTCGGGCCTCCGTTGACCGACATCGTCTGGCCGGTGAAGACCTGGGTGGTCGAGGTTCCCTGGGAGTTGGTGACCGTCAGGGTCACCGAGTAGGTGCCCGGGGAGGCGTAGGTGTGGCTCGTGGTCGGACCCGACGTGGTCGTGGTGGTCCCGTCCCCGAAGTTCCAGGCGTACGAGGCGATGGAGCCGACCGCGCTGGACGAGGCCGAGGCGTTGAACTGCGTCGGTGAGCCCGACTGGCCCGCTGTGGCGCTGAAGGCGGCCGTGGGCGCCTGGTCGGGGGTCACCGCGAGACCGGCCGGGCCCGCCCCGGCGGGGATGGCGGAGCCCGCCGCATTGGTGGCCACCGAGATCGGGGTGACGCTGTTGGACCCGGAGTTGGCGACGTAGGCGGTCTGACCGTTCGGGGAGACGGCAACACCGTCGGGACCCGATCCCACGCCGATCGGGGTGCCGGCGGTGTCGGTGGCCACCGTGATCGGGGTCACCGTGTTGGAGTCCAGGTTTGCGACGTAGGCCGTCTGACCCTCGGGGGTGACGGCGATGCCGTAGGGACCCGACCCCACGGCGATCGGGGTGCCGGCGGTGTCGGTGGCCACCGTGATCGGGGTCACGTTGTTGGAGCCGAAGTTGACGACGTAGGCCGTCTGGCCGTCGGGCGTCATGGCGATGGCGAACGGCTCGGACCCGACCGGGATCGGCGTGCCGGCGGTGTCGGTGGCCACCGAGATCGGGGTCACCGTGTTGGCGGCGGCGTCCGTGACGTAGGCGGTCTTGCCGTCGGGGGTGATGGCGATGGCGACCGGCTCGGATCCGACCGGGATCGGGGTGCCGGCGGTGTCGGTGGCCACCGTGATCGGGGTCACCGTGTTGGAACCGAGGTTCGCCACGAAGGCCGTCTTGCCGTCGGGGGTGATGGCGATGCCATCGGGAAGCGACCCGACGGGGATCGGGGTGCCGGCGGTGTTGGTGGCCACCGTGATCGGGGTCACCGTGTTGGCGTAGAGGTCGGAGACATACGCCGTCTTGGCGTCCGGGGTGATGGCCACGTCGATGGGATAAGCCCCAGTGGCGATCGTCGGCCCCGCGGTGTCGGTGCTCTCCGAGATGGAGGTCACACTGCCGGCCGCGTCGTTGGTCACGTAGAGCGTCGGCGTGACCGAAGCCGCTCCCGCCGGCGTCGCTTGGAGGACCGGGGCCAGGAGAACGGTGCTCGTGGCGAGCAGCGACGTCATGAGAGCGAGCACCCGCTTCGTCGGGGTGTTCTCTTGGAGACTCAACATCGTGAACTCCTTCGGGTCAGTGGCCCCCTGATGGGCACCCCTCGGTATCAGCCTGTTCTTTCGAGAAATCCGTTCCTTCGGCGGAGGTGGGTGGTGGGCAGGGCCAAAGGTCGGTGGAACCGAGCGTCGCAGTCACCAGTCCGGCCGCCCGGCCGACCACGCGGCCGGTGTGCTGGTGCGGACAACGGTGCAAGAGCCGACACGGTCAGCGCGTCGGGAACGGTGTCGACGAGACGAGGACCAGACACTGTGAGCGATCTCGTGGCCAGCCGGGGCTGGGCCGCTCGCTCGTGTCGGGTGATCTCCGCCCTCGGGTCGACGCCGCTTCTCCTCGGCGGTTACCCCTTCACCCCTCGTGTTCCCCCCTTCAACCCCCCTTGTACTCCTGGCTTTTTCTACGCCCTGGCTGTCGCAGCGCCGTCGTAGTGGGGTTGCAGTCCGGTTGCGACCGGGGGAGAGGGCAGGGGCGACGCACCGATTCACCCTGATGGGCCCCGGAAGTCGGCCTCCAGGAGGTCAGCTGTGCCCGGATCCCTCGCCCGACGGCTGTGGCGGACCGTCGCCGGTGGGGTCGTGGCCGCCCGGGCCCGAGGTGACAGGGGTCCTCGTCGTGGCGGCCCCGGTCCGGGCTCGGCCAGGGCCGAGCGCCGAGTGGCCGAGGGGGTGAGGAAGCGCCCGATGACCGGCACCTCGCTCAGGGACTCGGCCCGCAAGATGGTGACGACGGTGGGGGCGAACTGCTCGGCCGAGTCGTAGACGATGTAGCGGGGCAGCCAGCTGGGCTCGTACTTGGCGTTGAACCGCCAGAGCGACTCGATCTGGAGCACACCGGACATCCGCCGCAGGGCCCAGCGCTCGACCCGCTGGGTCAGGCCGTCACCGGTCTCGCCCTCGAGGGTCGAGCGCATGGCGGCGAAGTTCAGGCTGAGCCCCCGGGCCCCCTGCTCGCGCAGGTGGTCGATGGTCGAGCACAGGGCGAAGTCGACCAGGCCGTTGGGGTGCTCGCCCGGGTCCCGGCGCATGAGGTCGAGCGAGTAGCCGTTGATGGCCTGGGACGGCACGAACTGGCACATGGCCGCCGGCTCGCCGTCGGGACCGTCGACCACGGTCAACAAGAGCCCGGTGTCGCGCGGGTCGAACACCCGGCCGAGCACCATCGAAAAGCCGCGCTCGTGCTCCCCCCGCCGGTTGCGGCCCATGAGATCGACCAACGGCGAGCCCTCGTCGGGGGAAGACGCGACGGGTCCAAGAAGCGCACGGTGTAGCCATTGCGCTCGACCCGGTTGACCGCCTGGCGCAGGCCCTTCATCTTGCCCCCGCTGAGCGAGAAACGGGGCACGTCGACCACCGCCTCGTCGCCGATGTAGAGGTGGCGCATGCCCGAGTCGCGGTAGATGGGCAGCCACTCCTCGGCCGCCGCCATCACCGCCACCCCCCAGCCGTTGCGGTCGGCAGTAGCGGCGGAAGGCGTCCCAGACGTGGCCCCGCTCGGTCACCGGGCCGATCGGGTCGGGCGAGACCAGGCAGACCCCGCCGTAGACGGCGTAGGCGACCAACGAGTCGCGGTGGAAGAACCACTGCTTGTCGTCGCGCAGGGCGAAGTAGTCGAGGGTGCCGGTGCCGTGGCGCCGGACGATGTCGCGGGCCCTGATCTCCGCCGCGTAGCGGGCGGGGACGGCCCGGCCCGAGGAGAGCCGGCGGTCGACCACCGGCCGGGTGAGCAGGTAGAGGGCGACGAGGACCAGGGCCACCCCGACGGCCAGCAGGCTGGGCGAGACCCAGTCGTCGGTCGAATCGGGCAGCCCGATGGTCGACAGCCCGACCAGGCGCTCCCCCGAGGCGGCCAGCACCAGGGGCCACGACGGGATGGGGTGGTGGTGGACGCGCCCGGTCACCTCGATGACGATGGTCGCCACCACCACGGCCACCACGCCCCCGGCCACCAGGGTCACCAGGGCCGAGCGCAAGGACCCCTGGTCGGTGGTCGCCCCGAAACGCCGCTGCTGGACCACCAAGAAGACGAGCACCACCGCGGTGACCGCCAGGCCGGCGAAGCTGGCCCCGTGGGCCAGGTGGAGCACCAAGGTGGCGGTGAGCAGGGCCACGGCCACCAGCCAGGAGCGCCGCTGGCCCCGCAGGACCCCGCGGGCCAGCATCATGAGCCCGATCCCGGCCAGGGCGACCAGGGCGCCGGCCGCCTGGACCACGCCGAGCGGGAGCACCTGGGTGACGTCGTGGAGGTGGCCGTGCAGCGGGGGGCGCAGGGCCAGCAGCAGGTCGACCAGGCCGGTCACGAAGATGGCGAAGCCGGCGATGCGCCGGACCCGGCGCACCCGCACCCGGTCGGCCGCCACGTCGGGGGCGGGGGGCCAGGTGCCCCCGGTCGGCCACGAGGCCACCAGGGCCGGGTGGAGGTCGGCGGCCGGCTTGTAGCCCTTCACGACCCGGTAGCCGGTGGCCACCCGCTCCAAGGTGGTCGACATCGGCAGGTCGACGTCGGCCAGCAGCAGGCGGACGTGCAGCTCGGCCCCGGTCTCGAGCTCGATCCAGCTGGCCTGGCGGTGGTGCAAGAAGACCGGCGGCAGCCCGAGGCGGCCCCGGTGCTCGCGGACGAGCTCGGTGGTGCCGCCCGGGCAGGCGAAGAACCCCGGTCCGAGGTGCGAGAGCTCGGCCCGCAGGCCGCCGCCGGTCACGAGGCCGGTGGTGCCCTCGGCCACCAGGGCCCGGGCCTCGTCCATGGCCTCGACCCCGCCGACCAACAGGCCCCCGGCCGGGTGGGCGCCGGCCGCCGCCGCGTCGTGGCCCTCCCAGATCCCCGGCAGGTCCCCGCCGCCCTCGGAGCGCCAGAACCGCCGGGAGGCGACGGCCACCGCGGCGGCCACCACCAGTTCGAGCACCACGATGATCCCCAGGGTGACGAACAACCGGTTCGTCCACGAGGCCGAGTACACCCGGACCAGGGTGTGGCGGGGCCCCGAGGCCCGGCGCACCAGGTGGTAGACGCCGTGGTAGACGAAGGCCAGCCGGACGAGCAGGGCGAGGACGACCACCAAGAGCGGCGGCAGCCAGACGAAGCGCCCCATCCGCCGGTACAAGGTCCGCGAGGTCACGAAGCGCCCGGCCGACACGGGGTCCTCCAGCCGGTCGATCCCGGCCAGCCACGGACGAGTGTCCGCCGCTGCGGTGTCGGCCAGGTCGCCGACCGACCCCACCGGCGTGCCGGGCCGTACCAGCACCCGGCGGGGGCCGGCCGCCGTCTCGAGGACCAGGCTGACGGCGGCGGCGACCTCGACCCCCATGGCACACAGGAGCCCGGCCACCTCGGGGTCGGTCGTCACCTCGGGGTCCCGCCACCCGGGCAGGACCAGCAGCCGGCAGTCGGGGCGCCCGGTGAACTCCTCGATGGCCGTGGCCAGCGACGGGTGGGCGGTGAGGGCGGTGCGGACCTGGGGGGCGTCGAGGCCGTCGCCCCCGCAGGGCACGGCGAAGAGGTTGCCGCAGACGATGACCAGGCCCGGGCCCTCCCAGCGGTCCAAGGTGAGGGCCACGTCGGCGGCCAGGGCCCGCGACGAGGGGGTGGCCTCGGGCCGCAGCAAGAGGTCGCCCACCACCATCACGCGGCGCCCGAGCGGGATCTCGACCACCACCGTCTCGACCGGCGCCGCCCGCCGCCCCGGGGAGCCTCCGAGCCCGTCGTCGTCCCCCCGGTTCCTCCCGCCCGAGGCGGCCGGGGCCGCCGGGTGGTCGAGGGGGAGCACCCCTGGGGCCAGCGTCGGCGCCGCCGGCCCCCCCGCCGGGGCGGCGGGACCCCCGGTCGTGGTCGAGGCGCGCACAAGCCAATGCTGCCATGCCCGGCCGCCGCCTCCCTCGAGGTGGCCGGGGCCGACGGTGGCGGCCGGTGGCGGCCGGTGGTGGCCGGAGCCGTAGGCTCGGCGCCCGTGAGCCCCCCGTCCACCCCGTCCGCGGCGCCGGGGAACTGGCGTTGGCGCTCCGGGGCGGTCGTGGCCGGCCAGGCGGTCATCTTCGACATCGACGGGGTGCTCTCCGACGCCGCCGGGCGCCAGCACTTCATCGAACGGGGCCGGCGGGACTGGGCCGCCTTCTTCGAGGCCTGCGGCGACGACCGGGTCATCGAAGAGGTGGCCCGCCTGGTGGAATTGCTCGACCCCGGCCTGGCCGTGGTGCTCTTGACCGGGCGGCCGCTGCGGGTCCAGCCCCAGACCCTGGCCTGGCTGGACCGTTACGGCCTGCGCTGGGACCTCCTCGTCATGCGCGACCGGGGCGACTACTCCCAGGTGAGCGCGTTCAAGCGCTCTGTGGTCGACGACCTGCGTGCCTACGGCTTCGACCTGCGCCTGGCCCTCGAGGACGATCCCTCTAACCACGCCATGTTCGTGGCTGAGGGCATCCCGTGCGTCTACATCCACTCGGGCTACTACGACTGAGGCACCCCGAGGACAGACGCCCGCCCGTCGCCGTGGCGCCCGTCATCGTGGCGCCCAGCCCCGGTGCGCGGCGTCACGGTGACCGTCCCGGGCGCGCCGGGCCCGTCGGTGCGGGCCCCGGGCCCGTCGGCCCGCCGCCGGCGCAGGGCACCGAGCCAGCCGAGAGCCACGGCCGCCGCCGCCAGCACCAGGACCGGGGTGTCGCCCAGGCGCTCGTAGAGCGTGGCCCCCGAGCGGAGCGCCACCGCGGCCCGCAGCAGCTGGGGGCGTCCGAGCACGCTTCTCGCCACGACGTCGCCCCGGTTGTCGACCACGGTCGAATAACCGGTGGGGGCGGCCTGGATCAGGTCACGGCCCTCTTCGACCGCCTGGACCCGGTCGGCCGCCACCTCTTGGTCGGGCACCTGCGAGGTGGCGTACGACGAGGTGTTGGTGGGCACCACCAAGAGCTCGGCCCCGGCCCGGACGGCCGAGCGGCCCCGGTCGGCGTAGAAGACCTCGAAGGAGTCGAGGGCCCCGAGCGGCCCGGCCGGGGTTCCCAGCAGGCCGCTGCCGTGCCCGGCCACCTCGTCGAGGGGCACCGCGTCGAGGTTGGCGAAGTGGGCGAAGAACCCCCGGAACGGGATGTACTCGCCGAAGGGGACCCGGTGGACCTTCTGGTAGCTGGCCACGACGTGGCCCCCGGGCCCCCAGGCCACGATCCGGTTGCGGAAGGTCCGCGCCGAGAGGGTCTCGGTGACCCCCGCCACGACGGTGGCCCGAAGCCTGCCGGCCAGGCGGGCCATGGTCGCCGCCTGGGGGGTCCCGGCCAGGGTCCCGGGGAGCGAGAGCACGTCCTCGGGCCACACCACCAGGTCGAGGTGGGGATCGGGCCGGGCGAGGAGGGGGGCGCTCGCCTGGAGCTGGGCGGCGAAGACGGTGGCCGGGTCCACCTGGGCCTTGGTGAAGCCGCGCCGGCCGCCACCTTGGACGGCGACCGCAGTGACCGTCCGCAGGGGTCGGCCGCCGTCGGGGGCGGCGGTGGCCAGGGCCACCAGGGCCACCAGGGCCACCAGGGCGACCAGGGCCCCGACGGCGCCCGGGGCCCCGGGCCCGCCCGGGTCGGCCCGGGCGGGGCGTCGGGCCGGGGCGGCCAGGGCCAGTTGGCCCAGGGCGCCGCCGCCCAAGAAGACCCCGGCGGTGACCAGGAGCGGCCCGCCCAGCCGGGCCAGGCCCAAGAGCGGGCCGCCGGCCTGGCCCAAGAAGACGCCGCCGATCGGGAGGCCCCCGAAGGGGAAGGCCATGCGCACCGCCTCGAGCACGGTGAAGGCCCCGGTGAAGGCGGCCAGCCGGCCCCGCCTTGGGGGCACGGCCAGCGCGCCGAGGGCCATCGAGAGGGCCTCGACCGCCATGAGGGCCAGCGCCCCGTACCAGTTGAACTTCTCGAAGGCGAACAGGCCGGGGACGAAGCAGCCGAGCCCGGCCAGCCAGCCGGCCAGCAGCCGGGTCCGGGCCCCGAGGCCGTAGAGGCGCCAGAAGAGGAGCGCGGCACCAACGAAGGCCAGCGGCCACCAGCCCCAGGGCGGCAGCGACAGGGCGAGGCAGACCCCGGCGGCCAAGGAGGGGAGCGCCACCCCGCCCCGCCGCCCGGTCATGGCGACGGGGTCGCCGGATCGGTGACGCCGGCCAGCGAGTCGAGCACGGCGCGTCCCGCCGCCCGGCCGCTGGCCACACAGGCGGGGATGCCCACCCCCCGGTAGGCGGCGCCGGCCACCGCCAGGCGCCCCACCCGCTTGACCGCCGCCTCGATCCCCCCCACCCGCAGCAGGTGGTGCACCCGATACTGGGGGAACGAGTCGGGCCAGCGGGTGACCATCGAGCGGGTCGGGCTCTCCCCGAGGCCCACCAGGGGCTCGAGTTCGGCGGTCACCCGGGCCACCAGCTCGTCGTCGGCCATCGACTCGAAGCGTGTGTCGCCGAAGCGCCCCACCGAGGCCCGGACCAACAGTTCGCCCGAGGTGGCCAGGTGGGGCCACTTGTTGGAGAGGTAGGAGCACGCGGTGACCACGAGCGGGTCGTCGAGCCCCGTCGGTGCGGGGGCGCGCTGGGGGACGAGGAGGCCGGTCCCGACGAGCGGTTCGGTCGCCGCTTCGGGGGGGTAGGCGAGGGTGACGATGGCCACCGAGGCGTACTCGATCCCCCCGAGCAGCGTCGCCGCGTCGGCGTCATGGGGCTCGAGCAGGCGGGCCGCCGGCCCGGCGGGCACCGCCAGCACCACCGCGTCGGCGTGCAGCGGGCCGGTCGGCGTCTGCAATTCCCACGGGCCCGTCCCGCCGGGCCGCCCGAGCGCTTCGACCGGGCTGTCGACGCGCAGGGTGACGCCCCGCTCGCCGAGCGCCGCCCCGAGGCGCTCGACGAGGGCGGCCAGCCCGCCGCGCAACGCCCAGAACATCGGGGGCTCCGGTCCCTCGGCCCCCTCGGCCCGGTCGTCGTCGGCCGCGTCGTCGGCCGCGCCGTCTGTCTTCGCGCCGTCCCCCGGCGCCGCCCCGGGCCCCGGGCTGTCACCGCGGGCGGGCGGCGGGGGCGGACCGATCGCCGCCGCCCGGCGGAGCGACTTCATGAAGCTGGCCCGGCGCTGGGCGACAGCCAGGAAGAGCGGGTAGACGGCGGCGGTGCTCATGTCGGCCACGCCCCCGGCGCTGATCCCCCCGAGCAACGGGTCGACCAGGGTGTCGACCACCGAGCGGCCCAGCTTGTGGCCGATGAGCGGGCCGATGGCCCGGTCGCCGATGGGCCCCCGGGCGTCGGGGCGGGGGAACACCACGTCGACCAGGGCCCGCAGCGTCCCCCGGGCCGGAAGGACGCCCGAGCGGGCCAACGGCCAGAAGCGGGTGGGCACCCCCATGACCAAGCCGTCGGGTAGGGCGCGCCGGCGGCCCCGGGCCCAGACCTGGGCCCCGCCGGCGGCGATCGGGGCCATCTCGGGGCCGAGACCGAGTTCCTCGCACAACCGCGCCGCCTCGGGCCGGCGGCCCAAGAAGGCGTCCGGGCCGACGTCGAGCACCCCGTCGCCGAAGGCCACCGTCTGGAGCTTGCCGCCGAGCCGCCCGGCCGCCTCGAGCACAACGACCGCCGGGCTGTCGGGGCCGGGCCCGTCGGCGCCACCGGTCAGCTCCCACGCCGCGCTCAGCCCGGCGATGCCGCCACCGACCACGGCCACGGTCGGGCGGGGCCGTGGCGGGGGCCGCGACGGGGTGCGCGGCACCGCTCAGGCCCCGTCGGCGGCCGACCGCACGGTGCGGGCCAGGACGTCGAGGAAGGCCGGGTCGTCGTTGAGCGAGGCGGTCCGGGCGAAGGTCACGCCGGCCGCCTCGGCCACGGCCCGGGCCTCGATGTCGAGGTCGTAGAGCACCTCGAGGTGGTCGGCCACGAACCCGATGGGGCAGAGCACGACAGCGGTGAAGCCTTCGGCCCCGAGGCCCCCGAGCACGGCCCCGACGTCGGGGCCGAGCCAGGGTTCGGGGGTCCGTCCGGCGCTCTGCCAGGCCACCCGCCAGGGGGTGCCGGTGCGGTCGAGACCGGCCGCCGCCGCCACCATCGCGGCCGACTCGGCCAGCTGGTCAGGGTAGGTGTCCCCCTCGTCCACCACCCGTGTTGGCAGCGAGTGGGCCGTGAACACGACGAGCGGCCTGCTGGCCGCACCCAGTCCCCCGAGGGCCTGGCGCACCCGGGCGGCCAGGAGCTCGGCGAACCCGGGGGCGTCGTAAAAGCGGTCGACCGCCACGAACGGCGGGGCCCCGTCCACGGCGTGAAGGGCCGCCGCGGCCCGCGCCAGGTACTCGCCCGAACCCATCGACGAGGCGTGGGGGGTCAGCACCAGGCCGACCACCACGTCCACCCCCGAGCCGGCGAACGAGGCGGCCGTCTCCTCGAGCAGCGGTGGGGTGTGCTTGGCCCCGAAGCGCACGTCGAAGCGCCCGGGGTCGGTCGCCTCCAGCCGGGCCGCCAGACCGTCCACCTGGGCCCCGGTGCGCGCGGCGAGCGGCGACACCCCGCCGATGGCCTCGTAGCGGCGACGTAGGTCGTCCAATTGCTCGGCCGTCGGGGGCCGTCCCCGGCGGATGCGGGTGTAGAAGGGCTCGATCCCCGCGGTGGCGTCGGGCGTCCCGTGGGCCATCACCAGCACACCGACATGCTCGCGCCGGGACTGGCCCCGCCTCACGGCACCACGCCCGCCCTGCCCTCGGCATGGACCAGGTCGACCAGGGCCGAGAGCACCCCCGGGTCGGTCTCGGGGAGGACGCCGTGGCCCAGGTTGAAGACGTGCCCGGGGGCGGAGCCGGCCCGGCGGAGCACCTCGCGGGCCTCGGCGGCCACCACCTCGAAGGGGGCCAGGCAGATCGCCGGGTCGAGGTTGCCCTGGACGGCGTGGTCGGGACCCACCCGCCGCCGGGCCTCGTCGATGGGCACCCGCCAGTCGACCCCGATGACCCCGGCCCCGGCCGTCGCCATCGAGCCCAGCAGTTCGCCGGTCCCCACCCCGAACAGCACGGCCGGCACCCCGAGGTCAGCCACCCCGGCGAGGACCCGGCGGGTCGCCGGCAGCACGAAGCGCTCGTACTCGACCGCCGAGAGTGACCCGGCCCAGCTGTCGAAGAGCTGCACCGCCCGAGCCCCGGCCCCGACCTGGGCCCGCAAGAAGGCCACCGACTGGTCGACGAGCCGGTCCATGAGCGACGCCCACAGGCCCGGGTCGGCGTGCATCAGGGTCTTCACCCGGGCGAAGGTGCGCGACGGCCCGCCCTCGATCAGGTAGCTGGCCACCGTGAACGGCGCCCCGGCGAACCCGATCAGCGGCACGGCGGGATCGAGCTCGGCCACCACCAGCTTTATGGTCGCCAGCACGTAGGGCACGTCGGCCTCGGGCTCGAGCGGGCGCAGGCGCCGCAGGTCGTCGGCCGACCCGAAGGGCGAAGCCACCACCGGGCCTCGTCCGGGCTCGACGTCGATGCCGAAGCCGACCCCGTGCACCGGCACCACGATGTCGCTGAACAGCACCGCCGCGTCGACCCCGTAGCGGCGCACCGGCTGCATGGTCAGCTCGGCCGCCAGCTCGGGTTCGGCGATGGCCGACAGGATGCTCCCGGTGCCCCGGGCCTGGCGGTACTCGGGCAGGGACCGGCCCGCCTGGCGCATGAACCACACCGGGACGTGGGCCACCGGCCGACGTCGGCAGGCCTCGACGAAGGGGGCTTGGCCGCAGGCGTCGCTCACGGCACGGGCCCGGTGGTCACGGTGGTGCCGTCCGCACGGATCCCGACCCGGGTGCCGCCCGTCTCGGGGTCGACCCATCGCCGGCCCCCCTCACGGTGCTGAGGCGCCCGGAGCGGACCGCGGGACCCTCGCCGCGGCCGGGGACCGGGGTGCCCGGGTCACCGGGGACGTCGATCATCGTCGGGAGCTGCATCGGTCCTCCTCTTCGGGCCCGGCCCGGTCGAGGCCGGCGGGCGGCCCGGCCCGCCGAACCCTCGGACCCGCCCAGATCATCGCAGGCCCGATCCCTGTGGACCACCCAGCGCGGACCGGACGCGCCCGGCGGGGAACCCATTAGAATCAGTCGTTCGCCCGGAGCGGACGGGAGAAGAAGGGACCAGGTGGCACCGGATCCGGATCTAGCGGACGAGCAGCGTTTCCTCGACCGGGCCCACGACGGGCTCGAGGCCATGCGGGGCGAGGCGACCCGGATGCTCGACTCGGTTCTCGACCTCGGCCGGGGCGGCACCTTCCAATCCCGGACCGAGCGCGACATCGTCGTGCGCACCAGCCTGGCCCGGCTCTCCCAGCTCGACATCGGCGACCAGGCCCTGTGTTTCGGGAGGATCGACCGGCTCCCCGACGACCCGGGCCGGGCCGGCGAGAGTTTCCACATCGGCCGCCTGGCCGTGTCCGGCGAGGACCACGAGCCCCTCGTCGTCGACTGGCGGGCCCCGGTCGCCGAGCCGTTCTACCGGGCTACCGGCCTCGACCCCCAGGGCCTGGCCCGCCGACGCCACCTGGCCGTGAAGGGCCGCACCGTGGTCGGCCTCGAGGACGAGTACTTCACCCGGCCCGTGGCCGGCGGTCAGGGCTCGGGGCCCGTCCCGCCCGCCGGCGCCGGCGGGGGTCTCGGTCCGGGCCTCCTCGACGACGGGGTGGCCCTGGGGGGCCCCGGAGCCCTCCTGGCCGCCCTGGGGCAGGCCCGGACCGGCCACATGGGCGACATCGTGGCCACCATCCAGCGCGAGCAGGACGAGATCATCCGCTCGCCGCTGGCCGGGGTGTTGATGGTCCAGGGCGGCCCGGGCACCGGCAAGACGGCGGTGGCCCTCCACCGTGCGGCCTACCTGCTCTACACCCACCGGTTCCCCCTCGAGCGCCAGGGGGTGCTGGTGGTCGGCCCGAACCCGCTCTTCTTGCGTTACATCGAACAGGTCCTGCCGTCGCTCGGTGAGACCGGGGTCACCTTGTCCACCGTCTCGGGACTGGTCCCCGAGGTCCGGGCCCGGGCGGTCGAGCCCACCGCGGTCGCCCGGTTGAAGGGGGAGGCCAAGATGGCCCGGGTCGTCGCCCGGGCCGTGCGGACCCGCCAGCGCCCCCTGCGCACCGACGTGGCGATCCCCTTCGGTGCCACGACCCTGCGGCTGACGGTGGCCGATTCGGCCGAGATCGTGGCCCTGGCCCGGCGGCGGCCCGGGACCCACAACGCACGACGTCGTTTCGTCGAGACCCAGGTCGTCCGCCGGCTGAGCGACCAATACGAGCGGGTCCAGCGCGGGTTCGCCGCCTCGGGCACCGGCGGCGGCTGGGAGGGCGCCGGTGCCGGCTGGGAGGGCGAGGGTGACGGGGCGGCCGGTCCGGGGGACGAGCCGGGTCTCGACCTGGCCGAGCTCGGCCGCCGGCTCCGGCGCCACCCGGCCCTGGCCGAAGTCCTCCACCGGATCTGGCCCCGCCTCGCCCCCCACGAGTTGCTCCACGACCTGTTCGGTGCTCGACCGCTGCTGGCCGCCGCCGGCAAGGGGATCCTCAGCCCGGCCGACCAGGACCTGCTTTTCCGGCCCCGGAGCGCGTCGCTCGACGAAGTGGCCTGGACACCGGCCGACGCCGCGCTGGTCGACGAGGCCCGGACGGTGCTCGGGCCCCGGCGGACCCGCTCGGCCCGACCCCGGACCGACGGGCGGGAGCGGACCGAGCGCGCCCGCGAGGAGACCGGCTTTTGGCCGTCGGGGCTCGATCCCAACCCGGTCCCGACCGGCAACGGCTCCCACGCCGGGCTCGACGACGAGGCCGTCCGCTCCTATGGCCACATCGTCGTCGACGAGGTCCAGGACCTCTCGCCGATGCAGCTGCGGATGCTGGCCCGCCGGTCGCTCTCGGGTTCGATGACCGTTGTCGGCGACATCGCCCAGTCCACCGGGCCCTGGGCGGCCCGCGACTGGGCCGAGGTGGCCTCGCACTTGACCCCAAAGCGTCCGCCTCGCCTGGCCGAGCTCACGGTCAGCTACCGCACCCCGGCCGAGGTGGTCGAGGTGGCGGCCCGGGTCCTCGCCGCGGCGGCTCCCGGGGTCAGCCCGCCCCGGCCGGTCCGCCGCTCGGGCAGCCCGCCCCTGGTCGTCCACGCCCCGCCGGGGACCCTGAGCGCCCGGGTGGCCGACGTCGCCGCGGCCGAGGTGGCGGCGGTCGGCGACGGCCGGGTGGCGGTCGTGGCCCCCGGCTCGGTGCTGGTCGAGCTGGGACGGGCCCTCGCCGGGCGGGGGCTCGACGCGGTGGACCCCCGGGACCCCGGGGGCCAGGGACTGGGCGCCCCCCTGGTGCTCTTGCCGGCCGACGTGGCCAACGGGCTCGAGTTCGACTCGGTGGTGGTCGTCGAGCCCGCCCTGATCACCGCCGACGGCGCCCCGGGCACCGGGGGTTCGGAGGGCCCGCCGGTCCCGTCCACCCGGGGGCTCCGGACGCTCTACGTGGCCCTGACCAGGCCCACCAGGCGGCTGGCGGTCGTCCACTCCCTGCCCCTGCCCGTCGACCTGTCCACCCCCTGAGCGGGGGCACCCGCCCCGCCCGGCGCCCGGGCGACGAGGGCCGCCGCGCGGCACCGGGCATCGGGCGGTCTCGTGCCTGGGGCCGTCACCAGCATGTTGGCGCCGCGGGGCCACGGTCGAGTAGGAAATACGCCGTGAGCCAGGCCATTTCGGTGGGTCAGCCGGCCCGGGCACCCCGGGTCCAGCACGATCGGCCGCCGATGTTGGCCATCGGCATCATGATCTGGCTGGGCTCGGAGCTGATGTTCTTCAGCGGGCTCTTCGCCGCCTTCTTCACCATCCGGGCCAACGACCACCCCTGGCCCCCCGAGGGCACCCACCTCGACGTGGTCCAGGCCGGCATCTTCACCGCCATCCTGGTCTCCTCCAGCTTCACCATGCAGCACGCCGTGTGGCAGGAGGAGCGCTACAACCGGCGCTCCGCCCGGATCTGGATCGGGGCCACGATCTTCCTGGGTGCGGCGTTCCTCGGCAACCAGATGTACGAGTGGATCACCCAGACGACCCGCTGGGACACCAACGCCTACGGCTCGCTCTTCTACATCATGAGCGGACTGCACGGGCTCCACGTCTTCATCGGGCTGGTGGCCATGGCCTTCCTCCTCGGTCGCATGAAGGGTCCGGCGGGCGACCCGGGCGAGTTGTCGGTGTTCCAGGGGGTCAGCTACTACTGGCACTTCGTCGACGTCGTCTGGATCGGCCTCTACAGCTGTCTCTTCCTCCTCAAGTAACACCGTGCTGCACCGACTGCTCAAAACGCGTTTCGTCATCCCGGCCGCCCTGGTGGCCACCGTTGGGTTGGGCGGGGTGCTGACCTTCGCCGTCGGTGCGGGCGCCCAGAGCGGGTCGACCGGCCAGGAGCCGTCGGTGCCCTCGCAGCGCTACACCCCCGGGGCCTTCAAGCCCCGGCCCTACACCGCCCCGGTGACCTGCAAGGGCTCGATCGCCGCCATCAGCTACCCGGGCCCGACGGGCGGCAACGGCTCGCCGGTGGGGGTGCCCACGGTCTGCGTCAACGGCAAGGTCGTGGCCTACGGAACCAGGAAGACGATCGTCTACCACGCCCCCTCGTCGGCCTTCATCACCCCCGGTGAGGCCGTGTTCCAGACCTACTGCGCCAGCTGCCACGGCGACCAGGCCCAGGGCAGCACGGCCGCCCCGAACATCGCCGGGGTGGGCCCCGCCGCCGTCGACTTCTGGGTCAGCACCGGTCGGATGCCGGCCGCCACCCCGCTCCAGGTCCAGGCCCAGCAGAAGCCGGCCAAGCTGAATCCGCTCCAGACCCACCAGGTGGCGGCCTACGTCAACTCGCTCTACCCCCGGGCCCCCTACATCCCGACGGTCAACGTCAAAGGGGCCAACCTGACCGACGGGGCCAGCCTGTTCGCCCTCAACTGCGCGGCGTGCCACACGATCACCGGCGCCGGGGACGAGTTGGCCTACGGCACCAACGCCCCGACCCTCCACGGGGTGGACGCCACCCAGGTGGCCGAGGCCATCCGCACCGGCCCGGGCAACATGCCCTGGTTCACCGGGAACCTGACCGACGCCCAGGTGCGCGACATCGTGGCCTACGTCACCACCAACATCCAGCACCCGGTCAACCCCGGCGGGGCCGGCCTGGGCGGGGTGGGACCGGTCGCCGAGGGGTTCGTGGCCCTCCTCTTCGGGGTGGGGATCTTCATGCTGATCTGCTTCTGGATCGGGGACCGGACCGAGTCATGAAAGCCCTGGTCGGGACCACAGGAGGACGCCGGTGAGCGAGACCGTGACGCCGCCCGCCCCCCCCGGCGACGGCGCCGAGACGCCCGACGGGCACCGCACGCCGGTGCCGATGCCGGTCGCCCACTTCGAGGACCCCCATCTCCAAGACGCCGCCCGTCACCCGAGGCGGGTCGAGAACTTCGTCGCCGTCTTCTTCCTCCTCGGGATCCTCGGGGTTTGCGCCTTCGGTGCCGCCTACTGGGTCAACGCCAAGCCGATCGTCATCGCCGTCACCTTCGGGGTCGGGCTGTTCTGCCTCGGGTTCGGGCTGACGGCCTGGGGCAAGTACCTCATGCCCCAGGGCCCCTTCGTCGAGGAGCGCCACGAGCTGCGCTCGAGCGACGAGGAGCGGGCCGCCATGTCGGCCGCCCTGGTGCAACGGACCGGCGTGGTGGTCAAGCGGCGCAAGTTCCTGGGCGGCCTGCTGGTGACCGGTTTCGGGATCTTTGGCATCGTGGCCCTCTTCCCGCTCCTGCGCTCGCTCGGGCCCGTCCCCGGCAACAGCCTGGACGTCACCAACTGGCGGCGCAACAGCCTGCTGGTCGACGCCAACGGCCGCCCGATCCACGTCGAGGACCTGCGGCCCGGCGGCATCGTCACCGTCTTCCCCGACGGCTTCGAGAACACCGACGAGGGGCAGGCCTACGACCAGACGGTCCTGATCCGGGTCCAGCTGACCCCGATCCCCACGGTCGCCCAGGGCGGTGAGATGCCCAACGGCCGGGAGACCTGGACCCCCAACGGCTACGTGGCCTACTCGAAGATGTGCACCCACCTCGGGTGCCCGGTCGGTCTCTACGAGCAGCTCCTCGAGCTGCTGGTCTGCCCGTGCCACCAGTCGATGTTCAACGTGCGCAACGGGGCCGTGCCCCAGTTCGGCCCCGCCCCCCGCCCGCTGCCCCAGCTGCCGCTGAAGGTGGACGCCAACGGCTACCTGCGCTCCCAGACCGGCTACGACCAGGCGGTCGGCCCCGGCTTCTGGGAGCGCACCAACCAGGGGAACCAGACGGCATGACCATGACCAACGGCAAGCCCCGCACCAAGCGCGAGGCCAAGGCGGCCCTCGGCCCCTACGGGCGCGTCGGCCAGGCGATCGACGAGCTGGACGAGCGCCTGGGGGTGGCCAAGGGCGGCCGCACCTTCTTGGACAAGATCTTCCCGGACCACTGGTCCTTCATGCTGGGCGAGATCGCCCTGTACTCGTTCGTCGTCCTGATCGCCACCGGCATCTTCTTGTCCCTGTACTACGTGCCCTCCCAGGCCACCGTCATCTACCACGCCGGCGCCAACGGCTACCGGCCGCTCAACGGGCTGCGGGTGTCCGAGGCCTACGCCTCGTCGGTCGACCTCTCCTTCAGCGTGCGGGCCGGGCTGCTCATGCGCCAGATGCACCACTGGGCGGCCGACATCTTCGTGGCCTCCATCGTCGTGCACATGGCCCGGGTCTTCTTCACCGGAGCCTTCCGCAAGCCCCGCGAGCTCAACTGGATCATCGGCATCGTGATGCTGATCCTGGCCATCCTCAACGGCTTCATCGGCTACTCGCTGCCCGACGACCTCATCTCGGGCACCGGGATCCGCATCGGCTACTCGATCGTGCTCTCCATCCCGTTCGTGGGCAGCTATCTGGCGTCGTTCTTGTGGGGGCCGGGCCCGTTCCCGGGCCACATCATCATCGAGCGCTTCTACATCATCCACGTGCTGATCATCCCGGTGGCCATCGCCGGGCTGCTGGGGGCCCACCTGGGGTTGTTGGTGCGCCAGAAGCACACCCAGTTCAAGGGCCGGGGCCGGACCGAGCGCAACGTCATCGGCTCACCCATGTTCCCCACCTTCATGGCCAAGACCACCGGCTTCCTGCTCATGGTGTCCGGCGGCCTGGCCCTGTTGGGCGGCCTGGCCCAGATCAACCCGATCTGGCAGTTCGGCCCCTACGAGCCCTACAAGATCTCCTACGCCGTCCAGCCGGACTGGTACATGGGCTGGCTGGACGGGGCGCTTCGCATCATGCCCAGCTGGGAGTGGACCGGCTGGGGCCACACCCTGCCCTGGGAGGTCTTCTTCCCGGCCGTGGTCTTCCCGGGGCTCATCTTCAACATCTGCATCGTCTGGCCGATCATGGAACGCGTGCTGACCAAGGACAAGGAGATGCACAACCTGTTGGACCGGCCGCGGGACCGGCCCAAGCGCACCGCGGCGGGGGCGGCGATGCTGTCGCTCCTCTTCGTCCTGTTCGGCGCCAGCGCCACCGACGTCCTGGCCAACTTCTTCCACGTCTCGTTGAACGAGGTTCTCTGGTTCTTCCGGATCGCCGTCGTGGTGGTCCCCATCGTGGTGGCCTTTGCCACGTGGCAGATCTGTCGGGAGATGCAGGGGGTCCACGGGCTCGGGAAGCGCAAGCGGGCCCTGGTGGTCACCCGTACCGCCGAGGGCGAGTACCGCACCACGCCGTCCGAGCCCCGCCCCGGCGACCACCAGCCCGAGCTCGAGCCCGAGCCGGTCCCGATCGAGATCGACCTCGAGCCGAGCACCGTCGGCGCCGGGGCCACCTCGGGGGACGGCGGCGAAGGGACCGGCGTCCGCCGGGTCAGCCGGTAGGGACCCGCTGCAGGCGCGGTCGCCGGTCCGGGGCGGGCGTTGTCGGGCCCTTGGCACCAGCGGCGTCGTTCTTGCGCTGGTCGACCCCGGCCGTTCCGAAGTTGGGCCCTCCGAGGGTAAGCACCCCGGCCGCCTTGGCGTCTCAGGGCGAGTGCCGTCGCTCGGGATCCGTGTCAGCGACCCACGGCGGCCGGGCTTCGACAGCCCCACCCCGGGGCCCGTCAGGGCGCCCCCGGGGTCGCCGTGACTCGGTCACTGCTGCGTTTAGGTGCGGTTGAGGGGATCGTGACGGGCCACCGGTCTCATGACGGACCCCAGAGGTCCCGGGGGGAGCGACATCGGGGCCGGGGCCGTCGGCCGCGGTGGATGAGAGCATCGGTCCGCTCTTACATCGGGGAGCACCTCAAGTGGACGGCGGGTCAACCCCTGCGGACCGTTCCAGGCACGCGTGTCGCGTCGGGCCGGGGGTTCGACACCCTCGGCGGCCTCACGTGGGGCTCCTCGAGATTCGGGGGTCACGACCGATGCCTCGGTGGCGAACCCACTTGGCCCACAAGGTGAGCGCACGGTGGGGGTTGCCTCCCGGTACGTGGCGCGCGTTCACTCGAGTCGACCGAGGACGCTGGTGGCAGCGCCCGAGGCGGCGCCGATCGGCGCCCGTTCAGCGCTGGGTCCGGGGCGAGCCGTCCGAGGGGCTGGAGGGGGCGGACCGGGCCGGTTGCCCAGTCCGGCCGGGTTTAGGGTGCGGCGCCAACCGGTGTGGCCGGCACGGCGGTGTCGAGGAGCGTGGCCGAGGAGGTGAGGTCCCAGATCGGCGTGCCTGGAGTCAGGTAGTACGGGGGACTCACATACTGCGCCCGGTTGTCCCAGTCATAGTCCTTCACGTAACCCGATTCCGGTCCAGCAATCCCAACCGCACCGCGCCAGATCTGGGCGATGGATCCGTAGACGACCAGGTCGCCGTTCTCTGGGGTGCCGACTCCGTAGGAGGCTCCGGACCCCTGATCGTAGAGACCTTCGTTGTTGACGGTGAATGAATGGGCCAGGGCCAAGACGGCGGCGTCAATGGTCAGGCCATTGGTCCCCGGATCGCACAGCGCCGCGCTGGGGATCCCGAGCTGGCCCGTGGTGCAGGCCGGCTCGGAACTCTGGGTGGCCCGACCGTTTCCACCGCTGTACGTGATGGGACTGCAGGTCGTCCGCCCGTGGACCGTACTGCAGTTCGGCACGACGGGATGATTGACCTCCACGTAGTTCTGGGCGATCAGGCCCAGTACGTCATTTTGACCGCCCACGTTGTACTGACAGGGGTGGAGGACAGTGCTGTCGAAGCTGCCACCACAATCGGTGTACTGGAGGTTGCCGGTGATCACGATGTTGTTCTGGGAGGCGACCGTCAGCTGACCTTGGATTCCCCCGGCGGTTTTGTTGGGGAGGGGAGGGGAGTCGGCGTTGGTCCCCCCCGGGTTGTCGCTGACGAAGGCGTCGCCCTCACAGTCATTGTTCGCCTGGGCCCCGAAGTAGTTCGCCGGGCCCCCGTCGAGGGCCACCTGCGCCTGGGCCCCGTTGGCGGTGCCGGTCCAGTCGTCGTACGGATTGGCTCCGGCCACACAGACCGCCGGAGCGACGGGCGTGGCGGTTTGCACGTAGATGACCCCGTTCCCGTTTGCTCCGTTCGGTACCGGCACGTTGAGACCCAGACACGTGTTCGAGTTGGCCTCCGTCGTGGTGTTCGGACTCCACACGCTCATCCTGCCGGCGGCGTCGAAGGTGATCGTCGTTGGGCCTTGGTAGAGGCAACCGTCCAGCTTGGCGTAGGCGGCCAGGGCGTTGTCGGTCGTCGGCGCGAGCTGGGGCGCCTGGGCCTTGGCGCTATTGGCGGCATCGCTAGGACTCTGCTGTACGACACCGTTGTTTGGTGCCGCCGTGCAGTACCCGTTGGCCGGAGGGTTGGCCCAGTCGGTGACGAACAAGCAGTGGGGGTCAGCGGTCGTTACCGGCCCCAGGGTGGGGTCCCCCCCGACGTAGAACGAGTCGTCGGAGAACAGGGGCCCGTAGACCTGGTCGCCGTTAGCGAACTCGACCGGGCTGCAGGCTCCCGAGTGGCTCGCACCGGAGTACGCCGGGGTGTTGTCGTAATCGTAGGTGCAGTCATCTTGCAGTCCGGGCCGCAGTGCCGGGTCGGTCGCTTCGTACTGGCTCCACCAGACGCGGGTCAAGAACCCGCTCGCCGGGGCCAGGTTGGCGACCGTGTGCTGATAGACGATGTGGCCGGGGAAGCCCGCAGCGCCATAGATGACCACCTGGACATGGTCGAGGGTGCTCGTCGGGGTCGGGGCCACATTGCAGGCGGGGTTGAAACAGAACGTCGGATCCTCCCAGAGGTACCACTCAGGGACGATGCCGTTTCCCGTCGTCTGGTCCACCTGGGTCCAGGTGTCGTAGTCCGATGGGTTGCACTGACCACCCGCCGGCGAGGTGTTGGTGCAGTTGATCAGGTTGGAGTTGCCGTTGACCTGGGCCAGGTACGCGTTGAGCCCCGCTTCGGCGGCGCGGTACGAGTAGTGCTGGACCACGTCGGTCTGGACCAACGGATCGTGCTCGATCACGTTGGTGGCCAGCAGACCAGCCGCAGCGACAATCATGATCGTAAGGAGGATCACCATTACCAGCACGGCCTGGCCCGTCTCACGCAGGGAGTGCACACCCACCTTGCGTCCTCTCGGTGCCGAACGAGTCCGGTGTCTTCTGTCGCTCGCCATCTTGACTACCTCGTATCGCCTCATCCGACGCTCTGGCTGTAGGCCTGCGAGGAGGCCGAGAGCTGGTAGATCACGGTCTGGTCATCGGCTTGACCCTGGTTGGGGTTGTTCGAGACGTTCACCTTCAGGTCCACCCCCACGTCCTCGATCTGGTCGGCGTTGCAGGTCGTCGACGTGCAGGAGCTGAACGTGGCCGCCAGGGCGCCCGGGGCGACCGGGACCCCTCCACCGCCGGCCAGCGTGTAGGTGAACACCGGTTCGAAGTTGGGCTGGAGCGGGTTGACCTGGTTCACCACGTTGGCCACCCTGATCAGGGTCGTGGGACTGTTCCACGAGCAGAAGGTCCCGGCACTGAGGGAGAAGGGGCAGGTCGAGGCTTTCGCATGGGCCACGGTGACGGTGAAGACCTGATCGGTGGCCGGGCCGGTCAGCTGGGCCACCACCTCGGCTGGCCCATTCGGGTCGCCGATGTTGGTGAAGAAGGTGATGGAGGTGGAGGTGAGGCCGGTCAGCACCGGGGTCGCCTGGTAGACCGGACAGATGCCTCCGGTCTGAGAACAGATCAGGTTGTTGGCGGTGTTATTCACCTGATAGACCGCGAATGCAGGGATCGGTTGGATGTACTGGCCGACCGCTGTCGGCGGTGCGGGCGACACTATGGCGCGGATCAGGCTCTGCAGGTGCGTTGACACCGGTAGGAGCTGGTCCTCGTTGGCGTACGTGTTGTTGACGTACTCGGTGGCGCTGAACACCGTGTTCACGATAGGGACCGTCATGCCGAAGAGCAGGGCCATCAGGAGGAGGACGACCGCGAGTTCGGTCAAGGAGAAGCCCTCCTCGTCGAGCCGGTGAGGAGCTCGTGGGGCGGCCCGGCCACCGGGGCGACCTCGTTCGGCCGATCGGAGTTTGAGAACGGGCCTCATGGCAGTTGCACCTGGACCGGTGTCGGCAGTGATTGGATGGTCGGAGAAGTGAGTGGGTTCAACACCGTCGAGTTGGGGGTGACGGCCACCTGGATCGTGGCCTGGTTGGGCCCGGACGTCGCGGTGATGTTGTAGGTGTCGTAGATAACGTCGAGCCGGCTAAGGCCGTCTGCCCCGGTGGTCTCGAGGTTGTAAGTCCCGGTGCAGCCGTTGGTCACCACGCTGGCCGTCACCGTGGCCCCCACCGCCGGGGTGCCGTTGGCGTTAACCACCTGGACTGGGAGCAGGCCGAGGGGCAGGGTCTCCACCGGGGCCGATGAATTGTTCGGCGTTCCCGGAACCGTGGGTGCCAGCGCCGACTGGGTGCCGGCCAATTCGGCGGGGCATGTTCCCGCGCCCACCGAGTCACCAGCCGCGAATGGGAAGAGGGGTCCGATCGAACTCGCGGTGCACGTGGCGCAGGCCACGTAGAACTGGTTGCCCGGTAGCTGGCTGTTGGACACCCCGACCGGCAGGGCCGCGACCCGGAGTCCGGTGATGTTGTTGGAGCCGCCCCAGACGTTGGGTAGGGCGGTAGAGGTCCAGTCGCTCGTCGACGAGGTGGGGGTGATATTGGCGTCACTCAGGACCAGGGAGCCCGTCGTGCTGGCCCCCGCTGCCTCACAGGTGGGGGTGGCGCCGGCGAAGCAGGCGATGCCCGACAGGTACAGGGGCTGGCTGGGCCCGACCGTGAACACGCCGCCGCCGAAGGTCTCCGAGGTGTTGGCCAGGGTGCCGGTCACGATCGCCGCAGTGGTGGCGCCCACGCCGGTGGCCACGCACGGGGCACCGTTGAAGCAGGTGATTTGTGAGAGCCCGGCGACCCCGCCCGGCAGGGTGTCGGCTTGCCAGGTCTGGCTGGTGGCCGACTGGGTGCCGGCCACGACGACGGCCCCCGAGGAGTCCGAACCGATGGCCAGGCAGGCGTTGGCCGCCGTCGCCGGGCAGGTGATCTGGGTGAGGCTGGACGGCTTGACACCGCTCACCGGCCCGTTAGGCAGGGTGTCGGCGAACCAGGTCGAGGGGGCGGTTCCCGACGGGGTGCCGGCCACGATCACCGCTCCCTTGTTGTCCGAGCCGATGGCCAGGCAGGCGTTGGCCGCCGTGGCCGGGCAGCTGATCTGGGTGAGGGTGGACGGCGGCACCCCGCTCCTCGGCCCGTTGGGCAGGGTGACGGGGAACCAGGTCTGGGCGCTGGTGCCCGACGGCGTGCCGTCGACGACGACCGCCCCCGATGGGTCCGAACCGATGGCCACGCAGGCGTTGGCCGCCGTGGCCGGGCAGCTGATCTGGGTGAGGGTGGACGGCGGCACCCCACTCCCCGGCCCGTTGGGCAGAGTGACGGGGAACCAGGTCTGGGCGGTGTTCACCTGGGGGCCAGACACCACGACCGCCCCCGAGGTGTCCGAACCGATGGCCTCGCAGGCGTTGGCCGCCGTGGCCGGGCAGCTGATCTGGGTCAGGGTAGCCGGCGGCGCTCCGCTCCTCGGCCCGTTCGGCAGGGTGTCGGCGTACCAGGTCAGTGGGGGAGTCGCCGCGGTGTTGATCACACCGGTCAACAGGACCGCCGCCGTCGGGCTGGACGATCCGATGGCGAAGCACAGGGTGGGGCTGGGGCAACGGATCTGGGTCAGATCGGTGGTACCGACCGGCAAGGGGCTAGCCGACCAGGTCCCCGGGGTACCCGGCGAGTCGTAGATGGCCGCGCCGCTGCTCGGTCCGTAGCCAACCGCGATGCACAGGTTGGTACCGGCGCAGGCCGTGGACTGGATCCGGCTGATACCCAGACCACTCGGCAACGTCGACGGGGAGAGCGTCGTCCCGCTCAAGACGCTCGCCGTCGGTGTAACCCCCGACGTCCCGTCCGGCGTCCCGGTGCCCGGCGACTGGCCGGTCACCAGGCACTGGAGTGACGCCTGGTTCGGGCAGACGACCCCGTCGTCGGTGGCCGTGGTGTTCGGGTACTGGATGTTGACGTAGGCACCTTCGTCGTAGAGATAGGGGCCCGGTGTGCTGACCTGGTTAACGGCGACGGTCACGGGTGCGGTCGCCTGCTCGGTCCCGTTCGGTTGCACGAAGTCGGTCTGAAGACCCGATTGACCCGCGGTGTTCGGCCCGACCTGGACGCTGTAGGTGCCCGCAGGTACAGCGATAAAAGCGCAGCCGTTGCTCGGGTCAGCATTGACCGTCTGCACAGTCCCGGTGGTCGGCGCGACCGGGGTGATCTGGACTGGAACGGTCTGAACGCGCCCGTTCGAGGTGTCCCAAGTCACACCCGCCGCGTCGGGTGGCGGGTCCTGGGTGACCTTGTGTTGGGTGTTCGAGTACTGCCACGGCGGATCACCGTTGATCTGCACACCGATGAACCCGACCGTGGGCAACGAGGCCGGTGGGTAATTGAGGACAGTCGTATCGGTGATGGAGTTGTTGCTCGCCCAACTCACGGTGACCTGGACATCGAGCACTTGGGGCACGGTTCCTGAGGTGCACAGGTCAGGGACCTGGTTCACGCTGGCCCACTGGAAGTCCGCCGAGGTCGTGTAGGTCACGTTGCCCTCGGTGGAGATCGCCGACAGTCCGTCGTAGGTTGTCGCGGGGGCGATCGGTAGCGACGCCTTGCCCACGTCGCTCATCGCCTGCGGCCCTTGGTTGTTCAGCGTCTCGATCCACTCTTCGGCGATCGACAGGGCCGCCGTCTTTTGGACCGCGTCACCGGTTTGGGAGATGGCGTCCATCAGTAGGTACGAAACCGGCACCAGAACCAGCACCAACAAGACCATCGCCAGGACGACCTCGAGGACGCCAATGCCTTGCTCGTCCCGGTTCCGGCGACCGGCACGGCGAGCAAGGGCGCGGTAGGTAGCGGCGCGGCGCGTCACCGCGACCCTTTCTACCGCCGAGACGGTAGCTGCCGACATCGGTCGGCGCGTGGTCGATCCGGCTGCGGAAATCGACTACACCCCCTCCATTGCCGTGCCGCGACACGGACTGGCACCCAGAACCCAAGCGGTTCCGACGCGACTGCCTGCATCGAGTATGCACCCGATGCAACCTGAGTGAAAGTCGACTCTCGAAGTTCGTGTCCGACTCACCAGGTGGCTCCGGGGTTCGACCCATGAATTGTCAGCCCCGCAAGGCCATCTCACAGGGAATTCAAGCGGCGGGACCGTTGACCTATTTTGCTCCCTCCGGGAGGTTCCTTCGGGGCTAATCGGTGGCAAATAGGGTGCGAGTGAGGAGCAGTTGAGGAAGATTCAGCCCAATTCATGCTATCCAGTGCCGTTACACCCGGCAGTGGACGCGTTCTCCCCGGTCAGGTCTCGGGGGCTGCCCCGATCCGGGCGAGGCCGACTGGCCGAGCCCGCTCGAAGCCGGCCATCAGGATCGAGCCGAGCCCGAAAGCAGCACCAAGACCGCACACGCCGTCCCAGCCCCAGGCCGAGAAGACGGCGCCGGCGGCCACCGAGCCGGCGGCACCCCCGAGGAAGTAGCAGAACATGTAGGCGCTGTTGATCCGGCTCCGGGCCTCGGGGCGCAGGGCGTAAATAATGGCCTGGTTGGTGATCTGCATCCCCTGGGTGCCCGATGTCCAAGACGACGATCCCGGCCAGTAGCGCGGCCAGGGACGTCTTGCCGACCGTCAGCAGGGCGAATGAACCCGTCAGGAGTACGCCGCAGGCGATGGTCGTCGGCCGCGGTCCGGGCCGAGTCGGCGAGCTTGCCGGCCAGGTTGGCCGCGACCACCCCGGCCACCCCGGCCAGGCCGAAGAGGCCGATGACGGCGTTCGAGTACTCGTAGGGGGGTGCCGACAGCAGGAAGGCCAGCGACGTCCACAGCACGCTGAAGGCGGCGAACGCGCAGGCCCCGTGCCACGCCCGCCGGCGGAGCACGGGCTCGTCGCTCAAGAATCCAGAGCGGAGCGAGGACCAGGTGGGCGTAGGGAACCGATACCGGACGCTCGGCCTGTCGGGCCCCGGGGAGCACCTGGCGCAGATGACGGCGAAGACCACCATGCCCCCGGCCGAGATCCAGTAGATGGCCCGCCACCCGGCCGCCTGGGCCACGAGGCCCGAGACTGTGCGGGCCAGAGAGGATGCCGGTCAACAGGCCGGTCATGATCCGGGCCACCACCCGCCCCCGGCGCTCGGCCGAGGCCAGGTCCGCCGCGAAGGGGACCATGATCTGGCCGGCCACCGAGGCAGCAGCCGGTCAGCACCGACGCCACGCCGAACAACCACAGGTCGGGAGCCACGGCGCAACACACGAGGGCCACGGCGGCCACGCAGTAGACGATCACCACCAGCCGCCGACGTGGGTGCAGGTCGCCCAGCGGCACCACGAGAACGAGCCCGGTCGGCGTAGCCGACCTGGGTGCAGGTGATGACCGCCGCGGCCGCCGCTGGGCCGACAGTCGAAGGTCCGGGCGATCTCGTGCAGGAGGGGCTGGGCGTAGTAGAGGTTGGCGACGACGGCCCCCGTGGCCACCGCCATGATGACGACGAGGCCGCCGGAGAGCGGGGCGTGGGTCTTGGCGGCGACGGCTCCGGGCCCTCTGCTCCCGCCGGGCGGCGGATCCGGGGCCGTGGGCCCGGTCGGACTGCTCATTGCCCGCCCACACGACGGCCGGTCCCGACGGCATTCCGTTCCACGCTCATGCTCGGCGGCGGGCCCCCATTCGGGCCGCGGGGGGCCGCCCCGGCCCGGTGAGAGCGGACGCCGCGGCTCAGACGTGGCCGCCGCGGCGGCTCTCGGCGGTCACCCCGACCAGGGCGACCAGGATCAGGCTGATCCCGGGGATGGCGATCCAGATGCCGAAGACCAGGCCCAGCACCAGGCTGAAGGCGCCCATACCCAGGATGAAGGGCCAGATGCTCGAGCCGGGGAACGAGTCGATCACGCCGGCACCCTCTTCGATCGAGGCGTCGTCGCGGTCCTCGAGGCGCACCCCGGGGGCCTTGGCCATCTTCCCCCAGAAGTAGTACTTGTAGCCGATCATCCGGCGGTGCCAGAAGTAGTAATAGGCGCCGGGGAGCAGGCCCAGGGCACACGTTCCCACCAGCATCATGGTGCCGCCGTCTTCGTAGCTCAAGAACCAGTACGCCACCCCGACGCACCCGAAGAAGACGCCGACGCCCAAGAGGAAGATCGACTCGATCTTCATACCCCCGCCTTCTCCTTGGTCCCGTCGCTCCCGTTGCGCCCGTTGCTCGACGTCGCCGCATGGGGCCCGTGCTTGAGGGCCAGTGCGTCAGGGTGGTTGTAGTCCCACGTCGGCCGTTCCGAGCGGATGGGGGGGAGGTGGGTGTAGTTGTGGTGAGGCGGGGGCGAGGTGGTGAACCACTCGAGCGTGTGCGCGTCCCACGGATTGTCGCCGGCCAGCACCGGGTTGCGCCACGACACCACGAAGTTGACCAGGAGCAGGAAGAACCCCGCGGCGATCATGAAGGCGCCGATGGTCGAGAGCTGGTTGTAGATCTGCCAGCCCAGGCCCGGGGGGTAGTAGACGACCCGTCGGGGCATGCCCTTCAGGCCGACGACGTACTGGGGCATGAAGGTCAGCCAGAAGCCGATGAAGGTCAGCCAGAAGTGCCAGTGGCCCAGCTTCTCGCGGAGCATCCGTCCGAACATCTTCGGGTACCAGTAGTAGAGCCCGGCGAAGCCGGCGAAGACCGCCGTCCCGAAGAGCACCTGGTGGAAGTGGGCCACCACGAAGTAGGTGTCGTGGGTGAAGAAGTCGATCGGCGGCGCGGCCAGCATGACCCCGGTGACCCCGCCCATCAAGAAGGCGAAGAGGAAGCCGATGGAGAACATCATCGGGGTCCGGAACAGCAGTTGGCCCCGCCACATGGTCCCGATCCAGTTGAAGAACTTGATGCCGGTGGGAACGGCGATGAGGAGGCTCAAGAGGGAGAAGAAGGGCAGCAGCACCGCCCCGGTCGTGAACATGTGGTGGGCCCAGACCCCCGTCGACAGCGCGGCGATCGAGAGGGTGGCGAAGACCATGCCCTTGTAGCCGAAGACCGGCTTGCGCGAGAAGACCGGGAGGATCTCGGTCACCATCCCGAAGTAGGGCAGGGCCAGGATGTACACCTCGGGATGGCCGAAGAACCAGAACAGGTTCTGCCACAGCAGCGGTGAGCCGCACGCGTTTGGGGCCGGTTTCCCAGACACGAGGTGACAGCCCAGGACGTCGTAGATGTGGGTGCCGAAGTGGCGGTCGGCGAAGAGCATGACGATGGCGGCGGTGAGCACGGGGAAGGCGATGAGGATCAGGATCCCGGTGACCAGCATGTTCCAGGTGAAGATGGGCATCCGGAACATGGTCATGCCCGGGGCGCGCAGGTAGAAGATGGTCCCGCAGAGGTTGACGCCGGTGAAGATGGCCGAGAAGCCGGTGAGGGCGATGCCCATCATCCAGACGTCGGGCCCGGCGCCGGGTGAGTTGACGGCCGAGGACAGCGGGGCGTAGGCCACCCAGCCGAACTGCGCCGCCCCGCCGGCCACGAAGAAGCCCAGCAGCATGGTGATCGATCCGGTCAGATACAGCCAGTAGCTGAGGGCGTTCAGGCGGGGGAAGGCCATGTCCGGCGCCCCCACCTGCAGCGGGATGATGTAGTTGGCCAGCCCGCCGAAGGCAAAGGGCCCGGCGAACAGGTAGAGCATCAGGCTCCCGTGCATGGTGAACAGCTCGTTGAAGGCCTGGGGCGAGACGATCGAGCCATGGGGGCCCCAGAGCTGGACCCGCATGATCAGGGCCATGATCCCCGCCAGGTAGAACATCACGAGCGAGGTGATCATGTAGCTGAGCCCGATCACCTTGTGGTCGGTGGAGGTCAGCCATTTGAGGATCCCGGTGGGGCCGTGTTCGGCGTGCCCGTGCTCCGGCCCGCCGTCATGGGAGGCGGGGACCTCCGGTGCCCCTCCGGTCAGCGGTGGGACGATGACGTCAGTCACCAACTGCCCCCTTTGGCTTGGTCGACGGGGCCGGAGCCGAGGACGCGTAGTCCAGGCTCTGCTTGGCGCCGCTGATCGACGGGCTCGACGAACTGGACGAGGAGGCCGACAGCTCCTTCTGCTGGGCCCATGACTGGAACTGGCCGGGGGTCACCGCCCTGACGCTGAAGAGCATGAGGGAGTGGTAGAGGCCGCAGAACTGCGTGCACTGGCCCCGGTAGGTGCCCGTGTGGAGGATGTTCAGGTCGAATTGGTTGGTCCGGCCGGGCTGGGCGTACATGGAGTAGTTGAACTCGGGCACGTAGAAGCCGTGGATCACGTCGTCGGAGCGCAAGAAGATCCGGACGGTCTCGCCGGCCGGGACGACCATCTGGGGTTCTTGGGTCTCGACCCCGATCACCTTCACGTTGGAGTACTGGGGATACTGGAACTCCCAGCCCCACTGGAACGCGGTCACGTTGACCGTGACGTGGGACTTGTCGGAGATGGCGGTGATGTTGTTCTCGGTGGCGAAGGTGAAGCCGAACAGCACCAGGACCACGATGATCGGGATCACGGTGTAGGCGATCTCGAAGAGGGTGTGGTACTGGGTCTGCTTGGGCATCGCTTCGGACCGGCGCCGGTAGCGCAGGACCGACCAGATGATCAGCACGAAGACGATCCCGCCGATCACTATGCCGGCGATGAAGAACCCCTGCCAGAGCTTGAAGGCGTCCTGGCCCTGGGCGGTCTTGCCCCGGAAGGCCCCGAAGCTCGGGACCTGGCAGCCGGTGAGGACCAGCGCACTGACCACGGCCGCCGCCGCGACCCACCGGCGCGACCGGATCCGGGGCGCTCGGGGGCGACTGGCCGGGGGTGAGCCGGTCGGCGGCGATTCCACGGCGGTGACACTATCGAACGGCGCCGGGGAATTCGAAGTTCCTGGCAGGGGCGGTGTCGTCCGTGCCAACAGGGATTTCGCGCCCGCCGGCGCCACCCCATCTGGGGCCCGGACCGCTAGGCGCGCCGCTCGGCCGGGGGCTCGGACGAGGACTCCTCGGCCGCCCACCGGAAGACCCCCCGGGCCATGGTCGAGGTCGCCCGCTCGGCCCGGGCCGCGTAGACCACCTGGCGGGCGCGCCCGACCCCGGGGTCTCCCGGCGCGGCCAGCCAGGCCAGCTCGGCCAGGTGGGCGGCGAGCCGCAGCGCGGGGTCGCCCGCCCCCTCGGCGCTCAAGGTGGCCCCCGGGCCGGCGGACGCCTCGGAGCTCGAGCGCTCCACCAGGGCCAGGGCCCGGTCGGCCAGCGCGCCGGGGCCGCCGGCCAGCTGGGCCAGCTCCTCGGCCAGCGCCCGCTCGGGGGCCGGCTTGAGGGTCGCCGGGTTGCCGTCCCACCAGCCCCCGTACAGTCGCCAGACGTTGCGCACGACGAACTCGGGCTCGTCGTAGACCGGTTGGAGATAGGGCCGGTCGTCGAGGTGCCGGGGGGCCCGGACCGTCTGGATCGCCTCGTCCAGGCGGGCGCCCCCGTTCATGAGCTCGAGCGTCTGGTCGACCAGAGACTCGAGGAGCTCGGCGGTGTCGCCGAGGGCCTGGCGGACCCGCTCGGCGCCGATGACCGGGAGCCCGTGACCCGGGAGCAGGTACTCGGGCTCGAGGGCGATCATCCGGTGGAGGGCCTGGGCCCATTCCTTGGGGTAGCGCTGGACCTTCTGGGGGTTGCCGGCGTTGGGTGAGGCCCAGATGAACAGGTCCCCGCAGCACAGCACCCGCCGGTCGGCCAGCCACGTCGTCGTGTGGTCGTCGGTCTCGCCCTTCTCGTGGCGCAGGGCCAGCGAGGTCCCGCCGACCTCGAGTTCCAGCTCGTCGGCGTAGGTCCGGTCCGGGTACCGGTAGTCGACGGGCCAGAGGAGGTCACGGAAGCCGAACTGGCGGCGGTTGACGATCTGGTTGTACCCGGCGGTCTCGACGTAGCGGTCGAAACGGTTGGGAAGGGCCTCGTGGGCCACCACGGTCGGCGCCGGCCATCCGTTCGTCGCCGACTCCTCCTCCCACACCGGGACGCCGAAGACGTGGTCGATGTGGCCGTGCGAGTAGATAGCGGTGTGGAGCGGCTGGGACGACCACCGGCGGATCTCGGCGTGGATGACCGGAGCCATCGGAGCGCTCCCGGTGTCCACCAGCACCAGACCGTCGGCGGTCGAGAGGGCCGAGACGTTGGCGAAGGACGGGACAAAGACCACTCCTTCGCAGATCTCGGCCAGGCCCCCGGTGTGGCCGACCGGGTGGTACTCGCCGGTCGCCACTTCACCCCGCCAGAGCCGATCGGCCAGCTCGAGGACGTCCTGGGCCACGGCTACCCCCTTCCTGCGTGCAGCGGGCCCCTTCGTGCGGGCGGCGGGTCGGCCATCGGGCAAGGACCCGGGTCGACGAGGTAACTCGCCGGCCCCGCCGGCCGGCGCCGATCTCCCTGGTCGACGCTAGGTGGGGTTGGCCCCGCCCGGGTCGTCGACGGTCTTTGCCGCGGCGTCCTTCGTGCCGTTCCCGTTTTTGGAGGGGTCGGCCCCGGCCGTGTCACCGGCGGCCGGCTCCTTCAGGCCCTTTTCGAATTCGTTCTTGGCCGATCCAAGGTTCCGGGCGAGTTTGGGGATGGCTGCGCCCCCGAAGAGGACGACGAGGACGACGATCAGCACGATGATGCCGTCGACGCCGAAGATCTCTGCCAGCATCTGCGTCTCCTTGTGGGCCGCCAGCTGTGGCGCCCCCCTCTAGGTTAGACCCTGGCCCCGAGAAGGGGACCGCCCCCCGGGCGGCGGCGACGCTCGGGACCCCGGCACTCGGCGGGTCCGGGCACCCTCAGGGTCCAGCCAGGAGGATCCCCATGTAGAGGGCGGCCACCGAGCTGATCCCGGCGATCGACCCCCAAACGGCCAGGGCGCCCCGGGAGCCCGCCCGGGAGTGCAAGAGGGTGGCCAGGCCGGCCAGGGCCACCAGCGCGACCTTCACCGCCAGGACGACCTTCCAGGCCGTGGTCTGCTCGGCGAAGCTGAAGGTCGAGACGTTCCAGAATCCGGTCACGACCAGCAGGGCGTAGGCCGGCCAGGCCAGGCGGGCGAAGGCCCGGGCCAGGCGGCGGGGGGCGTCGGCGCCGATCGTGCGGGCCGCCGGGACCAGACCGAGCATGACGATCTGGCCCCCGACCCACACCGTGGCCCCCAGCACGTGGAGGAACAGCCGGACGGCGGTGAGGGTGGGGGCCAGACCCCCCAGGGTCGCCAGCACTCCGCCCCGGGCTCCGCCGGCGCCGCGTCGGCCTACTTGCCCTGCCAGTTCGGCGGGCGCTTCTCGGCGAAGGCCACCGGCCCCTCCATGGCGTCGGCCGACGAGAAGACCACCCCCACCGAGGCGTCGTTGATCGTCCAACCCTCGGCCTCGGGGACCTCGGCCGCCTGCTTGATGACCGCCTTGGAGTGGCGCACGGCGAGGGGGGCGTTCTCGGCGATGCGCCCGGCGAGGCCCATGGCCTCCTCGAGCACCTGGTCGGCCGGTACCACCCGGTTCACCAGGCCAAGGGCGAGCGCTCGAGGGGCGTCGATGGGGTCGCCGGTGAGGGCCAGCTCCAAGGCGACGGCCATCGGGAGGCGCTTGGGCAGCCGGATCAGTGCGCCGGCACCGGCGATAAGGCCGCGCTTGGCCTCGGGGATCCCGAACAGGGCGTGGTCGGCCGCCACCACCAGGTCGCACGAGAGCATGATCTCGCAGCCCCCGGCCAAGGCCGACCCGTTGACCGCCGCGATCAAGGGCTTGGGGAAGTCGCGCTTGGCGATCCCGGCGAACCCGCCGGACGCCCCGATGATCGAGGCGCCCTCCCCGCTGGCGAAGGCTTTGAGGTCCATGCCGGCCGAGAAGGCCTTGTCGCCGGCACCGGTCAGGACGACCACGGCGACGCTGTCGTCGTCGGTCAACTCGTCGAGGGCGATGGACATCGCCTGGCTCACTGCACCGTTGATGGCGTTGCGGGCCTCGGGTCTGTTGATCGTCAGGATCTCCACGTTGCCGCGTCGTTCCCGAACGAGTTCGTCTGCCATCGCTCGGCTCCCTTCCCTGGTCGTCTTCCCGGGTGGTCGTGGACAGTCCTCGGCCCGCCGCCCCGACCCTTCGGCCGCTCGGCGCGCAGCGACGCTAGCGCGACGCCCGAGGCGGTGGGAGCGCTCGTCACCGGGGGGGCGTCGGTCCCGAGGTGCCATGCTGTGGCGATGCCCGACCGGTCAAACGGCCCCCTCGTCCCTGAGGGTTTCCTGGTCGGGGTGGCAACGGCCGGCTTCCAGATCGAAGGTGGGTTCAACGGCCCCGGTGAGCCGGCCAACAACTGGGTCGCCTGGGAGCGCAGCG
This sequence comes from uncultured Acidimicrobiaceae bacterium, assembly GCA_963836375.1. GTDB lineage: Bacteria > Actinomycetota > Acidimicrobiia > Acidimicrobiales > RAAP-2 > CAWIJK01. The sequence continues at coordinate 472,780 of CAWIJK010000001.1, read as the reverse complement.
GCCGGGTGGAGCCCTCGGGCATCGCGTGTGACTTCTGGCGCGAGCCCGAACAGGCCCTCGACCGGGCGGCCGCGCTCGGCTGCAACGCCTTCAGGCTCTCGGTGGAGTGGGCCCGCCTCGAGCCCGGAGACGGCGAGTTCGACACCGGTGCCCTCGACCGCTACGTCGAGATCCTGGCCATGTGCGCGGAGCGGGGCCTGGCGCCGGTCGTCACCCTGCACCACTTCACCCACCCGTCGTACCTCGGCGAGGAGTTCTGGCTGACCCCGGGGTCCCCGGACCGCTTCTTGGCCCACGTGACCAGGGTGGTGCCCAGGCTGGCCGAGCACTGCCGGCACTGGGTGACGGTGAACGAGCCCAACATCGTCGCCCTGATGGGCTGGATCCAGGGCGCCTGTCCGCCAGGGCGCCAGGGGGCGGCGGCGGACGCCTGGGCGGTGGCCGACAACCTGCTCACGGCCCACGTGCTGGCCTACCAGTTGCTCAAGGAGGTCCAGCCCGCCTCGGTGGTCACCACCAACACCAGCGCCTCGTCGATCTACGACTACGACCGGATCCTCGTCGACCTGCTCTGCGGGCGCAGCCTCGGGGTCGACGAGGGCGATCTGGACGAGTGGATCGACGAGCGCCGAGCCCTGCACGACTTCGCCTTCCCACCCCACAATGTGGGCGAGCTGTCGATGCGGCGGCTCTTCGCCGCGTTCTCCCCCTACGGAGGACCCGGGGGTGGCCGGTTCGGTGTGGGTGCGGCGGCCCGGGCCCGGCTCCGCCGTCCCTCGGTCCGCCGGGCCGTCGGGGCCGTCTACCGGGGCCCCCACGAGCGCCCGCTCGACTCGGTCGGCTTCGACTGGTACGACCCGGTGGCCAGCCACGCCGTGCGGCTGCCCGGGCACCGGACCTCGGGGGGTCGCAACTGGGAGCCGTCGCGGGCCATGTGGGACGTGCCCCCGAACGCCGACGGGCTCGAGGCGTGGTGCCGGGACCAGGCGGCGCTCACCCCCGGGCTGCCCCTGTGGGTGGTGGAGAACGGGATCGTGTCGTTGGTCCGAAACGGCCGGTCCTACCCGCGCCTCGACGGGTGGGACCGGCCCCGCTATCTGCGAGCCCACCTCGGCGCCGTGGTCGACGCCATCGAGGACGGGGCGCCGGTCGGCGCGTACCTCCACTGGTCCCTGGTGGACAACTACGAGTGGGGCTCCTACGAGCCGCGTCTGGGCATCTACGGGATGGACCGCGCCCGGGGACCCCGCGGGGTGCGCTGGATGGACACCGACGCCACCGGGATGGATGCAGCCGGCACCTACCGCGGGCTGATCGAAGGGCTGAGGTCGGGCGACCGGTCGGTGCTCGGCCGGTCCTGACCGGCGCCCGGCCAGCACGGTCCCGCCCGGGCGACCGGCGTCCGGCCCGTTTTCCCTGGCCGGGCTGCACTATCGTTGGTCGGCGGCTTGATTTGGGGGTGCTCGGGGAGACCGGATCGGCCGCCGAAGGCGGGTGTGGGGGGCGGGTGCGTGACGCACCGCCGGGAGGAGCCTGAGGAGCGGCGGTGGCAGGACTGACCGGGACCGGAACCACCGATCCCATCGCGGCCATCCGCCGGGGGACCAAGAGGGCGATCCTGCGCCACCGGATCTACGCCGCCGTGGCGGTGGGCCTCTTGGTGGCGCTGCTCCTGGCGGTGCCCAAGCAGGCCCTGACGGCGGGCCGGGGCATCCCGAACACGAGGTCGGTGACCGTGGCGCCCGGCATCACCCCGGCCACGGCCGCCTACGCCAGCGGCGCCACGGTGGGGGGTGTCAGATGCGGCCCGGGGATCCGCCAGGTCCCGTGGTCCGACTACGCCCCGCCGTGCCAGCCGGCGTGGCGGGGGTCCAACGGCGGGGCCACGACCAGGGGGGTGACCGGCTCGACCATCGTCCTCTCCTACCGCTCCGCCTCCACCTCCCAGCTGGCCGAGCTCTACGCACTGGTCCCGCCAGGTGTGATCGGCACCAACGCCGAAGAGGTGGCGACCATGAAGGCCTACGTCAATGCCTTCAACAAGGAGTTCGAGCTCTACGGCCGACACGTGGTGCTCCGGCCGTACCAGGGCGCGGGCGACTTCATCAGCGAGGACCTCGGTGAAGACCAGGCGCAGGCCGAAGAGGACGCCACCACGGTCGCCAGCAGCATCGGCGCGTTCGCCGACATCTCGCTCATCGACTCGAGCGCGGTGTACTCGGCCGACCTGGCCGCCCAGCACGTCGTCACGTCCAGCCTGTACGAGAACGAGCTGTCCTGGTACCAGCAGTACGCGCCGTGGGAGTACACCCCGGGGCCCAACTGCACGAAGGCCGCCCAAGCCACGGCGGCCATCTTGGGCAAGCAGCTCGGGGGGCTGCCGGCGTCCTTGGCCGGGGATGCCGACCTGCGCGACAAGACCAGAGTCTTCGGGATCATCTACCCGCAGAACCCCCAGGCGGCGGGCTGCCAGACCGCCGACGTCGACGCCATGGCCAGGTACCACCGGACGGTGGTCAAGTCGGTCGGGATCCAGTTCGACCTGTCCCAGCTGGTCCAGCAGTCCCAAAGCGCCGTCGCCCAGATGAAGGCCGCCGGGGTGACGACCATCATCGTCTCCTCCGCCGACCCGGTCACCCCGACCTTCATGATGCAGGCCGCCGACAGCCAGGACTACCACCCCGAATGGTGGTTCCAGTCCTACTTCACCGGCGGCCAGACCAACACCGACTCGCTGAATCGGCTCTTTCCGGCCGACCAGCGGGACCACGTCTTGGGCGTCGGGAACCCTGTGCAGCCACCGCAACAGCAAGAGGCGATCAGGGCGTACGACATCGGTAACCGCCAGCCGGGCGCCAAGCCGATCCCGTCGTACATCTATACCTACGCGTCGCTCCTGCAGTTCTTCGACGCCCTGCAGCTGGCCGGGCCCGACCTCACGCCCCAGAACTTCCAGGTGGCCATGAGTCACATCCCCCGGTCCTCACCTGGTGGGATGCTCGGCGGGTGGAACGGCGCCGACGGCCCCTACGACCCTTCGTCGACCTACAAGGTGGTGGCCTACTCGAACACGGCCATCAGCCTCCTCGATGGCCAACCCGGGGCCTTCGTCGCCTGCGACGGGGGCCGAGTCTTCTCCTACGACGCCCGGGGGGCGGACGTGCCGGCGCACACCCAGCTGACCTGCTCGGGACCGATCGGGTGACCGGGTGCGATGATCCCGAGACCGCACGGAACTAGGGGAGACCTGGTGGAGCTGGACACCGTCGAGAGGGACAGCCTGCAGCGCAAGCTGGTGGTCGTCACCGGGGCTGTCGTGCTGGTCGACATCGCTTGGGCCCTGGGCGCCACCTTCATGCCCGGCGGGGTGCCGTTCGGCGTCGTGGTGCAGGGACTGGTCCTGGGAGGTCTCAACGCGCTCATCGCCATGGGGCTCATCCTCGTCTACCGGGCGATCAGGGTGATCAACTTCGCCCAGACGGCGCTCGGAGGGCTGGCCGCGGCCCTCACCGTCCTGCTGGTCGCCGGCTCGAGGGTCCCGGTCCTGAGCAGCTACTGGGTTGCGGTGCCCATGGGTGTGGGACTGGCCGTGCTGACCGGCTATGTGGTCGACCTGTTCATCAACTGGCGCTTCGCCCGCTCACCCCGGCTCGTCGTGACGGTGGTCACCATCGGCATCGCCCAGGTGCTCGGGGTGGCGGCCATCGAGATGCCCCACCTCTTCAACGGCAACCTCCTCCCCCTCTCGACCTTCACGACCCCCTTCAGGTTCACCTTCTCGGTGGACCCCTACACGTTCACCGGTGACTACCTGGTCGCCATCATCGTGGTGCCGGTCGTCCTCCTCGCCCTCTACTGGTTCTTCATCCGGACCGACACCGGGATGGCCATCCGGGGCGCTGCCGACTCCAACGACCAGGCCCAGCTGCTCGGCATACCAGTGCGCCGGCTCAGCCGGATCACCTGGATGGTCGCCGCCGGGCTCTCGGGCATCGGAGCGATCTTGTCCCAGCCGATCAACGGGGTCTCGCTCGGAACCTTCAGCCTGGCCCAGTCGATGCTCGTGCCCCTGGCGGCGTTCGTCCTGGCCGGCATGGAGTCGCTGCCGGCGGCCTTCGCCTGGTCGTTGGTGATCGGTGTCGTGCAGGCGACGGTCTTCTACAGCTACCACACCTACGTCTACTCAGAGGTTGCGCTCTTCGTCCTGATCCTGGCCGGGCTGGTGCTCGTTCCGTTGATCCGCAGGTGGCTCGGCCGGGAGGAGACGACCCGGGTCACCGGGACCGGACTGGGCGACTACGTCGCTGTGCGCGAGGTGGCGCCCATCCCCAACATCTTGCGCCGGGAGCCCCGCATCGTCGCCGGGCGGGTGATCCTGGCCTGTCTGGTGGCCGCGGTGGCCGTGGCCCTGCCTTTCTTCGCCAGCCAGTCAATGGTCAACGACGGCATCTACTGCGCGGTCTACGCCACGATCGGTGTCTCACTGGTCATCCTCACCGGCTGGGCGGGCCAGATCAGCCTGGGTCAGGTGGCGATCGCCGGCATGGGGGCCTGTCTGGCCGGGGCCCTCATGGTGCACCTCCACCTCCCGTTCCTGGCCGCCCTGCTCCTGGGCGGTGCGGCCGGGGCCGCCCTGGCCGTCCTGATCGGCCTGCCCGCCCTACGGCTCGAGGGGACGGCTCTGGCCGTCGTCACGCTGGCCTTCGCGGTGGTGATGTCGGACTTCATCCTCTCCTCGCAGTACTTCCCGTGGCTGGACCCGAGCCGGGTCGGTCCCCAGGACCTCTTCGAGCGCGTCAGTCTGGACATCTTGGACCCCGACTGGCTCTACGAAGTTTCCCTGGCCGTCCTCCTCGTCGGGATCATGGTCGCCTTCAACCTCCGACGGTCGCGGTCGGCCCGGGCGATCATCGCCGTCCGGGACAACTCGCGGGCGTCGGCCGCCTACGGGATCAGCCCGCTGCGCTCCAAGCTGCTGGCCTTCGGCACCTCAGGGTTCATCGCCGGGATCGCCGGGGCCGTCTACATCGTCTACCAGTCGGGGATCTCGTCCCAGGGGCTCTCGGCGGACTATTCGATCAACGCCTTCATCATGGTGGTGATCGGCGGTCTGGGTTCGATCACCGGCGGGGTTCTCGGGGCGGTCTACTTCACCATCGTCTCGACGGCGGGCGACCCGACCTGGCAGCTGCTGGGGACCGGCGCCGGCGTCCTGGTGGTCCTCACCCTGTTCCCAGAGGGCCTCGGGGGACTCTTGTTCCGCGGCCGGGACTGGGCCGTCGCCCGGGTGGCCCGGGCGAAGGGCCTGTCGCGGACCGGCGACGCACTGGTCCCCGAGGTGGTGGAGGGTCCGGGGTCCGATCCGATGTCGCCGCGGCGGTACCCGGCCGGGGTCGCCGGCCCCGTCACCGAGGTCCCGGATGCCGGGAGCCCCCCCGATCTCGCCCACGACGCGGCGCTCCGACTGGGAGCACTCGAGGACCTCGAGGTACGCGGCGCCGTGACGCCGGGTGCGGGGGCAGCTCCCGATACCGGCCCCCCGGGTGGTCGCCCGGCACTCGTAGCCGTGGCCGGCGTCGATGCCGGCTACGGAGACTCCCAGGTGCTCTTCGACATCGGCCTGGGAGTGGCCCAACGTGAGATCGTCGCACTGTTGGGGACCAACGGAGCCGGTAAGACGACCGTGCTGCGGACGATCTCGGGGTTGCTGCGGCCGACCAAGGGCCGGGTCAGTTTCATGGGCCGCGACATCACCCGACAGGGGCCGATCGAACGGGTCCGCGCCGGGCTGGTCACGGTGCTCGGCGGTCGAGGCATCTTCACGTCGCTCACCGTGGCAGAGAACCTCAGATTGGCCAGCTGGACGGCGCGTCGCCACCACAAGGACGAGGCGTTCGCCAACGCGGCAACCGAACGGATACTGACGCTCTTCCCGGTGCTCAGGGCGCGACTGCACCAGCGGGCTGGGCTCCTGTCTGGTGGAGAGCAACAGATGTTGGCGCTGGGTCAGGCCCTCCTGTGCCGGCCGAAGGTCCTCATGATCGATGAGTTGTCCCTCGGACTGGCGCCCTCCGTCGTGGCGGACCTCTTGGAGGTGATCCGGTCTCTGGCCGCCAGCGGCGTGACCATCGTGGTGGTGGAGCAGTCGGTCAACGTGGCGACGGCGATCTCCAACCGGGCCATCTTCATGGAGCGGGGCCGGGTCCGTTTCAGCGGACCCACTCCAGACCTCTCCCGTCAGCCCGAGCTATTGCGCTCGGTCTTCCTCCACGCGGCCGACAGGGCGCGCGAAGCGCAAACACGAGGCCAGCGGCGGCCCGGTCGACCACCGCAGAACATCAGAGGCGGTCGTGGCCGCCCTGGTCGGACTGGACAGCCCGGCCACCCCCCACAGCGTCCCCCCGGCCGCCCCGACCGGATTCGCCCCGGGGGTGCCGGCCATCGGGCGCCAGGAGCCCGAGGACAACGGGGTCGTCGTGGCCCCGGCGTTCTCCGTCGCCGGGGTGACGAAGCACTTCGGAGGGGTGTCGGCTCTCACCGACGTCTCGCTTTCGGTGGCGCCAGGGGAGATCCTCGGCATCATTGGATCGAACGGCGCAGGGAAGACCACGCTTTTCGATGTCGGCTCGGGCTACGTCCGGTCGGACTCGGGCTACGTCACCATGGACGGTCGCGACGTCACCCACCTGTCACCGACCCAGAGGGCGAACCGGGGACTCGGTCGGGTCTTCCAAGACGCCCGGCTGTGGCCGTCGATGACCGTCAACGAGGCCATTGCCACTGCACTCGAGCAGTTCGTGCCGGTGCGGGACCCCCTGGCCTCAGCCCTGGCCTTGGCCCAGTCGGAGCGGTCTGAGGAGACGGTGAAGATCCGCACCGAGCAGCTCCTCTCCGAATTCGGCATCGAGCGGTTCCGAGATTCGTTTATCTCCGAACTGTCGACCGGAACGAGGAGGATCGTCGAGCTCGCCTGCGGCGTGGCCCACGGGCCCCGCGTGCTCCTCCTGGACGAACCGACGTCGGGCATTGCCCAGCGGGAGGGGGAGGCCCTGGGCGAGCTGCTTCTCGGGTTGCGCGAGGAGACGGGGGCGGCGTTTATCATCATCGAACACGACGTCCCGCTGGTCTCATCGCTCGCCGACCGGATGATCTGCATGCACCTCGGGGAGATCATCGCCGAAGGCGAGACCACCGACGTTCTCGCCGATCCCGCGGTCGTGGCGGCCTACCTGGGCGCCGCGGCGGCGGTGCGGTCGGGATTCCGCCCGACCGACGGAGTCGCAGAGCCGTTCCGGTCTGGTGCAACGGTTGGTGGTTGATGTCGAATCCCCCGCCGCCCCCGCCGCCCCCGCCGCCCCCGCCGCCCCCGCCGCCTCCGCCTCGCGGGTACGAGTCGGCTCCACTTCCCCCCCCACCTCCGCCCCCGCCACCTCCTCCTCCCCCCGGGTACGGGTCGGTTCCCCTTCCGCCACCCCCGGTCCCGCCGTGGACTCCCGGCCCGCCGCCGCCCACCGGGTACGTGTCGTCCCCACGAGGCGCTCCGCTTCGGTCCACGCAGTCCCCTCAGCCAGCGTCTCCCCCGGGTGACCGACCTTCGCCGCCAGCGCCTTCCCGGCCATTGGCGGCGCCAACGTCGGTCCAACCCTCGCCACCGGCGGCGTACGGACCCGGCGCTCCGACCGCTCCGCTGATCTCGCCACCGCCACCGCCACCGCCACCGCCACCACCGCCACCGCCACCGCCACCACCGCCGCCGCAGACTCCTTGGGCCGCGCCACCGCCACCGGGCTACCGTCCGGCTCCCGGTGGGCCAACTCCACCACCGGGCTATCTGCCTCCCCACGGTGGGCGAACGCCACCGCCACCGGGCTACCGTCCGGCTCCCGGTGGGCCAACTCCACCACCGGGCTATCTGCCTCCCCCCGGTGGGCGAACGCCACCACCACCGGGCTACCGTCCGGCCCCCGGTGGGCCAACTCCACCACCGGGCTATCTGCCTCCCCCCGGTGGACGAACGCCACCACCACCGGGCTATCGCCCGCCCGCCGGTGGGGCGGCTCCACCGCCTCCGGGCTATCGCCCGCCCCCCGGTGGGCGAACGCCACCACCACCGGGCTATCGCCCGCCCGCCGGTGGGCCGACTCCATCGCCTCCGGGCTATCGCCCGCCCGCCGGTGGGCCAACGCCGCCACCGCCTCCGGGCTATCGCCCGCCCCCCGGTGGGCCAACACCGCCACCGCCTCCGGGCTATCGCCCGCCCCCCGGTGGGCCGACTCCATCGCCTCCGGGCTATCGCCCGCCCCCCGGTGGGCCAACACCGCCACCGCCTCCTTCCCCGAGCGACGTCGACTCCTCGGTGAACCCTCCGCCCTCCTCCGACGCCGCGACGACGTTCGACCGGCGAGCCGCGGCCGCCCGCACGTCCACTGCACCGATCGACGTCACCGCGATCGACGTAACCTCCCTCCCGCCGCAAGAACCTCCCGAGGACGAAGAGGAGGTCGAGGTCGCCCCGGAGCCCGTGCCCGTCGACCGACGCGGTGCCGGCCCCGTCCTGGCGCTGGCCAGGCGCTACGCCGTCGTGGTCATCGTCATCGTCGTCTCCTTGCTGCTGGCCAATTTTCTGGGATCGGTGAGGAGGCCTCCCCCGGCGCAGAGCTCGCCATCGGTCAGCGTCCGGGCCGACCATGCCCGGGACGCAGGCCGACCCGGGCTTGTCGACCCGGGACCGAGCGGAGCGTCTGGACACGGGGGAATGACGCTCGCCGGCCTCACGAACCCATCCACGGCCCCGTCCGTGTCGCACGAGGCCGGAGGCCGGGGCCGTGGCCCGAACGGCATCGGCGCTGAGCAGCGGACCGGGGGGACCCCTGGCTACGGCACGGCGCGCAGGGACCGCTGACGGCTGTTCATCCGCCGCCACCGGTCCTCCACTTCGCCCATGAACTGGCGGCCGGCCGGCAGGTGGACCAGCACGTCGGCCTGGCCGCCGGGGCGGGCCAGCATCCACGAATGGCCGCCGGGCACCCACTGGGTGGGGACCCGGACGCATTCGGAGAACTCCGCCGCCGTCGCCGCGGTGGCCACCCGGTCGAAGCAGCCCCACAACGGGAGGATGGGCAGGTTCTGGGCGGCCAGGCGCCGGACTTCGGGCCGCAGGTCCACCGTCATGAGCATGCTCCCGACCGGCAGGGTCCGAGTCATGGTCGCCACATTGCGCCGGATGTCGGGCAGGACAGAGCGCATCGTTGAGTACATGCGACCGATGAACAGGTCCGGGGTGTCCAAGACGACCGCGGCCATCATGTCGACGAGGGGGGCCGCCTCGGGGGAGATCGGGGCCATCAGGGCCGGCAGCAGGCCCCGGCGCACCTTCCAGGCCGGGGTGGCCACCCCGTCGCGGTACAAGATGCCCAGGGTGTTCTCGGGGTGGTCGTGGGCGTAACGGACGGCCACCGCCCCGCCCATGGAGTGCCCGAGGAGGACGACCGGCCCGGCGCCGACCCGCTCGAGGATGAGCCGGACCTGCTCGGCCATCGCCTCGATGGTCACCTCGTTCCACTCGAACGGGTCGCTGCCTCCGAAGCCCGGGAGGCTCGGGTTGACCACGCGCCACCCGAGCCGCTCGGCCACCCGGGCGCTCTCGCGCCAGTACATCGCGCCGCCGGCGAAGTAGCCGTGGATGTTGACGGCCCAGATCGGAGGGCTGCCCGGGCCCTCAGGCCCGAAGGCCTCCTCGTTGTCGGAGACCGCGAAGCGCAGGCGCCGGCCCGACACCCGCATGACGCCGGGAACCATCCGGATGTCGGGCGTCTTTGAGACCTGACGGCGGTACTGGTCGCGGACGAGCTCCACCGGGTTGGGGCCAAGTCGCCGCCGCCCGTGGGCCACGGGGTCCGCCATCCCCCCCGTCCCCGGGACACGCTCCCCCCGCCGACCCGCTGCGCCGCTTTGTGCATGGCAGGTGCAAAGCTAGCGCGGCGGCTTCGCCGTCCGGTGTCTGGGGGTCACCGGGGTCTCCCCCGGCGGCGCCCGGTGCGCCCCACCGCCACGACCTGGGGCTTCTCCGCCCGGTGCCCGATAAGGTCCGGCCGTGCCCGGCACGAGCAGCCCGGTCCGTCGGGCCCTGATGAAGCTGGTGCTGTCGGTGCGCGAGGTCGCCGACCTGGGCCCGGCCACCTCGGCCGCCATCGTGGCCAACTCGGTGCGCATGGCCGCCGCCAAGCGCCGTGACGAGCGGGCCGCCGGCCGGCCCGGGCCGACCAGGGGACCGGGTCGGCTCGTCTCGGTCGATCCCCTCGATGCCTCGGACCCCGCTTTCCGCGCGCTCGGCGGGGGGACCGGTGTCGTGGGCGCCCGGTGCCGCTTCACCGAGAGCGAGCTCGAGGTCGTCTTCCTGGCCGACGATGTCGTTCGAGTGAGCTGGGGTGCCGGAGAGCCCCCGCTCCCGTGGGCCCTGGCCCAACCGGGCCAGGCGCTCGACCCGGTCAACGTGACGGTCGGGGGCGAGGGCCCCGACGGCGGGGGGGTCACCCTGGCCAGTGGGGCCCTGGCCGTGGAGGTGGCAGCCGACGGCTCGGTGCGGGTGGTCGACCGGGCTGGGAACCTGGTGCGCCACTCGCTCCCCCCGCTGCGCCGGGGGCCCGCCCGGACCGCCCGCAGCCTGCTGCGGCCGGGCGAGCGGGTCTGCGGACTGGGGGAGCAGGCCTCGCCGCTCGACCTGCGGGGCACGACCCACCGTCTGTGGAACCGGGACCCGGGTGGGGCCTACGGCCCGGGCGAGGACCCCCTCTACTGCGGCATCCCGGTCCTGGTCGGCCTCCACCCCGAGGGTGACGTGCTGAGCTTCTTCGAGAACCCCTACGACGCCACGGTGCGCATCGACGCCGCCGAGGGCCGGCCCGGCACGACGCCGATGGCCGAGCTGACCTTCTCGGGCGGGATGCTGCGCGAGTACGTGGTCGGCGGCCCGCTACCCCGCCTGCTCGAGCGCTACAGCGCCCTGACCGGTCGACCCCCGATGCCTCCGCGCTGGGCCCTCGGCTTCCACCAGTGCAAGTGGGGTTACAAGGACGAGGCCGACGTCCGCGAGGTCGTCGAGGGATTCGCCGCCGAGGGCGTGCCCCTGAGCGCGGTCCACCTCGACATCGACTACATGGACGGCTACCGGGTCTTCACGGTCGACCCGCTGTCCTTCCCCGACCTCGGTTCCCTCGTCGACGAGGTCGCCGGGCGCGGGACCCGGGTGGTGACCATCGTCGACCCGGCGGTCAAGGTCGACCCGTCCTACGACGTCTTCAGTGAGGGGCGACGCGACGGGCGCTTCCTCGTCGGCGACGATGGCGAGCCGCTGATCGGCGTGGTCTGGCCCGGACCGGCCGCCTTCCCCGACTTCACCGACCCGGCGACCCGGCGGTGGTGGTCCGGCTGGTACCGGCGGCTGCTGGACGCTGGGGTCGCCGGGGTGTGGCACGACATGAACGAACCGACGTCGATCACTTTGTGGGGCGACCGGACGGTGCCGGTGGGGACCCGCCACTGCGCCGAGGGGCGCGGGGGCGACCACCGGGAGTGCCACAACCCCTACGGGCAGCTCATGAACGCGGCGGGTTTCGAGGCGATGGCGGCCCACGCACCGGAGCGCCGGCCGTTCCTCCTCTCGCGGGCTGGTTGGGCCGGGGTCCAGCGGCACGCCTGGAACTGGACGGCCGACGTCGAGTCGTCCTGGGCCGGCCTCCGCCAGCAGGTGGCCACCGCGGTCGGCCTCGGGCTGTCGGGCGTGGCCTACACCGGCTCGGACATCGGCGGGTTCAGCGGTGTGCCCACCCCCGAGCTGTTCGTGCGCTGGCTCGAGCTATCCGTGCTGATGCCCTTCTGCCGCTCCCACTGCGTGCTCGGGTCCCCCTCGCGCGAACCGTGGCGCTTTCCCGAGCCCTACCGGGGTGCCATCGACCGGCTGATCTGCTTGCGCTACCGGCTGGTTCCCTACCTCTACACGCTGGCCCGCCGGGCGGCCGACACCGGCCACCCCCTGGTGCGCCCTCTCGACTGGCCGGCCCCGCCGCCGGCGGCGGGGGCCCCGAGGGCCGCCGCCGGCTCGTCGGTCGACCCCGGGCTCTTCGGGGTCGACGACGCCTACCTCCTCGGCGATGCCCTCCTCGTCGCCCCCGCCCTGTCGCCCGGGTCGCGCCGCCGGGCCGTCCCCCTCCCGGCCGGCCGGTGGTTCAGGTGGCGCCCGGTGCCGGCCATGGCGGCCGGCGGCCCCGACGGCGCTCCCCGGGACCCCGCGGCACCGGACCCGGTCACCGAGGTGGTCGGGGGCAGGTCGGTGACGGTGGACACGCCGGCCGGCCAGCCGGTCCTGTTCGTGCGGGCCGGGACGGTGCTCGTGCTCGACGACGGATGGGTCGACCCGGGCGGCCCCGACCCCGGCCTGCTCACCGCCGGCCACGGCCCCCGGCTCTTGTCGTTGCACTGCTTCGCCGACCAGGGGGGCTCGGCGTGGGGCGAGGGATACGACGACGCCGGCGACGGCGACGGGCCATCCCGGCTGGACCGCTTCGAGCTGGCCGAGCGGACCCTGCGCTGGGAGCAGAGCGGCGGCTTCGCCCCGCCAGAGCGGGTCCGGGTCGTCCTCTACGGGTTGGAGGGTACCGAGGCGACGGCCGACGGCGCGGCGGTGCCGGTGACCGTGCACCGGGGCGCCGGCGACGCCCTCCCGGCGACGATGTTCGAGGGCCCGCCGTTCAGCGCACTGCGCGTCGATCGAGCCGCCCCACGGTGACCGGTGGCCCCCGCCGGGTCCTCAGGTGACGTCGCGCCGGAAGGTCGTGAAGTAGCCGAGCACCGCCGGCCCGAACCCCCAGGCCAGCAGGACGAGGGCACCGGCCCACCAGGTGAGCAGGTGCCGGTCGGACCCGGTGCCCGTGTTGAGCCCGCCGGCCACGGCGGCGGCGGCCGGCGACGGCAACCAGTTGAGCTGGGTGTGCAGGAGGTGGTTGAACAGGGCGTAGATCAGGGGCTCGAGGATGAACGTGCCCCCGATGGTGAGCAGGACGCCGGCGACCTGGTTGCGGACGAGGATCCCGATGCCCAGCCCGAAGACGGCCAGGAGGGCGAAGTCGGCCATGAGCCCCGGGACGACCGGGCCCACCTGGTGGAGCAGGGCGGAGAGTGAGCCGTGGAGGGCGGACAGCCATGGCAGGCCCATGACCGCCACCAGGGCCAGGCAGGCGACGCCCATGCCGATGGCCCAGAGCACAGAGGCCACGCCCTTGCCGCCCAGCACCACGGCGCGCCGCGGCGTGTTGAGCAAGGTGGTGGTGATGACCTTGTGGCGGTACTCGGCGGTGATGCACAGCACCCCGAGGATCGGGGCCATGAGGAGGGCGGCCTGGTAGCCCGAGCCCACCAGGTCGCGCAGATCGGTCTGGCTGCGCGGGGCGACGAAGGCCGGACCGTGGTGCCCGCCGCCGTTGATGAACGAGCCGAGGATCGAGAGCGCGGTCAGCACGACCGCGATCACCAGGACCACCCACGGACCCGGGGTCGTGCGCAGCTTGAGCAGTTCGGCCCGCGAGACCCGGATCACGGTGCGCCGCCTCCGGCGGGGGGCTGGGGGGACGGGGGCTGGCCGGGTCCCGGTTGGACCGGCGGTGCCTGGGCCGGCGGTGCCTGGGCCGGCGGTGCCTGGGCCGGCGGTTGGGCCGGTGCAGGTTGGGGCGGTGCAGGTTGGGGCGGTGCAGGTTGGGGCGGTGCAGTTGGGGGTGGTGCAGGTTGGGGCGGGCCTGGCGCGGCGTGCCGGGGGACGCCGGTTGACCCGCCGGGCGTGGGCGCGACCGCGGGCCCGCCCGCCGCGTCGGGCGGGACGGTGGCGCCGTAGCCGAGGCCGGCGGTGAGCGAGAGGAACAGCTCCTCGAGATTGGTTCCCTCCGAGGTGAGCTCGTAGGTCACGATCTGGTACCGGGCCAGGATCGGTCCCAGGTACTCGGGGGTGACCCCCTCGACGACAACGACGTCGGCCGCCTCGCGCCGGGACCGGACGCCGGCGCTGTGGACCAACGCCTGGAGCCGGTCCCCCTCGGGGGTGCGGACCCGCATCGCCGACCGGGTGGTGTTGGCGACCAGGGAGGCCAGGGGCCCCTGGGCTCGCAGCTGGCCCTGGGCCACGATCACGACGTCGTCGACGGTCTGGGCCATCTCGGCCAGGAGGTGCGACGAGACGAGCACCGTGCGGCCCTCCCGGGCCAGGTGGCGCAGGAACTCGCGCAGCCAGGCGATCCCCTGGGGGTCGAGCCCGTTGGACGGCTCGTCGAGGATCAGGACCTCGGGATCGCCCAGCAGGGCACCGGCCAGCTCGAGGCGCTGGCGCATGCCCATCGAAAAGCCCCCGACCTTGCGTTTGGCGTCGCCCGACAGCCCGACCAGTTCGAGGACGGCGTCGATCCGGGAGAAGTCGATCCCCCCGGCGAGGGCGATCATCTTGAGGTGCGACCGGGCCCGGCGCGACGGGTGGAAGCTGGTCGCCTCCAGCACCGCGCCCACGTGACGCAACGGGTCGTGGAGCTCGCGGTAGCGCCGCCCGGCGATGGTCGCCGAGCCCGAGGTCGGCGACACCAGGCCGAGGAGCATCCGCAGCGTCGTGGTCTTGCCGGCCCCGTTGGGACCGAGGAACCCGGTGACCCGTCCCGGCTGCACCGTGAAGTCCAGCCCGGCCACGGCGTGCACCCGGCCGAAGTTCTTGGTCAGTCCCCGGATCTCGATCGGCAGCCCGCGGGCCGCGGCCGGCGCGCTCACCGCTCGGGCGGGCCCGGCGACCGGGAACCGATCCCGGGCGCGACGGGGTCGCGGGGGATCAGCGGGGGCACGGGAACGACCCTACCGCCGCCACACCGGCGGCGGCGTGACCTCAGACGTTGACGATCTGGCGGATGACCTCGCCCTTTTTCAGCGCCTCGATGCCCTCGTTGATGCCCTCCAGCCCGAACCGGCGGCTGACCATGCCGTCGAGGTCAAGCCGGCCAGCCCGCCACAGGCGGATCAGCCGGTGGAATTCGGTCCGGACGTCGGCCCCCCCGTAGTAGCTGCCCAAGAGGCGCTTCTCGGAGAAGAAGAGCTCGAAGCCGTTCAACTCCAGCACGGCGTCGGACCGGCCGGCACCGACGATGACCGTGGTGCCACCGCGACGGGTGGCGTCCCAGGCGGCCCGGAAGGTCGGGGCGATGCCGATGCACTCGAAGGCGTAGTCGAAGCCCTCGCCCGCCGTGACCTCCGCGTTGACCTCGGCCAGGGCGTCGGGATGGACCCCGTGGGTGGCACCGAAGCGCTTGGCGTCTTCGAGCTTGTCGGCGATGGTGTCGACGGCGACGATCTCGGCGGCGCCGCACAAGCGGGCACCTTGGATGGCCGAGATGCCGACCCCGCCGCACCCGAAGACGACCACCGACGAGCCGACCTCCACCCGGGCCGTGTTGACCGCCGCGCCGACGCCGGTCGTGACCCCGCAGCCGATCAGGGCGCCGATCTCGTAGGGGACGTCGTCGGGGATCACCACGACGCCCTGCTCGGGCAGGATCATCTCCTCGGCCCAGGTGCCGGTGCCGGCGAAACCGAAGATGTCCTCGTCGCCGGACTTGAAGTGGGCGGCCCCGGCGATGGCGAAGAAGATGTCCACGCACAGGTTGGGCTGGCCCCGCAGGCAGGCCTTGCACTTCCCGCACGGGGGCGTCCAGGCCACGATCACGTGGTCCCCGACCTTGGTGCTCGTGACCCCCTCGCCGACGGCCACGATCTCGCCGGCCCCTTCGTGTCCGGGCACGAAGGGCGCCCCCTGGGGCAGGTTGCCGTTCATCCCCGACAGGTCAGAGTGGCAGATGCCCGCGGCATGGATGTGCACCTTGACCTGGCCGGGACCGGGGTCGGCCACGGTGAGGTCGTCGACGATCTCGACCGACTCCTCGCCCGTCGTCCTGCAGATTGCACCGCGCATGGGTCCTCCGTCTCCTCGGTGCCCAACCGGGCACGCTGACCGACCACCGACACACTGGCCGGACCGGCCGGCGCCATCGTGGCGACACTCGGCGGCGCCGGGGGCGCCCACCGCCTGGCATTCGACCACGCGTCGCCCCGGGGTGCAACAAGGCCCGCCCGGGCCGGCCGTCGGGGCCGACGGCACGGACCCGGGGTCACGGGTTCACGGGGTCGAGCGGACCTCGCCGATGAAGGAGGCGAACTCGTCGTGTCCGCTGGTGCGCCACGCCTCGGCCACCGGGGGTGGCATGTTGGCCAGCATCTTCTGGCGCTGCTCGTCGGTGAACTGCTCCTGGATGAGCCCCACGATCAGCCAGAGGTTGTCGCCGGTGAAGCCGGCCATGCCGTGGGCGGGGAGCTCTCCCCACTCGGCCGGCGACATGTGGGCGGCGGCGATCGGGAGGACCTCGGCCTCCTCCTCGTCGAGGTGGGGGAGGAGGCGATCGCCGAGCGCCGCCAGTGCGCCGAGCGCCGCCGCCGAGTCGGAGGGCCCAGCGCTCTGCTTCCAGGCCGACAGTGTCCGGTCGCAGTCCCCCAGCACGACGACCACTTCGTGGTGCTGGTCGGCGACCCGGCGGACCACCGCGGTCTCGTCGTCGTCGCAGCGCTCCAGTAGGCGCGGGGTCACGAGCTGGTCCTCGCCGTCGTGGTGCACCTCGAGGAAGCGAAGCACATTGTCGTAGTAGGAGGCGATGAGCGCCGACCGTGCCGTGTCGCCGGCGGGCACCCGGCCGACAAGGGCCGGGGCGTCGGCCACGGCGTTGCGGAACACCCGGTGCACCGCGTACATGTCGCCGGTGTCGGTGCCCGGCGGTGCGGACTCGGTCGCGCTGGTCACGTGGGTTCGCCTTTCGTCTTGGACGTTTCGTCGGGCCCGGACGGTACCACCCGGGGGCCGCCTCAGCCCGGTGCGAGGTCGGGGGGGAGAAGGAGCCGGACGGCCACGGCCAGCTCGTCGTGGACCCGGGCCATCGTCGACCAGCCGTTGATCCACCCCACCAGGGCCGAGTACCACACGTGGCCGATCATGCGGGCCCGATCCGAGGGGTCCGGGGGTTGGGGCTCGCCGATGGCCCGGGTGACGATGCCCTCCATCAGCTGGGTGATCTGCTGCTGGCAGCCGACGGCGCCGGCGTCGGGCGAGGAGAGCGAGGTGAACACGGCGGCCACCAGCTTGGGCTGCCGGCCCATGGCCCGCAGGGCCCGGTCCAACGCGTCGAGCACCCGCTCGTCGGGGCTGGAACCCCGGGCCGGCTGCTGGGCCAGGCGGGCGTCGAGCAGCTCCACCCAGTGGACCAAGGTGGCGGCCAGCAGGTGGTCCTTGGACGTGAAGTAGCGGTAGACCGTCCCCATGGCCACGTCGGCCCGGGCGGCCACATCGCGCATCTGGACCGCCTCGTAGCCGCCCTCGAGCCCGAGGCTCATGGCCGCGTCGATGACCCGTTGGCGCCGGGCCTGCTGGGCGCGGGTCAGCGGGCGGGCGACCGTCTCCTGCATCCGGCCACGATAACCGTTAGAACAGGTTACAAAAAGTGCTGGCAACCCGCCGGCGCGGGCACCGCTCAGACGAAGCGGGCCTGGCGCCGTCGCCGTGAGAACATGTCGGCCGCCGCCGCCAGGTTGACCTGCAGCTGGTGCTGGTTCTCCAGCAGCTCGTCGGCCCAGGCCATCCGCAGCATCGTGCGGACCCGGTCGGCCCGGCCCCGGGCCCGGGCGTCCTCGAAGGCCTCCCGCAGCACGTGGTGGATGGTCTCGTCGCCCACCGGCGGCGCCCCGAGCGCCCGGCGCCGGCCGGCCAGGAGCTCGGCGAACTCCTCGTACCAGCGGTGGCTGGCGGCGCACGAGTCCCGGAGCACGGCCCCGGCGACGGCGACCGACTCGAGCTCATCCTGGCCGGGGGCCGAGGGAAAGGTGCGCAAGGTGGCCAGGGTGTAGGCGGCCAGGCGGATCCGGTTCGCCCCGGTGAACAGGTTCGAGACGGTCTCGACCGGCACCACCTTGGCCCCGCGCTCGGCGACGAACTGGCGGAAGGCATCGTCGAGGCGGTAGTAGGCGGCGTGGGCCTCGACCCGCGACGGGTCGGTATCGACGGCGCGCGAGGTGACCGTCAGCCGCTCGACCGCCTCGGCCAGGTACCCCGAGCTCTTGGCGAAGGCGTCGGCCAGGGCCCGGCCCAGCGCCGAGGTCGCCCCCCGGGGCCAGAACAACAGGCCCACCACCACGCTGACCGCGCACCCGATGGCGACGTCTTCGACCCTGGTGAGTCCGACCCGCCACCCGGTCGGCACGATGATGTTGAACAGGATCACCACCAGCACGGTGAAGCCGGCCTGGCCGGCGGCGAACGAGATCATCGACGGGGCCGACCCCGCCACCGCCACGGCCAACGGCAGCAGCGCCCAGAGCAGCGCCCAGTGGTCGCCGATGGCCAGCATGAGCGCCGAGCCGACCACGAAGCCGACGACGGTGCCACCGACGGCCCGCAGGGCGGTGGCGTCGGTCCCCAGTGCGTTCGAGCGGAGCACCGACAGCGTGCCCAGGACGACCCAGAACCCGTGCTCGACGTTGGTCAGCTCCACCACGGCGACCGCCAGGGCCAGTCCGGTGGCGCCGCGCAGCGCGTTGCGGAACCAGACCGAGCGCACCGACAGGTGCGAGGCCACCTGCACCAGGTGCCGGCGGCGTTCGGGCTCGGTGCCCCCCAACCGCCCACCGCTCGGCGCGACGCCGGCCGACTCCAAGGCGGCGTCGGCCACCAGCTCGGTGGCGACGCCGAGGGCGCGGGCGTGGAAGCTCGGGTCGAGCGACGAGAGAAGTCCGAGGTCGCCGTCTGCCGCCGGGCGCTCGGGGGGCCCGGGCGCCCGGGCGGTGGCCCGGTCGATGAGGGCCGTCACCTCGCTGTCGAGCTCGCGCCAGATCAACTCGTCGAGCGCGTGCACCGATTCCTCGACCGCCTGGACCCGCTCGGGGTCGTCGACCGGGTGGGCCGAGTCGTCGCAGATGAGCCGGGCGCTGTGGCCCAGGGTGTCGGCCACTGCCCCGCTGACCGCCCTCACTGAGGCCAGGGCGAGCGAGGCCGACTCCTCGCCCACCCGCGTGGCCCCCTCGGCCACCCATTCGAGCCGCCCCACCAGTTTGGCCAGGGCCACTGCCCCGGGGGTGGCGCCGGTCGGGGGGTAGGGGGTGGCACCGAACTGGGCCCGCAACGCCAACATCTCGTCGGCCACCGCCGCCCGGGCGCCGGGGTCGGCCCGCCCCTCGGCATGGGCGCCGGCCAGCCGGGCGACGGCCGCCGCCGAGGCCGACAGGCGGCGCCGGAGCTCGTCGTGCCACGGTGTCGGCCACACCAGCATGCAGGCCGGGATGCACAGGCCGCCGGCCACTGCCCACCCGACCAACCGTGGGCCGATCTCACCGGGCGGCTGGGCGACGGCCACCGGTAGGACGAACGTCAGCAGGGCGGCGGTGGCCCCGGTGGCCGCCTGGGGGGCGACGACGCCGGCGAACAGGGTCACGAAGCCGACGACGGCCATCGCGACCACCGCCGCCACCTTGTGGGTCGACACCGCGGTGCCCAGAGTGATGAAGGCGGCACCCACCGCGAACAGCAACAGGTAGGACGCCAGGCGGACCCGGGGCCGCCCGGGGAAGTCGACCAAGAGGAGCAGGGCGAACGACCCGAACGCCGCGAACAGGCTCACCTGGGGGTCGGCGAACACGAGGTGGGTGAGGCCGAACGCCGACGGCATGACCACCGCGGCGCGCACCGAGCGCTTCAGCGCCACGAGGCCCGGGTCCCTGGCCCGGATCCGCTCGGCCACCGTCGGGCGGTCCGGCCGGGCGGCCTCGCCGGGCCCGGGCGCCGTCGGGGCGGTCATCGGGGCGCCGGGGGTGTTCTCCGAGCCCCCGCGGGGAGCCACGGGCCAGACATCGCGCCGGTCAAACTACTCTGGCCATTCATGACCAGCCCCCCGGCCGCCGACGGGGCGGCCCCGCGCCGGGGCCCTGAGCGGTCCGGGGGCAAGGGGGCCCGCCGGGACGGCCCGGGACGGCCCGGGCGCGCCCGGCGCGACGGCGGACACGGCGAGGGCGGCCAGGAGGTCGACGCCGGTGAGGTCGCCACCACCGACGGCCGGGTACCCGGGCACCGCGGCCTGGCCACCCGCCAGCGGCTGCTGGAGGCGACCGTCGAGCTCCTCTCGAGCACCCCGTGGCGGTCGGTGAAGGTGATCGACATCGCCCGGCGGGCCGGCACCTCGCCGGCCACCTTCTACCAGTACTTCGAGAACGTCGAGCAGGCGATCGGTGTCCTGGCCGAAGAGATGGTCGACGAGGCCGCCGAGCTGGCCGAGCTGGTGGCCGGCGACTGGTCGGAGGGCGCCAGCTGGGCCACGGCGCTGGCGGTCACCGAGGGCTTCTTGGACTACTGGGAGGCCAACCGGGCCGTCTTCAGGGTGGTCGACCTGGCCACCGAGGAGGGGGACACCCAGCTGCGCGGGGTGCGGGTCCGGGCCCTCAACGCGGTCACCGTGGCGCTGGCCCGGGTGATCAGCCAGGAGGCGCCCCCCGGGGCGGGACCCGTCGGGGTGACCACCGGCTCGCCGGCCGGCTCGGACCCGATGGCGGTGGCCGGCACCCTGGTGGCCATGTACGCCAGCGTGGCCGCCCACCGTTACGGCTTCGAGTTCTGGGGCATCCGGACCCGGGCCCTGGTCGACAGCCAGGCCCGGCTCCTCCACTGGGCGGTGACCGGTCGCCCCGGACCCCACGGGGTGGTCGGGCGCGAGCCGCTGCGGGTGAGCCGGGACGCGGCGCCCCGCACCGGCCCGGTGCTCGGCGGGGCGGTGGTCTCGCACCGCACCACCCGGCAGCGGCCCTGACGCCGGCCGGGCACCGAGCCCGCCGGACCGGCCACCGGGCGTAGCGTCTCGGTCGTGACCCGGGCCGCCATGACCCCCGACGAGTTCGTCACCACCGTCTGCCCGACGATCGGGACCTTCGGCGCCGCCTACTACTTCACGCCGGCCACCCTGGCCCGGGGCCGGGCCCTCGGACTCGACGGGTTCCGCTTCTACTTCTTGGGGCGCGGGGGCGTCCTGGGCAACGTGGAGGCGCCGGTGGTGGCCAGCGCCTTCGGCTACTTCGAGCCCTCGTTGGTCCAAGCGGTGTGGGACTCGGCCCGGGCGAAGGCCGAGCCCCGCCGGGCCGGCCGGGAGCACCTGGCGGCGGCCCACGACTTCGGCCGGGACCACTTCTTTGGGGTGGGCCAGCTGGAGGGGTTCTGCGCCGCCGCCGAGGCGGTGGTCGCCGCCGCCGACCCGGCGGGCCTGGCCCTGTTCGCCGGCGTCGCCGCCGAGCCCCTGCCCGAGGACCCCCCGGCCCGGGCCATGCAACTGCTGGCCGTGCTGCGCGAGCTGCGCGGGAGCGCCCACCTCCTGGCCGTCGTCGCCTGCGGGCTGTCGCCCCGGGTGGCCCACTTCCTGCGGCGGCCCAACGACTTCACCCGGTTCGGCTGGAGCGACGACGACGTGCCGGCGGTCACCAAGGGGGACCGCGAACGCCTGGCCGAGTCCGAGCGCCTGACCGACCGCCTGGTGCGCCGGCCCTACTCGGTGCTCGACGACGACGGCCAGGCCTCCTTGGTGGCCGGGCTCGAGCGGATGGAGGCGGCCATCGCCCTCGGCCGGCGATGACCCGGGGCGAGGGGACGTCCCGCGCCCGCCCATGAGTGGTACTCAGCGCAGGGCGACCGGGTTGACCGGGCTCCCGACGGCGCCGGTGAACGGCAGCGGCGAGGCGTCGAGCAAGAAGGTGTAGCGCCCGTCGGCCGCACAGGCGTCGGCCAGCTCGTCGAGGACCCAGTTCTGCCCCTGGGTCATGCCCATCTCCACCAGGTGCAGCAGGTGCACCGGGAGGTAGATCGACTCGTCCTCGCCGGGGAAGACCTCGAGGGGGAGGGTGTCGGTGGCCACGGCGGCGACGTCGCGCTCGTGGAACCACGTCGACGTGGCCATCGTCAACCCGGGCGTGGGCCAGGTGTAGGCGAGCAGGTCGCGGGTGAGCGGCGGACCGCCCCCCGGGCCGGGCCGGCCGGCCAGGGCCAGGTGGGCCATCTGCCCGGTCCGGACCAGCACCACGTCGCCGGGGCCCACCTCGGTCCGGGCCAGCTCGGCCGCCGCGTCGAGGTCCCCGGGGGTGATCGGATACCCCGCGTCGAGCAGGGCCACCCCCTTGGCCCGGGCCACGTCGAGGAGGACCCCCCGGCTGACCAGCGTGCGGACCAGGTGGATCCCGCAACGCGACGCCCCCTCGGCGGTGACGCTCGAGGCCGGGTGGCCGTTCCAGATCTTGGCGTCGTAGCTCACGTGGGCGAGGGCGTCCCAGTGGGTGGCGCACTGGGTGGCCAGCTCGACGACGTCCTCGCTCGATCGGATCCACCCCGGGTCGGGACCGAGCGGCTCGTCGACGGCGACCATCCGGTGCTTGGGGTTGATCCGCCCGGGCACGAAGCCCTGCTGGATCCCGTCGGCCTCCGAGAGGGGCAGGGCGAGGGAGAACGCCTCGCCGCTGCGGACGCTGTGGGCGCCGCGCCGCCTGGCTGCGGGGTCGATGAGGTTGAGCGTGCCGAGCTGGTCGTCGTGGCCCCACCGCCCCCAGTTGCGGACCCGGGCGGCGATCTCGGCGAAACGGTCCGGGACGACCACCGGCGCACTGTAGTCCGCCCGTCGGTTCGCCCGGCCCCCCCGACGCCGCCCGTGCTAACACGGCGGTCGTGCTGCGCGCCGCCCGACCCGACGACGCCGACGCGCTGGCCCGCATCGAGCGGGCCGCCGGCGCCCGCTACGTCGACGTGGGGCTGGCCGAGGTGGCGGCCGCCGAACCGATGGCCACCGACCGGCTCGCCGCCTACGCCCGGGCCGGCCGTTCGTGGGTCGTGGTCGACGACGACGACCGCCCGGTCGGCTACGTGGTCGTCGACCTGGTCGACGGCTGCGCGCACGTCGAGCAGCTGAGCGTCGAACCGGCGCACCAGGGCCGCGGGCACGCCCGGGCCCTCCTCGACCTCGTCGGGCGGTGGGCGGCCGAGCGGTTGATGGCTGCGGTGACCCTCACCACCTTCGCCGAGGTTCCCTGGAACCGCCCCCTCTACGAGCACCTGGGCTTCGTCGTCCTTCGCCCAGAGGAGATCCCGGCGGGCCTGCGGGCGGTCCGCGACGCCGAGACCGCCCACGGCCTCGACCCCGCCGCCCGGGTCTGCATGCGCCGGGCCGCCGGACCGCCGCCCGGCCCCCTGCCCTGAGCAGCGCGTGGCCTCAAGTGGTCCAGATGATGGCCTGGGGCTCGCTGTAGGCCAGGAGGCCGTAGTCGCCGCCGTCGCGCCCGATCCCGCTCATCTTGAAGCCCCCGAAGGGTGCGTCGTGATTCCGTTGGGCGGTGTTGACGCCGACGTGGCCGGCCTGCAGGCGCTTGGCCACCCGGAAGGCCCGCGCCGCGTCGGCCGAGAAGACGTAGTCGTAGAGGCCGAACTCGGTGTCGTTGGCGATGGCGATCCCCTCCTCCTCGTCGTCGAAGGGGATCATGGTGATCACCGGTCCGAAGACCTCCTCGCGGGCCACGGTCATGTCGTTGGTCCCGGTGATCAGCGTCGGGGCCACGTAGAACCCCTTCGCCAGGTCGGCCGGGCGTGACCCTCCGATGACCACCTCCCCCCCGTCGGCCGCCGCGCCGGCCACGTGGGCCTCGATGCGGCCCCGTTGGGCGGCCGAGATCACCGGGCCGACGATGGTCGCCTTGTCGGTCGGGTCACCCACCTTCAAGAAGCCGGCCATCGTGACCAGCCCGTCGCGCACCTGCTCGAAGATGCTCGAGTGGACGACGGCCCTGGTCGGTGCGGTGCAGATCTGGCCGGAGTGGAAGGTCCAGGTCGAGCCGATGCAGGTGATGGCCGCCTTGACGTCGGCGTCCTCGAAGACGACGCAGGCGCCCTTGCCGCCCAGTTCGAGCAGCAGGCGCTTCATCGTCTTGCCCGCCGCCTCCATGATGCGGGTCCCGACCTGGGTCGAGCCGGTGAAGCTGATCATGTCGACGTCGGTCGAGTCGACCAGTGCCGCCGCCGGCTCGGGCCCCTTCGAGTTGACCAGGTTGACCACCCCGGGGGGGAAGCCGACCTCGTCGAGGATTCGGACCAGCTCGATGACCGCCAACGGGTCCTGGGGTGCGGGCTTGACGACGACCGTGTTGCCGGCCGCCAGTGCGGGGGCCACCTTGCCGGCCATGTTGACCATCGGGAAGTTGTAGGAGGTCACGCAGGCCACCACGCCGACCGGCTGGCGGTTGACCATGCCGCCGATGATCCCGCCGGGGGCCAGCGGTGTGGCCCCGACCGCCTGGGGCAGAAGCGGCGTCTGGAGGACACCCCGGGGGTCCCGGGCGTAGCGGTCGAAGCGGTCGGCGGCCACCGGCACCTGCATGCGCGAGCCCACCGTCGCCGTGGCCCCGGTCTCGGCGATGACCAGGGGGAGCAGCTCGGACGCCTTGGCCCGCACGGCCTCGGCCGCCTTGCGCATCAGTTCGGAGCGGGCCTCGACGCCCATGGCCGACCACTGGGGGAGGGCCTCTCGGGCCGCCCGGGCGGCCGCCCGGGCGTCGTCGGCGGTGGCGTCCGGTGCGGTGCCGACCACCTCTTCGGTCGCCGGGTTCACGATCCCATAGGTGCCCGAACCGGCGTCCACCCACTTGCCGGCGATCAACAGCTGTTCGTTGCGGGTGGACGGTCCGGGCATGGGCGCTCCTCGTGGTCCCCGGCTCCGGGGCGTGGCCCGTCGGGCCGGGATCGGGGGTCGTCGGCATTTTGCTCCCCCGGGCCCCCGGACCGCCAATAATGAACCCGGGCCGGACCGGCCCGACGACAGGGAGGAGCAGCCGATGGTCCCGGCCAGTGGCGGGAGCGAGGGGTTGACGGTGCCGGTGACCGACGAGGAGTCGGCCGGGTTCTGGGAGGGGACGGCCGCCGGCGAACTGCGCATGCAGGCCTGCACGACCTGCGGGCGCCTCCGCTTCCCGCCCCAGTTCATGTGCCCCCACTGCCGGTCGACCGGTCGGGCCTGGCGGGCGGTTTCTGGGACCGGGACCGTCTGGTCGTTCGTGGTGCCCCACCCACCGCTCCTGGCGGCCTACGCCGCGCTGGCCCCCTACAACGTCATCGTGGTGGCCCTCGACGAGGACCCGGCGCTTCGTCTCGTGGGCAACCTGGTGGCCGCGCCCGACGGGGCCATCAACGAGATCGACCCGGCCTCGATCCTCATCGGTGAGCCGGTCCGGGTGGTCTTCTCCCGGCGCACCGGGCCCGACGGCCACGAGGTGTCCATGCCCGAGTGGGTCCGGGCCGCGGGCTAGGGCGCGGGCCAGCCGACGCCGTGAGCGAGCTCGACGTCCCGATCGGCGACCCGGCCTTCCTCGGGGGGGATCCGGACCCCGCCCTGGCCCGGTTGCGCCTGGCCGACCCGGTCCACTGGCAGGAGGCCGAACGCTGCTGGGTGGTCACCGGCCAGCGCCAGGTCCAGACGATCGGCAAGGACCCCGGACACTTCTGCTCGGGCCTCGGGGTCCTGCTCGGCGACCGGGAGCGCCGGGTCGTCGCCGAGGACTCGATCCTCTACCTCGATCCGCCGCGCCACGCCCGGCACCGGGCCCTGGTGAGCCGGGCCTTCACGCCCCGCCGGGTGGCCGTCCTCGAGCCGCGCATCACCGCCTTGGTCCACGAGCTCCTCGACGCCCTCGACCCCCGGGCCCCGGTCGACCTGGTCGACGCGCTGTGCGCCCCGCTGCCGCTGCGGGTCATCAGCGAGCTGCTCGGGTTGCCCGAGGGGGACTGGGACGCGTTCAGGCGCTGGTCCGACGCCATCATCGAGGCGGCCACCGACCTGACCGAGGACAACGCGCTGGTCGCCCTCGAGCTCATCGAGTACTTCGATGCGCAGCTCGACGCCCGGGCGAGGCAACCGACCGACGACCTGCTCTCGGCCCTCCGAGCGGCCGAGGTCGACGGCCAGCGCCTCAGCCGGGCCGAGGTGCTCGGCTTCTGCATGTCCCTGCTCGTGGCCGGCAACGAGACCACCCGCTCGCTGCTCTCGGGGGGGCTGGCCGAGCTGGCCCGCCACCCCGACCAGCGGGCCGCTCTGGCGGCCGACCGGCGCCTGGTGCCCGGTGCCGTCGAGGAGATGCTCCGCTGGGTGACCCCGATCACCGGGTTCGCCCGGACCGTGCGCGGCCGGGTCGCCCTCGGCGACACGACGCTCGGCGACGGGGACTACGTCTACATGGTGTACCGGGCGGCGAACCGCGACGAGGCGGTCTACGGCCAGAGTGCCGGGACCTTCGACGTGCGCCGCTCGCCCAACCCCCACGTCGCCTTCGGCTTCGGCGAGCACTTCTGCATCGGGGCCGGACTGGCCCGCCTCGAGGGGCGCGTCGTGCTGACCGAGCTCCTCGGGCGGTTCCCCGACTACGAGGTGGTGGCCGAGGGGCCCCGGGTGCCCTCGACGCTGGTCAACCAGGTCGAGCGGCTCGAGGTCGTGCTCGACCCGGCCGGGCGCCCCGGCCGCCCGGGCGCTCGGGTCAGCAGGCCGGCTGGTTGAGCCCGCCGCAGGCGTGGGCGGTGGCCACGGCGATGATGACCACGATGGCGATGATGGCGATCACGGCGAAGCCGATGATGATGCCGGCCAGGGCCATCCCGGCGCCCTTCTGGGTGCCGCCGGACTGGCGGATCTGGCTCCGGGCGATGAAGCCGAAGACGATGCCGAGGACCGCCCCGACCCCGCAGAGCAGGCTGGCCAGCGAGCACACCAGGGCGGCGACGGCCATGCCGTTCGTCGAGGGCTGGTTGGCATAGGGGTAGGCGGCGCCGTAGGCGTGCACCGGTTGCTGGGGGTACCCGGCCGCCGGCGCCTGCTGGTACCACTGGCCGTCGGACGCCTGGTACCAACCGGGCGCGGGTCCACCCGGGGCCGCCGGCGGGCCGGGGGCAGCGGGGGGCGGGTAGGCGGGGGTGCTCGGAGGTTGGCCGCCGGGCACCGGCGCCCCGTAGCCCGGGGCGTCGGGCCCACCACCCGACGGGTCCTGGCCGGGATACTGCGGTGGTCCCACCATGTCGCGCCCTCCCTCGGTCGGTCCGCACAACCTACCGATTCGGGGGGCTCGGGACGCGTTCTTTCTAGGAGGCCTCGCCCTGGTCGTCGGGCCCGGGGTGCCCGGGCTCGATCGGCTCGGCCCGGGCCTCGATGGCGTCGGGGTGGGTGTCGGGCCCCGGCGGGGGGCCCTCACCCCAGGCGGCGGCCCACCAGCGGGCGGTGATGGTCTCGGGCCCGGGGCCGGTGTCGAAGGGCCCCGCCGCCCGCAGCAGCGAGCGGGCCCGCCGGTGCACGACGGCCGCTTGGATCCCCAGGGTCAGGCCGACGAAGACCAGCAGCGCGGACCAGGCGACGCCGGCCACCGCGTCGAGCGAGCCGATCCACCCCGCCACGGCGGCGTAGAGGGCGAGGGACACCGCCCACAGGCCCATGGTCAGCCAGGTGGCCTGGCGCAGCACCACCCCCTCGAGGCGCCAGAGGGCCACGGTGGCCCCGCGGGCCGCGCCCAGGGCGACGGCGCCGACCACGATCGCGCCCAGCAGGGCGGTGGTCACCGCGCCGGTCAGGCGGTGGTGGTCGGTGAACGCGCTGAGCTGGTAGAGGCCGATGAGGCCGAGGACCACCGGTCCGAACAGCCGCAGGTGGCGGGCCACGCGCCGCACCCGCCGCTGGCGGAACAAGAGCAGGGCCACCAGGGCCACGTCGAAGACCAGCGTGATCGTCACGATGCCTTCGACGCTACCGGCCCAAGGGCCCGGGCCGACCGCGCCGGCCCGCCGGGGCGCGTCTCAGGTCCCGAGCAGGGGTCCCACCAGCTCGCCGAACGCCCGGACCTGGTCGCAGCACTCCCCGACCGAGCGGGCCATGAACCGGACCTGGAGGTGGTTGACGCCCATGGCGGCCAGCTCGCGGAGGGACTCGGCGACCCGCTCGGCCCGCCCGGCCAGGGCCCACGCCGGCTGTTCCCACGCCGCGTCC
Organism: uncultured Acidimicrobiaceae bacterium; assembly: GCA_963836375.1. Taxonomy (GTDB): domain Bacteria; phylum Actinomycetota; class Acidimicrobiia; order Acidimicrobiales; family RAAP-2; genus CAWIJK01. The sequence goes on along the minus strand of CAWIJK010000001.1, from coordinate 444,641 downwards.
CCCGGGGCGCCGCCGCCGACCAGGTAGATGGGCTCGACGATGGTCCCGATGTCGAGGGGGGCGCCGCCGCGCAGCTCGGCGCGCAGGCGGCGCAGCTCGGCGATCTGGCCGCCGAGGTCCTTGCGCCGCGTCCCCTGGGGCAGCCAGCCGTCGCCCAGGGCGGCCGTACGACGGAGGGCCGGCCGGCTCGAGCCACCGATCCAGATCGGCGGGCGCGGCGACTGGACCGGCCGGGGGGCCACCCCCATCGCCGAGGCCGGCCACCGGGGCCCGGGCAGGGTCGGGAACTCGGCGGTGAAGGCCAGGGCCAGATCGGCCACCGCCTCGTCGGTGTGGCGGCCCCGATGCTCGAAGTCGCCGGTCAACAGGTCGTACTCCTCTTCGACGTGCCCCGCCCCCACGCCGACGATGAGCCGGCCTCCCGAGAGCACGTCGAGGGTGGACAGCTCCTTGGCCGCCCGCAGCGGGTGCCGCTGGGCCAGGACCAAGACGTGGGAGAGCAATCGGGCCCGGGTGGTGATCCCGGCCAGCCATCCCAAGGTGGCCGTGGTGTCGTACCAGACGGTGCCCATGGCCCCGGCCAGGCGCTCGGGGATCGCCGTGTGGTCGCAGACCCCGAGGTAGAAGAAGCCCGAGTCGTCCGCCGCCACGGCCACCCGGGCCAGCTCGGCCGGACCCGAGTGGGTCTCCCACTCGGCGACGTAGATCGACGACTGGGACTGGACGGGGAGCTGCATCCCGTAGACGACCCGGCCGGCGGGGACGACCGGCACCACGTCGGCGGGCGGGGTCACGGTGTCGGGGGTCACGGTGTCGGGGGTCACGGTGTCGGTCATGGGGCCTCCAGTGGTCCGGGGCGCTGGGCGCGCCGGGTCGGTCGGTCAGTACCGGGCGGCCACCTCGGCCGCCAGCTCCGGGGACGTCCCGGCCGTCGAGGCCAGCACCCGGGCCCGCATGAGGTAGAGGTGGACCGGCACCTCCCAGGTGAAGCCCATCCCCCCGTGCACCTGGATGCAGGCCTTGGCGTTGGCCACCGCCGCTTCGGCCGCCAGCAGCGCGGCCCCGGCGGCCGCTCGCAGCGCGTCGCCGACCTCGGGCTGGTCGACGGTGACGGCGGCGGCCTCCACGGCGGCCCGGGCGACCTCGGCTCGCACCAGCATGTCGGCGCACAGGTGCTTGACCGCCTGGAACGAGCCGATCGGCCGGCCGAACTGGTGGCGGCCCTTGGCGTAGTCGACGGCCAGGTCGCAGGTGGCGGCGGCGATGCCGGCGCACAGGGCGCCGGTCAGGATCCGCTCGTCGCGCACCCAGCGCGCCGCGCCCTCGGCGCCGGTGACCCGCTCCCCGGGCGCCAGCTGGGCCACCCGGGCCATCGGGGTCAGCGGGTCGAGCGGCCGGGCGGCGTCGAGGGCGTCGAGGGTCCCCGGGTCGACCACGAAGAGGCCGGCCGGTTCGACGACGACCAGGGCGTCGAGCGACTCGAGGTGCTCGACCAGCACCAGCGGGCGGTCGCCGTCTCGGGGACCGGGCCGCCGCAGCGAGCCCACGACCGTGGTGCCCTCGGCCGCCCCGGCCAGCTCGGCGACACCGGCGAGGGACGCCGCCAGGTGGGAGGCGACCAGGGGCCCGGGCACCAGGCCCCGCCCGAGCTCGCCGAACACGATCGCCGCGTCGGCCAGCCCTAGCCCGACCCCGCCGTCGCCCTCGGGCACGGTGAGCGAGAAGACCCCGGCCTCGCCCAGAGCGGCCCAGTCGTCGGGGTCGACCACGTTGGGAGTGCCCTCGTGGCGGCGCAGCCGGTCCAGCCCGAAGCGCCCGGTGACGATGGCTCGGACCAGGTCGGCCAGGGCGACCTGTTCGGCCGAATGCTCGAAGTCCACCGCGTTAACCCTTGGGCAGGCCGAGGATGCGTTCGGCCACGATGTTGCGCTGGATCTGGGAGGTGCCGGCGGCGATGGTGCGCGAGAACCCGTTGACCCAGGTGTCGACCAGCTCGCGGTTCCCCGGCCCCCCGGCCGAGGCCGAGACCTCCAGGCCGTCGAGCTCGTCCCAGACCAGGGCGGCCCGACCGGCCAGCTCGGTGCCGAGCTCCCCCAGGCGCTGGCGCAACTCGGAGAAGGCCAGCTTGAACACGCTGCCCCCGATCCCGGGCACCCCGGTCCGGGCCGCCTGGGAGACGTTGCGCCGGGTCAGCGCCCAGAGGGCGTCGAGCTCGGCGCCCAGCCGGCCGATGGCCACCGAGCAGTCCGGCGCGCCGGCGGCGGCCAGCCGGTCGTTCAGCCGCCGCAGGCTGCCGGCCAGCTCCATCGATTGGAGCAGCTCGCCGACGAAGGCGGTGCCCCGCTCGAAGCTGAGGGTCACCATGGTGACCCGCCACCCGTCGTTCTCCTCGCCCACCCGGTTGGCCACCGGCACCCGGACCCCGTCCAAGAACAGCTCGGCGAACTCGGTGGACCCGGCGATCGTGCGCAGCGGGCGTATCTCGATGCCCGGGGCGTCCATCGCCATGATGAGCCAGCTGATGCCCCGGTGCTTGGTCTCGTCGGGCCCGGTGCGCACCAGGAGCTCGCAGAAGTCGGCCACCTCGGCGTGGCTGGTCCAGATCTTGGACCCGCTGACCACGTAGTCGTCCCCGTCGCGCACGGCGCTGGTGCGCAGCGAGGCCAGGTCGCTCCCGGCGTCGGGCTCACTGAAGCCCTGGCACCAGACCTCGTCGCCCCGCAGGATCGGCGGCAGGTAGCGGGCCCGCTGCTCGGGGGTGCCCTCGGCCGCGATGGTCGGGCCCGCGTGCAAGAGGCCGACGAAGTTCACCCCGACGTAGGGGGCGTGGGCCCGCTCCAGTTCTTCGAGGTAGATGAGCTGTTCGACCGGGCTGGCCCCCCGGCCGCCGCCCTCGACCGGCCAGTCGACCCCGGCGTAGCCGGCCTCGGCCAACCGCCGCTGCCAGGCGGTGTCGTAGGCGCGCCGGCCGGGCCAGTCGTCGGGGTCGGGCTTGGGCCCGAGCGTCGCTAGCGCCTCGGCCAGCCAGGCCCGCAGCCCGGCCCGGAACTGCTCCTCGGCCGGCGAGTAGCGGAGGTCCATGTCGGCGACGGCCCGGGGGCCGGTCTGCTCCCCGGTGGCCTCAGGCGACCAGGTCGAGGCCGAAGAGCTTGATGGCGTTGCCCCGCACGATCTTGCGCCGCTGCTCGTCGGTCAGTCCGGCCATCTGCTCCTCGGCGATCTTGGCCGTGTTCGGCCAGGTCGAGTCCGAGTGGGGGTAGTCCGACTCGTAGGTGATGTTGTCCTCGCCGATCTCGTCGACCGAGCGCAGCCCGTGGGCGTCGTCGAAGAAGCAGCCCCAGATGTGGTCCTTGAAGTAGGTGGACGGCGGGTTGGGGACGATGTCGGCCACGCCGCCCCAGCCCCGGTTGTCCTCCCAGACCCGGTCGGCCCGCTCGAGGATGTAGGGGATCCACCCGATCTGGCCCTCCGAGTAGGCGATCTTGAGCCTGGGGAAGCGGACGAACACGCCGGAGAACAAGAAGTCGACCATCGAGAAGCCGGCGTTGGTGTGGGTCAGGGTCGACCCCACGGCCGGCGGGGCGTCGGCCGAGGTGGACGGCATCTTCGACGACGAGCCGATGTGCATGTTGACCACCGTGTCGGTCTCCTCGCAGGCGGCGAAGAACGGGTCCCAGTAGTGCCCGGGGTCGTGGACGCTCGGAAGGCCGAGATAGGGGGGGATCTCGCTGAAGCACACGGCGCGCACGCCCCGGCCGGCGTTGCGCCGGACCTCGGCGGCGGCCAGCGCCGCGTCCCACAGCGGGATGAGGGTCAGGGGGATGAGGCGGCCCCCCGACTCGGGGCCGCACCACTCCTCGACCATCCAGTCGTTGTACGCCTTGACGCAGAGCAGCCCGAGCTCTTTGTCCTTGGCCTCGGTGAAGGTCTGACCGCAGAAGCGGGGGAACGTCGGGAAGCACAGCGCCGCTTCGATGTGGTTGAGGTCCATGTCCTCGAGCCGGGGCTTGACCGAGTACGAGCCGGGGCGCATGTCCTCGTAGGTGATGCCCTTCATCGTCACCTCGTCGCGGGGGACGCCGACGGCCGAGTCGACGCGGAGCAGCGGGCGCTTCAGGTCCTCGTAGTACCACCAGTCGGTAGGGTTGCCCTTGCTGCCCGGCTTGACCGTGAGCTTGCCCCCGAGGAACGTGATCTCCCCCATGGGGGCCCGCACGATCCGCGGGCCGACCTCGGCGTACTTGGCCGGCAGCCGGTCCTGCCAGACGGTGGGGGGCTCGACGACGTGGTCGTCGACCGAGACGATGAGCGGCAGTTCGGCCATGGGCCCGAGCGTAGCGCGCTGTCTGACGGGGCATCAGATGCGGCCCGGGGCCGCGACCAGGGCATCTGGACGGGGACCGGGACCCGGCGCGCTGCTCAGTGCATCGCCACCCCGCCGTTGGGGCTGAGGAGCTGGCCGGTCAAGAAGCTGGCGGCGTCCGACGCCAGGTACAACACGCAGTAGGCGATGTCGGCCGGCTCGCCGACGCGCCCGAGCGGCGCGAACCGGCGCATCGGCTCGAGCACCTGCTCTTTGAGCTCCTCGTCGACGGTGCCGTCGGCCCGGACGTAGTACCGGCCGGTCATGTTGGTGGGCACGAAGCCGGGGGCCACCGCGTTCACCCGCACCCCCTTGCGCCCGACCTCGATGGCCATGGTCCGGGTCAGCTGGACCACCGCCGACTTGGTGATGGCGTAGGCGCCGATCTGGGGGGCCGGGGCCAGCGCCGCCGTCGAGGCCATGTTCACGATGCTGCCCGAGCCCTGGGCGACCATGACCCGCCCGGCCGCCTGGCAGCCGAAGAGGACCCCTTTGAGGTTGACGGCCAGGATCCGGTCCAGGTCGGACTCGGTGAGGTCGAGGATCTTGGACTCGCTCATCACCCCGGCGATGTTGCACATGATGTCCAGGCGGCCGTGGGCGGACGCCGCCTCGTCGACCAGCTCGTTGAGCTCTTCGAGGTCCGAGACGTCGACCGAGCGGTCCAGCGCCTTCCCCCCGGCGCCCTCAATCGACCAGGCCGTCTCGGCCGCCGCCTCTTCGACCACGTCGGCGCAGTAGACGGTGGCCCCGGCCCCGGCCAGCACCTCGGCCGTCGCCCGGCCGATCCCGCTCCCCGCCCCGGTGACGACGGCCACCCTGCCCTCGAGGCTGAGGGTCTGGCGCACGCTCTCGGGGGTCTCCATGGCCCGAGTGTGCCACGGGGACGCCACGGTCGGTCAGCCCGGCGGGTGGCCCGACTCGAGGGCGAGCAATCGGCGCTTGAGGGCGAGGCCGCCGCCGTAGCCGCCGATCCCCCCGCCGGTGGCCACGACCCGGTGACAGGGGAGGACGATGGGCAGGGGGTTGGCCCCGTTGGCCTGGCCCACGGCCCGGTAGGCGCTGGGTCGCCCCACCCGTCGGGCCAGGTCGCCGTAGCTGATGGTGGTGCCGTAGGGGATCTCGGCCAGGGCGAACCACACGCTGCGCTGGAAGGGGGTGCCGTGGGGCGCCAGTGGCAGGTCGAAGTGGGTGCGCCCCCCCTCGAAGTACTCGCCCAGCTGGTCGGCCGCCCGGCGGACCGGGGCGCTCGGCGGCCCCGCCGGCGTCCCCGCCCACCGGCCCTCGGGGGCCCCGGGCAACACCAGCAGGGTCAGGCGCTCCTCGTCGCCCATGAGGACGAGCGGGCCGACCGGGCTGTCGAGCACGAGGCGCGAGGTGGGCGCCGGGCCCTGTGCCCGGGGCGTCCGGGGCGCCCGGGCGACTCGCCGCCGGGCGGTGGCGGCGGGGGTCGTCACGGGTGGGGTGGTCATGCTGTCTCCTTGAGGTCGTCGGGGTGGTCCCACAGGTGGGTGAGGGCGTAGGCGCGCCAGGGTCGCCAGCGCTCGGCCCGCTCGACGAGGGCCTTGGGCTCGTCGCCCAGGCCCAGCCGGGTGACGGCCCGCCGGACCCCGAGGTCGGTCGGCAAGAAGGCGTCGGGGTCCCCGAGGGCCCGCATGGCGATGTACTCGGCCGTCCAGGGACCGATCCCGGGGATCGCCACCAGGCGGGCTCGCAGCTCGCCGGGGTCCGAGCCCGGGTCGACCACCAGGTCGCCCCCCGCCGCCGCCTCGGCCAGGGCGACCAGGGCCCGCCCCCGGGCCCGGGGCATCGGGAAGGACCCCGGGTCGGCGCAGGCCAGCTCGGCGGCGCCCGGGAAGACGTGGGTGAGTATGTCGTCGGGGACCGCCAGGGGGCGGCCGGCGGCCTCGGCCAGGCGCCCGGCCACCGTCCGGGCTCCTCGGACCGACACCTGCTGGCCGATTACCGCCCGGACGGCCAGCTCGAAGCCGTCGACGGTGCCTGGGACCCGCCGGCCCGGCACCGCCCGGACCATCGGGCCGAGGGCCGGGTCGCGCGCCAGCACGTCGTCGACGGCGACCGGGTCCGCGTCGAGGTCGAGGAGGCGACGGCACCGGGTCACCGCGGTCGTGAGATCGCGCAGGTCGCCCAACCGGAGGGTCGCCCGCACGCACCCGTCGTCGAGGGTCAGGGCCACCACCCCGTCGCTGTGGGGGAGGCGCAAGCTACGACGGTACCCACCGCCGACGAACGACTCGACGCCGGGAACGGCCCGCTGGCCGATGAAGTCCAGGAGCGGTCGACCGGCGAACGGGGCCCGGCAGGCCAACCGGAGCCCGATGGCACCGCCCTGGCGGCTGGCCGGCGACGGCCCGCGCTCCGGGCCAGCCGTCGTCGGTCGCCGGTGGCGCAGATCGGTGGGCGTCCTGGCGAAGATCGCCCGGATGGTGTCGTTGAACTGGCGGACGCTGGCGAAGCCGGCGGCGAAGGCCAGGTGGGTGATCGGGACATCGGTCGTCTCGATCAGGATGCGGGCCGTCTGCGCCCGCTGCGCCCGGGCCAGGGCGATCGGGCCGGTCCCGAGCTCGGCCACCAACTGCCGGTTGAGCTGCCGCTGGCTGTACCCGAGGCGGGCCGCTAGCCCGCCGACACCCTCTCGGTCGACCACGCCGTCGGCGATCAGCCGCATCGCCCGCGCCACGACGTCGGCCCGGCCGTTCCACGCCGGCGAACCCGGGGCGGCGTCGGGGCGGCACCTGAGGCACGCCCGGAAGCCCGCCTGCTGCGCGGCGGCAGCGCTCGGGTAGAAGGCGACGTTGGCCCGCTTGGGGGTGCGGGCCGGACAGCTCGGCCGGCAGTAGATCCGCGTCGAGGTCACGGCGGTGAAGAACCACCCGTCGAAGCGGGGGTCGCGCGAGTGCACCGCCCTGTAGCAGCGCTCGAAGTCCTCGATCACGCCCCGAATGCTGCCACCGACGGGGGCCGGTGTCTGGCGGGAATCGGACATGGAGGTCGGACGGTCGGAACGAGACGCTGGTACGTTCCGGTCGGGCGAGCCGAAGGGGAAACAGGGTGGCCGACATCGTGGTGAGCGGGGCGGGTCTGATCGGGATGTCGGCGGCCTTGCTGCTGGCCGCCGACGGCCACCGGCTCACGGTGCTCGAGCGGGACCCGTCCCCCCCGCCGGACCCCGCCGACGCCTGGGAGCTGTGGGAACGCCGCGGCGTGAACCAGTTCCGACTTCCCCACTACCTCCAACCTCGCTTCCGGGCGATCGTCGAGGCCGAGCTGCCGGCGGTGGCCGGCGCGCTCGGGGCGGCCGGGGCCCGGCGCTTCGACATGATCGGCGTCATCCCCGACGCCATCACCGGGGGCCCGCGGGACGGGGACGACGAGCTGGTCGCCCTCACGGCCCGCCGTCCGGTGGCCGAGGCGGCACTGGCATCGGTGGCCGATGCGCACGACGCGATCACCGTCCGGCGGGGCGCTGCCGTGCGCGCCCTGCGGGCGGGTGCGTCGACCGGCCCGGGCGTGCCGCACGTGACCGGCGTGGCCCTCGAGGACGGGAGCGAGCTCGAGGCCGACCTCGTCGTCGACGCCACCGGCCGGCGTTCGCCGTTGCCGGGGTGGGTGACGGCGGCCGGAGGCCGCACCCCGTCCGAGGAAGGTGACGACTCGGGCTTCGTCTACTTCGGCCGCCACTTCCGCTCCGACGACGGCGAGCTGCCGCCGATGATCGCCGGGCTGGCCCAAACCTACGGGAGCCTCAGCGCGCTCACCCTGCCCGCCGACAACGGGACCTGGTCGGTCGTCCTGGTGGCCAGTGCCGCCGACGGCGCGCTGCGGCCGCTGCGCGACCCGGACCGCTGGGTGAGGACGGTCCGGGCACTGCCGGGCTGCGCCCACTGGATCGACGCCGAGCCCCTCGACGACGCGGTGGCGGTCATGGCCAAGATCGCGGACCGCCGGCGCTCGCTCGTCGTCGACGGCGAGCCGGTCGTCACCGGCGTGCTCCCCGTCGGCGACTCGTGGGCCTGCACCAACCCGTCGCTCGGGCGGGGCGCGGCCATCGGGTTGCTGCACGCGCTGGCCCTCCGGGACCTGCTGCGCGACGTGCCCATCGACGACCCCCACCGGGTGGCCAGCGAGTGGGCGGTGGCCACCGACGAGTCGGTCGGGGGCTGGTACGAGGACACCAACACCTACGACCGCCTCCGCCTGGGTGAGGTCCAGGCCGAGGTCGACGGCGTCCCCTACGAACCCGAGGACCCCGAGTGGGAGGCGGCCAAGGGCCTCGAGTCGGCGATCGGCCAGGACCCCGAGCTCCTCCGGGCATTCCTCCGGGTGGCCAGCGTCCACCAGCGGGTGGGCGACGTGATGGCCGGCCCCGGGGTGGCCGACAGGGTCAGCGCTGCCCGGGCCCACAGTCGCGACGAGGCCCGGGTGGGGCCCAGCCGCCAGGAGCTGCTCGCGACCGTCGCGGGCTGAGGGGCCGCCGGACGGCGGCGGGAGGTGAGCCAGCATGCGGGTCGACAGCGGCGGGGTCGGGATCGACTACGAGGTGACGGGCGAGGGACGCCCGGTGGTCCTGCTGCACGGGTTCCCCGACTCCCGCCGGCTCTGGCGCCACCAGGTGCCGGCGCTGGCCGGGGCGGGGTTCTCGGTGATCACCGTGGACCAGCGGGGCTACGGCGCGTCGGACAAACCGGCCGAGGTGGCGTCCTACTCGCTGCCCTTCTTGGCCGGTGACGTCGTCGCCGTGCTCGACGACCTCGGGATCGCGCGGGCCCACGTGGTCGGCCACGACTGGGGCTCGGCCGTGGCCTGGGTGCTCGGCTCCCTGCTACCTGACCGGGTCGACCACCTCGCCGCTCTCTCGGTCGGCCACCCGAGTGCCTTCGCCTCGGTCGGCTACCCCCAGCAGGTCCTGTCGTGGTACATGCTCCTCTTCCACTTCGAGGGGATCGCCGAGCGATGGTTGTCCGACGACGGCTGGGCCAATTTCCGGGCCTGGGCCCGGCACCCCGACGAGGACGCGGTCATCGCCGACCTCGAGCGCGACGGGTCGCTCACCTCGGCCCTCAGCTGGTACCGGGCGAACATCCCCCCTGAGAGCCTGGTCGACCCGCCGGTCGTCCTGCCCGAGATCCAGGCGCCGACGATGGGGCTGTGGAGCACCGGCGACTTCGCCCTCACCGAGGCCCAGATGCTGCGGTCGGCCGAGCAGGTGGCCGGCCCCTGGCGCTACGAGCGGGTGGAGGGACCGGGGCACTGGATGCAGCTCGAGGATCCCGGCACGGTGAACCGGCTGCTGACCGACTTCTTACCGGCCTAAACGGACCGAGGGGCCCGGTCCTGACTCAGCCGACGGCCAGCTCGGCCGTGGCGGCGTCGAGGACCCGCGCCCGGTGGGTCGGAGCGTCCCCCCAGGCCGACGAGAGCGCCCAGGCCCGCTTCATCCACAGGTGCAGGTCGCACTCCCAGGTGTAGCCGATCGCCCCGTGGACCTGGAGCGCCACCCGTGCCGCTCGGTCGGCGGCGTCGGAGGCCAGGGCCTTGGCCATCGAGCTGTGCGCGGCGCGCTCGGCCAATCCCCGGGCCACCGAGTCGGCGGCCCGGTAGGTGGCCGGCCGGGCGAACTCGAGCCTGACCCGGGCGTCGGCCAGGAGGTGCTTGACGGCCTGGAAGCTGCCGATCGGCCGCCCGAACTGGTGGCGCTCTCGCGCGTAGTCGGCCGCCATGGTGATCATGCGGTCGGCCAGGCCGAGGAGTTGGGCGGCGCTGAACACCGCGGCCCGGTCGGCCAGCGCGCCGAGCAGCGCCTCGGCCCGCTCGCCCGAGGCGATCAGGGTGTGGGGCCACGGTGACCACTCGACGGTACCGAGGTCCCGGGTGCCGTCGACCGAGGGCGTGGCCACCGTCCACTGCGAGGCGGCCTCGACGAGGTGCAGCTGCCAGCCGGACCCCGGCAGGGCGACGGCCAGGAGGGCGAGGTCGGCTCGGGCCGCTCCCACCACCCGCGGGGTGCGCACCGTGCCCTGGGTGATGTCGGGGGCGGGCTCGGTGGCCGAACGCAGGCCGGCGCGCCCGATGTCGATCCCGCCGACGGTGGCCACCGCCTGGCCCCCGGCGACGAGGGGGAGCCACCGCTCGACCAGCGAGCTCGATCCCGCCCCCCGGGCGGCGGCGGCCGCCGTCTCGGCCAGGAGCGGCGCCGCCAACCCGGCCGACTCGGTCAGCGGCTCGGGCAGGGCGGCCCAGCCGGCCTCTTCGATGGGCCCGACCAGGTCGACCTCGCTCAGCCCGAGGCCCCCGTGGGCCTCGGGGACCAACAGCGCGGTGGCGCCGAGGTCGGCCAGCACGGCCCATCGCTCGCGGGCCCGCCCGGCGCCGGGATCCCGGCCGCCCTCGGTGACGGCCCGCAGGTCGCCGACCGTGCACTCGCGCTCGAGGACCTGTCGCACCGCGGCGCGCAGCTCGAGCTGCTGCTCGGTGAAGGCGAAGCGCACCGCGGCGCGTCCTCAGCCCCGGGGCAGCCCGAGCAGGCGCTCGGCCACCACGTTGCGCTGGATCTCGTTGGTCCCGGCGTAGATCGGGCCGGCCAGGGCGAAGAGGTACCCGTCGAGCCATCGGCCCGGGCGGGTCGCTGCGGGGTCGTCGCCCGCCACCTCGAGCAACTCGGCGTCGGGCCCGAGGAGCGAGAGGGCGGTGGCGTGGATGGCCAGGTCGGTCTCGGACCAGAAGATCTTGTTGCAGCTGGACTCGGGGCCGACCGACTGGCCATCGGCCACCTTCGACGCCGTCCAGTAGGTGTGCAGCCGGTAGGCCTCGGCGTCGACGTAGGCCCGGGCGACCCGGTCGGCCAGGTCGGGCTCCGTGCCCTCCGAGCGGCGCGCGTGCAGCGCCACCAGGCGGGCCGCCGCCTCGGTGTAGCGGGCCGGGCTGCGCAGGCTGAGGCCGCGCTCGCTGCCGGCGGTCGACATGGCCACCGTCCACCCCTCGCCGACCCCGCCCAGCACCTGGTCGTCGGGGACCTCGACGCCCTCGAAGAACACCTCGGCGAAGCCGGTCTCGCCGTCGAGCTGCGCGATCGGCCGGACGGTGACGCCCGGGGCGTCCATGGCGACGAGGAAGTAGGTGAGCCCGCGGTGGCGCTCGGCCCCGGGGTCGGTGCGGAAGATGCCGAAGCACCAGTCGGCGAAGGCGCCGCGCGAGCACCAGGTCTTCTGGCCGTCGAGGACCCAGCCGCCGCCGGCGCCCCGCACGGCGCGGCTGCGGATCCCGGCCAGGTCGCTGCCGGCGTCGGGCTCGGACCAGCCCTGGCACCAGATCTCGTCCCCGGCGGCCATGGGCGGCAAGGAAACGGGCCTTCTGCTCGGCCGTCCCGTACTCGAGCAGGGTGGGGGCGAGGAGGAAGATGCCGTTCTGGCTCACCCGGCGCGGGGCCTGGGCTCGGTAGTACTCCTCCTCGAAGATCAGCCACTCAAAGATGCCCACGTCGCGACCGCCGTACTCGGCCGGCCAGCTGACGACCGACCACCGGTCCTCGAACAGCTCGCGTTCCCACGCCCGGTGCTGCTCGAAGCCCTCGGCGGTGTCCAGCGAGGCCAGGGCGCCCGGTGCCGGGGCGTGGGCCTCCAGCCAGGCCCGGGCCTCGGCCCGAAAGGCCTGCTCGGCGGGGGAGAAGGTGAGGTCCATGCCGGCCCGAATCTGGCACACCGTCAGATACTCGGCAACAATGCCTCTATGCCCAGCGCCGTGATCGTGGACGCCGTCCGCACCCCGGTCGGGCGCCGCGGCGGTCGGTTGTCGGGATGGCACGCCGTCGACCTGGCGGCCCAACCGCTGCTGGCCCTCGTCGAGCGCAACGACCTGGATCCCGGGCTGGTCGAGGACGTCGTCATGGGCTGCACCATGACGGTGGGCGAGCAGGCCATGAACATCGCCCGCAACGCCGCGCTGGCCGCCGGGTTCCCCGACTCGGTCCCCGGGACCACCGTGGACCGCCAGTGCGGCTCGGCCCAGCAGGCCGTCCACTTCGCCGCCCAGGCCGTGATCTCGGGTGCCATGGACGTCGTGATCGCCGGCGGCGTCGAGTCGATGACCAGGGTGCCGATCGGGTCGACGACCGACCCGGGTCCCGGCGAGCCCTACGGCCCGATGTACCGCCAGCACTACGAGCTGATCCACCAGGGCGAGTGCGCCGAGGAGATCGCCCGGCGCTGGAAGCTGAGCCGCGAGGACATGGACGTGTTCGCCCTCGAGTCGCACCGCCGGGCCGCCGCGGCGACCGACGAGGGCCACTTCAAGAACGAGATCGCGCCCCTCGAGTCGCGGGTCTTGGACGGCGAGGCCGAGGGGGTGCTCGACGTCGACGAGGGCGTCCGGCGCGACACCAGCCTCGAGAAGCTGGCCTCGTTGAAGCCGGCCTTCGTCGAGGGCGGGACGGTGACCGCCGGCACGTCGTCGCAGATCTCCGACGGCGCCGCCGCCGTGCTGGTCATGAGCGAGAAGCGGGCCGCCGCCCTGGGCCTGCGCCCGCGCGCCCGGTTCCACGCCTTCGCCGTGGCGGCCAACGACCCCCAGATCATGCTCACCGCCCCGATCCCGGCCACGACGATGATCCTCGAGCGGTCGACGTTGTCGATCGACGACATCGACGTGGTGGAGATCAACGAGGCGTTCGCCTCGGTGGTGCTGGCCTGGGAGCGCGAGCTGCACCCGGACATGGCCCGGGTCAACCCCAACGGCGGGGCGATCGCCATCGGCCACCCGACCGGTTGCTCGGGGGCCCGGCTGTTGGCCACGTTGGTCAACGAACTCGAACGGACCGGAGGCCGCTACGGGCTCCAGACCATGTGCGAGGGTGGCGGGCAGGCCAACGCCACCATCATCGAGCGGCTGGGTTGACCCGGTGAGCGTGCCCCGGGTGGCCGCCCAAGAAGGTTGGTTCACCCTCGACCCGGAGCGTCCGGCCCTCCTCGGGTCACGGTGCCCCCGCTGTGGCACCTACGCCTTCCCGGCCGCCTCGAGCTTCTGCGCCAACCCCGCCTGCGACGCCACCGAGTTCGAGCAGGTCCCGCTCAGCCGGACCGGCCGGATCTGGTCGTACACCGACGCCCGCTACCAGCCGCCTCCGCCCTACGTCCCGGCCGACCCCTACGAGCCGTTCTGCATCGCCGCCGTCGAGCTGGCCGCCGAGCAGATGGTGGTGATGGGCCAGGTCGTCCCGGGCGTGTCGGTGGACGACCTGGCGGTGGGCGACGAGGTCGAGTTGGTGCTCGACACCCTCTACCGTGACGACGAGCACGAGTACGTCGTGTGGAAGTGGCGCCCCCTCGCCGCCCAAGGGCCGGCCTGATGCCCGACGACCGCCGGGTGGCCGTCCTCGGGGCCGGGATGCACCCTTGGGGAAAGTGGGGCCGCAACTTCGTCGAGTACGGGCTGGCCGCCGCCCGCGACGCCCTCGACGACGCCGGGCTCTCGTGGCCCGACGTCGAGTTCGTCTCGGGGGCCGACACCATCCGCAACGGCTACCCCGGCTTCATCGCCGGGGCCACCTTCGCCCAGGCCCTCGGCTGGACCGGCGCCCGGGTCTCGAGCTGCTACGCCGCCTGCGCCTCGGGGGCGGCCGCCATCGCCAACGCCCGGGCCCAGATCCTGGCCGGGCTGTGCGACGTGGCCCTGGTCGTCGGGGCCGACACCACCCCCAAGGGCTTCTTCGCCCCGGTCGGCGGCGAGCGCCGGGACGACCCGGACTGGCTCCGGTTCCACCTGCTGGGGGCGACCAACCCCACCTACTTCGCCCTCTACGCCCGCCGCCGGATGGACCGCTTCGGGGCCACCGACGAGGACTTCGCCCAGGTGAAGGTGAAGAACGCCCGCCACGGGCTGGCCAACCCCTACGCGCGGTACCGAAAGGAGGTGACCGTCGACGAGGTGCTGGCCTCACCGGTGGTCGCCGACCCCCTGCGGCTGCTCGAGATCTGCGCCACCTCCGACGGGGGGGCGGCCCTGGTCCTGTCGAGCATGGAGTTCGCCCGCCGACATGCCGGCGCCGGGGCCTTGGTGACCGTGTCGGCCGTCTCGACGGTCACCCCGCGCTTCCCCAACACGGTGATCGAGATGCCCAACTTCTCGACCGACTCGGCCGCGGCCGTGGCCCCGCCGGCCGGGGGCGCCGGGTTCCGGCCGTCGATCACCCGGGCCGCCTACGAGGAGGCCGGGATCGGGCCCGAAGACGTCGACCTGGCCGAGGTCTACGACCTCTCGGCCGCCCTCGAGCTCGACTGGTACGAGGACATCGGGCTGTGCGGGGAGGGTGAGGCCGAGAAGCTGCTGCGCGACGGGGAGACGGCCATCGGCGGGCGGGTGCCGGTCAACCCGAGCGGCGGCCTGTCGTGCTTCGGCGAGGCCATCCCGGCCCAGGCCATCGCCCAGGTGTGCGAGTGCGTCTGGCAGCTCCAGGGCCGGGCCGAGGGCCGCCAGGTCGAGGGGGCCCGGGTGGCGGTGACGGCCAACCAGGGGCTCTTCGGCCACGGCTCGTCGGTCGTCGTCACCCGCTGAGTCGACCCGGCCCGGCCGGGCGGGCCCCGCTCAGCGGGGATGGAACGACGAGAGGAACGACATGGCCGCCCCGTGGCTGTCGCTGATGACGATGGCCGCGTAGAGGGTGGTGCCCTTGGCCAGGTACATGAAGGCCTCGGTGGCCCCGGGGTCCTTGGCCGAGCTCCCCGAGAGCTGCTTCTCGGTGCCGACGAAGCGGTACCCGGTCGCCCCGTCGAGGGTCACCGGGGTCACCCCGGGCGCCGTCTTGATGGCCGAGGTGAACGTGCGGCCCGTCGCCGGGGACTTGGCCTGGCCCACCACCACCAGATAGGTGGGGGCGGGCGGGGACGAGTTCTGCGACCCGAGCGGGTCGGCCACCGGGCTGACCCAATAGGCGGTGGCCGACTTCATGCCGGCCGGGAAGCCGCTCATGACATCTTTGGTGTTGCTGGCGCTCGTCGGGTTGGAGGGGAACGAGACGCTGAACCTCCCGTAGCTCGGTCCGGTGGTCGTCGCCCCCGCCGCCGCCGCCCCCGCCACCACCACGGCCAGGGTTCCGACCAGAACGCCCGCCACCCTGAAGAACCTCTGCATGCTCGTTGCACCTCGCGGGTCGGGTACCTGCCGGCGGACGTGCACCGTGGCCACGAGGCCACGGGGGAGTGCCCGGGGGCCGGCACCGTGCCGGCTCGGTGATCATGCCACCGTGGGGGCTCCGCGGCACCTCGCCGCCGGCCGGCGCTGGCACCCGGTGGCGTGGGGCCCGGGGAGCCGACACCGGCCGGACCAGGCGTTTCCGTCGGTGCCCAGTGGGTAGTGGTGGGGGAGGAGTCGCTCGGAGCACCCTCACCCCGGACCGCCCGGTGGCCTGGCGTGAGCGAAGAGACAGATTGGCGGTGGAGACGGTGGCAATGGCCCAGCACACCGAGAACCCCGGGCGCCCCGGGCGAAGCGGCCATGCCGGACAGCCCCGGGTGGTGAACCCCGCACCCGATCCCACCCTCGAGGCGCTCGAGGACCTCTCGTCGGCCCTTGAGGAGATCACCGAGGCCCAGAAGGTCCTCGCCGCCAAGGTCGGGGCCCTGCGCGAGGCCCGGCGCTCGGGTGCCCCCTGGCACGAGATCCTGGCCGACGAGCAGGGCACCCCGGCCGTCCAACAAGTGAGCCAGCTCCTGGCCCGCCTGTCGGGGGCGAGCGGGGTGCTGCGCAAGGAGCTGGTGGAGGAGCTGCGGGTCGAGGGGGTGTCGATCCCGGCCATCGCCCGGCTGTTCGGGGTCTCCCACCAACGGGTCTCGAACCTGTTGCGCCGGGACTGACCCGGCGCGCCGGCCGCTCAGGCCCCCAGGCGGGCGAGGGCGGCGTTCGCCCCGTTGATGATGTCGGCCAGCACGTCGGCCACGCTCGGGAGCTCGTCGATGACCCCGACGACCTGGCCCGTCGGCAGCACCCCGACGTCGGTCCGGCCCTCCACCAGGGCCGCTTTGGTCATGACCGGCGCGTTGGCCGCCATCACCACCTGGGGCCAGGTGAGCTCGTTGCCGTGCTTCATGGCCCGGCCCTCTTTGAGCAGGGCCGGGAGCGTCGTGTGGGACTCGCGGCGGAAGGAATGCGCGCTGGCCAGGGCCCGGGGCAGGTTGCGCAGCCAGCTGGCCCGCTCGAGGTGGTCCACCAGCTCGGTGCGGATGACCCGCTGTGGGGCGCCGTCGACCTTAGTGGTGACGACGGTGCCGGTCACCGGGGTGCCCAGGTATCTGGCCTTGACCCCGTCGGGCACCCGCGACTCTTGGGTGAGCAAGAACCGGGTGCCCATGGCGATGCCCGAGGCACCATAAGCGAGGGCGGCGACCAGGCCCCGGCCGTCGAAGTACCCGCCGGCGGCCACCACGACCACCCGCTTGCCCACCGCGTCCACCACCTGGGGGACGAGCAACGAGGTGGGGACGGTCCCGGTGTGCCCTCCGCCCTCGGCCCCCTGGGCGATGACCGCGTGCACGCCCCACTCGGCGACCTTCTCCGCATGGCGCCGGGCCCCGATGGTGGGCATGACCACCAGGCCGGCCTTGGAACAACGGGCCACCAGGGCCGGGTTGGGGGCTTGGGCGAAGCTGGCCACCCTGGCCCCGGCGGCGATCATCAGGTCGACCCGTTCGTCCACGTCGGCCACGTCGGTGCGGAGGTTGACCCCGAAGGGCCGATCGGTCCTCGAACGGACCTCGGCCAGGGCCCGGTCGAGCTCGCCCAGGGTCATCGTGGCCGAGGCCAAGATGCCCAGGCCCCCGGCGGCGGCGGTGGCGGCCACCAGGCGGGGGCCGGCCACCCAGCCCATGCCGGTCTGGACGACCGGGTAGCGCACCCCGGTCAGCTCGCACAGCGCGGTGCGCAGTGACGGGTGGGGTTCGGGTCCCGTCCCGGCCGGCTCGGTCAACCCTTCACCTCGCGCTCGCGCAGTGCACCTGGGTCGAGCACCTCGCGGAGGAGCGCCAGCTCGTCTGGGTCCGGCAGGCGGGTGACCGGGACCTCGCCCGCCGGGAGCTCGAAGCCCGTGGCCGCCCGGACCTCGTCGAGGGTGACGCCGGGGTGGACCGAGCGCACCCGCATCGTGTGGTCCGGCGTCTCGAAGTCGAACACCCCGAGGTTCGAGACGACCACCCGCACGCTGTGGTAGCGGGTGGCCGCGGGCCCGGCCGCCGCCGCCCGCTCGTAGCCGACCCCGCTCACCACGTCGACGTGGTCGACGAAGGTTCGCGTCGAGTGGTCGGGGACCCAGTAGCTGGTCGGGTGGTTCACCGAGTTGCCCGGGGCGCCGCGCACCCCGACCAGCTGGACCTTGGGCCGGGACCAGTCCCCGATGGCCGAGAGGTTCTGGTTCCCGGTCCGGTCGATCTGGCTGGCCATCATCATGATGTGGCGACGTCCCGACCACACCACGTCGAAGACGGCCCGGTAGCCCATGGCCGCCTCCCGGACCAGGTCGGCGGCCGGCGTCCCGAGCGCCGGCGCGCCGACCATGAGGGCCGCCTCGCCGTCGGTCAGGACCAGATCGGGGGAGAAGGTCCGCTTGGCCAGCCTGGCCCCGAGGGCCGGCACGGTGCCGAACGGGCTGACCATCACCTCACCGGCGTCCCGCCAGACATCGGCGCAGGCCACCACGCAGACCTCGGCCCGGGTCACCGCGACGTCGGTCCCGTCGACCGGGGCCGTCACCGGCGCTCCCCGGAGCGTTCGCGCACCCCGGCCTGGTAGCCGGCCTCGTCGACGTCGAGGTAACGGGCCCGGAAGTCGGCGAAGGCCCCCGGGTCGGCGGCCGAGGCCGCGTACTCCTTCTGGAAGGCCTCGTCGCGCCCGTAGTCGGGCGGGCAGGCGGTGAAGTGCGCGCCGAGCGGCGTCTCGGCCACCCCGTCGGTCAACAGGCGGTGGACCGTCACCGCGGCCAACGGCCCCTCGGCCGCCAGATCCCCGTTGGCCACGACCTTCTCGGCGGTCACGAAGCGACGGCCGGCCGCCCCCAAGAACAGCTCGTCGAAGAACCGGTCGGGCCCCAGGAACTGGGCGTTCCCCGCGGTGTCGGCCCGGTTGGCGTGGACCACTGCCAGGTCGAGTCGGAGCGCCGGGACGGCCACGAAGTCGGCCCCGGCGTCGGCCGGGTCGGCGAACGGGCCGTTCTCATAGGGGGAGCGGACCGTGCGCAGCCCCGGGTTGACCACCATGACGTCCGAGCCGAGCCCGGCCCGGGTCGGCAGGAACGGCACCCGCCAGGCGGCGGCCTGGAGACCGAGGAAGAACATCCCCTCGTCGAGTTCCATCAGCTCCACCCGTCCCTCTTGGCGCGCCGCCCGCCAGTGGGGGTCGAGGGGGATCGAGTCGAGGGTCACGAACCCGCAGACGACCTTGCTGGCCTTCCCGGTGGCGCACAGCAGCCCGACGTCGGGCCCGCCGTAGGCCACCACGGTCAGGTCGTCGACCCCCGACCGGCAGATGGCCCGGACGACGGACATCGGCTTTCGCCGCGAGCCCCAGCCACCGATCCCGACCGTCATGCCCGGGCGAAGCTCGGCCACGATCTCCTCGACGCTCGTCCGCTTGTCGGCCATGTCCGCGTTCTCCGATCAGCGCGACGTGTCGGCGTCGCGCTTTTCCACGAAGGCCTGGCGCTGCTCGTCGGCCACCCCCCGGACGTGGAGCTCGTAGGTGAAGCCCTGCTCGAAGCGGTAGCTGCGCTTGACGTCCACCGGGTCGATGCCGTTCAGCGACTCCTTGGCCCTGCGCAGGATCGACGGACTCTTGGTGGCGATCCCGGCGGCGATGGCCATGGCCGCGTCGCGCAGCTCTGCCCCGGGGACCACCTGGGCCACCGAGCCGTACGTCGCCAGCTCGGCCGCCGGGATGGCAGCGGCCGTGTAGACCATCTGGCGCATCTTGTGCTGGGGGACCAAACGGGCCAGGTGGGTGGCGGCGCCGAGGGCCCCCCGGTCGACCTCGGGCAACCCGAACGTGGCGTCGTCCGTGGCCACGACGATGTCGGCGTTGCCCACCAGCCCGATGCCGCCGCCGAGGCAGAAGCCGTGGACCGCGGCGATCACCGGTACCTCGCAGTCGTAGACGGCGGCGAAGGCGGCGGCGCACCCCCGGTTCACCCCCACCAGGGCGTCGTCGCCCCGGGCCTGGATCTCTTTGATGTCCACCCCGGCGCAGAAGCCCCTTCCCTCTGCCCGCAGCACCACGACCCGGTTCTGGGGGACCCGCCCCGCCGCCGCCACGGCGTCGGCCAGCGCGAACCAACCGGCCACGTCGAGGGCGTTGACCGGAGGATGGTCGATGACGACCTCGGCGATGCCCTCGGTCCCCTGCACCATCTCGATGGGCATCGGGCCCCTTCCCTCCGTCATCACCGCGCGGGCCGGACCACAGGGGCTCGGCTCACGAAGGGTAGGCCACCGTGTCGGCGGGCGGCCAACGAGTCTTGCGCGGCCCCAAGGCCGCGGCTGGCCCGGGGCCCGGCGGCGCCCGGCTGTAGGGTCACCCACCGTGGGCGAGGGCAGGCACACCCGACGCGTGGACGAGGTCGCTTGGGGTGGCGACCTCGGCGCCGGGGGCCCGCTCGACTTCAGCGGTCGGGTGGCGGTGGTGACCGGCGGCACCCGGGGGGTGGGCCGGGCGATCACCGGTGCGCTGCTCGGGGCCGGGTCCGAGGTGCTCACCTGCGGACGCCACGACCCCGGACCCGAACAGCTGCCGAGGGCGGTCGGGCCCGACGGCCGGGAGCGGACGGCCGGCTTCGTCACCGCCGACGTGCGCGAGGCCGACCAGGCCCGGGCGGTCGTCGGGGCGGCCACCGAGCGCCACGGGCGCCTGGACCTCCTGGTGAACAACGCCGGCGGCTCGCCCCAGGTGGCGGCGGCCGACGCGTCGCCCCGGTTCGTCGCGGCGATCGTGGGCCTCAACCTCCTCGCCCCCTTCTACTGTGCCCAGGCGGCCAACGCCGTGCTGCAGGGACAGGACGAGGGCGGCTCGATCGTCAACATCGGGAGCGTGTCGGGTCTGCGTCCCTCGCCGGGGACGGCGGCCTACGGAGCGGCCAAGGCCGGCCTGGTGAACCTGACCGAGACCCTGGCCGTCGAGTGGGCCCCCAAGGTCAGGGTCAACTGCATCTCGGCCGGACTCCTCGACACCGGTGCCGGTGCCGACCACTACGGCGGGGTCGAGGGACTGAACCGGGTGGCCGGCACGGTGCCGCTCGGGAGGATGGGCGTCCCGGCCGACGTGGCCGGTGCCTGCCTGTTCCTCGCCTCCCCCCTGGCCGCCTACGTCAGCGGGGCGAACCTCGTTTTGCACGGCGGCGGGGAGTGGCCCTCGTTCCTGGCCGCCGCCCGTCCGCCGGACTGAGGAGGCCGGGGCCCCAAACGGGCGCGGGCATGGCCGGTCGGGCAAGATTGGGCGCGGCGGCGACCCCGGGCGTCGGGGATCGACCCGAGCGGCGACAGGAGGAGGGGGTGAGCAGTGGACGGAGGGGCCGACAGCGAGCCCTGGCAAGCTGAACGTGAGCCCTGGCAAGGGCAGTCCAACCCGCTGGTGCTGGCGGGCGAGCCCCGCCTCGTCTACCAGCCCGTCGTCGATCTGGGGTCCGGCCAACTCCTCGGGCTCGAGGCCCTCATCCGGTGGCACCACCCGACCGAGGGCGTCATCCTCCCGGGGTTGCTCATCCCGTGGGCCGAAGCCAACGGCGACATCGTGGCGCTGGGCGAATGGGTCCTGCGCGAAGGCTGCCGCGAGGCCATCCGTTGGCCCTCGAACGTCCAGCTCGCCGTCAACTGCTCGATCGTCCAGCTCCGCCGGGGGGCCTGCTCGGCGGCGGTCGTCGCCGCCCTCGAGGAGTCGGGCCTGACGCCGGACCGGCTGACCGTCGAGTGCACCGAGCGGGCCCTGTCCGACGACGGGGCGGTCACCGACCTGCGCATGATCAGCGGGCTCGGGGTGCAGCTGGCGGTGGACGACGTGGGCACCAGCTGGAACTCCTTCGAGATCCTGCGCCGGCTCGCCGTCAACACCGTCAAGATCGACGATTCGTTCGTCATGGGGCTCGAGGCCCGAGAGGGCATCAACCGCATGATCGTCGAGACGGTCGTGCACCTGGCCCACAACTGCGGGATGTCCACCGTGGCCGAAGGGGTCGAGACGGCGCTGCACGCGGCGATCGTCCGCGAGTTCGACTCGGACGCCGGGCAGGGCTACTACTTCGCCCCGCCGCTCAGCCAGGACAACGCCACCAAGCTGGCCAACCTCGTCGACCTGCGGTTCCCCCTGAGCGGCCCGGGCTGGGACGACGACGACGACTGGCCGTTCCCCGGGGCGTCGGAGGACAACGGTCGGCTCCCCCTCGGGCCGGCCCGGAGCGCCAGCTCGGCCCTGGCCGCGGCGACCAGCACCGACACCCGGGTCGAGATCGACGGGATCGACTTCGTGGACCTGGCCCTGGACGCCGCCGGCGCCGCGCCGTCGGGGTACGCGGGCGACCCCGACGAGCCGGGCAACGCGGACGGGTCGCCCCGTCACGCCCGGCGCGGCCCGGACGCGGCGACCGACGCCCTCCTGCCGGCCACCGGCGACGAGGGCCCCGATCCGGTGGCCCCGACCGAGGCCCCCCCCAGCTCCCCGACCAGCCGGTCCAAGGGCGCCGAGGACCGCTGACCTCGGATCGGGGTGCCGTCGCCGACCTGCTAAGAAATGCCCCCGTGAAGCTGGCGGTTCCCGCGGAGACGCGTCCGGGCGAGCGCCGGGTGGCCCTGGTCCCCGACGTGGTCAAGCGCCTGGTCGACCAGGGCTGGTCGGTCAGTGTCCAAGCGGGGGCCGGGGCCGCGGCGGCGTTCCCCGACTCGGCCTTCGCCGAGGCCGGGGCACTGATCGCCCCTGACGCCGCCGCCGCCCTGGCCGATGCGGCGGTGGTGGTCCGGGTCCAGCCCCTGAGCGCCGAGGAGGCCGAGCAGGTGGCCGAGGGGGCCATCGTGGTCAGCTTCTTGCAGCCGGCGTCGGCCGAGGAGGCCCTGGCGGTGCTGGCCAAGAAGCGGGCGTCGGTGTTCAGCTTCGACCTGGTGCCGCGCATCAGCCGGGCCCAGGGCATGGACGCCCTGTCGTCCCAGGCCACCGTCTCGGGCTACCGGGCCGGGCTGGCGGCGGCCGAGCACCTGGCCAAGTTCTTCCCGATGTTCATGACGGCGGCGGGGACCGTGCCCCCGGCCAAGGTGCTGGTGATGGGGGTGGGGGTCGCCGGGCTCCAGGCCATCGCCACCGCCCGGCGCCTGGGGGCGGTCGTGCGCGCCTACGACGTGCGGGCCGCGGCCAAAGAGGAGGCCGAGAGCCTCGGGGCGACCTTCGTCGACCTGGCCGTGCGGGCCGAGGGCACCGGCGGGTACGCCCGCGAGCTCACCGACGAGGAGCTGGCGGCCCAGCGGGCGGCCCTGGCCGCCGAGGTGGCGGCGTCCGACGTGGTCATCACCACCGCCGCGGTGCCCGGCCGCAAGGCCCCGGTCCTGCTCACCGCGGCCATGGTCGACGGCATGGGCCCGGGGTCGGTGGTGATCGACATGGCGGCGGACTCGGGTGGGAACTGCGAGCTGACCGTGGCCGGGGAGGACGTCGTGCGGTCGGGGACGACGGTGGTCGGCATGGCCAATCCCCCCTCGGGCATGCCGACCCATGCCAGCTTCCTCTACGCCCGCAACGTGGCCAACCTGCTGGCCCTCTTGGGCAAGGACGGCGAGGTCGGGCCGGACTGGGAGGACGAGATCGTGCTGGGCACCTGCGTGCTGCGAGACGGACACAAGCCGGCGGCCGGCGGCGCGGAGCCGGCCCAGGCGCCGGCCGCCCCGACGGCGGGCGGCGCCGCGGCGCGGACCGAGCCGGACCCGACGCCCCGAGAGGACCCGACGCCATGAACGGCATCCTCGAGTACCTGACCGTGTTCGTCCTGGCCGCCTTCGTGGGCGTCGAGGTCATCTCGAAGGTCCCGAGCATCCTGCACACGCCGCTCATGTCGGGGTCAAACGCCATCCACGGGGTGATCCTGGTCGGGGCGATGATCGTGCTCGGCTACGCCCACACCGGGGCCGAGGAGGCCCTGGGCGTCGCCGCCGTGGTCCTGGCCACCCTCAACGTCGTCGGTGGGTTCGTCGTGACCGACCGGATGCTCGAGATGTTCAAGGCCAAGCCGGCCGAGCGTTCCACCAAAGAGGCCGAGGGCCCCGGCGGTGACAAAGGCCCATGAGCCGCGGCACGTTCATCGACCTCTGCTACCTGATCGCGGCGATCGGGTTCATCCTGGCCCTCAAGGGCCTGAGCTCGCCCAAGCGCGCCCGGCTGGGCAACCTCGTCGGTGCCTCGGGGATGCTCCTGGCGATCGCCGTCACCTTCTTCCAGCCCGGGCTCAGGAACATCGGGCTGATCGTGGGGGGCATGGTTGTCGGCGTGGCCGTCGGGGTGCCGGCCGCCCGCATGGTGAAGATGACGGCGATGCCCCAGATGGTCGCCATCTTCAACGGGGTCGGCGGCGGGGCGGCCGCACTCGTCTCGATCACCGAGTTCATCGGCCAGCCCACCAAGACGGTGGCCACCTACAAGGTGCTCGAGGTCCTGTTCGGGGTCCTGGTGGGCTCTGTCTCCTTCGCCGGGTCGGCCATCGCCTTCGCCAAGCTGCAGGAGCTGATGCCGGGGCGCCCGGTGACCTACCCCGCCCAGCAGGTGATCAACGCCGTGGTCGGTGTGGTCATCGTGGGGCTGGCCGTGGCCATCCTGGTCACCTCGTCCACCGCGCTCTTGTGGATCCTGCTCATCCTCTCGTTGCTGCTCGGGGTGATCTTCGTCCTCCCGATCGGCGGCGCCGACGTGCCGGTGCTGATCTCGCTGCTGAACTCGTTCACCGGGCTGGCCGTGGCCGCGTCGGGCTTCACGCTCGACTCCAACCTCCTCATCGTGGCCGGCACCCTGGTCGGCGCCTCGGGCATCCTGCTCACCCGGATGATGAGCTCGGCCATGGGCCGCTCGCTGCCCAACATCTTGTTCAGCGCGTTCGGCTCGGTCGTCACGGCCACCGGCGGGGCCGAGGGCGACACCAGCCGGCCGGTCCGGACCGGCACCGCCGAGGACATCGGGGTGCTGCTGGCCTACGCCCGCAAGGTGGTGATCGTCCCCGGCTACGGACTGGCCGTCGCCCAGGCCCAGCACGTGGCCAAGGAGCTGGCCGACAGCCTGATGGCCCGGGGCGTGGAGGTCTTCTACGCCATCCACCCGGTGGCCGGGCGCATGCCCGGCCACATGAACGTCCTCTTGGCCGAGGCCAACGTCCCCTACGACGAGCTCAAGGAGATGGACGAGGCGAACCCGCAGATGCCCACGGCCGACGTGGCCCTGGTCGTCGGGGCCAACGACACGGTGAACCCGGCGGCCAAGTCGACCCCCGGGAGCCCCATCTACGGCATGCCCATCATCAACGCCGACGAGGCCGAGCACATCGTCTTCCTGAAGCGCTCCATGCGTCCGGGTTTCGCCGGCATCGACAACGAGCTCCTCTACGACCCCAAGACGATCATGCTCTTCGGCGACGCCAAGGACTCGCTGCAGAAGCTGGTCACCGCCGTCGCCGCCGCCTAGTCGCTGGCGTCCAGTCGCCTCGCGTCGTCGATGGCGCCTCGTCGGTGGGTACCGCAGCTAGTCGGTGGCGCCGAGCGGCGGGGGGAACAGTCCGGTGCCGCCCTGTCCCACCGGCGCCGACCGGTTCTCGGCGAGCGCCCCGTTCTGCGGTCCGTTCGCCGCCGGTCGCTCCGCCGGGTCGATCTGGGCGCCGCTCCCGGGACCCGCCACCTCCCGGTGCCGGTCGTTGCCGGCCAGATCGGCCACCCGGGCGAAGACCAGCAAGCCCTGGTTCGTCTTGCGGGTCGACAGCACCTCGACGACGATGTCCTCGCGCCCGATGAGGTGGGCGGCGCTGTTCACCACGACCATGTCGCCGTCGGGCAGGTAGCCGACCGCCTGGCGGGCCTGGTTCCCCTCTTTCACCAGGTCCACCACCAGGCGCTCACCCGGTGCGAAGTCGAGGGTCATGTTCTCGCCGATCTTGCGCAGGTCGATGACCGGCAGGTCCCGACGGCGGGCCGACTCGAACAGTTGGTTTGAGCAGGTCGCCAGGCGCAGCCCGAGCCGCCGGGCCATCTCGAGCAGTCGCTCGTTGAGATCGTCGACCTCGGGGAGCTCGTTCTCGGCCAGGTGCACGGTGACGCCGCTCTCCCGGAGGACCTCGAGGGACTCGAGGCCGCGTCGGGCCCGCCGTGAGCTGACCGGGTCCGGGCCGGCGGCGAGCGTCTGGACCTGGTCCACCACGAAGCGCGGGATCACCAGTCCGCCGACCAGGAGCCCGGACCGACCCAGGACGAGGAGCGACCGGTCCATGACCGCCGACGTGTCGACCATCAGGGCATAACCGGGCGGTGGCTCGGTCGGTGGCGCCAGGATCCTCGACAGGCCCGCCGCCGCGACGACCTGGCGACCCTTGGCCGCCCCGATCCGGAAGGCGGCGAAGGCGACCACCCAGGCCACCGCGGCGGTGATGGGGTAGACGAACGCCGAGTGCACGAAGGCCAAGAGCGGCAGGCAGAGGGCGACGGCGAGCAGAAGGCCGGCGATACCGGTCAGGGTGCCGGCGAAGAACTCGCCCGGGGAGACCCGGGTGAAGCGGTCGACGGCCCGGATCTGCCGGCGCTCCAAGAAGCGCCCGAGGACCCCGCCCAGCACGTAGCCGACGAGGGCCCCCAGGATCGTGCCGATGAGCGGCGCCGGGCTCGAATCGAGGTGGCGGCCGGCCTCGAACCCGGTCATGGCCCCGACGAGCACCAAGAGCAGGCGGAAGACCTCGATGAACAGCACTGGCGCTCAAGCGTAGTTCGGCGCCCCGCCGCCTCCCGGGCCAGCCGGGCCCTCCCGTCTATTTGCCAACGGCTGCAAACTCTAGGAGACTGGTCGGCGCTGCCGTGCGGTGACCAGGGCACATGCCGACAGGCGAGGGGGACTGTCCGACGCGACCGCTGAGACGACGACGCCAGTCGGCCCCGGCCGAGGTTGGCCACCAGATGGTGCTGGTCCACCCCGACCGCCTCGACACGCACCCCTGCCGGGTGTCGGTGTCCCGGCGCGGCCTTGGGATCGGGCGTCTGGCCGCCCGGCCCAGCCGCACCGCGCCGTCGGGTCCGGTCCTGGTGGTCCCCTGGTGGGCGATCGAGGGGCTCTCGGCCGACGGGACCGGGGAGGGCCCGCGGGGCGAGACCCTTCAGGCGGTGCGCGTCGTGACCGAGGCTGGGACCCTCACCGTGTTGGGGGGGGCGGCGACGGTCTCGGTCCTGGTGGGCCGGGTCGCCCGGTACTCGTCGCGCTGGCGCCGGGCCCGCCGGCCCTGGCGAGCCGGCCTGAGTCGCCGGGCGGTGCTCGCCTCGGCGGCGGCGGGGGCGGCTGCGTCCGGGTCATGGACAGCCGCCCGCTCGGTCGCCGCCGCCGGCGGGCGGGGGGTGACCGGGGTGGTCACGCCGGCCGGCGCCCTGCTGGTCCCCCTGTGGTGTTCGCTGCGCTATTCGGGCCCGGGCAACCTGTGCGCGGCCCTGGCCGCCGCCGCTGGGCGGGCGCTGGCCTGGGGTTGGTCGTGGGCGGCCGCCGCGCTCGGGCTCCTCCTGCGACCCGTGGTCGTCGTGATGGCGCCGGTGGGGGCCCGCCTGGGATCGACCCGCTTGGCGGCCGCGCTGCGGGCCCGCAGGCCTGGCCACCGCCGCGGCGGGCCGGCGGTACGGCCGTCGTTCCTGGGCGCCTTGGCGGCGATCGTGCTGGCCGGTGGCCTCCTCCTCTTGAGCGGGGCCGATCCGGGCGCCTCGGGCGCCCCCCAGGCCGCCGCCCCCCCGGTCGCCACGGCGCCGGGACCGTCGCTCATGACCCGCATGCTCGGCTCGCTCGGCGACCGCACCACCGGGCAGGCCCCGCTGGCCCCGGCCACTGCCCCCCCGGCCCCCGCCCCCCCGTCGCTGGCCGACGCCGCACCCCTCCAGCCCCATGAGGTCTTCGGGTTCGCCCCCTACTGGACCCTGGACCAGAGCGCCGGCTTTGACGTGAACGGCCTGACCACGATCGCCTACTTCAGCATCGGCGTGAACCCCGACGGCACCTTGGACCAGTCCGGCCCGGGATGGGCCGGCTACGAGAGCCAGGACCTGGCCGACCTGGTGTCGCGGGCCCACGCCGCCGGGTCCCGGGTCGTGCTCACCGTCAACTGCTTCGACCAGGGTGCCCTGGACCAGCTCACCTCCTCACCCACGGCCCCGGCCACCTTGTCGACGGCCCTCGTCGACGCGGTGACGGCGAAGAACCTCGACGGGGTCAACCTCGACTTTGAAGGGGAGGGGAGCGGCGACCAGGCGGGCCTCACCCACCTGGTCAGCGCGGTCTCCGCCGCGTTGAAGGCGGTCAACCCCCACTACCAGGTGACCATGGACACCTACGCCAGCTCGGCCGCGGACCCGAACGGCTTCTACGACATCCCCGCTCTGGCCCCCGCGGTCGACGGGTTCTTCGTGATGGAGTACTCGCTCAACCTCGAAGCGACGCCCTCGGCCGAGTCCCCGCTCACCTCGACGATGTTCAGCGATCTCACGACGGTGACCCAGTACACGTCGGTGGTGCCGGCCTCCAAGGTGATCCTCGGCGTGCCCTACTACGGCTACGACTGGCCGACCAGCGACGGCACGTTGGGTGCCCAGGCCACCGGGGGGGCCACCCCGGTGGCCTACAGCCAGATCACCGCGGCGGGCCATCCCACCTACTGGGACCCGGTCACCGACACCGGGTGGACCTCGTACCAGGTTGGGGGGCAGTGGCACGAGACGTTCTACGAGGACCCCTCGTCGCTCTACATGGAG
Organism: uncultured Acidimicrobiaceae bacterium; assembly: GCA_963836375.1. Lineage (GTDB taxonomy): Bacteria > Actinomycetota > Acidimicrobiia > Acidimicrobiales > RAAP-2 > CAWIJK01. The sequence continues at coordinate 416,291 of CAWIJK010000001.1, read as the reverse complement.
GCCCAGCTGGCCCAGTTCTTTCACATCGCCGGCCTGGGCATCTGGGCCCTCGGCTTCGACGGGAACGATCCGGCCATGCTCGGGGCCCTGCTCGGCTTCGCCCCGGCGGCCAAGGGGACCCTGGCCGGCCCGACCGCCACCCCGCCGTCGGTCACCCAGCCGTCGGCCTCGACCACGACGACGGCCCCGGCGGTCCCGGCGGCCGCCCCGGCCGGCGTGCCCACGAACCCGGGCGCCTCGACCACGACCACCGCGCCCCCCCGACCACGACCACGGCGGCGACCCAGCCCCCCCCGTCGACCACGACCACCACCGCCCCCACCTACTCGGGCATCTGGCAGGGCCAGCGCCTGGTCCTGACCCTGCTCGGCCAGGCCCCCGTCGGCACCCCGGTGTACCTCGGCCAGCTGACCGGCTTCCAGACCGACGACCCGGCGCTCGCCTGCCTCTCGGCCGAGCCGTCGCTCGGGGTGTGGCAGTTCCCGGGCACCGTGGCCCAAGACGTGGTGGTCACCCAGACGCCGGCCGACTGCGCCACCGCCGACCTGGCGATCAGCCTCCCCGCAGCCGGGGGCGCCGCCGACCCGTCGGGGTCGTCGGGCTCTTCCACCACGGCTGCCGCGGTCCCGACGAGCTGAGCCGCGCCCCGGGCTTGGGGCGGCCCCGGGGCCGGCCGTATGCTCGGGGCCCTCATCCACCGAGGGCACCACACCATGCCGGCCATCCCGATCCTCTCCGACGTCCTGCCCCCGCTCCACGCCGGCCAGCTCACGGCCACCGAATTCGACGTCGTCCCGGTGGCCATGATCGTCGGGGCGGCGGCCCTGTACCTGTGGGGGACGGTGCGGGTCCGCCGGCTGTGCCCGAGGCACCGCTGGCCGGTCGGTCGGACCCTGGCCTTCATGGCGGCGCTGGCGGTCACCGGCGTCGCCATCTTCAGCTTCATCGGCGTCTACGACGGCGTGTTGTTCTGGGACCACATGGTCCAGCACCTGATGCTGATCATGATCGCCGCCCCCCTGTTCGCCGTCGGGTCGCCGCTCGCCCTCACCTACCGGGCCAGCACCGGGGCCACTAAGCGCTGGGTGGCCCGGGGCCTGCGCTCGCCGGTGGCCCGCTTCTTCGACAACCCGCTCGTCGCCTTCGCTCTCTACGCGGTGGTGATTCCGATCACCCACCTCACGGTCTGGTACAACTACACGCTGGTGCACGAGAGCGTGCACAACGGCGAGCACATCGTGTTCCTCGTGGTCGGCTATCTGTTCTGGCGTCAGGTCTTCGGGATCGAGCCCTCAGAGCACCGGATGCACCCGGGGTTCAAGATGCTCTACCTGCTGGTCGCCGTCTCGGTCGACACCTTCGTCGGGCTCTCGCTCGACTCGGCCACCCACGAGCTGTTCCCGGCCTACACCGCCATGCACCGCACGTGGGGCCCCTCGCTCCTCGCCGACCTGCACATCGGCGGGGTCATCATGTGGGTGGGTGGCGACACGCTGATGATGCTGGCCATGATCCCCGTCGCCCTCGAGTGGCTCCACGTCGAAGAGCGCAGAGCGGTGCGGGTGGACCGTGAGCTCGACGCCATGCTCCCCGGTCGCGGGCCGGGGGGCAGCGACCAGGCGCCGATCGCTCCGGGCGCCTAGCGCCGCCGATCGCGCCGGGCGCCTAGCGCCGCCGGTCGCGCCGGGCGCCTAGCGCCGCCGGTGGCTCAGCGCGGGGCGATCCGCTCGGCGGCGGCCGCCACCTCGTCGGCCAGCACCCAGTCGCCGGCGGCCGCGTTGGCCCGGACCTGGTCGGGCCGGGTGGCGCCGGCGATCACCGAGGCCACCGGGCTCCGGCCGAGGAGCCATGCCACGGCCAGCTCGAGGAGCGAATGGCCGTGGTCGGCCGCCAGCTGGGCCAGGTCCTCGACCCGCGACAGGTTGGCGTCGCTCAGCACGTCGGCGCGGCGGTCCTCGTCCAGCCCGGCGATGCGGGTCCCCTCGGGGACGGGTTGGCCGCGCCGGTACTTGCCCGACAGCAGCCCGTTGGCCAGGGGGAAATAGGGGAGGAAGGCCAGCCCCAGCCGCTCGCACTCGGGGAGCACCGAGTCCTCGGGCTCGCGGTGGAGCAGGTTGTAGTGGTTCTGGACGCTCACGAAGCGGGGCCCATCGGCCGGCGCGGCGTCGTCGGCCTGGCCGAGCTGGACGGCGTCGATGTTCGAGCACCCGATCTCGCGCACCTTGCCCTCGGCCACCAGCTCCCCCAGCGCCCCCAGGGTGTCGGCAATCGGGGTCTTTGGGTCGGGGAAGTGGAGCTGGTAGAGGTCGATGCGGTCGGTGCCGAGGCGGCGCAGGCTGGCCTCGGCCGCCCGGCGGACCGCGTCGGGGCCCCCCCCGCCGTCGTGGCCCTCGTAGGGGACGCCGAACTTGGTGGCCAGGACGATCCCGTCCCGGCGGGCCCCCAAGGCCCGGCCCAGGTACTCCTCGCTCCGGGTGCCCCCGTAGATGTCGGCCGTGTCGAACAACGTGATGCCGGCGTCGAGCGCCGCCCCGACCACCGACGCCGTGGCCCCGGCGTCCAGGCGGCCGCCAAAATTGTTGCACCCGAGGCCGACGACGGACACCTCGAGGCTGCCGATCTTGCGCGTCTTCATTGGCCGCTCCTTGTGGACGCTCGGCGGATGGCCCGAGCCGCGCAGTAGCGTACCGGCGAGCGACACCACGCAGTACGGGCGGGTGTCGAGCCGAGGAGGGACATGGCTGAGGGATCTGTGGTAGCCGCGGTGGGCGCGCCGGTGGACGAGGTGTGGGCGCTGGTCCGGGACTTCGGTGCGGTCGGCGACTTCTTCCCGGGCGTCGAGTCCTTCCGCCTCGAGGGGGACGACCGGATCATCGGGATGCTCGGACTCGAGATCCGAGAGCGCCTGTTGGAGCGGGACGACGCCTCCCGCACCCTCACCTACACGATCGTCGACGGGGTCCCCGTCGACGCCCACAAAGCCACCATCAGCGTGGCCGCCGATGGGACCAGCTCGCAGGTCACGTGGTCCTTCGATGTCGAGCCCGAGTCGATGGCCCCGATCTTCGCCGACACCTACCAGAAGGCCCTCGAGGCGCTGGCTGCCCACTTCGCCTGAGGACGCCGACCCATGGGTCCGGGCCGGGCCCGGTGATGTCCGGGCCCCCCGGCCGGTCGCGTAGCCTTCGGATGTGACCAGCGAGCACGGGGCATCGCCGGTCCCCGAGGAGCCCGTCCCCCGCATCCGGCCCCGCCGCCTCCCCGAACCCTCACGCCTGGAACTGGCCCGCCGGGGGGCCCAGATCGCCCTCTCGGTCGGACGGCACTTCACCCCGCTGGCCCTCCGACAGCTGCGCGAGGCCCGCCGGGGGGCCCTGCCGGCTACCGCCATCGCCCATCCGCTCCGGCTGACCTTCGAGGACCTCGGGGGCACGTTCATCAAATTCGGCCAGATCATGGCCTCGTCCCCCGGGATGTTCGGCGACCAGGTGGCCGAGGAGTTCCGGTCGTGCCTGGACACCGGTCCGCCTGAGCCCTTCGCCCTGGTGCGCCAACGCGTCGAGGACGACCTCGGGATGTCGTTGGGCGACGCCTTCATCGACTTCGATCCCGAACCGATCGGTCGGGCCTCGATCGCCGTCGTCCACCGGGCCACGCTGCACGACGGTCGCCGGGTGGCGGTCAAGGTCCTGCGCCCGCGGATCGAGCACGTCGTGGCCACCGACCTCGACCTGATGCAACCGCTGCTCGAGCTGGCCGTGCGCCAGACCGGGGACCAGAACGCCGGGTCCACCCTGCAGCTCCTGGACGGCTTTCGGGTCCAGATCGGCGAGGAGATGGACCTGCGCAACGAGGCCCGTTCCCTGGCCTACTTCCGGCGCCTCGGCGAGGAGGTGTCGCTCCCGCTGGTGGTCGTCCCCGAGCCCTACCCAGAGCTCTCGGGGCCCAACGTGCTCACGATGGAGTACCTCGACGGCGTGCCCATCGACGACCTGGCGCAGGTGGCCGAGCTGGGCATGGACCCCGGCCCGCTGGTGGAGGCCGTCGTGCGGGGGTTTTTCCTCACGACCGTCCGCTGGGGCGCCTTCCACGGCGACGTGCACGCCGGCAACATGCTCTTGCTGCGCGACGGGCGGATCGGGATCATCGACTGGGGGATCGTGGGCCGACTCGACCCCGACACCCACCGGTTCTTCCTTCGGCTCCTGGCGGCCGCCCTCGGCGAGGAGGCGGCCTGGTCCGACGTGTCGGCCCACATCACCCGCACCTACGGCCCGGCCATCAAAGAGGCGGTCGGGCTGAGCGACGACGAGCTCACCGGGTTCATCCGCAGCCTGATCGAGCCCACGCTCAACCGCCCGTTCGGCGAGGTCAGCCTGGCGGCGATCATGCAGACCACCCAGCTGCAGGTGGCCAAGGCCCAGGGCATCGAGATCCGCAAGCGTTCCCCGAGGGCGGTTCTGCACCGACTGCGGGCCCAGCGCCGGCTGCGCAAGATGGCCGACGACGCCGGGGGGACCTTCTCGGAGTTCGACCGGGGGACCTTCCTGCTCGGCAAGCAGCTCATGTACTTCGAGCGCTACGGCAAGATGTTCCTCTCCGACGTGCCCATCCTGCACGACCGCCAGTTCTTCAGCGACCTCCTGGCCGGGTCGGCCCCCCTCCCGCCGCCCGGCGGTCAGGGTCGGCCCGGGGCCGCCTGAGCCGGCCAACGGACCCCGGCCGCCACCTCGTGGCCTGGTCATGGCCACCGTTGCCAGCAGAAACTGAAATGTGTTCTACTTCTGGGCGGCCGGCCGGGCACCGGCGGCCACCCGTCGAAGGCGAGGAGCACCGGCAGATGGACGACAGCGGCGAGGAGGTCCTCACCAGCACCCACGTCCTCGAGTACCCCTACTCCCGGTCGGTCGGACCGGTGATCGGGGCCTTCCTCACCGGGCTGCGCGACGGGCGGATCCTCGGGGTGCGGGCCTCGGGGGACACCGTCGTGGTGCCCCCGACCGAGTACGACCCGACGACGGCCGAGCCGACCGGCGAGCTGGTCGAGGTCGGTCCCGGGGCAACGGTCGAGAGCTGGGCGTGGGTCGGCGACCCGGCCCCGGGCCAACCGTTGGACCACCCGTTCGCCTGGGTGCTGGTCCGCCCCGACGGGGCCACCACGGCCCTGCTGCACGTCCTCGACGCCGGCACCCCCGAGTCGGTGCGCACCGGGATGCGGGTCCGGGCGGACTTCGTCGACCCGGCCGAGCGGGTCGGCCGGATCCACGACATCCGGGCGTTCGTCCCCGAGGGCGGCTCATGACGGCCGAGAGCGCGGCGCCCGAGGCCGACCAGCCCGGCCCGGTGACCACCCTGGCCACCCCCATCCGGCTCGACTATCTCTTCAGCGCGGGCATCGCCCAGTCGAAGAACCTCAAGGGACTGGCCCAGGGGACGTTCATCGGGCAGCGCTGTCCGGTCTGCCACAAGGTCTACGTCCCGTCGCGCGGCTCGTGCCCGGTCGACGGGGTGCCGACCGACGAGGTGGTCGAGCTGGCCAACACCGGGACGGTGACCACCTACTGCGTGGTCAACGTCCCCTTCGCCGGCCAGTCGATCGAGATCCCCTACATCTGCGCCATGGTGCTGCTCGACGGGGCCGACATCTCGTTCATGGGCCTGATCCAAGAGATCCCGACCGACGAGGTGCGGATGGGGCTCCGGGTGGAGGCGGTCTGGGTCGAGCCCGACGAGCTCGGCCCGACCATGGCCTCGGTCAGGTACTTCCGACCGACCGGCGAGCCCGACGCCGACTACGAGAGCTACAAGGACTACACGTGAGCAGCCCGCCGCAGCCCCGCCAGGGGCACCGACCGGTCGCCGTGGTCGCCTTCGCCCAGGCCGACAACGTCCGGCGCGAGGCGCACCGCAACGAGGTCGAGACCCTCATGCCGGTGTTCGCCGAGCTCTTCGGGGGCCTCGGGATCACCAAGGACGACGTCGGCTTCATCTGCTCGGGCTCCACCGACTACCTGGTCGGTGGGCCCTTCAGCTTCGTGAGTGCCCTCGACGCCATCGGGGTGTGGCCCCCGCGCTCTGAGAGCCACGTCGAGATGGACGGTGCCTGGGCCCTCTACGAGGCCTGGGTCCGCCTGCAAGAGGGTGACGTCGACGCCGCCCTCGTCTACAGCTTCGGCAAGTCGTCGATGGGCGACCTGTCACGGATCATGGCCCTCCAGCTCGACCCTTACGTCATGGCACCGCTTTGGCCGGACCCGGTGAGCCTGGCCGCCCTGCAGGCCAGGGCCCTGCTCGACTCGGGCCGGGCCACCGAGGCCGATTTCGCCGAGGTGGCGGCGCGCAACCGACGGGCCGCCCTCGCCAACCCCAAGGCCCAGGTGGCCTACGACCGGTCGGTGGAGTCCCTGCTGTCCGAGGACTATGTGGTGTCCCCCCTGCGGCGGCACGCGCTGCCCCCGGTCACCGACGGCGCCGCCGCGGTGGTGCTGGCGGCGGGGGACAGGGCGCTCGAGTGGGCCGAGCGCCCGGCGTGGATCACCGGCATCGACCACCGGATCGAGACCCACTCGCTCGGGGCCCGCGACCTCAGCGTCTCGCCGTCGAGCGCCCGGGCGGCCGAGGTGGCCGGCGTGGCCGAGGGCCCCGTCGACGTGGCCGAACTGCACGCCCCCTTCGCCCCCCAGGAGCTGATCGTGCGCTCGGCGATCGGGCTGGGCGACGGGGTGCTGGTCAACCCCTCCGGGGGGGCCTTGGCCGCCAACCCGATCATGTCCGGTGGCCTGATCCGCATCGGCGAGGCGGCGACGCGGATCCTCGACGGCTCGGCCTCCCGGGCGGTGGCCCATGCCACGTCGGGACCGGTCCTCCAACAGAACCTGGTGACCGTGCTGGAGGGGGTGTGATGTCCGAGCGCGTGGCGGTCATCGGGGTCGGGCAGACCCACCACAAGGCCAAGCGGGAGGACGTCTCGATCGCCGGCCTGGTCCGCGAGGCGGCGCTGCGGGCCCTCGACGACGCCGGGCTCGGGTGGGCCGACATCGACGCCGTGGTCATCGGCAAGGCGCCGGACATGTTCGAGGGTGTCATGATGCCCGAGCTCTACCTGGCCCCGGCCCTGGGCGCGGTGGGCAAGCCGATCCTGCGGGTCCACACCGCCGGCTCGGTCGGCGGCTCCACCGCGCTGGTGGCCGCCCACCTGGTCACCTCGGGCATCCACCAGCGGGTGCTGACGGTCGCCTTCGAGAAGCAGTCGGACTCCGATGCCATGTGGGCGCTCTCGGTCCCCCAGCCCTTCAGCGCGCCGCTGCTGGCCGGGGCCGGCGGGTACTTCGCCCCCCACATCCGCGCCTACATGCGCCGCTCGGGTGCCCCGAACGACATCGGCATGAAGGTGGCCGTGAAGGACCGGCTGCAGGCGCTCAAGAACCCCTATGCCCACCTGCACATCCCGGACATCTCGCTGCAGATGGTGGAGGAGTCGATCATGCTGTGGGACCCGCTTCACTACCTCGAGGCCTGCCCGTCCTCGGACGGGGCGGCGGCCATGGTGCTGGGTTCGGAGAAGGCGGCCGCCGCAACCCAGTCGGCCACCGGCCGGCGCCCGGCTTGGATCCACGGGATGGCCATGCGTTCGGAGCCCACGATGTTCGCCGGGCGGGACCAGATCAACCCCCGGGCCGGCCGGGACTGCGCAGCCGACGTCTACGCCCAGGCGAAGGTGACCGACCCGCGGCGGGACTTCGACTGCGCCGAGGTGTACGTCCCGTTCAGCTGGTACGAGCCGATGTGGCTGGAGAACCTGGGTTTCTGCGCCGAGGGGGACGGCTGGAAGCTCACCGAAGAGGGTGCCACCGCCATGGACGGTGGCGACATCCCGTGGAACTGCTCGGGCGGGGTCCTGTCCTCCAACCCGATCGGTGCATCGGGCATGCTCCGCTTCTTGGAGGTGGCGCTCCAGGTCCGCGGGGAGGCCGGCGAGCATCAGGTCGACGGGGCCCGGTTGGCCCTGGGCCAGGCCTACGGCGGTGGCTCGCAATTCTTCGCCATGTGGGTGGTCGGGAGCGAGAAGCCCTGAGGTCGGCCCCGGAGCCGGCGACCGCCCGGCACCGGCCCGTTCAGTGTGGTGCCGCCCGATATGCTGCGGTCGGCTCCCCGAGTGGGGTCCGCGCCGGCAAGCGCAACGAGGCCAACAAGGAGGTCGCCCGTGAAGGTCGTCGTCGACTTCGACGAGTGTGCCAGCAATGCGGTTTGCATGGGCATCCTGCCCGAGGTCTTCGAGGTCCGTGACGACGGGTTCCTCTACGTGCTCGACGAGCACCCACCCGAGTCCCTGCGCGAGAAGCTCCGGGAGTGCGTGAACGGCTGCCCCACGGGCGCCATCTCGATTGTCGAAGACGAGTAGTCCGGGGCCGTCGTTGACCGCCGGCCCGGGGCGACCGGCCCGGCCCCCGCGGGTCAGGTTCGCCCCGTCACCCACCGGGTTCTTCCATGTGGGCAGCGCCCGGTCCGCCTTGTTCAACTGGCTCTTCGCCCGCCACGAGGGCGGGGTGTTCGTGCTCAGGATCGAAGACACCGACGCCGAGCGCAACCGCGAGGAGTGGGTCGGCGGGATCGTCGATGCCCTGGACTGGCTCGGGCTCTCGCCCGACGAAGGGCCCTACCGCCAGTCGGCCCGCCACGAGCGCCAGCAGGTGGCGATCGACGTGCTGTGGGAGGGGGGCTTCCTCTACGCCTGCGGGTGCACCCGCGACGAGATCGACGCGCGGACCCGGGCCAACGCCACCCCCGGCTACGACGGCCACTGCCGGGAGCTCGGCCTCGGGCGGCAGGGCCGGGCGCTTCGCTTTCGCACCCCGGCCGACGGGGACACCACCGTCCACGACCTGATCCGGGGGGACGTCACGTTCCCGAACCAGGCCATGGAGGACTTCGTCTGCGTGAAGTCCAACGGCCAGCCCCTGTTCGTCCTGGCCAACACGATCGACGACCGGGACATGGGGATCACCCACGTCATCAGGGGCGAGGACCTGCTGCCCACCACCCCCAAGGGGATCCTGCTCTGGCGGGCCCTGGACTCGGCGGCCGAGGGGGAGGCCGGTTGGGGGGAGGTGACCGCGCTCCCGGCCTTCGCCCACCTGCCCCTGTTGGTCAACGAGCAGGGCAAGAAGCTGTCCAAGCGCAAGGACCCCGTCGCCGTCGAGTCCTACCGGGACCAGGGCTTCTTACCCGACGCCTTCGTCAACTACCTGGCGCTGTTGGGTTGGAGCCCGCCCGGAGAGGCCGAGAAGGCCGACCGCGAGACACTGGTGCGCGAGTTCCGGCTGGCCGACGTCCACCACGCACCGGCCCGCTTCGACGTGCAGAAGCTGACCCATCTGAACGGGGAGTACGTGCGCGAGCTACCCGGGGACCGGTTCATCGAGGCCGCCCGGCCCTGGATCGACCCCGTCGCGGGGCAGTGGGCGCCGCCGGGCGCCGGACCGCCCTGGCCGCCCGGGGACTTCGATGCGGACAAGTTCGCCCGGCTGGCCCCGCTGGTCCAAGAGCGGGTGGCCACCTTGGGCGAGATCCCGGCCATGGTGGACTTCATCTTCCTGGCGGACCCGCCGGTCGACCAGGCCAGCTGGGACAAGGCCATCGGTCGGGACCCCGAGGCCCCCGACATCTTGTCGGGCGCCCTCGGCGCCTACGCCGGATGCGAATGGTCCGCCGACGTGTTGGGCCAGGTGACCAGGGCCCTGGCCGAGGCCCGGGGTCGCAAGCTGGCCAAGGCCCAGGCCCCGATCAGGGTGGCGGTCACCGGTCGCACCGTGGGGCCGCCGCTCTTCGAGTCCCTCGAGGTGCTGGGCCGAGACGAGGTCCTGCGGCGGCTCGGGGTCGCCCTCGAGCGGGCGACGGCCGTGCGGCCGGGCTGACCCGGTGTTCGGTCTGGTCCGCCTGGCGCTCAAGATCTTCTGCGTCGTGGTGACGGCCGCCGTCGTCTACCTGGCGGTGACCCTGGTCCAGGTCTGGCTGACCTCGCGCCAGTACGACCCGCGGCCAGCAGGGGCCATCGTGGTGATGGGCGCGGCCCAGTACAACGGCGTGCCCTCTCCGGACCTGCGGGCCCGACTCAGCGAGGCCCTTCTCTTGTACCGCCAGGGCCATTCCCGCTTCGTCGTGGTGACCGGGAACAAGGAGCCCGGTGACCACTACACAGAGGCCCAGGCCGGGGACCGCTACCTCGTCGACAATGGCGTGCCGGCGGACGACATCGCAGAGGTCGGCGGGGACGACAGCTGGCAGAACCTGTCCGAGGCCGCCCCGGTCCTGAAGGGCCGGCAGGCGACGACGGTGCTGATGGTGACCGACCCGTTCCACGAGCACCGCTCCCTGGCCATCGCCACCGACGTGGGCCTCACCGCCTATCCGACCCCCACTCGGACCTCACCGATCAGCGGGGCGGCCACCGTCCCGTACTTCTTGAAAGAGACCCTCGGGGTCGGGCTGGGCCGGATCATCGGCTACCAGCACCTCCACAGCCTCGGCTGACTGGGCGGCCGGCCGGGGTGCGGTCCCCGAGTGGGCTCGGCTAGCCTGACTTCTCGCCCATTCGGGGGTGGTGTAATCGGCAACACGACTGGTTCTGGTCCAGTTATTGAGGGTTCGAGTCCTTCCCCCCGAGCTCAGACTTCCCCCCGAGCTCACAACGCCAGCAGGTCTTCCGGCTTGCCGACGAGCGGCCCTCGTCAGCTACGATGGCGAGGCCATTTTGGCACCGGGCCCCATCGTCTAGTGGCCAAGGACACCACCCTCTCAAGGTGGAGACACGGGTTCGAACCCCGTTGGGGCTGCTCGATGAGCTTGACCCCTCAAGGCGAGCCAGCGTTGTAAGAGAGTTTGGTCGTGAGCTACCAGGAGGTAGTCCTATGCCCAAGCGCTATGCGAGAGAGCTCCGCCGTGCCCCCTACTCTTACAAGCCCGGTCCGCTATTTGGGGTCAAGGTCACTCTGACCCGACGGCTCCCAACCAGCCGCTCGCTTCGTCGGAGCACTGGGCAACCATTGGCGGCATAACGGGCGGCATCGTTCGGGGAGGGACTCTTCCAGCGCGAAAGAGGATGATGCCCTACGTTTACCTCGGCTGTCCGATGCGGGTGGGGATGGCCAACCGCTGTGCTCCGAAGAACTGGTTCGGGATCGTGAAATGCTGCCTACCGCTCCAGCGTAGGCATGTGCGACCGATGGCCCTGGTGACGACGAGCCCATAGCGGTAATGCTGGTGTAATGGTCCTGGCCGCGCGCCCTCCATTTACCGGGTTGGACTTGGCCGATGCTGCCGGACTCCCACCCGAGGAGGTGTTATCGCGACTCGGAAGTGGCCCTGACGGGCTTTCGTCCGACGATGTGGCAGACCGCCTACGACGGTTCGGACAGAACACCCTCGGGGTGCACCGAGTGCGGGCCATCGCCGTCCTGTTCCGTCAGATCAGGAACCCAATCCTGGTCCTCCTGCTCGGGGCCGCACTGGTGTCGGGACTGACCGGCGGGGGCACCAACGCCGTGATCATCGCGGTGATCGTCGCCCTCAGCGTCGGCCTGGGTTTCTTCAACGAGTATCGGGCCGAGATGGCGATGGCCTCACTCCGAGCCCAGATCCGACAGGACGCCGAAGTCCGGAGGGATGGACGGACGTGCAGGGTCCCCGTGACGAGCCTTGTGCCGGGCGACGTGGTGGTGCTCCGCGTCGGGGACCTCGTGCCGGCCGACATCCGCCTATTGCGGGTTGACGAGCTTGAGTGTGACGAAGGCGTCCTCACCGGAGAGTCGATGCCGGTGGCTAAGTCAACGGCGCCCCTGACCGGTCGACAGCCCCAGGACCAGCCGGGTTGTGCCTTCATGGGGACGATCGTCCACGAGGGTTCAGCTCTCGGCGTGGTGGTCCAGACGGGAGTCCGTACCGACTTCGGGCAGATCGCCGCGGGACTCTCCGAGCGTCAGGGCCAGACCGCCTTCGAATCGGGCTTGTCGCGGTTCTCGCGCTTTCTGTTCGGGGTGGCGGCCGTACTCACGGCGTTCATCTTCGTGATCAACGCGATATTGGGGCGACCGATTATCGAAGCACTGCTCTTCTCCCTGGCCATCGCCGTGGGCATCGCGCCCGAAATGATGCCGGCCATCGTGACGGTCAGCCTCTCGTCCGGCTCCAAAGCCCTGGCCGCGAAGAAGGTCCTGGTGAAGCGGCTGGTGGCGATCGAGGACCTGGGCAACATCGAGATTCTCTTCACCGACAAGACGGGCACCCTCACCGAAGGTGCGATCACCTACGAGCGGGGACTCGACGCCACAGGGAACGAGAGCCATCGCCCGTTACTGCTCGGGCTCGTGTGCAACGAAGCGACGGTCACCGAGGAGGGCCCCATCGGCGGGAACGCGCTGGACCAGGCCCTGTGGTCAGCCCCCGACGCGGCCCCGGAAGGGGAGATCGCCACCGGGGCCGCCCGCTACGCGAGGCGCAGCGTCCTCCCCTTCGACCACGAGCGACAGCTGGGCTCGGTACTGGTCGACAGTCCCGACGTTGGTCGGATCGTGGTCGTCAAGGGCGCACCCGAGACGGTCATCGACCGCTGCGTGGATGTCCCCGCCGCCGCAAGGTCGACGCTCAGCGCATTGTTCTCCGAAGGGGCTCGGGTTGTCGCCGTGGCCAGCCGTCCGGCCAGGGGCGTCGATGCACTTACCGCGGCAGACGAGCAGGGATTGACGTTGGAGGGATTCTTGACGTTCGCCGACCGACCGAAAGTCGATGCCGGCGCCTCCATCGCCCAGCTCGAAGCGCTGGGGGTGGAGGTCAAGATCATCACCGGAGACAACGGCCTCGTGGCGGCCAAGGTGTGCTCGGAAATCGGGGTCGAGTGCGCCGGCGTACTCAGCGGAACCGAGATCGAGGCGCTCGACGATGACGGGCTCGAGGCGGCGATCGTAACCACGACGGTGTTCGCCCGGATCAGCCCCGATCAGAAGTCCCGAATCATCAAGGTGGCCCGCCGCACCGGGAAGGACGTGGCATTCCTCGGAGACGGGGTCAATGACGCCGTGGCGTTGCATCACGCCGATGTCGGGATCTCGGTGGACTCCGGAACTGATGTGGCCAAGGACGCCGCCGATGTCGTGCTGCTCGACAAGGACCTCGGCGTGCTTGCGGAGGGCGTCATGGAGGGCCGCCGCATCTTCGCGAACACCATGAAGTACGTCCTGATGGCAACATCCTCGAACTTCGGCAATATGTTCAGTGCAGCCGGGGCGTCGGTGTTCCTGACCTTCCTCCCGATGCTGCCAACGCAAATCCTTCTCAATAACCTGCTCTACAACACCGGGCAGCTCGTCATTCCGACTGACCGGGTGGACCCCGAGGCGCTGGCCCGTCCGGCGGCGTGGGACATGAAGTTCATCAGGCAGTTCATGTCCGTGTTCGGTCCGGTCAGCTCGATCTTCGACTTTCTCACCTTCTGGGTGATGCTTTCGATTCTCCATGCTGGTCACGTGGAGTTCAGGACCGGCTGGTTCGTGGAGTCGATCGCCACCCAGACGCTTGTCATCTATGTGATCCGGACCCGGCGGGTCCCGTTCTTCAAGAGCCGGCCCAGCCTTCCGATGCTGCTTGTGCCTACCGGGGCGGCCTTGATCGGCGCGATCCTGCCGTACACGGGCCTGGCCCACCTGTTGGGATTCACCCCCCTGCCGACCAAATTCTTCCTGCTGCTGTTTGGCATGGTCATCGCCTACCTCTTGCTCGTGGAACTCGCGAAAACCCGCTTCTACCGTGCCCCGCACGCCCGCACTCCCCGACCTGCCTCCACGCACGTCGAACGATTGGAGCGGCGCATCCGCCGCCGGGCATCCAAGTTCATCCACTTTGCGGTCCAAGAGGTACCCCGCCGAGGAGCGTCCAGGGAGCGGGCCTCGGCGACTGGTGCCGTCGACACGCGGCCCGATGAATGATCGATCTTCGGTGAGTTCCACTTCGGTGGCGCATTCCCCGATCCCGGGCCGGGGTGCCGGCGACTCACCCCATCCCGGTGGTGTGGAACGGTCTGAGGCTCACGCTGCGGGTTGCAGTATTGACAGGAGAACCCACAGGTTCGCCACCACTCGATGTAAGTCGTGTGCTCGTTACGGTCGGGATCGGTGCGGTCAAATGGCTCAATATCGAAACTGCGGTCGTTCCACTGGCGCCGAGCAAACCCGTGGCCAATTGCAAGTCAACTGCTGCGCCTCGCGATCTAAACGCAACCGACGGACTATAAGCCTTTTCGCTCCACTGCTGGCAGGGCCAGCCAGTCGCCGGCCAGAGCTGAGAACCGTTCCGAAGTGTTCATCGCGATGCCCGGCGCCGGTCACTGAGAGGAAACCCAGGCCCCTTATGGTCGCCAACGTCGGGGGTCGACACCGCATAACCCCACCGGTGTCGAGCCCGGACCTCCGAGCCAGGGATCGGGGCCGTCTGAGTATCCGTTGCGCTGGTCGGGGCGCACAAGAGCATGAAGGACCGACCATGACGTGTTTCGAGGTCGTCCGGGCGAATGGCCGGAACGTCCGCTGCCCTGGACCAGTGCGCTGGCGCGGGTTGCACTCGTCGCCGGGTGGTGGCTCCTATCGGGTGTTCTGCTGCGATCAGCACGTCGAGCTGCTGGACGACTGCCTTCCTGCCTCGGTGCGGGGAATGCGAATCGGCCCCCAGCGGCCGCTCAAGCCGGTGACGCCTGGACCGCATTGGGCGATTCGTACGGAACCCTGAGCGAGCAACCACGCCGTCGTAAGGTCGTAGCCTTGTCTGGGCGGACTGGATCGTCTGTCCCATTCGCGCCGCCGGCCGCCTCGTCCCCGTCACACCTTGCCAGGTCGGCTCAAAGTGCAACGTGATCGACAATGTCACCTGCGCGGCAGAATGCCGATGATCGAACGAGATGATGGATGGACAATGTCACTGTCTACTTGGGCTAGCGACGCTGGATCTCCAGCCGATCCATGAGATCGTTCACAAGTCGCCCGATCTCGTCTCGGATCGGGCGGATCTCGGCGATCGACAACCCATTCGGATCGTCGAGTTCCCAGTCCTCGTAACGCTTGCCAGGAACCAGTGGACAAGCATCACCACAACCCATCGTCACGACGACGTCGGCGGCTCCTAGGAACTCGTCGGCCCAGGGCTTAGGGAACTGTTGCGAGATATCGATACCAATCTCAGCCATGGCCGCTACGGCACCCGGGTTCATCTCGACATCGGGTTCCGAGCCGCCTGACCACGCAACGGCACGGTCGCCGGCGAGGTGAGTGAACCAACCGAGGGCCATTTGCGATCGTCCGGCATTGTGGACACACAAAAACAGCACGCCCGGTACCCTCTTCGGCGTGTGATCCTCGGCCTGAACGAGTGCCTCAAGCCGCTGCTGGGCGAAGCGCTCGGTGCCGAGAATGAGCCAGTCCTTCACCGTGGCCCGAGCTGCGAGATCCTCGTAGCTGTCCAAGACGAGAGCCTCGATGGTCTCGGATCCGAACACCCCGTGGAACCTCTTGTGGAGGTCCCGGGCCACGCCCGCAAGTGCCATCCTCACGCCGGGCGTCATGACATCACTCATGGTTCCTCCCCTCGGACGGTCGGACCATCACCGCCAATTCACGGAACTCTCCTGGCCACCACCCTGTAGGGCCTCGGAGCGCATCCATGCCTGTGCTCCCATCTGCACCGCGTCCCAGGGACTCCCGAGTGGCGGCGTGTAGGAAAGATCGAGGTCACTCATCGCGTCGACGGACATCTCATTGAAGATGGCGACGGCCGCGATGTCGATCCGTTTGGCGATCTCGGCGTGTTTGTGCCCGAAGAGCTGCACGCCCAGGAGACGGCCCGTCCTTCGGTCCCCCGTGTAGCGCATCGAGATGCGGTGGCTTCCGGGGTAGTAGGCCTTGTGGTCATCGGCCTCGAAACCAATCGTGCCGGGACCGAAGCCACCGGCCACGGCCTCATGGTCTCGCAGGCCGGTCCGGGCCACGGCGTGGTCGAAGACCTTGACCACCTGGGTACCCAGGCTGCCGGCATATTCGCGGTCCCCCCCCAGGGCGTTCTCCCCAGCCACCCGCCCCTGCTTATGGGCGGTCGTCCCGAGCGGCAGGTAGGTCTCGCCCAGGAGGCGGTGGTGAGTGACGACGCAGTCCCCGGCGGCGAAGACGTGGGGGAGGTTGGTCCGCATGTGGCGGTCCACGACAATCGCCCCACGCTGTCCGAGCGCCGCACCGGACGATGCAGCCAGCTCGGTGTCGGGCCGGACGCCGACGACGACCAGGACCATGTCGAAGTCCCGGATGAGGTCCTGGCCGTCCGCCGTGGTGGCGCAAACCCGGAGGCGGGCAGCCTCCCCGCCGGGTGCCCGGGCGATGGAGCGGACCGTCGTCCCGGTCAAGACGTCGACACCGTGCTCGGTGAGCTGTCCATGAACGAGGGCACCGATCTCGGGGTCGACCGTGGGGAGGACCTCTGCGAGCTGCTCCATCTGGGTCACCGCCAGGCCCCGTGCAACCAGCGCCTCGGCCATCTCCAGGCCGATATAGCCAGCTCCGACGATGAGGGCGCTGGAGGGCGCACGTTCCTCCAGAGTGCGCATGACGGCAAAGGTGTCCCCCATGGAGTGCAGGAGGTGGACGCCGTGGGCTATCCCCAGCGCCTCGGGCCCA
The DNA here is from genome assembly GCA_963836375.1 of uncultured Acidimicrobiaceae bacterium. Lineage (GTDB taxonomy): Bacteria > Actinomycetota > Acidimicrobiia > Acidimicrobiales > RAAP-2 > CAWIJK01. The sequence goes on along the minus strand of CAWIJK010000001.1, from coordinate 399,588 downwards.
GCGAGGCCGTCGATCGGTGGGCGGACCGACACCGCCCCGGTGCCGACGACCAACTCGTCGTAGGAGAGAAGCTCCTCGTCACCGTCGTTGCTCGTAAGGAGAAGCTTGCGTCCTTCCACGTCGATGCGTCGGGCAACGGTGTCGAGACGGAGTCCCATGCCCGTCGCTTCGAGGTCGGCGACGGTCCGGTGGGCGAGATTCCGCCAGTGGGTCACCTCCCCCGAGACGTAGTAAGGGATCCCGCAGATGGAGAAGTTCGGAAACATGTCAGCCACGACGACGGTGACCTCGGCGTCAGGGTCGAGCTCGCGGACCCGCAAGGCGACGCTGATACCGGCGTCGCTTCCTCCGATGGCGATGATGTGCATGGGTCTCCAGTGGGATCGGCTCGTCACCGGGTGGGCGGCGAGGGTTGGGTCGACTGTGTGAGATGGGCGGATTCGCTGGGCGCACCATCTGGGGCCACGCCGGCGCCGGACACCTCGGTATCAGGTCCGTCCAGCGAATGATGGGGAACGATGATGTCGGCCGCCTCGGCCGGGGTCATGCCCGGGTAGAGCAACTTGATCACGCCGATGGCGAGGGCGCCTCCGACGATCTGGGCGGCGATGAAGGCCGGGACCGACGATGGGGCGATCCCGGCGAAGGTGTTCGAGAACATGCGCCCGACGGTGATGGCGGGGTTGGCGAAGCTGGTCGAGCTCGTGAAGAAGTAGGCAGCACCGATATAGGCGCCGACCGCAGCCGGTGTGATTCGGCTCCGTCCACTGCGGGCCAGAGCGAAGATGACCAGGATGAGACCGAGGGTCGCCACGATCTCAGAAAGGAAATGGGCGGGGGTGGCCCGGTGGTGCGTCGAGATCGAGATAGCGGCCTTGGAGAACATCAGGTTGGCGATGACGGCGCCACCGATGCAGCCGACGACTTGTGCCGGCAGGTAGGCGCAGGCGTCCCGCCAGCTGATCCCGTCAAATGCGGCGTCGACGAATGAGACCACCGGGTTGAAATGAGCTCCTGACACCGGGCCGAACATCAAGATGATGGCGTAGAGCCCGGCCCCGGTGGCCGCGGCGTTCTCGAACAGTTGCAGGCCCACGTTGCCCGGCGAGAGCTGCTGGGCGGCGATGCCCGAGCCGACGACGATTGCGGCCAGGAATGCACTGCCGAGGAACTCGGCGGTCACCCGACGCCAGAGCGCTGCTTCGTTCACCACGGGCTCGGACGGCTGGGGTCCGACGCTTCCACTCAGCAGCAGCTGCTCGTCACCGGGGTACCGACCGGGATCGCCTCTTTCTGTGTGGGCACGCAGCCCTCGGTCGAGCACCCGAGACCGTTCTCGGATGGAGCGTTGGCCAGCACGGTGTAGACCTCCCACGGGGCGCCGTCGGGATCGTTCACCCACGCCTTGTCCTGCACGGCGTAGCAGCAGGTGGTGGCCTCTTGGACGTCGGGCTCGAGCCCCTCGTCCGCCAGGCGCCTGGTGGCGTCGGCCACCTCAGCGGGGGTGTCTACCTCCACGCCCAGGTGGTTGAGCGCACCGGACACGCCGTTCATGCGCGCCTCCGGGCTCTCGATCAGCACCAGCTTGAGGGGTGGCTCGGCGATGGCGAAGTTGGCGTAGCCGGGCTGGCGCTTGGCCGGTGCGACCCCGAACAACTTCGAGTAGAAGTCGACGGCGGCGTCGATGTCGCTGACGTTCAAGGCAAGCTGGACTCTGGACACGCGGACCTCCGATAGCATCGACAGGGTTCGATGCGTCGAGTATGATCGATACATCGAACCCTGTCAATAGGAGGGCCATGACGAAGCGGGTCGCAACCATCGAGTGCTGCCCTTCGGTGCTGGCCTCGCCCCTCGATGCTTCTCAGGCAGCGGAGCTGGCCCACGGCTTCAACGCCTTGTCGGACCCTGTCCGGCTGAGGGTGTTGAGCATCCTCGCTGCAGCGCCTGGGGGTGAGGTCTGCGTGTGTGACTTCGTCAAACCGGTTGGCAAGAGCCAACCGACGATCTCCCACCACCTCAAGATCCTGAGCGACGTAGGACTCGTGAGTGGCGACCGACGAGGCAAGTGGGTTTGGTATTCGCTGAACGCCGAGAGGCTCGCAGAACTTCGGGCCGCACTCGACGCGGCACCCTGACGGCTCTAGAGCCGTAATCCCGTCCTCTACGGTCCGCGTGGCGGTCACCGAGTGTCGGTCGGCACGCGCCCAGGGCCGGCCACGTCTAAGTCGACTTGAGCGTCCAGCAGAGTCTCTGCGTCTACCGGTCATCGATGACGGCCATGAAATGGTGGACCATGGGCGGATCGACGGTGATCACGGGATGGTCAACATGGGGCGACGAGCGGAGAAGGCCATGGCCCACCTTTTGACGAGACCCCCGACGGGCGGCACCTCAATCACCTGGCGGGCGCCGTTCGATGGGGAGTGTGAGGCCTTCTTGCGAGCTGTCATTCGCCCTCGTGAGGTGATCGACCGAGTACGTCCAATTAGGGACCTTCGGCCCTAGTCAGGCGCCCGGTTCCGGGCACACTGGGTCCATGGTCAGCGAAGCCGATCTTCGCATACGGCTGGCGATCGAATCGGTTCTCCCAGAAGAGCTCATCAAAACCGTGAAGCGCGTTGAGGTCCGCCCCGGCTGGGGGGGTGCGCTCGTTGTCGACGTGGTGTGCACCATGGACCGCCTCTTGGAGGAGTTCCGGTGCGAGATCATCGACGCCGTGGCCAACGTGTCCGGCGAAGTCCGGATCTTTCTGAGGATCGCTGATCGCTAGGAGTTGCCCGAGGAACATTCTTGGGGACCTCAACAGGCGCAACCTATCGCCGCCCTCGTCCGGAAGCTTCCGGACTGCGGTCGTCCAAGACCCCGGCGAATCTGATGGGGCGCAATCTGGGCGCCGTTGATTGCCGAGCATCGCCCAGTCGAAACGAACTGGGACAGCGCAACCATAGCGAGGAACCGACGGTCACGGGAGCGAGCCGGCCTGGGACCGGTGGTCTGCCCCCGTTTCGCGGTGGTCAAGGTGTCGACGGGGCGAGTTCACGGAACCGCCGTAAGAGGTTCGTTCGCGCCGGGCAAGGGAAAGGGAGTAACTACTCGCCATTGTCAATGTAGCGCGCACCGGGCGCTTGCAGCAAGGCCCCGCGGGGTGTGCAGAATCTCCGTTCCGGACCAGAGGCGGGAGGAAGGAACGGTGGCGTATGGACAACCACGGGGTGGTGGTCGCCGGAGGCGGTCCCACGGGGATGATGCTGGCGGCGGAGTTGGCGTTGGCGGAGGTCGACGTGGCGATTGTCGAACAGCGCCCCAATCACGTGCTCATCGGCTCGCGGGCCGGCGGGTTTCACTCGCGCACGATCGAACTGCTGGATCAGCGTGGGATTGCTGATCGGTTCCTCGCGGAGGGGAAGACAGCTCAGGCAACGATGATCGGCACGGCCGTGCTGGACATGAGCGAATTTCCAACGCGGCATCCCTATTCGCTCGGCATCTGGCAGAACCAGATCGAGCGGATCATGGCGTCTTGGCTTGCCGAGCTCCCGGTACGGATCTACTACGGATGTGAGGTGAAGGGCTTCACGCAGGACGACACCGGCGTCGACGTCGTTCTATCTGACGGGGATCTGCTCCGGGCGCAATATCTCGTCGGTTGTGACGGGGGACGAAGCGCCACGCGTAAGGCAGCCGGTATCGGGTTCCCTGGGTGGGATCCGACCAGAAGCAGCCTCATCGCCGAGGTCGAGGTGACCGAGGAACCCCCAAACGGCATTCGGCACGACGCCACGGGCGTCCATGCTCTCCACAGGTTGGAGGATGGGCGGACATTTCGGGTCGTCGTGACTGAACAGGAGATCGGGTCGAGCACCGAGCCAACCCTGCGCGATCTGAGCGGGGCGCTCATCAACGTGTACGGGACCGACTTCGGGATCCACAATCCCACTTGGATCTCCAGGTTCACCGACACGACACGCCAGGCAGAGGCCTACCGGGCGGGACGAGTCCTCTTGGCGGGCGACTCGGCGCACGTGCACTACCCGGTGGGCGGACAGGGACTCAGCCTCGGTGTGCAGGATGCGGTGAACCTGGGGTGGAAACTGGCTCAGGTGGTCAAGGGGACTTCCCCGGAGAGCCTCCTTGATACGTATCATGACGAGCGCCATCCGGTCGCCGCCCGCGGCTTGGGCACACGATGGCTCTGGCGGTGCTTCAGCGTGCGGACGAGCGCATGAAGGCTCTGGTCGATTTGGTCTCGGAGCTGGCGAGCATGGACGAGCCTCGCAAACGGCTGGCTGGGATCGTCTCCGGGTTGGACATTCACTACGACCTCGGCGAAGGTCACCCTCTGCTCGGACGCCGCATGCCCGATCTTGACCTGGTGGCCGCCGACGGCCCGCTGCGCATCTTCTCCCTGCTGCACGAGGCCAAGCCCGTACTGCTCAACCTCGGTGACCCCGGTGCCATCGACATCGCTTCATGGGGTGACAGGGTCCAGCTGATCGAAGCTGAATATGTCGGGCCGTGGGAGCTTCCGGTACTCGGCGCGGTCACCGCTCCCACTGCCGTGTTGGTCCGGCCCGACGGATATGTCGCCTGGGTGGGGGAAGACACGGCTATCGGATTGCGTGATGCTCTGACCACCTGGTTCGGAACACCGTGACGACCGCGGTGTCGGACAGTCTCGAGACCGGCTGATGGCAGCGATGGGCCCCGGCACCAGTCGAGTGCCGGTGGGGGATGCCGATGGTGGGCCACCTGCCAGGCGTCTGCGATGCCGTGCGGGCGGCGGGATGGGCGGATCCGCGCTCCCCAACAGCCCCGGCGACGGCGGACCAGCAGCTCAAATGAGCTGCACGAGGATCCTGAGGTCGTGGCCGGCACCATCGGCACCAACGGAATGACGGTGGCCGCGATGCCGCCTCCCACGCGATATCCCCAAGGTCTGGGTAACCTCTCTTGACCGGAGCGGGAGGAGCAAGTGGAATCGGTTCGGAGGTGACCCAGAGGATGAGCGCCTCCACCGAGAGCTCGTCGAGGAACGCTCCGGTCGCCGAGTGGTTGCCTTCACTAGAGAGAAGAGTCCCCCGTGGTTCCCTTGAGCAGGCGAAGGAAACGGTCACTGATCCTGGCCGCAGCTATGCCACTGATCGGTCCGGCGCTGGCGTGCGGTCCAGCGGGAGCAGTGGCAGCGGCCACCGCTCATTCATTGAATGCGCTTTCCACCAACCCCTACGGGCCTTCGATCGAATCGACGGAGGCATCGCTGCTTCATCCACTTGCGGCGCCGTTGATGATGACCGCCAGCGGACGTTGTAACGGGGTCGGGCAATTCGACGGTGTGTTCACGCTCACCATCAGCGGGGTGTCGACCCAAACCAGCCCAGCGATCTCGTACAGTTCCGCCATCAACAATCCGCTCGGGGGAGTGACCAACCTCGCGTGGGACAGCGGGTCCCCCACATACGTCGACACCTACGGGCAGCTGTCCTCGCCGGCAACGTTGACCGCCAGTGGGACCTGGTCTGACAGTGTCGGCGACAGTGGAACATTTCCGCCGGTGACGGCGAGCATTCCCGACTGTACGAACCCGGCCAGTAGCAACACGCCACCGGCAGCCGCCTATGCGGGCGGCAATTTCGTGGCCATGGCAGCACTGCCCGATGGTCAGGGCTATTGGGAGGTGACGGCGAACGGCCAGGTGAGCGACTTCGGCGGAGCCCAACCCTACGGGGATCCGTTCAACACCGGTCTGTCTCAGCCGATCGTCGGCATGGCTTCCACGCTTGATGGACAGGGCTACTGGCTCGTGGCCGCCGATGGGGGGATCTTCGCCTACGGCGATGCTGTGTTCTACGGGTCCACCGGAAACATCCATCTCAACCAGCCAATTGTCGGTATGACCGTCACGCCTGATGGCAAGGGCTACTGGTTCGTGGCGTCGGACGGTGGAGTGTTCGCTTTCGGAGATGCCGTGTTCTGGGGCTCGATGGGTGGGTCGCCATTGAATGATCCGGTCGTCGGCATGGCCGCTGACAGCGCGACCGGCGGCTATTGGCTCGTGGCCGGTGATGGGGGGGTGTTCTCCTTCAACGCCCCCTTCTACGGTTCCACCGGGAGCATTCGCCTCAACCAACCGGTTGTCGGCATGGAGGCAGCGGCGAACGGCAGCGGCTACAGGTTCGTCGCAAGCGACGGCGGCATCTTTTGCTACAACGTCCCGTTCGAGGGTTCAATGGGTGGGCAGCCGCTCAACCAGCCGGTCGTCGGCATGGCGACCTCGGGCACAGACGGCTACTGGCTGATCGCCGGCGATGGCGGACTGTTCACCTTTGGGACCGCCGGATTCTTCGGATCTCCCCTCACGTCCTGACAAGCCCCAACGGTCCGACCACGCCGAGATCGGCAGCCTGGCGACCCCGTTGGCGCCAGGGGCCGGACCCGCCCTGACACCTTGGCGCCTTGGCGGCGGGCGTGGACATCGGTCCCCTGGGCGCATAATTCCCGGTCATTGACCACGTCCCACCTGATTGACAACTCGATGGCAACCGTCTGACAACGGAAGCGCTACTCAGCCGGTCCAAGCTTCCGGCCATGGGGGGGGAATCGCGGTGGGCCCGTGGGCCCATGTCCGCCGTGGCGCACCGGCCGAGGATTCACTCGGGCGCTCATGACGCGGGCCGACACTAGATGTACGCCGGCCACGACGAGCCCAGCAGTGCCCAGCTCTGGGAGGAGTACCGGAGGACACGAGAGCGCGATCTCCGGAATCAGCTGATGCTCCGCTATGCGCCCCTGGTCCGCAATGTGGTCTATGGGATCCGAGCCGGCCTCCCACCGCAGACCGCCGTGTGCGATCTCGAGAGTCACGGCATGTTGGGACTGCTCGAGGCGGTCGAGCGGTTCGACTATCGACAATCGGTGCAATTCGAGACCTACGCGACCCACCGGATCCGGGGCGCCGTAATGGACGAACTGCGCCGACTTGACTGGGCTCCCCGCAGCCTCCGCGATCGAGCCAAGGCCATCGATGACTCCCGCGCCACCCTCAGCAACAAATTGGGTCGCACACCGACGATGAGTGAGCTGGCGACGGCAATGGGGATCACCGTCGGAGCACTTCGCAGGAGCATGCGGATCATCGAATCTCTGACGGTCGGGTCCCTCGACGGCGACCGGGACTGGCGGAACCACCGGGGCCGAGAGCCGGGGCTCAAGAGCCGCGAGGTGGTCGACCCCGCACTGGATCCCGCCCAGTTGCTTGAGGAGAAGGAGTCGCGCCGCCTGCTGGCCGACGGACTCACCAGGCTCTCCCCACGGGAGCGCGAGGTGCTGTCACTCTCGTTCGTGGAGCGCAAGACCCTCGTCGAGATCTCGCGATTCCTCGGCGTCACCGAAGGTCGTGTCTCCCAGATCCGGGCCCGGTCGCTCGAGCGGCTCCGTGACCTCTTGAAGGCCGAGCGGGCGGGGTGAGCGGTGCTCTCCCACGACCCCCCCACCGTCGGCTGAGCGCACCCCGGCCCGGTCGACGCCCGGGCCGGTCCTCTCACCGGCGGGGCAGGTGACCGACGGGGCAGGCCCGCCCCGATTCCCCGGTCCCGGGGTCGGGAATCTGGAGCGGGCCGGCCACCAGAACCCCAACCGGCCATGGCCCCGGTGGGCTTCCCCGGGGCGCCGCAGGGCGCTCCCGCCCGCTGCCTGGAGAATTCCGCCCGAACCCGCCTGAGTGGTGGAGGGGGGCCGCCGGTCGTATCCTCCCGGTAGTCCAAAGCGCAACCCGGGCCGGATCCCTATCCCGTCCCGGCCCCATGACCTGTTCGCACGCGCGCTCCGGAGAAGCGCACAGCTGCACCCGGGAGCTGACGAGGGAGGCCGGATTGCTGACTGGAAGACCGGGGGTCACAGCCCCACCACTTGATGACGTCGTGCCCGGTCAGGCTCTTCGAGCGGATTATCGTTCGGTCGCCATGGGGATCCCACCGTGATGCCGAAGACCGCGGAGATGCCGGACCTGGCCCCGTCGATCTACCGCCAGCGCCTGGTTATCGAGGGAACGTGCCCGGAACCGATCGGTTCTGCGCAGATCGAACACTACCTATGCGGGCTCTCCGAGGTGTGCGGCATGCGCATCCTCATGGCGCCGGTGACCAACCGCTCCGAGAAGTTCGGCTGGGCCGGGTGGGTCCACTGGGAGACCTCGGGCGCCCACTTCTACGCCTGGGACGAGCCATACCCGTTCTTCAGCGTCGACATCTACACGTGCAAGTCCTTCGACCCCTCCCGTGCCACCCACTACACCGCCGACTTCTTCGAGGCGGATCGAATCGTCAGCCGGGAATTCTGACCGTGATCCAGCCGCGGTCATGAGCGAGGACGACCTCCGCCGACTGGCCAAAGGCCTCGCCCCTCCGGACTGCAGCCAGCCGTTCGGTGTCTATGTCTTCCGCCCGGATCAACCGGAGGCGGCGCTTCCTCTGCACATCGAACAGGTGGTGTTCGAAGAGGCGTTCGGCAACTCCCCCGAGCTCCTCGCCGCCGAATACGGACCCTACGACTTCGCCAGCTTGCTGCTCTGCGTCGTCGATCACCGTCGTCGCCTGCCGGCGGGGATGATGCGGATCATTGTCCCATCGAACAGCGCACTCAAGAGTCTTCACGACATCACTGCAGTCTGGGGGGTTCCCTTCACCGAGCTCTACCGGCGGACGTCAATCCAGTTCCTGCCCGAGAGCACCTGGGACATGGCGACACTGGCGGTCGCTCCCGGCTACCGAGGCGTCGCGGCCAGCGGCCTCGTGAGCATGGCCCTCTATCAGGCCCTCTCCATCGTCTCCGAACGGTGTGGCGTCGAGCACCTGGTGGCCATCTTGCACCTCCCGGTGCTTCGCATGATCCAGTGGAAGTTCCACAAGCCCTTCACCCTGTTCAAAGGGATCGAGGCGAAGCGCTACCTCGATTCACCGGCGAGCCTCCCCGTCGTTCTGCAGCGCAAGGCTTGGTATAGCCACTTGGGGTCTACCGACGCCGCGCTCCACGAGATCATGTGCGATGGTATCGGCCTCGAACCGGTCGTGCGACAGCCGGACTGGGACGCGACGAGCGCGCTCTTCAAGGCGGTCAGGGAGTTGAACGACCCGCGACCGCATCTCCGCTGACGAGGTGGAAACCGCTTCCGTTCAGTCGGCGGAGGACACTGGGGATTCCCTCGATGGACGTCGGACGGCTGTAGAGGAAGCCCTGGGCCTGGTCGCAATCGAGGTCGATCAGGCGGTTGTCCTGGGTGCGAGTCTCGACCCCTTCGGCCACCACGGTGACGCCAAGGGCATGGGCCATAGCGATGATGGCGGCAACGAGCGTCTCGTCCGATGAATCCTCGACGTCGAGACCCTCCACGAACGATCGATCCACCTTGGCGAAGTCGACGGGCAGTTGCTTCAGATACGCCAGCGACGAGTACCCGGTACCGAAGTCATCGATCGACAGCGAAATTCCGAGCGTACGAATCGTCTCGAGCATCTCGATCGAGGCGGTCAGATTGTCCATCAGCTGCGATTCGGTGAGCTCCAGAATGAGGGCCTCGCTGGGCAGCGAGTTCTCCGACAGCGCCTGGCGGATCGTGGACATCAGGTTGGGGTCGCGTAGCTGCATCGCCGAGAGGTTGACCGACATACGCAGATCCAAGGCCCCGAAGACCTCGGTTCGCCAATTCTTGAGCTGTCGACATGCCTGACTGATGACCCAACTGCCGATCTCGATGATGAGCCCGCTCTCCTCGGCGATCGGGATGAAGAGGGTGGGCGACACCGGTGCGAGGGACGCCGGCGTCCAGCGGAGGAGGGCCTCCAGGGACACGACTCGGCCCGACACCATGTCAATGATGGGCTGGTACTCGAGGTGCAGCTCCTCACGTTCCAGCGCAACGCGCAACTGCTGCTCCAGCGCAAGTCGGTCGGCCACCCGGTCACGCATCGACTTGTCGAAGACGGCCACGTCGTCGCGTCCGCAGCTCTTTGCCACGTACATCGCGTTGTCCGCGTCACGGATCAGGCTTTCGGCATCGGTCATGGGATATCTCCATTCGGCGAACGAGACTCCGACGCTCGCGGTCACGAATGTCTCAGATTGGCGCACCGTGAATGGCTCCCGGAAGGAACGGCGGACTCGCTCAGCCATACCGGTAGCCCGCTCGACCGACGTTTCCTTCAGGACGATCGCGAATTCATCTCCACCGATCCTGGCCACCAGGTCGTCCGCACGTACGGTGGCCCGGAGACGACGGGCCACCTCGATGAGCAGTTCGTCCCCCAAGGAGTGACCCCAGGTGTCATTCACGAACTTGAAGCGGTCAAGGTCGAGGAAGAGAAGCGCAATGTTGGGCTCCTCCTCCTTGGCGGAGCGGAGCCACGAATTGACCCGTTGCTCCAGCAGGGCGCGGTTGGGCAGGCCGGTCAGCCCGTCGTGAGTGGCCAGATGGGCCATGGCCGCCTGAGAGCGGTCGCTCGACTTGAGGGCCCGGAAGATCCTCCAGGTGGCTGTGATTGCCAGCGCCAAGACGATGACGGTGACCGCGAACCGGTCGCTGAAGGGACGATCCCGACTCGACATGGACACGAAGGCCGGAATCACGAGGGCCACCGCCACGATGGCCAGCCGGCCACGAAGCTGGAATTCGGTGACATGAGTGGCTTGGGGGACCGGTGAGGAGAGATCGGCCATGGACGGTTCGAGGGCGCACGCCCCGAAGGTCACGAAGGCCAACAGGTAGGGCAGCTCGAGAAGTGAGACGGCGACCTTGATCATGTCGAGGTCGGCGAAGACGTAGAGGATGTCACCGGCCAACATGAAGACCAGGCTCGTGATCAACAGGTATCGGGCCGGGATCCTGGGTGCTCCGGGATTGAAGCCGATGCGAAAGGCGATCGAGACCAGATAGATGGAGAGGGCCGGATAACAGGCGAGCACGATGCGGACGCTCAGCGGCGTGTCCGCCCGGAACAGGACGGGGTCGATCATGAACACCCAGGCAAGGGTCAACACGGCAAGGGCGGCCACTACCCCGTCGAGGATCATGTCGACCCCCTGCCGAGAGGCCCTGTTGTTGCTCCGGGCCAACGAGGTGAGGCCCGCGGCGAGCAGCAGGTAGCCCGGAATGGCGATCAGGTCAGGGAGCAGCGATCGGGTCGCCGTGAGGTTCCCGAGGGTGTGGAGCCGGGTGCGCTCGGCGCCGGCGATCAGGAAGAGCACGAGCGCCCCAGTGATCGACAGCCACGGCCACATCGGGTCGGGCCGGTACCGGCGCAGGCCCATCACGATGGCGGTGAAGGTGGCCAGGCCGAGGAGGAGGAACGCGATGCTCTCGACCGGCCCCAGCATGCTGGCGGCCGAGAGGGCGGCGAAGAGGACCCCGGCGACAAGGAACAGGGCGGAGGCGCGTCCGATGGGGGGGTGCCTGGAAGCCCTTCTGTGTTCCATCCCCGCCCTCCACCGTCGCCGGTCACCCAGCTGCTCCGGTTCCCCGAGCGCGAACCATCGAGCCTGGATGGTTATCGGCAGAAGTGCGGCGGACCTTTAGGGCTGTCGGGAAGAATTCCCGCCCGGGTCATGAAAACCCTGGTCAAGGGGCTGGTCCGGCAGCCGGGGTCGACCCCGGTGGCCGACGCGGGTCCCTCGGCCCCGCCGGAGGCTGAGGGACCGAGACCCTTGATCGCCGGCCTCTCGAGCAGAGGGCGCCGGGGACCGACGACCCGGGGAACCAGCCCGCGCCCGGCCCCCCACGCGGGTCCCAGACGGGCCTTCGGATGGGTTCAGATGGACATGGCGACGATCGGGGCGTTGAGCGGCTTGCCGCCTTGGGAGCCGGCGAAGGGCGCGGTGCCGAAGGCGAAGATGCCCCCATCGGAGGCCACCTCGTAGTACCCGGTCGAGAGCGGTGCGATGCCCACGATCGGCTTGTTGAGGGGCTGGCCACCCATGGACCCGAAGAACGGCGCACCGCCGAAGGCGAAGAGGCCGCCGTCCGACGCCACCTCGTAGTAGCCACCGCCCGGGGTCATTCCGATACCGACGATCGGGGCGTTGAGCGGCTTGCCCCCCATGGACCCGAGGAACGTCGCGTCCCCGAAGGCGAAGATCCCCCCGTCCGAGGCCACCTCGTAGTACCCGCCGCCGTCCGGTGTGGTGGCGATGCCCACGATCGGCTTGTTGAGGGGCTGGCCCCCCATCGAGCCGTAGAAGGGTGCGTTACCGAAGGCGAAGATGCCCCCGTCGGAGGCCACCTCGTAGTACCCGGCACCACCGGCAGTGGCGGCGATGCCCACGATCGGCTTGTTGAGGGGCTGGCCCCCCATGGACCCGAAGAACCTGGCGTTCCCGAAGGCGAAGATCCCCCCGTCGGAGGCGACGAGCCAGTAGCCCATGCCGTCGGGACTCGATGCCATGCCCACGATCGGCTTGTTGAGGGGCTGGCCCCCCATGGACCCGAAGAACGGATCGCCGTAGGAGAAGATCCCGCCGTCGGAGGCCACGAAGCGATAGCCGTTCGGCGACAGACTGGCCTCGGAGGCATACCCGGATGCGTTGGTGTCCTTGGGCTGTTGGTAGCCCACGGTCAGACATGCCCAGTCGGCGACGCAGCTGACTGCGTCGAGCTCGCCATTGGTCGTGCTCGGGGTTCCGGGCAGCGAGGCCGTTGGCGACGCCGACCACTGGGACCCGTCGAAGGTGAAGGCGAGGTTCTGGTTCATGGACTGCTCCGAGTCCAGGTAATAGCCCCCGACCGCGGTGCAGAAGCTGACCCCCAGGCAGGTCACGCCCGTAAGGTAGCCGCCGTTCGGATTGGGGTTGAACGCCTGGCTGACTGACCACGCCGTGCCGTTCCAGGCCTCGATGAGCGGCACCGTGCCAGTGGGCGTCCCGTTGGAACCGACCGCCGTGCAGAAGTACGACCCGATGCAGCTGACCGAATCCAAGGTGTTGCTCCAGCCCACGGCGTTGGGGGACGGGACGACCGACCAGGCACTCCCGTTCCAGTTCTCGACGAGCGTCCCATCGTCCCAGTCACCAACCGCGGTGCACGAGGAGTTCGACGGGCAGTCCACGCCGTAGAGGTGGGAGACGGTGGCGCCGGGCGGGGTGGGAGGCAGGGTCAGGATCCACCCGGATCCGTTCCAGACCTCAAGGTACCCGGTGTCGGTGGATCCCGGCCCGTTGCCGTAATTGTTGGCCACGGCCGCGCAGAATGCCGGGCCGGTGCAAGAGATGGACTCGAAGTCGTTGTCCCCGGGCACGTCGTAGTTGGGGGTCGGGGAGACGGCCCAGAAGGTCCCGTTCCACTGCTCGGCGAAGGTGGTGTCGTTCCCGCTCGGCCCGTTGAACCCGTCCCCGACCGCCATGCAGAAGGTGACGCTGGGGCACGACACGCTGGTCAACGAGGCTCCCGAGAGCCCCGAGGGGACCGGGGCGGTGGTGATCGACCAGACCGAGCCGCTCGACTGCTCGATGATGGGGGCGCTGTGGGGATCGCCGTTCCACCCGATCGAACCCACGATGACGCAGAACGACGCGTTGGCACAGCTCGTCCCGTTGAACCCGTTCTCGGTATTGCCGAGGCTCGGGGTGGCCACCGGAGCGAAGGGCCCGACCACGACGTGCGGTGAGACCAGGGCGGGGCTCCCGGCAGCCGAGGCGGGAGCCCCACTGGAACTGAGGAGCCCGATGACCGCCACCGCCACCGTTACGACACCGATCCCGCTGCGTCTTGCGCGCATCACAACCCCCCTGGTCTGCGCCACGATTCCGAAGCGTGCCTCATTCTTGGCCGGGCTCGCCGAAACGACAACCCGATCCTGGCAACGCTACTTGGTGGTGGGGGATTTGTCCCGGATCTTCTCGGTGGCCGCGCCGCCCCGCCGGGGTGCCGACAGCCCGCACCAGCAGCCGCCCGCCGGCGACGGACGCCAAACCGGGGATTCGTGAGCTCCCGGGGCCGGTCGGAGAGTGCCCGATGTCTCCTCAGACAGCGCTCGAGATGACCGGCGGCTCGACGGAGCTGTCCGTCTGTGGTCGCCGGAGGACCCACGGCAGATGGGCGACGCCGTCGAGGAGGAACACCGACCCCGCCCCGACGAAGATCCCCCCCAGTACGTCGGTGGGGTAGTGCCACCGGAGGGCCAGCACCCCGGCGCTCACGCCGAGGATGGCGGCCATGCCGACCAGGGCGACCAGTGGCCTGAGCAACAGGGGGGTCGCGAGGAAGGCGGCAGCGGCCAGGGCGGCAGTCACCGTCACGGTCCCCGACGGGTAGGTGAACTCATGGATGGCGATCTCACGCCCGACCAGCGGCTTGGCGATGTGTTCGGCCACCGCCACCGCGGCCAGCGGAGCCACGGCGCAGGCGATCGCCCGTACCCAATCCTGAAGGATTGCGACGACGAAGATCACGATGACCCCGACCACCAGCACGGGTAGCGAACCGAGCTGGACCAACTCCTTGGCCAGGTGCGAGCCCGCCGCCGCCGGGAGGAGGAAATCGCCGGCCCGGTCCAGCCGGTTGGGTCCGGGCCGGTGGGCCAGGAAGAACCCGACGACGGCAGCAGCGGCGAGGAGTGCGGCGCCGACGGTGACCTCGACCGCCGTCCATCTCCTCGTGGCCGCTGCCGGGCCGTGGCGCCGCCGGTCGTTCGGAGGCGTCGGGGGCATTCCATCTAGGCTAGAGCGGCCCGGCCAGGCCGCGACCGCGCGACGAGAAGGTCGGCGGTCACTCGGCCAGGAAGCCACCGGACTGATGGCGCCAGAGCCGTCCGTACATGCCGAGGCTGTCCCGCTCGAGCAGCTCCCGGTGGGTCCCCTCCTGGACGATCCTTCCCCGGTCGAACACCACGATGCGATCCATGTGGGCGATGGTGGACAGCCGGTGGGCGATGACGATGGCCGTCGAGTCCTCCATCAAGCGCCAGAGGGCCTCTTGGACGAGGTGCTCCGACTCGGAGTCCAAGGCGCTGGTCGCCTCGTCGAGGACGAGGATCGGGGCGCGTTTGGCCATCGCCTGGGCGATCGCCACCCGCTGACGTTGACCGCCCGACAGTTTCAGGCCCCGCTCGCCCACGACTGTGTCGTACCTTTCGGGCAACCCGTAGACGAACTCCTCGACGTGCGCCGCCTTGCCGACCTCCCGGACGAGGTCGTGGTCGACTTCCTCCAAGCCGTAGCAGATGTTCTCGGCGATGGTCCGGTGGAGGAGCTGAGGATCCTGGGGGACATAGGAGATATGCCGGCGTAGGGACGCGAACGTGACCGCCTTGATGTCCTGGCCGTCGACCAGCACCTCGCCCCCGGAGACGTCCATGAACCGGAGTAACAACTTGGACAGGGTCGACTTCCCCGATCCCGAGGGGCCGACCAGCGCGACGTGCTCGCCCGGACCGACCCTCAAGGTCAGGTCATCGAAGAGGCAGCTGCGTTGGTGGTAGCCGAAGCGGATGTGGTTGAACTCGACCTTGCCGGTGGTGACGCCGAGCTCTCGGGCCCCGGACTTCTCGGTGATCTCAGCGCTGACCGAGGCGATAGCGGTGAATTTCGCGGCGCGGCCCAGCGCCCGCGACAGGGACCTGAGGTGCTCGAAGGACTGCTCCATGCTGAAGGCCACCTGGGCCGAGTAGTAGAGGATCAGGTAGAGGGCAGCTGTCGCCGCCCAGTGGTGCACCGCCATCGTCGTCCCGGCGATGAGCGCCAGCAGTGTTCCGACCACGATCGACCCCTCGAGTTGCAGCTGGGTCTTCATGAAGATTGAGCGGGCGCGAAGGTCGGCCTGCACCGATTCGTTGGTCAGCCCGTTGACGCGGACTCTCTCATGGGGCTCCGCTGCCGCCGTGCGGACGGCCACCAGGTTGCTCACCGTGTCGGCGATCACGCCGGTGGCCTTCGAATGGAAATTCTCGAACTCCTCCGAAGCTGCCCGCACCTTGGGGAGCCTGCGGGCCAGCACGAGGACGAAACCGCCGACCATTCCAGCCATGGCGAGAGCCGCGGGCCAGGCGAAGATGGCCAGCACCACGGTCGCACTGAGAATGACGACCGCGGTCGGCAGGAGACCCCACGATGCGGAGTCGACCATCTCGACGAAGGCCCACGAGAAGTTGGTCAAGGCCGAGATGACCTCGCCGGCGGGGTGGTCCATGTGCCACCGGTAGCTCAAGGTGAGGAGGTGCCGGTAGCCGCTGTTCACACCACGGGCGAAGGAGCGGACACACGCCCCCCACTCCAGCCAGCCAGCTGAACGCCAGCCGATCATGGCGACCAGTCCGGCCAAGCCATAGGCGGCCAGGAGGGGAGCGAATGTTGACTGCCACGTGCCCGTGGTCGAGTGGGCGGGGAGTGTCGCAACCCTGGCCAGGATGGAGGCGAAGATGAGCGGACACACGACGTCGGCCACGACGACCGTCAAGGTCATCACGATCCAGGACGCGACCAACTGGACCTTCTGGCCCTCGACCTGGTCCCAACAAAATGCGATTGTTTCTTGTGCGGTTGCGGACGGGAAGTCCGCGAGTTCAGTCATTACGAACGGCCTCGGGAAAGAGGAAAGAACTTCGGCGCCCGCCGGGATCGTTCCCGGGGTGCCTCAGTGAGCCGATGAAATCAGTGGAACGCCAACCGCAGTTGTCGTTCGGGGTCAGGGCCCGAGGGCCCGGGCGCTCTTGGTGCCGACTCCCGATTCAGGGAGTGCGGGCGACCCCGGGACGCTCGGGCGTCCCGACCGGGCCGCGCCCCGAGGGCCCGCACGGGTCTAGGACCCGCACTCCGCCTGTGTCCCCGCGGAGGATGGCCACCACAACAGGAGACACCACGGCGGTCACCACGCCTGTCTCTCCGATCGATGCCATCTCACACTCCCAGGGATTGCCGGACCCCAGCGATGCTAGCGGACAGCCCGGACTCAGTCGATGCCCCGTTCGCCCCACCCCGGAACGGGTCCGGCCTCGGCCGGGCGGCCCTGCTGAGTGCTCCGGTAGCTCGGCTTCTCGACGTGCTGCGACGGTGCGCCGGGCGATCCGACGTTCGCTCGCCCCCGAACCTCGAGCGCCGACTCGGCTCCTGGGCGCTGCGGGGCCGGACCGGGCACCCGAGGGCACCCCGGGGCTCAGGTCCCGTCGCCGGGTGGGGCCAGCTCGAAACCCTCGAACTGGAAGGCGGGGGAGACCGTGCACCCGACGAGGCTGTAGAGGCCGAGGGATCGGGCCTCCTGCCACTGGCCGGCCGGGACCACCACCTGGGGTTCCTGCCCTTCTTCTAAGTGAGGACCGAGGAGTCGGACGGCCCCAGCGGCGCCCGGTCCACCGATGCAGAGCTCGAGCGGTGCCCCTCGGTAGTGGTGCCAGATCTCCGCGGCGTCCACACGGTGGCGACGCGAGACCTCGTCACCGCCCAAGAGGTAGTAGATGGCGCTACCGGTCGGGCGGCCTCCGTCCACGGAGGCGGCCTGCCACGTCCGGCGGAACCAGCCGCCTTCGGGATGGGGCTCGAGATCGAGCCGGCTGATCAGCTCTTCGACGGTCATCGCCCGATGATGCCATCGGCGAGTGAGATCGAAGTGCTCGACGGCGCCCGACCGACCTGGCAGCATCTCGTGGTGGCCGGGCACCAAGAGCATCGACCGGGGTCGGTGGACCCCTTCGTCCGGGATCTGCCCAAGGCCGAGCTCCACGTCCACCTCGAGGGGACCCTGGAGCCAGAAATGCTCTTTGAACTGGGAGAACGCAATGGGATCTCCCTGCCGTACGCCGACCTCGACGCCGTTCGCCGGGCCTATGTCTTCGACAATCTCCGGTCCTTCCTCGACGTCTACTACGCCGGCTGTGCCGTACTCATAAAAGAAGAGGACTTCTTCGAACTTACCGTCGCGTATCTCGTCCGTGCCGCTGGTCAAGGGGTCCACCACGCCGAGGTCTTCTTCGATCCGCAGACCCACACCGGGCGCGGCATCGACATCGGGACCGTGGTGACCGGCATCCACCGCGCCCTCGAGCACGGTCAGGAGAGGCTCGGGATCTCGTGGAGGATGATCCCGTGCTTCCTCCGCCATCTCGACGCAGGGGCCGCCATGGACACTCTCAGCCAGATTCTTCCCTATCGACGGTGGATCGACGTCGTCGGACTTGATTCTTCTGAAATGGGCAACCCGCCTTCGAAGTTCGCCCAGGTCTTCGATCGGGCCCGCTCAGAGGGCCTCCTCTGCGTGGCCCATGCCGGCGAAGAGGGCCCCCCGGAGTACATCTGGGAGGCACTCGACCTCCTGAGGGTCCGTCGCGTCGACCACGGCGTGCGGTGCCTGGACGACCAAGTCCTGGTGGAGCGCCTGCGGGCCGAGCAGATCCCCTTGACGGTGTGCCCACTGTCGAACGTCCGTTTGCGGGTGTTTCCGACGATGTCGGAGCACACGCTGCCCCTTCTTCTTGGCCTTGGGCTTTTGGTGACGGTCAACTCCGACGATCCGGCCTACTTCGGCGGTTATGTCGCCGACAATCTGGTGGCGCCTGGACTGGGGCTGGACCGCCCTCAGCTGGCCCAGCTGGCCCGTCATTCGTTTCAGGCGTCGTTCCTGACCGAGGCCGAGAAGGCCCGTCACATCCGGGCCGTCGACGAGTTCGTCGCGGGTCACTAACGCGTCGGGGCTCGACCTGGGTCGGCCGGCCGGTCGCCGGGCAACTCCGAGCGCGGACCGGCGTGGTCCTCCCGCCGGTCCTACAGTTGCCCCACGAGCCACCAACCGGAGGTGTCACGTGCTGCTCAAGGGCCTCAACCACGTCGCCGTCCTCACCCATGACGCCGGGCGCCTGAACGACTTCTACCGAGAGGTTTTCGGGGCGGAGATCCTGAGAGACGGTTGGGAGCACCCCGACGGGAGCGGGCCCCGCCTTTCGATCATCAAGATCGGGGACTGGGCGGAACTCAACCTCTTCGAGGTCGACGGGAACTCCGAGGCTGACCGCCAGACGCCCATGTTCGGGCGGGGTCGGCTCGACCACCTCGCCCTCCAGGCGGCGTCGCTGGAGGCCTTCGAGTCGATCCGCGAGCGGCTGATGGCCCGGGGGGCGGCCGACGACTTTGTCACCGACTTCGGTCCGATGCTCAGCCTCTTCTTCCGCGACCCGGACGGCCTCGAAAGCGAGGTCTGCGTTGAGAACCCCGATGCCGTCCCTGGCGTCTTCCACCCGCCGGGCACCCGGGCCGGGCGCTTCAGCTAGGGAGAACGGGCCCCTTCGGATCCCCCGGCGCTGGCGGTCGACCCTGCCCTACAGGGGAGTGGTCATGGCCACGATCGGCTTGTTGAGCGGCTGGCCGCCCTCGGAGCCGAAGAAGCCGGCGTCGCCGAAGGCGAACAGGCCGCCGTCGGAGGCCACTTCCCAGTAGCCGCCCCCGTCGGGCGTGACCGACAGGCCCATGATCGGCTTGTTGAGCGGCTGGCCGCCTTCTGAGCCGAAGAAGCCGGCGTCGCCGAAGGCGAACAGGCCGCCGTCGGAGGCCACCTCCCAGTAGCCGCCCCCGTCGGACGTGGTGGCGATGCCCACGATCGGCTTGTTGAGCGCTTGGCCGCCTTCTGAGCCGAAGAACCCGGCGTCGCCGAAGGCGAACAGGCCGCCGTCGGAGGCCACTTCCCAGTAGCCGCCGCCGTCGGGCGTGGTGGCGATGCCCACGATCGGCTTGTTCAGAGGCTTGCCCCCCATCGACCCGTAGAACTGGGCGTCGCCGAAGGCGAACAGGCCGCCGTCGGAGGCCACCTCCCAGTAGCCCTTGCCATCTGGGGTCGGTGCCATGCCCACGATCGGAGCGTTGAGCGTCATGGAACCGGTCGACCCGTAGAACTGGGCGTCACCGAAGGCGAACAGGCCGCCGTCGGAGGCCACCTCCCAGTAGCCCTTGCCGTCGGGGCTCGACGCCATGCCCACGATGGGCTTGTTCAGCGGTTGGCCACCCATCGACCCGTAGAACTGGGCGTCACCGAAGGCGAACAGGCCACCGTCGGAGGCCACCATCCAGTAGCCGCCTGCCTGGGTGGGCGGGGGCGGGCTGGACAACGTCACCGAGTTGGAGGGCGCCGACGCCGTACCGGAGCCCACCGAGTTCACGGCCGCGACCGTTGCCGTGTAGCTGACTCCGGGGGTCAGCCCGCTGAAGGTGTAGCTGTCGGTAGCCCCAGGGGTCGGGTTGAGCGTGTTGCCCAGGGCCCGGGCGGGGACCTGGACCGGAGACTGGGCCACGCCGCCAGCCAAAAGGGTCAAGACGAACCCGGTGATCGCCGATCCGTTGTCCGCCGGGACCACCCAGCTCAGGATCAGGTTGGAGCCGCTCATCTGGAGCGAGGGGGCTCCTACGGTTGCCGGGACGGCGTCATAGGTGAACTGGTCGGCGCCCGAGGTGGCCGAGGTGCCACCCACCGGGATAGTCACCGTCACGTCGACGGCACCGTAAGTCCCGGCCGGGGCCGTCGCCGTGATCGAGGTCGCTGAATTCACGGTGTAGCTGGTCGCCGGGTTGGTTCCGAAATTGACCGCTGTTGCCCCGCTGAACCCCGTCCCGGTGATCGTCACCTGCGTGCCCCCGGCGAGGGGACCCGACGACGGGCTGACCCCGCCCACCGTGGGTGGTCCGATGAAGGTGAACTGGTCGACGCCCGAAGTGGCCGAGGTGCCACCCGCCGTGGTGACCGTGGTGTCGACGGTGCCTGCACCCTCGGCCGGGGTGACGGCCGTGATCTGGGTCGGCGAGTTGACCGAGAACGACGTCGCGGCGGCGCTGCCGAACTTCACGGCGCTGGCCCCGCTGAACCCGGTCCCGGTGATGGTGACCGAGGTGGTCCCAGAGGTCGGGCCGTCGGTCGGGCTGATCCCGCTCACCGTCGGTGCCGGCACGTAGGTGAACTGGTCGGCGCCCGAGGAGGCCGAGGTGCCGCCGACCGTGGTGACCGTGGTGTCGACCGTCCCGGTCCCCGACGGGGTCGTGGCCGTGATCTGAGTCGGCGAGTTCACGGTGAAACTCGTCGCCGCGGCGGTGCCGAACTTCACGGCGCTGGCCCCGCTGAACCCGGTCCCGGTGATGGTGACCGAGGTGGCTCCACCCAGGGGTCCCGAGGTCGGGCTAATCCCACTCACCGTCGGTGCCGGCACGTAGGTGAACTGGTCGACGCCCGAAGTGGCCGAGGTGCCACCCGTGGTGGTCACCGTCACGTTGACCGTGCCGGTCCCAGAGGGGGACGTCGCCGTGATCTGGGTCGGCGAGTTGACGGTGTAGCTCGTCGCCGCGGTGGTGCCGAACTTCACGGCGCTGGCCCCGCTGAACCCGGTCCCGGTGATGGTGACCGAGGTGGACCCAGAGGTCGGGCCGCTGGTCGGGCTGACCCCGCCCACCGTGGGTGGTCCGATGAAGGTGAACTGGTCGACGCCCGAGGTGGCCGAGGTGCCACCCGCCGTGGTGACCGTGGTGTCGACGGTGCCTGCACCCTCGGCCGGGGTGACGGCCGTGATCTGGGTCGGCGAGTTGACCGAGAACGACGTCGCGGCGGCGCTGCCGAACTTCACGGCGCTGGCCCCGCTGAACCCGGTCCCGGTGATGGTGACCGAGGTGGTCCCAGAGGTCGGGCCGTCGGTCGGGCTGATCCCGCTCACCGTCGGTGCCGGCACGTAGGTGAACTGGTCGGCGCCCGAGGAGGCCGAGGTGCCGCCGACCGTGGTGACCGTGGTGTCGACCGTCCCGGTCCCCGACGGGGTCGTGGCCGTGATCTGAGTCGGCGAGTTCACGGTGAAACTCGTCGCCGCGGCGGTGCCGAACTTCACGGCGCTGGCCCCGCTGAACCCGGTCCCGGTGATGGTGACCGAGGTGGCTCCACCCAGGGGTCCCGAGGTCGGGCTAATCCCACTCACCGTCGGTGCCGGCACGTAGGTGAACTGGTCGACGCCCGAAGTGGCCGAGGTGCCACCCGTGGTGGTCACCGTCACGTTGACCGTGCCGGTCCCAGAGGGGGACGTCGCCGTGATCTGGGTCGGCGAGTTGACGGTGTAGCTCGTCGCCGCGGTGGTGCCGAACTTCACGGCGCTGGCCCCGCTGAACCCGGTCCCGGTGATGGTGACCGAGGTGGACCCAGAGGTCGGGCCGCTGGTCGGGCTGACCCCGCCCACCGTGGGTGGTCCGATGAAGGTGAACTGGTCGACGCCCGAGGTGGCCGAGGTGCCACCCGCCGTGGTGACCGTGGTGTCGACGGTGCCTGCACCCTCGGCCGGGGTGACGGCCGTGATCTGGGTCGGCGAGTTGACCGAGAACGACGTCGCGGCGGCGCTGCCGAACTTCACGGCGCTGGCCCCGCTGAACCCGGTCCCGGTGATGGTGACCGAGGTGGTCCCAGAGGTCGGGCCGTCGGTCGGGCTGATCCCGCTCACCGTCGGTGCCGGCACGTAGGTGAACTGGTCATCCGGTGGGTTGGTCAGCGATGTGCCGCCCGTACCGGTCACTTGGACATCGACCGTGCCGGTCCCGCCCGGGGCGGTGGCCGTGATCGAACTCATCGAGTTTACGGTGAAACTCGTCGCCGCGCTCCCACCGAAGGTCACCGCGCTGACACCGCTGAACCCGGTCCCGGTGATGGTGACCGAGGTGGCTCCACCCAGGGGCCCCGACGATGGGCTGACACCGGTCACGGTGGGCACGGGGACGGCCTTCACCGTCACGGTAGAGGTCGGGGAGTCCAGCGGAGGGCCGGTGGCGTGGGCGGTGGCGATGTTGGTCACTGAACCATTTGTAACGTCGGAGGACGTCACGGTGTATGACCCCGTGCAGGTCTCCGAGTCGCCGGCTCCCAGGCTGCCCGATGGGCAATTGACGGCGGCCACTTCGTCATCGGTCACCGAGACGCCGGAGACCGACGTGCTGTAGTTGTTCATCACGAGGTAGCTGTACTCGATGGTCTGTCCCGCCTGCCCGTAGCCAAGCGACGTCGTCGACTTGGTCAACGACAGGACGGGCGGGCTTCCGTCACCGGGGTTCGCTCCGGTGTCCAACCCGTTGCCCGGGTCGACGTAGAACGGCTGCGACCAGAAATGGGGCTGAGTGAAGTCGTTCTGGTTGTCCCCGATGTAGAGGATGCACTCGGTATTCAGACTGCAAGCGGGTCCTGTGGTCTCCTCGAGCGAATGAAAGTCCGGAAGGGCATAGAGCGTAAGGAGCGTGCCGGTCTGGGACTGCAAGTTGACTGCCCCGTTGGGCTCGGGGTGAATAGACGCCCCTTGGATCGTTTCGCCATCACACTCGGAGGGATCGGTCGGAATCACGCCGTTGGGTGCGCTGCACTCGAGGATGTTGACGTTGGTGTTCGGGGGTAGCACGGTGTTCGCCGGAACGACGACGTTGATCTGCTGGCCGCTGGAGAATGGCGTCCCCGCGGTGAACGATCCACTGGTGGCGGCAGCTCCGGAAATGATGCTTCCGCTGGCTGGACTGTAATTGACGGTGGCTTGCGAGGACGGCGAGGAGACGGGATTCCCACCCGAGTCGGTGGCGCTGGCGGTGGCGATATTGGTCACCGAACCTGCGGTCACGTCGGCCGTGGTCGTCGTATACGACCCGGTGCAGGTCTCGTCCGCCCCGGCGGCCAGAGAACTGGAGGGGCAGTTCACGGTCGGGATCTTGTTGTCGGTGACCGTCAAGCCGGTGACGGCGTTGTTCCCGGTGTTGTCAACCAGATAGTTGTAGGGGATGACCTGGTCGGCGGCGCTGTAGCTGGTGGTTGTCGTCGACTTGACCAACGAGAGGCTGGAGGAAGCCGCGCTCCCGTCCCCCGGGTTGACCCCGCTGTCCACCCCGCCGTTCGGGTTCACATAGAAGAGCGGCGAGAAGTAGTGGGGCGCGGTGAAGTTGGTGTAGTCGTCGCCGATGTAGAGCACACATTCGTCGTTCAGGTCGCATTGGGCCGGGCTCGCCGACTCGCCCAGGGACGCCTCATCGGGGAGGGCGTAGATCGTGTAGTACGAGTGGGTCTGGGCGTGCAGGTCGACCGACCCGTTGGTCTCCGGCTTGATGCTCGCCCCCTGGATCGTCTCACCATCGCACGTCGTGTCGTCGGTCGGGAGCACCCCGTCGGGAGCGGAGCACTCGACGATCTGGAGATTCTCGTTCTGGGTCAGGACGGTGTTGGCCGGGATCACGACGTCGATGTTCTGCCCACTCGAGAACGGGGTGTTGGCCGTGTAGCCGCTCTGGGGGACGGTGGCGCCGGGGACGATGCTCCCGCTTGCCGGGCCGGTGGCCCCGGCCGGACTGACGAGGCCGACGGTTGAGATCACACCGGCCGTGACGACCGCGGCGACCGCCGCGGCGAGCGTCCTCGCACCGCCCCGCTTCGACATGTTCTGAATCCTCCCGTGGCTCCATGCACGATCGTCGGTCGACAACGCTTCTTCTCACGCCTTGGGTACCGATATCAACCCGCGACCGGGGGTGACCCGAAGAGATCACTCGCCATTTGGCTGCTGGTCACCGGACTGTCACGTAACTCGATAATCCTGACTATTAACCTCGATATTGTCAAGTTAGGGGGAGGCCAGGTCGGGGCGCTCTGACGAGGACGGGAGGGGCGGTGCAACGCCGAGATAGCAATTGCCAGTCGCGCCTCTAATCGGCCGACGTGGCGATCAAGGAGCGCCCCGACCGGGTGGTGGACACTCCGCGGAGTGGTGCGGACGTCCGGCGGCCTCAAGGCCGGGGGACGTCACTCTCGGATCAGAGGCCGAGCTTGGTGAGGTACCCGGCGAGATGCGGGGCCCCGGCGGCCAACGCCAGGTCGGCCGCCGGGCGCAGGGGCCGAGGGAGCCGGCGCACCAGCAGGAAGCCGGCGGTGCCGACGACTACGGCGGTCACCAGTTTGGACCTCGTGCTCGGGATGCCTGGCCCACTTGCCTCGGGCACGGCGTCGCTCGCCATGCTGACATCCTACGGACTGCCTTGTCGGATCGGCCGCACCCTGCGACTCGGTCGGCGCCCCCGGGGTCTCCAAGGTGTGCCCCAGTGCGAAGAGCCGTGCCGATGGTCGGTCCGGACGCAACCTTGGGGGACGTTCCGCGACCAAATCCCAATCGGAAGATGTTTTCTTCGCGTCAGCGGAGATTTCTTCGTTGTTTGGCCGTGGCCCGATGTTACAACGTGCTTGTTCTGCACTTGCCGAGCGTCCTTGGACGCCCTAGATCCGACGGGGGATCCGCCAAATGTCAAAGCGCAATGGGATCAAGGCATTCGCCGCAGCCGTCCTGATGGCGGCGGCGATGGTCTCGACCGTCGCCCTGGCGGCCCCGGCCGGGGCCACCGGCCCGGCAAGCGGGAGCATCGTCCCCGGCGCCACCGTCCCCCAGAGCGGCTACACGGCCAACACCCCGTTCTCGAGTGGGCAGAACATCGACGTCGTGATCCCGGCCAACACCGTCCTGACCCAGAACGAGAATCTCCAGATCGTCGAGTGCTCCGCTCCCGACGGGGTGCTCCCGACCGACGACACGACGTGCGATGGTGAGACGATCCAGGGGGCGAGCATCAAGCCGGAGACCAACGGGTCGGTCGACCTGCACGCCCAGACCCACTCGTACTACACGATCTACGCCCTCCCCGATGAGGCGTCCCTGGGCGAGTCGGCGAGCCCGGCCCAATGCGACCTGAACGACGAATGTGTGCTCTACATCGGCGACGACTACACCAACTTCACCGCGCCCCACTACTTCTCGCCGCTCTTCTATGTGAACCCGAACGGCGGGGTGGACAGCGGGGTCAACCCTGGTGACGGCACCGGGCTTTCGTCCTCCCTCACCCTCACCAAGTCGACCAGTTCCACCGGCTACACCGCCGCCGGCCAGGTCATTCCCTACAACTACCTGGTCGACAACACCGGGAACAATGCCGTGACCGGCCTGACGGTCACCGACAACAAGATCCCGACCGTCAACTGCCCCTCCAGCTCCCTGGCCGCCGGGGCGGACGAGACCTGCACGGCGAGCTACACCACCACCGCCGCTGACGTGGCCGCGGGTTCGGTGACCAATATCGCCACCGCCAACGCCACCGACTCGGGTGGGAATCCCGTCTCCTCGGCCTCCTCGCAGGTCACGGTCAGCATTCCGAGCACCCAGGGCTACGTGCCGGGGGCCGCGGCACCGGTCAGCCCGTTCACGGCCAACACCCCCTTCTCCAGCGGCCAGAACATCAACGTGGTGATCCCGGCCAACTCCACCCTGCCCCCGAACGCCAACGTCGACATCGTTGAGTGCAGCGCACCTAATGGCGTGATTCCGACCGATCCCTCCCAGTGTGACGGCGAGACCATCCAGGGTGCGTCGATTCACCCCCAGTCCAACGGGGCGATCAACCTGCACACCCAGACCCACTCGTACTTCACGCTCTACGCCCTGCCGGACTTCGCCACCCTCGGTGAGACCTCGGGTCCCGCCTGCAGCCTGACGACCGAATGCATCCTCTACGTCGGGGACAACAACAACGACCTCACCCAGCCCCACGTCTGGTCGCAGCCCTTCTACATCAACCCCAACGCTGGCGTCGACAGCGGGGCCAACCCCGGTGACGGGAGCGCGCTGGCCGAGAGCCTGACCCTGGCCAAGTCGACCACGTCGACCGGCTACGGCGCCGCCGGGCAGACCATTCCCTACTCCTACCTGGTCACCAACACGGGGAACGCGACACTGACCGGGATCTCGGTCGCCGACAACAAGAACACGGTGAGCTGCCCGACCAGCACGCTCAACCCGGGCGCCAACGAGACCTGCACGGGGACGTACACCATCACGACGGCCGACATGACCGCAGGATCAGTGACCAACGTCGCAACCGCCAGCGCGACGGGACCCGAGCCGGTGAGCTCGGCCTCCTCGCAGGTCACGATCACGACCTCGGGTCCCGCTGACGGGAGCGTCATCAGCGGTGCCGCGGCGACCGTCGGCACCGTCACCTCGGGAGCCCCGTTCTCCAGCGGCCAGAACATCAACGTGGTCATCCCGGCGAACACTGACCTCCCCCACAACGCCAACGTCAACATCGTCGAGTGCAGCGCGCCCAACGGTGTGGTGCCCACCTCACCCAGCGCCTGTGACGGCGAGACGATCCAGGGTGCCTCGATCCACCCGAACACCGACGGATCGGTGAACCTGCAGTCAGAGACCCACTCGCTCTACACGCTCTTCGCCCTGCCGGACTTCGCCACGCTCGGGGAGACCTCCGGACCGGCCTGCAGCTTGACCACCGAGTGCATCCTGTACATCGGGGACAACCAGAACGACTTCACCCAGCCCCACTACTGGTCGGCACCCTTCTACATCAATCCGAACGGCGGCGTGGACAACGGGGCGAATCCGGGCACCGGTGGCAGCGGCTGCGTCACCCCGGTCATCACGAGCGGCGCCTCGGCCACGGCCACCGAGAACACCCCCTTCAGCTTCACGGTGACCACCTGCAGTGCCACCGTGCCCAAAATCAGTGCCTCCGGGTTCCCCAAGGGGATCACGGTGACCGACAACCACAACGGCACGGCCACTATCGCCGGCACCATCACGGCGTACTCGGGGGTTGACTCGACGGCCGTCCTCTCGGCGGCGATCGTGGGGCATTCGACCACCCAGGACTTCACCCTGACCGTCGACGAGGCCGCGGCGTTCACCAACAGGACCACCGACCTCGTCCACACCGGGACGGCCTTCAGCTACCCGGTGACCACCGAGCACGGGTACCCGGCCCCGGCCATCACCACACCCTCGGCGCTGCCGGCTGGGGTCACCCTCACCGACGGCCCCGACGGCTCGGCCACCCTTGGTGGCACCCCGGGCCCCTCGGCCGGCGGGGTCTACCCGATCACGCTGGTGGCCACCAACGGAGTCGGGGCCCCGGTCGACCAGTCCTTCACCCTGACCGTGTACCAGACCCCGACGCTGTCGGCGCCCGCTGCGGTCACCGTGACCGAGGGCCAGACGATGACCCCGGTCACCGTCGCCATCGCCGGCTTCCCGACCCCGGTGCTCAAGCCCTCGGGGCTGCCCAAGGGCGTCACCCTCACCAACAACGGCGACGGGACGGCGACCATCGCCGGAATCCCGGTCTACAAGGCCCACGGGGTCTATGACGCCACGATCGACGCCTCGTCGAAGGCGGGAACGGGCACGACCTCGATCGCCTTCACGGTCGACAGCCTGGCCACCTTCAACTCCAAGGCCCCCGCCCTGGCCCATACCGGCGTGGCGATCACGCCATTGACCGTGAGCACCGTCTACGGCTACCCCGAGCCCGCGATCAGCACCAGCTCGACGCTGCCGGCCGGGATCACCCTCACCGACAACGGCAACGGGACGGCGACGCTCGCGGGCACGCCCGGACCGAGCGCCGGGGGGAGCTACCCGATCACCATCGACGCCACCAACTCGACGGGCACGACGACCCAGACCTTCACCTGGATCGTCGACCAGGCGGCGCAGATCACCAGCCCCGACAGCGCCACGGCCAACGCCGGCTCGGCGATGACGCCGTTCACCGTGACCACCACCGCCTACCCCCAGGCCTCGCTCAAGGCCAGCGGGTTGCCCAAGGGGGTCGCCCTGGTGGACAATCACGACGGGACGGGGACGATCTCTGGGACCCCGACCACGGCCGGGACCTACACCGCCACGATCACCGCCGGGAGCAAGGGCGGCAACGGCACCCAGACCTTCACCCTGACCGTGGGCTGAGCCCGCCGCCGGTCGGAAGGCCGTTTGTTGCAGTCGAGCCCGGCCGCTGGCCGGGCTCGACTGCTCTGAAGGGCCCACGGGCGACGCAGTGCCGACCCCCTGGGCGCAACCCCGGCACGGGGTCGTGGCCAGCCGTGGGCTTGGTAACGTTCTCGCCACCGACCCTGGGGTCGGGGTGAGCTCGGCCGGCCGACACCCGGGGAGGCCGGGTGAGGACTGGTACGGGTGGGGGGAACGTGAGCGGACGCCATTCGAAGCCCTGGGCCCTGCTCGGGGCCCTGCTTGTGGCTGACTTCCTCGCGGCCTGCGGATCCTCGGCCGCGGGACCGTCGCCCTCGGGAGGCGGCCGGGTCCTGTTGGTGGGCACGTTCAAGGGCCACCGGGGGCAGTACACGACGATCGCCGCAGCCGTGCGGGCGGCCCGCTCGGGGGACTGGATCCTGGTCGGCCCCGGGGACTACCACGAGACCGCTGATGAACCGAACCCCCCCTCGACCGCCGGGAGCGGCGGCTTCGGGTCGGTACTGATCACCACGTCCGATCTCCACCTCCGGGGAATGGACCGCAACACGGTCATCGTGGACGGGACGAAGCCCGGCTCCGGCCGGCCCTGCAGCGCCCAAGCCGACGAGCAGAACTTCGGCCCCCTCAACGCCGCGGGCAAGGGCCTCGGGCGAAACGGGATCGTGGTGTGGAAGGCCAACGACGTGACCATCGAGAACCTGACCACGTGCAACTTCCTCGGCGGCGCCGGCGACGCCGGCAACGGCATCTGGTGGAATGGTGGTGACGGCTCGGGGAAGATCGGTCTACACGGGTATTCCGGGGGCTACCTCACGTCCACGACGACTTACTTCGGGTCCGAGGCCACCGGCGCCCAGTACGGGATCTTCTCGTCGAATTCAGCCGGACCGGGGAACTGGAACGAGCTCTACGCCAGCAATTTCAACGACTCGGGCATGTACGTCGGCGCCTGCCACCAAGCGTGTGACATGACCATCACGAATTCGTGGATGGAGTACGACGCCCTCGGCTACTCGGGCACCAACTCGGGCGGTTCGATCGTCATCGAGCACAACCAGTTTGACAACAACGAGGACGGTTTCGACACCAATACCCAGATCAACGGCGATCCTCCCGCTCCCCAGAACGGCGCGTGCCCCCACGGGGGGATCAGCCCGATCACCCACACCCACTCCTGCTGGGTCTTCATGGACAACTACAGCCACAACAACAACAACCCGAACGTCCCAAGTGCCGGCACTGCGAGCGCGGGCCCGGTCGGGACCGGCATGACGCTTTCCGGTGGGCGCAACGACACGGTGATGGACAACCGCTTCTCGGACAACGGTGCCTGGGGCATCCTGTTCGTGCCCTACCCCGATTCCAACAAGCCCTCCCTCGACCAGAGTTGCCGCGGCACCGGCGGCGTCGAGAACACGGCCTTCGGCTGCGTCTACGACCCGATAAACGACGCCCTTCTTCACAACACCTTCAGCAACAACGGGTACTTCGGCAATCCCGGGAACTCGGACTTCGGCCAGATCGTGATCAACGCCGGCCAGCCCCAGAACTGCTTCGCCGGCAACGACGCCCCGAACGGGAGCGCTCCGCCGAATCTCGAACAGCTGCAGCCGACATGCGGTGGGATCACCAAGACCGCGAACACCGGTGGCCCGTTACTCGCCCAGGTGCTCTGTGACACCGGCTTCGCCGGTTGTCCGCCCGGGGCCACCTACCCGAAGGCCACCGGTGTGGTGCTCCACCCGCTGCCGAAGTCGCTGCCCTCGATGCCAAACCCCTGCCAAGGGGTGCCCTCGAACGCCTGGTGTTCAGCCGGGAAGCCGGTCTGAGCGATGGGGATCCCCGGAACGCTCGACGGCGTCGGTGACGAGGTGCTGGCCGCCCGGCTGGCCGAGGGGGCCGGCGCGCTGTTGCTGGCCGCCGCCGCCGATCCCCTGCTGGCCGGGCCGGACCTCGGCGCGGTTGGTGACAGCGTCTCGCACTGCTGGATCGCCACGATCGTCGGGCGGTGGCGACCCGACGACGGTCTCCTCTCCGAAGAAGGCGCGGCGGAGCCCGGGAGGCTGAAGCAGGACAGGGTCTGGATCGTCGATCCCCTGGACGGCACCCGGGAGTACGCCGAGAGACGGACCGACTGGGCCGTGCACGTCGCCCTGGCGGTGGACGGCGAACCGACACTGGGTGCGGTGGCCCTGCCCGGCCTGGGTCTCACCCTGTCGTCGGCCGACGAGGTCGAGCTCCCGGCGGCGCCCGACGGTCCCCTCCGGATCGCCGTGAGCCGCACCCGGCCACCGGCGGTCGCCACCTCGGTGGCCCAACGCCTCGGGGCCGAGCTCGTCCCTATGGGCTCTGCCGGGTTCAAGGCGATGGCCGTGGTCCGCGGGGAGGTCCACGCCTACCTCCACGCCGGTGGCCAGTACGAGTGGGACTCCGCGGCGCCGGTCGCCGTGGCCCTGGGCCGGGGCCTGCATGCCTCGAGGCTCGACGGTTCGCCACTCCGCTACAACCAGCCCGACCCGCTCCTGCCCGATCTCCTGGTCTGCCGGTCTGATGTCGCCGATCAGGTGCTCCAAGCTGTGTCCGACGCCGGATGGGCGCCATGAGCGCCCCCACGGCAGGTCGGCGGTTGCTGAGCAACCTGGAACGCCTGGAATCCGAGAGCATCCACATCATCCGCGAAGCCGTCGCCGAGAGCGAGCGGCCGGTGATGCTGTACTCGGTCGGGAAGGACAGCTCGGTGATGCTGCACCTGGCGCTGAAGGCCTTCTACCCCTCGCGCCCACCGTTTCCCCTGCTGCACGTGGACACGACCTGGAAGTTCAGGGCGATGTACGAGTTGCGGGATCGGATGGCGCAAGAGCACGGGCTCGAGCTCCTCGTCTATCAGAACCCCGAATGCATCGAGCTCGGCATCAACCCGTTCACCCACGGATCGGCCGTCCACACCGACATGTGGAAGACCCAGGGCCTGCGCAAGGCGCTCGACCAGTACGGCTTCGATCTGGCGTTCGGGGGTGCCCGGAGGGACGAGGAGAAGTCGCGGGCCAAAGAGCGGATCTTCTCGATACGGTCCGCCCAGCACCGCTGGGACCCCAAGCGCCAGCGGCCCGAGCTCTGGCACGTCTACAACGCCCGCAAAGCTCCTGGTGAGAGCGTCCGGGTCTTCCCGCTGTCCAACTGGACCGAGCTCGACGTCTGGCAGTACATCCGCCTGGAGGAGATCCCGATCGTTCCCCTTTACCTGGCGGCCGAGCGCCCGGTCGTCGAGCGAGATGGGCTCTTGATCATGGTCGACGACGACCGCATGCCTCTCTTGCCGGGCGAGACAGCCGACCATGCGGACGGTCCGGTTCCGCACCCTGGGGTGCTACCCGCTGACGGGCGCCATTGAGAGCGACGCCACCACGCTGGCCGACATCGTCGGCGAGATGCTCCGGTCAACCACTTCTGAGCGGCAGGGTCGGGCCATCGACCACGACTCCTCCGGCTCGATGGAGAAGAAGAAGCAGGAGGGCTACTTCTGATGGCCGGACCGGAGGTAGCCGCCGCCGGTGCTCGCGGTCACGACGAGGTGGACGAGCACCTGGCTGCCCACGACCGCAAGGGCCTCCTGCGCTTCATCACGTGCGGCAGCGTGGACGACGGCAAGAGCACGCTGATCGGACGACTGCTGTACGACTCGAAGCTCGTCTTCGACGACCACCTGAGCGCCCTCGAGTCCGATTCGAAGAAAGTGGGCACCCAGGGCGACGAACTGGACTTCGCACTCCTGGTCGACGGCCTCGCCGCCGAGCGTGAGCAGGGCATCACCATCGACGTGGCCTACCGGTTCTTCTCCACCGATGCCCGCAAGTTCATCGTGGCCGACACGCCCGGGCACGAGCAGTACACGCGGAACATGGTCACCGGTGCCTCCACGGCCGACGTGGCGGTCATTCTCGTCGACGCCCGCAAGGGTGTCCTCACCCAGACCCGCCGTCACAGTTTCCTCGTCTCGCTGCTCGGGCATCCACCAGGTCGCCGTGGCGGTCAACAAACTCGACCTGGTCGGCTATTCAGAGGAGACCTTCAACGCCGTGGAGGCGGACTATCGGGCCTTCGCGGCCGAGATCGGGTTGCACGAGATCGTCTGCATCCCGACCGTCGGCCCTGCACGGCGACAACGTGACCAGGCCGAGCGCGGCGATGCCCTGGTACAGGGGTCCCACGCTCCTCGACTACCTCGAGACCGTCCCGGTGGACGACGGACAGGGGCAAGGACCGCTGCGCCTCCCGATCCAGTTCGTCAACCGCCCGAGCCCGGACTTCCGGGGCTTCGCCGGACGAATCGTGAGCGGCTCGGTGAGCCCAGGTGACCGGGTCCGAGTCCTGCCTGGTGGCGCCCGGTCGACGGTGGCCCGCGTGGTGACCCGTGACGGCGACCTCCCGGTCGCCGTCGCCGGCCAATCGGTGACCGTGACCCTCGCCGACGAGATCGATGCCAGCCGGGGGGACGTCCTGTGCATCGCCGACTCCCCGCCGGCGGTGGCCGATCAGTTCGAGGCTCACGTGATCTGGATGAGCGACGTCGAGATGCTCCCGGGGCGTTCCTATCTTCTCAAGATGGGATCCAAGACGGCCGGCGTGACCATCGCGAAGCCGAAGTACAAGGTCAACGTCAACACGCTCGAACACATGGCGACCAAGAGCCTCTCGCTGAACGAGATCGGGGTCTGCAACCTCAACTTGGACCAGGCCATCGCCTTCGAACCGTACGCGGCGAACCGCGAGATGGGTGGCTTCATCCTCATCGACCGGCTGACGTTCGACACCGTCGGCGCCGGTCTCCTTCACTTCGCCCTTCGGCGCTCCGAGAACGTCCATTGGCAGGCGGTCGAGGTCAACAGGCAGGCCCATGCCGATCTCAAGTCACAGCAGCCCTGCGTGGTGTGGTTCACTGGGTTCTCAGGCGCCGGGAAGTCCACGATCGCCAACCTGGTGGAGAAGAAGCTCCATGCCCTCGGACGTCACACGTACCTGCTCGACGGGGACAACGTCCGGCAGGGTCTCAACCGGGATCTGGGCTTCACGGAGGCGGACCGGGTGGAGAACATCCGGCGGGTCGCCGAGGTTGCCCGGCTAATGGTGGACGCCGGACTGATCGTGCTGGTCTCGTTCATCTCTCCGTTCCGGGCCGAGCGGCAGGCAGCTCGCGACCTCCTGGGGTCAGGGGAGTTCATCGAGGTCTTCGTCGACACCCCGATGCATGTGGCCGAAGAACGCGATCCCAAGGGCCTCTACCGCAAGGCCCGTCGTGGAGAGCTGGCCCACTTCACCGGAGTCGACTCACCGTACGAGCCACCCGAACATCCAGAGATCCGCGTCGACACGGTCAACACGTCGCCCGAAGAGGCGGCCGACCTGATCATCGACAAGCTTCGGAGTGCCGGGAGACTGACGCCGAACTGACGCCGTCTCTGGATTCTTTAGCCCGATCTTAGGAACCCCTCTACCTGGTCACTCCGGTCGGCCGCGCCACCCGCCCGGGCCACCAACCGGCGGAGGGGGCCGGCGCCAGGTGGGAGAACCCCCTGGTAGAGGCCCTCTTTGCCGGTGGCTTTCGGCAGTCCGTCTCCCTGTTCAGGCCGGTGCCGCCAGGTTTGCATTGACAGTCGGGATACCTCATGCTGGCCAACGTGCACCGGTCCAGCCATTGGCGGCCGGTGCTTTTGTGTGGGCGGAGCGTCCGTCGCGATCTCGGGCAGTGGGAATGGCGTTGAACCTGGAAACCAGTGGGGACGACGGGTCGTCGGCACCACGCGTCGACCCCGGTTCGGCTGTCGGTGACGACGGGGCCGCCGCCGGGCGCGTCACGGGGTCGAGCGTGCCGATCCCGCCCGGGCCCCCAGCAGCGGTGGCGCGGAATGCAACGGCCCAGAGGACACGGGGGTTGACGCCGGGTGCGCTCGCCGGCCGGCTCGCCGAGCACGGCCGCTCCTGGTTCGGCCGCTCGGCGCAAGAAGGGCCCGGCCTCGGTACCCCGTCGCTGGCTCGCCGAGCCGCGCTTGGGGGTCTGGCGCTCCTGGTGGCGGTCTCGCTGGGGGTGGTGGTCATCCCCGGAGGTCCCAAGGGATCCGCGCACTCACTGTCCAGCTGGAAGGCCTCCCCGGTCGCTCTGGGCGGCCTCGACGGCTCGGCGATGGCCAAGATGATCGGGGCGCTCCCGGGCTCGGGCGCCGCGCCGGCCCTGCCCGAGGCGACCGCTCCGCCGGCGCCGGCCCCGCCTTCGCTCGCCGATGCGGCCCCCCTCCGTCCACATGAGGTCTTCGGTTTCGCTCCCTACTGGACGCTCGATCAGAGCTCGGGCTTCGACGTCGGAGCCATGACCACCCTGGCCTACTTCAGCGTGGGGGTGAACCCCGACGGTTCTCTCGACCATACCGACGCCGGGTGGAACGGCTATGAGAGCCAGGCGCTGGCCGACCTCATCACCCGGGCCCACGCCGCCGGAGACCGGGTGGTGCTCACGGTGAGTTGCTTCTCGCAGTCCGCCCTCGACGCGCTCACGGCGTCCCCCTCCGCGCCGGCCACCCTTTCGGCGGCCCTGGTGTCGGCCATCGAGGCGAAGAACCTCGACGGGGTCAACCTCGACTTCGAAGGCACCGGGAGCAGCGACCAGGCGGGCCTCACCAATCTGGTCACCCAGGTCTCGGCCGCCGTCCACGCGGCCAACCCCCACTACCAGGTGACCATGGACACCTACGCCAGTTCGGCCGGCGATCCGCGGGGGTTCTACAACATCGGGGCGCTGGCCCCGGTCGTCGACGGGTTCTTCGTGATGGCCTACCAGCTGAACCTGCAGGCCACGCCGTCGGCCTCCTCGCCGCTCACCTCCGCGATGTTCAGCGACCTGACCACGATCGAGCAGTACCGCTCGGTGGTGCCGGCCTCCAAGATCATCCTCGGCGCCCCGTTCTACGGGTACGACTGGCCGACCACCGACGGGACGCTGACCGCCCAGGCCACCGGCTCCCCGTCCACCGTGTCCTACGGGCAGATCGCGGCGAGTGGGCACCCCGTCTACTGGGACTCGACGACGGACACGGCGTGGACGTCGTACCAGGTCGGCCCCCAGTGGCACGAGACGTTCTTCGAGGACCCGAGCTCGCTCTACCTCGAGGCGCAGATGGCGCAGTTCTTCGGGATCGCCGGGCTCGGCATCTGGGCGCTCGGCTACGACGGGAACGACCCGGCGATGCTCGGAGCCCTGGCCGGGTTCGCCCCGACCACCAAGGACACCCTCGCCGGGCCGACCGCGCCGACCTCGACCACCACGACGACCACCGCACCGGTGACGACCGTCCCGCCGACCAGTGCGGTCCCGGCGCCGACACCGACCGACGCCCCCGCCACCACCGTGCCCGGCACCGTCCAGAGCGCGCCCAGCTCCTCCACGACGGCCCCGGTGGCCCCGACGACCGGGCCCACGACCCCGACGACGACCGGCGGCACCGGGCCGGGGACAGGCGGCTCGGGCTTGCGCTATTCGGGGATCTGGCAGGGCCAGGCGGTCGCCCTGACCTTGGTGCCCCCGACCGAACCGCTCCCCGCCGGCACCCCCACCTACCTCGGACAACTGACCGGGTTCCAGTCGAACGACCCGAGCGTCTCGTGCCTGGCCTCCGAACCGGCCCTCAACGTCTGGCAGCTGAGCGGGGAGCCGACGCTCGACATCGTCGAGGCCCAGCAGCCCCAGGACTGCGTCACGGCGACCCTGACGTTCCCCGCGGTCACGACGAGCCCGGGTGGCACGGTTTCCGCCTCGCCCATGCCGGGACCCTCGGTGGTTGGAGCCCCCGCCGCCCAGTCGACCGGCGAGGCCCCGGCCCCTTCGGACGAGCCGGCCTCGGCCAGCGGGTGACGACCGCCCTCGGCGATCGCCCAGTTTCCGCTTCGTTCGCGTAGCCACCCCCGCCCATTACCTCTGTGTCACCTCGGGTCACCTCGGCGATCGACAGGGGGCGCCGGGGGCCGGCTGCCTTGACTCGTCGGTGGTTTGCGGCCACCGTGTCGGACATGACTTCCACGTCGCACGACGGCCCGGGCGGCCAACAGCCCGGTCTGGCCCCGGGCGCCGCGCCATCGGTTGGGAACGACCCCCAGCGTGCCGGGACCGAGCCCGTTCCGGCGCCCGGAGAGCTGCATCTCAAGGAACGGCGGACGTGGAAGACGTGGCAGCTGGCCCTCGGGATGCTGGTGGCCGCCCTGGTCGGCATGGCCCTCAACTACAACTCCAGCAGCGCCAGCTCCTCGTCCTCGGGCACGAAGGCCTACACCCTGCCGCCCCCGGCGGCGAGCGGGAGCTCCGCTCCGACCACGACGACGCCCTCGACTACGCTGCCGGCGGGTAGTACGAAGACGACATCGGCGCACTCGGGTTCGACCCATTCGTCCGCCGCCCGTAGCTCGGCCACCACCTCCACCACCGCCCCGGCGGCCACGACCACTACCACGGCCGCCAGCGGCTCGACGTCGACGACGGTTGCTCAGTCGACGGGACCCATCCAGATCCTGGTCCCCGATACCCAGCTGCACGGCAACTGGACCAGCCCGGCTTTCACGATCACCTCTCCCCCCTGGAACATCGGGTGGGCCTTCCAATGCACGCCGGCCCCGGCGTCAGGTCCGTCGTTCCAAGTCTTCGTCGCACCGTCGGGTGGCCAACCGAGTTCGACACCGGCGGTCAACGAGAGCGGGGCGTCGGGTCAGCAGGTGACCCAGGTGTCGAGCACCGGAAGCCAGGTCGTCATGGTTCAGGCCCCCGCCAACTGCGTGTGGGCGATCAAGATCACCGGGCACTGAGCACGACCCTCGACGCCCGGCCATCGACGCCAGGGCCCGCACACCTTCAGCTGGATCGTCTGGTCTGCGGATCGGGGCGTCGGCTCTTGCCCGTGCGGGATACCTCTGAATCGTCATCGACAGGGCCCTCCGTCGGCGTCGTATCGCCTCGGGAGGATCGAGCACCTTAGGGGGCGTTTGAAGGAACCGCAAATGGCGGTTTACCTGCGTGACGACCTCGCGAGCAACGCCCAATCGGCAGATGTTTTCTTGGTGTCACCAGGGATTTTCGGTTGAGTACGGACCCCCGATATGCGAGAACCTTCTTGGCGGGGTGGTCGTCGGATGCGCCGGCTCCTTCGTCGTTGGCCTGAGCTGAAAATCCGGCCGAGAGTCCCAGCAATCGGAGCCGAATCCATGACATATCGACACAAAGGAGCAACTGGAACCATGCAAAAGCACAAGCTGCGCAGCCGTATGGCGCGAGCAGCCGCCTTCGGAGCCGCTGGGCTAGCGGCGACGTTGGTCATGGGGACGGGGGTGGCCTATGCGGGCCAGATTCCGTCTGACCCCGCGGGTGGGGCCACTCCGGTGGCGCCGCACTTCTACAACGGCAACGTCGAGGGGATCCGCGACACCGGGTCGGACACCACGATCTTCATGATGCAGAAGATCGGTGACCTCTACACCGGTGCCGGCCTCTACGGCTGCACCCTGAACTCGAGTGCCGGCCAGACGCTCTACAACTCGAGCGACCCGGCATCGGCCAGCGGCAACGAAGAGGAGTTCTGCCAGTCCGGACAGAACGTGGCCACCACCGACGTCAACGACAACTGGGACCGTACAGAGGTCACAGAGGGCGTCGACGACGTGGGCTCGGGGGCCGGGCAGAGCCAGCTGTGCGCAGCCCTGTCGACCCCATTGCCGGTCGACTTCTCCCGGTCGTCCAAGCCCGCCGGCTCGGCGTGTTCGGACATGGTCGAGACCGGATACGCCAAGGACGGCGTGCCGATCATCGCCTACCCGGTGAACCCCTCGAGTTTCGGCACCTCGACCATCGCTCCCTACGACGCCATCAACGGCGGTGTGGTGGGACCGGTCCAAGAGGGTTGGCTCCCCGGTGACCCGACGGCCGGTCCTTACACCGGTTCGGAGCTCAGCGACATCTCCAACGTCGACAACGGCGGCGGCGTCGACAGCACCGCCTACCGCCTGTGGTGCCAGGCCGGCGGCCCGGTGGACAACCAGATCACCGACTGGGGCCAGCTGACCAACCTCGGCCCGACGATCGTGGTCACCAACGTGGGGCTCAACTCGGGCACCGAGGGGGCCACCGACAACGGGGTGTCCGGCTTCACGCCCGACTTCCCGACCCAGGTCGTCGCCGGTGACGCGGTGTCGGGGAATGGCATCCCGTCGGGGACGCTGGTCTCGAGCGTCTCTGGCGCCTCGATGACCCTGTCGAACAACGCCACGGTGACCACATCGACCGGAACCCTCGACATCACCACCACCTCGACGCAGGCTGAGGGCCAGGGCTTCCCGGTGGGCATCCCGGTGCGGATCATGGGCGTCAACACGGCGTCGGGCACA
The DNA here is from genome assembly GCA_963836375.1 of uncultured Acidimicrobiaceae bacterium. Lineage (GTDB taxonomy): Bacteria > Actinomycetota > Acidimicrobiia > Acidimicrobiales > RAAP-2 > CAWIJK01. The sequence goes on along the minus strand of CAWIJK010000001.1, from coordinate 360,403 downwards.
GAGGCCACATTCACCTCGTACGCCTCCTCGGGGGTCAGCGGTGGTGGCGGGTGCTCGGCGAACATGGACACCGACGCCGGCAACGACCCGAACCCGGCGACGGCGCCAAGCCCCAACAGCCAGCACATCGCGCTGGAGAACAACTCGGACCAGCTCGACCAGTTCGCAACGGCTGACTTCCCCAGCCCGGACTACGCCGACCAGGCCATCGAGGTGGCGACCAGCCTGTACATCGAGTCCAACGGCGTGTTCAACACGAACCCCTACGCCGCAGCGACCACGATCCACGGGCAGTCCTTCTCCGGTGTGAAGCTGACCGAGAACGGCGGGATCCTCCCGACCACGGCCAACCTGTTGTCGAACGAGTACCCGACCGCTCGGACCCTGTTCAACATCTACCGGACCTCAACCGTGAGGGCTTCGACCGGTGGGTTCTTGAACTGGATCTGTGACGGCGACGTCAACTTCCAGAAGAACCTCGACAACTCGACCGGCAAGAGCTTCGACACCGAGTTGGGCACGATCATCGGTACCACCAACGGGTTCCCCCGGCTGACCGACGAGAGCTCGCCTCCGTCCAACGGCGGGACCCCGGCGGACGGCCAGCCGGCGCCGAACACCACCTGCGAGGCCAGCCTGTCGGTCAACGCGACCAACGGTTCGGACGATGTCACCCTCGTCGGTGGTGGGAACTTCCCGCCGGACATCCCCAACGCCGGTGCGCTCGACCCGCCCTCGTTCCCCAACGTCGGCGTCTCGGGTACCGGGTTCCCCACGGGTGACTACGTGTCCTCGGGTGGGGGCACGGCCACCCTCGTCCTGAACGCCCCGTTCACCGGGACGACCGGGACGACGACGATCACCCTCACCGGTGTTCCGCCGGTGACCAAGGTGGCCTTCCCGCAGAGCTAGGAGGACCACCAGTCGTGGTGGGTCACCACGGCTGGTCCGATGCCCTGGCCCGGGGGTGTCCGGCGAGCGATCGCCGGCCCCCCGGGTTTCGGGCGTTCAAGACTCGGTGTAAAGTCTCTATTCGCACTATTACTACAGAATAGATAGGAAAGGATGCGAAACAAGCCGGTGACCAGGAGGGTGCTGGGTCCGACCCACGCGGCGCGGACCACCGGGCGCCGGAGCTGGAGGCTGGTCCAGCTCATGGGGGCCGCCCTGCTTGTGGCGGCCGTGGTCTCGGTCACCCTCTCGACCCGGGCCAGTGCTCTCGGGTCCGGGTCAACAGTCACCACGGCCATCCAGACGGTGGGGACGGTCACGGCGAACACCCCGTTCTCGAGCGGCCAACAGGTCGATGTGGTGATCCCCGCCAACACGGTCCTCAATCCCAACCTCAACATCAATATCGTCGAGTGTGAGGCTCCCGGGGGCGTGGTGCCGACGGACCCCTCGGACTGTGACGGGAGCACCATCCAAGGAGCCAGCATTCGTCCGAACTCGGACGGCTCGGTCGACCTCCACGCCGAGAGCCACAGCTACTACACGCTCTACGCCCTGCCTGACCTGGTCTCGTTGGGGGAGACCTCGGGGAACACCTGCAACCTGACCAACGAATGCGTGCTCTACATCGGCGAGAACCAGGGCGACTTCACACAGCCCCACTTCTGGTCGAACCCCTTCTACATCGCACCCAACGGGACCGATGACGGCTCCAACCCGGGCGACGGGAGCCCTCCGCCCGCCCCCACCCTCCCCTCAGCGACGCTGTCGACCGTGACCGCGTCAGGGACCACGGCCGCCGCCGACGGCGAGGATCCGGTGACGGTCACTGTCACCCTCCTCGGGACCGGCGGGGTACCGGTCCCCGGCAAGACCGTGAGCCTCAGTCAGGGGGCGGGGAATTCGACCATCACGCCGGGTGCCACGCCGAACACGTCGGATGCCAGCGGCGACGCCACGTTCACCGTGACCGACGGCACGGCGGAATCGGTCACCTTTTCGGCCACCGACAGCACCGACGGCATCGACCTGACCCAGCAGGTGACCGTCGATTTCCAGGTCCCGACGATCGATCCTGCCCACTCGAGCGTGGTCGCCACACCGAGCGCCGTGCCGGCCGACGGCGTGACGGCGGCGACGATCACCGTGACCCTGCGGGACCAGGCCGCCGAGGCCCAACCGCTGGCCGGTAGGACGGTCACCCTCTCGGGCACCGGACACTCCACCATCGGCCCGGCGTCCCCGGCCCAGACGAACGCCCAGGGCCAGGTGACCTTCTCGGTGACTGACACCACCGTCGAGCTGGTGACCTACAGCGCGGTTGACACCACCGACAAGGCCGCCCTGACCTCGACGGCGCAGGTGACTTTCGGGACGTTGAGCGTCTCGCCCAGTGCGTCGACGGTGGCCGGGGAATCGCCGGCCCCGGTGAACGGCTTCGGCAGCCAGGTGACGGTGACGCTCCTCACGTCCACTTCGGCTCCCGTGTCCGGCAAGACGGTCACGCTCTCGTCGCCGTCGAGCACGGTCACGATCGCGCCACAGGGCTCCGACGTGTCCGGGTCGAACGGCCAGGTGATCTTCAACGTGCACGACTCGGTGGCCGAATCGGCCACCTTCGCCGCCACCGACACCACCGATGACAACCTGCAGCTCACCCAGAGCGCCACGGTGCTCTTCCAGACCTCGGCGCCTTCGGGGACGGCGTCGACCATGACCGAGACGCCGGCGACCCTGCCGGCCGACGGGTCGTCGCAGGCGGTGATCGCCGTCACGATGACCGATCAGTTCGGCAACCCGCTAGCCGGCAAGACGGTGCAGCTCTCCGCCAACCCCAGCGGTTCTGTGCAATTCCGCCCGGTCGCCGTCGGGGGAACCGGCACGCCGGGAGTGACAAACGCCGCCGGCTTGGCCGACTTCGAAGCCGACGACACGACGGCCGAGACGGTCACCTTCACCGCCAAGGACACGACCGACGGCGTCACCCTGACCGACACCGTCTCGGCGACCTTCACCGCCGGGTCCGCCGACGGCAACCAGTCGACGGTGACCTCGTCGCCGAGCAACGTCCCGTCGGACGGTAAGACGGCGTCGACGGTCACCGTCACCCTGCTCGACCACTTTTTGAACCCGGTCGAGGGGAAGACGATCAGCCTGAGCGCGCTCAACGGCAGTTCAGTCATCACCCCGGTCAACGACGTCACCGGCGCCAATGGCGAGGCCACCTTCGACGTGACCGACGACGTGGCCGAGGTGGTCAGCTACACGGCGACCGACACGACGGACACCCTGCCCCTGAGCGCGACCGGCCTGGTGACGTTCGGCAACCCCCCGGTTCCGCCACCGGCGTTGGCCGACTCGGCCATCGTCAGCAATCAGATGACGGTGCCCGCCGACGGGAGCTCGAGCGCCACGATCACCGTGCTCCTCTACGACGCAACGGGGGACGTGGTGCCGGGCAAGATCATCTCGCTGGCCCCCTCGGGCGGCAGTTCGACCATCACCGCGCTGACCGGTGCCACCGGTCTCGGAGGCTCCAAACACGCGGCGACAGCGGTGACCGGGACCACCGGGAGCAACGGCGAGGCCCAGTTCTCGGTGACCGACACCACCGCCGAGTCCGTCACCTACACGGCGACGGACACCACCGACAACATGCCGCTCACCGGCCTTTCGGTCACCGTCTCGTTCTCCGGGGCCGCCGGCGCCACGACCACGACCACGACCACGACCACTACGTCGCCCACCACCTCGACCACGGCGACGACCGTTGCCGGGGGTACCTCCACCACGACGACCTCCACTCCCACCTCGGTCACGGTGGTCCCGGCCTCGACCAGCAGTGGGGACAGCGGATCGACCGGAGGGACCACCGGGGAATCGTCGACGTCGACGGGCGCGGCCCTGGCCTTCACCGGGGCGCCATCGTTGCTCCCCTGGCTGCTCGGCCTCGGGAGCCTCCTCCTCGCCATCGGGACCCTCGGCCGCCGGCTACTGACCAGGAGGTCACGATGAGAATCCGCAGCGTGCTGGTGGCCGCCGTCCTCGGTGGGTGCGCGGTGGCGGCCCTCCCGACGGTGGCGGGAGCGGTGGCCCCGCCGGAGATGACGGTGACGCCGAGTGGGCCGTACCACAACGGCGAGACGATCAACATCTCGGTGGGGCCGAACCGTTTCTTCAAGCCCTACGGCCGGGTGAACGTCATCGAGTGCGCCGACCCGGGGGGAACCAGCGCCAACCTCCCCAGGGACGAGACGTCGTGTGACGGGAACACCATCCAGGGGAACACGATCCTGGTGAAGGGCAACGGGAGCTTCTCCGAGCGCCGCTACGAGCTCTTCAGCCTGCCCAGCACGGTCCTGGGCGAGGTCCCCGACTCCCGGCCCGTCTGCAACCGCAAGAACATGTGCGTGCTCTACGTCGGCGAGGACCAGGGCAACTTCACCTGGCCGAAGGAGTTCTCGCGACCGTTCGCCATCCGCACGGGCGGGAGCAAGCGGTGAGGGTCGAGGCTCGAGCGCGCCGTCCCGGCATGCTGTCGGAATCCTCGGGGCGCTCCTGGTGCCGGTCCTGATCCTGGGTGCCGGACAGGGCCTGGCCGCGGCAGCCTCGGGCGTCACCGTGACGCCGGGGGGCCCGCTCACCGACGGCGAGACCCTGACCGTGGCGGTGGGACCAAACAGTGTCTTCACCCCCAACGCCAGGGTGAACATCCTCGAGTGCGCGGACCCCGGAGGGACCGCCGCCAACCTTCCGATCGACGACAGCACCTGTGACGGCAACACCATCCAGGGGACCACCGTCCTCGTCCACGGCGACGGGAGTCTCTCGGACCCGAACTACACCGTCTACCAGCTCCCGAGCGCCGCGCTGGGGGAGCAGCCGAACTTCCAACCGGTCTGCAACCAGTCCTCGCCGTGCGTGCTCTACGTCGGCCAGGACCAGAACGACTTCAACCAGCCCAAGATGTTCTCCGCACCCTTCACCGTGGGTCCCGCCGCCTCGAGCGCCACGGCACCGGTGGGCGCAGGGTCGGGCGCCGGAACCAACGGGGGCGGAACCGCCGGGGGTTCAGCCAACCCGGCGCCCGGAAGCCAGGGAGCTACGACGGCGCCCGTGGCGTCCAACGGAGGTGCCACCGGGACCGGCGCCCCGGCGGCGCCGGGGACAGCGGCCCACGAGGGCACCACCGCCTCGGGGGCGAGCGCCGACCCCTCGGCTGTCGCCTCGTCGGGGACCCTGGCCTTCACCGGCCTCCCGGCCGACCTGGTCTGGTTGGCCCTGCTCGGGGCCATCCTGGTCGCCGTAGGGATCCTCGTCCGTCGGGCGTCGGCGAAGGCGACCCGATGACGGCGGTGATCACGCCGGCCCCGGGGACCCCCGAGGAGGCGCCGGAACAGGACGTCCCGCTGCAGCTGCACGTCTCGGCCAGCACGCCGGACCGGGTCTTCAGCGGTGTGCTGGCGCTGGCCAGCGCCGTGGTGCTCCTGATCCTGACGGCGATCGTGGTCTTCCTCTGCTACTACGGCTGGCCGGCGCTCAAAGCGGCCGGTTTCGGCTTCATCACCGACCTCACCTGGTCCCCGGACACCGGGCACTTCGGGCTCGCTCCGCTGCTGGTCGGCTCACTGGCCATCGCCCTCATCGGCGTGGCCATCGCCACGCCGGTGTCGCTGGCCACGGCCCTCATGATCAACGAGTACGCGCCGAGGCGCCTGAAGCCCCTGCTGACCGGGGTGATAGACCTCCTGGCGACCGTGCCCAGCATCGTCTACGGCTTCTGGGGCCTCGAGCTCATCTCCCCCAAGCAGGCGGCACCGGCCGAGTGGTTGGCCACCCACTTCGGCTTCGTGCCGATCTTCCGGACACCCACACCCGGCTCGTACGTCAATTCGATCTTCGCCTGCGGCCTCATCTGCGCCGTCACCATCATCCCGATCATCACCTCGATCAGCCGAGAGGTCATGGCCCAGGCCCCGCGTGACGTCTGCGAGGCCGCCCTCGGGCTGGGCGGGACCCGGTGGGGGATGGTGACCAACGTCATCTTTCCCTTCTCGCGCAACGGGATCCTCGGTGCCGTCCTCCTCGGCGTCGGCCGCGGCCTCGGGGAGACCATGATCGTGGTGCTGGTCCTGTCCCAGGGCAATATCTTGACGTCCAAGCTCCTCGGCCCCAATGGTCTGGGGTCGATCGCCAAGCAGATCACCGACAACTTCGAGGCGTCTTCCCCCATCTACAAGAGCGGCCTGATCCTGGCCGGCCTGGCCCTGTTCGTGACCACGCTCGCCGTCAACGTCATCGCCCGGCTCATCGTCCAGCGAAGCACCGCCGAGGCCGTATGAGCGCGCTCACCGAGGTCCGCCAGCCCGGCTTGCCACCCCCGTCGGGCCCCCCCCAGGGCGGGTCGACGGACCCGGCCGACGACCGTCCGGTCCGCCGACGGCGGGTCGACCCGACCGCCGTGGCCGAGATGGCCGGCTCAGCCCTCTCGGGCCTGGCCATCGTCTGGGTCGTCTTCAGCGTGGCCGGGATCGTCGGGCCCCTGGGCTTCGCCATCTGCTGGCTGATGGCCTTCTTCACCATCTACGCCATCTTGTGCTGGCAGCGCCACGGGATGCTGGCCATGAAGGACCGCCTGGCGACCCTGGGCATCTGGGCGGGCGCCCTGTGCGCCCTGATCCCACTGGTCGGGGTGATCAGCTATGTGATCATCCGGGGGGCCTGGGTGGCCCTCGACCACTTCCCCCACTTCTTCATCGCCGACTTCTCCAACTACACCGCGGTCGCCCCGGTGACCGCGGTGGGGGCCGGGGCGGCCATCGTCGGGACGATCGAGCAGGTCGGCATCGCCACCATCATCACGGTGCCGCTCGGCCTGCTGACCGCAACCTACCTGGTGGACCACCGCAACGTGTTCTCCCGGGTCGTGAGCAACGTGGTCGACGCCATGACCGGTGCCCCGGCCATCATCGCCGGCCTGTTTGTGTACCTGCTCTGGGTCGTCCCCAACAAGCTGAACGGCAAGTCCGGGTTCGCGGCCGCCCTCGCCCTCGCCGTCATGATGCTCCCGATCGTGACCCGGGCGGCCCAGGAGGTCATCGCCATCGTCCCGGGCTCCCTGCGCGAAGCCGCCCTGGCCCTGGGCTCCCCGCAGTGGCGGTCGGTCCTACGGGTCACCCTGCCGACGGCCAGGGTCGGCCTCGTCACCGCCGTTATCTTGGGGGTGGCCCGGGTGGCCGGTGAGACGGCGCCGGTGCTCTTCGTCGCCGGGGGCAACGCCCACTACAACTGGAACCCGTTCAAGGGCCAACAGGACGACCTACCGTTACGGGTGTACCAGATGATCTTCCAGGCCGGCGGCAACGCCGTCAACGACGCCTGGGGGGTCTCCTTCGTCCTGGTCCTCGTGGTCCTGACCCTGTTCTTGCTGGCCAGACTCATCGGTGCCTCCGGGCCGGGCCGGAGCCTCGTCCCGTGGCACCTGGTCCGCCGAACCACCCGGGTTGACGACCAGTGAGCACCCCGAGCCGTCCCGAATCGTCCAGTTCCAGCCGAGAAAAGGAGCACACCACGATGCAGCCCCTCAGAGTGCAAAGGCGCTTCGTGCGGCCCGTCGGAACGGTCCGGTGGACGGCCACCGTCCTCGGGGCGACGGCCGTCGCGGTGGTCGCGCTGTGCGGTCCGGCCGCCGCCGCCAGCTCGGCCACCGGCAGCCCCCAGACCGCCACCGGGGCCACCAACGGGGCCACCACCGCGCCCGTCGGGGGCACCGGGTCGGTCCCGTCGCCGACCACCCCGACGACGGCACCGCCCCCGACCACGACCACGACCGCTCCGGCCCCGACGCCCGCTCGCAACGGCACCGCGTTGACCCCCTTCGCCGGGGCGGGACTCAACGGCGTCGGCTCGTCGTTCGCCGCCCCGGCCATCGAGACCTGGGACCAGGACGTCGGCAACGCGCCCTACAGCCTGAGCCTCAACTACACCTCCAGCAACTCCGGGGACGGTCGCTACCAGTTCACCAACCAGACCACCGACTTCGCCGTGAGCGACATCGGCTACGTGGGGAACACCGACACCACCCCGCCGAGCTTCCCGTTCATCTTCGTGCCCATCACCGCCGGTGGCATCGCCTTCATGTACAACCTCCCGGGCCTCAGCCAGACGCTGCAGCTCAGCAGCTACACGGCGTGTGCGATCTTGACCGGGGGGATCACGAACTGGAACGACTCGCACATCGCCGCCGACAACCCCGGGGTGACGCTGCCCAACCTCAAGATCACCCCGGTGACCGAGAGCGACTCGGCCGGCACCAACTACGTGCTCGAGGAGTGGTGCATCGACGAGCAGCCCGCCCTCTGGGCGGCGTTCGCCCAGCAGCAGAACAGCCAGTCCGGCGGGCCGACGGACGGGGTCGCCATCTCGCCCACCTCGCCCAACTCCAACTGGCCGGGCGTCCAAGGGGGTCTCGACACCCAGTCCACGACCCAGGTGGCCGGTGACGTCGCGGCCAACGCCGGGGCCATCGGCGCGGTGCAGCTCCAGTACGCGACCGACCTGGGCTTCGGCGGGAACGACCCCACCAAGGGGGTGGCGTCGGTCAAGAACGCCAGCGGGGACTACACGCAGCCCAACGCGGTCGACACCGCCTCCGCCCTGGCCTACGCCACCCAGCAGCCCGACGGGACCCACGTCCTCAACTTCAACGGCACCGGGCCCCACGTCTACAACCCGTCCACCTACAGCTACCTGCTCACGCCGACCACCGGGTGGTCGGCGGCCAAGGGGGCGACCATGAGCGCCTATGTGAACTACGCGCTGACGCTGGGCCAGCAGAAGGCGCCCAGCTTCGGCTACGCCAGCCTGGGGCTGTCGCTCGAGCAGTACGGGATCAACTCGGTCACCCTCGACGTGCCCGGCGCGGTGGCGGTGACGGCGGCCGAGAAGGCCGCCTACGCCTGCGGTGACCTGACGCCGACCGAGGTCCAGGCGGGCCAGACCACGCCGACCTGTGGGGTCACCAACGGCGGTGCCGTCCCACCGGCCCCGCCCAACGCCGGGAACGGCGGGACGGCCAGCGCCGGTGGCTCCAGCACCACCGGGCTGAGCCCGGCCGCCGCCGCGGCGGCCGCGGCGGCCAAGGCGAAGGGGGCCACGACCTCGGCCACCCGTGGGGGGGTCGGGGCCGCCACGTCGGGCGAGGCGGACGGGGTGAATCCGGCCGTCTCGCTGTCGGGCAGCCCGACCATGGCCTTCACCGGCGGCAACCCGCTCCCCCTCACGTTCCTCGGGCTGCTGCTCCTCGCCGTCGGCTGGATCGGACGGCGCCGGATCCTCCAGGCCCGACAAGAAGAGGGGGCCCGGTGAGCGGTCACCGTCGACTGAGGGTCGGCCTGGCGGCGCTCACGATGGCCGCGTCGGCGCTGGGTGGCGCCGTGGCTCTCGGGGGCGTCTGGGCCCCGCCGGCCGGGGCGACCACCACCACCGGGACCCTGGTCGGCGAGGGCGGTTCGTTCCTCGAGCCCGTCATCTCCAAGCTCTTGAAGGACGACGGCGCCGGACTGGCACCGGACTACGGCGCCTACACCAACGTCACCTTGGACAAGGGGATCGCCGACTTCGTGGGCACGGGCGCCGGTCAGTTCAACGCCGACTACGTGGTCTCCGAGCGGCCGCTGACCTCGGCCGAGTCCAGCACCGCATCGACCGACGCGCGGCCCTACGCCTACGTGCCCTTCGCCGCCACCGGGGTCGCCGTCGTCACCACCGTGCCCAACAACACCTACCAGGGGACGGTCACGATCAGCCCGGCGCAGTTCTGCCAGCACATCCCGCTCAACATGACGGACCTGGGCGACATCTTCGGTTTCAACTCGGCGGATCCGTTGCTGGCATGGTCCGACCCCAGGTTGCAGTGCAGTGACGGCACCCCGCTGTACAACGTGAGCGACATCTTGTGGGCCAACTTGGACCCGACGACGGAGAATTCTGCCATGATGACGCTGCTCGACAGCGACCCCACGTCCAAGACGCTCTTCGACGCCGGGCTGCAGAACGCGTTCAGCCACCAGCAGGCGACCACCTCGAGCGACACACCCAGTGAAACCTGGCCCTACGTCGGTGCCGGCGTGGTACCCGGTGGCGACCAGCCCCTTATCGGCAAGCTCATCGGCATCAACGCCCTGACCAACGCGCCGAGCACACAGGCAGCGCTCTGGCACCTCGGGGCGGCGGCCCCGATCTCGTCGGTGTGGACCGGCGCTCCGCTGGGCGTCCCCTGGAACCTCCCGACGGCGTCGATCATCAACGCGGCCGGCCAGTACGTGTACCCCTCGACAGCGGCGGCGGCGGCGGCCGAGGCCGACGCCACCCTGGCCTCGACCACCGACCCGGACACCAACAACCTGGTCACGTTCAATCCGAGTGCCACCGACGACGCCGCTTACAACAGCGACCTGATGCAAGAGAGCTATCTCGTCGTGCCGACCAGCGGCCTCCCGGCCGACAAGGCCCTGGCGCTGGCCCAGTTCGTGCGGTTCATCCTGGGCTCGACCGGGCAGGCCGACATCGCCAGCTTCGGCGCCGCCCCGGCGACACCGGCCATGGTGACCGCCGGTCTCAAGGTCGCCCAGCAGCTCGACGCCGAGGCGGCCGCCACCTCGGCGAGCACGGCCACGACCACGACGACGACCACCAGCCCGACGACGACCACCACGACGGCCGCCGCGGCGGGAGCCGGGTCGACGACCACTACCACGACGGCGGCGGCGTCCACCACCAGCGGTTCGTCGTCCAGCGGGTCGTCGGGGTCGAGCGGGAGCGGGACGTCGGGGTCGAGCCTGGCCTTCACCGGCGCCAACGTGGTGCCGCTCACGGTGCTCGGCGCCGTCTTGGTGGTCGTCGGTGAGCTGTCGCGGCGGGCCCTGCGCCGCCGCCGGGCCCGGTCGTGACCACCCCGGCGGCCCCCGGGCGGCGGTTCCCCGACGCGCTGACCCCGCCGGGACGGGCCAGCTTCGAGTGGGCGGTCCTGTTCGCGGCGCTGGCCCTGGTCTTCCCGTTGTCGGCCCTGGTCGGCCTGGGGTTCGCCGAGCGCGCCCGGCGGCGGGGCTACGGGCGTTGGCCGGCGGCCACGGCCATCGCCGTGTGGTGTGGGATCCTTGGGGCCGTCCTGAGGGGGTTCCTCCACCTCGGGCTGGTGCCGTGACGACCCTCCATCCCCCTCAACCCGCCCCGATGCCCCAGCCGGGCCCGGACCCGCCGTCCGCGGGCCCCGACGCCGCGCCGTCCACTCCAGCGACGCTGGTGGCCAACAACGTGAGCGCCTGGTTCGGCTCCAACAAGGTGCTCGAGCGGGTCTCGCTCTCGATGGAGCCCGGGATCGTCACCGCGCTCATCGGGCCCTCGGGCTGCGGGAAGTCCACCTTCCTGCGGATCTTGAACCGGATGCACGAGCTGATCCCCATCGCCGCCCTCGCGGGCTCGGTCGCCCTCGACGGGGTCGACATCTACGGGCCGGCGCTGCGGGTCACCGAGACCCGCCTGCGGATCGGGATGGTCTTCCAACGGCCCAACCCCTTCCCGTCGATGACCATCGCCCAGAACGTCCTCTCGGGCCTGCACCTCTCGGGAACCAAGGTGGCCAACCCCGACGCCCGGGTGCGCGAGTGCCTGGAGCGGGCGGGTCTGTGGAACGAGACCAAGAACCGCCTGAACGAGTCGGGGGCCGCCCTCTCAGGCGGCCAGCTGCAACGGTTGTGCATCGCCCGGGCCCTCGCCGTGCGGCCCCGGGTGCTCTTGATGGACGAGCCCTGCTCGGCGCTCGACCCCATCTCCACCAGCGTGATCGAAGACACCATCCGCGAGTTGTGCAACGACGTGACGATCGTCATCGTCACCCACAACATGCAGCAAGCCCAGCGGGTGTCGCACAACTGCGCGTTGTTCCTGGTCGACGGCGAGGGTCAGCCCGGCCACATCGTCGAGGCCGGCCCCACCGAACAGGTCTTCACCGACCCGGTCGACCCCCGGACATCGGACTACGTCCACGGGAGGTTCGGGTGACCCGAGGCCACGCCGGCAGCGGCACCCGGGCGACGGCCGGCCGCCTGAGTCGGCTGGGGCGTTGGCGGTCCGGGCCACAGCGTCGGTGACGGGGCGCGGCCGGGCGCGCCCCGGTGGCGCCCCGAGGTCGTCCGCCGGCCGGCCGACGGTGGGTGCACGGTGATCAACACCGAGCCCGGTGCCGACCCCACCCAGGCCGTCACGGTGGCCGCCCCGGTCGGGCACGGGCCCGAGGACCCTCCGACCCAGGTGCTCGAGACGGTGGTGCGCGAGCACGACCAGGGTCCCCCCACGGTGACCATCCCCAAGGCGGGCGCCCGGGAGTCGGCCGCCGCGCTCCGCCGGGCCACGGGTCACCACCTGCCGACCATCTTCACCTGGATCCGCAACATCGGGGCGATCATCCTGCTCTTCGTCGCCTGGCAGCTCTGGGGCACCGCCATCGCCGAGCACCACGCCCAGGCGACGCTGCGCACCCAGTTCGATGCGCTCGTCCACTCACACCCGCCCACCGCGGTGGGCGGGCAGGCGCTCATCCCCATCACCACCCACGTCTCCAACCCCCCCGAGGGCACGGTGGTCGCCGAGCTCAGCATCCCGGCCATCGACCTCAACCAGTTCGTGGTCTCGGGCACCGCCACCGACGACCTGGCCAAGGGTCCGGGCCACTACATCGGGTCGGCGGCACCCGGACAGGCCGGGAACGTGGCCATCGCCGGGCACCGCACGACCCACGGTGCCCCGTTCAACCGCCTGGCCGAGCTCAAGCAGGGCGACCCGATCATCCTCACCAACACCAGCGACCAGCACTTCACCTACGTGGTGGCCGAGACACCGTTCCCGGTGTCGCCGTCGGACGTCTCGGTGCTCGACAATTTCGGCGACAACCGCATCACCCTCACGACCTGCAACCCCGAGTTCTCAGCCGCCCAGCGGCTCATCGTGGTGGGCAAGCTCTTGAACCAAGGGGCCCGCTACGCCGGGCCGGTCCGGTCGGCGCCGGTGCCGTACCAGATCGTGAACGGGGCCACGGCCAGCTGGCGCCTGGCCCTCTTCCCGCTGGTGCTGCTCGAGGTCGGGCTCCTCGTCGCCCTCGGGCTCACCAACCGGCGCTGGGCCGCCTTCTACGGACACGTCGGCGGTTGGCTCATCCTGGCCCCGATCTGGGTGGCCGGCTTCTACCTGTTGTTCCAAACCTTGACCAACTTCCTGCCGCCCTCGCTCTGACCCGGGCTGGCGGCCCGGCTCTCAGCTGACGTCGACGGCCACCACGACCGGGGGCAGCGTCTCGCCGGTCGCCGTACGCAGGGCGACGGTGACGGTGGCCGGGCCCGGCCCGGTGGCCGTCACCGTCACCGGTTCGCTCACCGGGGCCGGGCTGGCGCACCCGCCGCCGGGCCCGGTCCCCGGCGGGTCCAACGTGCCCTGGGTGGTGCCCAAGGTGACCGGGCCGGTGGCCGTGGCCTGCCACTCGACCGGCGGCGCCCCGCCGCTCACCGCCTTCACCCCGATCCGCAGGGTAGCCGGCACGCCGGGGTGGACCGAGACGGCGCCGCTCGGTACCGAGTAGCCGACGGCCGGGACACGGCCGGCCGCGTACGAGGGCGGCGCGTCGGCCGGTGCCGAGGCCCATGAGCGGTCGGGGGTCGGGGCGAGCCGGTAGGTGAGGGTGCCGCCGGTCGACAGGGCGCTGGCCGGCAGCCAGGGGCGGTCCCAGCTGTCGGTGGCCGACGACGCGCCGGCCCCGGCGGTGCACGAGGCGCCGGTGGCCGGCGGGGGGATGCCCGACACGCTGAGCGAGTGGACGTAGGGGGTTCCCGACCCCGCCCCGGGGGCGTCCAGCACGAGGTGGCGCCCCCCGCCCAGGGTCACCACCACCTCGGGGAACAACGGGGCGGACAAGGCCAGGTTGGCCGTGCCCGGGGTGAGGGGGTAGAGGCCCATGGCCGCCCACACGTACCACGACGAGATCGCCCCCAGGTCGTCGTTCCCCGGTTCGTTCACCGGCCTGTCGGCATAGAGGGTGGTCATGATCCGGCGCACGACCTGCTGGGTTCGCCAGGGGGCCCCGAAGGCGTCGTACTCCCAGGGCGTCCAGAGGCTGGGCTCGTTGCCGGCCCAGTCGTAGGGGGCGTGGCGGCCGGCGTTGAGACGGGTGAACAGGGCGTTGAGCCTGGTCACGGCGCTGGCGTTGCCGCCCATCAGGCTCCCCAGGGCGAAAAGGTCCTGGGGGACCGACCAGGTGTACTGCACCGGGTTGCCCTCCTCGAAGCCCCGCTGTCCGCCGGCCTCGAAGAGCGCCGGGTTGAGCACCGGACCGGGCGGGAAGCTCCCGTTTGCCCCCCGGGCCTGGATCGAGCCGGTCGCCGGGTTGAAGAGGTACTCCCAGTTGTGGGCCCGGGCCATCATCTCGGTGTACACCGCCTGGTCGCCCAGGGCCCCGGCCAGCTGGGCGATCGAGAAGTCGTCGATGGCGTACTCGAGGGTGACCGACGCCCCGTCGGAGTAGTCGATCGAGTCCAGGTCGAGCGAGTCGGCGTCGACGTAGTGCTGCGAGAGGTACTGGTCGAGGTACTGGCGCTCGATCTCGAGCCCCTGGGGTGACTCGGCCTCGTCGGCCCCTTTGACCATGGCCGCCAGGGCGGCGCCGGTGTCGAAGTCGCGCACCCCGAAGGCGTAGGCCGAGGCGATGATCGGGTCGGCCGAGTCCCCGTTCATCTGGGAGGCGTCGCCCCCGACGATCGCCCATTTCGGGAGCCAGCCGACCTGTTGGGCGTCGTTGACCAGCGACTGGACCATGTCGCCGGCAGGTCCCGGGGCCACCAGGGCGACCAACTCGATCTCGGACCGGTAGATGTCCCACTCGGAGAAGTTGGCGTACTGGGGCCGGGTGCCCTGGTGCACCTGGCCGTCCTCGCCGGCGTACTGGCCGTTCACGTCGCTCACCACGTTGGGGTGGAGGAGGGAGTGGTAAAGGGCGGTGTAGAAGATCCGCTGCTCGGTCCGGGTGCCCCCCCCGACGCGGTCGCGTCCGAGGAGCGCGTTCCACCGGGCGGTGGCCGCCGTCGCCACCCGGGCCAGGGACCAGCCGGGGTCCTCGGCGGCCAGGTTGGCCCCGGCGTCGGCCGCGCTCACGAACGAGAGGCCGACTTTCATCTCGACCGGCCCACCGGTCGGGAAGGTGACGTAGGCCCCGCAGGCCGGCCCCGAGCAGGCGGCCGACCCGGGGCTGACCGTGCTCTTGGCCCAGGTCCCAGAGGCGGCGAACGGCCGGTCGAAGACGGCGACGAAGTAGGCGGTGTAGTCGGTGCCGGTCTGGCAGAACTGGCCGCTGGTCACCTGACCGCTGACCTCGTCGTTGCCCACGACGCGCACCGCCGAGGCGCTGGCGCCGGCCGCGCTGTCCGAGACCTTGAAGAGCACGTTGGCCGGCGCGTGCGTCGGGTACGTAAAGCGCGAAAGCCCGGTTCTGGTGGTGACGGTCAGCTGGGCGGTGACCGCCGGCGACCCGAGCGCCACCGAGTAGCGCCCGGGCGCGGCCCGTTCGCTGGCGTGGGAGAAGGGCTCGGTGGTGTCGTTCGGATGACTCCCGACGGCGCCGGTGGTCGGCAGGATCGGGACGTCACCGTAACTGGCGCACCCGGTCCCGCTCATGTGGGTCAGGCTGAAGCCCGAGATCCGGTGATCGTCCCACGAGTAGCCGCTCCCCGAGATGCGGTCGGGGGCGGTGTCGGGACTCCACTGCATCATGCCGAAGGGCACGTCGGCGCCGGGGAACTCGCCGATGCTGCCCGGGTTGACGGCGCCGGTGCCGGTGCCGGCGAAGGGGTCGACCAGGGATGCCGGGTCGCTGACCAGGGAAGATACCGGCGTCCCGGCCCCCGCGGCCGGGGGGGTCGCCCCGAGGCCCCCGAGCGCCCCAGTGACGAGCACCGTCGCCAGCAGCGCCGCGCCCACCCGGGCGCCCGGCCGTGGTCTCGTCCCGGGTCGGCGCGCCACGGGCCAACCGTAGCGAGCGTCCGACGCCGGGGGTGGACGCGCCCGGCCGCCCCGATCCGGCGCCCGGCCCGCCCGTCGTGCTCTACTCGTCCGATGCGACACGACCCGACGGCCATCGTCGAGCGGTACCTGACCTGCCTCGTCGAGCACGACTGGGACGGTCTCAGCGACCTGTGCTCGCCCGACGTGATCCGCGTCGGGCCTTTCAGCGACGCCTACACCAACCGCAGATCGTACATCGAGTACATCTCGGCCCTCATGCCGACGCTGCTCTCCTATGAGCTCCGGCCCCAGCGGATCGTCACCGACGGCAACGTGGCGGTGGTCCAACTGGCCGAGATGATGGAGATCGGCGGGTCCGGTGTCGAGACCAAAGAGGTGCTGGTGATCGACGTCGGCGACGACGGCCTGATCCGGCGGATCGAGATCTACATCCAGGTCAAGAACTGAGGGGGGCGCCCGGCCCTGGTCGGCCCCGGTTCTCTGACGGTCGTGTCAGTGAACGCGCCGTGGTGCTAGCTTCCCCGACAGAGTCGGCTCGGGTGATCGAGGGGTGCAGATGAAGGCATTGGTGTTCGGGGTGGAGCACGAGCCCTACGAGGTCCCGGCGGACGCCAACCCGCTGCTCCGGGGGCTCTCGCGCACCCCGGTGCGGCTGATGGAGGTGCCCGACGCCCGGCCGCTGCACCCCGACTGGGTGGTCACCCGGCCCCGGCTGACCGGCATCTGCGGCTCGGACTCCAAACAGATCCTCCTCGACTTCGGCGAGGGGGACGCCGACAACGCCATGTCCGCCTTCTGCTCCTTCCCCCAGGTGATGGGGCACGAGGTGGTGGCCGACGTGGTCGAGCTCGGACCCAAGGCCCGGGGGCTCGAGGTGGGCCAGCGGGTCGTCCTCAACCCGTGGCTGTCGTGCGGACCGCGGGGCATCGAGCCCCAGTGCCCGGCCTGCGTCGCCGGCGACTACAGCCTGTGCTGGAACTTCACCACCGGCGACATCAGTGCGGGGATCCACACCGGGGTGTCCGGCGACGTCACCGGGGGCTACGCCGAGCTGATGCCGGCCCACGATTCCATGCTCTTCCCGGTGCCCGATTCGGTGCCCGACGAGACGGCCGTCTTCGCCGACCCGTTCGCCGTGTCGCTCCATTCGGTGACCCGCCACCCGCCGCCGCCCGGCGGCAAGGTCGTCGTCTACGGGGCCGGCTCGCTCGGCTGCGCCGCCGTCGCCGTGCTGCGGGCCCTGTACCCCGACGTCGAGGTGGCGGCGATCGCCCGCTTCGAGGCCCAGGCCGCCCTGGCCCGCAAGCTTGGCGCCCACAAGGTGCTCGACCACGAGCCCCGCCTGGCCATTGTCGAGGAGCTGGCGGCCTGGTCCGGCGGCGTGCTGCACACGCCGATGGGCGGTCTGCCCATGGCCCACCCCGGGGGCATCGACGTCGTCTACGACACGATCGGCAAGCCCGAGACCTTCGAGGTCGGGGTGCGGGTCCTCAAGGCCCGGGGCACCCTGGTCAAAAGCGGCGTCCACGCGTCGGGCCGGTGGGAGTGGAGCCCGCTCTACTTCAAGGAGATCTCCTGGGTCGGTTCCAACGCCTTCGGGATCGAAGAGGTCGAGGGGGTCCGCCGGCACGGGATCGCCCACTACTTGAACCTGGTGGAGCAGGACCGGGTGGACCTGACCGGCATGCTCACCCACACCTTCACCCTCGACCAGTGGCGCGACGCCTTCGCCACGATCGCCACCCAGGGGGAGACCGGGGCGATCAAGGTCGCCATCGACCTGCGGGGCTGAGCCCGCCGTGGAGCCGAGGGGACCGGCGCCCGAGGGGCGCTGGCGGGTGCTGGTGACCGGGGCCACCGGACGGGTCGGCTTCCCCGTCGCCCGGGCCCTGGCCCGCCACCACCAGGTGTTCGGCCTGGCCCGTTGCCGCGCCGAGGGGGACCGGGCGCGCCTCGAAGATGCCGGTATCGAGCCGATCGTGGCCGACATCGCCAGCTTCGACATGACCGGGCTGCCCGAGGGCCTCACCCACGTCTTCCACGCCGCCGCCTGTATCGGGCCCGCCGCGGCCGACGACTGGAAGCGGACCTTCGAGGTCAACGCCCAGGCCTCGGGCCGACTGGTGGCCGCCTCACGCGGCGTGGCCGGCTTCGTGTTCTGCTCGACCGGGTCGGCCTACGCCTACCAGGGCCAGCGGCCGCTGCGAGAGGACGACCCGCCCGGCGTCCATCTGGGGGTCTACAGCCTGTCGAAGATCGCGGCCGAGGCGGTGGTGCGCTTCGCCGCCGTCGAGCACTCGGTGCCGGTCACCATCATCAGGATCTTCTCGACCTACGGGCCCCTGGGTGGGGCGCCGGCCGACCGGCTGCGCCGCATCGTGGCCGGCGAGGAGGTCGTCCTCCACCCCGACGCGCCGAACCACTACAACCCGGTCTACGAGGACGACTACGCGCGCCTCGGCATCAAGGCGCTCACCGTGTCGAGCGTGCCGCCGCTCACCGTCAACTGGGCCGGCAGCGAGACGGTGAGCGCCGAGGAGTACTGCGCCTTCCTGGCCGAACTGGTGGGGGCCGAGGCCAAGATCCGCTACGACCCCCGGGCGCCGTGGGCCCTGTGGCCCGACGTGACCTTGATGCACGAGGTCCTCGGCCCGACCGAGCTCCCCTGGCAAGAGGGCATGCGCCGCCTGGTCCGAGCCGTGGTCCCACCGGTTGGGTGAGGGGGGCGCCGGGCGACCCGTCGCCCTACTGGTCGGCCACCTGCACCGTCCGCCCACCCTCCCAGGCCCGCAGCACGAGGTAGCGGCCCTTGAGCGCACCGTGGTCGTAGTGGCCGAAGCCCATCGTGGTGCCCTCGAGGCCCGAGGCGGCCGGGAGCTGCTTGACCCGTTCCAGGGCCTCGGTGATGCCGTCTCGGGTCAGATGGGCCGTGCGGGCCACCGCCTCGCCCAGCAGCCGGCCGATGTCGTAGGCGGCCACGCCCACCGGGCCGGCCGCCGTCCGCCGGGAGCGCTCGGCGAGGCGCTGGCGCTCGTGGTTGTCGTCGGCCACGGTGTCCACGTAGACCCAGCCCTCCCAGCCCTCGCGCCAGTCGCGCCGGGTGTAGCCGAACATGAGTGAGGAGTTGGCCACCACCCGGACGTCCCAGTGCTCGGCGGCCACCGCCAGGGCCACCGCCCGGGCCGCCACCCCGAGGCCGAGGTAGACGAGGGCCGCCGGCTGTGCTCCGCGCAGCCGGCGAACCGCCGGGCCGACGTCTTCGGCCAGGGCCGGCACGGCTGCGGTCCCGGTCAGTTCCAGACTGGCCGCCTCGCACGCCTCGCGCAGGAAGTCGGCGTAGCCGCGCCCGACCGGCGTGTTGTCGTAGATGGCGGCCACGCTGGCACACCCCTGGCGGACCAGGTGGCGCACCAGCACCGCCGGCTCCTCGGCGAGAGAGCCGACCGGATAGTGGAACATGTAGGGCCCCCGGGTCCGCTCGCCCCCGGTGTAGTTGATGCACGGGAGTCCGAGGGCGTCGGCCATCGGACCGACGATCAGGCCGTTGTCGCTGATGGACGGCCCGATCGAGGCCAGCACGCCCAGATCGGCCAGGGCGGCGAAGGTGGTGGCCACCTCGTGGGCCGACCCCGACGGCAGGCCCCGGGCGTGGCGGGTCACCAGCTCGACCGGGCGGTCGATCCGCCCCGACGCGCCCGCCTCGCCGAAGCCCAGGCGGACCGCCTCTTCGAACGAGGCGCCCCCGTCGGCCTGGGGGAAGTCGTAGAGGACCCCGATCAGGATCGGCGCCGGTGTGCTGGACATCCGCTGGCCTCCATCCACTGGCCCGAACCCGCTGGCCCCAACCCACTGGACTCTGCACCCCCGGGGCCGGGGTGGCCCCGGGCCACCGACCGGCCGGCGGGCCGCCGTAGTTTACTGACACCGCCGTCAGTGAGAGCCTTTGGGACGTGGACGACCTGCTCCCGACCCGGCTGGCCACGGTGGCCGCCCAATTCGCCGACCGGGTGGCCCTCCAGATGGCCGACGGCCGGGCCATGACCTACGCCGAGTGGGACGGACGGGCCTCGGCCGTGGCCCGGGGCCTGGTGGCCCACGGGGTGGGCCGGGGCGACCGGGTGGCCCTCTTGGTGGGCAACGAGGAGGCGCCCCTCTACCAGGTGTCCTACTTCGCCGTCCTGCGGGCCGGCGCCGTGGTCGTGCCGGTCAACCCCAGATCGTCGCGTCGCGAGGTCGAGCACCTGGTGGCCGACAGTGCCGCCGCGGCCATCGTGGCCGGGTCCGGCCACCTCGCCCGGGCCCGCCAGGTGGCCGCCGGGCCCAAGGCGCTACTGGTGGCCCCCGGTGCGGGCGGGCCCCGGGAGGCCGACTGGGAGGAGCTGGCCCGAGGCGACCCCGCACCGTTCCAGGTCGAGGTGGGCCCCGGGGACCTCGCCGACATCCTCTACACCTCGGGGACGACCGGGCTCCCCAAGGGGGTGGCGGCCACCCACCGCAGTGCGATGGTGGCGCACCCACTGACCCCGATCGAGCGGGGCGGCAAACTCCTCCACTCGATCCCGCTGCCCACCCTGATCGGTACCCACGGGACCCAGACCCTGTGCCTGCGCCTGGCCCTGACCAACCTGTGCCTGCCGGCTTTCGACCCGCGTCGCTTCGCCGAGCTGGTGGACACCGAGCGTCCGGCCTGGACGGTGATGGTGCCGGCCCACGCCCTGTTGCTGCTCGAATCGGGTGCCCTCGACGATGTCGACACCTCGTCGATGAGGATGGTGATCTACGGCAGCGCCCCGATGCCCCACCACGCGGTGGAAGGCCTGGCGGCGGCGTTCCCACGGGCCATGCTCATGAACGGCTACGGCCTGACCGAGGGCGGGACCTCGGTGGTGGCCATGCCGCCGGGCGAGGCCCTGCGCCGTCCCGGCTCGGTCGGCCGGCCGATGGACCCGGCCGGGATCAGGGTGCTCGACGACGCCGGGGACGACCAGGACCCCGGGGTCGTGGGCGAGGTAGCCATCCGGGTGCCCAAGGGGGAGCGCTTTTACTACAACGACCCCGAGGCCGAGCGCGGCCACCTGGCGGGGCGACTGGGTCCATTCGGGGGACCTCGGCTACGTGGACGACGACGGCTATCTCTATCTGGTCGACCGCAAGAAGGACCTGATCGTCCGGGGCGGCTACAACATCTCGTCCATCGAGGTCGAAGGCGCCCTCCACGAGCATCCCGACGTCGTCGAGGCGGCCGTGCTTGGGGTGCCCCACCGGGTCCTCGGCCAAGACGTCGCGGCGGTGGTCCGGCTCCGTCCCGGTGCCACCCTCGAACTGGGCGAGATCGCCGCGTTCCTGGCCGACCGCCTGGCCGACTACAAGCGGCCCCGGCAGCTCACGACGGTGACCGAGCCACTTCCCCGCAACACCATGGGCAAGCTCGACAAGGTGGCGCTGCGCCAACGCCTGGCCGGCGCCTCGGCCCCGTAGAGGGGCGGGAGGAGACACATGGACTGGGACGCCTGGGCACGCCGGTTCGAAGAGGCCGACGCCGACGGCTTCGAGTCGCTGTTCGCCACCGAGCGCACCTTCGAGGACCCGGTCACCGCGCCCACCGCCGACGTCCGCGGGGTCTCGGAGCTGACGGCCAGCGTGTTCCCCGACTGGCGCCGAGCGCGTCGACGTGATCCGCGGGGGCGAGGACTGGGCGGTTTTCGAATGGACCGGGACCGCCACCTACCGCGGTCCGGGGGCCGCCGAGGGCGAGGGGGTGCCGGTGGTGATGCATGGGGCCACCGTGGTGGAGGTCGACGCCGACGGGCTGGTGACCCGCTGGCGCGACTACCTGGACACGAACGAGCCGCTGTCCCAGATCCAGGCCGGCCCCGGCGGCGACCGGGCCGGCTGAGCCCGCCGTGCCCCCCCGGAGGCCGGGATCGGCCTACTCGATCGCCTTGAGGTCCACCACGAAGACCAGGGTCTCGTTGGGGGCGATGGCCGGCGGCCGGCCGTCGGCGCCGTAGCCGTACGCCGGGGGGATCACGATCTCCCGGCGCCCCCCGACCTTCATGCCCTCGATGCCCTTGGCAAACCCGGGCACCACCTGGCTCAGGGAGAAGCTGGAGGGCTGGTTGTACTGCCAGCTCGAGTCGAAGACCTTGCCGGTGGTGTAGTCCGTCCCGACGTACTGGACCAGCACCGTGTCAGTGAACGTGGCCGCCTTGCCGGTGCCGACGACGAGGTCCTTGGTCACGATGGCCTTGGGCGGTGGCGGCGTTCCGGCGGCGATGACCGGCTCGACGCTCAGGTCGGTGGCGTTGGCCACCGCCGGTGCCGAGACCGCCCGGGTCGTGGTCGTCGTCGACGAGCCGCCGGTCGGGCTGTTCGAGCACGCGGTCAGCGCGACCGCGCCCAGGACGGCCGGGGCCAAGAGGAGAAGCAGTCGTCGTCGCACGGCGGGGAGACTAGTGCCACCGGCGCCGGCGCCGGCGCCGGCGCCGGTGGCAACGGCGGTGGGCCGGCCACCCCGCCCCGCCCGCCCGGCCGGCGCCGGTCTCCTGTGCCCGGTCCAGGCGGTAGCTTCACGGCAGCCGACGAGAGGGGTTCGATGAAGGCGGTCATCGGGGACATCCTCCCCCTCGCCCTGGTGGTGACGATCTCGCCCATCAACATCATCGCGGCGATCCTCTTGCTGTTCAGCAGGCGGCCGCTGCTCAACGCGTCGAGCTATTTCGTGGGCTTCGTCCTCGGCGTGGCCGCGGTGTTGGCCGGCTTCGTCGCCATCGCCGGTGCCCTCAACCTCACGGCCGGTTCGGACACCTCGAGGGGGGCGGCCGGGGTGATGCTGGTCCTGGGAGTGGCCCTGTTGGTGGCCGCCGTCCGAAAGTTCCGTGGCCGGCCGAGGTCGGGCGAGGAGCCGTCGACGCCCAAATGGATGGACGGGATCGCCGGCTACTCGGCCGCCCGGTCCTTCGTCGTCGGGGTGGCGGTGGGGGCCTTCAACCCCAAGAACCTCGTCGTGGGGCTGGCGGCCGCCGTGGCCGTCGGCTCGGCGGGCCTGTCGATCGCGGCGCAGATCGGCGCGACGACGGTGTACGTCGTGGTGGCCGTCCTCGGCGTGGCCGCGCCGATCGTGACCATGGTGGTCCTCGGGGAAAAGGCCCAGCCGGTGCTCGACAAGTGGAGGTTGTGGCTAGACGAGAACAACGCCGTCGTGATGGCTGTGCTGTTCGTCATCTTCGGTGTCGTGCTCGTCGGGAAGGGCATCGCCGGGCTCTAGACACCCCGGCCGGCCCCGGTCGGCCCGGGGTGGGCCCCCGCCGGGTCACCCGTGGCCAGGGCACGGCCTCACTGCGGAAATTGCCCGAATTGCCCAACCCGTACCGGTATGGGCCAGAATGTCGCCCATGAACAAACGAGAGCTGGCGAAGGCAGTGGCCGTGCAGGCCGATGTGGATCTCAAGACCGTGTCCCGGGTCCTTGAGGGGTTCACCGAGGTGGTGACCGGCGTGACGGCGAAGGGCGAGGCGATCGCCATCTCCGGGTTCGTAAAGTTCGTCAAGGTGGACCGCCCGGCGCGCATGGGCCGAAACCCGGCCACTGGCGAGCAGATGATGTTCAAGGCCTCGAAGAAGGTCCGGGTCAGTGCGGCCAAGGCCTTTCGTGACGCGGTCATGAGCCCGAGCAAGGCCCCCAGGCTCGCCCGCGGCGCCTTCCCGATCATCGACGAGTACGTGAAGAAGGCGGGCGCCCTCCCCGCGCCGGCCAAGAAGGCGGCACCGGCCAAGAAGGCGGCGGTGAAGCGAGCCCCGGCCAAGAAGACGGCGGCCAAGCGGGCCCCGGCCAAGAAGACGGCGGCCAAGAAGACCGCGGCCAAGAAGACGGCGGCCAAGAGGGCCCCGGCCAAGAAGGCGGCCGGCCGCCGCTGAGCGGCGGTCCCGACCTCAGTGTCGGGACGGGGGACGGCGCCTCAGCGCTCGGGCTCGAACAGGGCGATGCCGGCTTCGTCGGAGACCGGTTCGAACCGGGCCCGGACGGCCATGCCGATCGTGACCTCGTCGGGCTGGCAGCCGGTGAGGTTGGTCATCACCCGGGGCCCCTCGGCCAGGTCCACCAACGCGACCACGTAGGGGATCTGGTCGCGGAAGGGTCGGGCGTAGTTCTGGCGGATCACGGTGAAGCTGTAGACGGTGCCCCGGCCGCTGGCCGGCACCCACTCGACCGGGCCGCGGCAGACCAGGCACCGGTCGCGGCCGTAGAGCTGGTGGGCGCCGCAGGCGGTGCAGCGCTGGATGACCAGTCGCCCCTCGCGGGCGGCCGACCAGTAGGGGGCGGTGTCGGGGTCGGGGGTCGGCGCCGGTCTGGGCTTGGGCGGTCTCGGGTCGGCCGCCGCCGCCCCGGCGGCCCCCCCGGCGCTCACGGCGCCTCCCGCCCGAGGATGAGGGTGGCGCTGGCCGAGAGCATGCCCCCGGTCCCGTGGGCCACGGCGACCGTCGCCCCGGGCACCTGGGTGGGCCCCGCCTCCCCCCGGAGCTGGCGGACGGCCTCGTGGATCAAGAACATGCCCCGCATGCCCGGGTGACAGGCCGAGAGCCCGCCGCCGTCGGTGTTGGTGGGGAGCCGTCCACCCAAACCGAGCCCCCCGTCGGCCACGAACTCCCCGCCCTCGCCCTTCTGGCAGAAGCCGAGGTCCTCGACGGTGAGCACGACGGTGATGGTGAACGAGTCGTAGAGCTGGGCCACGTCGACGTCGGCCGGGGCCACCCCCGCTCGGGCGAACGCCAGGGGTCCGCACTGGGCGGCGCCGGTCACCGTCAGGTCCGCCATGGCCGAGAGGTTCATCTGGTGGGTGGTGGCGTGGGCGCCACCGAGGATGTAGACCGGGGCCCGGTCCAAGTCGGCCGCCCGCTCGGCCGTGGTGACCACGCAGGCCGCGCCGCCGTCGGAGATCACGCAGCAGTCGAGCTTGTGGAGCGGGTCGGCCACGAGGCGAGACGAGACCACGTCGTCGACGGTGATCGGGTCGCGCTTTTGGGCCTGGGGGTTCGACGCGGCGTGCTGGCGCATGGTCACGGCCACCGCCGCCAGCTGTTCGGGGGTGGTTCCGAACTCGTGCATGTGGCGGCGGGCGGCCAGGGCGTAGTTGCCCACCAAGGTGTTGCCCCACAGCGCGTCGTGGATGGCCGGGCCCGGGGCCGCCGTCCCGCCCCCACGGCTGGCCGCCCCCGTCCCGAGGGTACGCCCCATCTGGGAAAGCTGGACGCTGCCGTAGGTGACGAGGACCACCTCGGCCGCCCCCGCCTCCACCGCGTAGGCGGCGTGCTCGACGAGGACCTCGAAGGAGGCCCCGCCGGCGTTGGTCTCGTCGAAGTAGGTGGGGTGGAGACCCAGGTACTCGCAGACCCCGGCGGCGTACATCGGGAAGAAGCCGGCGCTGGCGTAGCCGTCGACGTCGGCCATGGTCAGTCCGGCATCGGCCAGGGCCCGGTCGGCCGCCTGGCCGTGGACCCCGTGCTCGGAGAGATCGGGGAGGACCGGGTAGTCCGAGGTGGCCACCCCGACGATGACCGCCCGGTGCCCGGGGGCCCGCACCGGGCTCACCGGACCGCGCCCGCCGGGGGAGCGGGGCGGAAGCGGGGCAGGGCCAGCTCGGGCCCCATGTCCTCCCACACCACTTCGACCCGCAGGCCGACCGACACCTCGGCCGGGTCGACGTCGACCAGGTTGGAGACCATCCGGGCCCCGCCGGCCCCGTCGAGTTCGATGGCGGCGACCACGTAGGGCATGGTGTCGGCCAGGGCGGGCACGAAGGCCTGTCGGACCACGGTGTAGGTGTACACGACGCCGGTCCCGGCCAGCTCGTCGAGCGCCGACTCGGTGGCGTGGCAGGCGGGGCAGACCGGCCCGGGCGGATGACGGGTCTTGCCACAAGCGGTGCAGCGCTGCACCACCAGGCGGTGCTCGCAGGCCGCCTCCCACCACCCGAGGGTCTCGGCGTTGACCGCAGGCACCGGCATCTCGTCGGGGAACCAGCGGGTGCTCACCGTCGCCCCAGGGCCAGCGCACTGGTCGGCACCCCGGCGGCACTGGTCACCAGGCAGGTGGCCGCCCCCGCCACCTGGCAGGTGGACTGGCCCCGCAGCTGACGGATGCCTTCGACGACGTGGTTGAGGCCGTGGATGTAGGCCTCCGACAGGCTGCCGCCGTGGGTGTTGGTGGGCAGGGCCCCGTCGGGCCAGGCCAGGGCGCCCGTCTCGGCGAAGGGCCCGCCCTCGCCGCGCCCGCAGAAGCCGAAGTCCTCCAGGCTGAGGAGCACCAGTCCGCTGAAGTGGTCGTAGATCTGGGCCACGTCGACGTCGGCCGCCACCAGGCCCGAGCGCGCCCACAGGCGGGCCGCCACCCCCCGTGCCCCGGCACTGGCGTAGTCGTCGTCGGGCATTGACACGTTGGTGTACTGCCCGTGGCCGAAGCCCGACAACGCCCCTTGTGCGTCGCCAAGGATCTCGACGGCCGGCTGGGCCAGGTCGGCCGCCCGTTCGGCCGTCGTCACTACGACGGCGCAGGCCCCGTCGTTCTCGAGGCAGCAGTCGAAGAGACGGAACGGCTCGGAGACCATCCGGGCCCCCAGGTAGTCCTCCATGGTCATGGGTCGCCCGCCCATGACCGCCCGCGGGTTGCGGGACGCGTGGGCCCTGGTCGTCACGGCCACCCGGCCCATCTGGCCGACCGTCGTCCCGTAGCGGTGCATGTGGCGCCGCAGGACCATGGCGTAGGCGATGGGGGGGCCGAACATCCCGAAAGGCATGGTGAAGGCGACGTGGGCCTCGAGCAGGCTGCGGGCTCGGCGAAGGCGGGGGGTGGGCGGACGGCCGGCCCCCGGGGCGACCTTGGAACCAACCGCGTTGCCCGGTCCGCGCCCGAAGCGGCGGAACTGGCCCTGGCACAGGGCCCGGTAGACGACCACCACCTCGGCCTGGCCGCGCTCGACGGCGGCGGCGGCGTTGGCCACCGCCGCGCACGCCCCCCGCCCCCCGGCAGCCACGACAGCGACGCGTAGCGCAGTTCGGCCAACCCCAGGTCGGCGGCGACGAAGGTGGCGTCGTTGCGGTCCTCGGCGAAGCTGGCCAGGCCGTCGACGTCGTCGATCGCCAGTCCGGCGTCGGCCACCGCGGCGGTGATCGCCTCGAGGGCGAGCTGGTACTCGCTGCGGTCGGTGATGCCGCCCCACTTGGTGTACTCGGTCTCGCCCACCCCGACCAGACAGGCGTTGCGGCGCCCAGCGCTCACCGGGCCGCCGACCACTCGGCCCGCACCTCGTTCGTGTGCTCGCCGAGGAGGGGTGGCCGGCGCCGTAGCACCCACGGGGACCCGTGGGCCAAGAACGGGGCGCCGGGGTAGGTGACCGAGCGCTCGAGCTCGGGATGCTCGAGGGCCACGAAGTGCCCGCGGGCCGCGAGGTGACGGTCCTCGGCCACCTCCTCGGGGGCCCGGATGACCCCCCAGGGCAGACCCGCCCCCTGGCCCAGCTGGTAGAGGGCCTCACCGTCGTGCAGGGCGGCCAGCCGTTTGAGGGCCCGCCAGACCTCCCGGTAGTTGGCCGACCGGTAGACCGGGTCGGCGAAGCGGGGGTCGACCAGCGGGCCGGCCACCCCTTCGGCCTCGAGCATGGCCAGCATCCCGCCGAAGACGTGGGGCCCGAGGAAATCGGGGTTCAACGCGGCCACCAGCCGACCGTCGGCCGCCGTCAAGGTGGGGTGGGGCCCGCGTCGGTGGACCGCCCCCGAGCACAGGTAGGTCATGAGGTGCCACTCGGTCATCGAGGCCGAACACTCGTGGGCTGACACGTCGAGGAACTGGCCGGTGCCCCCCTGGTCGCGCCAGGCCAGAGCGGCCAGCACGGCGATCGCCGCGTAGGTGGCGGCGGTCCGCCACGCCTGGTCACCCAGGCAGGCGAGCGGCGGGGTGTCGTACTCGCCGTCGGGCCCCGGGGCGTACCCGCAGGCGGCCATCGAACCGCCCAGGGCCATCAGGACCAGGTCGTCGGCGAGGTAGTCGGCCCAGGGGCCGCTCTGGCCGAACGCGGTGAGGGCGCACACGATCAGCCCGGGGCGTGCGGCCAACAGCGCCTCGGGCCCGAGGCCCCGGCGGTCCGCCTCGGCCGGCCCCAGGGTGTGGAGCACCACGTCGGCCCGGGTGCACAGTTCGGCCAGCTCGGCGTCGTCGGCCGGGACCACCGAGCGCTTGCCGACGTTGTCGGCGAAGAAGGCGAGGCTGCGGTCCACCCCCGGCTCGTCGCCCAAGAAGGGCCCGCAGTGGCGCGAGGCGGAGCCCTCGGGTGGTTCGGCCTTCACCACGTCGGCGCCCAGCCCGGCCAGCAGCCGGCCGCCGTACTCGCCCGACGGCTCCGCGCACTCGAGCACCCGTACCCCCGTCAGGGGGCCCGGCGCATCGGCGGCGGCGGTCACGACAGGGCCCCGGCGGCGGCCAGCGCGCCCACCTGGTCGGCGGAGAGCCCGAGCAGCTCGCCCAGCACCGCCTCGTTGTCCTGGCCGAGGCACGGGGGGCCCCGGTCGATCAACCCGCCGGTCCGGGGCGGGGTCGCCGACATGCGCACCGGCAGGCCCTCGAGGGGGAGGGGGGCGACCTCGTCGTTGCCGAGCATGGTGAAGTGGCCCCGGGCCGCCAGCTGCGGGTCGCGCTCGAGGCGGTCGGCCGCGTCCTGGACGGCGCCGGCCGGCACCCCGGCCGCCTGACACAGGTCCATCACCTCGTAGCGGTCGCGGCCCTCGGTCCACGCACCGAGGTGGCGATCCAACTCGTCGGCGTGCTCGACCCGTCCGGCCAAGGTGCAAAAGCGCGGGTCGTCGGTCCAGGCGGGGCGGCCCATGACCTCGACCAGGGCGACCCACTGGGCCTCGGTCCGACACGAGATCACCACCCAGCGGTCGGGACCCAGGGCCCGGTAGGCGCCGCCGGGGGCCGCCGGCGGGTGGTACCGGCGGTTGCCGGTCGGGAACCCGGGCCGCCGGGCCGGGCGGCCGTTGCACAGGGCGTCGAGCAGGATCGCCCCCGACAAGGCGGTGGCCGGTTCGAGCTGGGAGACGTCGATGTGCTGGCCGGCCCCGGTCCGGCGCCGGTGGAGGAGCCCGCTCAAGATGGCCACGGCGCCGAGGTAGCCCCCGACGTGGTCGAGGTAGGAGAAGGACCACCCGGCCGGCGGGCGGTCGGGCAGGCCGGTGAGGAAGGTGAGCCCGGTCAGGGCCTGGGCGGTCGGGCCCATGGTGACGTGGCGGGTGTCGGGGCCCTCGTGACCGAAGCCGCACATCGACACGTAGAGGAGGTCGGGTTTGATGGCCGCCATGACCTCGTAGCCGAGGCCCCAGCGTTCGAGGGTCCCGGCGGCGAAGCTCTCGGTGACCACGTCCACCTCGCCCACCAGGCGTTTGAGCAGCGCCAGGCCCTCGGGGTGGCGGGCGTCGACGGTGATCGAGCGCTTGCCCCCGGTGTTGTACTTGTAGAAGATCCCACCGCGGTTGGGGCTCGAGGCGGCGGTGGCGTTGGCCAACGTGGCCGCCCCGAAGCCCTCGCCGTGGCTGCCCGGCTCGGGCACGTAGGGGGGCATCACCCTGATCGGGTCGGGTCGGGTGGTGCTCTCGACCCGGATGACGTCGGCCCCGAGACAGCCGCAGATCAAGGTGGCCTGGGCCCCGAAGCCCAGCCGGGTGAAGTCCAGGATCCGGGTCCCGGCCAGGGCCATGGCGGGGGACTCGGATACCCCCGGGCGCTGACCCTGTCCGTCCACGGGTGCCGACGATAGTGTCTTGTCCGACACGCGTGTCAGGGTCCGCCGGACGGCACGGGAGGCGAGATGCACCTCGATGACCTGATCCTCGTCAGTGTGGACGACCATGTGGTCGAGCCACCCGACATGTTCGATGGACGACTCCCAGCCCGTTTCGCCGACCAGGCCCCGAGGGTCGAGCACCGCGAGGACGGCACCGAGATCTGGCGCTTCGACGGCAAGGAGGCCACCAACATCGGGCTGAACGCGGTCGCCGGCCGGCCGATGGAGGAGTACGGGATCGAGCCCACCTCGTTCGCCGAGATCCGCTCGGGCTGCTTCGACATCGCCGACCGGGTCCGGGACATGGACGCCAACGGGGTGCTGGGCTCGATGTGCTTCCCCTCGTTCCCCAACCTGTGCGGGCAGCTGTTCGCCAAGGCGAAGGACCACGACCTCGGCCTGGCCGTCCTGCAGGCCTACAACGACTGGCACATCGACGAGTGGTGCGGCACCTTCCCGGGTCGCTTCATCCCCCTGGCCCTCCCGCCCATCTGGGACCCCGCCGCCATGGCCGCCGAGGTGCGGCGGGTGGCGGCCAAGGGCTGTTACGCGGTCACCTTCTCGGAGAACCCCTCCAAGCTGAAGTTGCCCAGCTTCCACAGCGACCACTGGGACCCGTTCTGGTCGGCGTGCTCGGACGAGGGGACCATCGTGTGCCTGCACATCGGGTCGTCGTCCTCGCTCGTGGTGACCGCGCCCGACGCCCCGATCGACGTGCTGATGGCCCTCCAGCCGGTCAACATCATCCAGGCGGCGGCCGATCTGCTCTTCTCGCCGGTGCTCCGCAGGTTCCCTTCGCTCAAGGTGTCGCTCTCCGAGGGTGGCATCGGCTGGATCCCCTACTTCTTGGACCGCATGGACTGGACCTATGAACGGCACCACCGCTGGACCGGGCAGGACTTCGGCGGGCGGATCCCGAGCCAGGTCTTCACCGATCAGGTCGTGACCTGTTTCATCGACGACCCGGCCGGCGTCGAGATCCGCCACCGGGTGGGGATGGACTCGATCTGTTGGGAGTGCGACTACCCGCACTCGGACTCGACGTGGCCCCAGTCACCCGAGCTGCTCATGAAGTCGATGGACGGTGTGCCCGACGACGAGATCGAGAAGATCACCTATCGCAACGCCATGCGCCATTTCCGTTTCGACCCCTTCGCCCACCGACCGCCCGAGTCCTGCACCGTGGGCGCCCTGCGGGCCGGGGCGGCCGACGTCGACGTGCGGCCGAGACCGGGCCGGGCCCCGAGCGGCCCCAAGAAGACCAAGGCCTCGGACCTGACCGGGCGTCCCGGGCTCGCCGCCAAGCCCTGACCCGGCCCTCTCGGCCAGGTTTGCCGGTCCGGGGCTTCTGGCCGAGGCGCCAGCCACACGGCCCGGCGCAGGGCCCGCCCGCAGCCCTTGGACCGGCCGTCGGCCCCCGGTGGGGCCGAATTGAGTAGGTACTACTCACGCCAGCACGCCGCGTGCCGCGCACAATGGGCGGAGCGGGGGACCGGCCTCCGACCGACCAGGAGGTGCCCCGTGGGGGTTTTCAAGCAGCTGAAGGACCTGAAGGGCACGGTGGCGGCCGCTCCCGACATGATCGACCAGGCCAACCAGCTGAGCGCGGCCGCCCAGGCCAACGCGGCCGCCATGCAGGCCCAGATGGGACAGGCCGGAGCGATGGCCGGTTCGCCGGCGGGCCCGGCCGAGGGCCCGGACTACGAGCCGATCGCCGGGGTTAGCCTCGAGCTCTACACCGAGATCGCCAAGAGCCTGGCCACGGTCAACTACGACCAGTCCAAGGGACCCGAGATGGCGGCCAAGAAGGGCGTCGTGGCCGCGGACTGGCAGGCGGCGGTCGACGGGTGGAACGCCCGAATGAAGGCCAACCCCGCCGTGGCCAAGCGGTTCAACGCCCTCTACACCGGTCGGGCCTGAGATGGGGTTCTTCAAGGACCTCGGCCGGCTCCAGGCCCAGTCCAAGGAGATGGACAGGACCTACGACCCGGCCGCCCAGGCCCGGGCCGGCACGGCGAAGATGGCCGCCATGACCGAGATGCTCAACCAGCAGACCGCTGCGCTGAGCGGCCCGCCCGCCGACTCGGTGGACTGTCGGGCCACGGTGGTGACAGCCGGCTTGGCCACCGGGATGCTCAACGGGAACCCCCTGGTCCCGGTCGACCTGCTGGTCGAAGCACCGGGCCTGCCGCCCCGCCCGCTGTCGACCACCCTGATGGTGCCGACCACCCAGCTCCAACGCGTCACCGCCGGGTCCAACCTGCCGCTCAAGGTGAGCGTCTCGGACCCCTCCGCCGTGGCGGTCGACTGGAGTGTGCCGGCCTAAGGTCCGTCCTCGCCCCGGTGGGGGTCCCGGGCCGGCCGGTGGGGCCTGATCGCCGGCCGAGCCATTCGCCTGGCCCGCAGCGCCGGCATCGCTGCGGTCCCTCATCCGCCCCGCCCTCGACCGGGCGGGACCGGTGGGGCCCACGGCCCCTCGGCCTGGGCTGGGCGCGGCACCCGTTGGTCAGGGGCGACGGCGTCCTCGGGCGTGCGCTCCCCGCCGGCCGGCCACTGGTCGCCGACCGCCTCGGGGTCGGCCGGCAACCGGACGATCATCCGGGTCCCGGGTCGGGCGTCGGCCACCTGCACCCAGCCATCGTGGGCGGCGACCACCTCGCCCACGATGGCCAGCCCGAGGCCGGTGCCCCCGGTCGGGCGCCCGCGGGATGCGTCGAGGCGGGCGAAGCGCTCGAAGATGTGCGCACGCTGGTCGGCCGGGATCCCCGGGCCGTCGTCGGCCACGACCAGCTCGACCGTCTCGCCGTGCCGACGTAACCCGAGCGTGACCCCCGACGCGGCATGGCGCTCGGCATTCTCGACGAGGTTCCGGACCACCCGGCGCAGCTGCTCCCGGTCGCCCACAACCCGTGCCGCGCTGACCTGGCGAAGATCGACGGCCACCCGTCCCCGGGCGACCATCCGCTGGCCCTCGTCGAGCACGAGCTCGTCGAGGTCGACCGGGTCGTGGCCGGCCACCAGATGACCCTCGTCGCTGCGGGCCAGGAGCAGCAGGTCGTCGACGACACGTTGTAGGCGGGTCCCGTCCTCGATCACGTGGTCGGCGACGACCGTCCAGTCCGCGACGTTCGGGTGGGTCCGGGCCACGTCGACCTGGGCCAGGAGGCCCGCCAGGGGGCTGCGGAGCTCGTGCGCCGCATCCGAGATGAACCGGCGCTGTGCCTCGTTGGCGGCCTCGATGCGTTCCAGCATGGCGTTCATGGTGGCGGCCAGTCGGCTGATCTCGTCGTCGAAACCGGGCTCGGGGACCCGGCGGTGGAGATCGCCGCCCGAGATCTCGGCCACCTCCGCCCGGATGGCCTCGACGGGCTGGAGGGCCCGACCGGCCAGGATCCAGGCGAACGCGCCGGCCAGGACGGCGAGGAGCGGCAGCACGATGGCCAGGGGGAGGGCGACGTCATGGGTGGAGTCTTCGATCGACTCGGTGGAGGCCACGACGTAGACGGTCACGGGTCCCCCTCGGGTGGCCACGGTGGTGGCGACGGTCAGGCCCGGGTCGTCGGCCCCGTGCACGACCACGCCAGTCGGTACGACGGCCTGGTCACCGACTGGTGGGCGTTGACCCGAGACCTGGCGGTGCACCGAGAGGTTCGCGGTCTGCGCCACCACATTGCCCTGGGCGTCGACGACCTGGATCGCCAGGTCGGGGTGTACCTCGGAGAGCTCGTGCAAGGACCCCTCGGACACCTGGCGTGCGATCTCGGTGGACTCGCGCGACGTGCTGGCCGCCAGGTTGGACTCGAGCGACCGGTGCAGCTGCCAGACCAGGGCAGTGCCCCCGATCGCCAGGGTCACGGCCACCACCACCAGGGCGGCCAGGGTGATCCGGACCCGCACCGAACCGAGCAACGACCGCAGGTCCCATGTCCGCTCCCGCACGATCAGCCCCCGCCGGGGTCGAGCCGGTAGCCGACGCCCCGGACTGTCTGGAGGGCGTTGCGCCCGAAGGCTTGGTCGATCTTGCGCCGTAGGTACCCGGCGTAGACCTCGACAATGTTGGGATCCCCCTCGAAGTCCTCTCCCCACACATGGGTCAACAGGTCACGCTTGCTGACCACCTCGCCGCCCACGTGCATCAGGTACTCGAGGAGGGAGAACTCGCGTGGGGTGAGCGTGATGTCGGTGTCGCCGCGCCGGCAGCGGTGCTCGGCCGGGTCCAAGGTGAGGTCGCCAGCGACGAGGACCGCCGGGCGCTCACGCCGACCACGGCGTAGGAGGGCCCGGATGCGCGCCACCAGCACGACGAAGGAGAACGGCTTGGACAAGAAGTCGTCGGCCCCTGTGTCGAGCGCCTCGGCTTCGTCGAACTCCCCGTCCTTGGCGGTGAGCATCAAGATGGGGACCCAATTCCCCTCCGCCCGCAGGGTGGCACAGATCTGGAAGCCGTTGGCACCCGGCAGGAGGATGTCGAGAAGGATCAGGTCGTAGGACTGGTCCCGGGCCCGCTCGAGGCCGTCGGCCCCGGTGCTGGCGATGTCGACGGTGAACCCCTCGTCGCCGAGCCCCTTGGCCACGGCCGCGGCCAGAAGTTCCTCGTCCTCGACGATCAGGATCCGCATGACCTTGATTCTCGCTCGGGGCCCGCGGGTCGCGGGCGGTGCCGGCCAGCCGGGCTCACCCGTCCACGTAGAGTTGGCCGTCGGGACCCTCGGCCACGTGGATCGGGGTCAGCCCCCGGGGGGCCGGGCCCTGCTCCACCGCCCCGGTGTTCGGGTTGAACTCTGAGCCGTGACACGGGCAGACCAGGAGGTCGGCGGCCTTGGAGTAGCCGACTGTGCAGCCGGCGTGAGGGCAGATCGTGTCGAAGGCCACGAAATTCCCATGCGCCGGCTGCAAGACGATGCCTGGGTCGCCACTGGCGGGGTCCTGGAAGGTGGCCGCACCCCCGACGGGCACGTCGCGGGCCGGACCGATCACCGTGCCGGCCGGCTTCGCCACGGGCTGGGTGGTCGAGGAGGGCTGGGTGGTCGACGAGGACTGCGGTTGGGTGGATGTCGTCGGAGTGGTGGTGGCCGGCGCTCCGGACTTCCCGCCGGGCGAGAGGGTGCCCGTTCCCCCGCCCGGCGACGGGGCCCCGCCGATGGCCCGTCCCAAGAGCGCGTCGGCGCCGGCCCCGATCAGTCCGAGCGCGGCCACCGTGCCCACCGCCGCGCCACCCAGGATCAGGGCACGGCGACGCACGTCGTCGGGCTCGCTCAGCGGGGCTTCTTGATTGGCCCGGTCCAAGAAGGGGCACTCCTTGGTATCGCACGGAGCGCCCCCCTTCGCCTCGCAGGACCCATTGTCGTAGCGGCCGCACACCTGCTGGACGACATCGAAGCGCACCGGGACCATGATCGGCGATCCGAGGTTCGCCTCGCGTTTGGTCCATGAGGCGATCACCGCATCGAGCGAGAGGACGCCGCCCGACCCGGCCAGGATCAGGGGCAGCCAGGCGAAGAGGAAGACGATGTCGGCCCCGGTGTAGTACGGGGAGGCGTGGTAGCTGACGGTGAGGAACAGGGTCAACGAGAGGACGGCGCCGCCCAGCGCGGCCAGGCGGGTCCACAGACCGAGCAGCGTCCCGAGACCCACGGCGAACTCCCCGAGGGCGATCAGCACACCGATGGGGGTGGCGAAGTGGAGGAAGTGGCCCAGGATGCTGTGGAGGGGGCTGATCCGGATCGAGGCGATCAGCTGGGCCTCGATGCCCGACGGGCTGTTGGCGTTGAAGAAGTTCGGGTTGGCCAGCTTCTGGAGGCCGGCGAAGCAGAACGTGATGCCGAGGAAGGCCCGCAGCGGCAGGAGGGCCCAGCCGGCCATGGCCAGCGCCTTGGGCGGGGGTGAGAGGAAGAGCCAGGGCCGCTCGCCTTGACGGGCAACGCCCTGCTTGGGCGCAGCGCCAGCGCGCGGGCGGGCCACGGGTCGGGTGTGCTGGGCCATCTAGCGGGCCTCCCGGCGGCTCATCGCGCCGACATGGTGAAGAAGTCCCGCGCCCACCACGACTCGAAATACCGGTCCGGCTGGCCGACCATCGTCGGGAGCAGATCGGTGCCGTTGGTCGGCGCCGCCGCCCCGGTCCCACCGGGCGGCGCATAGGACGAGAAGTTCACCCAGTCGGGGTTGATGTCCAGCTCCATCGCCCGGACGGCGCCGGCGTCGGCGAGGACGTCGGCGAGGCTGACGATGCTGAGGGACGGCCCCCCCACGTACACGAGGGCCCCGTCCGCGGTCACTCCCACACCGGACCGCCACACGTAGGCACCGCCCCCCAGGGTAGCGCCCCATTTGATGTTGTCGGCCGCGTCCAGGCCGGGCACCGGCTTGCCGTTGTCCACGACCAGGGCCAGGTTCTGGCGCACGGCCACGACGTTCGGCGCCAGGGTGACGTCCCGGCCCCACTGCTCGACCGTGGCCGAGCCGTCGCTGTAGATCACGAACGAGGCGGCGCCCGGCTGGAGGGGCAGGATCTGCCGGCCGTCGGTGTAGTACCCGCTGTTGGGGGCGCTCGACATCAAGAAGCCCGAGTTGAAGGCGGCGACGAGCGAGGTGGCGGCCCCCGGGGGGATCGGGGCGGTATGGGTGTACGGACCGCCCCCTGGGATGATGCTCCCCGAGTACAGGGTCGCCCGGAGCAGCTTGGTGTCCATCCACGCGACCCCGACGACCTGGCTGGTGTGGACAGAGTCGGGGCGCATGGTGGTGACATAGACCGCCGGGATGCCATGGACCGCCCGGCCAGCCGGTGCCCACTGGCCCTCACCGGCCACCGGCGGGGAGGCCAGCGGGATGAGGGCGGCCGGAGGGGGGAGGTGGGGGTAGGTGGAGGCGACGTTGGCGACCGACCGTTTCGGCCGCACGATGGCGCCGGCCGGGGGCTTCCCACCCACCGGGGGTGGCCGGTAGGTCTCCTTCTCGGCCCACAGGACCACGCTCGAGAGCCCGTGTTGGCGGCCCCATTCGGCGAACCGGGCGCTCAACGAGGTCCCGAAGGCCGGGTTGGTGAGGGCGCCGCCCAGTGAGATCGCCAGCCACCCGACGAAGACCACCAGCGCGAGCCCGACCGCAGCCACGATCCGCCGTCGGCGGATCGCACGGCGGCGTACCTGGCGCCGGTTGTTGCTTCGAGGGGCCCCGGCCGAAGCCGGTCGCTCAGCGACCTGGACCATCGTGTGCCGTTCTCCTGGATTGGACCGGTCGAGGGCCGGCGGCGCGGACCGGCAAGCCGAGGGCGACGGGGTACGAAGAGACAGATGGAAGATCCCCCCGCCGGGACGAGGCGCCAATGGAACCCGAACGAACGTCGCTCATTGCCACCCCCCGAGTATCGGTGCCCCCGCTAAGGCCCCGGTGAAAATCGGGCCACTCATTCTCAGGCAAACCTCAGGGCGCAGCGTCGCCACCCGGTCACCCAGGGATCCTCCGCCAAGCCGCGTCCGGGAGGTTGCGCATGACCAGGAACACCCAGCGAAGAAGCTTCGGGACCCAGATGATCGGCTCGTTGGTCTGGAGGCCGCGGGCGACGGCGGCACCGACTCGGTCGGCGCCGACGGCGAAGGGAGCGCCGGACCGACCCCGGGTCATCTTGGTGCGTACAAATCCGGGCCGGACGACCTGGACCCGCACCCCGGACCCCCGGAGGGCCTCGGCCAGGCCCAGCGCGTACCCGTCGAGGCCGGCCTTGGAGGCACCGTAGACGTAGTTCGCCCGCCGGACCCGGACCCCCGCGACCGAGGACAGCACGACGATTCGGCCCTGGCCCTGGCGCCGCAGGGGCCCGGCGGCGGCGGCCAGGGCGGCGGCGGGCCAGGTGAAGTTGGCGGTCAGGACGGCGCTCGTCGCCGACGGTTCGACCTCGTCGATCTCTTGGTCACCGAGCACGCCGACGGCCACCACCACGAGGTCCACGTCCCCCGCCGCCAAGGCGAAGCACTCCTCGATCGTCCGGGCGGCCCCGGCAGGCTCGAGGGCGTCGAAGAGGACTATGGGTGCGGCACGCGCCCCGGCACGCTCCGCCTCGACCGCCGCCGATGCGAGGCGGTCGGGGTCCCGCCCGGCGAGCACGACCGAGCGGCAGCCGGGAGGGACCACAGACCGGACGATCTGGCGGGCGATATCCGACGTGCCGCCCAGCACGACGATCGACTGAGGATGGCCGAAGGCGTCGTTCATGTCGCCCAGTCTCTATCGAGGCCGAGCCGAGTGGACAGGTCGGATCGGAGCACGCCTTGGGGATCGACACGCCGACGGACCGCCGTAAGTGCTCCGATCTCTGGGTACATCTCTTTGACTAGGTCGGGGCGAAGGCGCGAGTCCTTGGCCAGGTAGACGCGTCCGCCGGCGTCGGCCACCTGCTCGTCGAGCCCGTCGAGCAGGGGCCGCAGCCCGGGAGGACCGATGGGGAAGTCGAGGGCCAGGGTCCACCCGGCGATGGGGAACGAGAGTGGTCCGGGGTCGCGCGGTCCGAACCGCTTGAGGACGGCGAGGAACGAGGGCACCCCCGAGGTGCTGATCGCACCGACGGCCTGGCGCACGGTATCGCCCCGGGAGTCGGGGACCGCGAACTGGTACTGGACGAACCCCGCCCGTCCATAGAGGAGGTTCCAGTCGGTGACACCGTCGAGCGGATGGAAATACGGACCGAGCGGCTTCACGGCACCGATCCGCCGCCGTGGTGCCTTGCGGAACCAAACCTCGTTGAAGGCGGCCATGGTGGCCGTGTTGAGGACGCCCCGGGGGGCGGGGACCGGGACCCGGAGCCGGGAGTTCCCGGGTGGCCGAACCAGGGCCGATCGATGGCGGGCGTTGAGGGCGGAAGCGGGGGCGTGGTCCCCACGGGTCAAGATGGCCCGTCCGAGCCGCTTCTCCCGACCCATGCAGTCAACCCAGGCGACCGAGTACCGGTGGGCGGAATCAGTGTGCTCCATCTCCGCCATGACCGAGTCGAGGTCGGGGTATCGGACCGTGTCCACGGTCATGAATGATGTCTCGACCGGGCGCATGCGGAGGGTGGCCCTTGTCACCACCCCGGTCAGCCCCATGCCGCCGGCCGTGGCCCAGAACAGCTCGGGCTCGGTGTCGGGGCTCGTCTCCCAGGCCCCCGCCGGGGTGACCAAGGTGAGGGCCGCCACGTGCCGGCAGAAACTGCCGTCGAGGTGGTGGTTCTTTCCGTGCACATCGGCGGCGATCGCTCCGCCGACGGTGACCTGCCGGGTGCCCGGGGTGACCGGGACGAACCAGCCTCCGGGCAGCGAGGAGCGGATCAGCTGGTCGAGGCTCGCCCCTCCCCCGACCGTGACCAGGCCGGTCGTCGGGTCCACCGCCCCGATGTCGGCGAAGCCTGCCGTGTCGAGGACGACGCCGCCCGAGCTCTGCGCCGCGTCGCCGTAGCTACGGCCCAGCCCGCGGGCGATCACTCCCCGTCCGCCGTCCCCAGCCTGCGGGGACAGCACCGTCGCGATCTCGTCCTCCGTCCGCGGGGTAACCACCCGGGCCCACGTCGGGGCGGTCCGCCCCCATCCACTGAAGGTCCGGCCACCGATGGATCGGACGGGGCTGACCGGCGGGCTCACCCGTACAGGCCGATGGCGAACAACGCGGTCCACAGCACGGCCAGGCCCTGGAGCAGCCGGTCATGAAGCAGCAGGTCCTCGGGTGCCTCGCCACCGCCGTTCTCGAGACGCAGGAGGACCACCAAGACGGCGAGGATCACCGGCACGACGGTCAGCTCGATCCAGACGAAGCGGCCGCCGGCCCGTGCGGCCACCCCGGTCCGGTCGAACGCCCACAGGCAGTAGGCGGTCACGGTCACGGTCGCGGTGAGGATCAGGGTCGACTGGAGGAAGGCCTCGGTGTAGCTGGAAAGCACCGGCCGCGGTACCCCACCGGTCTCACCGACGCGGCGGAGCTCGGCCACCCGCTTCCCCGTGACCACGAACAGGGCACCGAAGCAGGTCACCACCAAGAACCAGCTCGAGAGGGGCACATGGGTGGCCGCGCCTCCGGCGATGGCGCGCAGGACGAAGCCGGCGGCCACCGCCGCCAGCTCGATGACCGGTTCTCGTTTCAGTCGCAGTGAATAGGCCGCGCTGATCGCCAGGTAGGCGACGACCACCACCGTGAGCTGCCACCCGGCCAGGAGCCACGAGCATGCGACAGCTGCCCCGCCGAGGGCGGCGCCGACGCCGAGGGCGATCCGGACCGGAACTTGGCCCGAAGCGACCGGCCGACGGTGCTTGACCGGGTGCTGGCGGTCGGCTCCGGCGTCGACGCAGTCGTTGAACAGGTAGACCGCCGACGCGGCGACGCAGAAGATCGCGAACGCGCCCAGGGCGTGGAGGAACTGTCCGCGATGTGCGAACACTCCGGCCGCCGCCGGTGCCACGAAGACGAGCAGGTTCTTGGGCCACTGGCGGGGACGAACCGACTGGAGGAGGCCGTGGGCCGTCCCGGCATGGCGGGCCTCACCTCTGAGGTCGGTTTCATCCGAGCCGAAGGTCGGCGCTTGGGTCATCCCTGCTCAGTCAGCTGACACTGCTCGAGCGCCGGACGTTCACCCGGGTGGTGGCCACCGGGCGACGCGGGTTCGACCCGCTCACCCGTTGCACAGACAGGGCGTTGCGGGGGCAGGCGCGCACGGCCGTCTCCACGTGGTCCATTAGTTGGGGGGGGATCGGGGCCTCGTCGACGACTGGGTACCCCCATTCGTCGATCGCGATGAGCTCGGGCACGAGTTCGGCACAATGTCCGAAGGCGTCACAGGCCACCGGGTCGAGCAGGATCCGCCGCTCTACCGCCATTCGACGACCTCTTGGTCCCGAGGGAGGGGGATGACGCTCGGCCACCCTGCGCCCGGGCACGGCCCGTGGGAGAGGTGCCGGTTCACGTCGGCGGCGAAGGCGGTCACGGCGCTGCGGATCAGGCGGACCACCCCGTCGGGGTGACGGCAGGCCCCACGCCCGTCGATCGTTCCGAGTCTCGCCCAGAGGCGATCGGCGTCCCGGTGGCTGGCCCGACCCCGGGCGATCATCGTCAAGTCCCGGGCGACCGCCGGGAGTCCGAAGACACAGGGGCCGCACTGCCCGGCGCTCTCCGATGCCATCCAATGGGCGATGCGGGCCGTCTCGGTCAGGGCGCACCCTCCGGCGGGCAGGGCGATCATGACCCCGACCCCGGTGGTGCAGCCGACCTCGCGCAGCGAGACCGGGTCGTAGGGCGTGCCCACGTCGGCCGGTGCGAGCCAGGTGCCCCCGTAGCCCCCGAGCAGGACGCCACCGGTCGAGCCGGCGCCGGCGTTGGCCAGGACCGAGGCGATCGGCGTGCCCAACGGGACCTCCAGGATCCCCGGGTCGTCGACGGCGCCCGACACGGTGACCAACGTGGTCCCCGGGGCGTCGGGCGTCCCGAGCTCTCGGAACCAGGCCGGCCCGTACCGGGCGATGAGGGCGATGTGGGCCAGGGTCTCTGCATTGTCCACGAGGGCCGGCCGCCCCTTCACCCGGGGGAAGGACGGACGGTCGGGTCGGAACTGGGGTCGGCTGTCCCCGCCTTCGAGCCAGTTCGAGAGGGCGGACTCCTCTCCGGCGACGTAGCGGTCGGGGGGCTGGACAACGGTGATGGGGACGCCACCGGACCGTGCTCGTTCCCGCTCGGCGACCGCCGTTTCGAAGGACCGCGCCGCCGCCGCCGAACCGCGGGCGACACAGACCGTAATGCTGGGTGCGTTCACACACGCTGCCATGAGGGCGGCGCCGTCGAGCACCAGATGGGGCATCCGGGTGGCGAGGAACTGGTCCTTGCGGCTGGCCGGCTCACCTTCCATGGCGTTGACGACTACGACTGGCCGCCGGCGCTCGGATTGCAACGTCTGCAGCTTGCGGGCGGTCGGGAAGCCGGCGCCGCCCCGACCGGTGACTCCAGATTCGGCAATCGCCCTCACGAACGAGTCGGCCCAGTGCCGGTCGCGCCGGCCCGGCAGCCCGAGTGGGCCGTGCACGGCCACGTGGGACGGCAGGTCGAGCCTGGCCCCTCCGCTGGTGAGGCCGGCGAGCAGGCGGGCCGTCGACGCTCCGGCTTCGAGCGTGGTCATCGCCGGACGCCGCCAGAAGCGCTCGGCCCGATCCGAGATTGAGGTCGGGATGAAGCTGCGACCGGGCGCCTCTGGTCGCTCGAACGAGGCGGGACAGCGGTCCGATGGCCGCCTCGGTAGGGGTGGGCGCGGATGCGCCAGGCCAATGCGGCGAGAACCGACACCAAGCAGACGGCAACCAGGATCTGCATCCATCCGAACCGCAGGTCGGTGCCGACCCCGATCGCGTGGGCGACGGCCACCGGCCAGCTGATGTAGACGAGCCAATGCACCGCCCGGAAAGCTCCGGCGCTGATTCGCTGACGAAGCAGGCTTGTCACGAGCACGGCCAGGAGGAGATCGAAGGCGACGGTTCCGAGCCCTACCCAGAATGGACTGTACTTCGACGCGAACGGCACCACGGTCGCTGTCAACCCGATCGGTACAAAGGTGTCGATGATGGCCGTGAAGATGTGGATGCCCAGAAAGACCATCGCCAGCAGCGAGACCCTGCGGTGGAGGTCGCTGATGGCGAACTTGGGCACCGCCGAAGTCGAAGTCCGGGTGGTGGTCAGTATTCCAAGCACCACTGTGGCGGTGAGGAGGACGAGTGCGACCGTGCCGCTGGCCCTCGTCGTGTACCAGAGCAGGGGGGTCGTGAGGGCCAGCATCAGGCCCCCCTTTCCTGCTGACAGGTGTCGAATCGGTCATCGCGGGGCCAGCCGGCGACAGTCATCACGGTCCCGTCGCGTCCGACGAGACGGGAGGGGAGGCCGAGGGCGTCCAGCTTCAGCGGGGCCCGGCGCCCCCAGACAATCGACGCCGTAGCCGCGGCATTTGCATCGACGCAGCATCCGGCGGCCACCGTGACCATGGCCCACACCGGTTCGGTCGGCCAGCCGGTACGCGGGTCGATGATGTGGTGCAGTCGGGTCCCACCGCGCTCCCAGACGCGGGCGGTGGTACCTGATGTGGCGAGGCCGCCGCCAGTGATGGCCACCACCCGGTCGTCGGAGATCACGCCGGACCGGGCGTTCTCGACCACGCCGACTCGCCACCCGCCGATCGGCGCCGGTCCCCAGGTCGCGACGTCTCCTCCGATATCGACCAGGACGCCGGCGCCGAGCGTCCGGGCGGCCCGGACGGCGGCCACGTCGGCGCACAGGGCCTTGGCCGTTGCGCCGAGATCGAGGTGTACTCCGGGAGGAAGGGTCGCCGTCAGGGCCGCCGGATCCAGCCGGACCTCCTTCCAACCGACCGCCGGATCCGTCGGACCGATCGGTAGGTCGTCAGATGGGTTGTTGCTGATGGCATCGAAGTCCCGGTCGTAGCCGAGTCTCTCCAGCGCGTTGCCGATGGTCGGGTCGACCGCACCGTCGGTCCTTGACGCAGCTCCGGTCGCGACCTCCAGAGCCTGGATGAACCGGGGGGTCACCGAGACCGGTCGTCCATTGGCGCGGTTGAGCCGCGAGATCTCCGAGTCAGGACGGAACCGGCTGCAGGCGAGATCGAAAGCGGCGATCTCGTCTTCGACGATGGCCTTTGCCCACGGGAGCGAACGCGCTGGCTGGACCCCGAGCGACACCCTGGTCCCCCAGACCCGCCAGTGGGTGAAGCTGACCGACGCGAACGTGCCGTCGCTCATGTCTGCCCCGTCACGACCTGGGGTGGCTGACTCGTCGGGGCCGGGGCGGACGGCGCCTGGGAGAACCCTCCCGATGAACCCGACGAAACCGAACCCGATGAACCCAAACCGGACGAACCCGACGACTGCCCGGACCCGCCGGCCCCTTGCGACGGTGCGGTCTGGGCTGGTGCCGTCGCCGCCGGAGCACCGGACGTCCCGGGGGTGACCGAGGTCCCCGGGGTCACCGATGCCCCGGAATTCCCGACGGTTCCCGACGACCCCGAGCTGGGCACCGTTGCGGGGGCACTCGAGTGGTGCGAAGGCGTCTCCTTGGCGGCCACCCCGACCAGCACGACCACCGCAGCGCTGGCCCCGGCCGCGATCCAGGTGGTGATCCGCCGCACGCTGGTGGCAGCCCGGTCGCGGGCGCCGTGATGGTGACGCTGCGTCGATCCGGGGGGAGGGAGCTCGTTGAAACTCACACAACGATGCAACCAGGACGGCGTAAGAACGCGCTGAAGGCAATTTGGCACCATTGAGGTGCGGGGAGCCCCCGATCGCCGGCCGGAGTCCAGGGTTGGGCCTCTGAACTGGGCTTTTGGGGGGAAGAATCACTGAGGATGTGCTGAGGGGCGTCGGCCGCCGACCGGGGCGGCGGGCGTTCAACCAGCCTGTGTCCTTGTCGAGAAGAATCTACGGTGCATCGGCCCCCCCGGGGTGCCAGGTGCCGATTGGGGGGCGATGAGCTCGGCGCACGGCCGGATCGAACAGGTGGGCCGACGGTGCTCGGTCCGGGGAAGGATCGTCCGGCACACCGCTGGAGGGCTGGTAGCCGCCGCCGTGGCCTCGACTATCTCG
Organism: uncultured Acidimicrobiaceae bacterium; assembly: GCA_963836375.1. Taxonomy (GTDB): domain Bacteria; phylum Actinomycetota; class Acidimicrobiia; order Acidimicrobiales; family RAAP-2; genus CAWIJK01. Next base: position 315,967 of record CAWIJK010000001.1, on the reverse strand, counting down.
GTCCCCGTCGCCGCTCCGCCCGCCTGGGCCGTGGCTCGGTCGTCAGCCACCGTCGTTAGTCCTTCGCCGACGCCCGCCTTCCCCGCCGATGCCCCCGACCCCGATGTGGTCTTCTCGGCCGGCACTTACTTCGCCTTCACCACCGGCACCGCTCTAGGCAACCACATCCAAGCGCTGGTGAGCGCCAGCCCGGACGCCGGCTACCACGGCTACACCGGCCAGCCCTACGGCTCGACCGCGCTGGCCAACCCTCCCGGTTGGCAAACCCCCAACTCCCAGACCTCGCCGGGCGTCATTTTCTGGGGGGGTCGGTGGATGATGTACTACGACGCCGCCCAGTCGCCGTACGGCGAGGATACCGGTCACGACTGCATCTCGGTGGCCACCGGGGGGCCGACGCTGTCCCCGGCCAGCCCGCAGTTCACCGATGACACCGGCGGCGGCCTGATCTGTCAGCCGACCGGTTCGATCGACCCCAGCCCCTTCGTCGACCCCGCCACCGGGAACGCCTACCTGGTGTGGAAGCAGAACGACGGCGGCTCGGCCGCGCCGGCGACGATCTGGTCCCAGCAGCTGAGCGCCAACGGACTGAGCCTGGTCGGCCAGCCCTCCCAACTGTTGACCAACGACACCGTGGCCTATCCGTGGGAGACCACCGTCGAGGACCCCGACATGGTGGACGCTGGCGGCTCCTACTACCTGCTGTTCGCGGCCGGCCTGTACGACTCCCCCGGCTACTCGGAGGGGATCGCGCCGTGCGCCGGGCCGGCCGGACCCTGCGGTGCCAACTCCCAGATCCTCACCACCTATGGCTCGGTGCTCGGACCCGGCGGCGGATCGCTGTTCACGGACGCCTCGGGGAACTGGTGGATCGACTACGCGGCCTGGCAGGGTGGGGGCCCGGGGTGCACGAGCTACGGCTGCGCGGCCACTCGGGACCTCTTCGTCGCGCCGATCAACCTGCCGGCGTCGGGTGCCGGCCTCGAGGTGCCGTGCAGCCCCCCGGCGCTGCCAGTCGGGTACCGCCTAGTGGCCACCGACGGGGGGACCTTCAGCTTCGGTTCCCTGCCGTTCTGCGGCTCCATGGGGGGCCAGCCGCTCGACGCCCCGATCGTCGGGATGGCCGCCACCCCCGACGGGGGCGGCTACTGGGAGGTGGCCGCCGACGGGGGCCTGTTCGCCTTCGGCGATGCCGGTTTCTTCGGCTCGATGGGTGGGCGCCCGCTCAATCGACCGATCGTCGGGATGGCCGCCACCCCCGACGGGGGCGGCTACTGGGAGGTGGCCGCCGACGGGGGCCTGTTCGCCTTCGGCGATGCCGGTTTCTTCGGTTCGATGGGTGGGCGCCCGCTCAATCGACCGATCGTCGGGATGGCCGCCACCCCCGACGGGGGCGGCTACTGGGAGGTGGCCGCCGACGGGGGCCTGTTCGCCTTCGGTGACGTCGGTTTCTTCGGCTCGATGGGCGGCAAACCGCTCGACGCTGCGATCGTCGGGATGGCCGCCACCCCCGACGGGGGCGGCTACTGGGAGGTGGCCGCCGACGGGGGCCTATTCGCCTTCGGTGACGTCGGTTTCTTCGGCTCGATGGGCGGCAAACCGCTCGACGCTGCGATCGTCGGGATGGCCGCCACCCCCGACGGGGGCGGCTACTGGGAGGTGGCCGCCGACGGGGGCCTATTCGCCTTCGGTGACGTCGGTTTCTTCGGTTCGATGGGTGGGCGCCCGCTCAATCGACCGATCGTCGCCATGTCGGCAGCCTGAGACTGTCAGCCCGGACGCTCAGCCCTCGGACGCTCAGCCCTCGGACGCTCAGCCCTCGGACGCTCAGCCCTCGGGGTCCGGGTCGGTGTCTCGGTGTGGATCGGGACGGGCCCGGGCGCCGAGCTCGGTGTCGCCGACCTTGGGCCGACCCCCCGGTCGCCCGCCGCGACCGGGGCGGAGCGTCCCCCGCAGCACCAGCGGGGCCATGTGGCGGAGCTGGCGCAGGGTGACCGAGAGCTGGTGGGTGCTCACGCCCGGGAGGGCGGCCAGTTGGTCGACGAGGTCGCTCCGCCGTCGGGCGTCGGAGAGCGGGAGGAGCACCAGCAACCGGCCCGGGCTGCGGTCGACCACCGGGAACCCGTTGCCGGCGATGGCGCAGACCGCCTCGGTGATCGACGGGCCGCCGGGTGCCACCGCCACCGAGATGGCGGGCACGACCCGGGGGGCCGAGAGCCTCGACCCGATGCGCAGAAGGTCGGCCGCCATCGAGGCGGGGTCCGAGAGCGGGCGGATGCGGCTGCCCCCGACGTGCTGCCAGCGGACCGGCACCTCGGTGATGCTGAAACCCAGACGCCGGGCAGTGGTCAGGACCTCGACGTCGAAGGCGAATCGGTCGATGACCGTGAGGTCGAAGAGCAGGTGGGCGACGGGTGCCCGGAACGCCTTGAAACCGCACTGGGTGTCGCGCAGCCCGACGTGGGTGATGACGTTGACCAGCCCGTTGAAGGCCCGTCCCATCAGCGACCGCCGGACCAGGGCACGCTCGGCCGACGACTCGGCCAGCGTCCGCGACCCGATGGCGATGTCGGCGTGGTCGAGGCCGGCGATGAGCTCTTTGATCTGCACCGGGTCGATCGCCATGTCGGCGTCCATGTGGGCGATCGCCGAGCCCCGCGCCGCCGCGACGCCCGCCCGGACCGCCGCCCCCTTCCCGGCGTTCACCGGCTGGCTGAGCACCTGGAGATGCGGGAACCCGGCCAGCAGGTCCTGGGCGCACTCCGCCGTCCCGTCGGTGCTGCCGTCGTCGACCACGATGATCTCGGTGCGTTCGGGGTCGACCGCCCCGTCGTCCACGGCCCGCTGGAGACGCTCGGTACCCGTGCCGAGTCGCCGGGCCTCGTTGAAGGCGGGCACCACGATGCTCAGCTCGACGGTGCCGGGGCCCTTGGACCCCGCCGGTGCCGACCGGCCGGTGCCACCGTCACTCATCGGGCCCCCATTGACATCGGGAATTCCTCGCTCCGGGTCGGTCAGGGGCCACCGCAGGCGTCGTTCCGGGGCCCGCGCCGACGCCCGAGGAACGTTAGCCGTGGTCGCCCGATCGGTTCCGTCGGGCCCCTTAGGTCCGGCTCAGGGCCGGACCACCTGGCCGCCGTCGACGTTGAAGACGTGGCCGGTGATCCAGGCGGCGTCGTCGGACAACAAGAACAGGCACATGCCGACCAGGTCGGACGGTTGGCCCTGGCGCTTGAGGGCGAGTGACTTGATCAGCTCGGTCATATAGGCGTCGGGGACCACCGAGCGGGCGGCGTCGGTGTCGGTCGGACCCGGGGCGATGGCATTCACCCGGATGTTCATCCCGCCGAGCTCGTGGGCCAACTGGTGGGTCAAGGAGTTGACGCCGGCCTTAGCCCAGCCGTAGTAGCCGGCGTAGAGGTAGGCGGCCGTGGAGGACTGGTTCACGATGGCCCCGCCGCCCCGGGCCGCCATCGACTGATAGCAGGCCCGGGTGCAGACCAGGGCCCCGGTCAGGTTGACGGCGAGGAACCGCTGGAGGTACTTCCAGTCGACGGTGAGGAGCAGGTCCAGCTTCATGCCGCCGAAGATGGCGGCGTTGTTGACCAGCAGGTCGACCCCGCCGAAGGTGTCCTGGGCGAAGGCGGCCATCGCGGCCGCCGAGTCCTCGTCGGCCACGTCGACAGCGACGGCGGCGGCCGAGCCGCCTCCGTCGTTGATGGACCGGGCCACCTCGCTGGCGTTGTCCACGTCCAGGTCGGCCACCACCACGTGGGCCCCGCTGGCCGCCAGCCCCTCGGCGTACGCCTGCCCGATGCCCCGCCCGGCCCCGGTGACCACCGCCGTGCGGTCGGTGAAGTCGTAGGTGTTCACCGGTCGCCCCGTTCCGCGTCGGTGGACCCGGGGTGCTTGGCGACGGCCCGCTCTGCGGCCGCGCTCACGTGGGTGGCCAGGGGCCATCCCACGTAGTGGGCCAGGTGCACGACCAGCTCGCGGACCTGGTCGACGTCGAGCTCGCCCCGGTCGAGGGCGCTGTCGAACTGGATCTCGAGCAGCGACTCTTGACCCAGGGCGGCCAGGACCCCGACGGTGACCAGCCGGCGGTCGCGACGCTCGAGGGCCTCGCGGGACCAGATGTCCCCGAAGAGGTGGTCGACCGTGTAGCGGACGAAGTCCCCCGGCACCTGGTCGGGGTCGACGCTGAAGCCGTAGACTTCTTGCATCTTGGCCGTCCCGCGTGCCCTGGCCCCTTCGCCCCGTGCGCCACCACCTGGTTCGCCGGGCCCGGTCACGCCGGCTCGGCGATCGACTTGATCTGCAGGTACTCCTCGAACCCGGCCACACCCATCTCCCTTCCGATGCCCGACTGTTTGTAGCCGCCGAACGGCACGTCGGGCGAGTACCACAGGCCACCGTTGACACCGACGGTGCCCGTGCGGATCCTGCCGGCGACGGCCATCGCCCGGTCCCGGTCGACCGACCACACCGAGCCGGACAACCCATAGGGCGAGTCGTTGGCGATGCGGACGGCGTCGTCGTCCCCGTCGTGGGCCAGGACCACCAGCACCGGCCCGAAAATCTCCTCCTGGGCCACCCTCGACTCGTTGGCCAGGCCGACCACGAGCGTCGGCTCGACGAAGTAGCCCTTGGAGGTCCCGGCCGGCCGGCCGCCCCCGAGGGCGAACCGTCCGCCCTCGGCCCTGGCCAGCTCGAGGTAGCCCTCCACCCGGGCCCGCTGACGGGCGCTGATGAGGGGCCCGCAGATGGTCCTGGGGTCCGTTGGGTCGGCGGCCGGGAGTTTGGCCATCATGGCCGCCGTGGCCCCCACCGCCTCGTCGAACCGGCCGCGGGGAACGACCAGGCGGGTCGTGATGGCACAGCCCTGGCCGGCGTGGGTGCACACGGTGAAGGCGGCGGTGATGCAGGCCATCTGTAGGTCGGCGTCGTCGAGGAGGACGAAGGCCGACTTGCCGCCGAGCTCTAGGAAGACCCGCTTGAGGGTGGCCGACGCCGCGGCCATGACCTTGCGGCCGGTGGCCGTCGATCCGGTGAAGCTGACCTGGTCGACCCGTGGGTCCGACGCCAGCTGGGCCCCCAGGGCGTGGTCGGCGGAGGTGACGACGTTGACCACGCCGGCGGGGATGTCGGTCTCCTCGGCGATCAGCCGGCCCAGGGCCCCGGCGCACCACGGGGTGTCGGGGGCGGCCTTGAGGACCACCGTGTTGCCGGCGGCCAACGCCGGTCCCAGCTTGGCCAGGTTGATCTGGTGGGGGACGTTCCACGGGGTGATGGCCCCGACCACCCCGGTGGGCTCGCGCCGGAGGTGACGTCGAGAGGGCATCCCGAGCGGCTCGGCCACCCCGAGGTCGGTCTCCCACTGGTAGGACTCGGCCAGGTCGGCCACCCAGGTGAGCGAGGCGACCGGGTCGTCGAGCTGGGCCGACAGGGTCATCGAGTGCGGGGCCCCGACTTCTGCGATCGTGAGCTGGCGCAGCTCGTCGAGATGGCCGGTCATGGCGTCGTGGAGCTGGCGCAGGCACCGGACCCGCAGGTCGAGATCCCTCGACCACTTCCCGTCGTCGAAGGCGGTCCGAGCGGCCCCGACGGCGGCGTCGAGGTCCCCTCCCGTCGCGTCGGCCGCCACCCCGAGCACCTCTTCGGTGGCCGGGTTCACCGTTTCGAAGACGGCGCCCTCGGCCGCCTTCCGGCAGTCCCCGGCGATCAGGAGCTGGCCGGCGTCGAGCGGGCTCATCGGGTCAACCCGTCCTCACCGACGCCGAAGATCCGGGCGCGGGCCTGGTCGGTCAGCCGGGCCCCGGGCAGGTCGACGCCGATCTCGTCGGCCAGGGCCAGGGCGGCTTGGAGGTCTTTGTGGGCCAGGCCGGCGGCGGCGGCCATGGCCCCGACGAAGCCGGGGTCGGCGTCGGGGGCGAACGGGGCCACCGTGTCGCGGAACATCAGCGTCGAGGCCCCGCCGATCTTCTTGTCGCTGGCCCGGACCACCTCGGCCAGCTTGGACAGCTCGATCCCGGCCGCCTCGGCCAGCAGCTGGCCCTCGTAGGCGGCCAACCACGAGCCGTACTGGACGACGTTGCGGGCCAGCTTGGCCCGGAGTCCGGTCCCGAGCGGCCCCATGCGCACCACCAGGGAGCTGAATGCATCCAGCACCGGCCGTATGTCCTCGATGGTGGCCTCGTCGCCGCCGACCATCGAGACCAGCTCCCCTTCGGCCGCCGCCCGGGGGCCCCCGCTGACCCCGCAGTCGACCACCCGCACCCCGCGGGGACCAGCCTCGGCGGCCACCGAGGCGATCGTGGCCACCGAGACCGTGCTGACGATGACCACGGTGGCGCCGCTCGCCGCGCTGGACAGCGCCCCGTGGCCGGGGTCGAGCACCTCGAGCACCTGGGCGTCGTTCACCACGGCCACCACGATGACGTCGGCCAGCCCCCCGAGTTCGGCCGGGTCGGCGGCCTGGCGGGCCACCCCGGCGAAGCGGGCCCGGGCGTCGGCGTCGATGTCGCACACCACGAGGTCCAGACCGGCGGGCGCCATGGCCGTGGCCACCCCCGAGCCGATGTCCCCGAGCCCGATCACCCCAACCGTCGTCATCTCCACCCCTGCGGCCCGTCGCCGGCCCCGGCCAGCACCATTGCTGGACGAGTGTCCAGACCATAGTCTGAGGGCCATGATCGAGCACAAGGCGGGCGGGGACCGCCCCGAGCGCCAGGACTACTCGGGCGCCAGGACTACTCGGGGCCCTTCGACCCCGACTTCCGCTACGAGGACCTCTCCAAAGAGGCGCTGGTCCGCCTGGCCCGGGAGTACGCCCTGATCGCCCACATCCTCGACCGCTCGATGTGCGCGGCCATCGGCATGCGCTTCGGCATGGAGGCGATGGAGGAGCTGGCCATCGAGGAGTGGCGGGGTGCGAGCCCGGTCTACGGCGAACGTCTGCGGAGGATCATGAACATCGAGGGCGACGACGTCGCCGCCATCTTCAAGGTGCTCCAGCTCGATCCGGGGTTCCCGGCCCACTACATGGACGTCCGCTACGAGATCGTCGACGAGCGCCACGGGTTCTTCGAGCTCGCCAGCTGCGGGGCGCTGCTCGACGTCGAGCCGTTCGGCGAGCGGCTGGTGACCAGCATGTGCCACACCATCGAGGACGCGACCTTCGACGTCACCGCCCAGGCGGTGAACCCCAAGGCCCACATCCAACACGTCCACCGGCCGCCCCGGGTCCCGGCGGACCGGACACCGCACTGTCGCTGGGAGATCACCATCGACGAGGACAACGAGACCCTGCCCGAGGCCGACATCACGGCCGTGACCAAGATGACCGGCGCCGCCACCTTCTCGTTCCCACCGCTGCGCGACGGCACGCCCCACATCCCCGGGCCCCGGTGACGGTCACCGTCCCGGCCGCCCCAGAGGTGCCCCGGCGACACCTGACGGCCCGCCAGGCCGGGCTAGTCGACCGGCTCATCGAGGCCGCCGCGGCCGAGGTCCACCGTTGCGGTCACGAGGGACTGAGCGTCCGCAACGTGGCCCGGATCGCCGGCACCGCCCCGGCCACCGCGTACACCTACTTCTCCTCCAAGGACCACCTGCTGGCCGAGGTCCTCTGGCGCCGCTTCGAGGCAGTGCCGCCGCCGGCGTTCGAGCCGTCCCAGTCGGTACTCGAGAGGGTCACCGTCGTTCTGCGCGACACCGGGTTGTTCATGGCCGACGACCCGGCCCTGGCCGCGGCCGGGACCACGGCGCTCTTGGGCGCGGGCCCCGACGTGAAGCGCCTGCGGGACAAGATGGGGGCGGCGATGCACCAGCGCCTCCGGCTCGCCCTCGGACCCGAAGCGGACGAGTCGGTGCTCTCGGCCCTCGAGCTCTCGTGGTCCGGGGCCATGCTCACCGCCGGGATGGGCCACCTGTCCTTTGCCGACGTGCCCGACCGTCTGGCCGACGTGGCCCGGCTGATCCTGGCTGACGTCCGGTGACCGACATCGCGGCGTCGCCGGTCCGCTACAGCCCCTACGACTACGGGATCCACGAGGACCCGTACCCGACCTACGCGCGGTTGCGGGCCGAGGCACCGGTCTACCGCAACGAGGAATTCGACTTCTGGGCCCTCTCGCGTCACGCCGACGTGCTCGGCGCCTTCCGCGACGTCGACCGGTACTCGAATCGCAACGGGGTCTCCCTCGACCCCTCGGCGTTCGGGCCCCACGCCCACAAGACAATGTCGTTCCTGGCCATGGACCCCCCACGGCACACCCGGATGCGCTCGCTGGTCGGCAAGGGCTTCTCGCCCCGACGGGTGGCCGAGATGGAGCCCAACATCCGGCGGCTGGCCCGTGAGCACCTGGGGCGGGCGCTCGAGCTGGGGACGTTCGACATGATCGCCGACTTCGCCGGGCTGCTCCCGATGGACGTGGTGTCCGAACTGGTCGGCGTGCCCGAGGTGGACCGGGCCGAGCTGCGCCGGCTCTCCGACCTGGTGCTGCACCGCGACGAGGGCTTCAATGACGTGCCCCAGGAGGGGATGGAGGCCGCGCTGACCTTGGTCGGGTACTACGCGGCCATGGTGGCCGACCGACGGCGCCGGCCGACCGACGACCTGACGTCTGCGCTTTTGGAGGCCGAGGTCGACGGCGAGCGCCTCACCGACGACGACGTCGTCGCCTTCTTGTTCTTGATGGTGGTGGCCGGCAACGAGACCACCACCAAGCTGCTCGGCAACGCCTGGTACTGGGCCTGGCGGAACCCCGACCAGCGGGCCAAGCCGTTCGGCGACGAGACCCGGGTTCCCGCCTGGGTGGAAGAGACCCTCCGCTACGACGCCTCCACCCAGATGATCGTGCGGACCACCCGCAGCGACATCGAGCTGCACGGGGCGACCATCCCGGCCGGGAGCAGGGCCCTGCTGTTGATCGGGTCGGCCAACCGCGACGGCGACGTCTTCGAGGCGCCCGACCGCTTCGACCTCGACCGTGACCACTCCACGATCCTCAGCTTCGGCAGCGGGCGGCACTTCTGCATGGGCGCCGCCCTGGCCCGAATGGAGGGCCGGGTCGCCCTCGAAGAGCTGGTCCGGGCGGTCGCCGACTACGAGATCGACGAGGCCGGTGCCGAGCGGGTGCACTCGATCAACGTGCGGGGCTTCGCCACCCTGCCCACCTCGGCCCGGCTGCGCTGACGTGGCCCGCTTCGAGCCCCACCCCGAGCGCCGTGCGGCGGTGGTCACCGGCGCCTCCTCGGGGATCGGGGCCGCCACCGCCCGGGCCCTGGCCGCGGCCGGCCACCCGGTGGTCCTGGGGGCCCGCCGGGTGGCCCCGTGCGAGGAGACGGCGACCGCCATCGTCGAGGCGGGCGGCGAGGCGGTGGCCCTGCACCTGGACCTGGCCGACGACGACGCCACCGACCGGTTTGCCGCCGAGGCGACGGCGGCCATCGGCCCGGTCGAGGTGCTGGTCTCCAACGCCGGCGAGATCCTGCCGGCCACCGCGCTCGAGACCGAGCCGTCCGCCTTCGGCCGCGTGCTCTCGGTGAACCTGGCGAACGCCCACCGGCTCACCTCCGCCCTCGCCGCGCCGATGGTCGAGCGCGGCCGGGGGGACCTCGTCTTCGTGACCTCCGACGCAGTGGCCCGTCCCCGGCCGGTCATGGCCGCCTACGTGGCGTCGAAGTGGGGCCTCGAAGGCTACGCCCGGGCCCTGCAGATGGAGCTGGAGGGGACCGGGGTGCGGGCCAGCGTCGTCCAGCCGGGCCAGACGATGACCGGGATGGGGATGGACTGGGAGCCCGAGCGCACCCGGGACGTGGTGGACGAGTGGGTCCGTTGGGGCTTCGCCCGTCACGACCAGTTCTTGAGACCCGAGGCGGTGGCCGACGCCGTCGTGTTCGCCGTCAGCGCCCGCCGGGGCACCAACTACACCACCATCGAGGTCCACCCCGAAGCGCCGGGACCCGAACCGGCCTCCCCTCAGTAGCCGCCGCTGGCGCTCTTGGTGGTCGTCGGGGTGGCCTTGGTGCTGGCCTCCGTCTTGGACGGGGCGGGCTGGACGGCGAACCACTCGTTCTCGAGGCCCTGCCCGTTCACCTGCCCGGGGGCCCTGTCCCCGGCGAAGCGATAGAGCGGCTCTCCGTGGTAGGTCACCTGGACGCCGTTCGCCCCGTGGATGGTGCCCAGTCCCGACAGCCCGACGGCCTTGGTGGCCCCCGACGCGAGCAGCGGGGGCCAGGTGGCCGCGCAGCCACCGGTGCAGGTGACCTTGGTCGTGCCGTCCGGGGTGAAGTGGTAGAGGGTGAGTCCCTTGGCGGTCACGAGCACCGTGCCCAGCTTGGAGTGGCCCTGTTTGACCGTCACCGCGGCCGGCGAGGCCCCGGCCGGTGCGGCGCCCAGGGCACCGAACCCACCGGCCGCCAGCGCGCCCAACGCCAGGACGACGGGGACCAACGGTGCGCCCATGGTCCACCGAGCGGTCCGTCGGGACCGGCGGGCGGCCGGTCTGTCGTGTCGTTCCGTGTCGTGTCGTTCCATGATGGCGCTCCCTTCTCGGGGCTTCGTCGTCGACCGGCCACGGTGCATGGTCCCGGGGGACGGGGGTTGTCTCCGCAGGGTTCTACGGTGCAGGGCCCCGGCGGGATTGGTCGGTCCGGCACCCGGTCCACCCGGCCCACGGGGGGCGGGCGCCGAGGGCAGGGCGTCATCTGCGAGTACGGTGCGTCGTCCGGCCGAGCGGGAGGGATGGACCGTGGCCCACCGGGGCACCAGGGCGATGGTCACCGGCGCCCTCGGCCTGCTCGCGGCCGGGGCGCTGGTCCCGACGGCCGCCGGGGCCGCCCCGCCGGCGCCTCACCAGGTCCCGGTCATGGCCGCCCCGCGGGTGCCGTCGGGCAGCACCCGGCTGGGCGCGCTCCCAGCGGCCCAGGCGATCACCGTCGGGGTCTTCGTCGAGCCGCGTGACCCGGCCGCTCTCAGCGCGTTCGTGGCCGCGGTCTCCGATCCCGGGTCCCCGCAATTCCACCAGTACCTGGCTCCGGGCCAGTTCGCCCAGCGGTTCGGGGCCACCGGAGCCACCATCGGCGCGGTCGAGGACCTCCTCCGTCAGGGGGGCCTGCGGATCCAAGGGGTGTCGGCCAACCGACTCGAGGTCACCGCCACCGGCAGTGCCTCGGCCCTGGAGGGGACCTTCCACACCGGTCTCGAGCGGTACCGGCTGGCCGACGGCAGCGTCGGGCGTGCGGCCACCGGGCCGGCCACCGTGGCCTCGACGGTCTCGAGCAGCGTCGTGGCGGTGACCGGGCTGAACGACCTGGTGCACCCGATGGCGATGGACCAGACCCCGCGGGCGCTCTCGTCGCCGCCGACCGCCGGGGCCCCGACGAGCCCTCCGGCGTCGGCCCCCGCTGGGATCACCGGGGCCCCGTCGGCCTGTCCCGCGGTCACCGACGTGACGGAGGACACCCCGTTCATCACCCAAGATGTGGTGGCCGAGGCCTACGGGGCCGAGGGCCCCCACGGGCTCTACGACGCGGGGGACCTGGGGGCGGGACAGACCGTCGCCGTGTACGAGCTCGAACCGTTCGAGGTCTCCGACGTCAGCGCCTTCGACGAGTGCTACTTCGGGGAGGACAACACCTCGAACATCTCGGTCACCGACGTCGACGGCGGCCCCGGGACGGGCTCGGGGTCCGGGGAGTCGGCCCTCGACATCGAGAACATCTCGGCCCTGGCCCCGCAGGCCCAGATCCATGTGTACCAGGCGCCCAACACGAACTACGGGGCGCTCGACAACTACAACCAGATCGTGAGCGACGACACGGCCAAGGTCGTCACCACCTCGTGGGGTCTCTGTGAGACGGACCTCCAGGAGTCCGCGCCCGGGTCACAGCAAGCCGAGAACCTGATCTTCGAACAGGCGGCGGCCCAGGGCCAGTCGGTCTTCGCGGCGGCCGGTGACTCGGGCAGCGACGGTTGCGGCTTGGACAACCCACCGACCGCCGAGCCGCCCTATCAATCCGTCGACGACCCGGCCAGCCAGCCCGACGTCGTGGGGGTCGGCGGGACCACGGCCGCCAGTCCGGCCACCGACGTGTCCGACCAGAAGGTCTGGAACGACGGCGAGTTGGGCGGCGGCGGCGGGGGCGGCCTCTCGGACTCCTGGCCCACCCCGCCCTGGCAGGCGAACACCTCGGTCCCCGGGGCCGACAACTCCTATGAGGAGGCCTCGGCCTGCGGCACGTCCTATTGCCGGCAGGTCCCCGACGTCACCGCCTTCGCCGACGAGGACACCGGCATCACCATCTACTGGTCGGGTCCCGGGGGCACCGGGTGGTACACCATCGGGGGGACCTCGTCCGCCGCCCCCATCTGGGCCGCCCTCCTGGCTGAGATCAACGCCTCGGCCGCCTGCTCGGGTGGCGGCGTCGGCTTCGTCAGCCCGTTGCTTTACTCGGTTGCCTCTGACCCCTCGAGCTACGCCGACTCCTTCACCGACGTCACGTCGGGCAACAACGACGTCTTCGGGATGAACGGCGGTGCGTTCCCGGCCACCACGGGCTACGACATGGCGTCGGGGCTCGGGTCCCCCCTGGTCACCGGGCCCAGCCCGGGGGTTGGCCTGGCCGCCAGCCTGTGCGCCGCCGCCTCGGGGGCCGACGGCACCCAGCCCACCGTGTCGGGCCTGAGCCCGGGATCGGGACCGACCGGCGGTGGCACCGTGGTGACGGTCACCGGGACAGGCTTCGAGGGCACCGGCTTGGGGACGGCGACCGGGGTCACGTTCGGGACCCAGGCCGCCGCCGCCTTCACCGTCGACTCGGCCACCTCCATCACGGTGACCGCCCCGGCCGGTTCACCCGGCCCCGCGCTGGTCACCGTCGGCTTCGACGGCGGCACGAGCCGGCCGCTCGGCACCGGCCAGGCCATCTTCGAGTACCTCGGCACCGCCGTCCCGGGTCTCACCAGCGTGGGCCCGACCGGGGGCCCGGTGGCGGGGGGGAACACCGTCGACATCGACGGCAGTGACTTCATCGGCACGACGAAGGTGACGTTCGGCGGCGTCGAAGCTTCCTCGTTCACCGTCGTCAACTGGTTCCACATCCGTGCCGTCGTTCCCCCGGTTTCAGATGCGACCAGCTGTGCCGCCGGCAGCGTGGCCACCGGGACGTGCCAGGTCCAGGTGGCGGTGACCAACGCCAACGGCACGAGCCCGCCCGCGACCATCCTGCCCGCGGCCAGTGGGACCTTCTCCTACCAACAGGGGGTGATCACGCCGTCACCCGGGTGCGGTTGTGAGACCGAACCGGCCGTCACCGAGTACGACTACGCGGCGACGCCCACCGTCTCGTCGGCCTCGCCGGCCTACGGCAACGCCAGCAACCACGGCGCCGGGACCACGGTCGCGGTCACCGGTTCGGGCTTCAACGTGCTCACCTTCGACTGGGTCGATCTGGGCGACCCTGCTCTCGCTTCGTCGCAGAACACCGACCTGGTCTCGATCTCGGCCGGCGGCACCAGCCTGCGGATCGTGGCCGATCCCGACCCCAACGGCGTCGCCTCCGAGGCCGACCCGGCAGCACTGAGCGTCAGGACCTTGGGCGGGATGAGCGGCTCGGTCCCCTGGGCCTACGCCGCCCTCCCGTCGGTGACCGGGGTCAGCCCGGGTTCGGTCCCGGCGGCCGGCGGGCAGGTCCTCACGGTGAGCGGGCGGGGCTTTCTCGGCGCCACCTCGGTGGTCTTCGCCCGACAAGGGGCCGGGAGCTCACTGTCGGCCGGGAGCTTCACCGTGGACGGCGACGGCACGGTGAGCGCAGTCAGCCCCGGCGCGGCGGCCGGGACCTACGACGTGGAGGTGTGCACCGCCACGGGGTGCAGCAGTCCGGGTGGGGCGGCGGCCGTCACCTTGAACGCCGCCGTCCCGCCGCCGCCGGCGCCCGACACCTCGTCGTACTCGATGGCCGGGGCCGACGGGGCCGTGTTCACCTTCGGCGGCTCGCCGTTCTTCGGCTCGATGGGTGGCACCAAGCTCAACAAGCCGGTCGTGGCGATGGCCCGGACCCCCGACGGCCAGGGCTACTGGCTGGTGGCCTCCGACGGCGGGATCTTCAGCTTCGGCGACGCCACCTTCTACGGGTCGACCGGCAACCTCACCCTCAACAAGCCGATCGTCGGGATGGCCGCCACCCCCGACGGTCGGGGCTACTGGCTGGCGGCCTCCGACGGCGGGATCTTCGCCTTCGGCGACGCCGCCTTCTACGGCTCGACCGGGGCCATCACCCTCAACAAGCCGATCGTGGCCATGGCGCCGACCCCCGACGGCCGGGGCTACTGGCTGGTCGCCTCGGACGGCGGGATCTTCAGCTTCGGCGACGCCGCCTTCTACGGGTCGACCGGGGCCATCACCCTCAACAAGCCGATCGTGGCCATGGCGCCGACCCCCGACGGCCGGGGCTACTGGCTGGCCGCCTCGGACGGGGGGATCTTCAGCTTCGGCGACGCCGCCTTCTACGGGTCGACCGGCAACCTCACCCTCAACAAGCCGATCGTCGCCATGGCGTCGACCGGCGACGGGGCCGGCTACTGGCTGGTCGCCTCCGACGGCGGGGTGTTCAGCTTCGGGGACGCCGGGTTCAGCGGTTCGACGGGGTCCTTGAGTCTGGCCGCCCCGATCGTGTCGGTCACCGCGCCCTAGACCGACCGCCCCGGGTCCGGGACCGGCCTGGCCTGGGCGTCGGCAAAGGGTTACCAGCGGGTCACTTCTGGGCAAGAATGGTCGCATGGCCCGTTTCGCCCCCGAGCAGGTGAGGATCCACGGCCACCAGGTCAGCTTCCGGCGCGGCGGGAGCGGGCCGGTGCTGCTCTTGCTCCACGGGATCGCCGGCAGCTCGCGGACCTGGCGCGAGGTGATGCCGATGCTGGCCGAGCGCTATACGGTCATCGCCCCCGACCTCATCGGCCACGGTGACTCGGCGAAGCCGGTGGGCGACTACTCCCTCGGTGCCCACGCCAGCGGCCTACGCGACCTCCTCGCCCTGCTCGGGGTCGAGCGGGCGACCATCGTCGGTCAGTCTTTCGGGGGCGGGGTGGCCATGCAGCTGGCCTACCAGCATCCCGAGCTCTGCGAGCGCCTGGTGCTGGTCGACAGCGGCGGCCTCGGTCGAGAGGTCAGCTGGCTCCTCCGCCTCCTCACGGTGCCCGGTGCCGAGTACGTGATGCCGGTCCTCTTCCCCCACCTCGCCCGCCAGAGCGGCAACTCCATCGCCCGTTTCCTCTTCGACCGGGGCCTGCGGTCCGAGCGACTGGCCGAGATGTGGCGCGCCTACGTGTCACTGACCGAGGCGGCCAACCGCAAGGCGTTCATCCGGACCATGCGCTCGGTGATCGACCCGGGCGGCCAGTCGGTGAGCGCCATGGACCGCCTCTATCTGGCCAGTCACCTCCCGACCCTCATCGTCTGGGGGGAGCGGGACGAGATCATCCCGGTCAGCCACGCGTATGCCGCCCACGAGGCGATCCCCGGCAGCCGCCTCGAGGTGATGGAAGGGGTCGGCCACTTTCCCCACGTCGAGCGGCCGTTGGCCTTCGTCGCGGTCCTGACCGACTTCATGGAGACGACCGAACCGAACCCGTTCACCCACGAGCAGCTGCGCGAGATCCTCCGCCGTCACGAGGCCGGGGTGGACGGGCCCGGTGCCCGCTCCCCCCACTCGGGGTCGGCGGGCGGGGACGACCCGACGGCGCCGTTCGACCTCGAGATCGCCTGACCCTCGGCCCGGTCAGGTCGACACCGGCACGCTCGAGAAACCCGCCACATTGGCCATCTGGACCCGGGCCAACCCCGCCTCGTCGATCTCGAACGCCCGGTAGCGGGCCGCCCACTCCTCGAGGGCGACCCGGCTCTCGAGGCGGGCCAGGGCCGCCCCCAGGCAGGTGTGGATGCCGTGGCCGAACCCCAGGGCCAGCCCGGGGGTGCGCCCGACGTCGAAGCGGTCGGGGTCCTCGTATTCGCGTTCGTCCCTCGTCGCCGATCCGGTCAGCAACAGCACCGGTTGGCCGGCCGGGACGGCCACCCCGTCGAAGGTGCGCTCCCGGTTGGAGAAGCGCCCCTGGTACTGGGAGGGCGGCCAGTAGCGGAGCACCTCTTCGACCGCCCCGGGCACGCCGGAGGGGTCGTCCAGCACCCGGGCCCACTGGTCGGGGTGACGGGCGAAGAGCACCACGGCGTTGGCCATGAGCTTGGTCACCGTCTCGGCGCCGGCGGCGGCCAGCAGGGAGGCGAACCCGGTGATCTCGACGTCGTCGAGCGACGTCGTCTCGCCGTCGTCGCGCGGGACCTGGGCGGTGCACAGGGCGCTCAGCATGTCGTCGCCGGGTCTCGCCCGCTTCTCGACCACCAGGTGGTAGAGGTAGGTCGAGAACTCCAACATCGCCGTGGTCGCCTGCTCGCCGTATTCGGTCGCCCCGACCTCGCGGGTCAAGAACTGGTCGGCCCAGTGCCGGATCTGCTGGCGGTCGGCGGCGGGGATGCCGAGCATCCTCGAGATGACCTCGACCGGGAACGGCCCGGCGAACTCGGTCACCGCGTCGAAGGCCTGGCGGTCGGCCAGGCCGTCGAGGAAGCCACCGACCACCTCGCGGACCATGGGTTCGAGCGCGGCGATGGCCCTCGGTGCGAAGACCTTGCTCACCAGCAGGCGCATCCGGTGGTGCTCGGGCGGGTCCATCATGATCATCGACGGGGGGACAGGCCCGTTACTGGTCAGCATCACCAGGTCCAGCCCGTGGGTGCTGGTGTAGGTCTCCCAGTCGCGGTGGGCGAGGACGACGTCCTCGTAGCGAGAGAGGGCCCAGAATCCGTAGTGCTCGTTGTGGTACACCGGCGCCTCGTCGCGCAGTCGGCGGTAGACCGGGTACGGGTCGTCGAAGAAGGCGGGTGAGAACGGATCGAACTCGACCGGTGCCCCGTCGGTGGCGATGCCCGCTCGGTGTGGGCCCGCTCGGTGTGGGCCCGCTCGGTGTGGGCCCGGTGGTTGCGGCACGGTCCGATCCTACCGAGGCCCCTTCACGGCGGGCGAGGTTCGGGCGGACCTTGTCGGGACTTCCCGCTCCGATCACGAGGGCCCGGCGCCGCGACCCGCGATCGTCCGACCAGCGGCCACCACGCCGGATCCGGTTGCGGGGTCCTGGCCTACAGTGAGGCCGATGGAGGATCGGTACACCGTGGCGGGCATGATCCGGGTCCTCGCCGACCAGCAGCCCGACGCCCCGATGCTCGTCTGCGGGACCGAGCGCCGCACCTGGTCCGAGCAGTACCGGCGATCGTGCCGGGTGGCCCAAGCCCTGTTGGCCGAGGGGGTCGGACCCGGCGATCGGGTCGCCTTCTTGGACCGCAACGGCCTGGCGTACTTCGACGTGCTCTTCGGCGGGTCGTTCATCGGGGCCGTCAACGTCGCCGTCAACTGGCGTCTGGCTCCCGTCGAGATGGGTGCGGTCATCGACGACGCACGGGCGGAGGTGCTGGTGGTCCACCCCGAGTACCTGGGGGCCCTGGCCGACATGCCCTCGGGTCTGCCCCACGTCCGCCGGGTGGTCGTCCTCGGCGAGGCCGAGGGGCCCACAGGGGAGGGGGGCGGCACCGGCCCGGCCCGATTTGTCGGCGTCGAGGGCTGGCTCAGCGGGTGCCCGGCCGAAGACCCCGGGTACCGGGGCGGACCCGAAGAGGTCTCGATGCAGCTGTACACCTCGGGGACGACCGGCCTCCCCAAGGGGGTGATGCTCAGCAACTCGAACCTGGCCACCGCCATCGGCGAGGCCGGCCAGACCTTCACCGTCGACGCTGACACGGTGAGCCTGATCGCCATGCCGCTCTTCCACATCGGGGGGTCGGGATGGGCGCTGTGCGGCATGTCGCGAGGGGGGAGGTCGGTGATCCTGCGCGACGTCGACCCGGTCGAGCTCTTGGCACTGATCGAGACCGAGGGGATTACCGAGACCTTCGTGGTACCGGCCGTGCTCATGTTCCTGCTCGCCACCCCCGGGATCGAGTCCACCGACCTCTCGAGCCTGCGCAACGTGTACTACGGCGCCTCGCCCATCGCCGAGGATGTGCTCGTCCGTTGCCTGGAAGTGTTCGGGTGCTCGTTCACCCAGGTCTACGGGATGACCGAGACGACCGGGGCGATCACCGCGCTCAGGCCCGAGGACCACGACCCCACCGGCCCACGACAGCACCTGTTGCGCTCGGCCGGCCTGCCCCACCCCCATGTCGAGCTGCGGATCGTGTCCACCGAGACCGGTGGCCAGGCGGCGCCCGGGGAGGTGGGCGAGCTATGGACGCGTTCGCCCTACAACATGCTCGGCTACTGGGACAAGCACGACGAGACGGCGCGGGTCGTGACCCCCGAGGGCTGGCTCCGCACCGGTGACGCCGGCTACCTGGACGACGAGGGCTATCTCTATCTGCACGACCGGATCAAGGACATGATCGTGACCGGCGGGGAGAACGTCTACCCGGCCGAGGTCGAGAACGTGCTCCTCGCCCACCCCGAGGTGGCCGACGCCGCCGTCATCGGGGTGCCCGACGAGCGCTGGGGCGAGGCGGTCAAGGCGGTCGTGGTCCTGGCTCCCGGCGCCGGGCTCAGCGCCGAGGGGGTTCTGGCCTTCTGCCGCGAGCGGCTGGCCAACTACAAGGTGCCCAAGTCGGTCGACTTCACCGACGCCCTCCCCCGGAACCCCTCCGGCAAGATCCTCAAGCGCGACCTGCGCGATCCGTTCTGGCGGGGCAGGGACCGGCGCATCCACTGAGGATGGCCGCCGGGCGGGTCTCGGCCGTGGCCCGTACAGTAGGGCGGCCCACAGCGAAAGGGAGCTGACCGATGCCCCACACGACGACCGCCGCCGGGATCCGGATCGAGTACGAGACGATGGGGGAGGCGGCCGACCCCCCGATGCTGCTGGTGATGGGTCTCGGGGGCCAGCTGATCGCCTGGGACACCGAGCTGTGCCGGCGCTTCGCCGAGCGGGGCTTCTTCGTCATCCGCTACGACAACCGCGACGTCGGCCTGTCGACGGACTTCGAGGCCTCAGCCGCCCCCGACTTCACGGCCCTCCTCGGCGGGGACCCGTCGTCGGCGCCCTACCGGCTGGCCGACATGGCCGACGACGTCGTCGGCCTCCTCGACGCCCTGGGCGTCGACGCCGCCCACCTGGTGGGGCTGTCGATGGGCGGCATGATCGTCCAGCAGCTGGTGATCGACCACCCCGGACGGGTGCACAGCCTCTGTTCGATCATGTCGACGACTGGTGACCCCACGGTGGGCCAACCGAGTGACGAGGCGTTGGCGGTGCTGCTCGGGACCCCCCCGGCCGATCGGGCCGGGTTCATCGACCATGAGGTGGCCACCTGGCGGGTGATCTCCTCGCCGGGGTACCCCTTCGACGAGCAGCGGATCCGGGACCGGGCCGGCGCCGCCTACGACCGGCGGTTCCTCCCGGCGGGGACTGGCCGCCAGCTGGCGGCCATCCTCGCCTCGCCCGATCGGACCGAGGGGCTCGGCCGGGTGCTGGTGCCCAGCCTGGTGATCCACGGTGATGGTGACGTCCTGATCGACCCGAGCGGCGGCCGGGCGACGGCGGCGGCCATCCCCGGGGCCCAGCTGCTGGTGATGCCGGGCATGGGCCATGACCTGCTGCCGGTCGTCTGGGACACGATCGTCGACGCGGTCGTGAAGAACACCGGCCACTGACCGGTCCCGGCCCCCCGGTGACCGCAGGGAGCGCGCCGAGCGTCCGGGCCCGGTCCTTCGGGGCGGTGGCCGCCGCCTACGACCGGTTCCGTCCCGCGCCGCCGGCTGACGCCGTGGCCTGGGTGCTGCCCGATCCCTGCCGGACGGCCCTCGACGTGGGCGCCGGCACCGGGGCGCTGACCCGACGACTGGTCGACCGGGCGGACCGGGTCCTAGCTGTCGAGCCGGACCCGAGGATGCTCGAGGTGCTGACCGCCCGATCCCCCGGGGTGGGGGCGGTCCAGGCCTCCGCCGAGAACCTCCCGGTCGCCTCGGGCTTGGTCGACTGCGTGACCGTCTCGTCGGCCTGGCACTGGATGGAGGCCGACCGGGCCACCGCCGAGATCGGCCGGGTGCTCCGGCCCGGCGGCGTGCTCGGGGTGGTCTGGAACGGGGCCGACCGATCGGTGGACTGGGTGGCGGCGGTGCTCAGACGTCGGGACCCCTCGCCCGCCGAGCGTCGCCCCACCCCCGCCGGCCACCGCTTCGAGCTCCCCGAGGGCTCGGGGTTCGCCGACCTCGAGGCCACATTGGTCACCTGGTCGCTGCCGGTCACCGCCGACGAGCTGGTCGGCCTGGCCGGCACCTACAGCTCGGTGATCACGATGGCGCCCGAGGCCAAGGTGGCCGAGCTGGACCGGGTGAGGGCTGTCCTCGGCGCCTACGCCCCCGGCGCCCCGGTGGTCCTGCCCATGGCCTGTCGGTGCTGGCGGGCCGTGCGCACCTAAGTGGGCCCGGGGTTCGCCCGGCCGGGAACGGGCCCGGGTACGGGGCAGGGTCAGCCGAGCGGTCGCGCCGTGGCCGACGCGGCGACGATCAGTCGCCCGTCGGCCCCGGCGTCGGTCAGTCGCACGCCGAGGTGGGCGACCGGCGCCCGTCCCGGCCCGGGGTCCGAGAGCACCTGCGCCCGGGCCTCGATGGGTCCGAGACGCCCCGGAGCCAAGAAGTGCAGCCCGAGGCCGTCGATCAGCCAGGCTCCCCCGAGGGCCGCCCCGGCCGCTGCCTCGGCGGCCAGTTCGGCCACCAGGGCGGCGATCCCGCCGCTCAGCACCTGCCAGCTGTTGCGGACGTTGTCGGTGATGGCGAGTCGCAGACCCCCGCCGTCGATGGGCTCGGGACGGATCACCTCGTCGAGCGAGGCGGCCGAGGCCACGGCGCGCCGGGTGCCCGGCTGCTGCGCGATGGCCGAGCCGAGCTTGGTGCCGGGTTGGCGGCCGAGCAGGCTGAGGGTGGCCGTCGCCGTGGCCAGCGGGCCGCCGTCCGGCCCCGGGTCGGCGTCGTGCACGGTCACCGAGAAGACGCCACCGGTGCGCCGACGCTTGAGCAGTCGACCGTCGGCCACCACCTCGCCTGACCGGGCCGCGCAGAACGGGCCCGCGATGGCCAGCTCCGACGTGCCCACCCACGCCATGTCGAAGGCGCTGAGGGCGTCGAAGCCGGCCACGCAATCGGCCAGGATGCTGAGGACCCCGACCCGTACCAGCCCGGGTGCCCGGCACAGGGCGGGGACCACGTCCAGGCGGCCCGTGGTGTGCCCGTTGCCCGGCTCGAAGCGCAGACCCATCTGGTCGATATAGGAGCCGAGGGGCTCTGCGGTCGTGGTGTCGGCGCCGGCCATGGCGGTGCCCGGGCTCAGGTGGCCGCCGAGGCCTGGCTGACCCAGGTGGCGTACATCGTCGCGTAGCGTCCGCCCCGGGCGACCAGCTGGTCGTGTGTCCCGACCTCGACGATGCGCCCCTCGTCGACCACGACGATCCGGTCGGCCCGCATGGCCGTCGAGAGTCGGTGGGCGATGAGCACCGCCGTGCGGGCTTCGAGCAGCACGTCGAGGGCGGCTTCCACCTTGGTCTCGGACTGCAGGTCGAGGTTGGAGGTGGCCTCGTCGAGCACCAGGACCCGCGGGTGGGCGAGGAAGGCCCGGGCCAGGGCGATGAGCTGGCGCTCGCCCGACGAGAGCGACTGGCCCCGCTCGTGGACGACGGTGTCCAGGCCCTCGGCGAGGTTGTCGACCAGCTCGCCCAGGCCCACCGTGGCCACGGCCTCGGCGACCTGGTCGTCGGTGGCGTCGGGCCGGGCGAAGGCGATGTTGTCGCGGATGGTCCCGGCGAACAGGAACGGCTCTTGGGGCACCACTCCCAGCTGGCGCCGGAGGGACTCGATGGTCACCTGGCGCAGGTCGTGGCCGTCGATCCGCACGGCGCCGGCCGTCGGGTCGTAGAAGCGGGTCACCAGTTTGGCCATTGTCGACTTGCCGGCACCGGTCGGCCCGACGAAGGCCACCGTCTCGCCCGGGGCGATGGTCAGGTCCACGTCTTGGAGGACCGGGACCGCCGGGTCGTAGCCGAACGAGACGTGCTCGAAGGAGATCCGGCCCAGGATCGGGGGCAGCTCGGTGGCCTCGAGCGACTCGACGACGGTGGGCTCGGCCTCCAGCAGGGTGCGGAGCTTGATGATCGACGCCTGCCCCTGCTGGTAGGTGTTGTACTGCTGGACGAGCAAGGGGATCGGCTGGAAGAACCGGTTGAGGTACAAGAAGAAGGCGAACAGGGCGCCGATGCTCAGTTGCTTGTGCACCACCATGTCGCCGCCGATTGCCAGCAGGGCCGCTTGGGCCAGGACGGCCAGCAGCTGGGTGCCCGGCCCGTAGACCGCGTTGATCTGGGCGGTGTAATTGTTGGCGTCCCGGTACTCGCCGACCACGTTGCGGTGGTGCAGGACGTTGTGGCGCTGCCGATTGTGGGCCGTCACGATCCGGATGCCGTGCAGGCTCTCGGAGAGATCGGCCATGACGTTGGCGATCCCATCGCGCACCCGGGTGTAGCCCCGCTCCGAGGAGCCGCGGAACCACAGCGATGCCATGGTGAGCAGGGGGACCACCAGGACCACCGTGATGAGGGCCAGTCGGACGTCGAGGATGAACATGGCTACGGTGATCACGACCATGGTCAGACCCTGGGTGGCGAACTGGGACAGGCCGTCTTGGAGCAGCTGCTGGAGGTTCTCGATGTCGCTCGTCATGCGGGTCATGATCACGCCCGCCTTCTCCTCGGTGAAGTAGTCGAGCGAGAGGCGCTGGAGGTGGGTGAAGACCTTCACCCGCAGGTCGTTCATCACCCAGGCGGCCAGCCGGCCGGTGACCCGGGCCTGGGCGCCCTGGGCCACCCAGTTGGCCGCCACGGCCAGGAGGAACAGTGCGGCGGCGAAGGCCACGACGGCGAAGCTCGTGTGGGGCGGCGTCATGCCGTCGTCGATGGCGTACTGGGTCAGCTGGGGGGCGGCGATGATGAGCAGGCTCATCACCACCACCAGCAGGCCAGACAGGGCCAGCATGCCGGGGTACTCGGTCAACAGTCGCCACAGGCTCAGCCGGCGGCCGTCGTCCACCGGCTGGCGGTGGGAGAACTCGACGTCGGGTTCGCCGTGGTCGGGTTCCTCGGCCACCAGCTGGTCGACGCCCTTCTGGAGCTCCCAGGGGATGCCGCCGAAGGGCAGACCGCCGACGGCCTGGCCCGGGGTGCCGCCACCGCCCATCGGGGGACCGCCCCCGAAGCCGCCGCCCCAGGCCATCAGGCCCTCCCCCCCGACGACGCATCGGCCGCCTCGCGGGCCGCGCGGACCTCGGCTTCTTCGGCCTGGGCCAGGACCTCGGCGTAGAGGGGGGTCGACGAGAGGAGCTCGGCGTGGGTGCCGTCGGCCACGATCCTGCCCTCGTCGAGCAGGACCACCCGGTCGGCCAGGCTGATGGTGGACAGGCGGTGGGCGATGATGAGGGTGGTCCGGCCGCGCATGAGCTCGCGCAGGGCCCCGTGGATCTGCAGCTCGACCTGCACGTCGATGGCGCTGGTGGCGTCGTCGAGGATCAGGATCGGGGGGTTCACCAGCAGTGTCCGGGCGATGGCGATCCGCTGGCGTTGACCGCCCGAGAGCGTGTAGCCGCGTTCGCCGACCACGGTGTCGTACCCGTGATCCAAAGACGTGATGAACCCGTGTGCGCCGGCCGCTTTCGCCGCCTCCACGACGTCGTCCATAAGGGCGTCGGGCCGCCCGTAGGCGATGTTGTCCCGGACGGAGACCGAGAAGAGGAAGGGTTCGTCGAGGACGACCCCGATGTGCGAGCGCAGGCTGGCCACGGTGAGGTCACGGACGTCGTGACCATCGATCAGGATCCGGCCCCCGGTGACGTCGTAGAAGCGGGTGAGCAGGCGGGCCACCGTCGACTTGCCGGTCCCGGTCCGCCCGACCATGGCCACCGTCTCGCCGGGGCTCAGATGCAGGTCGAGACGGTCGAGCACCTTGGGCCCGGTCCCGTCGCCGTAGGAGAAATCGACGCCCTCGAAGCGGACGTCGCCGGCGCACTCGACCAGGTCCACCGCACCGGGGCGGTCGACGACCGTCGAACGCTCGTCGAGGATCTCGTAGATTCGGTCGGCCGAGGCGGCCGCCCGCTGGCCCATCATGATGATCATCCCGAGCATCATGAAGGGCGCCTGGAGCATGAGCAGGTAGGCGTTGAAGGCCAGGATGGCGCCCAGTTGGAGGTGACCGTGGATCACCATGTAGCCGCCGAAGAGCAGCACGAGGGCCAGCCCCACCTGGGGGAGGTTCTGGATGGCCGGGGCGAACCGGGACCGGAGGTCGGCGTCTTTGATGTAGCCCCACTGGACCTTGTCGGCCGACTTGGCCAGAGCCCGTAGCTGGGTCGGTTCGGCGGCGAACGACTTGACCACCCGGACGCCGTTGACGTTCTCGTCGACGATGGTGGCCACGTCGGCCAGGCGGGCCTGGATGAGCCAGCTCACCGGGAACATCGACTTGCGCATCTTCACACCCACCAGGTACACGAACGGCATGGTGGCCATGGCGATGAACGCCAGGAGCACGTTGATCGAGAGCATGTAGCCGAAGGCGACCACGGCGATACCGCACTGGACGAGGATCATCGGCGCGAACGTCATGTACATCTGCACCGAGCGGATGTCCGAGTTGGCCCGGGAGATCAGCTGTCCCGACTGGACCCGGTCGTAGAACCCGAAGGACATCTTGGTGAGGTGCTCGTAGATGATGTTGCGGAGATCGAATTCGATGTTGTAGGCGGTCTTGAAGAGGAAGAGCCGCGAGATGTAGCCGCTGACGGCTCCGAGCACACCGAGCCCGATCACCCACCACACGTAGTAGCTGAGCGGCACGACGTGGTGCTGGATCGAGTTGTTGATCGCCTTGTTCAACAGGTCGGGGATCTGGACCTGGAGGACGAGCCCTACGAACGACATCACCAGGGCGGTGATGAAGATCCCGCGGTGGGCCTTCATGATGGGCATGGCCCGTCGCAGCCAGGTCTTGGAGCCGTCGGGGTCGATGGTGGCTTTCGGGGCGGCGTAGCGGGCCACCTCGGCCACCGGGACGAACGGGGAGGTGTCGTCGGGGACCTCCGGGCCCCCCTCGTGACGGCCGGACCGGTTGGCGAGGACGGTCATCGGGCCACCACCGCCGTGTGGTGGGCCCGCAGCGCCTGCTGCCAGATCCCGAGATCCTCGACGGCCCGGAGGGCCAGGCCGGGGTCGGCCAGGCTGGCCGCGATCTCCGCCAGCCGGGCCTCCACCGCGGCGTCGGCCTCGACCAGCAGGTGGCGCCCGGACCCGGTGAGGACGTGGGAGACCCGGCGCCGGTCGTCTTGGACCGGCCGCCGGTCGACCAGGCCCCGGGCCACCAGCCCGTCGATGACGGCCGTCACGCTCGGCGGCCGGACGGCCAGTCGGTCGGCCAGGGCCGACGAGACGGCCGGCCCGGCGTCGAGGAGGCCCAGCACCCGGTACTGGGGGAGCGACAGGTCGACCGAGGCCAGGCCCAGCTCCACCTGCTTGGCCAGCCAGGCGGCGGTCCGGGCGACGGGCAGCGGTCGCGCCGGGTCATTCTCTTCGGGAGTCACACTATTAGGGTATCGAATGACCACGCGGTCCGCGACGCCCCCGCCCGGTGACGCCCCGACCCCGGGTCAGCCGGCCCCGGGTCAGCGGGTGAGGATCACGACCCCGGCGTTGGCCCCCCGCCCCACGGTGTGGGCCAGGCCCACGCCCGCCCCGGGCACCTGGCGGGGCCCGGCCTCCTCGCGCAGCTGGCGCACCAGCTCGACCACCTGGCCAAGTCCCGAGGCACCGAGGGGTTCGCCCTTCGAGAGGAGTCCGCCGCTCGGGTTGACCGGGAGGCGCCCCCCCAGCGCGGTGGTACCAGACTCGAGCAGCTCGCCCGCCCCCCCCGGGGTGCAGAGCCCCAGCTCCTCATAGCTCAACAGCTCGCGAGCCGCGTCGGTGTCCTGGCACTCCACCACGTCGAGGTCGTCGGGCCCCACGCCGGCCTGGGCGAAGGCGTCGTTGGCCGCCAGGGTCGACGCCGCGGGCACCGAGTCGTCGGTCGAACCCGACAGTGGGGTCGACTCGCTTAGCACCGGACCCGGGAGATGCGAGCGCAGCACCGCGGCGGCCAGGCGGACCGGCCTCGGTCCCGAAGTCGTCGGGCCGGCCCGGCGCAGGACCACGGCGGCCGCCCCCTCGTTGGGTGTGCAGAGCATGAACAGGTGCAGCGGCTCGCAGACCACCCGTGAGCCGAGCACGTCGGCGGCCGCCACCTCGCTGCGGAACATGGCGTCGGGGTTCTGCGCGCCGTGGCGCCGGTTCTTGACCACGACCTGGGCCAGGTGGTCCTTGGTCACCCCCGACGTCTGCATCAGACGCTGCGCTCGGAGGGCGAAGTAGGCCGGGGTCGCCGCCAGGCCCGCCTCCTCCTGCCAGGTGTCGAAGAACGACGAGCGGATGATGCCCTTGGGCATCTTCTCGATGCCGAACACGAGCACCGTGTCGTACTGGCCCGCCGCGATGGCTCCCGCGGCCACCATCAGGGCGGCGCTGCCGCTGGCGCATCCCGCCTCGACGTCGACGATGGGCATACCGGTCATCCCCAGGGCGCCCAGCACCTTGTGCCCCGACGCCACGCCGCCGTAGGCGGTCCCGCAGAACGCCGCCTGGAAGCCGCCCCGGCCGACCCCCGCCTCCGCCAGGGCGCCCTGGACGGCGATCACCCCCATGTCGGTGATGCTCGTGTCGGGGAACCGCCCGAAGGGGTGCAGCCCGATCCCGGCGACGTCGACCGCGGTCACGGGCCTGAGACCCCGCCCAGCGGCTCACCCCGGTCGGGGGCGAACGCGTAGGTCACGACCTCGTTCCCCTCGTCGTCGGTGTGGAGGGGCACGATGGCCAGTCGCATCGCCTGGCCGGCCGAGAGACGGACCGGATCGGCCTCGGTGAGGCGACCCAGCACCCGCAGCCCTTCGGGCAGTTCGACCACCCCGAAGCCGAACGGGGTCGTCCCCCGGTACCCCGGGGGCGCCGCGTTGACCGATGTCCAGGCCCACAGGGTGCCGGTCGGGGACAGCTCGACCAACTGGACCCCGTCGGCGGCGCAGTAGGGGCAGGTCGGGCGCATCGGGAACTGGGTGAGCCGGCAGGCCCCGCACCGCCCGCCCACCAGCCGGGGCGGGTCGGCGGTGAACAGACCCTCGCGCACCGGTACGATCCCGCTCACGGGTTGGAGCGTACCGGGGTGGCTACCGGCCGGCGGACACGGCGCCCTCGGTCGCCGGGGTACCGCTCAGCGCGGGAAGGCCGGCTGGCCGATCCGCCGTACGCTGACCCCGGTCAACGCGTCGCGGATGAAGGCGACGGCCTCGAGCACCAACGAGTCGATGTCGGTGTCGAGCAGGCCGGAGATGTAGTCGACCACCAGCTCGTAGATCCCGCCGACCACGGCCAGCGACACCAGGTCGTAGGTCCCGGCGCCGAGCTCGGGGTTGTTGACCTTGACCGACGCCTGGCTCGAGATGATGGCGGCGAACTCGTGCAGCACCTCGCGCCGCCGGAGCTCGAGAGCCGGGCTGACCCCGACCGCCTCGATGCAGAAGATCCGGGCGATCCCAGGATCGTCGAGCATGCAGTGGAAGAGGGTGCGCACCCCCTGTGCGATCAGGGTGTCGACGTCCTCGCCCTTGGCCGAGTCGACCACCGACGCCACCCGCTCGAACGTGTCGGCGGCGATTAGGTCGTAGATCTCCCGGAGGAGGTCCTCACGGCTGGAGAAGGACTCGTAGAAGTAGCGGGGGGTGACCCTCGAGACCCGGCAGAGCGCCTCGATCGACGTCGACCCGTAGCCCTCGGTGCCGAAAAGCTTCAGGCCCGCGTCGATGAGTCGTTGGTGCCGGCCGGCCGTCCTCTCCTGGGGGGACTTGCCGCCATAGGGCCGTCCGGAGGAAAGCTCACTGCTCGGCATCACCCCCCAACTCTACGAGGGGAGGCACGCCGAGCGGCCCATCCCGGTCCAAGGGGGCTCCGGCCGGGCGCGTCAGGCGGCGACGCAGATCCGGTTTCGCCCCGACCCCTTGGCGGCGTAGAGGGCGTGGTCGGCCCGACCGAGCAGAGCGCCCACCGGCTCGGAGCGGTCCCATTGGGCGATGCCGGCCGAGAAGGTCACGCCCCTCCCGGTGTCGTCGGTCACCGGCCCGACGCCCCGCAGTTCCTCGATCAGGATCTCGGCGTTGTCGGCCGTGGTGGCCGGGAGAACCATGCAGAACTCCTCCCCGCCGTATCGGGCCACCAGGTCGCTCTGGCGGGTCCGGCCGGTGAGGCGGTCGGCGAACCGTCGCAGGAGGGTGTCGCCGGCGAGATGACCGAAGGCGTCGTTGTAGGCCTTGAAGTGGTCGACGTCGATCATCACCACCGAAAGCGCCAAGCCGCTGCGGTCGTGCGTAGCCAGCTCCCGGTTCAGGCTCTCGTCGAGGGCGCGACGGTTGGCCAGACCGGTGAGGGGATCCAGGCGGGCCTCGCGCTCGAGCCCGGTGACCAGCGTCGCCCGGTCGGCCAGTCCGGCCACGAGCCCGGCGACGGTGGCCGCCGTGCCCCGCTGGCCGTCGCCCCCGAATGGGCGCCGGGGCCCGCTGCGCTCCGCCACCAGGACGATGCGGGGCTCGACCGTGGTGGCCACCGGGATCACCAGGCGGTCGCCGACCCGGATCGGGCGCCCCCGCTCGAGGGCCCCGGTCGCCTCGGTCGCCTCCAGCGGGCGTTGCCAGTCCCCCGGCGGCCAGACGGCCAGGAGGGCCAGCCCAACGGCTGAGCGGTAGGCCACCGCCGCGACCCGTTCGGCCTCCAGTGCCACCGCGATGTCGGGGAGGCAGGGGGCGAGGCTCTCGGGCCACGAGGCATCCGCCACCTCGTGCTCGGCCACCCGGCGCAGGGCGTCGGAGACCCGCATCCCGGCCAGGAACCGGCCGACCACGAGGTGGATGCTCACCACCGCCCCGGCCAGGGCGGCTCCCCAGACCGCCACGTACCAAAAGGTGGTGGCGTCCGAGCCGGTCTGGCGGTAGGTGATGACCCCGAGCGCCACCATGGTGAGGAGCCATGTCGACGCGATCATGTCCTCGGCCCCGATCATGGCCGCGGTGATGGCCGGAAGCAGCAGAAGCACCCGGTAGACGTCAGGGTCGCCGGCGGCCGTGGCGTTGATCGTGGCCGCCAGGGCCAGTCCCACGCAGATCTGGATCCAGGCGAACCACGGGCCGAATCGCTCCCACGATCTGTTGCGGATCCGGCGGACGTCGACGGCGGCCGCCAGGAGGAGCACGGCCAACAGGACGTACTCGACTGCGGTACCGCCCCAGTTGATCGTCGGGGTCCCGTAGAGGTAGATCGCCGCCAGGTACACCGGGAAGGTCACGTACAAGACGCCGACGATCCGCAGCACCGTCGCCATCGTCTCGGGGGTGGCCCGGCCCTCCTTGTAGTGCATGGTCGGTCTCAGCCGGCGTTCCGGCCGCCAGGAGGCGTCATCGGACGGTCGTTGGTCGGGGCCTGTCGGGCCACGTCAGGCGGAGAAGGCGAACGCACCACTGCTGAAGAGCCGGAGGCAGGAGTCGGCGACCGCAGGGTCGAACAGCGTGCCCCGTCCCCGCTGCAGCTCTTCGAGGGCTCGGTCCAGTCCGAGGGCCGGCCGGTAAGGGCGGTGCGAGGACATCGCCTCGACCGAGTCGGCCACCGAGATGATCCGGGAGCCGAGGAGGATCTCGTCCCCGGCCAGGCCCTTTGGATAGCCCGAGCCGTCGAGCCGCTCGTGATGCTGCTCGATCATCATGGCCACCGGCCACGGGAACGGTATCTGGGCGACGATCTCGGCCCCCTCGGTGACGTGCTCTTTGACCAAGTCGAGCTCCGCTCGCTTCAGCCGCCCGGGGTTGGTGAGGATCTCGGCCGGGATGGCCAGCTTCCCCACGTCGTGGATGGTGGCGGCGACCTGGATCCCCTTCACGGTGTCCTCGTCGAGACCGAGGTCCCGGGCGATGGCCACCGCCAGCTCGGCAACCCTGCGTTGGTGTCCCGCCGTGTAGGGGTCACGGAGCTCGGCTGCATGACCGACGGCGTCGGCCACGGCGTCGAGCGTGGCCGTCAAGCGGCTGAGGTAATTCTCCCGCTCGGTCACGTCTCGGGCGTTGACGACGATGCCATGGACAGCCTCGTCGTCGATGGCGTTCACGGCCGAGATCTCCAGGACGGCGGTCCGCCCGTCGGCCAGCTCGACGGTGAACATGTCGGTGACCTGGTTCCCCGGCCGCTTGAGGATCTCAAGCATCTCTTTGGCGGCCCGCGCTTGGTCGGCGGGGACGACGTGGCCGAAGATCGACGTCCCGAGCTCCCGGTCGGTGTGGTAGCCGAGCATCTGCTGGCTCGCCGGGTTCACGTAGTCGACCTTGCCGTCCGCGGTCACCAAGGCGATCAGGTCGGTGCTGTGCTCGAGCAGGACCTCGAAGCGCCGTGCGATGCGGCGCAGGGCGACCTCCGACGCCTCCCGGGCGCGGGCCAACTCGGTGACGTCGCGGGCGACCGCCGAGACCCCGGTGATCTCACCTAGACCGTCGAAGACCGGCGAGAGGGTGAGCGAGACGGTGATGATCCGACCGTCCCGCCGCTGGCGCTCGGTGACGAAGTGCCGGAGCCGCTCGCCCCTGGCGATGCGCGGCATGAGGGTGGCCACCTCGCCTCGGCGGCTCGGGGCCTCGAGGAGGGCGCTGCTACGGCCGATCATCTCGTCGGCCGTGTAGCCGAAGATGCCCGTCGCCCCTCGGTTCCAGCTGAGGACGGTCCCGTCGAGCGTTTCGCCGATGATGGCGTCGTCGGAGCCGTCGAAGACCGCTTCCAACCAGCTCTGGGTGTCCAGGGCGTCCAACTCCGCCATGGCTCCACCCTGTCCCGGCATGCCCCTCCGCACTAGGGACTTTGGGCCGTTTCGGGGCCCCGGGGCCCCCGGCCGTGCCCCGGCCGGGGGGTCCTTGGGCCCTGGCCCGGGCGGGCCCGGGCGGCCACAGTGGGGCCATGGACCGAGATCGGCCCCCCGGACACGCCGTGGCCCACTACCCGGTCGAGTTGGTGCGTGCGGTCGCGTTGGACGACGGCACCGTTCTCACGATCCGCCCGATCCGCCCCGACGACGGCCCCCGGCTGGTCAGGTTCCACGCCGCCCTCTCGCAGTGGACCGTCTACCTGCGGTTCTTCTCATCGCACCGCGAGCTGAGCGACGACGAGGTGCGGTGGTTCACCCATGTCGACTACCGCTACCGCCTGGCTCTGGTGGCCGAGGACGACCGGGGCCTGGTGGCCGTGAGCCGCTACGACCGCCTCCCGGGCACGACCGACGCCGAGGTCGCCTTCGTCGTGGCCGACGAGTTCCAGCACCACGGCATCGGGACCCTCCTCCTCGAGGCGCTGGCCCAGGCCGCCTGGCCCCGCGGGGTCACCCACTTCGTGGCCGAGGTGCTGGTCAGCAACACGGCGATGCTCCGGGTGTTCTTCGACTCGCCCTACGAGGTGGAGTGGGACGAGCGGGACGGCACCGTCCAGCTGCGCTTCGCCATCGACCCGGCCGGTCGCTCGGCCACCGGTCCCGCTCCCAACCACCGCTCGGTCGTCTGAGGGCGGCCTGGGCGGGGCAGGCGGATCATCGGGTCAGCAGGGGACCCGCCACACGAGGTGCGTCCCCCCGCCTTCGGGGACGCTCACCTCGAGGCTGCCCTCGAACTTCTGGGCCCGGTTCCGCAGGTTCCGCAGGCCGTGGCCGTCGGAGCCGTCGCTCTCGACGAATCCCACGCCATCGTCGACGACCTCGAGGGAGAGCTCGTTGCCCTCCACCGAGACCGCCACCGAGACGGTGGAGGCGTCGGCGTGCTTGCCGACATTGGTGAGCGCCTCGCGCAGGCTGGCCAGCAGGTGCTCAGAGATCCGGGGCTCGACGGCGGTGTCCACCGGACCGTCGAAGGTGACCCGCACGGTGCTGCCCACCACCGGGCCCAGCTCCTGGGCCAGGTCGAGCACGGCCCGGCGGACCCCGGTGTCCTCGGGGGGCGTCTCGAGGTCGAAGATCGCCGAGCGGAGCTGGCGGATGACCCCGTCCAGCTCGACCACCCCGCTCTCTATCCTGGTTGCGACGTCGGACCTGCTCACCATCCGGGCCGTCCCCTGCAGGGAGAGCCCGAGGGCGAACAACCGTTGGATGACCGTGTCGTGCAGGTCCCGGGCGATCCGGTCCCGGTCCTCGATCAAGGTGAGGTCCCGCACCCGATTGTGGAGCCGCGCGTTCTCGATGGCGATGCCGGCCGCCAGGGCCAGGGCCATCACCGCCGCCTCGTCCTCGTCGGTGAATTCGTTCCCGCTCCGTTTGTCGGTCAGGTAGAGGTTGCCGTAGACCGACCCCCGCGACTGTACGGGGACGCCGAGGAACGTCGTCATGGGGGGATGGTTCGCCGGCACGCCGTAACTGTCGGGGTGGGCGCTTAGGTCGGGCAGGCGCAGCGGTTCGGGCTCGAGGATCAGCAACCCGAGGATCCCTTGGCCGGTCGGTCGGAGGCCGACCGCCTCCTCTTCGTCGTCGCTCAAGCCGACCGTGATGAACTCTTCGAGCGCCGTGCCCCGGTCGTCGAGCACGCCCAGGGCCCCGTAGCGGGCGTCGACGAGCTGCCTGGCCTCCTCGACGAGGTGGGTGAGGAGGACCGGCAACTGCAGGTCAGCCTCGATCATCAGCATTGCCTGCATCAGGCGCTGAAGCTTGGCCGGATCGGTAATCCGGTGGAAGGGCACTGCCCTGATGGTAGCCACTCACGCCTCGACGATCGGGACCACGATCGGCTGAGGGGCCCGCTGGGTCACCCCGGGGTGCCCAAGGGTGGCAAGATCTAGGGCGTGACGATCAGGGTGTTCTTGCTGGATGACCACGAGGTGGTCCGCTCCGGGCTCCGCTCCCTGCTCGAAAGCGACGAGGGTCTTGAGGTGGTGGGCGAGGCTTCCACCGCCAAGGAGGCCTTGGCTCGCATCCCGCCGACCCGCCCCGACGTCTGCATCCTCGACGTCCGGCTTCCCGACGGCACCGGGGTGGAGGTCTGCCGCGAGGTCCGCTCCCAGATGCCCGAGACGTCCTGTCTGATGCTGACGTCGTACGCCGACGACGAGGCGATGTTCGCCGCCATCATGGCCGGCGCCGCCGGGTACGTCCTCAAACAGGTCAGCGGGAACGATCTGCTCGTCGACATCCGAAAGGTGGCGGGCGGTGGCTCCCTCCTCGATCCGGGGCTGACCGAGCGGATCATCGAGCGGATGCGCACCGGTCCGGACCAGGACGGCCGCATGGCCAGCCTGACCCCCCAGGAGCGCCGGATCCTCGACCTCATCGCCGAGGGCAGGACCAACCGTCAGATCGGCGAGGAGATGTTCCTGGCCGAGAAGACCGTGAAGAACTACGTCTCGAACCTGTTGGCCAAACTGGGGATGCAGCGGCGGACCGAGGCGGCGGTGTACGCGGCGCGGCTCGCCGAGCGAAAAGCGTCGGGGGCCGACGGGAACCCGGCACCGAGAAGCGGCACCTAGCTCGAACCGGCTCCGCGCCGGCGCGGGGTGCCCGGGGTTCACGACCCGTCAGACTCGGCTCGGGCCCGGCCCCCGAGTTCCCCCAGATTCACCCCCGAGGTGCTCAGCTCGCCTTCGAGGCGGCGCCGCTCGGAGCGGGGATCGGTGAAGCGGCGTGGCTCGGCCGGGATACCCACGGCCGAGGCCAGCCGGAGCAGCGTCAGGTCGTAGGTGAGCTCGTTGGCCATGGTGTCCAACCCCTTCGGACCCAGCCCGTCTCCCCCCTGCTCGCCGTCGCTGCCGGGATGGACCGCCGCGCGAAGGTCGAGCAGCCTGGCCAGGAGCTCGCCCGAGGTGGCCCCGTCGTATTCGGGGTCGTCGGCGAATTCGTCCCATGCCGCCGTCAGGAGCTGTGAGTACATCGACATATCTGTCACGGATTGTGACGATCCACCACGCCCGTGCCTAGGGCCGAAATTCCCATCGCAGGTCCTCCTTGCCGGCCCGAGGAGGCGTTTGGCGCCTACGGGCCCGCCGACCACGTGTCGTCACGAGGTGGTCGCCATCTCGGGGACTTTGGTCCCTACCGGGCGCCCGGATGCTCCTGCACAGTGACACCCAAGAGGGACCCGCCGTGGATGCGGCCAGCACGAGAGGGAGTCGATGACGCGCACCGACGACGGGGTTGCCCCGGTCCAGCCCGTCACCCCCACCCAGACCCTGTCGCCTCGCAACCAGCAGAAGGCCCACGCGCTGGGGCTGACCTCGGCCACCGCCCTGGTCGTCGGGAGCATCGTGGGGACCGGGGTGTTCACGATGCCGGCCGTCCTGGCCGGCGCCGGCACGATGGGGATCGTCGTGCTCGGGGTCATCGCCGTCGGGGCCATGCTCCTGGCGGTGCTGTTCGGCCAGCTCACCAAGCGGGTGCCGAACAGCGACGGTGGGCTCTACGCCTACTCACGCCACGAGTTCGGGGACTTCGCCGGCTACCTGGTCGGGTGGTGCTACTGGATCCAGGCCTGGGCCGGCAATGCGGCGATCGTCGCCTCCTGGGTCTTCTACGTCGACGCCCTGTTCGGCATCAACCACCCGACGGGCATGGAGAACTGGGGCATCGCCCTGGTGGGCCTTTGGGTGCCGGCGGTCGTGAACCTGGTGGGGCTGCGCCAGATGGCCTGGTTCCAGAACGTCACCGTCGTCCTCAAGTTCCTGCCGCTGTTGTTCGTCGGGATCGTCGGGTGGTTCTTCGTCCAAAAGGCCCACTTCGGGCCCTTCAACGCCTCGGGCGGCAGCCTCTACAGCGCCATCGGGATCGCAGCCGGTGTGGCCCTGTTCTCGTTCATCGGGGTCGAAGCGGCGGCGATGACGGCCAAGCGGGTGCGGGATCCCCGCAAGAACGTGCTGCGGGCCTCGATGCTCGGAACGGCGGCCAGTGCCATCCTTTACGTACTGGTCACGGCGGCCGTCATGGGCCTGGTGTCCCACCACACCCTGGTCAACACCGGGTCGCCGTTCGTCAACGCCTTCCAGAACATGTTCCCCCACACGGCCTGGGCCGGGAAGTTCATCGCCGCCCTGGCCGTCGTCTCGGGGATCGGGGCCCTGAACGGCTGGACCCTGATCGTGACCGAGACCTCGCGGGCGGTCGCCCAGGACGACATGTTCCCCCGGCCCTTCGCCTGGACCGACAAGAAGGGGACCGCCTGGTTCGGCATCCTGGTCGGCACCGCGCTGCCGTCACTGCTCATGCTCTGGCGCTACACGACGACCTCGGGCCTCACCGTGTTCACCTACCTGGTGGACCTGACCGTGGTCACGGTGGCCATCCCGTACTTCTTCTCGGCCATCGCCCAGCTGACCTACCTCGTCTCCCGCCGTCGGCGGGTGCAGGGTTGGGCCCTGGCCCGGGACCTCGCCGTGGCCGGGGCGAGCGTGCTGTTCTCGATGTGGGTGACCTTCGCCTCGGGATACCAGGTCGTCTACCAGGCGCTGGTGGTGCTGCTGGCGGGGCTGGTGCTCTACGCCTTCTTGAACGCCCGCCGCCAGCGGCTGGGTGAGGCGGCCGAGCCGGTCGACCTCCCGCCCGAGGAGCCGGCCGTGCCGGCCGGGGCGGCGTGAACCGCCGACCGGGGAGCGACAGGGGCGTGCGAGGAGGACGGTCATGAGCTTGCACGTGGACTCCGAGGTCGGGCCCCTCCGTCAGGTGATCGTGCACCGCCCGGGCCTCGAGCTCTCACGGCTCACCCCGCAGAACATCAACGAGCTGCTGTTCGACGACGTGATGTGGGCCAAGAAGGCCAAGGAGGAGCACGACGCCTTCACCGAATCCCTGCGCGAGAAGGGGGTCCGGGTCCACTACTACGGCCAGCTACTGGCCGAGACGCTCGAGACCCCGGCCGGGCGCGACTTCGTCCTCGACCGCTTGTGCACGGTGGAGGCCCTCGGGCCCTCGTTGGTCGATCCGATGCGAGCGCTCTTCGAGGGCCTCGACGGCCCGGCGTTGGCCGAGTTCCTGATCGGGGGTGTGCTCAAGGCAGACCTGCAACCGCTGCGGGCCAAGAGCCTCAAGTGGGAGACCCTGCGGGCCGACGACTTCGTGCTGGCCCCCCTTCCGAACCACCTGTTCCAACGGGACAACTCGTGCTGGGTCTACAAGGGGGTCTCGATCAACCCGATGGCCAAGCCGGCCCGCCAGCGCGAATCGCTGCACACCCGGGCCATCTACCGGTTCCATCCGATGTTCGCCTCCCAGGACTTCGACGTCTACTACGGCGACGACGACCGCAGCCATCTGCCGGCCTCCATCGAGGGCGGTGACGTGCACGTGCTGGGACACGGGGCGGTGATGATCGGGATGGGGGAGCGGACGACGCCCATGGCGGTCGAGATCCTCTCGGAGGCTCTCTTCTCCCGGGCTCAGGCGACGACGGTCCTGGCCATCGAACTGCCCCACTCCCACGCCACCATGCACCTCGACACCGTGATGACCATGATCGACCGGGACACGTTCGTGCTCTACCCGTACCTGGACCGGCACCTCCGGAGCTGGACCATCACCCCGGGCGACGGGCCCGGTGAGCTCCGGGTCCAGCGCAACGAGAAGCTCTGGGAGACCCTGGCCGGGATCCTCGGCGTGGACCGGGTCACCATCCTCACCACCGACGAGGACATCCGGGCCGCCGAGCGCGAGCAGTGGGACGACGGCACCAACTACCTGGCGGTGGCCCCGGGCGTCATCTTCGGCTACGAACGGAACGTGGCCACCAACACCATGCTGCGCAAGCACGGCATCGAGGTGGTGAGCGTGGCCGGCGGTGAGCTGGGCCGGGGTCGCGGCGGCCCGCGCTGCATGACGTGCCCGATCGAACGGGGGCCCGCGGGGGAGGAGCGATGAGCCTGAGGGGTCGCAGCCTCCTAAAGGAGATCGACCTGAGCCCGGCCGAGTTCCTCTTGCTGGTTGACCTGGGTGAGCGTCTCCGGGAGGTCAAACGGGACGGCACCGAGGTGCCTCGCCTGACCGGACGCAACATCGCCCTGATCTTCGAGAAGACGTCAACCCGGACCAGGTCGGCGTTCGAGGTGGCGGCGCACGACCAGGGGGCGCACGTGACGTACCTGGGCCCCGACGAGTCCCAGCTGGGGCACAAGGAATCCATGAAGGACACCGCACGGGTCCTCGGGCGTATGTACGACGGGATCGAGTACCGCGGCTTCTCCCAGTCGGGCATCGAGATCCTCGGGGCCTTCGCCGGGGTTCCGGTGTGGAACGGGCTCACCGACCAGTGGCACCCGACGCAGATGCTGGCCGACATCCTCACCATGCGCGACCACGCGGGCAAGCCTCTGGGCGACGTCGCCTACTGCTACCTGGGCGACGCCCACAACAACACCGCCAACTCGCTCCTGGTCACCGGGGCCCTGCTCGGGCTCGACGTCCGCATCTGCGCCCCGGTTGCCCTGTGGCCGGGTGCCGACGTGCAGGCCATCGCCGGCGAGCTCTCGACGGTCACCGGGGCGGCGATCACCATCACCGAGGACGTGGCGGCGGGAGTGCACGGGGTCGACTTCGTCTACACCGACGTCTGGCTCTCGATGGGAGAACCCGCCGAGGAGTGGGACAGCCGGATCGACCAGCTCCTCCCGTACCAGATCAACGCCTCGGTTCTGGCGGCCACCGACAATCCCGGGGTGAAGTTCATGCACTGCCTCCCGGCCCTGCAC
Organism: uncultured Acidimicrobiaceae bacterium; assembly: GCA_963836375.1. Taxonomy (GTDB): domain Bacteria; phylum Actinomycetota; class Acidimicrobiia; order Acidimicrobiales; family RAAP-2; genus CAWIJK01. The sequence continues at coordinate 278,027 of CAWIJK010000001.1, read as the reverse complement.
AACACCGAGACCGAGGTGGGGCGGCAGGTCTTCGAGAAGCGGGGGCTCGTCGCCCTCGAGGTCACCGACGAGGTGTTCGAGTCGCCGGCCTCGATCGTCTTCGACCAGGCGGAGAACCGGCTGCACACCATCAAGGCGGCCATGGTGGCCACTCTGGTCGGCTGAGGTGCGGGTCGTCCTCGCCCTGGGTGGCAACGCGTTGTTGGAGCGGGGCGAGCCCCCCGACGCCGAGGTCCAACAGCACCACGTGGCCGCCGCGGCCACCGCCCTGGCCCCGCTGGCCGACGGTCACGATCTGGTCATCACCCACGGCAACGGTCCCCAGGTTGGGGTCCTGGCCCTCGAGAGCGACCAGGACCCCTCGCTCTCCCACCCCTACCCCTTCGACGTCTTGGGGGCAGAGACCCAGGGCATGATCGGGTATTGGCTGCTGCAGGCACTCGAGAACGCCCTGCCCGGTCGTCAGGTGGCGAGCGTCGTCTGCCAGACCGTCGTCGGCGCCGACGACCCGGCGTTCTCCCGACCGACCAAGTTCGTGGGGCCCGCCTACACCGAGGAGCAGGGCCGCCGGCTCTCGGCCGAGCGGGGGTGGGCCGTCCATCAGGACGGCTCGTGCTGGCGACGGGTGGTGGCCTCCCCCGAGCCCCTCGAGCTGGTGGAGCTCCCGGTCATCGACGAACTCCTCGGGGCGGGCGTCCTCGTCGTCTGCGCCGGCGGCGGTGGCATCCCGGTGGTCCGCGTCGGCGGGGTGGTGCACGGGATCGAAGCGGTCATCGACAAGGACCTGACGGCCGCCCTCCTGGCCCGGGCCGTCGGGGCCGACGCCCTCGTCCTGCTCACCGACGTCGCCGCGGTCCAGTCCGGCTACGGCAGCCCCGAGGCGGCGCCGATCCACCGGGCCACGGTGGCCGAGCTGCGGGCCATGACCTTCGCCGCCGGGTCGATGGGCCCCAAGGTCGAGGCGGTCTGCCGCTTCGTGGAGGCCACCGGGGGGATCGGGGCCATCGGGAACCTCAAAGAGGCGGTGGCCGTCATGGAGGGCCGGTCCGGCACACGGGTCACGGCGACCCTCGTCGGCTGAGGACGACTCGCCGGCGTCGGCCGACGAGCACCGCCACGCCGACCGCCGCCACCACCGTCACCAGCGCCAGGTAGGGGAAGACGTCGTAGGGGGCGGGTTGGCCGGGCCGGCAGAGCTCGACGAACGGGACCATCACGGCGAGCGCTCCCAGGAGGGGGATCCCGACGTGACGGACGACCGAGAAGCGGGCCCGGTGCCGACGCCACACGAACACCGGCAACGCCACCACGGTCAGCACGTACACGAAGAGGATGAGGATGGTGCCCATGGTGGAACACTCGGCGTAGAGGCCGACCGGGTCCATCGAGCCGGTCCCCACGCCCAGTACGTGCGCCACCGCCCAGATCCCGATGATGGCCAGACCGATGAGGATGAAGGCCACGAGGGCGTTGACCGGGGTCGCGTTGTCCGTGCGGACCCGACCCAGCCAACCCGGCAGCAGCCGGTCGCGCCCACCGTCGTAGAGCATGCGGGCCTGGGACGTCGTCCCGGCGAGCAGGGTGGCGAGGATCGAGGCGATACCGGCGATCCAGGCCAGTGCCGCGGCACCACCGAGGTAGCGGTCGGCCACGGTGAGGAACGGCACCGACGAGCGACCGATCGACGACACGTTGTCGTCGAAGCCCGAGACGGTCGCGTAGGCGAACAGGACGAACAGGGCGGTGGCGATGCCGATCGAGAGGTAGAGGGCCCGCGGGACCGTGGTGGTGGGCCGTCGGCACTCCTCGGCCATCGCCGGGCCGTTCTCCCAGCCGATGAACATGTACAGGGCGAGAGGGAAGCCGCCCGACAACCCCTTGAGCCCGCCCCTGAGATGGGACCACGAGAACGGCGCCGTCGAGAGGGCTCCCCCCCGCTCGACCAGGACCACCAGGCACACGGCCACCATGACTAGGACCTGGAGCACGACCGCCGCCCCCACCACCGAGGTAGACAGTCGCAGCCCCCGGACCATCACCCACAGCGCGCCCAGGGTGATCACGACGGTCAGGGGCCCCCAGGGGACGTGGAGCCCGGTGTAGTGGTTGACCGTCATGGCCACGAAGCCTCCGGACATCGTGATCACCCCGGCCATGGCGATGGTGTAGCCGACCATGACCAAAAGGGCGGTCACCATACCGGCCGAGCGTCCGAGGCCGCTCTCGACGTAGGTGATGAAGCTCCCGGCCGACGGCTCGGCCCGGTTGAACTCGGCCACGCTGGCGGCCAGGAGGAACACGGCCAGCGCGGCGGCCATGATCGTGAGCGGAGCGCCCACGCCGGCCGTGACGGCGATGACCCCGAAGGCGAAATAGAAGTCGATGCCCGGGCCGATGTTGGCCACCGTCGACACCGTGAGGTCCGCGGTGCCGAGTTGGTTGGCCCGGAGCTGCTGACCCGATCCGGCGCCGCCGGGGGTCTCGCCGCCGGTCACGCCGGCCAACGCTTGGTTCGTCGCCGGGCCACCGCGGCCCGACGCTATCGTCGGCGGGACGCCGGTGGAGGGAGCCTGCATCCGAGACGGCCGAGGTGAGTACGGTTGACCGGAACCAGCCGGGAGCGGCCAGCCGGGACAGACGCTCCGTCGGGGGGCGGGTCCGGCTGCCTACCGTGAGACGACGACCGGGGCACGACGCCCCGGACCGAGCGGGCGAGGAGCAGAAACGGTGACCGACGTCCAGCGGGGAGGGGCACAGCGGATCCTCGTGGGGGTGGACGGGTCACCCACCTCGATCGAGGCCCTCGAATGGGCGGTCAGTCACGCCCAGGCCAGCGGGGCCACCCTGCGGGTGGTCATGTCCTGGGAATGGCCGACCAGTTACGGCTGGGGTCTGGCCGTCCCGTCGGACTACGACCCGGCGGCCGATGCCCGCCGGCAGCTCGACCAGGCACTGGCCCCGGTCCGGGCGGACCACCCCGACGTCGAGATCGACCAGGCGGTGATCGAGGGGCACCCCGCACCCGTCCTGATCGACGAGTCGGCCCGCGCCGACCTGCTCGTGGTCGGTAGCCGGGGCCACGGCGAGTTCGTGGGCATGCTGCTCGGGTCGGTGAGCGAGCACTGCGTGTCCAACGCACACTGTCCGGTGGTTGTCGTCCGCAACCGCGACCAGGTGTAGTTCAGCCCAGCTCGGCCAGCAGCTCCCGGCAGCGAGCGGCGTTGCCGGACAACGTGGCCCGGAACGCGTCCATGCGGGCCAATTTGGCGTTGAGCTGCTCGGCCAGGTCCTCGTTGAGGGCGAGCGCTTCTTCGAGCAGTGCCCGTTGCTGGGCCCGGGCCGCCTTGGTGCGGACGTCCTTCTTGGCCCGGTAGGCCGCCCGGACCTCGTCGAGGCGGCCCTCGGACTCCAAGAACCCCTTGATCTCCTCGAGGTTCATCCCGAGCACCTCGCGCAGCTCGAGAATTCGGTCGAGCTGGACCAGGTCGCCCACCTGATAGCGCCGCTCGCCCCCCCGGGTGTACTCCGACGGCGTCAGCAGGCCGAGCTCCTCGTAGTAGCGCAGGGTGCGGGGGGAGACCCCGGCCCGGGCAGCGGCGTCGCTGATGCGGAGCCCCGTCCCGGGCACCTCCACGGGCCGGTCGGCCTCCACCCTCTCGGCCGCCAACCGCTCGGTGACGACCGTGTCGCGTGCCATCTCAGTCGACCAGCAGTGGCTCGGTCTCGGCCACCGCCTCTTGGGACGGTTCGATCGGGAGGTGCTCGTCACCGGGTTCGGTGTAGTGGAACTTGCCGCCCCTCAGCAGCGAGGCCACGGCGCCGAGCAGGCACACGACCGCCGCGAAGTCGAAGGCCTTCTTCAATCCCTGGCCGAAGGGTCCGGCGATCAGGTTCGGGAAAAACGAGCGTCCGGTGATGTAGTTCACCTGCGCCGGTGTCATGTGGTGCAGGGCGTGCGGGCCGAGCAGGGTGGCCGCTGGGTTGTAGCCGAGGAACGCCGCGAACAGCGAGCCCACGGCGGGGAGGTGGGAGACCCGGACGGCGGTGGCCACCGGGACCCCCTGGGCCACAAGGCCGTGATAGAGGGTGGCGGGCAGGGTGGCCGAGAGGCCCAGGATCATGAGGGTGAAGAAGATCCCGATCGACAACACCTGGGCCGATGAGTTGAAGGTGGCGGCCATGCCGGCTCCCGCCCCGCGCTGGGAGGCCGGGAGGCTGTTCATGATGCCGGTCTGGTTCGGGGCGATGAAGAGCCCCATGCCGACCGAGTTCAAGAAGATGAGGAGACCGAAGATCAGGTAGCTGAAGTTGACCGGCAGCATCTGGAGGAGGAAGAAGGTCACGGCCACCAGCAGCAGTCCTCCGGTGGCGAACGGCCGGGCGCCGAAGCGGTCCGCCAGGTGTCCCGAGAGCGGACCGGCGACCAGGAAGCCGACGGTCAACGGCACCATGTAGATGCCCGCCCACAGCGGTGTCCGGCTGAAGCTGTATCCGTGCAGAGGCAGCCAGATCCCCTGGAGCCAGATGATCAGCATGAACATAAGGCCGCCCCGGCTGAGCGACGCCAGGAAGCTGGCGACGTTCCCGGCACTGAAGGCCCTGATCCGGAACAGCGTGAGGCGGAACATCGGGTTGGCCACCCGGGTCTCGATGACGCAGAAGGCCAGGAGCAGCGCCAGGCCGGTGAAGATCTCGGCCAGCACCCACGGGCTGGTCCACCCCATCGTGTGGTGCCCGTAGGGGAGGAGGCCGTAGGTGATCCCGACCAGGATAAGGATCAGCCCGGCGGCGAAGGTGACATTGCCCCACCAGTCGATGTGGGCCGGTGTCCGGACCCCCCGGTCCTCGAGCTTGAGGTAGGCCCAGATCGTCCCCATGATCCCGAACGGCACCGAGACCAAGAACACCATGTGCCACTGGATCGGGGCCAAGAGCCCCCCGAGCACGAGGCCGATGAACGATCCGGCGATGGCGGCGACGTTGTTGATGCCCAGCCCGAGGCCCCGCTGATCCGCCGGGAAGGCGTCGGTGATGATGGCCGAGGAGTTGGCGAACAGCATCGCCCCGCCCACCCCCTGGCCGATCCTCATGGCGATGAGCCAGATGGCCCCGGCCGGCCCGGTCAGCCAAGTGACCGAGAGCAGGATCGAGAACACCGTGAAGACGGCGAAGCCCAGGTTGTACATCTTGACCCGGCCGAACATGTCGCCGACCCGTCCAAGGGTCACCACCAGGACCGCCAGGACGACCATGAAGCCCATCAGCATCCACAGCATGTAGCCGGTGTTCGCCGGGGTCAGCGGGTTGAGGTGGATGCCCCGGAAGATGGCCGGCAGGGCGATCAGCACGATCGACTGGTTGATGAAGACCATCAGGGTGCCCAAGGTGATGTTCGAGAGGGCGATCCACTTGTAGCGAGCGTTGTGGGCACTCGAGGGGGACGACCCGTTCCCCGTCGCCGCGTCTCGGACCTCGTTGCGCGACCCGGTCGGGGCCGGGGTGCCGTTCGCCGAGGCGCCGTTCGTGCGGGGGGCCGACCCGGATGCCATGGCCCGATAGCTTAACGTTAACGTTAAGGTCCTGAACCCCACCGGCGGCGGCCGGGCCCCGGGCCGGCCCGGCGGGCGGTCCTTTCGCCAGCTGGTCGACAGGTTTCCCTCAGGAAATCATTGGATGATGGGCCGGGAGGTACCGCCGGATGTCCGATGCCACGCGGGTGCTGGTCGTCGACGACGAGGAGAGCATCACCGATCTCCTCTCGATGGCCCTGCGTTACGAGGGGATGCAAGTCGAGGTGGCCCACACCGGCCGCGACGCCATGCGGGCCCTCGCCTCGTTCCACCCCCATCTCATGGTGCTCGACGTCATGCTGCCCGATGTTGACGGCTTCGAGATCGCCCGCCGGCTCTCACGCGACAGCCCCCGGGTGCCGGTCATGTTCCTGACGGCGCGTGGCGAACTCGAGGACAAGCTGCGTGGCTTCACCCTGGGCGGCGACGATTACCTGACCAAGCCCTTCAGTGTCGAAGAACTGATCGTTCGGGCTCGGGCCATCCTCCGGCGGACCCATGAGTTGCGACCCGAGAGCGGTCGCCTCGAATTCGGCGACCTGGTGCTCGACGAGGAGCAGCACGAGGTCAGTCGGGCTGGCCAGGGCATTGACCTGACTCCCACCGAGTTCAAGCTGCTGCACTATCTGATGGTGAATGCCGACCGGGTGGTCTCGAAGGCCCAGATCCTCGACCGGGTCTGGCAGTACGACTTCGACGGAAACGACAACGTGGTCGAGATCTTCGTCAGCTCGCTACGGCGAAAGCTCGAGGTCCACGGCCCCCGCCTCATCCACACCGTCCGCGGAGTCGGCTACCGGCTCCGACGGCCCCCCGACCAGCCGTGACGCTGCGGACCCGTCTCCTGCTGGTCCTCGTCGGTATCGTCGCCGCGGGTCTGGTCATCACCGACGTGGTGACGTACACCCAGCTCCGCTCGTTCCTCCTGGCCCGTGTCGACCCCCAGCTGCAGGTGGCCTCGTTCTCGATGACCCGGGCCCTGTACGCGGAGAACGGCCTCGGTCCGAGTCTCAACTTCGTGCCCCGTTCGGGGACGATCCCCGAGGTTCCGTCCGGCGCCACCGCGGCCCGTCACGCCTCGTTCCCCCGCCCGTTCCCGACTGGATCGTTCCCCCGCGACGCCCGTGATGCGTCGGGGCTCGAGCCGGCGGGGACCTTCGGCGAGCTGATCGGGCCCAAGGGGGTCCGGGTCGGAAAGTCGGTGTCGGTCATCTACAGCGGCACCTCCCCACCGGCCCCGTTGCTGGTGGCGGCCCAGCTCCTGGCCGACGAGGACAGCCAACCCTTCGACGTACCCAGCGAGGATCACGGTTCGCTCAGTTACCGGGTGATGGTGCGGACCCTCGGTGACCAACACCACCTCTCGGTCGTCGTCGCTATCCCGCTGAGCGACGTGACCGACACCCTGGGTCGGCTGCTGTGGGTGGAACTGCTGGTGAGCCTGATCGTCGTGGCCGGCCTGGGCGGGCTGTCGTGGTGGGTCGTGCGCCGCGACCTCCGGCCGCTCGAGGACATGGCGGCGACCGCAGGCGAGATCGCCGGAGGCGAGCTCGGTCGCCGGGTCACCCCGGCCGAGGACCGGACCGAGGTCGGCCGGCTCGGTCTGGCCCTCAACGCCATGCTTGGCAACATCGAAGCGGCGTTCGCTGCCCGGGCCGCCTCCGAGGACCGGTTGCGCCGCTTCCTGGCCGACGCCTCCCACGAGCTGCGCACCCCGCTTACCTCCATCCGCGGTTACGCCGAGATCTTCGACCTGGGGGCCGCCGAACGGCCGGCCGACCTGGCCACTTCGATGCGCCACATCCGCGAGGAGGCCCAGCGGATGAACATCCTGGTCGACGACCTCCTCCTCCTGGCCCGTCTGGACCAGGAGCGACCCCTCGAGATCCGAGACACCGACATCGCCGCCGTCCTCGACAAGGCGGTGTCCTCGATGCGCCTTGTGGCCCCGACCCACCCGCTGACGCTCCTGTCGCCCACCGACCTGGTCGCCCCCTGCGACCCCGGGCGCCTCCGCCAGCTGGTGGACAATCTCGTGACCAACGCCATCAGCCACTCGCCCGAGGGCGCCCCGGTGGAGGTCCGGGCCTCCCGGGACGCCGGCACGCTCCGCATCGAGGTCCGCGACCACGGGCCCGGGGTGCCCGCGGCCGAGCGGGGCCGGATCTTCGAGCCCTTCTACCGGGCCGACTTCGCCCGGGCCCGCTCGGAAGGGGGAGCCGGCCTGGGGCTGGCCATCGTGGCCGCCATCGCCCGGGCCCACGGTGGCCGGGTTGGCGTCGAGGACACGCCGGGGGGCGGCGCCAGCTTTTGGTTCGAGTTCCCGGCGGCCCGACCGCCGGGCCCCCCCTCGGGCCGCCGGGCGGCGGATGTGCCTGGACCGGGGCCGGAACCCTCAGAAAATCAACAGGTTCACCAAAGCCCGGGCACAGCCCGGACGGGTTAACTATGGGCATGCGAAACCCTGGATCCCCTGTGTCTGTGCTCCTCCGGCTGGTCGCCGCCGCCCTGTCCGGACTGGTCGTCGTCGGCGGGCTGACGCTCGTCCTGGCGAGCGGCCCGGCCGCCGCCGCCAGCTCGAGCTCGTCGAGCTCATCGAAGTCCGGCTTCTCGGCCTTCCGGACCTGTCTCTCCCAGCACGGCGTCACCTTGAAGGCCCGACCCTCGGGCAGTGCCCAGGGCGGGGCGTTCGGTGGGTCCGGCGGCACGCCGCCGACAGGCGGCACGCCGCCGGCTGGTGGCTTCCGCGGTGGCTTCGCCGGCGGAGGGAACTCCAAGCAGGCCAAGGCCTTCGCCGCGTGCCGGAGCAAGCTCCCCGCGGGCGGGTTCGGCGGGGGCCCCGGTGGGGGGACGTTCAAGCCCACCGCGGCCCAGCAACAGGCCCTCACCAATTTTGAGCAGTGCATGAGCACCCATGGCGTCAAGATCGCCGCCGGTTCGACGTTCCAGACCATCCGGTCGCTGATGCAGGCCGATCCCAGCGCCGCCAGCGCCTGCCGGAGTGACCTCAACGGCGCCTTCGGGCCCCCGCGCGGGGCGTCGGGGGGCTCCTCTTCGAGCGGCAATTCGAGCGGCACGTCCAACGCCGCATGAGTATCCGGGCCGCGCAGGGTGAGCGGCCGGCGCTGAACCCGTCGAGCCGGCCGACAGGTCACCGGAACCGCCTCAGTTCTCGGACCCTGCTCAACGTGGCCCTGGGCGCCTTGATCGTGGGCAGTGGGGTGTTCGCCACGGTGGTGATCACCTCCTCGGCCTCCCCGTCGACGGTGACGACCACGGCCACCGTCTCCCAGGGCACAGTGCAGGCGACCCAGACCGCCACCGGCAACGTGTCCGCCGCCCAGAGCTCCACCCTCAACTTCGGGACCGCCGGCACCGTGTCGTGGATCGGGGTCTCGGTCGGCCAGCAGGTGACCCAGGGTCAGGTACTGGCCACCCTCGACCCGACGTCCGCCCAGGCCAGCCTGACCGAGGCCCAGGACAGCCTGACCGCGGCCCAGGACCGGTTGAGCCAGGACGAACAGGGCGGCACCTCGTCGAGTGGCGGTTCGGGGTCTCAGGCATCGAGCGCGTCGAGTGGTTCGTCAACGGGTGGTTCGACGGCGGCGATCTCGGCCAATGGCCCGACCACCACCACTACGACGACAACCAGCGCGACGACCGGCTCGGCGTCCGGGACGACCCCGTCGTCGACCACCGCCCAGAGCACGACGCCGTCGACCACGACAGTGCCACCGACCACGACGACCACGACGACGGCGCCGAACCCGGCCACCATCGCCTCGGACCAAGAATCGGTGGTCTCGGCGCAGGCCGCGGTGCGAACCGCCCAACAGGCTGTGAACGACACGATTCTCACCGCACCCGGAGCAGGGACGATCACCGCCATCAACGGTCAGGTGGGCCAGAACGTGAGCGCCGGGTCCAGCACGACCTCGAGCGGGGCCAGCAGTTCGTCGAGCACCGGCAGCGGGTCGAACGCCTCGGGCATCGGCTCGACCGGCTCGACCGGCTCGACCGGCTCGACCGGCTCGACCGGCTCGACCGGCTCGTCGTCGTCATCGGGCTTCATGACCCTCACCGACCTCTCCCAGTTGGAGGTGACCTGCGACATCGCCGAGGCCGACGTGGGTCAGATCAAGGTCGGTCAGGCGGCCACGGTCACCCTCGACGCACTGTCCGGCCAGGGTTTCGCCGCCACCGTCTCGACGATCAACCCGACCGGCGCCTCATCGAGCAGCGTGGTCACCTTCCCGGTCACGCTCACGCTCAACAATCCCTCCAGCGCCGTGAAGGTCGGGATGTCGGCCAACGTGACCATCATCACCGACCAGCTCGACGATGTTCTCGTGGTGCCGTCCAGCGCGGTCACCGGCTCGGGAAAGACCGGCACGGTGACCACCGAATCCACCAAGGGGACCCAAACCCGGGTGCCGGTGGTGATCGGGCTGCAGGGCACGTCGACGACCGCCGTCTACGGGGACCTCTCGGTCGGTGAGAAAGTGGTTCTGCCGACGGTCACCATCACCCCCAACTCCTCGACCGCCACCAGCAGCGGCACCGGCACGCTCGGGGGCACCAGCGGCCTGACCGGCGGTGGCGGGTTCGGAGGCCGCGGCTTCGGCGGCGGCGGCTTCGGCGGTGGCGGATTCGCCCGGGCCGCAGGGGGCGGCTGACCGTGAGCCGGCCTGGCGAGCCGGGTTCGCCGGTCATCCAGCTGCGCCGGGTGTCCAAGACTTACGGCGTGGGGCAGAATGCGGTTCACGCCGTGCGCGACGTCACCCTGACCATCCGACGCGGTGAGTTCGTGGCCATCGTCGGCGCCTCGGGATCGGGCAAGAGCACGCTCATGAACATCCTGGCCCTGCTGGACGAGCCCACCCGGGGGCGCTTCCGGCTCGACGGGGTCGACGTGCGCCACCGCGAGCCTGACGAGCTGGCCGAGGTGCGCAACCGCGGCATCGGCCTCGTCTTCCAGGCCTTCAATCTGCTGACCGGTATGACCGCCCTCAAGAACGTCGAGCTGCCACTCGTCTACGCCGGGGTGCACCGTTCTGAGCGAGTCGTCCGGGCCCGGGCCGCCTTGGCCTCGGTGGGGCTGGGCCGTCGGGCCGACCATCTGCCGACCGAGCTGAGCGGTGGGGAGCAGCAGCGGGTGGCGGTCGCCCGGGCCATCGTCAATGACCCGGCGATCGTGCTGGCCGACGAGCCCACCGGGAACCTCGACACCGTGGCCTCGGCGTCGGTGCTCGGGGTGCTCCGCCGCCTCCACCTCCAGGGCCGGACCCTGGTGGTCATCACCCACGAGCACGAGGTGGCGTCGATCGCCAACCGGGTGGTCGAGATGCGAGACGGCATGGTCATCGCCGACCGGGCGCAGGAGCCTGCCCCGCTTCCGGCCGTCGGCGCGGCAGCGGGAAGGTCGGCATGATCCGCTTCGACTCGATCCGCATCGCCCTGGCCGGCATCGCCGCCAACCGGCTCCGGTCGGCCCTCACCATGCTGGGCATGCTCATCGGTGTGGCGTCGGTGATCATCCTGGTCGCCGTGGGCAACGGCTCGTCGGCTGCCGTGGAGGCCTCCATCGAGAAGCTCGGGACCAACCTCCTCGTGATCTCGCCCGAACTCAGCTTCTCCACGACCGGCCCCGCCCCGGCCACCTCCCTGACCCAGACCGACGTCCAGGCCCTCCAGGACAAGGGCACCAACCCCGCCATCTCCCAGGTGGCGCCGGTCGTCGACGCCTCGGACGTCACCATGGCCTACAACAGCACCACCTACAGCCCGTCGTCGTTCGTCGGCACGACCCCGCCGTACATCTCGATGCACGGGTACACGATGGCCGGGGGAACCTTCTTCACGGACGCCCAGGTGAAGTCCCACGCCCAGGTCATCGTCGTCGGACAGACGGTGGTGAGCGAGTTGTTCGGGGGGGCCGACCCGATCGGCGACGAGATCCACATCGGCAGCGGCACCTTCCAGGTGATCGGGGTCCTCGCCGCCAAGGGGACCAACGGGACCCAGGACCTCGACGACGTGGCGATGGCTCCCTACACGTCGGTGCAGGACCAGATCAGCGGCTACGGCGCCTACTCGTCGATCGACATCGAGGCCACGTCATCGTCCACGACCACCGCCGCCCAGGACGAGGCGACATCGACGATCGAGACCGCCAACCAGACCTCGGCGGAGGACCCGGGTTTCAACGTGGTCAACCAGGCGTCGCTCATCCAGACGTCGTCGGCCACCAGCGCGGTCTTCACGACCCTGCTCGGCGCAGTCGCCGCCATCTCGCTCCTCGTGGGGGGGATCGGGGTCATGAACATCATGCTGGTCTCGGTCACCGAGCGGACCCGTGAGATCGGTATCCGCAAGACGGTCGGCGCACGGCGGGCGGACATCTTGTCGCAGTTCCTGGCCGAGGCGGTCCTGCTCTCCATGCTCGGTGGGCTCGTCGGGGTGGCCATCGGCCTGCTTGGGAGCCGCTTCAAGATCGACGGCGTCCAACCCGTCGTGGCGTGGTACTCGGTCGGTCTGGCCTTCGGGGTCTCGGTCGCCGTCGGACTCTTCTTCGGCCTGTACCCGGCGAGCCGGGCCGCCGCCCTGCCACCCGCCGTGGCGCTGCGCCGGGACTGAGTCGTGACATGCAACGGGACGATCTAAGCGCCGCGGCACGCGGCGGAGAGGAAACGGAGATGACGATGGACAAGGAGCAGTCGGTCCGGCCCGAGGGTCCCGGACCCGTGGACGGGGCCCACCAGGCCCGGCTCGACCAGGGGTCCGCCGCGCCCGGCGGAGCTGACGGAGCCTCCGGGCGCTCGTCGATGCCGGTGCCGGCCAAGAGCAAGGCCCCGATCGCCCAGGACACCCAGGAGCTCCCGGCCACCGCCGGGCCTGGAGGCCCGTTCGGCCTCGACGAGCTCGATGACGACTGGGACGACGAGGAGATCGACCGGAACCGTCACTTCGACGCCAAGCACCGGGCCAGGAATCGTCGGATCACCGGGGTACTGGCCCTGGTGGCCGCCCTCGGCGTGGGCTTCGCCGGCGGGGTCTTCTACCAGAAGCACTCCTCGTCCTCGTCCTCGTCGACGGCCACCGGGGCCACCCCCGACTTCGCCGCCCTGCGGGCGGCCTTCGCCGGCGGGTCCTCGGGTTCGGGGGGAACCAGCGGGGCCGCCAGGTTCGCGGGCGGGGCCGGCGGCTTCGCCGGTGCGTTCGGCGGCGCCAACTCGGTGGTCGGTACAGTGAGCGCCGTGGCCGACGGCACCCTGTACGTCTCGGAGGGCACCTCGAGTGCCCTGGTGAAGGTGGTCACCAGCCCCACGTCGACTGTCAGCGTGCCGTCCACCGGATCGGTCTCGGACGTCCAGCCCGGCGACAGCGTGGTGATCTCGGGTGCCAAGCAGAAGGACGGCAGCTACATGGCCGCCACCATCACCGACCGTGGAGCCTCGAGCACCGGCAGCGCCGGTGCCAGCGGAGCCTCGGGGGCCGGCGCTCTCGGCGCCCAGGGCTGACGGCGGGCCGGGCGCCGGTGTCGGCACCATCGCCCGACGAGACCGGTCAGAAGCTCCGGATGACCGAGTCGGGACCCATCACGATGACCGGGTGCAGCGCCGGGTTGAGCCAGCGCAAAACGGCGACCAGGTCCGGCAGCGACAGGGTCACACAGCCGATGCTCGGGCTGCCGGTGTCGGCGTGCAGGAAGATGCCCGAGCCGAGCGGGCCGACCGGCGGCGTGTTGAAGTCGATCACGGCCAGGTACGGGTAGGCGTTCCCCTCGGTCCACAGCGCCTCGGAGGAGGCGGCGAACGCCGGGGTCGTCCCGCAGGCGACATGCTCGAAGGTGTTGTACCCGGGGTCCGAGGAGTCCTCGTCCCACCAGTCACCACAGACGAGCTGGTGGTAGGGGAAGAGGGTCCCCGGGTCGGGGTCCACGCCGTACATCGTCGGGCCGATGGGGAAGATGCCGGCCGGCGCGGTCTGATCGCCCTCCTGTCGGTCGGGCCCGAGGATCCAGCCGTTGTTCGCCCCGACCGCCGGCATCGGGTCGAACTCTTGGTACCAGCCGCTCCCGTCGTTCTCGTAGGTCGACAGGGTGGCGGTGGTGCTCGAAAAGCTCGGCGCGTCGACCACGATCACCTGGCGCGCCCCGTCGGTGTTGGCCAGCTGGCTCACCAGCATCGGCGTGATCTCGCCGGCGGCCGACCCGGCGAACCCGGCGTCGCCGAAGTTGAAGATCCCCCCGTCTGAGGCCACCAGCCAGTAGCCACCGCCGTCGGGGGTGGCCGCCATGCCCACGATCGGCGCGTCGAGCGCACGGGCCCCGGTCGAGCCGGAGAAGCGGGCATTGCCGAAGCTGAAGATCCCCCCGTCTGAGGCCACCAGCCAGTAGCCACCGCCACCCGGGGTGGCCGCCATGCCCACGATCGGCCGGTTGAGGGTCATGGCCCCGGTCGAGCCGAAGAACCCGGCGTCGCCGAAGCTGAAGATCCCCCCGTCTGAGGCCACCAGCCGGTAGCCGCCGCCGTCGGGGGTGGCCGCCATGCCCACGATCGGCCGGTTGAGGGTCATGGCCCCGGTCGAGCCGAAGAACCCGGCGTCGCCGAAGCTGAAGATCCCACCGTCTGAGGCCACCAGCCAGTAGCCGCCGCCGTCGGGGGTGGCCGCCATGCCCACGATCGGCCGGTTGAGGGTCATGGCCCCGGTCGAGCCGAAGAACGCGGCGTCGCCGAAGCTGAAGATGCCGCCGTCGGCGGCCACCAGCCAGTAGCCACCGCCACCCGGGGTGGCCGCCATGCCCACGATCGGCTGGTTGAGGGTCATCGCCCCGGTCGAGCCGAAGAAGCGGGCATCGCCGAAGCTGAAGACGGCGCCGGTCGTGGTGGCGATCCAGTACCCCCCGCCATCGGGAGTGGCGGCCACGGCCACACCCGCCTCGGAGTAGACCCCCGAGTAGGTGGCCGCCGATCGCAGGGACGGACCCGGCGCCGCCGAGGTGGCTCCGACCCACGGCCCAGCCGACGCGGCCGCCAGCGCGCCCAGCGCCACCAGCAGGCCGATCGCCACCGGCCGGCGTCGCCGGCGCCAACGGCCGCGGCGGCCAGCCGGGAGTGGGTTCAGGTCCCCTCACCTCCCGAGGGAGTGCACGACCTCGGATCCCACGGTGCCAGCGCCTCGACCGCCTGGCTGGGTGCGCTGAATTCGCCGTTGTCCACGCTGGCCGGGGCGGTGGTCGTCGTCGTCGTGGACACCGGGGCGGCGGCCGTCGTCGTGGAGCTCGACGCCTTCTTGAGCGAAGTCTTCGGGGTGCTCGCGCTGGGTGGGGGAGCGGGTGGGTTGACGGTGAAGCTGGTACCGGTGGTGACGGTGACCTGGGCCCCGTCGGCCGTGGGCCCGAGGGCCATGATCACCGAGCCGGTTATCGAGCGGGCGACGGCCTGGGCGGCCGCCTCGTCGGACGGGGTCATCTTGGCGTAGGTCACCGTGGTCTCTGCCTCTTGACCCACCGGTGAGGTGTCGCTCGTGCCCACGACCTTGAAGCCGAGCTGGCCAAGGGCGGCGGCGGTGTCGGAGGCCTGGTCGGACGTCCCCGAGCCGTTGAGCACCGAGACGG
Source organism: uncultured Acidimicrobiaceae bacterium (assembly GCA_963836375.1). Lineage (GTDB taxonomy): Bacteria > Actinomycetota > Acidimicrobiia > Acidimicrobiales > RAAP-2 > CAWIJK01. Next base: position 262,838 of record CAWIJK010000001.1, on the reverse strand, counting down.
TGACCGTGCTCGGTGCCGGGAGGGTGCCGCCGTTCATGGTGTCGGTCGTGGGCGCCACCCCCAGGAACTGGTCAACCACCGACTGGTCCTGGGGTTGGGACGGGAATTCGACATCGCCGTAGTCACCGCCCTGGTAGATGTAGTCCCCGAACTGGTCGACCATCACCGGGACCGCCAGCTGCGGGGCGTTGTGGACGTTCACCCCGTGATAGGTGAGGGCGAGGTTGACCATGTGGGAGGCGGACATGCCGCTGTCCACCGTGAGCTGGCCGGCCACCGCATTGACGATCGAGAGATCGGTCGAGGGGTTGGAGAGGCCCCGCTTGGACACGGCGGTGGCCAGCACCCGGAGGAACTCGTGGTCCCGGCGGATCCGGGCCAGGTCGCTCTGGGTCTCCTGGGGCCAGTACTCAGGGTAGGGCGTGGTGATCCCGGGGCCCTTGTACTGGAGGTGTCGGGCCCGCACCACCTGCAGCGCTTGGGTGCCGTCCAGGTGCAGGCAGCCCGTGGTGAAGACCTTCAACCCGGAGTAGGCGTCGTAGACGGGTTCTGGGAAGTACATGTCGATGCCGCCGAGCGCGTCGACGACGTTGGCGAAGGTGTCGAAGTTCAGTTCCACGTAGTGCTGGATCGGGATGCCGAAGTCCTCCTCGATGGCCGCCACCAGCTGACTCGGGCCCTCGACCAGGGCGGCGTCGATCTTATTGGCCCCGTCCTTGCGGGCGTTGGGGATGAACAGGTCCCGGGGGATCGACAAGACGGACACCGACGGCCGGGCTGGGTTCAGGTGGAGGATCATCACGACGTCGCTGTTGATCCCGGTCACCCCCTGCGAGCAGAGCCCGTAGGCAGGGTTCTGCACCGTCAGGGCGCAGCGGTCGGTGGAACCCACCATCAAGATGTTCTCGGTGCCGGCGTCGGCCCCCGTTGTCGGTCCGTCCGAGAGGTTCTTGACGCCGATGCGGTGGACCTCGGAGTTGAGGTACCAGGCGTACCCGACGGCCGAGCCGGCGAGGAGCACCACGACCAGCCCGGCAAGGCCGAGGCCCCACACGAGGCCCCGGTGCCTGGGCTTGGCCCGGTGGCGGCCGCGCCGGCCGCCGCCGGACGTCGAGGCCCTGTCGACCTGCTGGCCGAGGGCGAGCAGGCCGGCCTCGTTGGCGACCTTCTCGGACCCACCTGCTCCCGACCGGTCACCCAGCGCGCGCAGGCCCTCCTCGTTGGGGACCGTGCCCGACATGGGGCTCAAACCTATCCTCCCTGGTTAAAGCGAGAATAAGGTTCGAGCTACCAGCCGGGGGGGATCCGGTCGGCGTGGACCAGGGGGCGACAGGCCCGGTCGGTCACCCGGGCCAGCATCTCGATCTCCCGTCGCTCCCGCCGGCGGAACGGCACCGAACGGCCCAGGGCCAGGGTCAGGCCGACCTCGGCCAATTCCTCGGTCAGCACCCCGCTGCCCTCGGTCACCCCCGGGGCTCCGGCCTCGCGGCCGGTCCGGGCGCCGAGGGCGAAGGCCGTCAGCCATTCGAGCGCCGGTACCTCGCCCGTGCACTCCACATAGGTTTCGCTCCGCAGATCGGCCAGGGCCGTCCACTCGGCTTCGAAGAGTTCGCCGGCCAGGCCCAGCAGTGCGGCCAGGGCGGCGGAGGGGTTGGCGGTCTCGAGGATCGAGATGGCGGCGGAGACCACCTGCTGACCCCGGTCCTCGGCGTCGGGGGCCATCGGCCGCACGTCCTCGATCCCGGCCCCTTCGATCTGGCGGACCTGGTCGCAAAGCTCGTCGATCATGCCCGCTTCGGGCAGTTCGACCATCAGGTCGTCGATGGCCACGCCGCCGTCGCGCTCGAGGACCTCGAGTCCGACGACGTTTCCCCGCATGGCCGCGATCCTCGTGGCCACGGCCCCGAGCATGCCGGGCTGATCCGGGAGCCAGATCCGTACCAGGACACGTTCCACCTAGATCGTCCTCGTGGTCCCCACGGACGCAGAACCCTCGCCGGCATCGTGACGCCGGGTCAGACGGCTGCGGGAGCCGTCGCCATCGGCGCCGTGGCCATCGAAGAGATCACCCACCCCAGCACCCTCTCACCACGATGTTTCACCGATGTTTCCGCCGCGCGAACATTCGGTGCAGCCGGCCGGTCGCCGCCCCGGCGGGCGGTCCCGGCCCGACGGCGGCGTCACAGAGGGCGGGTAGGTTGAGCCCGTGCGGCGGACCTCCCCGGACCCGGTGCCCGACACCTCGGCCCCCGCCGGGCGTCAGGACCCGTCCCCCCTGATCTGGGCCCGGGGCGTGGTGAAGCGATTCGGCGACTTCGTGGCGGTCGACCACGTCGACTTCGACATCCAACGGGGCGAGTCGTTCGGGTTCCTCGGGCCGAACGGGGCCGGCAAGACCTCCACCATGAAGATGATCTCGTGCATGTCGCCCCTGAGCGGCGGTCAGCTGCGGGTGCTCGGCCTGGACCCCGCCGTCGACGGGTCCCGGATCAGGGCCCGGATCGGCCTGGTGCCCCAGGAGGATTCGCTCGATCTCGAACTCACGGTGATGGACAACCTCATGGTCTACGGCCGGTATTTCGACCTGCCGAGGAAGGTCATCCGGGAGCGGGCACAGCGGCTCCTCGAGTTCGCCCAGCTGACCGACCGGGCCGACGACCGGGTCGACCCGTTGTCGGGCGGCATGAAGCGGCGGCTCACCATCGCCCGGTCCCTGATCTCCGAGCCCGACCTGCTCATCCTCGACGAGCCGACGACCGGACTCGACCCCCAGGCCCGGCACCTGCTCTGGGACCGCCTGTACCGGCTCAAACAGCAAGGGGTCACGCTGGTCATCACCACCCACTACATGGACGAGGCGGAGCAGCTCTGCGACCGACTGGTCGTGATGGACAAGGGACGTTTCGCTGCCCAGGGGTCCCCCCGACAACTGATCGAAGAGCACTCGACCAAAGAGGTGGTCGAGCTCCGTTTCGGAGTCGGCGAGCACGAGGACCGCGCCCCTGAACTCGAGACCCTGGCCGACCGGCTCGAGGTGCTGCCCGACCGCATCCTGCTCTACACCGCCGACGGGGATGAGACGCTCTCGGAGGTCCACCGCCGTGGCTTCGCCCCGCAGAGCGCGCTGGTCCGGCGCTCGACCCTCGAAGACGTGTTCTTGAGGTTGACCGGCCGCACCCTGGTCGACTGAGGGCGAGCGCGTGGCCCTGACCGTCGACGCCGGGTCCCCCGAGTCCCCGCCGGCCCGCCGCCACCCGACCCCTCTGTCGTTGCGGGCCCTCAGCTACTTCGCCTACCAGTACAAGCGGACCTGGCGCAGCTCGATCACCACCAGCTTCTTGTTCCCGATCCTGTACCTGGCCGCCATGGGGGTCGGGCTCGGGTCGTTGGTCGACAAGCACTCACACACCGTCGACGGTGTGACCTACCTGGTCTTCTTGGCGCCGGGCCTCCTCGCGGGCACGGCGATGCAGATCGGGGCCAACGAGGCCATGTACCCGATCATGGGTGCCATCAAGTGGATGCGCACGTACTTCGCCATGCTGGCCACCCCCCTCCGGGTCGTCGATGTGCTGCGCGGCCACATGGGCTGGATCGCCGTGCGCCTGACCCTGGTGTCCGCCATCTATCTCGCGGTGATGGCCGCCTTCGGCGCGGTCAAGTCGCCCCTCGGGGTCCTGGCCCTTCCGGCCGCGGTCGGCACCGGCATGGCCTTCGCCGTCCCCATCGCCGCCTACTCGGCCCGCCAGGAGCGCGACGTCGGTTTCACCACGCTGTACCGGTTCGGGCTGATCCCCCTGTTCTTGTTCTCCGGGACCTTCTTCCCGGTGAGCCAACTGCCGGCGTGGTTGCAGCCCATCGCGTACGCGACCCCGCTGTACCACGGCGTCTACCTGTGTCGGGGACTGGTGCTGGGCCACATCTCGGTCTGGCACGCCCTGGTCAGCTCGGCCTACCTGGTCGCCGTCATCGCCATCGGCTACCGGCTGGCCGCGGCCAGCTTCGAGAAGCGACTCATCGTATGAGCATCCACCCCGGGCTCAACGAGGAGGGGGGTGCCGAGATCTCGGTGCCCGAGTCGGCCCCTTCGGGCTCGTTCCCGCTGCGGCTGACCCCCGCGGCGATGTTCGGGAGCCGCCGGGCCCGCCGCATCGTCGAGCGCAACATCACCGTCTACCGACGCGGCTGGATCTACCTGGTGTCGGGATTCTTCGAGCCCTTCTTCTACCTCCTGTCCATCGGGATCGGGCTGAGCCACCTGGTCGGCCCGATCCCCGTCGACGGCCAACTCGTCACCTACACCGCCTTCGTGGCGCCGGGACTCCTGGCCTCGTCGGCCATGAACGGGGCGATGTTCGACTCGACGTTCAATATCTTCTTCAAACTCAAGATCGCCAAGACCTACGACGCCGTGCTCTCGACCCCCCTCGGGGTCGGGGATATCGCCCTGGGCGAGCTCGGCTGGGCCCTGATCCGAGGAGCGCTCTACTCGGGGGCCTTCCTGGCCGTCATGGCGGCCCTCGGTGACGTGGTCACCCCGTGGGCCGTGCTGTGCTTCCCCGGGGCGATGCTCATCACGTTCGCCTTCGCCGCCGCCGGGATGGCCGGCACGACCTTCATGCGAAGCTGGCAGGACTTCGACATGGTCTCGTTGGCCATCATCCCGCTGTTCTTGTTCTCGGCCACCTTCTATCCCTTGTCGGTGTACCCCGGATGGCTCCAGGTGGTGGTCCAGTGCACCCCCCTCTACCAGGGGGTGGCCCTGCTCCGGGGCTTCGACCTGGGGGACTTCAGCTGGTCGATGCTCGGGCACACGGCGTACCTGGCGGCCATGGGCGTCGTCGGCCTGAGCGTCACCGCCCGCCGCCTGGCCCGCCTGTTGCTCCCCTGAGCTGGACCGGACCGCCGGTGTCGGCCACCGGCCGTCATCCCCCGCCGCCTGGCCCGCCTGTTGCTCCCCTGAGCTGGACCGGACCGCCGGTGTCGGCCACCGGCCGTCATCCCCCGCCGCCCCCGTCGGCTCGGATCTGGGGGAGCACGATGCTGACTTCGGCCCCTCCGCCCGGTGCCGCCCCGGCCGTCGCCCGGCCGCCGTGGGACTCGGCCACCTCGCGCACGATGGAGAGGCCGAGGCCCGAGCCCGGGAGGCTGCGGGCGCCGGTCGCCCGGTAGAAGCGGTCGAAGACGCTCGGAAGGTCCGCCTCGGGGAACCCAGGCCCCTCGTCGCGCACGGTGACCCGGCCGGGCGGCGCGTCGATCTCGATGGGCGAGCCGTCGGGGCTGAATTTCGCCGCGTTGTCCACCAGGTTGTTGACCGCCCGCTCGAGGGAGCGGCTGCGACCCCGGACCGACCACGGAGTGGTGTGGACGGTCACCCGGCGTCCCGATCGGGCCCGGGTGCGCTCGGCCACCCGCTCGACGACCTCGTCCATCTGCACCGGCGCCACCGGCTCGCTGTCGCGGCTGTCGGTGGCCAGCTCGACGACCTCGTCCACCAGGTCCGTGAGCTCGCGTAGCTCGCCATCGAGGTCGCTCAGGAGATGGGCCAGTGCCGCCGGTTGAAGGTCGTTGCCGTGTCGACGGAGCAGGTCGATGTTGGCCCGCAGACTGGTGAGCGGCGTTCTCAGCTCGTGGCCGGCGTCTTCGACCAGCCGGTGCTGCTGGCGCCGGCTGGTCGAGAGCGCGCCGAGCATGGTCGAGAAAGCCCGGCCCAGGCGGCCGACCTCGTCGTTGCCCTCGTCGGGCACCGATCGCTCGAGGGTGCCGCCACCGGCCACGCTCTCGGCGGCGCTGGTCAGGTCCTCGAGCGGGCCGGTGATGCGCCGGGCGATGAGCCAGCCGAGCCCGGCGGCGAGCAGGGTGATCACCGCGGCGAGCAGGGTGAACAGCCACCGAAGGGTGCTGAGGGCGCCGTCGGTCTGGACGAGGCTCTGGGCCACCTGGACGGCACCGCCGCCCAGCCGGGGACTGGTGATCACCCGGTACGCGCTGTGGTCGACCTCTTCGGTGCGCAGCCATGGTCCCCCACCCCCCGCGGCGATGGACCGGTCCCCGGCGGTGACCGGGAGGATGATCGCACTCGGGGTGTGGTCGAGCACCGCGCCCGCGGGGTCCAGGTGCTGGACAACCACCAGGTCGAGCAGGGCGCCGGCCCCCCCCGGCGATGGGGCGGCGGCCGACCTGGGCTCGTCGGCCGGCGGCGCCGGCGGTGTCGAGAGGATTCCGCCGCCCGGCGCGTCGAGGGGGGGCGGGAACGGCGCAGCGCCGGCCCCCCGGGCCCCGGGGCCCGAGAGCTGGCGGGCCGTCATCTCGAGCGAGTGGTCGATCTGCGCGCTCAGCCGGTTGTCGGTGGCCGCGTAGGCGACCACAGCCGAGACGCTGGCCGCCGCGGCCGCCAGGAGGGCCAGGGCTAGGGCGAGACGCCAGCGCAGGCTCACGGGACCCGCAGGGTGTATCCGACGCCCCGCACGGTGTGGATGAGACGCTGCTCGCCCGACTCTTCGGTCTTGCGCCGCAGGTAGCCCACGTACACGGCGAGGTTCTTGGAGTCGGCCCCGAAGTCGTAGCCCCAGATCCGCTCGTAGATCGTGGTGTGGCCCAGCACCTGGCCCACATTGCGAGCGAGCAGCTCCAGCAGGTCGAACTCGGTCTTGGTCAGTTCGAGCTCGCGCTCCCCCCGGAACGCCCGGCGGCTGGGGCCGTCGACCGAGAGGTCGCCGGCGACGAGGATGTCGGGGGGCTGATCGGGGGCGCTACGACGGACGAGCGCCCTGATCCGGGCCAGGAACTCGTCGAGGGCGAACGGCTTGGTCAGATAGTCGTCCGCTCCGGCGTCGAGACCCGAGACGCGGTCGGAGACCTCGCTCCGGGCGGTCAGCATCAGGATCGGTGTGCGGTCGCCCGCAGCCCGCAGGCGCCGGCACGCGCTGAGCCCGTCGACCTCGGGCATCATGACGTCCAAGATGATGACGTCCGCAGCCTCGGCGCCGTGTTGCTCGAGGGCCTCCGCGCCGTCGCTCACCGCGCTGACCCGGTAACCCTCGAGGTCGAGGGCCAGGGTCACCGCCTCCCGGGTCGCCCGGTCGTCCTCGGCCACCAGGACGTGGGGCCGGGCTCCGCCGCCTTCCATGGCCACATTCCTAGTGCGCCGCCGTGCGCGGTGGGTCCCCGTGGAGGCGGTCCCCGGGGGGCGGGCACGGAGTCCGCCGGGCCGAACCGGGGGCGCTCGCATCCCTGGGGCCGGGCCGCCGGGCGAGATTCACAGGGGGCTCACAACTGGCTCTGGCCGGCGCCTTACCCCGAGGGCGCACACTGCGCCAGTGACCATCGCCCCACAACGAGCGCCGCTGCCCGCCGCCGGGGACGCCGCGGCTCCTGCTCCGGCCGCCCGGTCGGTCGAGATCGTGATCCCGGTCTACAACGAACAGGCGGCCCTGGCCGAGAGCGTGCGACGTCTACGCGAGTACCTGGACCGGCGATTCCCGTTTCCGGCGGTGGTGACGATCGCCGACAACGCCAGCACCGACGACACGTGGGCCTGTGCCCTGGAGCTCGCCGGCACCGTGTCCGGAGTGCGGGCCCTGCACCTCGACGAGAAGGGTCGTGGCCGCGCCCTGCGGGCCGCCTGGTCGGCCAGCGACGCGGCCATCGTGGCCTACATGGACGTCGACCTGGCGACCGACCTCGACGCCCTACTCCCCCTGGTGGCACCGCTCGTCTCGGGCCACAGCGACGTGGCCATCGGGACCAGGCTGGCGCCGGGGGCCAACGTCGTCCGCGGTCCCAAGCGGGAGCTGATCTCGCGCGCCTACAACCTGATCGTCCGGGCCGCCCTGCACAACGGCTTCTCGGACGCCCAGTGCGGCTTCAAGGCCTTGCGGGCCGACGCCGCCCGTGAACTTCTGCCGCTGGTGCACGACGAGCAGTGGTTCTTTGACACCGAGCTGCTGGTTCAGGCCGAGCGCCACGGACTGCGGATCCACGAGGTGCCGGTGGACTGGGCCGACGATCCCGATTCGCGTGTCGACATCGGCCGGACGGCCGTCGAGGACCTCAAGGGTGTCTGGAGGCTCATGCGCTCCCGCCGCTCAGCCCCGGCCGCCGCGCGGTCCGCCCGCCGCCCGGGGAATGCCGGGTCACTCCGGCGGTTCGCCGGGGTCGGGATCGTCAGCACGGTGGTCTACATCGGCCTGTTCGTCGGGCTGCGCGGCGCCCTCGGCCAGTACCTGGCCAATGTGGTCGCACTGGCGCTGTGCACGGTGGCCAACGCCGTCGCCCACCGCTACGTCAGCTTCGGTGGACAGGGGGTGATCGGGGTGCGGACCGCCATCTCCGGCGTCACCGCGGTGTTCGGGACGAGCCTCGCGCTGACCACCGCCGCCCTGGCCATGGTGGACCAGCTCCTCCCCACCTCGGTCACGGCCGAGGTCGTCGCCCTGGTCGCCGCGACAGCGGTGGCCGCCTTCTGTCGTTTCGTCCTCCTGCGGGCCTGGGTCTTCCGGGCCCATCTGCGGGACCTGGGGGCACCGTCTGATGGCGACCCGACCGCCGACGCCAGGAGCCTGCCGTGAGCGTGGCCCTCGAGCCCACCTCGCCGCCGCTTCGCACCCCGAGCGTCCCGCCGGCGCCCCCGGCCGACACCCCCGACCGCCGGGGGGCGACCCGCTGGTGGGTGCGCGACGGCCGGCCGGCCTGGTCGCTCCCGGCACGGGCCGCCATCGCCGTGCTGGCCACGGTGCTCTACACCTGGGACCTCTCACGGGTGGGCATGGGCAACACGTTCTATGCCGCTGCGGTCAAGAGCGGCACCGAGAGCTGGAAGGCGTTCTTGTTCGGGTCCTTCGACCGGGCGTCGTTCATCACCGTGGACAAGCCGCCGGCGTCGCTGTGGGTGATGGAGCTCTCGGGCCGGCTGTTCGGCTTCTCGACGTGGAGCATGCTGCTCCCCGAGGCACTGGCCGGGGTGGCCACCGTCCTGATCCTCTACCACCTGGTCCGCCGGTTCGCCGGGGAGCTGGCGGCGGTGCTGGCGGCGACGGCGATGGCCGTCACGCCGGTCGCCGTGCTCATGTTCCGCTACAACAACCCCGACGCCTTCTTGACCCTGCTCCTGGTCGCCGCCGCCTGGGCCCTGTGGTCGGCGCTCGAGACCGCCCGGACGTGGAAGCTCGTGGCCTGCGGCTCGGTGCTGGGCCTGGCCTTCACGACCAAGATGCTCCAGGCGCTGATCGTGCTGCCCGCCTTCGGCCTGGTGTACCTCCTCTTCGGGCCGGCCAAGCTCGGTCGTCGACTGGTCCAACTGCTCTGGGCCGGCCTGGCCCTGGTGGTCTCGGCCGGCTGGTGGGTGGCCCTGGTCGAGCTCTGGCCGGCGGGCTCCCGTCCCTACGTGGGCGGGAGCACCGACAACTCCGAGCTCAACCTCATCTTCGGGTACAACGGGTTCGCCCGGATCTTCGGCGGAGGGGGCGGCGCGCCCGGCGGGGGCGCCAGCACGTTCGCCGGCTCGAGCGGGATCCTGCGGATGTTCAACACCGAGCTGGGCGGTCAGATCGCCTGGTTGTTGCCCCTGGCCCTGATCGGCCTGGTGGCCGGGCTCTGGCTGACCCGCCGAGGCGGGCGCACCGACCTCGGGCGGGCCGGCTACGTCCTGTGGGGCGGCTGGGCGCTCGTCACCCTCGCCGTGTTCAGCGAGGCACAGGGGATCTTCCACCCGTACTACACGGTGGCCCTGGCCCCCGCGCTGGCCGCGTTGGCCGGGGCCGGCTCGGTGGCCCTGTGGCGGCTCGGCCGGACCTCTCGCTGGTGGGCCTGGGTCCTCCCGGCGGCGGTCCTCGCCACGGCCCTCCTGGCCGCCGACCTCCTCGGTCGCACCCCGGGCTACGACCCCGGACTGGCCACCGCCGTCGTCATCGGCGGCCTGCTGGCGGCCCTGGCCATCGGCCTGCACCTCTTCGGCGCCGTCGGCCGGCGCTGGTTCGCCACCGCCGCCGGGTGCCTGGCCGTCGCCGTGGTCCTGGCCGGCCCGGCCGCCTACGCCCTCACCACCCTCGGCCAGTCGCCCTCGGGTGGCGATCCCGAGGCCGGCCCGGCGATCTCGGGCGCCGGGGTCGGGTTCGGACCGACTGGGGGCCGGGCCTTCGGGGGCCCGGGTGCGGCGGCCGCCGGCGGCGTACCCGCCGGCGGCGGACAGTCCAGCGCGGCGAGCGGTCTCGACCGTTACCTCGTCGCCCATCGCGACGGGGCCACCTGGCTGGTGGCGGCGAACGGTTCGATGACCGCCGCCCCGATCGAGTTGGCCACCGGCGAGCCGGTCATGTCGATGGGTGGGTTCAACGGCTCTGACCCTTGGCCGACCGTGGCCGCCTTCAAGAAGCTGGTCGCCGAAGGAAAGATCCGTTACGTCCTCGTGGGCACCGGCGGTGGCGCACCGGGAGGTGGGGGCTCGGGTCCCGGTGCCGGGGGTCTCGGTCCAAGAGGAGTGGGCACCGGCGGGCTCGGCGCCGGCGGGCTCGGCACCGGCGGGCTCGGCGCCGGCGGACCGGGTGGCGCGGGACTGGGGGCCGTTCCCCCGGGCGCCGGCGGCGCCGGCGCCGGGGGGTCCCTCCCCGGGCTCGGCGGCTCGGGCCCACCGGGGGCCCTCGGTCGGACGGGGACCGGTCCGGGCGGCACCACTGGCGCCGGCGGGCCGGGGGGCAGTGCGACGGTCTCCGCCGTGGACCAGTGGGTGACGGCCCACGGCACCAAGGTGCCGTCGAGCGCCTACGGGACCAACTCGGGCGGGACACTCTACGAGGTCACCCCGGCCTCAGTCGGCTAACCCCTCACGCCGCCCGAGGTCGCCCGAGGCGCCGGGTCCTCACCGGGGCACCACGACGAGGTGGTAGGTCCTCCCGCCCACCGCCTGGACGCTCACGGTGGTGGCGCCGGTCGGCGCGACGATCGATCTGGTCGTCGGGCCGACCGGCGACGGACCGGTGGTCCGCACGGTCACCGACGCCCCGGTGGCCGGGACCGGTACCGAGATGGTCCCCCTGGTCCCCGGCGGGGCGCTCACCTCCATGGCGAAGCGTCCCGAGGGACGGCCCTGGGCCCAGCGCACCGCGATCGTCCCCTGCGGGGTGGGAACGTCGCCCTCCACCCAGGCGAGCGAGCCCGGGGAGGGCCGCACGGTCCAGGTCCGGTAGCCGGCGCTCGAAGGCTGCACCCCGACGACGTAGGCCGAGAGATCGGCCGTGGGACCGGTCGACCATCCGTGGGCCAGAGAGGTGAAGCCCTCGAAGTCCGGCGACCCGTCGGCACCGACCCCCTCCCAGTCGGCCCCGGTGAAGTCGGGCCCGGGGCCGTCCATGTAGCCCCAGAGCGTCTCGAGCATCGACATCGCCGGCGCCGTGTCGCCCTCCCCGAAGAGGGCCTGGAGCTCCTCGTTGGTGACGAACGGGCTGACCGCCTCCTCGTAGCCGGTGTTGGCGCTGAACGGCAGGGTCCCGTAGGGCGTGGTCGGCAGCGCCCGCCCCATGGCGTCGAGGATCGCCGCGCCCTTGCCGCTCGGGGCGACCCCGAAGAGCACGGCCATCGAATCGGCGTCCTGGGCGACCGTTCCCGGCTGGAGATTGGACACCGGGTAGAGGTCCGTCGCCGGGTCGAACAGGTACCGGTTGATGGCCGAGCGGAGGCTGGCCGCCTCTTGGCGGTAGGTGGCTGTCGGGGCGCCCAGGTTGAGGGCGGCGGCCATCGTCGCCGCGTCGAGAAGGGTCTCGTAGTAGATGTCGTTGAAGGCGGTGACCTCGCCGGTCTTGGACCCGTCGTAGTAGTCCCAGTCCATCCCGTCGCTCTCGTCGGTGACGAGCAGCCCCCGTGCGTCGACCAGTGAGCGGTCGTAGGCCAGCTCACGGGTGATCATCGGCCACTCGGACCGGACGAACCCGAGGTCGCCCGTGTAGAGGTAGTAGGTGGCGATGTTGTCGACCTCGTCCATCGAATACGAGGTCGAGTAGGGGTAACCGCTCGCCGGAAACGTCCCGAGGGGGACCGTCGGGGGGACGTCAGCCCCCGACTCGCCGCTCAGCTCCTGGTAGCTCCCCAGGAGCTTGAGGGACCCCCGGATGTAGTCGTCGGCCGCGGTGGTGTCGAAGACGGTGGGCCCCTCCACGCCGAGATCGCCGCTCCAGACCACCCGGTCGCGCTTGGCCCCGTCCATGATCACCGGGAGTCCGTCGGGTGAGGAGAGCTCGGGGCCGGTGAAGCCGGCCAGCGCCGAGGATCGGGCCAGGCTGTTGGCGTAGAGGGTGGCACCGTCGGGGGCGGTCACCCGGAGGTCCCGGTACGAGGCCTGGGTTCCGGGCACCAAGAAGCCGACGGTGCCGCTGTCGTAGACCGATGCCCCGGCCGGGAGCGAGCCGGTGTCGAATCGGGCCACGGGCCGGCCGTCGATCGACGTCGAGACGATGGGGCCGGCGACGACGGTGCTCACGTGGTGCCAGCTCCCCGCCCCGATGGGCGCCGGCAGGGCGACGTCGGCGATCGTGGTGTACTCGGACGGGCCGAAGGCGATCTCCGACAGGGTGTCGGGGGTTCCCTGGGTGTCGGTGGCGTCGTCGAGGAAGAAGAGGTAGCCCGACGACGACGACCTGGCCCGGACCAGCCAGCCGGCTTGGCCCTCCACGACCTTCGCGTCGAAGGACACGGTGTAGTCGGTCCACCGGGCACCCCGGCGGAGCAGGCCGCCGTTGCCCCCGTCGGCCTCGAGGGCCCCGCCGGCGATGTGCCAGGGCGCCCGAAGTGTCCCGGCCGGCAACTCGTCGAGCTGGGTGGTGTAGGCACCGTCGTAGAAGATCCGGTTCAGCTGTTCGGAGCTCGAGTCGAACCACCCTCGGTAGGACCGGGCGGGGGCCAGGGCGGCGCTGAAGCGAATGCCGACCGACGAGAGGGTGACCGTGCCCGGCGTGCTCAGGGCGATCTCCTCGTAGCGCTCACCGCCCTGGATCAGCCCTGTCGTGAGGACCCCCGGTGACGCCGCTGTCAGGTCGTCGGCCCGGGAGGGGTCTCCCGCACTGCTCATGGCTGGCCCGCCGTCCCCGCCGGGTCCGAGATACTGAAAACCCTCGCTGAACGACGAGTGGAGGCTGGGGGCCCCGGTCGCCGACCCGACGACGAAGTACGGGACGCCGCCGACGTCCTTGCCGTAGTCGACGACGACGTCGGGGGCCGGCCCCCCGGCGGCCATCGTCAAGGTGACGTCGCCATGCTGGGCACCGCCGCGCACGAGCGCCGTCGCCCCGCTGACCGCCCCCGAGGTGCTGACGACGCGGACCGGCTCGACGTCCGAGCTCGCCGGGGCCTCCACGTAGCGCTGCCAGGCCGCGTCGGTCGGCCAACGGGGGACCTGGGCCGGGGCGGCACCCGCACCCGGGGCGAAACCCGCCGTCAGCACCACGGCCGCCGACACCCCGGCGGCCAGCCCGCCGGCGCACCGCCGGAGTTGGGGTCCCGGTAACCCGGCGCGGCGGGGCGACGCACGAGTCGGCCTGGGCACGCCCACATCCTGGCACCGCGTCAAGCGATTGGAAGGGCTCGGTCCGAGCCAGCGGCCGGGGAACCGGGTCCCCGGCTCAGTGCGAGGTGGGTCTCAAGGCCGTCGCCATTCGGCCAGTTCGACGACGACCCCGTCTGGTCCCTCCAAGAACACGAGCCGGCGGTCGTGGAAGTCCATGATCTCGTTGCGTGTCCGGACGCCGCCCGAGCGGACCCGGGCCACGGTGGCATCGAGGTCCGACACCCGGAAGCACACGTGGCTGAACCCGGTGCGGGTCAGGTCCCCACTGGCCGCGTCCAGCCTGATCGGCGGCGAGTGGAACCTGAGGAGCTGGACCTCCTGGCGGACCGGCGCTCCGGTGAGCACCAAGGTCACGTGCTCGGCCTCCCATCCCTCGATGCCCATGTACGCGGACATCTCGGGTCCGGACACGACGACCTCTTTGTCCTCGTCGAAACCGAGCAGGGCGAAGAATCGCTTCGCCCCGTCGAGGTCGCTGACCGCGAGGGTCACGTGGTCGAAGCCGACGTCCATGCTCCTCCGATCGCCCGGCGGCCCACCCGAATGATGGCCGATGGGGTGCCGGCTGTCAGCTGGCCCGGGGTCTCGGGGCCCGGCCGGGACCGGACCGGGGGCCCTGGGCCCCGCGGCCGACGGCCGACTCCCGGAGGGCTCCGGGGGTTCTGGGGGGAAAACCCCAGTTCAAAGGCCCGTGATGGCGCCCGGGACGCCAGTAGCTAAGTTCGGCGGTGCAGCACATCGGGCAACCGGTTCGGCCCCGGCGGGTCCTGCAATCCGCCGGGGCCGGCTGCCGACCGGGCCCGGGCGGTGCCGTGAGGGGAGCGATGGCGACACTCGACCGTTTGCTGCGGACCCCGCTCGTCGTCGCACCGATGGCCGGGGGCCCCTCGACGCCCGAGTTGGTGGCCGCGGTGGGGGCCGGTGGCGGTCTGGGCTTCCTGGCCGCCGGCTACCGGACGGCCGGCCAGCTGGCCCAGGACATCGCCGCCACCCGCCGCCTCGGCGCGGAGCCCTTCGGGGTGAACCTGTTCGTGCCCCGGCCTCCGTCGGCCGATCCCGAAGCCCTCGAGCGGTACCTGGCCGAGCTCGGGCCCGAGGCCGACCGCTTCGGCGTCGCCCTGGGTGCGGCCCGCTGGGAGGACGACGACTGGACAGCCAAGTTGGCGATCCTGCTGGCCGACCCGGTTCGGGTGGTGAGCTTCACCTTCGGCTGCCCGCCGGCCGAGGTGGTGGCGCGATTGCAGGATGCCGGCTCGGCCGTCGTGGTCACGGTGACCACGCCCGAGGAGGCCCTCGAGGCGGGATCGGCCGCACCCGACGCCCTGTGCGTCCAAGGAGCCGAGGCCGGCGGCCATCAGAGTGCCTTCGCCGACGCCACCGCGCCCGACGAGTCGGTCGTCTTGTTGGAACGTCTGGCGGAGGTGGCCAAGGTCACCACGCTGCCGTTGCTCGGCGCCGGCGGCCTGGCCACCGGGGCCGACATCGCCGCTGTCCTGGCGGTCGGCGGCGTCGCCGCCCAACTGGGCACCGCGTTCTTGTGCTGCCCGGAGAGCGGCACGAGCGGCGTGCACCGCTCGGCGTTGCTCGGCGGTGGGTTCTCGACGACGGCGCTCACCCGCGCCTTCAGCGGGCGCTGGGCCCGCGGCCTGGCGAACCGGTTCATGGCCGCGCACCCCGCCGCCCCCGCCGCCTATCCCGAGGTGCACCACGCCACCTTGCCGATCCGGCGGGCGTCGGCGGCGGCCGGCGACCCCGATGCGGTCAACCTGTGGGCCGGTACCGGCTTCGCCCAGTGCCGGTCGCTCCCGGCGGCCGAGCTCGTCGCCCAGCTCGTGGCCGAGTCCGTCGAGTAGACCGATGGGGTCGCGCCGCCTCCCGAGCGGCGAGCGACGGACAAGGGGAGGTCCGGTGCCCGACGACGACACGAGGGGTGATGCGGAGGAAGACCGGGCGGTGACGGGCCCCGCGCCCGGGGCGGTCTTCCGGCATCTCGACGATCCCGAGGTCCCCTGGCACCGGGTCAAGGCGATCCGCCGGTCCGACGGCACGACGGCCTCGGTCTGGGAGAAGTGGCTCGCCTTCTCGGCCGATCCGCCCTACCTGTCGCTCTACGCCCGCTACGACCCCGAAATGGTGGTCCGCCGCCACGGCCACCACAGTCCCCACGTGGTCTTCGTCCTGGAGGGGTCGTTGTCGTGCGACGGCCGGCCCTGTCCGCCGGGGACCCACATCGAGCTGCCCCTCGGCGCCGCCTTCGGGCCCCTGGTCGCCGGGGCCGAGGGTGCGGTGCTGCTGGAGGTGATGATGGGCGACCCGAGGAGCTGGGGCGACGACCCCGGCGCCTTCGACCGGGCCCTGGCTCGCCAGGGCGCCGAGGCGCTCCCGGACCCGCCCATCGAGCTCCCCGCCTGGCTGAGCGACCGCCGGGCCCGGTGGTCCGGCGGCCCACAGCCCGGCGCCGGCGGGCCGGACCCAGAGCCGGGCCCGACCGGGGGCTAGGTGGCCGACCGCCGACCCGGGGTCCTCACGGTCGGCCAAGGCCGGTCACCCAGGCCGCCACCACCTCGGCCACCAAGTCGTCCCGGCGCCGCAGCCCGTGGTCGCCACCCTCGATCCAGTGGTGGGTCACCGGTCCGGGGATCGCCGCCGTCTCCCGCTTGAGCTCCTCGGGGGTCCCGAAGGCGTCCCGGGTGCCCGAGACGAACAGGCAGGGCACCGTGAGCCGGCCGAAGTGTTCCGTGCGGAGTCGGTCGGGCTTGCCCGGAGGATGGAGCGGGTAGCTGATCAGCACCAGGGCCGCCGCCGGCAGGCCCCCGGCGACCGCCATCGAGCACATGCGGCCGCCCATGGAGCGCCCCCCGAGGCAGAGCGCGTCGGTGGGTACCCCAAGGCGGTCCGCCAGGCCCTCGGCCCCCGCCGCGACCGCGGCGAGCAGGACGGGGGGGCGGTCCGGTGCGCGGCGCCCGGCCAGGCGGTAGGGGAAGTCACAGCGCGAGACGCTGACGCCCCGTGGCCCGAGGGCGTCGTCGATCGTCCTCAGGCTGGGGTGGTCGCTCGAAGCGCCGGCTCCGGGGAACAGGACGACCCCGCGCACCACCCCCGGGTTCGTCGACCGTCGGGGTGCCCGTCCCGCCACGTCCGGATCATCGCACGGTGCCGCCGGTGGCCACCCCGTGGCTCAGCGCGCCCCGCCCTGGCGGCTCTCGGGACGCACGCCCCTGGCCCAGGGGCTCTCGGGCCACGGGGTTGGGGGACGCCCCGCCACCTGGGCCGGGAATTCGAGGAGGAACCATTTGCGCAGGGCCACCGATTCAGCCGAGGCCGGGAGGGTGATCAGCTCGGCCGTCCGGCAGTAGCCGTCGGCCTCGTCGAGGAGGCGGTCGTAGCGCTCGCACGCCGGCCCCACCTCCCGGGGCAGGGTGAACTCCAGATCGACGGTCGGCTCCCCCCGTTCGAGGGCCTGCCGCCACTGCGCGTCGGCGCCGCGGGAGAAGCCGGCGAACCTGGTGCCCAGTTCGTCGATCAGCGCCAGGAGCCGCGCCGGGAGGGCCTGGGTGCTGCGGGGGTCGCGCTCGACGATCAGCCGGAACTCCCGGAACAGCGCGTCGTACTGCTCGGAGGCCCGGTGGAAGGCCGACACCGGGATCCCCCCGGCCACGATCTGCACCAGGTCTGCGCCTCCGGGCGGTCGGGGTCGGGGCGGCGGCGCCTCGTCGGGCGCCGGCCAGCCGCCGATGTCGACGGGGGGCTCTTCGGCGGTCTCGGCGACGTCGACGGGCACGTCGAGGGGCAGCTCGAACCAGACGACCTTGCCGCCGGGCACCGGCCGGGCGCCCCAGGACGAGGCCAGCCGGTTGAACAGCGTCAGGCCCCGGCCGGTCGCCGCGTCGCGACCGTAGGCCTTGACCCTCGGCAATGTCGGGCTGGCGTCGGCCACGTCGACCCGCACCCGGTCGCTGCTCCGGTGGACCGAGACGACGAGCGGGGTGCCGGCGTGCAGCACGGCGTTGCTGACCAGTTCGGAGGTGAGGAGGGCCGCCGTGTGGACCAGGTGGTCGGGGAGGTCACCCAGTCGGGCGCCGATCCACCGGCGGGCCGCGGTCGGGCTGGCCGCCGCCGAGGCGAGTTCGAGACGCGGGGCCGTGCTCCCGCCGGCCTCGTGGAGACCCGAGAAGTGCAGGGCCAGCACCACCACGTCGTCATCGGTGTCGTAGTCCGACGTCAACACGTCGGCCAACCGGCCGGCCCAGCCCTCGGCGGGGTCCGGCCCCGACGCGCGCAGGCGGGCCACCTCGCGGGCCAGGCGCTCCACACCGACGGTGATCGGCTCGCCCCGGCGTTCGACCAGGCCGTCGGAGTAGCAAACCAGCGTGTCACCGCGGGCGAGCGAGAACCGGTACGACGTGCGTCCGCCCCGGCTCACCCCCGACGCCAGGATCATCGAGCGCCCGCCGGCGACCTCTTCCACCGGCCCCGCCCGGCGGACCAGGAGCGGCGGCGGGTGGCCGGCGTTGGCCATCGAGACCTCGCCGGTCGACGGGTCGATCACCCCAGCCAGGGCGGTGATCAGCCGGTCCTCCCCCAAGGTGTCGAGCAGGCGGTCGAGCGACTCGACGGCCGCCGCCGGGTCGCCGAGGACGACGGCGTAGGCGCGCAGGGCGCTCCGGACCTGCCCCATCAGGGCGGCGGCCGACGGGCCCTTGCCCATGACATCGCCGACGCTGAAGAAGATTCGCCCGTCCCCCAGGTCGATGGCGTCGTACCAGTCGCCTCCGGCGTAGGTGCCGACCTGGCCGGGCCGGTACTCGGCGTCGAGCGTCAGACCCGGCGACTCGACCAGGCGATCGGGCAGCACGGCGCGCTGGAGCACCTCGGCCACCTCACGCTCGCGCTGGTAGCGCTGCGCGTTGTCGAGGGCGATGCCGGCCCGCGACGCGACCTCCATGGCCAAGGAGATCTCGTCGGGCCCGAAGTCGGGGTGGCGCGGACCGGTCAGGAAGCTCATGACCCCGATCCTGCGGCCGCCGGCCGTGAGCGGGACGGCCAGTGAGGTCGGGGTCCCGGTGACGATGTCGACACCGACTCGGGCCTCGCGCAGGACGTCGGGGGTGAGGGGGGCCAGCTGGGGCTCACCGGTACGGAAGGCCACGGCGGCCGGCGAGCCCGCCTCGAAGGGGACCGCCGCCTCGGACGGCGACCGGCCGTCCCCGTCGCCGCGGACCCCGTGACCCCGGACCAGTTGGCGCCTCAGGCCCTCGGGGGTCGCCACCAGCACGGCACACCCGTCGGCCAACCGGCCGACGATCAGGTCGACCAGCTCCTCGACGACGGCCGCCGGGTCGAGTGACGAGTTCAGCAGGCCGGTCACCTCCGAGAGGAGCGCCAAGCGCTCGCGCGCCGCTTCGGCGTCGCGCCGGGCCCAGCGTTCGAGCTCGAAGAGGCGGGCCCGCTCCAAGGACTGCGCGCACTGGCCGGCCAGGGTCTCGAGGAAGCGTCGCTCCGGCGCGCTGAAGGCCTTGGGTGCGCCGAAAATCAGCGCCAACACGCCGATCGGGCCCTCACGGCCGGTCAGGGGCAGAAAGACCAGCGCCCCGTCGCCCACCTCGCCCGTGCGGTCGCTGACCCGGGGGAAGTGGGCGGCGAGATCCCGCCGCCCGGACAGGTAGATCGGGGTGGCACTGACGAGGGCCTCGCCGCCGGGGGTCCCCGGAATCGGGGTGACATCGGGAACCGATGGCCCGGGGTCCCCACCGGCGGCCACCAGATGCAGGTGCTCGCCGGTCGGGTCGGGCACTCGCACCGTGCCGCCCCGGGCCCCGAGGGCCGAGATCCCCTCGATGATCCCCGCCGCCGCCACCTCCTCGGGCGTCGCCGCCCGGGCCAGGGCCGAGCTGAGTTGCTGGAGTCGGACGGCCCGCAGGGCGTCGTCGAGCTCGATCAGGGTGAGGCGGGCCCGCTCGAGGGCCTGGCCGGCCTGACCGGCCAGGGTCTCGAGGAAGCTCTTCTCCTCGTCGTCGAACAGGCGGGGTTCGGCCCAGCTGATGGCCAGTGACCCGACGGCCCGATCGGAGACCACCAGGGGCAGCATGGCCAGCGACTGCTGGTCGCTGGCCATGAGGGTGTCGGCGATGAGCGGCCAGTGCTCGGCGAACTCGTCCACCGATTCGATGAAGCGGGGGATCCTGTCCACGACGACCGCGGTGACCGGGTGGGCCGGGTCGAGCGGGACCTCCCCCCACCGTTCGAGCACCCCGGGCCGGTAGCCGAACGACCAGCTCGAACGCAGGGTCCCCCGTCCGGTCAGGACGCTCAGGATGCCGGCCGAGGCGTCGAACTCGGCCCGGACCGCCTCGAACGCGGTCTCGGCCACCTGGTCGGGGGTGACGGCCGCCGCCAAGGCGCCGGCCAGTCGGTAGAGGCGCTCGTCCGCCTCGGCGTTCTGGCGCCGCCGGCGTTCGCGGGCCTCCCCCTCCAGGGCCGCTTTGAGCAGGGACTGGCGCCGGACCCGCAAGGTGGCCAGCCACAGCGCCACAACCCCGCAGATGGCCACGATCCCGACCCTGGTCCATTCGTCCTTGTTGACGACCGGAGCCGAGAGCCCGACCAGCACCGCCATGGCGACGGCGTAGACCGCCACCGCCAGGGTCCGGAGGCGTCCGCCGTAGGCGGCGGTGATCACCGGACCGAGGCCGATCAGCGACGTCAAGGTGAGGTGGCCGTTGAAGGCGACCACGATGCCGGCGACCACCGTGCACCAGGCCAGGCCGGCCAGGGTGTAGCGCCGGGCCGCCACCGCCTCGCCCTGCTCGTGGGCCCGGGCCCGGGTCACCGGCGCGACCCCTCGGTCGATCGGGCAGCACGCGTCGGCGCCCCGTCGACGGCGTTGCGCGGTCCTGAAGGGCCCGAGGCCACGGTGCCCAACGTACTGCGCCCCCCGGGCTAGATCCGGGCCCCCCGGGGGGAGCCACCCACCTCGGCGTCCCGGGCCGCCCGGTAGGCGGCGCGCACGGCGGCGCGCTCGGACAGACCGGCCGGATCGACGGTGACCCCACCCCCGAGGGCCCAGGCTTCGGCCACCTCGGCCGCCGTGGCACCGGTGCTGAGCGTGGCGGCCTGGACGCAGGCCCCGGCCGCCGCCAGCTCGTCACCGTCGGGGACGGTGACCTGGCGCCCGGACAGGTCGGCCAGGATCTGGCGGTAGGCGGCCGAGCGGGCGCCCCCGCCGACCAGCAGCAGTCGGCCCGAGGCCGTGTCGACCCCGGCGGCCCCCAGGGCGTCGAGCCCGTCGAGCAGACCGCACACCACCCCTTCGACCGCGGCGCGGGCCAGGTCGGCCCGGGAGACGTCGGAGCGGAGCCCAAGGAGCACACCGGTGGCTCCCGGCCGGTTGGGGGTCCGCTCCCCGTCGAGGTAGGGAAGGAGGACCAGGCCGCCGGCGCCGGGGGGCCCGGCCAGGGCCAGCCGGTCGAAGCCGTCGCCGTCAACATCGAGCAGCCGGGCGACGGCGTCGGTGACCCGAGCCGCGTTGAGGGTGCAGACCAGGGGCAGGAACCGACCGGTGGCGTCGGCAAAGCCGGCCACCGCCCCGGTGGGGTCGGCGCTGGGGCGGTCGCTCAGGGCGAAGACCGTGCCCGAGGTGCCGACGGACACGACGACGTCACCGGCCTCGAGGCCCACCCCGAGGGCGACGGCCATGTTGTCGCCGGTCCCGGCGGCCACCGCGGCTCGCCCCCATTCGCCCACCGCCTCGGACGGCCCGGCGAGGCGGGGGACGGCCGACTCGTCGAGGCCGACCAGCCCGAGGACCTCGGGCAAGAAGGTGTCGGTGACCGCGGAGAAGTAGCCGGTGCCCGAGGCGTCGCCCCGGTCGGTGACCACCGACCCCGACAGCTGCCAGGTCAGCCAGTCGTGCGGGAGCAGGACCCGGGCCACCCGCGCATGGATCTTCGGTTCCACCCGGGCCAGCCAGGCCAGCTTGGTGATCGTGAACGCCGGACCCGGCACGCTCCCGGTGAGCGCCGCCCACCGGGCGGGCCCCCCGAGCCGGGGCACCAGCGCGTCGGCGTCGGGTGCCGACTCTGTGTCGTTCCACAGCTTGGCCGGACGCAGGACGGCGCCGTCGTGGCCGAGGACCACCATCCCGTGCTGTTGGGCGGCCACGCTCAGGGCCACCGGCTCATCGCCCCGGCCCTCGGTGGCCGACGCCAGCTGGGTGCGCAGCGACTCCCACCACGCGCCGGGGTCCTGTTCTGAGCGGGGCGGGGTCGTCGGGGGGTGGGGGTGGCGGGTCTGGGCCAGCACCGCGCCGGTCTCGGCGTCGCGCAGCTGGAGCTTGGTTGACTGGGTCGACGAATCGATCCCGCAGACGACGGGCATCGTTGTGCGAGGAGCCGGGCCTCAGCGGACACCGAGCAGGAGCTCGGTCACCAGTTGGTCCAGCCGTTCGTGGCCGTAGCCCTGGTCCGAGAGGCGGGCGAGGTCGACCGGCGCCCGGCGGAGGTCCTCAAGCGTCGTACCCTCCGGAACGGTCGGCTCCGAGAGCCGGTCCGCCATGGCCACGGCGCGGGCCTCGGCGATGTCGGGGTCCGAGGAGAACCGGCGGGCCTTGTCGGCCAGGATGAGGTAGGTGCGCATGCAACCCCGGGCGAAGTCCCACACGCCGTCGGCGTCCTCGGTCCGGTAGGGGTGTGCGTCGAAATGGCGCATGCCGTCCCACTCGTGCTCTTCGAGCAGCTTGACCAGGTAGAAGGCGTCGCGGACCCCCTCCGAGCCGAAGCGGAAGTCCTGATCGAACTTGGCCGCGCGCTGACCGTTGAGATCGATGTGGAAGAGCTTGCCCGCCCAGAGGGCCTGGGCCACGGCGTGGTGGAAGGACAGGCCCGACATGGTCTCGTGGGCGAACTCGGGGTTCACCCCGACCATGCCGGGCCATTCCAGCCGCTCGATGAAGGCCAGGGCATGGCCTACCGTGGGCAAGAAGAGGTCGCCCCGGGGCTCGTTCGGCTTGGGTTCGATGGCGAACCTCAGCGGGTGGCCCCGGTCCCGCGCGTAGGCACAGAGGTGGTTCACCGCCTCGGCGTAGCGATCGAGCGCGACCCCGACCTCTTTGGCCGCGTCGCACTCGACACCCTCCCGACCCCCCCATAGGACGAAGACCCCGGCCCCGAGCTCCACCCCGAGGTCGATGGCGTTGAGGGTCTTGGCCAGCGCGAAGCGCCGAACCTGCGGGTCGTTCGCCGTGAAGGCCCCCTCCCGGAAGACCGGGAGCGAGAAGAGATTGGTCGTCGCCATCGGGACCCGCATGCCGGTCTCGTCGAGCGCCCGCCGGAAGCGCTTGACGATGGCGTCCCGGTCGGCTGGTGCCGATCCCTCGGGCACCAGGTCGCTGTCGTGGAAGTTCACGCCGTAGGCACCGAGCTCGGCCAGGCGGTGAACGACGTCGACCGGGTCGAGCGGGGGGCGGACCTCGAGGCCGAACGGATCTCGCCCCCGGTTGCCCACCGTCCAGAGGCCGAAGGTGAAGTGGTCCTCGGGGACGGGCTGGTACTCCTCGGGCACGTTGGCCTCCTCTCGCACCCAGGGGCGGCCCGCCCCGGGGCGGCTTGCCCGCCGCGACGGTCCCGTTCGGCCCGACGCCGACGCCCGGACCCGAGCCCCCCGCCCATTGTGGCGCCGGCCGGGGTGGCCTGCCCGGCTCGGTGGCGGACCGGGTGGGCCCACGGGGCCGGTGCCAGCCCCCCACCGGTCGACCGGAGTGACGATTTCGCACCGAAGAGGGCGGAGGGGAGGCACCATCGACCGTCGGCGGGCTCCGGTCGGCCCCGATGGGACACCTGGGCCTTCCCTGCGCCTGGAATCGGCGCCGGGAGGTGCAAAAGTTCCTCGTTCGTGTCGGCACGAACGTTACAAATGTCGTTCTGGTCCGAAATCTTCGGGAAATTGGGTGCACTTGGGCCGCCGAAGGTTCATAGTGAACGAGACGCCCCTGTCAGCAGGGGCCTCAAGAAGGGGGGAGTGCCGTCCGGGCCCAGCCTGGAGGTGCCAACCCTCGGACTGACGTGCGCCTCGCCCGGGCAACCCCCCTCGCCCGGGTGGGGACGCACGCCAGTGTTCTTCGTGGAGGTTCGGCGGTGCGGGACCCAGGTCGCCGGGCCGCCGCTGACCCGCCCGTGGCAGGCTCGCTCCCGTGAGCGGTGAGCGCTACCGGGACTCGACGGCGGCCCCGGCGGAGCGGGTGCGCGACCTCCTGGATCGGATGTCGCCGACCGAGAAGGTGGCCCAGCTCACCTCGGTCTGGCTCACCGTCGACAGCTCCACCGGCGAAGTGGCGCCGAGCCAGACCAACTTCGGTGGCGCACCGGCCTGGACCCCAGAGGAGGCGCTGGCCAACGGCGTCGGCCAGATCACCCGCCTGCTCGGCACCCGCCCGGTCGACCCGTCCGCCGGGGCACGGATGGTGAACGAGGTGCAGCGGCGGCTCACCAGCGAGACGAGGCTCGGCATCCCGGCCATCTGTCACGAAGAGTGCCTGTCGGGGGCCATGTTCGCCGGGGCCACCTCGTTCCCTTCCCCCCTCAACCTGGCGTCGACCTGGGACCCGGGCCTGGTCGAGGCGATGACGGCGGCCATCGGCCGCCAGATGCGGGCCGTTGGGGCGACCCAGGGGCTGGCGCCGGTTGCCGACGTGGCCCGCGACGCCCGGTGGGGCCGGGTCGAAGAGACGTTCGGCGAGGACCCCTATCTGGTGGGCCTGCTCGTGTCGGCCTACGTACGCGGCCTGCAGGGTTCGAAGGGAGGGGCCGACGGCGACATGGGCGACGGGGTCGTGGCCACGCTCAAGCACTTCTGCGGGTACTCGTCCAGCGAGGGTGGGCGCAACTTCGCCCCGGCCCACATCGGTCCACGCGAGCTGGCCGACGTGTTCCTTGTGCCCTTCGAGATGGCGGTGCGCGACGGGGGCGCCCTCTCGCTGATGAACGCCTACCAGGAGATAGACGGCCAACCACCGGCGGCGTCGCGCCAGTTGCTCACCGGGGTCTTGCGCGACGAGTGGGGGTTCAGCGGTTTCACCGTGGCCGACTACGGGGCCGTCCAGTTCCTCCAGAACCTGCACAAGGTGGCTGCCGACAGCGCCGAGGCCGCCGCCCTGGCCGTCCAGGCCGGACTCGACGTCGAACTGCCGGCACCGGTCGACTATCCCCGCGGCATCCCCGAGGCCCTCCGGCGCGGGCTGCTCGACCAGTCCGACGTCGACCGGGCCGTGGGCCGGGTGCTGAGCGTCAAGTTCAGGCTCGGCCTGTTCGAACGGCCCTTCGTCGACGTGGACGCGGTCCCGGCCGCCCTGAACCGTCCCGAGGACGCGGCCTTGGGGGCCGAGATTGCCCGGCGTTCGGTCGTCCTGCTCAAGAACACCGGGATCCTGCCCCTGGGCGGTCCGGGTTCGCCGGACGTCTCGGGGGGAGGGGCGAGGGTGGCCGTGCTCGGCCCCAACGCCGCCGACCCTCTGGCGCTCTTCGGGAACTACAGCTTCGAGAACCATGTCGTCTCCACCCACTTCGCCGACCAGGCGGGTGGGGTGGACGCCCCGACGGTCCTCGACGCCCTCGTCGGCCGGCTCGGTCCCGACCGAGTGGTCCACGAGCCGGGCTGCTCGGTTCGGGGGGAGGAGACCGGGGGGATCGCGGCGGCCGCCGCCGCCGCCGCCGCCGCCGACCTGGCCGTCGTGGTCCTGGGCGACCGGGCCGGCCACTTCAACCTGGGGACGGTCGGGGAGGGGAGCGACACGGCCCATCTGGGCCTCCCCGGTGTGCAGCCCGCCCTGGCCGACGCGGTGCTCGCCACGCGGACCCCGACGGTGGTGGTCCTGCTCGCCGGGCGCCCCCACGCCATCGCCCGCCTCAAGGACCGGGCGGCCGCCGTCGTCCAGGCCTGGTTCCCGGGTGCCGGCGGAGCAGCCGCCCTCGTCGACGTGCTCTTCGGGGACGCCGAACCGCTGGGCCGGTCACCGCTCACCTTCAGCGCCGCGGCCGGCACAATGCCCCGCTACTACAACCACAAGCTGCTGGCCATGGGTGTCCCGCGACAGGCGGACTTCGAGCCGGTCTTCCCCTTCGGCCACGGGCTCTCCTACACGACCTTCGAGTACTCGGACCTGGCGGTGGACCCGCCGGAGGTCGCGGTCGACGGCGAGGTCACCGTGACCTGCTCGGTGGCCAACACCGGGGGGCGACCCGGGGACGAGGTAGTGCAGCTCTACGTCCACGACCGGCTGGCTTCGGTGACCCGCCCGGTCATGGAGCTCAAGGGCTTCGTCCGAGCGGCTCTCGGCCCGGGCGAATCGGCCCGCGTCACCTTCGGGCTCCCCGTCGACCTCCTCTCGTTCTGCGGGCCGGACCTGCGCCGCCGGGTCGAACCGGGGCGCTTCTCGGTCTACGTGGGCGCCTCGGCCGGGGACATCCGGCTCCGCGGCCGTTTCGACGTGGTGGGCGAGGTCAGGGTGATCGGTCCGGGGCGCCGGCTGACCTCGACCGCCGCGGTGGCCCGGCGACCGGCGGCCGACCCCGAGGAGGGGCCCCGCGCCGGGGCCGTGTAGAACGTGAGGGCGGCCAACGCGGACCCGAGACCGGGCCCGTCCACTCGCCGAGACGACTTCCCCAAACGACAGCCCGAGACGACAGGAGGGGCCCATGCCCGAACGACTCGAAGGAACCGTGGCCCTGGTCACCGGGGCCTCCAGCGGGATCGGCGAGGCCACTGCGCTGGCCCTGGCCGCCGAGGGGGCCGCGCTGGCCCTGGCCGCCCGGCGGCGGGACCGCCTCGAAGACCTGGCCTCGCGCATCGGCGGGGACGTCAAGGTCCAGATCCACGAGACCGACGTCACCGACGAGAACGCGGTCCGCCGGATGGTCGAGCAGACGATCGCTGAACAGGGACGGTTGGACACCCTGGTCAACAACGCAGGGGTCATGCTCCTCGGCCCGATCGAGGGGGCGCCGACCGACGAGTGGCGCCGGATGGTCAACCTCAACCTCCTCGGTCTCTTCTACTGCACCCACGCGGCACTGCCCCACCTCCTGACGGCGGCGGAGAGCAGCCACCGTGGCGTGGCCGACGTTGTGAACGTGAGCTCGGTTGCCGGCCGCGTGGCCCGGCGCGACAGCGGCGTCTACAACGCGACGAAGTGGGGGGTGGTGGCCTTCACCGAGTCCTTCCGCCAGGAGTTCACGACCCGGCACCTCCGGGCCACGGTGGTCGAGCCGGGGGCCACCGCCACCGAGCTTGCCTTTCACAATCGTTCCGAGGTCCTCGAGCAGATGGCCAAGAATTTCGCCGGGATCGAGATGCTGCGGAGCGAGGACATCGCCAATGCCGTGGCCTACGCGGTCACCCAGCCCCGCCACGTGTCGATCAACGAGATCTTGGTCCGGCCGACCGAACAGGAGCGCTGAGCGGGTTGGCGGACGCGACGAGCACCGCCTTTCCCGTCCGGACCTGGGGCAGGCCCGACACGGCGCTGGCCCGCGCCGGCCAACGCTTCGTGGCCACCCGCGCCGGTTCCTGGGTCGTCCGCACGATGGTGCCCTTCGACCGCTGGCTGCTCATTCGCTCGGGTGGGCGCTTCACGGCGCTCGGGCCCTTCGGCCTTCCGATGCTGCTGTTGACCACCACCGGGTCGCGCTCTGGCCGGCCGCGCACCACCCCCCTCGTCGGCCTGCCCGACGGGGACGCCGTCTTGGTGGCCGGGAGCAACTTCGGCCGGCAACGCCACCCGGCGTGGAGCGCGAACCTCCTCACCCACCCCGAGGCGACGGTGGCCGTCGGCGGTCAGACGATCCCGGTGCTGGCCCGGCCGCTCGACGGGTCGGCCCGCCAGCGTGCCTGGGAGCGGTTCATGGCGGTCGGGAGGCCCTACCGGGTGTACGACGGCCGGACGGACCGTACGATCCGGGTCTTCTCCCTCACCCGACGCGACAACGAGAGGGGCTGAGGTGGATCTCGGACTCGAAGGCAAGGTGGTGTTGGTGACCGGGGGTTCGGACGGTCTCGGCCGCGCGCTCTGCCATCGCCTGGTGGCCGAGGAGGCCAAGGTGGCCCTGTGCGCCCGCGACGCAGAACGGTTGGCGTCCACCGCCGCCGGGCTGCGGGCCGACGGCGGCGATGTGCTCGAGATGGTCGCCGACGTGACCGAGCCCGACGACCTCTCGGGGTTCGTCGATGCGGCGGTGGGGCGCTGGGGCCGGATCGACGGACTGGTGAGCAACGCCGGGAGGGCGTCGGCCATGGCGGTGGCCGACTCGCTGGACGCCGACTGGGAGGAGGACCTGCACCTCAAGCTTTACGCCACCGTCCGGCTGGTGCGCTTCGCCCTGCCCCACCTCAGGGTGCACGGTGGTTCGGTCGTCTCCACGTTGGCCATCTCGGCCAAGGCCCCCGACGCCGGTTCCACGCCGACGTCGGTCTCCCGGGCGGCCGGCATGGCGCTCACCAAGGCTCTGTCCAAAGAGCTCGGGCCCGACGGCATCCGGGTCAACGCGGTGCTCGTCGGCCTGGTCGAGTCGGGGCAGTGGGTCCGTCAGGCCAAAGAGCAGGGATTGGAGGTCGGCGAGCTCTACGACCGGCTGGCGGCGAGCCGGGGCATCCCGCTCGGCCGGGTGGGGCGG
The DNA here is from genome assembly GCA_963836375.1 of uncultured Acidimicrobiaceae bacterium. GTDB lineage: Bacteria > Actinomycetota > Acidimicrobiia > Acidimicrobiales > RAAP-2 > CAWIJK01. Next base: position 234,626 of record CAWIJK010000001.1, on the reverse strand, counting down.
GCCGAGGAGTTCGCGGATCTGGTCACCTACCTGCTCTCGCCCCGGGCCTCGTATGTGACGGGCACCGCGGTGAACCTCGACGGTGGGCTGTCGCCCGTGGTGTGAGCGCGTCGGGCCACTGGCGCGCCCCGTGACGTCGGCGGCTCAGTTGTAGCTGTCGAGCACCGTGTGGTCGGCGCCACCGTTGCCCGCCGTCACCTCCACTCGGTAGCCGTCCACGACCTCCAGACGTGCCACGGCGTCGACGTGCCCGTGACCGGCGCCGCGCCACTTGGCCTTGGCCCGCTGCTTCGCCTCGGCGGCGCCCTCGGCCACGACGAAGACCACTTCGTGGTCCTCCCCCATGCGGTCGGACCCGAGGGCTCCCCCCAAGAACGCGGCGTACAGTTGCATCGGCAGGCTCCTCGGTCTCGTTCCCTGTCTCTGTCTCTGTCTCTGTCTCTGTCTCTGTCTCTGTCTCTGTCTTGTCTTTGGCTCGGGCCGGGCGGGCCGTGCACAAGGGTACTGACGGCGGACCCGGCGCGGCGCGCTGGCCGGTGCGGACGTAACCTCGGTGAGGTGCCTGTCCCCGCCGGCCTCCGCTTCGACTCGGCCGACTCGCGGGGGAGCCCGGCGGTCGAGCTGCTCGGGGCCATGACCGAAGAGATCGAGCGCGCTCTACGACCGCCTCGACCGGCCCGCCCTGGCCCCGGTCGACCTGACCGGCCCCGACGGTGACTACCTGGTGGCACGGCTCGACGGCGAGCCGGTGGCGGGGGGCGGCATCCGTCGCCTGGCGACGGGACTGGCCGAGATCAAAAGGATGTACGTCACGCCGGCCCACAGGAGCCGCGGCATCGCCGGGGCGCTGCTTGGTGCGCTCGAGGCCCGGGCCGCCGCCCTCGGCTACTCGGCGGTGCGTCTCGACACCGGACCGCTCCAGCCTCACGCCCTGGAGCTCTACGGGCGGGCCGGGTACACCAGCATCGACCCCTACAACGACAATCCCCATGCCACCTTCTGGGGGGAGAAGCGGCTCGGCCCGACGGTGCGCGCCCAGCGCACCGGGCACCACGAGGGCCGCCACCTCGGGCCGTGCGGCGGCGAATCGGTACACTGACGCCGTCGTCAGTGTCCCACCGGCCGGCCCGGCCGGCGCCAGGTCAGGAGCCCAGTCCATGCAGGTCACGATCATCGGCGGGGGCAGCTACCAGTGGACCCCCGAGCTCCTGGCCGACCTGTTGGGCACCGAGTCGCTGCACGGGATGCACCTCGTGCTCGAAGACGTCGACCCCGAGCCCCTGCCCAAGATGGAAGCCCTCGCCCACAGGGTGAACGAGGCCCTCGAGGCTAAGGCGACGGTCGAGATCACCACCGACCAGAAGAAGGCCATGGAGGGGGCGGACTTCGTCATCGTCACCATCTCGACCGGCGGCTTCGAGTCGATGGCGGTCGACATCGACGTGCCGGAGCGCTTCGGGATCCGCCAGTCGGTGGGCGACACCGTCGGCCCCGGCGGGGTCAACCGGGCCCTGCGCAACGTGCCGGTCCTCGTGGGCATCGCCCGGGACCTCCGAGAGGTGAGCCCCGACGCCTGGCTGCTCAACATCACCAACCCGATGAGCTGTCTGACCAGGGCGATCGGCCGCGAGACGTCGCTCAAGGTCGTGGGGCTCTGCCACGAGGTGGGCAACTGGTGCCTGGACCTCGCCATCGCCCTGGGCAAGCCGGCGGAGGCGGTGCGGCCCACGGTGAGCGGTGTCAACCACTTCCCGGTGGTGACCGCGCTCGACGTTGACGGAACCGACGGGTTCTCGATCCTGGCCGACATCCTCGAGGAGGCCGGCGGCCTGGAGGCGCTGGCCCCCCACCCCGGGCGCCCCGAGGCCGAGGACTTCTCCCGGCTCGACTTCGCCCAACGGCACGCCCTCAAACTGGCGATCTTTCACCGCTGGGGTGCGTTCCCGGCCGCCGGCGACCGCCACGTGGCCGAGTTCGTCCCGTGGGTCCTCACCGAGGAGTCCGGTTGGGGCGCAAACTTCAACATCGAGCTCACCACGATCGACAGACGCCAGGAGCATCAGCGCGGGTACATCGCCGACGTCGACGCCTGGCTGGCCGGCACTAAGGAGCTCCAGACCTGGCAGTCCGGCGAGCTGCCGGCCCCCGTCATCGACTCGCTGGTGACCGGCACCCGGCGCGAGGTCCCGGCCAACATCGCCAACGCCGGCCAGTGCCCGGATCTCCCGGCGGACGCGGTGGTCGAGTCGATCTGCGTGGTGGACGCCGAGGGGATCAGGGGCCGCGACGCGGCCCGGGCCCCGGCCCCCCTGGCCGAGATCCTGCGGCGCCACGTCGCCGTGCAGGAAATGACGGTGGAGGCGGCCCTGAGCGGGGACCGGGCCCTGGCCAGCGCCGCCTTCGACCTCGACCCCCTGGCCGGTCGGGGCGACCTGGAGCGCACCGACGCCATGGTCGCCGCGCTGCTGGCCGGCACGGCGCGGTGGCTTCCCCAGTTCGCGTGAGGGCGCCGGTGGGCCCGAGCGCGAACGGTGGGTTCCCCGTCGACCCGACGGGAACCGCCCGACGACAGGAGGATCTCGCGTGAAGATCGGTTTCGTGGGCCTCGGGGCCATGGGTCTGCCGATGACCCGCCACCTGATCGAGGCCGACCACCAGGTGTCCGTGGCCTCGCGCAGCCGCGGTCCCATCGACCAGGCGGTGGCGGCCGGCGCCGCCGAGGCTGCCTCGCTGGCCGCCCTGGCCGGCGGGTCCGAGGTCGTCTTCCTCTGCGTGCCCAACTCCCCCGAGGTGGTCGAGGTGATCGACGCCATGCTCCCGGCCCTGGGCGCACCGACCATCGTGGTCGACTGCTCAACCATCGATCCCGAGGTCGAACGGGCGTGTCACGACCGGGTGTCGGCCACCGGCGCCCGTTACCTCGACGCCCCGCTGTCGGGGGGGACGGCCGGTGCGCACAATGGCACCCTGACCCTCATGGTCGGTGGGGACGAGGCCACCTTGGCCGAGGCGTCCTCGGCCATGGACCCGTTCGCCGGTCTCGTGGTGCACGTGGGCGGCCCCGGTATGGGCCAGGTGGTCAAGCTCTGCAACAACTTGATCTACGCCGCCCAGATGGTGGCCACCGCCGAGGCCACCGCCCTGGCCGTGAAGTCCGGCGTCGACATGGCGAAGCTCTTCGAGGTGCTGACCCACGCCACCGGGGACTGCGTCGCCGTCCGCACCCGGCTCCCGGTGGCCGGGGTGGTCCCCGACAGCCCGGCCTCCAACGGCTGGAAGCCCGGCTTCATGACCGACCTCATGGCCAAGGACCTCGACCTGGCGCTGGCCTACGCGGCGGGGGCCGGGGTGCCCCTGTCGACCACGGCCGTCGCCCGCCAGGCCCTCACGGCGGCGGCGAGCGCGGGCTACGGGCGCGAGGACTTCTCGGCCGTGGCCAAGGTCATCCTGGCCCTGTCCGGCGTCCGGTGAGCGTGGAGCGGCCCACGGCTCCGGGGCCGTCGTTCCCGGCCCTGATCCTGGCGGCCGACCACCGCGCCCGCGGGGTGCTCACCGTCGAGCCCTACCGCGACTACCTCGGCGCCCTCGAAGCGGCGCTGCCCCACTGCGACGGGGTGCTGGCCAGCGCCCAACCGCTGGCCGACCTGGCCGCTTCGGGCGCGCTCGGCGCCCGCCACCGCACCTACCTCTCGCTCAACCGGACCGGGCTGGCCGGCTCGGCCTTCGAACTGGACGACCGGCTGGTGACGAGCGTGTGGCGGGCCGAGCGCGACGGGTGGACCGGGGTCAAGCTGATGACCCGACTCGACCTCGACGACCCGCGCACCGCCGGTGCCCTCGAGCTCCTCGGCCAGGTCCTCGACGAGGCCAACGGCGCCGGCCTCGGAGCCCTGATCGAACCGCTGGTCTGGCGGGACGGGGCCGTCGCCCGGGACACCGACTCGATCGTGTACGCCGCCGTGGTGGCCCACGACCTCGGGGCGCCCCTCCTCAAGGTCCCGGTCCCCGACGTGGCCGCCGGGGGGCCCAGGACCGAGGCGGTGGGGCGGGTGGTCGCCAGCGTCGGGGTGCCGGTCCTGTTCCTGGGCGGCCCCCGGGGCGACGGTGGGGCCGACAAGCTGATGACCGAGGTGGCCGACGTGATGGCCGGTGGTGGTTCGGGCCTGGCCATCGGCCGCGCCGTCTACCAGGACCCCGACCCCGCCGCGGTGGCCGCGGCGTTGGCCGGGGTGGTCCACGCGCGGTGACCCGCCGGCGACGCCCGGTGCCAGGCTGACCCGGTGATCCTGACCGTCGACTTCGGCACCAGCGTGACCAAGGTGGCCCTGTGGTCCGACGACGGGCTGGTGGCCCTGACCCGGGCCGAGCTGGCCACCTCCCGGCCCGAGCTCGGCTGGGCCGAGCAGGAGGCGTTCAGCTGGTGGACGGCGGTGGTCGTGGCTTGCGCCGAGGCCCGGGCCCAGGCCCCGGCCGAGTTCGGCGCCGTCGACGTCCTCAGCTGCTCGGCCGCCCGCCAAAGCTTCGTCCCGGTGACCTCGGCCGGCGAGCCGCTGGGCCGGGGGCTGTTGTGGTCGGACCGCCGGGCGGTGGCCGAAGCGGCGGCGCTGGCCGAGGCCTGCGGCGGCGCCGAGATGGTGCGCCGTCGCACCGGGGTGCCGCTCGACGGTGGGGCGGTGGCGGCCAAAGTGGCCTGGCTGTCGGCCCATGAGCCGGCCCGGCTGGCAGCCAGCGACTGGTTGCTCTCGCCCCGCGATCTGGTGGTGTGGCGGCTGACCGGCGTGGTGGCCACCGACACCACGCTGGCCTCGCGCACCGGTCTCTACGACCTCGACGGGGTCGTCGTCGACCAGCTGGCCGGGGCCGCCTCGGGTCGCCTGGCGCCCGTGGTGGAGCCGGCCAGCATCGTCGGGCAGCTTCGGGCGGTGCCGGCGGCCGAGCTCGGGCTGCGGCCCGGGATCCCCGTCGTCATCGGGGCCGGCGACCGGCCCTGCGAGGTGCTCGGGGCCGGGGCCTCCGCCGAGCGGCCCATGGTCAGCTGGGGGACGACGGCCAACGTCTCGGTCCCGGTGGCCGCCCGGCCCGACCCCGCCCCGGCCGGGGCCGTGGTCTCGCGGGGTGCCGACGGGGGTTGGCTGCTCGAGGGGGGGCTCTCGGCCGCCGGCTCCTTCCTGGCCTGGCTGGGACGGCTGACCGGGCGCGACCCCGGCGAGCTGGCCTCGCTGGCGGCCCAGAGCCCGCCGGGGGCCCGTGGGGTGGTGGCGGTGCCCTGGCTCGACGGGGCCCGGGCCCCGTGGTGGCGCGACGACGCCCGGGCCGGCTTCGTGGGCCTGGCGTCGGCCCACGACGCCGGGGACCTGGCCCGGGCCACCATCGAGTCGGTGGCCTGGGAGGTGGCCCGCTGCCTGCAGATGGTGACCGAGGGCCGGCCGGGCGGGGCGCCGGCCACCGGGCTCACCCTGGGCGGGGTGGGGACCGGCATCGCCCTGTGGGTGGAGGTGCTCACCTCGGTCACCGGGCTGCCGGCCACCCGCCGGCGCTCGGGCGAGGCCGCCTCGGCCGGCGCCGCCCTGCTGGCCGCCCGGGCCTGCGGGTTGGACCTCCCCTTGGACCGCTTCGACCCGGTCGACGACGAGATCGTCCCCGATCCGGCGGCCGAGGCCCGCTACCGCGAACTCGAGCCGCTGGCCGAGCGGGTGGCCGGGGCGGTCGTCGACCTCACCGCTCCGTGATGCAGGTCGACCTGGCCTACGGGCGGGGGGGCCTGCGGGTCGAGGTCCCCGACGACGCGGTGGTCGTGGCGCCGGGTGAGCTCCCCGGACTGGCCGACGAGGGCGCCGCCGTGCTCGACGCCCTCCGGTCGCCCTCCGAGGGCCCACCCCTGGCCGAGCTGGTCGGCCGGCGCCAGCAGGTGGCGGTCGTCTTCCCCGACATCACCCGGCCCATGCCCAACCGCACCGTGCTGCCCCCGCTCCTGGCCGAGCTCGAACGGGCCGGGGCGGGGCCCGAGCGGGTCAGCCTCCTGTGCGCGACCGGCACCCACCGGGCGGCCACCGAGGCCGAGCTGGCCGAGCTCGTCGGCTCCGAGGTGCTGTCCCGGTACCGGGTGTTCCAGCACCAGGCCGACGACGGCCGCCACGTCATGGTCGGCCGGGTGGACGCGACGCCGGTGCTGCTCGACCGCCGCTACGTCGACGCCGAGGTGCGCATCGTCACTGGGTTCGTCGAGCCGCACTTCTTCGCCGGGTTCAGCGGCGGCCCGAAGGGGGTCTGCCCGGGCCTGGCCGCCACCGAGACGATCCTCGAGGCCCACAGCCCGGCCCGGATCGCCGACGAGCGGGCGACCTGGGCCCGCACCAGGGGCAACCCGGTCCACGACTTCGTCCGGGCGGCCACCGCCCTCGACCCGCCCACCCTCTCGGTCGACGTGACCATCAACCGTCGGCGCCAGCTCACCGCCGTCTTCTGCGGCCCGCTGCCCGGGGCCCACGAAGCCGCCTGCGCCGTCGTGGCCCGCACCGCCATCCAGCGGGTGCCCGGCCCCTTCGACGTCGTGGTCACCACCAACGGCGGCCACCCGCTCGACCGCAACCTCTACCAGGCGGTCAAGGGCATGGCCGCCGCCGAGCGGGTGGTGGCCGAGCGAGGGACGATCCTTCTCGCCGCGCACTGCGGCGACGGCGTGCCCGACGGCGGTGCCTTCGCCCGCATCCTGGCCGAGGCCGCCGGGCCCGGGGACCTGGTGGCCGCCGGGGGGCGCTCGGAGCTCGACCGCTGGCAGGCCCAGGTCATGGGTCGGGTGCTCGCCCGGGCCCGGGTCTGGCTGCACGCCGACGGGCTCGACGACGGCGCGGTGCGCGCCGCCCACCTGCGCCCGGTCGCGGACCTCGACGCCGCCGTGGCCGAGGCCCTCGAGGTCCACGGGCCGGCGGCGCGCGTGTGCGTCCTGCCCCAGGGTCCGCTCACCATCGCCGGGCTGACCTGAGCGGGGCGGGGGCAGCGACGCGCCCCAAGCCTGACTCCGATGTCAGGGATAAGGTCTCGCCGATGCCCGACCAGGCGCTCTTCGACTTCACCGTCCCCGATGAGCTCCTCCAAGAGGCGGTGGCCCGGCACCGCGACGCCGACGTGGTGGCCGACGTGGCCATCATGCCGGGCACCGGCGAGGGCAAGGCCCCGTCCCTGACCGGCATCCTGCGCAAGGCGGGCTACGCGCCGCTGGTCCTTTTGACCGCGGCGGCCATGGTCCCGGGCACCTTCGTCAACGGCATCGCCATCATCGGCAAGAACCTCGAGCAGTCCTTCCACATCCACAACACCGGGCTCGCCGCGGTGGCCTTCGTGGCCCAGGTGGCCCAGCTGCTCTGGGCGGTTCCTCTGGCCCTGTGGGCCGACCGCGGGAGCCGCAAGGTGGTGGCGGCCGTCGCCCTGTTGGCCTTCAGCGTCTTCGGCGCGCTCATGGCCATCTCGCCGAACGTCTGGGCCTTCGCCTTCTTGTACCTGGCGGCGTCCGTCGGCTCGGGGGTGAACAACACGGTCCACAACTCGTACCTGTCCGACGCCTACCCGACCGAGGGCCGGGGCCGGGTCTTCAGCTGGCACCAGCTGAGCGACCCGCTTTCCCAGACCATCGGGATCCTCATCTTCGGCTTCGTCGTCACCGTGGCCCACAGCTGGCGCTACGGGCTCCTGGTGGCCCTGGTGGGCATCCCACTCGGCTTCGCCCTGTTCACCCTGCGCGAGCCCGACAAGGGGGCCAACGAGGAGAGCCACATCCTCAAGTCCTCGGGCATGGACCTGCAGTCCCAGCAGGAGAAGGCCCCCCGGGTCCTCCTGGGCTCGGCCGTCACCCGGCTGCTGCGGATCAAATCGCTCTACTACGAGCTCATCGCGGTGGGCATCTTGGGGTTCGCCGGGACCGGGGCGCCACTGTTCGGGAGCCTCTTCTTCGCCGACAAGTACGGCCTGAGCGTGGCCGGGCGCAGCGAGGTGTACGCCATCATCGGCCTGGCCGCCTTCTTGGGCCTGCCGGTCGCCTACATGGTGGGCGACCGCTACTTCCGCAAGGCCCCCCAGCGCCCGCTGGCCATCGCCGGCTACTGCATCACCGCCTACGGCGTGCTCTACGTGGCTTCGCTCTACATGCCCAAGCTCTGGATGTGCGTCACCCTCCAGACCCTGGCCAACGCGGCCGTGGCCCCCCTCGCCATCTGCATCTTCTTGACCCTGGCCGCCACGGCCCCGGCCGAGATGCGGACGATCTGCTTCGCCATGTTCGGTGTGTACTCCCTCGTCTTCGGGGGATTCACCGGCAGCGTGCTGCTCGGGGCCATCTCGGACGCGGTGGCCGGCCAGACCCCCAACCAGGCCCAGCAGCTCCACGGGATCGTGGTGGCCCTCTCGCTGATCGCGCCGGTCTGCATCCTTGGCGGCGTCTTCTTGCTACTGGGATCGCGTTACGTGCGCCGGGACATCACCTTGGTCATAGAAGACGTGCTCGAGCGCTACGCCGAGGGCAAGCGCCGGGAGGCCGGGGGGGCGATCCCGGCCCTGCAGATTCACAACCTCGACTTCTACTACGGCACCAACCAGGTGCTCTTCGACGTCAACCTCGAAGTGGCCCAGGGCGAGATGGTGGCCCTCCTGGGCACCAACGGGGCGGGCAAGTCGACCCTGCTGCGAGCGGTGTCGGGGCTGGACCATCCCCACCGCGGGGTGATCCGGATCTTCGGGGTCAACTGCACCTTCTTGGAGCCCGAACAGATCATCGGCCAGGGGGTGGCCCTGCTGGTCGGCGGGAAGATGACCTTCCCCGGGCTCACCGTGCGCGACAACCTGCGGATCGGCGAGCACTCGTTCCGACGGGACAAGACCCGGGCCAACACGGCGATGGCCGAGGCGCTCGAGGCCTTCCCCGAGCTGGCCAGCCGGCTCGACCAGCCGGCGGGCACCCTGTCGGGCGGCGAGCAGCAGATGCTGGCCCTGGCCCGGGTGATGCTGACCCGGCCCCGCCTTCTGATGATCGACGAGCTGGCCCTGGGGCTCGCCCCCAAGACGGTCGACCGCCTGATGGAGATCGTCCGTCGGGTCAACGCGGCGGGGACCACGGTCATCTTGGTGGAGCAGAGCGTGAACCGGGCCATGCACCTGGCCGACCGGGCCTTCTTCATCGAACGCGGCGAGGTCCGCTTCGACGGTCCGACGGCCGACCTGCTCGAACGCGAGGACCTGTTGCGCCCGGTGTTCCTGGCTGAGGCCAGCTCGGGCCTCGGTGGCCCGCCGTGACCGCGGTGTCGGTCCCGGCCTTCGTGCTGATCCAAGGGGTGATCAGCGGGCTGAACTTCGGGCTCCTGGCCCTCGGGCTCGTCCTCATCTACCGCACCAACCGCGTCCTCAACTTCGCCCAGGGACAGCTCGGGGTCGTGGCCGCCGTGTTCTTGGTGAAGTGCGCCATCGACTTCGGGTTCAACTACTGGTTCTCGCTCGTCCTGGCCATCGCCCTGGCCGCCGCCATGGGTGCGCTCTCCGAGCTGTTGCTGCGCCGGTTGTTCAACCGCCCCCGGGTGCTGGTCATGGTGGCCACCATCGGCCTCTCCCAACTCCTGTTCGTGTTCACCGCGCTGCCCTTCATCCTCCCGAAGAACCTCTCGCGGCCGTTCCCGGTGCCGATCCACTGGACGTTCACCGTCGACGGCTTCGTCTTCAGCCCCGGCGAGATCCTCACCCTGATCGTGGCCCCGGTTGTGGCCCTGGCCCTGGCGGCCTTCATCAAGTTCTCGCCCTGGGGCCTGGCCATGCGGGCCATGTCGGAGAACGCCGACTCGGCCCGGTTGTCGGGGGTCTGGATCCGCCGCACCTCCACGTTGACCTGGACCCTGGCCGGGGTGCTCTCCGCCTTCACCGCCATTCTGGCCGCCCCGGGGCAGACCAGCGTCCTGACCCAGCCGCTCAGCCCGGACCTCCTCTTGTTCGCACTCACCGCCGCGTTGATCGGGGCGATGGTCAACCTGACCGTCTCGTTCATCGCCGGCATCGGGGTGGGGGTGATCTACGAGATCCTGGTCTGGAACATCTCGTCGACGGCGTCGGTGCAGACGATCATGTTCGCCCTGCTCCTCGGCGTCCTCTTGGTCCGGGTGGCCGCGCTGAGGAAAGGCTCGCGGACCGAGGAGCGCTCGACTTGGCTCCAGGGCTCGGCCTCGATGCGGCGGGCCTCCGACGCGCTCAGGTCGCGGGTCGGGGCGACCGGGGTCGTCGCCATCGTGGTGCTGGCCGCCCTCCTGCCCCTCGTGATCTCGACCGGGCGCTCGTACCTGCTCAGCCAGATCTGCATCTTCGGGGTGATCGCGCTGTCGCTCACCGTGCTGACCGGATGGGCCGGGCAGGTCTCCTTGGGCCAGTTCGGCCTGGTGGCGGTGGGGGCGGTCATGGCCGCTCACCTGGGGACGAGCGTCCCTTTGCTCTTGCTGCTGCCCTTCGCCGGTGCGGTGACGGCGGTGATCGCCGTGCTGGTCGGCCTGCCCGCCCTGCGGGTGCGCGGCCTCTACCTGGCGGTGTCCACCCTGGCCTTCGCCCTGTGGATGCAGGTGTCGGTGCTGGCCACCCCCTGCTGGACGGTCCCGCTGGTGGGCAAGCAGCTGTGCACCGGCCTGCCCAACCCGGCCTCCACCCTCATCGCCCGGCCGAGCCTCTTCGGCATCGGCCTCACCTCTGAGCGCGCCTACGCCTGGTTCTCGCTCGGGGTCCTGGTGGTCTCGGTGCTCATCGTCAGGGTCTGGCGTGACCACGGCGTGGCCCGCCGGCTGGTGTCGGTGCGCGACAACGAGACCGGCGCGGCGGCGATGGGCATCCCGATCGTCCGCACCAAGCTGCTGGCCTTCGCCCTTTCGGGTTTCATGGCCGGCTACGCCGGGGTGTGCCTGGCCTTCGCCGACGAGCGCTTCAGCACCACCACCTTCGACCCGTCGGTCTCGATCCTCATCGTCTCGATGGTGGTCATCGGCGGCCTGGGCTCGGTCCCCGGCGCGGTGCTGGGCGCGCTGTACCTGGTCGGACTGCCCGCCATCTTCGGCTCCACCCCCACCATCCAGTTCCTGACCAGCGGGCTGGGCCTGATCGCCTTCATCCTCTACCTGCCCGGGGGCCTGGCCGAGGTCCTGCACCGGCTGGGCGACTTGGCCACCGACGGCGTTCGCTGGCTGGCCGAGCGTCCCGGGACGCCCCGGCCCCCGGTCGAGGGCTCCGGGACCGCTGTCGGCACCATCGACCCGCTGGGCGAACCGGTGGCCGGGGAGGTCGGCTGATGGGCCCGGCCCGCCTCGAGGTGGAGGACCTGGTGGTGGCCTTCGGGGGCCTGCGGGCCGTCGACGGGGTGAGCCTGGTGGCCGAGCCCGGCTCGATCGTGGGGCTGATCGGGCCGAACGGCTCGGGGAAGACCACGACCCTCGACGCGGTGTCGGGCAATGTCCGGGCGGCCAGTGGCTCGGTGCGGGTCGACGGGGTCGACCTGACCGACTTCCTGCCCGAGGAGAGGATCAGGGTCGGACTGGTCCGGTCCTTCCAGGACTGCCGGCTCTACCCCGAACTCTCGGTCGAAGACGTGCTGATGGTCTGCGAGGACGCCCGCCGGTCGGTCGGCGTGGTCTCGTCGACCCTCCAGATGCCCTGGGCCCGGCGCGCCGAGCGCCACAAGCACCAGGCCGTCGACCGGATCATCGGTTCGTTCGGCCTGGAGCGTTTCCGGCACCACCGGACCTCGGAGCTGTCGACGGGGACCCGGCGGGTGGTGGACCTGGCCTCGATCGTGCTCGCCGGCCCACGCCTCCTGCTCCTCGACGAGCCGACGGCGGGCATTGCCCAGCGCGAGGCCGAGGCGTTCGTGCCGCTGCTCAAACGGCTCCATGAGGTGGCAGACTGCACCATCTTGCTGGTCGAGCACGACGTGCCCCTGGTCTTCGAGCTGTGCTCGACGGTGGTGGTGATGGAGACCGGGAAGGTGGTGTCCTCGGGCACCCCCGACCAGGTCAGCCGGGACCCGCGGGCCTTGGCCGCCTATCTGGGGGCGAGCGAAGAGGCGTTGGCGGTCTCGGGCCCGGCGAGGACCCGAGACGGGGGAGGGGAACCGGCCGATGAAAGTTGAGCACGCCACGAACAACGGGTGGAGCCCGCTGCGGGCCGGCACCCGGGCCGCCCGGCGCTTCAGCCGCCGGCCGCGCGCCACCCAACTGCGGACGGTGGCCCTGGTGGCCCTTGTCGGGATCGGGACGGCGGTCTACGTGGCGGAGGCGCCGGCCTCGCCCGGCCCGGGCACCACGGCCGCCGGGGCCACGACGGGGGGTTCTGGGTCCTCGAGCGCTGTCGAGCACGCCAGCACCAGCACTCGGGGGATCAGCGGCAACACCATCAACGTGGCCTTCCCGGTGGTCTCCCTCAACTCGCTGGCTGGCAAGGAGGGATTCGCCCAGGACGTCGAGTTCGGCGAGCAGGTCAAGGCCATCCACTTCTTCGTCAACGAGATCAACAAGCAGGGCGGCATCAACGGCAGGAAGATCAACCCGCTCATCGCCAACTTCGACCCGACCGACGAGGCGTCCATGCGCGCCCTGTGCAAGGACTGGACCGAGGGGAGCCCGGCCGCCTTCGCCGTGATCGACGGTGTCGGGACCTGGACGGGCGACAACCAGCTCTGCATCACCCAGGAGGGCCACACCCCGCTGATCAGTCAGTGGACCACGGTGAGCAACTGGACCCAGGAGGGGGCGCCGTACCTGTGGTGGACCGGACCGGACGACGCGGCGATCATCCAGGCCACCGTCAATTGGGGCCTCCAGTCGGGTTTGTTGGGCGAGGGCCGCAAGGTGGGAGTGATCGCCGGTGACCGGGCGAGCGACCAGGACGCCCTCAACCAGTACCTGATCCCCGACCTCCAGCGGGCCGGGGTCAACGCCACGGTCGAGACGATCGCCGCCGACCCCTCCGAGACGGCCACCACCAACACCGAGGCCCCGCTGGTGGTGCAAAAGCTCAAGGCGGCCGGGGTGAACTCGCTGATTCCGCTCATCCCCTTCAACGTGTTCTTCCCGGTCCTGCAGGCCCAGACCCAGCAGCAGTACGACCCGAGGCTCCTGCTGAGCGACTACGAGGAGTCGATCACCTCGGCCCTCGGTCTGATCCCGATCCCCTACGAGCAGGCCCTCGACGGCCAGGAGGGGGTCACCACCCAGACCCTCGGCGGGTTCGACGACGCCCGGCCCGAGAGCCAGGGTGGCTACGACCCGGGGGTGCGCAGCTGCTACGAGGATTGGCACAAGGCGTACCCGAACCCCGTCGGCACCTCCCAGAGCGCCTACATCGAAGAGCAGGGCCCGATCCAGGCCTGGTGCACCTCGATCCGGCTCTTCGCCACTGCCGCCCGCAACGCCGGCAGCGACCTCAACCGACGGACCTTCGTCGAAGCCATGTCGAAGATCCAGAACTTCCCCGGTGGCTTTACCCCGGTGCTCAGCTACGGGCCGAACAAGTACTACGGGCCGACCCAGTACCAGGTGGTCGAGCTGCACAACAACGTGCCACCCTCGTCAGCCTGCAAGCTGAAGACCAACGGCCAACCACAGGGCACCTGCTGGGTGGTCGTCCACAGCTGGCAGCCGCTGCCCCTGGTGCTCCCCAACAGCTGACCCCTACCCGGTGGGCACCGCCCCGATGATGTCGCTCACGTGGACCCCGAGACCGGGCAACGATCCGATCGAGGTGGCGTCGCCGAAGGCGAAGACCCCGCCGTCAGAACCGATCAGCCAGTAGCCCCCGCCGTCGGGGGTGGGGACGATGGCCACGATGTTGGACACGCTCACCCCGAGACCGGGCAGCGAGCCGTGGGAGGTGGCGTCGCCGAAGGCGTAGACTGCCCCGTTGGCCCCGACCACGTAGTAGCCCTGGCCGTCGGGGGTGGCCGCGATCCCGGTGATGTCGTTGACGGTGACCCCGATCCCGGGCAACGAGCCCAGGAACGGGGCGTTGCCGAAGGTGAAGACCCCCCCGTCCTTGCCGACCAGGAAGTAGCCCCCGCCCCCGGGGGTGGCCACGATGCCCACGATGTCGTTCACATGCACGTTGTCGCCCGGGAGCGACCCGTAGAAGCCGGCCGACTGGCCGACCGGGAAGACGAAGACCCCGCCGTCGGAACCCACCAGGTCATAACCGGTGTCGTTGTTGGTGGGCACGATGCCCACGACGTTCGAGACCTTCACGCCGAGGCCGGGCAGGGACCCGAAGAAGCCCTGCGACTGGCCGACGGGGAACACGAAGACCCCGCCGTCGGAACCCACCAGGTTGTAGCCGGTGAAGTTGTTGGTGGGCACGATGCCCACGATGTTCGACACCTTCACCCCGAGTCCGGGCAGGGAGCCGAAGAAGCCCGAGGCCTGGCCTACCGGGAAGACGAAGACCCCGCCGTCAGAACCGGCGAGGTCGTAGCCGCCACCCGAGGCGATGGTCACGCTCTGGGTGGCCGTGGCCGACGGGCCCCCGTTGTTGATCACCGTCTGGCCGGTGAAGGTCTGGGTCGTCGACGTCCCCTGGGTGTTGGTCACGGTCAGGGTCACCGGGTAGGCGCCCGGGGCGGTGTAGGTGTGGGAGGTGGTGGCCGAGGTCGTGGTCGCCGTCGTCCCGTCGCCGAAGCTCCAGGCGTACGAGGCGATCGAGCCCACCGGCGAGGACGAGGCCGAGGCGTTGAAGGTGGTGGGGGTCCCGGCCGCCCCGGCGGTCACGCTGAAGGCGGCGGTCGGAGCCTGGTCCGGGGTGATGGCGATGGCGTCGGGGTTGGCGCCGACGGTGATCGGCGTGCCGGTGGCCCCGGTGGCCAGGGTGATCGGGGTCACGCTGGTCCCCTCGTTGTCGGCCACATAGGCGGTTGCACCGCCGGGGGCGATGGCCATTCCCCGCGGGCCGCCGCTCACCGGGATCGGTGTCCCGACGCTGTTGGTGGCCGTGGTGATCGGGGTCACCGTCCCGGCGTTCTGGTCGCTCACGTACGCGGTCGTGCCGTCGGGGGTGATGGCGATGCTGAAGGGGTTGTTGGCCACGGTGATCGGTGTTCCGGCGGTGGCGGTGGCCGTGGTGATCGGGATCACGTGGTCGGTGGCATTATCGACCACGTAGAGGGTCTTGCCGTCGGGGGTGATGGCCAGGGCGGTCGGGCCGGTCCCGGCCGTGATCGGTGTCTCGGCGGTGTTGGTGGCGGTGGCGATCGGGGTCACCTCGCTCGCCCCGGAATTGGCCACGTAGACGGTCGTCCCGTCCGGTGAGATGGCGATGCCGTCGGGGCCAGAGCTCACGGGGATCGGCGTCCCGGCGGTGTTGGTGGTGAGGTTGATGGGGGTCACCGTGCCACCGGTCGTATTGGACACGTAGGCGGTCTGGCCGTTGGGGGTGATGGCGATCGCCCGGGGATCGGTTCCCACGCCGATGGGCGTCCCCGGCGTCCCGGTGGCCGTGGTGATCGGGGTCACCGTTTCCGACGCGTTGTTGACGACATACGCGGTCTGCCCGTTGGGGGTGATGGCGACCGCGAAGGGGCCGCTCCCCACGTTGATCGGTGTCCCGGAGAGGTTCGACACGGTGCTGAACGGGGTGACGGTAGTGCCCCCACTGTTGACGACGTAGCCCAGCTGGGCGGTCGTCGAAGCGCCGGCGGCCGGGTGCTCGAGAGCCAGGCCGACCGAGGCGAGGGGCACAACCGCCGCCGCACCGACCGTGGCCAAGCTGACGCTGAGGCGCCCCAGGTGGGACCGAACTCGGCGAGGTCCGCTGCGCACCGAAGACGTGCGCCGCCGCGTCGTGTGTCTCACTGCGCCTCCTTGATCGAGCCAGCTTCCCAGGAACCTTGCCATCCGGCGGGGCAGGCCGCAATCGGAACTCGACCTGGCCGGCCCCCGCCGCCGGCCCGGGTGAGCGCCTCAGGCCTCGGGCATGGCCGGCCCGAAGGGCCGGTCCCCACGCAGGGTGACCCGGTGGGCGAAGCGCGGCGTGTCGCCGTAGTCGTCCAGGGCGTAGTGCAGCGTCGCCCGGTTGTCCCAGAAGGCCACCGATCCCCGACGCCAGCGGAAGCGGCAGGTGTATTCGGGCTTCTCGCAGTGGTGGTACAGGAGCTCCAAGATGGCGTTGCTCTCCATCTTGGACAGCCCGAGCACGCTCTGGGTGAACTGGGTGTTCACGAAGAGCCCCTTGCGACCGGTCTCGGGATGGGTGCGCACGACCGGGTGGAGGGCGGGCAGCAGCTTGCCGCGGTGCTGCCCGTTCCACTCGTAGCCACCGTGCTCTTCCACCTCTGCCGCGAACCACGGGTCGTAGTGGATGGCGATCAGCTTGTCGCACAGCTCGCGGAGCGGCTCGGCCAGACCGTCGTAGGCGTCCTGGAGGCTGGCCCACATCGTGTCCCCGCCGACCTCGGGCGCGTCGAGCATGTAGAGGATCGAGCCGAGGGCCGGGGTCTCGGTGAAGGTGACGTCGGTATGCCACCAGTTGGCCCGGTCGGCCCGACTGTCGATGGCCAGCACCTCGGGATTTCCCGCGATCGACGGCAACACCGGGTGGGCCTCGGTGACCTCACCGAATTGGCGCGCGAAGTCCGCCTGCTGGGCCGGCGTGAGGTTCTGGTCCCGGAAGAAAATCACGTGGTGGGTGTTGAGGGCGGCCCGGACCGCCGCCGTGACCTCCTCGCCCAGGGGCACCGCGAGATCGAGGCCGGCGATCTCGGCTCCGATCAACGGGGAGATCGGGTGGACGTCGAGCTCGGCGGCGACGGTCATCGGGACCAGTGTGCCCCAGGCCCGGTCCGCCCTCAACCGACGGCCCATTCGGGACCGGGACGCCCTATGTTTGGGCCCGGTACCGGGCGATCGGCCGGTACCGGAGTGGAGGCAACGTGGGCACGGTCGAGACGAGCCAGCGCCGGCGGAATTACTCGCCGTGGTTCCAGTGGGTGACCCGCCTGATGGCGACCACCAGGCCCGATCCCCTCGACGTGACCGATCTCGCCGGGCTTGAGGCGTGGAAGGCCCGCTGCCGGGACCGCCTGGGCGGGCTGCTCGGCCCGGTCCCGGCCCGGGTGCTGCCCGACGTCGAGAGCCTCGAGACCGTCCGCTGTGACGGGTACCGCCGGGAGAAGATCGTCTTCGACACCGAGGACACCATGTCGGTGCCGGCCTACCTGCTCGTCCCCGACGGCCGCTCGATGCCCGGCCCGGCCGTCCTGGCCTGCCACGGCCACGGGCCCGGCAAGTCGCTGGTGGTGGGGCTCGAGACCACCGAGGCCCCCAACGGCGACTACGCCGCCCAGTTGGCCCGCCGGGGTTATGTGGTGCTGGCCCCCGACCTGCGCTGCTTCGGCGAGCGGGCCGACTGGAACCCGCCCGACCACTACGCCTGTGACACCAACCTCGTCCACGCGGTGATGGCCGGCTGGTGTCCGTTGAACCAGAACCTCTGGGACCTGGCCCGCTCGCTCGACGTCCTCTCCGACCACCCCCTGGTCGACGCCAAGCGGATCGGGATGGTCGGGCTCTCGCTCGGGGGCACCATGACCCTGTTCCTGGCGGCCACCGACGACCGGGTGGCCTGCGCCGTGGTCAGTGGCTTCTTCTCCAGTTGGGCCGAGTCGCACAAGGTCCCCTGGAACATGTGCGGTTCCCAGGTCCTGCCGGGGATGCCGGGCCAGATCGAACACGTCGACTTGGGGGCGCTCATCGCCCCTCGGCCCCTCCTGATCGAGACCGGGACCGAGGACATGCTCTTCCCGGTGGCCGCGGCCAGCGAGGCCGTGGGCCAGCTGCGGGCCGTGTACCAGCACTACGGGGCCAGCGACCGCATCGTCCACGACGTCTTCGTGGGCGACCACCAGTGGCACGGGCTGGCCGCCTACCCGTTCCTCGACCGTTGGCTCGGCCACGCGCCATCCGGAGCGCCCTGAGGTCGTGAAAGGGGGCCCGGGTCCGAACGGTTGAGCTGAGCGCGCTCGAGCGCGACAGCAGCCGGGCCGAGGACGGCTCGAGAAAGAGGGTGGCCACCGGCGCCCCCCGCAGGGCGGTGGCCGGGCAGGCCGTCGTCACCGGACCTTCGAGGGCCGAGCGCACCGGCGCGGCCTTTCGCCCCTCGGGCACGACGGCCAGGACCTGGCCGGCCCGGAGCAGGGCCGGGATGGTGACGGTGATGGCGTGGGTGGGCACCGAGTCGACGGCGGGGAAGTGGCCCTCGTGGACCTGCTGGGCCCGGCAGTCGGGGTCGAGCTCGACCACCTTGAGGTCGGCCGGATCGTCGAAATCGGCCACCGGGGGATCGTTGAAGGCCAGGTGGCCGTTCTCCCCGATGCCCAGACAACACAGGTCCAGCGGCTGATCGGAGAGCACGGACGCGTAGCGGGCGCACTCGGTGACCGGATCGGCCAGGCCGTCGATGTAGTGGGCGGCCTTGGGCTGGGCGGGTTTGACGATGCGCTCACGGATCCAGCGCTGGAAGCCCGCCGGGTGGTCCGGTCCCACGCCCACGTACTCGTCCATGTGGAAGACCACGATCTCGGCCCAGGGGACCCCTGGGGTCGAGTGCACGAGCCGGTCGACGAAGTCACGTTGGGAGTTCCCGGTGGCGAACATGGCGTGGGCCACGCCGCGCCGGCCGACCGCGTCGGACAGGACGGCGGCCGCCCGGTCGGCGGCGGCCCGGGCCAGGGCGTCGGGGTCGGGATGGACCTCCACCCTGAGCCGGTCCACGGTCCAGTGGTCGGAGAGGGCCATGGCGCACTGTAGATCGATGTCGGGAAGACTGGCCGGTGATGCGCTCTGTCGAGAGGCCCGACGCCGTGACCCTCAAGGCCGCCGCCGCCGTGGTCGCCCGCCATCTCGACCCCACCCCGGTGGTGCCGTCACCCGAGCTCGGGCCCGGGGTGACCCTGAAGCTCGAGTCGCTCCAGCCGACCGGGTCGTTCAAGGTACGCGGCGGTCTGGCGGCGGTGGCCGCCGCCGCAGAGCACGAGGGCGGGGCCCGCCTCGTCGCCGCCTCGGCCGGCAACCACGGGCTCGGGGTGGCCTACGCGGCCGACCGTCTCGGGGCCGACGCCATCGTGGTCGTGGCCGAGACCGCGTCGGCGGCCAAGGTGGCCTCCTTGGAGCGCTTCTCGGTGCGCCTGGTCCGACACGGCACCACCTACGACGCGGCCGAGGCCCGGGCCCTCGAGCTGGCCGGCGAGGTGGGCGGCCGGTTCGTCTCCCCCTACAACGACCCCGACGTCGTCGCCGGGCAGGCCACGGTCGCGACCGAGCTGGCCGGCCAGGTGGCCGGCCTGCACACCGTGGTGGTGCCGGTGGGCGGTGGCGGCCTGGCCGCCGGGATCTGCCTGGCCACCGAGGGACTCGGTCTCCGGGTGGTCGGCGTCGAGCCCGAGCAGTCGGCGGCGATGGCCGCGGCCATCGCCTCGGGATCGGCCGCGCCGATCCGACTCGGCACGACGATCGCCGACGGTTTGGCCGGCAACATCGAGGAGGGGTCGATCACCGTCGAGATCTGCCGGGAGCGCGGGGTCGAGATGCTCCAGGTGACCGAGGAGGAGATCCGCGGGGCCATGCGGTTCCTGGCCTTCGAGCACGGCCTGGTGGCCGAAGGAGCCGGGGCGGTCGCCGTGGCCGCCGTGCACGCGGGCCGCATGGTGGCCGACGATGGGACGGCGGTGGTGGTGACCGGCCGTAACATCGCACCGCCGCTCCTGGCTTCGGTCCTGAGCGGCTGAGGACCCACCGCACAACCCGTCCGCTGACGCGGCGCCCTACCCCGAAAGGACCGGCCATGCCCGTCGTTGCCCTCGGAGACGTCACCGTGGCCTACCAGGTCCACGGGGACGGCGAGCCGGTCCTCTTGGTCGCCGGCTGCGGGACGCCCTCGGTCGCCTGGGACCTCGGGATCACAGGGCGCCTGGTGTCCGCCGGCTATCGGGTCGTCACCTTCGACAACCGGGGGGTCGAGCCCAGCTCCTCCCCGCCGCCCCCGTACTCGGTGGGCCAGATGGCGTCCGACGCCCTCGGTCTGCTCGACCATCTCGGCCTGGACGGGCCGGTCCGCATGGCCGGGCACTCCCTGGGCGGCTGGATCGCCGAGACCCTGGCCACCGAGCACCCCGAACGGGTCCGGGCCGCCGCCTTCATGGGGAGCGCCAACCGGCCGACGGCCTGGGAGAAGGCGATCACCACCGTCGAACGCGACCTGGCGCGTGACTATCCCGATCTGCCGCCGCTGTACTACGCCACCGAGACCCTGCGCTACCTGCCCAACGCCGAGCTCCAGGACGACGAGGTCGTCGCGGGCTGGCTCTCGTTCATCGCCGAGCGCGAGCCGTGGCCCAACCCGGGCCGGCTCGGCCAGTACGAGGCCTGCTTGGCCTGGTCGACCGATCCGGCCCGGACGACGGCCTGGCCGAGCATCTCGGTCCCGTGTCTCGTGCTCGCCTTCGAGCACGACATCGACTCGCCGCCGGCCCTGGCCCGCCAGGCGGCCCGGGCCATCCCCGGCGCCCGCTACGTCGAGGTGCCCCGGGCCAGCCATCTCGGGGTGATGACCCACGTCGGGCCGGTGGCCGACGCCCTCGTCGAGTTCTTCGCCTCGGTGTGAGGGGCCCGAGGGCCCGCCCCTCGGCGCCCCCCTACCAGTCGGCCCAGCCGTTGGGGGTGATCGAGCCGGTGATCGAGCGGGGGTCGACCGGCCGCCGGGTGTCGGAGGCGGCGTAGACGGCGAAGCAGAGCTGGAGGACCTTGATGGCCTCCGCCGGCGACATGGCGGCCCTGGTCCCGGCCAGCAGCGAGTCGACGAAGTGGGCCGAAGATCGGGTGAACCCGCTGGCCCAGTCGGCGTCGACGTCGCGGAACTCGGTCGTCGAGATGTCGTTGCCCTTGCCCCGGTACAAGACCACCGGGGCCAGGTCGAGCATCTCGCCCGTGGCCCTGGTCACCCAGAGCATGCCCTCGTCACCTTGGATCTCGAAGAACTCGTCGGCGCCGTAGTAGCTCGAGCGCATGTACATCTGGGGGGCGTAGTGGACCTCCATCACGCCGATGAGCCCGGGGTCCTCGTACTCGAAGATGGCGGCGCACGGCTCGAAGAAGAGGTCTCGCCGTCGGACGACGGACTGGACGGAGACGATGTCCTGGTCGACGAGCCACAGGGCCATGGCGTACTTGTGGACCATGTCGTCGAAGAGGTGGCCGCCCGGGCTCCGGTCGTCGAGCCGCCAGCCGTAGCCCTCAGGGCGCAGGTTGGCCTGGAAGGCCGAGTCGGTCTGCCCGACCACCGTCTTGATGCGGATCGCCGTGGGGTGCCCGATGGCCCCCTCGCCGATCAGCTGCTTGGCCAGCTCGAGCGGGGGGTAGTGGACGAAGCACTCGCTGATCCGCAGGGTCCGCTGCGCCTTGGCGGCGGCCCGCTCGAGCTCCTGGGCGTCGTCCACCGAGTTGGCCACCGGCTTTTGGACC
Organism: uncultured Acidimicrobiaceae bacterium; assembly: GCA_963836375.1. Taxonomy (GTDB): domain Bacteria; phylum Actinomycetota; class Acidimicrobiia; order Acidimicrobiales; family RAAP-2; genus CAWIJK01. The sequence continues at coordinate 213,123 of CAWIJK010000001.1, read as the reverse complement.
GAGACGTGCTTGCCGGCTTCGAGGGCGTCGAGCACGTGCTTGTGGTGCAGGTGGGTCGGGGTGAGCACCTCGACCGCGTCGATGTCGTCGTCGGCCAGCATCTCGGCCAGGTCGGTGTAGACCTTGGGGACCCCCCAGCGATCGGCTGCGTCCTTGGCCGCCGCCTCGTTGACGTCGCAGAGGGCGATCACGTCACAGGCCGGGTGCACTAGGTACCCGGCCACGTTCAGATCGGCGATGTTGCCCGCGCCCACCACGCCCAGTCGAACCCGTTCCACGGTTCCCTCCGTCCCCGGCACCGCCCGGTGCCGCGCTGACCATAGCGACCAACCGGCCCCGAGGCCGGCTCGGGGCCGCCGGCCCGGCCCTTCAGCGGCCCGGCCCGTCCTCTTGCAGCTCGATGGTGTTGCCCGCCGGGTCGCAGAACCATACCTGCACGATGCCCTGGCTGTCGGCGCTGAACGTCTCGAGGCCCAGCGACTCGAGTTCGGCCACCGCCGACCCGAGGTCGTCGACACCGAGGCAGACGTGGGGCCCGGTGGGGTCGATGCCCGACCCGGTGCAGGGCGCGTCGACCAGGTGGATCTGGGCGTCGTCGGCGGTGAACCAGCGGCCGCCCACCCCTGGGATCTCGGGTCGGGGGGCCGGGGACAGGCCGAGGACGTCGCGGTAGAAGGTCTCGGCCTCCCCCAAGGTACCGGCGACGTTGACCGACGAGTGCATGATGCGGGTGACCTTCATGGTTTCCTCCGTCCTCGGCCGCTGCGACACCACCGGGCGCCTGCCGGTCGACTGGCTACAGTGTGCCCGAGCCGGCACCGGGACGGGGGACCGGTTCCCCGCGCCACCGGGCTCGCCCCGCGCGGGTGCGCAACCCGACGAGCTCTGGCCGGCGCCCGTCGGCTGGCGACTGTGACGCCTGGGTGGGGCGTAGGGGACCGGACCGCCATGTCGTGCCAAGAGGCCATCACCGAGCGGACCCGGGCCTCTCTTGGGGGCGATCGGGGGTCGCTGTGGCCCCCGATCGCCCTCCTGGGCGCCCCCACGCGTGGCCGGTGCTGACGCTGGCCGCCTATGCGGCCGGGGCGCTCATCGGCCTGGGCGTGGCTCGGGGTGGTCCGAGACTGCAGGCCGACTGGCCCCTCTACCTGCGGGCGCAGCTGTTGGTGACCGCGGCGGCCACCGGACTGTTCGCCGCATGGGAGCTCTCCGCCCCCCGCCAGGTGATCGGTCCGTTCCTCATCGCCGGTGTCGGTTGGGTCCTCCTCGGGGCCGCTGTGGTGACCCGCCGACGGCGTTCGATGGGCCAGGCGGCCCTCGAGTCCTGGGCGGCCGGCCCGAACGGCGCCTTCTGGGTGCTGCCGATCGCCGGGGTCATCGCCGGCCCCCCGGCGATCATGATCGCCGCGTTGGCCAACGCCTTCTACGCCGGCGCCAACGCCGTGTGCATCCACCTGATGCGCCGCGACGCCCCGTTGCGCCAGCGCCACGCCACCAGCTGGGTGGACCAGTCCGCGCTGTTGGCCCTGGCGGTCGGCCTCCTGATCCATCTGGTCGGCCCAGCCCCGTCGTGGTCCCACCTGGTGCTGCGGGTGTCGGCCCCGGTGCTGGCCTTCACCGGCGCCGGCCTGTTCATCGGCTCGGTGGTCCACCCGCACAACGTGGCGGTGGGCAGGGCCCGTTCGGACACCTGGCGCTGGTTGGCCCTGGCCGTCCTGCGCGCCGCCTACCTCGGGGCCATCGCCGTGGCGACCACGTCCAGGCCGCTCGCCGTCGTGGCCGTGCTCTCGGCCCTGGGCGCCCCGGCCTTCAATCCGATCCAACAGGCCGTCCTCTACGGCTACCGCTCGGGTCTGGTGAACGCGGCCGTGCGCTGGGGCTGGTTCGCCCTGCCCGTCGGCCTGGTGGCGGCGTTGCTCATCTGAGGGGGAGCGGTCCCTCCCCGTCGGCTCCCGACCCCGGCCGCCGGTCCCTAGGCGTCGGCGGACCTCCGCGAACGTCGGGGACCGACCGACCGCCCCAGGCGGTCAGCGCTCCGCCGGGGCCAGGTGCGATCCGGGTGGTGCGGGGTCGACCCCGCCCGAGGTTCAGCCGAGGGCGCCGGCGGCCCGCGCCTCGGCGATGCGTCGGTCGTCCCAGCCGAGGACCTCGCGCAGGACCTCCTCTGACTGCTGGCCCACGGTGGGTGCCTTGGTCGGCCGGGGCAGCTCCTCACCCAAGAACTTGATCGGGCCGGGCAGCTCGTCCGCCCCGAGCTCGGTCGCCGGGTAGAGGGGGAAGCGGTCCTGGAACTGGGGGTCCTCGAGGAGGGTCTTCGGGGTGTTGACCGGAGCGATCGGGGTGTTGACCCGTCCCCCGAACTCGAGCCACTCGGCCGCCGTCTTGGTGGCGAAGATCGCCTGCAGCTCGCGCCGGAGCTCGGTGTTCCCCCGGGCGTGGTCGGCGAACTTGGATCCCGGCCAGCGCTCGAAGAGGTCGAGACGCCCCAGCGCCTCGCAGAAGTTCCTCCAGAAGGCCTGCTCGGACGCCATGAACAGCACATGGCGCCCGTCGGAGGTCTCGTAGACTTGGTAGCGCACGCCCTCGCGCATGCCCGCGGTTCCCGGCGCCCGGCGTTCGTAGCCGTCCGCCTTGTTCCCGGTGACCTCGGTTTCGGGACGCTCGTAGGCACGCCAGGTCTCACTGCGGTACCAGTCCATGGCCGCCGCCGCGTCGGACTGGGCGATCTCGAGGAACGAGCCGCGACCGGTGGCCCGGGCCCGGATCACCCCGGCCAGGATGCCGAGGGCCCCGAAGAGGGGACCGGCGTGGATCCCGATCGAAGCGTGCTCGGGGAGGTAGGTGAACCCGTCGTCGTCGGTGGCCACGTTGACGATGCCGGCCCACGTGTCATAGGCGATCCCGTGGCTCGGGTAGTCCTTGTAGGGACCGGTCATCCCGTAGCCCGAGATCGTGCAGAACACCAACCGGGGATTCACCCCGACCAGGTCCTCGAAGCCCAGTCCGCGGCGGGCCAGGCCGCCCGGTCGCATCGCCTCGACCACCACGTCGGCGCCGGCCGCCAGCTCCCGGAACGTCGCCACCCCGGCCTCGGTGCGCAGATCGAGCACGAGGCTGCGTTTCCCCCGGTTGATGTGCAGGTGCATGAGCGAGACGCCCTCGATGATCGGCCAGGTCATCTCGCGGATGTAGTCCCCCTGGGGCGGCTCGACCTTGATCACCTCGGCCCCGAGGTCGACCAGCGGCATGGTGATGGCCGCCGGGCCGAGGGCCGAGGCCTCGATGACTCGGATGCCGTGGAGGGGGGGAGTGGTGGCCATCGGTCGGGCTCCTGGGTCGGGGACCCGGCATGGTACCGAGCGGGCTGACGGCCCGTCAGGTCCGCCGGTCGGCCACCCGCGCCGGGCTCAGCTCAGGCTGCCGAGGGAGAACTCGTCCGTCGAGCCCTGCCACTCGAACTCCCACGGGCCGTCGGGCACCTCGCCGATCTCGACGTTGTCGGGCAGGTGCACCGGGTGGATGACGGTCCCCTCGGTCATCACCACCGGGATCTTGGCGATCCACGATTCGCTCGACTCGAGGCCCGAGTCGGGCGCGTCGGCCGACCTGGGGGACTCGTAGACGGCCACGGTGGTCGGCACGGCGTTGGTCAGGCCTCCGTCGCCGATCCACGGGACGGGCACGTCGCAGCGGAACACGAGCTCGGTGTCCTCGCTGTGGTGCCGCTCGAGGATGCCCACCCAGACCTCGAGGACGCCGACCACCACGCCCATGCGCCCGTCCGGCGGCTTGTACCACTCGCCCACCACCCCCCGGGTGCTCGTGACCACGAAGTGGGGGTCGCCGCCGAAGTCGAGCGTCTTGGGGGGCATCGACCAGGGGAGGTGGAGCAGGCGCACCACGTCGCGCCCCGACGCCACCCGGACCGGTCGACCGTCGGAGATCATCGGGCGCAGGCCCATGACCAAGTACTCCTCGGCGGCCACCGGGGCCGGGTCCTCGCCGGGCTCGGTCTCGTCGATCAGCCAGGGGTCCCCTTCGGAGACGGTGAAGGCCGAACCGCCGGTGGCCCCGACGGCGGCGACGAGGTCGTGCAGCGCCTCGGACTTCTGCTGGAGGACGATCTTGGGCAGCCGCCGGTGGCCGACGCAGAGCACCTCGCGTCCGGACGTGTCACTCGCCAGTTCGAAGCGGCCCGACTCGAGTATCGCTGCTTCCAGCGGGGTCGTGGGCGTGTAGGTGATCATCGCTGCCCCCCCCTCCTCGGTGTGTGTGCTGTGCCTCTTCCCGCCCCGGGATCGATCGCCCAGCGATCGCCACGCCGCCGCGCCGTTTGTGGCGACGGACTGTAACTATCCCAGGTTTGTGGGCTGGTGACCAGCGCGATCTTGGGAAAGTCCTGGACAGAGGCCCTACGATGAGGCGGTGATCGGCCGGGGCCAGGGTCCGCGCGACGGGGGGCTGCTCGACGAGGCCCTCACCTCGATGGCCACGTGCGCCCCCGAGTTCGGACCCGGGCTCTCCAACCACGGACCCATGGCCGCCGAGGCCCTGGTCACCTTGGGCCGCGGTGGCGAGGTCGCCCGGTACCTCGAGCGCTACCGGCGCCGGCTCGAACCGGGCCCCGAGCAGGGCCGGCCGCTGCCCACCGGGGCCTGGGAGCGCTCGCTCGGGCTGATCGGGCGGTACCCCGAGTGGGTGGCGACCTTCGAACGGGAGCTGGCCGAGCGCTCCCCGCCCGAGGTGCTCGCCACCTGGGTCCCCCGCCTCGCCCCCGGGTCGATCGCCGCCGCCGGCCACGGCCTGCTGCGCACGGCCCACGCCACCCGGGCCCTGGGCGCCGACGGGGCCGAGGTGGCCCCCGGGTCCCCCCGCTCGGGCGAGCTGGCCCGGGGCCTCGCCTACTGGGCGGCGCGCTACCAAGAGCTGCCCGGGCCCCCGGTGCTGGTCGGGCCGGCCCCGGTGGCCGACGCCCTGGCCGGGCTGCCGGCGTTGCCCGAGGAGGCCCCGACCGAGTCGCTCATCACCGACCAGGTCCGTCATCTCGACATGGTGGCCACCCCCTTCGAGCAGGCCGTGGCCGCGCTCGCCCCACCCGAGGACCTCACCGCGGCGCTGGACGCGCTGGCCCTGGGCGGCGCCCGGGCCGGTCTGGCCGACGCCGAGGGGGACCACGGCATTGCCCTCGTCCACGCGGTGACCGTGCCGCTCGCCTTGGAACTGGTCCTGCCCTCGTTGGACCCCGCCGACCGGCCGGCCGCCTTCGCCTACTGCTGGCAGGCGGCGGCGGCGCTCCACTCGGCCTACGCCCGCAACCGGGAGCCGGCGGGCGGGCGGTCGCCTGGTGCCGGGGCGCGCCACGAGCCCGGCGCCCTGGTGGACGCGGCCGTCGAGAGCGGTGACGAGCACGCCATCAAGCTGACCGAGGCCTGTCTGCGCGCCCACGCCCGGACCGGCCAGCCGGCCCTCCTCGCCGCCGCCGCCCGGTTCACCGGCGAGGTCACCCGCTGAGCGCGGCCCCCGGCCGGTCCGACGCCTTTCGCGCCATTGGTCAGGTGGTGCTGGTTAGGTGGTGCGGACCGGGAGGCGCCGGGGCCGCCCCGGCTCCTGGCTCGGCATGGCCTGGACGGCGGGCAGCGGGTAGGGCGGCTGGTCGTCGGCCACCTCCAGCAGATCGGTCTCGGTGCAGCCCTTGGCGGCGACGTAGGTCGGGTCGTCGGTCGTCGTCGGCAACGTCGGGACCGAATCGACGGCTGCGTTCATGTGCAGGGTCGAGGTGAGATCGCCCACCGTCTTGCGCCGCCAGGCTGAGATGTTGGGGGCGCGCACCCCGAAACGCTCCTCTAGGAAGCGGAGCTGGGAGGTGTGGTCGAAGGTCTCCGAGCAGACGTAGCCGCCGCGGCTGAAGGGCGAGAGCACCAGCAGGGGAACCCTGAACCCGAGCCCGACCGGCCCGGCGATGCCCTGGGCGGCCGCCGGCAGCGGGTCGACGGTCAGGTACTCGCCGGGCGTCCCGGGCGCGGGAACCGGCGGCGGCACATGGTCGAAGAAGCCGTCGTTCTCGTCGTACATGTGGAAGAGCACGGTCTTGGACCAGAGCTTGGGGTTGGCCACCAGGGTGGAGAGCACCTGGTCAGTGAACCACTCTCCGAGGAAGGGGGGTGCCGGCGGGTGTTCGTCGTAGCCGACCGGGGTGCTGATCCAACTCACCTGGGGCAGGGTGCCACGCTGCACGTCGGCCACGAAGTCGTTCGGGAAGGTGGGCACGAACGCCTTCTGGTACAGCGCCGAGGAGGGGTCCTGGTACTGGGAGAAGAAGGGCAGGGTGCCGTCGATGGTGATGCCGACCTTCTCCATGGTGGCGATGGTGTAGAGCTCCCCGGCCGGGCTGTAGTACTTCCAGCTGATGCCGGCGTCCTCGAGGACCTCGGGCATCGTGTCCCAGTGGACGCTGAACAGGGCGCTCGGGAGCGGGTCGGTGATGATGACCGGGCCGCCCGCACGGCCCCCCGGGTCGATGGTGCCCGAGATCTGCATAAGACGGTTGGGGTGGGTGGGCCCCATGACCGAGCAGTGGTAGCCGTCACCGATGGTGAAAGCGTCGGCCAGCGCATAGTAGTAGGGGAGGTCGGCCCGGGTGTAGTAGCTCATGGTGAGGATGCCCTGATCGGTACCCTCGTTGTTCGACGCCGTGTGCACCTTCACGAAGGCCTCGTTCTGGCCGGCACCCCGGCACAGGTGCTGCGGGCCCCACGCGTGGGTCAGGTCGAACGTGCAGTCGGCGATGTCGCCGCTTGCCGTGTCGAGACGGAACGGGAGGAGTTGGCCGGCCGGCGGGTGGGTGGCGTTGGCCGGGAAGGCCTGTGCGAAGGCGCCCAGCCTCCCCTCGGGATGGTCGTCGAACCCGCGTACCCCCCGGTAGCTGCCGTAGTAGTGGTCGAAGGAGCGGTTCTCCATCATCAAGAAGATGACGTGCTCCACCGCCCCGAGGTCAGAACCGGCCGCCGCCACCGCCGCCGCCCGGCGGACCGTGGCCGCCGAGGCGCCGGGTGCGCCCACCCCGGCCGCCAGGGCCCCGATGCCGGCCGCGCCGGCCAGGCCCAGGAACCGTCGGCGGTCGAGTGCGCCGCCGTACCCGTGCTCCCGATCGGGCCTGCCCGGTGCCTCGTCGCCCGCCATGGCCGTGACGCTACTGGGACCGGCGACCCGGCGGCGGGCCGGGGCTCAGCCCGGCGGGGGGTCCAGGAGGGACTGCGGGGTGGGGGGCTCTGGGCGCTCCGCCGCCGGCAGCTCGGCGATGAGGCCCGGGTCGTCGTTGCGCACATTGCCCACCCGGGTGTCCACCCGGTGGTGGGCCAGGGTGCCCGGCGGCGGCGGCCGGAGGAGGTCTTCGAGTTCGTGGCGGTCGTCGTTGCCCGGATCGAGCCACCGGTCGAGGACCGACGGTTCGAGGACCACCGGCATCCGGTTGTGGATGCCGTCCATGTCCTGGTTGGCCCGGGTCGTGATGATGGTGCACGACCGCAGCCAGCCGCCGTGCTCGCCGGCCGATTGCGGGTCGCGCCACAGTTCCCAGAGGCCGGCGAAGGCCATCGGGTCGCCGTCGGCCCGGTGGAAGAAGTGCGGGATGCGGCCCCCGGTCGGGCTCTTGCGCCACTCGAAGAAACCGTCGGCCGGGACGATGGCCCGGCGCGAGTGGAAGGCCGCCCGGAACGACGACCGGTTGGCCACCGTCTCGGCCCGGGCGTTGAACAGCCGGCTCCCGACCGACGGATCCTTGGCCCACGACGGGATCAGTCCCCATCGGTAGAGGTCGAGGACCCGCTCACCGACGCCACCGTCCGGCCCGGCCCCGTCGCCTCCGCCCGGTCCACCGAGCCGGTCGACGGTGATCCCGGCCACCTCACGGGTCGGCCCGATGTTCCAGCTCGGCGCACCCGCCGGATCGACGTCGTCGGCGAGGGTGGCCTGAAAGAACCTGGCCACCCGGGCCGGTGGGGTGTAGAGGGAGAAGCGTCCGCACATGGTGCCTGGTCGGCCGGCGCACGGGCCGACTCGGTGCCAACGTAGCGGCCGGGGGCCGCCGCCCGGCCGGGGATGGGACGCGTCTCGCCGCTCCCGACGGACCAGGATGGGTGCGGTGAAGCTCAAGCTCGACCTCCACGACGTCTACAACCGGGGCGACGAGATCGACCGAGCGCTGCGTGCGGTGCTCGACGAGGCGATTGCCAAGAAGGCGAGCGTGGTCGAGATCATCCCGGGGAAGGGCTCGGGCCAGCTGAAAAAGCGGGTGCTCCGCTTCTTGGACCGCAAGGACATCAAGGTCCTGTACCACCGGGTGGAGAAGGATTCGAAGAACTTCGGCCGGGTGTTCGTGCACTTCCGCTGGAAGTAGCCCGCTCTCCGTGGCGCACCGGGAGGGGAGCCGGTGGAGGCGCTACGCGGCGGCCGCCTGTCGGCGGTCGATGTTGGTCGTGTTCCAGACGTAGAAGAGCCGGCCCATCGTGGCGACGGCCCCTTGTATCCCGATGCCGATCAGGGCCAGGAAGATCAAGAGGCCGAGGATCTGGTACCACAGGCCCCCGACCTGACGGGCCCCGAGGATCCACGTGACGAGGGCCATGATCAAAAAGAGCAGGCCGCAGAACGCGCCGAACGCCTGGAGGAGGGCTCCCTCGGTCTGCTTGTCCTCCTCGGGGACGGCCTTGCGGGACGGGGGCACGAGCAGGCCCCCCAGGGCGACGAAGGCGACGAGGATGGCGATCCCGACCACCGCCCACCACCACTCGAGCTCGTAGACGGCGAGCGAGACGAACGACATGGAGGTGGCGAACACGAGAACCAGGACGCACAGCCCCAAGAACAGCCTCTTCATCAGTCGTCCTCCCCGATCGTCGGTTGCCGTCGACGGCTCCCATCGATAGCACGGGGGGCCCGCAGGCTGCAGCATTGCCCCACGCCGGTCCCCGGCTCCGGGGCGGACGTCGGGCGCTCTCGGGTCCCGGTGCCGGCTCGCCGGCCCCCGGACCGGTCCCCGGGTGGTCGTTACCCCCTGGACCAGGGAGTTCACCGCCCCGGGCACGGGGACCACCCCGTGGATATAGTCGAACATATGTTCGTAATTTCCCCTTCGGGGTTGACGTCTCCCACCCCGGGGCCCGAACCCCCGCCGGCGGGCCACCTCCCTGCCCGCCGGCGAGGGCTCCCCCCCGAGCTGGCCGAGCGGGCCCGACCGGTCTCGAGCGCGTCGGTCCGGTTGCTGCCCCTGCCCGCCCCCCTGGTGCCCCTCTTCCCCGACGGGGCGCTGCGCCGCGGCGCCACCACACTGGTGACCGGGGCCCCCGGCCGCGGTGCCACCACCTTGGCCCTCGCCCTGCTGGCGGCCGCGTCGACCGGGGCCGGGTGGTGCGGGGCGGTCGGGCTGGCCGACCCCGGGGTGGTGGCCATGGTCGAGCTCGGCATCGACCTGCGCCGGGTCGTCTTCGTCCCCCACCCCCAGGCGGGGTGGGCCGACGCGGCGGCCGAGCTGGCCGACGGGGTCGACGTGGTCCTGGTGCGGCCGCCCGGCCGGGCCCGGCCCACCGCCGCCCGCCATCTCGTGGCCCGGGCCCGCCAGCGCCAGGTCGCCCTGGTGGTCCTGGTCGACCGGGCCCAGGAGTGGCCCGAGGGCCCCGACGCCGCCCTGACCGTCACCGGGGCCGAGTGGTACGGGATCGGCCGCGGCCACGGCCACCTGCAGGGCCGGCGGGCCGAGGTGCAGGTGACCGGTCGCCGGCCGGCCGGCCGGGTGGTGACCCGCACCCTGTGGCTCCCCACCGGCACCGGCACCGTCGCCGAGGTCGACGACGCCGGCCCGGCCCGGGCCCCGGGGGCGGCACCGTGTCCCGGTCCGGCGTGACGGGGGAGGGCGTGGAACGGCTGGTCGTGGTGTGGTGCCCCACCCTGGTGGCGGAGGGTGAGCGGGGGGAGGAGGCACGCCAGTTCCTGGCCGTTCTGGCGGCGGCGGAGGCCTTCTGCCCCTGGGTGGAGCCGGCCAGCCTGGGGGTGTGCACCCTGCCGGCGCGCGGGCCGGCCCGACTCTTCGGCGGTGAGCCGGCGGTGGTCGACAAGCTGGCCGCCGCGGTCGCCCAGGTGCTGGGCAGCACCGAGGCGGTGCGGGTCGGGGTGGCCGACGGCCTCTTCGCGGCGCTGCTGGCGGCCCGGGCCGACGTGGTCGTCGAACCCGGCGGCACCGCCGACTTCCTCGCCCCCTGGTCGGCCGCGGTGCTCCGCCGTCCGGACCTCGCGGTCACCCTGGGGCGCCTCGGGGTCCACACCCTCGGCCAGTTCGCCGCCCTCGGGGGGCGCGAGGTGTCGGCCCGCTTCGGGTCGGACGCCGCCGCCTGCCACCGGGTGGCCCGGGGGGAGGCGGGCGAGCTGGCCGGGCTGCGCGACGCCGGGATCACCAGGCGCCTGCGGGTGGCCCGGGGGGAGGTGACCGAGGGCCCACGCCAGCCCGGCTTCTTCGGCGGGACCTCGGCCGCCGACGCCCGGGCGGCCCGCTCGTTCGCCCGGGTCCAGCAGCGCCTGGGGGCGGGGGCCGTGGTGGTGGGGCGCCTGTGCGGTGGGCGGGGGCCGGCCGAGCGGGCCCGTCTCGTGCCCTGGGGCAGCCGGGAGGCGGACCCCCACGCCGACGGGGCCGGGGGACCGGCGGCCGCCCCCTGGCCCGGCCGGCTGCCGTCGCCGTCGCCCGTCGCGGTCCTCGGTGCGCCGGCCGCCGCCGAGGTCGTCGACGCCTCGGCTCGCCCGGTGCGGGTCACCGGACGCGGGCTGCTCACGGCCGCCCCGGCCCGCCTGTCGGTCGGCGGGGGTCCGTGGCGCGACGTGGAGGCCTTCGCCGGGCCCTGGCCGGTGTCCGAGCGGTGGTGGTCGACGCGGCGCCGGCAGGCCCGGCTGCAGGTCGTGGTGAGAGGGGGCGCCGCCCTCTTGTTGACCGCCGAGGCGGAGCGCTGGTGGATGGAGGCGAGCTACGACTGAGTCGGGCGCCCCCTATGCCGAGCTGCATGTCCACTCGGACTTCAGCTTCTTGGACGGCGCCAGCGACCCCGAGGAGCTGGTGGTCGAGGCCCACCGCCTCGGTCTGCGCGCCGTGGCGCTCACCGACCACCACGGCCTGTACGGGGTCGTCCGCTTCGCCGAGGCGGCCCGGGCCCTCGGGGTCCCGACCGTCTTCGGCGCCGAGGTGGCCCTGGCCCCGGCCGGGTCCCGCACGGGCGAGCCCGATCCGACCGGGGCCCACCTGGTGCTCTTGGCCCGCGACCCCGAGGGCTACGCCCGCCTCTCCACCGTCCTGGCCGACGGTCACCTGGCCGGAGGGGAGAAGGGACGGCCGGTCTTCACCCTGGCCGAGCTGGCGGCGGCCCACGACGGGCACTGGGTGGTGCTGACCGGGTGCCGCAAGGGGGCGGTGCCCGCCGCGCTGGTGGGCGAGGGGCCCACCGCCGCCCGGCGCCAGCTGGACCGTCTCGTCGCCGCCTTCGGCCGCGACGCCCTGGCGGTGGAGCTGTGGGACCACGGGGACCCCCTCGACGCGGCGCGCAACGACGCGCTGGCGTTGCTCGCCGCCCACGCCGGGGTGGACGCGGTGGCCACCAACAACGTCCACTACGCCACCCCGGCCGGTCACCGGCTGGCCGCCACCCTCGCCGCGGTCCGGGCCCGGCGCCCCCTGGCCGAGCTGGAGGGGTGGCTGCCGGCCGCCCCCTCGGCCTGCCTGCGCTCGGGGGGCGAGCAGTCCCGGCGCTTCGCCCGCTGGCCCGGCGTGGTTGAGCGGGCGGGCGCCCTGGGTGAGGCCTGCGCGTTCGACCTGCGGCTGGTCGCCCCCCGGCTGCCCGACTTCCCGGTGCCCGAGGGCTATGACGAGCAGGGGTACCTGCGCCGGCTGGTGGAGGAGGGGGCCACCCGGCGTTACGGGCGACGGGGGGCCGAGACGGTGCCGGGGGCCTGGGCCCAGATCGACCACGAGCTGTCGGTCATCGACGTCCTCGGCTTCGCCGGGTACTTCCTCGTGGTCTGGGACATCGCCGAGGTCTGCCGCCGGCTGGACATCTACTGCCAGGGCCGCGGCTCGGCGGCCAATTCGGCCGTCTGCTATGCCCTGGGCGTCACCAACGTCGACGCCGTCTCGCTCGGCCTCCTCTTCGAGCGGTTCTTGTCACCGGGCCGCGACGGGCCGCCCGACATCGACGTGGACATCGAGTCGGGCCGGCGGGAGGAGGTCATCCAGTACGTCTACGAGCGCTACGGCCGCCGCCATGCCGCCCAGGTGGCCAACGTCATCACCTACCGCCCGCGTTCGGCCGTGCGCGACATCGGCAAGGCGCTCGGCTACTCGGTCGAGCAGGTGGACGCCTGGGCCGGCGGCATCGACGTCGGGCACCGGGCGGGCGGGTCGGTGATCCCGGCGGACCCGGCCCCGGCCGGCGGCCCGGCCGGGTCCCTCCCGCCCCTCGTCGCCGAGCTGGCCACCGAGGCCCTGGGCCGCCCCCGCCATCTCGGCATCCACTCGGCCGGCATGGTCATCTGCGACCGCCCGGTGGTGGAGGTCTGCCCGGTCGAGTGGGGGCGCATGCCGGGCCGCACGGTGCTGCAGTGGGACAAAGACGACGGCGCGGCCATCGGCCTGGTGAAGTTCGACCTGCTCGGCCTGGGCATGCTCGAGGCCCTCCACCGGACGGTCGACCTGGTGGGGGACCACCACGGGGTGACCGTCGACCTGGGCGCCCTGCCCCAAGAGCCCGAGGTCTACGACCGCCTCTGTGCGGCCGACACGGTCGGGGTCTTCCAGGTCGAGAGCCGGGCCCAGATGGCCACCTTGCCCCGGGTGCGTCCCCGCTGCTTCTACGACCTGGTGATCGAGGTGGCGCTGATCCGCCCCGGCCCCATCCAGGGCAACGCGGTCAACCCCTACATCCGCCGCCGGCGCGGCCTCGAGCCCGTCACCTACCTGCACCCGCTGCTCGAGCCGATCCTCGGGCGCACGCTCGGGGTCCCGCTGTTCCAAGAGCAGCTCATGGAGATGGCGGTGGCCATCGCCGGGTTCAGCCCGGCGGAGGCGGACGAGCTGCGCCAGGCCATGGCGGCCAAGCGCTCGGCCGTCCGGATGGCCCGGCTACGCGATCGCCTCTACGCCGGCATGGCCACCCGGGGCATCACCGGGGAGAAGGCGGACGCCGTCTACCGGGCCCTCGCCGCTTTCGCCAACTTCGGCTTCCCCGAGTCCCACTCGGTGTCCTTCGCCCATCTCGTCTACTCGTCGGCCTGGCTGAAGCTCCACTACCCGGCGGCCTTCTTCGCCGGGCTGCTCAACGCCCAGCCCATGGGCTTCTGGTCCCCCCAGAGCCTGGTGGCTGACGCCAAGCGCCACGGGGTGACGGTGCGCCGCCCCCACGTGGGGGCGAGCGCCGCCGCCGCCTCGCTCGAGGGACCCGGCGGCCCGGCCGACCACCCGGCCCTGCGCCTGGGGCTGGCCGGGGTGCGCGGGCTGGCCGAGGCGGTGGCCGAGCGGATCGCCGCCGGGCGTCCCTGGCGCAGCCAGGAGGATCTGGTGCGCCGGGCCGGGGTGACCCGGGCCCAGCTCGAGGCCCTGGCCGCCGCCGGCGCGTTGGACCCCCCGGCCCGGTGCCCGCCTCGGGGGGACGGCGCCGAGTCGGTCGAGCGCCGCCGCCTGCTCTGGGCGGCCGGGGCGGCCGCCCAGGGGACCCCCGAGCGCCTCCCGGGCATCGTGGTGGGGACCGAGGCCCCACCCCTCCCCGAGCCCACGCCGTTCGACACGGTGGGCGACGACCTGTGGGCGCTGGGCCTGGCCCCGGAGCGGACGGCCATCGAGCTGGCCCGCCCCACCCTCGACGGTCTGGGGGTGGTGCCGGCGGCGGGGCTCGGTGCCCAGGCCGACGGCTCCCGGGTGCTGGTGGCCGGGGTGGTCACCCACCGCCAGCACCCCGAGACGGCGCGCGGGGCGGTGTTCGTGAACCTCGAGGACGAGACGGGCCACGTGAACGTGGTCTTCTCCCGGGGGGCCTGGGCCCGCTGGCGGACGGTGGCCCGGCACGCCCCGGTGCTGGTGGTTCGGGGGCGCCTGGAGCTCGGCCAAGACGCGGTCAGCCTGACCGCCGAGCGGGTGGAGGCCCTCAGGCTCGGGGCGCCCGTCCCCGCCTCGCGTGACTTCCGCTGACGTGAGGATCACCGCCGCCGGCCGGTCCCCGCCCAGCGCGGTGACCGGTTCCCGCCGGGGCCGGTGCCCTAGCGTGGACAACCGGGGCCACGGGAGCCGATGACGAGAGCGAGCGGTGCGCGAGGGGGAACGGTGCGACGACGGCGGGCCGGGGCGCGCCCCGGGGCCGCGGCAGGCCGGGTCCTCGGTGCCGCCGGGCTGGCCGGACTGGTGGGCCTGGCCGCCGCCGTTGGCGCCGCGCCGGCCGGGGCGGCCGACGGCCCCGGGGCGCCAAGCGGCCCGGGGGTGACCTCGGCCGACTTCTCCCTGTCGGTCTCGGTGGCCGGCGGCACCACCCCGATCCAGGTGACCGGCACCGGCCAGATCGACTTCACCCACGACGACGGGACGCTCAGTGCCACCGTCACCGGGCTGCCGACGACCGGCACCGGCGCATCGGGCGGGAGCGGGGTCCAGCTGGTGTTCGCCGGCGGCACCCTCTACGCCTCGGTGCCGATGCTCTCGGGTCTCCTCGGCTCCAAGCCCTGGGTCTCGTTCGCCGTCCCGTCGGCCGACTCGGCCGGCATCTCGAAGGGGTTCGCCCGGGCGGCCGACGATCTCGCCCACGCCGCCACGATCGTCTCGCAGCTGGAGGCCGACGGGGCCACCGGCCACCCGCTGGCCCCCACGACGATCGACGGGGTGCCGGCCACCGGGACCGAGGTCGACGTCAACGTGGCCCAGGCCGTGGCCGCCCTGCCCGGCCTCCCCTCGGGGACCGCCCAGAAGGCCCTCGGCGCGCTCGGCTCGACGGTGCCCCTGTCGATCTGGGCCGACGGCTCGGGCCGCCTGCTCGGGATCTCGGCCACCCTCAGCACCGACCTGGCCATGCTCGGGTCGGCCACGGTGACCGTCACCGTGGACATCACCGGCTACGGCTCGCCGGTGAGCGTGAGCGCGCCCGACCCGGCCGAGACGTCCCCGTTGCCCGCCGGCCTCCTCCGGCAGCTCACGGCCCTGGGTTCTCACCGCGGCCCCGGCCGCCACGCCGAGGCCGACGCCATCGGACGGCTGGGCGCGACCCGCCCGGGCGCGTAACCAGGCGCCACCTCCCCGGGGAGGCGGTCACTCCGTGGCGATCGCCGCCAGGACGTCGAGCTTCGCTGCCCGGCGGGCCGGCCACGAGGCGGCGCCCAGTCCGAGCAGCGCGGCGATGACCACGAAGGCGATCAGGCTCGAGACCGGGACGACGATGTCAGTGATGCCCTGCTGCTTCAAGGAGTCGGCGAAGGCGATCCCCAGGAGCGTCCCGACGACGACGCCGATCACCGCACCGAGGACCGACAGGATCACCGCTTCGGAGCGGATCATGGCCCGCACCTGACGGCGTCGCATGCCCACGGCGCGCAGGAGCCCGATCTCGTGCGTGCGCTCGAAGACCGAGAGCATCAAGGTGTTCACGATCCCGATGAGGGCAATGACGATGGCCAGGCCGAGCAGGGCATACACCAGGCCCAGCAACTGGTTGACCTGCGCCTGCTGGGACTTCTCGAACTGGGCCCGGGTCTGGATCTTGAGGTTCGGGTAGGTCCGGAGCCCGGCGTTCACCGCGGCCGTGGTGGCCGCCGTGGCCCCACCGGCGGTCCGCACCAGCACGGCGACCGGTAGCGGGTCGTTGAAGTGGGCGAGGAAGAAGCGGTCACCCACGAGGTAGCTGCCGAGGAGCGCATTGGGCTTGAAGATGCCCCCGACGCGCATGGTCGTCCGACCGGTCTCGGCGAACTTCGCCGAGATCCTCGAGCCAACCGAGAGGTGTTTGGTGTTGGCGGTGGTCGTGTCAATCAAGAGCTCGCCGGCGCCCAGCGCGGCCGAACCGGTTCCAGCCGTCATCCGGAGGATCACCGTCTGGGGGAGGTGATCGGCCGAGACGGCGGTCAATCCCGACAGGTCCTGGCCGAGCTCGAACTCTCCCCCGTAGACGCTCGAGACCGCTGTCACCCCCGGGATCCGCGCCGCCACCGGGGCCACCGAGCTGCTGAAGCCCCCCGAACCCTGCGAGGAGCTGGTGATGATGTAGTCGGCGCTGACCGCCTCGTCGACGCTGCTGGTCGCCGACTTCGACAAGGACGCTCCGAACACGGCGATGGTCGACACGAGGGCCAGCCCCACCATCAGGGCCGACGCCGTCTGGGCGGTCCGGCGGGGACTGCGCATCGAGTTCTCGCGTCCGAGTCTCCCCGACGGGCCGAGCAACCGGGCCAGGGGCCGACCGAGGAGGCTCGACATCGGCCTGGCCACCAGGGGGGCCAGCATCCCCACGCCGATGAAGACGGCGACCGCACCCAGACCGACGAACTGGATCGCCGGCTTGGAGAGCCCGAAGGCCAGGACGAGGACCCCGAGGGCGGCGATGGTGCCGCCGAGGGCGAGCCTGCGGCCCGACGACTCGACCGGACCCGACACCTGGTCCGAGAGGGCGGCGACCGGGGCGATCCTCACGGCGCGGCGGGCCGGGCTGATCGCCGAGACCACCGTCACCCCGATCCCCACGGCCAGGGCGACCACCACGGTGCGGGCCTCGAAGACGAGCGGCCCGGTGGGCAGGGTGATCCCGAAGCCCTTGAGGAGGGCCTCGAGTCCGACCGCCGTGAGCACGCCCAGCCCGAGGCCGACGAGCGATGCCACCGTCCCGACGATGAACGCCTCGCCCAAGACCGAGCGGAAGACCTGCCGGCGGCTGGCGCCGAGGATCCGCAACAGGGCGAGCTCACGGGTCCGCTGGCCCACGATGATCGAAAAGGTGTTGAAGATGGTGAAACCGCCCACGAACAGTGAGATCAGGGCGAAGATCAGCAGCGCGGTCGAGAAGAACGACAATGCCTGGTTGATGGCGTTGGTCTGCTCATTGGCCACCGTCTGGCCGGTGACGACCTGGACCCCGGGGGGGAGGGTGGCGGCGATCGCCCGTTGGACCTGGGCCTTGTCGGCCCCAGAGGTCGTGGCGACGTCGATGGCGTCGAGGCGCCCCACCTCGCCGAACAGCCGCTGGGCCGTGGACAGATCGAAGCCGGCGAGCGTCGCCCCGGCCAGGTTGTTGGCCGTCCCGAACTGGACGATGCCGACGATCGTGAAGGTCTGGGGCGGACCAGCCAGGAGGACCCGGACACGGTCCCCCACCGTGAAGTGGTACTTGTGGGCGGTGCCGGCGTCCATCACCACCTGGTCGGGCGACGAGGGGCCGGTGCCCTCGACGACGTGGAGTGAAGACAGCCGGGCGTCGGGATCGAAGGACAAGCCGAGCGTCGGGGCACCACCGGTGGTGATGGCCTTGCCGTCATGGGCGACGAACTGGGCATAGCCGCTCACGCTGCCCTCGGCGACGGCCACGCCGGGGACGGCCCGCACCTCGGCGACGAGCGACTGGGGGATCGGCTTGCGGACGGCGCCGCCGTTGGTCCCGAAGGCGGCGACCCCGCGCACCTGGAAGTCGACGTTCTCGTAGACGTGACCGAACAGGGTCGTGAAGGTGTTGTGCAGGGTGTCGGTCAGCACCAGTGTGCCCGAGACGAAGGTCACACCGAGCACGATGGCCAGCGCGGTGAGGGCCAGCCGGAGCTTGTGGGCCAGCAACCCGTGAATCGTCGGTCGCCACATCAGCCGCTGAGGCGCTTCATGTGCTCGAGGATCGAGTCGGCCGTGGGTGCGAGCAGCTCCCCGCTGATCCGCCCGTCGGCCAAGAAGACGACCCGGTCGGCCTGGGCGGCGCCCCGGGGATCGTGGGTGACCATCACGATGGACTGGCGGAACTCGGTCACCGAGCGGCGGAGGAACCCAAGCATCTCTGCCGAGGCGTTCGAGTCGAGGTTCCCGGTGGGTTCGTCGGCGAAGATCAGGTCGGGACGGTTGATGAGCGCTCTGGCGCACGCCGTCCGTTGCTGCTGTCCACCGGACATCTCGTTGGGACGGTGGTCGAGGCGGTCCCTGATGGCCAGCTGGTCGACGAGAAAATCGAACCAGGCCTGGTCCACCTTGCGCCCGGCCAGGTCGGACGGAAGGCGGATGTTGTCACCGGCCGACAGGGTGGGGACGAGGTTGAACGACTGGAAGATGAAGCCGACCCGGTCCCGGCGCATCTGGGTGAGGCCCGAGTCGTCGAGCAGGCCGATCTCGTTGCCCCCGACGAACGTGCGGCCCGATGTCGGGGTGTCGAGGCCGGCCATGCAGTGCATGAGGGTGGACTTGCCCGAACCCGACGGGCCCATCACCGCGGTGAACCGACCACGCTCGAAGGCGAGGCTGACGCCGTCGAGGGCCCGGACGGCGGCGTCGCCCTTGCCGTAGGTCTTGACGAGGTCCACGGCCTGGGCCGCTGGGGTGTGCTCGGTCCCCGGAGCCGTCCCGGCTCCCTGATCAGTGACGGTCAAGGTCGCCTGCCCTTCGAAGAAGCTGCGCGGTCCGGTGGCGCGCGCCGGGTCAGTCTCGCGCACGGTTTCGTGCCTCTGGGCCCACGGACCCGACCGGGTGCGGCCCCCCGGGGAGCCAACCACGATGATCAGCTCCCTCGCTGCGCCCCCCGGCGGGGGCGACCACGAGTGCCACGGCCCCGTGACGAGGTGCACGTGAGCCCGACGTCGCCATGCCATCGATCATCCCGGCATTGTGGGATCTTCACAATCGGGGATGACCCCGACTCTCCCCTGAGGGACCGGGGATCGCCGACCTCCCGGGCGACGGTGATCTCGGTCGACCGGCGCGGCCCGCCACGGGCCGGGGGATCACTCCTCTTCGTCGGAGAGGACCTCGGGATCGTCCAACAAGACGTCGGCCTCGGCCGCTTCGACCACATCGAGGGGAAGCTGGTCCTCTTCCTGCTCGTCGTCAAAGTCGATCTCGCTGTCCCGGGGCGCCACCTCCGCTGCGTCCTCGGGGACCAAGGGGTCGGGCCGCTCGACGTAGGGGAACCCTCCGTCCGTGCTTGGCATCACGTTCCTCGTTTCATTGACGGCGTCCCGGCAACTCGGGACGCCTCGGCCTCGGTCACATCCCACCCTACCGGTGCCCAAAAGCACACCCCGACCGGCGAGGCCGTCGAACCCCCCGTCCGGAGCGCCGGTCACGACCCCGGGCGGGGTCGGTCCCCGTTGGCCTCACTCGGTGCGGGACAGGCCGCGGAAGGCGAGAACGAAGAAGACCAGGGCGAAGACGATCACGATGGTCAGCTCGACCCAGATCGGCAGCGTGTAGCCGAACAGGGTGACGTTGGTCGGGAACCGAGCCCGGGCGGCCGGTGACATGTCCTGGGCGGCGAAGATCACCTGGCGGAGGGGGGCGATGGCGTAGGTGAGGGGGTTGAGCCTGGTGATCACCGTGAGCCATCCCGGGAGGCCGTCGAGCGGGAACAGCGCGCCGGACAGGAAGAGCATCGGCATCAACAGCATCTGCATGACGACCTGGAAGGACTCCATCTTCTGGATGCGGCTGGCCACGAAGACACCGAAGGCCGTCATGGCCACTGCCATCAGCAGTTCCAGGGCGATGACCTGCACGACCAGGACGGGCGTCAGCCGGATCCCCACCAGCGGGGCCAGGATCAGCATGATCGTCCCCTGGACGGCGGCCACGGTGGCGCCACCGGCGGTCTTGCCCAAGACGAGCGAGATCCGGCTGACCGGGGCCACCAGCATCTCGCGCAGGAATCCGAACTCACGGTCCCACACGATCGACAGGGCCGAGAACATCGCCGTCATCACGACGCTCATGGCCACCACACCGGGGTAGACGAACTCCCGGAAGTTAAAGCCGCCGGTGGTCCCCACCAGGCCGCTCATCCCGTAGCCGAGGACGAAGAGGAAGAGCACCGGCTGGATGATCCCGCTCATGATGCGGGTCCGGGTCCGGACGTAGCGGATCAGCTCGCGTTCCCAGACCATGCCGACGACCCGGATCTCCCCGGAGATCTGGGTGTCGAGGACATCGAGCTGGATCGGGAGGTCCGGGCTCGTCACGGTGGTCATCGGAACCCCACTAGCTCCGTCGGGCCCCGCGGGCCCGGGCGAACATGGGCACCCCTTCACCGTGCTGCTCCCTGATCTCGCGCCCGGTGAAGTGGAGGAACACGTCATCGAGGGTCGGGCGATGGGCCCGGACCGTCCGGACGGCCACGCCCAGGGTGGCGACGATCGGACCGACCTCCGCCTCCTCGTCGGCCACGAAGACGGTGAGGCCGGTGCCGGACCGCTCGACCGCGTACCCGGCCCGGTTCAGCTCGTCGAGCGCGGCGTCGTCATCGGCCGTCTCGAGCGCCACCGTGTCGCGACCCACGGCCGCCTTCAAGGTGTCGGGGTCGCCGAGAGCGATGATGGCACCGTGGTCGATGATGGCGATCCGGTCCGCGTACTCCGCCTCGTCCATGTAGTGGGTGGTCAAGAAGACCGTCACCCCCTCCTCGTCGCGCAGGCGCACGATGTCCTCCCAGATCAGGGCCCGGGTCTGGGGGTCGAGGCCGACCGTCGGCTCGTCCAAGAAGAGGACCTTGGGGGTGTGGAGCATGCCCCTGGCGATCTCGAGGCGACGGGCCATCCCCCCCGAGTAGGTCGACACGAGGTCCCGACGCCGGTCGGTGAGCGCCACCAGCTCCATGACCCGGGTGATCCTCCGGTCGATCTCGTCGTGCGCCACGCCGTAGAGCACGGCATGGAACCGGAGGTTCTCCTCGGCCGTGAGCTGGTCGTCCAGGGTCTGCTCCTGAAACACGAGGCCGATGTGGCGGCGCACCGTCTTGGGCCTGGTGGCGACGTCGTAGCCGGCGACCCTCGCCCGCCCGCCCGTGGGCCGGGCGAGGGTGCACAGCATCTTGATGGTGGTGGACTTGCCGGCCCCGTTCGGGCCGAGAAAGGCGAAGATCTCCCCCTGGGGGACGGAGAACTCGACCGCCTTGACCGCCTGGAGGTCACCGTAGGACTTGGTCAGGCCGTCGACGTCGATGGCGACCGTCCCCGCGCCGTTGCCGCCCCGTCCCGCTCCCCGCTCCGTGACGGTGGTCACGGTCCCTCGCCCGACCGCCAGCCCGCCGGCACCGCTGCGCAGCCCGCCCGCCCCCGAGTTGAGCTCATGGAGCGATCTTGTCGTCGGGCACCGGGCACCAGTAGGGCCGATGGTCCCAACCCGCTCAGCGCAACAGGCCCCGGCCGGTGAGCAGCGGCAGGTCGAGGGCGCTGAGCAGCCCCGGTGGTGCGGCCACCACCGCCGGCACGCCGTTCACCAGTCGCATGGCCGTCGCCTTGAGTCCGGCCGTGTTGTGGTCTCCGTCGGTCCCCAGCAGCTGAAGGTCGAGGGTGTAGTTCGGCTCACCGCGCACGGTCACCCGGTAGCAACCCTGACCCGCCGGCTGCGGCCAGTCCGGGGCCAGGTCGTCGTGCAACCGGGTCACGTGCTCCAAGACGACGATGGGCCGGCCCCCCTGCATGGCCCGCACCTCGAAGTGGAGCCCGGCCACGGTTCCGGCGGGCACTGGCCCGGCGTCCACGTCGAAGTCGAAGGGGGCGGCCACCCGCTCGTACCACTCCTCCACCCGGTCGACGGGGGCGTCGAGTCCCGCCGCGATCTGGCGGACGACGCTGCCCCAGGCCATGGTCAGGACACCGGGTTGGAGGAGCATCGGGATCTCGTCCATCGGCTTGGCGAAGCCCATGATGTCGAAGAGGACCATGGGCTGGTTGTAGGTGGCGTAGTTGAGGATCTCGTAGCAGCGGACCTCGTCGATCCGCTCGCTGACCCCGGTGAGGACCAGGGGGAGCGCGTCGTTGGCGAACCCGGGGTCGACGCCGTTCACCCACAGTGACACGCCGTTGTCGACCGCCGCCGCCCTGAGTGGGGCGGCCATCGGGTCGTCGGCCTCGGTGTACTGCAGGAACACGGGCCCGCTCGAGACCACGTTGATGCCGGCCCGCAGGAACCCTTCGAGGTCGGCCAGCGCCTCGCCGAGTCGGTCGTCGGCCATGGCGCTGTGCACGATGCAGTCGGGGGCGAGCGCCATCAGCGCCGCGGCGTCGCCGGTGGCGGCGACGCCGAGTGGGCGGCCGAGGCCGGCCAGCTCGCCGGCGTCCTTGCCTACCTTGGCCGGGTTCGACACGAAGAGGCCGACCAACTCGAGGTCGGGGCGGGCGTCGATGCCGGCCAGGACGTGGCGCCCCACGTTGCCGGTGCTCCAGGCCACAACTCTGTAGGTCATCGCTCGCTCCGTTCAGTGCCGTCTGTCTCGGTGATGTCGGTCCGGTCGCCTGGCGTCCGCACCTCAGAGGTCCGGCATCTTGAAGTCGAGATTGGGGACCGAGAGGCCCCCATCGCTCTCGATGACCTTCCCGGTGAGGAACGACCCCGCCGGTGAGGCCAGGAAGAGGACGGCCGCCGCGATGTCCTCGGGCTCCCCTAAGCGTCCGAGGGGGGTCATCGCCTCCATCGTCGTACGAAGCTCGTCGCTCTGGAGCACGATGTCGAGGGCCGAAGTGGCGGTCGAGCCCACGGCGATGGCGTTCACTCGGATGCGGGGCGAGAGGTCGGCCGCCGCCAGCCTGGTGTAGTGGGCCAGGGCCGCCTTCACGGTGCCGTAGGCGAGGTAACCCCGTCCGGCCACCCGACCCATCACCGACGAGATGTTCACGATCGCGCCACCGCCGCCCTCGAGCATGTGGGGGACCGACGCCCGGACGAGCGCGTGGGCGGTCGCCACGTTGAAGTGGAAGGCCTCCTCCAAGAATCGCGGGGAGGTGTCGAGCAGGGGCCGGGGCATGGTCCCGCCGAGGTTGTTGACCACGATGTCGATGTGTCCGAAGGCGTCGTAGGCCGCCGGTGCCAGGGCGGCCACCACGTCGAGGTCGTTGAGGTCCCCGGCCACGACCACCGCCCGCCGTCCGACCGCCTCCACCTTGGCCGCGACCTGGCGCAGCTGTTCGTCGGTCCGGGCCGCCACGAGCACGTCGGCGCCGGCCTCGGCCAGAGCCACCGCGGAGGCGGCCCCGATGCCCCGTCCGGCCCCGGTGACGATGGCGACCTTGTCGGTGACGTTGAATCGGTCGAGGATCATGGGGCCTCCTAGGATCGGGTGGTGGCCCGGTGGGGCTCGGGCGGACTGTAGCCCCACCCGCAGCCGTCCCACGATGCCCCACCCACGGCCGGACCCCGCGTCCCACTTGCGGCTCGAAGCCCGGCCGGTCAGAGTCACTGGCCATGGCCCCCGACCGCTCCTACCGGGTCACCGTGGGCTCCCAGGAGTTGGAGATCCCGCTGGTTCCGATCGCCGACGACCTGACGATCGCCCTCTTGATCTCGGTCGACCACGGGATCAGGTTCGCCGAGCGGGCGGGAAGGGAACTGGCCGAGCTGCTGGCCCCGGTCGGCGCCGAGACCGTGGTGTCGGTGGCCACCATGGGGATACCCCTGGCCATCGAGGTGACCCGGGCCCTCGGACTGGACGACTACGTCATCTTGCACAAGACCCCCAAGATCCACCTGGCCGACGCCGTCGCCGAGCCGGTCCGGTCGATCACCACCGCCACGCCCCAACGGCTGCTCTTCGACCGGGCCCGGCTGGGGGCGGTGACCGGGCGACGGGTGGCGGTGGTCGACGACGTGATCTCCACCGGCGGTTCGATGCGGGCCGCCCTGGCCCTGTTGCGCCGGGTCGGCGCCGAGCCGGTGGTCGTCGGCGCCCTGGTCACCGAGGGTTCGGCCTGGCGGCAGGCGCTGGGGCCCGACGCCGGGCTGGTCCGGAGTCTGGGGGCGATCCCGGTCTTCCACCCGGGTCCCGGGGACTCGCTGGTTGAAGACTGGGGCCCGGTCGTCTGACCCCGAGCACACCGGCGTTGTCGATCCACCGACCGTCGACGCCGACGCCGGTCCCCCTTTCTCACTGCTTTCTGGGGCACGGTGACCGCCAAGCCGTCGATGATCCCGGGCCGGGCCCCACCGGTCGCCGGACCCGGCGGCCGGCACCTGTGAGCGGGGCGAGGAGCGGTCGATCGGTACGTTGGGGCTACGGGCTACGGGCTACGGGCTACGGGCTACGGGCTAGCGGCCACGGGCCGGCTCCGAGCGCCCGGTCGAATCCAGGAGCCGGTCCTGCAGATCGGCCTGCCGGGCGACGCCGCGCCGGGCAAGGAGCCAGTAGACCACGCCCGCCACGGCCATCCCCATGAAGATGGAGAAGTCGGCCCGGGTGAACGAGTCGGTCCCGGTGGCCGCGGCCACCGGATTCGCCCAGCCGGGCACGTTGAAGGTGGGATTGAGCCCGGCCATCGCCGCGCACATGCCGAGCAGCTGGGCGACCAGCGCCGGCCACGACACGCCTCGGCGGCCGTAGTAGAGGCCTTCGGGCCCGGTCTTTTGGAGTTCGCCCGGTACGTAGCGGTAGCGGCGCAGCACCCAGTCGACGAGGTAGACGGCGACCCAGGGCGCGATCCACACGATCACCACGGCGACGAAGTCCTTCAGGTAGGTGGAGAAGCTCGAGTGCAGGACGGCATAGAGCGTCACGACGAGACACACGACGCTGTCGATAGCCACCGCCTGGTAGCGCTTCACCCTCATGCCTACCGCCTGGAGGGTCACCCCCGAGGAGTACTGGTCGAGGCTGTTGATCGCGAAGAGCTGGAGGATGGCGAAGAGCAGGAAGACCACCACGAACCAGGCCGGGATGAAGGATTGGTCGAGTAGGGGTGCGAAGGGGTTCTTGATCCCGCTGGCGTTGACGCCCACGTTTCCGAGGAACGTCGCCACCGCCGCCCCCAGGGTCATAATGAGGATCTGGGGTATCGCCGTCCCGAGGAACACCCAGCCCACGATGGCCGACTTGGACGACTCACGCGGCAGGTACCTCGAGTAGTCGTTGCCGCACTCGGTCCAGCCCAGGCCGCTCAGTGCGATGGTGAACGCCAGTCCGGCCATGTAGACCTGCCAGCTCGCCCCGTGGGGGATGGCGTGGAGCTCGGCGTGCTGAGCGGCGAACACGGCCGTGACCACGAACAGGATCAGGAAGGGGAGGATCAGCCAGCGCAGGACCTTCACCATCGTGGCGTGGCCCAAGAACGGCAGCACGAACTGGATCCCCACCGCGGCGATCACGAGGGCCACCTTGGCCGGGTTGCCCGGGTCGAGACCGGCCTTGAGGGAGAGGGCCAGGGCGGCGAAGACGATGAGGATCAGTCCCTCCACCTCGAAGCCGATCTGGGTGATCCAGTTGAACGCGGCGATGACCCTCGAGCCGTTCGGCCCGTAGGCGGCTCGATTGGTGCCGAACACCGTCGTCCCGGCGTCGGGGCCCTGGAGACTGCACAGCCCGAGGAGGAAGAACGAGAGGTTGCCGAGGACGATGAGAGAGAGGGCCTGGGCGAAGGTGAAGCCGAAGGTCATCAGGATCGCCCCGTAGATGAAGTACTCGATCTGGATGCTCGCCCCGGCCCACATCCCGAAGAGGTCCTTGGGCCGTGCCCAACGTTCGGTCTCGGGGATGAAGTCGATGCCGTGTTGCTCGACGTGGAACGGCCGATCGGGATCGGGGAGATCGACGATCACCGTGGGTCGCTCGGACCGGTCGTCAGTCGAAAGAGCCACCTGTCCTCCTGCTCGGGGTCCGGACCTCGGGAGCTGGCCCACCTACCTTGCCATCCGGACCCGGTCGACCGACGGATCGTTCAGGCGCCCGGCGCCAGACCCGGGTGCTCGGGCGGAACGACCGGCGCGGGCGGCGGGCGCAGGTCGAAGTCTTCTCCGACGGCGAGAGCCGCACCATGTGATCGGTCGATCAGCCGGCCAGCTCCTTGTTCATGAAGCTCACCGCTTTGTCCTGGGTGTCCCGGGCCTGGCGCTCGATGAACCGCTCCACCACCGGGCCGGCGCCGAAGATCTTGACCCTGGCTTCGAGGTTGAAGGTCTGGCGGCACCGGTCGCCGTCCGCTTCGAGGCTGATCGACCCGTGGATCTCGGTCTTGTCGGCCATCGTGCCCGGGGTCACGGTGAACGTCGACGTCCCGGTCGCCGGGTCGAAGCTCGAGACCTCGGTCGTGATGATCTCGTCGCCGAAGATCCTCTTCACCGGCCCCGGGGCGTCGGGACGCTGCCCGTAGCGCAGCGTCCGCTCGATCCCGCTCGTCGCGTCGCCGTGCTGCTCGACGATCTCGACCGACGTCGATCCCAAAGCCTCGCGGTGGAGGCGCGTGGTGTAGTCACGGTCGAAGTACAGAGTCCAGAAGCGTTCGGGCGGGCAGTCGATCGCGTAGTGGAGCGTCAGCTTCATGGCCGAGAGCTTCGCACGGTCCGGACGGCCCCGCCCGGCCCGCTCACGCCTCCAGGTCGAAGAGCATGTGGGACTTGAGGTCGCCCACGAGGTCGACCGTCATGCGGCGGGTGGCGAATCGCCAGGCGCCTGCGGGCCTGGCGAACGAGTCGTGGTAGCGACCGGCGATCACTGGCTGGAGAGCGAGATGGCCGCGAACGGCCTGGAACACCGTGAAGTACGAGCGGGCGGTGGCCACGCCCGCCGGCTCGTCGACCTCCACGATCACGTTGGTGACGACATGCTTGGTCTTGGGGGTGCCGTCCTCGTAGCGACGCGTCGAGGCCTCGTACATAGCCCGCACCTCGTCGGGCCCCCGCCGGACCTGGTCGAAGCCGGTGAAGGAGATCTCGGCCTCGCTGAACAACTCGGCCACCCCGTCGAAATCGCCGGCGTCGATCCGTTCGGCGTAGGCGAACAGGAGGTCGGTGATCTCGTCCCGCGCGTTGCCCACGCCCCGAGCGTAGAAGGCGGCACCGGCCGCCGCATGGTGGCTTGGGCCGTTCAGTTGGCGAAGCGCCGGGCGTGCTCGGCCAACAGCGACTCGGTCCCGGCCGGAAGCTCGGACAGATGGGCCTCAGCCGGGCTGTTGCCCGGGACGGCCGTCGCGATCGGGTGGAATTCCGAGGCTGTGTTCGAGTTGGCGGGCGGGGTGCCGACGAACGGGTTACGCGGCGTGGCCAACACCGGTGGCTCGGCGAACGGGGGCCGACGGGACCCGAAGGCGAAGAAGTCGCTGAGATTGTTGGCGTTTGCGTCCCGGTAGGTCATGGCCGGCAGGTTCCACTTGCTCTCGATGAATTTCAGGATCGAGGTGTGGTCGTAGACCACGTGGGAGACGTGGTCACGCTTGGCCCAGGGCGAGAGGACGGCCACCGGTACCCGGAAGCCGGTGTAGTCGTAGCTGCCGGGCTGGTCGGGAGGCACGGTGATCTCGGGGGGCACGTTGTCAGGCCGCACCGCCGGGGCCGGCGGGACATGGTCGTACCACCCGCCGTGCTCGTCGTAGGTCCAGATGAGGGCGGTCTTGTCCCAAGCGGGGCCCTGCAGGACGGCGTTGATGATGGTCGCCGCGTAGGCCTCACCGATGGAGATGTCGCCGCTCTCCTCTGAATAATTCTCGTAGGGGTCGACGAGCGAGAAGGCCGGCAGGCTTCCCGGACGCGGCATCGGTGTAGAACTGCTCGAAGTGGACGATCCGGCCGTCGCTTTGGTTGGCGATGTAGTCGGGCAAGAAGAGGGCGCTGCTCGGGGCGTCGGGGTAGTAGTTCCGCCAGCTGATCCCGTGGTCCTCGAGCCGTTCGAAGATGGTGCCGTTGGGTGGGTCCTTTGTGACGCCCGAGGGGCCCGTGGCAACGTCACCGAGGGCCGTGGCCGCCATCAGGAAGCGGCGGTTCGGGAAGGTCTGGGCCATGACCGAGCAGAAGTAGCGATCGCCGATCGGGAACAGCTTGGTCATCGAGTGATAGAAGGGAAGGTCCTCGCCGGTCCAGTAGCCCATGGCCGAGGGGTTGCACGCCTTGACGAAGCCCAGGTTCGTGCCGTGGTCCCAGCTGATGTGGGAGCTGTCCCAGCTCTGGCTCACCCCGACGCCGGCATACCCGACGGTGTTGGGGTTGTGGAACGAACGGAGGTAGCCGCCGGCGGGGTCCGGGTTGTAGTTGACCGGCTGGCCGTCGGGCCCGAGGGTGAGGCCGTCGCCCCGACCCAGCATCCCGAGGTGGTCGTCGAAGGAGTGGTTCTCCATCATGAGGACCACCACATGATCGATCTCGGGCAGGGTGTCGGTGCCCGGCGGGAGGTGGGGGTGCGGGAGGCTGTCGGGGGCCAACAGCGTCCCCCCCGGGCCGAGGCCCTTGGCCCCCGATGGTGCCAGACCCCGTGGCGTGGTGGCGGCGTACGACCTGCCCTGCCCCGCCAGCGCGCCGGCGGCACCGATCGCACCGACCGCACCGACCGCACCGACCGCCACGGCCCCGCCCAAGAATTCCCGCCTCGTCAGGCGGGGGTCACCGGTCACGGGCGAGACTCTATCGAGGGGCCGGGGGCCGACCGGGGCCCGCCCCGTCGGGCCGCCCGCCGCGTCTAGTGCCCGAGGAGCCGACCCATCCGCCCCGCGACGCGGCTGGGCCGTCCCCGGCGGGCCTCGGACCGGTCGGCCAGCCCCATGGCGGCCAGACCGGCATTGACCCCGAGCCAGCGCAGGGGTTCGGGTTCCCACCTCGGCGAGCGGTGGCCCACCCAGGGCAGGCGGACCAGATCGCTTTCGGGGTTTGCGGTGATCAGGTCGGCCAGGGTGCGACCGGCCAGGTTGGTCGTTGACACCCCGTCGCCGACATACCCGCCGGCCCAGGCGATGCCCGAGGGGCGGTCGAACCCGACCGAGGAGAACCAGTCCCGGGGGACCCCCAGTGGGCCCCCCCAACGGTGGGTGATCCGGGCGCCGGCCAAGGTCGGGAACAGTTCGACCAGGGTTCCTTCGAGTGCCTGGTGCACTCTCGGGGCGGCGTCGAACGAGGGGCGGATCGATGACCCGAAGTGATACGGCGCCCCCCGGCCCCCGAAGGCCAGTCGCCCGTCAGCCGTGCGCTGCCCGTAGATGATCATGTGCCGCTCGTCGGAGAAGGTCTCCCGCCGGTCCAGGTGGGCGTCGGCCCAGAAGTCGTCGCCCAGGGGCTCGGTGGCGATCATGAGCGAGTACACCGGAGCGAGGGTCCGGCGCTCTCCGGGGATCGAGGCGGTCCACGCTTCGAGGGCCCGTACGACCACGTCGGCGGTGATCGTGCCCTGCTCGGTGCGGACCCGGGGTCGACGGCCGGGCCCCCCGGGCTCGATGGCCCGGGCCGCCGTGTGTTCGTAGACGGTGGTGCCCCGGCGGGTGACGGCGTCGGCCAGCCCCCGGGCCAGCCGGGCCGGGTGGAGCGCGGCGCAGTGAGGGGTGTAGGTGCCCCCGAGAACGTCCTCGGCCCCGACGAGGGCCCGGGCCTCGGCCGGTCCGAGCCAGGTCAAGTCGTCGTCGCCGTCCCCCCGGGCCCGGGCGGCCGCCACCTCGGCCTTGGCCCGCCCGACCTGGACCGCATTGCGGGCCAGCACCACGGTGCCACCCTTGGCGAACTGGCAGTCGATCCCCTCGGCCGACGCCGCCCGGCCGACCTCGTCAACCGACTGGCGCATGGCGCGGCGCATGGCCGCGGCCGCCTGGCGGCCGTGGTCCCGCTCGATCCGGGCCTCCGAGGCGGAGAAGATGGCCGAGCACCAGCCCCCGTTGCGGCCCGAGGCGCCGAAGCCGGCCACCTCTCGCTCGAGCACCGCCACCCGCAGGGCGGGGTCGGCCACACCGAGCGAGAGGGCCGTCCAGAGCCCGGTGAACCCGGCCCCGACGATGGCCACGTCGACATCGAGGTCACCGCCCAACGAGGGTCGCTCGACGACTGGCTCGACAAGGGTGTCCCACCACAGCGACAGCTGCCGGTACCGGTGGGCGGGCACGTTCAGATCCGCCGCCACGCCTCCGTGAGGACGTCTCGGAGCACCTGCTCCATGAACTCGATCTCAGTGTGCCCGCAGATCAGGGGCGGCGAGAGCTGCACCACCGGGTCACCCCGGTCGTCGGCCCGGCAGATCAGCCCCGCCTCGAAGAGGGCCCCGGAGAGGTAGCCCCGGAGCAGGTTCTCGCTCTCGGCTTCGTCGAAGGACTCCCGGGTGCCCTTGTCCTTCACGAGCTCGATCCCGTAGAAGAACCCGTCCCCCCGGACGTCGCCCACGATGGGGAGGTCGTAGAGGCGCTCCAAGGCGCCACGGAACGCGTCCTGGGTGGAGCGAACATGGTCCAAGATACCGTCGCGCTCGAAGACGTCGAGGTTGGCCAGGGCGACGGCGCAGCTGACCGGGTGACCGGCGAAGGTGAAGCCGTGGGCGAAGCTGGCGTCGTTGTGGAGGAACGGCTCGACCAGGCGATCGCTGGCGATCATGGCCCCAAGCGGTGAGTAGCCGCTGGTGAGGCCCTTGGCGACGGTGATGATGTCGGGCTGATAGTCGTACTTGATGGAACCGAAGTACTCGCCCAGTCTGCCGAATGCGCAGATCACCTCGTCGGAGACGAACAGCACGCCGTAACGGTCGCAGATCTCGCGGACCCGGGCGAAGTAGCCGGGAGGGGGCGGGAAACACCCTCCGGCGTTCTGCACCGGCTCGAGGTAGACGGCCGCCACCGTCTCGGGTCCTTCCATCTCTATGGTGCGGGCGATCTCATCGGCGGCCCACCGGCCGAACGCCTCGGCGTTATCGGCGAAATAGGGTGCCCGGTAGAAATTGGTGTTGGCCACCTTCACCGCCCCGGGCACGAGCGGCTCGAAGGGCGTCTTGAGGGACGGGATCCCGGTGATCGACAGCGCCCCCATGGTGGTGCCGTGGTAGGCGATGTCCCGGCTGATCACCTTGTAGCGGGCCGGCTCCCCGATGACCCGGAAGTACTGGCGGGCCAGCTTCCAGGCCGATTCGACCGCTTCGGAGCCACCGGTCGTGAAGAAGACGCGGTTGAGGTCCCCGGGGGTCAGCGTGGCGATCCGCTCGGCCAGCTCGATGGCCCTCGGGTGGGCGTAGGTCCATAGCGGGAAGTAAGCGAGCTCGCTGGCCTGTTTGGAGGCGGCCTCGGCCAGTTCGGTGCGACCGTGGCCGATCTGGCTGGTGAAGAGCCCCGACAGGCCGTCGAGGTAGCGCTTCCCACCTTGGTCCCAGACGTAGGGCCCTTCCCCCCGCACCATCACCGGGACCTCGTGATGGGCGCCGTAGGTGCCGAGACGGGTGAAGTGCATCCAAAGGTGACGCTGCGCCCGCTCGCTCAGGGGGTTGTCCCCGACGGTGCCGCTGACGGGTGCCACGTCGCTCATCTGGTTCCCCACGTGTAGGTCTGCTTGGCCAGTCTGAGGTAGAGGAAGCTCTCGGTCGATCGGACCCCCGGTATCGACCGGATGGAGTCGTTCAAGATGTGCAGCAGCCGTTCGTCGTTCTCGCAGACGAGCTCGGCCAGCAGGTCGAAGGACCCGGCACACAGCACCACGTAGTCGACCTCGTCGAGTGCGGCTACCTTCGCGGCGACGGTCCGGACGTCCCCTTCAACCCTGATGCCCACCATGGCTTGGCGGTTGAAGCCGAGCTGGAGTGGGTCGGTGACCGCCACGATCTGGATGACCCCGTTCTCCCGCAGGCGCTGCACCCGCCGGCGGACGGCGGCTTCGGACAGTCCGACCTCCTCGGCGATCGCGCCGTAGGGCCGCCGCCCATCGCGCTGGAGGGCCTCGATGATCGCCCGGTTGGCCGCGTCGAGCTGGCCGTTCCCACCGGGTCCCGACCCCTCGGTGCCGGTCAAGAATTCGTCGTCGGACTCCACGCCCCGGCCACCTCCTGGCTCGTCTGGCATCCTTCCCCCCTCGCTGTCTGCCGCGGTCTTGCCGAATTCCGTCACGTGCCGAATTCTGGCACGGTGGCCGGGCGAGTCAAGTGGATTCGGCGCCTAAGCGGAATTTCCTCACCTTATCGCTTGTCGTGGTGCCCGATGTCTGTGATCCTGGGGACCAGCGGTGGTCGGGAGGTGCCGACCGGGGTGCTCCGGTGGGGGGCGCCGGCCGGCGCCCGGGAGGCTGTCAGCAGGGAGGGCGATGTGAGCGCAAACGGGTCCGGCCGGTTGCGGCGGCTCCGCAACTTCGTGGGCGGGGAGTTCGTCGGAACCGCCGACGCCACCTACGCCCCGGTCATCGACCCGAGCACCGGCGAGGCGTTCGCCGAGGCCCCGGTGTCGGGCCGGGGCGACGTGGACCGGGCCCTTCAGGTAGCCGCCACCGCTTTCGCCGAATGGAAGCGCACGACCCCCTCCGAGCGCAGCCTGGCCTTGATCCGGATTGCCGACGCCATCGAGACGCGCGCCGAAGAGGTGGTCGGGGCCGAGTGCGAGAACACCGGCAAGCCATTCGCGCTGACCATGTCCGAAGAGGTGCCACCGATGGTCGACCAGATCCGCTTCTTCGCCGCGGCGGCCAGGAATCTCGAGGGCCTCTCGGCGGGGGAGTACATGGCCGGGCACACCTCGTTCATCCGTCGTGAGCCGGTGGGCGTCTGCGGGGCGGTGACGCCATGGAACTACCCGATGATGATGGCGGTCTGGAAATGGGCACCGGCACTGGCCGCCGGCAACACGATGGTGCTCAAGCCTTCGGACACCACCCCGGTGTCGACGTTGCTGATGGCTGAGATCCTCTCGGAACATCTGCCCCCGGGGGTCTTCAACGTCGTCTGCGGCGACCGGGACACCGGGCGGGCATTGGTGGAGCATCCCACCCCGGCCATGGTCTCGATCACCGGGAGCGTGCGGGCCGGCATGGAGGTGGCGACCGCCGCCGCTGCCGACCTCAAACGGGTGCACCTCGAGCTGGGCGGGAAGGCACCGGTGATCGTGTTCGACGACGCGGACGTCGCCGCCACCGCCGAGGGGATCGCCGGCGCCGGATACTTCAATGCAGGCCAGGACTGCACGGCCGCGACCCGGGTGCTGGCTGGGCCCGGGATACACGCAGACCTGCTCGATGCGCTCGTCGAACAGGCCAAGGGGACCACCGTGGGCGGACGCGAGGTGGACGATGCCGACTTCGGCCCCCTCAACAACGCCGCCCAGCTGGACCGGGTGCGTGGGTTCGTGGATCGCGCGCCGGCCCACGCCCGGGTGCTCACCGGGGGCTCAACGGTCGGTGAGCGCGGTTACTGCTTCGCTCCCACGGTGGTGGCCGGCCTACGTCAGGACGACGAGATGATCCAACAAGAGGTCTTCGGCCCTATCGTCACGGTCCAGGAGTTCGGCGACGAGTCCGAAGCACTCGAGTGGGCCAACGGCGTCCAATACGGACTGGCCTCGAGCGTCTGGACCCGGGACCACGGTCGAGCCATGCGCATGGCCCGCGATCTCGACTTCGGGTGCGTGTGGATCAACACGCATATCCCGCTCGTCGCCGAGATGCCCCACGGGGGTTTCAAGCACTCGGGTTACGGCAAGGACCTCTCGATGTACGGATTCGAGGACTACACGCGGATCAAGCACGTCATGAGCAACATCGAAGAGTGAGGCCCATCGAGGGACATCGCGCGAGGGAGGGGATC
The DNA here is from genome assembly GCA_963836375.1 of uncultured Acidimicrobiaceae bacterium. GTDB lineage: Bacteria > Actinomycetota > Acidimicrobiia > Acidimicrobiales > RAAP-2 > CAWIJK01. The sequence continues at coordinate 179,458 of CAWIJK010000001.1, read as the reverse complement.
GAGTGACTGCAGGACTCACGAATGTCGTCGCTACCGACGAGTATCGGGCGGAGAAGGGTCTGAAGGGTGGGGCGCTCGGGCTTCTGTCGACGACCGTCGTCGGCGTCGCCTCGACCGCGCCGGCCTACAGCCTGGCGGCCACCCTGGGCTTCGTCGTGGTCGCCATCGGCGCCCAGGCGCCGATCGTGACCGTCCTCGCGTTTATCCCGATGCTCTTCGTGGCGTTCGCTTACCGAGAGATGAACGCGGCCGATCCCGACTGCGGAACCACGTTTACGTGGGGGACTCGTGCGTTCGGGCCAAAGACCGGATGGTTGGGTGGATGGGCCATCATCGCCGCCGATGTGCTGGTCATGGCCAGCCTGGCCCAGATCGCCGGTCAATACCTGTTCCTCCTCTTCAACGCGAACGGGATCGGCAGCAATGCCGAGAGCGGCTGGGTCCTGCTGGTGGGCATCGCCTGGATCGTGGCCATGACGGTGATCTGCTACGTGGGAATCGAGATCTCGGCCAATTTCCAAAAGGTGCTCCTCGGCATCGAACTCACCATGCTCCTTGCCCTGTCGATCGTCGCCCTGGTCAAGGTGGGTGGCGGCACGGCCCCTCCGGGCCACCTGGGGTTCTCGTGGTCCTGGCTCAATCCCTTCGCGGTCCCCTCGGCATCCGCCTTCATCAACGGGGTCCTCTTGATGCTCTTCATCTACTGGGGTTGGGACACCGCGGTCTCGGTGAACGAGGAGACCAAGGAACCCGACAAGACGCCAGGCCGCGCCGCCGTGCTGTCGACCGTCATCTTGCTGGTGACCTACGCCCTGGTCGTCCTGGCCGTGCAGTCCTACGCCGGACTGGGGAGCAAGGGAATCGGGCTGGGGAATCCGGCCCACCAAGGCGACGTGCTGTCCGTTCTGGGGCACTCGATCTTCGGGTCGTCGGCGGTTGGCAACACCCTGACCCGTCTGCTGCTCCTGATGGTGCTGAGCTCGGCTGCCGCCTCGACACAGACCACGATCCTGCCCACCGCTCGCACGACGCTCTCCATGGCGGTCTACAAGGCGATCCCCTCCACGTTCGGGAAGATCAGCCGGTTCCTCACACCGTCCGTTTCCACCGTGGTCATGGGTCTCGTGTCCATTGTTCTCTACGTCATTATGAACTACATCTCGGCCGGGACGGTGATCTCCGACTCTGTCTCCGCTCTGGGCGTGATGATCGCCTTCTACTACGGGCTCACGGGGTTCGCCTGCGTCGTGGTACTACCGAAAGACACTCCGGACCAGTGCCCGGAACCTCTGGATGCGAGGAATCCTGCCCTTCCTCGGAGGAGCGATGCTCTACGGCGCCATGGCCTTCAGCCTCTACCATTACTGGAACGCTGCGAACTCCTACACCTCTTGGACGTTGCCGTTCTCACCGCATTGGAAGATCGGTGGCATCTTCCTCATCGAGGTCGGGTCATTGATCCTGGGCATCGTCCTGATGTTTGCCTACGCCGCGCTGCGCCCGGCGTTCTTCAGGGGTGAGGTGCTCAACGAATCGACGGCAACGCTCGTACCCGAGGACGTGGGGGCGCCGGTCGGGCTCTTCGGCGTCGAGCCTGTGGCAACCCCGCCTTCCGGCGGCGCTGGGGGATAGTCGGCATGATCATCGGTGTCCCGAGCGAGGTCAAGGACGACGAATACCGGGTTGCCATCACCCCGGCGGGGGTGCGCGAGCTGACGTCGGCGGGCCACGACGTCCTCGTCGAGAAGGGTGCCGGGGAGGGCTCGTCGATCGGCGACATCGAGTTTGCCAAGACGGGCGCGCAACTCCTCGACGACGTGGACGAACTCTGGGGCGGCTCGGACATGGTGTTGAAGGTGAAAGAACCCGTTGCGGCCGAATATCAACGGCTGGTGCTGCGCAAGGACCAGGTGCTGTTCACCTACCTGCACCTGGCCGCCTCCCGCGAATGCACCGAGGCCTTGCTGGTGGCTGGGAACACCGCCATCGCCTACGAGACGGTCCAGCTTGCGGACGGGTCGCTCCCGCTCCTCACCCCGATGAGCGAGGTGGCCGGGCGCATGGCCCCGTTGATGGGGGCCCATCACCTCATGCGCTCGGGGGGTGGCCGGGGGGTGCTGGTCACCGGGGTCCCCGGGGTCCGTTCGGCCCGGATCGTGGTCCTGGGGGCCGGCGTGGCCGGCATGGCGGCGGCGACGGTCGCCGTCGGGCTCCATGCCGACGTCTACATCCTGGACCGCAACCTTGAGCGGTTGCGCCAGGTCGACCACCACTTCCGGGGGGCGCTCGAGACGATCGCCTCGAGCACCCACGCGGTCGAGGAGACCTGCGTTGAGGCCGACATCGTGATCGGGGCCGTGCTGGTGGTCGGGGCCCGGGCACCCAAGCTGGTCTCCGACGCCCTGGTGGCTCAGATGAAAGGGGGATCGGTGCTCGTCGACATCTCCGTCGACCAGGGTGGATGCTTCGAGTCGACCCGCCCGACGACCCATTCGGATCCGGTCTTCCGGGTCCACGACTCCCTCTTCTACTGCGTGGCCAACATGCCCGGTGCCGTGCCCCACTCGTCGACTCACGCCCTGGCCAACGCCACCCTGCCCTACACGCTCGAGATCGCGGCCAACGGGTGGCGGGCCGCCGTTCGTGACGACCCGGCCCTCGCCCTTGGGGTGAACGTGGCCGGCGGGCGGGTGGTCTATCGTCCGGTGGCCGAGGCGCACGGCCTCGAGTACACGCCGCTCGACCGGGTCCTCTGAGCAGCCGACTCGGGGTGCGGGCCCGGCCACCCCGGAGCGAAGCTCACTCGTGCCGGGCGGCGTCGGGCGGGTAACTTCTTGTCCCGGAGGTGGAGATGGCTGGGGCGACGTACAACGGGTGCACTTACGAGGGTGGCTTCCAGGGCATGAAGCCGAGCGGTGAGGCGAGGCTCATCGTCACCGGCGACCAGTTCGTCCTCCGCCGCCCCCGGGTCTTCTTCTCGCGCAGCCTCTACAAGCTCTGGGCGAAATGGACCGCCGTGACCGAGGTGGAGGTCACGGCGGTCGATGGGGGCTCCCAGCTCAAACTGACCACCAAGGCCAGGGGTACCGGCACCATCGTCATACCCGAGGTGACCCCCGACGAGCTCTGGGGCGTCCTCGACGACTTGGCCGACCTGCGCGAGCGTTTCCACCAGGACGCCCTCGCCGGCGCGGGCACAACCGAGTTCGGGTCAGTCAAGACGGGCACCGACAAGGACGACGCCGACAAGGACGACGCCGCCAAGGACGACGCCGCCAAGGACGACGCCGCCAAGGACGACGCCGCCAAGGACGACGCCGCCAAGGACGACGCCGACAAGGGCGGCACCGACAAGGTGGACTCGGACAAGGCGGGCTCGCAGAAGTCCGAGGCCGAGGAGACTGGAGCCGAAAAGGCCGGGGAGACCTCTTCGGAGGTCCAACCCGATGGCGAAGAGGGCGGCGAGGACGTCACCGGCGACGCCGGAGACGGCGAGGAGCCTCCAGCGGGGGACGAGCCGGTGGGGGCAGGCGCCGGCTCGCTGGCCGGCGAGGACGTCAGCGGTGACGCCGGGGACCAATCCGAACAGGCCGACCGTGGCGAGCTGCCCGGAGCGACGCCGTAACCGGGCTCTGCCGGTCAGCCCGGCTCTGAGCCAACCACTGAGACGAACGAAACCATCTCGCCCGGGTAGCCCCCGAGGTTGTGGGTCAGGGCCAGGGTGCGGTCGCTGTGGAGCTGGCGCTCGGGGGTGGCTTCACCCCGAAGCTGCAGCCAGCACTCGAAGAACATGCGCAGGCCGGACGCCCCCACCGGGTGGCCGAAGCTCTTGAGCCCGCCGTCGGGGTTCACCGGCAGTTCGCCGTCCAGGGCGAAGGTTCCGGCCAGCACCTCCTTCCATGCCGTGCCCCGCTCGGCGAAACCGAGGTCCTCCATGAGAACCAGCTCGGTCGGGGTGAAGCAGTCGTGCACCTCGGCGAAGGCCAGCTGGCGGCGCGGGTCGGTGATGCCGGCCTGGGCGTAGGCGTCCCGGGCGGCCAGCTCGCACTCGGGGAAGTGGGTGTAGTCGTACCCGGGGTCGATCAGCCCGGACCCGCTCCCGGCGGCGAAGGACAGGGCCTTGATGTAGATCGGCTTGTCGGTGAAGCGGTGGGCGTCCTCGGCCCGCACCACGATGGCCGCCGCCGCCCCGTCGGCCACCCCGGCGCAGTCGAAGACGCCGAGCCGCCCGGCCACCCTCGGTGAGGCGCAGATTGTCTCCTTCGAGACCTCGCGGCGGAACTGGGCCCGCGGGTTGCGGGCCCCGTTGAAGTGGTTCTTGGCCGAGATGGTGGCGAGTACGTCGGTCATCTGCTCGTCCTCCACGCCGTACTTGGCGCAGTAGGCGGGAGCCACCATCGAGAACATGGCCGCCGCGGTGAGGGTGCGCGCCGTCCCGTCGCCGGGCGGGTTGTTGGCGTTGAGGCCCTGGAAGCCGCTGTCCTTCACCTTCTCGGCGCCGACGGCCATGGCGACGTCGTAGGCCCCCGAGGCCACGGCGTAAGCAGCGGCCCGGAGCGCCTCGGAGCCGGTGGTGCAGTAGTTCTCGACCCTGGTGACCGGCTTGCCCTGAAGCTGGAGGGGTCGGGCAAGGGCGATGCCACTCATCCCGCTCTGAGCCGTCCCGATCCAGTAGGCGTCGACGTCGTCCTTGGTGACGCCGGCCGAATCAAAGGTGGCCTTCGCCGCGTCGACGATGAGGTCGTCGAACCCCTTGTCCCACCTTTCGCCGAATTCGGTGCAGCCCATCCCCACGATGGCCACCCGGTCGCGGATTCCATGCGATCCCATCAGGCATTCCTCCCGCTCGAGACCGGCTCCCCGGCTCCTCGCACTGGCCTGGCCTTCCAGAAGTAGTCGTGGATCCCGTCGGCGGTGAACAGGCGGCGGAACGTCATCTCCACCCGGTCGCCCATCGCCACTTCGTCGGCGTCGACATCGGTCAGCTCGACGGGGAACCGCCCGCCGCTGTCGAAGTCCACAACGGCGAAGACGATCGGCGGGCTGGGGGAGTAGGCCATGCGGTCGACGGTGAAGGTCACCACCGTGCCGAGGTCCCCGGCCAGGCCCACCGGTTCCATCTCGTCGAAGGCACCACCGGTCATCGACACCCTGGCCGGCGGCAGGTGCACCGCACCGCTGGAGCGGTCCCGGCTCCCGACGAACCCGAACTTCCATTCGTCGCTCCGCCATGCGGCCGACGAGGACACGCGCTGGGGCTCGGGCCGGCGCGGGGGTTCAAGGGTCAGCATGCCCCGCCAGGACAGGTACCGGGCGTAGGGCAGCTCGGCCCCGGCCGTCACCTGGTCGCGCACCGGGCGGGCGGGCCGCCACCCGGCCAGGGCGGCGGTGGTCCGCACGACGGTCACGTCGGCCCCGTCGGCCAGGTGGATCAGGGCCAGCGTGCGACCGGGTCCGAGGTCGCCGGCGGCCTGGCCCCGGGCCTCGTCCTCGAGCACCGCCGTCAGGACCAACAGGGGGTGGGCGCAGCCGGACTGGCCGACGGACAGGGACAGGTCGTCGGCCACGACGCCCTCGGCCACGCCGAGTTTGCCGGTCAGGGCCTTGACGGCCCGGGGGCTCATGCCGGTCACCACCACCCGGTCGAGGTCGGTCTCCTCCAACCCGCAGGCCTTGAGGGCCCGGGCCCAGGCTTCGCGCCCCAGCGGGACGTAGCGGGTCTCGCCGAAACGCTCCTCCCACAGCCGCGAGCGCTGCTCTCCGGGCGTGCGCCATCGGTCGGTGAACTCGTCGGTGGCCGAGCCGCCCCCGAGGTGCTCGGCCACCACCGGGGCTCCATGGCTGTCGTCGCCGACCACGAGGGCAGCCCCGGCGTCACCACCGGCCGACTCGTCGGCGGCGGTCGGCAACCCGTCTCGCTGGTCGGCCGACACCACCAGGACCCGGCCGGATCCACCCAGGGCCGCCGACAGGGCGCCGGTGGCCGACCGCAGGGCCCCGCCGAAGTCGTAGGCCGGCACCTCGCCGGGGAGCCGGAGGGCGGCGTGGATCGCCGTGGCGTTGGTCTTGTCCAGGTAGGCCGGGGTCGCCGTGGCGAACCAGAGGGCGTCGGGGGTGGCGCCGGGCACCGAGCGCAGGGCCAGGCGCGCCGCCTCGGTGCCCATGGTGGTCGTGTCCTCGTCGTGGGAGGCCACCGAGCGGGTCCCCTTCCCGCCCCCCGACCCGAAGAACGCGGCGATCTGGGCCCGGGGCAGCCGGCGATAGGGCACGTAGCCGGCGGCACTCAGGATTCCGCGCACGGCCGAGATCGTAGCCGGGGGCGACCCCGGTTCTGACGGTGCGTCAGCTGGTTGCCCGTCGACCGTTCCCGGCCGACCGCCCGATCGTCGGCGCTGCCCCGGCGCGGCCCCCCGGCTGGGCCGGAGCGGCCGTCTCGCCCGCCCTCCCCGGGGCCGCATATGATGACCAGGCCAATCTGACGGACCGTCAGATTGGCACCCACGGGCCCCACCCGGCCCGTCGCCGACCACCCCGGGGGACCCCATGGACTTTGAGTTCTCGCCCGAGCAGACGGCCTTCGTCAAGGAGGTCGAGAGCTTCCTCGACGCCCACGACGACCCCGACGTCTTCGACGTCACCCGCGAGAACATGGCCCAGATCGTCGACACCCCCAAGCGCCGGGCCTTCATGGCCGAGATGGGCGAGCAGGGATGGCTGGGGATGACCTGGCCCACCGAGTACGGCGGAGCGGCTGGCGAAGGCGTCTACGAGTACCTCTTGAACGAGCAGCTCGCCCGGCGGGGCGGCCCCCAGATCGGCAAAGGGGTGGGCATCGTCGGCAAGACGATCATCCGCCACGGCAACGAGAGGCTCAAGGCCGAGTTCCTGCCCAAGATCCTGCGCAACGAGGTGGAATTCGCCGTCGGGTACTCCGAGCCCAACGCCGGGTCCGACGCCGCCTCCATGCAGCTGAAGGCGACCAAGGTGGACGGGGGGTGGGTCCTCAACGGACAGAAGACCTGGACCACCTCGGCCCACTTCGCCGAGTGGTACTGGGTGGGGGCCCGCACCGACCCCGAGGCACCCAAGCACCACGGCATCACCTTGTTCCTGGTCCCCCTGGACCAGCCCGGGATCACCATCAACGCCATCTGGACCATGGGCGACGAGCGGACCAACGAGGTCTACCTGGACGACGTCTTCGTCCCCGACGACTACGTGGTGGGCGAGCTCAACCGCGGCTTCCAGTACATCTCCGAGGCCCTCGACCTCGAGCGGTTCACCATGTTCACCTACTCGCCGATCGCCCAGCGACTCGAGCTGCTCATCGAGTACGTCAAGACCACGGTGCGCGACGGCGAGGCGCTTCGTGACGACCCGGTGATCCGCCAGCGCATCGCCCAGCTGTGCACCGAGGCCGAGGTGGCCAGGGTGATGGGCCTGAAGTTCGTCTTCGAGTCCGCCAAGGGCGGCGCCGCACCGACCTGCGAGGCCTCCGAGTACAAGCTCTGTGCCACCGAGCTCTCCAAGCGCCTGGCCGACGCGTCGATGGACATCGCCGGCCCGGGGACCCAGTTGCGGGTGAAGACCGAGGACGCTCCCATGAAGGGCCGGGCCGAGTCCACCTACCGCTACACGGTGATCGACACCATCGGCGGTGGAGCCTCGGAGATCCAGAAGAACATCGTGGCTCGCCGCAAGCTCGGGCTCCCCAAGAACTTCTGAGTCGACCGTGCCCACCACGACCAGCGACCCCGCGCCGAATGCGGCCACTCCCGCCACCGGCCCGCTTCACGGGCTGACCGTGCTCGACCTGGCCAGTGTCGGCCCCGCGGCCCGCTGCACCCGGCTGTTGGCCGACTACGGGGCCGACGTGGTGAAGGTGGGGCCGGTGCCCGCCCAGGGGGCAGTCCAGATCGAGCCCGCCTTCTACGCCTACAGCGGCCACCGGGGCATGTCCCGGGTGCTGGTCGACCTGAAAGACGACGGGGGGCGCCGGGCCTTCTTGGCCCTGGCCGCCCGGGCCGACGTGGTGGTCGAGAGCTTCCGCCCCGGGGTCGCCGACCGCCTGGGCGTCGGCTACGACGCCGTCCGGGCGGTGAACAGCGGGGTCATCTACTGCTCGACCAGCGGCTACGGCCGCACCGGACCCCGCGCCGACTGGGCCGGCCACGATGTCGACTACCTGGCCGTCGGGGGCTACCTGGCCATGAGCGGGCCCGGTCCCGACGGGGCCCCGCCCCTCCCCGGGGCGACGGTCGCCGACGCGGCGGCCGGGGGGCTGCAGGCGGCCTTGGCGGTCACCGCCGCGTTGGCCGGCCGGGCGTCGGGCTCCGGCGGCGTCCACCTGGACGTGTCCGTGGCCGACGGCGTGCTCTGGCTGATGTCGCTGCCCGTCGACGAGCACCTGGCCACCGGGTCCGACCCGATGCCCGGACACGACGTCTTGAGCGGCCGGTACGCCTGTTACGGCACCTACCGGGCCGGGGACGGCGGCTGGCTGGCGGTGGGGGCGATCGAGCCCAAGTTTTTCGCCAACCTCTGCCGGCTCACGGGGTGCGAGCGCTGGATCGACCACCAGCTCGACGACGATGCCCAGCCGGCCATCCGGGCCGACCTGGCCGCCGCCTTCGCCACCAAGGGCCGCGACGAGTGGGTGGCCTCGTTGGCCGGTGCCGACGCCTGCGTGGCCCCGGTGCTGGCCGTGGCCGAGGTCACCGCCGATCCCCAGTTCGCCCACCGCGACGTGGTCGTCGAGGCCGTGCATCCGACCGAGGGACGCTTCTTGCAGCTGGCCCCGCTCCTGGCCGGGATGCCCCGGCCGACCGGACCGGTGAACCTGCCCGACCCGGCGGCGACCGACACCGAGCGGCGGCTGTTGGCTGCCGGGGTGGAAGCGGGCACCATCGACGACTGGCGGACACGGGGGGCGGTGGCGTGAACCCTCGCCAGCCGGCCGCCGGTGCGTCGTCGTCTCCGGTGCTGGCCGCCGCCCTGGCCCAGCACGCGGACCCGGTGGAGGCCGCCCGCAGCCTGGTTGGCCTCGAGCAGTACCCCGAGGCGGGGGAGTTCCCCGTCGAGCGGGGCTACATCTGGACCTCGTGCGCGTCGGTCGAGAACGGGAATCCGCTCTTCTGGGACGACGAGGTGGCCGCTGCGCTGACCGACGGACCGATCGCCCCGCCGTCGATGCTCTCGGTCTGGTTCCGGCCCCACCACTGGGCGCCCGGCCGCGACGAGGCGGCACTGCCGCTGCAGGTGCACTTCGACCTCAAGGCCGTGCTCGGTCTGCCCGAGGCGGTGATGACCGACAACACCATCGTCTTCTACGAGCCGGTCCGACCCGGTGACCGTCTTCGGACCCACCAGGTGCTCCGATCGGTCAGCGACGAGAAGACGACCAAGCTCGGGACCGGGCGGTTCTGGGTGATCGAGGTGGTGTATCACAACCAGGACGGCGACCTGGTCGGCGTCGAGTCGTACACCGGCTTCGGCTACCGGCGGGCATCGTGAGCGGGACCGAGCCCCGTCTGGTGTACGGCCAGGTGGCCGAGGGCGACCGTCTGCCCGAGCTGCGCTACGAGGTGAGCGCCACCACCGTCGTCCTCGGTGCCCTGGCCAGCCGAGACTGGCGGCCCATGCACCACGACAAGGACTTCGCCGTCAACCGCAACGGCACCCGGGACATCTTCTTGAACACCCCCAACCAGGCGGCGTGGTTCGAGCGGTACCTCACGGACTGGACCGGACCCCACGGGAGACTCGGCCGGGTGACCTTCCGCATGAAGGGATCGGTGTTCCCCGGCGACACGATGGTGATCGCCGGCACGGTGCGGGGCACCGAGGTGGACGATCAGGGCTGCGGATGGGTCTCGGCCGCCGTCGAGCTCTCGGTGGATGGCGAGGTCAAGACGACGTGCGACGCCCGGGTGGCGCTGCCCACGGGTCCCGACGACAACCCCTGGGCCCGTCGGGCCGGGCGATGGAAGCCGTGACCGAGAACGCCGCGCCCGTCGGGGCGCCGGACCGGAGGTGAGCTGACCGTGTTGGACCTCGACTTCAGCGCCGAGCAGGAGATGCTTCGGGCCACCGCGCGCGACGTGCTCGAGCGGCACTGCCCGCTCAGCGTGGTGCGCGAGATGGAGGACGACCCGGTCGGCTACCCGGCCGAGCTCTGGGGCCAGTTGGCCAAGCTCGACCTGGTCGGCCTGTTGGTGCCCGAGGCGTACGGGGGCTCGGGGATGTCCCTCTTGGAGGGGGTCGCCCTCTACGAGGAGCTGGGGCGGGCTCTGGCCCCGGTGCCCCACTTCGTGAGCGCCGTCCTCTCGGGCGGGGTCCTGGCCCGGGCGGGCAGCGAGGAGCAGCGTTCTCGGTGGCTGCCCCCGGTGGCGACCGGCGAGGCCGTGCTCAGCGTGGCCTGGCTGGAGCCCGGGGGGGGCTTCGGCCCGGCCGGCGTGGCCACTCGGGCCGTGGCCGACGGCGATGGCTTCGTCCTCAGCGGGGTCAAGCGCCACGTGGCGTTCGCCGAGGCGGCCGACCGCCTGGTGGTGCTGGCCCGGACCGGCGACGCCCCCGAGGCGATCGACCTGTTCTTGGTCGACCCCTCGTCGCCGGGGGTCTCGATGACCCAGCAGTTCACCCTCGCCTCGGACAGCCAGTACCAGGTCACCCTGCACGACGTCGCCGTCGCCGGGACCGACCGGATCGGTGGACCGGCGACCGGTTGGGCGAGCTTCGACGAGGTCATGGGGGACGGGATCGTGCTGCTCGCCGCCCAGGCGGTAGGCGGCGCCCGCTACGCCCTCGACATCACCGTCCAGTACGCCAAGGACCGTAAGCAGTTCGACAAGCCGCTCGGGGCGTTCCAGGCGATCGGCCACTACTTGGCCGACGCGGTCACCGCCGTCGACGGCGCCGAGCAGCTCGTGCACGAGGCGGCCTGGGCCCGGGCCAACGGACGCCCGACCGACCGCCTCGCCCCGATGGCCAAGTTGTTCGCCTGCCGGACCTTCCGCGACGTCACGGCCATGGCCCAGCAGGTCTTCGGGGGGATCGGGTTCACCCTCGACTTCGACATCCAGCTGTACTTTCGCCGGGCCAAGCAGCTCCAGATCAGCTGGTGGGACGGCCGCACCCTGGAGAAGCGGGTGGCCGCCGCCGTCTTGGGTTGAGCGTTGGCCTCTGCACTCCTGGCCGGCGGCCTCGGTTGGGTCACGGCGGCCTCGCTGGCCACGGCGGCCGGGACCCTGGTCCTGGCCGTGGCCACGTTCTCCTCGGTGCGTTCGGCCAACCGGACCACGCGGGCGGCCGAGCGCTCGCTGCTGGCCGGCACCCAACCGGTGCTGATGCCGTCGCGGCCCGGGGACCCGTCCGAGAAGATCATGTTCGTCGACAACCACTGGGTCCACCTGGACGGGGGCCGGGCGTCGGCCGAGGTGGGCGAGGACGCCTTGTACCTGGCCATCGCCCTGCACAACGTGGGGCCGGGGCTCGGCGTCATCCAGGCCTGGGACATCCGCCCGGACCAAGTGCCCGGTCAGCCCCAGATGCACCGGGATCCCGGTGGGTTCCGGCCCCAGTCGCGCGACCTGTACATCCCGGCCGGGGACTACGGGTTCTGGCAGGCCGCCTTACGCGACAAGGCCGATCCGGCGTTCGCCCAGGCGCGGGCGGCGATCGAGGGCCGGGCCGTCACGGTCGACCTCCTGTATAGCGACAGCTCGGGTGGGCAGCGCACCATCACCCGGTTCCATCTCCTGCGCGCCGACACGAAGGCGGCGACCGAGTGGTTCCCCTCGGTCACCCACCACTGGCACCTCGACGGCCCCTCGCCCCGATAACCACTCGCCGGGGCCCGAACAGGGCCCTCGGCCGGGAGGCTGGCCCGCCCTGATCCGACCATCACCGACCTTCGCGGGGCGACCTTCTGCCCAGGTCCCCGTCGACGAGGGCGCCCGGTGGCCGGACGCCCTACTGCTTGGGCGCCAGTTCCTCGAGCGCGTCGGACCGGCCGTGTTCGGCCAGGTCGGCGGCCAGGTCGGCCCGGTCGTGGTCGGTCAGGGGGCGGTAGGGGTCGGGGCGGCCTTGACCGCCGGGCTGTGTGGGGGCGCCGAGCGGCCGGCCGGGGCGCCACCAGACCGGGTCGTCGCAGAGCCAGGCCTGTCGGCGCAGGCCGACCTTGGTCACCTTGCCGGTGGCCGTCTGGGGGAGCGAGGCGGTGACCCGGACGTAGCGGGGGGACCACTTGGTCCCGAGATCGGGCTGGCGGGCCAGCCAGTCGGCGAAGCCGACCGGGTCGAACTCGGCCCCCGGGACCAGCTCGAGCGCCGCCATCACCTGGTCCCCCGAGCGAGTGTCGGGCACGGCGTAGACGGCGCACACCGAGACGTCGGGGTGCCGGGACAGCACCGCCTCGACCGGACCGGCGGCGAAGTTCTCCGAGTCGACCCGGAGCCAGTCCCCCCGCCGCCCGGCGAAGAAGAAGTAGCCCTCCTCGTCGCGGTAGGCGAGGTCCCCGGTCCAGTACCAGCCCTGGCGGGTCCGCTCCCCCTCGGCCTCGGGGGCCCCGTAGTAGCCCTCGAACTTGCCGGGGCCGCTGCGGTTGACGATCTCGCCGGTCGCCTGGCCGGCGTTCACCAGCCGGCCCTCGACGTCAAAACGTGCGGGTGGGCACTCTCGCCCGGTGACGGGGTCGACGACGGCCAGGTCGGCCCCGGCCACCGGCAGCCCGAGGGCCCCCCGGGGCATGCCCCGGACCGGGTTGATGGCAGCACCCCCCTCGCTCTGGCCGTATCCCTCGATCAGGTAGCACCCGAAGCGCTCTTGGAACCGGGCCCGGTCCCGCACGGAGGCCTCGGTGCCGAACGCGCTGACCAGGGTGTTGTCGGCGTCGTCGGGACGTTCGGGGGTGGCCAGGATGTAGGCGATGGCCTTGCCCACGTAGCTGAAGGTGGTGGCCCCGAACTCCCGGACGTCGTCGAGGAAGGCCGACGCGCTGAATCGCGGGCGCACCGCGATGGTGGCCCCCACCATGACCGCCGGCCCCCACAGGGCCATCAGGGCGTTGCCGTGGAACAACGGCATCGGGCAGTAGCAGACGCTCTCGGCCCGGTACCCGTAGCCCGGGGCGGCCACCTCGGCGATCCCGGCCAACCGTCCCTGGGTGCAGCGGACGGCCTTGGGCGATCCGGTGGTGCCCGAGGTGAACAGCAGCAAGAAGAGCCGGTCCTCGTCGACCTCGCCGGCCCCGGCCACCAGGGCCCCGGCCTCCCGGCTCTTCTCCCAGGCCCCGACCGCCGCCTCGTAGGCCGGGGTGCCGATGCGCAGGATCCGCTCGGTGCCGAGCCCGAGGTCGAGACCCTCCAAGAGCGCCGCACCCTCGTCGTCGGTCACGATGAGCTGGCAATCGGTGGCCCGGACGTCGGCGGCCAGGCCCTCGCCCCTCCGGGTCGGGTTGAGCCCGACGAGCGCCGCCCCGGCCAGCGCCGCGCCGTTCAGCCAGAACAGGTACTCGGGCCCGTTGGGCAAGAGGACGCCGATATGGAAGGGCCCGGGGCGCCGGGCCGATCGGGCGAGCGCCCCCCGGGCCGCCCCGGCGGCCACCGCCTGTCGCCAGCTCCACGAGCCGCTCGCGTCACGCACCGCCGGGTGGTCGTCGTCGGCCCGCGCCGCCAGCATCGTGGCCACCGTCGTCACCGGCGGGTCCCCCCCCCGCCGAACCCAGGTGCGGGCCGGACCAGTCCCCGGTCGAGCGCGGTCACCGTCGGGGCCCCGCACAGGGCCATGGTCCGGCCGAGCTCGGCGGTGAACCAGTCCAGCAGGCCGCGCACCCCGTCGCTGCCGCCGGTGGCCACCGCCCAGAGGGCCGGCCGACCGACCAGCACCGCCCGGGCGCCCAGGGCGATGGCCTTGGCGACGTCGGGCGGGCGCCGGACGCCGCCATCGACGTAGACCTCGGCGCGCTGGCCGACGGCGTCGGCCACCTCGGCCAGGACGTCGGCGGTCGCCGGGGCGTCGTCGAGCTGGCGGGCACCGTGGTTGGACACCACGACCCCCGACGCACCGGCGTCGAGGCTCACCAGGGCGTCGTCGGCCCGTTGGACGCCCTTGACCACGACCGGGAGGTCGGTGAGCCCGGCCAGCCAGCCGACGTCGTCGGGGGTGAGGGCGGGGTCGAACTCGCCGGTGACGACCGCCATGAACCCGCCCTCCCGGGCCCGTTCGGTGCTCGGCCCGGCCAGGTTCGGGAGCTCGAGGTCGTCGGGGAGGTGCACCTTGCCCCGCAGTTCGCGACGCCGCAGCCCCGAGACCGGGGCGTCGACGGTGAGCACCAGCGCCCGGTAGCCGGCGGCGGCGGCCCGGGCCGCCAGCTCGGCCGTGCGGCCCCGGTCACGAAGGATGTAGATCTGCATCCAGCGGAGCCCGCCCGGAGCGGCGGCGTCCACCTCCTCCAAGGAGCGGGTGGCCAGCGACGAGAGCACCATGCCGGCCCCGGCCGCCGCCGCCCCCCGCGCCGTGGCCAGCTCCCCGTCGGGATGGGCGAGCCCCTGGATGGCGGTCGGCGCCAGGAGGACGGGGGTCGCCACCGGCTGGCCGAGGACCGAGGTGGCGGTGGAAACCGTCGCGACGTCGACCAGGACCCGGGGATGGAGCCGCCAGCGGGCCCAGGCGGCGACGTTGTCGGCCAGTAGCCGTTCGCCCTCGGCCCCCCCGGCGTAGTAGGCGTAGGGCATCTCGCCGATGACCCGTCTGGCCTCTTGCTCCATGAGACCGAGGTCGAGGTCGTCGACGGTTTGTGCGTCCCGGCCCGGGGCGCCCTCGGGCGCCCGGGCCTCGTCGGCGGGTGCCGGACTTGCGGGAGTGTCGGCCACGGCCGCATGGTAGGCGGCGGCAGCTGACCGGTCGCCACCCCACCGGAGGTCCCGTGCGCTTCTCCTACGCCGAATCGATGACCGATCCCGGGTACTACGTGCCCCTGGCCCGGGCCGTCGAGGAGGCCGGCTACGACTCCATGGTGGTGCCCGACAGCATCTGCTACCCAAAGGAATCGGACTCGGTCTACCCGTTCAACCCCGACGGGACCCGGGAGTTCTTGGAGGACAAGCCGTTCTTGGAGCCGTTCTCGCTGATCCCGGCCTTGGGGGCGGTGACCGAGCGCCTGCGCTTCGTGACCTTCGTGCTCAAGCTTCCGATCCGCAACCCGGTGCTGGTGGCCAAGCAGGCGACCTCGACCGCGGTCCTGACCAGCAACCGGCTGCTCCTCGGGGTCGGGACCAGCCCGTGGCGCGAGGACTACGAGATCCTCGACGTCCCGTGGGCCGGCCGCGGTCGCCGGATGGACGAGGAGGTCGACGTCATCCGCGGGCTCTCGGCCGGCGGCTGGTTCGAGTACCACGGCGAGGTGTTCGACATCCCCCCCGTCAAGATGTCCCCGGTACCGAGCGAGCCGCTCCCGGTGCTCATCGGCGGCCACGGCGAAGCCGCGCTGGCGAGGGCCGCCCGGGCCGGCGACGGGTGGCTCCACGGCGGCGGGGACCCGTCCGACCTCCCCGGGCTCCTGGCCCGTCTCGGCGAACTTCGCCGCGAGCACGGCACCGAGGACCGGCCGTTCTCGGTGTTCGTGATCTCACTCGACGCCTTCAGCGTGGACGGCGTGCGGCGGCTCGAAGAGGTGGGCGTCACCGACGTCATCGTCGGGTTCCGCTGGCCCTACGAGGTGGGACCCGACATCGAGCCGCTGTCCGACAAGATCGACAAGCTCCGGTGGTTCGCCGACGGAGTCATCGCCAAGGTCAACGCCTGAGGGCCGTTCGGGGCGCACGGGGTCGACGAATTCCACGACGAGCACGGCACAATGACGAAGGAGCGCACATGACGGCGACACCGAATGCCCGCCAGCTCGGCATCAAGTCCCGGGCGGCCGTGGAGGCCAAGGACCGCGAGGGGTGGCTCGACATCTTCACCCCCGACGCTGTGGTGCAGGACCCGATCGGTCCTTCGCCCTTCGACCTCGAAGGGAAGGGCCACCGGGGCCGCGAGGCGATCGCCCGGTTCTACGACACGGTGATCGCCCCGAGCGAGCGCATCACCTTCGAGATCGAGAGCTCGTACCTGTGCGGGGACGAGGTGGCCGACGTCGGGATCATCCGGACCACTCTGGCCGGGGCCACCCACATGGCCGTGGTCCGCGGCGTCTACACCTACCGCTCCGACGGTGCCGGCAAGCTGGCGGCGCTCCGGGCCTTCTGGGAGTTCGACGCCCTCGAGATGCTCGAGCTCTGAACCCGCCGACCGGGTCGGCTCCGGGGAGGAGGCTCAGGTGGTGAGGACGATCTTGCCGAGCTTCGACCCGCGTCGAAGCGCGCGTAGGCGTCGCTCGCCCGGGCCATCGGGAAGGTCTCGGCCACCGGTACCGAGATGACACCGGTGCCGAGGAGGGGCACCACGTGGCGGGCCACCGCCCGGGCCACCGCCGCCTTCTCCTCCCTGGTCCGTCCCCGCAGGGTCGAACCACCCAGGCGGGCCCGCCGGCCCATCAGGCTGAGCAGGTTCAGCTCCACCTTCGCCCCGCTCGACACCCCGATCACCACCACCCGGGCGCCGGTGTTGAGGGCGCCGAGGGCCCCGGGGAGGCTGGCCGCCCCGACGAGCTCCAAGACGACGTCGTAGGGGCCGTGCTCGGCGACGGTGGCGGGGTCGACGACCACGTCGGCCCCGAGGGCGGCCACGCCGTCGCGCAGGGCGGGGTCGCGGACCGAGGCCACGACGCTGGCCCCGGCCGCCGCGGCCAGCTGCACCCCGGCCGTGCCGACCCCGCCGGCCGCCCCGGTGACCAGCACGCGCTCGCCGAGCGACAGGGCGCCCTGGGTGAACAGGGCGTCGTAGGCGGTGGAGAAGACCTCGGGGAATCCCCCGGCCTCGGCCCAGCCGACCCCGTCGGGCACGGCCAGGGCGTGGGACTCGTCGACCGTGGCCGCTGTCGCCTGGCCGCCGCCGCCGACGACGGCCATGACCCGGTCGCCGGCAGCGAACCGGGTGACCTGGCGGCCGACCCCGACGACGTCACCCGCCAGCTCCATGCCCGGGATGTCGGGCGCGAACCCCGCCGGGGCCGGATAGAGCCCCCGCCGCTGCATCAGGTCGCCCCCGTTGACGCCGGCCGCCCGGACGGCGACCAGCAACTCGGTGTCGCCGGCCGCCGGGTCCGGCCGCTCCTCGTCGTGCAGCTCGCCGTCGGCGATGACGACCGCCCGCATCTCAGTGCTCCCCGAAGAAGGCGGTCATGACGCCCACGACGGCCGCCGGATCCTCGATGGGGCCGAGGTGGCCGCAGCCGGGCACCTCGACGTAGCGGGCCCCCGGGATGGCGGCCGCCACCTCGCGGCCGAGGGCCGGCGGGGTGACGAGGTCGTGCTCGAAGGCGATGACCAGGCATGGCCTGCGGACGCCGGCCAGCGCTTCGAGCCGCCCGTCGTAGGCCAGATCGGCGGCCCACTGCCCCTCGGGACCGTTGCCCTTCCAGGCCGGGGCGGCGGCCAGCAGCTCGAGGAACGGAGCCATGAACGCGTCGTCGAGCTGACGGGCCGGCCCCACGATCTGGAGGGCCGAGGTCACTGCGGCGAAGGCCGGCGGGAGGACGACCCCGGAGAGTTCCAGCTCCATCTGGGCGCTCACCCAGGCGTGGAGCAGGGCCGTGGTCCGACCGGCCGTGCCCATCGGCACGGCGGCCCGGACCAGGTCGGGGCGGGCCAGCGCCAGCTCCTGGGTGATGAACCCCCCCAGGGAGTGACCGGCCACGAAGCAGGGCCCGAGCCCGAGCTGCTCGATGAGGCCGGCGGCGTCGGTCACCAGCTGGTTGACCGAGTACGGCCCAGGAGGGTCCTCGGAGGGCGCCACGCCACGGTTGTCGAAGGTCACGACCTGGTGTCCGGCGCCGGTGAGGCCGGGCACCACCCCCATGTCCCAGCTGAACGCCGGCTGGCCGGTGCCGCAGACGAGGAGGACCGGGTCACCGTCCCCTTGCACTCTGTAGGAGAGGCGGACCCCGTTGACCGTCGCCTCGGGCACGCCGACACCTTGGCACAGCGCCGCCGCGGGGCCGCTCCGCCATCCCCGGTAGCCTGCTGGCATGGCGCTCTACGACATCCCGATCCACACCCTCGAGGGCGAGGACTCCTCGCTCGCCCCCTACCGCGGCCAGGCCCTGCTGCTGGTGAACGTGGCCTCCAAGTGCGGCCTCACCCCCCAGTACGAGGGGCTCGAGCGGCTGCAGAAGAGCTTCGGGGACAAGGGGTTCAGTGTCCTCGGCTTCCCCTGCAACCAGTTCATGGGCCAAGAGCCGGGATCGGCCGACGAGATCCGCCAGTTCTGCTCGACCACCTACGGGGTCACCTTCCCGCTCTTCGAGAAGATCGACGTCAACGGCGAGCAGCGCCACCCCCTCTACGCCGAGCTGACCGAGGTTCCCGACGCCGACGGCCAGGCCGGCGACATCACCTGGAACTTCGAGAAGTTCCTCGTGTCGCCGGCCGGCGACGTGGTCGGCCGATTCCGACCCCAGGTCGAACCGGAGGACCCGACGCTGGTGGCGGCCATCGAGGCACAGCTCCCGGCCTGAGCAACCCCGTGACCGACGCGGCCTTCGCCGCCGCCATCTTCGACATGGACGGCCTGCTGGTCGACTCCGAACCGCTCTGGCACGAGGCCGAGATCGGGATCTTGGGGGGGCTCGGGGTGCCCCTCGCCGCATCGTCGTGCCGCCAGACCAAGGGCATGTTCGTAGGAGAGGTGACCCGCTACTGGTACGCGCGCTTCCCGTGGTCCGGCCCGAGCCCCGACGACGTCGCGGTCCGAGTGGTCGACGAGGTGATCACCTTGGTGACGGCGAAGGGCACGCTGAAGCCCGGGGTGCCCGAGGCCCTCACGGTGTGCCGGCGCCACGGGGTGCCCCTCGCCGTCGCCTCGTCGTCGGAGTACCGCCTGATCGACGCGGTCCTGAGCCACTTCGAGCTGCTCGGCGAGTTCTCGGTCGTGCACTCGGCCGAAGAGGAGCCCTACGGCAAGCCGCACCCGGGAGTCTTTCTCACCACGGCGGCCCGTCTCGGGGTGGCCCCGGACCGCTGCGTCGTGTGGGAGGACGCGCCGGCCGGGGTGCTGGCCGCCAAGGCCGCCCGGATGGCCTGCGTGGCCGTGCCCGAGTCAGCCGAACGGGGCCACCCGGCGTTCGCCATCGCCGACGTCGTGCTCGACTCGCTGCTCGACGCCGACGACGCGATGTGGGACCGGCTGGCCGACGCCCACCGGGCCGATCCGATGGCCGCGCCCTCAGGGCACGACGAGCTGCCCTGAACCAGCGCCGGGGGCCCGGGCCCGGCCAGTATCGTTTCGGGACCCAACGACAACAGGAGACCCGTGTTCCGTCCCGTCCCACCCGACGCCGATTTCGCCGTCCTCGAGGAGGCGGAGCTGGCCCGCTGGCGCGAGCACCGCGTCTTCGAGCGGTCGGTGGCCCAGCGCCAGGGAGCCGAGCCGTGGGTCTTCTACGAGGGCCCCCCCACGGCCAACGGCAAGCCCGGCCTGCACCACGTCTGGGCCCGGGCCTACAAGGACCTCTTCTGCCGGTACCGCACCATGCGCGGGTACTACGTGGCCCGCCGCGCCGGTTGGGACACCCACGGCCTGCCGGTCGAGGTCGAGGTGGAGAAGCGCCTCGGCATCACCGGCAAGCGCCAGATCGAACGAGATGTCGGGATCGCCGAATTCACCCGCCTGTGCCGCGAGTCCGTCCTCGACTACGTCGACGACTGGCAGCACCTGACCGAGCGGATCGGCTACTGGGTCGACCTCGACGCCGCCTACTGGACCTTCGACCCCTCCTATGTCCAGTCGGTCTGGTGGCACCTGAAGCGCCTCTTCGATCAGGGCCTCCTCTACGAGGACCTCAAGGTGGTGCCGTACTGCCCGCGCTGTGGGACGGCGCTGTCCAGCCACGAGCTGGGCCAGCCCGGGGTGTACTCCGACGAAGAGGACGAGTCGGCCTACGTGCTGCTCCCCCTCGTCGATCCCGACCCCTCGGTGGTGGGCGACGCCACGTCGCTCGTGATCTGGACGACGACCCCGTGGACCCTCCTGTCCAACACCGGGGTTGCGGTGCGACCCGACCTCACCTACGCCGTGGTCGACGGCCAGGTCGTGGCCGAGCCGCTGGTCGGCGACGTCTTCGGCGACGGGGCGGTCGTCACGACCCGGCTGTCGGGGGCCGACCTCGTCGGCCTGTCGTACCGCCGACCCTTCGACGACGTCGCGGTACCGGCCGGCACCGACGCCTGGCGGGTGGTGCCGGCCGACTTCGTCACCACCGAGGAGGGGACCGGGCTGGTCCACCTGGCCCCGGCCTTCGGCGAGATCGACCGCCAGGTCGGCCGGGAGCACGGGTTGGCCACGCTCAACCCGGTCGGACCCGACGGCACCTTCACCGACGCCGTGGGCTGGCTGGCCGGACGGGGGCGCGCGAGGCGAACCGCGAGATCAACGACCGCCTGGAGGCGGCCGGGCTCCTGGTCCGCCGCCAGCCCCACGTCCACTCGTACCCGCACTGCTGGCGGTGCCGGACCCCGCTCATCTACTGGGGCAAGCCCAGCTGGTACATCGCCACCTCCACCCGCAAGGACGCCCTGGTCGAGGCGAACCGAGGGGTCGACTGGCACCCCTCGTACATCCGGGAGGGCCGGTTCGGCGAATGGCTGGAGAACAACGTCGACTGGGCCCTCTCGCGGGACCGCTTCTGGGGGACGCCGCTGCCCATCTGGCGCTGCCCCGACGGCCACCTCCAGTGCGTCGCCTCATTGGAGGAACTCTCCGCACTGGCCGGCCGCGACCTCCGCGCGCTCGACCCCCACCGGCCGGCGATCGACGAGGTCACCTTCGTCTGCCCGGACTGCGCCGGCGTGGCCGCAGGTGCCTCGGCCGCCGGCTCGGCCCTGGGCGACCTCGAGCCCACCTTGGAGGTCCCCCTGGCCCGCCGGGTCGAACCGGTGATCGACGCATGGTTCGACTCGGGTTCGATGCCGGCGGCCCAGGTCGGCTATCCCCACCAGCCCGGCTCGGAGTCCGCCTTCGAGTTCCCGGCCGACTTCATCACCGAGGCGATCGACCAGACGCGGGGCTGGTTCTACTCGCTGCTGGCGGTGAACGTCCTGGTCTTCGGCGACGCCCCCTACCGCCACGTCATGTGCCTCGGTCACATCGTGGATGCGGAGGGACGCAAGATGTCCAAGTCCCTCGGCAACGTGATCGACCCGTGGGAGATCATCAACTCGCGCGGGGCGGACCCGCTCCGCTGGTGGATGTACAGCCAGGGGTCACCGTGGACACCGACCCGGGTCAGCCTCGCCGCCATCGACACGTCCTTCCGCGAGATGCTGCTCACGCTGTGGAACACCTTCAGCTTCTTCAGCACCTACGCGTCGCTCAACGGTTTCGACCCCGCCGACCCGAGGATCCCGGTCGCCTCCGAGCGCGGGGCGCTCGACCGGTGGGCCCTGTCCCGGCTGGCCTCAACGGTGGCCGAGGTCACCGGGGCCCTCGACGGTTACGAGCCGCTGGCCGCGGCCACCCCCCTCGGGCGCCTCGTCGACGACCTCTCCAACTGGTACGTCCGGCGCAGCCGGCGGCGCTTCTGGCGCACCGACCCCGACGCCCCGCCCGGTGACACCCTGGCCGCCCAGGCCACCTTGCACCAGGTGCTCGTCGTGGTGTCCATCCTCCTAGCGCCGTTCTGCCCGTTCGTGGCCGACCACCTGTGGCGGGAGCTGACCGGGGCTGGCGCCGGCGACTCGGTCCACCTCGTGGACTGGCCCGGGGCCCAGCCCGTGGCGACGACCGAGGACCTGGCCGCCGGCGCCGAGCTGGAGGCCCAGATGGCCCAGGCCCGCCGCCTGGCCAGCCTGGGCCGGGCGGCGCGCGGCGAGGCCGGGATCAAGGTCCGTCAGCCGCTGGCCCGAGCGCTCGTGTTCCTCGCCCCCGGGGCCCCGCTGCTCCCCGACGAGGTGCTGGCCGAGGTGGCCGAGGAGCTCAACGTGGACCAGGTGGTGGTGGCGGCCGAGCTCGGCGAGGTCCTCCGGTTCGAGCTCGTGCCCAATTTCAAAGAGCTCGGTCCGCGCCTCGGGGCGGCGGTGCGCGAGCTCAAGGCGGCCTTGGCCGGGCTCGACGGCGCCGAGGCGGCGTCCACCCTCGAGGCCGGGGGCACGCTCACCGTTGCCCTCACGACCGGCCCGGTCGAGCTCGGCCCGGGCGACCTGGAGCTGCGGGTGCAGGGCCAGGCCGGCTACGCAGTGTCCCGGGAGGGCGGCGAGGTGGTCGCCTTGGACCTCACCGTGACCGAGGACCTGGCGCGACGGGGCTGGGCCCGGGAGATCGTCCGACAGGTCCAGGACCAGCGCAAGAAGATGGGCCTCGAGGTCTCGGACCGGATCAGGCTCGTCCTCGAGGGCGTCGACGACCTCGAGGCGCTGTTCGGGTTCGTCGGGCGCGAGGTGCTCGCCGTCGAGGTGTCCGCCGGCCCCGGTCGCGGTGTCGGGTTCGATCTCGAGCTCGACGGCCATCCGGGGACCGTCCGGGGCTGGATCGAGAAGGCCTGAGCCACCGAAGCCCGGGCCGGCCGAGTGGTGGTCAGCCGGGGCAGGCCCCCCGGTCGGCGCCGAGCTTGGTCAGGGCTCGGGCTAGGGCGGCCCGGTCGTCGGCGTCGAGGGGGCCGAGCAGATGGCGGTCGAGACCGGCCAGGTGCTCGTCGGTGGCGCTGGCCAGTTGGCGGTAGCCGGCCGGGGTCAGCGCCACGTAGACGCTCCGGCGGTCCGACGGGCAACCCTGGCGCTCCACCAGGCCCTCCTCGGTCATCCGGTCCACGAGCCTCGTGATGCCGCCCGAGGTCAGCGAGAGGGTCTGGGCGAGCTCGGTCATGGTGATCCGGCCGTCGGGGGCCCGGCTGATCCGGACCATCCCGACGTACCAGGTGAGGGGGAGCCCGCAGGCCTCCTCCAATTCGCGCCCGAGGACCCGGGTCAGCCGGGCGTGGGCGCCGGCCAGCAGGCCCATCAGGACCAGCCGCTCGTCACGAGCCAGCCGGGCCCACTCGTCGGCGCACTCGCCGGTCGGGGTCGGTGCACCGGGGGGCCCGTCGGCTCGATTCGGGGTGTCAACGGTCATGGACGCCATCCTAGCAAAAGTTGCCCAGTAGGTATCTGATTGACAAGTAGTTGAGTAAGCAGATAGTATGAGGGGGTCCCACCGAGCCCCCAGGGGGCCCGATGAGGCGAGCAATTTCGTGCAGGACCCAAGCGCAGCACACCAGCGCCGAACACCACAGGAGACCCAGCCATGACGACCACCGAGACCATCGCACCCCCTACCCCGGGCACCTACACCGTCGACAAGGCCCACACCGTGGTGGGCTTCGTGGCCCGGCACCTCATCGGCACCAAGGTCCGGGGCAGGTTCACCGACTTCGACGCCACCCTGGTCATCGCCGACCCGCCCGAGCAGTCCAGCCTGCATGCCGAGGCCGTGGCCGCCAGCATCGACACCGGCGTGGCGCAGCGCGACGAGCACCTACGGACCAACGACTTCCTCGACGCCCCCAACTTCCCCACCATCACCGTCCAGAGCACCGGCCTGACCCGGGTCTCGGGCGGCGAGTGGAAGCTGGCCACCGACCTCACCATCCGGGGCGTGACCAAGGCGGTGGTCTTCGACCTCGAGTACCACGGCTCGGGACCGGGCCTGCAGCCCGACTCCGAGGTGGTCGCCTTCTCGGCCACCGCCGAGATCGACCGCCGCGAGTTCGGGGTTTCGTTCAACCACGCCCTGGACAACGGGGGCGTCGTCGTCGGCAACAAGGTGAAGATCGAGCTGGAGGTGGAGGCCGCCCTCCAGCGCTGAGCGGCGGGACCCGGCCAGCCGCGGGACCCGACCCGGTCGACGCCGCCGGTCACCTGGGCTCCCCCCGCCCGGGCGACCGGCGGCGGCGCTGTCCGGGGGATGGCCCACCGGGGTCGTGCGCCCGGGGCCCGCTGTACGCTCCGTGCGATGGCCCCCGTGCGACCGGCCGCGCTCCGCCCCGTCGAGGATCGGGCTGACGACGAGACGTTCGTGCTGGCGGTCGACCTGGGGACCGGTGGTCCCAAGGTGGCCGTGGTCTCGGCCCTCGGGCGGGTGGTGGCGCACGGGTTCGAGCCCACCGCCCTCTCGCTCACCCCCGGGGGGGGCGCCGAGCAGGACCCCAAGCAGTGGTGGGTGGCGGTCGTGTCGGCCTCACGGGCGGCCATGGCGGACAGCGGCGTGGCGCCCGAGCGGGTGGTCGGTGTCGGGTGCACGGCGCAGTGGTCGGGCACGGTCCCGGTGGGCGGCGACGGCGAGGCCCTCGGCCCGGCGATCATCTGGATGGATAGCCGGGGGAGCGCCGCCGTGCGCCGCGAGGTCAAAGGGACGGTCTCGGCCCTCGGCTACGACGTGCGCAAGGTGCAGCGCTGGGTTCGCCTCACCGGGGGTGCCCCCAGCCTGTCGGGCAAGGACCCGGTGGGCCACATCCTGTTCTTGCGCGAGTCTCGGCCCGACCTGTACCGACAGACCCAGGTCTTCTTGGAGCCGGTCGACTACCTCAATCTGCGCCTCACCGGCGTGGCCCGGGCGTCGTTCGACTCGATCTCGGTCCACTGGGTGACCGACAACCGCCGGATCGACCGGGTGCACTACGACGACGACCTCGTGGCCATGGCCGGCCTGGACCGGTCCAAACTGCCCGCCTTGGTGCCCACCGGGACCGTCATCGGTGGGCTCTCGGCTGCCGCCGCCGACGAGCTGGCGCTCGTCCCCGGAACGCCGGTGGTGACCGGCACCGGCGACCTCCACTCGGCCGCCGTCGGGTCGGGCGCGGTGGCCGACCTCTCGGGCCACCTCTACATCGGGACATCCTCGTGGATCAGTTGCCACGTGCCCAAGAAGCACACCGACCTCCTGACCAACATCGCCTCGATCCCCTCGGGGCTCCCCGGCAAGTACCTGGTGGCCGACGAACACGAGACCGCCGGGGCCTGCCTGACCTGGCTGCGGGACAACGTGCTCTACCCCGACGACGGCCTCGGGCCGCCCGCCCCGGCCGATGCCCTCACGGCCATGAACGAGCTGGCCGCCTCGGCGCCAGCGGGTTCCCACGGCGTGGTGTTCACACCCTGGCTGAACGGCGAGCGGTCGCCGGTGGACGATCACACCATCCGGGCCGGCTTCCACAACATGTCGCTGTCGACAGACCGGGCCGATCTGGTGCGGGCGGTCTTCGAGGGGGTGGCCTTCAATTCGAAATGGCTGCTCGGTGCGGTCGAGAAGTTTACCCGGCGGCCCTTCGAGTCGTTGGCCTTCGTCGGGGGCGGTGCCGATTCGGACCTGTGGGCCCAGATCCACGCCGACGTGACGGGACGGACCATCCGTCAGATCGCCGACCCGGTGCTGGCGAACGTCCGCGGCGCCGGCCTGCTCGCCCTGCTCGCCCTGGGCCGCACCCGGGTGGAGCGGATCCCGGCCATGGTCGAGGTGAAAGCCGAGTACCGTCCACAGCGGGCGGCCAGTGCCGCCTACGGCGAGCTGGCCGACGAGTTCGTCAACCTCTACAAGCGGACCAAGTCGATCCACCGGCGCCTGAACGGGGGCCGGCTGGAGAGCCCGTGACCGACGAGCACCGGAGGTGCCATGGCTGACCCAGGCAACCTCGGCCGCCGGGTGGCGCTGCGCCGCCAAGAGCTCGGCCTGAGCATCGAGGAGCTCGGGGCCCGCAGCGGGATGGCCGCGCCCTACCTCCACCACGTCGAGACCAGTCCGACGGCCACGCCCGACGCCCAGGCGCTGATGAACATCGCCACCGCCCTCGAGACGAGCACCGCCTACCTGTTGGGAGGCGAACCCCACCAGGCGCCCCAGCACCGGGCGCTCGAGAGGCCACCGACGGTGACGGCCCTCGGTCGCCACGAGTCCTGGGACCTGATCGGCCCGAGCGGGATCGGCCGGCTGGTCTTCGACAGCGAGCGGGGGCCGACCGCCCTGCCCATCGGGTACCACACCGGGGGCGGGGACCTCGTGTTCGCCACCCATCCGGGTACCCACGTCGACCACCTTGACGGCCAGGAGCCGGTGGGTCTGGAGGTGGACCACATCGACGAGGTCATCGGCGAGAGCTGGAGCGTGCTGGTCACCGGTCGGGCGCGACGGGTGACCGACGCCGGTGAGCTGGCCGACCTGTCGGCCCTGGCGGGCACCAAGTGGGAGGGCTCCGAGGGGTTGCACCTCCTCGTGCTCGAGCCGACCGAGATCACCGGGCGCCGGATCACGGCCGATCCGAGCTAACCCCCGAGTCCCGCCGGCGCCCAGCGTGGATCGGCCACAGGCCTCCGCCGGTGGCGGCTAGATCCGCTCGAAGTTGCGGGCGAGCTCCCAGTCGGTGACCACGCGGTTGGCCGCCTCCCACTCCTGGTGGGCGGTGTTGAGGAGGTGGTGGTGCACGTCGGGCCCGAAGGCCTCGGCGGCCACCTCGCTCAGCTCGAGCTCACGCAGCGCCTCGACCAGGGTGGACGGGATGCGCGCCAGGTCCTCGGCCTCATAGGCGTTGCCGCCGAACGGGTCGGCCAGCTCGAGCTCGTGGTCGATGCCGTAGAGGCCGGCCGCGATGGCCGCGGCCAGGGCCAGGTACGGGTTGACGTCCCCGCCGGGCACCCGGCTCTCGATGCGGCGTCCCGGGCCCTGGCCGACCGCCCTGAACCCGCAGGTGCGGTTGTCCTCCCCCCATACCAGGGCGGTCGGGGCCCAGCTCCGTTGGACGTAGCGCCGGTAGGAGTTCACGTAGGGGGCGAAGCACCAGGAGAGCTGGCGGGCCGCGTGGATCTGGCCGGCCACGAAGCGCCGGGCGGTGAGCGAGAAACCGGTCGGGTGCCCGGCGTCGCCCATCAAGGGCTCGCCCGTGGTGGCGTCCCACAGGCTGGTGTGGAGGTGGCACGACGAGCCGGCCTCGGCCATCGACCACTTGGCCATGAAGGTGGCGGCCCGGCCCTCCTGGGCGGCGATCTCCTTGACGCCGTGCTTGAAGACCAGGTGCCGGTCGGCCATCTCGAGGGCGCCGGCATAGGTCACGTTCACCTCGTGCTGACCCCGTCCGGCCTCACCCTTGGAGAACTCGATCGGGATGCCGGCCGCCAGCATCTCGTTGCGGATCCTCCGCAGCACGTACTCGGCGCGGGAGGTCTGCAGGAGCTGGTAATCCTCGATCGTGGCGCTGTGGGGCGCCAGCCCCTGCCAGTTCTTGGCCGATGCCTCCTCGAACGAGTCGGCGAACAGGTAGAACTCGAGTTCGGTCGCGCACTTGACGACGAGGCCCCGCTCGGCCGCCCGCTCGATTTGGCGGCGGAGGATCTGGCGGGGTGACACCTCCACCGGCTCCCCCGACGCCTCGGTGAGGTCGCACAGGACCATGGCCGTTCCCTCGAGCCAGGGCACCACGTTGAGCGTGTCGTAGTCGGGCCGGGCGGTGAGGTCCCCGTAGCCGCTCTCCCAGTTGGTAAAGCGGTAGCCGGGGAGCGGCACCATGTCCACGTCGACCGCCAGGAGGTAGTCGCACACCTCGATGCCGTGCTCGTGGACGTGGCCGACGAAGAAGGGCGCGGTCACCCGCTTGCCCACCGGCCGGCCCTGCATATCGGGGAAGGCCAGGACGACCGTGTCGACGACACCGTCGGCGATCAGCCTGCGCAGCGTCTCCAGATCGACCATGCGGCACTATTGCCCCTGGCTGTGATGGCGTCCAGCGACCGGACCACCACGCCGGCCGCTCGGTACGCTGTCGGGGTGACAGCGCGGTCCGACGAGGAGCTGACGGCGGACTCCGCGCCCGGCGGTGGCCGCCCCGGCGGTGAGCGGGCACCGGGCCCGGGCCGGGTCCTGGTGGCCAAGGTCGGACTCGACGGGCACGACCGCGGGGTTAAGGTCGTCGCCCGGATGCTCCGTGACGCCGGCTACGAGGTGATCTACCTCGGGCTGCGACAGACCCCCGCCTCGGTGGCCAACGCGGCGTTGCAAGAGGACGTCGACGTGGTCGGCCTCTCCATGCACTCGGGGGGCCACCTCACCTTGGCCCCGGCGGTGATCACCGCCCTGCGCCAGCGCGGCCTGGACACCGCGGTGGTGGTCGGCGGGATCGTCCCCGCCCGCGACGTGCCGGTGCTGCACCGCCTCGGGGTGGCCGAGGTGCTGTCGCCCGGCGCCTCGGACCAAGAGGTGGTGGGCGCGGTGGCCCGGGCGATCCTGGGCCGGTGACCGCCACCCCCCTCGTCGGGGTCACCACCTACTACGCCGAGGCCGCCTGGGGTCCGTGGCGGCGCCCCGCCGCGGTCGTCCCGGCGCCCTACTTCGAGTTGGTGGCCGAGGCCGGCGGCCGTCCGCTGTTGCTCGCTCCCCAGCGCCTGGCCCCCGGCGGTCCCGGCGCGGGGGCACGGGCGGTGCTCGAGGTCCTCGACGCCCTGGTGCTGGTGGGCGGGGGGGACCTCGACCCCGCCGCCTACGGCGGGGTCGAGGACCGCGAGCTGGGCGGGGTCGACCCGGTGCGCGACGAGTCGGAGCGGGCGCTGCTGGCCTGCGCCCTCGACCGGGACCTCCCGGTGCTGGCCATCTGCCGTGGCCTCCAGTTGCTCAACGTCCACCTCGGTGGCTCGCTGCTCGCCCACCTCCCCGACCTGGTCGGCCACCGGGGCCACCAGCCGGCCCCCGGGGAGTTCGCCGACGTCGACGTGGTCACGGTGCCCGGCACCCGCACGGCGGCCATCGTCGGGGACAAAGACACCGTCCGCTGCTCGCATCACCAGGCGATCGACCGGCTGGCCCCGGGCCTGGTGGTCGCCGCCCGGTCGGTCGAACCGGCGGAGGCCGAAGGGGTCATCGAGGCGGTCGAGCTGGCCCGGGCCCACTTCGTCGTGGCCGTCCAGTGGCACCCCGAGGAGTCCGGCGACCGCCGGCTCTTCGACGCGCTGGTGGACGAGGCCCGGTGAGCGAGTCGTGGCCGGCCGGCCCGGCGTTTCGCGACCCGGCCGCCCGGCGCGACACCTTGTCGGGGCGGGTGGCGGTGATCACCGGGGCCAGCCGGGGGCTCGGGGCCGGGATGGCCGCCCACTTCGCCCAGGCCGGCCTGCACCTCGGGCTGTGTGCGCGCCACCGGCCCGATCTGGTGGCCAAGACCAGGCCCCGGGCCCACGGTGGTCGGGTCGAGGCCGCCGAGCCGCCGCTGGTGGCCCAGGTCGACGTGGTCGACTTCGACGCCGTGGCCCGCTTCGCCGACGCCGTGGTCGGGCGGTTCGGGCGCATCGACCTGTGGGTCAACAACGCCGGGCTGCTCGAGCCGATCGGCCCGGTGGCCGAGGCCGACCCCGACCAGGTGGCCCGCAACGTGACGGTCAACGTGACCGGGGTCCTCTACGGGACGATGGTCTTCGCCCGACACGTCCGGAGCCGGCCCGGTGGGGGGGTCTTGGTCAACGTCTCATCGGGTGCAGGCGCCCGCGCCTATTCGGGGTGGGCGGCCTACTGCGGATCCAAGGCGGCGGTCGATCGGCTGACCGAGGCGGTGGCGCTCGAGGAGAAGGCCCACGGGTTGCGCGCCCATGCCGTGGCCCCCGGGGTGGTCGACACCGACATGCAGGCGGCGATCCGGGCCACCGACGAGTACCGGTTTCCCGACGTGGAGCAATTCCGGCAGCTGAAGGTGGAAGGGGGGTTCAGCTCGCCGCCCTGGGTGGCCGAACACCTCTTGGGCCTGGCCTTCGGCGACCAGGTCACCGGGCGGGTCCGGCTCCGGGTGCCCACTGAGCCGCAACGGCGGGCTCCCGGCTGAGCCGCCGTCGGTCACCGTCGATGGGGATGGACGGCCGTCCAGCGGGCGGTAAGGTCTCGGCCCATGGCGAACTCGGGCTCGCGCAAGTTCATCAAGCCGGTGGCGGCGGCCATCGGGGTCGTGGGCACCATGGCCAGCATCTGGTGGTTCGCCCTCAAGCCGCGTCGTAAGGCGAAGGGCGCGGCAGCCGACGACGCCCGCGGTTCGTCACCCGGTTGAGCGCCGAGCCGAGGCCGCCGGGCCCGGTGTCCTGGCGACCGTCCTGGCGACCGGTCTAGCCATCGGCCACCAGGACTGGCAGGACGTCGCTGATCGGGTCGCGCAGGACGACATCGGCCCGGTCGTCGTAGGGGGTGGGCTCAGCGTTGACGATGACCACCGCGGCGCCGGCGCGCCCGGCCATCGGGACCAGGCCGGCCGCCGGGTACACCCCGAGGCTGGTGCCGACGGCCAGCAACACATCGCACCGCAGGGCAGCCCGCTCGGCCCGGACGACGTCGCCGGGCTCGAGGGACTGGCCGAAGCTGACGGTGGCCGACTTG
Source organism: uncultured Acidimicrobiaceae bacterium (assembly GCA_963836375.1). GTDB lineage: Bacteria > Actinomycetota > Acidimicrobiia > Acidimicrobiales > RAAP-2 > CAWIJK01. The sequence goes on along the minus strand of CAWIJK010000001.1, from coordinate 149,002 downwards.
AGCATGCCGCCGCAGCGCCCGCCCCCGGGCCCCGGTCCCAGGCACCCGGGGTCCTCGTCGCCTTGCCGCACCCGCTCGAGGGTCGGGCCCATGGGGCCCCGCACCCCGCAGGCCAGGCAGACCACCTCGCGCATGGTGCCGTGGATCTCGACCACCAACGAGGGGTCGTTGCCCGCCGCGTGGTGCAGGCCGTCGACGTTCTGGGTGACGAGCAGCTCGAGCCGGCCGCTCCGCTCGAGCTGGACCAGGGCGCGGTGGCCCGGGTTGGGCCGGGCGGCCCAGGTCGGCGACTCCAGCCGGCTGCGCCAGGCCCGCCGCCGGACGTCGGGGTCGCTGACGTAGGCGTCGATGGTGGCCAGCCGCTCGGCGCTCGGATCCCGGGTCCACACGCCGTTGGGCCCCCGGAAGTCCGGGATGCCCGAGTCGGTCGAGATCCCGGCCCCGGTCAGGACCGTCACCCGTTCCGCCCGCCCGAGGAGGCTCCGGGCCGCCGCGTCCGCGGCCCCGGGTCGCCGCGCAGCTGCCATCGCACCACTGTGGCACCGGGCGGGCACCGTTAGCCTCGTCTCTCGTGCCCCTGGCCTCCCTCCGGCCGCTCCGTTCGCGCAATTTCGCCCTGCTGTGGTCGGCGGCCCTCGTCTCGAACGTCGGCTCGTGGATGCAGGCGGTGGCCCTCGGGATCCTGATCACGGCCCGGACCCACGACCCGCTGTGGACCGGGCTGGTGGCCGCGGCGGCGTTCTTGCCCAACGGGCTGCTGGCCCCCTTCGGCGGGGCCCTGGCCGACCGCCTCGACCGCCGGCGCTGGCTCCTCATGACCACGACGGCCGAGACGGCGATCGCCGCCCTGCTGGCGGTCCTGACCGCCACCGGCCACGACGAGCCGGGGGTCCTGGTGCTCGTCGCCTTCGCCGGCGGCTGCGCGTCGGCGGTCGGCTTCCCGGCCTACCAGGCCATGCTGCCCGATCTCATCGAGCGCCGTGAGGACCTGCTCGCCGCGGTAGCCCTCTCTTCGGCCCAGTACAACCTCGGTCGGGTCGTCGGGCCCGCGCTGGCCGGCGTGGCCCTCGGCTTCGGTTCGTATTCACTGGCCTTCGCCTGCAACGCGGTGTCCTTCGGCGCGGTGATCGTGGCCCTGGTGCTGGTCCGGCTCCCCCGGCACGTCGCCTCGGGCGAAACCCCCCGCGTCCTGCGCCACATCGCCGAGGGGGTCCGGTTGGCCCTGGCCGAACCGGGGTGCCGCAGCGCCATCGTCCTGATCGGGCTGGTGGCCCTGTTGGCGTCGCCGTTCATCGCCCTGGTTCCGGCCATGGCCATCGTGGGCCTCCACCTCGGTTCGCACCACCGGGGCAGCGTGGGCACGGCCGTGTTGGTGACGGCCCAGGGGGTGGGTGCGGTGGCCGGGGCGCTGGTGCTGCCCGGGTTGGCCCGCCGTTACGGGCGGGGCCGCCAGGTGGTCGTGGCCCTGTTCACCCTGCCGGTGCTCCTGTGCGCCTACGCGCTGGCCCCGTCGGTGTGGGCCGCGGCCGCCGCCATCTTCTTGGTGGGCGCGGGCTACATCGGTGTGCTCTCGGGGCTCAACACCGTCGTGCAGCTGCGCGCGCCCCAGTTCGCCCGGGGCCGGGTGCTGAGCCTGTTCATGTTGTCGCTCGGGACCCTCTACCCGATCGGCGCCGTCGTCCAAGGGGCGCTCGGCAACGCCACCGGGGTCCGCCAGGTCACCGTGGTCACCGCCATGGTGCTCCTCGCGGTGCTCGCTGTGGTGGCCCTGGCCCGGCCCGGCGCCCTGCGGGCGCTCGGCGAACCCGAGGCGGCGCTGGCGAGCGACGACAGCCTGCCGGGCATCGTGCCGGGTGAGGCGCCGTCGGTCTAGACGTCCCGTTCGGTCGAGGGCCGTCGGTACGCTGCGGGGGTGGCGGCGCACCGGGCGACGGTCGAGATCCTCGAGCCCGCCGACGCCGAGTCGCGCCAGCGCCGGGCGGCCGGCGCCTTGGCGGCCGCCGGGGCCGGCCCGGGCGACCGGGTGGCGTTCTGCCTGCCGTCGTCGGCCGACCTGCTCTGTGCCGTGCTCGGGGCCGCCCGCACCGGGGTGATCCCGGTCCTGCTCAACGCCACCTTGACACCGGCCGAGCGTGACCTGCTGGTCGCCGACGCCGAGCCGGTCCTCACCGTCGCCGACCGGCGCGCCCTGGGCGCCCTCGACGAGGGTTCCCCGGTCGAGCTGGCGCCCTTCCCGCTCACCCGCCCCATGCACTACACGTCGGGGACGACCGGCCGGCCCAAGGGGGTGACGACCGGGCTGTGGGACGAGGCCACCGCGGCGGCCGTCTTCGACGACGAGGCCGAACAGTGGGGGTTCTCGGCCGAGGACCGCCACATGGTCTGCTCGCCGATGTACCACACCGTCGCCGTGCGCTTCGCCGGCGGGACGCTCCTGCGGGGCGGCTCGTTGGCCATCTTGTCGCGCTACGACGCGTCGACGGCGCTCGAGGTCCTCCGACGCCTGCAGCCGACCACCGCCTTCTTGGTGCCCACCCACCTCCAGCGCCTGCTGGCCCTCGACGACCTCGGACCCGACGAACGCTTCGGCTCCCTGCGACTGTTGGCCCACGCCGGCGCCCCCTGCCCGCCGGCCCTCAAGCGGGCCGCCATGGCGCGGGTGGCCGACGGCGCCCTCTGGGAGTTCTACGGCTCGACGGAGGGCCAGTTCACCGCCTGCTCGCCGGCGGAGTGGCTGGAGCGTCCCGGCACCGTCGGACGGGCCCGAGCGGGCCGGCGCCTCTCGATCGCGCCGACCACCGGCCCCGACGCCGGGACGGTCGGGGCCGGTGGGCCGGTCGGGACGATCTGGTGCGCGGCCCCGCCGTTCGCCCGCTTCAGCTACTGGGGTGACGACGAGGCCACGGCGGCCGCCTGGAGGGGGGACGCCTTCACCGTGGGTGATCTCGGGTCCCTCGACGCCGAGGGCTATTTGTTCCTGTCGGGGCGCCGTCACGACCTGATCATCACCGGCGGGGTCAACGTGTACCCCGCCGAGGTCGAGGCCGTGCTCGACGAGGTGGCCGGGGTGGACGAGGTGGCGGTCTTCGCCCTGCCCGACGAGGCCTGGGGGCAGCGGGTCTGCGCGGCGGTCGTGGGGCGGCCCGGGTTGAAGGTCGACGCCCTGCGGGCCGCCGCCGAGGGCCGACTCGCCCCCTACAAGCGGCCCAAGCAGTACCTGGTGGTCCGGGACCTGCCCCACACGGCCACCGGCAAGCTCTTGCGCCGGGCCGTGCCCGAGCACCTCGGCCTGTCCGCCGGCGACTGAGACCGGGCTGGGCCCGGGGTCCGCGCGAGCGGCCCCGGCACCGACGGGGCCCCGGACGGGTAAGAATCGTCCATGGCCTTCCACACCACCAACCCGGCCACCGGTGAGGTCGAGTGGACCTTCGAGGCCCACGGACCGGCCGAGGTGGACGAGCGCGTCGGCCGGGCCGCCGCCTGTTTCGACCAGTACCGGCGCACGACGTTCGGCGAACGGGCCCGGCTGATGGTGACCGCGGCCGACCTGGTGGAAGCCGAGCTGCCCGACCTGGCCCGGATCATCACCACCGAGATGGGCAAGACGTTCGCCTCGGCCAGAGGCGAGGTGGGCAAGTGCGCCATGGCCATGCGCTGGTTCGCCGAGCGGGCGGTGCGTCTGGTGGCCGACGAGCCCATAGAGTCGGCGGCCGCCTCGAGCTTCGTCCGTTACCAGCCCCTGGGGGTGGTCCTGGCCGTCATGCCGTGGAACTTCCCGATGTGGCAGGTCATCCGTTTCGCCGCCCCCGCCCTCATGGTGGGCAACGTCGGGCTGCTCAAGCACGCGTCCAACGTGCCCCAGACGGCGCTGGCCATCGAGGACGTCTTCCGGCGGGCGGGCTTCCCCGAGGGCGCCTTCACCGCCCTTCTGATCGGGTCCGAGGCCGTGGCCGGCGTGATCGCCGACGAGCGGGTGGCCGCGGTGACCCTCACCGGCAGCGAGCGGGCCGGCCAGGCGGTGGGCGCGGCCGCCGGCGACGCCCTCAAGAAGTGCGTCCTCGAGCTGGGCGGCTCGGACCCGTTCGTGGTCATGGCCTCGGCCGACCTGGACAAGGCGGTCTCGACCGCGGTGACGGCCCGCACCCAGAACGCCGGGCAGTCGTGCATCGCCGCCAAGCGGTTCATCGTGGCCGAGCCGGTCTACGAGGAGTTCTACGGGCGATTCTGCCAGCAGATGGCGGCCCTCAGCGTGGGGGACCCCATGGACCCGGCCACCGACGTGGGCCCGCTCAACTCGGCCGCCCAGCGCGACGAGGTCGCCTCCCAGGTCGACGACGCCAAGGCCAAGGGGGCGGTCGTGGGCTGCGGGGGCCGTGTGCCGGTGGGCCCCGGCTTCTACTACCCGCCCACGGTGCTCTCCGGGGTGACACCGGCCATGCGCGTCGGCACCGAAGAGGTGTTCGGCCCGGTGGCCCTCGTGGCCCCGGCCCGGGACCTCGACGAGGCGATCGCCCTGGCCAATGCGACGGTCTACGGGCTCGGGGCGAGCGTGTGGACCAACGACGAGCGCGAGCGTCGGCGCCTGGTCGACGAGATCGACGCCGGCCAGGTCTTCGTGAACGCCATGGTCGTCTCGACCCCCGAGATGCCCTTCGGGGGCATCAAGCGCTCCGGCTACGGCCGTGAGCTGTCCGAGCTCGGGATCAAAGAGTTCTGCAACGCCAAGTCGGTGTGGGTGGCGTGAGGTCGCCCGAGCGGGCCGGCACCGGGCCCCTTCCGCCGGTCACCTACCTGGACCACGCCTCGACCAGCCCGCTGCGCCCCGAGGTGGCCGAGGCGATGGCCCCCTTCGGCGCCGAGCGCTTCGGGAACCCCTCGGGCGGCCACCGGGTGGCCCGCGACGCCCGGCGGGCCCTCGAAGAGGCCCGCGACGCGGTGGCGGCGGCCCTCGGGGCCCACCCGGCCGAGGTCGTCTTCACCTCGGGCGGCACCGAGTCGGACAACCTGGCCGTGTTCGGGGTCCTCGCCGCGGCCGCCGAGCGGGGGGACCGCTCGCCGGCGGTGGTCTGCTCGGCCGTCGAGCACGCGGCGGTCCTCGAGCCGTGCCGGGCCGCGGCCAAGGGCTCGGCCCTCGTGGCCGGGGTGCCGGCGGTGGTGCTGCGAGAGGTGGGGGTGGACGCCGGGTGCGTGCTCGACCTCGACGCCCTCTGCGGGTCGCTCGACCCCTCGGTGGTGCTGGTCTCGGTGATGCTGGCCAACAACGAGGTGGGGACGGTGCAGCCGCTGGCTGACGTGGTGGCCGAGGTCCGCCGGCGCTCCCCGCGCGCCGCCGTCCACACCGACGCCGTCGGGGCGCCCGCCTACCTGGACGTGGCGGCGGCGGCGGGGGCGGCGGACCTCGTCACGGTGAGCGCCCACAAGCTGGGTGGCCCCAAAGGGAGCGGGGCGCTGGTGGTCCGCGACGGCACCGCGCTCGGGCCCCTGCTGCGCGGCGGCGGCCAGGAGCGCGAACGGCGGAGCGGCACCCACGACGTGGCCGGGGCGGTGGGCCTGGCCGTCGCCCTGACCCTCGCCGCCGGGTCCCGGGTGGCCGAAGCGGCCCGGGTGCGCGCCCTGCGGGACCGCCTGGCCGACGGCCTCCTCGCCGCCCCCGGCGGGGTCGTCGAGAGCGTGGACCGAGCCGGCGCCCTGCCCGGGCACTGCCACCTGCGCTTCGCCGGCGTCGACCGCGAGGAGCTGCTGGTCCTGCTCGACGACGCCGGCGTCTGCGCCTCGGCCGGCGCCGCCTGTGCCAGCGGGGCCCCCGAGCCGAGCCACGTGCTGGGGGCGATGGGCGTGGGGCCGGCCGACGCCCGCGGTGCGGTCCGCTTCACCCTCGGGCACACCACGACCGCCGCCGACGTCGACCGGGCGCTGGCCGCGACACCGGCCGCCGTCGCCCGCCTGCGGCCCTGAGCGCGTCGGGGACCCGCCCACCGCGGTGCCAGACTTCGGGCATGCGGGTACTGGTGGCCATGTCGGGGGGCGTCGACTCGTCGGTCGCCGCCGCCCGTCTGGTGGCCGAGGGCCACGAGGTGGTCGGGGCCACCTTGAAGCTCTGGGGCGGCCCCTCGGACTCGGGGTGCTGCTCGGTGGCCGACGTCGACGACGCCCGCCGGGTGGCCCAGCAGCTGGGCATCGCCCACCACGTGTTCAACCTGGCCGCCGAGTTCGAGGCCGCCGTGGTGGCCCCCTACGTGGCCGAGCACGCGGCGGGCCGGACCCCCAACCCGTGCATCGAGTGCAACCGACACATCAAGTTCGACCGCCTGTTGGGCCGGGCCGTGCGTCTCGGTTTCGACGCCCTGGCCACCGGCCACCACGCCCGGGTGGTCCCCGGGTCAGCCGGGGCGCCCCACCGACTGCGCCGGGGTGCCGACCCGACCAAGGACCAGTCCTACGTGCTGTCGATGCTCGGCCAGGCGGCCCTGGCCCGGTTGGTGCTGCCGGTCGGGGTGCTGACCAAGGCCGAGGTACGCGCCCAGGCGGCCGCCCTCGGGCTGCGCACGGCGGCCAAGCCCGACAGCCAGGACGTCTGTTTCATCCACTCGGGCACCGGGCGGGCCGGGTTCCTGGCCGGACGCCTGGCCCTGCACCCCGGCACCGTGGTCGACGGGGCCAGCGGTGAGGCGCTGGGCCGGGTGGACGCGGTGGAGCTGGTCACGGTGGGCCAGCGCCGGGGCATGGGCCACGCAGCCGACGGGGCCCGGCGCTACGTCACCGCCGTCGACGTGGGGGCCCGGCGGGTGACCGTGGGCCCGGCGACGGCGGCCCGCGCCGCCTCGGTGACCCTGGCCCAGGCCACCGTGACCTGGGTGGCCGACCCGCTGGCCGACGGCTGCGGCGCCCTGGCCCAGGTGAGCGCCCACGGGCGACCCGTCCGCTGCACCTTTGTGACCGGGCCGTCGGGCCCGGCGGTGCACTTCAGCGAGCCGCAGCGCCCGGTGGCCCCGGGCCAGACGGTCGCCCTCTACGACGCCGCCGATCCCGACGCCGTGGTCGGCGCCGGGATCGCGGCCTAGGGCCCGGGGCGTGCCCCGGCGCCCGGACCGGTCCGGGGGCGGGGCCCCGGGCCTCGGTGACCTGGCCGCCCGGGCGGCCGAGCTGCGCGAGCTGGTCGAGTACCACAACGAGCGCTACCACGCCCTCGACGCCCCCGAGATCCCCGACGCCGACTACGACGCCTTGGTGCGCGAGCTGCGCCAGATCGAGACCGACCACCCCGAGCTGGCCACCGGCGACTCGCCCACCCGCCAGGTCGGGTCGGCACCTCCCGGCCTCTTCGACGAGGTCCGCCACCGGGTGCCGATGATGAGCCTCGACAACGCCTTCACCGAGGCCGAGCTCGACGCCTGGGCCGACCGCCTGCGCCGGCTGCTGCCCGACGTCGACCTCGAGTCCCTCGACTTCTCCTGCGAGCCCAAGGTGGACGGGGTGGCGATGTCCCTCACCTACGTCGACGGGCGCTTGACCCAGGCCGCCACCCGGGGCGACGGCGTTGTCGGCGAGGACGTCACCGCCAACGTGGCCACCGTGCGCGACGTGCCCAAGCGGCTGCGTCCCTCGGCCGGGCCCTACCCGCACCACCTCGAGGTGCGCGGTGAGATCTACATGCCGACGGCCGACTTCGCCGCCATGAACGAGCGGCAGCTGGCGGCGGGGGAGCGCACCTTCGTCAACCCGCGCAACTCCGCCGCCGGCTCGTTGCGCCAGAAGGACCCCGCGGTGACCGCCACCCGCCCCCTCGCCTTCTGGGCGTACCAGATCGGCGAGGTCGACGGCGTGGCCCCCGAAGGGGCCCCCGGCGCCGGGGGGGCGGGGCGCCCTGGGTGCGTCGGCGCCAGAGCGAGGCCCTGGCCGACCTGGCCAGGGCGGGCCTCCCGGTCAGTCCCGACGCGCTGACGCTGCGCGGCATGGGGGCGGTCGTCGGGCGCTGCCGGGAACTGGCCGAGCACCGCCACGACCTGCCCTACGAGATCGACGGGGTCGTGGTCAAGGTCGACGACCTCGCCCTCCACGACAGGCTCGGCTCGACCTCGCGGGCCCCGCGCTGGGCCATCGCCTTCAAGTTCCCCCCAGAGGAGCGCACGACCACCCTCGAGCACATCGAGGTGTCGATCGGGCGGACTGGGCGGGCCACCCCCTTCGCCGTCTTGAAGCCGGTCTTCGTCGGGGGGTCCACGGTGGGCCTGGCCACCTTGCACAACGAGGACCAGGTGCGTCTGAAAGACGTGCGACCGGGCGACCTGGTCATCGTGCGCAAGGCGGGCGACGTCATCCCCGAGATCGTGGGCCCCGCCCTCCACGTCCCCGGCGCCCCCAAGCGTCGCCGGGCCCGCTGGAAGTTCCCCACCGTCTGCCCGTCGTGCGGCGCCCCGCTGGTGCGCCTGGAGGGGGAGACCGACACCTACTGCACCAACATCGACTGCCCGGCCCAACGGGTCCAGCGCATCGTCCACTTCGCCTCGCGCTCGGCCATGGACATCGAGGGGCTGGGCGACCAGCGGGTGGTCCAGCTGGTCGGGGCGGGACTGCTCGGCGACCCGGCCGACCTCTACACCCTGAGCGCCGAGCGCTTCGAGGGGCTCGAGGGCTACGGGGCGGTCTCGGTCGCCAACCTGCTGGCGGCCATCGAGGCCTCCAAGGCCCGGCCGCTCAGCCGGCTCCTGGTGGCCCTCGGCATCCGCCACCTGGGCCCGACCGGGGCCCGCTCGCTGGCCCGGGCCATGGGCTCGATGCAGGGCCTCCTGGCCGCCACCACCGAGTCCCTGGCCGCCGTCGACGGGGTCGGGCCGGTCATCGCCGACGCGGTGAGCGAGTTCCTGGCCAACCCGGCCAATCGGGGGGTCCTCGACCGGCTGGCGGCGGCCGGCCTGAACTTGAACGAGCCGGGGGCCGCCGCCGGCACCCCGTCGGGCCCCGACGGGGCGGCGGCGCCCCAGACCCTGGCCGGCAAGTCGGTCGTGGTGACCGGGACCCTGGCCGGCTACACCCGGGAGGAGGCCCAAGAGGCCATCGTGGCCCGCGGGGGCAAGTCACCGGGGACGGTGTCGGCCCGCACCACCGCCGTGGTGGTCGGCGAGTCGCCCGGGGCGGCCAAGTTGACCAAGGCCGAGACGCTCGGCGTGCCCGTCGTCGACGGGGACCGCTTCGAAGAGCTCCTCAGCACCGGCGAGGTCCCTAGGTGAGCCGATGCGCTGGTGGAGGACTGTCCACCGGCACCACCAGGCGCGTCAGTAGCCTGTAATCGCTCCAATGCCCCTCATCTCCGATTCCATCGGCCGGGTCCTGGGGAAGCGGTACCGGCTGGTCTCCGCCCTCGGCGCCGGTGCCTCCGCGCACGTCTTCTTGGCCGAGGACGTGACGCTCCAGCGTCGGGTCGCGGTCAAGGTGCTCCAGCCGGCGCTGGTCAACGACGAGTCGTTCCTCAAGCGCTTCCGGGCCGAGGCCCGGGCGGTGGCCCAGCTGAACCACCCCAACGTCCTGCGGGTCTTCGACTGGGGCGAGGACACCGACGGGCCCTACCTGGTCCTCGAGTACCTGCACGGGGGGAGCCTGCGCGACGTCTACGACCGCGGGTTCCGGTTGAGCGACGCCCAGGCGGCCCGGATCGGGATGGAGGCCGCACAGGGCCTGGCCTACGCCCACGCCCGGGGCCTCGTCCATCGCGACGTCAAGCCGGCCAACCTCCTCTTCGACGAGGAGGGTCGGGTGCGCATCGCCGATTTCGGGGTGGCCAGGGCCCTGGCCGAGGCGGCGTGGACCGAGCCGGCCGGGGCCATGGTCGGCACCGCCCGCTACGCCTCGCCCGAGCAGGCCGAGGGCCTGCGGGTCGACGGCCGGGCCGATGTCTACTCCCTGGCCCTGGTCCTCTACGAGGGGCTCACCGGTGAGGTCCCCTTCGTGGCCGACACCACGCTCGGGACCCTGATGGCCCGGGTGGGTGCCACCCTCCCCCGCAACGCCGCCCTCGGCGTCCTCGACGACACCTTGGCCCGGGCGGCCGCCCCCGACACCGACGCCCGGCTGGACGCCTCGGCGCTGGCCGCCCGCCTCCAGGCCATCGCCGCCTCCCTCCCGCCCCCGGCCCCGCTGCCGCTGCGCCTCGACTCGGGGGAGCCGGGCCGCGCCTACGCCGTCCTGGCCTCCGCCGGCGACCAGGACGCCACGGCGATCGTGCCCAACTTCTCCCGGCGCGACGACGACACCGCGGCCCTCGCCGCCACCGAGACCACCGTCGCCGCCGGGGTGTTCGACGCCGAGGCCCACCAGCAGCCGGCCGCCGGCCCCCGTGACGCCGGGCCCTCGCACGGCGCGTCGCCCGGCGCCGGGACGCCCGCCCCGGCCATCGCCCGCCGCCGTCGTCGGCGTTGGCCCTGGGTGGTGGCGGTGGGCCTCTTGGCGGTGGCCGTGGCGGTGGTGGGGGTGCTCCTGGCCAGCCAGGCCCAGGTCTTCACCCCGTCGCACCCGGTGCCGGCGGTCACCGGCCAGACGGTGGCCGCCGCCCGGCGGGCGGTCGAGCGCGAGCACTTCGTGCTGGCGACCCAGTCCGCCCAGTACTCGACCGGGGTGCCGGCCGGGCGCATCGCCAGCCAGTCCCCCTCGGCCCGCAGCTCGCTCAAGGAGGGGAGCACGGTGACCGTGGTGCCCTCCAGGGGCCCGCCCCCGGTGACCGTGCCCTCCCTGGCCGGGCTCACCTGTTCGGCGGTGAGCCAGAAGCTGGCTGCCGTCCACCTCAAGGCCTCGTGCCCCCAGCTGCAGGCCTACTCGTCGAGCGTCCCGACCGGCCAGGTCATCAACTGGTCCTACAACAACGCGCTGGACGCCACCGTCGCCCCCTACGGGGCGACAATCTTGGTGGCCACCTCTAAGGGCCCCCAGCCGGTCCCGGTGCCCTCGGTGGCGAGCGACACCTCCTACGCCCAGGCCCAGGCCACCCTGCAGGCGGCCGGACTGCAGGCCACCGAGGCCCAGGGCAACAACCCGACCGTCCCCGCCGGCCAGGTCATCAACACCAGCCCGCCGGCGGGCACCCCGGTGGCGCCGGGCTCGACGGTGACGGTGAACGTCTCGACCGGCCCGCCGATGGTCGCCGTCCCCGACGTGACCAGCGACACGGTCGGCGCGGCGACCAGCGCCCTGCAGGCGGCCGGCCTGGTCGTCGGCCAAGTCTACGGGCCGACCGGCGGCAAGGTCTTCACCACCACGCCCCTGGCCGGCCAGACCGTCGTCGTCGGCAGCTCGGTCAACCTGTACACCCAGTGAGCCCGGACCGGTGAGCGCGGACTGGTGAGCCCGGACTGGTGAGCGCGGACCGGTGAGCGCGCTGAGCCGCCGGGCGGGCCCGGCCGGGCATTGCGACCTTTGCGAGGCCGCCCGCCTCACCCCCTGGCACCACGAAGACGACGTCTGCTGGGTGGCCGACTGCGAGATCTGCGACGTGCCGATGGTGGTCTGGAAGGAGCACGGGGCCGAGCCCCCTGACGGCGTGCTCGAGCACATGCTGGCCCAGCTGGCCCGGGTGGCCGACGCCCGGTTCGGGCCCGACGGTTGGACGGTCGACCGGGTCATGCGCCAGATCCCCGACCACTTCCACGCCCACGCGCGGGACCCCGACTGGTGGTTCCGGCGCTTCGGAGGCCGCTGAGCCCGGCGCCGCCCAGCCACCCGGCCGCTACCCTGTTGCCGGTGCCGGTGCCGGGACCGGTGCCCGAGCGGCCATCGACGACAGGAGCGACGGATCCCATGGGTGCACTCGACGGGCGTGTGGCCATCATCACCGGGGCGGGGCGGGGCATCGGCCGTGAGCACGCCCTCCTGTTCGCCGCCGAGGGGGCCAAGGTCGTCGTCAACGACCTGGGCGGGGCCGTCGACGGGGCGGGCGACGACCGGTCCCCGGCCGAGCAGGTCGTGGCCGAGATCACCGCCGCCGGGGGCCAGGCGATGGCCAACGGCGACGACATCGCCGACTGGGACGGCGCCAAGCACCTGATCGACGCGGCCGTCGAGGCCTTCGGTGACCTGCACGTCCTGGTGAACAACGCCGGGATCCTCCGGGACCGGGTCCTGGTCAACATGACCGAGGAGGACTGGGACAGCGTCATCCACGTCCACCTGAAGGGCCACTTCGTCCCCACCCGTCACGCCGCGTCCTACTGGCGGGGACAGTCCAAGGCCGGCCGCGAGGTGAGGGCGTCGGTGGTGAACACCTCGTCGACCTCGGGCCTGCTCGGCAACCCGGGCCAGACCAACTACGGGGCGGCAAAGGCCGGGATCGCCGCCTTCACCGTCATCGCCGCCCAGGAGCTCGGCCGCTACGGGGTCCGGGTCAACGCCATCGCCCCGGCGGCGCGCACCCGGATGACCGAGTCCACGCCCGGGCTCTCGGACCTGGTGAAGGCCCCCGGCGACGACCAGTTCGACGTGTGGAACCCGGCCAACATCTCGCCGCTGGTGGCCTACCTGTCGACCGAGGACTGCCCGGCGACCGGCCGGGTCTTCTTCGTCCAGGGCGGGACCGTCAGGACGTTCCAGAACTGGACGATGACCGACACCATCGAGAGCCCCGACCGCTGGACTGTGGACGCGCTGAAAGCGGAGATGTCCCAGCTCGGGGTGTGAACCCCGCCGCCCCCCGCCAGCCCCCGGGCCCCGAGCTCCCGCTCATCGACGACCCCTCGGTCGTCCTCGACCCGGCGTCGGACCCCGGCGCGGCATCCCTCGGTGCCACCGGGGCCGAGGCCAGCGTCGACCTGCCCTGGCCGGCCATGCTGCGGACCCGGGTGCAGGGCCGGGCCCTGGCCAGCCCCCGCTACCGGTGGTGGGTGCTGGTGGCCCTCTTGGCCGGCCTCTTCGCCCTCAACTTCACCTTCACCGTCTTCGTGGTGGCCCTGCCCACGGTGGCCCGGGAATTCGACACCCGCATCTCGTCACTGACCTGGGTCTCGACCGGCCCGCTCCTCGCCTTCGGGCTGGCCGCGCCGCTGCTGGGCAAGGCCGGCGACCTGTTCGGCCACCGCAAGCTCTACCTGTGGGGCCTGGTCGGGGCGATGGTGAGCGCCGTGCTGACGGCGACCGCCGTCGGCACCGGTGAGCTGATCGCCGCCCGCTGCCTCGACGGGGTCCAGGGGGCGGCGACCGGCACGGCGTCGATGGCCATCATCCTGCGGATGTTCGCCCCCGAGGACCGGGTCAAGGCCATGGGCTGGTGGTCGATGGTCGGCGCCGGCGGACCGGTCATCGGCGTGTCGCTGGGCTCGCCGATCATCCAGTACCTGGGTTGGCGGGCCCTGTTCTGGGTCCAGCTCTGCCTGCTGGCCGTCGCCCTGGTCGTCGTGGCCCTGGTGCTGCCGGCCCACGGGACCAAGGCGGTCCCCGAGGGCGGTGCGCCGCCGAGCCGCTGGCAGGCGGTGGACTGGGTGGGGACCTGGAGCCTGTCGGGCCTGGTCATCGGGGTGATGCTGGCCCTCAGCTTCGCCCCGATCTCGGGCTGGTCCTCCGCCGCGGTGGTGGTGCCCCTCGGTCTGGCCCTGGTCTCGTTGGCCCTGTTCTTGTACCGGCTCAAGACCGCGGCCCACCCGCTCATCCCGCCCCGCTACTTCCGCCGACGCAACTTCATGCTGCCCATGGGGGTCCGGACGTTCGGCAACTTCGCCTACTTCGGCGGCTTCTTCTTGTTCCCGCTCCTGATGGAGCAGGTCTACGGCTGGAAGGAGACCCCGGTCGGGCTGATCTCGATCGCCCGGCCCCTGGCCTTCTCGCTCATCGCCCCGGTGGCCGGCTACGCCGCGGTGCGCATCGGCGAGCGGACCAGCGCCATGGTGGGGGCCGGCGCCCTGGTCGCCTCCATGGTCCTGTTCGCCGCGCTCGGCGCCTCGCCCTCGCTGCTGGTCATCATCGCCGCTCTCACCCTGTCGGGCCTCGGCATGGGGATCTCGCTGCCGGCCACCTCGTCCACCCAGGCCAACGAGGTCGACCCCTCCGAGTTCGGCGTCATGAGCGCCACCCAGCTGCTGGCCACCCAGGTGGGCGAGGTGGCCGGCATCCAGGTGCTGATCACCGTGCAGGTCTCCGCCGCCCACCGGGCCGGCGCCCACCACGGCCTGGCCCTCCTGGGTTCGTTCCACCTGGCCTTTTGGATCGGTGCCATCGTGGCCGTGGTCGGTTTCGCCTGCGCCTCGTTCATCCGCGACCTGCCCCGGGGCGCCCGGGCGGCCTCCGGACCGGCGGGCTGAGCCGACCCCGGGGCCAACCGGCGGACCCGGGGCGAGGGCCGGGGCGACGGGCCGCTCAGCGCCCCTCGAAGCGCACGATGGCCCGCAGGGTGCGGGCCAGGATGCGGGCGTCGAGCACCGGGCCCTGGTGGCGCAGGTAGAAGAACTCGTACTGGAGCTTCTCGAGGGCGTCGTGCACGCTGGCGCCGTAGGGGAACTTCACCTGGGCCCACCCGGTCACCCCGGGCTGGACGAGGTGGCGGACGTCGTAGAAGGGGATCTTCTCGCGCAGCTCGGCCACGTAGTGGGGCTGTTCGGGCCGCGGGCCGACCAACGAGAGCTGGCCGCGCAGCAGATTGACCGACTGGGGAAGCTCGTCGAGGTGGACCCGGCGCATCCAGCGGCCGACCGGGCCGAGGCGGGGGTCGTCGACCCCGGTCCACTCGCTCTCTCCGTCCGGTGCCATGGTGCGGAATTTGACGATGGTGAACTCCCGGCCGCCCTTGCCCACCCGGGGTTGGCGGTAGAGGAGCGGCCCGCGGTTTCCGAACCGGTCGAGCAGCCAGACGAATGGCGCGGCCAGGGCGAACAGGACCAGGCCGACCAAACCGGCCACCAGGTCGACGATCCGCTTGAGGCGGGCGTAGCGGGGGGCGTGGAGCTCTTGGATGTCGAACATGAGCGACACCCGCTCGAGCTCGGCCAAGGGGAGCTTGCCCAGCCACTCGTCGTAGAACAAGGTGAGGGTCCGCACCCGCACCCCGCTCCCGTGGATGACGGCGGCCTGGGCCACCAGGGCCTCGTCGGACTGGGCCTCGCGGCCGAGCACGATGACGGTGGCCCGCTGGCGTCGTGCCTGTTCGATCATCGGGTGCCCGGTCGCGTCGTCGGCTGCCCGCCCGATCGACGCCCGAGTCGTGGCCTGAACAGGGTGGAGCACGGCCACGAGCTGGGCCGGGCGCTCACCGCCCCGGTCGAGGTCGGCCTCGAGGGCCGCAGCCTCGTCGGGGCCGAGCACGGCCAGCACTCGGTCCTGGCCCGCACCCTGAGTACGGGCCCGCTCTCCGGCCATGCCGAGGAGGCCGTAGAGCGGGACAAGGAGGATGGCCGATCCGAGCACAACCTCGCGGGGTAGGACCAGGGTCCCGGTGACCAACTGAATGATCGAGACGACGACGGCCGCCGACGCCGCCGCCCCGAATGCCACCCAAAGTGCACCGAGTGTCGTGCGGGGGCCATCGAGCACGCCCATGACGTAGGCACTCAGCTCCAGCAGGAGGATGTACCCGATGGTCCACGAGAATCGGCTGGTGCCGGTGAACGCATAGTGCCCGACGAGATGGGCGTGCAACTCCCCCAGGGTGATCACGACAACCACCGGGGCCAGCACAACTCCCCAACGAACCGTACCTCGCACGGGCCAATTCAACTACGTCACCGGGGTCGCCGCCTCACAAACGGGCGGTTCATGCCGCGCCTCGGGGCCGTCGGGTTGATCGGGCGCAACCCGCCTTGGTGGCCGCGGTCCGAAGACCCGAGACCTCCGGCTCGCAGCCCCTTCTCACAACGCTCTCATCCCGGAGCGGAGGGGTTGGTGCTGCACCGTCGCCGGGATGGTTCCTCGTCTGGGCCGGGCCGAGGTCACCGACCAGGTGCGGGCCTGGGCCAAATTGGCCCACAAGGTCCAGCTGGTCGGGTGGCCCCGCACCATTGACGCCGCCCAGTAGATGGCCGGGCGTTACCGAGCGGGAACGGGACGTCGAGGCCGAGATACTGGTGGATCACCCCGGTTGGGTTTCCGGCTCGGGGCCACAATGCGAGGAGTTCGTTGTTGAAGCCGCCGACCGGGCGGCCGCATCCTGGGCCACCGGGTGAGCCCTGGAGCAACGCGTCGGATCAACAAGATGACTGCGGCGACCCCGACCAACGACCGCCCACCGCACTACCCGCGGGAGTCCACCGCTGACACAGTCCCTCGGCTGCGGACGGGACGAGCGCCGGCTCGATCCCGTCGCGCGTCGCCGGGGTCCGGTGCCGGCGTAGGGCTGCAGCGCCGACGGCCGCCATCATGAGTGGTGTCATCACCGGGCCTAGGGGCTCGACCAGGCCACTTGTGGACAGGACGATGACGAAACCAGCGAGCTGGCCGCCCGCTACTCGGTGATCGCTCGCAGACGGTCGGCGATCTCCTGGTTGGTCGGGTCGGGCGCGCCCCCTGGAGGGCCATGAGCTTGGCGATGTCGCCCTCCACCCTCACCTTGCCGGCCATGAAGGCCTGCATCCCGGCCTGCGCGTTGCCGTCCACCAGGATCGACTTGGCGGTGGCATAGTCGACCGTGACCTTCAGGTCCTGTTCGTCCATGTGCCCGAGGTCGAGCTCGAGTTCACCCGAGCTGGTGTCCATGTGGGCGTCGAGTGTCGTGTGACCGTCGCCGAAGGGCACCTCGGTCACCACCAGATTCATCTTCACGGTGTGGGCGATCGGTTGGGTCTTGCCCCGGAACTCCGCTCGGATCTTGTGGGCCTCGGCGATCCACTCGTCGCTCAAGAACGGGTACGGCATGGTCGGTGTGCTCCTAGGTCCTCGCCGGGCGTTCGGTCGGGCCGCCGGTACGTTACTCGCGCCACCGGTAGCATGCGGTGCCGTGACTGCCCCCGTTCTCCCCGGCGCCGAGCCGTTCTCGGCCGTCGGAGGGCCCGCGGGGGCGCTGGTCCTGCACGGCTTCACCGGGAGCCCCCACTCGGTGCGGGGGCTGGCCGAGCGGCTGGCCGACGAGGGCCTGAGCGTCGAGGTGCCACTTCTCCCGGGCCACGGCACCGCGGTCGAGGACCTGGTGGACAAGCGTTGGGAGGACTGGACGGCGGCGACCGACGAGGTCTACGGCGAGCTGGCCGCCCGGTGCCCTCGGGTGGCGGTGGTGGGTCTTTCGATGGGGGGCGGCCTGGCCTGCTGGTTGGCCGAGCGGTATCCCGAGATCGCCGGGATCGTCCTGATCAACCCGCTGGTCGAGCCGCCTTCGGACGATTTCCGCCGAGCCGTCCAACAGCTGCACGCCGGAGGCACCGAGATCGCCCCGGGCGCCGGCCCCGACATCGCAGAGCCCGGCGTGACTGACGTGTCGTACCCCGGGACCCCGCTCGGGGCCGTGCTCTCCCTCTTCGATGGGGTCGAGGAGGTGGCCCTGGCGCTCGAGCAGATCGCCTGTCCGGTCCTCTTGTTCACCGCCTATCAGGACCACGTGGTGACCCCTTCCAACGGCGATCTGGTCGGGGCGACGGTGAGCGGCCCGCTCGAACGGGTCCGGCTGGAAAAGAGCTTCCACGTGGCCACGCTCGACTTCGAGCGCGACGAGATCGAGGAGCGCACGGTGGCCTTCGTCACCGCTGTGACCTCGGGTGAGCCGGGGTGAACCCCCCGACCGGGGGCTCCCCGGAAGGTGACCGGGCACCGATCGGGCGCGATGACGTGGCCCACGTGGCCCGACTGGCCCGGCTGTCGTTGACCGACGACGAGCTCGATCGCTTCACCGGTCAACTGGCGACGGTACTCGCCCATGCGGCGGACATCGCGGCCCTCGACCTCGACGGGGTGGTCCCCACCAACCACCCGCTCCCGGTCCGCAACGTCGTGCGGACCGACGAGCCCCGGCCGGGCCTCGAACGCGACGAGGTGCTGGCCGGCGCCCCCGATGTCGAGGACAACCGGTTCCGGGTGCCCAGGATCGGCGGGGAGGCCCCGTGACCGACGAAGAAGGTCCGGCGCTCTCGACGGCCGCCGCGGTGCGGCGGCGGGAGCGCTCGGCCCGCCAGGTGGTCGAAGAGGCGCTCAGCGCCATCGCGGCGGGTGACGGCGCGATCGGTGCCTTCGTGACGGTCCTGGCCGAAGAGTCCCTGGCCGAGGCCGATGCGGTCGACGCAGCGCTCGAAGCGGGCGAGGACCCGGGCCCTCTGGCCGGGGTGCCGGTCGCCCTGAAGGACAACCTGTGCACCCGCGGGGTGCGGACAACCTGTTCGTCGAGGATCCTCGAGCATTGGCATCCGCCCTACGACGCCACCGTGGTCGGTCGACTCCGAGCGGCGGGCGCCGTCGTGGTGGGCAAGACGAACATGGACGAGTTCGCCATGGGTTCGTCGACCGAGAACTCCGCCTTCGGTCCCACCCGAAACCCCCGGGATCTCGGGCGGGTCCCGGGGGGTTCGTCGGGCGGCTCGGCCGCCGCCGTGGCGGCGGGCTTCGTGCCCCTCGCCCTCGGTTCGGACACCGGGGGCTCGATCCGACAGCCGGCGGCCCTGTGCGGTGTGGTCGGCATGAAGCCCACCTACGGTGGCATCTCGCGCTACGGACTGGTGGCCTTCGCCAGCTCGCTCGACCAGATCGGCCCGTTGGCCACCACGGTGGCCGACGCCGCCGCCCTCTACGAGGCCATCGGCGGCCACGACCCCTGCGACAGCACCTCGCTGGCCGACCCGCCCCGCCCGGTGGGCCGGGCGCTGGCCGAGCGGGGGGTGGAGGGACTGCGGGTGGCCGTCGTGCGCGAGCTGGTCGAGGGGTCCGACCCCGACGTGGCCCGCCGGGTTGCCGAGGCGGCGGGGGCCCTGGAGGCGGCCGGGGCCACGGTGCTCGACGAGATCTCGATCCCCGAGCTCCGCTACGGCCTGTCGGCCTATTACCTGTTGGCCCCGGCGGAGGCGTCGTCGAACCTGGCCCGCTACGACGGCGTCCGTTACGGGCTGCGGGTGGACGGGCCCGACGTGACGGCCATGAACACGGCCACCCGCACGTCCGGGTTCGGCGACGAGGTCAAACGGCGGATCATGCTCGGGACCTATTCGCTCTCGGCCGGGTACTACGACGCCTTCTACGGCAAGGCCCAGCGGGTGCGCACCCTGGTGATCGAGGCCTTCACCCGGGCCTACGCCCAGGCCGACGTGCTGGTCGGGGCGACCGCCCCGACCACGGCCTTCGCCCTGGGGGCCAAGATCGACGACCCGATGGCCATGTACCTCTCCGACGTGTGCACCGTTCCGTCGAACCTGGCCGGCCATCCAGCGATCAGCGTGCCCTTCGGGACCGGCGACGACGGCCTGCCGGTCGGTGTCCAGGTCCTGGCCAACGCCCGCGGCGAGGCCGAGATGTTCCGGGTGGCCGCCGCGCTCGAGGCGGCCGCCGGGATGGCGGCACCGTGAGCGCCGGCGCCGGGGCAACCATCCCGGGCGACTGGGAGATGGTCATCGGCCTCGAGGTCCACTGCGAGCTGCAGACGGCGACCAAGCTGTTCTGCGGGTGCAAGAACGCCTTCGGCGACGAGCCCAACACCAACATCTGCCCGGTCTGCCTCGGGCTGCCCGGCTCACTCCCGGTGCTGAACGAGCGGGCCGTCGAACTGGCCATGCGCATCGGGGCCGCCCTGCACTGCGACGTCGTCCCGTCGAGCTTCGCCCGGAAGAACTACTTCTACCCGGACATGCCCAAGGACTACCAGATCAGCCAGTACGACGAGCCGATCAACGTCGGCGGCTGGCTCGAGCTGCCCGACGGCACCCGTGTGGGGGTCACCCGGGCCCACCTGGAGGAGGACACCGGCAAGACCACCCACCTCGGCGAGGGCGGCCGCATGCACTCGGCCGAGCACTCCCTGGTCGACTACAACCGTTCCGGCGTGCCGCTGGTCGAGACGGTGAGCGAGCCCGACATGCGCAGCGCGGCGCAGGCCCGGGCCTACGCGGCCGAGCTCCGGGGCATCCTGGTCGCCACCGGCGCCTCGGACGGCCGGATGGAGGAGGGCTCCATGCGGGTCGACGCCAACGTCTCGGTTCGGGCCCGCGGGGTCGGCCGGGTTCGGGACCCGCTGTGAGATCAAGAACCTCAACTCGCTGCGGTCGCTGGCCCGGGCCATCGAGTTCGAGGCGGCCCGGCAGGTCGCCCTCCTCGAAGGGGGCGACGTCGTGGTCCAAGAGACCCGGCACTGGGACGAGGGCGCCGGGCAGACACGCACCATGCGCTCGAAGGAAGAGGCCTACGACTACCGCTACTTCCCCGAGCCCGACCTGGTCCCGGTGGTCCCCGACGACGCCCTGCGGGCCAGGGTGAAGGCGTCGATCGGCCCCCTGCCGGCCGACCGCCGGCGGGCCCTGTGCCAGCTCTTGGGCCCGGGGCCGACCGAGGCCCAGCTCGACCAGGTCCACGCCGTCGTCGACCAAGGACTCGACCCGCTCGTCGTGGCCGCAGCCGAGCGCGGGGTGCCGGCCCCGCTGGCCCTGGCCCGGGCGGCCAACGAGGTGGCGGCCGACGTGGAGGCGGGCCGAGCTCTCGA
Source organism: uncultured Acidimicrobiaceae bacterium (assembly GCA_963836375.1). Lineage (GTDB taxonomy): Bacteria > Actinomycetota > Acidimicrobiia > Acidimicrobiales > RAAP-2 > CAWIJK01. The sequence goes on along the minus strand of CAWIJK010000001.1, from coordinate 128,436 downwards.
TCGGGGCGCCTTCGTCGCCCTGTTGGTGATGGAGGACGGGGGACAGCTCTCGGCCACCCAGTCCAAGGCGGTGCTGGCCGAGCTGTTGGCCGCCGGCGGCGGGGACCCGGCGGCCATCGCCGCGGCCAGGGGGTTCGAGGCCCTCGACGCCGGGTCACTGGCCGCCGTCGTCGACGAGGTGGCGGCGGCCAACCCGCTCGAGTGGGACCGCTTTGTCGGCGGCACCGACGACGAGCGGAAGAAGCTGGTCGGGTTCTTGACCGGCCAGGTGATGAAGGCCACCAAGGGGAAGGCCGACGGCAAGGCGGTGGCGGCCGAGCTGGCCGGCCGACGGCACTGAACCCCGGCCGTCGACCCGCAGCGGGGGCTTCGACTGATGGCGGTGGTCGACCCGACCGCGGGCCGTAAGCTGGCCGGATGGCCGATGAGCGAAGGACCGCGCCCGACTTGAACGCCGAGCGCCCGGGGATGAAGCCCCGAAGCTACGAGGTCACAGAGGGCCCCGAGCGGGCCCCGGCCCGGGCGATGCTGCGGGCCGTCGGCATGACCGACGCCGACTGGGACAAGCCCCAGATCGGGGTGGCCTCGTCGTGGAACGAGGTGACGCCCTGCAACATGTCGCTCGACCGCCTGGCCAAGCGCTCAAAGGAGGGGGTCCGCGAGGCCGGGGGGTTCCCGTTCGAGTTCGTCACCATCGCCGTCTCCGACGGGATCTCGATGGGCCACGAGGGCATGCGGGCGTCGCTGGTCAGCCGGGAAATCATCGCCGACTCGGTCGAGGCGATGATGCACGCGGAGCGCTTCGACGGCCTGGTCACCTTCGCCGGCTGCGACAAGTCGCTCCCGGGCATGCTCATGGCGGCGGCCCGGATCAACCTTCCGAGCGTCTTCCTCTACGGAGGGTCGATCCTCCCGGGCCGTCTGCGCGACCGTGCCCTCGACGTGGTGAGCGTCTTCGAGGCGGTCGGGGCCCACGCCGTCGACGCCCTGAGCGACGAGGAGCTCAGCCTGATCGAGCACAACGCGTGCCCGACGATCGGCTCGTGCGCCGGCATGTTCACCGCCAACACCATGGCCTCGGTCGCCGAGGCCATCGGCATGTCGCTCCCCGGCAGCGCCTCGGTGCCCGCCGTCGACCGGCGCCTGGACGAGCTGGCCCACCGGTCGGGCCGGGCCGTGGTCGAACTGCTCGAGGCCGGGATCCGGCCCCGTCAGATCATGACCAAAGAGGCGTTCGAGAACGCCATCGCCGTGGTCATGGCCCTCGGTGGCTCCACCAACGCCGTGCTCCACCTGCTGGCCATCGCCCACGAGGCGCGGGTTGAGCTCGAGCTCGACGACTTCAACCGGGTGGCGGCCAAGGTGCCCCACCTGGCCGACACCAAGCCCCACGGCACGTACCACATGTTCGACGTGGACCGCATCGGCGGTGTCCCCGTGGTCATGCGCGAGTTGCTCGAGGCCGGCCTCGTGCATGGCGACTGCCTGACGGTGACCGGGCGCACGGTGGCCGAGAACCTGGCCGCCATCGAGCCGCCGGCCCCCGACGGCGCCGTCATCCACCGGCTCAACGACCCGATCCACGTCGACGGGGGCATCGCCGTGCTCACCGGTTCGCTCGCCCCGAAGGGGTCGGTCGTGAAGGTGGCCGGGATCGACACCCTGACCTTCGAGGGCACCGCCCGGGTCTTCGACGGCGAGCCGGCGGCGATGGAGGCGATCATGGCCGGCTCGATCGAGCCGGGCACCGTGGTGGTCATCCGCTACGAGGGGCCCAAGGGTGGTCCCGGGATGCGCGAGATGCTGGCCGTCACCGGGGCCATGAAGGGCGTTGGCCGAGGCGCGGACTGTGCGCTGGTCACCGACGGCCGATTCTCGGGCGGGACCCACGGCTTCTGCATCGGCCATGTGGCCCCCGAAGCGCTCGACGGTGGGCCCATCGCCCTCGTGGCCGACGGTGACCGGATCGCCATCGACGTCACCGCGCACCGCATCGACTTGGTGGTCGACGAGGCGGAACTGGACCGGCGCCGGGCCGCCCTCAAGGCGTTCCAACCCCGCTACACGAGCGGCGTCCTGGCCAAGTACGCCCGCCTGGTCACCGGGGCCGAGCGCGGCGCCGTCACCGAGGCCTGACCCGCCCGGTCCGTGCACGAGACGCCGGCGGACCTGAGCGGCCTCCAGCGCCTGCTCGACGAGAGCTACGCCGCCGCGGGGGACCACCTTCGCAGCATCCACACCGAGGCGCGGCGCCTCGACGCGGCGTCGGTGGCCGAGAGGCTGGACGGCGTGTGCCTGTTGGTGCTGGCCACCGTGACGTGTCGACGGCCGCCCGCTGAGCGGACCGGTCGACGGGGTCTTCCACCGGGGTGCCTTCCACTTCGGCACCGACCCCGCCTCGCTGCGCTGGCGCCACCTCTTGGCCAACCCGGCAGTGAGCGCCACCCACCTGCCGTCGGAGGATTTGGCCGTGGTCGTCCATGGCAGGGCGGTACCGGTCGACCCTGGACCCCGGGGCGACCGGGCCCTGCGGTCAACCCTCCTCGAGGTCTACGAGCCCCGCTACGGCCCGGAGTGGTCGGAGTTCTTGGACTCGGGGCCGGTGTACGCCCGGATCGAGGCAGACCGGATGTTCGCCGTCGACGTGACGGCCGGGGGCTCGGGCTCCTCGTGAGCATGGACCGCCTGGCGCAGCGGCCGGCGGTCTACTGGATCTGGTCGATGGTGGCCGACGAGCCAGCCGTGAGGGTGATGACGCCGGACCCGGCGTCGACGAGGTTGACCACGTCGCCGGCCAGGGCGTTGAAGGTGACCATGCCGACCAACGGCGCCCCGGGGACCGACAGCGTCGACTGGGGATTGAGCACCACGCCGTTCACGGCAACCGCCACCGTGGCCGGGGTCGCGGTGAGTGCCGAGGTCTGGAGGTCGAAGCTGACCCGGTAGGTGCCTGTCGCCACAAGGGTCCAGGTGGTATCCCCGCCGAACAAGATCGATGTGCCGAACGAGACCTCCTGGTTGGTGAAGACGGCGTTGGTGCCGGGCACGAGTTCCTCGACGCCTGACGAGTAGGCCGAGTCCGACGCCAGGATCCCCGCCGCCCCGGTGGCCCCGGTCGCCCCGGTTGGGCCCGTCGGCCCCGTGATCCCCGTTGCGCCAGTGGGCCCTGTCACCCCTGTCGCCCCGGTGGGTCCCGTGGGGCCTGTTGGGCCGGTCGCGCAAAGGGGGCCGGTTGCCCCCGTGTCGGCCGGCAAGAGGGCCGCCGGTGCCCGGATCGCCCCGGTCACACCCGTCGGACCGGTCGGTCCGGTCACCCCGGTCGCTCCCGTGGGGCCGGTCGGACCGGACACACAGCTCGGGCCGGTCACCCCGGTCGCCCCGGTCACCCCGGTCGCCCCGGTCACCCCATTGGCGCCGGTCACCCCGGTGGGCCCGGTCGCCCCGGTGGAGCCCGTGATCCCCGGCAGCCCTTCGGGTCCCGTCGGTCCGATGGGTCCTTGCGGGCCCACCTCGCCCATCGGGCCGATCGCCCCGGTCGCCCCGGTCACTCCCACCGCTCCGGTGGCCCCGGTCGCCCCCGTGGCCCCGGCGTTCCCGGCCACCGCCACCGGGACGGCGGCCCCCCCGACGATCGCCGCGTTCAGTGACGTCCCGCCTTCGCTTCCGTAGCTCTGGGCGTCTCCGAAGGCGTAGACTCCCCCGTCCGCCCCGATCAGCCAGTAGCCCTGCCCGTCGGGCGTGGGCACGATCCCGACGATGTTCGTGACGCTGATGCCCAGGCCGGGCAGGGACCCGTAGAAGCCGGCGCTGCCGAAGGCGAAGACCCCTCCGTCGGCCCCGACGAGCCAGTAGCCGCCACCGCCGGGGAGCTGGGCCCTCGTGCTCAACACCGAACCCCGGGATTGTGGGGCCGGGGCGGCCGACGCCGATCCGGCCCCCATGGCCGGGGTGAGGGTGCTGACCGCCGCCGCCCCGGCCGCCAGGCCGTAGGCCCGCCGGGCCCACCGGTTGGCCCGGCGGTGCGGCTGGGTCTGCTTGCGGCTCACCGTCCAACCCCGTGGGTCTCCATCGGCGCCACCGTACCCGAGCCGAACGCACCGGGGCATGCCGATTGCAAGGCGCTAGTAGCGTCGGCCGGCGGACGTGAAGCGACGAGACGAGATGGACCAGGACCGCGACAGCCCGGCACGCCGGTCCGGCGGCCGGTGGGCCGGCGCCGCTGCTGTCGTGGCCCTCTCGGCGCTGGTCGCCGGGTGCGGGGGAGGGGCCCCCTCGGCCTCGAGCACCGTCGGTCGGACGACGAAGCTGCTCAACGAGGGTCTGGCCGCCCAGCGGGCCGGACGCTACGCCCAGGCCGACGCCGCCTACCTCGACGTCGTCAGGCTCGACCACGTCAACGTGTACGCCTGGTACAACCTGGGTGTCATCGCCGAGCACCGCGGTGATGCCAGCGCCGCCTCCTACGACTACCGCCAGGCCGTGGCCGCCGACCCCCGCTACGTGCCCGCCCTCTACAACCTGGCCACGGTGCAGGCCGCCACCGACCCGGCCGCCGCCGTCCTCGCCTACGAGGCGGTGGTGAAGCTGGCGCCCAACGACGCGGCGGCCCACTTCAATCTCGGCCTGGCCTTGGAGGCGACCGGCCAGGGGGCCCAGGGACGCGCCGAGATCGCCCGGGCGGTGGCCCTCGATCCCGGATTGGCCGGCCGGGCGCGGACCGCCGCGGCGGCGCCACAAGGCTGAGCCGGCGCCGTGGTGACCGTCGGACTGAGCATGATCGTGAAGAACGAGGCGTTGACCCTCCCCCGACTGGCCCGCTCGGTGGCCGGCCAACTCGACCACTGGACCATCGTCGACACGGGCAGCGACGACGCCACGGTCGATGTGGCCCGGGCCGCCTTCGACGGGGTCCCCGGTGAGCTGCTGGTCGACGAGTGGCGCGGGTTCGGTCCGTCGCGCAACGTGGCCCTCGAGGCGGCCCGGCCCCACAGCGACTGGATCCTGCTGATGGACGCCGACGACACCTTCGAGGGCGAGCTCCCCCGAGACTCGCTGTCGGCCGATCTGGACTGCCTGGAGGCCGAGCTCCATTACGACGACCTGAGGCTCTGGCGGCCCTTCTTGTTGCGAAGCGGGGCCACTTGGCGCTGGCAGGGGCGGGCCCACGAGTACCTGACCCTGGGCGAGGACCCGCCGGCCACCGCCCGCACCGACCGGTTCTACCTCCTGCACCACGCCGACGGCGGCAACCGGGGCGACAAGTTCGAGCGGGAGCGGGCGCTGCTCGAGGCCGACTTCGCCGACGATCCGACCGACGCCCGGACCTGCTTCTACCTGGCCCGCACCCATGACGACGCTGGCGACCCAGGCCACGCCGCCGAGTGGTACCGCCGCCGCCTCGAGCTCGGCGGCTGGGACGAGGAGCTGTGGTACTCGCGCTGGAGGCTCGGGGTGTGCCTGTTGGCGGCCGGAGCGCCCGAGCAGGGCTGCGGCGTGCTCTTCGACGCCTGGGCCGAACGGCCCTGGCGGGCCGAGCCCCTCTGGACCCTGGCCACCCACTACCGCGGGCGTCAGCAGTGGCGGCTGGCCTGGGAGGTCTGCGAGCTGGCCCGCCGCCACACGGCGGCCGAGCCCAACGGTTCGGGTTTCCCTCCCAACGCCGACCGGCTCTTCGTGCACACCGACGTGGCCGCATGGAAAATGGCCTACGAGCAGTCCATCTGCGCCTACTACGTGGGCGAGGTGGCCCGGGGGCGTGCCCTCACCCGGTACCTGCTGTCCCGGACCGACCTGCCCGAGGACATCTCGGCCAGCGTCGAGGCCAACCGGCACTTCTACGAGGGGTGAGCGGGTCTGGTGCGGGACCGGTCGGGCACCGCCACGCCCGGTGAAAAGGGCGCCCGGCCGGGGTTGCACAGTCGGGTTCGTCCGGGTCCGGAGAGCGGGGCGGGGTTGTCGACCGGCCTCCGGCGTGCCAGAATAAGCGGGCAATGACTGACGGCACCGCCTCCAGCACCACCCTGGTACTCGTTCGCTAGCGCGCGACCGATATCCCTCGCGCGCTCTCCGGCCTCCCAGACGGGAGGTCGTTTCAATTTCCGAGCCGACCCGCCAGCACAGCGAAGTCCACGTCACAAGCCAAGGACAACAAGGACCACAAGGAAAGCAGCCATGCGACTCACCGGAGCCCAAGCCCTCATCAAGAGCCTCGAGATGCAGGGGGTGGAGGTCATGTTCGGCCTCCCCGGCGGGGCCATCCTGCCCGTCTACGACCCGATCATCGACTCGTCGATCCGTCACATCCTGGTCCGCCACGAACAGGGGGCGGGCCACATGGCCGAGGGCTACGCCATGGTCACCGGACGTCCGGGCGTGGCCATGGTGACGAGCGGGCCGGGGGCGACCAACATCGTGACCCCGCTCTCCAACGCCTACATGGACTCGACCCCCCTGGTGGTGGTCTCGGGCCAGGTGGCGACCCAGTCCATCGGGACCGATGCCTTCCAGGAGTGCGACATCACCGGGGTGACCAACGGGATCACCAAGCACAACTGGCTGATCAAAGACGTCGACGAGATTCCCCGGGTCGTGGCCGCCGCCTTCTATGTGGCCACCACCGGGCGACCGGGACCGGTCCTGATCGACCTGCCCAAGGACATCGCCAACGCCTCGATGGAGTGGTACTGGCCGACGTCGGTCGACGACCTCGACCTGCCCGGTTACCACCCGGTGACCGCCGGGGACCCCGAGCGGGTGCGGGACGCAGCCGAGCTGGTGCTCGCGGCCGAGCGCCCTGTCATCTACGCCGGGGGCGGCATCCTCAAGGCCCGGGCGGCCGGCGAACTGCGCGAGCTGGCCGAGCGGACCGGCATCCCGGTCGTCACCACCCTCATGGCCCGGGGAGCCTTCCCCGACAGCCACGAGCTCTGCCTCGGGATGCCCGGGATGCACGGCAACTACACCGCGGTCACGGCCATGCAGCGGGCCGACCTCCTGATCGCCCTTGGCTCGCGTTTCGACGACCGGGTCACCGGGAAGATCGACGCCTTCGCCCCCGAGGCCAAAGTGATCCACGTCGACATCGACCCGGCCGAGCTGGGCAAGGTGCGGGCCGCCGACGTGGGTATCGCCGGTGACTGCCGGCTGGTCATCGACGAGCTGTTGGCGGCCCTCGAGGCGTTGGGGCTCTCGGGTGCCGGCTCGTCCCCGGCCGCCGGTAGTCGTGCGGCCGAACGCCCGGACCTCGCCGGGTGGTGGGGTCAGCTCCACGAGTGGCAGGAGCGCTACCCGCTCCACTACCGCCAGTCCGAAGGTGGGGCGATCAAACCCGAGATGGTGGTCGAGACCCTCCGCGACGCCTCGCCGGCCGACTCGGTGGTGGTGGCCGGCGTCGGCCAGCATCAGATGTGGGCCTCGCAGTACTGGCGCTTCGACTACCCCTACACCTGGGTGAACTCGGGGGGCGCGGGCACCATGGGCTTCGCCGTCCCGGCGGCCGTCGGGGCCAAGGTCGGCCGGCCGGACCGGACGGTCTGGGCCATTGACGGCGACGGCTGCTTCCAGATGACGGCCCAGGAGCTGGTGACGGCCACGGCCGAGCGGATCCCGGTCAAGGTGGCGATCCTGAACAACGCCTATCTCGGCATGGTGCGCCAGTGGCAGGAGATGTTCTACGAGGAGCGCTATTCGGAGGTCTATCTCTCGCCCGACCTGCCCGACTACGTCAAATGGGCCGAGGCCATGGGATGCGTCGGTCTCCGGGCCGAGTCGCCAGAGGAGGTCGCTCCGGCGATCGAGAAGGCCAACGGCATCGACGACCGGCCGGTCGTCATCGACTTCCGCACCGACGCCTTCGAGAAGGTCTTCCCGATGGTGCCGGCCGGCGCGTCGAACGACGCCATCGTCGTCCACCCCGACCAGGAGGGGAGGCCGCGATGAGCGTGACCCAACTCCCCGGGCACCCGGGGGGCGCCCCGCGCCACCACATTCTTTCTGTGCTGGTCGAGAACAAGGCCGGGGTGCTCTCCCGGGTGGCCGGGCTCTTCAGCCGGAGGGGCTTCAACATCTACTCGTTGGCCGTCGCCCCCACCGACGAGGACGAGCGGTTCAGCCGCATCACCATCGTGGTCGACGTCGAGTCCGCGCCCCTGGACCAGGTGGTCCAGCAGCTCGACAAGCTGATCAACGTGGTCTCGATCTCCCAGCTGGCCCCGTCCGAGGCCATCGAGCGCGAGCTCCTGCTGGCCACGGTGGCCGTCGGGCCGACCGAGCGCTCCCAGGTCATCCAGCTTGTCGGGGTCTTCGGCGGCGAGGTGGTCAACGTGGGCCGGGACCAGCTGACGGTGATGTTGGCCGGCCGGCCCGAGAAGATCGACGACCTCGAGGGGCTGCTCGACAACTACGAGGTGGTGGAGCTCCAGCGGACCGGGCGGGTCGCCCTGCCTAAGCTTGAGCGCGAGCCCGCCCGACCCAGACCCATCGCCGGCGCCGCCGGCTGAACGACGACGGAGACGAGACCATGGCCACGCTGTACTACGAGAAGGACGCCGACCCGAGTCTGATCCAGGGGCGCAAGGTCGCCATCTTGGGCTACGGCTCCCAGGGCCACGCCCACGCCCTCAACCTGTCCGAGTCCGGCGTCGACGTCCGGGTCGGCCTGCGGGAGGGGTCGGGTTCCCGGCGCAAGGCCGAGGAGGCGGGGCTCCGGGTGACCTCGGTCGCCCAGGCGGCCGAGGAGGCCGACGTCATCATGATCCTCCTCCCCGACACCGAGCAAAAGGCCGTCTACGACGCCGAGGTGGCCCGCCATCTGAACCAGGGCGACGCCCTCATGTTCGCCCACGGGTTCAACATCCGCTTCGGCCAGATCGTCCCGCCCGACGGCGTCGACGTGGCCATGGTCGCCCCTAAGAGCCCCGGTCACCTGGTGCGACGCACCTACACCGAGGGGGGAGGGGTGCCCTCGCTCATCGCCGTGCACCAGGACGCCACCGGCAAGGCCCGCGAGCTGGCCCTCTCCTACGCCCACGGCATCGGGGCCACCAGGGCCGGGGTGCTCGACACCACCTTCGCCGAGGAGACCGAGACCGACCTGTTCGGAGAGCAGGTCGTGCTCTGCGGGGGCCTCACCTCACTGGTGACCGCGGGTTTCGAGACCCTGGTCAAGGCGGGCTACCAGCCCGAGTCCGCCTACTTCGAGTGCCTCCACGAGCTCAAGCTGATCGTCGACCTCATGTACGAGCAAGGCATCGCCGGGATGCGCTACTCGATCTCGGACACGGCCGAGTACGGCGACCTGACGCGGGGACCGCGGGTAATCGACCAGCATGTCCGCACCGAGATGCAGCGGATCCTGGACCAGATCCGCGACGGCTCGTTCGCCGCCGAGTGGATCGAGGAGAACCGGTCGGGCCGACATCGCTTCCGGGAGCTCCAGGAGGAAGGGCGCCAGCACCAGATCGAGAAGGTCGGGGCCGAGCTGCGTGCGATGATGCCGTTCATCTCGGCGGGCAAACAGAAGGTGCAGGACGCTTCTGGGGGCTGAGGCGGCTACCTTCGCCAGATGCACTCGGTGCTCCGGAGGTTTGCCAACCGCCCATTCGGACCTTTTGCCAGCGCCGGTGCCTGGCTCCTGGCCACCGGTGTCCTCCTCGGGATGCTGTACATCTTCGGCGGCCCTCACGCCGGCGACTCGAACCAGGTCGATGTGCCCGCCTACGCCCTGGCCGAGGGGGTCGCGCATTGCGCGTACCCCCCCGACCTGAACACCCAGGCGCCCTTGGTGTACCCCCTGATCGCCGCCGGCTTCGTGGTGACGATCGGGGAGCCGGCCACCCGACCCTTCCCGAGCGCCACCCCCGGGTGCCACCAGATGGGTGCCCTCATCAACGAGTGGCAGGTCCGTTGGACGCATCAGCGGATCCTGTGGGTCGGGCTCTTCGGGTGGTTCTTCTTGTTGGCCGGCTTCGTGGCCGTCCTGCGAGTTGCGGGAAGGGGCCGCAACGGCTGGGAGGCCATCAGCGTGGTCCTCCTCGCCCTCGTTCCCCCGGTAGCGGTCACGCTGGCCGGCTTCTTCCACCCCGAGGACCTCATGACGCTCGGCTTCATCTTCGGGGGCCTGGCTGCCATCAGTCGAAAGCGGTGGCTGCTGGGTGGGTTCCTGTTCGGTCTGGCCCTCATGACCAAGCAGTACGCCCTCTTGGTGACTGTTCCGGCGGCCATCGCCGTCCCGCCGAGGGGGCGTCTTCGCTTCATCGGTGCCGTTGTCGGTATCGTTGTCGTGCTCGCCGTTCCGATGGTGGTGCTCTCCGGTCGGGTCGCACTCAGCGATCTGCTGGGTACCGGGGGGACCCTGCTCAGAACGGGAACGTTGGTCGACCTGGCGAAGCTCCCGAACGTCCCGCGGGTGCTGGTGGCCCGGGTGCTGCCGGTCCTGGCCGCCGGGCTGGTGGCGATCTACGGTCGCCGAAGGCTGGACGACCGCGTGCTCGAACCGGGACCGTTGGTCGCGCTGGCGGCGGTGGCGCTCGCCCTCCGGCTCGTCTTCGAAGTCAATTTCTACGACTACTACCTGGTCTGCCTCGCCGTCACCCTATTGCTGCTTGACTGCTGCATGGGAAGGATCCGGTTGGTCACGATCGCCTGGATCCTCGGAGGCTTCTACCTGGTGCCCATCCCGATCGACATTTACTCGCCGATCGTCCACTGGTTCCCGGTGCCCGTCCAGGTCCTGGTGTCGCTCAGCGGGTTGGCGATCGCCACCACGTCGTACTGGCGGGCCTGCGAGGAGCCCCCCGAGATCCCCGTCGCGTCCTTGATGTCGACCCCCCAGCGCAGGGTGGGCGAAGCTTCGGCCGGTTGACCCCGCCGGGCCGGTGCCGAAGCTCCGCTCAGGACCTCAGTCCGCGATCGCCCCCACGACATGGGTGATGCACGCGCACACGGCCGCGACGTCCCCGGGCTCGATGGCCGGGAACATGGCGATGCGGAGCTGGTTGCGGCCGAGCTTTCGGTAGGGCTCGGTGTCGACCACGCCATTGGCCCTGAGCACCGCGGCGACGATGGCCGCGTCGACTGCGTCGACGAAGTCGATGGTGCCCACCACGTGGCTCCGGTCGCCCGGCTCGGCCACGAAGGGCCGGGCGAAGCCGGACTGCTCGGCCCAGGTGTAGAGGATCTCGGCTGAACGGTCGCATCGTCCGGCCGTCCACTCGAGTCCTCCACCGGCCAGCATCCAGTCGAGCTGCTCGGCCAGCATGAACAGGGTGGCCAGGGCCGGGGTGTTGTAGGTCTGGTCCAGCCGCGAGTTGTCGAGGGCGATCTTGAGGTCCAAGAAGGCCGGCACCCAGCGTCCCGAGTCGTGCAATTGCTCGATGCGGTCGATCGCCGCCGGCGAGCACAGGGCCAGCCAGAGCCCGCCGTCGCTGGCGAAGCACTTCTGGGGCGCCAGGTAGTAGGCGTCGAACTGGGCCGGGTCGACCCGAAGACCACCCGCCCCCGAGGTGGCGTCCACGGCCACGAGCCCCCCGCCGTCGGCCGGGAGCGCAGCCCCCGGCGGCCGCCGGATCTCCATGGCCACCCCGGTCGAGGTTTCGTTGTGGGTCAGGGCGTAGAGGTCGACCGCCGGATCGGCGGCGGGCAGCGGGTGGGTCCCGGCCTCGGACTCGATGACCTGGGGGTCCTTCAGGTGGGGGGCCGCCTTGGCGGCGGCGGCGAACTTGGAGGAGAACTCACCGAAGCTCAGGTGCTGGCTCTGCCCGGCGATGAGCCCGAAGGTGGCGGCGTCCCAGAAACACGTCGCCCCTCCGTTGCCGAGAAGGACCTCGTAGCCCTCGGGCAGGCTGAACAGGTCGGCCAGCCCCGCCCGGACCCGGGCCACGACCGATTTCACCGGCTTCTGGCGGTGGCTGGTGCCGAGGAAGGTGTCGGCCACGCTAAGCAGGCCCGCCACCTGGTCCGGTCGGACCTTGGAGGGCCCGGAGCCGAAGCGCCCGTCGGACGGGAGGAGGTTGGCCGGGATCCGGATGTCGGGGGTGTCGGTCACGTAGTGAATAATGGCATTCGTGGCCTCCAGAGCGGAAAACCGCACCACCGAGCGGAGGATCTCGGCCCGGGCCGCCGCCGTGTCCCCGTCGGCCACCCTGGCCGTCGACGCCAAGGCCAAGGCCCTCCAGGCGGCCGGGGAGCATGTGATCGGCTTCGGGGCCGGCGAGCCCGACTTCCCGACCCCCGAACACATCGTCGAGGCGGCGGTGGCCGCCTGCCGCCGGCCCGCCTACCACCACTACACCCCGACCGGCGGCCTGCCCGAGCTGCGTCAGGCCATCGCCGAAAAGACCAGGCGGGACTCGGGCTACGAGGTCGCCGCCTCCCAGGTGCTGGTGACCAACGGGGGTAAGCAGGCGGTGGCCAATGCCTTCGCCGTCCTGTGTGACCCGGGCGACGAGGTGTTGGTCCCGGCCCCCTACTGGACCACCTACCCCGAGTCGATCGCCCTGGCCGGGGGGGTCCCGGTCGTGGTGCACGCCGACGAGTCGACCGGCTTTCGGGTCTCGGTCGACGACCTCGAGGCGGCCCTCACCCCGCGCACCAAGGCGCTCTTGTTCGTGTCGCCGTCGAACCCGACGGGTGCGGTGTACCCGCGGGACGAGATCGAGGCCATCGGGCGCTGGGCGGTCGAGCGCGGCATCTGGGTGCTGACCGACGAGATCTACGAGCACCTCGTCTACGGCGGGGCCGAACACCACTCGATGCCCGTCGTGGTGCCCGAGTTGGCCGACCGTTGCCTGGTGGCCAACGGGGTGGCCAAGACCTACGCCATGACCGGTTGGCGGGTGGGCTGGCTGCTCGGGCCGGCCGACGCCATCACGGCGGCCACCAACATCCAGTCCCACGAGACCTCGAACGTGGCCAACGTGTCCCAGGCCGCCGCCCTGGCCGGGGTGTCGGGCGACCTGGGGGCGGTGGCCATGATGCGCGAGGCGTTCGACCGGCGCCGGCGCACCATCCACCGGATGCTCAACGAGATCCCCGGTGTCGCGTGCCTCGAGCCCGAGGGCGCCTTCTACGCCTTCCCGTCGGTGAAGGGCCTGCTCGGCCGCGAGCTCCGGGGCGTCCGCCCGGCCACCAGCGCCGAGCTGGCCGAGCTGTGCATCAGTGAGGCCAAGGTGGCCGTGGTCCCCGGCGAGGCCTTCGGGGCACCGGGGTACTTCCGGATGTCCTACGCCCTCGGGGACGAGGACCTGGCCGAGGGGGTCTCCCGGCTGGCCAAGTTGTTCAGCGAGGCGGAGAGCGACTAGCAACGTCTCGAGCCGACACAGCAGCGGGGGCCGACACAGCAGCGGGGGATTGAGGAGCAGGCCTGTGGCACGGGTACTGGTAACCGAGAAGATCGCCCAGCGTGGCCTCGACCAGCTGGCTGCCGCCGGCCACGACGTCGACGTCCAGGAGGGTTTGAGCCCCGAGGAGCTGGTGGCCACCATCGGCGGGGCCGAGGCCCTGATCATCCGCTCGGCCACCCAGGTGACGGCCGAGCTGCTGGCGGCGGCCGGCGACTTGATCGTGGTCGGACGGGCCGGCATCGGCCTCGACAACGTCGACGTGGAGGCGGCCACCGCACGCGGGGTCATGGTGGTCAACGCCCCCCAGTCCAACATCCTCTCGGCCGCCGAGCAGGCGATGGCCCTCATGCTGGCCCAGGCCCGCAACATCCCCCAGGCCCACGCCGCACTGGTGGCGGGCAAGTGGGAGCGCTCCAAGTGGGAAGGCGTCGAGCTCCACGGCAAGACCCTCGGGATCGTGGGGCTGGGACGGATCGGCGCCCTGGTGGCCCAACGGGCCCTCGCCTTCGGGATGCGCCTGATCGCCTACGACCCCTACGTCTCGGCCGACCGGGCCCGGCACATGAGCGTCGAGCTACGGACCCTCGAAGAGCTGGTGGCCGAGGCCGACTTCGTCACCATCCATGCCGTTAAGACCCCCGAGACGGTGGGGCTGATCGGACGGGACCTGTTGGCCAAGGCCAAGCCTGGGCTCCGCCTGATCAACGCCGGGCGGGGCGGCATCGTCGACGAGGAGGCCCTGGCCGAAGCCATCCGCACCGGAACCGTCCAGGGCGCCGGCCTGGACGTGTTCGCCAAGGAGCCGACCACCGAGTCGCCGCTCTTCGAGCTGGACTCGGTAGTGGTCAGCCCCCATCTCGGCGCCTCGACGGCCGAGGCCCAGGACAAGGCTGGGGTGACGATCGCCGAGCAGGTCCTGTTGGCCCTGGCCGGGGACTTCGTCCCCTACGCCGTCAACGTGGCGGCCACCGACGTCTCCGAGACCGTCCGGCCGTTCATGGGCCTGGCCGAACAATTGGGACGGTTCTTCGGCTGCCTCCACGAGGGGCTGCCGGATCGCCTCGAGATCGAGTACCACGGCGAGCTGGCCGGCACCGGTACCGGTATCCTCACCCTGTCGGCCCTCAAGGGCCTGTTCGCCAGTTCGACCGAGGAGCCGGTCTCCTACGTCAACGCCCCCCAACTGGCCGACCAACGCGGCCTCGAGGTACGCGAGACCTCGACGGTGACCTCGCACGACTACAAGAGCCTCATCACCCTGCGCTCGGGCACCCATGCCGTGGCCGGCACCCTCACCGGGGCCGGCGTGCGGGTCGAGCCCCGGGTGGTGATGGTCGACGACCACGACGCTCGAGGTCCCTCCGTCGGCGCACATGCTGGTGGTCCGCAACGACGACCGGCCCGGGATGATCGGGGTGGTGGGCGTGGTCCTGGGCGACGCCGGCCTCTCGATCTCCTCGATGGCCGTGGGTCCGAGCCGCGAGGCAGGCACGGCGCTCATGGTGCTCACCTGCGACCGCCCGGTGCCCGACGAGGCCCTGGGCCGGCTGCGGGCCGACGAGGGGATCCTCGACCTGCACCGGGTCAGCCTCTGAGCGCCCCGTCAGGCGGGGCGCCCGTCCGGGGCCCGACGGCGATCAGCCGGCGGGCTGGGAGGACTCGGTCTTCTTCAGGACCGGGGGCCAGGTGTCGAAGCTGCCGAGCCTGGGTCCCGACCCGTTCAGCCCGTGAGCGGGGGCCCGCTCGGCCAGCAGACGGCGGACGACGACGCCGAGGCCGGCTAGGACCGCCGCCAGGATCAGGATGCGCAGGAGTTTTCCCACCGGGGTCACGCTAGCCGCGGCCGGGTCCGGGCGGATCGGTCGCAGCGTCCCGCCCGGGCGGCCGCCGGGCGACCACAATTGTCCAGGACTGGTGTCCCGGAACAATTGCCCCGGACTGGGGGACGTCCCGGACTCGGGGAGAGGAGCGGGCGGTCACCATGGCTGAGGGGGTCCGGGAGTGGGCGGGGCGCCACGTCGTCCCGCTGGTGGGTACGGCGGCAGTGCTCGTTCTCGGGATGAACCTGGGGGTCGAGTGGAACCCGCTCCTCCACCACACCCAGGCCTGGGCCGGGTCGATCGACGTCTGGCGGAGCTACGCGGTCACCGACCAGGCCCTCGGGGGCCACTTCACCCAGCTCTACGCGCCGGGCTCGGGGCTGGTCGGGCCGCCCGGGGCGCTCGTGCTCTTGGCCCCCGCCGTTGGCCTCTCCCAGCTGCTCCACCTGTCGGTCGGCGGGCCGGTCCTTCTGGAGCCGACGGCGTGGGTCGTGCTCGAGCCATGGATCCTGGTCGTCTCGTCGTCGGTGCTCTTCGCCACCGACGCGGTGGCCCGCCGCCTCGGGGCCGGGCCCCGGCGGCGTTGGGCCCTCATGGCCGCCGAGGTCGTCGTGCTCTTCGACGTCGCCTTCTGGTACGGGCACCCCGAGTACCCCGTCGCGGTGGCCCTGGTGCTGTTCGCGTCGCTCGACGCCCTCGACGGGCGCTGGGGTCGCTGCGGTTGGCTCTTCGGGTTGGCCGTCGTCTGCCAGCCCATCGCCCTGGCCGGGGTGGGCGTCGCCTTCGCCCTGGCCCCGACCCGGCGCTGGGCCGGACTGGCGGCCCGCGTGGTGGTGCCGCCGGCCCTGGTCCTGGTGGCTCCGGTCGTCGCCGACTGGAGCCGGGCCTTCCGCGTCTTGCACCTCCAGCCCGAGCCGCTGTTCCGGGACCACCCGACGCCGCTGGCCCATCTGGCCCCACACCTGCCCGGGGACTGGGTGTCGGGAGCCCCAATGCGCTCGATCGGGACCGTGGCCGCCTTCGCCTTCTGCTGGCTGGTCTGCCGCCGCCGGCCCCCGCCGGCGATCGTTGTGGCCGCGCTGTCGGTGGCCTTCCTCGTGCGTTGTCTCGTTGACCCCGTGCTCGTCTCGTACTACGTGTTCGCCCCCCTCGCTGTCGGGCTGGTGGCGGCGGCGGTGGGCAGCCGGGTCCGCTTCACCGCCGCCTGTCTCGTGGCCGCCGGCGTCACCGTCTACGCCCAACTCGGCGCCAGCGGTGAGTGGCGGTGGCCGCTGGTCGTGGTCGGCGGCACCCTCGTGGTGGTGGCCCTGTCCTGGCCCGACGCCTCGCGGGCCCCCGACCAGGAAGAACCCGCCCCGGCCGCCGTGGCCCCGGGGCCCGGGGTCCCGGGGGCGGACCGCGGGCTGCCTTGACGAGGCGCGACGCCCCTGGCACCATGGGTGGGCAATGTACGGAGCACCGACTGCGGACCTGCTGCTTACCTGACGGCGAACGCCACAACGCGTTCGCCCGCAACCTCCTGTGCCTGACGGCCGGGAGGTTTTTTGTTGGGGTGATGCAGGGCGGGTCGGAGTTGGCGAAAGCAGGAGTGAAGCGGGAGTGGAGGAGAGGGAGCGATGAGCGAAGAGCACACGGGAGGCCAAAGGGACCGGGCCGGCCGCCTCGCCCTGCCCTGCGACCCGTCCCCGATGCCGTTCCAGCGGTACCGGTCCCACATCCCCCTCAAGCTGGCCGACCGCACCTGGCCCGACCGCGAGTTCGAGCGGGCGCCGCGCTGGGCCAGCGTCGACCTGCGTGACGGCAATCAGGCCCTGATCGACCCGATGGACCCCGAGCGCAAGCTCCGGCTCTTCGACACCCTGGTCAAGGTGGGGTTCAAAGAGATCGAGGTCGGCTTCCCCTCGGCCTCCCAGACCGACTTCGACTTCCAGCGCCAGATCATCGAGGACGACCTGATTCCCGACGACGTCGAGATCCAGGTGTTGGTCCAGTGCCGCGAGGAGCTGATCGAGCGGACCTACGAGTCACTGGTCGGGGCCCGCCGCGCCATCGTCCACTTCTACAACTCGACCTCCGAGCTCCAGCGACGGGTGGTGTTCGGCCTGGACAAGGGCGGGATCGTCGACATCGCCGTCAACGCGGCCCGTCTCTGCCGCAAGTTCGAGGACCGCCTCAGGGGGACCGAGGTCCGCTACGAGTACTCGCCCGAGAGCTTCACCGGGACCGAGCCCGAGTTCGCGGTCGAGATCTGCGAGGCGGTGATGGAGGTCATCGAGCCGACCCCTGAGCGCCCCATCATCATCAACCTCCCGGCCACCGTCGAGATGTACACCCCGAACGTCTACGCGGACGTGATCGAGTGGTGCAGCCGGAACATCGCCAACCGCGACTCTGTGATCCTCAGCCTGCACCCCCACAACGACCGGGGCACCGCGGTGGCGGCGGCGGAGCTGGCCGTGCTGGCCGGGGCCGACCGGGTGGAGGGCACGCTGTTCGGCAACGGGGAGCGGACCGGCAACGTGGACGTGGTAACCCTGGCCATGAACCTGTTCTCCCAGGGGGTCGACCCCGGGCTCGACTTCAGCGACATCGAGCGGGTCCGCCGGGTGGCCGAGTTCGCCACCCGGATGCCGATCCACCCCCGCCACCCCTACGCCGGGGACCTGGTTTACACCGCCTTCAGTGGTTCCCACCAGGACGCCATCAAGAAGGGCATGGCGGCCATCGGCGACGACTACGCCGAGTGGGAGGTGCCGTACCTGCCGATCGACCCCAAGCACACCGGGCGGACCTACGAGGCCATCATCCAGGTCAACAGCCAGTCCGGCAAGGGTGGTGTGGCCTACGTGATGGACGCCGAGCACGGGCTCGACCTGCCCCGGAGACTGCAGATGGAGTTCTCCAAGCAGGTCCAGGCGGTGGTCGAGAAGAGTGGCACGGTGATCGCCCCGTCCGAGATGTGGCAGGTGTTCAGCGACACCTACCTGCCCGAGGACGCCGGCATCCGCCTGCTCGGGAGCGAGGTGGCCACCGGGGGCGGGAGGACCACGGTGACGGCCCAGCTCCTGGTCGACGGCCGGCACCGCACGGTCACCGCCGAGGGCAACGGGCCGATCGACGCCCTGGTCGCCGCCCTGCGGGCCGAGCTGGGGGTGGCCTTCGAGGTGAAGGACTACTCCGAACACGCCCTGACCGCCGGTTCGGGGGCGTCCGCCGTGGCCTACGTGGAAGCCGAGGGGGCCGACGGCACCACCTGGTGGGGGGTGGGCATGGACGCCTCCATCCTCGACGCCTCGCTCAGCGCCGTCGTCAGCGCGGCCAACCGGGCCGGGCGCGCCACCAGGTGAGCATCCGGGAGGCCACGCCCAACGACGTCGACGAGATCCTGGCCCTCATCACCGAGCTGGCCGAGTTCGAGGAACTCGCCGGCCACGTCGTGTGCACGACCGACGACCTGCGCCGCGGGCTGTTCGGGCCCGACGCCGTGGTCCGGGTGAGCCTGGTCGTCGACGACGACGGAGCAGTCGCCGGCATGGCCCTGTGGTTCCCGAGCTTCTCCACGTTCCTGGGGCGCAGCGGCATCTGGCTGGAGGACCTCTTCATCCGCCAGCCCTACCGGCGCCGGGGCTACGGGCGGGCCCTCTTGGACTACTTGCGCCAGCGCACCGACGGTCGGCTCGAGTGGGAGGTGCTCGACTGGAACCAACCGGCCATCGACTTCTACGGAGCGCTGGGGGCGGCGCCGGTGGAGGGCTGGACCAAGTACCGCTGGGCCTGAGCGGCGGCGCCGCTCAGCCGAGGCCGCCGCTCGGGATGTAGGGGCTGAAGGGCCCGACCAGGCTGCGGACCATGACCGGACCGGCGGGGTGGAGCGGCACCCCGGCGGCCACCAGGTCCCGCACCGCCCACTGCTGGTCGGCGGTGACCCAGTTCATCTGGAACGGTTCGCCGGGCGGGACCCCGGCCATCGCCGCCAGAAGCAGTCGGGAGGCCGACTCCTCGTCGAGCGCGCCCAGGGTCACCACCCGGTCGCCTTTGACCACGGCGTAGCCGGTTGTGCCGTCCACGAGCAGGCGGTGGTCCCCCGAGGACAGCAGGTGGGCGATGAGATCGCCGCGGGTGGCGTCCTTGAGTTCCCGGTCCACCGCGTCGACGACCTCCAGGTCGCCGGCACCGCCGGCCCGCACGCCCCGTGGGGCCACGATCGGCGACCGCACCGGGCCCCAGGCGGCCACCGACGGGTGCAGGGCAAATCCGGCACCGGCGTAGAGGGCCATCGCCTTGGGGTCCGCCGACGCCTGGATCATGCCCGGAGCACCAGGGGTGCCGTAGTCGAGGGCTTGTTCCAGCAGGAGCCGGGCCGTCCCCCTCCCCTGGTGTTCGGGGGAGACACCGAGGAGCGAGAGCACCCAGATCCCGTCGCGGATGAAGGCCTGGGCCAGGCCGGTGACGCGCCCGTCCTCCTCGGCCACCCACGATCCGTCGGGATCCGAGCCGATCAGGTGCCCGAGCCGGCGCTCGAGGCGTTCGTCGTCGGCGGGTGTGCGGGGGAGGGCCGGGAGCCCGAGCTGGGCCCGGAGGGCCCAGAAGGCCTCGTACCAAATCTCGGCGGCGCCGGGCACGTCCGGCGCGGTCATCGGGCGGACCCTCACCACGGGAGCTCGCGGGTCGGCGCCGGCATCGGGGCCCGAGGGTCAGCCCGCCGCGGGTAGCCAGTCGGGCCGGCCGGCCTCGTAGGCGCTGATGTCAGCCTCGTGGCGCAGGGAGAGCCCGATGTCGTCCCAGCCGTTGAGCAGCCGGTCCCGGGTGAACTCGTCCAGGGGGAATTCGGCCGTGATGCCCGCTGCCGGTGCCTCGAGGACGCCCCGGGCCACGTCGATCGTGATCTCGAGGGCGGGGTCCGCCTCGATAGCCTCCATCAGACGGCGCTCCACCCCGGGGAGCACCTGGACCGGGAGCAGGCCACCCTTGGTGCAGTTGTTGCGGAAGATGTCCCCGAACCGAGGTGAGACCACCGCCTCGAACCCGTAGTCCAGCAGCGCCCAGACCGCGTGCTCGCGCGAGGAACCGGTGCCGAAATTGTGGCCGGCCACCAAGATGGTGGCACCGACGTAGCTGGGGTCGTTGAGGACGAAGTCCCGGTCGTCGCGCCACTCGGAGAACAGGCCGGCACCGAACCCTGTCCGCTCGACACGCTTGAGCCAGTCCGACGGGATGATCTGGTCGGTGTCCACGTCGGAGCGGTCGAGGGGGACGCCCCGGCCGGTCACCACCACGACGGGCTTCACGAGGCCTCCCCGAGGCTGCCGGGGGTGGCGAAGTGCCCGGCGACGGCGGTCGCCGCGGCGACCGCCGGGGAGACCAGGTGGGTCCGACCGCCCCGGCCCTGACGGCCCTCGAAGTTCCGGTTGGAGGTCGAGGCGCAGCGCTCGCCGGGGGCGAGCTTGTCGGGGTTCATGGCCAGGCACATCGAACACCCCGGTTCACGCCACTCGAAGCCGGCGGCGACGAAGACCTTGTCGAGGCCCTCGGCCTCGGCCTGGTTGCGCACCCGGCGCGAGCCGGGGACCACCAGGGCCCGCAGGCCGGGGCGCACCCGACGCCCGTCCAGCACCGACGCCGCCTCCCGCAGGTCCTCGATTCGGCCGTTGGTGCACGACCCGATGAACACGGTGTCGACGGCGATGTCCCGAAGCGGCATGCCGGCGGTGAGTCCCATGTACTCGAGGGCCCGGGCCGCGGCGTCGCGGTCCTCGGAAGTCTCAAAGGTGTCGGGGTCGGGCACGGCGGCGTCGATCGGCGCCACCTGGGCGGGGTTGGTTCCCCAGCTGACGTGGGGGGCGATCGCCCCCGCCTGGAGGAGCACCTCCTTGTCGAAGAGGGCACCCTTGTCGGAGGGCAGGGTGCGCCAGTACGCGACCGCCTCGTCCCACGCCGCCCCCCGGGGTGCATGGGTCCGGCCCTCGAGGTACTCGTAGGTGGTGTCGTCCGGGGCGATCATTCCGGCCCGGGCGCCGCCCTCGATGCTCATGTTGCACACCGTCATCCGGCCCTCCATCGAAAGCGACCGGATGGTGGAACCGTGGTACTCGATGACGTGGCCCGCGCCTCCACCGGTCCCGATGCGCCCGATGACGGCGAGCACGATGTCCTTGGCCGTCACCCCAGCACGAAGCTCACCCTCGATCTCGATACCCAGGGTGAGTGGGCGCTGTTGGGGCAGCGTCTGGGTGGCCAGGACGTGCTCGACCTCGCTGGTGCCGATCCCAAAGGCCAGGGCACCGAACGCGCCGTGGGTGGAGGTGTGGCTGTCCCCGCAGACCACGGTCATGCCCGGCTGGGTAAGGCCGAGCTCGGGCCCGATGATGTGGACGATTCCCTGATTTGCGTGGCCCATTGGGTAGCAGGTGATCCCGAACTCGTCGCAGTTGGCCGAGAGCACCTGGAGCTGCTTGGCCGAGGTCGGGTCGGCCACCGGCCTGTCGATGTCCAGGGTCGGGACGTTGTGATCGGCCGTGGCCACGGTGAGATCGGGGCGTCGAACGGTCCGGCCGGCGAGACGGAGCCCGTCGAAGGCCTGGGGTGAGGTGACCTCGTGCACCAGGTGGAGGTCGATGAAGAGGAGATCGGGCTCGCCGTCGGCCGAGCGGACGACGTGGGCGTCCCAGACCTTGTCAGGAAGCGTGCGCTTTGCTGGTGCGGTCTCGGCCATCAAGCGCCGACCTTGACGATCTGGACCCGCAGCGTTCCCCCCGGGGCCTGGTACTCGACCGACTCACCGGCCGAGCGCCCGATCAGGGCCTGGCCCAGCGGGGCGCTCGGCGAGACAACCGGCATGTCGCCCCGGCGCTCCTCGATCGAGCCCACGAAGAAGTCCTGGACATCGTCTTCGTCGTCGCCCTCGTAGCGGAGGGTCACGACGCTCCCGTGATCGACAGTTCCATCCCCGGTTCCGCTGTCATCGACGACGATGGCGTCCTTCAGCAGGGCCTGAAGCTGGCGGATCCGCGATTCCATCTTTCCCTGGCTGTCCTTGGCCGCGTGGTAGTCGCCATTCTCGGAGAGGTCGCCTAGGGCCCTGGCCGCCTCGATATGCTGGGCGATCTCCACCCGGCCGCGGGTAGTCAGGTCCTCCAGCTCCGCCTGGAGCCGGTCGTAGGTCTCTCGGGTCAGACGGGTGGGCGCCGACCCATTAGTTGTCTCGGCCAATTCTCCTCCCCAGGGTCGTAGAGTGCGACGGGAGTCCGAACAAGACAGGATACCGGCCGGGGTGGGCTGGCGCGACAAGACCCCCCGCCAGCAGCCGGGGCGCACCGCTGCGGGTTCTCGAGGTCGGACCGTTCGGCCGGGCATTCCCCGGTCCTAGAGACGTCCGGCGACTCGCAGCGGGTGAGCCGGGTTCGAGGTCTCGCCACTGAGCCCGCAGCGGCCCCGGGCGGACGTCACCCCCACCGTCGGTCGGTGGACGTCGCTGTCGTGGTCGACGGCGCATCCCACCGCCGACCCGGCGAACGACTGCATCCAAGGATTTCGACGATGCCGTTCGGCACGACAGCGCCTTGTGTAGCGTCGACTCGACATGGGAGATCGTCGCCTGCACCGCCTGTGGGGTTCCTCGAAGGTGTGGGTGCGTCGCCTTCATCCGAAGGCGGCGGCGGGACAGGCCACGGTGCTCGCGACCGGACGGATCCTCGCCGCCCTCGCTTCCGCGGTCTGGCTGGTGGTTGCCGCCCATCGACTCGGCCTTTCGGAGTTCGGCGACCTGACCCTGATGCTGTCGCTGGCCAGCGTCTGCAACGTAATGGGCGACCTGGGCATCAGTCTTGCCTTCGGCGTTCACGTCGCAAACCACGAGGGCCTGAGCGGGCGGGCCCTACGCCATGTCCTGACGCGGCGCGTCCAGCGGAGCCTGATTGCCGCCTTGATCGCCGGTGGCTTCTATTTGGCGGTCGCCGGGAGCGCCACCGCCGCCGTCCCCCTGCTCTTCGCGGTCTCGATCGTCGCCAAGGGCATCCACACCTCACAATCCGTTGCCCTGCGGTCCCTCAATCGAACCTATGTCGAAGCCATCAACGAATTTGGGTCGCGGATCGGGGTCCTCTTGCTCGGATCGCTCTGGCTGGTCAACGGCGGGGGCTTGCTCGCGGCCGCCGGCGTCTACGCCGCGGCCGATGTCGTCTCGGCGATTGCCATCTCGCAGGTGACCAGAAAGCACGTCAGCGCCGATCTGGGGGATTTGCCGTTGGACGAGCTCAGAATTCGCCGATCGTTCGCGTATGCCGTGGGGACCATCGCGGCGACCATCTACGCCAGCATCGACATCTGGATTCTGGCTGCTCTGCACGGCACCGTGGTCTCGGGCCACTATGCCGCTGCCAACAAGATCCTGGACGCGGCCCTGCTGCCGGCGGCCGCGGTGGCGATTCTGGGCCCATCACGGCTCCCACGCTATGAACCCCGGCGCCAAGCGCAATTGGCCAAGCAGCTCGGGGGGGTGGCGGTGCTGTCGGTCCTGCCGGCACTGGCGGTGACCATCCCGTTTGCTCCGCAGATCATGGGACTCGTCTTCGGCACGAGCTATCGGTCTGCCGGACTCGTTCTCGTCGTGTTGATGCTCTCCGGACCGGCCGGAGCCCTGATAACCGCCATCTCGGTGCCCGTGATCCTCCGCTCCCAGCGGAGGTTCTTGCAAGCGACAGTCATCGGACTCGTCTTCAATGTGATCCTTAACGTACTCCTGATACCCCGCTGGTCGGGTACCGGTGCGGCGATCGCCAATCTCCTCTCCGATTCGGCACTGGCGGCCATCCTCGCCTGGATGCTCTGGTCACGCCGTCGAGACGCCGCCCCGTAGCCGGTATCGACACCCGAGGTCTTCCGGACTCGTGATCAGCCCGGGGTTGGCGCTCCCGACCCGCTGGGCGCGCCGCCCGACGAGCGCGGTCGCCGGACGCGACGCACCAGGGCCCGGCTGCTCCCGTAAAGGTCCGCCATAGCGCGGGCCGTTATGGCCCCGAGCTGAAAGGACGGTCTCGGTTCACGTCCGACAACGTCCACGAAACGATCACGGAGTTCGGGCACGTGCCAGATTTGGAGGCGCTCGAAGTGTTCGGGTCCGTGCTCGGAGAAGAGCTGATAGAGCCCTTCAAGCTGCCAGCCGGGCGGGAGGTCTTCGAGCGGTCCCACTGGGGGGATGTGGCGCAGCAGTGCCGGATCGAACGGACGGGTACGGACCAGCGGACCGTCGAGCGTGGAAAGGTAACGGGCGTTGACCCCGAGCGCCGATTTCCCCGAGAGGAGCTCCTGGACGCGGTACCACGCCTGTTTTACCTGGGCGCGGTGCCAGGCCACGAACTGGAGGTGCACCATTGGCAGCTCGTTGAGTGTCTCTTTGAGCCGAAGAGTGCCTGGCACCCTACTCTCGTGGATGAACGTGTTCCCATAGGCCGCGACCCCGTCGTCTCGGAACATGCAGCACAGGGGCATGTTGTATTCCCTGCCGATACGGAAACACCAACTCGATCGCCAGAGGCTGAGCAGTGGTGCCGCCAGGCTCTCTCCGGACTTGAGCTTCGTGATCGACAAACGAAGCGACTCGGTCAGTGGTTCAGTGAGGACCTCGTCGGCGTCGATGACGACGAAGTGCGTGCCGCCTCGGCGGCGACCCTCTTCGAGCAACGTGGCTCGCTTGTTGCCCTCCGTCCTCACGGAGGTCGGGCGGATGATCCGGGCGCCGACATCGCGGAGAAGGTCATCTCCTCCGTCAGTGGACCGATCATCGAGGGCGATGATCTCGTCGACGGCCGGACGCAGCGAAGCGATGAAGTGGGGAAGGAATGGAGCCTCGTCGCGAAACGGGGTCAAGGCGATGATCTTCATCGGTCCCGTTCCAGCGCGATTGCGGGGGTGCCGATCTGGGCCAAGCCCGTGCCCGACCAGTGACCGAAGGAGGTCAGGTCGATCTTGGGAGACGGGAGGTCGGCCCATGCCTCGACCATCTCGAGAAACCGGATGTCGTCGATGACCAGCAAAAACGCAGCCTTCGGCGCCAGACCGGCCAGTCGTCGCAGCATTCGGGGCTCGAAGACTCCGTCTTTCGGCCCGTCGAGGAACACCAGGTCCGCCTGCTCGAACAGCTCGCGTTCGTGGCGCCAGTAGCCGTCGTCGGAGAGGTCGCCGATCCGCTGCTCCAACCGACCCCCCTCGAAGTCCTCGTGCACCAGGAGGGTTCCGGGGATCTCCTCCCAGGGAATGACGTCGTAGGTGACAACCCTGGCGTCACGGGCGGCACGCTCGAGCAAGGACAACGCGCCGGCCCCGGTGTAGGTCCCGATCTCGATGATCACGCGAGGATCCACGATGTCGGTCAGTCCGGTCAGGAGCCGGTAGTGCTCCCCGGGGAACATGTCGGCCCATGACGCGAAGGGTGACCCCATGGCATGAGCCCGCGCGATCAACTCTGCTGGCCGGAGGTCAGCTGCACGCGTGATGGCGTCGATGGCGAGCTGCACCATCGCAGGCGATGGCCGCTGGGCCCAGAACGCATACGGGTCGATCGTCGTCCAGATGCCATCGGATCCCATCGGTGGAGGCCCGAGCATCAATCGCATGCGCCGTTGCGCGGTGATGGGCAACATCGAGGAGGCCCTCCAGGGCAGGCGGGCCGTGCCGAAAGCGAGCTTGCGCACCCAACCATGTCGTGCCTCGGCCGGGTCGGAGTTCGATCGGGACGTCACCAACCGACATCTTCGGGTAATCCGCGCCTCGACATCCAAGCGGAGATCCCATCGGCGATGGCAGTCCAGTCGACCAGCGGGGAGAGCTCGCCCGCTTCGGCGTGCGTGGCGAGGGAGGGAACGGCACTGAACAAATTGCTGCGGTCGGCCTGGCGCCTCAAGAGTCGACGGGAGCCGAGACCCTGGACAGCTCGCCACAAGGCGCGGTCATGTGGATAGGACGTGAAACGGCTGGACGCAACGTGGAAGATCCGGTCCCTCCTCAAGGTGCCAGTCGTGGAGGCGAAGGTCATATTCGCGCTTTCGATTCGCCGCCAGTGGTGGCCACCGTACATCTCGATCTGGCGTCCCGGAGTTGCCAGATCGTCGGTGCGAGTGTAGCGGTCGGGGTGATCATAGGGGGACAGATAGGTGCCTATCGGCGCCTCGCTGAGGGCATCGCTGAGGAGGGCGACGGCCAGGGGAAGATGCAGGTAGTCGTCCTCGACAAAGTACAACTTGCGGTCTTCCCCGGAGTCGATCGCGTGGCGGATCGAGTAGAGGTAACTGCCGCTGTTGCCGAGCTGCGGGAGCACCTCGACACGACCGAGCTCGTGCATCAGCGCACTGACCGGCTCCGAAGGTGCGCCGTCGCAGAGAAATTCGACCGTCACTGCCTGTCCGCCTGCGTGCTCGACCGCCTGCGCGAACGAGGCCAGGCATAGCCACTTGCTGAACCATTCCGGTCGACGTTTCCGGTTGCTGCCCGGGGCTGATCGATGCACCACGTGGAGCGTCACGATGGGGCTCCTTTCGAAGCCCCCTGCACGATACCGCCGGTCCAGGCGCCCCAGATGGTGACGTAGGCACCTAGGGCGGCGATCCGCTCGCGCAACGGAACGGGTGACGGTGCGGTGGACTGGTCGAAGGCCACGAGTCCGGCGAGGCCCGCCGCCGCCAATCCGGGCGTGAGCTTCGGACGCCGGGCCAGCGCGGCCAGTGCAGAGGCGGTGACCGCCCCGACCAGGATCATGGCGGCGTACTGACGGGGGGCCGGCCGGGCGCCGGTACGCCGCCAGAAGTCCACTTTGCTCCGACCGAACGCGCGGTACTGGTCGGCAAGCGACCGGTACGTGGTCCGCGCCTCGTAGCCGACCCGTAGGTCCGGTTCCAGCCAGATGATGTCCCCCCTCGCGCGGTACCGCTGGCAGAGCTCGAAGTCCTCGTTGGCCTCCAGCAACTCGCTCCATCCGCCGAGTGCCAACAGGTCTTCCCGCCGGTACGAGCCGAGGTAGACGGTGTCGACCGGTCCCGCCCGTCCGGTTCGGTAGGCCGCCGCCCCCAGGGCCCAGGGGTTGGCCAGTGCCCGGGCGATCCCGCGGGCCACCGGCCCTGGGCCTCCGGGCATGGGGTCCTGGGTGCCTCCCACCACCCCGACAGACTGGTCACCGGCCAGTCTTCGGACGCACCGGTCGACATAGTCGGGTGGCAGAACGGAACGTGCATCGACGCGGCAGACGTAGTCTCCGGTCGCCAGATGCAGCGCCCGGTTCAGTCCGGCCGAACGTCGACCGGTTGGATTAGGGACGGCACGAACGGTCGGGCCCAAGCCCGACAGGTGCTCGACGACCTCATCGACCTCGTTGGGCGGAACGGCGACGACCAGCTCGTCGACACGTGCTCCCGTCTGTTCGACGAGCGAGAGTGCGGCACGATGGAGTCGATCCGACGGCTCGCCGGCCGCCACCATGATCGCGCTCACGGTCCGTCTCACGGGACCTTTGTCACGAGATCGACGGCAGCACGGCAGAACTGACGGTGATCGTCCCAGACCTTGGCGAAGGCGGCCGCCGAGATCCTCCGTCGCTCCGACTCGTCACGGAGCTCCTCCAGGGACCTCCACCAAGTCTCGATGCCCGCCGCGGGATCGATGAGGATACCGGTCTGTCGGTCGTGGATCTGCTCTGGGAGACCGCCGACCCGCGTCGCGATGACCACCGACCCGAGGGCCTGAGCCAAGACGACCGCCCCACTCTGTGTGGCCCAGCGGTACGGAAGGAGGCTCACCGCTGATGTCCGGACCGCACTGACGAGTTCGCCGGGGCGGAGGAATCGGTCGACCGAGAGTAGTCCCTCTGCCACAGGGGCTCCCAACCCCACCAGGGCCACTTCCCATCCCGGCGGTGGTCTCCGGGCGAGCTGCACGGCGATTGACGATCCCTTGTACGAGCGTCGCAACGTACCGAAATGGATGGCCACCAGTGAACCCTCGACTGTCTCGAACGGGACCGGAAGCTCCGCCGATCCCAACAGGCCCACCTGGACCGGCAGCGGGACAACCGACACCTCACGACCCGTCATCCGCCCGACGGCATCGCCCACGAACCGTGAGTGGGTGATCACGGTCGTGGCCTTCCGTAGGAGCTGCACCAGACCCCACGAGGTTCCAGCCCGGCGGCTGTGGAGCCGGTGGTCGTGGATGACGAGGACCAGCTGTGCCCCAACCTGCCGTGCCGCGTCGTGGACCGGAGATTCCAGGGGTGGGATGACGTAGTTCTGGACGATGACCAGCTCGGGTCGCGTCCGCTTAATGACCTCGACCGCCCGCTCGACGACGGCCCGGTGAGCGCCG
Source organism: uncultured Acidimicrobiaceae bacterium (assembly GCA_963836375.1). Lineage (GTDB taxonomy): Bacteria > Actinomycetota > Acidimicrobiia > Acidimicrobiales > RAAP-2 > CAWIJK01. The sequence continues at coordinate 99,929 of CAWIJK010000001.1, read as the reverse complement.
AGCGGGTGTCGACGGTGTTCTGCCGCGACGACGGACACCGTCCCGCCGCCGAGCTCTCGGTCGGGTCGAGTCACCACCGTGGCATCGACCGATGCGTCGAGGTAGCACATCGCCCAGGCCTCGGTGCACTGCGCAATACCACCCCGCCCCAACCAGTCGACGATGACGACACTCATCGCAGCTCCGTCACCGCGGCCACCGCGGCGGCCAGGCCGGCGACGCGGGCCCCGAGGCGGGCGCGAGCGGGCTCAGCACGCAAGGCGCGGCCGGCGTCGACGACTACCAACCGGAGGTTCCAGGCGATGACCACGATCCAGGCCAGCGCAGCCTGGGTAGATCCCTGCGTCCGACGGACGCATCGAACCGCATTGCGCGCCAGAAGGCGGGACTTGTTCGCTCCGACCTCTTCTCGCCCACCACCGTGCACGGCCGTCGCTGATGGCTCGTAGACGACCGGCACCCTGCGGGCCGCCAGGCGCCAGAACCATTCCATCTCCTCCCAATACATGAAGTAGGCCTCCGGAATCGGCTCTTGGAGCAGCACGTCACGGGGGGCGGCGACAACCGCCGCCATGGCGGCCTGAATCGGCTCACGAAAGGCTGGAGCCCGCCACTTCTGCGGGTGGACGCACCGGGCGATCACCGGAACCGGCGCGTCAGGAAGGAGCATCCACTCGAGTGCGAGTGACGAGGGTGTCGGCAATGCGGCAATGGTTCGTTCGGTCGATCCGTCCGGATGGACTAGTCGGGGCACCACCACCCGCCCGTCCCCTCCTTGTGCCGCACTCACGAGACGATGGACATCGGAGGCCCCGATGACCAGGTCGTCGTTCATGAAGACGATGATGTCACCGTGGGCTCGGGTGACGCCGAAATTCACCGCCGCGCCGTAGCCCGGGTTACCGGTCAGGTCGAAGCTCACCGCCCCCCTCGCCGCCGCGGCCGCCCGGACCTCCGGATCGGCGTCGACATTGACGACGATTCGCTCGAGGTTGTCGGTTTCGATGGCCGAGAGCAGTTCGGCCAGTTGGGCCGGGCGGTGGAATGCCACCACCACGCAGCTCGCCTCGTAGTCGGTCACCAAGGTTGCGTGGGCCGTCAAGGGCGGCGCCGGATCCGGCTGCATCGGGCTAGGCCTGCCGACGCAGATCCCGGCTGGGGGGCGAGACGGAGATCGCCCACCAGCGGTGGCCGCCGGGGTGGTGCCTGGCCCAGCGCCCCTTGGGAGGGTGCCGGCTCGGCCGCCCGGGGCGGCTTCGGCGGACGTCCCCGAGGGAGGGGCGGCCGCAGGGGCCCGCGGGGCATCCGAGGTGTCGGGCAGGGCCGTGGCACCAAGTCGATCTGCTCATGGTCCCTCCTCGGGGCGCGAGGGGTCTGTTGACGGGTGGTGGGATCTGCGGAAAACTATTACCCGATGAAGACCCGAACGCGCGTAATCGTCATTCGGTAGGCACGCACCGACCGGTGCGTGCCTCTTCGACCGTCCACTTCGTGGGCGGTTTTTTCGTTCATGGGGCCGGTTCGGCCCCTGCTATGAGGACCGGTGGGCGACGAGGCCACCGAGGAGAGAAGAGTTCGGTGAAGAGCGACGTTTCGAAGAACCAGCCAGGGTCGGGCACCCGATGAGCGCGCCCGTCGGCCTGCGGGTGGCTGTCGTCGGGGGGGACGGGATCGGCCCTGAGGTCCTGGCCGAGGCCCTCAAAGTCGTCTCGGCCGCCGGGGTGACCCTCGCGACCACCGAGTTCGATCTCGGTGCGTCCCACTTCCAGGCCACCGGTGAGGTCCTCACGGACGCCACGTTGGAGGAGCTCCGCGGCTTCGACGCGATCCTCCTCGGGGCCGTGGGGCCGCCGGTCGGCGACACGACGGTGCCTCCGGGCACCCTGGAGCGGGGTCTGCTCCTGCGGTTGCGCTTCGAGCTCGACCTCTACGTCAATCTGCGCCCCTTCAAAGGGGTCCCCGGCTCGATCGGTGAGGGCGCCGATTTCGTCGTGATCCGGGAGAACACCGAGGGCGCCTACGCCGGAGAGGGCGGCTTCCTCCGCAAGGGCACCCCCAACGAGGTGGCCACCCAGGGCTCGGTCAACACCCGCTTCGGTGCTGAGCGTTGTGTCAGGTTCGCCTTCGAGTTGGCCCAGTCCCGCGAGACCCACAAGCTGACACTGGTGCACAAGACCAACGTGCTGACCTTCGCCGGGGATCTCTGGGCCCGCACCGTCGGAGAGGTGGGGAGCGAGTTTCCAGGGGTGGTCCACGACTACAACCACGTGGACGCCGCCTGCATTTACCTGGTCGAGCAGCCGCGTCGCTACGACGTCATCGTGACCGACAACCTCTTCGGCGACATCCTGACCGACCTCGCCGGAGCGGTTTGCGGGGGGATCGGCTTCGCCGCGTCGGCGAACCTGAACCCCGCCCGCACCGGGCCCTCGCTCTTCGAGCCGGTCCATGGGGCCGCCCACGACATCGCCGGCCAGGGCGTCGCCAACCCGCTGGCCGCCATTCACTCTGCCGCGCTGATGCTGGACTTCCTGGGCGAGACCGAGGCTGCCACCCGGGTCCACAAGGCAATCGACGAGTATGTCGCATCCGACCACGCCGGCGCAGCGACCGGCACCACCCCATCGACCACCGCCATCGGCGACGCCATCGCAGAAAGGGTCTGAACGTGCCCATCACCCCGACCGAGAAGATCTGGATGGACGGCGAGCTCGTCGACTGGGCCGACGCGACCGTCCACGTCCTTACCCACACCATGCACTACGGCTCGGGGGTCTTCGAGGGCATCCGGGCCTACCCGACCGCGGACGGGGTTGCCGTGTTCCGGCTCACCGACCACATCCGGCGCCTCTTCGACTCGGCCAAGATCCTGATGATCGACGTCCCGTTCACCGAAGAGCGGGTGGTCGAGGCCACTCGTGACGTCGTCCGGGCCAACGGGCTCGACGACGGGTGCTACCTGCGGCCCCTGGTGTTCCTCGGCTACGGCGAGATGGGGCTCAACCCGCTGCCGTGCCCGGTCAACGTGTCGATCGCCGCCTGGCCCTGGGGCACCTACCTGGGCGACGAGGGGGTGGCCAACGGCGTATCGGTGAAGATCAGCTCGTGGCGGCGCCACGACGCCAACGCCGTGCCGACGGCGGCCAAGAGCACAGGCATGTACGTCAACTCGTCGTTGGCCAAGGTGGAGGCGATCAAAGGCGGCTACGACGAGGCGATCCTGCTGGCCCAGGACGGCCGGGTGAGCGAGTGCACCGGGGAGAACATCTTCATCGTCCGCGACGGCCGGCTGCTCACCCCGCCGACCTCGGACGCCGGGGCCCTCGACGGCATCACCCAGGACTCGGTCGAGACCATCGCCCGGGACCTGGGCATCGAGGTCTGTCACGAGCAGCTGATCCGGACCGACCTCTACCTGGCCGACGAGGCCTTCTTGACCGGGACCGCCGCTGAGGTGGTGCCCATCCGGTCCGTCGACGACCGCCCGGTCGGCGCGGGCAAGCCCGGCCCGATCACCAAGGAGATCCAGCAGACCTACTTCGCCACCGTCCGCGGTGAGGTCGACCGCTACAAGGACTGGTTGGACCATGTCGACTGAGCACGCACCCGAGGGTCCGGGTGCGCACGCGCACCGCCAGGGATCCCATAGCCATTCGCTCCCCGAGCTGCCCGAGGCGGTTGACATCTTCGACACGACCCTGCGCGACGGGAGCCAGCAGGAGGGCCTGTCGCTGACCGTCGACGACAAGCTGCGGGTGGCCGAGCAGCTCGATCACCTGGGCGTCACCTACATCGAGGGCGGCTGGCCCGGGGCCAACCCCAAGGATGCCGAGTTCTTCGCCCGCGCCCCCGGGGAGCTCACCCTCCGCACGGCCACCCTGGTCGCCTTCGGGTCGACCCGACGGGCCGGGGTCCGCCCCGAGGCCGACGAGGTGCTCGACCAGCTGGTCGGGGCCGGGACCACCGTGGCCTGCATCGTGGCCAAGAGCTGGGACCGCCACGTCACCGACGCCCTGCGGACCTCGCTCGACGAGGCGGTGGCCATGGTGGGTGACTCGGTGGCCTACCTGCGTGACAACGGCCTGCGCGTCTTCTTGGACGCTGAGCATTTCTTCGACGGGCACCACCACAACCGGGACTTCGCCCTGCGGGTCCTCGACGCCGCCGAGTCGGCCGGTGCCGAGGCCCTCGTGCTCTGCGACACCAACGGGGGGAACCTCCCGGACCAGATTGGCGCCGCGGTGGCCGACGCGCGGTCCCACACCAGCGCCCAGATCGGGATCCACTGTCACAACGACGCCGGCTGCGCGGTGGCCAACTCGATCATCGCCGTCCAGGAGGGCGCCACCCAGGTCCAGGGGTGTGTCAACGGCTACGGCGAGCGGGCCGGGAACGCCGACTTGTCGGCCGCCATCCCCAACCTCTCGCTCAAGCTCAACGTCCGCACCATCCCGGCCGACCGGCTCGAACGGCTGACCCCGGTCTCACACCACATCGCCGAGTTGGTGAACATCGCGCCCAACCCCCAGCAGCCCTTTGTCGGATCCTCGGTCTTCGCCCACAAGGGGGGCCTGCACGCGAGCGCCGTGGCTCGGCGCCGGGACCTCTACGAGCAGATCGACCCCAACCTGGTCGGCAACGGGGCCCGGGTGGTGGTCTCGGAGATGGCCGGGCGCTCCACCCTGGCCATGAAGGCCCAGGAGCTGGGTCTCGAGCTCGACGGGGAGGTCCTCGGGCGCGTCCTCGACGAGCTCAAGCGGTTGGAGCACGAGGGGTACCACTTCGAGGTGGCCGACGGCTCGCTCGAGCTGCTCCTGCGCCGGGCCGGAGGCTGGGAGCAGGACTACTTCACCGTGGAGGCCTTCCGGGTCATCACCGATCACGGCGAGCGCTCGGCCGGCGTGGGGACCCCCGGTCTACCCGGGGGTGCCGACGCCACGACCGAGGCCACGGTGAAGGTCCACATCGGCCCCGAGCGGGTGGTGGCCACGGCCGAGGGCAACGGTCCGGTCAACGCCCTGGACGCGGCGCTCCGCCAGGCCATCGGCCCGTCGTTCCCCCAGCTGGCCGGCGTCCACCTCACCGACTACCGGGTGCGGGTGCTCGACACCGGACGGGGGACCGGCGCGGTGACCCGGGTCCTGGTCGATAGCGCCGACGAGGCGCGGACCTGGACGACCATCGGGGTCTCGGAGAACATCATCGAGGCCAGCTGGCAGGCTCTCTACGACTCGATCATCTTTGCCCTCCTCCACGGGTCGGTCCGAGCCTGACCCCTTCATGGACCTTCGGGGGGCGGCCCCCCACGGGGCCCCGTGGGGGGCCCCTGCGGTAGCCTCGCCGCCACATGACTCAGCCCAGCTTCGTCCCCATCACCGAGGCCGATCAGGTCCGCCCGGCCCGCCACCTCCAGGTCCCCCCCGCTTGGTCCCCCGGGCGCCCGGCCGAGCTGCGCACCCCGTCGCGGCCGATCGGCCCGGGCATGGGCACACCGGGTCCGGACCAGGGGTTCGCCCTCCGCCTGGCGCACCGCTTCGGCGACCGGCTCCGACTGGCCGAGGGAGAGTCGACCGAGGACGTCACCGTCGGCTGCGCTGTGCTCGCCTCCAGGCGCTCGGGGCTCTTCGGCCGGGCTCCGAGCATTCACGACCTGACGGTGGCCTTCACCCTGTGGGGTTTCCTCAGCGATGCCGCGCCGGCCGATCTGATCGCCGGGCGGCGGGCGGCGTTCCGGTCGGCCTCCCACGACTACGTGATCCAGCGCGCGCTCAGCGACGTGGTCCCCGACGAGGCGCTGCGGCTCACCCCAGAGGGTGCGGCCGAGTGGGTGAAGAGCGGGAGTTGGCGGACGTTGGTCGAGGGACCACCGGCCACCACGCCCGGGAGCTGAAGTGAGCGTCCAACGCGTCCGGCGGTGCCCCCGGGCGGCGCCGCGCTGACGTCACGAGTGCCATGGACATCGAACGACTCGAGATCGACGCCAGCGGGCTGACGTTCGGGGCCCGGGCGGCCGGTCCCCCCGACGGTCGCCCGGTGCTCCTCCTCCACGGCTTTCCCGAGACGTCGTGGAGCTGGCGGGGTCTGTTGAGCGCGCTGGGCTCGGCCGGCTACCGGGCGGTGGCGCCCGACCAGCGGGGCTACTCGCCCAAGGCCCGCCCGATGGCCGTCGCCGACTACGGGTTGCCCAACCTGGTCGCCGACGTGATCGACCTCGCCGACACGCTGGAGATGACCACGTTCGACCTCATCGGCCATGACTGGGGCGGGATGGTGGCCTGGGTCACCGCCAGCCGATACGCCGAGCGGGTCAGGAGCCTGACCGTGCTGTCCACCCCCCACCCCGAGGCCCTGCGCGCCGCCGTGGGCGCCGGGGGCACCGACCAGGCCGAACGCTCCGGGTACATCGAGCTGTTCCAGATGGCCGACAAACCCGAGCAGCTGCTCTTGGGAGCCGACGGCCGCGGCTCGGGCCTGCGGGCCATGTTCGAAAAGACCGGTCTCGGCCCGGACCTGGCGGACGAATATGTGACCTGCCTCACCGAGCCCGGCGCGCTGACCGCCGCCCTCAACTGGTACCGGGCCATCGACGGGGGCTTCACGGACTCCCTGGCCCCCATCGTGGTCCCCACCCTCTACATCTGGTCGACCGGGGACCAAGCGCTCGGACGCCAGGCGGCCGAGGCCACGGCTGAGTACGTGGCCGGGAGCTACCGCTTCGAGGTGCTCGAGGGGGTGAGCCACTGGATCCCCGAGATGGCCCCCGACGAGCTGGCCCGCCTCGTCCTCGAGCATCTGGCGGCGGTCTGAGGGACCGGGCGCCGGGCCCGCCTGGGACAGCAGGGGATTCTGGAAGACTGTCACCCCATGGATGCGCCGACCTTCTCCCTCACCGACACCCAGCGCGAGTTCCGCAGCACCCTCCGGCAGTTCTGCGAGGACCGAGTCGCTCCTAACGCCGCCGAGGCGGACCGTCTGGCGCAGTACCCGTGGAAGTCCTTCGAGGCCTGCCGGGAGATGGAACTTCCCGCCCTGGGCATGCCCGAGGAGTTCGGCGGGGCCGGGGCGGACATGGTCACCCAGGCCATCGCCGTCGAAGAGCTGGCCCGGGTCTGTGCCTCGACCTCGATCACCATGCTGATCAACAAGCTCTCGATGCTCCCGGTCATGAACTGGGGGTCGGCCGAGCTGAAGGCCAAGTACATCCCCCGCATCGCGAGTGGTGAGGCCCAGGGCAGCTACTGCCTCTCGGAGGCCGACGCCGGGAGCGACGTGGCGGCGATGCGGTGCCGGGCGGTGCGCGACGGCGACAGCTACGTCCTGAGCGGATCGAAGTACTGGATCACCAACGCCGGCATCTCGGACTTCTACACGATCTTCGCCAAGACCGACCCGGAGGCCGGCCACCGGGGGGTCTCGTGTTTCGTGGTGGAGGCCGACTGGGGGGTGAAGGTGGCCAAGCACGAGGACAAGCTGGGCCTGCGGGGAAGCCCGACCGGCGAGATCGTGCTCGACGAGGTCCGGGTCCCGGCGTCCAACCTGGTCGGGGAGGAGGGACGCGGGTTCCACATCGCCATGCACACCCTCGACCGGAGCCGGCCCACCATCGGAGCCCAGGCGGTCGGGATCGCCCAGGGCGCCACCGACTACGCGGCGGGATACATGACCCAGCGCAAGGCCTTCGGCGGTCCCATCGCCGAGCTACAGGGACTCCGGTTCATGCTGGCCGACATGGCCATCCGCACCGAGGCGGCCCGGGGGCTGGTCTTCCGGGCTTGTGCTCTGGTCGACGACGACCCGGCTGATGAGCTGACCATGTTCGGTGCCATGGCCAAGTGCTTCGCCTCGGACACCGCCATGTCGGTGACCACCGACGCCGTCCAGCTCCTCGGTGGCTACGGCTACACCAAGGACTTCCCGGTCGAGCGCTTCATGCGCGACGCCAAGATCACCCAGATCTACGAGGGCACGAACCAGATCCAGCGGGTGGTGATCTCCAAGAGGCTCCTCGGTTAGAACCCGGTCCACACCGGTGGCCCGCCCGCCGGACAACACTGGGGGGCGGGCCGATCAACCAGGCGAGCAGCAATCTGTCGAGGGCGGGGTGACGATGGCATCGGAGGACGAGGGGGACGGGGCCGACCGGGTCCGGCCTGGAACCGGGACACCCGACCAATCCTGGGGTCCGGCGCCCGGCAGGGGGCTCCGGTGACCTTCGAGCTGGTCCTGATCGCGCTGTGCTGCTCGCTCGAACCGATTCCGCTCACCGCGTTCATCCTGATCCTGTCCACACCGAAGGGGACGAGGAACGGCGTCGGCTTCCTCGTGGGTTGGGTGGTCACCCTGGGGCTGGTGATCGCCTTGACGCTCAGCCTGACCGGAGGCCAGCCGCTGGCCCCGAGCAGTGCCCCCTCCGACGCCGTGCTGGCCATCAAGATCGCCCTCGGGACCGCCCTCTTGCTCTTCGCCTGGCGCTATCACGGCCGCCCGGCCAAGCCGCCGTCACAACCCGCCTGGATGAAGCGCATGGACCGGATGAACATCTGGACGGCGGCCGGGGTGGGCTTCTTGCTCCAGCCGTGGCCACTGGTCGGCGCCGCCGCCCTGGCCGTCACCGAAGCCGACACCTCGAAGACCGCCGACGTGGTGTCGCTGCTGGCCTTCTGCCTCATCGCCACCCTCAGCTACCTGGTGATCGAGGGCTACGCCCTGGCCGCCCCCGCGGCGGCGCGGCGCCGGCTCGACGGCATCCGGCAGTGGATCGACGGGCATCGCCGCCAGATGATCGTCTACCTCTCCGTGGCCGTGGGCCTGCTCTTGATCTCCAAGAGCGCCTATTCCCTCTGGGCGTGAACCGGCCGGGTCGGCCCGGGGCTAGGATCTAGAACAGGTTCTAGACAGAACCGCTCCGCTTGGCGCCGGTCGCCTCCGACGCCCCCAGCCAAAGAGGTGTCCACCATGGGCCAGCCAGTGATCGTCGAAGCGGTGCGCACCCCGATCGGGAAGCGCAACGGCTGGCTGTCGGGGCTGCGGGCGGCCGACGTGCTGGGCGCCGCCCAGGTCGAGGTGGTGAAGCGCTCGGGCATCGAGGCCGGCTCGGTGGACCAGGTGGTCGGGGGGTGTGTGACCCAGGCCGGTGAGCAGGGCTTCAACGTCACCAGGACGGCCTGGCTGCTCCAGGGCCTCCCCTACGAGGTGGCGGCGACCACCGTCGACTGCCAGTGCGGCTCGTCCCAGCAGGCCAACCACTTCGTGAACAACCTGATCGCCTCGGGGGCCATCGACGTCGGCATCGCCTGTGGGGTCGAGACGATGAGCCGGGTCCCCCTCGGGGCCAACGCCGCTGCCGGCGTGGGCAAGGCCATCCCCGAGGACCTGCCCTACGACATGCCGGACCAGTTCACGGCGGCCGAGCGGATCGCCGGCAAGTACGGCATCAGCCGGGCCGACGTCGACTGGCTGGGCCTCGTCTCCCAGCAGAAGGCGGCCGTGGCCGTGGCCGAGGACCGTTTCGCCCGTGAGATCGCCCCGGTGGAGGCGCCGGTGGTGGGGCAGGAGGGTCCCCGCGGCGAGCATTCGGGCGAGAAGCTCGTGGTGACCAAGGACCAGGGTCCCCGGGAGACGACCGCCGAGGGCCTGGCCAAGCTCAAGGCGGTCCTCCCCGACGGCATGCACACCGCCGGCAATTCCTCGCAGATCTCCGACGGCGCGGCCGCCGTGCTGTGGATGTCCGAGGAGCGGGCCAGGGCCGAGGGCCTCCGGCCCCGGGCCCGGATCGTGGCCCAGGTGCTGGTGGGCTCGGACCCCTACTACCACCTCGACGGCCCGATCGCCGCCACGGCCAAGGTGCTCGACAAGGCCGGCATGACGATGGGCGACATCGACCTCTTCGAGATCAACGAGGCCTTCGCCTCGGTCGTCATGAGCTGGGCCAAGAGCCACGACGCCGACATGGACAAGGTCAACGTGAACGGGGGGGCCATCGCCCTCGGGCACCCGGTGGGGGCCACCGGCAGCCGGCTGATCACCACCGTCTTGCACGAGCTCGAGCGCCGCGACGAGACCTTCGGGCTGGTCTCGATGTGCTGCGGCGGCGCCCTGGCCACCGGCACCATCATCGAGCGCCTCTAGCCCGACCGGGCCCGGTCGCCGCCGGCCCCCGGTGGTGCCCGGACTGTCGCCCGAAATGGCACCTGTTCTAGTCTCGGGCCCGTGGAATCAACCGAGCACCTGACGTTCGAGCGGGACGGGTCGACGGCCGTCGTCACCATGAACCGCCCCGAGGCCAAGAACGCCCTCAGCCTCCCGATGCTGGTCGGCATGGCCGACGCCTGGGCCGAGATCGACGGCAACGACGACATCCGCTGCGCCGTGTTGACCGGCGCCGGGGGGAACTTCTGCACCGGCATGGACCTCAAGGCCATGGGCGGCCCCGACAGCGAGAAGTACCAGCACCGGATGGCCGAGGACCCGGACCTGCACTGGAAGGCGCTGCTGCGCCACTACCAGCTGCGCAAGCCCCTGGTGGCCGCCGTCGAGGGCTGGGCGGTGGCCGGTGGCACCGAGATCCTCCAGGCGACCGACATCCGGGTGGCCGGGGCCGGGGCCACGTTCGGGGTGTTCGAGGCCCGGCGGGGCCTGTTCCCCGTCGGGGGGTCGACCGTGCGCCTGCGCCGCCAGATCCCCTACACCGTGGCCATGGACCTGCTGCTGACCGCCCGAGAGATGCCGGCCGACGAGGCGCTGCGGGTCGGCCTGATCGGCCGGGTCGTGCCCGACGGCACGGCGCTCGACGCCGCCCTCGAGATCGCCGGTGTCATCGGGCGCAACGGGCCCTTGGCGGTCGAGGCCATCAAGCGGTCGGTGATCGAGACCGAGGGCATGTCCGAGACCGACGGCCTGGCCCGGGAGCTCGAGATCGGTTGGCCCATCTTCGCCACCGAGGACGCCAAGGAGGGCCCCAAGGCCTTCGCCGAGAAGCGCCAGCCCAACTTCCAGCGTCGATGAGGCCCGGAGGGCCGCCGCTCCCGCCCGAGGCCACCGCCCTGCATGGCCAGCCGGTCTCGACCGGCCCCCGCCCCCGGAACCGGCTCGCCGCGGCGATCCGGCGGCTGAGCGACGTGGCCGTCGGTCGGCCCTTGGCCGAGCCGGACCTGACGAGGGCCGCCGACGACGTCGAGCGGCTGGCCGGGGAGCTCGAGAGGCGGGCGGAGGCGGGGAAGCGGCCCCGCGGCCAGCCGGACAACGCCGGCCACCCCCAGGACTTCTTCCCGACCAGTCCCATGATCGGCTTCGCCAACCCGATCGCCCCGCCGGTCGACCTGTGGGCCGTCGAGGGCGAAGGCGGCCAGCTCGAGCTGCGGGGTCGGGCCTTTTTCGGTTACGCCTACGAGGGCCCGCCCACCTGCGTGCACGGCGGGGTCATCGCCGAGCTGATGGACGAGCTGCTGGGCTCGGCCAACATCATCACCAACCGGGCCGGGATGACCGGGACCCTCACGGTCAAGTACCGGCGGCCCACACCGCTCCTGGCCGACCTGGACCTGGTGGCCCGCCAGACCGGCGTCGAGGGGCGCAAGATCTTCGCCTGGGGCGGGATCTACCACGAGGGGACGCTCACCGCCGAGGCCGAGGGCATCTTCATCCTGGTCGACCCGACCAAGATGCTCTCGATCGTCAACGCCAACGCCAAAGAGGCGGTCGGCGTTGTGGTCGACCCCCAACTCCAGGAGTTCGTCAACCAGGGGGGCAACGTCATCGGCACCGAGACCACCCTCGGGGCCGAGGGCCCCCACCCGGCCTGACCCCGTCTCGGCCACCCCGGCGCCTCAGAGGGCCCGCTGCACGCCCTCCCAGTAGGGGTCGCGGAGCTTGCGCTTGTAGAGCTTGCCGTTGGGGTCCCGGGGCATCTCGTCGGTGAAGTCGATCGACTTGGGGGTCTTGAACCTGGCCAGCTTGTCGGCGCAGAAGGCCAGGATCTCGGCTTCGAGCTCGGGCGAGGCCCCGTAGCCCTCGGCCGGCTCGACCACCGCCTTGACTTCTTCGCCCCAGTCTTCGTTGGGGATCCCGAACACGGCCACGTCGGCCACCGCGGGGTGTCCGAGCAGGACGTGCTCGATCTCGGCCGGGTAGATGTTGGCCCCGCCCGAGATGATCATGTCGATCTTGCGGTCCCGGAGGAACAGGTAGCCGTCCTCGTCGAGTAGCCCGACGTCGCCCACGGTGAAGAACTTGCCGATCCGGTTCTTCTTGGTCTTGTCCTCGTCCTTGTGGTACTCGAAGTCCCCGGTCTGCATCGACATGTAGACGGTGCCGATGACCCCGGGTTCGTCCACCCGGTTGCCCTCGTCGTCGAAGATGGCGATCTCAGAGATGGGCCAGGCCCGGCCCACCGTCCCCGGCTTGGCCAGCCACTCGTGGGTGTTGACGACGGTCCCCCCGCCCTCGCTCGCCGCGTAGTACTCGTCGATGACCGGCCCCCACCACTCGATCATCTTGTGCTTGACGTCGACCGGGCAGGGTGCAGCGGCATGGATCATGTGGCGGAGCGACGACAGGTCGTAGCGGTTCTTGGTCTCCTCGGGGAGGGCGAGCAGCCGGTGGAACTGGGTCGGCACCATGTGCGAGGTGGTGACCTTGTGCTTCTCGATCAGGGCCAGCATCTCGGCCGGGACCCACTTGTCCATCAGGACCAGGGTGTGGCCGAAATGGAGGGAGCCGCCGCCGAAGCGCAGGACGGCGGTGTGGTAGAGGGGCGACCCGACGATGTGCACGTTGTCGTCCTGGGGGTTGATCCCGAAGAGGAAGAGGATCCCGCCCAGGCCGAGCGCGGCCTCCTCGGGGGTGGCCCCCGACAACGGACGGTGGACCCCCTTGGGGTTCCCGGTCGTCCCCGACGTGTAGTTCATGACGTCACCGATGGTCCGGCCCTCGGGCGTGGTCGTGGGCTGGGCGTCACGCAGTCGGGCGTAGGAGTTGAACCCGAGGATCTCTCCCACGGCCAGACAGGTCGTGCCGGGGATCTCCGCCTCGTCGGCGGCGTCGACGCAGACGTCGGCGAAGCGCTCGTGGCCGATGAACACCTTCGCCTCGGAGTCGGCCAGGATGTACGCCACCTCAGAGGCCACCAGGTGGTGGTTGATCGGGACCAGGTACCAGCCGGCCTCGAGGGCGGCCAGGTAGACCTCGATCATCTCGGTGCAGTTGGGGAGCAAGGTGGCCACCACGTCGCCGGCCTTGAGGTCGAAGCCACGCAGGGCGTGGACCACCTGGTGGGACCGGCCGAGCAGTTCGCCGGCGCTCAACTCGGTTCCGTCGGGGGCCACCAGGGCCAGGTGGTCGGGGTCCTCGTGGGCCAGGGCCCAGAATCCGAGATCGCCCATCGTCGCCTCCAGTTCGGGGTGCCGGTCGCGGTGGGTGGCCGGGCCGCCGGCCGGGACCGGCGAGTGGCGGCGGCCGCCCCGGTCAAGCTAGAACAGGTTCTAACTTCTCGTCAATCGAGCGGTGCCCCCGACCGGGCCCGACGGCGATGGGCGGACGGCAGGTCTGAACCAGGAGGGCGAGGCGATGGCAGGGTTCTTGGACGGCAAGGTGGTTGCGGTCACCGGCGGCGGCGGCGGCATCGGCCGGGCGGTGGCCCTCGGGGCGGCGGCCGAGGGGGCCAAGATCGTCGTCGCCGACATCGGGGTGTCGATGGCCGGCGAGGACCCCACCAGCGAGGTGGCCGAGGGCGTCGTGGCCGAGATCGCCGCCGCCGGCGGCGAGGCCGTGGCGGTGGCCGACGACGTCTCGACCATGAGCGGCGGCCAGCACATCATCGACACCGCCCTCGAGGGCTGGGGCCGGATCGACGGCGTGGTGGCCGTGGCCGGGATCCTGCGCGAACGGATGCTGTTCAACATGAGCGAGGACGAGTGGGACGCCGTCATCGCCACCCACCTGAAGGGCCATTTCACGGTCTTTCGGGCCGCCGCTGCCGTCATGCGCAAGCAGCAGGGCGGCGGGGCCCTCGTCGGTTTCACCTCGGGGGCGTTCGCCGGCAGTGTGGCCCAGGCCAATTACTCGGCGGCCAAAGGGGGCATCGTGTCGCTGGTCCGGTCGGCCGCCGCCGGCCTCTACCGCTACGGGATCACGGCCAACGCCATCGCGCCGGTGGCCCGGACCCGGATGTCGGCCAACGTCCCGATGGAGCTGGCCGAGATGGGTGATCCCGAGGACGTGGCCCCGATGGTCGAGTTCTTGCTGAGTGACCGGGCCAGGCACGTGACCGGCCAGGTCTACACGGTGGTCGGCTCCAAGATCGCCGTCTGGAACCAGCCGGTCGAGGTACGCGAGATGCACACCGAGGCTCGCTGGACGCCAGAGGAGATCTCGGCCCGGCTCGACGGCGAGGTCGCCCAGGAGCCGATGGGCCTGATCGAAAAGCTCGAGGAGTACCGCTTGGCGGCAGCCTCGGGCGACAAGCCGAACGCCTGAAGGGACCCGCCGCCCTACCCGCCCCGGCGGGCACCGGCCGGTGCCCCGACCCGCCCGCCGTCCTCGCTCGGGCCCTGGGGGGCGTCGACGCCCCCGTTGTCCCGGTCAGCCCCGGCATCGGGCCCCCCGGGCGCCGAGGGCAGGGTCCCCGACCCATGGCCCGACGCGCCCTCGTCGGGAACCGGGTGTCCGCCCGGGGCGCCCGCCGCCAGCCACTCGCGCCAGTGCCGTCGGGCCACGACCAGCACGGCGGCCCCGCCGAGGACCAGGGCCACCCCGGCCACCTGCACCAGGTCCGAGCCGAGCCGGCCGTCCTCGCCGAGCCACAGGTGCTCGTCGAGGGAGCGCTCGATGCCCCAGAGCACCATCGCCGTGCCGAGCACGACGCCCGAGGGGTAGGCGGCTCGGATGGTGCCGTCGGGCCAGCGATCGAGGGCCCGTTCGATCACGATGAGCACGCAGTAGACGCTGAAGTCCTCCAGCGCCTGGAAGATCGGCACCGGCAGCCGGCAACCCGACTGCTGGGCGTAGTACATGCAGAACCACTGGTGGGACGGATGACCGCCCCCGGCCACCATGAGTTGTGGGCCCAGGATGCGCCCCATCGCCCATGCGGCCATCAGCACCGGTGCCACCAGGTCGAGGGCCCGCGGGGTGGGGAGCTCGGGGCAGCGCCGCCGGGCCAGGATGATCCCGGTGGGCACGGCGAACAGGAGGCCGCCGAACGACGACAGCCCGCCGTGCCAGACGGCCAGGATGTCGGCGGGGTTGCGGGTGTAGTAGCTGAGGTTGGAGACGACGTGCAGCGCCCGGGCCCCCACGATGGCCGCCACGATCACCCACAAGAAGACGGCCACCAGCCAGTCGGTGCGGTAGCCGTGCTTTCGCAGGCGGGCCTCGAAGTAGCGGTAGGCGAACCAGAAGGTGATGGCGAGCCCGATGCCGTAGGTGTGCACCTCGAGCGGGCCGATGTGGAAGGCGACGGGGATCGGTTTCATCGGCGCCCTCAGTATGGTCCGGGCCGCCCCCGGGTTCCCGACAGCCGGCTCACTCGGCCACCGGGCGACGGCGGCGCCGCGGCGGAGCGGCTCTCCAGGGGGTCAGGCGAAGTTGCGGTCAGGGCCGGCCGGCGCCGACGAAGCCGCCGCTGAACCGGGCCCCGGTGATCCACACCACGGCCCCGGTGTAGGGGGCCTCGATCATCTGGCCGCCCCCGATGTACATGGCCACGTGCTGGCTGCCACCAGGACCGTAGAAGAGGAGGTCACCGGGCTCGAGGTCCGAGATGGGCACCGGGGTGCTGTCGGACATCTGCGCCCCCGAGTAGTGGGGGAGCGACACGCCGGCCGCCGCCCAGGCGAGCATGGTGAGGCCCGAGCAGTCGACCCCGGCCCGGCTGGCGCCGCCCCAGACGTAGGGGACGCCCAGGTAGCTCTCCGCCGCGGCCACCGCCGCCCCGCCGGCCCCTCCCGACGAGGGCGGTGGCGGGATCGCCGCCTGGGCCGCCGCCTGGACCGTCGGGTTGTTCGGTTGGGCCACCGCCGCCGCCTGCTGGGCCGCCGCCGCCTGGGCTGCCGCCTGGATCTTGGCCTGGGCCGCCGCCTGAGCCGCGGCGGCCGCCGCCGCCTGCTGCTGGGCGATGATCGTGGCGATCTGACCCTTCACCTGGCCGAGGGCGCCCTGCTGTTGGGTCTGGAGCGACTGGGCCTGCTGTTGGGCCGACTGGGCCGACTGGGCCGCCTGGGCCACCTGGCTCTCTTGGGACTGCAGCGCGTTCTGCTGGACGGCGAGCTGGTTCTGAGCCGTGTTGAGATTGTCGACCGCGGTGCCGAGATCGCCCTCGGCGACCTGGCTGTACTCGTTGGCCTCGGTGAGCCCCTCTTGGGAGCCCGAGAAGAGCGGGTTCTGGGTCGCCGCCGAGTCGCCGTTCACGTAGGCGTTGACCGCGGCCTTCTTGAGCGTCTGCTGGTCCGAGACGACCTGGGCCTTGGCCTGGTTGATCTTGGCCTGCGTGGCGCCGATCTGCTGGTCAAGGGCGGCCTTGTGGGCGACGTCCCCCTCGTACTGCTGCCCGAGGGCGTCGATCTGCTCGCCGGTGGACTGGATCTCGGCTTGGATCTGGGCCGCCTTGGCCTTGGCGTCGGAGAGCTGGTCGGCACCGGCCCGCGCTGAAAGAGACACAGTGCACAAGCACACTGTGACGACGGTCAGGACGGGTATACCCACCCGCCGGAGCAGCCGAGCGCTCCAAGAGGACCGCGGCGTGGAGTGGCTGAATTGCCGCTCTACGTCAGTCACAATGCCGGACATCTTTACCGTCCCGCCCCCCGGGATGCAACAACCCTCATGGGTGGCGGCCGCCGCGGCCGGTCCTACCCTGGTAGCAAATCCCTGGTCACAGGCCTTTCAAGCAAAGATGAGCCGAAGATAAGAGTTTGTGACGGCGTTCACCTGTCAATCCTCCCCGGTCAGCGCTACGTTCGGCCTATGGGCGAGATCATCGAATTCCCGAGCAACGGCGACGCCGACCAGGGGTACCTGGCCCTGCCCGAGACGGGCTCGGGGCCCGGGGTGCTGGTCATCCAGGAGTGGTGGGGCCTGGTCGAGCACATCAAAGACGTCTGCGACCGCTTCGCCGCCGAGGGTTTCGTGGCCCTCGCCCCGGACCTGTACCGGGGCAAGACGGTCAGCGAGCCCGATGAGGCGGGCAAGGAGATGATGGCCATGCAGATGGACCGCGTGGCGCGGGACATGAGCGGTGCCGTCGACGAGCTCCGTCGCCGAACCGGTGCCGGCGGGATCGGGGTGATCGGTTTTTGCATGGGCGGTGGTCTGGCGCTGGTGCTGGCCGCCCAGCGGCCCGACGCCGTCAAGGCGGTGGTGCCCTGCTACGGCATCATCCCCTGGCCCGACGCCCAACCGGACTACACGGCCATGTCCGCCGCGCTCGAGGGCCATTACGCCGAGCGGGACGACTACTTCACCCCCGAGGCGGCCAACGCGCTCGGCGAGCAGCTGCGCTCGATGGGCAAGCAGGCCGAGATCATCGTGCACCCGGGGGCCGACCACGCGTTCTTCAACGACACCCGCCCGGAGGTGTACGACCCGGCCGAGTCGGCCCGGCTGTGGTCCTCGGTCCTCGGCTTCTTCTGCCAGCAGCTGGGCTGACCGACAGCGGCGGGGGTCGCTCAGACCGGGGGCCGAGTGCTGGCCCCGGGCGGCCGGGCGGCCCCCACGAGAGCCTTTGTTAGCATCGGCGCCATGTCCGAACGCTCCCGGTCCCTGCCCCGCCGCTCGTGTCTGTCCACCCCCGGGGCAACCGAGAAGTTCCTGGCCAAGGCCCCGACGGTGGCCGCCGACATGACCTTCTTGGACCTCGAGGACTCGGTCGCCCCGCTCGAGAAGGTGGCGGCGAGGGCCAAGGTGGTCGACGCGCTCAAGAACCTGACCTGGGACGACCGGGTGCTGTGCGTGCGGATCAACGCCTGGGACACCGAGTGGACCTACGGGGACGTGATCGAGGTGGTGGGCAACGCCGGCGAGCGCCTCGACGAGGTGATGCTCCCCAAGGTCCAGTCGGCGGCCGAGGTGGTGGCGCTCGACCTCCTCCTCACCCAGGTGGAGAAGAACAGCGGCCTGCCGGTCGGGCACACCGGGATCGAGGCGCAGATCGAGACCACCCGGGGCCTGATCAACGTGGAGGAGATCTGCGCCGCCTCGCCGCGCCTCGAGACGATCATCTTCGGTCCGGCCGACTTCGCCGCCTCCATGGAGATGCCGGTGCTGACCGGGGGGGTGGCCATCGACGAGTACCCGGGCGACCACTTCAACTACGTGTTCTCGAAGATCCTGATGGCCGGCCGGGCCAACGGGCTCCAGGTGATCGACGGCCCCTACCTCTATGTGCGCAACCTCGACGGGTTGCGCGAGTTCGCCCAACGGACCCGGGTGCTCGGCTACGACGGGAAGTGGGCCCTCACCCCCGACCAGGCGGCGGTCCTGAACGAGGTCTACTCGCCGACCCAAGAGCAGTTCGACCGGGCCTTCGACATCCTCGACGCGTACCAGAAGGCCACCGAGGAAGACCGCAAAGGCGCCGTCATGTTCGGCGACGAGATGATCGACGAGGCGAGCCGCAAGATGGCCATCAAGTTCGTCACCCGTGGCGAACGGGCCGGCCTCTCTCGGTCCAAGGGCTGATCGGCCCGGCTCAGTTGTCCGCCCGCTCCAGCAGCCGCCGGGCGATGACCTTGAGGGCCAACGTCTCGTCGGCCCCCTCGAAGATCGAGAGCACCCGGGCGTCGACGAAGTAGCGGCTCACCGGGAACTCCTCGGCGTAACCCATCCCCCCGTGGATCTGCATCGCCTCACGGGTCACCCACTCGGCCGCCCGGCACACATAGGCCTTGACCATCGAAGCCTCGAGGGTCCCGTCGCCTGTAGCCATCAACCGGGCCACCTCCAAGGAGAATTGCCGGGTGGCCTGAATGACGACGGCCATGCGGGCCAGCTTGACCCGGGTCAGCTGATAGTCGCCGATCGGCGCCCCGAAGACCACCCGGTTGGCCGCGTACTCATAGGCGGCCTCGTAGGCGGCCTGCATCACCCCGAGGGCGCGCGCCGCGGTCTGCAGCCGGCCGTTCTCGAAGCCGCGCATCTGGAGGTAGAAGCCGCGCCCGAGGCCTTCGTCCCCCCCGACCAGGTTGGCGTCGGGCACGAACCAGTTCTCGAACGCCACCTCGTAGGAGTGCATGCCCCGGTAGCCGATGGTGTCGATCGGACGTCCCTCCAGACGCCCCGGACCGCCGGTGCGACCCGCCTCGGCCGGGTCCTGGGTGAAGACGAACCCCGAGCCCTCGCCTCTGGGCTTTTCGACGACGAACAGGGACAGACCCCGGTGGGCCTTGGACCGGTCGGGGTCGGTCCGGGCCAGCAGCATCAAGACGTCGGCCCGGGCGGCGAAGGTGCACCAGGTCTTGACCCCGTTGACGAGCCAGCCGCCCTCGGCCCTGGTGGCCGAGGTCACGATCCCGGCCACGTCGGAGCCGAAGTCGGGCTCGGTGACCGCCACCGCGGCCAGGATCTCGCCGCGGGCCAGCTTGGGCAGCCAGCGGTGCTTCTGCTCCTCGGTCCCACCGTGGACGAGGGCCCTGGTCAGGATCTCAGGCCGGGTGATGAGCGAACCGCCGATGCCGAGCGATCCCCAACTGAGCTCCTCGGTGGCGACCACCATCCCCAGGTAGTCGCTCTCGCCCCCGGTGGCGAAGCCCCCGTACTCCTCGGGCACCGACAGGCCGAAGCCGCCCAGCTCGGCCAGACCGTCAATGATCTCATCGGGGATGTCGCCGTTGGTCCGATGGACGTGCTCGGCGTGGGGACGCACCCTCTCGGCGGCGAATCGGTGGAAGGTCTCCCTCACCAGCTCGAAGTCTTCGCCCAGGTGACGTGGGCCCTGCTCGCCGCAGAGCTCGGACAAGAAGGCCGGGGACCGGTAGGTGCTGACGAACCCACCCGCTGCCGAGAGCCTGGCGGCATCGACCCCCCAGTCGGCCTCCCGGCCGACGAGGCGCCCGACCAGGTCGGCGTAGGTGTCGGCCACGAAGGCACAGGCGATCCGGCCCTCGATCTCGCCCCTGGCGCCGTAGCCGAGGGTCGCCCGGGCGGTGGCCACGCCGGCCGCCGCGTGGGCGATGTCGTAGGCGACCACCTGGTTGGCGTCGACCCCGCCGGCCTCGCCGAGAGCGTGGACGGCGTCGTCGACGAAGGACTCGGCCACGGCGACGGCCTCGGCGGCCGCGGCGAGGTCCGGGGGGGGAGACGGCACGGCAACGGAGGCTAGCCGCCGCTGTTTTTGCGTCCCAACACGGTGACCAACGGGGGCAGGACGACCGGCTCGTCCCCCGGGTCGACCCCGGTCAGGCTGGCCAGGTAGTCACCGACCGGGCCTGGGCCGACGCCGGCCGGGGCCTCGGCCCAGGCGTCGACGATCTCGAGGCCGGCGTCACGTACGATGCGCGGGAGCAGCGCCCCGACGTCGGGGTGGAGTGCGTCGGGCATCGACAGCGGGGCCCCACCGACCCTCCCGGCCGAGGTGATCGGCTCTTGGGCCACCACCCACCCACCCGGCCGGACCGCGGCGGCCATCCGAGTGACCACCACGGTCGGATCCGTGACGTGGAGGAGGAGGAACCGGCAGAAGGCCAGATCGACCGGCTCGGGCAGGACCAGGTCCTCGCCGGCCTGGGTGATGGCCAGCACCTGGCTGTGCTCGGCCGCCGACCGGGCCGCCTCGTCGCGGGCCAACGGGTCGCTGTCAACGGCGTAGACCCGTCCGGTCCGCCCGACCACCTCGGCCAGGGCCACCGACACGTTTCCGCCTCCGGCCCCGACGTCGACACAGCGCCAGCCCGGGCCGATGCCGAGCCGGTCCAGGGCGGTGGCCAGTGGACGTCGGTAGACGTCGTCGCGCAGGCCCCGGAGCTCGCTCACCGGGCCGCCGTCACCGCTCATTCGCCCCCACCGTGAGGCCCCGGCCCCCGGTCGACTCGTCGAGGGTGGGTTCGTCAGGCCCGGATGCCGCTCGGGGTCCGGCGGGGGACTGGGCCGTGGCCGTCCGCGCCCGTTCGGGCCATCCGATCGCCAGTGTCACGAGCAGGCTCACCATCAGGATGCTCCACCACGGCCAGACCCCCCGCCAGTCGACATCGGAGAACCAGGTGGCGAACACACCGACGGCGGCGGCGGCCGCCAACCTCAGGCGGCCACGGCGCGACGCCAGGAGCACCCCCACGGCCAGAACCGGCCACGAGTAGAAACCGTCCATCACCGATTCACCCAGCAGTCGGAGGAGCAGGCCGACCCCGATGACCGCCAGCACCGTCTCGAGGCGGTGGTGGGAGCGGCACACGACCAGGCCCACGGCGGAGGCCACGACCACCGCGGCGAGACGCCCGGGCCCCGAGGGGACGGCCAGGAACCGCTCGGGCAGGCGGGGCAGGAGGGAAGTCCACGGGGTCAGGTGGTTGAGACCGGGATAGTTCGGCTGGTCGACCAGCGTGTGCACGGTGGTGTGCCAGCTGGCGATGAGCGGTCCGGCCAGGACGAGTGCCGAGGGGACGACGACCGGACCCACCAGCCGTCGGAGCCTGGGCCAGTCGAGCCGGGCGAACAGCGCGGCCAGTGCGACGACGGCGAAGGGCTGCACGCAGATGGCCACGCCAACGAGCCAGGCGGTGGCCGTCCATCGCCCCCGGTCGGCCTCGAGCGCGGCATAGAGGACCAGGCCGAGGGCCACCGCGTCCTCGGGGTGTCCCCAACGGATCGTCACGTTGGCGAGAAGCGCCGCCTCGACCAGGGCCAGTGCCACGCGACGGCCCCGCGGCACCCCCCAACGCTCGGCGATGGCGTCGCAGGCGAAGATCGGGATCGATCCCAGTATTAGCTCGTAGGGCCCGGCGAGGACCCAGCCGGTCGGCTCGGCGAAGGCGGCCAGATTGGGTCCGAGCTCGAGGTGCAGGGCGCTGCCCAACGCGGTCATCGGGGCCAGCAAGAAGAGGATCCCTGGAAAGGTCTCCAACCCGCTCCGACCGGTGTAGAGCTGCGTGAAGTGCAGGTGCACCAGGTTGACCGACGCCAGGTACGTGCCCCACTGGTCAGAGGGGGTGGCCCAGATGCCCGACACGTGATGGACGGCCTCGGGCCACCACAGCGTGTAGTTCATACCGAGCACCAGGGTCACGGCCAGGGCGATGAGCGCCGGCGCACGGCGCGAGGCCCGGATGCTGAGAGCGGTCGCCAACCGGGCCGAGTCCACGGCGTCGAGTCTTTCACGGGTCCCCGCCCGACCCCGGTAGCCTCGGCACCGTGAACGTGACCATGCTGCTGTGCGACGCCGCCCAGGTGGCCGACGGAAAGCTCTACATCCTCGGTGGCGGCTGGTCGATGACCGGCCCGGACCCCGTGCCCTCGGCCGTCGCCCTCAAGATCGACGTGGACTGGCACGAGGCCGAGGTCGCCCACCACTGGGAGCTCTTCTTAGAAGACGCCGACGGCCGCCCGGTGCTCGTCGACACCCCCGAGGGTTCCCAGCCGGTGGAGGTGCGGGGCGAGTTCTCCGTCTCGCATCCTCCCGGGATCCCCGAGGGCTCACCGATCGACGTCGCCCTGGCGGTGAACCTGGGCCCGATCCCCCTCACCCCGGCTACCCGGTTCGTGTGGCGGCTCATGATCGACGGTGAGTCGCTGCCCGGTGCATCGCTCAGCTTCACGACCCGACCCCGCCCGCCCGCCCCGTGACCGCCGGTCCGGGCCCCGACCGGACCGGGGCACCGGGAACCCAGGCCACGCTCCGCCTGGACCGGTCGTTGGGCCTGCGGCTCGTGGGCCTGGCGCTGGCCATCGTCGGACTCCTCACCCTCGTGGTCGGTGGCGTCCACTCGCTACGTGTGACCGCGGCCCGGGCCGGAGGGTCGTCGGTTGCCTCGGCCCGCCTGGACGACGCCTATTACCGGTGTCTAAGTGAGCAGGTCGACAGCCTCGTCCGACCCGACCAGGTGGTCGACGTGTCGACAGCGGAGCCGGGCGCGTGGGTCACCCTGGCCAAGGTCGTGGCCCCCCGTGACGTCCTGACGACCGACCCAGGCCGATCGACGGCCCTGCTGAGCCTCGTCTCGAGCAACGGGCGGGGCACCTGCCTCGGCTCGGTGGTCGTCGCCCGGTACCCCGACGGCACCTCGCGCCACGGGACCGGAGGAACGCTCGCCGGCCACGAGGCGCCGCCGGCGACGCCGCTGTGAGCACCGCCCCGGCCGCCGTGCTGGCCCTGGTCGTCCTGGCTCTGGCCGGGGCACTCCCGGTTCTGGCCTTCGTCGGGCTGCGTCCCCTCAGCGTCGTCCTGGCCCCACTGGTCGGGGCGGTGCTGGCCGCGCTGGCCGCCACGGCCTGCCTGGTCCTGGGTGGTCCGACCCTGGTGTGGTTCGTGGTGCTCGGGGTTCTGGCCGGTGCGGGGGTCCTGGTCGTGAGCGGCCGCCGGTCGCCGACGGCGCGCTGGACCCCGACGGCCGCCGACACCGCGGGCGACGACGGGTTGTCGGCGACCCCCGGACGGCTGGACCGGCTCGTCCCCGGGCTCGGCGCCCTGGCGGTGACGGCGGCCGCCGCGGTGTCCCTGGTCGCCCTGCGGGCCCCGTCGGTGGGCTTCGACGCCCGCTCGATCTGGCTGCTCCACGGGCGCTGGTTCGCCGCCGGCCACAACGTTGCCCTCGCTGCCCTGCGCAATCCCGTTCTCCCCTTCGCCCACGCCTCCTATCCGCCGCTCATCGGCGGCGCCGTCGCCGTATCGTGGCTCGTCACGGGCAACCACTCCGACGAACTCGGCGTCGTCGTCATCGCCCTGCTGAACGCCTGCGCCGTGATGGCCGCAGCGTGGGCGGCGGTCGAGGTCGGCCGACGCTGCGGGCGGGCGGTGGCGGCCCATCACGCCCGCCGCGGCACCGAGCCCGGAAGGGGCCGCCTCGAGGCGCCGGCGGTCGCCGGGATCCTCGTCGCCGCCCTGCTGGTCCTGGTGGCCTTCGGCGTCGCCGGCCCCTTCGCCACCGACGGCTACGCCGATCTGCTCTGGGCCGTCTCGGCCGCCGGTGCGGTGGCCTTCGGGCTGGTGTTGCCCGGGCAGGGCCCCGACCTGGCCGCGGCCGCCGTGCTCCTGGCCGTGGCCGGCCTGACCAAGAACGAGGGCATCGCCACCGCGATGGTGATCGTGGTGCTCATCGTCGCCCGGGCCTCCCGCTCCGCCCACCTGGCTCGGCCGGGCGAGATCCCCTGGAGACCGGTCGTGGCGGGACTGTGCGCCCTGTGCGCGCTCGGCGTCTGGCCCGTCCTCATGGTGGTGCTCGGGGCGGCCGGCAACGTGGCGGTCCCCGGGGCCCGCCAAGGTGACGACTGGTCGCGCGCCCGCCTCACCTTCGACGCCATGGCGCCGCACCTCGGTGTCCTGGCGGTGGCCGTCCCGCTCGCCGTTGTCGCCGCCTTCGTCCTGCGCCAGGCCCGCCGGTCCGTCGGTGTCGGCCACGACGCCTGGGCCTGGGCGGCCCTGGCCGCCGGCCTCGTGCTGGTAGGCGGCGTCTATGTCACTGGGGGCGGGAACGTGACCTTCTGGTTGGCCACCTCGGTGCACCGCACGACCGAGTTCCCTGCCCTGTGCGGGTGGTGGATCATCGGGACCTGGGCCATCGTGGGCACGGCCCAGGGCGCGGCACCGGCCCGGGCGGCGGCGGGACGCCCGACCGAGCGGCTCACCGCCGCCGGCGGCTCGCCCCCGGAGGCGGCCGAGGTGGTGGCGACCAACGGCGGGGGGCCCGGACCGACGCCGACGGGGGAGCGGGAACCCGCGTTGGACGGGGAGCGCACCGCCGTACTACACCACCAGCCATGACCACCTACGAGCGGCCGTTCGGGCGCTACTTCGAGGATTTCACCGTCGGTGACGTCTACCGGCACTGGCCGGGCAAGACCATCACCGAGGCCGACGACCACCTGTTCTGCATGCTCACGATGAACCATCACCCGTTGCACACCAATGCCTGGTTCGCCGAGCACGAGACGGTGCAGGGAAGGAACGTCGTGGTGGGCAACCTCGTCTACTCGTTGGCCCTCGGTCTGAGCGTGCCCGACGTCAGCGGGTCGTGCATCGCCAACCTCGAGGTCGAGTCGCTCGTCCACCGTTCGCCCACCTTCCACGGCGACACCGTCTACGCCGAGACCAAGGTGATCGACAAGACCGAGTCGAAGTCCAAGGACGACCGCGGGATCGTGACCGTCGAGACCAAGGCCTTCAACCAGCGCGGCGAGGAGGTCTGCTTCTTCCGGCGCAAGGTCATGGTGTGGAAGCAGGCGGCGGCCCCGCCCCGTCAACGCCCCTACGGCGACGACGTCTGGGACTGAGCCCGGCACCGCCGAGCGGCGCCCGCCTCGGCGCCCTGCGCCGCTCCGTCCTGACCTGGGGCGAGCGGAACCGCCGTGACCTGCCCTGGCGCCACACCCGTGACCCCTGGGCGGTGCTGGTGAGCGAGGTGATGCTCCAGCAGACCCAGGCGTTCCGGGTGGTGGCCCCCTACGGGCGGTTCATGGAGCGCTTCTGTGACCCCGCCACCTGCGCCGCCGCCGGTCCGGCCGAGGTGGTCCGGGCCTGGGCCGGCCTGGGCTACAACCGGCGGGCGGTCAATCTCTGGCGGGCGGCAGCGCGGGTGGTCGAAGAGCACGGGGGGCGGGTCCCGTGCGACCTGACCTCGCTGCGGTCACTCCCCGGGGTGGGGGCCTACACCGCCCGGGCCGTCCTGGCGTTCGCCTTCGAGGCCGACACCGGGGTCGTCGACACCAACGTGGCCCGCCTGCTGGCCCGGGCCGTGGCCGGGCACCCCCTGAGTGCCGGGGGGGCCCAAGCCCTGGCCGACGCCCTGGTGCCCCCCCAGAGGTCATGGGCCTTCAACCAGGCCCTGTTCGACCTTGGGGCCCGCCATTGCACGGCGCGGGGCCCCGAGTGCGGGGGGTGCCCGCTGCGCCGGAGCTGCCGGTGGGCCCGCGCCGGGCGGCCTGGGCCGGACCCGGCCGCCGCCACGGCGCTAACCGGTCGCCCCCAGGGCCGCTTCGAGGGCTCGGACCGTCAGGGCCGGGGCCGGCTGGTGGCCGCGCTGCGGGCCGGGCCGCTCGGACCCGACGACCTGGCCCGGGCCGCCGGCTGGGTGAGCGACCCCGATCGGGCCCGCCGGGCGGCCGGGGCCCTGGTGAGCGAGGGCATTGCCGCCTGGGTCGACGGCGACCTGGTGCTCGGCTACTCGGGCGACGACCCCGGCCCGCTCAGCCGGCCACGAACGCGCCGACCCGCCGGTTGAACCCGGCGGGCTCTTCGAGGTGCAAGAAGTGGCCGACCCCCTCGAGCACCGCCACCTCGGAGCCCTCGGCCAAGAAGCCGGCCACGTCGCCGATGGCGTCGACGCCGAAGCACCCGTCGGCCGCCCCGTGCAGATAGAGGGTGGGTCGGGGCGGGACCCCCAGGCCGGCCGCCTGCACCTCGCCCAGGGCCGGGTCGTGGCGCCCGGCGTCGTAGAGGGCCCGGTAGTAGCCGATGGCCGCCGTGATCCGCTCAGGGGTGCCGATGGACTCCTTCACCCGGGCCAGGTCCGAGGTGGCGTCGTAGCCCGGTGACCAGTCGGACCAGAGCCGGTCGATGAAGGCGTAGTCGTCCAGGGGAAGGGCCAGCTCGGCCAGGGGCGATTGGAAGAAGAACGTGTACCAGCTGCGCCGGAGCTGGTCGTACCCGAAGAACCGTTCGGCCGCCGCCGCCGGGGGCGGCACCGCCGCGGTCACGAGCTTGCGCCACCGCTCGGGCTCGTGGGCCACGGCGCCGTAGGCGGCCAGGGCCCCCCAGTCGTGGCCGATCAGCACCGCCTCTTCGGTCCCGCCCAGTGCCTCGTGGAGCCGGTTGGCGTCCTCGGACAGGGCACCGGTCTGGTAGCGGCCGTCGGCCGGGATGTCGGTCGGCGCGTAGGCCCGCATGAACGGGGCCACCGCACGGTAACCGGCGTCGGCGAGCTCGGGCAGCAGGTGCCGCCAGGTGTGGGCGGTGTCGGGAAAGCCGTGCAGGCACAGGGCCAGGGGGCCGCCCGGCGGCCCGGCCTCCAGGCAGGAGAACTCGACGCCGTTCGCCGTGACCGCTCGCATGTCCATGGCCCGCCACGGTAGTCCTGGCGACGGGGCGGTAACCTCAAGAGGTGGAGGTCAGCTTCTTCGGGGTGCGCGGATCGTGCCCGTGCTCGGGTGAGCAGTACCGGCGGTTCGGGGGGAACACCTCGTGCATCTTGGTCCAGGTGGACGGGGACCAGCCCCTGATCCTCGACCTGGGCACCGGGCTGCGGGCCCTGGGCGATGCCCTGCAGCCCTCGCTGCGGGCCGACGGCCGGCCGCTGCGGGCGACCGCCCTGCTCACGCACCTGCACTTCGACCACATCTTGGGCCTGCCGTTCTTCGGTCCGCTCTTCGACCCCGGAGCGGTGCTCACCATCCACGGCCCGCACCAGCAGCAGGAGGGGACACTCAAAGACGCCCTCCACAACGCGGTACAGCCTCCGTTCTTCCCCGTCCAGATGACCGAGTTCCGAGGAGAGATCTGCTTCGTCGACACCGTCGACGAAGACTTCGCGATCGGCTCGGCCAAGGTGCGTTCCCGATTCGTGGCCCACACCGGCAATACCCTGGGCTTCCGGATCGAGGCCGACGGCAAGTCCTTGGCCTACCTGCCCGACCACCAGGCCCCTCTGGACCGACGCACGGTCACCCAGGGTGCGCTCGAGCTCTGCGAGGGGGCCGACGTCTTGATCCACGACGCCCAGTACACCGACGACGAGTTCATGGAGAAGTCGGACTGGGGCCACTCCACCTACGCCTACGCGGTCCGGGTGGCGGCCCAGGCCGGGGTAAAGCGCCTGGTCCTGTTCCACCATGATCCGGCGCACGCTGATCGTGACATCGAGAAGCTGGTGAACCGGGCCCGGCGGCTCGAGGACGCCCGCCGCCTCGGGGACGTCTCGGCCGCCCAGGAGGGCGCGACGATCGAACTCGGGCGGGCGTGAAACCACCGGCGCCCCTCAGCCGGTGAGCATCTCCGACGACGCCTCGGATCTGCGCCGCACGGGCGCGACCGACATCGACGAGGCGCACTTCCGGGAGGCGCTCGGGCACTTCGCCACCGGGGTGACCGTGGTGACTGCCCTGGAGGAGGGTCAGCCGGTCGGCTTCACCTGCCAGGCCTTCACCGCGCTGTCGCTCGATCCTCCGATGGTGGCGCTGGCCCCGGCCAAGTCGTCCACCAGCTGGCCCCGGATCGCCAAGGCCGGCGCCTTTTGCGTGAACATCCTCGGTGAGCACCAAGAGGCCCTCTGCCGGTCGTTCGCCGTCTCGGGAGGGGACAAGTTCCGCGGGGTTGGTTGGCACCCCGGGGTCATGGGGACCCCGGTGCTGGAGGGTTCTCTGGCCTGGGTCGAGTGCGAGCTCGGGATCATCCACGACGCTGGCGACCACGAACTGGTCACCGGCCGGGTCGTCGACATCGGGATCGGCGAAGGCCGGCCCCTCCTCTTCTACCGGGGCGGCTTCGGCTCGTTCCGGGCCTGAGGAGCCCCCGCCGACCGATCCGGGTGGTCCCGGCACCCTCCGCTGTTACCCTCTGGCGCCATGCCCTCCATCATCTTCTCCGACCGGATCGCCGACGTCGTGGTGGTCGAGCCCGACCCGCACGGCGACGAACGAGGCCGCTTCGTCGAGACCTACCGCCGTCAGTGGTTCCCCCTGGGTCGCGAGATGGTGCAGGGCAACCGGTCCGAGAAGCAGGCCGGGGCCATCGTCGGGCTCCACTACCACCTGCATCAGGCCGACTACTGGTACGTGCTGCGGGGCCGGGCCCGGGTCGTGCTCCACGACCTCAGGGTGGGTTCGCCCACCGACGGCGCCACCCTGCAGCTCGACCTCGACGGGGACGAGGACCGCGGCCTGTTCATCCCCCCCGGCGTGGCCCACGGGTTCGCGTCCCACAGCGACCTGTTGCTGTGGTACCTGGTCGACGGGTACTACAACCCGGCCGACGAGCTGGGCCTGGCCTGGGACGACCCCGACGTCGGGGCGGACTGGGGCCTGACCGAACCCGTCCTTTCGCGCCGCGACCAGGAGAACCCCCTGCGACGGGCCATCGAGCCCGCCCTCCGGCCGAGGGCCGGTCTCAGGACCTGAGGGCGGCGCGGACGCCGCCCAGGTACCGGGTCCGGGGCGGCCCGCGGTCGCTCAGGAGCCGGGTCGGCGGCCCAAGAGGGCGGCCATCCCGGTCCGCATCACGTCGCGGGCAACCCGGAGTGAGGCCCCCGAGCTGCGGAGGTGCTCCCAGGCGGCCCAGCTCGACAGCACGTCGAGGGCTCCGAGCACACTGGCCCGGTCGACCGGCGCCAGCCCGGAGAGTTCCGGCCCGAAGGCGACCTCGAGGCGGTCCCGCCCCTCGTGCTGCAGCGCCAGGCGGTTGTGCTCGATCGACGCCGAGGTCGGCTCGACCAATCTCGAGGCCCGGTTGAACGGGGTGATGGCCTCGAGGATCGTGCTCCGCGAGTTGGTGAACACCTCGAGCCGCTGAACGATCGGCCACGCGGGGTCGATCTCGGGGGTCATCGACAGGACCCAGTCGTTGGTCCGCGCCGCCGCATCGGCGTAGAGGCCTTCGACGTCGGTGAAGTGCTGGTACACCGAGCGCACCGAGACCCCTGCCCGGTCAGCGATGCGCTGGGCCGTCGGGGAGATGTCGCCCGACGCGATCAGATCCATCAGGGCACTCACGATGGCATCGCGGGTCCGAAGCCCGCGCGCCCGCCGCCCATCGACTTTGGTCCCCTCCACTGCCCCCTCCTCGTTCCGCCGCTCAAAGGATACCCCTGCCAGGGATTTTCTGCCTTGCTACCCCGGTAGCGAGTGTCGGGGTCCTTGTTGGGCCCCCTGGGGTCGACCGTGTCGTCACGAGGGGCCCAGGTGTCGGGCCCCTCGGGACGGCCGCTCCCGACCCGCCGCTCCCGACCCCGACCCGCCGCTCCCGACCCGACCCGCCGCTCGTGTCCAGGCGCCGGCCGCCCAGCGGCCCTTGTCGGTGGGGTCGGGCGCCCGGGGCATCGGTCAGCGCCCCGGTGCTGGCCACGGCATCCGCCCACGGCGGCCCCCACGGCCGACCGGGCGCTCCGGGCCACGGCGCCGAATGTCCCATCTGGGCGCATGTCCCACCCGCGGGAAGCCGACGCGTCTGGCGCGCCTCACGGCGACCCCGTGTGAGGTTGAATGGTGGCGTGGTGATCGTCGTCGCGGTGCTGGTGGTCCTCGCCCTGGTCGCCATCGGGGCCTGGGTCGTGATCCGGCGCGAGGGCGACGAAGTCCACTCGGTCGAGGGGTACCGGCACACCCTCGACACCCTGCAGGGCATCCGGACCAAATCCACCAGCGCGTCGGTACGGGTCCTGGGCGGCCCTCCGGCGACCGGCGGTGTCCCGGGATCCCCCGGAGACGGGGTGGCGGGCGCCGACGATGACGCAGGGCCCGAAGCCGCCAACGGCGTCAACGGCGACGCCGCGGGCACCCTCGGGCACCGGGTCGGTCCGCGCGGCGAGCTCGTCTTCGAGGATCCCGCCCTCTCAGAGACGGGGAACCGGTCGGGGGTGTTCGGGGGCCGCCGTGACCGGGCCATGACGGCGATGAACCACCGGCCCCGTCGGCTCGGGGCCCCGATCATGGTCGGGGTGGTCGTCCTGGCCGTGCTCGCGCTGATCATTTTGGCCGGGGTCCACAACAAGGGCCCCCACAAGGCGGCCGGTGCGACGTCGACCACCGCCACCACGGCGGGTTCCCACACCACCTCGGCCGCCGCCGGCGGCCACGCCACGACCCCGACCACGACGGCGACGGGCAAGGCCAAGGGGCACCACTCGCCGACACCGGTGGCCCCGGTCACCACGGTTCCGGCGAACTTCACGGCGCAGACATCGACCGCCACCACCGCGACCTACAAGCCGCCGGCGGCCACGTACACCCTGACGCTGTCCACGACCAACGGTGAGTGCTGGGTGGACGTCAGCTCGGGAGGCACCACCTTGTTCACCAAGACCATGCTGGCCGGCCAGCAACAGTCGGTGAGCGCCAGCGGGACGACGACCGTCGTGCTCGGTGCCCCCGGGGCGATCGGTCTCCAGCTCGACCACCTTCCGGTGGTCCTGCCGGCGGGCTACCAGACCCCCTTCACCCTCACCCTGGCCCCGTAGCCGGCCGGCGGGGGGGCGAGGGTCACGATGCCCGGCCCACCACATCGAGGATGAACGCGTAGACCAGGGCTTCGTCCCGCCAGGCGTCGTAGCGCCCCGACGGGCCGCCGTGACCGGCCCCGAGTTCGGTCTTGAGCAGGATGCGGGTCCCGGGGTGGGCCTGGCGCAGCCGGGCCACCCACTTGGCCGGCTCCCAGTACCCGACCCGGGGGTCCGCCAGCCCGGCCGTGGCCAGGACCTGGGGAAAACGACCGGTGGGGGACGGGGCCACGTTGTCGTAGGGCGAGTAGGAGCGCATGGTGGCGTAGACGTCGGGCTCGGCCTCGGGGTTGCCCCACTCCTCCCACTCGCCGACGGTGAGCGGGAGGGTCTCGTCGAGCATGGTGGTCAGGGTGTCGACGAAGGGGACCTCGGCCACCAGCCCGGCGAAGAGCTCGGGCGCCTGGTTGGCCACCGCCCCGATGAGCAGGCCCCCGGCCGAGCCGCCCCGGGCGACGAGCCGGTCGGGTTCGGTGTACCCAGCGTCGACCAGGTGGCGGGCGCACGCGATGAAGTCCGAGAACGTGTTGGGCTTGGACGCCATCTTGCCCGCCTCGTACCAGCGGCGGCCGAGCTCGCCGCCGCCCCGCACGTGGGCGATGGCGAAGACGAAGCCGCGGTCGAGCAACGAGAGACGCAGGGACGAGAAGACCGGGTCGACCGAGATCTCGTAGGCGCCGTAGCCGTACAGCAGGCAAGGAGCGGGGGTAGCCGGGGCGGTGGGGGGCGGGCCCGGGGGTCGGCCAGGAGGTCGGCCCGGTGCACCACCGAGATCGGGACACCGGTGCCGTCGGGCGCCGTGGCCCAGAGGCGGAACGTACGGTAACGCGCCGGGTCGTAGCCACCGAGAACCGGTTGGCGCTTGCGCAGGACGACGGTGCCGGTCACCACGTCGGCGTCGTAGACGGCTCGGGGCGCGACGAGCGAGGTCTGTTCGTAGCGCAAGGTGAGCGCCGAGGGCTCGGGGTTCGGGCCCACCCAGGTGGTCGAGGGGTGCTCGGACGCCTCGATGAGGCGACTGCCTCCGAGCAGCCCGTCGAAGCGGTCCCGACCGGCGCCGGCGCCGAGGGCCACCACGCGGACCCTGGGCTCACCGTCGAGGCGCTCGGACACGGCCAGCCACGAGTCGAAGACGTCCACGTCGTCGACTCGGGTGCCCGGTCGGTGGGCCAGGACCTCGTGCCAGTGGGCCCGGCCCGGTTGAGCCTCGGGGGCCACCATGAGCCGGAAGTCCTCGGCCTCGTCGTTGGTCAGGATCACGAAGAACCCGGTGCCGTCGGGGCCCCGGTGGTGTTCGACCCCGTACTCGACGCCCGGCCGGCGCCGCTCGACCACCCGCGCCGGGCCCCCGGGGTCGTCCGCCGCCAGCACCCAGGCCTCAGTGCAGGTCGTGCTCTGCAGGAGGCAGACGACGAAGGCGCGGTTCTTGGTGCGGCCGACCGAGAGGTTGAAGCGCTCGTCGGGCTCCTCGAGGACCATCACGTCGGTGGCCGGGTCGGTCCCGAGCCGGTGGCGCCAGAGCTGGAAGGGCCGCATGGCGTCGTCGACCCGGGTGTAAAAGACGGTGGCGTTGTCGTTGGCCCAGGCCAGCCCGTAGTAGGTGCCGGCCACCGTCTCGGCCGGATCGGGCCCCCGGGTGGCCCCGTCGGCTCCGGCGAGGGACCGGAACTCGAGGTCGTAGAGCTCGCGGCCCGTGGTGTCGGTGGCGAAGGCGACCAGGGAGTGGTCGGGACTGACCGACAGGTTGGCCACCTCGAGGTACTCGTGCCCCTCGGCCAGGGCGTTCTCGTCCACCAGCACCTGCTCGCCGGGGCCCGCCGCCGGGTCGAGGGGCGGGTCGGGATCGTCGCCCACCGGCCGGCGGCAGTGGATCGGGTAGGCCTTGTGCTCCTCGGTCCGCTGGTAGTACCACCAGCCGTCCCTGCGGACCGGCACCGAGAGGTCGGTCTCTTCGATCCGGGCCACCATCTCGTCGAAGAGGGTCCGCCGCAGCGGGGCCAGCCCGGCCAGGGAGGCCTCGGTGAAGGCGTTCTCGGCCCGCAGGTGGGCCAGGACGGCCGGGTCCGCCCGGTCGCCCAGCCAGTACCAGTCGTCGACCCTGCGGTCGCCGTGGGCCTCGAGCACCGTCGGGCGGCGCTCGGGCACCGGTGGAGCCGGCGGGGGGGCACCGGGCCCGACGACCAGCGGGCCGTTCCCCGGTGCTGGGGGAGGGATGGCGGGCTCGGTCATCGGGGCAGCCTGCCACGGGACCGCCGGGGCACCGGTCCGCCCCGGCGCTCCCAGGTGGCCGTTTCGGGCGGTGGTCCGAGTTGTTACTATCGAGATAGGGGAAATCCCCGAACAGGACCGGGAGGGCACCCGGTGGGCGGCCGGGCGGCCGGCCTTCGAGCCCAGGAGAAACCCATGGCCACCGACCTCGATCTCGGCCGATACCAGCTCGGGTGGAGTGACGAGGAGGACTACGTCTTCAAGCCCAAGAAGGGGCTGAACGAAGAGATCGTCCGCGAGATGTCGGCCATGAAGAAAGAGCCCGAGTGGATGCGGGACTTCCGGCTGAAGGCGCTCAGCCGCTTCGAGCGCAAGCCGATGGCCGAGTGGTTCGCCGTCAACATGCCGGATCTGGACTTCGACGACATCTACTACTACGTGAAGCCCACCGGGGGACAGGTCAACGACTGGAACGACCTCCCCGACGCCATCAAGAACACCTACGAGAAGCTGGGCATCCCAGAAGCGGAGCGGAAGTACCTCTCGGGGGTGACCGCGCAGTACGAGTCCGAAGTGGTCTTCCACCGCAACCGGGAGGACCTCGAGGCCCAGGGCGTCCTGTTCTGCGACATGGACACCGCGGTGCGCGAGTACCCCGACATCGTCCGTCGCTGGTTCGGCTCGATCATCCCGCCCAGTGACAACAAGTTCGCCGCCCTCAACTCAGCCGTGTGGTCCGGTGGGTCGTTCATCTACGTCCCCCCGGGCATCACCGTCGAGATGCCGCTGCAGGCGTACTTCCGCATCAATGCCGAGAACATGGGCCAGTTCGAGCGGACCCTCATCATCGCCGACGAGGGTTCCCAGGTGCACTACATCGAGGGGTGCTCGGCCCCGGTCTACACGACCGACTCGCTGCACTCGGCCGTGGTCGAGCTGGTGGCGCTGCCCGGCAGCCGGATCACCTACACGACCATCCAGAACTGGTCCAACAACGTCTACAACCTGGTGACCAAGCGGGCCCGGGCCGAGGCCGAGGCCCACGTCGAGTGGATCGACGGGAACATCGGCTCGCGCCTCACCATGAAGTACCCGTCGGTGTACCTGATGGGCCCCAAGGCCTCCGGCGAGGTGCTGTCGGTGGCCTACGCCGGCCCGGGCCAGCACCAAGACGCCGGGGCCAAGATGATCCACGCCGCGCCGGAGACCACCTCGACCATCGTCTCGAAGTCCATCTCCAAGGACGGCGGGATCACCACCTACCGGGGGATGGTCCACGTCGACGAGGGGGCCAAGGGAGCCAAGTCGTTCGTCCGCTGCGACGCCCTCTTGCTCGACGACGACTCGGTCTCCGAGACCAAGCCCTACATGGAGGTGGGCGAGCGCGACGCCCGGATCGGTCACGAGGCCACGGTCTCCAAGGTCGGCGACGACCAGCTCTTCTACCTCATGAGCCGGGGCCTCTCGGAGAGCCAGGCCATGGGGATGATCGTGAACGGCTTCATCGAGCCGATCACCCGCACCCTGCCGATGGAGTACGCCGTCGAGTGGAGCCGCCTGATCGAGCTGCAGATGGAGGGCTCGGTCGGCTGACCGGCGGGTGGTCACCCGGGGGCGGAACCGGGCGGTGCCACCGACCCCTCCGGGCGGTGGCAGCATGGGGCCCGTGGCCATGCGTGAGGAATGCAAGCATTTCCAAAGCCGGACCTACGCCTCGGGCGAGGTGGCCCGGTTCTGCATGCTCGACCTGGCCCCCGAGGCCCCCTGGCGCTGCCCCGACCAGTGCCCGGCCTACGAGCGCCGGCTGGCCGATGCGGGCTGGGTCCACGGCAGCCTGGTCGAGCCGGCGATCGAGGACGAGCCCGACGTGCCGACCGACGAGGTGACCGAGGTCCTGGGCAACGCCGAGGACATCGTGAACCGGGTGGCGCCCGACGCGGTGGCCGAGGCCCGGGCGGCCGACGCCAAGCGCGAGGGCAAGGACAGGTGGTGGCGCCGGCGGCATTGAGGCGGCCCCCCCGGGCGTGGCCGCCCGCGACGTTTCAGCCGCCGGTGAAGTTGGGTGGGCGCTTCTCCATGAAGGCCACCATGGCCTCGGTCAAGTCGTCGGAGGCCAGCATCCCGGCGTTCCAGGTGGCCACGTACTCGAGGCCCTCGGCCACGGTCCGGCCGTCGTTGGCGGCCAGCACCGCCTTGGTCCCCTGCACGGCGACCGGCGAGTTGGCGGCGATCTCCTCGGCCAGCGCCCGCCCGGCCGCCAGCACTCCATCGGCCCCGCCGTCGTAGACGTCGTTCGCCAGCCCGATGGCCCGGGCCCGGGCGGCGTCGATGTCCTTGCCGGTGAAGGCGAGCTCGGCCACGTGGCCCGAGCCGATGATGCGGGGGAGACGCTGGAGGCTGCCCAGGTCGGCCACGATCGCCACCTTGGTCTCGCGGACCGAAAAGACGGCGTCACTCGAACAGACCCGGACGTCGCACGCCGTGATCAGGTCCACGCCCCCCCCGATGCAGTAACCGTGGACGGCGGCCACCACCGGCTTGGGGCAGCCGGCGACGGCGTTGATCGAGTGCTGCAGGTCCAGCACCGCCGCCCGGGCCGCCCGGGCCCGGGCGGCCATCGAGGGCTTGGGGCCCGACCGGGCATCGGGGCCGCCGGCCAGGATCGAGCCCATCTCTTTGAGATCGAGGCCGACCGAGAAGTGCGGACCCCGGGCGGCGATCAGCACGGCGCGCACCTCGGGGTCGGCGGACACGTCGGACATGGCCTCCACCAGGTCGTCGAAGAACGCCCGCCCCATGGCATTGCGGGCCTCGGGGCGGTCGAGCCACACGGTGGCGACGTGGCCCTCGCGCTCGATGCTCAGGACCTCGGACGTGAACCGGTCGGCCATGGGCCGAACGCTACCGCCCTGCCCAGCGTGGACCGGCCCGGCCGCCCCGGCGCGGTGACGGCGGACCGGTGGCGGACAACTACACTGCCCAGGGGGCCGAGGGCCCCCGTTTCTCACGTTGACCAGGCCCTTCGGCTCGCCCCGTCGGGTCGTGTTGCCCGGAAGGCCCTACCCTGCCCACCTTCAGCGCCGACGCCATGGACCGCCTCACCGGCCCGGACTGGCTGCGCCGCCGTCGGGCCGGGGCCTACGAGGAGTTCTCTGCCATGCCGCCGCCCTCCGAGAAGGAGGAGGTCTGGCGCTACTCGCCGATCGACCAGCTGGACCTCGACCGGTACCGCCCGTCGACAGCCGCCGACCCCTCGGGCGACCAGGCGGCCCGGGCCTTCGTGGACGGCCTCGCCGCCGACCTGCCCGCTCGCAGCGCCCTGGCCGTCGTCCACAACGGCCGCCCGGTCTCGTTCGATCCCGCCTCGTTGCCTGACCGGGTGGTCTTCGGCGACGCCGAATCCGCCCGCTCCGCCGAGCTGCTCGGCACGGTCCTCGTCGGGGGGGACACGCTGGTCCGGCTCAACGACGCCTTCTTCCCCGACGCGGTGGTGCTCGAGGTGCCGCCGGGCGTCTCGGTGGAAGACCCGGTGGTCGTCGTCCACTGGTGCGACGGGGCCGACGGCACCGACGCCGCGCCGGCCGTCTTCCCCCGCACCGCGGTGCGGGTCGGGCGGGGCTCGTCGGTCAGCGTGGTCGAGGTCCTCGCCGGCGTCCTCGAGGGTTCGGGGGGCCTCGTGGTGCCGGTCACCGAGCTGGCGGTGGACGACGGCGCCCAGCTGGCCTACGTCTCGCTCCAGGTGCTCGGCACCGGGGCCTGGCACCTCGGCCGACTGGCCGCCCGGGCTGGTCGGGATGCCACCGTGCGCACCTTCACCGTCGGCCTGGGGGGGGCCTACGACCGGTCTCGGACCGACGGTGCCCTGGTCGGCCAGGGCGGGTCGAGCGAGCTCCGCTCGGCCTACCTCGGCACCGGTGACCAGGTCCACGACGTCCGGACCCTCCAGGACCACGTGGCCCCCCACACCACCAGCGACCTGCTCTGCAAGGGGGCAGTGGCCGGCAGCTCGCGCTCGGTCTACAGCGGGCTCATCCGGGTCCGCCACGGGGCGGTGCGGACCGAGGCCATGCAGACCAACAACAATCTGGTCCTCGACGAGCGGGCCCACGCCGACTCGGTCCCCAACCTCGACATCGAGGAGAACGACGTCCGCTGCAGTCACGCCTCGACCGTGGGGCCGGTCGACGAGGACCAGCAGTACTACCTCGAGTCGAGAGGCGTCCCGCCCGACCGGGCCGAGCAGCTCATCGTCCTCGGCTTCTTCGACGACATCGTCGGGCGCTCCCCGGTGCCCGAGGTCGTTCCCCGCCTCCGCCGAGAGGTCGTCGTGCGGCTGGCCGATGCGCTGGAACTCGACGGCGAAGAACTCGGGGCGGCCTCCGATGGGTGAGCGGGTCGTCCTGTGCCGGCGCGACGAGATGGCGCCCGGCTCGGCCAGGCGGTTCGACGCCGCCGGGCACCGGATCGCCCTGGTGCGGATCGGCGACGACTTCTACGCCGTCGGCGACCGCTGCAGCCATGAGGACTACTCCCTGGCCGAGGGTGAGGTCTTGGCTTCTGAGTGCGAGATCGAGTGCCCGCGCCACGGGAGCACGTTCGACCTTCGGACCGGTGCGCCCTGCTCGTTGCCGGCCACCAAGCCCGTCCCCGCCTACGAGGTCGAGCTCGTCGGCGACGAGGTGACGGTGGTGCTGCCGTGAACGACCATGTGCTGAAGGTGACCGATCTGCACGCCGAGGCCGGTGGACGCGAGGTGATCCGGGGGGTCGACCTCGAGGTGCACGGCGGTGAGGTGCACGTGGTGATGGGACCCAACGGCTCGGGGAAGTCGACCCTGGCCCACGCCCTGATGGGCCGACCGGGCACCGAGGTGACCCGGGGGAGCGTGACCGTCGACGGCGTCGAGCTGATCGGTCTGCCCCCGTGGCGCCGGGCCCGGGCCGGCCTCTTCTTGGCCCACCAGCATCCCGTCGAGGTCCCCGGCGTCGGCCTCGAGGCCATGCTCGAAGAGGCCGGCGCGGGTGGGGACCTGGGGAGGGCCCTGGGCGACGAAGCGGCGGCGATCGGCTTCGACGCGCGGTTCCTCGGGCGCCCAGTCAACGTCGACCTCTCGGGCGGCGAGGCCAAGCGCAACGAGATGGTGCAACTGGGAGTGCTCCGGCGGCCCTTCTGCGTCCTCGACGAGATCGATTCGGGCCTCGACGTCGACGCCCTGGCCGCCGTGGCCCGACGCCTCGAGTGGGCCACCGGGGAGTGGGGTCTCGGGGTGGTGGCCGTCACCCACTTCCACCGTCTCTTGGTCGAATTGCGGGCCGACGTCGTCCACGTGCTGGTCGACGGCCGGATCGAGGCCTCCGGCGGCCCCGAGCTGGCCGAGGAACTCGAGGCGACCGGGTACGCGGCCTACGGGCCCAACTGAGGGCGCCCGGTCGGATCGGACCGCCGGATCGTCGGTAAGGATTCCCGAAGAATTTCCAGTTCGGGGGCGGTGTGTGCGCGAATTGCGCCGAACCCCTTGGTACCGTTGATCGCCATGGCCAGCGGTCGTCCGCCTGGCGACGCACCCGACCCTGCTGCCGGCCGCCGGCGCGGCTCCCCGTCCTATGAGCAGGGCCTGCGCTCGCTCGGAACCCAGATCGGGGGTGCCGGGAGTGGGGCTCCGGTCGCCAACGAGCGGGGTCTGCGCGCCCTCGGGGACAAGATCGACTCGGCCGGCGCCCGGTCGGGGCGCACCGGCGCCCGCAAGAGCGGCAAGCCCAAATGGAGCCGGAAGAACAAGGTCCTGGGCGGGATCGCCGCGGCGCTGGCGGTGATCCTCCTGGTGGCCGCCGGCAGCTACGGCTACCTGCAGTACCGCTTCGACCAGTTCTCGAAGGTGCACGTGGCGGCGCTGGACCAGCCCATCTCGGGTCAGCCCTTCAACATGCTCGTCATCGGGTCCGACTCACGGGTCGGGCTCAGCGGTGCCCAGGCGGCCCAGGCCGGCAGCGCAGCCGAGGTGCAGGGTCAGCGCAGCGACGTGGTCATGATCTGGCACGTCGACCCGGCGAGCAAGCAGATCTCCATCACCTCGATACCCCGCGACACCCTGGTGCAGATGGTCGGGCAGAACGTCAGCTCGGAGGGGCAGTTCAACCGGATCAACGCGTCGTTCGGGAACGGCCCGAACGGTCTGGTGCAGACGATCGAGGCGAATTTCGGGATCCCGATCAACCATGTGATCCAGGTGGATTTCGGTGGGCTC
Organism: uncultured Acidimicrobiaceae bacterium; assembly: GCA_963836375.1. GTDB lineage: Bacteria > Actinomycetota > Acidimicrobiia > Acidimicrobiales > RAAP-2 > CAWIJK01. The sequence goes on along the minus strand of CAWIJK010000001.1, from coordinate 60,137 downwards.
GAGGGCGCGGTCTCGGCCCTCGGCGGCATCTACCTCGACTTCCCCTACCCGGCCAAGGACGTCTGGTCCGGCCTCAACATCCCCACGGCCGGTTGCCAGCTCATCGACGGGACCCAAGCCCTGGCCGTCGCCCGGAGCCGTCACTACCAGTACTACGAGAACGGCTATTGGCAGTACGACGGGACGAGCGACTTCGGGCGGATCCAGCGCCAGGGGGCCTTCCTGCGGGCCTTGATCAACGCGGCCAAGGGCAAGTACAACCCGCTGACCATCAACAGCTTCCTCAGCTCACTCCCCCAGGGGATCGTGATCGACGACCAATTCAGCCTGAACGAGCTCATCGGCCTCGCCGCCGCCTTCCACAGTTTCTCTTCCAGCGCCCTGTTGACCCAGACCCTGCCCACCATCTCCGACGGCTACGTCTCACCGTGGGGCGACGTGCTCTTCGTCGACCAGCCGGCGGCCCAACAGATGCTGGTCGACACGTTCGGGTCCCAACTCACCACGCCCACCGACCCACCGCCCGATACCAACCTCGTGGCCACCCCGCCGCCGGTGGTCAGCCCCAGCCCGGCCAGCACCCCGAGCGCCACCCCGGGCTCGACCGCGGCGGCGGCACCGGCGCCCCACGCCACCGAGGCCGCCCTTCGGACCTCGGCGGGGTCCGGATCGGCCGCCGGAACGCTCAGCGTGGCCACCACGACGGTGACCTCCCCGCCGCCGCCCTCGTTCGATCCGGTCCCCTGCTCGCCCTCCTGACCCCGCCCGACGGGTCGGGGCCGGGTTCACGAGGTGGAGGCGGACTCCTCGGCCAGGCCCTGGGCCAGGGTGTTCCAGCTCAAGGTGGCGCACTTGATGCGGACCGGGAACTTGACCACGCCCTGGAGGGCGGCCAGTTCACCCAGCTTGGAGAGGTCGACGGCCTCGGCCTCCTCGGCCGGGCCCTCCTCGCCGCCCGAACCCTCGGCGCCGTTTCCCTCCAGGCTCGAACCGTGGATCGACATCATCTCTTTGAAGGTCGAGATGAGCCGCCTCACCTCGCCGAGCTCCCTGCCCTTGACCGCCGCCGACATCAACGAGGCGGAGGACTGGCTGATCGAGCAGCCCGTGCCGGCGATCTTGATGTCGGCCAGCGTCCCGTCGTCCACCACGAAGGTCAGGACGACCTCATCGCCGCAGAGGGGGTTGAAGCCCTCGACCCGGTGGGCCGGCGGCGACTCGAGCTCCCCACTGTTTCGGGGGGAGCGGTAGTGGTCCAAGATGATCTCGCGGTACAGCTCTTCGAGGTCGGGCATCAGCGCCTCGCCGCCGGGCTGGGCATCACGCGAACAATCTACCGGCTTCGGCCAAACCCTCGATCAGGATCTCGACGTCGTGCTCGTCGTTGTACGGCCCGATCGAGGCCCGGGCGGTGGCGGGAACGCCCAGACGGCGCATGAGCGGCTTGGCGCAGTGGTGGCCGGGCCGCACACAGACCGCGAACTGGTCGAGGACCTGGGCCAGATCGTGGGCGTGCACGTCTCGGAAGGCTAGGGAGAGGACGCCGCCGCGACCGGGCCCGGCCGGGGGCCCGAACACCCGGCAGTCGTCGCCGAAGTGCTCGGCCAGCGCGCCCAGCGCGTAGGCCGTCAGCTCGGCCTCGTGGGCCCGGATCCGGTCCATCCCGATCTCGGCCAGGTAGTCGAGGGCCACGGCCAGGCCCACCGCCTCGGCGATGGGCGGGGTGCCGGCCTCGAACCGTTGGGGGGGGACGGCGGCGAGGAATCGGTCGACCTTGACGTCGAGGATCATCCCCCCGCCGCCCAGGAACGGCGGCATGGCGTCGAGCAGTTCGCTGCGGGCCCACAGGACCCCGATTCCGGTCGGTCCGAGCGCCTTGTGGGCGGAGAAGGCCAGGAAGTCGACCCCGAGGGCGACGACGTCGACCGGCAGGTGGGGGACCGACTGGGCCCCGTCCGCCACCACCAGCGCCCCGGCCCGGTGGGCCGCCGCCGACACCTCGGCCAGCGGATTGATGGTGCCGAGCACGTTGGACATGGCCGAGATCCCGACCAGGCGCGCCCCGTCGAGTGCCCGGTCGAGCCCGCTCAGATCGAGCCGGCCCTCCCCGTCCACCGGGAGGTAGCGCAGCTCGACGCCCCGCTCCTCGGCCATCATAAGCCAGGGCACGATGTTGGCGTGGTGCTCCATCTCGGTCAGGACCACCACGTCGCCGGCCAACAGGTTGGCCCGCCCCCAGGCGTGGGCCACGAGGTTCAGTGACTCGGTGGTGTTCTTGGTGAAGACCACCTCGTGGGCCGGGTCGGGGGCGCCGATGAAGCGGCCCACCGTGATCCGGGCATCCTCGTAGAGGCGGGTCGCCTCCTCGGCGGTGGCGTAGACACCGCGGTGCACGTTGGCGTGCGTCGTCTCGTAGTAGCGCTCCATGGCGGCCAGGACGACCCGGGGCTGGAGGGCGGTGGCGGCGCTGTCCAAATAGACGATCGGGCGGTCGTGGACGGTGCGCGACAGGAGCGGGAAGTCCTTGCGCAGCACCTCGACGTCGAGCGGTCCGCGCTCGGCCATCTCAGGACTGCCACTCGTGGTAGCCGCCGGACTCGATCCGCCGGGCCAGTTCCGGCCCGCCGCTCTCGACGACCCGACCGTCGACGAGCAGGTGGACCCGGTCGGGGAGCAGGTCCTCGAGGATCCTCTGGTAGTGGGTCACGACCAGCACCCCGAGCTCGGGGTGGCTGTCGCGCACCGTGTGGACACCCCGGCCCACGACCCGCAGGGCGTCGATGTCGAGGCCCGAGTCCGTCTCGTCGAGCACGGCCAGGCGCGGCTCGAGCAGGGCCATCTGGAGGATCTCGTTCCGCTTCTTCTCCCCGCCGGAGAAGCCGGTGTTGAGATGGCGCTCGCCGAAGGCCGGGTCCATACCGAGGCGCTCCATCCACTCGTTCATGGCGAAGCGGACCTCGAGCACCGAGATGTCCTCACCCTTGCGGGCCGACATGGCCTGGCGCAGGAACTGGGTGACCGAGACCCCCTCGATCGCCTCTGGGTACTGGAAGGCCAGGAACAGGCCGGCCTTGGCCCGCACGTCGGTGGGCCAGTCGGTGATGTCCTCGCCGTCGAGCCGGATCGTCCCGGCGGTCACCCGGTACGACGGATGCCCGAGCAAGGTGGCGGCCAGGGTCGACTTGCCGGCCCCGTTCGGCCCCATCAGGGCGTGGATCTCGCCCCGGCCGACGACCAGGTCGACGCCGCGCAGGATCTCGGTTCCCTCCACTGCCACGTGGAGGTGGTCGATCTGCAGGAGCGGGGTCACGCCGGAAAGTCTACCCCTTTGGTCAGGTTTCCACGACCGGGTGGGGAAGCCCGGGGGGGGCCGGCGCCGATTCGTGATTCTGGCACCTTGGGGTGCGCCCGGTACGCTGCCAGCCGGTGGCAACTCCTTGGACGTACTCGGGGCAGGTTGCCGCCGTCGATTCGTCCCACGGCGCGGTGACCCTGGTCGACGAGTCGACCTTCGCCATCAGCGACCGCAACGGCGACATCGAGCCCGGCGGGGCCCAGGGCCTGTTCTTTCGCGACACCCGGATCCTGTCGCGCCTCGAGCTTCGGATCGACGGGAGCCGTCTCGAGCCGCTGGCGGCGCTCAACGAGGACCCGTTCTCGGCCACCTTCGTCTCCCGGGGCGCCCCGTCGGGCGGGCGAGCCGACTCGACCCTCATGGTGTTCCGGTCCCGTTACGTCGGCCAGGGGATGCGCGAGGACCTCCAGATCCACAACTTCAGCAGCGAGGCCGCGGTCTGCACGGTCGAGGTGTTCGTGGACTCGGACTTCGCCGACCTCTTCGCCGTCAAAGAGGGGCGGGCCGGGAGACCCGACGGCGAGATCACCCGAACGGTCGACGAGGCCGGCCTCACCATCTCGTACCGCCGGGGCACCACCAGCCGGGGGGTGCAGATCCGGCTGTCGGCCGGGCCCGACAACATGGACGGGCCCGGCCACGCGCCGGTGCTGCGCCTCTCCGAGGACCTGGTCCGCGTGGAGGTCATGGTGCCGGCCCGCGGACAGTGGTCGGGCTGCATGGAGCTGGTGCCGTTGATCGAGTCCTCCTTGGTGCTGCCCCGGTACCGGTGCGGCCAACCGGTCGAGCGGGCCACCCCGTCGGAACGCCTGGCCCGGTGGCGCCAGCGGGTTCCCCACGTGCGCACCGACCACGACGGGCTCAGCGCAGTCATCGCGCGCAGTGCCGAGGACCTGGGCGCCCTGCGCATCTTCGACCCCGACTTCCCCGACCGGGTCGTCCTGGCCGCCGGTGCCCCGTGGTTCATGACCGTCTTCGGACGCGACTCGCTTCTGACCGCCTGGATGGCCCTGCTGGTGGACCCCGACCTGGCCCTCGGGGTGCTCCAGACCCTTGGCCGGTTCCAGGGCACCGAGGTCAACCCGAGAAACGACGAGCAGCCGGGCCGGATCCTCCACGAGATGCGGTTCGGGGAGGCGGCGTCGCTCTCGCTCGGGGGCGGCAACATCTATTACGGCTCGGCCGACGCCACGCCGCTGTTCGTGATGCTTCTCGGGGAGCTGCGCCGGTGGGGGCTGGCCCCCGGGCTGGTCGACGAGCTCCTGCCGAACGCCGATCGGGCACTGGCCTGGATCGAAGAGTTCGGCGACGCCGACGGCGACGGCTACGTCGAGTACCACCGGGCCACCGAAAGGGGGCTGGCCAACCAGGGCTGGAAGGACAGCTGGGACGGGATCCGCTACGCCGACGGCAAGGTGGCGGTGGCGCCGATCGCGCTGTGCGAGGTCCAGGCCTACGTCTACAGCGCCTACCTGGCCCGAGCCCACTTCGCCTTCGAGGCCGGCGACCGGGACCTCTACCAGCGCTACCGGGTCAAGGCCGCCGATCTCAAGGAGGCCTTCAACCGCGACTTCTGGGTGGAGGACGGGGGCTACCTGGCGGTGGGGCTCGACGCCGACAAGCGCCAGATCGACTCCATCGCTTCCAACATGGGCCACTGCCTGTGGACCGGGATCGTCGACGAGGAGCGGGCGGCGTCGGTGGCCCGCCACCTGCTCTCGCCCGAGATGTTCAGCGGCTGGGGCATCCGGACCCTCTCGACCGGCAACGGTGGCTTCAACCCGGTGAGCTACCACTGCGGCTCGGTGTGGCCCCACGACACCGCCATCATCGCGGCGGGCCTGGCCCGCTACGGGTTCGAGGAGCCGGCCCAGCGCATCGTGCTGTCCCTCCTCGACGCGGGCATGGCCCAAGGCGGCCGCCTGCCCGAGCTCTACAGCGGGCTCGACCGGAGCGAGCTGGCCGTCCCGGTCGGGTACCCGACCTCGTGCTCGCCCCAGGCCTGGTCGGCCGCCTCGCCCCTCTTGTGCCTGCGGACCCTGCTGCGCTTCGACCCATGGGTCCCCTACGGCAAGACCTGGCTGTCGCCGATGGTGCCCCCCGAGATCGGCGAGCTCCGGGTGGAGGGAATCCCCCTCGCCGGTTCCCGGGTCAACGTGGACGTGGCCGACGGCGCGGTCAGCGTGGAGGGCCTGCCCGAGGGGATCGAGTTGGTCGAGACCCCCCGCCACCCGGCCACCGCCGTCTGATCCCGGCCCCGGGCCGCCCGGCCCGGGACGCCTCGCTCACCAGCCCCGGTCGATCCACTCCTGGAGGTGGGGGGACTCCGAACCGATGGTGGTCGAGGCGCCGTGGCCGGGCAGGACCACGGTGTCGGCACCGAACCGGCCGAACAGACGCTCCTCGATCGACCGGATGATCGTCGGGAAGTCCCCGCCCTCGAACGACGTGTTGCCCGGACCGCCGGGGAACAGCGTGTCGCCGCTGAGCAGGAGCGGCGTGCCCTCGACGGCGAAGCACATCGAGCCCCTCGTGTGCCCCGGGGTGGCGATGGTGCGGACCCGCAGGCGTCCGACCTCGAGCACCGAGTCGTCCTCGAGCAGCAGGTCGTAGGAGGGGAGCATGCCGGCGTCCTCGGCCGTCACGGCCACCGAGATCCCGGCCTCTCGAACCGCCGGGACGGCCTGGATGTGGTCCCAGTGGCCGTGGGTCTCGACCACGCTTCGCACCCCGAGGGTGTCGCAGACCTCCAGCAGGGCCTCGTGCTCGTTGGCCGCGTCGACGAGGAGGGCGTCCCCGCTCCGCCGGCAGCGCAGGATGTAGACGTTGTTGTCCATCGGCCCGACCACCATGCGGTGCACCTCGCAGGTGGCGTCCTCCCAGATCCGGACGAGCGCTGGCACCTCCCCAGGATCCCACAGCCCCCGGACCCGGGCGGCGCGGCCCGCGCCGGGGTGCTCCGAGGACCGAGCACGGCGCTGGTCCCCCGGTGAGCGGGTCTGGTAGACACCTAACGACGCGCTCGTCTCGGACCCGGGAACCGACCCGGCGACCCGGCACCATGACCCAGAAGGGGGCGCCCCCGATGAACTTCGCCTTCAGTGAGGAGCAGGACGAGCTGCGCCGGGCCGTCCGGCGTTTCCTCCAGGAGAAGTCCCCCGAGACCGAGGTCCGCCGCCTGATGGAGACGACCGACGGCTACGACCCGGCCGTCTGGCGCCAGATGGCCGACCAGCTGGGACTCCAGTCGCTCACCATCCCCGAGGAGTTCGGGGGGTCCGGCTTCTCCTACGTCGAGCTGATCGTGGTGCTCGAGGAGATGGGCTCGGCGCTTTTGTGCGCCCCCTACTTCTCGACGGTGGCCCTGGCCGCCAACGCCGTCCTCACCTCGGGCGACGACGGCGGCCAAGAAGTACCTCCTCCCGGGGCTGGCCTCGGGGGAGACCATCGGCACCCTGGCCATCACCGAGGACAACGGGCGCTGGGACCTCGACGGCATCTCTCTGGCGGCGAAGCCGTCGGGTGACGACTGGGTGCTCAACGGCCACAAGATGTTCGTGATCGACGGACACCTCGCCGACCTGATCCTGGTGGCCGGACGCAGCGCCAGCGGGGTGAGCCTCTTCGGGGTGAAAGCCGATGCCGAGGGCCTGACCAAGACGCCGCTGCCGACGATGGACCAGACCCGCAAGCAGGCCCGCCTCGAGTTCGCCGACACCCCGGCCTGGCTCATCGGCACCGAAGGTGGGGCCGAGCCGAAGGGCTGGCCAAGACGCTCGACCTGGCGGCGGTGGCCCTGGCGGCCGAGCAGGTGGGCGGAGCCCAGCACTGTCTCGACAGCTCGGTCGAGTACGCCAAGACCCGGATCCAGTTCGGCCGGCCGATCGGCAGCTTCCAGGCGATCAAGCACAAGTGCGCCGACATGCTCTTGGAGGTGGAGTCGGCCAAGTCCGCCGCCTACTACGCCGGTTGGGCCGCCGCCGAGGACTCCGAGGAGCTGCCGGTCGTGGCCAGCCTGGCCAAGTCGTACTGCTCGGAGGCGTACTTCCACGCCGCCGCCGAGAACATCCAGATCCACGGGGGGATCGGCTTCACCTGGGAGCACGACGCCCATCTGTACTTCAAGCGGGCCAAGTCCTCCGAGCTGCTGCTCGGCGACCCCGCGTACCACCGGGAGCTCCTGGCGCAGCGCATCGGGATCTGAGCGAAGCCCCCGGGGGAGAGAGCGCCCGGCGTGCCCGGCCGGGGTGCCGTCGGCCGGTGACCGTCCCGTGGCGGATCCTCGAGGGCCCGGCCGGCCAGCTGCGCTCGTATGTGACCGAGGCACCCCAGGGGGCGCCGCCGGTGGTGCTGGTGCTCTGCCACGAGTTGCCCCGCTGGCGGACCGGGGCCGAGGTCGCCGGTCGCCTGTACCCGATGCTGGCCGACCGGCTCTGCGTGGAGTGCGGCCTGCGGGTCACCGTGGGCACCCTCCGGGGGGTCGGCGGTTCGGAGGGGGATTTCTCGGCGTCGGGTTGGCTGGACGATCTCAGGTTCCTCGTCGACAACGAGGTCGGCGCCGACGGCCGGGTCCTCGTGGCCGGGTTCGGCCTGGGAGGTGCGCTGGCCCTGCGGCTGGCGGTCGAGGAACCCCGGGTCTGCGGAGTGGCCACCTTCGCCGCGGCGGCCGATCTCGGACCGTGGGCCGCTGATCCGCAGGGCCTGGTGGCCAGCTGCCGGGCGGTCGGCGTGCTGAGCACCCCGGGGTTCCCGGCCGACCCGGCGGCCTGGGCCGCCGAGCTGGTCGCCCTCGACCCCATGGCCGCCGCGGCCGGCCTCGGGGACCGCCCGCTGCTGGTCGTGCACGGCTCCGACGACCCCGACGTCGCGGTGGGTGCGGCGACCGAGCTGGCCGCGGCCGCCTCGGGCCCGGTCGACCAGCGGATCATCCCCGGAGCCGGCCACTGGCTGCAGGCCGACCCCCGGGTGGTGGCCACCCTCATCGGGTGGACAGAGCGTCAGCGCTGAGGTTCGAGCGCCGCGTCGATGGTGGCCCGCAGCGCCCGGGCGGCCGCCTCGGGGTCGGCGGACTCGGTGAGCCATCGCACGACGACGAAGTGCCTGGCGCCGGCCGCCGCCAGTTCGGGGACCCGTTCGGGGCGGACGCCTCCGGTCACGAACACGGGGAACGGGCTCCGGGCCGAGGCCTCGGCCAGGTACCCCTCACCGGTCCCGGGACGCCCGGGCTTGGTCGGTGTCGGTTCGACCGGGCCGGCCGAGAGGTAGTCGACCGGCTCGTCCACCGCCGCGGCCAGGTCGTCGGTCGAGTGGGTGGAGAGCCCGACGATGGCGTCGGGCCCCAGGATCCGGCGGGCCAGCGAGGGGGGGGCGTCGTCCTGGCCGACGTGCACACCGTCGGCGCCGGCCTCGAGGGCGAGGTCGGGTCGGTCGTTCACGAGGAACGGGACACCGTGGTCGGCGCACACTGAACGCAGGGCGACGGCCCGGCGGATCAGCGCACGGGCCCCGAGCTCCTTGTCCCGGAGCTGCACGACGTCGACCCCGCCGCGCAGACACCCGGCGACGAAGCGCTCCAGGTCGGGCCGGTCCGGTGTGCAGAGGTAGAGCCGCCGCGCCGGCGACGCCCCCGCTCACCCGCGCCGGCCGGCGGCCTTGGTCGTCCTGGCGGCCGTCTGCGTCCTGGCGGCCGGCGCCCGGTTAGCCGGGGGCGCCTTGCGGGCCGCGGCGGGCGCCTGGCGCCCCCGGGCCTTCTCCGGCGCACCGGGACCCCCGGTGGCCCTGGTCCGTGCCGCGGCCTTCTTGTTCGCGGCCACCGGCTTGCTGGTTGGTGCCGACGCCTGGTTTGCCGCCTTCAGCTTCTGTTTGAACGCGCGGACGCGGGCCAGGCTGGCGGCGTCGACGACGTCGGCGACCGACCGGGTCGAGCCGGCGTCGCCGAAGGGGGCGGACACCTCCCGCCAGCCCCTCGGGGTGACCCCCCGCTGCTTGCCGAGCAGGGCGACGAAGATGCGGGCCTTTTGGTCACCGAAACCTGGCAGGGCCTTGACCCGCGCCAGAAGATCCTTGGCGTCCGAAGCGTCGCGCCAGATCCTCGAGACGTCCCCCCCGTAGTCCTCGACGACCACCCGGCACAGCGCCTGGACTCTTGCGGCCATCGAGGCCGGATAGCGGTGGATCGCCGGCACCCGGGCGAAGAGGCGGGCCAGGCGCTCGGGGTCGGTGGCGGCGATCCGGGCCGGGTCGAGCCGCGACCCAAGTCGCGCCGCCAGGTCGGCCGGGCCCCGGAAGGCCTTCTCGAGAGGGATCTGCTGGTCCAGGACCATGCCGATGAGCAGGGCCAACGGGTCGTCCGTAAGGAGGTCGTCGGCCTCGGGGTCCCCGGCCAGGTGGAGTCGTCGGCGGGCCATGGCCAGATCATCGCGCTCGGCCGCCCCGGGCCGCGGCAGAATCGGACGGTGCACATCCCGGCCAAGGTCGACTACGGGATCCGGGCACTCCTCTCCCTGGCCGCGGCCGGTGTGCCCCAGACGGCCGAGGCCCTCGCCGGCGACCAGGGCCTGCCCCCTCGGTTCCTCGGGGCCATCCTGGCCGACCTTCGGCGGGCCGGCCTGGTGGCCAGCCAGCGGGGGGCCGACGGCGGCTACCGCCTCTCCCGGCCGGCCGCCGAGATCTGGTTGGCCGAGGTCATCAGGGCCCTCGACGGACCCCTGGCCGAGGTGCGCGGCTTCCGACCCGAGGCCGCCCACTACGAGGGGTCCTCCGAGCACCTCCAAGAGGTGTGGGTGGCGGTGCGGGCCAGTCTTCGGGCCGTCTTGGAGAACGTGTCCCTGGCCCACGTCGCCTCGGGAAAGCTGCCCCAGCCGGTGGCCCGGCTCACGGCCGACCCCGACTCCTGGGCCCCCCACTGACCCGGGTCGTCCCGGCCGACCGCTCCACCCGGCGGGCCGGCCGCGGCCGACTCAGAGCGACAGCGGGCTGGCGGACTCGGGATCGATGTCGAAGCGGGTGATGGCCTCGGCCACCTCGGTCGGGTCGCCCTCGCCGTGACGGGCGAGGGCGTCGAGTACCGCCACGACCACGTGGGCGGCGTCGATCTCGAAATAGCGCCGCAACGCAGCGCGGGCGTCGGAGCGGCCGAACCCGTCGGTGCCGAGCGAGACGAAGGGGCGGGGCACCCAGCGGGCCACCTGGTCGGGCACGGCCCGGATGTAATCGCTCACGGCCACCACCGGGCCCGTCCGGGTGCCGAGCGCCCGGGTGACCACCGGGACTATCTCGGGCCGGCCCGGGTGCAGGCGGTTCCAGCGCTCCGCCTCGATCGCCTCGATGCGCAGTGACGTCCACGACGTGGCGGACCAGGCGTCGGTCGACACCCCCCACCCCTCGGCCAGCAGCCGCCGGGCCTCCATCGCGCTCTGCCACATCGGTCCGGAGAAGCAAAGGCTGGCCGCCCGACCCTCGGCCAGGGCCGGAGGGGCATAGCGGTAGATCCCCTCCACCACCCCCCGGCGCACCTCGTCCCCCTCGGCCCCCTCGGCCAAAGCGGGCATCGGGTAGTTCTCGTTGTACAAGGTGAGGTACCAGAAGCGGTCCTCGGGCTCGGGCCCGAACATCCGGTCCACCGCGTCCTCGACGATGATGGCCAGCTCGTAGGCGAAGGCAGGGTCGTAGACGGCGGCGGCCGGGTTCACCGAGGCGAGCAGGGGCGAGTGGCCGTCGTCGTGCTGCAGCCCCTCGCCGGCGAGGGTGGTGCGCCCGGCGGTGCAGCCGGCCAGGATGCCCCGACCCCGGATGTCGCCGAGGGACCAGGTCAGGTCGCCGACCCGCTGGAACCCGAACATCGAGTAGAAGAGGAACACCGGCAACATGGGCTGGCCCCAGGTGGCATAGGCGGTGGCCAGGGCCGTGAACGAGGCCAGGGCACCGGCCTCGGTGATGCCCTCCTCCAACAGCTGGCCCGAGGCGCTTTCTGCGTACTTGAGCGGCAGGTCGGCGTCGACCGGTGTGTAGCGCTGGCCGTCGGGGGCGTAGATCTTGGCCTCGGCGATGATCGGTTCGAGCCCGAAGGTGCGGGCCTCGTCCGAGACGATCGGGGCGACCAGGGGACCGAAGGCCGGGTCACGCACGAGGTTCCGCAGGAGCCGGGCGAAGGCCATGGTGGTGGAGACGGCCTGCGTGCCCGATCCGGCCATGAGGTCGGCGAAGACCTTGGGGTCCGGGAGCGCCTGGCGGGTCAGTCGCACCACCCGCCGGGGCACCGACCCACCCAGGATCCGGCGCCGGGCCATCAGGTAGTCGTGGGCCTCTGTGCCAGGAGGAGGGCAGTAGTAGGGGGGAAGGTCGGCCTCGAGCGCCCGGTCGGGGATCTCGTCGGTCAGGTAGAGCCGGTCCCGCAGGGCCCGGAGCTGGGCCCGATCCATCTTCTTGATCTGGTGGGTGGCGTTGCGGGCCTCGATCTGGGGGCCGAGCGTCCACCCCTTGATCGTCTTGGCCAAGATGGCGGTGGGCGCCCCCTTCTGCTCGGTGGCCAGCTTGTACGCCGCGTAGAGCTTGCGGTAGTCGTGCCCGCCGCGGGGAAGGGCCTGCAGCTCGTCGTCGCTCAGGTGCTCGACCAGTCTGCGGAGCCTCGGATCGGGCCCGAAGAAGTGCTCTCGGATGTAGGCACCGGACTCGACGGCGTACTTCTGGAATTCTCCGTCGACGGTGGTGTTCATCTTGTCCACCAGCACGCCGTCGACGTCCCGGGCCAAGAGCTCGTCCCACTTGGAGCCCCAGATGACCTTGATCACGTTCCAGCCGGCCCCACGGAACAGCGCCTCGAGCTCTTGGATGATCTTGCCGTTGCCCCGGACCGGGCCGTCGAGTCGTTGCAGGTTGCAGTTGACCACGAAGATCAGGTTGTCGAGATGGTCACGCCCGGCCACCCCGAGAGCCCCGATCGACTCGGGCTCGTCCATCTCCCCGTCCCCCACGAAACACCAGACCCGGCTGCCCGAGGTGTCCACCAGCCGGCGCTGCTCCAGGTAGCGGTTGACGTGGGCCTGGTAGATGGCGGTGATCGGGCCCAGGCCCATCGACACCGTCGGGTACTCCCAGAAGTCGGGGAGCAGGCGCGGGTGGGGATAGCTCGGGAGCCCGTCGCCCCCGACCTCGTGGCGGAAGTTGTCCAGCTGCTCGGCGGTCAGCCGTCCCTCGACGAAGGCCCGGGCGTAGATGCCGGGGGAGGCGTGGCCCTGGAAGTAGACCTGGTCGCCGGCACCCCCGTCGTCCTTCCCCCTGAAGAAGTGGTTGAACCCGACCTCGTAGAGTGCGGCCGAGCTGGCATAGGTGGAGAGGTGGCCGCCGATGCCCTCGGTGCGCGTGTTGGCCCGGACCACCATCGCCGCCGCGTTCCACCGGATGAAGGCCCGGATGCGCCGCTCGAGGTGCTCGTTGCCGGGGAACCAAGGTTCTTCGTCGGGGGCGATGGTGTTGACGTAGGGCGTCGAGACGGTGGCTGGGAAGTCGACCTGCAGGGAGCGGGCCCGCTCGAGGAGTTTCATCAGCAGGAAGCGGGCCCTGATGCGTCCCCGTGTCTCGGCCACCGCCGCGAAGGAGTCCAGCCACTCTGCCGTCTCCGCCGGGTCGATGTCGGGAACCTGGTGGGAGATGCCGTCGAACAGCACGTCACCACGCTATCCGCCCGGTCGCCGACCCAGGCCCCACGGACCGCTCGGCCCGGCCGTAGTACACATGTCGGATGCCCGACCCGGAGCCGGCCACCGTCGTGTACACCGACGGCTCGTGTCTCGGGAACCCCGGTCCCGGCGGATGGGCCTGGGTCGTGCCCGACGGCCCGTGGGCCAGCGGGGCCGACGGGCACACCACCAACCAGCGGATGGAGATCACCGCCGCCCTCGAGGCCCTCAGGGCCCTGGGCCCCGGGCGGGCCGTCGTGGAGGTGGTCAGCGACTCCACCTACGTGGTCAACTGCTTCCGGCAGCGCTGGTGGGCCGGCTGGCACCGCCGGGACTGGCGCAACGCCCAGGGGAAGCCGGTGGCCAACCGCGACCTGTGGGAACCCCTGCTCGACCTAGCCCTCGGAGACGAGGCGCGGATCACCTGGCGCTGGGTGAAGGGCCACTCGGGCGACCACTGGAACGAGGTGGTCGACCAGTTGGCCCTGAGCGCGGCCACTTCGGGCCGGGGCGCCTCGGGCTGAGCGCCCCCGGCCCCGCGGCCCGGGAGGCGCCGTCTGGTGGAGTGGCGGCCCCGCCCGTACCATCGGGGCCATGGAGCTCAACGGGATTTCAGCAATTGTCACCGGCGGCGCCTCCGGGCTGGGCGCGGCGACGGCCCGGGCCCTCGGTGCCGAGGGGGTGCGGGTCACCGTCTTCGACCGCAACGCCGAGGGGGCCAAGTCGGTGGCCGCCGAGGTCGGCGGCAACGACGTGGCGGGCGACGTCACCGAACCGGCGGACTGCCAGCGGGCGGTCGACCAGGCCGCCGAGGGCGGCCCCTTGCGCATCGCGGTGAACTGCGCCGGGACCGGATGGGTCGGCCGGGTCATCAACCGGGACGGGTCGCCTCACGACCTGGGCGCCTTCGAGTTCATCCAGAAGCTCAACGTCATCGGCACCTTCAACGTCATGACCAAGGCGGCCTCGGCCATCGCCCAGACCGAGCCGGGGGACGACGGCGAGCGCGGGTTGATCGTGAACACGGCCTCGGTGGCCGCCTTCGACGGCCAGATCGGCCAGTTGGCCTACTCGGCCTCCAAGGGGGCTGTGGTCGGGATGACCCTGCCCGCCGCCCGGGACCTGTCGGTGGTCGGCATCCGGGTCATGGCCATCGCCCCGGGGCTCTTCGACACCCCGCTGCTGGCCATGTTGCCCGACGAGCAGCGCACGGTCCTCGGCCAGTCGGTGCTCTACCCCAAGCGGCTCGGCAACCCGGCCGAGTACGGCCAGCTCGTGGTCGAGATGGCCAGGAACCGCTACCTCAACGCCCAGACGATCCGTCTCGACGGCGGCATCCGCATGCCGCCCAAGTGAGGGCGACGGCGTGAGGCACGTCGAGGCCGGTGGGGTCCGCCTCTCGGCGGTCGGCCTCGGGACCTGGCAGTTCGGCGCCGGCGAGTGGGGTTACGGCTCCCAGTACGCGGCGGAGGTGGCCCCGGCCATCGTGAACCGGTCCTTGGACCTCGGGGTCAATCTGATCGACACCGCCGAGGCCTACGCCTTCGGGCGCTCCGAGGGGATCGTGGGCCGGGCCGTCGGGGCCCGGCGCGACGAGGCGTTCCTTGCCACCAAGCTCTTCCCGGTCCTCCCGGTCGACCCGGTGGTCCACCAGCGGGCCCGGGGAAGCCTCCGCCGCCTCGGTGTCGACGCCATCGACCTGTACCAGGTGCACTGGCACAACCCGGTGGTGCCGCTCACCGCCACCATGTCGGCCATGGGCAAGCTCCAGGCCGAGGGGCTGGTGCGAAACGTCGGCGTGAGCAACTTCACCCTGGCCCGCTGGCAGGAGGCCGAGGCGGCCCTCGGTGGCCCGGTGCTCTCCAACCAGGTCAAGTTCAGCCTGATCGACCGGGGCCCCGAGCGGGACCTGCTGGCCTGGGCCCGGGCCAACGACCGCATCGTCATCGCCTACAGCCCGCTCAGCCAGGGCCTCTTGTCCGGTCGCTACGACCCCGACCACCTGCCCTCGGGGATGCGCTCGGGGACCCCGGCGTTCCTCCCCGACAACGTGGCCCGCCTGGCCCCGGTCCTCGACGTGCTGCGCCAGGTGGCCGCCGCCCACGACGCCACCTGCTCCCAGGTGGCCCTGGCCTGGTTGGTCCGGCGCCCCAACGTCGTGGTGATCCCCGGTGCCTCGTCGGTGGCCCAGGCCGAAGTGAACGCGGCCGCCGCCGATCTCGACCTCAGCGACGACGAGGACGCCGCCCTGAGCGCCGCATCGGACGCGTACGACCCGATTCGGGGCGTCACCGCGGTTCCCCGGCTGGTCCGGGTCAGGGCGGAGCGGGCGGTCACCCGCATCCGCCGTGCGGTCGAGGGTCTCGGGGGCTGATCGTCGGGCGGTCCCTCGGACCCGGGACCATTAGGCTCCCTGGGACACGGGCGACCGGCGCAGGGACCGGGCGCGTCGGCGACCCGACGGCGGGGGGGAGGGGCCGAGGAAACAGGAGGGCGTGTGGCGACGACGACCGAGGAGACCCAGTTCGACGTCGTCGTCATCGGCGGGGGGCCCGGCGGGTACGCCACCGCCCTCTACGGCGCCGCCGCCGGCCTCTCCATAGCCATCGTCGAGCGGGACAAGGTCGGCGGCACGTGCCTGCACCGGGGGTGCGTGCCGGCCAAGGAGTTCTTGGAGACGGCGTCGGTGAACCGAACGGTCAGCGGATCGGCCGCGTTCGGGATCGTCGCCGGGGCCCCGGCCGTCGATTTCGCCGTCAGCCAGGCCCGCAAGAACACGGTGGTCGAGCAGCTCTACCGGGGCCTGGCCGGTCTCTTGAAGGGCCGCAAGGTCACGGTGCTCTCGGGGACCGGCATGCTGCTGGCCGACCGCCGGGTCCGGGTGGTCGACGGCGAGGACGCCGGAGCCGAGGTGGTCGGGCGCCATGTCGTGCTGGCCGCAGGCTCGGTCCCACGCACGCTCCCGGGTCTCGACGTCGACGGGCGCCTGGTCCTCACCTCCGACGAGTTCTTGGACCTCGACCGCCTCCCCACCTCGGCCGCCGTGGTCGGCGGCGGTGCGATCGGGTGCGAGTTCGCGTCGCTCCTCTCGGACCTCGGGGTCACGGTGACGGTGATCGAGGCTCTCGACTCGATCCTGGCCGGATGCGATCCGGACATCGCGGCGGTCGTCGGCCGGTCCTTCCGCAAGCGTGGTATCGAGGTGATCGTCGGGGCCCAGGTGAAAGGGCACGCCCCCGACGAGCGGGGCACGGGGACGACCCTCACCCTGGGCGACGGCCGGGAGATCGACGTCTCGACGGTCGTCGTGTCGGTCGGCCGCCGCCCCCGGACCGAGGGCCTTCTCGCCGAGGGCACCGGGGTCTGGCTGGACGAGCGGGGGTTCGTGATCACCAACAGCTACCACCAGACGCACGCCGCCAACGTGTGGGCCGTCGGGGACGTGGTGGCCGGCACGCCCCAGCTGGCCCACGTCGCCTTCGCCGAGGCGATCGTCGTCATCAAGACGGTCCTCGGGGAGCGGGCGCTGCCGGTCGACTACGAGCGGGTGCCATGGGCCATCTACTGCCATCCCGAGGTGGCGTTCGCCGGCCTGACCGAGGACCAGGCCAGGGCCCGGGGGATCGACGTCGTGACCAAGAAGGACCCGTTCGGGGGCAACAGCCGGGCCCGGATCATCGGGGACACCGAGGGCCTGGTCAAGGTGGTGGCCGAACGCCGGCCCGACGGGACGGCCGGCCGCATCCTGGGGGTGCACATGGCGGGACCGTGGGTCACCGAGCAGCTGGGGGCCGGCTATCTCGCCGTCAATTGGGAAGCCACACCGAACGACGTGGCCCAGTTCATCCAGCCGCACCCCTCGCTGTCGGAGACCTTCGGCGAGACGGTGCTGGCCCTAACCGGAAGGGGGCTCCACGTTGCCTGACGTCACCATGCCGCAACTGGGCGAGACGGTCACCGAAGGGACGATCACGAGATGGATGAAGGCGGTCGGGGACCAGGTGTCCCGGGACGAGCCGCTCTTCGAGGTGTCCACCGACAAGGTCGATTCCGAGGTGCCCGCACCGGCCAGTGGGGTGCTCTCCGAGATCCTCGTCCCCGAGGGCGAGACCGTCGAGGTCGGGGCCCGGCTGGCCGTGATCGGTGAGTCGGTCGCCTCCAGCCCCCAGCAGGCCCCGGCGGCGCCCCCGACGGCTCCGTCCCCGACGCCGCCGCCCCCTCCCGCCGCCGCGCCCCCGGTCGACGTGGCGCCCCCGGTCGGCCTGGCGCCCCCGGCGGCGCCGGCGCCCCCGCCACCGCCCCAGGGCTTCACCTCTGCCGGTCCGGGCGAGCCGCCGGCCGCCACCGCCCCCGCTGGGGTGACGAGCGCTCCTTCGGTCCAGCCCCTGGCCGGGCCCGAGGTGGAGGACCCCCGGCTCCTCTCACCGGTCGTGCGCCGCCTGCTGGCCGACAACCGGATCGACCCCCGCCAGGTGACCGGCACCGGTGTGGGTGGACGGATCACCCGTGAGGACGTGCTCGGGGTGATCGACCGCCAGCACGCCGGAGCCGCGCCGCCCGCCGCCGTCCCGGCCCAGGCCGCCGGCGCACCGGAGGCTCCGCCGGTCGCCACCCAGGCTCCTCCGGTGGCGTCGTCCCCGGCTGCTCGGGTCGTGGCACCGGCCCCGCCGGTTGCGCCGTCGTCGTCCGCCGTGGCCAGCTACGTCGCCACAGGGGACCGGGTCGTGCCCTTCTCGAACATGCGGAGGCGGACCGCCGAACACATGGTCCGCTCCAAGGCCACCTCGCCGCACGCCTTCATCGCCCACGAGGCGGACTTCGAGAACGTCGAACGGATCCGCCGTGCGTGGGGGGAGCGCTTCAAGGCCGAGGAGGGCTTCGCGCTCACCTACCTGCCCTTCATCGCGCGGGCGGCGGTGGAGGCGCTCCGGGACTACCCGAATCTCAACGCCTCGGTGGTCGACGAGTCCCTGGTCCTCCACCACCAGGTGAACCTCGGCATCGCCGTCGACCTCCAGCACGAGGGGCTCATCGTGCCCGTCGTCCACCGGGCCGAGGAGGTCACGCTCCGGGGAGTGGCCCGACGGATCCGGGACCTGGCGGATCGGGCCCGGACCCGTCAGCTCACGGCCGACGACATCAGCGGCGGCACCTTCTCGATCACCAATGACGGGCCCTTCGGCACCTACTTCACCGTGCCGATCATCAACCAGCCGCAGGTAGCCATTCTGGCCACCGACGGGATCAAGCGGCGTCCGGTCGTCGTCGAACTGCCCGACGGCACCGAGTCGATCGCCATCCACTCGACGGGGGTGCTCGGCATGAGCTGGGACCACCGGGCGGTGGACGGAGCCTACGTCTCGTCGTATCTGCGGCAGGTGGCCGAATTGCTCGGCCGCCGTGACTGGGCCTCCGAGCTCTAGGGGCCGCGACGTGCTCCGGGTCCGGCGTCTGGGCCTCGTCCGCTACGACGAGGCGACGAGCCTGCAACGGGCGCTGGCCGCCCGGGCCTTCGACGACTACCTGTTGGCCCTCGAACATCCGCACGTCTATACGATGGGCGTCCGGGCCGACCCGGCCCATGTGCTGGTGGATCCGGCCACGGTCGGCGCGGCACTGGTTCGCACCGACCGTGGTGGCGACGTCACCTACCACGGCCCGGGCCAGCTGGTGCTCTACCCGATCCTCACCGTGCCCGACGAGCCAGCGGCCGGGCCCGACCACGTGGAACGGCTCGAACAGGTGGTGATCGACGCGCTGGGGGACCTCGGGGTCCCCGACGCCGTCGGCGGCGTGGGCCGCCTGGCGGGCTATCCGGGGATCTGGCTGGCCACGAACACCGAGCGTCCCCGTAAGGTGGGTGCCGTCGGGGTGCGCACCCTGCGGACCGCCGACGGGCGCCGGAGGACCATCCACGGCCTGGCCCTCAACATCGACTGCGACCTGTCGATGTTCGCCCACATCGTGCCCTGCGGTCTGCGCGAGCTGCCGGTGACCTCGTTGGCCGCCGAGGGCGTGGCGCTGGGCTTCGAGAGCGTCACCGGAGCCGTCGTGGACCGCGCGGTCGAGTGCTGGGGCGCTGACGGGGTGGACCGCCAGGCGGTTGCCGCCCGACCGCCCGCCACCCCCGCCGACGGCGGGGAGCGGCCCCTGCTCCGGCGGTTGCGCCAGGCGGGGGTGGCCACCGACGACGCCGTCGGCCTGCGGGAGCGCAAACCGGCATGGCTCCGGGTCCCGGCCCGGATGGGCGAGGACTACCGGAGCCTCGGCCGGACGATCCACGACCTCGGTCTGGTCACGGTCTGCGAGGAGGCGGGCTGCCCGAACATCTACGAGTGCTGGGCCGAGGGGACGGCGACGTTCATGGTCAACGGGGACCGGTGCACCCGTGCCTGCGGGTTCTGCCTGGTCGACACCCGCCACCCCCGGCCGCTCGATCCGACCGAGCCGGCGCGCGTCGCCGAGGCCGTTGCCCGCATGCGGCTCGCCCATGCCGTGGTCACCTGTGTGGCCCGCGACGACCTGGCCGACGGAGGCGCCGGCGCGATCGCGGCGACGGTCGAGAGAATCCGCCGCCGCTGTCCGTCCACCACGGTCGAGGTTCTCATCTCGGACTGCAAGGGGGACCAGGGTGCGCTGGACGCGATCTTCGGTGTCCGCCCCGACATCGTCAACCACAACATCGAGACGGTGGCCCGGCTCCAGCGGGCCGTCCGGCCCTCGGCCGGCTACGCCCGGAGTCTGGCCGTGCTGGCCCGGGCGGCCGGCGCCGGCCTCACCGCGAAGTCAGGGCTCATGGTCGGCCTGGGCGAGACCGAGGCCGAGGTCGTCGCCACCCTGGCCGATCTCCGGGGGGTGGGGGTGGCCATCGCCACCGTCGGACAGTACCTGCGGCCCTCGAGTGCCCACCTTCCGGTGTCGCGGTGGTGGGAGCCCGACGAGTTCGAGCGGATCGGCCGCGCTGGCCGGGCACTCGGTCTGGCCCACATCGAATCGTCGCCGCTCACCCGCTCGAGCTACCACGCCCGGGACGCCGCCGCGGCGTCGGGTCTGGTCGCGCCGAGCAATGGCCCGGGTCTCGGTGTGCCGGTCCGCCTCTCGGCTCGGGCCCCCGCCGTCCGCTAAGGACGTTGGCGGGCGACTGGTCGCCCGGTTGGCTCAGGAGCGCTGGGCGACGTGCTGGGTCCAGCCAGAGCCGTCCCAGTAGCGGAGCGTGTTGGGTACGCCGCTCGGGTCGGGCAACCAGCCGGCCGGGGTCCCCGGGGCGGGCGCCGGCGGAGCGGCGGGAGCCGGCGGCGCCGGAGGCGGGGCCGGGGCGGGGGCCGGGGCGCCGGTCCCCGGGGCGGGGGCGCCGGAGGAGAACCCGGCGAACGGGTCGTTCTGGCCGGCCGGGGCGAAGCCAGCCTGCTGCGGCTGTTGCGCAGGCTGCTGGAGGTCGGCGTAGTACGCGGTCGCCGGCGCCTCCTTGGCTGCCTTGGTCCCGGGGTTCTTCTTCCGCTGGTTGAGAACGATCACCGCGATGATCAATCCGATCACGACCACGATGACGACGATCTCGAGAATGAGCACGGTTCCGCTCAGGGCGGTCAGGACTGCGTTCAGCGTCGTTCCCATGCCACGCAAGGTACTGCGGGGCGTGTCCGGGGTCAACGATGCCGCCCGATCAGGCATGAGGTGGCCCCGGCGCCGGCCTGCCCGTTGGCGGTGACGACCCAGGGTCTGCTCGGGCCCGCACCGCGGTGTGCGCGGTCCAGGCCGTCCCGTCCCAGTAGCGGATCCGCTGTCCCCCCGCGCCCGGGTCCGGTAACCACCCCGGCGGCGTGCCGGGCACCGGAAGCGGTCGGGCCTGTGCCTCGGTCGGTGGACTTGCTCCGGCCGGGGCCGGTCCGGCCACCGCCCCTGCGGCCGGGACCGGGAGACCGGGCGGGACCCGGCCGCCGCCGGTTCGCGGTGAGCGCCCGGGTCGCCGGCCTCGGCGCACGACGAGGACGGCCAGGACGACGACGACGACGGCGAGCGCGACGGCGACCACCCCGATCGTCCGCTCGTGCCACCAGGCGGTCGGCGCGGCACCGAAGGGTGAGGCAGCGAGGAGGCGGTGCTGTTCGAGGGCCAGCGTCGCCATCGGCCCGGCCACCTCGGCCGAGGTCTCGCCCGGTTCGGTAGCGCCGATGATGACCGCGGCGCGCGACACGGTGAACAGCACCACCCGTTCGGTGGCCGGCGTCAGGTAGGGCGACGGATAGCTGACGCCGCTCACGCCCGGCACCCCGGGGACCGAGTCCGCGCCGAGCCGGGTGCCCGCGGGCAGTGAGGCCTCGGCGGCCGAGACGAAGGTCTTGGCCAGCGCGGGGGTGGCGAAGGCGACCACCACGTCGCCGAGGGAGGTGCCCGAACCCTGTCCGGCCCACGTCCGCAGGTACGAGTCGAATCCGCCTTCCACCGTCAGGCGCCCGAGGGCCGCGGTCACCGCCGCCGGGTCGGGGTCGTAGCTGGCGAAGCGGTGGGCGCTCAGCGGCCCGCTCGAGGCGACGTTGAAGCCGGGGACGCTGGAGACGACGAACGACGACAGTGGAGGGGCGGCCGTAGCGACGGTGCCCGGCAGGGTCGCCCCGAGGGCCCCGGCAATTGCCGCCAGGACGGCCGACGCCTGGCGGAGGCTGGCCATGGGGGTCCGGCCCTGCGGCCGGCGACCCCTCATGCCACGAAGTACTTGGCCTGCGG
This sequence comes from uncultured Acidimicrobiaceae bacterium, assembly GCA_963836375.1. GTDB lineage: Bacteria > Actinomycetota > Acidimicrobiia > Acidimicrobiales > RAAP-2 > CAWIJK01. Next base: position 38,381 of record CAWIJK010000001.1, on the reverse strand, counting down.
GTGGTGGCAGATGATGGCGTCGGTGGTCTGCTCGGGGTGCAGCTGGAAGCCGTCGCTCACCAGCACCCCGATGCGGTCACCGCCGAGGAGCTCGACGACCTTGGCATTGTCTTCGAGGTCTGGGCAGGCCGGGTAGCCCCAGCTGTAGCGGCCGCCCCGGTACTGCTGGCGGAAGAGGCCGGTCAGGGTGGGGCCGTCCTCGTCGGCGAAACCCAGTTCCTGGCGGATCCTGTGGTGCCAGTACTCGGCCAGGGCCTCGGCCATCTCGACGCCGAGTCCGTGCAAGAAGAGGTACTTCTGGTACTCGTCGGCCGCGAAGAGCTCGGCCGTCCGGGCCGAGATCCGCTCGCCCATCGTGACCAGCATCAACGATGCGAAGTCCTCGCCGGTCCCGACCGACCGGAAGAAGTCGGCGATGCACAGCCACGGCGCCTTGCGCTGACGGGGGAAGGTGAAGCGCATCCACTCGGCGCTGCGGGACTCGTCCTTGTAGACGACCAGGTCGTTGCCCTCGGCATTGGCTGCGAAGTGCCCGTAGGCCACCTGGGGGACCAGCAGGTCCTCCTGCTTGGCCTGGGCCAGCTCGTCGCGCAGGACGGCGCGGACCCGGTCCTTGAACGCCGTGTCGTCCTCGCCGTCCTCGGGTCTGAAGCCCCACTGGTTGCGGAAGAGCGCGGTGAGGTTGAGGTACTCGGCGATGTCGTCGATCGGTATGCCCTTGGCCACCCTGGTCCCCACGAACGGCGGCGGGAACAGGGGGTTGTCGCTCACCACGTCGGGGGCCCGGTCGGGTTGGCCCTCGACGGGGGAGGTGTCGGGTTCCAGTCGGCTCCGCTTGGGCACCCGCTTCTCGGAGATCTCCCGTCCGAATTGCGGGTCGTCCTCGCCCGACTTCTTGAGTTCGACCAGGCGGTCCATCGTCCGCAGCCCCTCGAAAGCGTCACGCCCGTAGAAGACGCGCCCGTCGTAGACGCTGCGCAGGTCCCGCTCGACGTAGGTCCTGGTGAGGGCGGCTCCGCCCAGCAGGACCGGGATGCCCGAGAGGCCGCGCTGGTTGAGCTCGTCGAGGTTCTCGCGCATGATCAGGGTGGACTTGACCAGGAGCCCGCTCATCCCGAGCGCGTCAGCCCGGTGCTCTTGGACGGCGGCGACCATCTCGGCGATACCGACCTTGATCCCCAGGTTGAGGACCTCGTAGCCGTTGTTGGTGAAGATGATGTCGACCAGGTTCTTCCCGATGTCGTGGACGTCGCCCTTCACGGTGGCCAGCACCACCTTGCCCTTGCCACCCTGGTCGGCCTTTTCCATGTGGGGCTCGAGGTAAGCGACGGCGGCCTTCATGGTCTCGGCCGACTGGAGCACGAAGGGGAGCTGCATCTCGCCCGAGGCGAAGAGCTCACCCACGGTCTTCATGCCGGCCAGCAGGAAGTCGTTGACGATGACCAGGGCCGGGTGCGCGCCCAGGGCCTCGTCCAGGTCGGCCTCCAGCCCGTTTCGGTTCCCGTCCACGATCCGCTGTTCGAGCCGCCGTTCGACCGGCCAGTCCAGGTGCTCCTCGGGCGCCGAGGCCGCCGCCGTCGCCCCTTCGAAGAGCGCCAGCAGCTCGGACAGGGGGTCGTAGCCTTCGGACCGGCGGTCGTAGACGAGGTCCAAGCAGACCTGTCGGGCCCGCTCGTCGATCCGGGAGAGCGGGAGGATCTTGGAGGCGTGCACGATGGCCGCATCCAGGCCGGCCTCCACGCACTCGTGGAGGAAGACCGAGTTGAGGACCTGGCGGGCGGCCGGGTTCAGGCCGAACGAGACGTTGGAGAGCCCGAGGATGGTCGAGACCCCCGGCAGCTCCGCTTTGATGCGCCGGATGCCCTCGATGGTCTCGATGCCGTCGCCTCGGCTCTCCTCCATCCCGGTCGACAGGGGGAGGGCCAGCGGGTCGAAGAGGAGGTCGGAGGGCTCGAGGCCGTAGCGGTCGACGGCGATGTCGTGGATGGCCCGGGCGGCCCTTAACTTCCAGTCGGCCGTGCGGGCCTGGCCCTCCTCGTCGATACAGGTGCAGACCACGGCGGCCCCGAACTCGCGGGCCAGCCGGAGGAACGTGTCGAGCCGGGTACCCTCGGCGTCCCCCTCCTCGAGGTTCACCGAGTTCAGCACCGGGCGGCCACCCAGCCACTCGAGGGCGGCCCGGGCCACCGGCCCCTCGGTCGAGTCAACCATCATGGCCACGCTGGCCTGGGTGGCCAGACGGCTGGCCACCTCGGTCATGTCGAGCACCCCGTCGGCGCCGGTGTAGTCGACACACACGTCGATGAGGTGTGCGCCCTCTTTGACCTGGTCCCGGGCCATGGCGACGCAGGTGTCCCAGTCAGCCTCGAGCATCGCCTCGCGGAAGCGCTTGGAGCCGTTGGCGTTGGTCCGCTCGCCCACGACCAAAAAGGACGTGTCCTGGTGGAAGGACACCGCGGTGTAGATCGAGGCGGCCGAGGGCTCGTGCACCGGCCGGCGGACAGCCGGCGTCGCCCCCGAGCACCGCTCGACGACCGCGGCCAGATGTTCAGGTGACGTGCCGCAGCACCCGCCGACGACCGACACGCCGAGCTCGGTCACAAAGTGGTGCAGGTGCTCGGCCAGCTGTTCTGGGGAGAGGTCGTAGTGCATCTTGCCGTCCACCACCGAGGGCAGCCCGGCGTTGGGGATGCACGAGATCGGGACCCGGCTGTGGGCGGAGAGGTGTCGCAGCGGTTCGCCCATCTCGGAGGGCCCGGTGGCGCAGTTGAGCCCGATCACGTCCACCGCCATGGCGTCGATGGCGGCCAGGGCGGCCCCGATCTCGGTGCCCGGCAGCATGCGGCCGGTCAGCTCGATGGTCACCTGCACCTGCAGGGGGACCTGGCGGCCGAGCGCGGCCATGGCCCGGCGGGCCCCGTTGATGGCCGCCTTGGCCGACAGCAGGTCGAAGACCGTCTCGATGATGAGGAGGTCGACCTCGCCCTCGAGCAGACCGGTCGCTTGGACCTCGTAGCCGTCGCGTAGCTCGGCGTAGGGGATCTGGCCCAGGGTCGGGAATTTGGTTCCCGGCCCCATGCTCCCGGCCACCCACCGGGGCCGTCCGTCGGCCGCGTACTCGTCGGCCAGTCCCCGGGCCAGGCGGGCCCCGGTCCGGTTGAGCTCGCGGGCCTGGTCACCCAGGCCGTACTCGGCCAGGGTGACCGGGAGGCCCCCGAAGGTGTCGGTCTCGATGACGTCGACCCCGACATCGAGGAAGGAGCGGTGCAGCCGCTCGACGGCCCCTGGCTTCGAGAACACCAGGTGCTCGTTGCAACCCTCGAGCTCTGGTCCGCCGAAGTCCTCGGGCCCGAGGTCTTGGACCTGGAGGTTGGTCCCGGTGGCGCCGTCGAAGACGACCACCCGTTCACGCACCGCGCTCAGGTAGCTCGAGGAGTCCGGGTCGACCCGGCCGGGCAGGAGTGGGGAGGTGGCCATCGGCCATAGAGGCTACCGGCGGCGCCCGATAGCCTCTGCCTCCGTGCGCATCTACACCAAGAAGGGCGACGACGGGACCACCGGTCTGCTCTACGGGGGCCGGGTCCGCAAGGACTCGGCGGCCATCGAGCTGAACGGCGCCGTGGACGAGGCCCAGGCGGCCCTCGGGACCGCCCGGGCCGAATCGGGCCCGGGTTCGGAGCTCGACGACCTGCTGGTGACCCTGGAGCGACAGCTCTACGTCTTGATGGCCGAGGTGGCGACGGCGCCGGGCAACCGCTCGAAGCTCGTGGCCGGCACCACCTTGGTGACCGCCGAGATGGTGGCCGCCTTAGAGTCGGCCATCGACGACCTGACGGCTCGTTTCGAGATGCCCACCGAGTTCGTCGTCCCGGGCCAGAACCGCCTCGCCGCCGCCCTCGACGTGGCCCGCACGGTGGTCCGGCGGGCCGAGCGGCTGGCCTCGGCCGACCCGGTTGAGGGGTCCCTGGTCGGCCCGTACCTCAACCGGCTGTCGGACCTGGTCTGGACGATGGCACGCTGGATGGAGGGCGACCGGCACCTGCCCGCCCGAAAGACCTGAGGGGGACACAGCATGGGACTCACCGTCGAAGCGGTCCCGACCGGGGCGACCATCGACGACCTGGTGGCCGTCGGGGTCCCGGTACTGAGCGGGGCCTCGGGACCCGAGCTGCCGCCGGGGCTCCCCGCCGCTGCCTGCGGGTTCGCCCTGCCCGGGGCCCTCGACCCGGCCTGGTGCACCCGGCAGGGCTTCGCGGCCTCGGTGGGCCAGGTGCTGGTCCTCCGGGCGGCCGACGGGCCGGCCCGCATGCTGGTCGGGCTCGGCTCGGTCCGCCCGATCGCCGCCGAGCGCTGGCGCAGGGCCGCCGCGTCGTTCGTCCGTTCGGCCGGCGAGGGGGGGACGGCCGCCTTCGTCATGCCCTCCCTCGAGCCCGACGTCGGCCCGACTGAGGTCGGTGCCGCCGTGGCCGAGGGGGCCCTGCTCGCCGCCTACCGCTTCGACCGGTTCAAGTCCCGGTCCAAGTCGGGGTCCATCACCCGGCTGGTGGTGGCCCAGGGGCAGGCCGGACCGGCCGACGTGGACCTGTCGGTCGCCGCCGGCATCCGACGGGGCACGGTGATCGGTGAGGCGGTCTGTTTGGCCCGCGACCTGGTGAACACCCCGGCGAGCAACCTGACCCCCAACATGCTGGCCAAACAGACGGTCGAGCTGCTCGGGCGGCGCCCGTCGCTCAAGGTGCAAGTCTGGGACGAGACCCGCATCGCCGAGGAGGGTCTGGGCGGCCTCATGGCGGTCAGTCGGGGCTCGAGCGAGCGGCCCAGGCTGGTCCGGGTCGACTACGAGCCTCCCAACCCTCTCAAGGTTGACGGCCACGTGCCGTCGGTGGTCCTGGTCGGCAAGGGGATCACCTTCGACTCGGGCGGCCTGTCGCTCAAGTCGGCCGACGGGATGGTGGCGATGAAGACCGACATGAGCGGCGCCGCCGCCGTGTTGGCCACCCTCTCGGCCTGCGGGGACCTCGGGATCAAGGTTCACGTGACGGGCATCATGCCCATCGCCGAGAACATGCCCAGTGGCTACGCCATGAAGCCGGGCGACGTGGTCACCATCCGCAACGGCATGACCATCGAGATCCTCAACACTGATGCCGAGGGGCGCGTGATCCTGGCCGACGCCCTCAGCCTCGCCAACGAGGCCAAGGCGGACGCCATCGTCGACATCGCCACCCTGACCGGAGCGGCCACCGTGGCCCTCGGCCCGTTGGTGGCCGCCGCCTTCTCCAACAACTACGAACTGATGGGCAAGGTCCGCCAGGCCGGCAGCCGGGCCGGTGAGCAGGTCTGGCCGCTGCCCATGCCCGAGGACTACGCCGAGTACCTCGACTCCGATGTGGCGGATATGAAGAACATCGGGAAGGCGGGGCAGGCTGGTGCCATCAGCGCCGCCATGCTGTTGGCCCGCTTCGTGGGCGACACCCCGTGGGCCCACCTCGACATCGCCGGCCCGGCCCGCTCGACCGAGTCGACCGGCTACTTCACCAAGGGCGGGACCGGCTTCGGGGTCCGGACGCTCCTCGAGCTCCTCGCCTCGTACAGCGCCGCCGCCGGCTGACCCGAGCGCGACGACCGCCCGACGCCGGGCCCGTCGAGGGCGGCCCGGACCTGGTCACCGCCCGAGTCGCCTCTTCGCCCACGACGAGCACTCGTGGGCGATCGCCGGGTGTAGCCCGGCGCCGAGCAGATGGGCCTCCACCCGGCCGGGCTCTGCCCCCGCGGCGAGCAGGTCGAGGGCCAAGAGCCGCCCCCGGACCCGGAGCCGGTCGGCCGGGAGGCCCTGGGGTGAGCTGGCCCAACGGCGGTGGGCGTCGCGCAGGTCGGCCGGGAGGCGGCGCACCTGGTCGGCAGTGAGCGGCGCCACCCACCGTCGCACGGCCAACGCGCCGGGCCCGGTGTGCCGGGCCAGGCCGTAGCGGCAACAGCGCAGGATCGACCGGCGGAACGGGGAGTGGCGCCCGCCCGAACCCCCGAGGCCCAGGCTCCGGGCGGTGGCGTCCAGGTCGAGGTCGAAGCCGCCCGGGGCGCGCTCGAGGCGCTCGGCCAGGTGGCGCACGAGCAGGGTTGCCGACGGTCCGAGCACCGGCAGCCAGAACCGCTCGACGTAGGCCGAGCGCGGGTCGAGGCCGATCGAATCGACGACCGGGTCCGGCCAGGCCACCACCGGCACGGTGGCGTCGTCGGCCGGTGCTCGCCCGCCTCGATCCTTGCCGTCTGGTTCGCAGCCGACCAGCGAGAGGGTCATCGGGTGATCGTGTGGTCCGGACCTTGCCGGGGACCTCTCCCCGGCCGCCTACCAGCGGCCCCGGTGGAGACGGGCCGCCGCCGGACCCCTGGGGCGGTCGAGCGAGGCCGAGCGGTGGTCCGAACCGTCCGGCCGGCCCAACAGGACGGCGCCGAAGAGTCGCCAACCCGCGGGCACCCCCAGGGCGTCGAGCAGCGCCGCCTCCCCCCTGAAGCAGCCGAGGAAACAGGCCCCGAGGCCCCGGTCGACCGCCCCGAGCAGGAGCGTCATGGTGGCGAAGGCGGCGTCGCCGAACCAGTACGGGACCGGCCAGGCCGGCTCCCCCCCGCCCCCGTCCTCGGCGGGCCCGAGGCCCGACGCCGACTTGTCACTCTCGCCGTAGCGCTCGACGTAGGCCCGGGGGGAGGCCAACGAGAGGGCCACCACCGGGGCCCTCGAGAGCCCGGCCCAGCGGGCCGAGGTGGCCCGCCACTCGGCCGTCGTCGCGTGCTCCCAGTAGACGGCGGTCTCCTCGGGGCCCTCGAGGGTGAGCCAGGCCGTCCCCGCGGTGTTGCCGGCGGTGGGGGCCCGCAGGGAGTCGGCGAGCAGCCCGTCCACCACCGAGCGGTCGAGGGGCGCGGTGGCGAAGCTGCGGACCATGCGCCTGCCCCGGACCGCGTCGGTGAGCTCCATTGATCCTCCCTGGTGGGGGGGTTGCGGCGGCCCGTCAACGGCCACGGACCACCGACGGGAATGTTGAGTGCGCTGGTACGGTTTTAGCGGAGGACAGGGACGAGAGCCCGGAGGACGTTGTGCCGACACCCCGAGATCTGCTGAACCAGGCCAAGGAGCGCATCACCGAGATCACCACCGAAGAGGCCGAGGGCCGCTTGGGCCAGGCCACGTTCCTCGACGTGCGCGAGCCCGACGAGTACGAGCAGGGCGCGTTGGCCGGCGCGGTGGCCCTGCCCCGGGGGCACCTCGAGTTCCAGGTCGAAGGGAAGCTCCCCGACAAGTCGGTCCCGCTCGTCGTCTACTGCGCGGGCGGGGTCCGCTCGGCCTTCGCCGCCGACACCCTCGAACAGCTGGGCTACACCGACGTGGTCTCGATGGCCGGCGGGTTCAACCGCTGGAAGGACGAAGGCCGGCCGTGGGCCGCACCCCGCACCCTGACCGCCGACCAGCGCAACCGCTACCAGCGCCACCTGCTGCTGCCCGAAGTGGGCGAGGCGGGCCAGCAGAAATTGCTCGACGCCAAGGTCCTGCTCCTCGGGGCCGGCGGCCTCGGGTCCCCGGCCGCCCTCTACCTGGCCGCGGCCGGGGTCGGCACCCTCGGGATCATCGACATGGACGTCGTCGACGAGTCGAACCTGCAGCGCCAGATCCTCCACAACATGGAGCGGGTGGGGGAGCGCAAGGTGGACTCGGCCAAGAAGACGCTGACCGGGATCAACCCCGACGTGAACGTGGCCACCTACGACGTGCGCCTGGGGGCGGACAACATCCTCGACACCATCGACGGCTACGACGTGATCGTCGACGGGACCGACAACTTCCCGACCCGCTACCTGGTCAACGATGCCTCGCTGCTCAAGCGGATCCCCGTCGTTCACGGCTCGATCTTTCGCTTCGAGGGTCAGGCCACGGTGTTCGACCCCTACAACGGGCCCTGTTACCGGTGCCTCATCCCCGAGCCGCCTCCGGCCGAGCTGGCGCCGTCGTGCGCCGAGGCCGGCGTCTTGGGGGTGCTCCCGGGGATCATCGGGTCGATCCAGGCCATGGAGGCTATCAAGCTGGTGCTTCGGATCGGTGACCCACTGGTGGGTCGCCTCCTGGCCTACGACGCCCTGGAGGAGTCCTTTCGGACCTTCAAGGTCCGCCGGGACCCCGAGTGCCCGGCCTGCGGTCCCAACGCCGGGCCCATCGTCATTGCCGAATACGACGACCTGTGCATGCCCCACCCCCGGGGTTAGAACCCGCTCAACCGCCCAGGTCCATCAGTTCGATCCGGACCCCGTCTGGGTCCGTGCAGTAGACGAAGTCGAGCACCGTGCCCGAGATGTCGAGGCCGGTCCGGGTCTGTTCGAGCACGGTCCCCCCGAACGCGGCGACCCGGGCCGCCGTGCCCTCGAGGTCGTCCACCCGGAACGAGAGGTGGGTCAGGCCGAGGCGGTTGACCGGTCGGCGCACCGGTTCGCCCACCGGTGCCGGCTCGGCGAAGGCCAAGAGCTCGATGGCCACCTCCTCGCGCCGGATGAACTGGGAGCGCAGTGAGACCTCGTCCAGCTCCATCAGGCGGGCGAACTCGGTGCCGATCTGGTGGGACTCGGCCGGCACGAACCCCAGGGCCTCGCAATAGAAGCGGAGGGACGCCTCGAGGTCACAGACGCAGATGCCGAAGTGCGAGAACACGGGGGGCACCGGGCCATCGTGCCACCTCGATGGGCGCTGCGCCCCGGCCTCTCGTACCCTGGGGGGCGTGACACCCGAGGCCAACCAACCCGACGAGCGCCGGACCGACTCGGGCATCGAGATCAAGGCGGTCTACACCGACGAGGACCTGGAGGGCTGGGACCCCGGGGTCCAGCTGGGCCGCCCCGGCCGCTACCCCTACACCCGGGGGGTGCACGCCGAGATGTACCGCCGGCGCCTCTGGACGATGCGCCAGTACGCAGGTTTCGGAACGGCCGAGGCGACCAACGAACGCTTCAAGTTCCTCCTGGCCGCCGGACAGACCGGCCTCTCGTGCGCCTTCGACCTCCCCACCCAGATGGGTTATGACTCCGACCATCCCCGCGCCGAGGGGGAGGTGGGCAAGGTGGGGGTGGCCATCGACTCGCTGGCCGACATGCGCCTGTTGCTGGCCGGCCTCCCGCTCGACACGGTGACCACCTCGATGACCATCAACGCCACGGCGGCCATCCTGCTGCTGCTCTACGAGCTGGTGGCCGAGGAGCAGGGGGTGACCGGCGAGCAGCTCGGCGGGACGATCCAGAACGACATCTTGAAGGAGTACGTGGCGCGCGGCACCTACATCTACCCGCCCCGGCCATCGATGCGCCTGATCGTCGACATCTTCTCGTACTGCGCCGAGCACCTGCCCAACTGGAACACCATTTCGATCTCGGGCTACCACATCCGCGAGGCCGGCTCGACGGCGGTGCAGGAGATCGCCTTCACCCTGGCCGACGGCATCGCCTACGTGGAGGCGGCGCTGGCCGCCGGGCAGAGTGTGGACGACTTCGCGCCCCGCCTCTCGTTCTTCTTCAACGCCCACAACAACCTCTTCGAGGAGATCGCCAAGTACCGGGCCGCCCGCCGGATGTGGGCCCGCATCATGACCGAGCGTTTCGGGGCGAAAGACGACCGCTCCAAGGTGCTCCGCTTCCACACCCAGACCGGTGGTTCGACCCTCACCGCTCAGCAACCAGAGGTGAACATCGTCCGGGTCGCCGTCCAGGCCATGGCGGCCGCGCTCGGTGGCACCCAGAGCCTGCACACCAACGGGTTCGACGAGGCCCTCGGGTTGCCCACCACCCGGGCGGCCAAGATCGCCCTGCGCACCCAGCAGGTGGTGGGTTTCGAGTCGGGGATCGCCGACACGGCCGACCCCCTCGCCGGGAGCTACTTCGTCGAGTCGCTGACCGACGAGGTGGAGAAGGGTGCCCAGGCCTACCTGGAGCGCATCGACGAACTCGGCGGGGCGGTGGCGGCAATCGAGGCCCGCTTCATGCAGGGCGAGATCGAGGCCGCGGCCTACGCCTACGCCAAGGCCATCGACGACGGGGAGAAGGTGGTCGTCGGGGTCAACAAGTTCGTCGACGAGGACAAGGAGCCGACCGAGGTTTTCCCGATCGACGTGGAGCTGCAGCGTTCCCAGATCGCCCGCACCCAGCGGGTGCGGGCCGAACGGGACGGCCAGGCGGTCGACGCCGCCCTGGCCGACGTGCGGGCCGCCGCCCGGGGCAGTCAGAACCTGCTGGTTCCGATGAAGGTAGCCCTGCGGTCCATGGCCACCCTCGGTGAGATCTCCGACGTCCTACGCGACGAGTTCGGGATTTACCAACCCGGGGGCTGAGGCCGGGCGCCGGCGGGTCAGGCGGTCTCGAGCACCTCGTAGTGCTCGACGGTGGGGAACGGGTCGTAGAAGTGGTGCAGCAGCCGGCGCCACTCCTCGTAGCGGGGGGAGCCGCGGAACCCCTCGATGTGGGCCTCGAGGGTGTCCCAGTCCACGAGCAGCACGAAGCGGTTGGGCCGCTCGATGCACCGGCCCAGGCGCAGTGACCGGAAACCGGGCATCGACGAGATGATCCCCTTGGCCTCGGCGAAGGCCCGCTCGAAGGGCTCCTCCTGGCCCGGGACGACCTCGAGGAGGGCGTGCTCGACGATCACCGGCGTGTGCTCATCGCCCAGCGAGCAGTCGCTCGCGCTCCACTGGGTCGCCGGCGGCGTCGACCGCCGTCCAGGCCATGGCGACGGCACCGTCGTGGACGGCCGCGTCCGCTGACGAGCCGACACAGGCCGAGGCGAACTCCGGCTGGTGGTTGACCGCCCCGCCCGACTCGATGGCGATCAGCGGGTGAATCGTCGGCACGACCAGTGAGACATTGGCCATGTCAGTCGACAACGTCGGGCGCGGTGCGCCGTGGTCGTCGAGTTCGAAGTGTCGCCCCAGCGCCTCGGCGTTGGCCCGGTAGGCGCCGAGGAGCCCCTCGTCGCTCTCCATGTGCGAGTAGACGGGGGAGAGCTCAGTGAACCTCACCGTGGCGCCGGTCGCCCGCGCCCCCGCCTCGAAGCAGGCCCTGACCCGGGGCTCGAGGATCCCCAGCTCGTCGAGGGTGCGGGCCCGACACATGAAGCGTCCGGTCACCGAGGCCGGGACGACGTTGGCCGCCGAGCCCCCCTCGAGAATCACGCCGTGCACCTGGTCGCCCGGCCGGAGGTGCTGGCGGAGCAGGCCGATGCCCACTTGGGAGACCGTCATGGCGTCCAGCGCGTTGATCCCCTCCCAGGGCGCGGCCGAGGCGTGGGCCTCCCGGCCGGCGAAGTGGACGTCGAAGTGGGAGACGGCCAGGCAGGTGGCGGCCAGCCGTTCCACCGGCCAGGGATGGACCATCATCGCCGCGTGGACACCGTCGAAGGCACCGCGTTCGAGCATGAGCACCTTGCCCCCACCGCCCTCCTCGGCCGGGGTCCCGAGGACGACCACGGTGGCCCCGATCTCATCGGCCACGCTGGCCAGCGCCAGTCCGGCCCCGACGGCGCTGGCGGCGATGATGTTGTGGCCGCAGGCGTGGCCCACGCCGGGCAGCGCGTCGTACTCGGCGCACAGGGCGACCACGAGGTCGCCGTGGCCGGCCCGGGCCGAGAAGGCCGTCGGCAGGTCGCACACGCCCCGCTCGACGCTGAAGCCACCCTCCTCGAGGGCCCCGGCCACGGCCTCGGCCGAACGGTCCTCGGCGAACGCGGTCTCGGGGTGGTCGTGGATGCGGTCGCTGAGTTCGACCAGGTCGCCCAGACGCCGCTCGACGGTGTCCCGGGCGGCGGCCTTGGCGGTCGTAATCGTCACCGGGACACTATGGCCCAGCACCGGGTTCCGGGGGGTAGTGAAGCCCGAATCCCCGGGCCTCGGGGCGCCGGTGGCCGCGGGCCGACCGAGGGTGCCCGGGGCCCTGGTGCCGGACCGGTCGCGTTCGGTGGGGCCGTGGCCCTCGGCCGTGGCCCGTCGCCGCTCACTCGATGACGGCGACCACGTCCCCGCCGCCGACCGAGTCGCCGGCCGCCACCTTGAGCTCGGCCACGACCCCCGACTTGTCGGCGCTGACCGCGTTCTCCATCTTCATGGCCTCGAGCACGCAGATGGTCTGGCCCACCTCCACCGAGTCGCCCACGGCCACCAGAATCTTGACGATGGTGCCCTGCATGGGGACGGTCACGGTTCCCGAGCCGGCCACGGCGGTGGCCGAGTGGCCGCCCTTGCGCTTGGGCCCGGCGGCCCGGGCGCCGGCGGCCCCCGCCAGTGGGCCGAGGTCGGGCACCCAGAGCTTGACCTCGTAGCGCCGCCCGTCGACCTCCGCCGTCACGTCACGGAGCACCTTGGCATCCTCGCCGGGCTCGGGGTCGATCGCGACCGGCCCGGCCACCAGGCCCGAGAGGTCCAGGGCGTCTTCGACCCACCTGGTCGAATGGGTGGCGGCCACGAAATCGGGGTGCGACAGGATGACCACGTCGGCCGGGATGGTGGTGGCCACACCCCCGATCACGGTCTCCTCGAGGGCGCGCAGCATTCGCCGCCGGGCCGACTCGCGGTCCTCGGCCCACACCACCAGCTTGGCGATGAGGTTGTCGTAGTACTGGCTGACGGTGTCGCCGGGCTCGTAGCCGGCGTCGAGGCGGACGCCCGGACCCGAGGGCTGGTGGAAGGTCGAGATGGTGCCCGGGGAAGGCGAGAAGCGCCCAGCCGAGGGGTCCTCGGCGTTGATGCGGACCTCGATGGCGTGGCCCCGGTGGGTGATGTCGTCTTGGCCGATCGTGAGGGGTTCCCCTGAGGCGATCCGGAGCTGCCAGGCCACCAGGTCGAGGCCGGTCACCAGCTCGGTAATCGGGTGCTCGACCTGGAGCCGGGTGTTCATCTCCAAGAAGTAGAACTCACCGTCCTGGTAGAGGAATTCGACGGTCCCGGCGTTGCGGTAGCCACAGGCCCGGGTGACATTCACCGCGGCGGCGCCCATCGCCCGGCGGATCTCGTCGGGGAACTCGGGTGCCGGGCTCTCCTCGATGAGTTTCTGATGGCGACGCTGGCTGGAGCAGTCCCGCTCGCCGAGCCAGATCACGTTGTCGTGATCGTCGGCGAGGACCTGCATCTCGATGTGTCGGGGCCAGCCCAGGTACCGCTCGACGTAGATCTCGGGTCGGCCGAAGTACGCCTGGGCCTCGCGCTGGGCGGACTCCACCGCCTCGACAGCCTCCTCGGGCGCGTTCACAACCTTCATGCCACGGCCGCCCCCGCCGTAGGCGGCCTTGATGGCCACCGGCCAGCCGTGCTCGACCCCGAAGGTCACCACCTCGTCGGGGGACGCCAGCGGCTCGGAGCGCCCGGGGACGCCGGCCACTCCGGCCTTCCCGGCGGCGATCCGCGAGCTGATCTTGTCGCCCATGATCTCCATCGCCTCGGGCGGTGGCCCGATGAAGGTGATCCCGTCGTCGGTGATGGAGCGGGCGAAATCGGGGTTCTCCGAGAAGAACCCGTAGCCGGGATGCACGGCGTCGGCCCCGCTGCGCTCGATAGCGGCCAGGATCGCCGCGGTGTTGAGGTAGCTCTCGGCCGCCGTCTGGCCCCCGAGCGAGTACGCCTCGTCGGCCATCCGGACGTGGAGTGCGTTGCGGTCGAGCTCGGAGTAGACGGCGACGGTGCCGACGCCCAGCTCGCGGCAGGTCCTGATGACCCGGACGGCGATCTCTCCCCGGTTGGCGATGAGGACCTTTTTGAGCACGCGACGCCTTTCGACTCGGCCGTGGATCCGGGCGGGCGGCCGATCGGCCGCTCCGGCACCCATTCCGGCCCCACACAGTGGCACGCGCCGTATGGTTCCTGCCATGTCCGGGTCCGCCTTCGACGATGTCCGGCGGTTCGCCACGCTCGACTCGACGAACCGCTACCTGGTGGACGAGGCCCGACGGGGGGTTCCCGAGGGGGTCGTGGCCGTGGCCGACCACCAGAGTGCGGGCCGGGGCCGCCTCGGCCGGAGCTGGGAGGCGCCGCCCGGGGCCAGCCTGCTCGCCTCGGTCCTGGTGCGCCCGGTCCTGGCGGTGGAGCACCTGTACCTGTGCACCGCGGCGGTGGCGCTGGCCGCCGCCGACGCCTGCGCCACCGTGGCCGGGGTCAGGCCGTCGCTCAAGTGGCCTAACGACCTGCTGGTCGACGGGCGCAAGCTGGCCGGGGTGCTGGCCGAGGCGGATCCCGACGCCCCCGGCGGGCCCCCCGGTTCGCTGGCCGTGGTGGTCGGGGTCGGCATCAACGTCACCTGGCCTGGGCCCCCGGGTGCGGGCGGTACCTCCTTGCTGGAGGCGAGCGGGCACCCGGTGGACCGCGAGGAGCTGCTCGGGGCGCTGGTGACGGCCCTCGGGGCCCGCCGGGGCGAGCTGGGCACGACCGGGGGCCGCCGGCGGCTGGCCGCCGAATGGAAAGAGCGGTGCTCGACTCTCGGGCGGCGGGTCCGGGTGGAGCTGGGCACCGGGTCCTTCGAGGGCACCGCCGTGGATCTCGACGAGGGAGGCCGGCTGGTCGTTCGCACGACCGAGGGCATACGGGTCGTCCAGGCCGGCGACGTGCACCACCTGCGGGAGGTCGCCCAGGGCACCGGGGCCGATGACCCCCTGGCCCCAAACTAGGCTGTCCGCCCGATGCGCCTCCTCGTGACCGGCGGTGCCGGCTTCATCGGCTCGAACTTCGTCCGGTACTGGGTGGACGAGCACCCCGAGGACCATGTCGTCGCCTACGACGTGCTGACCTACGCCGGAAACCGGCCCAACCTCTCCGACGTCGAGGACCGGATCGCCTTCGTCCGCGGCGACGTCTGCGACCCGGTGGCCGCCTCGGCGGCACTGGTCGACCACGAGATCGACACCGTGGTCCACTTCGCCGCTGAGTCCCACAACAGCCTCGCCGTGCTGGACCCGGGCCTGTTCTTCCGGACCAACGTCCTGGGGACCCAGACCATGCTCGAGGCGTCACGGCACCACGGGGTCCGGCGCTTCCACCACATCTCGACCTGCGAGGTCTACGGGGACCTCGACCTCGACACCGACGAGAAGTTCACCGAGGAGAGCCCCTACCGGCCGCGGACCCCCTACAACGCGTCCAAGGCGGGGGCGGACCACGCGGTGCGGGCCTACTTCGAGACGTTCGACCTCCCGGTCACCATCACCAACTGCTGCAACAACTACGGGCCCTTCCAGTTTCCCGAGAAGGTCATCCCGCTCTTCACGACCAATGCGCTCGACGACAAGCGGCTGCCGCTCTACGCGTCGACAAAGAACCGCCGCGAGTGGCTCCACGTGCGCGATCACTGCCGGGCCGTCGAGGCGGTCCTCCAGCGGGGCGAGGTGGGTGAGACCTACCACGTGGGCAGTGGAATTGAGGCCAGCATCGAGGAGATCGCCGACCTGGTCCTTGGAACGCTCGACAAGCCCGAGTCGCTGAAGGAGATCGTGCCCGACCGGCCGGGCCACGACCGGCGGTATCTGCTCGACTCCACCAAGATCGCCCAGCGCCTCGGCTGGCGGGCCGAGATCCCCTTCGCCGAGGGCCTGGCCGACACGGTGCGCTGGTACGCGGCGAACCGGGAGTGGTGGGAGCCGTTGCGCGACCGGGCCCCGGTCGTCGAGGCCGACTGGGCCCGAGCCCGCTAGGGATGCCCCGGCGATGAAGGTTCTCGTGACCGGTGCCGGAGGACAGCTCGGCTCGGACCTGGTTGCCGCCTTCGCCGGCGACGTGGCCCCCGGCGGCCGTCGGCGCGACCTCCTCGGCCCCGAGGGGCCGGGCCCGGGCAACGAGGTGATCGGACTGGACCATGGTGCCCTGGCCGTCGAGGACCGCGAGGCGGTGCTGACGGCAATCGCCGCCACGGCCCCCGACGTCGTGGTGCATGCCGGTGCCTACACGGCGGTCGACGCCTGCGAGTCCGACCCCGACACCGCCTTCGCCGTCAACGCGCTGGGCACCCGCCACGTGGCCGAGGCGTCGGCACTGGCCGGCGCCCACCTGGTCTACGTGTCCACCGACTACGTCTTCGACGGGTCCTCCCCCCGCCCCTATGTCGAGTGGGACGCCCCCAACCCGTTGTCGGTCTACGGCCGCTCCAAGCTCGGGGGCGAACTCGAGTGCTCGCCCGGGTCGACGATCGTGCGGACGTCGTGGGTCTGCGGGGCCCGCGGGGCCAACATGGTCAGGACCGCCCTGCGGCTGACCTCGGGCGACGGTCCCCTCCGCTTCGTCGACGACCAACACGGCTCGCCCACCTTTACGGCCGACCTGGCCGCCGCCGTGGTCACCTTGGCCCTCGACCGGCGCCCCGGGACGTTCCACGTGACCAACCAGGGCGCCACCACCTGGTACGGCTTCGTCCGGGCGGTGGTCGAGGCCGCCGGGGGCGACCCGTCCCGGGTCGAGCCGATCGCCACCGCCGATCTCCACCCCCCCCGTCCGGCCCCACGACCGGTCAACTCGGTCCTCGACAACGCCGCCCTGCGCCTTTCGGGCCTGCCGCTGCTCCCCGAGTGGGAGGACGGCCTGGCCCGCCTGGTGCGCGAGCTGGCGGTGGTCGGGAGCGCCACGTGAGCCCGGGCCGGGCACCGGTGCCCCCGGGCGGCCGCCGGCGGGTGGCGGTGATCGGGGCCGGCTACGTCGGGCTGCCGACGGCGGCCACCCTCTCGCACTTCGGCCACGACGTCATCTGCGCCGAGCGAGACCCCGGCCGATTCGCCGCCCTGGTGCGCGGTGACGTCCCGATCATGGAGAAGGGACTGGGGGAGCTGCTGGCCGAAGGCACCAGGCGCGGGACCCTCCGGTTCGCGCCCTCCGCGCCCGACGCGGTCGCCGGCCGCGAGTTCGTGTTCCTCTGCGTCCCGACCCCCCAGGGCGACGACGGGTCGGCCGATCTCTCCTACGTCGAGGCGGCGGCGGCCGAGATCGCCACGGTCCTGGCACCCGGGGCCATCGTGGTCAACAAGTCCACGGTCCCGGTCGGGACCGCCCTGCTGGTGGAGCGGGTCACCGGCCGTGACGACATCACGGTGGTCTCAAACCCGGAGTTCCTGCGGGAGGGATCGGCGGTGTCCGACAGCCTCCACCCCGACCGGGTAGTGGTGGGCGCCGAGGACCAGCGGGCGGCAGGCCAGGTGGGCTCCCTGTTCGCCCTGACCGGGGCCCCGCTCATCGTCACCGACACCACCACGGCGGAGACCATCAAGTACGCCTCCAACGCCTTCTTGGCCACCAAACTCAGCTTCGTCAACGCCATTGCCGGGGTCTGCGAGTCGGTCGGGGCCGATGTGCGCGACGTCATCTTGGGGCTGGGCTACGACCGGCGGATCGGTTTCGAATTCCTTCGGCCCGGGCCCGGGTGGGGTGGCTCGTGCCTCCCCAAGGACACCAGGGCGCTGATCCATATCGCCGAGTCGGCCGGCTACGACTTCGACCTGCTGCGTGGGGCGATCGCCAGCAACGACGCCCAGATGGCCCGGGTGATCGACAAGGCCGCCTCGGCCGTCGGCGGCTCCCTCGACGGGGTCAGCGTCGGGGTGTGGGGGCTGACCTTCAAGGCCGGGACCGACGACCGCCGGAGCTCACCGGCGGTCGCCCTGGCCCAGCGCTTGTTAGAGGCCGGGGCGCTGGTGCGGGCCTTCGACCCGACCGTCGGAGCGCCGGCCGGCACCAAAGAGACAGCCCCCGACGACCTGGCCGGGATCACGGTCTGCACCGACGCCTATGAGGCCAGCCGGGGGGCCCGGGTGGTCCTGCTCTTGACCGAGTGGAACGAGTTCCGCGGCCTCGACTTCGACAAGGTCCGAGACCTGATGGTCTCGCCGGCCATCGTCGACGCCCGGAACCTCTTGGACCCCGCCGCACTGCGCCGGGTCGGGTTCAGCTACACCGGGATCGGACGGCCGTGAGCGGCGTTGCCCGATGAGCCGGGTGGTGGTGGCCGGCGGCGCCGGCTTCTTGGGGTCGCACCTCTGTGACCGTCTGGTCGAGCGTGGCGACGACGTCGTATGCCTCGACGACCTCTCCACTGGACGCCGCGACAACGTGGCCCACCTCGAGTCGTCACCGCGCTTTTCCATGGTGGTGGCCGACGTCAGCCGCGAGGTCCCGGTCGAAGGCCCGGTGGACGCGGTGTGCAACCTGGCCAGCCCGGCATCGCCGCCCGCCTACTTGGCCCGCCCCCTCGAGACGCTCGCCGTCGGCAGCGAGGGCACCCGGCGCCTCCTCGAGCTGGCCGACCGCCACGGCGCCCGCTTCCTGCTCGCCTCCACCAGCGAGATCTACGGCGACCCGGCCGTCCATCCCCAGGTCGAGGCGTACCGGGGCAACGTCGACCCGGTGGGGCCCCGCAGTGTCTACGACGAGGCGAAGCGGTTCGCCGAGGCGATCACCATGGCCAGTCACCGGGCCCGGGGCACCGACGTGGGCATCGCCCGGATCTTCAACACCTACGGACCCCGGCTTGCGCCGGGCGACGGCCGGGTGGTCTCCAATTTCGTCGTCCAGGCCCTGGCCGGCGAGCCGATCACCGTCTACGGGGACGGGTCGCAGACCCGGAGCCTGTGTTTCGTCGACGACGAGGTGGCCGGGCTGTTGGCCCTCCTCGGCTCCGACGAGACCGGCCCGGTCAACCTGGGCAACCCCGACGAGCGCACCATCCTCGAGCTGGCCCGCGAGGTCCTGGCGGCGACCGGCTCGGGCTCTGAGGTCGTTTTCGGCCCGTTGCCCACCGACGACCCCACCCGGCGGTGCCCGGACATCTCGCTGGCCCGGCGGGCCCTCGGGTGGGAACCCACGGTGGCCCTGCGCGACGGGCTGGCCCGCACGGTCGAGTACTTTGCCGACCAAATGGAGCACGGCGCGGCAGCTGGCCGCCTTCCCCGATCCCCCGGACCGGCACCGGTGAGCGGTGCCTGAGCGGCACCTCGACCCGGTCGAGTACCGGACGATGTCGGTCATCGTGCCCGTTTACAACGAGCGGACGACGGTGGCCGAGATCGTCCGCAGGGTGCGGGCCGTCGACCTCCCGCTGGTCATCGATGTCGTCATCGTCGACGACGGGTCTTCGGACGGGACCGACAAGGTGCTGGCCGCCATCGAGGACTCGACGGCCCGGGTCATCTCCCACGAGGCCAACCGGGGGAAGGGTGCGGCCATCCGGACCGGTTTGGCTCACGCGCACGGCGATTTGGTGGTGATCCAAGACGCCGACCTCGAGTACGACCCCGACGACTGGTCGCTCCTGCTCGACCCGGTCTTCCGGGGTAAGACCCACGTCGTCTACGGCAGCCGGTTCACCGGGCAGCGGAAGAACATGATGCCTCTCCACTGGATCGGCAACCGCTTCTTGTCGCTGGTGACCAACCTGTTGTACTCGTCCACCCTCTCGGACATGGAGACCTGCTACAAG
Source organism: uncultured Acidimicrobiaceae bacterium (assembly GCA_963836375.1). Lineage (GTDB taxonomy): Bacteria > Actinomycetota > Acidimicrobiia > Acidimicrobiales > RAAP-2 > CAWIJK01. The sequence goes on along the minus strand of CAWIJK010000001.1, from coordinate 18,929 downwards.
CTCTTCGACCGCCGTGTGCTCGAGGGCATCACCTTGGTGTCGGACCGCTTCGATTTCGAGCCCGAGATCACGGCCAAGGTGCTGCGACGGGGCTTTCGGATCTACGAGGTGCCGATCTCGTACGCCGGGAGGGAACCCGACGAGGGCAAGAAGATCACCTGGCGCGACGGGTTCGGTGCCCTCCAGGCGCTGGTGCGGTTCCGGTTCACCAGGAAGTACTGACCGTGCCCGGCCGGGTGGCGGCGGTGGTGGTCGATTACGACGCCGGACCGGCGCTGGCCGAGTGCGTGGCGACGCTTCGGTCCGAGGAACCCGACGAGCTGGTGGTGGTCGAGAACGGCGACCCGGCGACCGCCCGCGCCGCGCTGGCCGGATCCGACGACGTGACGATCGTGGTGCCCGGGCGAAACGTCGGGTACGGGGCCGGGGCCAACCGGGGGGTGGCGGCCACCGGTGGCAGCGACTACGTCCTCGTGTGCAACCCCGACCTCCTCGTGCACCCGGGCAGCCTCGGGGCCCTGGTCGAGGCCCTCGACGGCCATCCGGCCTGGGCCATCGTGGGGCCGCGCATCTTGGACCCGGCCGGCAAGGTCTACCCGTCGGTGCGCGAGTTCCCCTCGATGGCCGACGCGGCCGGACACGCCCTCTTGGGGGCGATCAAGCCCGAGAACAGGTTCACCCGCCGGTACCGGTCCCCCGAGGGCGGCGGGGACGGCCCGGCCCCGGCGGGCTGGGTGTCGGGGGCCTGCTTCCTGGCCCGCCGCTCGGCCCTCGAGGAGCTGGGCGGCTTCGACGAGTCGTACTTCATGTTCGCCGAGGAGATGGACCTGTGCTGGCGGGCCCACCAGGCGGGCTGGGGGGTCGGCGTCCAGCCGGCGGCGGTGGTCACCCACACCGAAGGGGTCTCCCGGCGGGCCCATCCCTACAAGATGCTGGTCGCCCACCACCGCTCGGCCCTGCGCTTTGCCTCGCGCACCACCGAGGGCTGGCGCCGGGCCGCTCTCCCGCTGGCCGCGCTGGTCCTCGGGATCCGCCTGCTGGTGGCCTGCACCGCCCTGGCCCTGCGGACCTGAACCTGAGGTCCTGAACCGACCCTCCCCGGACTCAGACCTGGGCCCGCTCCACCCAGGACCCGAACACGTCCTCGAGGGCGTCGACGATCTCGCCCACCGTGGCGTAGGCCCGGGCGGCGTCGAGCACGGCCGGGACCAGGTTGGTTTCCGGCTCCATTGCGTCCGAGCGGACCCGGCCCAAGGCGGTGGCGACCGCCCCGCTGTCGCGGGTCTCTTTGACCGCGGCCAGGCGCTTGCGCTGAACCTCTTCGACGTCACCACCGATGTAGAGGATGTCGGTTTCGCCGTCGTCGCCGTCGGCGAAGCGGTTGACGCCCACCAGCACCCGGCGACCGTCGTTCAGCTTTCGTTCGAACTCGTGGGCCGAGTCGGCGATCTGGGCGCCGAACCATCCGTCGTCGATCGCCCGGTAGACGCCCTCGAGCATGGAGCCGTCACCGAGGCCCTCGAGATGGGCGAAGGTCTCCTCGGCCTGCCGCTCCATCTCGTCGGTCATCCACTCCACGTAGTGCGAGCCCCCGAGCGGGTCGGCCACCGCCGCCGCGCCGGTCTCGTAGGCGATGACCTGCTGGGAGCGCAGTGCGATGCGGGCCGCCTTCTCGGTGGGCAGGGCGAGCGCCTCGTCGAAGGAGTCGGTGTGCAGGCTCTGGGTCCCGCCCAGCACCCCGGCCAATGCCTCGATCGCCACTCGGGCCACGTTGACCTCGGGCTGCTGGGCGGTGAGCGAGACCCCCGCGGTCTGGGTGTGGAAGCGCAACTGGAGCGAGCGCTCGGCGGTGGCCCCGTAGCGCTGGCGCAGCCAGCGGGCCCAGATCCGCCGGGCTGCCCGGTACTTGCCGATCTCCTCGAAGAAGTCGATGTGGGCGTTGAAGAAGAACGACAGCCGCGGGGCGAACTCGTCGACTGCCAGGCCGGCCGCGCTGGCCGCCTCCACGTAGGCGAAGCCGTTGGCCAACGTGAAGGCCAGCTCCTGGGCGGCCGTCGACCCGGCCTCGCGGATGTGGTAGCCCGAGATCGACAGCGGGTGGAACCGTGGCATCTCGGCGGTGCAGAACCGGACCACGTCGGTCACCAGGCGGACCGAGGGCCGGGGCGGGAAGACGAACTCCTTCTGGGCCTGGTACTCCTTCAAGATGTCGTTCTGGAGCGTGCCGCCGAGGGCGGCCCGGGCGACGCCCGACTTCTCGGCCACCGCCACGTACATGGCCATGATGATGATGGCCGGGGCGTTGATGGTCATCGAGGTCGTCACCGCCGAGAGGTCGATCCCGCCGAAGAGGTCCTCCATGTCGGCCAGGGTGTCGACGGCCACCCCGGACTTGCCCACCTCGCCCTTCGAGAGCGGGTCGTCCGAGTCGCGGCCCATCAGGGTCGGCAGGTCGAAGGCCGTCGAAAGGCCGGTCCCCCCGGCCCCGAGCAGCTCGCGGAAGCGGGTGTTGGTGTCCTCGGCCGTGCCGAAGCCGGCGAACATCCGCATCGTCCAGAGCTTGGAGCGGTACATCGAGGCGTACGGGCCCCTGGTGTAGGGGAACTGGCCGGGGAACTCCCCATCGTCGGGTCCGTAGACCGGGTCGACCCCGATGCCCGACATGGTCTCGGCCCCGACCTCGGCCCCCGCCGAGGCCCGGTAGGCCCGCTCCCACTCGCCACGGCGGCTCACCGGGCCCATCGTACCGACGTCGGCCCAGGTAGACTGCCTCGGGCTGCGTGCGGGTCTGTGGTTGAAAGTCGAGGCCAGTCGCAGGCGAAACGACCCACGTAAGGCAACTTGTGGTTGCCGAGCATGGTGCGACTTAGAGGTAAGCCCTGCCCGTCTGACACCCGGTCCTCGGGTGCGGACGGCGACGGGGGGACGCGCGCCGCTGTCGGTGCCGCAGGGCCACTCCGGTGGCCGCCGGCCCGGGCCGCCAGCCCCGCTGCAGGCGAGTGTGGGGTCAAAGACCAGGTCAGCCGCACGCAGCCCACGACACCGGATCCCGGGCCGCCGGCCCCGGGGCCCCGCCCGCCGCGTCGGCGCCGCGGCGGGCCCCGGGCACGACGACCGGTAGGATCGGCTGGTCATGAGCGTCTTCACCCGAGTCCTGCGCGCCGGCGAGGGCAAGAAGGTCCGTCGGCTGGCCGAGCTCGTCCCGATGGTCAACGACCTCGAGCCGGCCATGGAGGCCCTGAGCGACGAGGAGCTCCGGCACAAGACGGTCGAGTTCCGCGAGCGCCTGGACGCCGGCGAGACCCTCGACGACCTGCTGATCGAGGCCTACGCGGTGGTCCGCGAGGGTGCGTGGCGGGTCCTCGGCCAACGCCATTTCGACGTCCAGCTCATGGGGGGCATGGCGCTGCACTTCGGCTGGATCGCCGAGATGAAGACGGGGGAGGGGAAGACCCTGGTCTCGACCCTCCCGGTGTACCTCAACGCGCTGGAGGGCCGAGGCGTCCACGTGGTGACGGTCAACGACTACCTGGCCACCAGGGACGCCGAGTGGATGGGACGGCTGCACCGCTGGCTCGGACTGAGCGTCGGCCGGGTGGGGCCCGACATCGAGGATCCGGCGGAGAAGCGGGCGGCCTACGCCGCCGACATCACCTACGGGACCAACACCGAATTCGGCTTCGACTACCTGCGCGACAACATGGCCCGCTCACGCGAGGCCATGGCCCAGCGCGGCCACGTCTTCGCCATCATCGACGAGGTCGACTCGATCCTGATCGACGAGGCGCGGACCCCACTGATCATCTCGGGGCCGGCGGACGAGGCGGCCAAGCTCTACTACCAGTTCGCCAGCATCGCCCGCACCCTCGAACGCGACGCCGATTACGAGGTCGACGAGGAGAAGCGCCTTGTGGTCCCACTCGAGTCGGGCATCGAAAAGGTGGAGCAAGCCGTCGGCGCCGAGAACCTCTACGACTCGGTGTCGACGAACTACGTCCACCAGCTCACCCAGGCCCTGCGGGCCAAGGAGCTCTACCACCGGGACAAGGACTACCTGGTCGACCAGGGCGAGGTGAAGATCGTCGACGAGTTCACCGGCCGCACCCTCGACGGTCGGCGCTGGTCCGACGGCCTCCATCAGGCCGTGGAGGCCAAGGAGCGGGTCCGCATCAAAGAGGAGAACCACACCTGGGCGACGGTCACCCTCCAGAACTTCTTCCGCCTCTACGACAAGCTCGGAGGCATGACCGGGACGGCCGAGACCGAGGCCGGCGAATTCGCTAGCACCTACGACCTGGCCGTCGTCCCCATCCCGACCAACAAGCCGCTGATTCGCGCGGACGAGCCCGACCTGATCTTCAAGTCCGAGGAGGCGAAGTTCAACGCCGTGGTCGAGGACCTGGTCGAGCGCCAGCAGACCGGCCAGCCGGTCCTGGTGGGGACGGCCTCGGTGGCCAAGTCCGAGTTGCTCAGCCGTCTTCTCGAGAAGCGGGGCATCGCCCACCAGGTCCTCAACGCCAAGCAGCACTTCAGGGAGGCCGAGGTGGTCGCCCAGGCCGGGCGCCTCGGTGGGATCACCGTCGCCACCAACATGGCCGGCCGCGGGGTCGACATCATCTTGGGCGGGAACCCCGAGATGCTGGCTCGCCACGAGGCGGTGGCCAGCGGCGTCGACCTTTCGACCGACGAGGGGATCGAGCAGCTCAAGGTCCTGACCAAGCAGCACGAGTCCCGCTGTGCCGAGGAGGGGGCCCAGGTGCGTGAGCTGGGCGGCCTCTACGTGCTGGGCAGCGAGCGCCACGAGTCCCGACGCATCGACAACCAGCTGCGAGGACGCTCGGGGCGCCAGGGCGACCCGGGCGAGAGCCGTTTCTACCTCAGCCTCGAAGACGATCTCATGCGCCTCTTCGCCACCGGCGCCATGAACTGGGTCATGGGCAAGACCCTCCCCGACGAGATGCCGATCGAGGCCAAGATGGTCACCAAGGCGATCGAACGGGCCCAGAACACCGTCGAGGGGCGGAACTCGGAGATCCGCAAGGACGTCTTGAAGTACGACGAGGTCATGAACGAGCAGCGCAAGGTGATCTACGCCCGGCGGATCCAGGTGATCGACGGGGAGGACCTCCAGGAGCTCACCAAGGAGCTGCTCGAGTCCAACATCGAGGTGCTCGTCCGCTCGGCCTGCCCGTCGGAGTTCCCCGAGGAGTGGGACCTGGGCCAGCTGGTGGCCGAGGTGACCCAGTACTACCCGACCCGCTTCAGCGAGGCGGACCTGGCCGAGGCCACCACCACCGCCCAGGTGATCGAGAGCATCCTGGCCGAGGCCCTCGACTACTACGACGAGCACTCGGCCGGGCTGCCCGGGGGCCAGGAGCAGGCCCGCGAGATCGAGCGCGAGGTCATGCTCCAGGTGATCGACCAGCGCTGGCGCGACCACCTGGCCGAGATGGACTACCTGCGCGAGGGCATCAACCTGCGGGCCATGGGCCAACAGGACCCGCTGGTGGCCTGGCAGCGCGAGGGGTTCGCCATGTTCGGCCAGCTGATGGAGTCCATCGACGACGACTACCTGCGTTTCGTCCTCCACGTCGAGGCGGTCACCGAGCCCGCCCCCGAGCCCGACTTGGCCCAGGCCGAGTACGGGGCGGCCTTCGAACCGGTCCAGGACTCCTCCAGCCACGCCCTCTCGGCGCTGGCCGACCAGGGGGTCGATGTCGCCGCGCTGAGCCCGGCCGTGCCGGCCGGGGCCTCGGGGGCCGCCCGGGCGGCCAACGGCGCCCGGGCCGGGGGACGGCGGTCCCCCAACGGCGCCCAGGCGCCGCCGCCCGACGAAGAGACCCTGGTCCCGGTGGTCAAGGCGCCCCAGGAGAAGATCGGGCGCAACGACCCGTGCTGGTGCGGGAGCGGCAAGAAGTACAAGCTCTGCCATGGCGCCGCCTGAGGCGGCCCCGGGCGACCAGCGCGATCTCGCCGCCGAGCTGGAGGCTCTGGCGGCCCGGCTGGCCGAGGCCGAGGGCTACCTGCACCTCGACTCGCTGACCGCCCGGCGGGAAGAGCTCGAGACCGAGGCCGCCCGACCCGACCTGTGGGACGACCCCGACCGGGCCCGGGCCGTCACCACCGAGCTGGGCCGGGTCTCCGACGACGTCGAGCGGCTGGCGACGCTGCGGGCCGACCTGGACGACGCCCGGGTCCTCTGCGAGCTGGTCGCCGAGGCCGACGCCGCCGGCTCTCCAGAGGAGGCTCTGGCCAAGGAGCTCTTGGAGTCGGTGGGGGCCCTCGAGCGCCGGCTCGGCTCGCTCGAGCTGCAGTCCCTCTTCTCGGGAGACTACGACGACCGTGACGCGGTGGCCGAGGTCCACGCCGGGGCGGGGGGGACCGACGCCCAGGACTGGGCCGAGATGCTTTTGCGCATGTACCAGCGCTGGGCCGAGCGGCGCGGCTTCACCGTCGAGGTCGACGAGGCGACGCCCGGGCAAGAGGCGGGACTCCTGTCGGCGACCTTCATCGTGCGGGGCCGTTTCGCCTACGGACTGTTGGCCACCGAGCGCGGCGTGCACCGACTGGTCCGCATGTCCCCGTTCGATTCACAGCGGCGCCGCCAGACGAGCTTCGCATCGCTCGACGTCGTCCCGTTCCTCGACGACGTGTCCGACGAAGTCGACATCGACGAGAAGGACCTCCGCATCGACACCTACCGGTCCTCGGGGGCGGGAGGCCAGCACGTCAACAAGACCGACTCGGCGGTGCGGCTCACCCACCTGCCCACCGGGTTGGTTGTGGCGGTGCAGAACGAGCGCAGCCAGCACCAGAACAAGGCCAAGGCCCTGCAGATCCTCGGGGCCAAACTGGCCGAGCGCAACCGGGCCGAGCGGCGGGCCGAGCTCGAGGCGCTCGGCGGCGAGCGGACCGACAACGCGTGGGGGAGCCAGATCCGCTCGTACGTGCTGGCCCCGTACCAGATGGTCAAGGACAACCGCACCGGGGTGGAGACCGGCAACGTCGACGCCGTGCTCGACGGCGACCTGGACGAGTTCATGGAGGCCGAGCTCCGCCGCCAGCGGGGGGCCGGCGGCGGCGGCGACTGAGCCGCCGGCCGGTGGCAGTCGACGCTGAGTTCCCGCTCAGGGAGGGTGTCCCCCCACCGGGTGCCTCGGCCGGTAGGATTTCGCGGTCCGCAGGCACAGCGGGGCCGAACCAGGTGGCGCCCGTTGCGCGGCGAAAGCGGCGCTGTGCGAGGACCCTTACTTCATGATCCGCTTCGAGAACGTCACCAAGACCTACAAGGGGAGCACCGTCGCTCTGCGCGACGTGAGCCTCGAGGTCGACAAGGGCGAGTTCGTCTTCTTGGTCGGGGCGTCGGGCTCGGGCAAGACCACCTTCATCCGACTGCTCCTGCGCGAGGAGCTGCCGGACCAAGGCCGGATCTGGGAGGCGGGCCGGGACATCGTCCACCTGCCCAAATGGAGGGTGCCCTACCTGCGGCGCAACATTGGCTGCGTCTTCCAGGACTTCCGGCTCCTGCCCAATAAGTCGGTCTTCGAGAACGTGGCCTTTGCCCTCGAGGTGATCGGACGGCCCAAGCACGTGGTGGCGGCCCAGGTACCCCAGGTGCTCGACCTGGTCGGCCTGTCCAAGAAGCGGGACAACCTTCCGGGCGAACTCTCCGGCGGCGAGCAGCAACGGGTGGCGGTCGCCCGGGCCTTCGTCAACCGCCCGCTGATCCTGCTGGCCGACGAGCCGACCGGGAACCTCGACCCGGCGACCAGCCAGGGCATCATGCAGCTGCTCGACAGGATCAACCGCACCGGCACCACCGTGGTGGTGGCCACCCACGACGAGGTGCTGGTCAACTGGATGCGTCGCCGGGTGGTCGAGCTCGACCACGGCGCAATGGTGCGTGACCAGGCCCGTGGTGTGTACGGCATCGACGGCCCCGGGGCCATCGAGGAAGCAGGCTGATGGCGCCGGTCTCGGCCGAGTACGTCACACGCGAGACGGCGGCCAACCTCTGGCGCAACCGGTTGATGACCATCGCCGCGGTGCTGACCGTGGCGGTGTCACTCTCCTTGGTCGGAGCGGCCCTCCTGCTCAAGCAAGGGGCGGCCAAGGCCGAGGTCGACTGGCAGCGGGGGACCCAGGTCACGGTCTGGATGCAACCCACGGCGAGCACGACCGAGGTCGGGGCGGTCGGGACCCAGCTCAAGACCCTCTCCTACGTCCGCCAGCCCTGCGTCTACCGCGACCATCAGTATGACTACAACGAGGCGAAGAAGCTGGACTCGAGCGTGATCACCGAGGCCGGGATCTCCCCGGCCCAGATCCCCACCTCGTGGCGCTGCACCCCCACCCACCCCCAGGACGCCCAGGCGGTGATCGCCCGCTTCACCGGACAGGCCGGGGTCCGCAACGTCACGGCGCCGCTGGCCCAGATCCACAGCCTCGAACAGACGATCACGGTCTTGCAGTGGGTCTTCTTGGTCGTCGCCCTGGTGCTGTTGGTCTCGGCGGCCGTGCTCATCTTGAACACGATCCGAATGGCCATCTTCGCCCGGCGTCGCGAGGTGTCGGTGATGAAGCTGGTCGGGGCCACCAACTGGTTCATCAGGGTACCGTTCATGTCCGAGGGCATGGTGCAGGGCCTGATCGGGTCGGGCATCGCCGCGGCGATGGTCTACGTGCTCCACGTCGTCCTGAACGACCTGGGCAACCCGGTCACCAACCCCGGAGCGGTCCTCACCTTGATGCGCCTGACCGGCTGGGAGGTCGTCATCACCGACGTGGTGATCCTGGTGCTCGGGGTGTTCATCGGCACCTTGGGCTCGGGCATCGCCATACGCCGTTTCCTCGACGTCTGACCTTCCCGGCCGGTCGACCGGGCCGCCCGTTCGGCCCATGGCCGGGGCGGAGCTCCGATCGGGCTGCTCGGCCCCGGCCCGACCAGGCCCGGGCGCCCTGACCTGGACGCGACCCCGACAAGCGCGCCGCGGCGAACTTGTCGGCAAGGTCGGCGGTCAGGCAGCGGGCCCACTATCTGACTCCTCACAGCGAGGAGGGCGAGATGAACAACTGCACGACGGTGACCGGCAACCTCACCCGCGAGCCCGAGATCCGCTACACCCGTGACGGCCAGGCCAACACCGTGCTCGGGGTCGCGGTCAACCGCCGATGGCAGGACCGCGAGACCAAGGAGTGGGAGGAGGCGGTCTCGTTCTTCGACGTGGTCTGCTGGCGCGAGCTGGCCGAGAACGCCGCCTTGAGCCTGGCCAAGGGCATGCGGGTGGTCGTCACCGGCCGGCTCGAGCAACGCAGCTGGGAGACCGAGGAAGGGGACCGCCGGTCGAAGGTCGAGATCGTCGCCGACGAGATCGCACCGAGCCTGCGCTTCGCCACGGCCGAGGTGCAGCGCAACGAGCGGCGTACGGCGCGCCCCGACGAGGCCGACGGCGGTGACGAGGTGGACGCGCCGTCCCCCGACGTGCCGGTCGAGGCGTGAACGATGCTCCACCCGGGGTCCCTCGGGGTGCCCCTGGCTCCCTGGGCGCTGCGCTTGGGGGCCGCGGTCTCCGGGCGGCTTTTGGGCCTGGGCCTGGCGGCGGCGGTGACGCTGGCGGCGGCCTCGGTCGTGGCCGGCGGCGCCGGCAGGACCGGCGGGCCGACCCGGCGCCGATCGCCTTCGCCCGGACGGTCCGGCTCGACAAGGAGTCCGTCTTCGAGATCTGCGACGCCCTGGCCACCGCCCAGTGTCAACTCGAGCGTCTCGGCCGCTGGGGCACCGCCCGCTCCCTGGCCCGGGCCCTCGAGCTGGCCGAAGGGGGGCTCGCCGCCGGGGCGTTGCCCCGGGGCGTCAGCGGCTCAGCCGGCTGACTGGGCCGGGTCGGCGGGGGTGAAGCCCAGAGCCAGGGAGTTCACGCAGTAGCGCTGCCCGGTCTCGGTGGGCCCGTCGGAAAAGACATGGCCCAGGTGCCCGCCGCATCGGGCGCAGGTGATCTCGGTCCTGACCATGAACAGGGATCGGTCCGCCTTCTCCACGATTACCCCGTCGGCCACAGCCCGGTCGAAGCTGGGCCAGCCCGACCCGGACTCGAACTTGGCGTCGGTGGTGAACAACGCGGTGTCACAGCCGGCGCAGTGGAAAACTCCATCCCCGTCGGCATGGACGAACTCCCCCGACCAGGCGGGCTCGGTGGCCTGGCGACGCAGCACCTCGTACTGGGCCGGGGTCAGCCGGTCCCTCCACTCCTCGTCGGTCAGGTCGACCTCGGGTGCCATCTTGGCGCCATCCTTTTGCTGGTCACCGGCGCCGCTGAGCCCGAGAGCCCCGGCCGCCCCTCCGGTGTCGGACCGTCCGATACGTCGGATGCAACCCCTCTGACCAGCGGCGCATTCCTTCTGACGCACCGTCAGTTGGGGCCCGGGCGGCCCGATAACCTACCGGGGCGATGGACCTCAAGGACCGCCCGGAGGACGAGTCGTTCCGCAAGGAGGTCCGCACCTGGCTCGCCGACCACGTGGTCGGCGAATACGCCGAGCTCGGGGGCCGAGGAGGCTCAGGGGACGAGACCTTCGGGTTCGAGGCCCGCCTCCGCTGGGAGCGCGAGCTGGCCGCCGGCCGTTGGACCTGCCTGGGCTGGCCGGTCGAGTACGGGGGACGGGGGGCCAGCATCGCCCAGCAGGTCATCTTCAACGAGGAGTGCGTCCGGGCCGGGGCCCCCGGCCGGGTCGGCGTGGTCGGCGAAGGCCTCATCGGCCCGACGCTGATCCACTTCGGGACCGACGCCCAGAAGGCCCGCTTCCTGCCGGGCATCGTGGCCGGCAGCGAACTGTGGTGCCAGGGGTACTCCGAGCCGGACGCCGGCAGCGACCTGGCCAACGTGGCGACCAGGGCGGTGCTCGACGGTGACGAGTGGGTGGTCACCGGCCAGAAGGTCTGGACGTCATTGGCGCACCAGGCCGACTGGTGCTTTGTCGTGTGCCGGACCGAGCCGGGCTCGGCCCGGCACAAGGGCCTGTCGTACCTGCTCGTCCCCATGGGCCAGCCCGGGATCGAGGTCCGCCCCATCCAACAGGTCACCCGGACCTCGGAGTTCAACGAGGTCTTCTTCGACGGTGCCCGAACGGCGGCCGACAACGTCGTCGGCGACGTCGGCGACGGGTGGCGGGTCGCCCTCGCCACCTTGGCCTTCGAGCGCGGCGTGGCCATGCTCGGCCACCAACTCTCGTTCCGTCGGGAACTCGACCGGGTGATCACCGTGGCCCGGGCCAACGGACGATCCGACGAGCCCGTGCTGCGCCAGCGGCTGGCCCGGGCCTACGTCGAGCTGAGCATCATGCGCTACAACACCCTGCGCAGCCTCTCTGGCGTCGAGGGCCCGGTGGCCCCCCCCGAGGCCTCCATCGCCAAACTGTTCTGGGGCTCGTGGCACCGGGGGCTGGGCGAGCTGGCCATGGACGTCGAGGGAGCAGGATCGACGGTGCTGGCCGGCGCCCCCTACGCCCTGGACGACCTCCAGCGCACCTTCTTGTTCAGCCGGGCCGAGACCATCTACGGGGGGTCCAACCAGATCCAGCGCAACATCATCGGCGAGCGGGTCCTGGGCCTGCCGCCCGAGCCCAAGGGCGCGGCGTGAGTCTGGGGACCCCGTTCACCCCGCCTCCGGCCCCGCCCCCACCGGCCGGCCACGGGCTGCTCGAGGGCAAGGTGGTCATCGTCACCGCGGCGGCCGGCACCGGCATCGGGTTCGCCACCGCGCGGCGGTGCGTGGAGGAGGGGGCGTCGGTGGTGCTCTCCGACGCCCACGAACGCCGGTTGTCCGAATCGACCGAGGAGTTGGCCGCCCTGCCGGGGGCGGACGTGGCCGGCATCGCCTGCGACGTCACGGTGGAAGCCGACGTGCGGGCCCTCTACCAGGCGGCCGTCGAGCGTCACGGGCGTTTCGACGTGGCCGTGCACAACGCCGGGCTGGGGGGCACCGTCCCGCTGGTCGACATGAGCGACGAGCAGTGGGCCAAGGTGCTCGACGTCACCCTCACCGGCACCTTCCGGTGCACCCGGGCGGCGCTGGGCCACCTGCTGCCACGGCGCTCGGGGGCCATCGTGAACAACGCCTCGGTGCTCGGATGGCGGGCCCAACCCGGCCAGGCTCACTACGCGGCGGCCAAGGCCGGCGTGATGGCCCTCACCCGCTGCGCCGCCGCCGAGGCGGCTCCGGCCGGGGTCCGGGTCAACGCGGTGTCGCCCAGCCTGGCCGAGCACCCGTTCCTCAACCGGGCCATCCCCGACGAGGACCTGGCCGTCCTGCGCCGCCGGGAGCTGTTCGGCCGGGGGGCCGAGACGTGGGAGGTGGCCAACGTGGTGGTCTTTCTGGCCAGCGACTACGCCTCGTACCTGAGCGGAGAGATCGTCTCGGTCTCGAGCCAGCACCCGTGACGACGGAAGCCGGTCTGGACGAGGACCCCCGGGCCGATCTGCGCTGGGGCACCGTCCCCGCCCTGGTGGCCGAGGCCGCCGCCCGCCACCCCGGGCGAGAGGCCCTGGTCGACGGCGAGCGCCGGTTGACCTACGGCGGCCTGGCCGAGGAGGTCAGCGTGTTCACCCGGGCCCTCATGGCCTCGGGGGTCTCGGCCGGTGACCGGGTGGCCCTCTGGGCGCCCAACTGTGCCGAGTGGGTGGTCGCCGCCCTGGGCGTGCTCGGGGCGGGCGCCGTGCTGGTGACCCTCAACACCCGGTTCAAGGGGGGCGAGGCCGCCTACATCCTGCGGGCGTCGGGTGCCCGGACCCTCCTCACCGTCCAGGGCTTCTTGGGGGTGGACTACCCGGGCCTGTTGGCCGGGGAGGACCTGGGCGACCTCGAGCGGGTCGTCGTCGTGCGCCGCGACGGTCCCGGCCCCCTCGGCTCCCCGGCGCCGTCCGCCGGCCGCGGCGGGGGGACGGTCGTGCCCCCCTGCACCGAGCTGGAGGCCTTCTTGGCCACCGCCGGGGCGGTGACCCCAAGAGCGGCGGCCGCCCGGGCCGGGGCGGTGTCCCCCGGCGACGTCTCGGACCTGTTGTTCACCTCGGGCACCACCGGACGCCCCAAGGGGGCCATGGCCACCCACGCCCAGAGCCTGCGCACCTTCGGCACCTGGGCCAGCATCGTCGGCCTCCGCCAGGACGACCGCTACCTGGTGGTGAACCCCTTCTTCCACACCTTCGGCTACAAGGCGGGACTCCTGGCCAGCCTCATGGCCGGGGCCACCGTGGTCCCCGAGCCGGTGTTCGACGTGGACCGGGTCCTCGAGCGGATCGAGGCCGAGCGCATCAGCGTCCTCCCCGGGCCCCCCACGCTCTACCAGTCCCTCCTGGCCCACCCCGACCGCTCCGCCCACGACCTGTCGTCGTTGCGCCTCGGGGTGACCGGGGCGGCGGTGGTGCCGGTCGAGCTGGTGGTGGCCATGGGGACCGAGCTCGGCTTCGACACCGTCCTCACGGCCTACGGCCTGACCGAGTCGTGCGGGACGGTCACCATGTGCCGGCGCCACGACCCCCCCGAGATCGTGGCCACCACCTCGGGCCGGGCCATCCCGGACCTCGAGGTCAAGGTGGTCGACGCCGGGGGCCGGGAGCTGCCCCGGGGCGAGGCGGGCGAGGTCGTGGTGCGCGGCTACACCGTGATGGCCGGCTACTGGGGCGACGAGCAGGCGACGTCCGAGGCGATCGACGCCGAAGGGTGGCTGCACACCGGTGACGTGGCGGTGATGGACGACGCCGGCAACGTCTCGATCACCGACCGGCTGAAGGACATGTACGTGGTGGGCGGCTTCAACGCCTACCCGGCCGAGATCGAGGCCATCCTGCGGGGGTGCGACGAGGTGGGCCAGGTGGCGGTCGTCGGGGTGCCCGACGAGCGGCTGGGCGAGGTGGGCTGCGCCTATGTCGTCGCGCCGGCCGGCGCCTCGGCCGACGACCCGGCCCGGGCGGCCCGGGTCCTCAGCTGGGCCCGCCAGGCGATGGCCAACTACAAGGTGCCGCGCTACGCGGCCGTGGTGGACGCCCTGCCGGTGAACGCCAGCGGCAAGGTCCTAAAACGCGAGCTGCGCGAGCGCTTCGCCGAGGGGGCCGACGAGATCGTGACCAGCGAGAGGAGAGGTTGAAAATGCGAGGGATCGTCTTCACCACAGACGGGGTCGAGATCACCGACGAGTTGGAGGTCCGGGACCCCGGGCCCAAGGAGGTCCGGGTGCGGGTCGGCGCCGCCGGGGTCTGCCATTCGGACCTATCGGTCATCGACGGGACCATCCCGTTCCCGCCGCCGGTGGTGCTCGGCCACGAAGGCGCCGGGGTGGTCGACGCCGTGGGATCCGAGGTCCGGTCGGTCAAGCCGGGCGACCACGTGGTGATCGCCACCCTGGCCAGTTGCGGCACGTGTCGGGCCTGCAGCACCGGGCACCCGACGTGGTGCCGCCGGTCGCTCGGCAACATCGGCCAGCCGTTCACCTTCAAGGGGGAGCCGGCCCACAATTTCGCCGCCGCCTCGGTCTTCGCCGAGCAGACCGTGGTCTCAGAGGTCCAGGCGGTCCGCATCCCCTCCGATGTGCCGCTCACCTCGGCCTGTCTGATCGGCTGCGGCGTGCTGACCGGGGTCGGCGCCGTGCTCAACCGGGCCCGGGTCCGGCCGGGCGAGACGGCGGCCGTCTTCGGCGTCGGCGGGGTCGGCCTGAACGTGATCCAGGGCCTGCGCATCTCGGGGGCCACCCGGATCGTGGCCGTCGACACCGTGGCCGCCAAAGAGGCGCTGGGCCGGCAATTCGGGGCCACCGACTTCGTCGACGCCACCGACAGTGACGCCGCCGCGGCGGTCCGGGCCCTGGTGCCCCCCGACCGAGAGCGGGCGTCGGGTGCGCTCAACCCGCTGGGCGGGGTCGCCTGGGCCTTCGACTGCGTGGGGCACCCCGCCGTCCTGCGCAGCGCCCTCGACTCGCTCGACTGGGGGGGCAACGCCGTGGCCATCGGCATCCCGCCCCGGGGAACCGAGGTGGCGGTGGACGTCAACGCCCTGGCCTACGTCGACCGGGGATTGCTCGGGTGCCGCTACGGGTCTCGCCCGCCCCATCACGACATCCCGCTCATGGTCGACCTCTACCGATCGGGCCAGCTGCTCTTGGACGAGCTGGTGAGCCTGACCCGACCCTTGGCCGCTTTCTCCGAGGTGGTCGACGAGATGCACGCCGGGCGGGTGGCCCGGGGCGTGCTCACCTTCGACGGGTGACGGGGACCACCTCGGGCCCGATCTAGGGTGGCCCGATGAGAGGCGTCCTTCTGGCCGGTGGCACGGGCTCGCGCCTGTTCCCGCTCACCCGCATCACCAACAAGCACCTGCTGCCGATCTACGACCGGCCGATGATCCAGTGGTCCATCGAGGCGCTGGTCAAGGCCGGGATCACCGAGCTGATGCTGGTCACCGGCGGGACCCACGCCGGCGAGTTCCTCCGATTGCTGGGCAACGGCCACGAGTTCGGCATCGACCGGCTCTCCTATGGCTACCAGGACAAGCCGGGCGGGATCGCCGAAGCCCTCGGTCTGGCCGAGCGCTTCTGCGAGGACGACCCGGTCCTGGTCATGCTGGCCGACAACGTGGTCGAGGGGTCGATCCGGCCGATGGTCGAGGCCTTCGAGGCCGAGCCCAACGGCGCCCGCATCCTGCTCGACCAAGGTCACCGAGCCCGAGCACCTCCGGCACCTCGGGGTCCCCGAGCTCGACGGCGACGGCCAGGTGGTCCACATCGTCGAGAAGCCCGAGCTCCCGCCGTCGAACTACGGGGTGACCGGCATCTACTGCTACGACGCCACTGTCTTCGACGTCATCAAGACCCTCGAGCCCTCCGGGCGGGGCGAGCTCGAGATCACCGACGTGAACAACCACTACGTCGCCCAGGGCCGCGATGGCCTACGACGTGCTCGAGGGCTTCTGGGGGGACGCCGGCGAGTCGATCGACGCGTACTACGCGGTGAACGACTTCGTGCGGGCCCACGGGGCCAACACGGGCTGAGGGCGTTCGGGCTCAGCGGGCCGCCCCGCCGGCCGACGGGCGCCGGACCGGCCCGCCCGCTCCCCTCGTTGCCGCCTCCCCGTCGCCGTCGGCGGTCGCACCGGTCCGGTCGGCCTCGGTGCCGTGGGCGCGGGATCGGCGGCGGGGCCAGCGGGCCGAGGGCCCGGCGGACACTCGCGGCGATCCCCGGACCGTCGAGACCCAGGGCGGCCAGGATGTCGTCGGCTTTCCCCTGGGGGATGTAGGCCCGGGGGGTGCCGAGATGACCGTCGCCGGCACCGGCGCACCGGCGCGCCGCGCCGCCTCGGCCGCCGGCGTCGGCGAGGAACATGCCGGCGCCACCGAAGCGCACGCCGTCCTCGGCCGTCACCACCAGCGGTGTGCCGGACCAGCATCGGCGAGCATCGCGGGGTCGGGCGGGCTCATGACCCGGGCGTCCCAGACGGTGGCGTCGATCCCCTCGGCCGCGAGCTCGGCCGCCGCGGCCTCGCAGGCGGCCAGCGAGCTTGCCCACGCCGACCAGGCACACCGAGCCGTCGCCGACCCGCACCCGGCGGCCCGCCAGCCCGTTGCCGACCTCGTCGGGGGCGACGTGGCGGGGCGGGGTCTTGGGGAACCGGATCGACCGACGGCCCGGCCAGCCCGAGGGCGCGGGCGAGCATGACCTCGAGCTCCTCGGCCGACGAGGGGGCGAAGACCGTCATGCCCGGGATCGACAGCGTGAGGGCCAGGTCCAGCAGCCCGTGGTGGCTCGGCCCGTTGTCGCCGGTGATCCCGGCCCGGTCGAGCACGAAGACGACCGGCAGGCCGTGCAGGCCGACGTCCAGGTTGGCCTGGTCGAAGGCCCGGCAGAAGAAGGTCGAGTAGACGGCCACCACCGGCCGGAGCCCCCCATGGCCATCCCGGCCGCCGCGGTGACCTCGTGCTGCTCGGCGATGCCCACGTCGAAGAACCGGTCGGGGAAGCGGGCCTCGAAGGGCAAGAGCCCGGTCGGCCCGGGCATGGCCGCGGTCAGGGCCACGATCTCGGGCCGGTCGTCGGCCAGCGCGACCAGGGCGCGGCTGAAGGCGTCGGTGTAGGTGGCGGCGCAGGATCGCGCCGGTCGCCGACCCGGCCATGGTCCGTACGATCCCCGCCTGGCGCCTGCTCGGAGCCGTCCGAGCGCCCGATGGCGTGCCGGCGGCCGACCCCACGACGTTCTCGCGCGGCACCGCCCGGATGCGCCTTGACGTCGTGGAGCCGCTGGACCTCGTCCTCCTCGGCCGGCGCGTAGCCCCGGCCCTTCTGGGTGAGGACGTGGACGACGATCGGCCCGTCCCACTCGGCGGCGTGGGCGAAGGCCTGTTCCATCGAGCAGATGTCGTGGCCGTCGATGGGACCGGCGTAGCGGACGCCGAGCGCCTCGAAGAACACGTGCGGCGCGACGAGCTCGCGCAGGGCGCTGGTCAGGCCGAGGATCCCCGGTCGGCGAGCTCACCGATGGCCGGCATGTCCCGGAGCCGGTTGCGCAGGCGCTCGCGGGTCTGCACGTAGGTCGGGTTCAGGCGCAGCGAGGTGAGACTCTGCGAGAGGTGCGAGACCGTCGGGGCGTAGCAGCGGCCGTTGTCGTTGAGCACGACCACCACCCGGCGGCCCGAGTGGCCGAGGTTGTTGAGCGCCTCGTAGGCCATCCCGCCGGTCAGCGCGCCGTCGCCGACCACGGCCACCACCCGGCGGTCCCCGCCGTGGCCGACCACCTCGCCCTCGAGCTCGAAGGCGCTGGCCAGCCCGTGGGCGTAGGAGAGCGCCGTCGAGGCGTGGCTGTTCTCGATCCAGTCGTGCTCCGACTCGGCCCGGTTCGGATAGCCCGAGAGCCCGCCCTCCTTCTTGAGGTCCCGGAACCGGTAGCGCCGGCCGGTCAGGAGCTTGTGGACGTAGGCCTGATGGCCGGTGTCCCACAACATGGCGTCGCGGGGCGAGTCGAACACCCGGTGCAGGGCCACGG
The DNA here is from genome assembly GCA_963836375.1 of uncultured Acidimicrobiaceae bacterium. Lineage (GTDB taxonomy): Bacteria > Actinomycetota > Acidimicrobiia > Acidimicrobiales > RAAP-2 > CAWIJK01. The sequence goes on along the minus strand of CAWIJK010000001.1, from coordinate 913 downwards.
TGAGCTCGACCACCCCGAGGTTGGAGCCGAGGTGGCCGCCGGTGGTGGTGACCGTCTCGACGATGAAGGCCCGGATCTCGGCCGACAGCTCGTCGAGCTGCTCGTAGCCGAGGGCTCGGAGGTCGGCGGGGGTCTCGATGCTGGGCAGGATCATGGTGGGGGGCGGCGGTGGGCCGACGCGGCCCAGCGACCCCGGGACCGAACGGTGAGGTCTCCTCTTCCAGTTGGGCCAGGGCGGCCACCACGACCACGAGGGCCATGGCCGCCAGGAGCTGGAGGCCCCGGGCCGGCCCGAAGGCGTCGGAGACCCAGCCGACGAGCGGGGCGCCGGCCACCCAGCCGACGAAGCCGGTGGCGGTGAAGGCCCCGACGCCGCCGTGGGCCGGCTGGCCTGGACGGTGGCCTGGCTCATGACCAGGGGCCAGAAGAGCGACGCCCCGGCCCCCTCCAGGGCCAGGCCGACGGCGGCGACCGCCGGGTCGACCGAGAGCGACTCGACCGAGGCTGCCGCCCCGGCCACCAGGCCCCCCACCACCAGGCCGATCCGGTCGCCCAGCAGGCCCAGCATGTCCGCCCGCCCCCCGGGTGGTGGCGGCCACCGACTGGCCCACGACCTAGGCGCCGGCCCCCAGGAGCACCCCGGCGGCCAGGTGGGTCCGCAGGCAGAGCATCCCAGGTGTCGACGCCGCCCTCGGTGATCTCGGCCACCGCGAAGACGAAAGGAACAGGAGCAGGCGGTCGGCCCGCAACTGGGCCCAGGGGCCGAGGGACCCCGTCCGCCCCGGCCCGCCCTCGCCCGCCCCCGGCGACCTCGCGGCGGGTACCGGCCCACCCGGGGCCACGGGGACCACGACAGCCAACCGGTCGGACCGGACGTGGACCCACAGCGCCACCACCCGGCCCCCACGGCCAC